>CAVWEP010000003.1:280000-2078143 GCA_963754185.1 uncultured Bacillaceae bacterium | reverse complement strand
TTCAGCAAAATGGTTTTGCATGACCGAATATGAAATAATATTTCTTAGTTGGTCTACCTTTGTCGTTACTATGGATGAACCAGGATAAAACTCTGCTTGAAATCCTTGCTTCTTCAATCTTTCTGGTAGAATTCGTGCACCACCAAAGTCTCTTAAAAGAACACGCACCAACTCTCCATGACGAAAAACAGAGACACTATTCTGCATATGACCTTCTAAACTAATTCCATATCGTACCATTAAGGTTAAAAAGCCCGGTAACGATGCTTGGGCATATCTTTGAATAAATAAAGCTGCCGCCTCTGCTACATCAGATAAACCATAGTAGCCAGCTAGCTCCTCTATTAATTCAACCGCTAGAGGATTACCACTGATCGGTGACTCCGCTAAAAGCGCTGCGGCAGCCATGGGAATTTCTTCTTCGTGTTTGACATGGTTATTGGGATTCTCCCGCAGGATGGAGGCCAAATTGGCCTGTAGTGTCCATTGCTCATCTTCCGACAACGTAGGATTCATCGGTTGGAAATAAACCCCTGAACGCTCTTGAAGTACAACAAAGCTTCCCTCAAAATCATGTTCTTTTTCTTGAATGTCAGCTAATATCTTCGAAAGAATTGGTCCATTTTCCACAGAATTAGGTGAAACGATACGTACAGCACTGGTGGTTTGTACATTGACTGCTGTTTTTATATGATGCCTTCCCTGCCCACGGTTTTGGATGGGAGCTAACGAGCGAAAAGAAACCAATGACTGTGTTGGAATACGAAAGTTTGGAATAGGAACAATTCTTTTCTGTTCTATCTCTTTTTTGTACAAAGGGTATATTGTATGATCAAACTGCCACGGATGTACAGGAATCAATTCGAACTGGGCAGGATTTAATCCCTGCTTTTGTAATGTTTTTTCAACGAATGATTGTAGGCCTTCATACTCTTGGTATAGACGAGTTGTCACGGTCTGTTCATCGATGGACGTGGTTTGACAATATTTTTTTACAACCGCCGCAAGAGCTACCTCTGGAGTAGCACCCCATTCGGGTGAATACCGGATGACATCTGCTACATCAAGACCAAACTTTGTCTTAGCTCCAGGATGTAGAGGATGACCTTCTACTACCCATTGTTCATAAAAAGCCAGTGTACTAAAGTTCTTGTTATCTTTACTCTGTTTGACCACCCATTCTAATGAGGTCTGTATATGTTCTAATTTAGCTATAGTAGCTAACTCCTGTTTTCTTCGGGCAGCACCTACCAATGCTAAGGTTAGATTCACTACTCCGTTTTGAATCTCCATTTTAAATCGTTGAAACTGCTCTTCTGTTGCTTCACTTAACAATCCTTCTTGCCTTAACAACTCTAGAAGTTCAACAGGATGTGTAAGTACTCTAGAATACTCACGACCATGAACAACAGAATCACCTTCTACATCAAATCTTCCAAGTGAATGCCGCTTCTTAACGGCAGTTTGCAGCATTTTTCCACTAGGCAGCTTAATGCAGATGCTTGTTCCAGCTCCTTCTAACCATGAAACTCTCTCTTCTTCGATTAGCTTTTCTCGTATAAGTGCCTGAAATAGACGCTGAAAAATACCTTTTCGTCCTGCCTGAAGATTCGTTAGGTACCCTTCTTCCAATTCAGGCTCTTTGCTCCTAATGTAAGCTAGCGTTTTTAACTCTTCCTCATCAAAATCCTCGTTTTCTATAACTCTTGCACTTTCGGTTTGTATCGTACTCATTTCTACACATCCTTTACCAGAAACTTTGTTGATACCCTCAACAAACGATAATGATAATCGTTATCAACCATTTATCTGAATTTTATAATAGTTGATAATAATTATCATTGTCAACCAACTTAAGTCCTAAAAATAATTTTATAGAAGATCCTTAGCGTAGCAATCTCCGTAAATGTTCATCATTTTAGGCCCTTCGTATAATTGGCTTTTAAATATCTTAGAGTCGTTGTTTTTATGCTCCCAAAATCTTTCTCTAAAACAAAACTCCCTCTTTTCTTATGGAATATATGTTTTAAGAAAATGCTTAGCGTATAAAAAACAACCTAACACTTCTAAAAAATCTTTTAACTTACGTCAAATGTTGGTATATTATACGTTTCAAAAAAACGAACTTCAGATCAGAGATTAATGATAGATGTGGAAATTCCGATGAAGGGAATCTACATTTACAATTATGCCACAACATTTTTATCAGGATGGACTTTAGGAATGGACTTTCCCCTTCCCCGAGCAAGCCCTCAAAGACTGTAAAAGGTTGCTCAAGCAACCGCCAAGCAGGCTCGAGGCCTGCTTTTTAATCAAAGAAAAAACGGATGTTTTTTCTTCCTTTCGTAAGCCATCACCAGCAAACGATCCACCAGCAACAGCATGTTTTCTCTTTTTTAAGCAAAAGGGGAAAATCCCCCTCTGCTTGTCCATTTTATAAGTACCCTTTTTCTTTTAAGCTCACATATTTTCCGGTGTATGAAACAATGACATGGTCAAGAACTTCAATGCCTATTAGCTTTCCGGCTTCGGCCAATCGCTTAGTGACTTCTATATCTTCTTGGCTCGGGGCCGGGTTTCCGGATGGATGTTGATGACTAACAATAATAGCAGCCGCATTGTTTAAAATAGCGCATTTCATGACCTCCCTTGGGTGTACGAGGCTTGCGTTGATACTGCCCACATGCGCTCGATGAAGCCCAATCACTTGATTTTTCGTATTCAGCATCATCACAAGAAACACCTCTCTGTCTTCGTCTCCGATATGGGCCTCTGCCAATTCTTTTGCATCCTCCGGACTGCGAATAGTGAAAGCCGCAAACGGTTCTTCCACTTCTCTAATGACCTGCTTAATTCGTACCACTTCAAAGATTGGCATTAATTCCATTTTCTCAAACTCCCTTTCCCTTTGTTTTTTAGTGTTTATGATTGTTTCTTTGTAGTTGTTTTTTCATTTTTTCTTTTGCCGTACGAAGCGAATGATGTCCCCAAAGGGGATTATTTTTCCCCTTTGACATGGAGAACGAAAAACGCGCATAGGCGATTGGTCAAGGGTGTTCTTAGCCTAAAAGTTTTTTATGTTGCAAAGCGCCCTTAATAAAAAAGTTTTGAGCCCCTTGAACGATGGACTAGACGTCTTATCTTCTAGCCGGAAAGGTTCGGGTGTCCTGCCGGCTAGAAGGTTAGACGTCTTGCGCTGTTTTACGATTCGGAAGGCAAAGGGAAAAATAATAAAATAAAAGCAGCCGATTTTGGCTGCTTCCTTTTTAATCCTTTATTCTTTTGTCTTTTAACGATGTATTCTCTTAGATGTTACGCCCTTCGGCTCGTTCGGTATGGCGGCTTGCCGTAAATGGAACAGGAACCTACGGAATGTAGGCGTGAGCCGTACAAACCGTGGTTATCGGGCCATTTAATGCCGAAGCGACACGTACAGAATGTTAGAAAGACGATCTTCCTTTCTTACAGTCTATAGTGCTGCCGCCCGAAGTATGTTCTAAAATCTTTGAAACATTACTTAAAAAAACTAGCTTCTTAAGAAAAAAACCTAGCCTAAAGGCTATATAGTAGATAAAAACAAATCAAACCCTCCTGAATGATAAAAAGACAAAGGTTCTTATAATAAAAAAATAGAAAGGGAACAATCATATATGCTTAGAGATCGGGGAAAAATCAATTTTAAGGATTCTTTATACCAGAACATATAAAAATGCTAAAAAGTGCAAAAAGCAATTATGATACGTCACCTAAACCATAACTAGATGAAACTCAAATGGAAGATATGGAACGACTTTTATCCAAATGCATAATCAGTCAAACTCTACTAGGCATCTCCACCTGGAAAAATGTATAGTGGATTGAAGTGTATTTTCTACCTTATATGAATGAGTATAAGGGACATTAAGTCGATACAAACGTACATAATGGATATTATGTGCTGAGTTAAGTAGGTATAATCAATAAAAACAAAAATATCCCTTTTAATTTGGGCTGTTGGACTTGAGTCAATATCTTGGACACAAATAAGTTAACTTTTCATGCTGATTGATGGAACTGATCTTCCACTTCTTGCGGCGTCTGAAAGTTTAATTGGCCGTGAATACGTCGGCGATTATACCAGCCTTCAATAAACTGAAACAAGGCTGCGTTCGCTGATTCGAAATTTAAATAGGTTACGTGATGGACTTCTTCCTTCTTTAAAATGGCATGAAAAGATTCAATACATGCGTTATCGTATGGGCAACCTTTGCGACTAAAAGATGGAATGATTTCCTGTTCTTTAAGCGCTTGGCTAAAATCTTCACTTGTGTATTGAGAGCCAAGATCCGTATGTAAAATGAGGCCAGGCTCCGGCTGTTGGACAGAAACGGCATTGTCTAAAGCATGTAAAACAAGTTCAGTCGTCATGGAACGAGAGAAAGAATATCCGATGATTTTTTTAGAATACAGGTCTAAAACCGTGGCTAAATAACACCAGCCATCTCGCAAAGTGTGAATATAGGTGATATCAGCCACCCATTTTTCGTTCAATTTGGACGTGGAAAAATCCTGTTGTAATACGTTTTCACGGGCCTCAATCGGTTTTCTGTTTGATTGTGGACGGAATTTTTTAATCGTAATCGAATAAATTCCCGCCTTTCTCATGATCCGTTGAACTCGTTTAAGACTAACCGAAAACCCTGCTTTTAATAGAAGGAAATGAATCTTAGGTGCTCCATTGTGTTAATAGTACTTTTTATTAGCCACATCTTTAATTGCTTCAGCAAGGTCATTGTAATTGGATTCTGATAAAGAATAGTACAGCTCTGAGTTGATTTTTACATAAATAGGTTTCTTGTTGATTTGATTGTATATGGTGGTTACTTGAGGTAAAATCTTTTCAATGTGTTGAAGCACCATGTCATTTGATGATGAAGGGTCTAAATCTCCCAGTATTAAATCGCAAAATTGCCTTCGATTTAAGTTGCTTGTCAGATAGTTTTCTATTTTACTATGTATTCTTTTTATTACTTGGTCAAATTGCTCTCGCTCATTGTTCGACAATGAACTATAGGCGAAATCCATTTGAATGTTAATGGATCTCCGGTGTAGTTCATAAATGATTCCTTTAGTGTTTTTGGGGGATATTGAAGATTCCTTATGTACATCCCATAACAGCATAAAAAAAGCCCTCTAAATTATATAATCCGAAGGCTTCCGAATCCAAAATAATTCTTAGCTTTCTTCAAAGGTTATTATTGGCTATAACAACGGAAAAAGGAGGCGGGCACCTTGCTGCATTAACCGCTGTGAAGGAGAGCGTTGTAATAAATCTTCCATTCGCAATGTGACAGAATTATTAAGGTCTCGCTCAAATTGTTCTGTAAGGTCCCTTGCCACGTCTTTACTGTAAAAGAATTCACACACTTCGTAATTCAAGCGAAAACTTCTCATATCATAATTTGCGGCTCCTACTTCAGCAACTTCCTCATCGATGATCAATGACTTCGCGTGAAGCATTCCTTTGTTATATAGATAGATATGAACCCCTGCTTCCAGCAGCTCTCCATAAAAAGTAAAGCTTGCACGTTCCACGATTTTTTGATCCACTTGACGAGGAACCAGCAATCTAACACGTACACCACGTGCCACCGCTGTCTTTAGCCCCATAATAATATCTTGATCAGGTACAAAATAGGGTGTGGTAATATCAATGGTCTTTGTTGCTTGTGTCAGTCCAATAAAGTACGCCTGCCTGATAATCGGAGTGGGAATTCCAGGATTTCCTTCCAATGTCTGTACATATGCTTGGTGCATTTTTGCACTGACCGGAACTGTATTAGCATCTTTACCATCTATAGTACCCAACTCAGTGCTCCATTCTGCCATCATAGTAAATTGGTTTGATCTGCTGGCTGAAGCGATAATAGGATTACCCTCTTTTCCTGCTTTTGATTTCATGCTTGATCTTGTTTTCATTCGTTCCGGTGTAGCCACATTCCAATGGTCGTCGAAGATCGATTTCAAATCGGATGAAGCTTCACCCACGATTCTTACATGAGTGTCACGCCAAAACCCTACAGTCCGCTTTAATCCAGTATATTCATCCCCAATATTAATACCGCCTGTAAAAGCTTCCTTATTGTCGATCACGACAATTTTACAATGGTCCCTGTTGTTCAAAGTTGAGAATATCCAAGGGATGCGTAAGGGGAAAATGGTCCGACATTCTATTCCTGCATCCATCATCCGAAGAATATGAGTTTTGGAAAACTTTTTGCTCCCCCACCCGTCTCTTATAAAGCGGATATGCACACCGTCCAATGCCCGTTCAATCAGTAAGTTCGTAATACGCTTTCCAATTTTGTCGTTTCTATATATGTAATATTCTAGGTCAATCGTTTTTTTTGCGTTCTGTATAGACTCCATTAGTTTATCATAGGTTTTAATCCCATTTATGAGCACCTGTACTTGACCAGTCCTCAATCCATCCACGGTCAAATGTTTCAATGCTTGTGCGATCACCTGAGCTGATCTACCAAAGGAATCAGGCAACATGTCTAATTTGTTAAGAGTCGAAGTCTGCCTTGTACGACGATTCATACGAATGGGATTCGATGTAACAAGATAGAGTCCAAAACTGATCACAGGGAATATAAAACTAATGGTTATCCAATTTAAAGCCACAGCCGGTCGGCGTACCTCGCGAATTGCTATGATAATCATAAAAACCGTATTTAATAAATAAAGCCCAATAATCCATCCCAATAAAATGCAACCTCCTTTATCTTTTAAGATGTACAAACAGTAACACGTTTATAACATATAACTTTAAGCATAACGTAAACCATTGGTATCCATGCTTTCCTCGTTTTTTTTTGATATTGAAGGGTTTCCAAATTGGTAATTAGTTCTTCATTTTTACTAAACTACTACATTAACCTCAATAAAAGTTCTAACGGGCGGTCCTTTGTTTTATTGAAAACTGTGCTTGACAATACTGGTTGAAAATTTTTAAAAAACAATGATATAAGCACAAGAAACGAGATAGGTAAACGCATATTCTTTATAGCAAAAAGAAATGAGGACTGTTTTTATGAATTCAGAAGTACAGGTGATGCCTCAACAAGTCGATATAACAAATACAGATGAACGAATTATAAGGAGACCATTTTTCATTAGACCGCGTTTTGTAAGACCTTTTTTTTGGAGACCTCCATTTTTTTGGAGACCCTATTTTGGAAACCCCTTTCTAGCAGGATTACTGGGTGGAGCATTGGGCGGTCTATTGGTTAGTACATTAGTTGGTCCTTATAGATATGTTTACTGGTATCCATATCCTCCATATTATCCGCCATACCTTATTTATTAATTTTTTATAAGGCATCCTTTGGGTGCTTTTTTTGTTGCTGAGCCAAGCATGGGGCAAACATACTTTGGTATTATCCCCCTATAGTAGACAGTCGCAAGAAAGGTGCTGTACTGTTATTATGGAGGGGATTTTTTTATGGAGAAAAGTAGAAGAACTTTTACACCTGAATTTAAAATGAAAGCAATTGAAATGTACTTACATAGAGGAATGGGTAGTAAACTGATTGGAAAAGAATTAGGGGTTACTTATTCCGTTATTGATAGGTGGATTAGACACTATAAGAATGAAGGTTTTCTTGGATTACAAGAAAAAAGAAATCATCGGGAATAAAAAAAGAGATTTCAAACACCAAAGAACTAAATATAAATAAAAAAATAGAGCGTTTGGAGGCAGAAAATGCATACCTAAAAAAGCTCTTAGTAGTGAAAAAGGAGATGAGATTAAAAGAGAAAAATCAGTAGAATATGAGATTATTCATTCACTAGAAAACAAATATCCTATTTTGATGCTTTGTGAAATTGCGAAGGTTTCCAAAAGTGGTTATTACAAATGGCAAAAGAAAAGCTAACCTTTCTGAAAAACAAAAGAAAGACCAATTTATTATGTCAAAAATATTAGAATGCGAACAGGATCCAGATATAAACGGTAGCTTTGGTTACCCTAGAGTTCGTATTTGGCTAAAGCAGAAATATGGCTTACAGATTAACCATAAAAGAGTATATAGATTAATGAAAAAGATGGGAATTCAAGCAAAGATTCGAAAGAAAAAGTGGAGGTATTTTGGGATCAAGAACAGAGTGCTGTAGCTAAAAATCATTTAAACCGTGAATTTTCAGCGACAAAACCAAATGAAAAATGGGTAACGGATATTACATATCTTACCTTTAACGGAAAGCGTCTCTACCTTTCAGTCATTATGGACCTTTTCAATAATGAAATTATATCTTATCAAATCAGTGAAAGGAACAATTTAAAATTAGTCCTTGATACAGTGAATAAAGCTGTAAAGAAACGGAAAATACATTGCCCCCTATTATTACATAGCGACCAGGGTTTCCAATACACATCCAAAAAATATAACCAAGTTTTACAAAAATACAATATCAAAATTAGTATGTCTAGAAAAGGAAATTGTTATGACAATGCATGTATAGAGAGCTTTTTTAGCCATTTTAAAACAGAATGTTTTTACAGATATCAATTTGAAGAGAAAGACATAGCTTTTTTTCTTCACTAATTGTTTAAAAACCACTTAAATTATGTCTGAGAAATGCTCTACAAGGGATAGCGCCAGGAAAATGCGGTTGGCTGTACCTCTGCTGTACCTCTAATAAAAATGTATTTTCTACATTATATGACGAGTAACAAGGCTAAAATGGTTCAACTGATGTACATATTGGATATTATGTATCGAGTTGAAATACAACTTAATGATCAAGGATAGCCTTAGTACCTTCATCGCGGTTCTTTTCTTGGCCGGCGTAGGAAGAAACACGCTTAAAAAAGGAAGGGTATCATTCAACTTAAAAGGAAAAGGTAAAATTTTGGCGAGATTACCTCATATCTCATTCTTTGACAAAAAAATTTAAAGGATATATTATAGTATTAACAGAACCCACCACGCCTCTTAACAATGCGGACCAAGGTGGGTCATTTTTTTTATTCAAGGGGAAATGCCAAAATAGAGCCTGAAAAAGACAAATCTAAAGTAAAACCACCCAAAACCTATAAAGAACAAGTAGAATTATATAAAAGTAGAAACTTATACATAGAGGATTCTGAATATGCTGAAAAAACATTGCAGAGAATTAATTATTACCGATTATTAGCTTATGGACTAACCCTAAAAGATCCAATTAATAAAAAGCAATATAGCAATACTTCATCATATAATAAAATGCTTTCATTATATAAATTTGACAGAAGACTAAGGTTATTACTTTTAGGAGTATTAGAAACTATTGAGATAGCCTTCCGTACGCATATATCTTATGAAATTGCTCATAAATTTGGTCCACTTGGTTATAAAGATAAAGAGAATTTTATTAATGAAAAGTTTCATCAAGAGTCTCTGGATGAACTCGAGATATTGATTAATAAAGAGTCGTAAGGGCGGATTGTTTATTCAACATCATTTCAAAAAATATGATGGAATCATTCCTATTTGGGCAGCCATTGAAGTTGCTTCATTCGGATTCATTTCTAAATTCTATCGAAATTTAAACGAGGATATTAAAAAAACATATAGCAAAAGTTTATTACAACGTTCCTTATTATTACCTAGAAAGTTGGTTACAGTCATTATCAAATGTTCGAAATGTTTGTGCTCACTATGGACGTTTGTATAATAAAAAATTAATATTTAAACCACGCTTGTTTAAAGAAGAAAGTCAGCAATTTGATAATCAACTCATATTTGCTGCAATTTATATTATCCAAAGATTATTAACAAGGGCTGAGGGCAACAGATTTATTACTGACTTAGAAGCACTTGTTCTTGAATATGAAGATGATATCGATTTTGCACATATCGGCTTTCCTTCAAATTGGAGAGAACTTTTATCTAAAATAAATAGCAAAAAAAATAATTTATAGAGAGTACAGTACTATCTATATCGGTGTCCATAATTCGAGGTGCAAAGAATAATCATTCTAATATCCTCACTCGCTGATCGTATTGACTCAGATAAAGAGCTTTATAACAACAATAAACGACCTTGTTCATTCAAATCAGAATAACATGGTCGCTTATATGATTTCTTCACTCATTAATTTTTACCCTCTCAGTTTACTTTATTGATTTATTGTTGTTTTACCATTTTATCTTCTGATTGATTCGGAACATGATCATAAAATTGATGGAATCTATATGAAAGGTAAAAGTTCAATTCAAATTGATCATTATAAACAAAATCAGACAAATTTTATTTACTTTCTCTATACATCACTTTTTCCCCTTTATTTAACTCCCTTATCTATATGATTCCCACACTATTACTCTTTTATACACACAAGTTAATAAAGTTTTTAAAAATAGATGTATATAAATCTAATAATATATTCCCCTTTGACATAGCATCTGTTTAAGGAAAAGCAGATGCTATTTTTTTGACCAGTTTCTTTTATAACAACGATTCAGTAAATTAATAAATGTCAAAGCAGCCCCAATTATCAAAGTATTACTTTGTTCATTCTTTCTTGACATATACTTATCAAAAACCATGGTTAATAATAGAAAAAAGGTAAGCCCGAAATAAAAAATAAGCATAATCGATCAATCATACAAGAAATATAAAACGAACCCAATTGAGAGTTCGTCTTTTAGTGACAGTGGCTCCACCTTTACATTTATATCCAACCAAAGAATCTCACCATTTGAGTTATGATTAGTGGGACGAGAATAGCTATGACGGTTGGAATAAGGAATGCGAGGAAAGTCCATTTTGCACTCTTCGTTTCTTTATAAATATTAATTAATGTCGTTCCGCACGGATAATGCAGAAGAGAAAATAACATCATGTTCAACGCTGTTAGCCATGTCCAGCCGTGATCAAGAAAGATTTTCTTTAAATCCACCATGCTATCAACTTCCGTAAGAGAACCTGTTGATAAATATCCCATCAAAAGGATAGGAAGAACAATTTCATTTGCAGGTAAACCTAAAATGAACGCCATCAGGATAAACCCATCTAATCCAAGTAATTGTCCAAATGGGTCCAAAAACTGAACAACATACATAAGAATACTTGTGTCTCCAATGTAAATATTCGCGATCACCCATGTTAGGATTGCAGCTGGTGCTGCGACTTTAACCGCTCGCATTAAAACAGACCACGATTTTGTCAGCGATGAACGAATCACTGTATCAAAAAACTTCGGTCGACGATATGGCGGGAGTTCTAACGTATAATGAGTAGGCACACCTTTAAGAGCTGTTTTCGAAAGAACCCAAGAGACAAAAAAAGTAACCACTATTCCAAATAAGACAATACCTACAATTACTCCTGTGGTTACTAATGATTTTAGTCCTCCGGTAAAACTTGCAGCCATAAATAATGAAGCTAAAACGATCAATGTTCCCCAACGTCCATTACATGGAACAAAATTGTTCGTCAAGATGGCAAGCATTCGCTCTCTTGGCGATTCGATAATTCGAGTTGAAATAACGGCTGCGGCATTACATCCAAATCCCATTGCCATAGTTAAAGATTGCTTTCCATGTGCCCCGACCTGTTTAAACAACCGATCCATATTAAATGCAACACGAGGCAGATAACCGTAATTCTCTAAAAGAGCAAATGTTGGGAAAAAGATTGCCATAGGTGGAAGCATTACGCTAATGACCCAGGTCGTTCCCCGATACAATCCTAGAACAAGAACTCCATACAACCAATCAGGAGCATGTATAAACCCAAAAAATAATTTTAAATACTGCTCTAACGAACCAAAAAACTCAGCTAACATTGATGATGGAATATTTGCTCCAGCTATCGTTAAATAAAACAATAATCCTAACATGATAATCATAATAGGAAAACCAAAAAGAGGTGAGGTAAAAATCGCATCCAGTTTTTCTGTACGAGTATCTCTTTTGGATTTCGAATAAGAAATTCCTTCACGGCATAAATGATGACTTCTATCGTAGAGATGTTGAACAATGTCATCTCTCAACTTTGACGAAGACAATTGCTGAGCTTCGGAATAAAGTTGTTGAATACTCATTCTTTAACCTCCTCTAGCACCAATCGTTTACTGATTTCATTAAGCAGGTTATCGTCTCCATCTAGCAATCTCAAAGAAACCCAACGAGAAGATAAACTATCTCCGACAATTTCACTTACTTTTGGTTCGATTTTCTTTATTTGTTCTTCTATATCATCGGGATATGTCGTCTGAATCGGGTGACATTCAATGGTCCCGGTTACAAGGCGCTCAATAGTATCTAGGAGTAATGGGAATCCTATTTTGTTTCGAGCAGAAATTTTGATCACAGGCACCCCTAACCGTTTTGTCAGTAACTTTTCATTAATCTTAATTCCTTGTTTTTCCGCTTCATCAATTAAGTTAATGCAAATAATTACATTTGTTGTCATCTCTAAAACTTGCAATGCTAAATTGAAATTCCGTTCTAATGATGTTGCATCTAACACAACAAGAGTAACATCTGGTTTTTCAAAGACGATATAATTTCGTGCCACTTCTTCATCAGTTGAATTGGAAAAAAGGGAATATGTACCTGGTAGGTCAATCATATTGAACGTTTTTCCTTTATGCTGAACGATACCTTGTGCAAGCGACACTGTCTTCCCTGCCCAATTTCCTGTATGTTGCCTTAGACCCGTTAAGGCATTAAACAATGTGCTTTTACCCGTATTCGGGTTTCCAGTTAATGCAATTCGATAATTATTCCCCATTGGTTACCAACTCCCCCTCTATTTTTGAACTTTCCTCTCTTCGTAACGCAATCGTAGTTTGGCTCACACGAAATGCGATGGGGTCTCCCAAAGGACTTTTACGAATGACCTCAACCATCGCTCCAGCTACAAATCCTAAATCTAATAATCTTCTTCTCATCACACCTTCCAGATTCAAAGAAGTAATTCTAATCAAATTCCCTTTTTCTCCATTAACCAGTCTGATTATCTTAGGTTCCCCCATCTATTTTTACCCCATTCTAAAGTTTTTACCTAGCACAACTTTTATCTTATTATAAAAACAAATTCTAATTTTGTCACCTATATTTCTAAAAAAAATAGCTGCCTACTTATAGGCAGCTAAATAATATTCTTATAATTTTGAAGCTGGAGTTGTTTTTGCGTACAGATTAAATTTTCCCTGAATCTATTTTTTAATAAAGATACGAAATGTTGTAGCCTTATCCAGTATGCCCCAATAAATCGCCTGTGCTGTAGACTTCAGCTTGGTATTGTCTGACTGATTATCTATTAACCTATTAGTTTAAAACACCCACAAATTATATATGTTAGGAGGAAATATATGCAAAATATTGATATCAATATGAAAGTTAAACTAATTCATGGATTTTCTAATAAAACAAGGATTCAAATTCTTGAAAGTATAAAAAATCAGGAAAAAACTGTGTCAAAAATTGTAGAAGAAATTAAAGGAAGTCAGTCAAATATTTCACAACACCTTGCCTGTTTAAAAGGCTGTGGAATTATTGTGGGGAGGAATGAAGGAAAATACTGCTACTACAGTTTACGTAATCAACATATACGAGACTTACTAACAATGTTCGATGTGGTTCTTGAAGATGTTCAAAATGATGTTGCATGTTGTGAAAATCATATAGACTAGGTGTGATCAAAATACCTATTTTAATTCAAGAAAAAACTAGTTGTTGTAGCAGTCATTCATCGAAGGAAACAGGTATTGAACTAGAAAAAGTAAGTTGTTGCAGCACTTCCCTTCCAAATGAAAATAAGCAAGAAACTAATAATTGTTGTAGCGGTAAAACAACAATTAAAGAAGATAAAAACTCAGTGAAAACAGGCTTCTGTAGTAGTAATGAACAACAGACAATAGAGACTATCTCGAATCCTCTTTCTTCTGGAGAGAAGATGGCATACAGAGTTCATGGAATGGATTGTCCTGCTTGTGCAAAAACCATTGAAAAAGGTTTAGGTGCATTAAAGGATATAGCTGAGGTAAAGGTTAATTACAGCACAGCGAAAATGCAGGTGGCTGCAAGTAACCTTGATGCCTTTATCCCGATTGAGAATGAAATCAAAAAACTTGGATATTCTGTTGAGCCTTTAAATCAAAAAGGGAATATAAAAACATTCGATATAGAAGGAATGGACTGTGGTAGTTGTGCTAAGAGCATAGAAAACCACTTAAATACCCTTCCATCGATTAAAAATGTCAGCGTTAATTTCTCTACTGGAAAAATGAAAATTGAGCATGACAATAAGGCGGAAGAAATCATTTCTGAAGTTTCTAAAATTGGCTTTAAAGCTTCATTACCTTCAAACAAGAAATCAATACGGACAAACAAAAATAAAAACGAAAATGGTTTAGTCATCTTGTCTGGTATACTAATAACTCTTGGTTTTATCGGTTCATTTACTGGAATTTCTACTTGGGAACGCTGCAAAGAATGGAGTCTTAATTAAAGGTGGAACGTTTTTAGAAAAAGCAGGTGCTATCACTGCCATTGCATCTGATAAAACTGGTACTTTGACTGAAGGAAAACCTAAAGTATCGGAAATCAAAACGTTAAACGGATCAAAAAAGGAATTACTTTCAATAGCATTAACTCTAGAAGATTATTCAACACATCCTATAGCAAAAGCGATTGTTGGTTATGCCAACGAAAAAAGAATCCAACCTAAAAATGGCGAGTTATTTAAAAGTATCGTTGGAAAAGGCGTTCAAGCGACTATTGAAGGAGATATTTTTTACGCTGGTAATTTAAAACTATTTGAAGAAATGAATGTATCTTTAGTGGATGTAAAAAACCATGTTCAAGAGATTCAGAACAAAGGGAAAACGGTAGTTATAATAGGGACACATCGCCAAATAATTGGGGTGATTGCAGTTTCTGATACAATACGTGAAACTTCAGCGTCAGCTTTAAAAGCATTAAAACAAAGTGGAGTTAACCAAACTGTCATGTTGACCGGAGATAATGAAGGAACTGCAAAAATGATTGCTTCAGAAGCTAATGTTAATCGTTATTTCGCAGAATTATTGCCAGAGAATAAAGTAGATGCCATAAAGAAATTACAAAATGAAGGACATAAGGTGGCCATGGTAGGAGACGGTATTAATGATGCTCCAGCACTTGCAACAGCAGATTTAGGTATTGCGATGGGTGGTGCAGGAACGGACACCGCAATGGAGACAGCAGATATTGTTTTAATGGCTGATAATCTTGATAAACTTCCTCATACAATGAAGTTAAGCAGAAACGCTTTAACAATTATTAAACAAAATATTTGGTTCTCCATAATTATTAAAGTTATTGCATTAGTCTTAATCTTTCCTGGTTGGCTTACACTTTGGATGGCTGTATTAAGTGATACTGGTGCTGCATTAATTGTTATTTTAAATGCAATAAGATTGTTAAAATTTAAAGAATAGATATTTACGGGATGTTTCTTCAATTAAACTCCCTCTATTGTTGGATTATAAAAAAGTTTGATCAAAAGTACGTCTTATAAAGTTGATTTTCCAAATATAAAAGAGCCTGTTTTTGAAAAAAAGATTGTTCAAAACAGGCTCTTTTAATATTTCACGAGGGCGATTTTCATAAAAAAGTTTGTTCATTTTCTACCTGTGTTATTTAACAATCGCGCCCTTTAGCTGAATAAGAGTTTTATTTATCATTATCCAAATCACTATCAAAAAATGATTTTTTATCCTCTTTAACCCAATACTTCTTTTCTATAAATTGACCAACCACAGACTTGTTAATACCATCTTTGATCGCTGTTGAGATTACTATATACTGAATAAATAGACCAACAATCCAAAGGATAATAGAAAAAATTTAAGAAACGCACCCGTTGTCTATTTCTTTTCAAGCAATACTCCATACTATATAATCCGATGTTTCGGGGCTGAAAAAGACCTAGTAAACTAGGCCTTTTCTCTGTACTCTGTTATGCTCCCTGTATTTATTTTATTCGTAATATAGCCAAAGCAAGTTGTCATAAACAAGACACCTACAACCATTATAATTATACTGCTCATTAAATAAGCTGAATCGATGCTTAATAATACGTTATTTCTAAACCAAGATTGGAACGGCAACCCTAAGCCGAGTAAAACACCGAGGAACAATACTTTACTCTTCCACCCTTTCCCTTTCATCTTTTTAATCGAGCTGTTAACGAACAATCGTAATAATCCTAAACCCGTACCAACTGCAAAGAAGATTAGTAAAAATACTTTAACATCTTCATTCAGTATAAACGCTTTCGCAATCATTCCAACTACAATTAAAAGCGTTACAATCATAATAATATTCGATTTTTTCAATTGAATCACCTTTCGTTTAATGGAATGCCATTCAACAATCTGTCGAATGCTATGCTTTTATTTTATTTTGTTGATAGAATGAAAGCAATAAACAAAAAACATGATACTGTTCAGTAGCACGGAGGAAATAGCATGAAATCAATCTACGATGAAATGATTGAAAATACGAAAGAAAAAATTCAAAAAAGCTTTTTGCAGTTGTTAAAGGAAAAGCATTTCATGAAAATATCCGTTCGAGACATTACAACAGTTGCAGCTATTAACAGGGGGACTTTTTACTTACATTATCAGGACAAATATGATCTTCTTCATCAAATAGAGGAAAACTTACTTAGAGGACTCGAATTGCATTTGCAGCAACTGAAACCAGACGTCTTGCTTTTAGAAGCAGAAAAGGGACAAATTTCAACACTTGCTGTTGAAGTATTCCGCTACATACAAACGAATGCAGAACGCTTCCAAGTGTTATTAGGTGAAAATAATCACTTTGGCTTTCATAAGCGACTCAAACTATTTTTTGTCGATCACTTTGGCGAAAAAATGGTGCAAAACGAGACGTTCTTTCAAGGTTTAACTATACGAAAGGATTACTTGTCATCATTTGCAACCTCTGCTTTTTTAGGATTGGTCGAGCAATGGCTTGATAATTCCCTTGCTGAATCTCCAGATGAAATGGCTGATATGTATATTCAAATCATCTTTTTTATAAGGAAAATGTGATCCAATGGAGTAAATTAAAACTGAGTTAAACCAATACCTTAAGAGTCATATATTATTAAAAGAAACAGAGCTTAAATTTAGAGCAAATGAAACATAACATACAAAAATTTAAAATCGAAAACCTTCCGAACATTAGTGATTTTCTCGAACAACTGGTCACTTATCGAAATGGGAGCACACATACTGGTCGCTCCACTTCAAAAAGGTTGAATTGATTAGAAATATGATTTTAAATGAAAGTTGGTTAAAGTTAATTTTAGAATAGATGAAGCCTATTCACTCTCAAGAAGAGGCTTATTAAACAATCTGGCCCGTTTGTTGAATAAGAAAAAAATCCTGCATCAACAGGATCTATGAACAAACTTTATTCAAAATTCACAAAATTTTAATTCTCTGATAACCAGAAGTGTAGTACAAGAGTGTCTAGACTTTGGTGTCATTTTTCGAGAGCGTCTAGATTTTTGTGTCAAATAACAATAAAGTCTAAAGTTTTGTGTCACTATTTTATGACACGAAACTTTAGACAATTAAAAGATAAACCTTGTTATAATAATGTTTTTATATTCTGAACTTTTGTGTCACTCGTCAATTACACAAATGATTTAATACATAGATATGTATTAAATTTGAGAGGTGATATTTACACTAGATCTTACATATGGGCAGGTTATTTCTTAGAAATTTCAAATTTAGGTAAAAAATCATTTATGTAGCATTTATCACAAAACGCAACTGTATTTTCATTGGGAATAAAAGGAATATCTGAATAAAGTTCTTTTAGGGCATTAACCATCCTTTTGCCTTGCCGACTCCTTTACCACGATGGGAAGGGTTGACTGAAATGTGCTGTATTTGGATTATGTGCTTATCTAAAAATAAAACACCGATTAGTCCAATGATGCCTTCCTCCTCTTTCCAGAAAAAGAGTTGGTGGCCTTGTTCTGTTTCATACTGATTCATAGTCATCAGGAGTTTTTGTAGATCTTTTTCATTCGGCATAAACGATAATAAGCCCATGGCTATTTTTTTAAACATTTTTTTGTAACGTATCAACATATTACTCTACTCCCTCATTCATATGAAATGGACTAATGTAGTTAACCGTTCAAGCGTTGCTCTATGAAGATCGTATCTTAATAATGGGATTATTCCAGCCTTCGGGTAAAACAGTTTAACTTTTCCATAACTCATGTAATTTTATTACAGAACCACTACTGTCCGTATGACAGTCTTTCACTATTTAACTACGCCCTTTAGTTTAAGTGTAAATCAATATTTTCATATTGAATGTTCAATGTATCATTTATTTTTTTTCACAATGACCGATTGATAGTTGTTAAACAATTTTAATGATAAATTTTTTGTGTATTCTTGTGCCTCATAGATAAAAGCAGTTAGGGCAGGACTCATGTAATTAGTTGAACGTACCTCAAGCCCTAAATTTTGGTACACTTGAGGGCTTAAATATGAGGCATTGACATTGGTCAATGTTGCAGGAATGGCCATCTCAGGAAGGATCGTATTTCCAACCCCTTCTTGAACCATTGCTATGATGGTGGCTACGTCACTGACTTCAAATTGAATAG
Organism: uncultured Bacillaceae bacterium; assembly: GCA_963754185.1. Taxonomy (GTDB): domain Bacteria; phylum Bacillota; class Bacilli; order Bacillales; family DSM-1321; genus Peribacillus. The sequence continues at coordinate 2,059,480 of CAVWEP010000003.1, read as the reverse complement.
TAGGAAATATTCCTTGCTCCTTAAAGATTGTTTGAAGTACACGATGACATTCTTTTGGCATGATGAAAGGTTCATTAGCAATTTCCTTTAAATCTATTTGTGATTGATTACTTAATGGGTGATTTTCCGTTACAAAAACGACCATTTTATCCTGAAGTAAGGGAATAAATTCATTTTCATGCTTTTCCTCAGTGACCACGCCAACATCAACAACTGACAATTTAATCCAATTTTTAATTTCTTCATAACTTCCTTCATAGAGAATGACTTCAACACCGGGAAATCGTTTTTTAAACAAACTGATCATTCCTGGTAATAATTTAGCTGACATGCTTGCAATACTACCAATTTTTACTGTCCCGGTTTCAATTTCCGTAATTCCAGAAGCCTCATATATTATTTTTGTTTTAATCATGATTAAATCTCTAATGAGACCCGTGATACGTTCTCCAATTTTTGTTAGGCTAACACCATTTCTGTTTCGGTTTAATAATTTTATATTTAACTCTGATTCTAAAGCTGCTACAGCTTGACTGACTGCTGATTGTGAAAGACCAATTTGCTCTCCTGCTTTTGTAAAACTTCCTGTTTCGACTACCTTTAAGAAAACTTCTAATTGAAAAAGAGTCATTGAACACCTCGTATTTAAGCATTAGTTTTTACTTATATATATCATTAAAAGTATTAATTGTACTTATACCATAACTCATCATATACTACAATCAAGTACAAAATAATGAAAGGTGAGAAAGTATGATGAGTATTTTACACGCAGATGGGCAAGAAATTTTTAAAGAAATCGAAACAAGTAATTCATTGCTAATATATTGTTGGGCCCCATGGTGTCCTCCTTGCAGGATGATAGCTCCCATTTTAGAGGAAATTCATCAAGAATTTGAATTAAAAATTGTAAAAGTGAATGCCGATGATAATGAAGATTTTATAAGTAAGTTTCAGGTTCTTGGAATACCAACATTATTGCTTTTTCAAGATAGCCAACTAGTTGAAAGAATAACTGGTTTTCAACCTAAGGCCATGCTTATTGACTCATTCAAAAAGCATGGATTGGTTGAATAAAAATGTTTCTTTTACGGAGCTTTAATACATCAAGGCACATTTTTTAAAGACATATGAGAAAACATGTATCCTTAAGAAATAAGAAGACCTAGGCTTGCCTTCTTAATAAATAAGAACGGGATAGTCTTAAATTGACTATCCAAAGTATAGTACCTATTTTCTTTTAAGGATCACTGGCTTTTAAAATGATTTTGAAAGTTTAATAAAATTGCCTTCATCACTTGAGTGGAATTCCCTTTTTCTTTAACTCTTTGTAGAAAGTCCATAAACAAAATGACAAATAGATTCTCAACTGTAAGCTCTTCACCCATCAGATAACGAGAAATATCGTGGAGAAAAACCTCACCCCTGTAAATTTCCGATTTCAGTTTTCTTTAAAGGTATTCCTCCATTAAATGGCCCGATTCATTAAGAAGAGCACATTTCTTGCTCTAGAAATGCGCCCTTTAATGGAATGAATTGGATATGGCCTCAGCCTTAAAATCACTTAATTTTTCTTACACTAACGCACCCGTTTAAGTGCAATTTTTCACAATCTCATTTGATTTAAACAGAATTTAGATAAAACAATAAAAGCCTCCTGATTAAGAGGCTTTCTAATTAATCCCCTTTTTAATTGCTATTTAAAGAATACCAAAGAGGATTGCACTCATAAGTCAATTTCAGTGACTTTTGGACAACCACGTTGTATAAACTCAGTTGTTATTTAGAATCTCGTTAATGATGTTTAATTCTTCCTTAGATAAATTAATTTCGCTTGCTTGAACGTTTTCACGGATGCGCTCTTTTCGTTTACCTCCTGGAATGACTGCATCAACACCCTCTTGAGCGAGTAACCAAGCTAGCGCTAAGTTAGGAAGAGTCGTTTCTTTTTGAGTAGCAAACTCTTTTAATTTTTCCACTGTTTCAAGTGTTTTATTGAATTGTTCTCCTTGGAATAAAGCAATCGATTGACGCCAATCTTGAGGATCCAGCTTGGAATCTTTTGTGAATGCGCCACCAAGTAACCCAAATGCTAATGGACCATATGGAATAAAGGAAATATTATTTTCAATACAATACGGTAATAATTCTGCTTCCGCTGAACGATCTAACATATTATAAGGTGATTGCAAAACAGAAATATCACCATTAGCATTCGCTTCTTTTAATTGCTCAAGTGATACATTCGAGATCCCAATTGCACGAATTTTTCCTTCCTCTTTTAATCGAGCTAACTCACCAATCGATTCCACAAAAGGTGTTTCATTATCTGGGAAGTGTACATAGTACAAATCCACATAGTCTAATTGCAACCTCTGTAAACTTTTTTCAATTGCTTCTCGTAAATATTCAGGACGATTATCTGTTCTTACAGAGCCATCCTCAAACCAATGTTGCGCTCCCTTTGTCGCAATCACATAGTCATCACGCTTAAATTCTTTTAATACTTCCCCAACTAATTCTTCAGAACGACCAAGACCATAAATATCAGCTGTATCAATAAAGTTTACCCCAATGTTTAATGCTTCTCTTACAAAATCTTTTCCATCTTCTTCATTTAAATTATGGAATAAATTATGCCCACCAACTGCATTTGTACCAAGTCCAATTACTGATGCTTCAAGATTAGATTTTTTTAATGTTGTATATTTCATTGTTTTTGCCTCCTATCATTGATTAACCATATCATAGTTTCTTAAAATGAAACTCACAAATTTCTTTGAACAAGTTTCAAATAATGAAACTCTTTCTGTATATTTTGAGTAAAAAAAATAAAACATCTATACTATCGGAGACTGAGGTGATGAAATGGCACAGAATGAAGTATCGACATTAAAAAAAGGACTTCTAGTTTTAGAATTAGTAAAACAACGTAAAGGCATTACGTTAAGAGAAGTGATGGACGAACTGAATTTAAGTAAATCTACGGCTTTTCGGATTTTAACAACCCTAGAAGAAATGGGGTATGTATATAAACTTCAAACTCAATATTTTATTCATCATAAAATGTTTTGCGAAAGTTTTGAAAAGCGTTCAGAAATGGATTGGGCTTCATTACGTTCGATTTACCAAGTGGCACAAAATTTACAGATGAGTACCTATATAGGAAAAGTGGACAGGACCAATCTTGTTATGACGCAAGTATTACACGCTACATTTCAGGAATCAGCAGACGAGGAAATTGGAAATCGTTCAAAACTACATCAGTCCGCTTTAGGTAAAGTGATCTTAGCTAATTTAGATGAAGAATTGCTTGCTTCAATATTTGATAAATTGTCACTTGAACGTGCAACAAAAAATACGTTTCAAGACTCACAACTATTTCATTATCATCTAAAGGCTATTCGTGAGGATGGTTATGCATTTGATGATGAAGAACGTATTGTCGGTATCCGTTGTGTCGCCGTTCCTGTTTTTCGCAATCAAGAAGTTATAGCTGCTTTAGCAATTGCAGCACCTGCCGATCAAATTTCTCGTAGCAATATTAAACACATTGCCACAAAGCTACATGTAGGTAGTAAAGCCATTACAAAAGAAATAGAAACCCTCGTCAACATTTAACATTTGAGGTCACCAAATAGAATAAAATTGAGCTTCTATTAACTGGTTTAGTTTAGGTATATTTCTTCACAATCTTAAAGAAGAATCGCCTCTTATCTAGAAAGTAATTATGGAAGGATTAAAAGAAGGTTTCATCATACATAGGGGGATGCGTTATGGATTTGCAGTTAGCTGGTAAAAAAGCGCTTATTACAGGAGGTAGTAGAGGAATTGGTAAAGCGATTGCTCGCCAATTGGCTTTAGAAGGTGTCGATTGTGTAATATGTTCAAGAAACGAATCGTCGTTAAAAGAAACAGCTAGAGAATTAATGGAAGAAACAGGGGGAAATATTTACCCAATCGTGGCAGATATTGGGGACCCTGATTCAATTCAACATTTAGTGGAACAAGCAACAGAGGCGATGGGCGGTATTGATATTTTAGTGAATAATGGAGCACGTGTCAGCGGTGGAGACCCTGAAGACTTCCATCATATAAAAGATGAGCTTATTTTAAAAGATTTTGAAGAAAAGTTTATGGGCTATTTTCGTTGTATACGAGCTGTTGCTCCTTATATGATTAGAAATAATTGGGGACGGATTATTAATGTGAGTGGTATGGCTGCGAGGAATGCTGGAAGTATTAGTGCTGGTGCACGTAATGTATCTGTTGTTCATTTAACGAAGTCTTCTTCAGTTGAATTAGGGAAACATGGAATTACTGTCAATGCCGTTTATCCAGGTATTACAGAAACTGAAACAACTAGAGAACGATTCCCGAATGAGGCGGATTTACTTGAGGTCACTAAAATGAATTCAATCGGACGCTTAGTTAATGCTGAGGAGATAGCCAATGTGATTACATTCTTATCCTCACCATTGTCAGTTTCTATTACGGGCGATGTTATTGATGTATCTGGAGGAACAGGCAACGCTGCTCATTATTAAAATATCAATCATTTTGGAGTAGATGGAGAAAGCTTGGTGGAAAAAACATTTCTTCTTCAACCCAATAAAAAAGTCGATTCATTCAAAGAAATCGGCTTTTTTATTTATCTTCTTATATCAAGGGTACTCCATCTTTAACTAAACTCTTTAGTTGAATAACAAAAAAGGCGCCAATTATGGCAGCCCGATCTTCAAGTAACGCTACCCGTTAGCCATCCATGAAGCGCAAAAATCAGCGCTTCACCACAGAGAATGAAAATGGACACCCCTGTCTATACTGTTTCTACGGCTGACGAAGAAGGTCGATACACTATGGTGCCATAGAGCCCATCCGTTAGTCTGACTCCAACGAACACGGTGTACCACCGACTGTCGCGCCCTATATGGGTAGCACTCATGGGAGATTAATCCTTATTCTGGTCGTTGCGTCAGCCAATTCTATACTTTTATAGAAGGAAGGTTCTTGATTATCTGTCAACTTAATAATGAACACTCAGAAGGCTCATCCTTTTTTAAAAAGCGTTTTTACTGGGTCAATTTTGTTATGCTTTTTTCTGGGTTTTGAGCTTTTTTAATTTTCATGGGAGTTGAACAAGCATTTCACTTTCTAATGCATATATTTTCGTTCTTTAGGTTACACCTGGATTGTTCTTTGAATGGAAACATATTAATACCATAGCTCCATTAAAAACAGAATGTGTCCAAGCACCCATCAATATATATTCATCAATGAACAAAAGTTGAATTAAAATACAGGATACTTATTTATGTGAATTGGAGGAAAAAAGAATGTTTAAACCTAATCCCGGTAATACAGCAATTGTCATAACGGACCCACAAAATGACTTTCTGTCCCCTGGAGGTAAAGGATACCATTTAACAAAAAAAATTATTGAGCAGTACAACACACTTGGTAACCTTGAACTTCTAATAAGTACGGCTATGAGTAAAGGATATCAACTTTTTATTTCCCCCCATTATATTTATCCGCATGATTATAGTTGGCAATTTACTGGAGCTGAACAAAAAATGTTATTAAAGCTTCAGGTATATCAAAAACAAAATGCATATACTTCTCCTACTGTAGGAGCTGACTGGGTTCCATCACTTAAGCCTTACATTTTAGATAACCGAACAATCATTGCGACCGCCCATAAAATTGCTAGCCCACAGACCAATGATCTAGTTTACCAATTACGTCAGCAAAGGAAAGAAAAGGTTATTTTGGCAGGAACCCTATCAAACGTTTGTGTGGAATCGCATATGAGAGACTTAATCGAAAATGGATTCCAAACAGCTGTTGTTTATGATGCCACTGCCACTATAAGTGATAAAGACTTTCAAGCAGCAATTACAAATTATCAGGCATTTAGCAGTGCTACGTGGTCCACTCACCAGGCGATCTCTCAATTATAATTCTATCCAGTAACTCTTCCGAGGAAATTTTATATTTTCCGTGAATGAAAAAAGGGAGCCAATATGGCTCCTCAACTATTGAATTCCGTTAGAGCTAAGTAGAACTATAAGCCAATAAATTGGGTCAAAAGCCGGTTAAACTTGTCACGTTCTTCCCAGAAAGAGCCATGACCACTATATTGAAACGGGACTAGATGTGAATTTCTTATTTTTTGATTTAATTCCTGAGCTTGTGCAAATGGTATAACTTTGTCATGAATGCCGTGAATAATTAAAGTGGGGGCAACTATTTTTGGAAGATCTTCATGCAACTTCTCATCTCTTAAATAAAACAATAACTGCCGCAGTCGACCAACCTGCAGCCTGTAATCCCATTTGGAAAAACCAGTCCGAAAAGGGGCGAGTTATATACTGAAAGAAAAAGCTATCTGTTACTTCCTGCATCATCTTAGGGCGGTCATTTAACGTTTCCTTAAGGAATTTATTAGCCGTTTCTGTTGAAAAGCCTGTGGGAGCGGCAGCATCAATAAGGACAAGTTTGGATACTCCGTAACCGTTGTATCTAGCCATATATCGAATCGCGATCGCTCCACCCGTAGAGTGACCCGCGAGCGTAAAATTGTCTAATTGAAGTGTACCAACTACAGTGCGGATATCATCTGCCAGTCTGTTAAAGGTGTAGCCACTCATTGGTTTATCTGAATTACCAAAGCCCCTCCAGTCTATGCCAATACAACGGTAACCCATTGCAGGAAGAACATCAAACTGATATTCGAACTGTTTATGGCTCAACGGCCAGCCATGTATAAAAACTATGGTCTTGCTGCCGCCTGGGTTAATATCTTCAACATATAGTTTTACGCCTGGTTCCACAGTAACAAAGTATCCCATGAAGATTCCTCCGTAATTAATATGGTTTCAACAATAAGATATTCATTTTTGTAAACATAGGTGAGTACCTATCCCAGTTGTGGGTCAGAGAAGTGTAAAAGGATATGGCTTTTTGAACTATCCTGCCCCGTTAGTTTAAGTAGAAACCTTCACAACCTCAATAGAGTAAAGCCTATTGAGACATAATCCAATCAGCTTGAAATTAGGCTTCATAATGTCTCATAAGACTTGTATCAAAATGCTTATCGTTGTAAATCCGCATTTTCCGGATGCTACCCCATTATAAGAAAAGGTAATAAAGTATTGCTTTCAGGATCAACGAATTGAGGGAAAAAGGTTAAGAAAAGAAGAGCAACCTTGAGATTTAGGATACTTGTTAGGAACCCTTGTTTAAAACAAGATGAGCTTGCAAACTTGCTTCTTTCTCAGCCCTCTGTAGTTGCTAATGGCTATTGCAGAGGGTTATTTTTCATTTATAAGGAAACACTATTATCAGGAAGATAAGGCGATTCTTCCCCATCCCTGTAATTAGCCTTAAAAAAGCTGTTACAGGTTTTTTTTTGTTTATAAAGGGTAAGCTATAGCTGAGAGACAAGTTCTCTCCCTTCAAGTCAAATTATTACGTTTTTCCTCCTCTACAGTCGTACAGGAGGTTTTTTTACGGTTACAGGAAACACTCGCTGTTATCACTAGTAACTATGATGATTCTCCGCCCCTGTCACAGCCGTAAAAAGCTATAGCAGGAATTTTTTTATGCTTATAGGGAAAGCTATACCCAATACCCAATGGTGGTAGTTTTTCTTCCTTACCCCTTGTAGTAGCTTATAGCAGCTATTGCAGGGGCGTTTTTGCATTTAACTTCCCTTAAACAGAAAGTAAAAGAACCAAACACAAACAGAAGAAAAGAGGTAAGCCACCGGCCCACCTCAAAATTTCCTGCTATTTGATACCTGTTGAAACAATTCAATCACATCTTTATTTCCTTCATTCCATGCTTTATCTTTTATCATCGGGATAGAGAAAGCACTCTCCATATCCGTCATTAGTTGTTCCAGCTTCAAGTCCTTTTGTCCGTCCGTTAAATCAGAATGAATGATTTGTGCGTATCTTTGATTGTAAAGTTCAAGTGCCATTTCATTCCCTCCCTCTTTTCTTTTAGCACGGATCAATGTATGTAAAAAGTCATTGTTATTCTTACTATACAATAATCCGATACGCAGCCCTACAAAAAGGTGTCCCGTACATCTATTTTTATGCAGGATTTTATACAAGAAAAGAAAGGAAGTTCTCTTTTGAGTAGTCCTAGAAACCCCGTTATATGAACCATGTATAAAAACATGTATATGTGATAAAAACGGGAAGTTGGATAAACGTTGTTATAGAGGGATTCTTGTCAAATAGGAACGACTGAAAATTAACGTTATGTTAACTAAAGATGAAAGTTCTATACAATTCATTAAAAGTCAGCTAGTTTTCGATTCCTTTTTTCTTTTCCTTACAACTGCAATTACCAATAAAAACAGAGGAATAATCGTCTGTATCAATAGTGCGTAAGGAGAGAAAATCCCCATAAGATAACGCCATAATTGCATCGTATCTGGAAGCGACCAAAAGCTAAATTCTACAATCAGAATACCTAACGGCCATACAACAGGTCGGTAATCCGAAAGATTCAGCCATTGTGCAGTACCTAAAGCAGCTGCATAATAAAACACAGAAATTTTAATAAACGCCCCTACTACCCAAATGGCCATGACAACGGATTCCACATGTTCAAAAAAGTCAGCAATATTAATGTATCGAGCTACCTGCATCAGCGGATAAACCTTAAAGGCTGTCCCCTGCCCAAGTACAAAAAGGACGATTAGATTCACCACCATTAACGTCATCATCACCGCAAAAACGGTCATCATTCCGTATTTCAATCCTTTTTCCCGATCCGCTAAAAAAGGCAAAAGAAAACTGATTAAAAAAAACTCTGTGAACCATCCAACCGGCACAATCGCGCCCTTCATTGGAGGAATTATTCCATCTCCTAATATTGGAAATAAATTCCCGAATTCAAAGTCAGGAATGATTAAGAGGATTAAGATAAAGAGTGGAAATACGAAAATAGGGAAAAACAATTGTGCTGCTCTCCCCAATACTTCTAATCCACCATGTAAAGTGATGGCACAGAGAAAAATCATCAATGCTATGATGACGCTAATTGGGGTAGTGAATAGAAAAGAGTCGACTATAAATTCGGCGTAAGCTCTAGTGACCTGTCCCGTGCCTTGGATGTAAAAAAACAAAACTACCACACCAAAAACTTTTCCCGCAAATCGCCCCATGATCTGTTCACTGAATTGGATAATCGTTTGTTTCGGATAAAGCTGATGCAATTTATACGCGAGATATACTGTCACATACCCAATGAGAGAAGCCAAAATGGGGGACAGCCATACATCATGTGTATATTTCGCTATCGTGCTTGGAACCGAAAGAATAACGGTAGCCACAATCGTAGGATACATCATGACTGCCATCTGAAAGGATGAAATTTTGCCTTTCTCCATCATTTTTCTCCTTTCCGTTGCAGGTAAACAAAACCATTCTCAAGCTTTTATCTTCAATAGCCTATTGATCTCTGTTAGGCTATTGGTTTTTTGCCATTGATTGCTAATTACTTCCACAAAAATTAATGTACCCAAAAGTATAGAAGCTATCCCCAGTAAGACCCAAAGCTCGTACAACCCCCTTTTAGGCCTGATAACAGGGTAGCTACTCTAGTCCGCAGGTCTTCCTTCTTTATTCTTTAAAAATAGGAAAATATCTTAGGGTTGGTTGGTCATCTGGTTAAATATTTGTACTAAAACGAGGAGTGGAGGGAGACTATTTCGTTTTTTTCTTTGGATTTTTCCAGATCAATATTCAATAATTGTTCTTTACTTTTCTCCACAATCTTCTTCATTCCAAAAGCTATTTTCTCAGCTTGATCTTCACCAACGATATCAAAATATTTCTCAAAAATCGCTCCCACTTGAATTAATCGGCGTGTACGCTCTTTTCGTTCTTTCTTTTTTATTGCCTATAAGCAATGATTATGTAAACTAAAAATGAATAGGTTATGCAAAATGAAGTGTACTGTTGTTTTCACAGTATTAACTAAAACTAAAGAATATAAAAACTTTAGTTTTAATAATATAATAATTAGCTCGTTTTAAAAGGGCATGGACAGATTATCGAGGACAAAAGTGGAATTGCTACATGCAAAACGGAACGCAATATAATAACTATTATGTTGCGTTCCGATACAACTCTATTTACTAATCAATATTTAATTTCTATTATTCTTGCTCCACGCGCTTTCTTCTTGCAGAAGGTACATGAATTTCATCTGTAGGTTTTCTGACCATATCTTTTGCATCGAACGAATCATATTATTCTACAAATACGTCCAATTGCTAATGTATTAGGATTATTCCCCACTGGTATTGAAGCGATGATTGTATTGGTTAGTGTATCGATGACTGAAACATCATTACTGAAGTTATTCGGTACATAAACCTTCCTTCCATCAGGAGTAAGTGCTGCATCACTAGGTGAATTCCCTACGCCCTGTGTAATTATTGCGATGACAGTATTAAATGTTGGAGAATTCGAGTCTGCATCAATGATTGAGATTGAATTATCCCCTGAATTCGTCACATAAGCCCTTGTTCCTAGGGGCGTATTACCAGTTCCCACTCCAGCAGGTGCAATTCCAATTCCCACTGATATTGTAATAGCTGTATTAGTTGCAGTATCGATGACTGAAACAGTATTATCACCTGAATTCGTCACATATACACTTGTTCCGTCTGGAGTAATTGCCACATCAATAGGTTCAATCCCCACTGTAATGGTTTCGATAACCGTATTGAATGTTGGAGAATTCGGGTTCACATCGATGACTGAGACAGTATTATCACCTGAATTCGCCACATAAGCCCTTGTACTGACTGGAGTATTACCAATTGCTATTCCAAAAGGTTCAACTCCTACCGTAATGGAAGCAATCACTATATTGCTTCCTGTTTCGATCACGGAGACGGTATTATCGTTGATATTCGTCACATATGCTAATGCTCCGTCTGGAGTAATTGCCACTGAGATAGGTCGATCCCCTGCTGGTACTGTAGCAATGACTATATTGGTTGCTGTATCGATGACTGAGACGGTATCATCAGCATTCGCCACATAAACTCTTTTTCCATTTGGAGTAATTTCTACTCCAGCAGGTCCCCTTCCTACTGTAATGGTGGTAATAACCGTATCGGTCGCTGTATCGATGACTGAAACAGTATTACTAATATCTTCAAGAGTACCTAAATTCACTACATAAGCTAACACCTGGCAGGGAGGAGCAATAGTTGCTAATAGATCCAGAACATTTTCAAATTTAAACTGAAGAATCATTTCTTTTTTTATAATCGTACGCAATATTCGTTCAACGCTGCGTTTAGCTGCTAATAAATCATCTAAATTGGAAGCGAAGGGTGTGTCATCAGCATTAACAAGTGTACCTAGCGTTGCTTCAAGTTCTTCAGCTTCCGCATTAATTAGATGAGCTAAGCCGAGTTCTTCAAATGCGATGGAAGCAAGGAGTAAAAGAGCCACCTGTTCAGCATCAAGATCTATATTCGTAATAATATCATCAGGAAGATTGGGAAAAGACATTATCATTCACCTTCTTTTTGCATATTTCGATACTATTACTATTTTATTCATGCTTGTCCCTTTTGTTTGGATTACCTGTATAATTTTAAATCCGTATTTTCGACTTCTTTTTTTGTGAAAGAACATCATGATAGAATTTTAATAGACTGGGAAACTATCCGCTATGTCTATGTATTATTTGTAAAAATCGGGGATATTAGGACAGGAATTTGAAATCTTAACAACTATCTATCTATGATAATTTCTCTTTTCTTCATTGCCGATAACATCGCTTATGTTGGTTCTGGTGCAAAAAATTCAAGTCATTTGCAAGTAATCTCTAAAACTTGAACATACTGATACTACTACTCTAAAAAAGGAGCATGATCAGTATGGAAAACCAAAATTTGTTCAAATGGAAACATGATCAACCTGAGATTATCCTTCTTACAGTGAGATGGTACCTACGATACAACCTAAGTTTTCGTGATTTGATGGAAATGATGGAAGAGCGAGGCCTGTCGATAGCTCACACAACGATTATGCGTTGGGTTCATCAATATGGTCCTGAGTTGGATAAGAGAATCCAGCGTCATCTTAAGCAGACCAATAACTCGTGGGGAGTAGATGAAACATACATAAAAGTAAAAGGACAATGGATGTATTTGTATCGTGCAGTCGATTCAGAAGGGAATACCATTGATTTTTATTTAAGTAAAAATAGAAATACCAAATCAGCCAAGCATTTTTTCAAAAAAGCCTTGGCCTTTTCGCATGTATCCACTCCTCGTGTCATTACTGTAGATAAAAATCCAGCTTATCCAGTAGCAATTGAGGAGTTAAAAGAAGAAAAAAAGATACCAGAAGGCATCCAAATAAGGCAAGTGAAATATCTGAACAACATCGTGGAACAGGATCATCGGTTCATTAAGAGACGAGTCATTCCTATGTTAGGGTTCAAATCTTTTACCACAGCTACATCCATTCTTTCAGGAGTAGAAGCCATGCATATGATTAAAAAAGAACAGATTGATTTACGGTATCAGTCTATCCAAAATCAGAAAGAATTCATCCATCAATTGTTTGGGATTGCAGCATAAGATACGATTCCGCTAGGAATATATGCGTTTTATTCTCTTTTGCTTTATCTTTGCACCAGAACCTAAATTCCCGTTTGGCTTGCACGTACTGCCACTCAAACGTAGTCCCCTCTATCCTCGTCGTAGTATTTTTTTATATACTTGATGGAGCTTTCCTTGGATGTTTACCTACATAATCCGGCTCCTGAAGGATTTCAGGTAGAAGAGGTATTCATACCCATACAAGACACGAAATAAACATATACTGAATGATACTTGTGATCAGATTAGAAAGGAGAAATCAACTTTGACAAAATATCGGATCATGTCCTTTGATGGAGGCGGTACCTTAGGTGCTTTAAGTTTACAACTTTTGAACAGACTGGCTCAGCAAAACCCAAAATTAATTAGTCGAACCAATGTTTTTTCGGGAAATTCAATCGGTTCATTCACTGCCCTTGCGTTAGCAAGTGGAAGATCGCCGAAGGAGACACTCCAGTTTTTTAAGGATAAAATCCTGCCGGCATTCAGCGTTTCCCGACCAGGTGGACCTGTTTTTAACCAACAATTACCATATTCTGGTTTCGTTAAAGCAGTACAAACATTTTTTCCACCAGATCTTCTCCTCAAAGACTTAAAAAGACGAATTGTTGTCCCTGCATTTCATTTATTCTCACCGGAGCTGAATCGTTGGACTCCTGTGTTATTCCACAACTTTCCTGGCTCTCCCTATTTTAATGAGAAAGCGAGTGATGTAATACTACGGAGCAGTGGTGCTCCCGCGACGCAAAGAGCCTATCAAAACTACGTGGATGGGTATACAGTAACAACTAACCCCAGTACAGCCAGTATCGCGTTTGCAGTGGGGAAAGCCAAACAGCCGTTGGATCAAATTGCGGTATTATCCATTGGAACAGGTGAAGAGCCGACTCAATTAAGAAGAAATACGAAGGGGTGGGGGATGGTGAGTGCAGATAACATACGCCCCGAAAATATGAAGAACCTTCCCCCAAATTGGGGAGTTCTTTTGGACCGATCGCCCAATGAACCCTTACTGCCATTTCTTCAGATTGTCGCTAGTGGATCCGGTTACTATGAATCCATGGTCAGTTCTCAGCTTCTAGGAAATCGTTTTTTTCGATTAAATCCACGGATCCCTAATTTATCCAAAACGGACCCTTCTGTGGTTCCCGCTCTCATTTCAATTGCTAACAAAACAAATTTACAACCTGCAGTTCAATTTATAGAGAAAAACTGGAATTAATATAATTATCCCATAAATCTGATTAATTTTTTTGTTTTTATTGCAAGCATTTGGATTTTTTATAAAAAACAGCCAAACTGGCTGTTTTTATTTATTTATTCAGTTCTTCTTCAACTAACCTCCCGTTAGCACAAGAAGCGACTATTAGTTAAATAAGATTTATCCTTTTTATTTAGATAAGGCAAAGATTCACTTGAGGAACTCATCAAGTGAATCTACGTATTCAATTTCGTGAAGTTCCTTATTTAACTCCTGCATATAATGCGTTACAGCTTCTACTAATGCAGTTGTGGTAATGTATTTGTGTGTTTCAAATACCTGCCAAATTGAATAAATTCTCCAATTGTCATTACCTTCATAAATAAAGTTAATTATCGCCTCATTATGGTCAATTGTGTCGTAGTTCATATTTTCTCTAAAACCCCTGTGAATCTTTTGTAACCATCGGCCTAGTTGGATACCTAGCTCTGCAAGATTGACATATGGCTCACCGAAAAACAATTTTTCATCCACATAAATGTTTAAAGTACCTTCTATAAAACCTAGTTCGTAAGCAATATATTGTAGTCCAGTTGGTACATTTTTGTCTAAAGCAAACGAGAATCTTATATCCATAGAATCACTCCTCAGGAAAATATTCTACATTCATCTTCTTCAAGTAACCTGCCAATTAGTTTAAGTACATTCTTTCACGAACTTTACAAAAAAGAATTTTTGTTAATCTCATTAAAAAAAAGACTGTCTTTTTGACAATCCTTTTTTCCCTAACGCACCCATTACTTCAATAAGCCTTTATCATTAAAACACAGATTGATTTAATAGCATTATTGACTTACTTCTTTGTTTTCTTGAAGTATTTTAATCAGTTCTTCAAAATTCTCATTAAATCTGTTTAATTCATAATCATAAGTTCCACTGTCTGTATTGCTTATTGTTGAATCCCTTATAGCACTCGATATAGTAAATGCAGAAAATAGTATGCAGATACTTAAAATAACTATTGCACCAGTTAAAGATAATTTTACCTTTTTCTCGTTCAACACGACTCCCCCTCTATAAATGGACAAACTATTCATAGCAACCTCTTATAAACATAGTATTTTAAATTAGCCTTTTCATTCAAACATTGCACCCCATTAGTGAAACAAGAACCATTACTTACTGTTTCTTCTCAATTGATTCTTGGCTTCTTTCACAATGGTTATAATTAAGGCTGCCTTACTTAATTTTAATTGCTAATTTCTATTTTATTAATTTCTTTCTAAAGCTATCCTGCTCCGTTTGTTGAAGAAGAAAAAGGCTTCACTCCATATAGAAGAACATGACTGATAACTTTATTTGTAATGAAGCCTCTTTATTGACATTCAACATTTACGACATTTAAATATGAATAATTACGCCAAATAAAACATCCATGATCTTTCGCTCGCAACCCAGGGATGAAAATAAGGTTCCCTTGCCCATAATGTAGATACCGCAACCAGTGAGTAGATGACGTAGCTTTTAATGGTGGTTTGACCCTGTAAATAAAACTGTTGGAGTGAATTTGGTGCACAACCCATTGTTAGCTCTCTTTTTAGAGATGACTACGAACAGAAAAATGTTTAACGTTCAAATTCACTCCACTGTTGCGGAATCTTTAAAAGGACGGTTGATGACATTGGAAACGTTGTACAAACGATGCGCTGGGTTGGATGTTCATTCAGAAACGATTGTAGCTTGTGTGCTTATAGGAGATGATGAGTCAAATATAACGAAAGAGATTGAAACCTTTCCGACTTTAACGAAAGATTTATTTCGACTTCTTAAATGGTTAAAAGAATACGAAGTTACCCATATTGCGATGGAAAGCACGGGGGATCTATTGGAAACCAGTCTATAACATTTTAGAAGTCTTCTTTGATATTACGTTGGCTAATTAATGCTCAACGAATCAAAAACGTTCCAGGACGAAAAACAGATGTATCAGATGCTGAATGGATTGCTAAATTGTTACGACATGGATTGATTGAAAAGAGTTTTGTCCCACCCGAAGATATCAGAGAACTTCGTGACTTAACTCGCCTACGAAAGAAATGGATTGGACACATGACTTCGGAGAAAAACCGTATTCAAAAAGTATTAGAAGCTTCTAATCAGAAAGTGCCAGACCCCCAGTGCATAAAGGCATTACCGTACCAGGGGTCTGGCACCTAAAACATTTCTCTGATCAAGCCCTCTTTCCTCATATTCTCTCAAAGATTTCAGCTTTTCTTCTTACTTTCATAATGCCGCTTTCTGGAATCTCCGGTCGATGGTAGATGACATAGGCTTTATGAAAGCGACTCATATAGTCTTTGTCATGGGACTTTGGCGTTAGAACAATCATCTTTCTACCTAGCTCATTCACATACAAATCAAAAACCTTTACTTTTCTTCCTTCATCTAACGCACTATCAAATTCATCTAACACGATAAAGCTTGGGTTCGTTTGAATCGTTTGTAATAGAGCGAGCGCATACAATAAGGAAACAAGCGATTTCTCTCCTCCTGATAATCCTACTCCATGTCTTCCTCCACGTGCTTTTATACTGACATCTTCCATCGCCATTTTGTGACCATATTTTTTCGCTTTTAAATAAAGATAATAGCGCATCGTCCCTTTTTTATCTTCCTGCATGTCCCAATCTAGTTCTCCTTCAAAACCAAACTGATCCATGTAAGTGACAAAATGTTTATCGATTAATAGAACCTTCCCACTTATTGTGGAATCGAGGTCACGACGAATATGTTCCATTCGCCCCCGGTTTTGCTGTAATAAAGCTTGTGATTCATTCACCTCAATATTAGCTCCATCATACGCTTCTTTCATCCTTTGGTAATTATCAGGCGCATTGGCATCAATATCCTTTTCATTCACAGCTTGTGTAAACATCGCTTTTCCCGTTTCTCGATATTGTCGTGCCTCGAATAGATTCCAATTCGGAAGCTCTACCATTTTTTCTTGTTCCTCACGCACTTTAGTAGGAGCTATTTGTTCTAGCTCATTCCGTTCTTCGTTATACTGAAAATACGCCTTTTGCTGCGCTTCCTTTTCTTCACTCTTATTTTTCAATTGTCGATTCAGTTCTTTTTTCTCATGCAAACCATCTTGTATGTCAAGCGTAATCTGTTTCAAGTTTCGTTCCAATTTAGCGCATTCTTCTTGGCTCATATCATACTCTGCGGACCGAATATCTAGCAGATTCTTCTGTTTGTTTATTTCTGTCTCCATGTCGGCAAGCCGCTGCTGTAACTGTTGTAGTTCCCCAATTTTTGCTTTCTCGCCAGCGAATTTTTCCCATATCCTTTTAAAAGAAAGATAAAGCTCAAGATTCGCATTCACATCTGATTTTTCAGATTCCCATTTTTTGATGGAGGCCATATGTTGTTGCTCCATATGTCGATCCTGCTCGATTACATTCTGTAACTGATCCAATCGATTTTGCCGTAAAAGTCGATTTTTTTCATCGGCTACAAAAGCTTCTGCTTCTCTTACATCTCCAATGATATTTCGTAAATTTGCTACTTCCTTCTCATCGGTTCCGATAGAGAGAATCGTCTCATTTATCCTTTTCTCACACTCATCTATTAGACTAGCTAACGTAATGATCCTTTCCTGAACCGCTCGTAAGGATAAAATATACTGGGGTTTTTCTTGTGGACCCCGTAGACCTTTTTCATCCCGTACACTTCCATTTGCCAATGTAACCGTATTTTCTTTATCATAAAAGGATTTTACCCACCATAGGGCTCGTATTGCCAAAGGAACTACATCAGATGGAAGATCATCTCGTACCGCTACATGTTTAGCAGGTACCTGCATGATATATTCCTTTGGAACAATAGCAGGTAATGACACATAATATAAGTCATTAGGTGGCGTAAACGTTCGACTATTCACAAAGATCGTATACTTAATGGCATCAAACTCCTTCTCATCGGAAAGTTTGACATGATCCGTTAGTTTAATCAATTCACGTAACGTGTAGGCTTCAATCCCTTGTTTAGCAAAGTATTGCTTCGCTTCCTTTTGACGGGGACTATTTAATTCATTTTTATTTAATTCCAATTGCTCCTGTTTATAGCTTTTTAAACGCTGCTTGAACTCCTTTAGCCCATCCTTATGATGAAAAATCCTTTCATCCAGGTTCTTAATTTGCTGCTCTACATAATGGCTGCTTTCATACAAGGCAAGGAGTTGATTCGTTTTCATTTCCCTATCTTGATCACGCTTTATCACGTAGTTTAGCTCCGTTACTTCTTCATTTGCCTCTTGAATACGCATTCTTAATTGCCGAATGTTTTCCTCCTCTTTTAAAATGAGAGGATTCAAACGCTCTAATTCTTTCTGACTTTCCTCAAGCCGCTGGTCTACGGTCTTTTCATCTGGAATGGAGCTCGTTTCCTTTCGAATATCGGCTAATTCTTGGTCTAGCTTGTCATACACGTCCTTGTATTCTTTGTGTTGATTACGTATTTCATTAAGTTCTGTCTCTAGTATTTGAACCTGTTCTTCAAGAATCCTTCTTTCTGATTGCTTTGTTTGTAATTGTAGCTTTTGTTCCTCTTGATTCATTTCATACACTCTTAAACGTTCATTGACATCTTCTATTTGTTCTTCAATCGTAGCTTCTTCCTCACTGTACCGATCAATTTCTTCCTTTGTTTTATGAATGAGTACAGAAAGTGCTCCATAATATTGACCAAAGCCCTCTGTTAACCTTTTTTGATTATCTACGTATTGGTCGAGCTTTCTTTTTTGGATATTCAACTGAAATTTTCGATTTTCCTGCTGTAATTTCGCTTCCTCCAAGATTGCTTCCGCTTCTTGTACAAGTTCTCTGCTTTCTTCCCAATTCTTTTGAATTTGATCAATTCCATGCATTTCACTAAAAATACGAAATCTCTCTTCTGGGGCCATTTCTGAAAACTGATTCACTTCATTTTGATACCAGATTAAATAATAATAATCTGGGTCAAGATGATATTTCGTCTGCAGCAATTTCTTATACGCTGAAAAACTATGAATCTTATCCCCAGATTTATAGACCGTTACTTCTTCCCACTGATCTAGCTGATCGCCTGCTGCAATCGTATATTCACGTGCGATTGTCCCATGGAACGTTTGTTCAATGTACAAGTCGAATTGAACAAACTTGGGAGCATCTACCTTAATTTCTCCTTCATTTTTAAATAAAAAAGAGATCGATGCTCTCCACAGTCGTTCATCTGGTAGATTAGCTGAACGCAATCCGCCAATGTCCACTTTTCCAGAATGTAGAACCGCTCCCATACAAAACGAAAGCGTTGATTTCCCAACACCATTTGGACCTAATATCCCAATATGTTCTTTTTCACCAGATAAATCAATCGATTGCGGAGGAAAATCACGAATACCAGCAATATTAAGTCTCCACGGAATCATGTTCAAATCTCCCTTCTAGATTATATCTTTTGTAAAATTTCAACACATCTTCCATATTTAATTGAGTCGATTGACTGAACTCTGTAAATCTACGTAAAAACGAATCCGAAAACATATGCTTACCGATTGCGGTTAGCCCATATGCTTCTTCTGAAGAAGAAGCATCATATGGCTCAAGTGCACCTATTTTCATCAAGACATCTATATTCGACTGTACTTTGCGATTCGCTTGGAAGGATTCATGACCGAATGCTTCTAATAGATTGGAAAATAAGCTATAAGGCTGCTGTAAAACCTCTTGTTCGTAAAAAATATACATCAAGATGGCCATACTTTCTTTAGAAAGAACATCCCTTGCTTGTCGTGCAGTCACTCTCATGACAACGACGACCTGATCTCTATTTTCATCATAGACTACTTGAAAATAGCGACTAATTGCTTGATTGACACGTGCGATAAAAGAAAAAAATTCTTTATCCTTTTTTTCAATCCCTAGCTGCTTCTCTACTTCTTTTCTCGATAAACCAAAATTATTGCGCTGCACTCGGGCAGAAGAAGAAAATAGGATATTCATAAATGTCCATTCTTCTTGCTTGCTTAAGATACTTGGTAATAATGAAAGCGCAGCTAAGGGGTTAACGTTTGGCTGTTCTGGCACGAATTGATTTTCTTCCATGGTAATCATCCTCCATCCATTCCCAGTCAGTCTCTGTATTGATAACCTCTTTCTGAGCAGGCTCGCTAAACTCCGCTCGTTCATTACTAACTAAGGCAGCGACTCCAAGTAAGGATTGAATGACATCTCCCCATTGACCTTTCCCTACTTTAAACAGTAAGTAATCTAGTTGTGTTTGGTGCACCGTTTCTAAATAATGCTCAATATGCTCCGTTGGAATTTGTTCCTTCGTTAATAGCCACTTGCTTTCTTCCATCTTTATCGCAATCTCTGCATCACTTACTTCATCCGGTTCGTCATAATCCACAGCTGGCATGTCTTTCATTACTTTTGTAATAGGCTCATAGTTTTCGATATAATGGATTCCATTTGAAATATCCTCAGAGGTCAATGGAGCCGCAAACTTGACAGGCATCCACATCCCATCCATTACCTCGTCTTCATATTGATCCTGCTCCATAAAACTTAATATTTGATGTGGATCAGGATCTTCATCATATGGATTATTATAGGTTTTGATAATGTAGCTCCTTATCAATTCCGGTCGAATCGTATGGCTTTGTTCAGTTTGTTGAAGGTTGGTAAACTTAACGATTTTATTAATCGTACCAAGGCTAATCTTAATTCCTTCTGACATCGCAAAAATACCTTGTTGAAATAAATTGGTAAGTTGTAAGCTTTCTTCAACAGTGGCAAAAGCCTCCATCCGCTCATTCATTTTTCTTTCCAAATCTTCCATAAGCGAATTAATGATCTGTACTTGAGAAATTGCATGTCGATTCGCTAAATACTCTAGTTCTCGCTCTTTTAATAGCCCAACGGCTTCCTCTACATTTCGAATCATGCTAGCCAGTTTATTACTACCGGAAATTCCTTTGTCATCATACGCTTCACTTAGCTCTGCATCACGCTTCGCCTGAAACAATGAACGAGCAATATCATCATGTAAATAGTAGGCAAGTGAATCATTCGCAAGTCGAATCAGTAGATCTACTAACCGTTTCCCGAGCGAACGCATTTTTATATTAGAAGCGGTCTTCATCACCCAATTGTACTTCGTTAGTACAAAAACAAGATGCTTGATATCCTCAAGTCTCATGTCTTCATCCTCGCCATACACATTTCGATAGCGATAATAAAGAGCCTTCTCATTTTCTAGCTCTCGCTCCGAAAGTCCTAACGCTTCTTCTTGAAGAAGCTTTAACACGCGAAGTACTTTCAATAACTTTAGCGGTGACTGAAAATAATCGGTATCACTCATTTCCTTGAGGACACCTGCTAACTTCACAATATCGCGCAGCGCTTCGTGAAGCTCACTGGACGTACTTTGTTCTTTAAAAATGGAAATTAATGTGGAATCCATGTCAGCCATTTTCAACACCTCCCATGTCTTCCTTTCTTCTCCCCTTTGTATCTATAAAATTGGTTTCATCCCATCATGATTAGCTTTCCTTCGTAGTTAATTTCTTCCATTTTATCACAAATTTTACTAGATTAAATACATAAAATGTAATTATTAGAGCAGAAGATAAAAGGTTTTTCTTCTGTTAAGTAGAAAAACGTTTGGAAATAAGTCTTATTTGAGGAAAATTTCTGAGTGCGGTCTGACCTACGCAAAAAAACCTCTCCTACTTGAAGAGGTTTTTCAGTTCATATTTTTTCGTTATGAAGTCGATTATGTCTTACTTGTTCAAATCCTCAAATTCCCTTGCAATTCTTTCAAATGCTTCCTTAATCATCGGTCTTGGTGACGGAATACATATTCTTTGATAATGTAAGCCTTCTTCTCCAAACATTTTTCCATCTTCTAATAGCACATTTGCTTTATTGTAGATCCGGTCATGGACTTCTTTTGGTGATATCCCGTATCCACTAAAGTCCATCCACATTAAATACGTTCCTTCCGGTATTCTTACTTTTACTTTCGGCATTCTTTGAGCTAAGAAATGTTGAACCCATTCCATTGTCCCATCGATATAATCGTTTAATTGTTCTAACCATTCCTCTCCCTCATTATAGGCAGCAATTAAGAGCCGCAATCATAAATGGTGATGCTAATTTGATACTCAACTGCTGTTACTGAATCGTTCTTCTAAGTTCCGGATTAGGAATGATCACATTTGTACAATGAAGCCCTGCAACATTAAATGTTTTATTTATGGCTGTACAAGTAATAATATGATCATTCTTGTCCGCCGCTTTTGCAATCGGAATAAACGTTTGATCTCGTCGAATTAAATCGCCATGAATTTCATCAGCAATGATAATAACATTATTTTCGGCACAAATATCGGATAATTTCTTAAGCTCTTCTTCATTAAAAACTCTCCCTGTTGGATTTTGAGGATTACATAAGATAAATATTTTCGTAGTTTCTTGTTTTGCTTTCTGCTTCAAAATCCTCAAAATCTATCGAATAATAGCCTTCCTCATCACATACAAGCGCATTATTCAATCACTTGTCTACCATTCCCTTTAATCGACTGCTGTAAATGGTGGATAAACAGGACGTTGAATAATCACGCCATCACCAGGCTCTGTCAATGCTCGTACAGCGACATTTAACGCATAAACAGTCCCTGGACTATAAACAATTTCTTCCTTTTTAATATCCCAATCATGTCTCTTTTTAAACCAATGCTGAATCGCTTCAAAATACTCATCGGGAAATACAGAATAACCAAAAATTCGATGATCAACGGTTTTATGTAAGGCATCTAATAAGGGTTGCGGCACAGGTAAATCCATATCGGCTGTGAATAATGGGAATCGTCTCTTCATCATATCGTTCTAGTTAAACCCATTTTTTTGATTGTATCGCCTCCATCCCATTTAAATGAATAGGTTCCTCTGCGATTTACGATTTCATCAAAGTTATATTTCATCTGAGAACTCTCCTTATATATTAGTATTTTCAAAGCATTGCTTATTTCATTATACAGGAGATTCTTCTTTTCATTACAAAACCTTACTACCTGAAAGCCATTCCTGATTAGTAAGGAAAACGAAATATATCACAAAATCTTCATATAAATGATAGGTTAGCGTTTACATTCAAATGCTATTCTTATAAAAAGGGGTAAATTATTTTAAAGGAGTTAGTCGAATGAACGTAGAAACATCATCAAACGCTGAAATGATTTCCAAACAATTAGTAGCTATTTATCATCAGGTATTGGATAAAACTACACAAACACGAAAGCGTTTTCAAATTGATACAGAAGCGGGTCAAATGAGTCGTGATAATTTGTTAGCATACTTAGCTTTACGAGAGAATGACCTGCATACCTTACAAAATCGATTAGCTGAGGAAGGCCTTTCCTCACTGGGCAGACTTGAAGCTAATGTCATTACACATCTAGAAAAGGTGCTAGGACATTTAGGTGTTAAAGAGAAATACCAAGAGGATATCCATCGACCTCATTCAGTAGATGCTCTCCAATTGTCCAATGAAAGAACGGAGCGAGTGCTTGGAAAAACGACACATGTGCGATCTACAAATATCATGGTAACACTCGATGTGTCCATGCTCGACCAACCGGAAATTATTGAAGAATTATTACTTAACGGGATGGATATAGCTCGAATTAACTGCGCTCATGATACGAAATCTGAGTGGAAGTTACTGATTGATGCTTTAAGGCAGGCTGAAGAAAAAATACATAATCAAGGTTTATACGGCGACAAAGCATGTAGAATTTATATGGACTTAGGTGGTCCCAAAATTCGAATTGGTCCATTTCAAAAAGAATTTAGACCATTAAAAATATCGGCTACAAAAGATATTTATGGAAATAAAACAAATATCGTTGAAGGGTATATTGATCTTAAAGCAGAACATACTGATAAAATAGCAACTCCAACAGATTCCGCAAAATTTGTTCTAGCTGTCGATAGTAAAAAGAATTTTAAATCCTTAAAAATTGGCGACAAACTAAAATTTAAAGATACAAGGAATAAAAATCGTGTATTACGCGTGTTAGAAGTGATTAATCCTACCAAAATTAGAGTATCCTCTGAAAGTACATGCTATGTTGGAAATAACTCTAAAATCGTGACAAAATCCGGTCATTTATTCAAGGTCCGTGATGTAAAGCCAAGACCTGTACAAATACAGGTTCAAAAGGGCGATCATCTAAACATTTATCGTGATGGCTCTAAATTAGGACATACCGCATCCGATACAGAACCTGCGGGAGTCGCTACAATGCTCCCTGAAGCTTTGAATCATGTTGAAATCGGTGATTCAGTTTTCATCGATGATGGCAAAATTGGTGGAATTGTTATTGATATTAATGAGGAATATGTCCAATTAGAAATTGTCACATCTTCTATAAATACGGCCAAAATAAAAGAAGAAAAAGGATTGAATTTTCCAAATACCGCCTTAGGTCTACCCGCCCTAACACATCAAGATTTAGAAGATTTACAATTTGTTGTCCAACATGCTGACACAGTTGGTCTGTCCTTTGTCCATTCACCACAGGATTTAGAGGATTTACATAAGGCTTTAATAGAGCTTGGGCGACCCCATTTAGCGGTTGTGGCTAAAATTGAAACCGTTGATGCCATTCAAAACCTTGCTAGAATCATCCTATCAGGATTAAATTTCCATTCCTTTGGGATTATGATTGCCCGTGGCGATTTGGCGGTAGAGGTAGGATTTGAAAATATGTCCATTGTTCAAGAGGATATTTTATGTATGTGTGATGCTGCTCATATACCTGTAATTTGGGCGACACAGGTTCTTGAAAACCTAGCAAAACTAGGTGTTCCCGCCCGTGCAGAAATTACCGATGCTGCCATGGGACATCGAGCTGAATGTGTCATGCTTAATAAAGGACCACATATTGTAGAGGCTGTACGCGTTTTATCTAAGCTTTTAACAGCGGAAGCACGACATCATGTAAAGAAACGCCAAGTATTTTCAGAATTCACGAAGCAGCAAGGCTTATTTTAATAAAGGATACTAACCACATTCATGACCCTCTCCCTCTGAATCTTTGCTTTAGAGGGAGAATGTATTTTTAATTTTTATTTAAAAATCATTGATATTATCCCACAATTTGTTATAATGAAGCATTGTTAACATTATTGAGGAGGAAGAGTTTTTATATGTCAATCGAAGTGGGAAATAAGGTGCAAGGTAAAGTAACAGGAATCACTAATTTTGGAGCATTTGTAGAATTACCAGAAGGAAAAACAGGCCTTGTGCATATTAGCGAAGTAGCGGATAGCTATGTAAAAGACGTGAATGACCATCTTAAAATAGGCGATACAGTTGAAGTAAAGGTGATTAGTGAGAAAGACGGAAAAATTGCCTTGTCCATCAAAAAAGCTATTGATAAACCCGAAGGACAAACCTCCACTTCTTACCAGCGTCCAGCACGTTCTGGAAGAACGAACAATCATAATAATAAAGATTCTCGTTCAAAAAGTAATTTCAAACCAAAAGAAACTTTTGAAGATAAAATGACTCGTTTTTTAAAGTCTAGTGAGGAAAATCTATCAGTACTCAAACGCAGCACTGAATCAAAACGAGGCGGCAGAGGCGGAAGACGCGGGTAACCTGGTTTATTTTAATTATTCTATTAAGCTTCAAAGAAGGCAAGCCATATCACGGCTTGCCTTCTTTGAAGCTTTAATTACTTTTCGTTTTGTGAAACTATTAAACTGCATGCATTCGATGAATCAAAAAAGCGACGCCACTATTGGCACATCGCACCCCATTGTTTACATAATACAATTATCGGTAAAGTGTAAGCATCCTAATCTCTTTCTCAATTCCAGTCCGCCTCCCATATCATTCTATCAGCATTGTTACCCAATCATAATTTTCTCTTCCACATATTTAAAAGCGGCCTTTTTCAATTATTTAAAAAATGAGGTGCAATGGTATCAATTCGGTTTGTCCAAATTTGTCCACTATAATTTGAAGGCAACCGTTCTAAATCCTCTTTCGTATCGAAGCCTTGGGACCATCCTCCATCACCAGCGACGATGACAACATTTGTATCGACCGATTCCATTCGGTTCACAAATTTATGTGGCCAGCCCCATATCCAAGAAGCATACTTTTCAGGCAGGTGAATTTGGGTGTTCTCACACGCTGCTGGTATATATCCAGTCCAACCTAGAGAAAGATACGGGATCATACAGCTTTTCATCGTGTCCATAGACATAACACGCATTTCTGGCAGTTTTTCTTTTAACGCTGCAATGGGCTGATCACCACCATAAACGGAAATATGTTCTAGCCTATTATCGGAAAGCTTTGAGAGATGTTGCGCTAACTGCTCCCCTTCCTGCGGATCATCACTTTTCATATGAATTAAAAAAGCTTGTTCAGGAAAATGCGTCAATACTTCATGAAGTGTAGGCATAAGCCCTACCCCTTTGCTGCGGAAAGGATAGGTTTCTCCGTTATCAGCCGTATAGCCGTACCCAATATCTAATCTTTTCAGTTCTTCCATTGTATGTTCCCTCGTGACTCCCTCGCCATCTGTTCTACATTCTAGCGTCCAATCATGAAAAACAGCAAATTCTCCATCTGTTGTTGGTTGAACATCCAATTCTACAATATCCGCTCCTGCCTTAAATGCTGCTTCCATTGACGGAATGGTGTTTTCCAGATATGGATGTTCTGGTTCATAAATCCTCTCAGCGGTACATGTATCATTAGCGATTCCTTCCATCGGGAAAGTTTGTGCCAATCCTCTATGTGCTAATAACGTGGGAGCTTCATCGCTAGCTTTCGTAAACAGAGAACTATTATTTAGATACATGAAAGCGATCAACATCAATACACCTATAAAAAACCTTTTCATATTTCGTTTAAACGTCTTCATCTTTCCTCCAACTGCTATCTATTTAATGACTTACATTCCATAGTTTAGCATAAACAAGGAAAAGTCTTCGCCAAATATATCTTTCTTTCCCTAAACAAAAGAAAGACAGAATCATCTGCCTTTCTTCACACCGAATATTCTCGATACAAAATAAAAGAACACTAACACATATCTATCACTATATTTGGATAAACAGTCTCAAAAACAAGTGAAACTGACAACTATCTACCCTCTAAATCATTAAAGTGATCCTCATGCTCCGTTTCTAACATCCCATATAGTCCATTCATAGCTTGTTCCTCTGGATCCGCACCAAAGTCATTTGTGCTCTTTTGGAGATTTTTATTTTCAATGGTTTCCTTGTTGTTATTTTTCTTATTCATTCCTGCCACCTCCAATTATTAGAGTGACTAAAAATGAAAGAAGTATACTCATTGAAAGCAAACGATGCTGATATTGAATAAAAAGAGAAGGAAATGGAAGGATACATATCAAAAGGGAGGTGACCATATGAAAAAATGGTTCGTATCCATCGCTTTTTTCATGGCAATAAGTTTCCCAACCGTAATCAGTGCTGAGGGACAGACTGACTGTGCAACGTTACAAAACGTTTTTGGGACAGAGGTTAAATCAGAGAATGGAAGATGTTCCGTAGAAATGGTTCGTGAAGAACTTCAATTAACTCATATGGGGGAAAAGCTCTCTCCTCAAACAATGGAGGTTGTTTTTCATTTCACCTTTGAACAAGTTAATCACGGGACCGCTGTAATGGGGGAACTTGCTTTACTGGAGGAAGAGGTTAATCCCGTTATTGACGCATTACGAAATGGAAATCTCGAAGTATCCGCCCTACATAATCATATGATTCATGAACAGCCTAGGATTATGTATATTCATTTTCAAGGAATCGGTGATTTAACCAAACGGGCCAAGACGATAAAAAATGCCATTGAAAAAACCAGTCATGAAACAAAGTAGAAATAAGCGCGATTACCCTCATTGAGCAATCGCGCTTATTTTACTATCATCATTCTATTAAAGACGTTCTAAACACATAACTGACTTTGTCATAATGCATCCTATCTTCATAGAAACGGTGTGCATCCCTACGCTGTAGCCCCGAAGATAAGGCTACACTTTCATAGCCATTTTCTTTTGCCCATCCGTGAACGTAGGACAGTAGCTTTTCACCGTACCCGTTAGAACGATGGTTATCGTCTGTAACTAAATCACAAACCCAAACAAAATGTATCACATAAAGAATTATCGCAAAGGTTTTTTCTCTAGTATACTTTTAAAGTTATTTCTATAATAAAACAACATATAACCATGAAGGATAATAAGTAAAATTGCCAAAAGAAGTAATGAATGGTCAAGGAACAAATGAAGTAAAAAAATATTAACTATAATGGGTGTTAAGATGGCAAGGGCTAATGGGATGAACCGATTCATTAAAAGTAAAACTCCACAGATAATCTCTAACGTTTTTTCAACAATTAATAAATAGTCAAATTCAAATAATGCCATGGCTTCAGGGCTAGTTGCTATAAATGGTTGGAGTCCAAAGATAACGAAATAACCGTTTACACCTGCAACTAGAAATATGGCTCCTAAAAAAAGTCTGGATATATGGTTCAATTTTGCAGCCAATTTCTCACCTCCCTATTAGAGTGTATTCAAACTACATCTATTATAACTCATACATTAAAAAACGGACCTCGTTGTTGAGATCCGATTTTTTATTTAGCAGAATCCACCATATCCGTGCACTGGAGCAACTGGAGCAACTCCACCACCAAAACCACCACAGAAACTTGCTCCAATAATGATTAAGAGGATAAACAATACGATTAATAAAGCGAAACCTCCACCAAATCCACCGTCAAATCCACAGTCTCTGGACATACAATCACTCCTCATTAGTTTTGAGGAGGTACTTACATGGGTTAATGCATATTATGTTCTACATAGACAAATGACACAATACTTCTATTTTTTATTAAATGAATATCATTTTTCTCTATAAGAAAAACTCTCCTCTAAAAATGCCATTTACCTAATGAGTGTGCTTTCCTGTCTTCACGACAGCTTTCACAAATATGAAGTGTTACAGATTGAATCATTTCTTCATTATTTGTTTCCTCAAAATCCTCTTTTTCTCCGCAAACCTCACATAGTTGCATACAATCACCTCATTTCAGAAAATCATTCACTAACAATTTCGAAACCTGATTCCTTAATTGCCTGTTCAAAATCCTGAGCTGATGCCATCCGTTCATCAAAGCGAAACGATACGGTTTTCTGTGCAGCATTTGCTTCAGCTTGTGCGATTCCCCATACATCAAGTACAGCTTGAGTAATTCTTTGTGCATCATCTTGATTTTCAAGATTTCTGATATGAAAAACTTGTTCTTTCACTTCCTACACCATCCTTACTTATTGTTCCCCCTATTGCGAAGGAAAACTTCCCCCATTCCTTCGAGAAAATCAAACATCGTTTCCATAGCTACCCGAATTTCTGGTCTACTTAGCCGCTTCCCCATTTTCAAGATACTTTCCTCACCCGTTTCTTTTGTTTGCGACATCCGCTTAAGTCCAAGCGTAATTCCTTCGAAAATCATCTGCAGCTGGGAAGGCTGCAAAGATCCAAGAAATTTGAAAATTCCAAATCCAGATTTGATTACATTGTGGACAGCTGGTTGATTGAGCTGCTCAATAGCAATGGCTCCAACCTCATCACTCTGTTTTAATAGCGATCCAGCTGTGTCAAACACCTTCATATCATGCAGCCCTTTTGCAAGCTCAATGAAGGAGAGAACCGCCTCTTTATTTTCTGCCAATTCCTTTAAAATCTCATTTATAGCCTGGGCTTGTTCTTCCGCCTCATTTGGTACTTCCCTTCTAATTTGCCTGATCGATTTCGCCATAATGCCCCTCCTTCAGATCATCGATTTCAGAAATCGGCGTATAGTCTGAACGCTGCCATTTTTCCTCAACCTTCACACTGATTTGCGGTATCCTGTTCCCAAACCGGTGATTATGCTTAGGAAGCGGCGGCTCACCTGTTGTCTCGATGACTTCCATTTTCACGCTCATCTCTTTGTAAGCTGGAGTATGAGTAATAATGTCATGGTAGCTGCTTATCAGCCTATTTACTGCTTCATTATCTTCAGCAGAATTCATCGGCAAATACAGCTCCTTTCCTTTCACCCTGTCGGTCACGATAACCCGGACTTCCACATGTCCATATGGAGAAGTTAATCCGACCAGTGCACCGTCCTCAAGCCCTCGCTCAGCCGCAAGTTCATGTGAAATCTCTAGCCATACATCAGGGACCTTATGTGTCAATCCTTCTGATTTGTACGTCATATTTCCTTCATGGAAATGCTCCAATAGACGACCATTGTTTAAATGAAGATCGAAGTCTTCTCCTGGATGGAATGGTTCTGTCCAGTCCACCGGCACAAGTCTGGCCTTTCCATCCGGGAAGGCAAATTTATCTTTATATAGCAAAGGAGTTTCGGTTCCATCAGCTTTGACTGGCCATACCTGAGATTCAAAGCCCTCCAGCCGCTCGTAACTGACTCCAGCAAACATTGTAGCAAGCTTTGCCGCTTCTGCCATGATTTCTGATGGATGCTTATAATCCCAGTTTGCTCCAAGGCGATTCGCCAGCTCCTGAAAAATCATCCAGTCTGGCTTTGAATCGCCAAGTGGTTCGAATACCTTGTAGAACCGTTGAATCCGTCTTTCTGTGTTTGTAAACGTTCCGTCCTTTTCAAGGCTCGGAGCCGCTGGTAGAATAACATCTGCGAATTGGGCTGTCTTACTGAAGAAAATATCCTGTACAACAAAGAAATCGAGTTTTTCAAAATTGGATTGAACATAATTCGAATTTGCATCAACAATGGCCATGTCTTCACCAAAGAGGTAAAGCGCTTTTAACTTTCCTTTATTAATCGCTTCCACCATATGATGGTTATCATGCCCTGGTATGTCTGACAGCTTGACTCCCCAAGCCTTTTCATACTTCTCCCTGATTGCTGCATCCTGAACTGGTTCATATCCTGGCATCCAGGCCGGCATCGTACCAAAGTCGCATGCCCCCTGCACATTATTATGACCTCTCAGCGGATAAGCGCCCGTTCCAGTTCGTCCATAGTTTCCTGTCACCAATAGCAGATTTGAGATGGCGGTGCTTGTATCCGTTGCCCCCATATGCTGGGTCACGCCCATGGCCCAGAGCATGCAAACGGATTTTGCTTCTTTGATCATTTGAGCAAGCTGCAATAATTGTTCCATGCTTAGCCCTGTTTTTTCCACAGCGTATTCAAGCGTAAATTTATCTAAAGAAGCCTTGTATTCCTCAAAACCGTTCACTCTTTCTGAAAGGAATTTGGAATCCTCCCAGCCCTGGTCAAAGAAATATTTAGTAATGGCACTGAGCCAGATGATATCCGATCCTGGCTTCGGATGAAGAAATAGATCCGCCCTCTCGGCCAGTTCATTTTCCCTTAAGTCCACAACAATCAATTTTTGGCCAAATAGCTTATGGGCTCTCTTGATTCGTGTTGCTAGAACCGGATGAGATTCCGCAGGATTAGCCCCAACAACAATAATTAGCTCGGATGCCATAATATCTTCAATTGTGCCGGAATCGCCGCCAAGCCCAACCGTCCTCATTAGCCCTGAAGTGGCAGGTGACTGGCAATATCTTGAACAATTATCTACATTGTTTGTCCCCATCACCGCACGTGCGAATTTCTGGAACAAATAATTTTCCTCATTGGAGCATTTGGACGAAGCAATATATCCAATGGAATCAGGTCCATGTTGATTTTTTATACTCGTTAATTTTTCAGCAATCAGCGAAAGAGCCTCATCCCAAGTTGCTTCAACAAACTCTTCACCTTTTCGAATAAGCGGTTTTGTCAAGCGTTCCTCACTATTGACAAAGTCCCAGCCCCATTTTCCTTTTACACAGGTGGAAATGCCATTCACCGGCGCATCAGCCGTTGTTTGAATCTTCAATATTTCACGGTCTTTTGTCCAGACCTCGAAGCTGCATCCGACACCGCAATACGTACAAACCGTCTTTGTCCGTTTAATCCTTGCCTTCCTCATGGCTGCTTCCATTTCGGAAATCGCAAAAATTTCTCGATAACCAGGTTCTACTTCTTTTGTCATATCAATCATTGGCCCTAACACTTTCGGTGGTATTCCAGTTAAGAACCCTGCATTTCCAAGCATTGATTTCTCCATTAACGCATTGCACGGACAGACACTTACACAGTGGCCGCAGGAAACGCAGGATGACTGATCGATTGGCACATCATTATCCCAGATAACACGCGGTACCTCACGACTCCAGTCAATGGTTAGTGTTTCATTGACCTGTAAATCCTGGCACGCTTCAACGCAACGACCACATAAAATACATTGGTCCGGCTCATATCGATAAAAAGGATGCGAATTATCCGGTGGGTATGGCTTCGCCTCAAAAGGATACTTTTGGTGGGCTAACCCCATTTCCTCAACCGTATTATGTATCGTACAATTCCCGTTGTTGTTATCACAGACCGTACAATATAGCTCATGATTCTTTAAAATGCGCGACATGGCCTCATATTGGGCAGCCTTCACTTCTCCCGACATCGTATCAATTTTCATGCCTGGCTCAGCTTGCAACGTGCAGGACCTGACTAATTGGCCGTCGGCCATGACATAACATGTATCACATGTCTGAATCGTTCCTAGATTAGGATGATAGCAAACACCTGGGACGAAAATGTCTTCCTCCCTTGCCACCTCTAGAATCTTCTGTCCTGATACTGCAGGATATTCCTTTCCGTTGATCATGAAAGTAAAGCGTGATTCACTCATTTCCCTGCCCCCTCATTCTATTTATTGCTAATATTCCTTCTTTATTTACAGCTACTATTCACTTCTTCAAAGTCCCTAATAATATTTCCATAACTGGAAAAATTATTGAAGAAGAAAAAATTTGAGGTGAAAGCTATGGATAAAAGTCAGTTACTGAACCGCATCCAATCCATGATTCAATCATCAACGAAGAAACCAAAATATATGACAATCTCTACAGTTAAAGTCGCAGATATCCTCGGAGTGAAGCCAGAAGAAGTCGAAAAAGGCCTCCAAGAGCTTGTGGCAGAAGGCTCCTTAAAACAATCAAAGTTGGATAGTCCACCCCACCATGATATTTTTTTATTGCCGTAAGAAATGAACAAAGCACATCCTCTTGTGAGATGTGCTTTGTTCATTTCTTACTAATGGAATTTGGATACCCTTTCTCAACATGCGATAGTTGGCTAAGACTATATTAGCAGCCCGATTGATGTTTTTAAACATTTGTTCTAAATAAGTCTTCTGACTTTCCTTATGGCAGGAAAATTATTCGATTGCCTTTCCCTTACCCCTTTTATCTACATCTATCATTTAGACAGCACACTTTCTATTTATTAAATAACTTCTAATATTTCTACCGGTGTATACACCTTATACTCTGGTTTCTCCGCTTCAATCACTTCAATGGAATCATATCCCCAACCGACCCAGATCATCTTCACTCCTGTTTTTTTACAAGCCACGATATCCCGTTGTTCATCGCCGACATACATCACTTCCGATGCTTTCAATTTTTGATCCTTTAAAAATTTCTTTATGAGCTTATCTTTTCCAAAAATATTACTAGAACAAAGAACTTTTGTTACACTTTCAATGTTGTGGCTCTTTAAAAAGCCTAATATATTCTCCTTTGAATTAGAGGAAATAATGGTCATTTTATACCCCTTTTTCTCTAACTCATGCAGTAGATCCTTGACTCCATCAAACAATGTAACCTCATGGATTGCTTGTCGATATAATTTGTACATTTGAGGGATGATAATGGGCAGCTTATACATGGGGAAGTTTAACAACTTGCATCTTTCTTTCATAGAAAGTTTTTTCAAAATCTCTATTTCATCAAACTTCATTTCTTTGAAGTTATGTTTTTTAGCAAGACTATTCCAGCTTGATAAAAGAGCCATCTTGGAATCGGCAATTGTTCCATCAAAATCAAAAATTACATATTTCAACATGTATTTCACTCCTACTTTCTTTTACCAATCATTTTTTAGTAGACATGCTTCACTTCTTTCCCTTCATTTTAACTTATATATTCCATTAACGTATTACAATTTCCTTGTCTTCACCATCTTATTAAGTTTAAATTGCTGTTTACATGCTCTACGAATAGTCCATTATTTTCTGCAAATTCAATAGCTGATAAACAATTTTCACAAGTCCCAATATTAAACTCTTGCCTCCATTAGTTGAATAACTAATTAATAATTGATTCATAACCGCTGTTTCAGTAATGCTCCCTTTCTTGTATTGCATCTTGAACTTATTTATAACGGATTATCATTTTTCTTCCTGTTCCCTTCTTTTCTGTGCTTCTATATGAAAAGCAAGATAGATAACTCCTAATAACCCAACTACACCAAAAATCATTGCTATAATAGCTTGTTTTGAATATGTAAAGTTTGTAAAACCAATAATCAAATTTATCATTACAAAAATAAATAATATCCAATGTACATTTCTAGATAAGAATCTCCTCATCACTTTTTCTCCAATTTTGCATATCTTCCTTCAATAAAATTTTATAACTAGAACATTTAAAACCACCCCATTTTTTTAAACCATAAGTACATAGACACAGCAATGATCCCCATCAATCCAAGAGACAGAAAATAACCATGTTCCCATGATAATTCAGGCATATTTTCAAAGTTCATTCCGTATATTCCTGCGATAAACGTTAAAGGAGCAAAAATAGAAGTAATAATGGTAAGAACCTTCATGACATTGTTTGTTTGATGTGAATTCAATGAGAGATAGCTATCTCTTATGTCAGCAGTGACCTCTCTATTGGATGCAACCATTTCGGATAGCTTCAAAAGATGATCATGAATGTCAGAAAAATATTCTTTTCTTTTCTTTATACCACTTAAATGATGCGAATTTAACATGCGATATAGTAAATCACGCATTGGATTGACCGTATGCCTTAGCGTTAATAACATATATCGTGTATCAAATAATTCATTCATTAAGTCGTTCATGGATTTTTTATGTGTATTATGTTCCATTTTATCTAGTTCATCTTCAATTTTATAAATAAGTGGAAAGTAATTATCTACAATTTTGTCTAAAATTTGATAAAACACATAAAAGGTATCCCATTTTTTGAGATTTTCGCCAGACAATAACCGGTCCCACACTTGCTTGACCTCTAGTGTTGGAAGCGCATGGAATGTCACAATAAAATGTTCGCCAACAAAAAAATCTAACTCTTCTTTTATAATTTCTTTTTCCTCTTCTCGCACAAGATGTGTGACATAAAACGTGTGATCCTCATAATAATCCAATTTAGGACGCTGAAGTCTCTGGACACAATCTTCAATAGCCAGTGGGTGAAACTGAAACGTATGCGCTAAATGGTTGATTTCTTCGTCAGTAGGGGCATTAAAATCTGCCCACCACCATTTATATTTAGAGAAATTTATCTGTTTTATAGAAAGATTTGTTTCCAAATGATTTTCATGAGTGATTCCAATGATATTGATCAACTGATTGCACCTTCTTATAAAGATGATTGTTTATAGTATTTTCTAACTATTTATACTAATAATAATTTTTCTATACATTCCATTCATCATAATATTTTTATACAATCGTTTTGAGAAATAAGCTGCTTTCATTCTTTTCACCACCTGTAAGAACGTATATTCGTTCACTTATGTATATCTTACCTTTTATCAGGTAATTTTTTCAAGTCAAAGTACTCAAAAAAACCAAAAAAGAAGCCAATTCATCCCCCACTTACCCTTCGCTCGCTAACGCATTGCTCCGGCTTGAAGATGGGGGTCTTCTTGGCTAAAATGATAAATGGAGATTACGAATACAACTAATAAATAAGTAGAAGCTGGGGGAATACATAATGAACAGAAAAAAAGTAATATCAGTCACAGCGCTTTCCGCCCTTCTTTTAGCTGGCGTTGGTTATTATACAATTTATGGTATAAACCAAAACGCAAAGGAATATGAAGCAAA
The DNA here is from genome assembly GCA_963754185.1 of uncultured Bacillaceae bacterium. Classification (GTDB taxonomy): domain Bacteria; phylum Bacillota; class Bacilli; order Bacillales; family DSM-1321; genus Peribacillus. The sequence continues at coordinate 2,023,513 of CAVWEP010000003.1, read as the reverse complement.
AGAATTAGCAAAGGCAATAGACGAAAAACAAATAGAAGAAAAGATGACGGAACTTGAAGCGTTGACACAGCAACAAGAACTAGCCAAGGCAAAAGAAAGAGAAATGGAAGAATGGGCAGCAGATTATGAAGGAATGGATGTCAAAACTGGACTTAGTGAAACATCAAGTGAACAAGCAGTGATGGCTGTTATGCACAAGATGACCCATCAAAAAGTGAGAGCTCAGGAAAAATGGGGAGCTATTCCCATGAGTCCTCAAATCATTAATGAAGTACATCATATAATCAACAAAAGTACATTCGAAAATAAAGATACTATGCTGCAAATGACTACAGCATGGAAGAATCGAGACTTTAGTTCAATCGTTGAACATCACAATTTTTTCTGGAAACTACATGAAGGTACTATCGGGAAAGCCTATGGTACATTGAGTGGAGCTGAAGAAACAGAATTTATCAACAATCATTTTAAGTGAATACAACATGGCAGTAGCTAATCTGCTCCTAAACATCCCAACACTGGAATTATTATACCAATGACTTCATGCATTCATGTATGATAAATTATATTTGTAGCTGATAAACAAAGCAAACATGAAATGGTGAGTAGTCGCGGCTCATGTTTAACATGAGTTGAGGAAAGTCCAGGCTCGCCCGGTGCTGAAATGCCCGGAGTGTTCGTGCCATCTGCAAGGATGGGCAGCCAGACGTTAAGGTCTGACTGACGGCGGTGAAATCATGCTAAGTCCCAAGAGGATATGCTGAAAGTAACCTGAAAGTGCCACAGTGACGGAGTTCTTCTGGAAACGGAAGAAGTGGAACGAGGGTAAACCCCACGAGCGAGCAACCCAAAATTAGGTAGGGGCATCATCCAGCGGGAATAAGAAACCAAAAGGATGGATCGGTTTATAAACCGATAGTTAGATGACTACACCTGTTGTGCGAGGTTGGCACCGTTTAGCACGCAGGAACAGAACCTGGCTTATAGCCATTTCATGGGCCGTATTCCATCAGCGTGATTATGGAGCAGTAATCATACGTCAGACTCATAATCTGACATGTTCCATTCCTGTCTCCACAATCAACATTGTACGCTCATAGTTCAACTAGACAGAGCGATAATTTCCGGTACTGATAAGTCTGCCCGAGGTTAAAATCCCTCCGAGTAGACATTTATACATACCGTGCTAGATGGGGAGTTGGCGGTGCCCTGTAACCCGCAATCCGCCATAGCGGGGTTGAATTCCTATTAGAGGTGCGGGCATGTAAGGTCTGCCTTGTGAAAGTGGTGTTGACGATTGGGTCCTACGCAATAGAAACCTATGAAACGGGTCAGGTCCGGAAGGAAGCAGCCATAAGTAGTGATTTCCATGTGCCGTAGGGTAGCCTAGTTAGAGCTAACTTTCATAAGTAACGCTTAGTTGTTCGTATCGATGATAGGTGCACGGTGATTATTATTCATACTTATCATAATAAATAATAGATTCCCTCCGTACCAATTTTTTGGCCGGAGGTTCTTCTTTTGGATAGCCTAATCCTAAAATAGCCACTACACGTCGATCACTTGGAATGGATAGAGCTTCTCGTACATAATCTTCTCGTTTTTGGGATTCATTTTGATCCTCCGCATGATAGATCGCTCCAAATGCAGCTCCTACTCCTAATTCAGTAGCTGACAACCAAATAAAGCCACTTGCAATGGAAGCATCCTGTAACCAATATTTACTTACCTTTGGACAGCCTGTTATGACAATCGCTGCTGTAGCTTCTGCTAACCATGGTACAAATGGTGTAGCTTGTGCTAAATGCTCTAACATTTCCCGTTTTTTGATTAGAATAAACTCGCGTGATGGCAAATTATTTCCGGCTGGAGAAAGATAAGCCGCTTCTAATAGTTGCTCCAATTGTTGAGAAGGAATTTGTTTATCTAAAAAGCGAGTAATCTCACGTCTCTTCTGAATACTTTCAAATACGTTCATAAAAAAACCTCCTATTATCTCTAATTAGCGTTACATATCGTAATTGGACAACCATTGCATCCATTACTATCCCGTAAAAAATCGATATCATGGATGATGAGTTTTCCAGAGTCATCATATGAAAGAATATCTTGCTTCTTTAATTCACCCAACATTCGGTTAATGCTTTCACGTGTACACGCACAAAAATCAGCTAACATTTGGTTTGTTAAGACAATATCGATTAAAATTCCTTTACGATGTTCTACTCCGTAGCTGTTAGTTAACCGAATTAATGTGGAATAAAGCGCCCCTTTTTTGCCATTTAATAAAAGGTCTTTTTGCTTTGATTGAATTTTTCTTATATGATTACTGTACCATTTCATAAACTCAAACGTTAGTGCCCCGTCCATGCTTAATTTACTCTCTAGCTCAACTTTATTAATAACGAGTACTTCTCCATCCTCCATGGCTTTTCCACTTAACATATATTTGGCATCATCTGCAAATAAAATCAGTTCACCAACAATATCATGTTGTTTACAAATTCGCAGTTTCAGTTCTCTTCCTTCAGATGTCAGTTGATGAATTTGAATCAAACCAGATGTAACCAAGTATAGTTCATTCGCATCCATCCCTTCCTGAAACAAATACATGTCTTTATGGATACTCTTTTTTACACCAATTTCTTCAAATAAATCGATCAGCTTTGGTGAAATCAAGTCGTCTTTGTTTATACGAGTACTAGCTTGCATGATGAAATCCCCCTTTATACCCTCTAAGGAACACTCAGTTTATATGATATACACTGTGCGTACAGTATAAAATATTTATATAACATTTTATTTCCTATTTTATCATAAATGCTGTCTTTTAAAGGGATTCGTTCATGTTTATTATCAGGGTAAGATAGCACAAAAATCTCTGCATACCATCCCTTCTACGCAAAAAACCTCTCTTTATTCGAGAGGTTTTGTTTTTAACACCTTTGGGGACCCAACCATACTAATCAGTTGGTGTAATCCATAATAATATTGCATGTCCATCCCCCTATCACTTGTCTCATTTAAACCTATGAGATGGGTAATCAGGATATGCCTTATTACAGGAAGGAAAGTATAGGGAATCCTATACTTTCTTCAACTGCACTTCCCTGTTTTGCTTAAGGGAACGTTTCTGCCAAACTATCGTTGTTACCAATGTCAAGACTAATAGAATAAGACCTAAAATGAATGGATAAATAATCTTTACATCGTACAACATCCCGGCAAGAGTTGGTCCTAATACATTTCCAATGCTCATATAAGTATTATTCATCCCCATTGCAAAACCTTGTTCATTACCAGCCATCTTCGAAATGAGTGTGTTTAATACAGGGCGAAGGATAGAGGTCGCAAGAAATATTAAGAGAGTAATCCCAAAGAACAGCACATAGCTAGAAGCGAACAAGGAAAGAATGAATCCAACGGTTGCTACTCCTAAAAAGATAATCAGAACAATTCCTTCACCATAACGGCCTACAATACGATCTACAACAAAGAGCTGGACAATAACACTAATAATCCCAGTAGATGTAATCATAAAGGCAATTTCCTGAGGCGTAGCCCCATATTGATCATCAACAAAGAGACCAAGGACTGATTCGTATGCCATTAATCCAAAGCTCATCGCAAGGGTAATAATAAGTGGAATAAAATAAGGCATTTTAATAGAGCGCACCATTTGCTTGGCTAAGGATTCTTCATTTGGAATATCTAAGGCTGTAGAAGGCTGCTTTACTTGGCTTTCTTCAAGAACAATCACTGAAAATATGACTGCTACAAGTGATACAATCGCAGAAATTAAGAAAGGCATTTTTAGTCCAAAATCAGCTAAAAATCCACCAATTCCTGGTCCAATAACAATTCCAAGTGACATAGCAGCGGACACAAAGCTATTGCCTTTTGCCCGTTGTTCCATCGTTGTAATATCTGCTACATAGGCAAAAATAGCGGGAATGAGGAACGCACATCCAATCCCTCCTATGACACGAGAAGCATAAAGCCACCAAATCGAATCAAAACCATAAAAAATAAACATAGAAAGCGTTAATCCTGCAAGTCCAAATATAATCATCTTTCTACGACCATATTGATCCGTCCATTTTCCGGCAATGGGAGAAAAGATGAGCTGTGCCCCTGCAAAAATCGCGATCATTAAGCCCGCAGCTGTTCCTCCCTGATTAATAGACTCTAAGTAAGCTGGTAAGATTGGAATGATAATGCCGAAGCTTCCAATTGCAATAAACATATTAATCATTAAAACAATCAACTTTTTACGTTGCTCTACTGACATGTAAATAGCCTCTCTTTCTTTGTTGAATTTATAATACTAGATTGTTGTCTTTCTGTTTGTAAGTGGTTAAAAACAGTTATCGAAAGAACACATCATAGCACGCCACCAAAATACATGTCAATAACACAACAGAGCCAAATTTTTGCATTCATTGAGAGAACTTAAGTGAGAATGTAGTTTTAAAACCATTTTTTCATGTAAGAATCTTTTCTAAAAAATTCTTACTATAACAAATCATAAAATGTATGATATTAATAGGAACGAAAAATACCATTCATTTCTTTTTGGAGGTGGTTCAGATGAATGTAAAGAGCTTTTTGGTTACCTTTTTAGCTCTTGTATTAACAACAAGTGTGCTTTTCTTCATTGGTCATACGTTCACGATTCCTTGGTTAATGTTTCACCATGAGTATAGAGATTTTGAAGATGGCTTTACCATTTCAACTGGCTCATTCGTTCCTTTAATCATTGGTTTAATTGTAAGTTTTATCGCAGAAAAAATTCATGTGTATCGGAACGCACAAAAACTTGGTTAACCATACCAAGTTTTTAAAGTAATGCCTTTTCTATGAATCAATCGCTTTCGGTCACTCAATGGAAATCATAACAGTGTTCTATCTCATTTACTTCACAATGTGAATTAAGCTGTGATAATCCTTCCAACCAAATTTTTCTATCGGAGTATGAATGAAAATGATATTTATTATCAATAATATAAAGAAAGAGGATGACTCATAAGCAAAATGTCATATCCCACAACTTCAATATATTGTATAAGGTGAGCATTCCTGTATACAATATATAAAATGTGAGAGCAGACCTTTTTGAGTCATCCTCTAAGAAAATTAATTAAAGTTCTGGTGCAAATGTTTTGCAATCTGTTTCTTGTTGATTAGCTGCTTGCTTACCTTTTTGACTAACAACATAAATCGCTTCTGCACTGCATTTGTTGCCAGATTTCCAATGCGTACAGTTGTTTACTTCACAAAGAACATCTTGAGCCATAGTATTACACCTCCTCATTTGTTATCATTAACAAATTGGAGGCCATTGATACGTACTATATATCTAGCGAATTCTCTTCTCCCATTTTTACATACTTTTTGCTTAGAAGGGAATTATTTGGGTAGGACATCATTACCCTTCTGACATTATCGGAAGTGCCTTAATTGCTACTATAACAAGCATCATCGTAGACAAAACAAAACGCTGCATCGATTTTTTTGCACGTCAGGAAGAGCGGTCAGAATAACACTTTACTCATACCGCCAAATGATATCTAACCCAAAAACTAGATATCATTTGGCGGAAGTCTCTCAAGTCCTCTTACTTAAAAACTCTTAAAGAAAAACCCGAATCCTTTCTTTATTAACAAAATAAACCCACTCCGTAAAGCCAATTTCTTTTAATCTTTTTTGCACAAGTTCAAACTCATCCCCAACACGTTCGGGTGTATGCGCATCTGATCCAAATGTAACCGCTACATTATAAAAAAGAGCCCGCTCTAACATGTCATCTGCTGGATACCATCCACCACAATCCTTTGTTTTACCCGATGTATTGATTTCAATGGCGATATCTTCCTGACCAATGATTTTCAACGTTTTTTCAATAGCATCTGTTTCAATTGATGAAAAATCGGGGTAGAACCCTTTCATGGCATCAATATGACCTAGGATTTGAAACACACCGCTTTTGGCTGATTGCCCGATTAAATCATAATATTCTTCCTTAAGCTGTACCTGTTGTTGAGAGGTTAACCCCTCCCAGCGCTCCTTCTTAAAAATGCTAATGTCTTGAACATAATGAACAGATCCAATGATATAGTCAAAAGGATGTAAAAGATAGTGATTACGGTACACGTCAATATGGTCAGGAAAAAAGTCGCTTTCCATTCCTAATAGCACATGGATTTGATTTTCATATTCTTCTTTTAAGCGAAGTACTTCCTCAATATAAGGGACAAGTTGACTCTTTGCCATAGCGACCGTTGGATACAACTGGTCTTCTTCACTGTGAAAATAAGGGGAGTGATCCGAGATTCCAATATATTGCAGCCCGTATTGGATGGCTTGTTTTACATAATCCTCAATCGTGCCAATCGCATGCCCACAGCGTTCATGGTGAGTGTGCAAATCAAATTTGATTGAATTCGTCATTTTCTAAGTCTCCTTATTAAAATGAACCCACTTATGGTATCTGTTTTATCTTTTCTCTCCTCTCCAATATTATGCATTTCAGAAAAAAGTATCCACAAAAACAGAATTCTCATTTACGTATTAGTCGTAAAATAACGATGAATAGCAGAAAACACCTTTTCTCTAATGGGTTCTTCTTCATTTAACAGATGATGTTTTCCATTCTCAATAAGTTCAACCTCTGTCTGAAGAAACTTGTTTAATAAGAAAACGACGTTATATCGCCAATCCACCGTTGTGTCTTTTTTTCCTTGAAGGACGCAAATAGGAACAGGACTAGGAGATGCTTCCTTGATGGATTCATTCCATCTAATTAGTGCTTCTAACCAACTGAGAGGAACTTTATCATACTGCAATGGGTCCTGCTTCACAAACCGTAAAAACGTTGCATCTGATGAATTCTTTCGAAAAACTCTTCTCACCTGTCCTGTAAAGATCTTTAAGGGCTTTAACCCGATGGTCATGGCATTCCATCGATAAGAGCGAATAAGCGGACAAATAAAGACTGCTTTTTGAATTGGGGACGCTTCCATATTCAATAAATAATCTACTGCTGCCGCAGCTCCGGTACTATGAGCCGCAATATAAACAGGAAGGTTTCTTGAAGATAGGTGTCTGTGCACAACTTCTCGAATGCTTTCTGAATAAAGAGAAAACTCTGAAATCGTTGCCCGTTCTCCTGTTGATAGTCCATGTCCTGGTAAATCAAATGTCAGCACATGAAATCCTTTTTGCACCAAAAAGCGAATAGTCGCACTTAATACCCCTGTATGATCATAATAACCGTGAACAAGAAGAATATGCCCTTTTACCTCCACAGGATGAAAAGATTGAATAAACAGCCTTTCATGAGCAACTTGCTCATATCCATACCGGTATATGACATCCTCTGTTGGGAGATGATAAAACTCGCTATATCGTTGCATCTGTTCCGTCATCGGACGTGAATTATACGTAAAAAGTAAATGCCCATCGTTTCGAATATTTTCAATCACTTGTTTCATATACTCACCCTTATGTGTCCGTAATTTAGTGACTAATAATGTTATATCCAGTGATAAAATAGAAGGTCTAGAAACAAAGTAATCATTCTTCATTAAAGGGTACTTCAAAACTCCTTTAACGTCTAGTTTAGTATTAATGAAAAAACACCCAATTTTAGATAAACTGGGTGTTCTCGGTAGAGATCTCTATTTTTCTACTTTTTCTTCTTTACCTCAACTTTTTGTAGCCCCTTTGTTTCTGTATCTACCAAGCTATAACTCAAGTATATAATTATAATATTCCTTCAATTATGACTCTACTCGTCTTTTTTATCAATCTTTCCAAACATAGCGGACATCCATATATTCGTTACACTTTGAACAAATTCGAAACTTTGTTGGACCGTTTTCGTGTGCATTTTTGAAATTTCTGCACCACTTTTTTCAAACCAAATCATCGGTGCATGAATCATTCCTGAACCGAGCAAGTTGGATACATATAAGCCGTTCCCTCCTTCAATAGTCGATTGAGATGGTATTTCTTGTTTTTCTGTTTTCATCATTGTCCGATCTCTGTCTGGCTCAGCATGTAAAGCATGAGAGTGATCTTTTGGTTCGTTACCCGACATAGACATCATTGCCGTCGTAATAATTTCTTGTAAATCTTCTGATGAAAATTCCCTTATATTAATCCATCCTCGATCATCCACTACATATCCTTTTGTACGAACGGTCTCTTCATCCATGTATTTACCGATTACATATCCATTTCCACTTGGCTGTAATTGCGTGGCAAGAACTTTTCCTCTTTGTACACTATCCGGATAAATATAATTCATCCTATTATAACTTATCGATTTCTCTTGTAATTCTTGAAATGATCTAAAAATGGATTTCTTTTGCTCAAAACTCAACATTTGTAAATCCCCCAGTCTCCACATCCGTTCTGAAAAATCAGGATCCTTATTTATTTTTGGTTCCCCTTTAAATTTATCATAAAACACAATTGAATTATTACATTATTTTTCATCATTAGAAAAATAATGAAAATTAGTTTTATTTAAATCTAAAAAGAGACAGGAATGATTCCCTGTCTCTGATGCATCTTGATTAATCGTGAAAATTCGTGCCATCTGTCGTTGCTTTGATAATACCGGCGCGAATGACAAAGTCACCGAAGTGCTCGCCTTCCTGACGTTCTTTCGCATAGCGAGGAAGGATCACACGTAGTTCGTTCAAAATTTCTTCTTCCCCGATGTTTTCACGATACATTTTGCTTAGACGGCTTCCGTCAAAAGCGGCACCAAGATACATATTGTATTTACCTGGTGCTTTACCGATAAAGCCAATTTCGCCGAGTGCATGACGAGCACAGCCGTTCGGACAGCCTGTCATACGGATTGTAATTTCTTCATCTCGCAGACCATTTTCATCAACAATCGTCTCAATTTTCTCAAGTAGAGCCGGCAAATAGCGTTCTGCTTCCGCCATTGCCAAACCACATGTTGGAAGAGATGTACACGCCATTGAGCTGCGGCGAAGTGCTGTATAATGCTTGCCATCCGTCAAACCATATTGTTCGATTAGTTCATTAATCTTCTTCTTTTTCTGACTTGATACATTGGCAATAATCACATTTTGATTACCCGTCAGACGGAATTCACCAGTATGGATTTTGGCGATTTCACGTAAACCGGTCTTTAGCTTATAATCATTCACATCTGCAATACGGCCACTTTGAATAAACATCGTAAAATGCCATTTTCCTTGAATGCCTTTTACCCAACCGTAGCGATCGCCGTTATGAGTCAAAATGATATGGCTTTGCTTCATCAAGGCTCCAACCAAGACGATTTTCTAGTTCAGCCTTAACGTTTTCAAGCCCTAGACGATCAACCGTGTACTTGAACCGAGCATTTTTACGGACAGAACGATTTCCATAGTCGCGCTGAATCGTAATCACTTTTTCGGCCACGTCTTGAATCTTGTCCGGTGTACAAAAACCAATTACTTTCGCAAGCTGCGGATATGTCGCTTTATCACCATGCGTCATCCCCATACCGCCGCCAATTGCCACGTTAAAACCAATTAGCTTATCATCTTCTACAATCGCAATAAAACCGAGGTCTTGTGAAAAGACATCAATATCATTCGATGGTGGAACAGCAATACCAATTTTAAACTTCCGCGGTAAATATAAGCGGTCCGTACATTGGCTCGACTTCTTCCACTTCCGGAGTACCGGCCACTTTTTCTTCATCCAGCCAAATTTCATGATACGCTCTTGTGCGTGGCAATAAATAATCACTCAATTGTTTCGACCATTCATATACTTCGGCATGAATCTCAGATTGATATGGATTTGATGTACACATAACGTTCCGGTTTACATCGCCGCATGCCGCAATTGTATCCATAAGAGCTGTATTGATTTCCTGAATCGTTTTTTTCATATTCCATTTTAAAATCCCATGCATTTGGAATGTTTCACGTGTTGTCAGTTTTAATGTTCCGTTTCCATATTTTTGGGCAAGATCATCCAAAACAAGCCATTGATCAGGTGTTGCTACACCGCCTGGCAAACGAACACGCAACATAAATTGATACGCAGGTTCAAGCTTTTGTTTTTGACGCTCATTGCGAAGGTCACGATCATCCTGCAAGTAACTACCGTGGTGTTTCATCAAGCGATTGTCATCTTCAGGAATCCCAGCGCTAATGGGATCCAGCATTACTTCCTTCAGTGTTCCGCGCAAATAGTTACTTCTTTCTTTTATATCCTCTACATCACTTGGTGGGCCGTCCGGCGCTTTTAAAATTTGGTTCACCATGTTGAATTAAACTCCTTTCAATCCTAAATCAGTATACATCACGTTGGTAACGTTTTTGCTGTTTCATATCGGCAAGATACTCTTCCGCTTGTTCACGGCTCATGCCGCCTTCTTTTTCAATAATCTCAAGTAAGTGTATGATGGACATCTTTTGCCATATTTTTCTTATCTCCGCAAATGTACACGAGCTGCTCCTTCTTGAAGCCACTCAAATAATTCTTTGCTTTGTTCAAGCATACGGTGCTGTACATACACTTTTTCATCTGTGTCACGTGAAAACGCAACATCCATTTTCGTTAGCACGCCGTCCTTCAACCACTTTTGCCATTCTGTTTGGTAAAGGAAATCCGTCACGAAATGCTGATCACCAAAGAACATCCATGATTTTCCTTGTGCTCCGATTTCTTCACGCTCCTGCATAAAGGAGCGGAATGGGGCAACCCCTGTTCCCGGACCAACCATGATAATCGGTGTTTCTGGGTTCTCTGGAAGCTTAAAGTGTTTATTATGTTGAATATAAATTGGCACTGTGTCCCCTGGCTGTAAGCGTTCTGCAACAAGCGTTGAGCAAACACCTTTTCGTTCGCGTCCATGTGCCTCATAGCGCACCGCACCAATTGTCAAATGCACTTCATCCGGATTCGCCGCAAAACTGCTCGCAATCGAATAAAGACGAGCTGGCATTTTCCGAAAATAGAAGTAAACTCTTGTACGGATACAGTCCACGGACCAAAATCACGAATTAAATCAAGTAAATCGCGCCCTGCCACATATGTTTTTACCTTTTCTTCATTGCCTGCTGCTACAAGCTCCTGTAAATCTTCATTCTGCTGTAAGCTGTGCTGCCTGCTTAAGAAGTGATTTTGTTAAAAGCGGTAATTTCAAAACTGAGAGCTAAGCGCTTCTTTAAGTGGAAGCACGTCTCCCTTGTTTATTAACCGTCACCATTTCTTCTGGATTCCATTTTGTTTCCTGAAGAATCAAATCGACAAGCTCTGGATCATTTGTTGGATAGATTCCAACAATGTCACCCGGTTCGAATGTAAGACCAGATCCTTCAAGCGATAACTCGATGTGGCGCGTTTCTTTATTCGAACCGCGTCCATTCAAATTCATATTTTCAAGTACTTCCGCTTTAAACGGATTCGTTCTTGAATACACCGATTCAACTGCTTGAGCTGCTGCTTCTGATGCAGCTTCCGGAGCTTGCTCAGCATTTCCACCCTGCGCTTCACTTAAGCTATCCATGACTCCCTTAAGCCATTCAGCCGCCGGCTCATCATAGTCAAGGTCGCAATCAAAGCGTGGATAAAGACGCGTGCCACCAAGCTCTGCCAGTCTTTGATCAAAGTCTTTACCTGTCTGACAGAAAAACTCATATGAACTGTCTCCAAGAGCTAAAACGGAGAAGTTCAGCTGATCAAGCTTCGGTGCTCTTTTTCCATGAAGGAACTCATGGAAAGACTGAGCGTTATCTGGTGCATCGCCTTCTCCATATGTACTCACGACAATAAGAAGGTTTTGAATTTTCTTTAAACTATTAGTCTTGAAATCACTCATCGACGAGATGGTCACTTGAAAGCCACGTTCTTCAAGCGTCTTTCCCGCCTTCTCCGCAAGCTTTTGAGCATTGCCTGTCTGTGATCCATAAAGAACGGTCACTTCTTTTGAAATTGTTTGTCCGGTGCTCCCGGCAGGAAGTTGTGCCGCTAATTCTTCTGGTACTCCTGAAACGGAAGCAGACTGACTTGCGGCTAGATAACCACTCAGCCAGACTTTTTGTGATTGTGTCAAGGTTGGCAGAATACGATTAAGGAGCTCTACCTGCTCCTGATTAAACGGACTGTTCATTACCTGAAGTTGCATCGATATCCACCTCACAAAGGAATATATACTTATTTTTTATGTTCTTTTCTAAATGATTGCCTATCACTTTTTAATAAAAAGTAATTAATAGTATGGTATTTTCATTATTACAAGTGTATTAGTATCCTAGAACCCCACTGCTTTAGCGGTGGGAGTTGTCAGTATGTATCGCCCCCAAAAAGGGGCAAATATCAAAAGCACATCTAATCCAAGTCTATCTTATCAATCATTAATGGCAGTATCGCATTGTTCTCCTAGTCTAAAGGTATAAATAGAATCCTCATTAATAACGGCCGTTGCCACTCTCTCAATGAAGACTTCTTTCACTTTTGAATCATAGCCTAAATAACGGCATAATGTAATATTTTCATTCTGTTTCCTGGCATTTACCACTTTAGCTTCAATTGTTTTCATAAGTAACCCTGTAAATAACAAATATGGAACGAGAAAGATGTTCTTCCCCTTCAATTGTGTAAGCTCAGAAAGCATATGATCAAAACTTGGTGCTGCTGCTGTCAAATAACAGGTTCTTACGTCTTCTAATCCTGACTGTTTTTTGACTAACTCTGAAATAGAATGTAAGTCTTTGATTACATCAGGATCTGAACTCCCACGTCCAATTAACACAATACCTGAAGAACTACAATCCTTTATACGCTGTTCTAATACTCTCTCCATTACACTTTCAGCCATCTTCTGATGAACACCAATTGGTTTTCCATAAGTAACATGCACAGTAGGAAATCTTTTAGAAACGCTATCAATCTCAATAGGAATGTCTTTTTTGGCATGCACAGCTGTCAGTAATAATAAGGGAACCACAGCTATATGCGTTGCCCCCTGTTTGACACAGGATGAGAATCCTTCTTCAATAGAAGGAGATGCAAGTTCAAGAAAGCAAATCTCGTGAATATCAGCAGCAATTTGCTGCTGACAATTAGATATAAATGCTACAGCCTCATCACGAGCTTGTTTTACCCTGCTTCCATGACAGACATAAAGTACCGCCTGTTTCATTTATAGCACCTCGCTGATTGGGAATTCACGCTGCACTTTCTCCTTGAACCATTGTATTTTTTCTCTGTACCGTACCACTTCACCAATAATAATCATGCTTGGATTTTCAATTTTTTCTTCACGAACGATATCTAGAATGGTCGCAAGTGTCCCTGTGACCGTTTTTTGAACGGCTGTTGTTCCCCAGTGAACAAGAGCAATGGGAGTATCCTCACTTTTACCATATTTCAAAAGTTGCGCTTGAATATACGGAAGATTGCCGACACCCATATAAATCGCAAGTGTATCAATTCCTTTGGCTAAGCTCTCCCACTTCTTATCTTCTTTTTCATCATCTTTGTGATGTCCGGTTACAAATGCTACGCTGGAGCTTACATCTCGATGTGTTACAGGAATTCCTGCATAGGCGGCAGCTGCAATGCCAGAAGTAACCCCTGGTACGATTTCAAAAGGAATATTCTGCTTTACAAGCGCTTCAGCTTCCTCTCCGCCTCTGCCGAATACAAAGGGATCTCCACCTTTTAATCTCGTAACAATCTTGCCACTTTTGGCATATCGAATTAAAAAATGATGAATGGTCTCTTGTTTCATTAAATGATAATCCGGCATCTTGCCACAATTGATAAGGTCTGCTCCTGGTTTTGCGTAAGAGAGCAATTCTTGATTGACGAGACGGTCATATAAAATAACATCAGCCTGCTGTATGCATTTAATAGCTTTTAACGTAATCAGGTCTGGGTCTCCAGGGCCAGCTCCTACTAAATATACTTTCCCCATCTTGTATTCTCCTTACATATCTGTGATTGTTTCCCGTTCATGCAAGACAAAGCCTGTTCCATTTCGGATTACGCATTTTTTCATACAGCGTAATATCAAGTATTTTCAAGCCAGCTCTTTCTAAATTAGACCTTTTTCCACTAAAATATTGGTTAATTGTACGACACATTCTTCAATGCTATATTTTTCAGTATCCAAAACAATCTCAGGATTCAATGGCTCTTCATATGGTGCACTGATGCCTGTGAAATTTGGGATTTCTTCGTTCCGAGCTTTTTTATATAATCCCTTAGGATCTCGCTTTTCACATTCTTCAATCGAACACTTAATATACACTTCTAGAAACTCGTTCTCTTCCACTAATTCTCGAACAAGATCACGATCGGCACGATAAGGAGAAATAAAGGCAGTTAATACGATTTGCCCACTTTCCACAAATAGTTTTGAAACTTCACCAATTCTTCTTATATTCTCTTTTCGATCATTCTCGTCAAATCCTAAACCCTTATTCAAGCCATGACGGATGTTATCACCATCAAGCACAAATGCCTGATTGCCACGTTCAAATAATGCTCTAGCAAAAGCATTAGCTACAGACGATTTTCCTGATGCTGATAATCCCGTAAACCAAAGAATAAAACTTTGATGTTTATTTTTTTCTCTTCTCTCTTGCTTTGAAATAGATGCTTCATGCCATACGATATTACTACTCAACTGTCCTCATCCTTTCTTATTAGAAAAGCGCACTGCGCCCTGAATCTCCGCCAAGCATAATACAAGCGCTTCTAAAGGCATTCTTTGCCTTTAAGAAGCGCTTTCTATAATTTAAAGCCGATGCGCCTAACGTTAACCTTAATTAATTGAATTTTTTACTTCTCTATCTCTTATGAATGAACTTCTTTGCGAAGCCCATTAATTAATACTTCGATAACTTCTGGTCGGCTGAACGTACTTGGAGGAACTTCTCCACTTCTTAGCATTTGTCTTACCTTTGTTCCAGATAGAATAATACGTGATTCTTTATCATGCGGGCATGTTTTCGTTGTAGCCATGCCTTCACATTTCGTGCAATAGAAACTATGCTCAAATTTCAATGGCTTAATATCGATCTCTTCTTCCGTGAATTGTTCAAAAAGCTTTTGAGCATCATATGTGCCGTAATAATCGCCAACCCCTGCATGGTCTCTACCTACGATAAAATGCGTACAGCCATAATTTTTTCGAACTAAAGCATGGAAAATAGCTTCTCTTGGGCCCGCATATCTCATCGCAGCAAGAAATACTCCCAATTGAACACGATCTTCAGGATAATAGTTCTTCAACAGTACTTGATAGCTTTCCATACGAATTTCAGCTGAAATATCGTCTGATTTTGTTGCACCTACCAACGGATTTAAAAACAGACCATCCACGATTTCAAGCGCTGCCTTTTGAATATATTCATGTGCTCTATGAACTGGATTTCTCGTTTGGAAACCAACGATTGACTTCCAGCCTTTTTCAGCAAACATAGCACGTGTTTCAGTAGGTTCAAATGTAAATTCCGCAAATGGTTTTTCTGTCTTTTTCAAAAGAGTAATTTTTCCACCTACATAAACGTTAGGACGATCATGCATTTTCTTTACTCCTGGGTGTTCTAAATCACCTGTTCCATAAACATTTACAGCCTCTTTTTCTTTATCAGGCACATAAATATCTTCTACTTGAATAAGACCGTATACCTCACCATTATAGGTAAGCTTTACTTGTTCTCCAATGCTTACTTGTTCTGCTTTTTCACTTGTCACTGGTAGTGTAACAGGAATACTCCAAACCGTTCCAGATGCTAGTCTCATTTTCTCAACGACACTTTCATAATCTGCTTTTGATAAGAATCCTTCTAGCGGACTATATGCGCCAATACCGATTAATTCAAGATCACTTAACGAAATTTCATCTAATTCGATTTCTTTTGCAATACCTTGATATGATTCTTCTGGGTGATAAGCTTGAACTAATACGCCCCCATGTGGTTGTAAACTCATTATTTCTCCTCCTGAAATACTAATTTTTATTGGTAGTATTATAAAAATTTCTTATTCTTATCCATGTAATCCGCATTCAGTCTTGCCCTTGCCTTGCCATCTTCCAGAACGTAGGTCGTTCATATCAAATGCTGGCGCAGTGCAATGAGAACAGCCAATACTTGGATATCCTTGGTCGTGTAGCGGATTATACGGTAGGTCATTTTTCGTAACGTACCGCCAGATATCCTTCCAAGTCCAATGAATAAGAGGACAAATTTTAATAGATTGGAATTTATCATCACGATTAATAAATTGAACATGCTTTCTTGTTTCAGATTGCTCATGACGCAATCCTGATAGCCAAGCTTTAGCATCTGACAATACTTCATTTAAAGGTGTCAATTTTCTGATTTGACAGCATTGATTAGGATTCGTTTCCCATAATTTATCACCGTACTGTGCAGCCTGCTCTTCAAGAGTAAGCTTTGGTTTTTTCATGATAATATTAAGATCTGGATACTTTTCCTTTACTCGGTCAATTGTTTCATACGTTTCTTTAAAATTAACATCTGTGTCTAAAAAAACAATTGTAGCCTTTGGCTGTACCTTAGAAATCAAATCAATTAACACAATACCTTCAATTCCAAAGCTACAAGCATATACGATGTCTTCCCCATACTGCTCATAGCTCCATTTTAAAACATTTAAAGCCCCTTTATATGTTTCATCAATCTCAAAATTGATGTTTGGCTCCTGCCACGTTTCATACGTAAGCATATGTTCACACCCTCTCTAAATAAGAAACTGCTTTCTTTGTTGAAGAATATTCTAACTATTGACTCATTTTACATCAACTAATCCTATGTATCAACTTAGTTTTTGGTGTTTTTTTAATAATATTCGTTACTTTTTTTAGTGACCTGGAACTTCGCCTTATTTTACAATAACTATTCCTATAATTCAACTGTGTTTTATAAAATTTTTATCAAATTTAGGCGAGAGTACCCCTTCCTCAAGGAATGTGGAGGGCGATAGCCCAATGAGTAGGGAGGGTTGGGTGTTTTTAGCACACCACTGTGTCAACTCCACTAATGTTAAGCGTTCAGAAATGTTCGATACATTAGAAACCCCCACTTCAAGGCGTTAGCCTAAGTGGCGGGAGTATTCATACATCCAAGGTTCCGTCAAAAAACATTCCTTCTAAACAATGAAAAGAACCATGACTATTGAACGGCATGGTTCTATATATATAGAAAATTTAGAACAATCTTTTATTCTTTCATTTAAATAACAAAATCCTCGGGCACGAAAACTTTTACTTCCTTTGGTCGTACATACACCCTCTCGCCGATTTCTAATTTCAGTTCCGCGTATTCCTCTTTACTTAATTCGACTTCTACATATTCATCAATATCTTCTCGCTTCATTTCAATATGCCAGATAGGACCCACCGAATGAGCAAAGGTCACTTTTGTTGGAACAGCATCCTCACTTTGCTTTATTCGCTCAATTTTCATATGATGTGGTCGTACATAGCCAACAGCTTCTGTATTAACTACATCTAAATGATCAGGTGCTTCAAATTGAGCAGAGCCAAGATGTAGTTTTCCGTGATTCAATCGACCTCGAAATAAATTTACATTCCCCAGAAAATCATACACAAATGGACTTGCTGGATGGTCATACACTTCATCCGGTGTACCTAATTGTTCAATCTTCCCTCCATTCATGACCACAATTCGATCCGCTACATCCAGTGCTTCTTCTTGGTCATGGGTGACAAAGACGCTTGTTACATGAATTTCATTATGCAGTTTACGAAGCCAGCGTCGAAGTTCTTTTCGTACCTTTGCATCTAAGGCTCCGAAAGGTTCATCCAATAATAAGATTTGTGGTTCTACCGCCAATGCTCGTGCCAGTGCCACACGTTGACGCTGCCCTCCGGATAATTGAGAAGGATAACGGTTAGCAAACCCCTCTAGTTTCACTAAACTAAGCAGTTCATTCACTTTTTTCTTAATATCTTCTGAAGAAGGTCGTAATCTCCTTTTGCGGACCTTCAAGCCAAAGGCAATGTTGTCAAACACTGTCATATGCTTAAACAACGCATAATGTTGAAAAACAAATCCGACATCTCGCTGATTAATATGAACATCTGTCAAATCTTTTCCGTCAAACAAAATAGCTCCCCCATCAACTGCTTCCAAACCAGCAATCATGCGAAGTAAAGTCGTTTTCCCTGATCCAGATGGACCGAGCAAGGCAACAAGCTCTCCCTTTGGAATGTCCAAATTAATATCTGTTAATGCTTGAAAGGAACCGTAATGTTTTGATACGTTACGAATTTGAATTGTCATGTTTCTCACCCCATTCTTATACTTCTTGTTTTTCTGTACGCCACTCAATCCAGCTCTTGATAATGAGGGTTATGAGAGCAATGATCGACATTAAGGATGCTACAGCAAATGCAGCAGAAAATTGATATTCATTATATAAAATCTCAATATGCAACGGCATCGTATTCGTCAGACCACGAATATGTCCTGATACAACGGAAACTGCACCGAATTCACCAATCGCTCTTGCATTACATAAAATCATTCCATATAGCAAGCCCCATTTAATGTTTGGGAGGGTGACTCGAAGAAACATTTGCCATGCATTAGCACCCAATGAAACAGCCGCTTCCTCCTCAGCCTTTCCTTGTGACTGCATAACAGGAATCAACTCACGGGCAACAAACGGTAACGTAACAAACACAGTTGCAATTATAATTCCTGGAACAGAGAAAATAATTTTAATTCCATGCTCGACTAACCAAGGTCCTAAAACACCTCGAGGGCTAAAGAACAGAACAAATACTAATCCGGCAATGACAGGCGAGACGGCAAAAGGTAACTCGATTAATGATAATAATAGCTGCTTACCTTTAAAATGAAATTTCGTAATCAACCATGCAGCTGCAATGCCAAACACCGTATTCAACGGCACTGCAATAACAGCTACAAGTAAGGTGAGTTTAATAGCGGCAAAAGCATCACTTTCTGTTATCGCTGCTAGATAAACATCCATTCCCTGCTCAAAGGCTTTAATAAAAATAAAGACAAGAGGAACAAGAAGAAATAAAGCTAGATACACAAGCATAACCGAAATGAGCACTCGCTTCGTCCATTTTGATTCTTTTGCTTTTTTTTGTCTAATAATCACCTTTTTTTCAATTAGGTTTGATCCTACTGGTTCCATTCTTACACCTTCTATTCACTTTGGAGTTCTTGCTTACGGCTCCAAACTTGGATGATATTAATAATGATTAAAAACAGAAAAGAAACAAGTAGCATAACGACCGCAATAGCCGTTGCACCTGCATAATCATATTGCTCTAATTTTGACATAATCATGAGTGGAGCGATTTCTGTTTGCATCGGCATATTCCCTGCAATAAACACGACTGATCCATATTCCCCTACTCCTCTTGCAAATGCCAACGAGAAACCAGCTAATAAGGCAGGCAAGATTTCTGGAAAAATAACCTTCAAAAAAATTTGTAAGCGTGATGCACCTAAGCTAGCTGCCGCTTCTTCAACCTCTTTTTCCATATTTTCTAAAACAGGCTGTACCATGCGTACAACAAATGGAAGCCCAATAAATGTAAGAGCAATCGTAATCCCTAAAGGAGTAAATGCTACTTTTATATGAGCTAGATCAAATATTTGCCCTAGCCAGCCATCCTGAGAATATAAAGTCGTTAATGTAATCCCTGCAACCGCAGTGGGTAATGCAAAAGGCAAATCAATCAATCCATCAATCAAACGCTTACCTGGGAACTGGTAGCGAACCAATACCCAGGCAATCAACAAACCAAACACAGCATTTATTATCGCTGCCGCAAATGCAGTCCCAAAGCTAATTTTATAAGAATGTAATACTCGATCACTTGTCACTGTCTCTATAAATTTATGCCATCCCAGCTGTGAGGATTCAATAAAAACCAAGGACAGCGGGATTAATACAAATAAACTAAGATATAAGGTTGTAATCCCAAAAGAAAGTCCAAATCCCGGTAATACATTCTTTTTTCTAGCTTTCCATCTCATAAACACTCCACCTTAATGTACAATTCCTATTTGTTTACTGATAAATAGAGTCAAACACTCCACCATCATTAAAGTGCGTTTCCTGTGCTTTTCTCCAGCCCCCAAACACCTCGTCAATGGTAAATAACTCAACTTTTGGGAATTGGGAAGCGTATTTTTCAGCTACTTGTTCATCACGTGGACGATAGTAATTTTGAGCAGCAATCTCTTGGCCTTTTTCTGTGTATAAATACTCTAGATAAGCTTCAGCTACTTCGCGTGTTCCTTTTCGGTCCACCACTTCGTCTACAACCGTAACAGGAGGCTCAGCAAGAATACTAATAGATGGAGCAACAATTTCAAATTTATCTTTTCCTAATTCGTTCAGTGAAAGCAATGCTTCATTCTCCCAAGCAATGAGGACATCCCCGATTCCCTTTTCTACAAAGGTCGTAGTCGCACCGCGAGCACCAGAATCCAACACCTCTACATTTTTATAAAGATTCTTAACGAATTCTTTTGCTTTCTCTTCATCATTGCCATTTTGTTTTAACGCATAGCCCCATGCGGCTAAGTAATTCCAGCGAGCCCCACCTGATGTTTTTGGATTCGGTGTAATAACGGAAACACCTTTTTTCGTTACATCATCCCAATCCTTAATGCCTTTTGGATTTCCTTTTCGAACAAGAAATACAATAGTAGATGTGTAAGGAGTTGAATTATGCTCCAAACGTTTCTGCCAATCACTCGCTAATAGCCTTTTGGTCGCTAATGGCATCAATATCGTATGCAAGAGCCAATGTGACAACGTCTGCTTCTAAACCATCAATGACCGCTCTTGCTTGACTGCCCGATCCATTATGTGATTGATTGACTGTCACCGTTTGACCTGTTTCCTCTTTCCAATGCTTAGCAAATTCTTGGTTAAATTCTTGATACAATTCACGCGTTGGGTCGTAGGATACATTTAATAATTCTACTGATTCTGCTGATTTCTCTGCCTCTTTTCCTTTTTCGGTTGTACTGCTAGATGAATCAGCTCCACATCCTGAAAGTAACAGTAATGAGGAAAGTAAAATCGCTCCACTTTTAAAGAACCCTTTTTTCTTTACTCTTTTCACAAATAACCCCTCCTAATGAACTCTATAAAATTATAAAAATACATTTTTACCATAACTGGATTTTTTGTTTATAAAATCCATTTTTTCTTATCTTACACCAACTATTCATATAATTCAACTGTGTTTTATAAAATTTATTTAAATAATATGAATTTTCCATTAATTTATTATGATACATCCAGGATTCAATCTAAAAGTAGTCCTTATAAACAAAAAAAGACCATGGCTGTATATAATCATGGTCTAATACAAATTTTTTTCAGAAAATTCTTGTATAATTATGTGATAAATCATATAATCAAAGCAGTCTCGTAATACCAATAAGACTACTAAGTTTTATTCAATTGATTATTGTGTATGATAAAATCTATAAATCCACATCTAGAAAGGAAAATCCATATGCTAACATATATCGCAATCGGAGTTGCTCTCTTTTTTGCCATGAATATCGGGGCAAGCGGGACAGCTGCTGCCATGGGCGCTGCCTATGGTGCAGAAGCCATTAAAAATAAACGACTCGCTTTACTACTCGTTGCCATTGCAGCCTTTTTAGGTGCTGTTTTGGGCGGAGGTGAAGTGGTCAAAACAATCGGTGAAGGAATCATCCCCTCTGATATTTTAACGGTTGAAATTGTTGTTATCATTCTATTTGGAGCCACTTTTACTTTATTCATCTCAAATTTACTAGGAATTCCATTGTCTACTAGTGAAGTGACAGTTGGCTCTATTGTCGGCGTAGGTATTAGTTACCAAGCTCTGTATGGGGATAGTCTTCTTGTTATTATTGCATTTTGGTTCATTGTACCAATTGCTTCTTTTCTTATAACCTTTATCCTTGGAAAAGTCATTAATCGGTCTGAAAAAAGATGGCCACAGCTAACAGGGAAAGGAAAATGGACAAAGTGGCTAGCGGTATTATTAGTCATCGGCGGCTGCCTCGAAGCCTTTTCTGCTGGAATGAATAATGTTGCCAATGCCATTGGTCCTCTTGTAGGTGCCAATATGATTGATACAACCACAGGTCTTTTTATAGGAGCCATTTTTGTATCCCTCGGTGCCATGCTTTTAGGAAGCAACGTGTTAGAAACAAACGCAAAAAAGATTACAAAGCTTTCTCTTTTACAGGGTAGTGCTGTTTCATTTACAGGAGGCACTTTGGTCATCATCGCTTCCGTATTCGGTCTTCCTATTCCGTTAACGCAAGTTACAACTTGTGGGATCCTTGGCGTGGGAACAGCCAGAGATGGAATTGTTACCTTACAAAAGTCAGTGATCAAGCGAATATTATTAGTTTGGCTTGTTTCTCCATTAGCGTCACTTGTTGTCTCTTACTTTTTAATCAATATATTTGTTAAATGGAACGGATATAATGTATTAATTATTGTATGTACACTCATTTTAACAATTGGGACCATTGCTTTATCGCAGCTCGTTCGTAAAGAAAAAAGCACTACTTACGATGGCGGTGGAGGCATCTAACCAAAGAAGGTGGCTACCTGGACTTACATAGCGCGAATGAATTAAGAAAAACCCCTACTCTCTCGGATAAAGTATAGGAGCTGCCTAATTTAGGGCAGCTTCTATACTTTTCATCATAATATTTTTCTTTCATTACTCTTCTCCATTCAATCTATCAAATTTAGGCGAGAGTACCCCTTCCTCTTACATACTTTTCAATAAATTGGTAATATTACATACAACGGAACTAAAAAGTAAAGTTTGACCGCTCCCCCATTCATCTGATATTTCGGTGAATTACAAACAGACAAATATTCGGTCAAAACACATTTTCCGAATGTTTCCCCAGAAAAGAGGCGAATGTTTTGTTAGATGCATTATTGATTATTGCCATGCAGTTTGTAATCGTCCCCCTGACTACTTTACGAACTATTTTTCTTGTTAAAAATGAGATTAGGAATGCTTCTTTGTTAGGTGGAGTGGAGGCTTTAATTTATGTCATTAGTTTAGGAATTATCTTTTCAGACTTATCTAATTATTTGAATATGTTTGCCTATGCAATTGGCTATTCGGGTGGAATCATTCTGGGTGGTTATATTGAAAGAAAATTAGCGATTGGGTATCGTACCGTGAATGTTAGTTTATTGGATAAAAATTATGAGTTAATCGAGGAGCTTAGAAAGGAAGGATTTGGAGTAACAATTTTTGAAGGGGAAGGACGAGAAGGGAATAAAAGATATAGACTAGATATTGTCGTAAAAAGAAGCAGAGAGAAAGAATTAATGAATGTATTGAATGAAGAAGCACCAAAGGCATTTGTTGTATCCTACGAACCTATAGGTTTTAAGGGTGGCTATATAGTAAAAGCCATGAAAAAGGCAGTATCAAAGAAAAAGACAGAGAATGATACTCCCCCACTTTAAAGAGTCCACGCTCACGCTGAGCGCACAACAAAAAAATTGCCGAATTACCTTTTTGACTAACAACATAAATGGACTGTGCTTCCCAATACATACAGTTATTCACTTTGCAAAGAACATCGTCCCACATCTCCTCTTTGTCTCATTAACAAAAGAGGAGATTCTCTCTACCTTTCTCTAGCCCCAAAAATTAATACGCTAATCGATAAATCAAAAACCTCTCATACGGATTTTTTTCAGATACATCCTCCAGTAGGATTTCCGCTTTTAATTCGAAGGCGGTTTGATGCTCTAAAAAATAGATATACTCCTTCGAGCCATAATATACTACGAGTTCAATATCTCGTGCTGATTTTTCCGCTGAACGTAAGATATTCTGGACGACCTTCATAAAAATTTGTACGGAAAATGGATTAAAAAAATAGAATACATTATCTAATGGATCAATTTTATACTTTTCTGCTAAACAGCACTGAAATTGAATCCCATCGCTATTTCGCTTCGTTCTCTTTAGATAACTCGTTCGATTATCCAGTGCCTCTTGATAAAATGTCTTATTCATTTCAATCCCAACAACGGATGCATGAAAAAAGTAATGGATAAAGAAATTTAAACGCCCTTTTCCACACCCAAAGTCCACAACATGATCGCTACTTTTTAATTCATATTTTTTACATAATTGCTCGAGTGCACTATAAGGTGTCGGCTCATACCGATGATAGTGCAAAGATCTATTAAAATTCTTTTGGTATCCTCTTGTTTCAATGTTAAGCAAGTCATCATAATATTTTTCTTTCATTGATTTTCTCCATTCACTATAAAGCTACAACCATCATGATATAGCTTTTGCTAAACGATTGAAAGAAAAATTCAAGTTTATTTTACAGAACACACCTAGCAAAAAAAGTTGCCGAAACACGTCAGCAACTTCATGAAGTGGATTATCATTTTTCTCTTTCCCTTTTTGATGCCCTTGTTACTAAAATTGATGGGACGTTGAACCTGTCCCCATGTCCCACCCATGTCCCATTATAACGCCTGGATTTCTGCACATAGCGTCTTAATGAGAAAGTCGAGGTCATCCCTTCCAATATTTAAAGGCGGGGCTAATGTCAGCACATTGTTATATCCTGCGACAGTCGCTCCATTTTTCCCAATAATGAGTCCTTTTTGCTTTGCAGCCTGAAATGACCTTATTTACAGGCTCGACTTCCAAAGGTTCCTTTGTGGCCTTATCTTTTACAAGTTCGATTCCGATTAACAACCCTTTCCCTCTTATGTCTCCGACGAATTTGTGCTGACTTAAGGCCGCGGTTAAGCTTTGTTTTAAATAGGCCCCTTCTTGTTTAGAACGAGAAAATAATTGTTCCTTCTCCATCATTTCAATGTTCTTTAGGGCAAGTGCACAGGCTGCTGGATTTCCACCGAATGTATTCACATGACGGAAATAATCATATTCTCCAGATCCTTTAAAACTATCATAAATTTCCTTTTTCACAGCGGTTGCTGATAATGGCAAATAGCCGCTTGTAATTCCTTTGGCCATTGTAATAATATCAGGTGTAACACCGTAATTCATGAACCCAAATGCTTCTCCAGTCCGACCGAATCCGCATATGACCTCATCTACAATCAACAGTGCCCCGTGCTTTTCACAAATCTCTTTGACACCGGCCATATAACGCTTAGGTGGAATTAACACACCGCCACCTGTGATAATCGGTTCCATAATGACACCGGCAATCGTCTCACTTAGCTCCCATGTCATGACACGGTCGATTTCTTTTACAGACTCTAAATCCTGCGGCGCTGCATCAGGCTTATCAGATGATCGATATAAATCAGGCGGTGCCACTTTTAGGAAGCCTGGCGCTAATGGTTCGTATTTGTATATACGCTGCGCTTGACCGGTTGCTGCAAGAGCTCCCGTTGAATTCCCATGATATCCCCGATATCTTGAGATAAATTTATAGCGATGAGGCTCCCCTTTTTGTTGATGATACTGCCTCACAATCTTAAAAGCTGTTTCATTTGCTTCTGAGCCGCTATTGGAGAAAAAGATGACGTATTCTTCTCCTAGCATCTCATTTAGTTTTTCTGCGAGTTGAATGGCGGGCTTATGGCTTTGACTCAGCGGAAAATAAGCCATTTCTTTTAACTGCTCATAGGCCGCCTGTGCAAGCTCCGTTCGACCGTAGCCTACATTGACACACCATAATCCAGCCATGGCATCTAAAAATTTCTTTCCATTATGATCTGTAATCCACGCACCTTCTGCCTTTTCTGCAATCAGCGTTGCATCAGGATTATACGGCTTCATGGAATGCCATACATAATCCCGATCCTTTGTCAGGAAATCTATGCTTTCTTTAATCTCCGACATCCCTCTCAACTCCCTTTCCTTCACTTTTAATAGTCGAATCTTGACGTAATCATTTTCTTACGTGTATAAAAATTCACACCGTCTTTTCCATTGACATGAAGATCTCCATAGAAGGAATCCTTCCAACCAGAGAATGGGAAAAAGGCCATCGTCGCTGGAACGCCAATATTAATCCCTAACATTCCCGCTTCCGCTTCTTCTCTAAATTGTCTTACGGCTTTGGCATCGTTTGTATAAATCGTCGCACCATTTCCATAGCGTGACTTGCGAATATACTCTAGACCTTCATCTAGATTCCTCGCTCGTAGCAAACTAAGGACAGGGGCAAAAATCTCTTCTTTGGCAATCGTCATCGTTGGCTTCACATGATCAAAAATAGTAGGCCCTAAGAAATAGCCTTCATGTCTATCATTCATTTCTTTACGGCCATCACGAATTAAGGAGCCTCCTTCTTCAAGCCCTTTTTCAATATAGCCTAATACTTTTTTACGATGTGCCTCTCTGATAACTGGAGTGAGTAGAACCTCGTCATCGAGACCATTTCCAATAATGAGTTCATCCGCCTTCTTTTTTAATGCATTCACAAACCCCTCGCCGTTCCCAACAACGACGACGGCACTACAAGCCATGCACCGCTGTCCTGCACTACCAAAGGCGGAGCTAATAATATTGTCTACTGCCTTTTCCATATCCGCATCCGGCATGACAATATGATGATTTTTGGCACCAGAAAGTGCTTGCACTCTTTTTCCATTCGCAGCAGCTCGCTCGTATACATATTTGGCAACAGGCTGCGAGCCGACAAATGAGATCGCTTTTACCTCTTCATGATGAGGAAGACCATTGACAACATCATGAGCACCATGAACAATATTTAATACCCCTTTTGGCGCACCTGCTTCCGTAAACAATCGCGCCAACTCATTGGCTAACATAGGAGTGCGCTCGGAAGGCTTTAACACAAATGTATTCCCGCATGCAGTAGCTAATGGAAACATCCATAATGGAACCATCATCGGAAAGTTAAATGGAGAGATTCCACCGACAACACCCAGTGGATAGCGGAACATCTCTGAATCAATATCATTGGCAATAGTTGATAATGTCTCACCCATCATAAGAGTGGGAGCACCTGAGGCAAATTCGACACACTCAATGCCTCTTTGGACTTCACCATATGCTTCGTTATAGGCTTTTCCATTCTCTTGTACAATCAGTTTTGCTAGTTTTTCATGATTTTCGGTTAATAAATAATGATATTTAAATAGAATTCTTGCCCTTTTCGGAACAGGGGTATTTTTCCACGTTTTAAAGGCCTCATTGGCAGCACGAACCGCTAACTCTACATCCTCATTGGAGGAAATGGGCACCTTCGCCAATATTTCGTCCTGTCGCCGGGTTTGGTACATCTACCGTTTCTCTGCTTTGTGCATCTACCCATTCCCCATTAATATAGTTTTTTAAAATCGCAGTATCACTTTTGATAACAGTCATTATTTCTTGCCCCCTCTATCTTTCTATACGGCTTTATTCAGGAAAAATGAGACTTAATTCTAGAAATAATAGATTAATTGAAGAAAATTCACATTTAATTCCTGAAAGTTCACAATTGATTCTAGAATTCATCGAAAAAAATCACAACGAGAGTACCGTTTCTAAAATGACATTTACTCCTTTTTCGCAATCTTCCCACGTCGTTAACTCTTCTTCACAATGACTTTTGCCGTTCATACTTCGAGCAAAAATCATCGCAGTTGGGATATAGCTTGCAATAAACTGAGCGTCATGACCTGCACCGCTGTCCATTCTTTTGTACGAATAGCCGAGGGTCTTGGCGGATTGCTCTATACAATCGACTATTTTTTTATCAAACCAAACGGTCGAACGATCCCAAAGCTTTTGTGCTTTGATTTCACAGCCTTCGTGAGCTGAAGTCTGTGTCAGTTCTCCCATGATCGCTTCTACCTGTCCGATTACGCTTGGATTTTTATGCCTTGCTTCCAATGTGAACACGACTTTATTCGGAATAACGGTGTGAATATTTGGGAAAACATTCATTCTTCCCATCGTGAACACTAAGTCACGATCGAGTGTGCTCAGCTTTTGGCGTGCTTCCGTTATGATATTAGTTGTCGCAAAAAGCGCATCCTTCCTCATATCCATCGGAGTCGTGCCAGCATGGTCCGATTCACCCGTCACTTCAATCTCATAGCAGACCATCCCGAGTACAGATTGGACAATACCAATGCTTAACGATTCCCGCTCTAGAATAGGACCTTGTTCAATATGCAATTCTAAAAAGGCGGTCGCTTCCTTTAAGCGAGCTTCTACATTTCCGGCATAGCCAATCGAATGTAAGGCATCTGCAAATGTTATTCCATCTGCATCTGTTTTTTGAAGCATGGCAGATTTATCAAATTTCCCCGAAAGAACACCCGATGACATCATCGAAGGTTCAAATCTAGCTCCTTCTTCATTTGTAAAATTGATAATGGTAAATGGAACACGTGGTGTAATCTTATTTTCCACAAGCGTTCGAGCCACTTCTAAGCCTGCGACTACGCCTAGCACACCATCAAATCGTCCACCTTTTTTGACAGAGTCGAGATGAGAGCCTACTACAATGGGAGGCTTGTTTTCAAGACCCCCTAACGTAGCATATATATTTCCCATATCATCAATCTCAACAGTCATTCCTAATTCTTTACAACGAGAACAGAAATAATCTCTGGCGAAACGGTCCTCTTCAGACAACGCCAAACGAGTCACGCCATTGTTCTCTGTCCGTCCAAAAGTCGCAAATTCTTCAAGCGTATGTTTGAGTCTCTGCCCATTAATTAACACTTTCTGCTTTTTCATCCTAAAGACCCTCCTTTCTTTCACTCATTTATTTAAATCGATAACCTGATTACTTTCTTCTTTTTGCTGCTGAATCACCTTCACCGAAACGTATTTTCTTCCTTCTGCCGTTACAAGGTGTAAGGTTGCTATACTCTCACCCTTTTTGAATTCGATAAGCGCCCCGCTTAAATTTTCTTTCACCTTTTTGATTTTGTAGCCTTGCTGAAGAAGGAAATCAATGTGTTCCTGTTCCCGTAGATACTGTTGATAATCTGACATTCGTGCGCCCCCTTGATATTTTGTTTGTACCTCGAGCAGATGTGAGCAGAATCGAGCAGAGTTCACATCGTTAGCGATTTACTTTCCTTCATATTTTGCATGTCTCCATACTTGGCGCGTTTTATATATTGACCTGTCCCTGGCGAACCAACAAACTGTTTATCACGAATGACAAATTCTCCGCGTGATAAGACAGAAACAGGCTCTCCCGTCACTTTCATCCCTTCAAACGCATTATAATCTACCGCCATATGATGCGTTTTAGCCGAAATCACTCTTTCCACTGTCGGATCAAAGATGACAAGATCAGCATCCGCACCAACAGCAATACGTTCCTTTTTTCGGATACAATCCAAATAGTTTGGCCGCTCGTGTTGACGTAAGATCGACAAACTGATTAAGAGTAATTCTTCCTTTTTTCACTCCTTCTGAGAACAGGATGCTAACTCGATCCTCAATGATTGGTCCCCCGTTCGGGATTTTGGAAAAATCGCCTTTTCCTAATTCTTTTTGACCGTCAAAGTCAAATGAACATTGGTCCGATCCTAACGTTTGCAGTTGTCCCGTTCTTAGCGCATTCCATAATACATCTTGGTTCCATTTTTCACGTAAAGGCGGTGACCAAACATATTTAGCTCCTTCAAAATCCGGCTTTTCTAAATACGATTGATCTAAGACTAAATATTGCGGACATGTTTCACCCCAGATATCAACACCCTTACTTCTTGCTTCAGCAATTTTTCGAGCCGCCTCTGCACAAGAAACATGAACGACATATAGCTGCGATTTAGCCAGTTCTGTTAAAATTGCAGCTCTTCCCGTTGCTTCCCCTTCCGCTTCTGGTGGTCTCGTTAACGCATGATAGATAGGATCCGTCTTTCCCTCAGCCAATGCTTTTTTGACTAAATAAGTCAATGACATCCCCATTTTCCGCATGAACCATCACGAGTGCTCCTAAGTCCTTTGCGGCAAGGAGTGTACGGAAAAGCGTTTCATCATCTGCTTGAAACTGATGTTTATAGGCCATAAATACTTTTAAAGAAGTAATTCCTTCTGTCATCTATGACTTTAGGAAGCTCATTTAATACATTCTCATTCATTTCCACAATCTTGAAGATGGAATCCGTAATCAATCACTGCTTTATCTTTTGATTTTGCATGCCATGTTTCAATCGCACTTTCCAGTGGCTTTCCTTTCTTTGTTAAACAAAAATCAATAATCGTTGTCGTGCCGCCAAAGGCTGCGGCAATCGTCCTGTTCAAAATCATCCTTTGTGACCGTTCCTCCAAATGGCATATCTAAATGAGTATGTGGATCAATCCCACCTGGAAACACATAACAGCCTTTTGCATCAATGACCTCTGCCCCTTGTGTCGAAAGATCCGTTCCAATTCCAGTAATCACTCCATTTTCAATCAATATATCGGCTTGATACGTATCTGTTGCTGTCACAATGATTCCGTTTTTAATGATTTTTTTCATATTTTACATCCTCCTTGGAATATAGATTTCTAATTACACTGCGAAAGCGTCCCGAGTGCAGCCTGCCGTTCATTCCACGTCATTGGCGGAAGTTCATTTGGAATTTCAACCATGTCAATCGCCCCTCCACCGGACATACAATCGAGCATAAATTACAGCCTACACAATCCTCTTCTCTCACTTTTAAGAATGCTGCTACCATCTTCATCCTTTAACATATCAATACATTGATGCGATGTATCTTCACAGGCAATATGGCATTTATTGCAATTGATGCATACATCATTATTAATTCTTGCGACGACTTTGTAATTAAGATCCAAGTCGCCCCAATCGGAATATTTTGGAACGGATTTTCCGACAATATCCATCACAGAAGCAATGCCTTTTTCATCTAAGTAATTATTAAGTCCATCAATCATATCCTCTACAATGCGGAAGCCATGGTGCATAGCGGCTGTACAAACTTGTACACCTGTCGCACCCATCAGCATAAATTCCACCGCATTCTGCCAATTTGAAATCCCTCCAATTCCTGAAATCGGGACATTAATTCTTGGATTTCTTGCACATTCTGCGACCATATTTAGCGCAATCGGCTTAACTGCCGGACCGCAATATCCACCATGAGCCCCTTTACCTCCTACATGCGGAATCGTATTCCATGAATCGAAATCAACACCTGCTAAACTATTAATCGTATTAATCATACTGATTGCATCCGCCCCACCTTTAACAGCCGCTTCAGCCGTAACCGTAATATCCGTAATATTTGGTGTTAATTTTACGATGACGGGCGTTTTTGCGACTTCCTTTACCCAATATGTTTGTTTTTCAACTAGTGCTGGCACCTGACCCGAGGCAGCACCCATCCCTCGTTCTGCCATCCCATGCGGACAACCAAAATTCAGCTCAAGTCCATCTACTCCAACATCTTCTACTCTTTTCACAATCTCATGCCACTTTTCCTGCTTTGGTTCCACCATTAGCGAGGCAATAATCGCATGATTGGGAAACCTCTTTTTCGTTTCATAAATTTCCTTTAAATTCACTTCTAACGGACGATCGGTAATTAATTCAATATTGTTAAATCCCGCTACTCTTTGGCCGTTAAAGCTAACAGCAGCAAATCGTGATGAACGTATTAATAATCGGATCACCTAATGTTTTCCAAACTGCGCCTCCCCATCCCGCTTCAAATGCACGCTGAACTTGATAACCCGAATTAGTTGGAGGTGCTGAAGCTAACCAAAATGGATTAGGTGATTTAATCCCTGCTAGATTAATCCGTAAATCTGCCATGAATCAGTCCCCCCTTATTTATTAAATATAGAACTTCTGACAATAGATTGCATGAATCTTATAGGCACTCTCTTTTCCTTGCTGTGCAGCTGATACGACCATTGCTTCACCTTTCCTTTTCCAAATATGACGTCCCCACATGCAAACACTTTTTTATTTGATGTTTGATAGGTGGTCGAATCAATTTTCACGACTCCCTCGTCATGTTCTAGCCCAAATTGTTCAATGAGCTCAACATATCTTGTTTGGCCAATCGCTTTAATGACCGCATCCACCTCATGATGAATTCAGAGCCTTCAATCGGAACAGGACGGCGTCGGCCATCCTTCCCTGGCTCACCTAGTTTCATTTTGATGCATTCGATTCCCTTTACCTTCCTTGTTCATCCCCGATAATTCTGTTTTGGAGCTGTCAGCCATCTAAATTCAACACCATCTTGTCTAGCAAATTCATATTCAAACTCGTAGGCCGTCATTTCTTCTATAGTCCGTCTATATAAAATTTTGACATTTTCTGCACCTAGTCGCACAGAACAAGTCGCAGCATCAATCGCTGTATTTCCAGCACCAATGACCACTACTTTTTTACCAAGAAGTTGATCTGTTATTGGTTTCGTTTTCGTTTCTTTCACAAATTCAATTGCATCATAGACTCCAGTTAATTCTTCACCGCTAATACCTAAATTAGGAACATGGGACATTCCAATTGCCAGCAGAATAGAATCATAGTTTTCGATAATCTCTTTAACTGATATATCTTTGCCAACTCTCGTATTTGTTCGGATTTCAACATCCAAACTTTCTACTTGCTCGACCTCCCAATACGAAATATCCTGTGGCAGTCTGAATGAAACAATTCCGTATGTGTTTAATCCGCCAGCCTTCTCCTCTGCTTCAAAAATCGTTACCTTATAGCCTAAAAGAGCTAGCTCTCTTGCGGCAGACAAACCTGCAGGACCTCCACCAACAATCGCGACTGATTTTCCATTTTTCTGTCCTCGTTGAAATAGAGCTTGTTCATTTTTAATAGCCCAATCGGTTGCATATCGCTGCAAATTTCCAATCATAATTGGCTTTGTTGAATGATTTAGGACACAAGCCCCTTCACATAACTCCTCCGTTGGACATACACGCGAACAGCTAGCACCAACTGGATTAGCAGTCATAATCGTCTTGGCAGATCCTTTTAGATTGCCTGAAGCAATCTTTTTAATAAAGGAGGGAATATCAATTCCTGTTGGACAGGCTTTGATACAAGGGGCATCGTAGCAATAAAGACAGCGATTTGCCTCATTCAACGCTTCTTGTTTCGTCAATCCAGGCTCTACTTCTTGAAAATTTCTACTTAAATCATCAACCGAAATTCTTGTATGATTTGCTTTACTCAAGCCCAAAACCTCCTTCAGAGAATTGAAAAATCATGCCTTAAAATTATGTACACTCCTTAAAAATGAAAACAACCTCCCAAGATTATAGGCGAGACGTGTAGAGCATGATCTCGGGAGGTCTGTTATGCTTACTTTCCTACTACCATATTCATGATTTCATGCGTATATGTCTCTTCTAGGTTTGCCGGTTCTTTTATGACCCCGAATTCATGAGCAATGTCTGCGGTTTGCTTAAACATTGCATCATCAATTTTACCGATGTTTGCTGGATCAAACCCATCTGGAGCAACCAGTTTGGCCACTTCCTTCATCATCTTCAACTGGTGTTCTCTCGACGTACTCCCTTCTTCCGCTTCCTTCATGACAGCATCTACAGCAGCTTCCGGGTCTTTAATGGCATCCTGCCAGCCTTTGATGGAAGCGCGAATAAATGCAGCAGCAACCTCCTTATTGTCAGCAAGCCATTCTTTATTGGCAAACAAGTTATCCTCAAGCATCGCTACCCCTTCATCGTTCATATCAATGACGGATAAGTCGCTTTCCAGAACTCCTTGCTCCAGCACCACTTGATATTCGTTATAAGTCATAGCAGATGCCGCATCTAATTCGCCAGATAAAAACTGGTCCATCGTAAATCCTTGTTTCACAAAGGATAGGTCTTTGTTTGGATCTAAGCCATATTTATCAAATAACGCCAAGATTTCGAATTCATTTCCACCCATCCAGTTTCCAACTTTTTTACCTGCTAAGTCCTTAGGAGACTCTATTCCTGCCTCTTTTTTGGACACAAGCAGTAATCCGCTTTTTTGATAAATTTGTGCGATTTGGACTAATGGTAAGCCTTGTTCTTGGTGCGGCAAAAGACTAGCAACCCAGCCAATCCCAATATCAGCTGCCCCATTGGCAACCTGTTGCTCTGGAACAATATCTGGTCCACCTGGAACAATCGTTACATCCAGACCCTCTTCCTTAAAATACCCTTTTTCCATCGCCACATAATAACCTGCAAACTGTGCTTGTGGCACCCATTTTAGCTGTAATTTCACTTGTGTTAATTGGTCCTCTGAAGACGTTCCAGAAGTAGAATTATTCGTATTGCTACAAGCAGCCATCAGCAAACTAACGGCCATCACAACTCCCAATAGTAGCCTATTCCTTTTTCTCATTCATAATCCCCCTTGTACTTTTCGAATATTTCATATATTCAGAATTCTGTACTCCTGTTAGCACAAAACTCAGGATATCAAATCAGACTCTCTCGGAGGCATGCCACTTTATAAAGATTTTCTCTAGCCCTTCTACAAGTAGATAGAAAATGACACCGACAATGGCCGCCATGACAATACACGACCAGCCCAAAGGCATTTTAGCCACTTTAATAGAATTGGAAAGTAGGTATCCTAGACCTTGAGAGGAAAAGAAAAATTCACCGACAATCGCCCCAATCATACTTGCCGTTGTGTTTATTTTTAGAGCTGTGAAAATATAGGGTAGGCTATTAGCTATTCTTACGTATCGAAATACCTGATATTTTTTTGCCGCATATGAATGCATTAGATCAAGCGCTAACCGATCGACCATCGTCATTCCTTTATAAGCGTTAATGGCCATTGCAGCCATTGTCGTAATCGTAACGATAGCAACCCTTGAACCAATTCCATCTCCAAACCAAAGATTCATAATCGGCGCCAGCGCCACAATCGGAACAGCATTTAGGGCTACGACAATCCCTAATCCACCTTTTCCCCACTTAGGCCAAGCAGAGGCAATCAGGGCAAATAGAAACCCTATAGACGACCCTACTAGCATCCCCAACACTGCTTCCGTCAAGGTATACCCCGTATAAGCGAGCAGTATATCGCTATTTTCCAACATAGAAGCAAGAATAGCGGACGGCAATGGCAGTTGATACGTTTGCAGGCTGAAGATTCCGTGTATGACTTGCCACTGCCACAATAGGATAAATACAATACCTGCCAGCAGCGGAAGTAAGATTTGACGAGCTTTTACTAGCTTTCTCTTACGTTTTTTCATATTCCTGACCACACCATTTTCTGATGGCGGACCAGAAGGATGATTTTGATTCACGGCAGGTTGATCCACCCAGCTTATGTTTTTTTTCGCTGGCTCTCCTTCCATTAATCGTCACCTCCTGCTCGGCGAAATTCTGGTTGCCATGGAGTCACAATCCGCTCGATTAAACTAATCAGTACATAGCTAAAAATCCCAAGTAATGCTCCCGTAATAACGGTTAGCCAAAACATATACGTATGGGAAGGGCCATAATACAGATTCCGAAGCATAATGACACCTAACCCTTTTGTTGCACCCATTAACTCTACTAATATCGCTCCCGTTACGGCTAACGGAGCGGCAATCTTCAATCCAGTAAACAGCCCAGGTAAAGCTGCTGGAAAACGAAGCTTCCAATAGACCGTCCAAGGCTTGGCTGCGTAAGAATGCAGCAGCTCTACCGCTAATGGATCTGCACTACGCAGACCTCTCAGCATATTTAAAGCGACTGGGAAAAATGTGAGATATCCAGCAATGATAATCCGAGATACGTACTCATCACGAACAATTCCGTATACAATCGGTGCTAGTCCTAAAATAGGAACCATTTGTGATGCGACAGCATAAGGAAACGTGAGCTGCTCGACCCATTTAGATGTACTCATCACAATCGCTAATAAGCTACCTGCCACTGCACCAAAAACAAATCCAATTGCTGCATTTGTAAAAGTGACCCACGCTTCAAAAAAAAGGGTATCGCCATAATCCGTTACTGTAAGCACTAACTCGTGGATATAAGGAAGCTTCGATTGAGCTAACGGGACTTGTAATACATGCAGCAAAAACCAAGAGGCGGATTCCCACATAACAAGAAGCCCAATGACCCAAAGGGCAGTTGGTGCAAAGCGTTGAAGAAATAAGTGTTTTCGCATCCCCTACACTCCTTCAAAGCTGTCACGTATAGCAGATAGAAGCTGATAAAATTCCGGACTATTTCTCATTTCCTTCGTTCTTGGACGAGGAAGAGGAATCTCAACAACCGCAGATAACCTTCCAGGATGTGGCGATAACACACATACTCGATCAGATAAAAAAACCGCTTCAGGAATACTATGTGTAACGAACACAACCGTATTACCAACCTCGCTCCAGATAGAAAGTAATTCTTCATTGAGACGTTCCCTCGTAAATTCATCTAAGGCAGAAAACGGTTCATCCATCAGCAAAATCTCTGGTTCTATCGCTAAAGCACGAGCGATAGCCACACGCTGCTGCATCCCTCCGCTTAATTGCCAAGGATATTGATTCTTAAAATTAATTAATCCTACTAGTTCTAATAAGTGGATCACTCGATTTTCCCTTTCAACCTTACTTATCCCCATCATTTCTAATGGCAGCGTAATATTTTGTTTTACTTTTCTCCAATCATATAAAACAGGGCTTTGAAACACGATTCCGTATTTCTGCGCTAACCTTGCTTCCTTAGCGGTTTCTCCCGCCACTTTTACCTCACCACTTGTCGGTTGAATCAAATCAGCCATAATCCGAAGTAAAGTGGTCTTGCCGCAACCTGATGGTCCAAGTAACGAGACAAACTCTCCTTTTCCAATGTCCACACTCACATTGTCGAGCGCTAATACTTCCGTTTTATCTGTTTGATAACGCATGCTCACTTGATTAAGTTCAATTTCTGGAGTGTAAACTTTTGCTGCGGTCATGAAAACCCCCTCCTTTATTTTTTTCTAATTCTTTATCCCTTCAATTGATTTATTACATATATGCAAAAAATAGAACTTGATACATTTATTAACCACAATCGTTACGTTTCATTACATTTTATAATTTTCATTACAGACAAAATGTAAAATTTTATACGATTCTAGACGAATAAGGAGACGCTGATTAAAATAAAAAATTCCCCGTCTTCAAATTTTACTGAAAGATAAGAAAAGTGAAGTTTTAGGCTTAATTTAACAATCTTGACATGTTGTTTAACAATAAACACAGAAAAGAAAAGGAGTGGGTATCCCACTCCTTTTATCACGACATGCTTTTGTTTTTTTAACACGACAATCATTATTCCCCTCGATTAAAGACTACTATGGTTTTCTTTTTCAACTAAATGGCAGGTTAGTGGAATAAGAGTTATTAATTTTGGCTCTTTTCTAAAAGATTTTAGCCAAGTGTTTTAAGAAGTAACTTTTATGAGAGAATGCTTATATCGAACAACAAAATAAAGTATAATGAAAAAAGGCTGTCCAGAAGTTATTTTTTCTGGACAGCCTTTTTTAAGTTGTTGAAACATCTATTTCTTTGAAAGAGAAGACGTTATGTTTCCAAAGGAAGTTCTTTTATTGTAAAAATGCCTCTGTTGTTTTAACTGTTGCATACATGCCATTTAATGCCGCCATAAATCCGTAATGAATATGCTCAGCAGGAATGATTTTATCTTCAATTTGTAATGTTGTTGTTGCACAAGCATCTTCAATCACTTGGCATGCATAACCGTGTTCAACTGCTGCACGTACTGTCGCATCAATACACATATGTGACATCATTCCACAAACGATTAATTCTTTAACGCCTTGTTCTTGTAGTTTTTCATGTAAGTTTGTATTGAAGAAGCTATTCGGCATATGTTTTACAATGACTGTCTCGCCTTCTAATGGGCGTACTGACTCATGAATTTCGACACCTTCTGTATTTGGATGGAAAAAAGGAACGATTTCACCTTCTGTGATATGCTGTACATGAAAGATTGGTGCGCCTGTTTGTCTGAAGTGTGTTAGCAGTTTCGCCGCATTTTGTGCTGCTTGCTCCGGATTTGTTAAAGACATCTTTCCATTTGGAAAATAATCATTTTGAATATCAATCACTAATAGAGCTGTTGTCATTTTCGTCACCTCTTCAAATTTTATATAGTATAATTATAAACAGAATTAATTGAATATTCGATGGTCTCATGAAACACTATTGTTAAAAACAATTTCACTGTGAAAGGAATTACTATGCAAATTGATTCAATTGATTTTCAAATACTACAACTATTAAATAAAAACGCTCGTATACAATGGAAGGAAATCGGTGGAAAAATTCATATGACAGGACAAGCTGTTGGCAATCGCATAAAAAAAATGGAGGATAACGGCATCATTCAAGCTTATTCTATCGTGATTGATGAATTGAAGATGGGGCTTCCTTATACAGCCTTTGTCATCTTTTTTATGAATGCTCATACGCATGATGATTTATTGAAATTTATTGATATTCGTAGTGAAATTACCGAAGCGCATCGTGTTTCGGGAGATGCATGTTATCTTCTGAAGATAACGGTTGGTTCACAAGATGCTTTAAATAATCTATTGAATGAGTTATTGAAATATGGAAACTATCAGCTTTATTTGTCTATTAAGGAAGTAAAAAAACGTTATAATGCCACATTAGTATCCGGCGAATAATGCTTTTCTTGTCATCATGTATGAATATAAAGACCGTTACTAAATTATATATAAAAAAGCCCTAGCTGGTAAATTTCATGTCCGAGCTAGGGCTTTTTTAGAGAAGACATACATCATGTTATTTGGGGATGAAAGCGTGCAAGGAGATTGTTCTTTATTAACTTTGTGAAGTATTACACTTAAAGTAACGGGTGCTTTAGTAAAATAAGGAGAAAAACAAAGGACCAAAAGAGTGGTCCTTTTTCTCGTTGTAGTATCAACAGTATTTTTAAACAGAGAGTCATTAATTACATTGTTCTCTAGCCCTCATATGTCTCAAATAACTTTTTCAAATATTCTTGGTTTCCTTCTGCGATATACTGCTCAGCTTCTATTAAACGCTTTGCTAATTCAGCTTTCGTTAGCCGCATATATTGTCTGTATACATTCTTTAAATTCCTGTCAGGTTTTAATTGCTCAAACTCGTGAAAAGTATGTTTTTCATTTTCCCGATAGGGAAGATGCTTTTCTAGCTCTTTTTGCTTCTTCTTATAGCTCTTACTCTTTTCTTTATAATACGCATAGAGTTCCTCATGATTTCTAATGGTGTTAAAATGAATCCCTTTACCTTTTTCATCGAGTTCTTTTGTCTTTTTAGATACGTTGTGCAAGGTAACTTCTTTGCCCCCTGCAAGGAGGGCATCTATTGCTTTTTTACCTAGTTCAAAGGAGTTAACCCTTCGTTTCTCATAATCACTCTCTAAACCACTTTTATGGTTTTCTAATGATAAGTTCTGGCTCATTCTCCTTATCTCTCCTATACTCCTCGATTAATGCGATTTCTTTCAACTCAACTTTCGCATCATGTATGGCTTGTTTCATTTTCATCACTTCCAGATTAAACCCTTTTTCCTCATAAAATGCTTTCGTTTTTTCTGCCCATTCTAGATAATCAAGTAATTCATACTTTTGTTCTGGTTCGGGTATTTTAGTACCGCAACCTACACACGCAAGCTTTGTTGGGCAAATCTTGTTGGTAACACATGTCCCCCCAACAGTTTTACTGAATGGTCCACTGATTTCTTTTTGACGTTCAAAAAGAGCTTGTATCTCTTCTGGTTGCCTTAAAACTTCTTTCATCATGTCAACTTGAGTATTCATGGAGGTGTGAAAATCAGTTACAACATTTGCTACTTGGCTTTGGGTAGGCTGGGAATAATATCCTGTAACCTCTAAATCTTTTTGATTAAGGATCATTGCTACGACATCAATCGGAATTTCCTCTGCCTGTACCGCGTGTGTCGCAAAACCATGGCGTAATAAGTGAGGTTTCAAGTTTACCAACTTTTTGTCTTGTGTCTCATAAATCAATCCGAAACAGATGAAGTTTAAAATACATGCCATAGTCAAATGTCCAAACTGTTTACCATGAAGCTGAAATAAATAGGGATGTTCTGGTCGTGATGCACCCATTTTTTCACGATAACTAAATTTCACAGTTGGAATCGAGCCTTTATAGTGTACATCTTTAAGGTAAAAGGCGATTTCCTTTATTAAATCAAAACTATCCTTGTTGACATAAAAGACTGCGGGTTCATCTCTTCCTTTCGGAATAGCTCTAAACATGTACGA
This sequence comes from uncultured Bacillaceae bacterium, assembly GCA_963754185.1. Lineage (GTDB taxonomy): Bacteria > Bacillota > Bacilli > Bacillales > DSM-1321 > Peribacillus. The sequence continues at coordinate 1,983,215 of CAVWEP010000003.1, read as the reverse complement.
TGTTTTTACTGTATTCGTTTCTGAATCGGTGATACTTCCCTGATCCAAACATCCAAGCCCCAAATGGACTTGTACCACTTCACCTAACCTTGCACCTGAAGACGTAAATATATCTAGCGCTGTTGCACCAAAGAGAGTGGTAATGTACAAAACCTCAACGTTCATTAAAATGCCATTGGCATATTTCTGAGAGTTAGTTATAAACTTCCCTTGTGCTAGAATGCCTTTGTGGTCAGTCTGGAAAGGCGTATTAAGACCTTTTGAATCTGGTTCCCTATATCCGTACATCTCAAGTATTTTCAGCTTTTTATTTATTTCTTCTTCGCTTAAAGATTGGAACCACTTTCCAATTAAATGGTGTTCCAAAAGGGGCATAAACCAAAAACCTTCTGTTTCTTCTACTGGTTCACTAGTTTGGTCATTTAATCTTTCTGCTTTTAAAAACTCGACAAAGTATTCGTTCTTCTCTTCTGAAAAAGTAGACTTTCGTTCCTTTGCGTTGTTGATGGTTACTGAAGTGTAGTTTTCACTATGATACAGTGCGAAAGACGGTTTATCCCATAATCGAAAGGAAAAAAGCTCCTTTGCTATATCTCCACGTTCCTGATTTTCAACATAAGCAAATTCAAAAGGAAGAGGATAATCGTTAGCTTTTACTAATTCTACAACCTCAAGGTATTTCTGCCGCAAACGCCTAACTTGATTCAAACGAAATCCACCTTCGGCACGAATTTTTATAAAATCTTTGGAAATTGCGTCTGTTTCAGATTTCCGTTTACTTTTCGCAGCTTCACTTGCTGATTTTCCAACATTAAAATCTCTGCTATCTAAGTATGTTTGAGGGAGTAAAAAAGGAGCGAACACTTCTTGTTGTTCTTTTGTCAACTTGGTTGAATGCCACTTATGCACTTTTTTGACAACATTTTTATAATAGCTAAAGAATTTGCTTCGCTTGTAATCTGAATGGGAGGGGAGAATCTTCCTTCGTAAATAATCGGATAGATAAGTATCCATATCAAAATCATTAATGCTTTCTAATTTGAGTTCTTGAAAGAGTTCTTTGAGACCAGCACTTACAGATTGTAAAATAATATAAATAGTCTTAGGGTCCAAGTTTTGATTGGACATTATCATCCACCCTAATGCTAAGTGGTTTGTAAAAGGATAACCATAATAGTTGTTTTTGAAGTAACGCAGAAACTCAGGGTTAACCTTGTCCCAAAGATAGCCTCGTTTATCCTGATAGACAAGGATGCTGTCATCAACCTTGTCTTTTAATTCTTGATACCATAGTTTGCTTTCTAATTCATCAATCACAATCCAACACCCTTAGATTCATTTATAGATTAACTATTCAATTCATTAATAAAATCCATCAATTCATGTTGTTTTTCGGGCATCTGAACGACGTTATTTCGAGGCTCAACCGAAGGTTGTTTAGCCCTCTTACGAGGTTTTAGCTGATTTAAATACTCCTCCTGTTCCTTTCTCATCTTTTCTAACAATTTGTCATGCTGTTCTGCCACATAATCCTTTTCATCGACGTAGTGTTCATAGACTTTCATGGTGTCTGCTTTTGCACTCCAATTCATATAAATTCGTAATCGTTCAATTGCTTTGTCTTGTTCTGTTTTATCCTTGTATTCTTCGCGAATCATCCGAATACTACGGGTCACGAACCAATGACGAGTTTTATGAATGTTGATTTTTATTTCTGCTTTCTCCATGATAGTTGACCAGTTTTTTAGAAAGGCATCATACGTGTAGGGATTTCCATACTGATTAAGAAATATCGGAGTTGCATCAGGTATATCATTGATTTTTAAATCACTTTTAGCAACTTTCTTTCTCTCACCATAGATATAACGGTCAAGTAGTTTGATCGTGTTATTATCTACTTTCAAAAACTTTGTTCTTTTTCCATTGCTGCCTTTATTAAAGGTGGTAAACTCACCCTTGTCATACCTAGCACGATAGTCACCAAATGTAAGTTCAATAACCTCTCTTGCCCTTGCCCCGGTTTGAAATAACATCCTTGTAATAATTTCATCTCTAAGCTTCCATTTACTGTCCTTCCCAGCTTTATAAATCATAAAGGGGAGGTGAGGGGTATCAATAATCTGAGGTTGCCATTCACCATTTAAGACCTTAAAAAAAGAGTCGGTTAATCTTCGCGCTCTTTTAGGTAAAGGTTCTTCTGTACCTGCCTCTTTAGGCATTCTAGGTTTTCCTTCCCTAATGCCCTCCTTTAGTGCTTGGTACTCTTCTAAAATGGCGTGTGCATCAATAAGAGGATTAGGATAAGGATACATTTTTACATGAATCATAATTTTATAAAATGATTTTAAGGCACTTAACAATCGACTGACAGTATTAGGACTTTTATTTGTTAATGACACATTATAATAGGTTTTGCTATCACTTGATGTGACTTTACAGTACGCTTCATTTATCAGGAAGTCCTCTACGGCTACCCGAACCACCTGTGGCTCATCATCCCAATTTATAATTCGCCCTTGAAAATTGCTATTTGTACGCAGCCATGTAAAGAACATATAGAGTGTTTTTAGGTAGGATTCAGCACTACTATCCGAAATTCTCCCTAATGCCTCCTTATGGAAAACTGTGAGAGGTAAGAAAGGCTTACGATGCTTGTCCAATACAATTAACTTGAACTCTTTGGGCTTTACCCCTTCGGGGCATTTCACATGATAATAGTAATTGGTCCTCATCTCGATCCACCACCTTTATTCTTGCTCCAACCAATTGTAAAAAGGGACTTTTTTTGTATGTTGTTCGTTCAATCCTATCTTTTCGTACTCCTGTTGTGTTAATTCTATCAATTTCTTTTTTACAACATTTGTAATCGGGTCTGGCATCCACTTCTTTGATATAGCTGCTTTTACAAATTTGTATGGCTCCTCGATTGTTTTATTTTGTTGGCGGATAATTAGACAAATTTCAAGGGTTCGTTCTAATGGTAAAGAAGTGAGAACATCATGTACTTCTTTTGGTGGTGAAGAAAGAGTCGCTACTTGATATGCTAATTTGACTAATTCAGGTTTATTGAAATCAGACGGTGTTGTGCTTTTGCCTTGAACAGTTTTTGGGGAAGAACCGGTTATAGCTGCTACATCGCTTGCAGGTATCCTCCAACCTTCTTTACGGCTTTTTTGGAACGCATTTGGAAACATCCCATCTTTTATTTTCCTTTTTATTGTCTCTTCATTCTTATAGCCCAAAAGGGCTGCTACTTCTTTTACCGAGAAACACTTTTCCATATTAATTCTCCTTGAAAACATCAATTGAAATCATGTTGTTAAACCAAATATATGTTTTATTATAATACCCCTACAACAAGGAAATTAAACAATAATTTGTAAAATTGTTATTTAATGTGTGTTGTGATAAATGTGGTGATAAAAGAGACGAATGTAGTGATAAAAGTCTTGATAAATCCTCAAAATGTAGTGATAAAACGAAGAAAAAGCCATAAAAAATAGGCGTATCAAGCGAAGTGCTGATACGCCTTAAAACTACGTTGTTAAACAACATGTGTCGTCGTGTAGTATTACTTATATATCTTTAATTATCTTGGATTCAGTATTACATATTAACGAGGAATTCTTTATTTTGTGTTATTCTTCTTGTATAAAAACCACTTGATCGTGACCACATGATTTACAGGACATTAAGTGGGGACAAATCTGATTTCTTGCTGTATGAGGATAACCATCCCCCATCTTTACCGTTTCTTCATCATTATAATGACCATAAGGATCTAAAAAGTCAGATACCTTTCCTGAGTCATCTAATGAGGTCCCACATACCGTGCAATACATTTCTAATTCTTTAAATGCGTTGCATAATGGACACATAGCCATCACTTTCACTCCTTCTCATTCAATCTCTGCTTAGTATCCATTTATCTAATTGGTACTATGTAGCAGACAGAAGGATTTTTGACAACTGAATGAATGATAATTAAGTGTAATAACTTTGCTATAAAATTTCCGTTTTAATCTGTTTGATATAGAAAAGGCGAACGATGAAAAAGTATATAACTTGTATAACGAAAAAGAAAAGTTACACAAAATTCATTATCATGAAACAGAAAAGACATCAGGGTGTGATATAATTGAATTAGTAGAAGGTAGCTATAAAAAAAGCTACCCCATTCCTGTCATAGTACCTGTAACCAGCTTCTTTTAGTGGAAAGTCGGTAAAACTTAAAATAATATAAGATATTCAAAGGAAAACATAGCCTTTATGTCGAATATAACAAATAAAGGGGATTATCCAATGAATAAAGTTGAGTTATTAAAGAAACTATTACATGGTAGTCGAAGTAATATGTTTTCACTAGAGCTTCCTACTACAAAAGAAAATGAAAAAACAATTCAGGAATTGGTTAAAGCATTAGAAACAGAGAAAAAAATTAAATTAAGAGAATATGTACAGAGAGAATACTCAGTTTATTTACACGGTATAATTAAGTATGCATCCGAATAATCGGATGCTTTTTTTATTGAAGGGAACTCTTTTAAGTTATTTACACGTGTCCAATTTCCGTTTTTGTTCTAAAAGTATTTAAATTTTGTTCTAAAAGTATTTAAAATTCTATTTCTAGTAAATACATCTTCACCCGTTCCATAAATATTTTTAGCGAGAAACGGCATGAAAAAGCAGCATGACTAAGATTTCGCGAATCTTAGTCATGCTGCCTCTCGCATCGGTAGATAGACTATTCATTTTTTAAAGTAGATGATTGAAAAAGAGATTCCACAGAATAACAGATGAGTTTCATTTCACTTTTTGATATTTGTTTAGTAAACAATCTAACTCTTGGCTACACCGAATCGTATCAGGATGGATAAACCCTTTTACCTTTACCGTATCAATCATACGAGTTCTTAGGACAGCAATTTTATCTTCCAGCTCTTTAAGGGATATAACGTTCGTTTCCATATCTTAGCTCCTATTAATTTGTAACACAATTCCAAAAAAGCCTACAATAGACTTTATTATAAACGAAGATTTAGTAAAAAATAAGAGGTTCGACAGCTAATCTGTTAATACGACAAAATCTTTACAAATAGAGAATACGGTTCAAAAAGAGAGAACAATGAGGCGGTCTATTCCAAGTAAGAAAGTTAGAGATATATGTCCAGTGACTCTACCTTCTTTGACGTTATGGAATCTATTTTTTATACAAATTGACTGCTAGCGTATTTTCAGGATTAGAGAAATCGTTCATTGTCCCCGTGACCTTTTTTTACGTATACTTCCAACAATCCATAATAATAAGGGGATTCCCACCATATGGATCGGCAAGACATAAGGAATCCAAACAGCATTTATATATTGGATGCCGTGGATATTTAATTGTATTAAAATCAGGGCTGACACAAAGGCAAAAATAGCTACCAACCAAATTATTTTCCGCCAATCTTTCACTCTAAACAATCGGGCAGTCCCATAGCTCGCTAAAAATAAATATAGAGATAACTTGATAAACACGCTGAGAATCCAAACTAAGATGGCAAGAATCTCAAGATTTTGGATAAAGTTCATGACGTTAATGTAACGGATTAAATCAAAAGCGGGATACAGTAGTTTGGCTGAAAGCTCAGATCCCAAAGTCATAATGACAAAAATAGCGGAAATATTTACAATACCTGCTGTCAATACTACCCCCCTGACCGCATAGACGGGCCCATCCTTTGGATCGTCCATGAAGGATAGGAACATTAACATCATGACAGCCTCGCCAAAAAAGGATAGTGGATAAAGCCCTCCCTTCAGGATGGACACGACGTTATTATCTGACAAAACAGGGAGAATTCGATTCCATTCTAAATTAGGAAGAGACAGAAACAGTAAAACAATAAGTGATAGGAGGATAATCGGGCCAAACACTTCACTGCAACGTCCAATTCCTTCTAGACCACCTATAAAGACCACATAAATTATTAATACAAGCATGGTCAAAAGCAACATCCATGGAGGTGTATCGGGAAGCAGAATCTTAATCGCAAAAATGGCAAATTCACTTAATATGTTGCCAATAACCGAATACCACTGAATAAGATAAATGATGACAATCAGAGTTCCAAGCCATTTTCCTAAAATCAGTTTGCTATACTCCATCAACGTATGCTCGGGATACAGAAGAGCTGCCTTGGATGCGATCCAAACGATTAGGGTACCAAAAACAGCTGCTATTATATAGGAAATCCAAACATCCTGTTTAGCAAATGAAATGGCAGGTGACATCGTTAGAAGAAACATATTTCCACTTAAAAAAGTAAAGATGGTCCAAAAAATTTGCAGTCGTGAGATCTTCATTGTTTTATCTCGCTTTCTTTCCTCAATAATGAAGGTCCTGACAAGCCAGTATGTTTAATTGTAATATCCACATTCAGTGATACTTCCGCTTTTTTAAATGTTTCATCCCAATCCTTCTTTAATGTCTTCCATTGCTGTGGATGTTTTCGATGAATGACTTCTCCAAACCCAAAAATGTCAATACCGTATTCTTTTTGAACTTTTTGAATCGTTTGGAGAACTTGTTCTTTTATCTGTTTTTCAAATTTTTTTTCAAGAAATTTCACATTCTTAGTATGGTTGACATTTAAATTGTTATTATTTTCAAACAGCTCCCCTTTTCCACTCACTGTGACGTTAAATCGAATCTTGTTACCTTTACGAATCTCTGGAACAATCTTACTTTTTAGCTTTGTTAACTCCAAACTGGCATTGCCATCTTCAATTGGAATGGATACCAGCCGTGTTTTTAGCTTTTCTGCTAGCAAGAGAAAGTCTCTATTTTCATCGTTATTTAAAAATCCAAGCAATTTCAAATCATGATTCAGAATCGCTAGCCCTGCCATGTTTACAGATTGTTTTTTTTTCAGACTAGAGATTTCAACTGCAGGAATAGTTGGGGCAATCCCCTCGCTATTTGCCGCAATTAAGAATTCCAAATAGGCTGTGTCTCCCCGTCCGCCTACTTGCTCATGTTTCTTTAATGCTCCCAATGCAGGCGTTTTTTCAAATGATCCTTTCACACTTAAAGCATCCCTTGCTTTTCCACCCTTTACCACAAATATGTCTGTCCGAATCCCTGCCTCAGCGTTTCTACTATTGATGTCTAGCTCCTTCTTTAGTCCGCGTTTTGCCAATTCCTCCCCCAGCATAATAACACGTCTTTGCCCTGTAAAGGCCTTCCTTGAAAGGCCCGACTGCATGTTCAGAAAGACATCCCCAACATTCTTCCCTTTTTCCGAAATCGTAAAGAAACTCTCTCCTGCACGGCCTCCTCCGCCACCCGCTCCACCTCCGCCTCCGCTTGGGGATTGCATATTGGCAGGAACGACAATTTCACCGGTCACTTCTACTAAATCTTCTTCGGAAACATCAAAACCTGTGGACAACCAAATGGCACGATCATTCAATTCTCGACGATCCCAGCACCCAGTCATAAAAAGCAAGGAACTACATAGGAACAAATAAAGGAATGGTTTTCTCCTCATTTTTCACTCTCCTCCCTTTTTGGGACTTGGTTTTTGTCCTGTTGACATGCGCTTTTTTCGCTTTCCTGCTATAAAGGCTGGACGATGCTGTAATGCCCAACGAGGTGCCCTTAGGATAAAATCTTTCATATCTTTCGGAATTTGTGGAGCAAGAGGAGTGAAATACGGAACGCCAAAAGAACGCAGATTTACGAGATGGATCGTAAGGGCAATAAAGCCAATGACAATTCCATACAGGCCAAGAACCCCTGCTAACAACAACATCATGAACCGAAGCATCCGAATAGCAATTCCTAGATTGTACCTTGGGATAGCAAACGATGCAATTCCCGTTGTTGCGACAACAATAACCATTGGCGCAGAGACAATCCCCGCTTGTACAGCTGCTTGACCAATCACGAGCGCTCCCACAATGCTGACAGCAGAACCGACCGCTTTTGGCAGCCGAATCCCCGCTTCCCTTAGACCCTCAAACACAAACTCCATCATTAACGCTTCAATGAATGCAGGAAACGGAACCCCTTCCCGCGCTGCTGCCACGCTAATGAGAAGAGTAGTTGGAATGAGCTTTGGATGAAAAGTCGTAAGCGCCACATAAATCGAGGGAAGAAATAATGAAATCATAAATAAAATAGAACGAATGACTCGAATAAAGGTCGTATATATAAAGCGCTCATAATAATCCTCTACTGCTTGCAGCCCACTCCAAAAGGTCATAGGAATAATTAAATTAAAAGGAGTCTGATCGACGAAAATCCCGACTCTTCCTTCTAGCAGATTGGCGGCTAGCACATCAGGTCTTTCCGTATTTTGTATTTGTGGAAATGGAGAATACGGAACGTCCTCAATAAATTCCTCAATAATCTCTGATCCTAGTGCCCCATCTACTTTAATTCTACCTAGTCTTGCTCGAACCTCTTGCAAAAGCGATTCAGGAGCAACCCCCTCTATATAGGCAACGGCTACATCTGTTTTTGACAGTTCTCCAATTGTAAATGATTCTACTTTGAGCTTTGAACTTTTAATTCTTCTGCGAATAAGAGTGGTATTCGTTCTTAAGGATTCTGTAAACCCATCTCTTGGCCCGCGAATCGTCACTTCCGTTTGCGGTTCTTCTACACTGCGTTTCTCAAGCAATTTTAAATCGGCTAATAAGGCCGTATTTTCATCATCTATTAAAATTGCGATATTCGCTTGTAATACACCATCAACGAGCTCGCTGACTTTAGTCACTTTTTTCACAGAAGTAATCGCGACCAGCTCTTGTTCAACCATTTGCCCGACGGTGTTCACTTCACTAAGCCCTTTCGGCAGTCCTTCAAAAAATAGCGGCTTCAGCATAGTTGCTTCAAGCGCTTTTGTATCCACCATCCCATCTATATATACGAGCAGGATTTTAGCTTGTTGATTAGCCTGGATATGACGATAGATTACATCTGAGCAATTTTGAAAAATTCCTTTTATCACTTCTTCATTTGTTGCAAGATCCTGAACCAATTCATCATCGCTATTGGAAGGAAGGAATTCAGATTTAGATTCCATCTTCATTAATTCATGCAGCTTTTTTATTTTTCGTTTCCGAACGATACTGAAGCCCCTCCTTATCCGCATTGATAATAAGTATATTTTTCCTAAAAAGGGATTGATTATACTAATGATTAGAAAATAGAGACAAGCGAAACCATTGAAGAAGTCTTTTTTTTTAAAGGACTGGTTCCGCTATTTTTAACAAATTGAAATGGTACTTTAGAGAATAGTCTGCTCGTTATTCTCTTTATCTTCTCTGCTAATCTAGTTCATTTTTAAGTACCTTTTACTGGTCGAGTCATGTAGAATTGTACATAATTGGGGGGAGATTTTATGTATGAGCATAAATTCGTAAATTTTGAGCTAATATTCAAGAGGAAACGAGATGAGGTTTAAATCGTGTCATCAAAATCTTTAGAACATGAAGCTAGTCTGTTGCAGCGTTACATAGAGTCTCCGGAAAAGCAACAACGGCTATATCGACGAACATTGTTCATTGTTGTTCTTTCACAAATGTTTGGCGGAGCAGGACTTGCAGCAGGTATTACGGTTGGAGCGCTTCTTGCTCAGGACATGTTAGGAACAGATCGGTTTGCTGGAGTTCCAACTGCGCTGTTCACTCTTGGTTCTGCTGGGGCTGCGCTGTTTGTAGGGCAACTCTCTCAACGTTTTGGACGCCGCTCAGGACTAGCGGCAGGATTTTTGACTGGCGGTATTGGAGCGATTGGCGTAGTCATTTCAGCATTAACCAATAATATTTTTCTGCTTTTTGCTTCACTATTCATCTATGGTGCCGGCACTGCTACAAACTTGCAAGCGCGCTATGCAGGTACCGACTTAGCCAATTCCTCGCAGCGAGCAACAGCTATCAGTATTGCCATGGTGTCCACGACATTCGGCGCTGTTGCGGGGCCCAATTTAGTTGAGGTAATGGGCCGATTTGCTACATCCATCGGGTTACCTGCTCTAGCCGGCCCATTTATTCTAGCAGCCGTGGCCTACATCCTTGCCGGTTTAGTACTTTTAGCCCTCCTTCGTCCAGACCCTCTTATTGTTGCAAAAGCTATTGCAACTGTACAGAAAACGAATGAGGGTAACCTTTCAGACACGAATTCCACAACACTAGCCATAAACAAACGAGGAATCATTGTTGGAGCCACAGTAATGGGCTTAACCCAAGTTGTCATGGTTGCCATTATGACAATGACACCGGTACATATGAAGCATCACGGACATGGCTTGAGTGAAGTAGGAATGGTAATTGGCATTCATGTTGGAGCTATGTACCTTCCTTCCCTTGTGACTGGAGTGCTTGTTGAGAAAGTTGGGCGAACGGCAATGGCAATCGCTTCCGGTTTTACTTTATTGGCTGCGGGTGTATTGGCTGCTGTTGCACCTGCACATTCCATGCTAGCACTCATCATCGCTCTTGCGTTACTTGGACTTGGCTGGAACTTTGGTTTAATTAGCGGCACAGCAATTATCGTCGATTCGACTCATCCATCCACTCGTGCAAAGACGCAAGGAACAGTAGATGTCTTGATTGCTTTAACTGGGGCATCTGGGGGAGTACTTTCCGGCCTGATTGTAGCACAATCGAGTTACGCGGCACTCTCACTCGCCGGAGGAATCCTTTCACTACTGCTAATCCCTGTCTTTATTTGGTCTCGTCGTCATCACAATAAATAATGGCGAATAGGAAATACATTCATCATAAAAAACAAAAAAGCACCTATTAACTCATCCTATACGAGAGGAATAGGTGTGCTTTTCTAAATCATCCAAACCACGGTTCTACACTAACTTTGACTGTCGTGATTAATTGACCTGCAACATCTATACATTCGAATGATTTAATACGAACCTAATGATTTGGTCATTAAACTCTTTCCATTGTTTTGTCGGAAGTTGATGTCCTTCATCCTTAACTAGATAAAATTCAGCATGCTTGCATTTGTTTTGATAATTCTGCAAATATTGGCTTGTCCAGTCTCCTTTTTCTCCATACATAAATAACAAAGGCATCGTTAAAGAATCCAATCTGTTAACACAATTATAATGTAAAGAATCATGGTAATAATGAAACCATACTTCACTATTTGCTTTTTCCATATGTTCCATTAACATTTCTTGTATCTCTTGATCTTTTGTGTGACTTTTAGCAATCGTTTTAATTAACATCTTTTTATGCTGTTTTACCATGTACATTCCCATTTTATGCAATGCTTTGCCAGCTAACGTATCGACTTCTGGATAAGCCCCTGCTAAAATCATGGAAGTAACCCTTTCAGGAAAGGTAATACCAATCTGCTGCGCAATTGAACAACCTGCAGAGTAGCCGCAAATAATAGCTTTATCTATATGTACTGCATCCATAAAATGAATAACTTCATGCGCATAGAAAGAGATTGATACTATTTCCTCTACTGTGTCACTTTCTCCGTGCCCACTTAAATCAGGCGTAATCACCCGCATCTGTTCAGACAAATCCTTTTGATAAACAAACACTTTACGCCCCATCCCTGGCGGATGAATAAAAATAATAGGGGTCCCTTCGCCGTATTCCTCATAAAATAAAGAATGATTGTCGCTTATATTGATTGATGACATATTGGTTTGACAACTCCACATTAGAACAGTTTCGTTTCATTTATAATTGAAAATAGTTTGTCCTTCCACATATAGAATATCCCGGCTTTTTAGGAAAATCTGAAATCTAAACATAGTTTACTGCTTCTAGTACATCCTAAAAAGAAGAACTCTGTATGTACGTAGGAGGAAAACATTATGAACATCGATGATATTATCATTGCCCGAGAGAAGATGAAGGGAATTGTCTCTACAACTCCCCTTGATTATTCAAAGACATTTAGTCAGCTTTCTCATAATGAAGTATATTTAAAACTCGAAAATTTACAAAAGACAGGCTCGTTCAAAGTAAGAGGCTCCTATAATAAGCTTATTTCCCTATCAAAAGAAGAGTTAAAAAAGGGAGTAATAGCTGCATCTGCAGGGAACCATGCTCAAGGAGTTGCGTATTCTAGTAAAATGCTTGACGTTCCCTGTACCATTGTTATGCCTAAAGGTGCACCGCTTAGTAAGGTACAAGCAACTAAGCAATATGGTGCAGAAGTCGTATTAGAGGGTACCGTATTTGATGATGCTCTCTCCTATGCATTAGAACTTAAAGAGCAACTGGATGCCACCTTTATTCATCCTTTTGATGATGAAGCGATCATTACAGGGCAAGGGACTGTCGGATTAGAAATTATCGATCAGCTTCCAGATGTGGAGGCCATTATTTGTCCCGTTGGTGGAGGCGGACTCATCGCCGGAATTGCCATGGCGGTGAAGGAGAAAAATCCTCATATTTCTGTATATGGTGTTCAAACATTCGCTTGTCCAAGCATGAAGCAGTCGTTGTTAGAAAATAAACCTGTTATGGTTGAAGCAACACCAACAATGGCTGACGGAATAGCCGTAAAAAAACCAGGGCAAAAAACCTTTGAAATCGTTCAAAAATACGTGGATGATATTTATTGCGTAGATGAAATGGAAATTGCCAGAACCATGCTCATGGTATTAGAGCGGAATAAGCTGTTAGTAGAGGGTTCAGGTGCCTGTTCACTTTCTGCACTACTTTATGAAAAAATGAAACTGAAAGAGAAAAAAGTCGTTGCTGTATTGAGTGGCGGAAATGTCGATATGAACTTTATTTCAAGAATTATTGAACACGGCATGGTGGAGTCAGGAAGATATGCTCATTTCACCATTACCTTAAAAGATAAGCCAGGTGAACTTCAAAGATTATTAGATTCTATAACCAACCTTGATGCAAATATTCAATCGGTTGACCTCAACCGAATTGGGAAGAATATTTATCCTGGATATGCTCAACTCGAGATTTCAGTTGAAACAAAAAATCATGATCATATTCAGCAGCTACATAAAGTATTAACAAAGAAGGATTATAATCTAGAAATGAGTCAGTTTGAGCCATCAGCCGCCCCTTAAAGTATTATATTGGAAAATCCCATGTAAAAAACCCATCAAATGCGATGGGTTTTTTACATGCCTTCTGTTAATAATTCTAATGCTTATAAGTTATCGTTTTTCATTAAGTGAATGATTAATTAGTCCCTTCATCATTTACTGAATCGTGTTTGCCTATTCCAAAAACGTAATAACTAATAACAACAATACCTAGGAAAACAATCCCTACAATAAGAGACATACGTGTATCATCATTAAACCACATACCGATTAATACCATCAGTAAGAAGGCAATCGTCAAATAGTTTGTAACGGGTGCAAAAGGCATTTTGAATGGATGGTTGACCATTTCAGCTCCTTTTGCTTTTCTGAATCCAATTTGACTGATTAGAATAACAAACCATGGAATCATACCAGGAAGTACACTTGCGCTGTATACATGCACAAATAAGTTTTCCGGCGCAATATAACTTAAAATAACACCAATAACTAAACCAACATGTCCCCACTGCAATAATTTCTGACATCCCAACAATAACCCATTGAAACCAGTTACTCCAAGCCGTTAGATACCCTGCTAATGGATGAATATACTTATAACCGAATGTTGCAAATGAACCTGTACTCGGCTCTACATACAACATTTCCCCCATTGCACGCATAATGAAAAAGATAAAAATCCCTGAAATTGCATAAGCCAGCAGTACGGACGGACCTGTCCATTGAATCGTACTAGCTGAACCCATAAATAAGCCCACACCAATTAACTAATGAATATCGAGTAAATAAACAATAATAATTTATATTAGAAACGAAAAATTTATTATTTTAAAATATTTTAAATTTTAAAAATATCCGAGAAAGTTCAAGCGTTTTTTTAGATAGAGATTCATATCAAAACATTACCAGCATGCTCAAGCATCAACATGCAAATAGTAGATGTAGAAGATGATTAATTTTGTTTTCCAAATTCTCTTCCGAGGGAGTGTTTGACATTGAATAACTGGATGAATACCTTTTTTAATATGTTTGGCAGAAGAAGAAACAATAGAGGATTCCTATGGGCATCTTTGTTAGGTTTGGGAGTTAGTGCAGTTGCTTATGGCTTAAGAAGAAATGGAAACAGAAATATTCAGTTGCCTATTCAAAACTTAATGAACAATTTTCAATTACGAAATGCCGGTCAAATGTCAAGAATAGCTGCTCCTTTAGCAGAATTTTCAAAGGAGTTGGCACTTAACAAGAAAGAAGTTACAAATACGAATACAAAAAGATAACTTTTCTTTTTTATTTAAAATGCCCACTTTTCGGTGGGCATTTTATGTTTAAAAGCTTCATCTCTTCTATTAAGATTTTATAGGAAATAATCCCATGGAGTTTATGCCATTAATTACTTATAAAAAAACAGCCTATTTCCTGTATAATCTGTCATAGAAGGAGTGATCTCATTTGAAATTATTATTGATTGCTGCATTAGCTATTCTTCTTTTTTATTTTATCCGAAAGGTCTACAAAAACACGAAAGATATCGTGATAAATAGAGTGAAAGTCTCTACACCATTATCCAATGACTATAGTCCGAAATTAACTATTCTTCAACTGTCCGATTTACATCTTGAAAATATATCGATTTCCCCTGCTGAACTATATGAAAAGTTAAAAGATGAACCGATTGATTTGATTGCACTTACTGGGGATTTTCTCGATCGCAAGCGTACGATTCCAAAGCTTATCCCCTATTTAAAAGTCCTTAACCAATTACATGCAAAACATGGCATCTATGCTGTTTTAGGCAATCATGATTATGTTTTGCGCCAAAAGAATTTACAAACATTAATCGAAACACTTGAAACATATAACTGTAAGGTTTTGCAAAATGAAAATGACATGATTTTTGTTCAAGGAACGCAAGTCAATATCATTGGCATTGATGACTTTAGTACAAAACGCAGCAACATAGAAGCTTCCTATAAAAAAATTAAACAAGGAACAAACTTAGTATTAACCCACGATCCTAATATTGTTCTGCACATGAAAAAATATCATTTTGATTATTTACTTGCCGGCCATTTTCACGGTGGTCAAATTTGTTATCCCAAAGCCTATCACCTTGTAAAAATGGGAAAACTGGCACGAATGAATATTATCAAAGGATTCCATTTACAAGATGGAAAACCTTTTTATATCAATGAAGGGCTCGGTCAAACGGGTGTAAATATTCGGATGGGAAGCCGTCCTGAAATAACGCTTCATGAGTTACCATTAGTTGCGGCCGATTACGAAACAGTTCAAGCCATTTGATGAAAAAGCTGTTAATTTTTTAACAGCTTTTTCATTTCTAGATAAAACCTTTCAAAGGCGTTTGTTCATGTAAGGTTTGTACATATTGGATAATTTCTCTGTAGACATAAATAAATATTTGGGCTGCTGAGCCTTTAGAATATGCGAAATTGAAGAATTTTGGCTAGATAGAATGGCAATTGGACAAAAAGCGAGCCGTTTAAACCATTTGTAAATGGGATGAGAAATGTCAATAGTCTCAAATCCCAGCCGTTCACAGCCTTTGTGTAACGATGTAATCCCTACAATCCCCTTAATCCTGCCAGAGTGACTTTGGTTTCGAATGTATAGTTCAATGCCCGGTAATGACTTCTGAACAGAGCGGTAAATCATTTTCGCTTTTTTGATTTCACTCTTTATAGTCTTTAGTTCTTTCAATAATTTGACGTTATAAAGATGAATTTTTACTAATGTATCGTTTTTATTTATACATGTTCCATCCGAAAGAACGATATTCCTGCCTTTATATTTTGTCAGTCTGACCCGAAAAATATTATCTTCTGTCTCTTCAGAAGGAAGGTGTGTAAGACGTGTACAAACATTATATAATGGATCAAGTAAATCCCAAATCGTAATAAGATAACCTTTCATGCTTTATGCCTCTCTATTTTTACTTTACTCCTTATTATTCTTATTGATTTGGCAAATATTATTTATGGAAAAATTAAGTTATAAACAGAAATATTCAAATAAATGATCTAACACGTTAATGACTTTAATTTTTCTATTTTCAGGTATTTCAAACCTTCCAATATCTACTAATTAATATCCTGCTTTTTGAAGTTACCGCCTCTAACTTCTGCTACGTCATATACCGTAACAAAGGCATTTTCGTCAATTTCACTAATGATTTCTTTCATTTTGCTTTCTTCTAAACGGTTAATCACACAAGTAATTTCTTTGAAATGTTCATTCGAATAACCACCTTGAGCTTCTTTATACGTTGCTCCACGACCTAAGCGGTGACGAATGGTCTCTACCATTAATTCGGGTTGATTTGTGATAATTTTAAAGGTTTTAGAACCACTTAACCCTTCCTCAACGATGTGGATTACTTTAGAAGCAATAAAATAAGCGATGGCTGAAAGAATAGCCCCTTGTAGACCGAATACTGTTGAGACAACAATAAAGACAAACATATTTAAAAAAAGAATCAGGTCACTTGTTCCAAAAGGTAATTTTCGAGAAAGCAGTACGGCTAACATATCAATTCCATCTAATGCACCGCCATTTCGTAATGCTAACCCCATTCCAAAACCGATGATAATACCACCAACAACGGTTACTAATAATGTATCACCTTCAATAATGGTTGGTACATGGTGCATAAGGATCGTACCGACTGCTAGTGAAGCAATACCGATAACCGAATAAATAGCAAAACTTCTACCAATTTGTTTATATCCTAAAAATACGAATGGAATATTCAGTACTGCAATTAGAAGTCCTAGTGGTAATCCAATTAATTTTGAACCAACAATACTCAGACCTGTCACACCACCGTCTGATACGTTGTTTGGGATTAATACAGCTTCTAGTCCGTATGCTGTTATAAAAGCCCCAATAATAATCAATAATGCTTGTAAAACCTTTTTACGTTTTTTGGGCTTTTGCTTTGTGCTCATTTTAAATTCCTCGTTTCGAACTATTTTCTCCTTTTGTTTATACACTTTTTTCAATCCTTTATGTAATTACATTTTAACACTTTATCTCCCTTCCAAGTTTAATTATAGTAGTATCTTACTTTTTAGCACAACCAAAAGTATGTTTTTAACTTGAAGAACAATGAAATGTATGCCATTTTAAATATTCGCCATCTTCAAATAGAGAAAATTTTCAAGAGGCTTTTTACCTTTTTCATTACTAACATTTAATGAAACAAACCCAATCCGTTCATACTAATTACGAGGTGAACGGATTTGTTAAAAACAGACCAACTAATCGACGAAATCAAAAACTATGCTGTTACATTTTCAGATACAACAGAACTTCAGCCTTTAATCAAGGCAGCGAGTAACGCGAAATATGTGTTGCTTGGTGAAGCAAGTCATGGTACGAGTGAATTCTATACAACTCGGATTGACTTAACAAAACAACTGATTCAAGAACATCACTTTTCTTTTATAGCCGTTGAAGGAGACTGGCCTGCTTGTTACGAGGTCAATCGCTATATCAAAGGCTTAGCTCCAGAATATAGTAGTGCCCAAGATGTGTTAAAAAAATCATTTAATCGCTGGCCAAGTTGGATGTGGGCCAATCATGAAGTTGTACATCTCATCGGGTGGTTACACACCTATAATCAAACTCAAACAGAGAAAAAAGTAGGATTCTATGGCCTCGATGTGTATAGCCTATGGGAGTCCATGGAAGCCATCGTAGACTACTTAAAAAAAATCAAGTCACCTGACCTACAAAAAGCATTACAAGCCATCGAATGTTTTGATCCGTATAAACGCAAGCCAGAAATGTACGGAATTTCTTCCCCATTTTATGGAGAAAATTGTATGAATGAAATCCTTGATCTGCTAAACACGATAAAAGAAAACAGAAAGAGTTATAATGATGATTCTGAAGCTGCCCTTAATCTGAATATTAATGCACTAGTTGCTAATAACGCTGAGCATTATTATCATACGATGGTTACGAATGATCATGAATCTTGGAATATTCGGGATCGTCATATGGTCGAGGCGCTTCACTATATCGGAAACTTTTATGGTCCTGAGGCAAAAGGGATCGTTTGGGAGCATAACACACATATTGGGGACGCCCGTGCTACGGATATGACTGATGAAGGAATGGTCAACGTAGGTCAATTAACCCGAGAAAAATACGGACAAAACAATGTATATAGTATTGGTTTTGGTACATATCAAGGAACCGTTATTGCGGCAAAAAAGTGGGATGATCCCGCTGAAGTGATGACCGTTCCAAAGGGCAATGAAGGAAGTTGGGAAGCAGCTATACACAACGCTGGTGGGTGTAATCAATATTTGCTATTTACAGAAGAAAACAAAGATATATTCGCTCATGTAATCGGACATCGGGCCATTGGTGTTGTGTATAATCCCGCTTATGAGCATTACGGAAATTATGTACCTTCCCGTCTATCGGAGCGATATGATGCATTTATTCATATTGACGAGACAAAAGCACTAACGCTTTTATGACAGAGTAAATTTGAATTAGATGTTGATTTTACGGATGGAACGAAGAAAGAATATAATCGATAAAAATACATTGTACCTATAGCAAAAACTAAGAAAGCCATAAGCCCTTCTACGGAATCACTTATGGCTTTTAGTCATATATCAGTCAACATTTCGAAAATTGTAAGATTAACGCTCATTTTCAGAAAATGTTCGTTGGAAATATTGTGATAATAATTGCTTAAATCTTGTAGAATCAATTTCTTCTTTTGTCATTTCCCCATCTATCCACTGTGTAAAAGAAGTATCTGTTAACGTAATGCTTCCATTTTTCATGAGTTTCGTAATTAACGGGCTCTTATTAAAATGAGATTTTGGATGCTCCCTAATGATTTGTTGTACTTCATTTAGTTCGGATACATCGCCCATAAGCTGCTTTGAATGAAAGGCGTAGCCTATTTTCCAATGGGGGTCTTTATGCTTCAACTTCACCTGCAACATATAGTTTCCATGATCACTATTTTCGTTTTTCACTCGAAACTCACCATTATACGAACGAACCGTCTCGCCCGTTAATGGAACAGGTGTTAATGGTAGGTTTCCGCCAAAGCCTGTATCGACTAAATACGTGTTTCCATCATGAACTAAAAGAATCGCGATATGCGTTCTCCCAATGCTTCCCCATGCTTGCGCAGTATGGTCGTAAACAACTCCACGTACTAATTCGACGTCAAAACCATTTTCCAGTAAGAAAAAATAAAGGGCCGTGTTCAATTCATAACAAAGCCCGCCTTCGTTTCGGACTAAAATTTTATCCATAATCTGTTCTTTGTTAATGTTTTCTGCTGAAGCACTGAGGACTCTTAAATTTTCAAACGGAATCGTTGTAGCTGTTTTTTCAAGAAGATCATCCAATTTTTCAAAGGTCAGTTCTTCATTTTCTGGAATCCCCATTCGTTGACGAAATAATGTATTAAACATAAAGTATCCCCCGTTTCCTATATATGTTTTAGGAAAAGCCTGTGTTCACTTTCCATTTTAAAATAATTAGTCATCAAAGTATATTTCAACGAATCTCAATCAGTTATAATAAACATGATTTATTGCAGGGAGGCAACATGATGAATCTCAAAGAAAAAGCAAAAAACCTTCCTTCCGTCCCTGGAGTGTATCTAATGAAAGATTCTGATGGTCGTATTATTTATGTTGGAAAATCAAAACATTTAAAAAATCGCGTTCAATCTTACTTTCAACATTCCAAGAACCATACGAAAAAGGTTGAAAAGCTTGTTAAAAACATAAACGATTTTGACTATATTGTCACCGATACAGAATTCGAAGCGTTTATGCTCGAATGTAAATTAATCCAAGAATTACAGCCCATGTATAATACCATGATGAAACGTCCACAATCCTATACGTATATCGTCATCAAACTAAATCAAGCGATTTCTAGTATCGAAACGACGAATTTAATGGATGACAACGACGGTAATCATTATTTCGGTCCGTATCCAAATAAGAATAGAGTAGAAAAAGCAATCCAAGGATTGAAAGAATTCTTGAAAATTGACTGTCAGTCCCCAGCTGCAAAGAATGCTCCATGCTTAAACTATTCCATAGGTTTATGTATTGGGATGTGTCTTGGAAAATCCCATGTGACGAAACAGTACCATACGATTATAACTAACATCATTGCTCTACTAAATGGTACGGATAAGATGATTCTCCAAGAAATGAAGAAACAAATGCTAGAGGCTGCGGAGAATGTTGATTTTGAAAAAGCTGCGAAATATAGAGACGATATAGAGGCCATCACTTCCCTTCTCAAAAAGGAAAAAGTGATCAAATTCACCAAAAAGAATAAGAATATTGTCATGATTGAATACTTACCCGAACACAGCATGAAACTCTTTCTTATTAAAGGAAACAAAGTTCTTTTTAGTGAAAAATATCAATTAGAAAACATAGAACAACTCAAGAAGCAAATCAAAACAATAATCTTAACCTTTTTTAAAAGGAACACACGTCAGCCATCATTAAAAATTAGTAAAAATGAAATAGATGATGCACAGATTATATATAGCTATTTAAAAAGTAGCAACTGCAACTATATCGTGATTCCTAACACATGGCTTCACCCTAAAAAGCATGACCAAATTGATTTAGCCATTCATACATTACTGAGCTCGGAAAAATGATAAAGATAAGTAGCTGGAGCGGCCCATACTTACGAAAGCAATGGGAAAATAATTTTGTTAATCATTTGAGCCATAAAGAAAAACAGTCCATTTATTTAATAGCGGGAGTGCCTGTGGTTATTTATGGCACGTGTTCAGTTATGAAAAACGAGATTGTGTTGAAAGTGAAAAAGCTGAATACTAACACATAAGTAGCCCTCCAACATTCAATTTGGGGGGCTATGCTGCTGAACAAGCTTCATATTGATATTGATATAGCTTACTTATCAAAAAATTCTCTTGCATATTCTACGAGTCCACTAACCTCATTCAATGCTCCCGACTCCAGCTCACATGCCATAAACGCTTCATTTGGCACTTCAAAAGGTGCCGTTATCCTATATGTACTTGCTGGAACAAACCCAAACCGTGGATAATACTCTGGATGTCCGAGGACAATGACAGATTGAAAGCCTAGAGATTTGGCCCTATCCATTCCCTCTAGTATGAGCTGACTACCAATCCCTTTCCCTTGATATTCAGGTAAAACAGCAACTGGGGCAAGAGCGAGTGATGGATACTTTTCTTTTCCATTGTTTATCATGATTTTCGTAAAAAGAATATATCCAACGAGTTCACGATCATCCTGCATCGCGATTAGGGATAACTCGGGAATAAATGCCTGACTTTTTCTCAATCGCTTCACAAGATTATGCTCATCATGATCAGTATATTCTGCCTGCTCAAAAGCTGCCTTTACGAGGTTTTCAACCGTTTGAAAATCTGAATTTGTTTCTTGTTTTATAATCATATTCAATTGTGCCACCTTAGTAATAAACTTTTACAATCTTCTATACTAATTTTAACATAAAATTACATTGTAAAAATTCCAGACAGAATAAACAGCATATAAATCCAGATGACAATAGATCTTGTCAAAATGTTAATTGGTATGCCACTTAAGTAGTTAAACAACAACTATAGAACTACTTACTTTATAGGCTATTCTAATACTTTATAATGCTAATCTACTATTTAACAGTTTAAGTTGCGTTTCCTTTGACATTTATATTAGTTTAATATATTATGAATTCGAGATAAGAAAATTAATAACATCTAAAGGAGATTGACAACATAATGAATGTATTAGTAGTCAAAGCAAATAACCGTCCAGCTTCAGAAGCTGTATCAAGTAAAATGTATGAAACGTTCATGGAGAACCTAGAAGGCGTAAACGTAACGACTTATGATGTCTTTGCAGAAGATATGCCTTACTTTGGTCAAGATTTATTCAACGCTTTTGGTAAAGTAGAATCAGGCGAAGAAATGACAGATGTAGAACAACGTATTTTAGCTGCCAAACAAAAAGCAATGGATGCCTTATCAGCAGCAGACCTAGTTGTATTCGCATTCCCATTATGGAACTTAACAATCCCAGCTAAATTACAAACATTCATCGACTATGTGTACCAAGCTGGTTTCACATTTAAATATGACGAAAATGGTCAAGCCGTACAATTAATGACTGACAAAAAATTCATTGTTCTAAGTGCACGCGGTGGCGTTTACTCAACACCAGAAGCAGCACCAATGGAAATGGCGGCTACCTATATTAAAAACGTTGCTGGCGGCGTATTCGGTATGCAACTCGTAGATGAGGTCATTATTGAAGGTCATGCGACAGCACCAGATCAAGCCCAAGCTATTATTGCTGAAGGGTTAGCAAAAGTTGCAGCTGCAGCAAAAAATGTATCAGCCGTAACAGCTTAATACCTATAAAAAAGTAGTAAAATCTGAGTTTTAGATTTTACTACTTTTTTAGTTTCTGAAAAAAATAGCAAAGCAGCATAAGAAATCCTCCGAAATTGTTCGGTATTCTAATGAATAATAGCGCCTTTTGTTGGCATAGCATCGCCCTCCATATCTTCGAAAAACAGCGGGAGCCCTTCTGCCAAGATAGGATGTATCACTTTTGTCGGGTCCTGTCTTTGATGATGAATATGTAAATGAGGTTCTGAAGTTGAACCACTATTTCCTACACGTCCAATTACATCACCTGAATTTACATAATCCCCTACTTCTACAATCCTCATTATGCTCACTTTTCATATCATATGGTTCCATGACTACATCATAGGCCCACCTTTCCGATGGCCAAATAACATGAGGTAGATTATGTTCAACAGTATCACCACCCCAGCCAACAATGGCTTGTTCGGTAAAAGGCCATTTTACGGTAATAGACGGCTTAGCACGATCGATATCATTTGGATAAGCAAAAAGAATTATATTCATTGTCATGAATATAGGGAACGTTGTTTGTTTCTATCAACTTTTTATATTTTTCAATTTAGTAGATTTCTATGAACCAAACCCAATGATTCCCAAAAAATCTATGAGCCTATGATACAACAAATCATATTCCTATTTCCAACATTTTCGCCGTCACTTCTTCGACTCTGCGATCAATATCCGTCCCGTCAAACTTCGGAAGCTTCAACTCACTCACAATTTTTCCGTCTCGCATAAACAGAATACGTTCCGTCCGCGCTGCAACCTTTGCATCGTGAGTTACAAGCATAATCGCAGTACCATCCGCGTTGATTTCAGAAAAAATGTCCATTATTTCATGGGCAGATTTTGAGTTGAGCGCCCCTGTTGGCTCGTCGCCGAAGATAATTTTTGGACTGCTCATCAGTGCTCTGCATATACCTGCACGCTGAAGCTGACCTCCCGAAACCTGTGTAATATCGCGTGTTTCAAGCTCCGCAATGCCTACCCTTTTCATAAGCGCTCTCGCCTTCTCCAAAATTTTTGCGGCGTTTTTTCCGTTGCCGCGCATTGACGGAAGAATGATGTTGTCGAGGATATTCAGATTTTTTAGCATAGTCGGCTGCTGAAAAATAAATCCCATTTTTGTTCTACGTATATCTGAAAGCTCGTTCTCCCCGACTGCCGATAAATCCTTGCCGTCAAAAACGGCCTTTCCGTCATCAACACCATCGATTCCGCTTAAAGCAAACATCAGTGTCGATTTTCCAGAGCCTGAAGGTCCCATAACTGCAACGAACTCGCCCTCGTTTATTTCAACGGACACTCCGTCTAGAACATTGCGTTGTTCATCGCCCTCGCCAAAAGATTTTCCTATATTTTCACCGATAATAATCTTCTTCATATGACTACTCCTTTATATTTTCGGAAATTTTTATTTGCCCTGCGCCCGATGTGCCGATTATTGTTGCGATAAGTACCGTACATATCATCAACAACGGACTAAACAGATACGCCGTAAGCGGATTGACCGTAAAATTAAACGTTGACGCTCCAAACGAGGAGATAAGCGCGCCCGCAAGGACCTCTCCGAGAGTGTTCGCGAGAAGCGTACCGAGAATAATTCCGACAATCAGAACGAAAACCGAACGAGAAACATACTGCGCCTTAATATCCGAGTTTGTAAAACCGAGCGCCTTCATTACGGCAATGGAATATCTGTCCTTTGCAACAAGCATTTTCATAAACAACAGTGTAACCAGTACCGTAATAACCAGTGCAACGGCAACTGCGGAGTAGGAAGCCATTTCGACGGAACTTATTGTCGAGCCGAGGGTCTGAGAAACAAATTCATCAATGTCTGAAGTCTTTGCAAAATCAAATTTGTCCGAATATCCTGAAACCTTGCTGTCGACAAGAGATTTATCCGAAAGTTCAACACAGATGATGGTCCACATGACGTTCGCCGAATTGTCGGTGAATACACCCTTTGCGGTTTTGCCGCCGTTAGTAACGTCGGAGTATATTCCGGTTACCGTGAGATTTTTCTCCTTCCCTTCAATCACCAGCGTAATGACATCGCCGACCTTTTTGCTCATCTCATCGGCGTTTATAGCCGAAAGCGCGATTTCGTCATCACGAGCAGGTGCTCTGCCCTCAGAATACTCTATAGGAAATGCCGAATGGTCGCCGAGTTCAACTTTTATATTTTCCTCTGATCCGTTACTCGTTTTTACTTTGAAAGTCTTTGTTGTCAGAA
The DNA here is from genome assembly GCA_963754185.1 of uncultured Bacillaceae bacterium. GTDB lineage: Bacteria > Bacillota > Bacilli > Bacillales > DSM-1321 > Peribacillus. The sequence goes on along the minus strand of CAVWEP010000003.1, from coordinate 1,958,461 downwards.
CAGCATACTTTGAAACGGCACTGTCGCTGTCTATCGTCTTCACAATTTCATCGGTTTTGTCAAGTTTATTGGTCTGAATGCGCAGATCGTAGTTTCCAATCCCCATATATTGGATGAAGTTTTTTGAGGAAATCGTGTTGTAGAGGTTCTGTGGAACAATAATGATAAATGCCGAAATCACCAGGACCACAAGCATTGTGGCGTAAAGTCTTTTTCTTGCGAGAACATCCTTGATTCCGAGAAAAATATTCGTGCTAAACAGTCTGTTTCTAATTAAGGAAAAACGCTTAGCGCTCGTCTTCTTTTCCTGAGAAGTACCAAAGCGTATAGCTTCCGCAGCGGAAATTTTCCGAAAGCGTTTCAAAACGAAGTTTACATAAGCAACAATTGCAAAGAAATACGAGCAGTATACCGATAATTCCTAAGACATAACGCAAAAGAAGAATTTTCGCTTTCACCCATATAAAGCCGTATATTTTCAAGAAGCATACCTTGGAACATAAGCGAAAGAATAAACCCAAGAATACTACCTGCCGCCGCAACGCTTAAGTATTTCGCAAGATAAATCTTCTTTATGTCGGAAACACGCAGTCCTATTGCCTTCATAACACCAATTTCGCGGTAGTCGTCTTCGATTTTCGCAAGGAGCGTAAAGCGTATGCACATAAATGCTATTGTCAACGACAAGTGCGCTTACAAGAAGGATAACCGCAATCATCATCCCGTCTGAAATGGCGTTCATCGTTTTGAAAAGCGTATATGTAACCGTTGGTCCGTTCGCTTCAAGTCCTGCGGAAGCATAAGCTGTTTCAAATTCGCCTAACGCTCGAGAAATCCTTTAATCTAAACTCAATCAGATACTCGATACTTCCAAGGTCTTTTATTTCCGCGAAATCATTGTTGCTTACAAGAAATCGCTTTGACGCGGAGAGCGAGGAATTCATGGTCGAATCACGGAGAAATCCCGCAACGGTAAATTCCTTCCCGCTTATTACGGCCTTGTCACCGACACTTAGCTGTGTTGTCCCTCATATAGGTTACTGGAACATAAAGCTCCCCGTCGGATACGTTGATGATGTTGCCGTTAAGATCAAGAAGATAATCGAATTTTTCGTTCTGTATGCTAAAGCCGTTATCCTGAACACTATTCGCAAGCGAATTATCGCCTAAAATAATCTGCGCGCCGTCCATGCCTAGAAACTCAACTACCTGATATTCTTCGACGTTGTTATTTTGCTCTGCAAAGGATTTAAGTCGCGCAGTATCAATATCACCGGAATGCATTTGCATAAAATGCGGAGTTTTCGCTTGTGTCATAAGCGTATCTAGTGCACCCGAAAGATTGACGATGAGTATCGCTGCTAGCGAAACAAGCATTGCCGCTGCAGCGACAAATATCATTGTTGTCAATGTTATTACTTTGCTCTTTAAAATGTCATTGCGGATTATTCTGTAATACATAATTCACCTCTGTTTTAAGCTTTTTAACTCTCGAAATTTTTTTCCGAATCATTCATTACTTCTCTATTCCGCTGCCAAACATTTGCATAATGTTCGTCAGACTTCCGCTTTCTGCACCGAGCAGCCTTTCTCCGTTGAATATAAACGCTTGTATCCGTGAGGCGCGCTCCTCATTGGTCATCTCTACCATATCATCATCAAAAACGGTATTCGCATATGTAACAACCATTTCCATACATTCATACGGGTACGGCGTGCTAAACAGTCCGTGTTCAATGCCCTCTTGGATTATTCCCGTCAGTATTGGCGTAACGCCGTTGATGATGACTTTTTGTATTTTCTGATGCATAAGGGCGTTCTGTGGCTTGTGAATGTGCTCCATAATTTCCTTGCTACTTCCGCCACTTAAATTCATTGACATAACAACGCGGATAATACGTTCGACTACAGGAATACTCTTATCTGCGGCAATTTCCTGCGCCGCGCCTAAAAGACGGACACTATACCGGTCAATCAACGCGTCCATAATATCCTCCTTCGACTTGAAGTGATAATACAATGTTCCCCGCGCAATTCCGACCTTTTCGAGAATATCGTTTGTACTCGTTCCATCAAAGCCCTTCTGACCAAAAAGCTCATCGGCCGCATCAAGTATTTCGTTCCTACGTTCCTCTGCTTCTTTTAACTCTCATTGTTACACCTCCTTTATAGACCGACTGTCTGTCGATAAAATATTAACATACTACTTTTAATTTTCAATAGGATGTGTGTTAAATTTTGTAAAGATTTTAAAACGTGTCCAGATAAAATATTGAATATATGTTCTGTACACCAAACATTCAAAATGGTATAATTTCCCTATAAAGAGTTCTTTGAAAACTGAAGATATGAGGTTCTAGCAGGAAGAAACCTCTGCTAGGTAAAATCTTCAACGTTCTACTAAAAAATTCGGTTTGATACGACCGACACGGAACGGTAAGCACACAAGGAGTCTGCGGGCTTGCTTGGAGAAGTGCCTTGCTATACGCAATACGTCCGTTGATGTTCTATGAGAATCTACACCAGTGTTTCAGTGGAAACTCTTTCTTTTTAGAAAGATAAGGGCACTGTTAAGAAGTGTAGTAGTATCTTAGAACCCCATCGGCTTTAGCCATGGGAGTATCAGTATAAGGATTAGATATTACCTTTTGATTTTTATATGAATTGTTCCCTAAACATCCCATCATCAACTATTAACTGTCTTCATTAACTCTCGTGCTAATAGTCGGTACACTTGTAAACGTGCTTCTTGTGAATGTGGGATACTACAAATCATAGCTTCATCAAAGCCGTATGTTTCTTGCTCTTGAAGAAGTATTTCCGCCACTTCCTTTGCTGAACCGACGAGATATAATTTCCGATTTTCTTGAATGAACATCCGATCCATTTCCGTGAGAGGATAGTCCTTTGCTTCCTCAGGGGTCATGCGCTGTTCCACACGACCTTTCATCTTTAAAAGCCGAAAAATATCCGAAGGTTTTGCTTCATACTCCGCTTCCTCCCTCGTTTCAGCCGTTGTCACAAAATAAGACACGACGCTTTTAGGTTTCTCCATAAAAGCAGATGGGCTAAAACTTTGTCGATACACATCAAATATTTTTTTATCCATGACTCCGTTGAAAAATTGAGCATGGGAATATCCAACCCCCATTCTTCCAGCTTGCATCGCACTATTACCACTTGACCCTAGCAGCCACGCCTCGGGGAGTGTAACATGAACCGGAGAGGCAATTGCTTTAGCATAGATGGAATTTTGCGGTGCTTCATCATTGATAATTTGTAAGGTCGTATCTATTTTTTCATACAAATGATGGAGTTCAGGCTGTCTCCCTTCCGATAACGCATAAATAGAAAAATGATCGCCGCCAGGAGCACGTCCTACACCAAAATCAATCCGTCCCGGAGCAAGTGCACTTAATGTTTTAAATACTTCAGCCACCTTATACGGTGAATAATGCATAATCATCGTGCCGCCTGTACCGACACGAATTCGTTTCGTCTTAGCCGCTAAATGAGCGACTATAATTTCTGGTGCAGAACTCGCAAAGCCAATATTATTATGATGCTCCGCCATCCACATACGCTCATAGCCTAACTCATCTGCTAAAATCGCTAATTCTTCCGCTTTTATGAGCGCATCCCCTGCTGTATTTCCTTTTGTAATCGGTGCTTGATCTAATACACTTAGTTTCATCCTTAAGACTTCCCTTCTACATCATTGAACTGTGAATCTAAAACACCATTTTTTCAGCTAGCCATTGTTTTAATGCATGAATTTCCGCTTCGTAAGGCTTCGTGTGAAAGGTAGCTTGATTAGGTTTTTCAAATAAATATAAATAGATTTAATTAGTAAGAAAGTTAGGCTACTGCTATTCCTCCCTAACCTCAATCATAATTGGCTTTAAAGTAATCTTACTTTTTTCAAGTTCAATAATCTGTTCACTCATATCACTTTTAATATATTCTTCGTTACCTTTTCCTGCTATCGGTTCACCATCAACCTCAAGTATTGTTGTTCTTGCTATAAGATTATGTTTTCCAACCTCCGATACTTTGAACTCATCTTCAACCTCCATTATTTGTCCTGTCTCTAACTGAGTTGTGTGTCCCATATCCTCATAGCTACGATGTTCATTACTACCAGTAAAAGAAAAACGAATAATGGGTCCACCATGAAATAACTCAATCGTTTCATCACCTACATATTTTAACGTTCCCTTTACTTTAAGTGTTTGACCATTCTCAATAACAGTAGGCGTTGTTACTTCAAGAATAAAGTTGGATGCTTCCACTTCCTCAGTTACTATTTCTTGGTCTTCTATTTCGCTGTTACAACCAACTAGAAAAACAATTAGAGATAAACAAAATATTATAGGTATGTATTTATTAAGTATTGCTAATGCTTGTTCTCTATTCATTTATATGACCTCTCTCCTTATCAATGAATTCTCTAACCTCTTGATATTAACATAAAATTACAAAAATATTATTAAAGTTTTCTGCAACACTAGTTGAACAAGAGAGGCAATCAACGTCGTCATTCCAGGTGCGAAGTGAGCAAAACAAGTACTGAATAATCTAAAAATGTTTCTGTTTTTACAAACGAATGTGTAACACAAAAAAGGCATGGATTTTCCATGCCAATAAGTGTGCAGAGATTCCAGGCAAATGGGTGTAACCATGTATGAAATTAGGAGTAGATAGCCCATGAATCGAGAACATTACCCCAAGAGACAGAAACTATGCATAAAACTTGTACATAAAGCCTTATTTAGAATATACACTTATTGCATGAAAGCTCCCGTTCGTTTAATTTATGCTCTTTTCAGACTCGCTTCAAATAAATCTATAATTTCTAAAAACCTTTCAGCTTCTCTAAATGTATGGTCAGCTAAAAGCGGATGAATGTTGCTTTTGATACGACAGGCTTCTATTAATTCTCTTGCTGTTTTCTTAAAATCCCTCAACGAAGCAACTGATACTCTATTTTGGTCTAAAAATTGCCTTAGTATTGGTCTAGTTTCAGATTGTGGTCTCATAGAATCCAAATCAACCGCCTGAAACAACAATTGATCAAAATCATGACTGAACTCTCTTGCCTGCTCTACTAATTGTCTTTCCGAAGGGTCCAAAAGATGCCCGATAAATTTTGCATGGTCTGCCATGATTCTAAGAAAGAAAACATTTTCTTCAATAATCGCTTCTGGTTTTGGGACGAGTACCCCTTTATTTAATTCTTTTAATCGTTTAGCAAAGTAAGCTGCTTCTCTACTTATATGGTCAAGCAATAAAGGGTAATTATTTGATACAATTTCACACCGTAACGTTAAATCTAACACTTTTCTTTTGTATCTGTAAATGGAAGTAGCTGCTTGGCGAACCTCATCGTTAAAAGCTTGGACCTTTTGAATATCAGAGTGTATCGAAAATTTAGATAATTTTTCCTCTATTCTTTCAAAAAGGGTGATAAACTGCTGTGCTTCATTAATTAATTTTTTCTGTTCATGGGTAAACCCCAAGGTTAAAAATAAAGCATGTTCTTTCATAATCCTAGACCAAAATTTAATTTCGTCTAGTGACCTTACAACAATTGGATTAGCCATAGCTTGTCCCCCTTCTATTCCTCACTTCCTTTACATCTATATGGTTGATCCTTAGCTCTTATTCAAGGTTATTCCATCTTTTATGAACTCAAGAATTTTTCAATCCATTAAACTCTCCTACTTTAATAAGCACTTACATTTGGAAGAATAGGAGAAAATTAAAAGCAATAATTTTATAACTACTCCCTAAACTAATAAGAAATCATCAAAAGAATCCTCTCCAATACTTATTTCGATTTACGCAACTGATAAGATAATAGTAAAAATTGCATTGGAAACTGAAGTAAAAAAACGAATAGAAGAGGGACAATCTTATGTTTGGTTATTTACTCATTAATATTGTAGGTATTTTAGTATTCATAGGTGTAGCATACTTATGTTCAAAGAAAAAGAAACAAATTGATTGGAAATCAATCTTAATTATGTTGGGCCTTAATGTATTATTGGCATGGTTCTTAATCAGCTTTCCAGTTGGTAGAGCCATAGTCCAAGGTGCGGCGAACGGCTTTAATTGGTTAGTCCAAACGGCCTATGACGGTATTGGGTTTGCTTTTGGCAGTTGGGTTAAGACAGAGCCAATGGACTTTTTCGTTGCCGCCCTATTACCGATTTTATTAGTTGTCCCACTTTTTGATACTTTAACTTATTTCAATATTTTGCCTTGGATTATTAGAAAGTTAGGCTGGTTTATATCAATACTAACAAGGCAGCCTAAATTCGAATCGTTCTTTGCTGTTGAAATGATGTTCTTGGGGAATACGGAGGCATTGGCCGTATCAGGCTTACAAATAAAAGCCAATAGTGAGGAACGCAACTTGACATTAGCCATGTTGTCCATGAACTGTGTATCAGCCGCTATCGTCGGTGCCTATACCCAAATGGTACCTGGACAATTCGTGTTAACAGCAATCCCTTTAAATATTATCAACGCAATTATTATTTCGAATATTTTAAACCCGGTAACTGTAACAGCAGAAGAAGATATCATTATTGAAGTGAAAAAAGAAGAAAGAGAACCTTTCTTCTCGTTCTTAAGCGGCTCCATCTTAGAAGCAGGAAAATTAATCCTTATTATTGCGGCATCAGTTATTACATTCGTTGCCTTGGCAGCACTGATTGATCAATTATTAACGTTAATTGCACCATGGCTGACCCTTTCATCGATATTAGGCGTCGTTCTGTTCCCATTCAGTTTCCTATTAGGTCTGCCTGTAAATGAAGCTTTTCAAATGGCACAATATATGGGTACAAAATTAGTAACCAATGAATTTGTTGTGATGGGTGAAATCTCGCCCATTCTTGATACCTTTAGTCCGCATTTCCGAGCAGTCATTAGTACATTCCTAATTTCATTTGCAAACTTCTCTACTTTAGGAATGATTATCGGTGCATTCAAAGGACTGGCTGATAAAGACTCTGTAAACTTGATTTCTAAAAATGCCAGTTATTTAATCCTATCAGGGATTTTAGTTTCATTAATGAGTGCAGGATTAGTAGGCTTATTCGTTTGGTAAATGATTCACTCCTTCGTTCGTATGCGTAATGAAGTGAAGAGGCTGGCAACTTTAACTCCTGCAATACTACTAAGAAATAGACACCAAAATGCAGTTTTTCTCATAAAGAGATCGTCACAGTAATGATCCCTACACATACAATAAAATCATTCAGATTGTATTATTTTTTTAAAGAGAGGATTATCATGTTCTGTAGAAGAGAAATTTACAAGATTTCCCCTGGTAGAATAATCGAATGTAATACATTCTTTAATGAATACGTGATGCCTATTCAGCTAAAAAATGGAGCAAAATTGATTGGACGTTGGATAACAGAGGAAGAAAATGAGATTTTAACTATGTGGCACTATCCAAGCTATGATGACTATTTGAAAATTGAAGAGAGAGTAAAAAAGGATGAACTACATCAGCAAGCACAAGCGCAACTTTTAAAATTAGGCAAGCTTTACTTAGATTCTCGTCAAGATTTTTTAACTTCAACAGGGATATATCATTCCCCAAAGCAAACGGTGACGGTAAGCGGTTATATTACAAATGAAAAGGGAGAAACTTTATTGGTTCAAACCTATTGGAGATCAGATACATGGGAACTTCCTGGCGGAGGAGTTGAAGATGGAGAGACATTAGACGTAGCACTGCGTAGGGAAATCTATGAAGAAACTGGAATAGACGTTGAGTTATTTGGTGTAACGGGCGTTTATTCAAATGGCAATACTGTTTCAATTGTATTCCACGGAAAATATATTGGCGGAGATGTAAAAACATCTGATGAAACACAAGATGTCCGCTTTGTGAAACTCGATTCATTGAATGTTCATCAATATATTACACGAGGAAAGTTCATTCCAAGAATACTAGATGCGCTGAAAGGACATTCCATTCCGTATGAATCCTTTAAGGTTCGTCCCTATCAACTGTTGGAAAGGTTACAAGGAAAATCAGCACAGGGTGAATCTTGAAAAAGAATTGGTTAGAAACATTAATTCTATCATGATTATCAAAATTCTTTATTTTATTTGGAGCCATCTGGATCCTTAAATGGTCTTACTCATTTAGAAATCCCCATTTCAAAACTATTATCTACTAACTAAAACTCATTAAGCACAATTTCTATTTTCCCGCTGCCTTTCTATTGCGCCACAATGAATAATGCATTTTTACATAGATTCAATAGGATCTGATTAAATCAGCGATAATTCATTATATCGCAATAACGAGAATAAGTAGTGTTTTTTAGCGACTGCACGAACATTTGTAGTGCATAAGCTAAAATGACTTATTTTATGACAATGGGAGGGGAAACATCCATGTACGAAGATTATTTTTACACCTACACGCCTTATTATTATGATGATGATTTCTTTCGTCAAGGTGATGCACAACTGATAAATGATATTCAAAAAGCAATAAATGGGGAGTTTAGCGCCATTGCTTGTTACGCAGAGTTAGCGAGAATGGCACCGACCGAGGAGGAAAGAAATCAAATCCTTGAAATTCGTGAAGATGAAAGACACCATTTTGAGACATTTAGTATGATTTATACAAACCTAACTGGCAGACAACCATCTCCGCAAATAACGGAGGAATGTGCCAATACGTATACAAGAGGATTAGTTGCTTCATTCAAAGATGAACAAGAAACAGTCGATTTTTATTTAGATCTTGCAGATAAAGCCCAGGACATGTTTATAAAGGAAACATTCCGAAGAGCTGCGGCTGACGAGCAAAATCATGCTGTTTGGTTTCATTTCTTTTTGACAACACAAAAATAACCTCGCCAAGATGACAGGTTTCTTAAAAAAAGAGCCCAATCTGAGAGATTAGGCTCCTTCCTTTCTTTACTCTTCTACTTTATGACCCCTCAATAATTTTTGGAATTGTTGCATTTCTGGATCCTGTTTAAGCTTGTGATTGAATGGATTCTGCTCCTGTGCAGGTCCCATTGCCGTATGACCTTGAACCCCCATCTGTGAACCAGCAGAAGCTGTAGGATCATTAATAATATCTTCTTGTTCACCATCAGGATGAGGCGTTGCTTCCACATGTAGATTTCCATTATTATTTGGCACAAAATCATCTCCTTTAATTATTAAGATGACTATGTAGAAGAAGCTCTATTCAAAAAAGATTATACAAACATAAAAAATACGTTGCAGAGATTTCCCCCGCAACGCACTTATACACACGATATCCACAAACCTAAAAGTAGCTGTTACTTTATTTTAATTGATTTTGCGATATTATTTGCAAAATCAGTTGCGCCTATTACTTCAAGCTTGTACTTTTTAGTAGTTGGCAAGCTTGTAATCGTTAGTTCGTTATCAGCTACACTATATCCAGAAGAAGGAAGTGCAATGCCGTTTAGACTTACTGTACCTACAGCTTGAACTGGCTCGTTAAACGTGATGACGGCTGTATCTCCTGTTACTTTCACATCTTGAACAGATACAGGCTTCTTATCAGCGAATGTCAACGAAGTAGTGTACTGAGCAGTAGAAACGCTAGTATCTTGTTTTGTTTTAATTCCTGAAACAGTCACCACCGCATTCGTTACGTTTAACTCATCTTCAGTTGTTAACGTAACAGATTTGCCATTTTCAGAAACTTCAGCGTTCGTAATTGTTTCGCCTGCCACTGTATATTTTGCTTTATCTGAAGCATCTGTTGAATCAACTGCTACGTTAAACGTCACAACAAGTTTTTTCGCATTCACACCGTTTACTGCTACTACAGATGGATTTTTTAAGGCATCTTCCGCAGCTTTTACTTTGTTATCAGCAGCTACTAATTTTTTACGAAGATTAGATTGATCAGCTACTTTAAGTTTTTTCAAATCAATCGCTTCTCCAGCTTTTTCAGCCGCATCAATAAGAGCTTGAGTTGACAGATCGCCGTTCGCTAATTTTACATAAGCATTCACTTTCGCAGCTTCTGCTTTATTTATTTTTTGATAGTTCTTTTTATGCGCATTAATTGTTTTTTCAACTTTCTCTTCTAAAAGAGTATCCGTTGGTTTTGTAAATTTGTCAGTAAGAAGAATTCGAATTTTCGATCCATATACATTCACTTTAATCTCTATTTCCGCTTCTTTAAGAGCTTCTTGAAGTTTAGCATATAGGTCTAAAATAGCAGCTGTATCGTTAGTCGCAATCGATTTTTCAAGTTCTGCAGCAAGAGCATTTAAAGTAGTTTGGGCAACTTTAGCTTCTTGGTACGCTTTTACATAGTCTTCTGCACGAGCAATATATTTGCTATAGGCTTTGATTTCAGCCAACTTTTTCTTTTTCTCTGATTTTGATAATTTTGCTTTATTAATTTTTGCATTAATATCTTTTTGTGCTTTTTTTGCTGCTTTAATATGAACCTTAATTGTATTTACAGAAGCTAGTTTAGTAGACTTCACATATGCATTATATGGTTTAATCATTTCAGCTTTAGCCGCTTTAATTTGAATATGTAAGCTAGTCGCTGCCTCTGATTGTGCTGGTGCTACCGCTGTGAATGCTGATGCAGCAATCGCTGTTGCCGTTACGATTTTAATTGCTTTCTTTTTGTTCATAATAAAAAACGCTCCCTTCAACTTATGTATATCTTCTCTTTCTTTATTAAAAGAACTTCAGTACATTAAATAATACGAATCTACCTGGTTATTTAAGGGGGTATTCCCTATCTTTTCCATTAAAAAATATAAAAAGATTCTACCAACAAAAAAGTATTTGAATAGTCTGAAAACAAATGGTATAATAACAAAAAGGTCAAGGAGTTGATTTCTATGGAAAGAAAACTACTTAATGCACCACCAGAAACGGAAGTAAATGCGATGTATGCTGAGCTTGCTGAACTGGTGTTAAACAAAGCCCTTTGTGATTTTCGAAAAGAACAACTTCGAAAAGAAATCGATAAATCATTAGAAGCTCGAAACAAAGAAGAATTCCTTCGATTAACAGAGGAATTAAAGAAGATTTCTTAAACAGTTATCGACATGATTTTGAGATAAAAAAAGCCAATGGAATGTACGCTTCTATTCAGAAGTACACAACAATAAATAAAATACTACCAAAAAAGGAGCGGAATTCCGCTCCTTTTTTTAGTTTGTAGAGAACCGTCATATTGCTAAATCCATCGTTTAAAATTCTTTTTCTTCTCCTGTCGCAATCGGGTTCTCTGAATAGCTAATCCAATCACTCCAACTGCCAGGGTAAAGCTTCACGTTCTTAAAACCAGCTTCGATGAGCCCAAGAATATTTGGGGTTGCGGTTACTCCAGATCCGCAATAGACGATAATCTCCTTGTCTCGCGGAAGGTTATTGAAATTCGCTGCAATGGCATCTGTCGTCTTAATCCTGCCTTGTTCATCTATGATACCCTTCCAAAACTTATTAATTGCACCCGGAATATGCCCTGCAGCTTTATCAATCGGTTCCACTTCTCCTCGATAGCGTGGTGCCTCACGTGAATCCAGCAGGATAATTCTTGGATTCCCAATTGCGGATCGAACCTCTTCAACATCTGCTATGAGATTTTGGCGAAGCTTCGGAACGAATTCGGTTGGAGTACGTTCCTCCTGCAACACATGAACTCGGTACCCTTTCTTCTGCCAGGCGGAGAATCCTTCTTCTAAAACATAAACTTTCTCATGACCCATATACGTTAACAACCACCAGAAGCGAGATGCCATTGCTCCATCTTGATCGTCGTAAGCCACTACTTGCGTATCGCGACTAATTCCGGCATTTCCAAGTCTAGCAACAAGAAATTCTATATCCGGCAATGGATGTCGCCCCCCATGCTCTTCAACCGGTGCAGACAATTCTTGCTCCATATCAAAATAAACAGCACCTGGAATATGGGATTCTTCATACGCTCTTCGTCCCGTATCCTGACCGAATTGAAATCTACAATCTACAATGACTAAATCAGATTGGTCTAGATGGGACAATAACCATTTCTGAGATACAACGTGTTTCAATATACTCACTCCTTTTTTCATATATTCATTGTCAAAAAATAATTAAATTCATTTTACTAATTCTTTTTCTAACACCTTCCGACTTGTTTCATCCAATTCTCCGTAACTCTCATTTTCATCACTGCTAATAATCGTTGCTGTTCCATTTTCTCCATTAAACCATATTCGATATTCCGTCAATTTCTCAGGCATATTCTCATCTACTTTATAAAAGAACGTTGCTTTTACATCTTCTATTCTTGCCATGCTCGGTATTGTATTTCTATCCCATTTAACTTGTTTAAAAATGGTTTCTACGCTTTCAAGCTTATCTTTATCCATTATGATTACTTCCTCTGCATAACTTCCGTTTGTTTTTACTGCTTGAACATCAATTCTGCTTAGTTGTTCAGAAGTTGTGCTACACCCTGCTAAAACGAATCCAAACATAGAAATGAGAAAGAAACTGGCTATCCACTTTTTCAAATTTATAAAACTCCTTCCATTTTTAGCTCATCCAGCAATCAACAACAGAAAGCCTGCACCCATCCCTGCGACTAAAAAGAACAGGGCGGCTGTTCCACATCCTTGACGTTCAGCTAAGTCTTCCGCATACTCTTTCGAACAATGTCTGCATAATGTGTAACCCCTGTTGATGGCTTCTTCTTCCTTTATTTTTTGGGCTGGCGTTTTTCCCTTTAGAATGCGAGCAGTAGTCGGACAGTCATCATCAAAGTAGTGGTAAAATTTTCCTGTTCGAGTGATATACACTTCATCGCCTTTATGCATGAGAATTCACCATCCTGAATTAATTACAATCCCTATTCTCTAGTTCCATCCGTCTTACACTATTACTTTCCCTAGAAGTCCCATCGTCAAGTACTGTTTATCCTCATGAAAATCCCAAGGCCAATACGTCAAAGAAAATTCCGTTTTCTCTACCTTTCCCATAAAATCTTGTATAGCAATAAGTGCTGCCGCGTACCCTACATTGGAAGCTAGAGCAAAGATGGCATTAGGTCCCTTATTTATAGTCTCTGTGTACTCGGGTTCCATCTGTAAAATATCCGACCACATAATGAAGAACCCTTCCGGACGACAACACTGACGTACGGAGTCATTAAAAGTAAGAATAATCTGATCTCTTAAGTCTAGAAAACCTTCTTTTATCCTGCCTACCTCTTCCCCATTGTATGAATCTTCATATTCAGAAAGCAAATCCAACGCCCAATTATAAAAAAGCTGGGTATAAATCGCCGATGTAGCGACAATGTCAAAACGATTAAGCCAATCCGTCCATTCATCCTCTAAAATCCTAGTCAAACGATTTTCCGTATTCTTTAGAAATTTCACAATTTCTTCCGCTTTTGTACCACTTTCCAATAAAGAAGACAACTGCTGATCAAAATCGATTTTATGTAACCCGGTCACATCTAATTCCACCAATTTTATTTTGCTACACGTACTTTGAGAGAAATGCTGCATTCCCCGTTTCATGCTTTCCACATCAATATCAAATAAATACATCTCATTACATTTAGATGCAAGACTGTCTAAATCTAAATCATCGCAATTGCCTGCTCCAAATATCGCCACTCGATCAACAGAACCTTTTTTTAATAAAACATGATTGAATAATTCTGTTACATGATTACGATGTTTTTCCCATTTCATTCTTCTAGATACATCTCTATTTTGGTTCAGTTCCCTCTGAAAGTCTTCCAAGGCGATCGCTCCCTCTTACATACTATGTATTACAATAATTGTATCAAATTCTGGAATGAATGGAGAACAGTAAAAATAAATATTCTGACGAGGTTTATTTTGAGATATAAAAATACGTATGACTGAAAGAGCTCTGTTTCTCTTGTTATCGCAAAAACGGTCAACTAAGAATAGATTCTCCCCTACTCAGGTTCTTCACGCGTTCCATTAGCTCATGGAACCTGGCATCTCGCCCTTTCTCCAGAATAGGTGGCTTTTTTTCTTCCTGCTGATGTATATTTCCGTTTTCAAGCCAATACGGCACCATTTCCTCACGAATCACTTTTTTACGAAGGACAGACTCACCTGTAGTAGCCTCTTTGGAGGACAGTTCATTTTTCACACATCGTTCTAGATACTTTTCAAATTTTGTAATTCCACCCTTCTGTTCACTCACACTTTTTAAGACTTGTTTATATTGAAGCAGAGAAATGTCTTCAGAATAAAAATCATACACTCGATAAATACTATCAATCCAATCCTTTCTTAGTCCTTTTGGAAATACTTTATGAATGATAACTTCCAGCTCACTAGAGTTAGAGATAGTCTTTGTTTCCGCAATATGTTCGTTACTAGATAGATTATGTAGTTCTTTTTCTGAAGTACTCTTTGTAGTACTATTTGAAGTACTCTTTGGTATTGCTTCGGTCAATGTGACTTCCTCAGTAGAACATTCTGCACTGTATGAGAGTTCAACTTGACCTGTCGAATCGGTCTCTTCGTCCCAAAGCTCGGATACTTTTTCATAGTTAATGCTATACCATTTCGTCTTATCCATTTTTAATCGATTATAGTTAGCTGAGAGTAAGTAGCCCTCTTTTTCTAGCTTTCTAATGATTCGCTTAATCGTTTCTACAGACCAAAACGACAATTGCTCCTGCCAGCCTTGATATGTATTGTACACCCACATCCGTCCATCTATATGATGCTTGCTTTCCTTTAACCAATAATGGATTTGCTGCAGCATAATCGCTTCATTCAACCCAATCTTTGCCGCTAACTTCGGATACAAAATTATGATTTTTTTCTCATTTACTAGTTTCTCCATTTTCCCGCCTCCATCTATGAAAGATTCACCTTCATGAACGAACCATTCTTTTTGACCGGTCGACAGGGTCAACCTTCCCTGTCTTGAAAAATGGCTCTGAGGAAAAAATAGCATAATGAGGAAAAATTCAAAAAAAGACTCTAACGTCCAAATTCATCATTTTCAGACTGAAATTTGCGATTTTTAATCTAAAAAACACCGATTTTCTCTCTTTTCAGGCTGTTAGGCTTAAAATAAAAAAATGAAAAAAGACCAAATCACTATGACTTGGCCTACTACACTCCAGTTTTCATTGTCTAAACAATTGTCTCTAAAAAGTCTATTTGGAGTTTGTATGGTTGTTGTTATTCTTACCTTTTTGTTGATTATTGTTTTGATTATCACCTGTAACTGCATCAACTACATTATCAACTACATTACTAATGCTATTACCGATTTGTTTTAAGATCCCATTATCTTGATTGTCATTTTTATAGTTATCTTTGCCTTGACGATTATTTGGGTTTTCCGTTCCAATGATATTACCGATTTGTTCTAAGATTTCATTATCTTGATTGTCAAGTTTATAGTTATTGTTACTTTGATGATTATTTGGGTTTTCCGTTCCAATGATATTACTGATTTGTTCTAAGATTTCATTATCTTGATTATCAAGTTTATAGTTATTGTTACTTTGATGATTATTTGGGTTTTCCATTTTTTCACCTCCCTAAAATAGATTGCGTAAATTTTAAATAAATAACCCAATTAAATTCAAAAAATTAAATACGGTTGGGGGAACAGCGTCAGGCACTGTTCCCCTTCATTGTTTATCATCTTACAGCATACATTTTGTTTTATAACAGAAACATTCTGTTAATCCCTGTTACTAAAAAAAGAATCAAAACCTATTTAGTTCTGATTCTTTCCTTCATTAAATATCAACAGAGTTATATAATATAGCCTTTCTTTAAAAAATGGTGCTACCCAACAGATACCCAAAATAAGCAAAAATCATCCCTAACCCATAGGTCATGATTGTATATAGAAAGAATGTCTTTTTATGATTATTTGTATACAGTCGTGTCATTTCTAGCTTCAGAGTAGAAAAGGTAGTAAACGCCCCGATAAACCCTGTTCCAAATAAAAGAACAATCATCGTATCAGCATTTGCTCCCATTATCATTCCTAACAGAAACGCTCCTACTACATTAACCGTCAGCGTTCCTATTGGGATGAGGAAGGTAGACTTGTTATTTAAATGTTTACTAATGGCATAACGGGCAATTGCCCCCAAAAAACCACCAACCCCAACCATGCATATATGTAACAATGTCACGATTTTTGTCCCTCCCTACTCACATGGAATCCTAATCTGCTCATGAATAATCCACCAACAATGCTGACAAACACATAAAGAACACCCAACAAGATCTCTCCGTTTTGAAACAAGGTGACGGTTTCTACACTTAATGTGGAGAACGTTGTAAATGAACCAATAAATCCTGTTCCAATTGCAGTGGTAATAGCAGAAGGTAAAGATGTCTTCTTAAATAATCCTGTTGTCAACCAAGCTAATAAAAAACTTCCAATTAGATTAATAGTTAACGTTGCATACGGAAACGCACTATTTGTAAATAAAGAAATGCCAATCAAATATCGTAAAATAGCACCAAGCGTTCCTGCCGCGCCTATCAATACATACACCATTCTTATACCTCTCCCTCACTCCAAAAACTCCTGCCAGTACAAATAATACAAACAAGGATAAAACATTAACCACTGATAATCCGTTTGTATAATCGCTTTTTCAATATTTCCATGAAAACTTAAGTTTTTAGCATACTACATAAATTCAAATTAATTTTCCGACATCATTCTATCTAGTTAGCGGAACGATATTTGACTCCTACTTGCTCTCGTTTCATGGAGCCAGAGCTACCTTTCAGCATAGCTGAAAGGCGTGTGAGACCGTGGTCTCACACGAGTAGGAGCCAAAAATCAACATCGTATTCAAATAAACATTCTTATGTCAGTTTAACAAGTTGAACATATATATATCCTATCAGTTTTACTTTTTTTGCTGACGAAAAATATCGAAACCAGCATTATTTTGTTACATTTAAGAGATTTTTTGTTCTTGTTACGAAACATAAAAGTATTGTACTATAAGCTAGTATTACAAAAAAAGGAAAGTACGGGAGGAAATGATGGAAAAAGTATTTAGTAGTATTACATTAGCAGGTGTATTAGGGTTATCCGCTTTATCAGCGTTTGTTATCCGCTTTATCAGTATTTTCAGAACAACCCACTCCAAAAGTAGAGGGTAATGGTGTGTCTGTATACTCGCCAATCTCTTATACAGAAAAATCAGGAAAAGTCATGGTCGATGTTAATTCGTTTTTTAATGTAATGCAAGAAAACTATCAATGTAACAAAAAGAAATCAACGATTACATACAAAGATGAAGCCATTCATGTAAACACATGAATAACTTCATTTTTTAACAAAATATAGCTCACAATCCCCTTCCTCAAAAGATAAACAAAACGTTTTTTAGGAAGGGGAATTGCTCTAAAAGTGGATTCTTACATCTCCTTATTTAAAAATCGAAAAAAACGGAAGGACAATAATGGCAAGGATAAGGAAAAAAACAGCCATTGCACTCATTTTTTGTTTCTCCTTCCACATCGTAACAGCCAAATCCAAAGGTGTAAACGGCTATGATCAGTAGAACAACGATGGCGACTATATTCAATTTAATCCCCCATTTTTTTAGGTTTTCTGTCTTGTTTACCAAAGTCAATAATTTCAATATCAGGTTTTACGATGATGTCTGCTTCCAGATACGATTTTGGCCAATTAAATTTTTTAAATTCCTCAATCGTTCCAAAATATCTTCGAGCATACATTGATAAAGGGTATGGGACACCTTTTAATTCGGTTTGTGTTTTTTTGAAAAAGTTTTCATTCATTGTTTTTATATGATCAACGATATGTTCTTTGTAAGATTTGTCGGTTCTTTTTACTTTTCGCATAGTTGACCATTGACGGATTTGACAGAATTTCAAACTTTAAAGGTACCGTAATCATAATCTTTGGCTGTTGCACCCTTTACGTTCATTTTTACTTTATTGTTTTCTGTTTTAGTGATTCTAGCTGCGATCTGTTGCGGTTTATCTGAAAAAGGATCAGGAAAATTAACCAATATATCTTTAATGTTTGTTGTATCATCAAGAATATTAACCGTGCGCGTCTCTTGCCCAGTTAACTTATCAATCATGACGCCATTCCTGAAGACTGCTGATCCGATAAATTGTGTATCATCAACTCACCAGTTGCATTCAATTGCCCTGCTATGTATTCATCTTCACCTTTAATAGGGGGATTCTTTTCTCTTTTAGCTGTTGTGTACATCACTAAAGAAAGATCTGTTCCTCTTTCTATCGTTTTAAAAAAGCGAAAAAGAGTAGAGTCTGGAATTAAGCCATTGTCAATCCCATGATCAATCATGAATTGAAAGTACTTATGCGGCCTTGTTTCCATTTTTGGACGATTTTGCAGAAAATACTCATATGCCTTTTCTTTACTTACTGCTAAATAACTATCCATACGAATTTCTTTGTCTTTTAACGTATCATATAGTGTAGGTAAAAAACGGGGGTCTTTGGCAAATTCTTCGGAAACAATCATAACTTTTAATAATTCATAACTAATATCACGGGAAATGACCGAATTAGCCGTACCTTTCGCGGTAATGAAATCATTAGCATCAAACGTGATGATTTCTCTTGGCTTTTCTGTTGAACCACCACCGCCTTGCATACTTCCGACTTCAGGATTGGCAATTAGCATGGTGACTTTGATTTTCCCTTCCTGTTTCGAACGATCCAGTCCCAGCCCAATCACATAGGCTTTATCTTCTAGTTCGACATGATCCCAACAGCCCGTTAATACGTATACAATAGCGAAAAACAGCAATGATTTACATGCTATTTTTATTTTTTTCATGTTTAAATTCTCCTTTTACACAATGCAACCAACCATAAAATAATACGATATCGCAGCAAACGTTGAACCAGCTGTATATTGAAGTATAGCTTTCAATCCTAAAGAAACGTCAATAGGTGTTTCTGGAATCATTCCAATCAATAAATAAATGGCTGAAGTGATGGAATCAAGAATTCAAAATCTTTAATTTTAAATAGATGGCCAAACATCATTGCATTGATATATAAAAAGGCAGAAAAACGAATAAAAGCTGACAACAGCCAGATTGGGAAAAACAAGGTTTCAACATTGGTAAGAAATGTTCCAAATGAAATATAACGAATAGCTGTATGGAATGGATAAGCCATTCCTTTTAAAGTTGTATCAAATAGGCATATGAAAAGCAAGGTAGCTACACTAAGCTGGATAATGACGCCAACAAAGGCAATCCAAGTGCCTTTTCGAAAATCTTTATAGGATGTTATGTACGGGATAAGGATCGCTAAGATAAAAAAGATCTGCAAAAATGGTTAATCTAAGGGTACTTTCTTTTAAAATTTCAAGTTTCCCAGGTCCCCATATAGGAAATATTGCCTCAATATTGCTATCCTGAATACTTAAGAATAAGGCAAGATAAAAGGAAAATGCTACATAGAAAACAACAAGATAGGAAACCGATCCAATATGCTGAATTCCTTTTTTAGCGCCATAGGCACAAACAAATAGTAAGATGGCATAGATTACGAGAAGTGGTGTTGTTGTAAAATAAAACGATCTAATGATATTCGTATACTCTCTTGAATCGACAGCAATAGCAGATGAATTAATGACGAATATAAGCAGGCAAACAATAAAACCTATGTATTTCCCAAGTAATTGTTGAATAACGGCAAATAGATTTTTGTCCTTAAACACAGCTAACGTTTTTATTAATAGAAAGAGCGGGATAAAAATGATGACTCCTGATACGATTGGGATCATCCATGCTGCGTTTTGTACTTGATTGTACAGCATGGACGGTGTGCTCTTCAGTTCCCTTCGCTCCAACCATTAAAATCAGCGATGGATACATATTCACGAATACCAAGTTTGCCTTGTTGCTTTTTCATATGATGTTTATCCCTTTCCTTGTTTGACCAGTATCTTTTGGTTTTAAATATCCGGGGCGAAACCTTTCTTTGATTGGAACATGACGTATGATTAAGTCCTTTGACGACAAGGGGAAATGTGGCGTCATAGGCGCAAAGTAAGGCGTGCCGAATGATTTCAATGAAACTAAATAAAAGAGTCCGGCAATAAATAAAGCAGCCATTCCATATATGCCGATAAAGCCAGCTGAAAAAATAAATACAAAACGGGTTATACGAATGGCGAAATTCATGCTTACATCACTGATAATAAAGGAGCTTAAGCCGCTTAAGGCGATGACAATGATAATAATCGGACTAATAATATTGGCCTGAACAGCCGCTTGGCCTAAAATTAATGCACCGACAATCCCAATCGTTGGACCAATTGGAGATGGCACACGTAATCCTGCTTCGCGAATCAGTTCAAAAGCCATTTCCATCATTAAGACTTCCATTATAGATGGAAATGGTACTCTCTCCCTTGTTCCTGCAATCGCCATTAACAAATCAGGAGGAATCATCCCAACATGAAAGTTTGTAATCGCAATATAAAAAGAAGAAGTGAAAAGCGAGACAAATAGCGCGATAATCCGCAAAATCCTGATAAAATTTCCATACGGTGTACGCAGGTAATGATCTTCCGGTGAATGGAACAATGTCCAAAAGGTTGCAGGAAGAATCAAGGCAGCTTGGTGAATTTTCCATTAACAAAATAACATGACCTTCCTGAATGAAAGAGGCAGCTCGGTCAGGACGTTCAGTATATAAAATAGTTGGAAATAAGGACCTAGGCCGTTCCTCTATGTATTGCTCTAATATACTTAAATCGATAATGGCATCAGTATCAATCGCAGCTAATTTATCGTTAATGGTTTGAAGCAGTTCTTCATTCACTAAATCTTTTTCATAAACAAGAAATACATCATTTCTTGATCGTTTAGAAATAATCTTTGCCTCCACGATCAGGTTTTCATTTTTAATTTTTTTGCGGATTAAGGAAATATTATCAATGACCTTTTCAGTAAACGCTTCTTTTGCCCCTTTTACAATCACTTCATTTTGTGATGATTCAATGCCTCGGCTTTGAATTTGTGTTGTTTCAAATAAATAGCATTGATGGTCGCCTTCTACAAAAAGGGCTGTCGACCCAGCGTTAATCGCTAGAAGGATATCTCCTATGATGTCAGCTGTGTTAATTATAGGATGTGAAACGATATCAGGGATGCGCTTATGTGAATCGGTGTTTTCAATTAAATCTTCAATAATCCCTTTTTGAATATACTCCACTTTCGTCATCGTACTTAAATAGATAACAAAAGCCCGGCGATTGAGTGCACCAATTGTAAGCTCCCGTACCTTAACATCGATATTTTTCGGAACACTATATAACGCTTTAAATGTTTGCAAATTTTGGTCATGATTCCTGCTTATATTCTGTTTTTTTAATTCAATATCCCGCTGATTGGATTTTTCATTCATATGTGGTTCGCTACTGCGTTTCTTGAAAAGCGACTGTAGAATCTTTGTTTTCATCATGAACCACCACCAGTTTTTCAATAGTTTGCCAACATAAAGGTTCTTTATGTATGAAAAACATAAAAAGTAGCATGACTAAGATTTTACGGATCTTAGAACATGCTGCTTTTTTTCATTCACTATTGAATTTTACTGAAAACTTGTTTATTCTGAAAAAGATGTATATTTATTATAGGTATAGGTGGATAGCAATGAAACTAACAAATCAAGAACTAGCAACCATGTATATTAAATATAAAAAACAACTCAAATACTTTAAACAAAGACAATCATTATATGATCTCAATAAATACATTGAAAGTAAAAAGTGCTTATCCATAATAAAAATGGAAATGAAAAAACGTGGTCTGAAGAAAAAAGAAGCAAAAAAATTAAGCAACTATTAGTCTAAAGTTCATTTATTTGTTTCGTAAAATATTAAAAAAACGACTGTTTAATAGTCAGCCGTTTCTCGTATACCTTTTCTTATAATCGTCCTCACTATTATTCCTAGAGCTAATCCTGGTATTACGCACAATATCGGAAGCCAAATAGGACCTAATAATACTCCAAACAATCGAAATTCGGAGGAATAAACACAGCCGATAGTTACAAAATATGCAGCAGACACAAATGGAAGAAAAGAAAATCTATCTTTTCCTCCTCCTGCATCTTTAAATGCATCCCACATTGCATAAAAATACAAACAAGGATAAAACATTAACCACTGATAATCCGTTTGTATAATCGCTTTTTCAATACTTCCATGAAAACTTAATCTAATCACTTCGTTAAGGTTTGATTGAACATTGATTAAAAGTTCCAAGAAAATGAGTATAACGCCTTTAAAATATTTGCCATTTAAAAACTGACCAAATCCAGGAAGGGCAATACACCAGAATAATTTTTCATATGGGTTCACGACATGAACTCTGTGTTAATTGGACTAGATATTTCTGCAGCCATTAAACGAATGTTTGTTTTATCTTCCATTGAAAAACCTCCTATTTAGTATATCAAAGAATACTATTTCCAAAATATCGAAAAATATAAATAATCTAAATACATCGAATAAAAGAAGGGCTTAGCTGATTATTTTATTAATAGATAAACCTAAACTTATTAAAAATGTTATAAGCCAATCCCTTTTCTTTGTCATTTTAAAAAGTATATTCAATACTGAACTTATACACATACAAACTAAAAATACGAATAAGACCATAATAAGCGAATCCAAATGAACACCTCCTGATAACAAATTTTACCACAGGAAACTGAATTCTTTATTAAACAATCCACTGTTCCATAGTTTATAGTGTAGAGCCACGAGGTCGTTCCCCTTCCGTTCGGATTATGTTTGGTCACAATCTTACTTCCGTACTATGAGAACGTCTGACTTCTCCACTTGTATTGGTAATAACAGTAAATTCATGCTTAATAAAAGCAAAGATGCGACTGCCCGTCGCACAAAAAGGTAAGCAAAGTTTTGTGCTTATTTTTTTTTATTCATATTTCTTGCTGAATTAAACAATAATACTCAAGAGGTGATAACGTGGATAAAGATAAATTAAAACTCACATCTTCCGAAATAGGAACTTTGTGGGCAGAGTATGTAAATGGAACAGCCGTTGATATTGTAAACAGATATATGGTCTCCATTATTGAGGACGAGTCCATAAAATCTGTTTTTCAGGATGCAATCGAGACGTTTGCAAAGCAAAAGAAACAAATCACAACTTTTATAGAGAACGAAGGATTTCCAGTTCCAATTGGATTTACTGAATCTGACCTCAACAAAGGTACAGAGAGACTGTTTACTGACATATTTTGCCTAAATTATTTGCATATCATGACTTTACATGGTTTGCTAGCACATTCAACTTCATTATGCGTTTCTGTCAGAGAGGACTTAAGGTATTTTTACGACTCATGTGATAATGATGGGAAGCGGATGTATCATCAAACCATTGACTTATTACTCGAGAAAGGAAGCTTTCAGAGAGATCCTTTATTTTATCCTGCTGAAAATCCTGAATTTATTTCTAGCCAAGATTTTACAGATGGATTTTTCGGAAAAGGGAGGCAATTAACTGCCATTGAAATCGTAAGTATTTCTTTCAACCTTAAAAAGAGTATTATGACTAAAACTCTTTCTATTGCATTCAGTCAAGTCGCTCAAACAAAAGAAGTAAGAAAATTTTTAGAGGATTCCGAGAAAACGGCTGATGAACAAATACAAGGCTTTTCAAAAATAATGCAAAAGGATAATTTACCAAGTCCTAAGTCATCGGAAACAGAAGTGACTACTTCAACGAACTCTCCTTTTTCCGATAAGTTAATGATGTATCATATGGGTTTCTTGTTCCAAACTGCACAGGCTTATCATGGGACAGGTCTAGCAACAGCCATGCGAACAGACCTTGTAGCCGCTTACGAAAGCGCCATTCTACAAAATCTTAAGACTCTTAAAAAGTGGTTTAATATTATGGTGCAAAATAACTGGTTAGAGCAGCCACCTCTTGCTCCTAATAGAAAAGAACTCGCAAAAGAAAAATAATAGAAATAATTATTATGGTATATAAATGAATAAAAGTCCATTTGAAAAACTAATGTGGAGTATTGCACTCCCAGGACTTGGTCAGTATTTAAACGGAAAATATTTTAAAGGAACAGTTTTGTTGATTCTTGAATTTCTGATAAATGTACAAGCCAATCTTAATCAGGTCATACTTTTAAGTTTTCATGGGGAAATTGGTGATGCCATAAAACATGTGGATTATCAGTGGCTGATGTTTTACCCTTGTTTGTATTTTTTTGCGATGTGGGATGCGGTAAAAGATGCAGGCGGAGGGAAAGACTCTGGTTCTTTTCTTCCGTATGTATTCAGTGCGTTTTTTGTAACCGTTGGATTGATTTTTTCCTCAAACTTAACGATATTTGGAGTGTTATTCGGTCCTGTCTGGCTCCCAATATTGTTCGTTTTTCCTGGAGTAATAATCGGAAGTTTTATTAGAAGAATCATAAATAACATTTATTAAAGCCATCCTCTATTTGTTATTAAAATGAGGATGGTTTTTAATGCTGAATAGGTAGCAGAGTTTCTTCAACTAAATTGCTTACTTTAGCATTCCTGTAGAAGGCTATAGGTGCAGTTTAATTTTACAAGCGACTTATATTTATTAACTCCTAAATGAATATAAAAAAAAGGCAGAGGAAACTCTAAGTAAAAAGGAGTGTAAATTAATATGTCATTGAAAAATCAGTGGTTAATTAATATTGCAATGATTTTACTTTCGTGGCTATCCTTATCTTTTTTTGGTTGGCGTAATATAAAAAGATTTTTTCCTGCATCTCTGCTTATTGTTTTTTTTGAGGCAATCAATGTTCAAATTGGAAAAAAACGAAAATGGTGGGTTTTTTATAATAAGCCTAAATCATATATTTCAGGGGAATTTCCTTTTAATATTGGTCCATTTTTAGTAAGTGCTATGTGGATATTAAAATGGACTTATGGGAAGTTTAAACTGTTTTTATTACTTAATGCTACTTTAAATGCTTTCTTCGCTTTCATTTTAATAAAGTTAATGGAAAAATTAAAAGTTGTACGACTAGTTCGTTTAAGTCAATTTCAATTTTTCCTATATTTCTTTTTCAAGGCTTTTACCTTATATGGATTGCAATACATTATTGAAAGAAAAAGGCAATTTACATAATCACATAAAAGACAGTAAATATAATTACGCTTCCGTCAAATGAGAATAATAGCATTGTGAACTAATTCACTAAAAATAACGTTAAGACTATTAAAAAGTGGTTTAATATTATGGTGCAAAATAACTGGTTAGAGCAGCCACCTCTTGCTCCTAATAGAAAAGAACTTGCAAAAGAAAAATAATAGAAATAATTATTATGGTATATAAATGAATAAAAGTGCATTTGAAAAACTAATGTGGAGTATTGCACTTCCAGGGTTTGGTCAGTATTTAAACGGAAAATATTTTAAAGGAACAGTTTTATTGATACTTGAATTTCTGATAAATGTACAAGCCAATTTTAATCAGGTCATAATTTGGAGTGTTATTCGGTCCTGTCTGGCTCCCAATATTGTTCGTTTTTCCTGGAGTAATAATCGGAAGTTTTATTAGAAAAATCATAACTAACATTTATTAAAGCCATCCTCTATTTGTTATTAAACTGAGGATGGTTTTTAATGCTGAATAGGTAGCAGAGTTTCTTCAACTAAACTCCCGTTACAATAAGCATAACTTCACAAGTTTATATAAAAATTAGTGCTTATACAATAATTTACTTTGTAAAAATTCATTAATATTTATAAACATACTGCCAAAATATACATCAATTAAATGCCAGAAACATTAAAAACTACATTATATTCACAAAAGTGATATATATTCCACTTTTTCGACAATGTTAGATAGCTATATATGTTGTTAATTGACTATCGAAAAATATTGAACACTATGTAATAAAACCCTAAAATTTATATATAATATTATGTTAATTGGAGTGAACCCTATGAAACTTGCGAAAAAGTTTATATTTCCTTTATTTATTTTGCTCGATGCTAAAGGTGAATCGGATAGTATTACACTTCATAATCATCGAGGAGGAAACGTCAGTATAAGGATGAAATATCAAGGTGTACATGCTGGACAAAAAGCTTATATCAAATGGGAGTTAATCGATATGGATACAACAAAAACAATTAGAACATTTTATATTAATGGAGATCCTAATACAACACAAACTTGGTCTAATATACCAGCAGGAGATTATACATTAAGATGGGAATCACTTAATGGTTACAAAGTAGACGGATGGTACAGCGTTACAACCGTAGGTGGGAGCGTATATAATAATTATACTTGAATAAAAATCCATTTTGGCCACTCTTTTATCAAAATGGATTCTATTTATGGTTAATCTAAGACCTTTTTATCGTGGTAAACATATAGTGAATGTTGTCCCTTTTCCTATTTGACTCGTTACTTCGATTCTGCCATTTAACTCTTCAATTACACGATAAGCAACCATCATTCCAAGTCCTGTTCCCTTTTGGCCTTTTGTAGTAAAGTATGGTTTTCCTAATCGCGCAATTTGTTCAAAATCCATTCCGACTCCTGTATCTTCAATAGAAATCTTATACATATGTTCATTAGACTTCATAACGATTGCTAATTGTCCACCATTTGGCATAGCCTCGATAGCATTTTTAAAAATATTTAAAAATGCCTGTTGGATGATTCTTTTTTCACCTTTAATCCAGAAAGGTGAAAGATCTTTTTTAATCTCGATGGAATTCATATTAGCAAGCGGGCTAACTAATTCAAGTATATAATCGATTAGATGTTCCATATTTATTTTTTCTATCTTTTCAGGAGCAGGCTTTGCAAAAGTAAGAAAATCACTAATAATCTCTTCTGATCTTTGTATTTCTTCCAATGCAATTCCAATATATCTTTGCTTTTGCAAGTCGCTTTCACTTTCCTTTAAAAGCTGCATGAACCCTTTTGCACCAGTTAATCCATTTCTAATTTCATGTGAGATGGATGCACTTAAATGACTTAGAATTTCCATCTTTTCAATATCTATTATTTTTTTTCTAATTTCGTAATTCAACTTGATTCTTTCGATCATTAAAATACTAAGTGCGATTTATGACTGGTTCTCAGAGACTTTTGCTATAGCTCGAACATATTCCTCGTACCATTTTTTCCACTCTTCTTCTCTAGACTCTATCGTCCTGCCATCCAGTAATGCATGGATAACATCTAGACATACATGCCAACCGGCAAGATCCCTCGAGGTATGATTCGTTATTACTTTTATCTTTTCGATCAAAACTAGACGACACCCCTCCGGCTCTGGATACAGCTCGAATCGAACAATATCTTCGCCCCACGTATATTCTAGTACGGAATACATCTTAAGCTCCAAAATTTCCATCTCTTCAAAGCTTCCGTCCTGCATATCAAACTTGATCATGCCGCCTTCACGGAGATCATCGATTCGGAGCTCAGCAAACCATTGGGACAGTTTCTCATTTTCCGTTAACATAGACCACACCTTCTCTACGGAATGCTTGAAACATCGTTCGAAACGGGCAATATAACCATTCTCTACTTTTTGAACTACAGCTAGCAATTCTAACCCCTCCTCTGATACATTTGACTTTCTTAAATCTCGTTCAACAATTAAAAATTCAAAAATAAAATCCACATTGATGTGTATACTTTGTATAATCAGACATAGAAGTTCTCTCAAATCTTCCTGCTCGAACACTTCTTTTTCAAGTACTTTTTGAATGCACTTCATACATGCGATCATTTTACTTAGAAATACCTGAGTAATTTCTTCTAACTCAGCCATCTTCGGGTCAAGTTCTTTTTTCTTAGCATTCATCCTTGTCACCTAAATTTTCTCATTCTTAATTTGAGGTCTAATTCCATTAAACAAAACGTCCGTTTCTATTGTCAATATTAAAAAACGCAGTCATAGTTAAATAGATTTATAAACATTAGCTAATTCTTTACGATAAGGAGGGCTATTTTGGCAGCATCATTATTTTTCATCATTTACCCTCCTATAACATTTCTTCGAGCCTCTTCTAAACTAAGTGCTTCATTTAGATAACAAAGCATTTCATGAAGTTGCTGCATAATGGGAATTCGTTAATTGATCAGACAATACTTACACTTCCTTTAAGGAGAAATTACGTTATTAAAGAATGATACCTTTACAATAATACTACCATAAAAAGGATTATTGTCATTTCTTTTCTGCTAGTTACAGCACCAATATAATCGTCCATTTCATGTATCCTAAAAAGAAACATTTGATGATATAATTCTATCTAATCATACGATTTGGAAAATAGTAGGTTTCATTTCTTCTGTGAAATATACAAATAATAGTGAATTTCAATGAGTAGTGGAGGTGTTAGATTGGATTCAATTACCCATGCCTTATTCGGCCTTACCTTATACGGAACAGTGGATAAACAAAATTTGGATAAAAGACAAAAACGCGCATACTTAGTTACAACAGTAGGAGCAAGCCAAATTCCTGATATAGATGTCCTGTCTCGTTTGTGGGATACAGAAGGACAGTATCAAATGTGGCATAGAGGGATTACTCATTCCGTTTTCTTTACTCCACTATGGGCCGCATTCTTTTTTCTGATATGCATCGCTCTTTTCAAAATAAAAGATAAAAAGTTATTCCTGCTTGGGTGGCTTGCCGTATTTATTCATGATACGAGCGATCTTTTTAATGCTTGGGGAACGGGGTATTTAGAGCCTTTTTCAAACAGCAGAATCACATTTGGAACCATTCCAATCGTTGACTTTGTCTTCTGGATCA
This sequence comes from uncultured Bacillaceae bacterium, assembly GCA_963754185.1. Classification (GTDB taxonomy): domain Bacteria; phylum Bacillota; class Bacilli; order Bacillales; family DSM-1321; genus Peribacillus. The sequence continues at coordinate 1,929,587 of CAVWEP010000003.1, read as the reverse complement.
TCATGGGGATTGCTTTTATTCTATCGAAAAGAAGCAAAGCAAAGTCGCCCTACTACTTTAAAATGGCCTGGGCATTTATGTGCCTTCATCTTATTGTTCAAAGCATTCAAGGCTTTCTTGTATATAACCAATATGATGAAACATTTGATCAGGTCGCCCTTTCTGCCGGCTTTGTTCCATGGACATATTCCGTCATCGCTAAACAAAATGATACGGTTACAATCTTTCAGGACAATCTGTTTCAAGAGGAAAAAAAGTTACATGTTCTTCATTCCAATGAAGATGCGGACCTTGACTATTTATTCTCTCAACGTCCTGAAGCAAAAACACTCTATGAATGGTCACCTTTTGTCATTTTAGTAGATGATGATAATCGGCTTGGGTTATATGATCCGCGCTTTTATCGAGATGGACAGTCCTTTCTTTTTGAATATATTGATAAAAATACAGAAAGATAAGAACGAAACTCTTCTTTAATAGTTAAAAAAGTCCCAATTTATCTATGAAAGACAAAGATAAATTGGGACTTTTTTTATGAAAGCATCCACTTTTCTCTATTGTGCTGTATATCCACCGTCAACTGTTAATGTATTTCCTGTCATAAAGGATGAATCATCCGAAGCCATGAATAATACAGCTTTTGCCATTTCCTCTGCTTTGCCAAGACGTTGCATTGGAGTAATAGAAGCAAGCTCCTTTTTACTTTCTTCAGGAATAATGGGTGTATCGATAAAGCCTGGTGCTAAAGAGTTTACACGAATATTTCTTGTGGCATATTCTAACGCAAGTGAGCGTGTTAAATTGAGAACCCCACCTTTTGCTGCATTGTATGCTGCTGAACCAGGTGACCCAACCCAACCGTACATAGAAGCTGTATTAACGATAGAGCCACCACCTGATTTTAGCATTTCACGAATAGCTTCACGCGCTACTAAAAATACACCGTCTAAGTCCACATTAACGGTGTTGCGCCATTCTTCATAAGAAAGCGCCTCTGTTGGTGTTACACGACCAATCCCCGCATTATTGAATACGATATCTACTTTTCCAAAAGTCTCCACTGCTTCTTTAAAAATATTTTGTACCTCTTCTTCAACTGTAATGTTTGCTTTTACGAAAAGCGCTTCTGCATTTTGCGCCTTTAACTCTGCTTCAAAAGCTTTCCCTTTTTCTTCGTTTAAGTCGACAAGTACTACTTTTGCGCCCTCTTCAACAAATAATCTCGCTGTTGCAGCACCAATGCCTGATGCGCCCCCTGTAATGACCGCTACCTTATTTTGTAATTTACTCATGTCGATACATCCCCTATCATTTAATGTCTTATAAAAGATCATCATTATGAAATTCTCGATACTTAATGCCGAATTATATTTATATATTTTTTCACGTTTAGAGGTAAATGATATTTCTTTGGTTAGAAATTATAAATCTGAAATCATACCGCCATCTACAACAAATTGCGCGCCTGTTGAATAACTTGAATCATCTGAAGCTAGATAAATCACTAAATTTGATACTTCTTCTGTTTTTGCTCTTCTTCTTAAAGGAATATCTTGCTCAAGCTTTTTAATAAATTCCGCGACGTCCCCTTGTTCAGCCATTGGAGATTCAATAACGCCAGGATGAACAGAGTTTACGCGAATATTATATTGCCCCAACTCTGCCGCTGCCCCTTTAGTCATTCCCGTAACAGCATGTTTTGATGCGCTATAAGCAATGGCAGTTGGTGCACTTACTAGGCCGTCAACAGAAGAAATGTTGACAATCGAACCGCCATTTGCTTTTTTCATGGATGGTACAACTGTTTTCATCCCTAAGAATACCCCTAACTCGTCGATTTCAAATGTTAATCTAAAATCTTGCTCTGTTAGTTCTTCTAATGGTTTGAAAATACCAACGCACCTTCTTCAACAAATTTACGAGCATGCATAGCGCCCATTCCTTGTGCTGCTCCAGTAATAATTGCTACTTTATTATGTAACTTCATATCAATCTCTCCCCTATTAACTATTAAATGAATAATACCTCAAATTAATTTATTTTTAATTCGAGATGTTTATGTGATAACTATAATCTTTTTTTAAAATAATGTCAACATTAAAGACTTAGTGTTTATGACCTACCCTATAAGGCAACAAAAATAAGGTGGCCTCCAATTTACACTTGACCACCTTACTATGTTTATTAAGTAAACCTTCCATCAACATCATCGTGTGGAAATCTCAACATCCGTATACGTTCTACCTTTGCAATGAAGATTTCATTACTATGATTTTATATTTTTATTTTTAGCTAATGATGCGGCCTGACCTAAGAATAGTCCACCTATTCCCCCTGCAATCACCATAACAATAATGATGAAAAAGGCTGGGAATATCGGACGTAACACTTCCCTTAACCCCATACCTAAACCAAGGCTAATTCCAAATCCAATCGTTCCCAAAATCATAAAATATTTTATACTGCGAAATGCAATACCAAGCAATAATCCTTCAATAAGTCCTATGATAATACCCATAATCAGCCCGTAGAAAAAAGGAGGCAATGATGGTTCATATATCGTTATGAAAACAAACAATGGAAACATAAACCCAACAAAAAGACCGGTTCCCCCTAATATGGAAGAACGAAGTGTAAGTCCAAGATCATGAGCAGGGATAGTAAGAAATGCACTTCCTAATACACCCATTAAGAAAAAAGCAAAAATCATAAAATCCCCGGACAATCCGACAATGATTCCACCTAATCCAAATCCCAATGCACCATAAAATCGATAAGACATCCAAATTCCCTCCCCAAGTTGAAAATAGCTTCCTCTCTTCATTATATACCTGAATGGGGGTATATAAATTCATTCTTCGAAAAGGAGAACATAAAAGAAAGGAAAGATGAATGACAATTATTATCATTATACAATCTCTACATATCTCCTCACGCAAAAAACCCCTCCGCATTGGAGAGGTTTTTTCATTAACACCTTTGAAGAACCAACCATTATAATCAGCTGTTACGAAATCATCTACTCACCATGAGAGAATCTTCCTCTCATTTGCGACTGTAGAGCTAATGTTTGTTTCGTATTTCGTATGCTGCTTACTTAGCGATTTTCCAATCGATAATAAGGAGATTTATTTATAAAACACTTTTTCGATATTATATTTTGATTGAAGTGTATTAATAATATATGTTTCGTAAATGTCTCTTTCCATTGGGTCTTCTACTAGACATATATCAATTCTATATACTTCATCTCGATGCATTTTAATGGGAGAAACATTGTCTTCAAAATGCTTTTTGATTCGCTGTCTCAACTTTCTTGCCTTTCCAACGAAGAGAAGTTCATCATTGATATTATAAAATAAGAAAATGCCACCTTTATCCCTTGGAATCAGGTGAAAATCAATAAATCCATAGATGTCCTTTATTATCGGTTCATTTTCTGTCAGAATCTGTTTTCGCTCAGTAATCGTAATATCTGCTTCGGGTATATCAATTTTTATCACAATCGTCACGTCCTCTTTCTATATAGATCCTAATAATATCATACGTAGCAAAAAAAAGGGTATTTTACGGATAAAGAAGTCCAATTCTAAATATTCCTGCGTATATTCCGTCATAACTGTCTTATTCAACTAAATCCACTCCGCTTACATATTTTTTATCTAAAAAGTTAATTTATTCATTAGAATGTATGCGATTTAAGGAAATTTCACTTGTAATTAGTTACTTACCAAACCATATAAATACGATTAAGTACGAATTAACAGGAACATACTATTTTATAAAAATAGAATTAGATACAGATACATGGAGTGATGGTAGATGAAAAAAATAATTATTATTTCAATATTTATTTCTCTGGTTGTATTCCTTCTATTACTCCCATTATTTTCACAATTAATTCTCTATCTGCATCCAATTTCTTTGATAGTGGTGTTTTTCTGCTTATTTTGCCTTGTATTCCTTTTGATTCTAATAATTGGGAAAAAAACGATTGACATTCCCTACTTATTATTTAAATGGGTATTGATTCTTTACACGACTGCTCTGATGGTTCTGTTGTTTTTTCGCCCAAATGATCAAAGTTATGATTCTTTAAACCTGATTCCATTTGCCACTATTAGATATTATCTTTCAGATGAAATAAATTGGATTATTGCCTTATATAATCTAGCAGCTAATATAGGACTATTTATTCCATACGGCATCTATCTTATGACCAAAAATCCACCCTTTATTAAGTTACTTTTTACACCATTTATATTTATATCTATAATAGAAATACTACAATTTATGACCCATCGAGGCAGTCTGGATATTGATGACCTTATCTTGAATATGCTTGGGTTTGCTATAGGCTATTTATTTTATCCTATTTTCAAAAAGACTTTTATCGTCCACTAATAATGAACAATAAAATCGGCTGAATCAAGCCTCTAATAAAACGGTTAACATGCTACAAGAGGCAAATATGTATTAATATTTTCCATTGTAGAACGAACGTTAATTAAGCGCTCCAAGAAAATGGAGCGCTTTTTTGCCCGACAATTATTACGCTAAAAAGGTCGGGTCCATAATATCTATTAAACTACCTTTTTGCACTAACTTGTCCGATAGTTTAAGTACATTCTTTCAAGTAGACACTTCGAAAAGGACCTAGTTAACAAAGAATCACTTTACAAAAATCAATTTTTGTTAATCTCACCAAAAAAGAACCGTCTTTTTGACGACCCTTTTTTCACTAACGCTACCCGTTACTTTAAGTGTAATTACTCACAAACCTCTCATTTAGGCTGATTATTTAACAGAATTCAATGTCACTACAACAATTTCTGGACGATTAAAAACCCTTATCGGAATAATACTGTTTCCAAGTCCTCTATTTACAATCATCGTAGTGTTATCTGATTTGTATTTCCTAGATGTATACTTTGGAAATAATCCTTGGTCTGGAGCAATTAAACCACCCACGAAAGGAATTCTAAATTGTCCACCGTGTGCGTGACCTGAAAAAACAACATCAAATCCATATTCACTATAAAGGGAAAACATTTCGGGTCTATGTGATAATAGAATTTGAAAATTATCTTTTCCTTCGTTTTCTTCTATTAAATTCGTGATATTTTCTTCCGTTTTAGCTCTTTCTACATAAGATTCTTTTACATTGGCTGGGTCATCAATTCCTATAATTTGAATTTTGTCAGTTTTAATGGTAATTTCCTCTGCTGTATTTCTCATCACCTGTACACCGATGTTTTTTAATTTATCCTCTAATGTATTGAATTTTCCAGACCACCATTCGTGATTTCCTGTCACATAATAAACTGGAGCAACTTGAACCAATTTTTCCATCAAAATTAGACTAAGCTTCTCATCATATTTGTCTGAATCTATTAAATCACCTGTAAATACAATCAAATCTGGAGCTGACTTTTTCACTTTTTTAACTAAGTCGCTTTGGTCATTCCCAAAAGACTTACTGTGTAGGTCAGATAGTTGAACAATTTTATATCCATTAAAATTTTGTGGAAGCTTGTCTGAGTTAATGGTATATTCACTTATTACAATTGAATTGTTTTGAAAATAAAAAAAGTAAATTAACAAAGCCATTCCGATTAAAAAGTATAACCATTTCTTTTTAGTTTTTTTCTTCAACATTTACCTCCTCTATTTTTATCAATCAACTAAATTATTGTTAAACTAACCTGCCAGTGCAATAAGTTCAACATAAAAAGCGTTAATCCTTCTTGGATCAACGCACTCCATTAGTAGAAGAGTGACACTAACAAATTATACAAAGAATGAATAATAATTACTGACCAAAGAGAATTACTTTTCTTATATACAAACCCAAATATAATTCTTATTTATTTTGGTTTCTCACAGTTGAACCCCTTAATTATTAAACATTCTATTTTGCTATATTATACTCCCTTTTCATCTTCCATTGAACTACGCCGTTAACACAAGAAGCGACTATCCTTATTGGACAATCGCACCCGATAGTTTAAGTGTAAGATTTTACAATCTTTCTTGGGTAAATACTATTACTAAAAGTTTTATTTTAGTTTTTATAAATATTCGAATCTTGCCTCAAAGAGCAAACTTGTCATCCGCTATAAACACTTTCACATGTTCCAGGTGCTGGTTCATAAAAACAATGATCTTTAAATTGACCAGTAAAAGGTTGATCGTACCATGTTGGAGGACACGGACCATATGGATTAAAGTACCAAAGAGCATATTTCGCTGGGTGTTCTCTCCAATGTTCCAAATTCTGTTTTGCTAATCTTCTTTCAGATTCTCTCGCTCTTTGATAAAATACATTGCCTTTTTGAACAGCTTCAAAAGAATAATTTCCTCCTTGTACTTGAAAAATGACTTGTGGAACTGTTCTTAATTCTTTAAAGTCAGTACAATCTGCTACAACACGATTAACAATTACATTTCCAACATATAACATTCCTTGTTTTCCTTCACCTTCGGCTTCTGCTCTCATCATCCTTGCCATTAAGTCAACGTCTGCACTTCGGTAACCTACTCTTGCCATTTTTCCACCCCCAAAATATAGTATGAAAAAAAGCATACATTCATGTCTTTGTTAATAAAATAAGAATGCTTAGTTTTTAAGTAAAATGAAAACTATGGCATTCTTTTTATACCTTTCTTCAACTAAACTGCCTGTTACTTTAAGTACAAAATTTCACAATCTCTTCTAAACTTTAACCTATATATCTAGGTGTTGTTCAACAAAATGGCCCTTCGGAATAACATGACTGAAGTGCTATTTTGCACTATAAGTAAATATAAAAAGCCCAATTTCTCAACATTAAAATTAAGAAATTGGACTTTTATCGTTACTTCGGAAAAGCGCCCTTTCGGAGGATTGGAAAATACGAAAAAGCTGTAAAAATGGCAACTCAGTTATTTATACGAATAAGCAAGGGGTTGAAATGATCACTCCCTTTTCTCCCATTCACATTGTACTTGCGACTTTCACCATATACGGCGTTCCACCTAATCCAATTCATTTAATTCTGACAAATTTGTTTTATAAATCAGATTGATTCATTAATGACAAGCGCTTCTTCAGTTGATACTTTCCCGAGAACTTGATAAAAATAAATATTCGGCAATTGAATATCATAAATTTCCTCCTTAGAAGCTTCGACAATGAGAACATTTGGATGAAGTCTGTCAATGATTTGAATATGAGAAGGTAAATGTTCTACAGCCACACCTCCTCCTAGTGCCCAATAAGTCTTGAATAACTTCACACTTAATCCATTTTGTTCATCTAAGAAAATTGGTGAAAAACTATGTTTATTTATATAAACTAAGTCTTCGATAATGGCACTGGCTGTTGGAAGCATTCCAGCTCCTGGCCCTTGAAGGCTAATGTTCCCCACAATATCTCCATCAATGGATACTGCATTTTGAACGCCTTCGATTTGATAAAATGGATGTGTTTCATTGACCAGTACAGGTTTGACTGTGCATATTACCCCTTTTGCTGTCTTTTCCATAGAAGCTATATGTTTAAATCGATAACCCAATGATGAAAAGAGCTCAATTTGCTCAGGTGTGATTGATTTAATCCCTTTTCGAATCGATTCCTCCCAATTAGGTGTCTCTCCAAAAACCAGTTCACTTAAAATCACTGCTTTGTAAAAGGCATCATATCCTTCAACATCATTCGTTGGATCAGCTTCTGCATATCCTTTTTCTTGTGCTAGTTTTAATGCTGTTTCAAATGGACAGCCGTCTTCTCTCATCTTTGTCAAAATAAAATTAGAGGTCCCATTAAGAATTCCTTGAACTTTTTGTATATTATTCACATTTAACAATTGCCGTAGAGTTTGGATAATAGGAATTCCACCTGCGACTGTTGCCTCAAATCCCAAGGTTACCCCTTGCCCCTTTACTAACTGTTTTAATTGAGTTCCATGATATGCAAACATTTCTTTATTTGCCGTTATAACATGACATCCTCTGTTAATTGCTTGCTGCAAGTAATTAAAGCTAGGATCTTTACCAACGAGGGCATCAATTACAACATCTAGCTTCTCAAGTGTAACAATCTTCTTAAAATCATTAGTTAACAGCACATTAGGATCTGGTGCATGATGTTTCTCTATATTCTTAACAAGAATTGCAACAACTTTTACCTCTTTCCTAAAAATACGCTTAAGCTTTTCCTGATGTGTTTGAATTGTTTTATAAACACCCTTCCCCACTGTACCGTAGCCTAATAATGCAATATGTAAAGCTGACATTTATATTTCCCCCTGTCTTATTTATAGATGACCTTGATGGAAAATTACCCCTTATCAAAAGAATAATATTGAACGTAAAAAAACTCCCCACTGCATATGAACAGAAGGGGAGTTTGAATTTTTATATTCAGGATTTATCCACCTTCTTATCTACAGAATTGTTAAAATTCCTCTGAAATTGGCACCGGGCATGATATGCTGGTTGCCGAGGCTTCACAGGGTCAGTCCCTCCGCCTCTCTTGATAAGAAAAGTTACAAATATAAAATTATTTATAATAATATAATACTTTAAATATTTATCGTCAATAGTGCGTTAATTTTCAAAATATTCTCTCAACAAAAAAGGCATCCATCTGGACACCCCATCAGTTTAATTAAGAGTGGAAAAGCGGTTGAAATATCCCTCTTATAAATTATACAATTTACTAGTATTTATAAATATATCTGGTTATGCTCGAGTGTCTACTATTGATCAAAACTTAGATCGGCAAATTAATATTCTTACTCAATATGATTGTGAAAAAATAGTACAAGAGAAATTTACTAGTACGATTAAAGATTGAAAAGGACTTCATCAACTTTTTGATGTGATTAGGAAAGGAGATAGTCTCGGCAACTGGAATATCTCAAGGTTCCTTATATAGAGGGTGATCAATAGAAGAAAGCTTGAGGAAATAAAAAAATAGGTGTGCGTTTTATTATTTCTCCAAAGTTACTTTGAGGTCTACAGCAAGAACCCTGTCACTAACCCTAATTGGAAAATATTGTACCGCTATAATCTAGTTTTGCACGTATCTCGGGCTGAACCCCTACATTCCATTATTAGTATAATGGTGTAAAATTAAAGGTGTTGCTGCCTTTAGCTAGTTGGACACACCCGTTGAATAAGAAAAGCATAACTCTCTATTGAAGTAATGATCAATTCTAATACACCTTAAGGTTACAGTTAGTATAGTAACCTATCTGGTAATTTCTTAATAAATGATGGGAATTTTAACTTTGAATAGGCTAACAGAAAAATTTCAGGGTATGCAACAGCGATCCCGTACTGGATTACTATTGCTAAAAGGAGAGCAACAATTAATCTAAAGTCTCCAGCCTCTGATACTCCTTATTAGAGGAAATCGAGAATCCTTTATTTATTATTCTATTTAATTATACGAAAATATAATTCAAAGGTTTCATCACAATTGCATCCATGTGCTAATTGATTATTTATGCTAAAATAAATATATTTGAATTAATAATTTAAAGTAATTGATAAGGAAGTGCTGATTTGAATAATAATTTTATAAATGTTCAAACAGGGAGAAATACACACCCAAGGTATATTTTTTCTTTAATAATAACCGTAATTATATTCACTATGTTCATCTCTGGTTTTGTATATGTTGGCATTCTTTACGGACTCCAAGTGTATGATGATTCTTTGGTGAATGAAGCAGAATGGCTGATTTCGGATCCAGTATTGAGCCTTTATGTTGATTTGTTTATCACGATTTTTCCGATTTTAGGGTGTTGGTTTACTGTTAAATTTATCTTGAAACGTAAATTTATTTCGTTAATCACACCACACGAACGAATCAATTGGAAAAGAATTTTCTTTGGTTTTTCTACATTTTTCGTTTTAATAGCTGTTGTCCAAGTGATTGACATGATATTTCATTTTGACGATTTCACTTTTAATATTACCGATTGGGAAACTTACGCATGGTTAGTTCTTGCAACACTTATACTTGTTCCAATTCAAACCACATCGGAAGAGTTGGTTTTTAGAGGTTTGCTATTACAATGGGTAGCAAAATTCACAAAGAATCCAATCATTTTAGCGATTATTGTAGGTGCGATTTTTGGTTCGCTTCATTTTGCTAATCCTGAAATGGCAGATGGATGGATAATTGCTCTAGATTATCTTTTTAGTGGTTTTATCTTGACTTATATTACCACCAAAACAAACAGCTCAGAATTCGCAATCGGTGCTCACGCAGCAAACAACATGTTCCTATGCTTATTCCTAACCACTGAAAATAATGCGATGGGTAGCATACCTTCTATGTTTCTAGTGAAAAATGTGGATCCGTATCTTACCACCTTTGTAGATATATTGATATATGCTGTTTTTTGTTTCGTTGTTTTGAAAAAAATGAAAAATAATCAATAAAAACTGGGGCAGAGCTGCTCCAGTTTTTCGTTTTGTTTAATAATATCAACGAATTATTTAACATAACCTTTTAAAAAGTCCTGCTTATTTCACAAAACTCCCCGTTTAATAAGACAAGATAGGCAAATTAACGGAAAATAACTCAATCTCTTTCTTTTGCCCTCTTTGTATCTCTAATATTCTTCTGAACTGTTATGGCTGCAAATAAACTAAGAACAAATGACATACCATAAAATCCCTTTTCACTTAAAACAATACTTCCTGCATTGTATAAACCGATGACCATTAATGAAATAGATACAATAAGTGCAAACCAACTAATACCATAATAAATATTAGTAACTGGTATTTCCTCATCTTTATCTCTTACTGCTTTTTGTAAAGATACCGCTGAATAGAGTCCAAATACTAAAACTGCAAAGTAATATCCTTTTTCGTTCAGTTGCATTGTTGCATTATATAAACCTATGAGATAAGCCGTAACACCTACTATTAGCGCTGCCCAAGAAGCCCCTTTGAAAACTGGAGTTGGTTCTCCATCTTTCCTTTCTACTTTCATTTTTGAATCATTTTGTTTTCCTTTATCTAATAAAACCTCATTATCATTAGACATTGAATGTTTCACCTCCATCTTTTTATCTAATAAAAATTGAGTACCGCAAAAACACTGTAGTGCCCCTACCTAAATTTATTATATAGAAATTTCTTACAAAGAATAGATAATTTTATTCATAATTTTCCATTAATATTTCTGTACTCACGAATTGCCAAAATAAACTGCTTCATTACTCGAATAAGAAAAAGCGATCCTTCGTTATTGAAGTATCGCCCCCGTTTAGTGAAACAAAAAAGTTCCCAATTGTGCAGGTGTGATATGTTATGATGAATAATATATGTTAACTAATAACTAACTTTAGTTAACAATTAAATTTAATTGAATCTGTAAACTGGGGGAGAAATATGTATAAGCTGCGAGGTCATCATCTTTTTTGCCTTCTGGGCTATCGGGGAATGGGCTATTCCGAAGAATACGTGGAAAATATGACACATTTGCATCAAACCTTGAGAGATAACCCCAAGACGTTAATTCAGCTTGTAAAGGGACCTGATCAATTGTGTGAAAAATACCCCAACTCAGGTAAACACCACTGTCAAGACGACAATATTTATGAAAGAGATGCCATTATTTTAGAGAAAATGGGGCTTAAAATCGGACAAATTCTGAGTTGGAAAGACATTGAGTCGTGTATCCGAAAGTTTGTCGTCCCCTCCGATATTCAAATTGTGTGTGAAACTTGTTCCTGGCGTTCATATGGAGTTTGTGAGGAAGGTATTCAAGAGATTCATGAAGAGAAGGGCTTAAGGAAACTTAAATAAGCCCTCCCCCTTTTATTAATAATTCCGTTTTGAAGTACAATTTTTAAACAGTTCCCAAGTCGTACACCTACGTGTCAGAACTTACCCAACAAGGAATTTTGATACCTTGAAAACAGGTTGATATAATAGCTTTTTTGATCAAACTATTTTGGTATTTTAAATGAACAGGGTAATAATAAGTAAGTTACCGTTGCCTATTAAACAAGCAAGGCCCGATGGCCCTGCTTGTTATTCAACTATTACTTTTCCAACCATTCCTTCCTGTAAATGGTACCGACATATCAGATCATATGTACCGGTCTGTTTCGGTGTCACGGTAATGGTCTTTTCTTTTCCCGGCTGGACTTCGGCGTCAATTCTGAGCTTTTCCACTGTGAAGGTGTGCTTTTTCGTACCTTTGTTTTTCAATATCAACGTTGTCGTTCTTCCATTCGGAATAGTGATGACTTTCGGATTAAAGTAATCATCGTTCAACTCGACCTCAATCGCATTCACTGACTCAATAGGCTGTGTTACGACGCCGAACTCGGCAAATACACTGAGTGAGCCTGGAGTTGTCACAACCACAATCATCGCAAGCAAAACGACCAATCCAGTTAACCACTTTTTCACAGACATTCGCAATCCCTCCTTTCCTAAGACTATCTTTTTCCAATTCATAAAATATTATCACTATAAATTAGGTGCCAACGTGCTTCAAATAGTAACGCTTTAAAAAGATCGTCGATAGACAATCTCTTCTTCTATTAAAGTAAGCAGGATAATTGTCAGATTCCCCGTCCCTAATTTGGTACTAATAGAACAGTTCTAATCATATTCTTATAAAAGAAAACAATAAGAAGGAGTGTAAAGTTAGTTGATAAAAGTTAAGGTTAGTTTACGGCCCATTGTAAGTAAGATAAATTTACCCACTGTTTTGAAAACAACTATACTTCCGGGTGACTCAATTGAAAGATTATTTATTGCAACCCAGGTAGGAGAGATCTTTTACATAGGAAACGGAGTTATAAGGACTTTTTTAGATATTCGCCCGCGAATCATAAAACTAGGTGTTTCTGGTGGTGGATATGATGAACGGGGATTGCTAGGGCTAGCGTTTCATCCCGAATTTTATTATAACGGTCTGTTTTATCTTCATTATTCAGTAGCTGGAACACAAGGTCCAGGTGCTCTTTCTGAACCTTTTAAGCCTAACCCGTGTGATCCCAGAACCTTAAACCTAAAGTGGATAAATAGAGAAACTCAATATGATCATATTGATACAGTTGAAGAATGGATTTTACAATCGAATGGTCAACCTCAAAAACGACGGACATTACTTAACTTAAGAAGACCATTTTTTAATCATAATGGTGTCAATAGCTTAAACTTTTCACCTGAAACAGGAAAACTTGTTTTAACAACCGGAGATGGTGGATCAGGCTATGATCCATTTAATTTAAGTCAGGATGATATGGAAATCGCCGGTAAAATAATTGAAATTGATGTAGTTAAGAATACATTTATCTATAATCCACCCGTAGTCACACGTTTTAATGAACTTCCCGCACCTATTCAGGAAACGCTTACGGTAATTGCCAAAGGGGTTCGCAATATACCAGGCATTTCATTTCAAAGGTTTTATAATCAGTATATCAAATATGTGGGAAATGTCGGACAGGATTTGGTAGAGTCGATTTTTTCATTCGTTCATTATAAACCAATACCGGTTACTCAGCTTATTCAAGCTTCTTTAATGAAATCTGAACCTGACCAAGAAGGATTTATTAACTTTGGCTGGCGAGGGTGGGAAGGTGCTTTTCCTACTTCGATTATAAGGGGCTGCTCTGCAAATCCGACTTTGGATGAGAAAACAATTGCTTATTACAATGAAGCAGTAAAAACTTCAGTGAGGCGTCTTCAGCCTTTAACTAGTTATTTTCATAAAGATCCCCGACCCGATAAGTTTGGAGGAACTGCACTTACAGGAGTGCAAGCCTATATGGGGAATGGAATCCCCGATTTAACGGGAAGCGTTGTGTTTACCGATCTTGCCCGGGATGAAGAATCTCAACCTCCGGTTAGAGGGGTTTTAGCTTATACCAGGGTAAGAACAGATTGTAAACTAAATGATTTTAGTGTTATTGAAACCGATTATAATTTTGGGTCTCAATCAGCTTATTATGTTAGTTTGGGAACGAATCTGGATCAAACCAGACTATATTTAGGGGTTTATGGCTCTATGAAAGTGACTGATTTTAACCAAGGTACTGTTTTTGAAATTGTTCCATGATTTATAACTATAATTGAACAATCACACATCATTAGCTTAATAAGAACCTTAATTATTTAAATTAACTCAAACTTATGATACACCATTCCCAACATCCAAACAGTGTTTATATCAATCGTTAAAAAAGTTGCTACAATTATAGAAATGTTACATGTGAAGGAGATACTGATCCAATTCACTGATGTTTGTGTCATGTTTCTCTTTCATTTCTTTTAAGAACGCTTCTGTCTCAGGGTGCGTACCATAGGCAATAGCTTCGTCAATTTTACGAGCAACCCAAGCTTGCCCTTTGTTCAAAAGAATCAGTTTTTCCTTAAGTGTTTCAAGTGCAATCACTTTATCCACAAATGCTCCCACTTGCTTGCTCGGTACACCACCCTCTCGTAAAATCGCCTGATGAAGACCAGCACAACTCCAAGCTTCATCTCTTTTCACTTGTTTATACTGAGGATCTAATTCCTCTGATTGATAATTTTTTAATAAATAATTCGCCGTCTCTACCCCTGCTCGTTCTGCTTCAAGTAATGCATTCAAAAGATCGATTAATGGTTGTTTTTCACTCATTCTTTTTCCCCCTCATCCCACTCATTATTTTTTTAAATCTGTCATCATCCATGATACATTTGCAAGCTGCCTTCTTTATTTTTTCTAACACTTCACCCTCTCCTATTTTATAGTTCTATTTTACAATATAATACCTTTGAAAATATTTGATTTTTTAAATAACACCTAAAAAACTAGTAGTTGAAAGAGGGCATAACGAAAAAAGGAAACAAGATTTAAAGTCCTGTTCCCATTTTAATTTTTGAAAATATTACTCAAGAATTCACTGATACCGCCGGACTTTGCTTCCTTGTACTCCGTATTATAGGATAGGCCAAAACCATAACCATACTTGTCTCCGGATTTTGCTTGGTATACATAGGAAGGGGCTTCATCAAAGCCTGGTACGTCCCCTTTTTCGTTTGCTACGGCTTCTGGACTTGCCGGAATTGTAAGAGGTAGTTTTCCTGTCGGATTAAATTTCCCGCGAATCACGTCCATTAACGCTTCTGTTTTCACGCCGAACGTTCCAATGACAGCCGTTGCATTCGGCTCAATTTCTTGAATCAGCCAAGGACTGCTAAAGTGGATGACTGTAATAGTCGGTACGGTTTTCTGTATTTCAACAATCCGCTTTTTATTATGAATTTTCGTTTCAGGTCCTATGGTAAGATGTGATGGCCTCGAAAGAAGATCTTGTTTGGGTTTTATCCAAACAAGTGCATGTGTCGCTTCCTCCAAACGGTCCGTCAAAGTGATGTCCGGATCATATTTCTGAATGGTTTTTCTAAAGGCAATCGTATTTGCATTCTCATCACCGGCTGGGAATGACTCGACATAAAGTTTTATATCTTTTATTTTTTTATCATGTAGGGGCAATAGATTCTGATCATTGCGTAATAAGACGATAGACTTCCGATGGGCTAAGTCTGCCTTTTCTTTTGAGGCGGGATTATTAACCACTTCAAGTGCTCTTTTCGGATCCACATACGGGTTTTCAAATAATCCTAATTTCATCATTTCCGTGAGCAAATAGGTCACGGATTGATTGATTTGTTCTTCACTTACCAAACCTTGCTTTGCTGCGTTTATTATGGGCTGTGGATCTTTTCTTCCAGAAGAAATATTGGAACCAGCTTCTATTGCCTTAGCAATTCTTTCTTCTAACGACAGGTGTTCAACACCCCATGCCTTATCAGCCACCGCACCCGTATCCGTGTTGACATAACCTTTAAACCCCATTTTCTCTCGCAATAAGTCGGTTATAAAAGCTTTATTGAACGCAAAACCGACTTCTTCAAATTGCTGATTTTCCTTATAGGGTGGGAGTCCTTGATCTGCACTTTTATTACTTGGATAAGCATAGTAAGGGATAATCGAAGTTGTTCCCGCGTCGATGGCTGCTTTAAATGGAGGCAGGTGATACCTTTGCAAGCTCCCTTTTGTAGGATAGATATTAAAACTTCCTTCCTTAAAATGCGGATCTCTCCCCTGCTTTCGTGCTCCCCCGCCAGGAAAATGCTTTGTTGTCAGAGAAACACTGTTTTCGTCAAGTTCTTCACCTTGAAAACCTTTGATTAATATATAATTGATATCTGAAACGAGTTTTGGATCTTCTCCAAATGTTTCTTGGATCCTTGGCCATAACGGGTCCGTTGCTAAATCAGCATTATAGCCATACATTTTTCGAAAACCGGTTGTTGTCCATTCTTTTCGTGCAATTTGAGTAAATTCTTTAATTAAATCAAGGTCACGGGTTGCAGCGAGTCCTAGTGAATCTGGCCATATGGAAAATTGACCAGGCTCGTCTTTTGCAGTTACATAGTAATTCTCGGCTTTTTCTATATCTGAAATGTTTGCAATCGTTGTGAAATGATTCCTAGGATTTGAAATAAGTACTGCCGGAATCCCTAATCTTGTTCCCTCCGTCCTTTCTTGCAATTGATTATTTATGTTGGCAATAACATCAGCACTTGGTGTATCGCGATAAATAAAATAACGTGTATGTTGATCAATCAGATTATTCGGCTGTTCCATCTTTGCCCCTTCAATGTCCCGAAATTCAGGTATAATCATCAGACCGGCTTTTTCCTCTAGGGTCATTTTGGATATAAGATCAGCAACGCGCTTGTCAACCGATAACTCCCAGTTTTCATAATCATCTAGTTTTCCATTTGAATTTAAGTCTTTAAATACTTTTCCATTGACAGTAAGCGTTTCTTTTACCCGTACCAGGACCTTTGGGTTAACATTTTTGGCATTCACTGAAGGTATGACAAAGAGAAGAGATAACACGATGGTAATCAAATAAGTGAGAGCCTTTTTTCGTTTCAAATTCATCCATTTCCCTCATTTCAATCATTCATGTTGGTTGATGTTTTAGTTTCCATTTTCCACTTAATATTTTCCTTATTAGAAAAAATTATCCGCTCAACGCAAGGTGAAACGAAAGACTTATGGAAAAATGAAGGCTCTCTTCTGCTGATAAAGGAACTTGCTGGATTAATTTGACCTTTAAATAAATCATTTATTTTTGAAAAACCATTTGTGATATAGACGAGATATGTAATACGTTACCCAAATGGTTATAAAAGTCCAATACCATGTCCATTTTTTATACCGTATTAATTTAGTATACTTAAGCAATAACGCTTCAAACAGAGTCACAAAAGAAGTATGACCTAAATAGTATAAAGCTTTACTAAAAATACTTTTTTTCTCAGGGTAATGAATATTAAACAATGTACACAATGCTGGATAAACAAAATATTCAAAAGTAAAGCTGCTTTTAGTAGCTTTTTGAAAGAAGGTTCGATAAGGATACTTTATATTATGATTTTCTACAGCAAGTAACCCTAATAACCAAGTCAGCCCTTGTTTAAACATAAAAATTACGTGTGCTTCACGAATTTTATTTTTGGGTACAAATCTTGTCAACAGCAAAATAGTAATAAT
Source organism: uncultured Bacillaceae bacterium (assembly GCA_963754185.1). Classification (GTDB taxonomy): domain Bacteria; phylum Bacillota; class Bacilli; order Bacillales; family DSM-1321; genus Peribacillus. The sequence continues at coordinate 1,912,003 of CAVWEP010000003.1, read as the reverse complement.
CCATGTAGAAATTTCAATTGTTCTTTCTCTTCTTCTATATGCCATAATCTCACCTCATATATGAGATATTATTAACTAAAGAGAAAATTATATATTGCTTTAAAAATTTTTGATACTACCTCCATATCACTTAAATGAACCTAATTCCACAAAGGTACCCAACTTAATGTTACGTTTGTTTAAAGGCTGAACAGGACGCTGGTTATTAGGAAAAATTTGTTGAAATGCTTGAATTTGCTTTCGTGACATTTGTATTGACTTTTCCAATACTACCCATTTCACACCTTCCGTACAAGGAGGCGTAGTGAGTGATCCATTGTAATAGAAAAGAGTGTGCTCAGAAGGTAGTAGGGCTTGTACATCAATCGATTCTGTAACAGGAATCGCCTCTTTCGTTTCTTCTTTTGGCAATACCCTCCACAAAGGGGCCAACGTTTCATTCTCTTTTCCTTCTTGAATCATCATCCCAACCACTGCAGTGTTGCCATTTGTATCTTGATGCACCAAATGCAATTCCATATCAAAGGATTGGCCATTTACTTTATGCTCGCTTGGTGTATGAAAATGAAATTGAGCAAGTTTGTATTCCTTTCCTTCAATAACTAATGTATTACTTAGTGATGCCGCATTAGCCTGAATACTATGACCATTGTTAATAACGGATAAAGAGGTAGGTCCATAATATATTTGAATATTTTCTACTTTATCGCTTTTGATTACCTGAGAAGATTCGATATGAATCGGCGACTGTTCCCGGCCATTTTTACAAGCTATAAAGGATGGATCTAATTCCCCCCAATGCTGGGGACCTGTTTCCCCTTCGTAAGACCATTTCACCTTTTGGGCATAAGCGCCTTGTTGTTCTATACGGGCTACTCCTATCGATGGAGAAACTCCCTGTGTTTGTTCTACAGAAGTCCCAAGCAAGAAACATAAAGCAACTGCTAAAAAGAGATAAATAAACTTCTTTTTCATCTTTTATCATTTCCTTTTTTAGGATAATATTCTATCCTATTTTTCACAAAAGAAATAATTGTATTCCGACTTTTAACATACAAAAAACTGAAAGAAAAAGAACAGATAAGTAGTATATTCTCTGCTTGACTAAAATACATTATGTACAGAAATACGAACTTTTGAAGGGAGATTATTTATGCTATTTACTTGTAAGTCACATATAACCAACGGATTAAAACAGATGGATGTACCTCACGTCAAGCCAATCCATCATTATAGGGATATTTCTTGTTATTTTTGCAATAAGGAGGCTGATTTTACGTTATTTTATTCGTTATCTTTTTATCGTCTAATCCGAAAAAAAACTGAATACCAACTAGGATGAAAAGACCCGTCACCTAGCTTTTGCCTGACAAGCAAGACGGAACCCCATTTGAAGTAAATGTGCCAATTTCTTTTCCTCGAGGCTATTTGTCGGTTGGAGATCGGTGCGCCCACTCAGCACCTTCACTTTACATTTACCGCAGGTTCCCTTTTTGCATTTATAATCTAAGGATAAGTTTTGTTCGAGGGCCGCATCTAAAATAGACTGGCCTTTTTTCACTTGTACTTGGAAATAAGTTTGGCCTTGTTCTATCGTCATCATCCGCTTTGTTTCTTTTACAAGCGGCTTATCTATAGTTATAGGTTGATGAATCGATAAATCAATAACTGTTCGGTCATATTTCAACGAACCAATGGTTAATTTTTTCAACGGTCATACCCCCTTTTGAAATAAAGTAAAATTTTATAAATTATTCTATTGACCGCTCACTAGTTTTCCTTATACAATGATAATGAGAATTGTTCTCAAATAATAAAATGCCATTTGAATAAAAGGAGACGACGACATGACATATCAAATTAACGGTCTAAAGGATATTCATAAATTACTTACTAACGAAAGAAAAATAGGTGGAGTAGTTGAAGCACACTCTCTTCGACTTCGCACCGGTGAGGTTTATCCAAACGCCGTGATTACTCATATTGATTTACTCGGGTCTTCCATCTATTCAATTGGATTTATCTCGGAAGATCATGAAAACATCATCATCAATATCAATGAACTTAGTTTGCTTCAAGAACCGAAACATAAGAAAATATATCAGTTAGAAAATCAAGCCTATAAAATTACAAAAACAACCGAAAAATTACAATATTTAAAGAGATTATTCAAAGTTAATGAAAACAGTCTAAACCCTATTTTCCTAGAAGAAGCAAGATTAATTATTGAAGACATCGGACTTCCTGCTGCGAAAAAAGAAATAGACACGAGCCTCATTTATTCAGAAGAAAATCTGTTTTCGATTGCCTAAAACGAAACAGCAGGATGACATCATTCTACTGTTCATTTCAGCACATATTATTCTGAGAAATCTTCTAATGTACAAATCGCGGTTGGCCGCTTAATTCTTGGAACAACTGATTCATACACACGAAAAAAGAAATTCATATTATCGAGATCTAAAAAGATGGTATCAAAGTCGCTCGCTACCGCTAGGTCAAGGTTTTGTTTACCAGCATCCACGACAACGCCAGTACCGCTTTTTAACACAGGAGATTGAAAAACACCTACCGTCATTAATTCACGAATATGCTCAATCTCTAACACATGTGTTCCTTGATGTACCCGATGAACAAGGGCATACAGTTCGGGAGACAAAATAAGTGCGTATGGTCCTGTATGCCCCATTCTTAGTAATTTGTTTCTGGCTTCCACCACGTCGCTAAAGGCATTCCCCGATTCCATCCAATCACTTCGAATATGAGATAGCTTTCCCTTCACATTCATAATCCCCTGAATGTCAAATTCCTTTGACCCATTAAAAATTAAATCATCCTCAAGAAGGGCACACTGCTGTGCCGCATTAGCGGAAGCAGAGAAATCAATTGGACTATTCAGTGTTTTAGCCAATTGGATGTCCCGCCAATATAGAATAAAATCCTTATATAATAGTGGAACCGTAAGTGTAATCCTCCTTGATGGAACAGATAGCTCAGAGTCCTGTCCATGGAAACTGATGGCCCCCCGTTCCGTTGTTTCATAAATATCATTCGTGACCGATTGAACGCCATCACCAAGCGGACCATAAATATCAATAAATCTTCTGCCAACTAACTGTTTTTTAACACTCTCAAACACTGTTTGATCGAGCTCTTCCCACTCTACTCTTGTTAATGAAGACTCAGGAAATTGAGTCGATTTATCCATCAAAATCACTTCCATTATTTATTGTTGTTTTAGACTACCAATGGTTAACGCTTTTCTTCCTTTTTTTGCAGGCTGTGACTGTCCCTGTGTATAGGCATCAATTTTTAATTTTGAATCAATTCCTTCTTTTTCATCGGTTGGAGTAGATGTATGAAATGCAATGCCGCCTTTAAATTGTTGATTCAATTCCTCCAAGATGACTTTCATTTCTTGATAATCTTCATAGGTAAAATCTCTTAACGCTTGGATTCTCCCTTCAAATTCCGTATCTTTAAATTGAAAAAGCGACAAATCTAAATGCTCTAAAAAATTATGTAAGCCAAACTTCTCTAAGCTTATGTCCTGTAAAAGGTGTACAAGCTCAAGCTGATTGCCAGAGAAATCTCCCCTATTTTGAAGAATTGCTGAAATCTTTGGAAGCAATAGATTCAAGCGATCTGAACGATGTTCTTCCTCTTCATAAATATGATGCCAATAAAGCCGCTCATGGTCATCTTTTGCATGTTCAATAATGGGCGTAATAATCCCCATAAACTCCAATAATGCTTCTTTCGTTCGATTAAAAATTTCATTCATTTTAGTAAAAGTCGTTTCCAAGACATAGCCCTCCCCCTAAATAGCTCCTACTCCATTTTTACCCATATATTGGAAAAATTAAACCTAGGGCAATTTTAAAAGGGGCCACCGATAAGTCAGTTTGTTGACTTATCGGTGGCCCCTTTATTTTAAAAACTTCATTTAGGTCGTGTAGGTCTTATCTTTACACTTTCACCTAGCTCACGAGAAAACTCTTCATCTATACGACTCGGTTCTATTTTTAAATTTTTCGGAGTTTGAGGTAATGAATTTTTATTGCCAGATGGTTTTTGACTGTTTGCTCTTCCCATACTAATGCCTCCTAACGAAATTGTAATCCCTATTAGTATGGCTAAGAGTCACATTTATATATCTGTAAATTTGCTATGGAAACAAAACCGATATAACTCATAAAATGGATTGGATAACTAGTGGCAGAATTTCATCTGCAAATTATACAGAGTCACTTGACACATTTTCAAAAACCGTTAGGCATCTAAGGATACCCCCTATCCTTATTTTTCATATATAAGCAATAAGGGGGTGAAAAAAATGAAAGTCAAAAAAGAGAAACGCCCATTAAGTGTTTGTATTTTCCCTCGTTATAAATGGTGCGGGCCTAATTGTAGTGGACCTGGTGCTCCAATTAACGATGTAGACGCCTGTTGCAAAGCTCATGATGAATGTCTTAAGGTTCATTCAGATTGTGAATGCGATCGTAAGTTTATTGATTGCCTTCGTCCAAAAAGAAAGGTGACTACCGAAAAAGGAAGAGTGGCCATTCTCATGTATCTATATATGCAAATTCGAATATTATTTACTTGTAGAAATAAGAATCAATAGAATAAAGGAAAGTTCTAGTTCTTCTTTCTGACATGCTTGAGCAGAGGAAGTTAATTTTTTAGTTAAGTATGATAGACAAGCCTAATTAATTGAGCTTGATTTTTCTCCAACAAAAAAACAAGCGGCTAATAATACATTATTGTCCACTTGTTTTCTTCAATCTATTTGGTTGGCGGCACCTATTTACGATAGTCTACCCATTTCTTAATTTCTTTCTCCATCGAGTTTATCTTTTGGTCAATATGATTGGATTCTTTTGTTCTTTTTTTAGAAGAACGCCAAGAGAAGGATAGGATGATTATAAAAATAATGGGAACTGCTAAAGCAACGAATTGAAACATAATATCTACAACATTTACTCCTGTATTCATTTTTTTCTCCCCCTTTTCACATCACTCCATTTCCCTTATTTTACCATGTTTTATGCAAATATACTGTAAAAAGCGATTACTCTTCTTGAATAATCGCACATATTCTTGGAAATAGACATCTATCTTACAAATGTAATAAAATCAACATTAACGGGTTCAATACCCGTTGTTCGAAGTTTTGAATTAATCTGCCCTCGATGATATTGACCATGCAATGCTACATGAGTTAACACATCTCGTACCGAATTCTTAAACTCTGTCCCCTTACTATTTCTGTAGGCTATTAATTGGTCTAAGTCCGTATCTGCTAAAGTCGTAAGATACGTCGTTATGTCCTCTTTGTTTTGCCTAACAAGTTCTGCACAGACTTCTATATCGACATCCGACCAAATGGGGAGTTGTGAACTGTCCGATCCCCGTAATCTAGTCAACCATACTCTTTCCCCAAATAAGATATGGGAAAATAAACGGCACACCTCTTGATTGTCATCTCCCATCCCTTGCAATGTTTCCAAAATACGTTGATTGGCCCAATCTACATGCTCATACATCTTTTGAATTGTCTTCAATACGATTTCTCCTTTTAACAATCAATTTCTCCTCAAACTTATAATTAATTATATGTAAAGGTGGTAAAACCATTAATCATATGTATCATTATGTTTCAAAACATTATTGCCATCCTTTACAAACGTCGACCCACGAAGAATAATTCGAATATTTTTCAAGTTCTTCAATCGTTAATTCAATTGCACTATTGCTGCTTCCGCAAGCTGGGAATACAGTTTCGAATCGTTTTAAGGACTCATCCAGATAAACCGTAGCACCATCATGAATACCAAAAGGACAGACACCACCAACTGCATGTCCTATTAGTTCAACGACCTGATCTGGCTTGAGCATTTTTGCCTTTGTTGAAAATTGTGCCCTGTATTTTGCATTATCGATCTTAGTATCACCTGCCGCTACAATTAAAATAGGCTTCTCATCTACCATAAAGGACAATGTTTTGGCAATCCTTTCAGGTTCACAACCTACTGCCTCTGCAGCCAATTCAACCGTTGCACTGGAAACATCAAATTCAAGTATTTGATCTGCCATGTCCCATTTCTCAAAATAGTCTCTTACTTTTTCGATTGCCATGATCATTCCTCCATGAAAGATAAATCTTTAAGTAAATTATACATCATTAAAGATGATTTAACTCTATGCAACGTTACAGTACTAGAGAATAGGCTCTTTTCTACTGACTAGACCCGATATTTCCATAAAAGAGTATCATAATTGTATAAAGATTCATGATAATTGAAGAAAGTTCACCATTTATTCCCGAAAAGACACAATTGAACTCCATTTTTCTTCAACAAAAAAACAAGCGGATCATTATCCACTTGTTTTTTGGATATTTTCATTCTTTTCTACGAATCCTACCATTAGGAGGTGGCGAACATGGAGAAACAAAAACAATCTAAAGCTAGTAGTCCAACATCCAATTCAATGAACACGATGGACCAGGGTTTAAACTTAGTTTTCCAAACTGTTAATAATGCTACTGGTCTGGACAAAGAAAACGATGGCAAAATCAATAATAATAAGTAACTTGAACGCCTTGTTTGGCGTTTTTCTATCCTCTCCATTTTTCATGCATGTACTTCAATTTGCTTTTGCTCTTTCCTCGATTGCACTCATCGTCTCCTTAGATTTTCTTTTTTTCAATAATAATAAAGAAAGTGGAATGGAAAAAATAAACACAATGGTTGCGACAAGAAACGTATCATTCGTTGCGAATAAAAACGAATATTGTTTCAAGGCCTCCCCTGCTTTTTCGCTACTTAAGTCTGAAAGATGAGTTTGCGTTCTGATTGCCAAAATGGAGCTAAATATCGCAATAGCTAAAGCCGTAACAGCTTGACGCAGCCAATTGGAAATGGTTGAAGCATGCCCGACATTTTCAGATGGAATGACACTCATCGATATATTCGTTATTGGAGAAAGCGCTAGCCCTACCCCGATATACCGGATGATCATCCAAAAGATAATCGAACCAATAGATGAATCCATTCTTAATTGACTGAATTCCCACGTAGCAATACTTAATAATACTCCCCCTATTAGCACCAACCAAGCAGGATCAAGTCTGTTGTGTAGTTTACCCGTTAGAACCGTAACAATAAGCATAATTAACGCTCCTGGAAGCATGACTAATCCTGACATGAACGAAGAAGCTCCTTGTGCTTCCTCCATAAATAATGGGATTAGAAACACATTTGAGTACATTCCAACATAGATTAGACAGTTTAAAATTGTCCCTATCACGTATTTAGGATATTTAAATACAGTGAGATTCAATAACGGCTCCTTCGCCGTCAACTCTCTCCAAATGAAAGCAACAATCCCGCCAATCCCTACTAGTAACAAAACTAAAGCAGACGCAGAAAGCCAGCCTAAATCAGGGCCTTGGGTAAAATACATTAATAAACAAACATTCCCAATGACAACTGTAATCAATCCTAATGCATCAAGTGATACCGCTTTTAACGCATTACTTGCCGGGATAAAGAAAATGGCACATAGGGTCGCGATAATCCCAACTGGTACATTAGATAAAAACAACACTTTCCAACCGAAGTAATGGGTTAACACCCCTCCCAACGTAGGACCAATAGCAGGAGCGACCATAATCGATACCGTCCACAAACTAATCGCCGTTGGTTGTTTTTCTTTTTTCACAGATTGATAAATAATCGTCATCGTCGAAATCTGAATCAACCCTGAACAAATCCCTTGAAAAATACGGAACATAATTAATGAACCAATGTTCCAAGCAAAGCCGCATAGAGCTGAAGAAATGGTTAAACCAACCAAGGCCCATACATATAACTTTTTGTATCCCACTTTATTTCCTAGATAGCCTACGACAGGAGCTATCGTTCCAATCGCAAACATAAATCCTGTAACAATCCATTGAACAGAATTTATATTGCTCCGGAACTCATTCATAATCGATGGAAGTGCTACATTTACTGTACCTGAATTGAGAAGGGCTATAAAATTCCCCAAAAATACAGTTAGCATAATAAAGGCAAATGAATCTTTTTCTTTGTTAACCTCTTTCACTTTTTACCGCCCCTCATCATTGTTATACATTCAGTTTATATATCATTTCTATTAATGTAAAATTATCATTTTTAATGTTAATATAAGAAAAAGTAATATAAAAAAGGAGCGTATGTATGAACCTAGAACAGATGGAGTATATAAAAGAAATCATCCATACTCAATCTATTTCCATAGCTGCACAAAATCTTCATGTTTCTCAGTCAGCCATTAGCCAATCTATTTCATTATTAGAAAAAGAATTAGGCGTTCGTTTATTCAAGCGATCCCGCTTTGGTACAACACCTACCGAGGAAGGAAAAAGTATTATTAATAAAGCGTTGAAAATTGTCGAACAGATCGAGAGGATTAAAGAAGAAGCCCAAACTATTACCTCCTCTTTTAAAGGAGAATTAAAAATTGCAGCCATTCCAAGCTTAATGACGTTTTTACCGAAAATTCTTTCTCTATTTAAAAAGGATTTTCCTCAAATCAAAGTAACAATTATCGAAATGGAAAGCAAAAAAATTATGGAAAAAATAAAACAACACAAGGTTGATTTAGGATTCATTACTATAAAAAAATCTTGTGAACAAATGCTACCTGAACATTTTATATTTGAAAAACTAGATTATCATGCGGACATCAAAGTGATTGTACCGAAAGATTCCCCGCTCGCTTTCCAAAGCGTCTTAACGATTCAGGATTTAGCAGACTATCCAATTGTGATGTATATGAGTCAATACTGGGAAAATTTCATCCACTCATTTGAAGAAAGTTATGGTTCCATGAATGTACTTTTTCATACATCTAACTCTGAAGTCATCAAAAAAACCGTAGCGGAAGGATTAGCAATCAGTTTGTTATCCAGCTATCTCTTAACCGATGACCCATACGTGGAAAGCCAGCGAATTATCCCCATGTCCTTAATAGACTATAATTTTGTTTCTAACCTTTCATATGGTTGTCTACTTTCAGAGAAGAATACCCATCATAGTATCGCCAAAAAGTTTTTAGCGTACATGAAAAACCGGACAACATGAATAAAATGTTGTCTGGTTTTTCAATAAGTATAACTGATAAAGTGTTTTAAAAGATTAAAAATTACGGTAATATATTCCTCTATATCGTAAACATTGGATGGAATATGACAGGAATATAGGCATAATGTAATAATTCTACCTTACCTGTAATGTTGGTTATCAAACTAAAAAGAAATGTAATGGTAGTGTTCTGTCAAAAGAGTACCAGCCCATGTTAAGTTTAATAGCATAAGAGATTACAGGAGGTAGCATACATGAAAAAGACTCACATCAAGACATTCATTGTAGCTTGTATAGCTACATTTACATTTATAGGACCACAAATTGGTACAGCCGAGGCTATTTCCGAATATCAAGTTGTAAAAGGAGACAGCCTTTGGAAACTTGGACAACAATATGGTGTAACCATTGATGACATAAAACAAAACAATGATCGTCAGGATCATATGATTTATATAGGAGAAACTTTGCAAATTCCTGATAAAACGGAAGCATCAGCAGTACAAGCAGCAGAGCCTGTCAAAGAAACACCAAAAGAGGAACAAGCAGAACCAGCCGTTTCTCTTTCAAATGAAGAGACAGATTTATTTGCTCGATTAGTAGAAGCCGAAGCAAAAGGTGAATCCTATGAAGGAAAAGTAGCTGTCGCAACTGTCGTATTAAATCGAGTGGATTCCTCTCACTTCCCAGATAATGTGACAGATGTTATTAATGAAGTAGTAGGCGATGCCTATGCCTTTTCACCTGTTCAAAATGGTGAAATTAATAAACCAGCATCAGATGAATCGAAAAAAGCAGTAGAAGAAGCACTAACAAGAAAAGATCGTTTAAATAATGCGATTTATTTTTACAACCCAGATATTGCAACGGATGATTGGATTCGTACTCGTAACGTAGTAAAAACAATCGATAATCATGTATTTGCAAAATAATAGAGAAAGAGCCATTTTAACGGCTCTTTCTCTATTTTAATTTATGGCTTTGTTTATATAAAGAACATCATTCTTTACTCTAGTTTTTCACGAAATTCATTTCTAGCAGTTTCTCTTCTATGTTATCTTTAGGAACCGGTGGACTTAAGTAAATGAAATGAATGGGTGGTTGGCATCAAATATCCTAGAACATATACATTCGTTTCTAAGATGCAAGCACGAAGAAACAAATCAAATCGTAGTATAATTAGCAGTCGAAAAAGCCAAACTTCTCGTAAATGTAGGTTAGATTTGGATTGAAAAATCTACCATTTGAATCCATATTCACTCAATGCTTTTACAAATTATTTAATTTTTATCCTTACAATCAACTGTTTTAAAAATTCTTAGGGGGGATAACATGGAACTATCTTTATTATTAGAGTATGGCGGGGTTTTACTCATTCTGATTGTTTTAGAAGGCTTATTATCGGCTGATAATGCTTTAGTTTTAGCTATAATGGCGAAACATTTACCAGTAGCACAACAAAAAAAAGCGATTAATATTGGGCTAGTTTTAGCTTTTATATTTAGAATTGGTGCCATTTTTATTATTTCATACCTTTTCCACGTGTGGCAAGTTCAAGCTATTGGAGCTGCTTATTTAATTTATATCGCTTTAAGACATTTACTAAAAAAGAGACCATGGAGAAAAAGAAACAAAAGGGAAAAGCTATCGTATGACTGTTGCACAAATTGCATTAGCAGATATCGCATTTGCTGTTGACTCTATTTTAGCGGCAGTAGCTCTTGTCATTGCCTTACCAGATACTCCTATGGGTGAAATTGGTGGTATGGATGGCGCTCAATTTATTGTTATTTTATTAGGTGCCATTGCCGGATTAATTGTCATTCGATTTGCAGCAGGATTCTTCGTTAAGATATTAACAAAACGTCCTAGACTTGAAAAAGCAGCTATGTTATTAGTTGGTTGGGTGGGAGTTAAGTTATTAATGCATACTCTTGCGCATCCAGCTGTACACATTATTTCTCACGATTTTGTCGAAGGACCAATTTGGAATACAATCTTTTGGTCAGTTATGCTTTTGATTGCTTTAGGTGGTTGGTTTTTATCCAAGGAGAAACCAGAAGAAACAAATAAAGAAATGACTAGAAAAATAAGAAAAACTGAGTGAGGAAAACCACCTCACTCAGTTTTTTGTCTAAAGAATTTTCGGGGACTCCCCACAAGCATCTTTACATATTTTTAAGTATAACCTGTAGATAAGTCAAGAACCAACAATTCTTCTTTGTCAACATATATAATGTCAATCTTGTTAAGCAAAAACCTAAATGTTTTAATAACATAAATGAAGGGACTTAATGATAATGAAACATTTAATTTTACTGTCAGTTCATCCTTCAAGCCCATTTACCGTTCATGGTTTCAACTATATCATGATTCAACTAATAGTTCTCTTAACAGTCAGTGTTGCAGTATCCGCGTATGCTTATCATAAAAAAATACCATACAGTCTTCCTTTAGTCATAATAGGGCTTGTTCTAGGAATACTTAATTTACCTATAATAGACGAATCTAAAGATTTCATTACCAATTCTGAAGTCTTTCAAATTTTCATTCTTTCCATTTTCTTACCTGCGTTACTCGGAGAGGCTACTTTAAAACTGCCTTTTCACCATCTAAGGGAAAATAAAGCTCCAATTTTAGCCTTAGCTATTGGAGGGACATTGATTACCTATGTAGTCATAGGTTTTGCGAGTCATTATTTGTTAGGAATACCTGTAATTGTGGCATTTACCTTTGCTGCACTCATGAGTCCTACCGATCCTATTAGTGTTTTACAAATCTTCAAACCATTAGGTGTTGATAAAAAGATGAATGCTATTATGGAAGGCGAAAGTCTCTTTAACGATGGAGTAGGAGTGGTACTCTTTAAAATTTCTTCCATTTATCTTTTAGCTTATATGGAAATGGGAGCAGCTGGATTCGGACAAGGTCTACTGTTATTCTTGAAGTTTGCTGTCGGAGGGTTGGTTATTGGTTTAATCATTGGATATATCGGTTCTATTTCTATTAAAAGGATTGATAGTTATCCTCTAGAAATTGCCATATCGGTCATTGTATTCTTCGGTTCATTTTTGATTGGGGAAACCGCACATGTGAGCGGTGTCATTGCAGTGGTAGTCGCTGGATTATTATTCGGAAATTACGGTGGAAAAATTGGTATGTCATCTGTTACCAAGCTAAATATTTATAATTTTTATGATGTTATTGCCTTTATAGCGAATTCAATCATCTTCTTAATGGTAGGTTTGGAAATATCCCAAATAGATGTGCAAGGAAAATGGGGAATGATTTTCATTGGTATTATTATTGTATTAATTGGTAGAAGCGTAGCAGTTTATGCCAGTTTAGCATGGTTGAAAGAGATCCCTTCAAGTTGGAAGCACATACTAAATTATGGTGGATTAAAAGGAAGTCTTTCTATTGCTTTAGCCCTAAGCTTACCTAGAACATTCGAAGGGCGAGAAGATATTATTGTGTTAACTTTTAGTGTAGTGATTTTCTCACTATTATTCCAAGGGCTAACGATTAAACCACTTATAAGAAAATTAGGCATTATTGAGGAACAAAGATCATATTTGGGCATATGAAGAAGTCATTGCAAATATTAATCGTAGTAAAACTTCTATATCTACTTGGTCAGATATGAAAGAAGCTTTCTTATTAACAGAAAAAGATTATCATGATTTATTGAGCCTTGAAAATGAAAGATTGGAGAAGTATTATCAAACATTGAACCAATTATATTCCTTATATCCTCAAATCAAAGAGGAACAACTCAGAGATGCCAAAAGAGAATCTTTGTATAACCAATATCACGAATTAGGGAAGTTAGTTTCAAAAGAAGTGATTTCTCAAAATACTCTTGAGAAAAAGCAAAAGGAAATCTTAGAAGAAATCGAAAACTTATCATAAAATCGAGTTGGAGGGAATAACTAACCCCCGTCCCCTCACATCACCGTACATATCGTTCATGGTATACGGCAGTTCAAGTCGCGATGCTTTATAAGACATCGCTTTTCTTGTTTAAAGAATAAGCCTAACCAATTTAAATAATTGGTTAAGCCTATTTTAATTTACTATCTGTAAAAATTGAATCCTTGTAGTATCTTAAAGAGTCAATCGAATTGTTAAATTAGCTATTGTTCTATACTTGAAAATTTGGCAATATCCTCTCTCTTCCCAATCATCACTAATAAATCTTCCTTGTGAATAATCTGATCTGGAGAAGGAGAAATGATGATATCTCCTTCTCTAACGATGGCAATAACACTGACATTATATTTGGCACGAATGTCAAGGTCCCGCAGACTTTTTTCAGCCATTTTTGAAGGAATCATGATTTCCTCTATACTGTGTTCTTTTGACAATTCAATATAGTTCAACATATTTGGTGATAGGAGCTGATTTGCCACACGTTCTCCCATATCTCTCTCAGGATAGATAATCCAATCAGCTCCTACTTTGTCTAAAACCCTCCCATGTCGCTTTCCAAGAGCCTTTGCAATGATTTTTTTAATTCCCAGTTCTTTAAGCAGTGAAACGGTTAAAATGCTAGATTGCATATCATTACCAATTGCTACGATTACACAATCAAAATTGCTTATTCCAATAGAGGTAAGTGCCTTCTCTTCTGTCGTATCGGCCACTACTGCATGAGTAACGAATAATTCAGCATCTTCAACTCGTTCCTCATTTGCATCAATACCTAGAACCTCATGTCCAGCCTCATGTAGTCTCCGAGCTACACTTGTTCCAAATCTCCCTAAACCAATTACAGCATATTGTTTAATGGCCATTTCTATATCCACTCCCTGTTTGTTAATTAACCAATCATTATATTTCCTTTTGGATGATGAAAAGCTTCCGACTTACGTCTCTTCGTAATGGCAAAACCAAGGGTTAAAGGGCCTAGTCTCCCTGCAAACATCGTAAAAATAATAAGTATCCGACCAAGAGAAGAAAGCTCTGGGGTTAACCCCATGGATAGACCGACGGTACCAAAAGCAGAGGTCGCTTCAAATAGATACATAATGAAATTGTGTCCCTTTTCTGTAACGCTTAACAAAAGGGTAATGATTATCACAATCATTAATCCACTCATCGCAACGGTAAGTGCTTTTAATATGGTTTCAATTACAATTCGACGTTTAAATAAAACCACATCTTCTTTTCCTTTAATTTGGGACCAGACGGTTGCCATTAAAACAGCGAAGGTAGTAATTTTAATGCCTCCAGCTGTTGATCCTGAACCGGCTCCAATAAACATGAGGATAATTGTTAGGAATAAAGTAGAATGTGTTAAATCTGCTATTGGTAATGTATTGGAACCTGCTGTCCTCGGAGTAACCGCTTGAAACAATGCCCCTAATACTTTTCCAATTTCAGATAAAGGACCTAATGTTTTATCATTCCCATATTCAAATAGGAAAATTAAGATAGTAGCACCTGCTGTTAGAATAAGAGTTGTGATCAATACGATCTTTGTATGTACAGATAATCGGCGTGTTTCACGGTATTCATAAAGTTCATTCATCACAATAAAACCTAATCCGCCTAATGTAATAAGAGAGCAAACAGTTAAGACAACAACCGGATCGTCAACATAAGGAGTCAGACTACGAAATTCCCCCATTAAATCAAAGCCGGCATTATTAAAATTTGAAATAGCATGAAAAAAACCAAAATAGATGGCTTTTCCGATCGGCATATCGAAAGAAAAACGAATCGATAAAATGGCTCCGCCAATAATCTCAATCACTGCAGTGAATATCAAAACTCGTTTTACTAATTTTACAATTCCAGCAAGTTGGATGATTATTAAATGCCTCCTTCAATAACATTCTTTCTTTTAAAGAGATCTTTTTACCTAACAATAGAAATAAAAATGTGGCAAATGTCATAAATCCTAATCCACCAATTTGAATGAGCGATAATATCACCAATTCACCAAACATTGAAAATGTATCTCCAGTATCTACTACAACAAGACCTGTCACACATGTAGCAGATGTAGCAGTAAATAAAGCGTTTAAAAATGCGAGTCCCTTTCCATCTTCTGTGGCAATGGGGAGCGTCAATAATAATGTTCCTATCAAAATGACTGTAGCAAATCCTAATACAAGAATTTTTGAGGGATTAAGATTGTCTTTTGTTTTTTTCATTGTTATCTCCTATTTGACTGAAAAAATTTGGTAACTCATTTTAATTTCTCCATAGATTCGTCTAAATATTTGACATTCAGTTAAAAAAACGAGTTCAATCACAGAAAATTGGTCTACTTAACGCCCAGCAAGCTTAAAGGTTTGTAAATAAGCCAAACGACTAAAACCTTGATAAAAAAGCCCACTTAGAGGCGCTCTAAGTGGGCAAATTTCGATTTTTAGAGTGTAACGATTTCACTGGCATTTGATGATTACAAAATCGTTACATTGTATGTATAAAATGTTAATATTTGTAAATCTTCGATATCTAAATAGTATATATTTACCAAATATGTTAAAATAATACTGTTCTTAAAAAATAGAATAGTCAAAGATTAAGGAGGAAGAAAACGGATGAAGCCGATAGATAATTATTTTACGGATGTTTTTGATGATCATTTTTTTGATGATCATTTTGATAGAGAAGAAGAAGTATTAGAACATTTTGCTGAAAAAATTGAACCATCCTTATTAGAAGATTAAAAGGCTAACCCTTTGAGGTTGGCTTTTTTTAATGCTTTAAAAAATGATTACAGCAAATAGCGAGATTTCCTGTATTAAATCAAAGTATTATAGCATATAATTTCCTAAAAATAAAGCATAAACTTTCCAAACGGAAAATTTATGCTTTATATCACAACACATTAAAAAACCACCAAACTATGTATTTGGTGGAGACGGTGGGAGTCGAACCCACGTCCAGACATAACGGCACTTAAGCTTCTACGAGTGTAGTCGACATATTGTGAGTTCGCTGGTACCTATGCCTGTCGACAGGCGTTGGAGCAGCTAGTCTGATTGGTCTCTTCCTTCATCCTCAGACGGTGGATTCCGGCGTATCCCACTTAGAGTGAGTCCCTTACCCTACCACGTGGGCTATGGAGGGAGGAACAGCTATCGGCTGTTATTAAGCAGCGAAAGCTAAGTTGTTGTTTTCTTTGCCAGTTATAGGCTTTGACGTTTTAACGAGGCCGATCCCCTCGACTCGCAACCTAAGCTCGAACTATCCCTGTCGAATCCGTAACGTCCCCATAATAAGAAATGGAGCGTACGAGAACTGATAGCAAGGCTCGCTTGCTGTTATTCAGTTGTCATCGGTACAAGACTTATTATAGCAGGTTAACGAGAAAAATTCATTGTAAGTTTTTGTAAAAAGAAGAATCAGTCCTTGTCCGAAAATAAATGTAGCCCAAGAATACTTATTTAATTTCTAATAATATACAAAAAATTCCCTACTACCCAGGATTAGATAGTAGGGAATTTTTTATAGCCGTAATGAATGTACTGATGATGGCTGTATCTTCATAAATGATAGGTCAAGCGTGACAGGATTCGAACCTACAAAACACTAATTCACTGTGAATTAGTCGCTCTCCCATTTGAGCTACACGCTTGAAAAAGGGAAAAAGCAATTATTTACTAATAGCTGCTTATTTCTTTCTCTTATGATGTACTTTTCTTGTCTATCTTATTCATATAATTTTGATAAATTTTTAAAGAGGATGATTCGAAATGTCATTCATCCCTTTTTTATTATAAAAATTTCTTTTTTTGAACAGAAAGAAGCTGTCCAAAAGACAGCTTCTTTCTATCTGACCCTATATGTGGTTCATTGCAAAAATGCTTGTTATTCTCCTTGACTAGATACAGATTTGCTATATGTGACCTTTTTATCTCCACGCCCTACCTTCCAATAAACAGGAACGGCCAGGATGATGACGACACCACATAAAATATACACCACGGAATAACCCCAATGTGCGGAAACAATCCCTAACACAAAAGCCCCTATTGCCATACCTGAATCGAATAAGGTAAAGAACGTGGAAGTCGCATGTCCACTTCGATGTTTTTGTGCTGATTGAATCGCTAATGTTTGGAAACACGGAACAATCGACCCGTAGCCGACTCCGATGAGAGCTCCTGCTATTAACAATGTCGAAACAGAATTCATAGTACTTAACAGAAATAATCCCGCTGCAAAAAAGACAAAAGAAGGATAAATAACAGCGCTAGGACCTTTCGTATCATACAAACGACCAGTGAAAGGACGAACAATAATCATCGCTATCGCAAATACAATGAAAAATAAACTGACATATTCAAATACCCCTCTTGTCTCGGCATATACGGAGATAAAAGACATAATACTTGCATAAGCAAATGCGGTGAAACAACCGACAACCGCAATCGGAATAGCCTTCGTTTCAAAGAAATCTTGCCATGAAAGGCGGTGATGTTTCACCTTTGAAGGCTGCGGACGATATTCTGAAACTTTTAAAGTAAACGCAAATAAATAGCCAATGACGACGATAATCGCTAAGCCACTAAATAATACCTTATACGAAACCCACTGTAAGGCAGTCAATGCAATAAATGGCCCAAATACAACTGCTAGATTCATAGACATCGCAAAATATCCAAGTCCTTCCCCTTTGCGACTTTCCGGAATCATGTCATTCGCAATGGCAATTAACACCGTCGTTACAATGCTAAACCAAATACCATGGAAAAATCGAAGAACAAGGAGTAACGTGAGAGAATCAATGAAAATATATAAAATAGAGGATAGACAAAAGAATAACTCAGAAATGAGAAGTGTTTTTCGTTTCCCCAATATTTCAATGATTTTACCTGCAAAAGGTCTCACAATAATGGCGGACAACATAAAAAGAGTCATGGCCAGTCCTGCTTGTCCTGCCGTTCCATTTAGTTCATTAAGAATGTAAACAGGTAAAATCGTTAATAATCCATAATACACGACAAATAAAAAGAAATTGTTGCTAAGTGCCACGAAAAATGGTCCTGTCCATATTTTCGCTTTATTGGTTTCCCCCATAAAATTTCCCTTTCTTTCAATCATGCAAAGAGTTCCATTGCACTTTTGTTTTTTTAATCTTCTAGACACGAGGAATTATGTAAACAAATTCCCTTCATTACTTGTGTAACTAGGCTTTCGATGTATGCCTGATCAGGTACACGGTTAAAAAGAATGAATTGAAAATAAATCGGTCCATAAAGCATATCTAAAATAATATCAAAATCGAGATTGGCTCCGATTTCACCTTTATCAATTCCTATTTGTAACATTTTCTTTGTTTGAGCTCTTCTTGGCGCTAAATAGGTTTGTAAAAATTCAGCAGCTACCTCTTTTTTCTCTGCTATCACTGTTAACATCGCTCGACCGATGCCGCTTTCTAACACGCTAGTTAAGGTTAGTAACTGCTGTACAAAATTCTCATGAATCGATTTCGTTAAATCAAATTCAAATAATGTCTCTGTTTTTTCAATAAATGCATCAAACACAAGATCTGATTTATGATTCCACCATCGATAAATGGTTGTTTTCCCGACACCTGAGCGCGCAGCAACCGCTTCAATGGTTAACGAAGAATAATTGACGTTTTCTAATAATTCAATCGTTGCGCCTACAATTTCATTTTTGCTTCGAGCTCTTTTCTTTTTAGGCACTGCCACACGAATCCCTCACCCTCGTAATAAATTCCAAAATAAAACGCAACGCTACGTTTCGTTTTCGATAGAGTGAATTATACGCTTTAAATTATTTTTCAGCAAGCGCTGTTACTACTGTCTATGAAAGAAGAGGCTAACTCAAAAAGTCGTAAAACATGACTTTTTTTGAGCCAACCTCTGTTTTTCTACAATAAAAATTATACAGAGTATTCTTCCCTCTTTTTAGCAACGAGCATACTTGTAACAGCAAATGCTAGAATGGCTAATACCACTAATATCATAAATACGGTATGCAAACTTGCTTCAAGCTCATGTCCATAAAGCTGGTCACTTAACCATAATCCTGAAACCGCAATGCCTATTGTTTGTCCCAAACTCTTCATTAAATTATGGGATCCCATAGCCGCTCCCCGAAGCGACCAATCTACTGCTGATTGGACAGCAACGGTAAAGGTAGTGATGACTAATCCAAAACCAAACCCTAGCACAGCAGATACTATCATGATCCATAGTACGGTCGTGTTTGTTTGCAAAGAAACTAACCCAATACTTCCAGCGATAATAATCGCAACCCCCATCAATGCCAGACGACCAAAAGATTGTTTTCCTAACCATCTTCCTGTTAAAATACCGGCAAGAGGCCATGTAATAGACATCGGCAGCATCGCAATGCCAGAATAGGTGGCATTTAAATTCGTAACCCCTTGTACCCATAACGGGATATAAAACGTGACCGTTACAAGAATAAAACCAAGCAAAAATCCTGCTATATTAGAAATGGTAATGATTCGAACCTTAAATAAAGAAAGGGGAAGCATCGGTTCTTTTGCTTTCCTCTCAATCCAAATAAATAAACCAATTCCAACAAGAGCTGTCACCAGCAACAATACAACACTACTTGTCAGCTGAGTTTGTTCTTTTAAAACTGTTAACCCGTATAATAAGGATGTCATACTAGCAGTAAATACGACAATCCCTGCATAATCGATGATTTGTTTTTTCTTTTCAATCTGTTCATATAAAGACACCCATAAAATAATTAATGAAATAATGCCAAAAGGAATATTCATGAAGAAAATCCAACGCCAAGAGACTGTGTCAACAATAAAACCACCGACAAGCGGACCTATAATACCTGAAATGCCCCATACACTCCCAATCCACCCTTGGACTTTTGCACGTTGTTCAAATGAGAAAATATCTCCAATAATCGTAAACGGAATCGTCGTTAATGCTCCTGCTCCTATTCCTTGAATCAAGCGAAAAAAAACAAGCTGTTCCATTGTTTGAGAAACACCTGACAGAGTAGATCCAACTAGAAAAATAATGACCCCTACTGTAAATATTCCCTTTCTTCCATATAAGTCTGCTAATTTTCCAAATATAGGGATGCTAATCACTGTTGCTAATAAATAGACCGAAATGACCCATGTATACCATTGACTCCCTTGTAAATCTTCGACAATTTTAGGCATTGCTGTACTTACAATCGTTCCTTCAATAGCCGTTAAAAAGGTTGCAATTAATAATGCAATGACAACCACATGTTGTTTTGTTTTACGCTCCATATATTCACCTTTCCCTGCTCTTTACAAATGCAATGCAGTCAGCTTATCCAGCTAATCAGACATAGACATTCTCTATTATAATCTAAAAAGAACGATTATCACAGGACATTCAATATTGCTGTATAAGAATAGAAAAAGGGGATCAATGCTGAATGATCACTCTCCTTCCTCTATACTTTTATCACTTGAATCTATTAATCATGCCTTGCTACTTACTTTTCCCATGAATCACATTCTTATCTTCTGTTTCTGCCATCTCTCCGCCTAGAAATACTTCATAATCTCCTAGACGAATATATTACATATAAAGTTATTCTATTATTACAAAAATCATAAAGTGAAGCTTCTATCAGGGATAATTTCTGAATAATAGAATAAAAAATACCCAATAACCCAGATGAAGATCTTTTTTTCTTGTTCCTCGCTACCATTTTGGCCTTCATCACCCAGTTGAAGACCTTTTTTCCTGTTGCTCGCTATCATTTTGGTCTTCATCACCTAGATGAAGACCTTTTTTCTTGTTTCTCGCTACCATTTTGGCCTTCATCACCCAAATGAAGGCCTTTTTTCTTATTACTCGCTACCGCTTCGGCCTTCAGCTATGCTTTTGGGACATCCTTTCTTTAACACGAAATCAGTTCTCCACTATTCCTTCTTCCACAGGCTTCTTCCATTCATCCATGATTGTTGTTGTAGCATTCGTTTCCGTACTATAAGAAAGCCCGAAATTATACCCGTACGCATCACCCGTTTTGGCGCGATAAACATAGGATGGATCTTCCCTGAATCCCGGAATATCCCCAGCCTCATGATCCACTGCTTTCTGACTAGCTGGTATCGTGAAAGGAAGCTTCCCAGTAGGATTAAATCTTCCTCGAATAACATCGACTAATGCTTCTGTTTTTACTCCAAACGTAGCAATAACCGCAGCCGCATTTGGCTCAATTTCATTGATTAGCCACGGACTTCGCATATTAATAGCCGTAATTGTTGGAACCTTTCTCTGAATTTCAACGATTCTGGTTACATTATTGATTCCTGTATCAGGTCCGATTGCAAGCATAGGTTTTCTTTTCATAAAATTCTGTTTCGGCTTCACCCAAACAAATGCATGAGTCGCCTCTGCCAGATTATCTGTAATTGTTATTTTCGCATCATATTTGCGAATCGTTTCTTTTAGTTTGACCGTATTTTCTCCTCTAGGGAAGGCTTCTACATACAGCTTCACATTATTCATTTTGTTGTCCGTTAAAGGTAAGACATTATTCTCATTCCGAAGGAGAACAACGGACTTACGGTGTGCCAAATCTGCACGTTCCTGTGAAGCAGGATTATTAACGACTTCGAGTGCTTTTTTTGGATCTACATATGGATTTTCGAACAGACCAAGCTTCATCATCTCTGTTAACAAATAGGTAACAGAACGATTTACTTTGTCTTCACCTACCAACCCTTGTTTAACGGCATTAACGATTGGAGCTGGATTGGCTACACCAGAGAAAATATTCGTTCCTGCATTTAGTGCTTTTGCAAATCGTTGTTCAACTGATAAATTTTGCGCTCCCCACGCCTTATCAAGTATGGCACTTGTATCAGAGTTTACGTAACCAAGAAAACCTAATTCTTTACGTAAGTAATCGTTAATAAACCCTTTGTTTAAGGCAAAGCCCACTTCTTCAAACTGCTGCCCAGCATTAAATGGCGGCAATCCCTGCGGTGCACTTGCATTACTAGGATACGCGTAATAAGGCATAATTGATGTCGTATCTGCTTCAATCGCAGCTCTAAAAGGCGGGATATGATACCGTAACAAACTGCCTGCTGTCCGATAAATATTATATCTCCCTTCTTCAAAATGAGGGTCAGTCCCATTTTCACGCGCCCCTCCACCAGGAAAATGTCTCGTTGTCGTCGTGACACTGTTCTCATTCAGGATATCCCCTTGAAATCCTTTGACAATTCGAAAAATGATATCTGAAATGATCCTTGGGTCTTCCCCAAATGTTTCATCAACTCGAGGCCATAATGGATCGGTGGAGACATCTGCTGAATACCCAAAGAGCTTACGGATGCCCGTAGCTCGAAACTCTTTGGACGCAATTTGAGAAAATTCTGCGATTAAATCCAAATCGCGAGTTGCCGCGAGTCCTAAAGGACCTGGCCAATAAGAGAATTGCCCGGCCGCCTCTATATTTGAATCTTCTACAGTTGTAAGCGCCTCAGCATGATTGCGTGGATTTGAAATAATAACCACAGGAATGCCTAATCTTGATTCCTCAGCCGCCTCTTGAAGCGCATTATTATAATTAGCAATCACATCTGCACTCGGTGTTTCACGAAAGATAAAATAACGGGTATTTTGACTAAGCATCTTATTGGGGCGTACTAATTTCCCATCTTTAAATTTCGGAAACTCAGGAATAAGTAACATCCCTGCTTTTTCCTCAAGGGTCATCTGTGAAACGAGATTTTGCACTCTCTCATCATCTGAAAGCTGCCAATTTTCATAAGGATCTAGTTTCCCATTGTCATTTAAATCTTTAAACTGCTTCCCATTGACCGTTAGTGTTCCTTTTACTCGAAATTCCATTTTAGGTTGTACTGTTTCTCTTTTTTCAGCACTTGCCTGAGGGGTAACGAGTGCAACTGATAGAAAAACAGCTAAAGCAGCAGTCATCCTTTTCTTTAATCTTACATCCATTTTTACTTCCCTTCCTTTTTATTGAGAATTTTCAGCATTCCTCCTTACTGTCTCTTTTGCACAGATAATTTATCCAAAAAAATAAGAGCCTTTCCATATGAAGAGGCTCTCAACTATCTAAATAAAACATATCCCACCGTCTGAGATGATATTCTGACCCGTTACATACGATGAATCATTGGAAAACAACTAAAATAGCCCGGATATTTCCTCCGGACTATTTATTCAGCGAATATTTCTGACTATTACTTTTGATCCCATAAATATTTTACAACTGCATCATATTCTTCCTCTGATAAGGAACCAGGTGCTGACTTTGGCATATTCTCTGATACAAATCCTAAGAGCTGATCCTCAGTCTCAAAATTTTGGGTGAGGTCCCCAGAACTGTGGCAAGTAATACAACTTGTTTGAAAAACTTCATCCCCTGCAACTGTAGAAGTCTTTTCCTCCGCTGCTTTATCTTCTGTTGTCGGTGCAGTTCCCTCTTTTGCCTCATCTTCCGTTGCTGGTACAGTTTCCTCTTTTGCTTCATCCTCTACTGCTGGTGCACTTTCCTCTTTATCTGTCGGTTCAGTTGCAGGTGCCGTTGTTTGCTGATCTGCCGGTTCTTCACTGCTACATGCACTCATGATCGCTAACAACAAAATAAACAAAGCACTACCAAAAATCTTCTTCAAATTAACACCCCTATCCAATTAGTTATTAGGGATTGCCAAAGAATTATGTAAGTTATGATATTTATGGATTTAACACAAAAAATTCCAAAAATAGGAATCCCTAGTGATATAATATTTGCTATGTCCCTTCAATATTCCTTCTTAATAAGACAAGCTTTTTATGTAAATTATGTAAACTGATGTTACCACTACTGGCTAACTATCTATTAATTAGCAATGAATATTTCGCCATGCAAAAATTGATGACTTTTCGTTATGTTTGCTCAATCAAATCATTTATAAAGAAATGACCATCCTTTCATTGTCAGCTGCATACTGAATCAGGATGGTCATTTTGCCTTTTTATATCATTTTTTACTTGATGGCTATGGGGAAATTCTTTAGCAGAGGGTCAATTCTCTATAATTCCTTCTTCCATAAATTCTCCTCATTCATTCAACTTCGTCTGATTGATCCTGCTCAGATTTTGTAGTGTTTGTTTTTTCTATGGCGGTTAGGTTAAAAAAACGACTATTCCCAAAATTCCCAAGTAATTGATCGACTGTTTTTGTAAAATTTAGTTTACTTTCTGGAATTCGCTGCCCTTTCATAAACAATCATCCTTCCTTTTCATTATCTGGGTATATTTTTATAGGTACATCCCTTATATGAACTCTTTATTAATCGCCTGCATTTTCAACCGCAATCTGGTACGCATCCAAAATCGCTTCACTTTCTGAAGGTTCAGATATCCCTAATAAATATTGGTTGCCTTCTTCGCCCTCTACCTTCATAACAATGGTCTCATCCTCTGCCTTTAAGAGAGTATAATATTCTTCCTCCATATCAAATAATGCCTCAACCGCATAATCTTTGCGGTGGCCATTCTCATCTTCAATCGTTATATAATCTCTATCGTCGGCACGCATAATTATTTCACCTCTAAGATATACTGTCCCCTTTGTACAGAACAGTTATTAGATGAAACTCCGAAAGGTTTTAATTACCATTCTAATTATTAGCTAAAGATGAAGGACCCGTTCGTTAAAAATCCATTTTTTAAATACATGTTCAGGGAGAAAAACGGATACAGTACAAATATCCATAAACGATGGAGGGAGTACCAATATATACTCCAAAAAAGACACATGGAGGAGATTTTTAGAAAAAATTTTTGGTTTAATTAAAATAAGGAGGAACGTTTATGCCGGAAAATGATGATAATAAAATAACGAAAGCTCATGACAGTATGAATAATAGTATGGATGAGGGACCAATTAATGATCGCTTAAACGGTGATAATGCATTTAGTGACAGTGGTTTAGAAAATATTAACTTACTTAATAAAGCAATGAAAAAGGGGAAATCTAAATAACCCTACGCATGAATGGGCAAACAGTACACAGTTTGCTAAACTAACTAGCGTATTTGCATGTTTTATCACCACAAAACCTTCCATTGTACGTTTCGGAAGGTTTTGTCTCCTAAAGAGATTTTACGTTTTGCCATCATTACGTCTAAATTGACTCGAATCAATCTGTATTTTGAGCAGTTTCCAACGCATGTTTCACATCAATTAATCCACTACCAAAATCAGGATCGGTTCCGGGAGCCCCAAGGTCATACGCGGTATTCCTAATAATGTCCATGACCTGTCTATTTGTTAAATCAGGATTTGCAGACAGTAAAAGACCTGCTAATCCTGATACATGAGGTGAAGCCATAGATGTACCTGAAAGGGCTGCATATTGTTGGTTAAAAAAGGTACTAGCTATTTGAACGCCAGGTGCTGAGACATCAATATAATCGCCGTAATTGGAGAAAGGAGCGCGTTGACCTGTATAACTTACAGCTGCAACACTAAGAACTTGAGGATAGGAAGCGGGAAAGCTTGGCTGGCTTGTATTTTCGTTTCCTGCTGCAGCAACTAAGACTACGTTATGATCATAGGCATAATGAACAGCCTCTTTCATTAGAGAAGATGTCCGATAGTTACCTAAACTTAAATTAATCACATTTGCTCCATGATCTACTGCCCATATAATTCCTTTAGCAATGTCAAAAGTCGTCCCATATCCTTCCGCATTCATTGCCTTAATAGGCATGATTGTGTTATACCAAGTAATTCCAGCAACTCCTTCTTGGTTGTTTGTTTCCGATGCAATGATTCCCGCAACATGCGTGCCATGGCCATTGTCATCATCAGGGAAATTGTTATTTTCTAATACATTGAAGCCGCTTGTTATACGTCTTCTTAAATCAGGATGATCGAGGTCCACACCGGTATCCACAACAGCAATGACGATATGTTTATCACCTTTTGTAATGTCCCAACCCTCTTCTGTTCGAATAACCGGGAAGTTCCACTGATATTGTTCCTGATATAATAAATCATTTGGAAGTTCAATTTGATTTTGCAAATAAAGATAATGTGGTTCAGCAAATTCAACATTAGCTTGTCCTTTAAAAAAGGTAATCAATTCCAAAGTCGTAAGCTCATTGGATTGAAAGATAACCGTTGAATTCAGCTTTTTAAGGACCTTACCATTTATTTTATTTTCTATCCTAGCTAAATCCTGCCTAGGTGGATGAATCTTGAATTTAACGGCAACTTCATTTTCTATATAATGGCTTTCTCTTTTGCCGTCGTGTTTAATGAGAAAAACGGAAGGAGCATTTCTTAAATGTCTCTTTATCGTTTCACCCCTAGCAAGGTTGTTAATTTGAAGAAGTTCCCTTTCGCTTTCAACATTTTCGACATTGGCAATAGGTCTAGCAAATCTTTTATTAGCAGTTTGGCTTACTTGGTTCTGCATGCTTCTGTTTTGAAATAAAAAGATGGTCCCTATGGATAAAAGAATAAGTATTGAAACGATGAATAGTAAGGGCTTCCGATTTTTCATAACACACCCCTGAATTAATCTTTTTATTTTTAGCTTGGTTTTTTATATGAAAAATATGTAAGAGAAATATTTTTATCCTTTTACTCTTTTAGACAATATAAAACCCCGAAGACATTGCTTCAGGGTTAGATCCATTTTGTAAGTTAACAACGGTATCCTTGGTGATAAATCGACTAACATCCTCAATAATGATGATACCCATGATGGTGGTGATGATGGTAAGGATAGCCTCCATATCCATAATAATGATGATGATGATAGTAAGGATAGCCTCCATGACCCATACCATAACCAGGATAGCCTCCGTAACCCATACCATAACCAGGATAGCCTCCATAACCCATACCACTTCCATAGTATTGTCTTTCCATTTTGTATCTCCTCCTCAAATTGTTTCAAAATAGTGTATGTGTCCATATTCAAAGAGGAATAGATATTTGCCTATTATCCGTGTTATATCGGCTGTTCTTTTTCGTATAGTTATATTTCCTCAAAGTTTATAAATAAATGTTTCAATAAATTTTTAACCGCATTACAGATGGGCATCTCCTTTTAAGTAATCAACCCACACAATAAACGATGATTGAACATATAAATATGCTATACTATTAAACTTGTTTTTTTAAATGTGTTACACTATTATATATATAGTAATTACACTCACATAACTAAGGGGGCACTGGTGAGATGACAATAATAATTTGTCAAAATTACAACAGTACTTAGGCTATGTTTAAATTGAAAAGGTTCTTTATGGAAGTCACCCTAAATATACTTATGGTAAAACATCAAATAAAAAACGAAGGATTCTTAATTAAACGAAGGGGGCCTTAGCGAAATGGCAGCAGCAAAAAAAGCTAGCATTATTGTAGGCGTAGCTATTTTATTTGCCGTTATCATGAGCTTATTTGTATCTGCTTATAATCAAGCAATTAGCAAAGGGATTCCGGTTATTGTCAGCGAACAACAATTCCAAAACGATTATTTCGAGGAATTTAGCAAAACAGTAAATAAATAGAGGGATCAATTGCTTTTCCTAACGCTTATTTCTATTTTAAATTTTTCCACAAATCATATACTTCAAACTAAGGGGAGTTAGAAAAATGGGAACAATTATTTGTCAAAATTGCGATAGTACAATAGATTATTTTGAAGATGAAAAAGTAACTGTACTTTATGCTACTAGTCACAAATGTACAAGCTGCGATACAACAACAGATAAAGAAAAATAAATCATGATATCAAGGTTATCCATTAGAACATCATGATTATGTCTAGTACTAAATTTGTCCATATATCGGAGTTATCGGAAATAGAATAGGATTAGTGAAAAAGGGAGTTCCAAAAGCAATACTCGTGGGACTCCCTCTTCCATTTAACTTATAACGTTTTATTAACGCAACGTTTTTAATGCTCCACTCCATGCGATTGTTTGATCTAGCATGCCATTTACATTATCAAGATGTAAATCTTGTGGTTTGAAATCAGATCCGTTTTCAAA
Source organism: uncultured Bacillaceae bacterium (assembly GCA_963754185.1). Classification (GTDB taxonomy): domain Bacteria; phylum Bacillota; class Bacilli; order Bacillales; family DSM-1321; genus Peribacillus. The sequence continues at coordinate 1,883,860 of CAVWEP010000003.1, read as the reverse complement.
ATCTGTGAACAATGACAATGTTGGATGTGTGCGAACGTCCGCAACGAGTAATTCGCCTAAGATTCCACGTAGGTGTTCAGCAGCACGAGCTCCACCTGTTGAACCGTAGCTTACGATACCAGCGGCTTTATTGTTCCAGGCTTCTCGAGCGAAATCAAGTGCATTTTTCAATGCTCCTGTAATGCTGTGATTGTATTCTTGAACGATGAATACAAATCCATCTAAGCTTGCAAGTTTTTCATTCCAAGCAGCAATTCCTGGTTCTGAACCGTCAGTTGTTCCTAAAAATGGTAAATTAAATTCTGCAATATCTACGATTTCATATTCTGCATCGCCACGTTTGTCAGCAATCCCTTTTATCCATTCCCCTACCTGTGGACTGACACGTCCTTGACGAGTGCTTCCTAAGATAATGCCAATTTTTAATGTTGGTGTCATTGTTTCTGTCTCCTTTTCTGATGAACTTCCAAATAGCCTTGAAAATATACCCATTGTCACACCACCTACTATTCCTTTCTGGTTCACTAAATATACTTTGCAATTGACAAAATTTTATTCTATTCTCGATAAAATCCCTTTTCATGTATAGTCAAAAAAAGCATTACCTCTAGCTGAGGAATGCTCTAAATTGAAACTTTTTATGCTACTTTACTTTTACTTTTGTCCTTTTGACCTTTAAAAATAATTTGGTCAAGTGAAAACATTTTACTGCCATTGATCGCAATAAATACAGCCATCGCTAAAAATGCTAGATCTAATTCATAACCCGCTCCTTGCCCATTACCTAAAAATCCACCTGCTAATTTCGCTTTTAAAATTGCACCAATCATTAGGACACCAAGAAGAGCTGAAACAACTCTGCTACCCAATCCAACAATTAATAAAAGTCCACCAACAAGTTCTACTACAGCTACTCCATAAGCTAAAAACCCTGGTAAACCGATGCTTTCAAACCAACCAACGGTATTTTCAATACCACCTTGAAATTTAACTAACCCATGAATAAAAAAGCTAAGCCCTAACATAACTCGTAAAATCAACGTACCTACTTCATATTTTTTAATCATTTTGTAACCTCCACAATATTTTAAAATATTTTACTAAACTTATTCTTTATACCTTCTATGGCTAGTAATAGCCCACCTTAAACAATAATTAAAGATAGGATTATGTCTGCTCCTCCTTTTTCTATTTGTTATTCATTAATGAATTCTCAATTTATTACACAACTATATCCTTTAGGATGCATTTTCAGCAGATAAACTCTCAAATTGATATACCATTATAAGTGTTAATCGTTATACTAGACTTTCATCCTAATTCAATAGTTGTATTTTTAAAAGAATAAAATATTCATATAAGTAAACACTAAGACAAAAAAATAAACACCATTACGAAGCGGTTGTTTTGTTTTTTGATATGAATATTTGTTGTCTATAAGATAACAAGATACTTCTAGATTGTCAATATTATTTTCACTATTTATAGAAATATGTTTTTTATTTAGAAACATTTTATGTAGCTCTAATTATACTTAGACTAAAAGGGGCATGTGTTAAATTAAAAAAATAGAACTGTTTTTCGAGGACACTGAAAAAGCGTCAAAGTAACAATCATCCTTTTTAATGCCCCCTTCGTTTAGATATCATTCCTCTTTAATCAATTTAAATTATGTAGGAAATCCGAATGAAACAGTGTGTCCCTTCACCTATTTATATTCCCTTAATAAATACTCGTTTCCACCTTGATCTTTAAACGTGAACATGGTTCCAAATGGCATTCTTAGCATACCCTGTACCTCGACTCCATTTTGTTTCATTTTCTCATAAGCTGATTCTATATCCGTTGTGTTGAAAAGAATGGATGGATGCGCAACCGCAGATGGGTTTTGCTGTTCCATAGCTGACTTAGAATACAACACCAATGTGGTAAATTGATCTTCAGTCGGTCCAACTTCTATCCAAGATGCGTTTGGTCCCATAGGTCGGTCATTGATTTTGAAAGCAACAGAAAAAGTCTTGCATTTTTCAAAAAAGATGGAAGTTCGCACATGACCGTTGGTTCATGCTCGCTCATTCGAGCATTCCTCCTTTTAAATGACCGGAACGAACGACTTTTGTTTCTAAATATTTTTCATTAAATTCAGAGACATCTCCCCATAACGGAACTCTACCTGCAAGATTTGCACCGGAATTTTGAAGAGCGTTTAATTTTTTCGGATTATTGGTGATGAGCGTCACTGGTTTGGAACGCAGTGTTTTTAACACTCGAATGCCATCATCATAATTACGTGCATCATCCACAAATCCGAGTTCTAAATTCGCTTCCACCGTATCCATTCCATTTTCTTGAAGAATATAAGCCATCGCTTTACTAAATAAGCCGATGCCTCTTCCTTCATGATTCGCTAAATAAAATAAAGCACCGGAACCATGAGCCGCAATCATTTTCATCGCTTGTTTTAATTGAAAACCACAATCACAGCGTTTACTGCCAAAAATATCACCTGTATGGCAAATACTATGCATACGGATAAGAGCATCGGAGGAATGTTGAAAATCTCCATACACTAATACACTAGATTGCTGCATTTCCGCTAAATTGGAAGAAGCTAAGGTTTCAATAATTTTCTCCGTATTATAAGAGCCGTCATTACAAAAATGGCCTGCCATATTCTCACACCGTAACCAGCAATACCATTGAAATATCGTCGTTTCGCCATCCAAGTTGACCGGCAATTTAATAGGGCCAACTAAATAAATGGACTTCTCCCCACTTTTAATAACGGTAATTTTATCTTCTAATACTGAAGACACTTTTTCATTAATCATGTCCTGCCTCCTGATGCACCAAAATATGATTTATATTTTTCCTGGACATTTAGTCCTGTGCCTATTATGTCCAATCTTAGTCTATATGAACACGAAAATGATTTTCTCTGATTTTTTCTATTCCATCTTTCAAAACAAAAAAGTACACCACCATATAATTAGTGATGTACCATTAGAAATCATAAAGCAGCAAAAATTAATCTAAATCTTCCTTAGAAAAGGCCCCTGGCAATAATTCTTCAACTGTTAGTTGTTGAACATCTCCCTTAAGATTCGTTAAGACTACTTTCATGTCTCTTGGGCATAATTCGCTTATCACTTGACGGCAAGCGCCACATGGGGCAACAGGACGATCCGTATCTGCAATAACAGCAAGCATCTCAAAGCCGCGCTCCCCTTCCGAGAAGGCTTTAAATAATGCCGTTCGCTCTGCGCAGTTGCACATACTATAGGCTGCATTTTCAATATTACAGCCACGGTATACCTTTCCATCAGTCGTAAGCAGAGCCGCCCCAACTTGAAATGTAGAATAAGGAGCATAAGCCATGTCTCTTGCTTTTTTTGCTTCTTCGATCAATTCTTTTTCATTCATAATGCTCTTCCTTCCCTAAAAAATCCAGCTAAAACAGATGATTATTTTATAATAATAGTATGTATCAATTTAGGTGCTTCTGCATCGTCTGCTACATGAATATGCTCATAAACTTTAGCAATTACATCATCAACCTCTTGACGATTAGCATGTATTGTAACTAGGGGATCACCTTTTTTAACCACATCACCAATTTTTTTGTGCAAAACAATCCCCACTGCTAAATCGATTTGATCTTCTTTTGTGGCACGCCCTGCACCTAACATCGTTGCGGCCTTGCCAATTTCATCTGCGATAATGTCGGCAATAACACCATCTTGTTTTGCTGGCACATCAATCTTGAATGGAGCTTGCGGCAATTTTTCAGGATCATCCACAATAGATGCGTCTCCACCTTGATTCGATAAGAATTCTTTGAATTTTTCAATCGCTTTCCCGTTTTTGATGACCTCGATTAACTGTTGGCGAGCATCTTCTATCGAATCAGCTTTCTTGGCAAGCATCACCATGTGACTACCTAACGTTACTACCAATTCCGTTAAGTCTAGCGGTCCATTTCCTCTTAATGTATCAATTGCTTCTTTTACTTCCAATGCATTACCGATCGCAAATCCAAGTGGTTGAGACATATCGGAAATAATCGCTACTGTATGACGTCCTACATTATTCCCAATTCTAACCATAGCATGTGCTAATTCAATAGCCTCTTCTTCCTTTTTCATGAAGGCGCCGTTCCCTGTTTTGACATCTAACACAATGGCATCCGCACCTGCGGCAATTTTTTTGCTCATAATCGAACTTGCAATTAACGGAATCGAATTGACAGTACCTGTGACATCACGTAATGCGTATAATTTTTTATCTGCTGGCGTTAAGTTACCAGATTGACCGATGACAGCTACTTTATTTTGGTTAACGAGTTCAATAAATTTTTCATTCGTAATTTCAACATGAAAGCCTTCAATAGACTCTAGTTTATCAATCGTACCACCTGTATGTCCTAGACCGCGGCCTGACATTTTAGCAACCGGAACATCAAGGGCTGCTACTAATGGTGCCAAAATCAATGTCGTTGTATCACCAACACCACCTGTGGAATGCTTATCTACTTTGATTCCCTCAATCGCAGAAAGGTCAATGGTGTCCCCAGAATGAACCATGGCCATTGTTAAATCCGCACGCTCTCGTTCTGTCATATCTTGAAAAAAGATAGCCATGGTCATGGCACTTGCTTGATAATCGGGTATGTCACCTGATGTATATCCATTAATAAAAAATTGAATTTCTTCTGTTGTTAATTCATGACCATCACGTTTTTTTTCAATAATATCTACCATTCTCATGTGAATCACCTGTCCCTTTACTTTATTACATCCATGTTTACATGGTTTATTTCTTCTTCATCTATCAATCAATTTGCCAAGAAAACTTGTTCCATGTTCCGGCATTTTCACATTAAAGTTGTCCGCAACAGTTGCTCCTATGTCAGCAAACGTATTACACACCCCAAGATTTTTTCCGTTAGCAAAACGTTTCGAATACACTAAAAGCGGCACATATTCACGCGTATGATCGGTGCCTTTATACGTTGGATCATTACCATGATCAGCTGTGATGATAAGCAGATCGTCTTTTTGTAATTTCTCAAACACCTCAGGTAGGCGCGCATCAAAAGCTTCTAATGCATCACCATAACCGATTGGATCACGACGATGGCCATATATGGCATCAAAATCAACCAAATTCATAAAACTCAAACCATGAAAATCACGGTCTAGCAATTCGATGAATTTATCCATACCGTCCATATTAGATGTCGTTCGAATCGCTTCCGTTACCCCTTCCCCATCAAAGATATCCGATATTTTACCAATAGCAATAGAGTCTAAACCACCATCCTTTAAGTGATTCATGACGGTTGGCGAAAAAGGTTTGAGCGCATAATCATGACGGTTTGATGTACGTTGGAACGTTTCTGCACTCGAGCCAATGAACGGTCGCGCAATAATACGGCCCAGCATATAAGGGTCGTCGCGCGTAATTTCACGACAGTATTCACAAATTTTGTATAGTTCATCAAGGGGAATCACTTCTTCATGCGCTGCAATCTGCAGTACCGAATCAGCTGAAGTATACACAATTAAAGCCCCTGTTTTCAGTTGTTCTTCCCCTAATTCTTTAATAATTTCCGTACCGCTTGCTGGTTTATTCCCCATCACTTTTCGACCAGAGAACGATTCAATCTTAGTGATTAACTCTGCCGGAAACCCATCTGGAAAAACGCGGAATGGCGTATCAATGTACAGCCCCATAATTTCCCAATGACCAGTCATCGTATCTTTCCCAGCAGATTTTTCCTGCATTTTTCCATAGTAGGCAAGCGGGGAATCTGCCACAGGAACACCTTGAATGGAGCGAATATTGGATAAGCCAAGTTTTGAAAGATTCGGTAGTATTAATCCTCCTTTTTCCCGTGCAATATGCCCCAATGTATCAACGTCAAAATCATCAAACTGAGCAGCATCAGGCGCCTCGCCAATGCCCACAGAGTCTATTACAATCAGATGAATACGATTAAATATTTCTGTCACTTTTTTAAAACCTCCTTTTTCCTATCTACAAATATAGCAAACGCTTACAATCATTTCGCTAACATTCTTCTCGTTTTTCATGATATCCCATCAATCAAAACGAGAAGAAATAATCTTCATTGCATCAGATTAACTTTCTGAAACGATAGCTATGCCAGAACTTGCACCTAGACGGTTTGCCCCTGCTTCAATCATAGCCTCTGCATCTTCTTTCGTACGGACTCCACCAGAAGCCTTTACCCCCATCGTATTTCCGACTGTTTTATACATTAAGGCAATATCTTCTACTGTCGCACCTGCTGTTGAAAATCCTGTTGATGTTTTCACAAAATCAGCCCCTGCTTCAGCAGCTAAACGGCAAGCACGCTCTTTTTCTTCATTTGTTAACAGACAGGTTTCAATAATGACTTTAACTAGTGCTTTTCCTTTTGCTGCTTCTACCACACCGGCAATATCTGATTTAACATAATCATAATCGCCATCTTTTAATTTGGAAATGTTGATGACCATGTCCACTTCCTGTGCTCCTTTTGCAATGGCATCCTTTGTTTCAAAAGCTTTCGTTTCCTGCGTGTTGGCACCTAGTGGGAAACCGATAACCGTACATACTTTCACATCTGTGCCTTTTAATTCCTTCGCAGCTAGTGAAACCCATGTAGGATTAACACAAACCGATGCAAAGTGATACTCTTTTGCTTCTTTTATCAATTGCCGAATACTCTCTTCTGTTGTATCCGGTTTTAAATTTGTATGATCAATCATTTGATTTATTGACATCTAGCAACACTCCCTTATGTAAATTACACCTACCATAATCGAGCAGCCTCCATACTCAACTATTGTTTATCTTTCCCCATATATTTTCCCATATGTTTAATCTTCATTTTAGAAGCAATGAGTTGATTTTGTCATTTACTACTTCATCTTCTTTCCGTTTCATATTTTATACTCTTTATTATATCGAAAAATAAAGAGTTTCCCTATTATTTGATTTGTATTTTCGTTAAATTAAAACATAAAAAAGCAGGTATTCATCCTCTCATTGAAATAATGTAAGGAGAAGCTCAATGAATTATGTGAGCTTCTTCTTACATTTTTATCATTTCAAAAAAGTGCCCTCCCAATGAAAGATAACGCATTTCAATCTATGACTTCAAACCATAATGGAGACTGATCCTCTGGGTCTCCATTGTAATTGACCATTATTTCTTCTCCCTCACGAATATCTTTCCTTGCATAGAAGTCTATTGATTGGTTTTCAATATTAGTAACATACCTCGCATTAGGAGTGTAGGAGTGATTGTATAAAGAACCGTATCCTAAAGCGAGAGCTTTATCCTCTCCCCAACGGAAGATATAGTTTGAAAGAACACACTCCCTCATTAGCTTCCACTCAATTTTAGGAATAATAATCACTGGTACTTCCTCAATTAATTCACCATTCTTAATGTTACGGATCGCAAATATCCCTCGACCATATTTCTCTGTCTTTTTCATACTGATGAGTCCCAAAGTATTCCCCTCCTTTATGTCAAATCCTTAAGATGCTCGCGAAGATATCTATTCCGATTTGAAATAAATCGTAGGATAAGTTCTGGCTCGTTATCAAACATATCGATGGACTTCTTTTTATAAGGATCTAACGTTAGATAAGGGCGTATTTGCATATGCAGATTTGTAATTCTTGGTTCTAATGCCTCAATAGTAAACGAGGTTTCCAACATTTCTTCAAGGAGCAAACGATATTGATCACGGAATTCCTTTACATCGAGAAGACGTGCAGTGAGTGTATTATAGCCTTCAATGGGAACATAATCGTATTCCATAACTTCCCCATCCCAATCCCTGCCCCATGTTGCATCATAATCCCAGGGAATCATCTGAAACAATCCCTTTTCCCCATCTCGATATAGTGCGTAATTGTGAATGAAAGCATCATAGTTCTGCGTACAAACTACACCACATAGCCACAACAAATATTTTTTGACATCCATGTACTTTGTAATTTCTTCACCAAAATCGTTACATGGAATCGTATTAATTTTATATAGGAGCATTTCTAAATCAAGGTCATCCTCATCATTCCCTACTTTCCGAACATACCCGGATAGAAGAGAAGATTTCGGTTCATGCTCCGGAGTTAATAAAGAAAAATTAGCATGATATTTCGTTGCATAAAAGATTGGACCATACGGAAGCTGTCTTTTGTGTAAAAACCATTCATCGACCGATTCAAGCTGTAAATAAATACCCATAGGCTCTCCATTAAATTCGATGAAAACATGCTTACAATCAGGAGAAATACTCCCAATGGTCTGAAAAAAATCAAAGGATAGCTTGTTTCGAATTAATGAGGGATCGCGATATTCAGCATTAAGGTGGATTTCACTCCCCATAAATTTCTCGTTATATGTTCCAAAGTCAATTCTATACGACTTTTTGAGGAAATTGCGTATGTAATCCCCTCGATAAGTAATACCAATTTCATATGGAATGTTGTCTACTACCAATTTGGCAGGAAGAGACTCCTCGTTCCAAACGTTGCTTCCCAGTACTTTTAGGTGCTTAGGCTCAATAAAAATACTAATTGTAGGAATAGTATGATCCATAACATCATTTCCTCTTTTTTTACATTTCATCTTATGAAGAAGAGAGTGCATTTGATAATAAAATAAATAAATAAAATAAAACATAAAACAAATAAGCTAAGATCTCATAATATGCACTACCTTGTATTTTAAGGAATTTTTATTGAAAGGGGGTTCTATAGATGGGAGCAGCCCAAATTTTAGAGTTAATTGAACAAGCAAAAAAGTCAGGACTTGATGAGTTCTTAACTCGAAACCCAGTAGCACAAGGCAAGGATAAAGATAAAGATAAAGATAAGGATAAGGATAAAGATAGGGATAACGGTACTGGTAAAGGCACTGGTAAGGGTACTGGCAAAGGTACTGGCAAAGGTACTGGCAAAGGTACTGGCAAAGATAATGGCAAAGATAATGGCAAAGATAATGGTGAAGATAATGGTGAGTAAGAATAAGTAAGGGTAAGTCTTATCCAGGCTGTCGGGAAATTTCCGGCAGCTGTTTTTTTGTGTTTGTTTAACATCTATATGTTATTTGTTTTATCAATTAAAAATAACCTAGAATTACTAAAATTCCAGTAACTCTAGGTTCACTCATTTATTTATTGAGATTATTCATTTTAACTGTACAGAAACATGAAACTGACAAAGCCGATAGATAATGAGTGCAGTACAAGTATATGTAGTAAAGTCTGTCTAATATAGTAGGCTATATTTTTTACAAACCTTTTGTTCAAATGAAACTAGCTAAATGGATTGTAGAGGTTGAAAAGTCCGTTGATAATGCAGCCTAAACAAGTGAACAGTGCCATGATGACACTGTTCACTTGTTCAACACAAAGTTAATGAAACAAATCAGCGATGATGCCTATAACAATGACAACAATAATAGCACCAATCAGAGCAGGAACTAACGAAAAGCCCGCTATCATAGGACCCCATATCCCAAATAAGAGTGGACCAATCCAAGCCCCTATGAAACCAGCTACTATAGCTCCAGCCCAGCTTCCTGGCATATTAAAAGGTGATATCTTATCCGCAACAGTACCAATGATCAGCGCAATAATAGCAGAAAGAATAAAACTAATAACACTCATCTAATACACTCCTTTTTTGTTAGCTTATGCAACGCTTGTACAGATTGTTCGCATACAAAAAAAGAATCCGCATAACCATAGACTCTTAAGCCATATTATATAGAAAAGAACACAAAAGGAATGTAGTGATAAAAACCGGACTTTCCTCTATTAAAAAATATGTCGTTTTTTGCGATATATTAATACTTTTGTAAGATTTTATGTTTTATTGACGAAAATATCCAATAGATTACAAAATCATGGTAATGTAAAACTATCATATCTAAGGGGGAGAAGATGATGGAGGAAATTGCAAATTTCACATGGGGACTATCAGCAATTCTAGGCATTTGTTTTATCATTTCATTAGCTACTCTAGCAAGACAACCAAAAGAGTATTCAGAAGAAAAACAACCATTTGAATGAATACAATAAGGAGTCTTTACGTTGTTCACACAAAAATCTTTCAAACATTTTAAAACTAGTGAAAAAGTATTCTTAACGTAAAAAAGGTATAATCTCTTCGCGAATTGAAGGATTATACCTTTTTGTATGTTTTAATGTCCCTGCTTTTAAAGCTTTCTTTATTTCTCTTACTTTTTGTTATAGCGCGTTCACTATTATTCGATTTGAAGTGGCACCTACATTTGTCTATCTTGCCTCTGATGATTCACGCTTTGTCACCGGACAAACGCTGCATGTGAACGGAGGCCAAGTTATTTGCATAAGTGTAGCAGGAACAGCGCCAAGCGCTGTTCCCTCTTTTCTATGACTAACAAGCAATCGCACCTGTCAGCTTTCGTTTAGTCGTTTTCGATTATGCGCAAGTCGTGAGGCAGCAGCTGCTGCCAGTGCTCCCACAATATCATCTAAAAACGTATGTACTTTCCCACTACTTTTATCGTTCAATTCCTTTAAAATACCGGGTTTAAGCCGATCAATATAGCCATAGTTTGTAAAACTGATACTTCCATATACATTTAAAATGGATAGAGCTAACACTTCATCTACACCGTATAAACTGTCGTCTACTTTAATAATATCCTGTAATGGTTCCTTCACTTTTCCAGCTTCTACTAAACAATCTAATTGAATACCCGTTAAAATGGTATTTTGTACTTCTCGTTTTTCTAATACGCGTTTTACTTGCTCTTCACAATCCGCTTCTGTCAGCTCTGGAAAATAATCCTTTTGTAAAAAATACGTAAGCTCCGCTATATCCTTCGTCGTTACCCCACGTTCTTCTAAGCAGGCAACCGCAGCATTCTTAATCACATCTGCACTATGCTTTGTATCTCCACCCATACTTTCAAACACCCCTTTTCCGTTATATTTTTTCACGGACGAATGAAAGTATGCGCCTATTTTTGCTACATCATTCTGTCATAGATTTTCAAATAGATTTTCACTTTTGGACTCTTTGGTAAAGGTTAGAACTTCCTCAACTGATTGATAGGATTCACCATAAAAATGTTGATCCTTATATGTATGTATCAGATTATATGTTTTCTTCATCGCTTCAAAAATCATTTCTTCTGACTCATTATTGGGTGCCCAGTAAAGGATTTCCAGTGCATTAAGCTCTTTTGTTGCGAGCGACCTTCTCTCATACCCAATGGAATTAGCATGCTTAAATCCTTCACGTTTATAAAAATGAAGCCTTTTTTCTGAATCACTGTCTTCATAGTTGATTGGTTCTACTTCAAGTATAATCGGTTTTTCTTTTCGTTTTAGTTTTTCCAATAGTTTATGCCCCAGCCCTTCACCTCTAGCATTTTTTGAAACGAGAAGATAATCAATAAAAATAAAATTATCTAGCTCAACATACATTAAAATATGTTTAGGGCTCTCATCTTTATGATAGATATCTGAACGTTCTTTCAGTAAGGTTTCCATGTGGTCTCTCGATTTCATTTCTTCAATCGGAAAATATTGATTTAACTTTTCATACCAATGCATCGTCTACTCCTTTTTACTATTTGTCCTTTAAACTGTTCATGGTGAATCTTAATAATAAGAGTATTTGTCCCTTCTCCCTATTTTATGCTTTCCATTTATATATCCTCACTTTTTTTTTCATTTGTAATTGATAAAAAAGACAATACCAAAATTGAATTAAACGAAGTGTATGGTTTTCCTAATGAAACAAGTTATTTGGGCGGTTATGATGTTAAAGGCAAAATCGACATAAAGAGTGGAAATTATTTTGTTAAAGATGCTGAAATATGGTTTTCCACTGGTCAGGTATATCAGTTCTTCATTCAGTTGCAGAAATGTTATAACGAATTAAAAGGTAGTGTTACCTTTTCAGAATCGGAGAATAATCTGAAAATCGAACTTAATTTTAATAGGTTTGGTCAGATAAACATTCAAGGATATTTTCAAGAAGTGGCACACCAAGAGAATATTCTACATTATGAGTTTGAAAGTGAACAAAGTTATTTAACCTCAACATTACGCCAGTTGAATAGTATTGTTGACCATTATGGCGACTTAAAAGGTAAAAAATAAGTTATTCCTTATTGTACGAACGGGTGCCATACTTCAAGAAGGAAGTGTGGCACCCATTTAGTTGAAAATTGGAGAATTATAATTGATATATAAATGTTAAGATTGAATTTTATCGACTGAGGAAATTCGTTGAAAGATTAGGAGGGGTTATATGAAAACGATAATAAATCGAATAGCACTTGGAGTGTTTGCACTAGTTATAGCTTTATTTTCAGTAGATAAATCTTCTTTAGGATACTGGTATATAGGTGTTATCCCTTTTATTTCATTAGTTTTAGTAGCGAATTACATTAGTACATTAGAGAAAAAAGATGAAATTGATAAAAAAGTAAAATTAATAAGCTGGATTTGTTTTTTTGCAACTGTAATTATAGGATGGTTGCTAATCATTTCGTTTCCTGAAATTTTTAATACATATGGTTTATAGAACAAGAGAAAACGGCTTTTAACCAATTTAACAAAAGAGTGCGTTTCTTAAATTTATTGGAGATGCATTTTTTCTATTGAAGTAACGGGTCAGGTTTATTAAATAAAGGGGGAGTAAAGTGCTTTCGAAAATATTAGTTTCAATAATGATGTTAATTAACGTAGTCTTTATTTCATTTTTAGTAGATAACCTTATAGCTATTTTATCTTTTTGGATTTTATCTGGTATATCTACCTTTTATTTGTTTTATGAAAAGGAAGAGAAGGAAAATTAAGATAATCTAAAATAGTGATATTCCAATTTCCACGAACGGGTGCTTTAGTGAAAGATGAAACACAAAAAGACCACAATATATGACGGTCTTTTTATGTTTCTTTATGTAATCAGGAAGGAGAAATTTCTTTCTTTATTACTTCTTCCCATTCTTTTCTTATTTGTTCGATCTTTTCCTTCAAAGCTCGATTTTGTTTAGCTATCTCTATATTCCTCATGTAAAAAGGATCCAGGTTAATTAAGTATTTTTTCATTGTATCAAGTAAGTCCCTAGTTTTGAGAGCAGCTTCTTCCGAAAAGTACAATTCATTGTAAATAAAATAATCGTTCGCATCATGCCATTTCACATCAGCGGTATTATAATCAATTCTCAAATCAACCTTCCTTATTTCTTCGATAGCTGAATCCTTATTTTGCTCCCACAAATTAATTATTTTAAGTTTGTCACCCTTATTACACCTCTTAAGCTCATAATGTAACCTAAAGCCTCTTCTATTAATTTGTACAACTGGGGATACTGTTCATGCCTCTTGGTGTTGTACGCTTGAAAATTAAACATCAACTTTTGATGCTCTAATTACAAATGCTCTAATTCTCCATTAATATCACCCTTGAGCTTCTCTAATTTACGATTAAAACCGTGTTGTATTGCCAATCTTAAAACCAAGTAAAGTACAATAAGAATTCCGCCAAAAAAGGAAAGTCCTCTAACGAAATTTTTCCAATCGTTTAATATAAATTCAATCATAAAAACCCCTCCCTTCCTGATTATATCAATCAAACACGGTGTTGACTGGCAAATAAATGCCGAGATTGACTCTTTGACGAAATGGGTGGCTTGAGTTTAAGAATAGAGGTTGCTACGGCAGCCTTTTTTATTGAGCTAACGATGCAGGTTAGTGGATAAGTGAATGATCGTCCACCTCTGTTTGTAAACCAATTTACATCCATTTGGGGAATTTAAAGGGCAAAAGAATCATATAAAATTATGAAAAGGAGGAGAGTCATAAAATGCAGATCATCAACAATTATTTTCGTGAGCGTGTGAGTATGGTGTACATGATGACCAATAATGAAGTAATGAATCAAATCATTGCCTATTACAGGGACATGAATGGAATGCTCACATTTGTGGGTGCCTACCCAACTCATGGTAGAGGTACTGGTTCAAAGGAAGTCTCCACTGCAACTGCAAACGATGGCATCGACCCTCTTGCGTCACAAGGCGCCCTTACTTTGTCTCGTGATCGGCGTTTCCTACTTGCAGTTAACGCGGGTAGCGATAGTATAAGTAGTTTCGTCATAACCAACAGCGGAGCACTTGTTTTCATGGATGTGAAGCCATCAGGAGGTGCTCAGCCCAACAGCGTAGATGTGTTTGGTAATATTGTCTATGTTTCCAATGTAGGGAATGCCGCTAACAATTTTGCTTCCAATATCACTGGTTTTCGCATAGATGAAAACGGACGGCTTACTCCTATTCCCGAATCCACCTATTCTCTCAGTACCTTTAATGCTCAGCCGGCTCAGGTTCTCTTCACTCCTGACGGTAGCAAAATCCTTGTATCCGAGCTTACTTCAAACCATCTTAGTGTATTTCATGTGAATCAAAAGGGTACGCTTACAGGGCCAATCGTTAATGATTCTTATGGTCAAGGGCCATTGGGCGCATATTTTCTATCGTCCGGAATCCTCTTAGTTACAGAAGCAGTTTCAAATGCGATGTCATCTTATTCATTGAGCAATGACGGTATCCTTCAGGTGATCAGCGGCTCTGTACCAAGCGGATATAAGACTGCTTGTTGGGTTGTAACAACGAGGGATGAACGTTTTGCATACATTACCAACACTTTAAGCGGCACCATCTCGACATACCGGATTGATCCCAATGGAGCACTGTCAGTGGTAAGGCATATTACCAGTACACCGCCAGGTACAGCACCGGGTCTTCCGATGGATGTTAGAGTGAGTAGAGATGGACGGCATTTTTACACCCTTAACGGAAATCAGGGAACAGTTTCAGTATTTAATATTCAAGATGATGGTAGTCTAGTAAGATTGCAGGTTGCCGCCTGGACTAACTTTCCATACTATGGGTCGCAAGGTTTAGCTGTTCTTTGATTCTATTGGATACACCATACTGTTCGAAATAGAAAAATACAGGAGTTACTAAAAAACAAGGCTGCCCCATACTGGTGGCATTTGTTATGAGACAACATAATTGCAAGCAAAGATTGTGAAGAAATGTACTTAAACTAAACTGGGTGCATTACTGGAACAAGGTAATGCCTTTTTTCTTATTCGACTAACGGTGCAGGTTAGCTGTACAAGTTATAAATTTAATGGTTTAAAGTTATAGAGCATTTCTTTGAATGAGGAATGCTTTTTATTTTTGCTTAAAACAAAAAACTACAATAAAAATGTTATTCAAATTAATAAAAATTTATTGTAAAACGATAAAATATATATTAAAATCAAAATCAGAATAAATAAGTGAGGTGCTTTTTATGGAAAAAGTAACAACGTTGTTTTTAAAAATAGCTGTTATTCTTTTAGGAGTCCCAGTTCTTGCTCTGTGCATCTTTTTGGTGCCTGAGATGGCGAATCTTGCAGCAAAATTGCTTCCAGAGTTTGCTTTTATAAAATATCTCGTTTTCATCGCTTTTGATGCATCGGCGATACCTTTTTACTTTGCTTTGTATCAGGCTTTCAAACTCTTACGCTATATTGACAAAAATAAAGCTTTCTCCAATTTATCTGTAAAAGCTTTAAAGAAAATCAAATACTGTGCCATTACAATCAGTATTTTGCATGTGCTAGTTTGGCCGCTCTTCTATATCTTTGCGGAAGTAGACGACGCACCAGGAGTTATCTTTGTCGGATTGGTTGTTCCTTTTGCTTCGATGGTTATCGCAGTCTTTGCGGCTGTTCTCCAAAAACTTTTACAAGAAGCAATTAATATCAAATCAGAAAATGATTTAACGGTCTGAGGTGAATAACAATGGCAATTATAATCAATATTGATGTGATGTTAGCAAAAAGGAAAATGAGCGTAACAGAACTTTCGGAGAAGGTTGGAATAACAATGGCGAACCTTTCTATATTGAAAAATGGAAAGGCAAAAGCGATTCGATTATCCACTTTAGAGGCAATTTGTAAGGCTTTAGAATGTCAGCCTGGAGATATTTTAGAATACAAAAGTGACGAAGACAGTTAAACATTGTGGAGGAAACTTAATATAACAATTATTAGGGGAGGTATAACTATGGACATTAACAATTTGATTATTGAAAATATTGCTAACCCTCATGAGCTGGAGAGAATGTATAGAAAAGACCCGAAAGCTTTTAAAAAGTCATTCTCACACGCATGGGAACAAAATCCTGATTCTCAGGTTCTTGGTGTTTGGTATGAAAGATTGCATTTCAAGGAGACGGCAAATACAGAAAAATCTTCCTTGCTTCAAAAAGGTTTCTTATTCATGGGCATTTTAGCCATTCTGGCCGGGATAAGCACCAGGATCATTTTCCATTTTGTCGAACAGGAAGCAATTGCTCCAATTAACCTGGCTTTTGGTATAATTCCCTTTATTGCTGCCTATTTTGTTTACAATAATACTCCGAAAAAAAGTGTTATTTATTCCCTTGCAGCGTTGTTCCTAATTTCCGGGTTTTATCTTAATATGCTGCCATTAAATTATAAAGACAGTATTATCCTTGCTTATTTACACCTTCCCATATTCTTATGGGTATTGGTAGGGCTTGCATTTACAGGAAATGAATATTCAAAAGGCAGTACAAGATTAGCCTATATTAAATTTAATTTGGAATATTGTATTCTCTACGCCAGCATGGCAGTTAGCGGAATGGTACTAGCAGCATTAACCATGCAGTTATTTAGCTTTGTTGGCTTGGATATAGAAGACTTCTATTTTAGTAATGTCGTTTTATTTGGTGCTGCCGCTCTCGCTATTGTGGCTGCATACCTGGTATCAATGAATCTTAAACTTGCTAAGAATATTACACCATATATAGCTAAAATTTTTAGTCCTCTTGTCCTGGTCACATTGTTGGTCTATCTTATAACGGTTATATGGGTCGGAAAAAATCCATTCTTGGACCGCAATTTCCTGATAGCCTTCAACGGAATACTCCTTGGTGTATTGGCCGTTACCATATTTTCCATTATCGAGAGCGACTCAGACGAGAAAAAGAACATTTCAGATTATATAAATTTTGCCTTAATTGTTCTTGCGCTTATCATTGACAGTGTGGCTTTGTCAGCCATCGTGTTCAGACTTTCTTCTTATGGGATTACGCCTAATAGACTTGCTGTTTTAGGAGTAAACATACTTATCTGGGCAAATCTAATTTGGATTATGCTCTCCTATATGCGTTTTCTACAAAACAAATCCGGACCTTCAACTATCCAAGATGCCGTTACTAAGTATTTGCCGGTCTACGGACTTTGGGCAGCTTTCGTTACATTTACTTTTCCTATAATTTTTAATTAGAAAGGCTCTGTTAATGTAACGTATAAAATCCTTAGAGCCGATATTATGCAGCTTTTTATACAGAGTTGCATAATATCGGCTTATTTTCATTACTAAAGTTAAAAAGAGGGTATTCAAACTAGAAGACATAATATATTGTTGCAACTGGATTCTTTAAAATATGTCCAGTTTCATGTGCCCAACGAAAAAGGACTTCATGAAACGTATTTGATAAGCTAAACTTGCAGGTTTTAAGTTTGAGTTTGATTTAGATTAAATGTGAAAAGATGTACTTACACGAAAGGGTGCCTTAGTTCAATTAGGTTGGTAAATATTACGCCAAAAAACGCTCAGAAAAAATCTGAGCGTTTTTACTTTTCATTCATACTGCTAATTTACTGTTAAAACATATGTTAATTAGGTTGTTATTTACATTGTTTTCAGCACTTTTCTCCCCATCAACCGAACCTGTTAGTTTCTATGTCTCACCTTTTTGTTTTATACTGAATGGATATTATGGTTTAACTTGCTCCAGTACAGTTTGGAATTCTTCCTCTTCTTCATTAGAAAAGCCTTCAAAGATGACTTCGGCAATATTCGCATGATTAAACACATACGTATATTCCGGTGATATATAGCCTTCTGGATAAGGAACAGCTAAATAATCGTACATCGTTCCCTGTTCATTGTCTTCTGTCATCAGAATTTGTTTTCTTCCGTAAATCAATAACTTAATATTCCCGCCCTCTAGAACTACAATCGAACCATTAGGCAATAATTTTTGCTTCATATTATTTATATCCTCACTTTTTTCATTTATCTTCTCAATCCAAAGTTCCGTTCTTTCTCTCAATCCAATCCTCTTACTTTCCGATACAGTTCTTTATTAGCAAAGTACGCTACATGCATGTTTTTCTTAATGAAAAAATATTTATGAAACGACCTAGCCATTATAAAAATGAAAAAGATACAAAAGATCCAATACACTAACATCATAATGGAAAGGAGGATCGATTGGGAAAAACTTATTACATATTGTGCCACAATATACCCTGCTGGCACCGCTATACTTACCAATGTATACTGCCAAGCCGGTGTTTTTTTCTCAGCTTGTTTTTCCAACGACGAATATTTTTTTATTTGTTGACGTACAAAAAAATAAATCAAAGCTATATAAATCATAAACCAGATGACATAATAAATAGGTGATGTAAACCCTAACATATACGAATACTTCAAAATTAATATAAAGTAACAAAATGAAGCGATGATGCCTAAACTACCTAAAAATAAAAGAGATTCCATTTCGGTCTTTTCTGGTTTTCTGATAAGAAGCGCGATTGTCCAAATATTAATCATGGCCAATAACGGAAAGGTTACATAAAGAATCGGCTTGATAACCGGAAAAAGAAGTGGCATGATAATAAGAAAATCAAGAAGAAGGAAGGTATAGGCAAAAACCATTCCTTTAATTTGCACTGTAGAGAAAGGTGTTAATCCTTCCTGAATATGATCAGGTAAATCTCTTCGTTTTATATCTTTGCTGATTGTTAACATATACTAAACCACCTAAAAAATGAAAGTAATCCATGAGAGATACTATCAATTCTTACTATCAAGCCCTCTTGCTTTTCGATTCAATTCCTTATTAAAAAAATAAACAAACTGAATATTTTCCTTCATAAAAAAGTATTTATGAAGATATTTTGCTAGTATCCAAATAAAAAGATAAGAAAGACCATACCAAACAATCGTCATGACAACATGAACAAGGGTTGAAGAAAGTCCCATTATGTATTGAGCAATAATATATCCTGCAGGAACGGAAACACGGACCAATGTATATTGCCAAGCTGGTGTGGTCTTCTTTGGCCGTTTTTCAATTGAATCATATTTTTTATATTGCTGAAGTATAGAAAAATAGACCGTCGCAAGAAATAATACACACATCACAATATAATAAATCGGTGATTGTATTCCACCTATATAGGAATACTTTAGACCCATGAGGAAATAACAGATTGCACCAACTACTCCTAAACACCCAACAAATAATATAGTATCCAGTTCTATATCTTCTACTTTCTTACACAAAAGCCAGATCGCCCATACACTTATTCCTGCTAAAAAAGGTAAAATGACATACAGAAAAGCCTTCATAAACGGAAAAAGCAAAGGTACAAGAACAAAAGCATCCAGCATTAAAAATGTACCAACTGCAATAATAAATTTAATTTGATAAACAGGGAAAGGCTGTAACTGGTCTTGAATATGTCCTGGTAATTGATTACTTCTTTTATGTTGTGGTATTTTCAACATAGATGAACCACCTAATTTCTTGATTTTCATTTACTTCATCCAACCTGCAACTGTTTTAATTCCTTTTTGCACTCCATCCTTGAGTCCATCAGAAAGGTTTTTCTCATCCTTGCCCATCTTAATACCATCTGTCAAATACGTAGTAACGAGAGAAGCAGTAAGGCCAACAGCAGCTACTCCTACTAGAGGTACACCAAGCATAGCAACAAATGAAACCGCTGCAGCTCCCGCAGCTAACGACACAGCCCCTAGCCCTGCATCCACAATTGCATCTCCAACAATTTTCTCAGTAGAAGCATTCGACTGAACATTATTCACCCAATTCTCTCCCGTTGATAAGACAATCCCTGCGATTCCGAACTTACTCATAAACGCACTTTTCACGGCAGCCGAAGGTCGCACATGTTGAGCAATGTTTAGCCTATGACCATTCCCTAATTTAACCTGGGAATCAATATAGCTATCTTTATAATTTTTACCGAACATATCTAGATGCTTTCCATTAATAACTTTATAACCACCCTTATATTTTTCGATGCCCACTCCATATTTTTTTACCTTATAAGCGGTTTCTGAAAATGCGCCCATTTCTGAAACTGTTCCAAATGTAGCCCCTTTGGAAGCAAAAGGTGCCGTAGCATCGAATACGACGTGTTCCCCAAAAGGTGTAGATAGAGCGGTCCAGTCCACTTTTTCCATTTCTTTCTTCATATCACGATAGCTATCCATTTTTTCTAGCTGCTTGCTATTGAAGCTGTCGATAGAGACTTTTCCACTTTTAAACTTCGATTCTAGTTCTTTTACATATGCAATGAGAAGCCTAAGCTCTTCTTCTACTTCCTTCAGCGCTTTTGTTTGTTCTTCATCAAATGTGTTCAAATTCTCAATCGTTTTTTCTATTTTCTTTTGTGAATCTTCTACTCCTATGATGACATTATCATCACGTAGTTTAGGCAAGTTCACAATGTCGTCTACTTTTGCGGCTAGTGTATTGACATCATCTATCAAATCAATAGTCGTATTTTTCACTTTTTGTAAGCCCTGCTTCAATTCACCGTCCAAAAAACTTTCTCGAACGAACCCTTTTTTATTTGGTTCTACTGTCGGATAGGCCTCATCCGCTGCTTTCAGGACACGGCGATATTTTTTCAGAAACTCGCCGTAATAGAGTAAAAAAGGAACATGACAATCCTGATAGAAAGATTTAATCGCTTCCGCACCTTTTCCAGCAAAAGCCTCATCCAAGCTAATCACATCATTCACATCTTTTGATACTTGCGTGATGTTTTCTTGCTGGTCATCTATCCCTTTGACTGTTGCCTCCATTCCACTAACCAATGACCCCACATCTAATACTTTCATCAAGCATGACCCCTTTTGATACTCGCTGAAATAGTCTCATCCGTTTCTTTCATCGTTTCTACGGACGATTGAGTAGCTTCGATATTTGCCAGTAAAAGAGCTTGATAGCTTTGAGCCAATGTTGCCAAATCTTTATTGATGTCGGTCATCTTTGTTACGGTATTCAATTCATTGCTGCCTTCAATAGATGGTGCTGTAAGCCCAATTAAGCTTGTTGATGTTTTCAACTTATTCAGTGCTTTTTCTACTTCATCATAACGAATTTTGATTTCCTTGCTCACCTGCGTCACTTCCCTTGCAAAGCCTTAGCTTCTTTTTCTTCCCTTGCCGCTGCCTCTGCTGCAGCAATTGCACTATGTAAATCACTAATTTCCTCCAACAAGCTTTCTATTTTTGTCTGAATCATCAAAAAAACTTGTGGAAATTGCTCATCTAAAATTTGTTTATAAGAATCATAAACTTCCTTATTTCGAAATTCATCAAAATCACTGGCTATGTCCCCGTTCCAAGCATCAGCCGCTAAACTTGGCTCTAGACAAGCCGCCGCATTTATAGCGAACTCATTATACAACTGTTCTAGCTCTGGAATCATTTCCTGTAATCGTCGAAGCTCCTCCTGCTTTTTAGCAAGTTTACTATATAAGGAGGAAAGCGAAGAATCGAACACGGCATCAAGCACCTCACCTATTAAATCCTATAATTGATTTTTCTCACAAATCTATTAAATCATAAAAAATTTAGAGCCCTCAATGCTATTAGTGCAGAATATGTCAAAATGAGCCATATGCCCCGTTAGATTAAAATCGTTTTACAGGAAGAAAGAACCAATTCCAATAATGATTAGGATTTGTTGTTATGTTCCACATTTATGACGACATTTCCCTTCTTGTGTCCTTTCTCAACATATCTATGAGCTTCCACAATCTCTTCAAACGCATAATATCTATCAATGACCACTTTTAACTTCCCCGTCTCAACAAGTTCTTTAAGGAAGTTTAGTGCTTCGAAAGTTTCAGGTGAATTTTGACCCAATATTAGTTTCTTGTTGGTTGTCAATTTAGTCCAAAGCATTCTAACACCTGGTAATAGTACAGTGAGGTTTATATAGGTTCCGTCCTTCTTTAGTGATTTCATACAACCAGAAAACGAACTCTTACCTACCGTATCAAAGATTACATCATATATCTCACCCTTACTAGAAAAGTCATCAGTAGTATAGTCAATTACCTCATCAGCTCCTAGAGATTTTACCAATTCCATATTCTTTGTACTACATACCCCTGTGACGTTTGCTCCGAAGAACTTTGCAATCTGTACGGCATAAGTTCCTACGCTTCCCGAAGCTCCATAGACAAGAACCTTTTGGTCTCTCTGGATATTCGCTTTTCTAAGAAAAAATAAGGCTGTACGTGCCCCAATTGGAATGGCTGCAGATTCCTCATACGTTATATTTGAAGGCTTAATAGATACCGGTCCATCTTCAGGCAGACACTTATACTCAGCATAGGCACCAAAACCGGCAAGAGTTGCTGCAAAAACCTGGTCACCTTCCTTAAATCGCTTGACATCTTTCCCTACTGACTCAACTTCGCCAGCTAACTCCATCCCCAATATCTCTTTTTTAGGTTGTCTAAAACCCAATGCTATTCGGGCAACTAGCCAAACAGGGCGAGGAACTGTAAAACTCCGCGCACGAATATCTGCTACTGTTACGGTTGTCGCTTTTACTTTTACCAAAATTTCATTTTCTTTAGGAGCAGGTTTTTCTACCTCTTTTAGTTGAAGAACATCGGGGGGACCGTATTTTGTGTACACAATTGCTTTCATTTTTTCTCCTCCAATTCGTTATATGTATTACTATTGATATCTACGAATACGAATAAATAGAACGATGGTTTCTGTTTTTAACAGAGGGAGCTAACTATGGAGGGAAACTTAAGAATTTATCATTTTTCCTAAACAAACAGCTCTGAGGACTGACCACTCCCACGGCTAAAGGAGGCCACTGAAAAAGTCCGTTTAAAGAGAAAAAGAATCTAACGACCTACTACACATAGATTGTTAACTCCCTCTACAATCTGTATATGGATAAAAATCTTCGATGCTTTCAAAAATTTTTACTTTTTCAGTGGCCTCGACTAAAGCCGATGGGGTTCTTTCTCACAAACATCCCACTTACCACCTTCCATCAGAAGAGGCAGAGGTCGAACTTTTAGTGAGCAACTCTTGAGAGAAGGACACTCTTTCAAGAGGGCAAGGTCGGTGCCTACTACGCCACTCTACTGGCGATACTTTTTTCTTTTTTCGGTTGATCGTTGGGATGTTTCGTTTGTTGTCTTTGTTCCTCGGACAAAAAACGTTTATACCACACCGGTTGCTTATAGACCACCGAATAAAGAGGTTGAATGCCCATCGTATATTTTTTACGAGCGATATTTTGCGCTCCATTTACATCCCGATGGATTTCTGTTTTATGAACAGAACATATGAATCTTCGTCCCTTCGCATGGTGCCTTCCCCCGCAAAATGGACAGTCTTGAGACGTATAGCTTTCTTCTGTTTCTTCCACGATGATGCCTTTTAATTTTGCTTTATACGTTAATTTTTGTTTCACTTTTCCTTGATTCCAAAGGGATAATTGTTGTCTTCTCACTTTATTGTTCTTTTGCTTCTTTTTTTCGTGTTTCTTTGTATGTTTTTCGATTCCTGATACCTTTCCAATGACAAAATTTGTTACGTTTTCTTCTTCTAAAAATAAGACCACTTCTTTTGTTGTTTTATGCTCTAGTGCTTCGAGTCGATTTTTGCTTGTTTGTCGAATGCGATGTTTGGCTTGTTTATACTTTTTCCATTGACGAGATCCTTTTTTACAGCGAGCCATTTTTTTACTTAGATCGGCTAATGCCTTTGCGCGGAATTGAGAGATACTTCGCATCGCACGTCCTGATACGACTAATGCTTTGTCCTCGGTTGCCACCGTCACCGCATGAATTTCTCCTAAATCCCCACCTGCCACTTTAAAAGCATGAGAAGAAAGATCTTTTTCGGGAACCTGGATGGAATAACAAAACCAATAGGCTCCGTTTCTCCACACGATTTCCGCATAATTACACTCATCTAGGTTTTCTTCTGAACGATTCGGAATTACCACTGCTCCATTTTTCTTCGGAAACTTTTCATTCCAATTTTTCTTTTTCTTTTTCGTTAAAAGGTCGGAAAGCTGAAATCCATATTCTGCTTTTTTAATCGTGATGGTGTCTGTTGAAATGTCCATAGAAGCTTTTTTTAAGGGGATACAATAGTAGAATTTTCTTCGCCACGGATATTTTGCCTTTTTATCCGTTTTTCGCAGTTGTCGAATGGTTTCACGATTCGCATCATATTTATCAGCAATCGCTTGAACCGTTTGAGAATGAAGATTGTAGGTTTGTTTTCGAACCGCTTGAATCTCCGTTTTACTGAGCCACTTTTTACAAATGAAATAATAAGATGTCGCTTCCCGAACGATATCATTCCAAACCGATGCAGCTTCTCGTTGCATCATTCTCAATTCTTGGTATAGATTTGGATTATACGGAATTTGAAATGAGTGCGTCACAAACATAGTTGGTTTCCTCCCTTCTCCTCTTGATAGGTTTATTATACAAGAACAAACGTTCTTTAATCAAGAATCTACTTTGGAAAAATAAAAAATCGAACCATTGACGTGCCATAAGACACGCCTGGTTCGACCTCACTCTCATCCCATCTCTAAAGAGGGTGCTGTCGCACCGTAATGGGCTTTCTCGTTCGGAAAATCTGTAAAAGGATACAGTATGAACTTAACGGGTTCCCTTTTGAGGTGCAAACATTGCAAATCACATCATATTTTTTGTCACTAATATCAATGCAATTCTCAATGAATTCTCTAGTAAATAACATCAATAAACGCAAAGAAGGGATAGCTTAATTAAGCTATCCCTTAAATTCTCTATCGACTCCCGTTAGTTAAATAAATTTGTTGTCTGTTTTTATTGAGTGTCTTCGTCGCTTTTGTACTCCAAAATATCACCTGGCTGACAATCCAAAGTCTTACATATCGCTTCTAATGTTGAAAAACGAACCGCTTTTGCTTTCCCATTTTTCAGAATGGAAAGATTCGCCATAGTAATTCCAACCCTCTCCGAAAGCTCCGTTACGCTCATTTTTCGTTTTGCTAACATCACATCAATATTAATGATAATCGCCATATATTCACCTCAGATCGTTAAATCATTTTCTGATTTTATATTAATAGCTTCTTGTAAAAGTCTTTGGAGAACAGCAGCAAAAACGGCGATCACCATAGAGGCAAAATGATGACGAGTCCCATTAATATAATAGGAGGGTCAACTTTCTTCGCCATGAAATGAATAGAGTGGCAAACCTAATACATACAAACCACTGATTGTAATCGCACAGTACTTTATGTTCTTTAAAGCCTTTACAGATAATTCCGAGAACGCTGTGTTCTTGTCAATGTACCGTAAAAGTTTGAAAGCCTGATAGAGAGCAAAGTAAAAAGGCATCAGCCGCTCCATACATCACGATGAAAACGAGATATTTCATATAAGCAATATCTGGATACAATTCTGCTAGCGAAATTCGCCATATTGGGCACTAAAAATATGCACAATGCAAGAACTGGGATTCCTATAAAAATAACAGCTAGCTTTAAAAAGAGTGTCGTAACTTGTTTCATAAAAAGCACCTCGTTAATTAAATTTTCTCAAACCGTTAATCATTTTTTGACTTAATATCTGGGACATTTTTTAATGGCTTTTGAAGTGCATCCACAATGGCTGCGATGATACTTGTTGCTAAAATACCCATTAGACTTAGTGATATAGGACCTGCTGGATCATCTACCTGTGAATTTTAGCAAGCACCCTTAAGCTTACTATTGCTAACAAAATGAGGAAAATGACTGTAAAAGCACATTTTTTTATAACCTTCAAAGATTTAAGGGATAATTCAGAGAAAGCATTGTTCTTTTCGATATAGGTTAATAGTTTAAATGCTTGATACAACGCAACAGAAAACGTAATACAGAATCCATATGCACATACTAAAAAGGGGATTAGGAAATAAGCCGTATCTGGATGTACCTTTGCATCTCTTAATGGCTATCTCAGGCAACCAATAGATACATAAAGCAAGCACTGCAATTCCAATCAGAAAAATAATTACCTTTAAGAAAGTGGTTGAACCTCGTTTAACATTCATTTAAAACACCTCACTTATTTAATGACAACATGATTTTAACATATAATTTATCGTTTTACAATAAATTAATATTGTTTTTTATTATATTATTATTGTTATTATTATATCCTTTTAATTTTGACAAAAATAAAAAGCATTTCTCATTACAAAGAAATGCTCTTACTTTAAAATGTTAAATTTACAACTTGTTCAACAAAACTTCCCAATAGTTTAATAAAGTAAATCAACAACGAAAGATAACAGAACCTACTTAAAATAAATAATATCCTTCATCGTAAATTGTTTATCGGCAATTCCCAATCTTTGAGCTGGTGTAGCCTTCACTTTATCCCATGAATTGTATGGCAAACAGAAGTTGTAGAAAGTACGAAGGATAGTTAAAGCGTATAAAGGTCCTTCAGCAATCAAATGAAACAAGTCTATCTATAAAACTGCCAAACAATTAACAGAAGGATGAGAATGAGGAACATGACCATTGACAATCCATAATAGAATTTTTGTGATTTAGTTAACTCTGTTTTTCGTCCTTTTACCAGCATAAAGACAATGGATACGACACCTAAAGCCGTTAATCCATAATTGATCATAAGATGTACCACGATTTCCGAATAAGCCCGGAAAGTATTCATAAGCATTCTAGCCACTAATATCAAATTGTTTATGACGATTGCCGTCCCTGTTAAAATTAAGATGCTATTCCACTTTTGCAGTGGTGATGCGGGTTGTTTCTTTCTTCTCCGCCTGATTCCCTGGAAAAGCAAAACGAAAGGCGAAACTATTAAATACACAACACAAAGGATCGTCAAAATTAAATACATAATCAGAAACGGCATCGATTTCCCTGTAGATACCGGCAAAAAATCCGCAGTAGAGGCGGAAATTTGTGTTACTTTCCCATTTTCCACATGGAAGAATACGGGCCCCATAGCATCAAATAACGTATGACCTTTTATTTTTTTATACACATAAGGACTTGTTTGAATATAATTGGCACTCAATCCTAACACGTCCAGTTGGATTTCACGATCATTAACAGCGGTAATTTTTAATGAAAGCAATTCATAATAGATGTTTAGAAAACCATGATACGCTCTGCGGGCAGATGTATAGGTTCCCTCAAGTTCTGAGGCATCTGGCATTTTTTCATTTGAAACCGCAACAGAGACAGGCTCCTCCCCGACCAATTCCTTCGTTAAGCCGTAGCAAATATCCATTTCTCCTGATTGATTTGTCAGTATAATCACAGCAAAGTTTTCCTCTGGAACGATATGGAAGTTGCTAGAAAAAGAGGCTGTATTCCCCCCGTGTGTAAGACCCCTTTTTTGACCTTGGTATTCCCAAAACCCATGAGCATTGCCAGGCATATTTTCATCTACGCTGTAGCTTTGGGTTAAAAATCCCTCCAAAGTCTCCTCTTTTTGAAAAAGCGGCGATGACTCTCCTTCCAGCGGCATTAACGCTGATGCAAACATAGCTAAATCTTCTGCTGTTCCATTAATCGCACCACTCGGATACATCGATACATAGAATGGAGGGGATTCGGTAAATTGTGATGGTTCTGAAAGCTTATATCCCGTTGCCTTATTCTCTATTAACTTTTTATTGTCGCTCAGCTTAGGATGGATCGAGGCATTTTGGCTACCTATTTTTGAAAAAATATGTTCCGAAGCATATTGATAAAATTCCTGTCCGGTGAGACGTTCAACTATATATGCGGCAAGAGAGGTACTGAAGTTAGAATACGCTACAACTTCACCAGGTTTATACACCTGTACCGGTTCGGCCAGCTGTAATCCTTTCTCTAAGGACTTGACCCTATCCGGTGATGAATAGCCTAAATCAAAGATATAATCTTCGAATCCAGCAGTATGATGCATCAAGTCTAACATGGTAATAGGAGAATCATATTTCAACTTTGTCAAAAAGCCCTCTGGCAAATATGTACGAATATCTTCATTTAAGTCGATTTTCCCCTGCTCCGCCAGCTGCATGACAGATGTCCAGACAAACAGTTTACTGATTGAACCCCATTCAAACACGGTTTTCTTGGGATCAATAGGGATATTCTTTTCAATATTGGCATCCCCGTAACCCTTAGATAAAACGATTTGATTATCTTTTAAAATGACAATGGCGGCACCTGATGTTGTTTTTCCAATATAGTCTTTCATGTAATTGTCAACAAAACCTTCCAGATCAGAGATTGGAATGCCTGAGGGGGTTGTTTTTTTCAATTCAGAGATTGGTGCCGCCGTAGGTGACATCTCCTCCGCAGCCCATGAAGTTACGGACCAGGAAAAAAAAGTAGAAACCAATACAATCATACTCAAAACAATAGAAACAAGCTTTCTTCTTACAGGTCTGCCCATGCTCATAATCCCCCTTAAATCTACTTTTTAGATCTTCCCCACCAATGAACCAGGCATAGACAAAGCAACAGAATAAACCTCTATGTTTATAACATTCTTTTATATGTTTCATAATTTTCTTTGAATTATGACAAAAAAGGTTTTCTGGGTCTTCCTCTATTAACCTGCTTCATTATTCTTGGTTTCTAGAAAAATGGCAATATTATTCTATAAAACTACCTTTTATATTCCTATTTCCAACATTTTCTTCGTTACTTGCTCAACCCTATCATCCATATCCGTACCGTTAAACTTCGGAAGCTTTTACTATATGATCACCGATAATAATCTTCTTCATATGCCTACTCCTTCGACTTGAAGTGATAATACAGTGTTCCCCGCGCAATTCCGACCTTTTCGAGAATACCGTTTGTACTCGTTCCATCAAAGCCCTTCTGACCAAAAAGCTCATCGACCGCATCAAGTATTTCGTTCCTACGTTCCTCTGATTCTTTTCTCATTTGTTACACCTCCTTTATAGACCGACTGTCTGTCGATAAAATATTAACATACTACTTTTAATTTTCAATAGAATGTGTGTTAAATTTTGTAAAGATTTTAAAATTGCTCCATCAGAGGTATTTTTAGTAAATCGTACAGAGAAACCCCAAATTAAAAGCTTCTCTGTTGAATATTTAGCTAAGTAGTGTTAATAGCAAGTAAACGATTGAATTTGTCGTAATTCACTTTTGAATCCCCTTAACATTACTATACAGAACATTTTCTTAACCTTATGGTGTCATATAGGTATTGACCTGCATATGGTACACCAAGTAATTGCCAAATGTTTATAGGGGGGAGTTATTTGTACAGGCAATTTCAAGAACAAACGTATGGTAACTATACTTATTCTAGAAACGTA
Source organism: uncultured Bacillaceae bacterium (assembly GCA_963754185.1). Lineage (GTDB taxonomy): Bacteria > Bacillota > Bacilli > Bacillales > DSM-1321 > Peribacillus. The sequence continues at coordinate 1,854,288 of CAVWEP010000003.1, read as the reverse complement.
GTGTTGCTTGACATGAAGCAAGGTGACGTTACAGGTGACGGTATAATTGATTACGTATATTTATATGGTAGAAAAAACGTTGCAACCGAAATCTTTGCAGATCATATTACACTTGTAATTCAAGATGGGCGTTCTAACCAGACTTCAACAATTAATCTTCAAAAGAATGCAGGATACAATGCTAAGCTCTTCCTTGGGGATTTTTCTAAAGATAACATATTTGATATTTTGATAAGTATTGAGTCGGGAGGAAGCGGGGGTTACGGTATTTTCTATATTTACTCCCTCAGAAATAATATTCCACGCCTATTGTTTGATTTTGAAAAATATAATAATAGCTATACTTTCAAAGTCAATTATGAAGATCTTTATAAAGTAAGTGTAGGAAGTCCACCACGAGACCTGCTTTTCACCCTTGACATTGGCTACAAAGGCTATAATTATCTATCACAGCTTTACGATGAAAATGGCAAATTAAAACAACCAATTAAAGGCGAGGTTCTTGCTGCTAGTGCTTTAAATCCAATTGTTACGAATCAAAAAGGCATGAGTTATGATTTACTTGTTTTTCAACGAATAATTGGCATTTCTAATTCGGATACATTAGGATATGTCGAAAACCTTTTAACATGGAATGGCACTCAATTTATATCCACAAGATTGGCAACAGCGATACTTGGAACAAAGTTAATTAGCCTCTACTAATGTCGAAATATAAAGCTCGCTTTATGCATTATCTTTTTAAAGCAATGGAGGTATTGTATGACAAATTTTTATTCTTTTCACGGGACTGTCACTATGATTAGTGATTTTTTTACAGGTCAAAATGGTGAAGGAGAAGGCTGTTATAAATTAATATCTGTAGAAAACGGATTGGGAGCCACAGTAAATTTCGTGGTGTCACCCACCACTTACTTTGTAGACCATGTAATGGTGACAGTAGGAGATCGCGTGACTGGATATTATGACGGGGATGCACCTGCCCTTCTTATTTACCCTCCACAATATCAAGCACTTGTTATGGTGAAAGATAACCCAAATCAGAATGTAAAAGTAGCTTATTTTAATAGTCAGTTGGTGAGTAGTGATGGACGATTACAATTAAATATATCTCCATTTACGAAAGTTTTATTAACAAATGGGCAATCATTTTCAAGAAGCCCAGCGAACCGAAATCTAATTGTTATCTATGGACCTGCCACAAGTAGTATCCCCGCCCAAACCACACCCTATAGAATAATCGTTTTGTGTTAGGAGTTATTATCAATTTCCCCTCCCTACCTGCTATCGCAGCCTGAGGAAGGGGTTTGTAACGTATCGAACCTACGTGGTGAGCAGTCCGACGCATCGTGCCAACATCCTGAATAGTAGCTTCATCCAAATTGGAATACGAACTAAAAAACGACCCCAAGCTTTTAATCCAGCTCGGAGTCGTTCTTTCGGTTGTCCTTTATTTGTTGGATGCTTCATAAATGTTCTGAATAGATTTGGACAGCATCGCGTTGAATTCATCGTCTGTTTGATTGGCAGTTAGTCCCTCTGTTAGAGCACGCGAGAAACTCGCGATGATTCCATGATTACGTGCCAGCTTTTCATTGGCTTCGGCTTGCGTGTAGCCGCCTGATAGCGCCACCACCCGTACAGCATGCGGATCCTCGATTAATTCGCTATAGAAATTGTCTTCTGTAGGCAAGGAGAGTTTAAACATGACTTTTACGTCTTTGCCTAAGGTAGATAATTGATTAATGATCTCCTCTTTTAAAAGTCTTTCCGACTCTGCCTTATCCGCGCTGTGAATATCTACTTCCGGTTCGATAATCGGAATCAGCCCTTTTTCTACGATTTGGTTCGCGATGTCAAACTGTTGCTGAACAATTTTCTTGATACCAGTAGGATTGGCTTCCCTAATAAACGAGCGCATTTTCGTTCCGAAGATGTTGCGTTCATTTGCCCGTTTCAAAAGATCGTCCAAACCGTTAATAGGCTTCATGAGCTGAACTCCGTCCTCAAGTCCGGCGAGCCCTTTATCGACTTTCAGAAAAGGCACAATGCCTTTCTTCTCCCATAGAAAATCAGCTGTATATTGCCCGTCAATCAAACGATCAATCGTGTTCTCAAACAAGATCGCACCCAAAACATACTGAGAATCAAAAGCGGGACTCTTGATAATGCGTGTCCTCATCTCGTGAACTAATGTAAACATCTCTTCTTCATTGGAATAGCTGTTTTCTCTAATGCCATACGCCACCAGTGCCTTTGGAGTACTTCCGCCGCTTTGGTCCAAGGCCGCTATAAAACCTTTTCCTGTTTGAATTCGTTCAAATTGCTTGTTATTCATGAATAGTTCTCCTTTCGCTGAATGGAATTCTGTACCTATTTTATTATACACTTTTACTTGAAGCACATGCGACGAGCTGCGTAGGGAAGCAGGTTCAATTTATGATTGGAGGGAATACTTATGCTAAATTCCCTTACAAATAGCTTTTATTTAAATAGGAAAACGACTTTTTTGTGGCAGAATACGGACACCTCGAAAAGACTTCTTATGAAATCGTTCAATTAATGAAAAAAGCTCTTCCCCATTTTCAAGCACTTCCGCTTCAGGAACTAATTTGCAAAACATCGCTTGATAAGGCTCTGGAACAACTCTATAATGATGAATATAGTCGGTTAACGTAAAGCCACATTTTTTCCAAAACCCAATACGAGCAAGATTTACAGCAGTATGCTCCGCTTCCACTTCAATCACAATGCTTTCAATATTTCCATTCTTGATGGACCAACTCTTAATATAACCCACCATCATCTTACCAATGCCATGATTTCGGTCTTTCTCTCGCACAGCAAGGTAATCGATCAGGAGCACCCTCGTTCCTTGCAACTTTCCTGACAAGGCAATCGCAGACACCTCTGATTCATGTTGCACTAGATGAAAAAAACACATCTGTTTTTGAAACATATTTCGGAGAATTCTCTCAGGTTTTCCACTTTTTTGCCCAAATGCTTCATTATAAATGTCCCGCCACTTTTTCCATAATTCCTCATCCCAATGCTCAATCGTTTTGAATTCCACAGAAAACTATCCTCCTAATTCATCCATTTTTCGCATGAATTCCCACTATTCTATAATAGGGTTTTCAAGAAGAACATCCATTAAAAAGAAATTTCCTTCATATCCAACAAGGACTAAAAAGACGATTTAACCCTTAGCTCAGGGAAAAATCGTCTTTTTCTTTTGATATGTCATGCACACGGTACTGTACACGATTCCCACTCGTTGAATTCTCCCACACCTGAAAGCGGGTTACACCTCTAGTGGGTTTTCTCGTTCGAAAAAGCTATAAATCCTTGATTAATGTTTGTTCCATAAAAAATTTCTTCCATTTCGACTTGTAATCGCGTTTCTATTTCCGTTTGTTCTTCGTGGGTTAACTTATCTTTTGTATAGCCAAATAGGTAGTTGTTTAAATCAAATTGTTTTAGCTTACATTTTGTGTGAAAGATATTAGATTGATACACGTTCACATCAATCATGTCGTATAAACATTTTACTTCTTCTGGAATGTAATTTTGAATCGAACTGATATCATGATCAATGAATAGCTTATGACCCATTTTATCCCTCGTAAAGCCACGAACTCGGTAATCAATGCTCATGATGTCCGTATCAAATGAATGGATCAGATAGTTTAGCGCTTTTAGTGGAGAAATTTCACCGCAAGTCGCCACATCGATATCTGCCCGAAACGTACTGATGCCTTCGTCTGGATGGAATTCAGGATATGTATGGACAGTTACATGGCTTTTATCAAGCTGCATTACAACCGAATCCGGTAGCGGTCCTGGTGATTCTTCATATGTTTCTGTTGGTACTTCAACGACTGGTCCCTCTGACACCAACACAGTGACACTTGCACCTTGTGGGACATAATCCTGTTTCGCAATATTTAAAATATGAGCGCCAATAATATCCGCTACATGTTGCAATATGTTTGTTAATCGATCAGCTGAGTAGTGTTCATCAATATAATTGATATACGCTTCCCGTTCTTCCCTCGTTTTTGTATAACAGATGTCATACATATTAAAACTTAATGATTTAGTCAGATTATTAAAACCATGTAATTCAATTCGCTGCTCTGGTGTGAATTTCATGAATCATTCCCCTTTATCAATCCACTTTCGGCATGCACTAACCATTAGTGAAAAATGTATACGGTTATGATACCCATTCATTGAGAATAAAAACGGAATTTATGCCAAAAGATATAACTGGGAGTTATCTGACCTAAGGGATCATGGCATGCTATAAACGAATCACAACCCTTGTTCCTTTCCCTACTTGACTGTTCACATCAATGCTTCCATCGTGGGCCTCGACAATTTGCTTGGCAATAGCTAATCCTAGCCCGCTTCCCTTATGAGCTTCACCCGTATTCGTACCACGATAGTAACGAATGAATAGATTTTCCAGCTCTTCTTCGGGGATTCCATTTCCTGCATCCTCAATAAAAATTTGAGCTCGACCCTTGTCTTCCTGAATGGAAATTCGAATAAGCGTGTCCGGTGGATTATGAACAATTGCATTGAAGATTAAGTTCATAATCGCTCGTTGTAAAAGCATTTTATTACAATGAAATGGATACCTTTCTATTTCTGCAGAGAACTCTAAATGGGTATCCTCATATAAAGGATGATTTAAAATTTGAATAACTGAACCTCTTAAAACCTCAACTACGTTTTCTTCTTGTTTTTTTACAGGAAAAGAAGGACTCTTTAGCTGATAGGTTACATTCAAATCATTAATCAAGCGCTCAATATAATCTGATTTATCTAAGATTATTTCGACATATCTTTCCCTTTCAAGCTCATCAATTTTGTACTCTTTATTCTGAAGTAATTCTGCATATCCTTTGATGGAGGCAAGGGGTGTTTTAATATCATGAGTAATATTCGTTACCCAGTCCTCTCGCATTTTTTCAATTTTACTTCGTTCCGCTTCATTAGATTGCAAAGTAGAGGATAATTCATTTAAGTTTTGAAACACATTTTTATAAATTCCTTTAGGTTTATATATATTGCTAAAGTCACCTTTTACTATGTTTTGAATACCTTCAATGATTTTCACAAGCGGCTTCGCTAATCGATGACTGAAAATATATCCAAATGCTAGAGCAATGAATGTCACTATAATGGCAGTAACGGAAAATGTAATGAGTAGATCCCGTAAAAGCGTTTCAGTTCGATAGTAAATATATGCCTTTCCAATTACCTCTTCAGGAAATCCCATGATATAACTTAAATTGCGGTTTCTGCGTTCTAACATTCCTACAAAAATAGTAGAATTCTCTATTGCACCTGTATACTTATGATAATGAATGAGACTAGCCGGTGTATAATGGTCAGGGACATTTGCTGGTTTGAATCTACTATATATTTCGGTTCCATTCTCATCGAGCACTTGAATCCACATATCACCTTGTTCTAATTCTGTTAATTTGTCAGTAGGAATCGAAATTTCTTTATTTTTAAAATCAATATTTTTTTCAAAGTCGAGTGTGTAATTACTTGGACTTTGATAAGGGATAAGACTATCGCTCTTCCCAAAATTGCTGTACAGAAGAAAAATGTTTAATACAAGAAATGCAAATAATGATAAAAAGATGGTCAGGATGATAAATAATAGAAATTGAGCTGTTACCTTCCACTTCATGATTCATGTCCCTTTAACTTGTAGCTTATACCCAAGGCCTTTTACGGTTTTAATCCATTTCGGATTGCTTGGATCGTCTTCTATTTTTTCCCGAAGGCGTCGGATATGAACCATAATCGTATTATCATACCCAACATAATCGTCTCCCCAAACGGCTTCACATATTTTGCTTTTGCTGAAAATTTGGTTTGGATGACTGGCTAAAAAGGTAAGTAGCTGCAGTTCTTTCGCAGTAACCGTGACAGGGTCATCCCCTTTTTCCACTTCACCTGTACTTGGATGGATGGCAATGTTTCCGAATGTTATTCTTTTATCCCCATTATGACTTAATTGAATATACTCATTTCTGCGTAATTGAGCTTTAATGCGGAACGCCACTTCTTTAGGACTAAACGGTTTTGTGACATAGTCGTCCCCGCCAATTCCAAGCCCTAGTAACTTATCAATATCATCTGATTTTGCTGATAAAAAAATAATCGGTGCAAAGGTCATCTCTCTCATTTTTTTACACACTTCATAGCCTTCAATATCTGGAAGCATAATGTCAAGGACAATAATATCCGGGCTGTACCTTGCGCAAAGAGCCAGTGCTTCTTGTCCCGTTGTCGCTTTGTATATTTGCTGAAACCCTTCTTTTCTCAAAACGGTTTCGAGCAAGTGTAAAATATCGACTTCATCATCAACTAGTAATATCTTCTTTTCGGTTATTCCTTCTACTGTCATGTCTCATCGTTTCCTCTCATTCTATAGCATCTACAAAATATCCTTTGTTCGAAAACGGATAAATCCTATCAAAATAGCGAAAAAAAAGATAAAAAACGAAATACCGAGCATGCTCATACCTTTCCCTCCCATTTCAAATACATGAGTCAAAGACGAAATGATAGGATAATCCCATGGGTAAAAAATCCAATACTTCTCTGAATTTGCTATAAGCATAGACGGAAAAGCAAGTCCAGCACCAATAGCAAGTGGAGCTCCAAAATGTGTAAAACGATAACTCAAATAAAATATTACACCAACAATTGGTAAGGAGGAAAGAAAGATCATAAAAAATCGTTCAGTCATCCACATCAAAGGAATACTATCGATATGTAGCGTAAAAGCTGAAAAAACCATTCCAACATAAAGCAAAAGTAAACTGTATAAAATGATTCCTATACTAATAATAAGTTTTGAAACGTATACCGCTCCTCTTTTGACTGGTAATGCCAATAGATGCTTCCAGCTGTTATTACTGTGCTCTATTCTAGCCATCATTGCAATAACAATCGTGATAATAAGAGGAAAAATCAACCAACTATAAACAGTCATGGTCCCTTGATATAAAAATGATTTGAAAACCTCCATTTCTTCTTTAGCAACTCTTGCAAAATCCCACCCTTGATAAATAGCCAACAATGTTAACATTGTCGTAATCAAGATAATTTTCGACCGTTTTAGTTTGAGCAACTCTGCTTTAAAAACCTTCATCATGCCCTCCCCCTCACAATACATCTTTCTGTTTAAATTGCCATACACCGACAGCTAAAAAAACAAACATAAATACAAGACTGTAAATCATCATCTCTGATGACATATCGTTAAGTAGCCCATCAGTATAAAAGGGAAATAAATATGGAAAAAACCTTAATTCTTGTGGAAATTGAAACAAAATAATAGAAGATAGAATAACACCTGCAAATCCGATGACAATGGGAATAATATGATTCGTAAAAAAGGAGCTAAGCCAATTTTGTATACTGGCAACGGCTAAAATCATAATTACCTGATCGAATACATACCTTAAATAACTGTTCCAATCAACCGCTTCTGGAAATCCCATCATCAGCCCTACTAAAATAAGACCGAGCATATTTAATAAGATTAAGAGAAAACTAAACATAAAACCTGTTAGAAATTTAGAAAGATACACCGCTTCCTTTCGTACTGGCAAGGATAAATAATGTTTCCAATTCTGTTGACTCATTTCGACTTGATAAAGCAACGCATAAATAATACTGATAAACATAGGCAGAAACATCCCCCATCCAAGAACTCGATGATTTTCTAACAACAGCACGTCCCAGGACGAATATCCCCTTTCTGCTCCATCTTCCAGCAAAAAATCATAACGTATACTAAAATCTAAAAACATTGCTAAGGTTGTTCCCACTGGAATAATGAATAAAAACAGCCACAACCAGCTTTTTTTCTGTTTGTACCATTCTAGCTTAATTAACGTGATCAGCCTCACACTATATCCACCTTTCCGGTCATCGTAAGAAAAATTTCTTCCAATGAGCTTTCTTTTTTCATCAATTGATGTACATCAAATCCATTTAAAATAAGATCTCGATTTATTTTTGCGGACTGAATATCCCCATTAAAATAGATAAAGAGCTTATCGCTTGTAAACGGGACACCAATCTCTTTTAAATACGTTTCCACTTCTCCCTTTTGTTCAACTTCCATTTTAATCCTTTCTTTTTGTTTACCTCTCAAGTCATCCATTGTCCCCTGAAATAACAGCTTCCCTTTGTTAATAATTCCTACATGTGTTGCCATTAACTCGATTTCGCTTAAAATATGACTGGAGAGTAAGACCGTGATTCCATATTTCTTTGGCAAACTTTTAATCAGCTCACGGATTTCGATAATACCTGATGGGTCCAGCCCATTTGTTGGTTCATCTAAGATTAATAGTTCTGGATTACCAAGTAATGCTTGTGCAATTCCTAATCTTTGCTTCATTCCTAATGAAAACTTTTTCACCGCTTTATGTTGAACATCCGTTAATGTCACAATGTCAAGGACGCGTGCAATATCCTTTTTCTCTGCTCTAAGAATTTGTCTTGTGAGTTCCAAATTTTCCAATGCAGTTAAATGACCGTAATAAGATGGGGATTCCACCATTGAACCAATGCGCTCTAAGATGGCAAGCCGATTTTTTTTAATGGAGTCTCCAAACACCTTTATTTCCCCTTCCGTCTCTTTTACAAGTCCAAGAATCATCCGAATCGTAGTCGACTTTCCAGCACCATTTGGTCCTAAAAATCCATAAATTCCTCCTTCAGGAACCTGTAAATTCACTCCATCTACAGCTCCAAACTTTCCAAATTTCTTAGTTAGGTTTTTCGTTTCGATCATATAGTTAGACATAATTTCCCTCCTTCTTCTTTCATTACGTTCATTCTACAGACCGTATCTTAACTCTCATTTGTGCGTATCTTAACTAAACCTTAAATCTAATTAGCCCAATAAAAAAAGATCAAGGTTACTCATTTGAGTGCTCCTTGATCTTTTTTTATTATCTTATAGAAAATCTTAGCTTACAAGATCACCTTTTATTACATGTAGATATTAATTCATAGGATAATCAGTCTATTATAATGGCTGATTATCTTTTTTTATTTACATAATTGAATATTTATTTCAAAACTACATGATATTTACAAAATTGATACATATTATAGTTTTTTTACGACATAAGATAGCGATTTATGTTGATAATTGACTATCGAAAAAGATTGAACATTATATAATAAAACCCTAAAATTTACATATAATATTACGTTAATTGGAGTGAACCTATGAAACTTGCGAAAAAGTTTACATTCCCTTTATGTATTTTGTTCAATACTAAAAGTGAATCGGACAGTATTACACTTGATAATCATCGAGGAGGAAACATCAGTATAAGAATGAAATATAAAGGTGTGCAGGCTGATCAAAAAGCTTATATCAAATGGGAATTAATAGATAGGGATACAACAAGAACAATTAGAACCCTTTATATTAAGGGAGATTCTAATACAACACATACTTGGGCTAATATACCAGCAGGAGATTATATAGTAAAATGGTCGTCACTTAATGGTTACAAAGTAGACGGATGGTACAGCGCTACAACCGTAGATGGCACCATATATAATGATAATAATAATTACAATGGAATAAAGAATGCATTTTGACCACTCTTTTATCAAAATGCATTCTATTTAAAAAAGAGTTTTAATGATAGTACCTTTATAATCGAATTCTATCTATTGCATATAAAAAAGCTTGTGGACAACAAGCTTTTTTTCTATTTGACAGAACAAAATTAAGGCCATAGCCTCAATGGTTCAATCCTTTTTGCATTGTGACAATGTTTAAAAATAGACAGTTGTTGTTACTAAGTCTTGGATACTACCATCGTTAGCACTTCTTGTATAAACCCAAAGTTCCCCTATATTAGATGAGGGATTTCTATCAAATGGGATAGTGCTTATAAAATTTCCATATGCAGGAGCACCTATATCGGCGGTTGTAAAACGTTCGTTAGATACAATAACATTGTTCGCATCTCTTAGTTGATGTAAAACATTGGCCTCAAAAGCTCTTGCTTGCCCTTCTATTCTTTGTCCAGTGCCCACCCTTGTTCCCGGAAGCGGGGTCCATACCACAATATTTCTTGAGGTTGGCAAAGGGAGAATTAAATGAAACCCCGACCAAATAACATCCTCTTGAAAACCTGGCCGACCTTGATTTGCCCTTAATATGCTTACGAGTGGAATACCAAACCTGCGTGAAATAGCAGATAATGTATCCCCCATTTGAATTTCATATATAAATGCTGATACGTTTAGTTGTTGAGTAGGATAAATAAAATTAGGATTTTCTACATTGTTAATACCGGAAACTAAGTCAGTAAATGTGCTAAACCTAAAAGCAATACGATTGATTGAATCTCCAGGTGTAACAATATAAGAAACCTTTCCAGTTTTTAAAAGGTTCGGAACGACCAGTACATCACCAGGGAAAATAAGACCGGGGTCTGTAACCGGGGGAAACAAATAATTTACTCGCACGATTTCTTCTACCGAACTTTTATACCTTTGGGCTATTGAATATAGTGTATCTCCCTGATGCACTGTATAAATGTAATTTTCCCTAAAAATAATTGGCACAGTTATCACCCCATTTTTCTTGTGTTTTCCTTTCCCCACATTATTCACTTTATGAATAAATTGAGCCTTTCCATGAAAAAACAGGGCAGAAACCCTGTATGTTTATAAATCCTCCGTATCGAGGATATTTTTTGGACGAAAAATGGAATATATGACAAAATAAAAGGAAGTTACCTTAAAGGAGCACAAAACGTGGCATTATCTACAAAAGTTATTTTATTTATCATCTTAGCGGTTATATTGACAAAACTACCAATCGTCGGTAAATATTTTGCTATTGTGAATACACTGATTCATGAGGTAGGACATCAAATAGCTAGTATTCTAACATTTGGGAAGGCGCATAAAATCCAGTTATTCACGAATACAGAAGGAGTGGCGTATTCAAGTCATCGCTTTTGGTTAGGCCAGGTTTTAACAGCTTTAGCCGGTTATGTCTTCTCTTCTTTCACGGCTGCAACATTTTTTGTTTTCATTTACAAAGAAAGATTTGATATCGTCATTTATATTTTAGTAACCATCTTACTCATTAGCATGATTTTTTGGATTCGAAATTGGTATGGTTTCTTCTGGATTCTTACCTTCAGTGCAGGGTTTGTCTGGTTGCTTTGGAAGGCAGACGGGTCGATTATTGAATATGTCGTCCTATTCTTAGTTTCTATTCTTTTTGTAGAATCGATTACGTCAGCTTTTGAAATTATGAGTTTGAGCTTTAAACGGCCTACACAGGCGGGAGACGCAACTAGTCTTGCCCAACTCACCTATCTCATTCCAGCTCAAATTTGGGGGATTCTTTTCTTTACACAATCCTTATATTTTGGCTGGCTAGCACTGAAACACTTTTTCCCCTTTTTAAAGATTTAAACAAAATTTGAAAGGAGAAATCATGGAGGGAAACAACATTACGTTTACATCAATTGATGAATACATTTTACAATTTCCGATTGAGATTCAGGAAATACTAGAAACGTTAAGAAAGGTTATAAAAAAGTCGGCACCAGATGCAGAAGAAAAGATAAGTTACAAAATGCCTACTTTTGCTTTACATGGAAATCTGGTTCATTTTGCTGCCTATAAAAACCATATAGGATTTTACCCAGGTTCTAGCGGGATCGATGCTTTTAAACATAAATTATCGGAATATAAAAGTTCAAAAGGAGCTGTACAATTCCCTTTAGATAAGCCGCTACCGTATGAATTAATAAGTGAAATAGTAAAATTTAGAATCGCTGAAAATGTAAAGAAAGCAGAAGATAAATTGAAAAAGAAGAAATAATTCCTTATTCAACTGCCGTTTAATGTAATAACTATAAGGAAAAAGCTCAAATCCCTGATGCAAAAGGATTTGAGCTTTATTAAGATTGATACTATATATTGTCTTCTTCTATTTTTTTCATACCATACTTATGATCATACCAATTTGTAATTTGTGTCAAAATGGCAAATACTAAGAAAAAGTTCATGGCCCACACACTAATAAAAGGTTGGATCCCTCCAAATTCAATCGTTGTCTCCCCTTTTACTTTCAAAACAATCATAGATTCAATAAAAATAAGAATAAATCCAAGGATACCTGAAAATATTGTTCGAATCATGCTTATCTCCCCCTAATGTTCTAGACAATCGGATTTACATCCCAACAACATCCTTTATTCAATTATTTTTGAATATTCCCCTACCTTTATTATATTTGAAAAATAGTAAAAATAACATCCTAACGAATTAATATTTTACATTTCAGGTTATGTTACATATTATTGAGCTAACCATCCACAGCATTGTATAATCCAACCCACATTTACAATTCAATTGCTATAAACAAAGTAAGTACTCTCAATTCATTCACAAATTGTTCAAATTTTTGTTACATATATGTGAAACAGTGAGCAAACTTTTCCTTTTGATTTCAGAATTTGTTATATTGACATTGTAATTACTATATATAACTTTAATAGCCAAGGAGTGTTTATCATGGTAGTAAAATGGTTAAGAGAAAGTACAGTTGCGGCAGGTATTCTAACACTAATTCGATTATATATTGGTTTTGCCTGGCTAACTGCTGGATATAAAAAATTAACTGGAGACTTTGATGCTTCTGGATTTCTAAAAAATGCAATCGCAAATCCAGTCGTAGGTCCTGATGGAAATCCTGTGTATAGCTGGTATGTATCATTTTTAGAAAGCTTTGCACTTCCAAACGTTGATTTATTTAATACAATTGTTCCTCTTGGGGAATTTTTAGTAGGGCTAGGACTTATATTAGGATGTTTAACAACAGCTGCTATTTTCTTTGGTCTTGTTATGAATTTTTCATTTTTCTTAGCTGGAACTGTTTCTCATATTCCGACAGATCTCTTCTTCGGAGCGATTCTATTGTTCGCTGGTTTCAACGCAGGAAAATTTGGTTTAGATCGCTGGGTAATTCCATTTATCCGCAAAATGACTTCTAAAGAAAATCAATTAGTAGGTCAAAAAGTTAAGTAGAAGTTGAAATACACGCTTTACAAGTAAATGTTTGCACAAGAAAAAGGGTACTAAAGAATGAACCGTTCTGTCTAGCTTTCAATGTGACAGAGCGGTTTATTTTTGTTGTTCACGTATACTTTTTCCTAAAAGTACACATACTTCACCAAAGACCTATTAACTTACTATTAGGAGGTGAACCAATTGGACGCATTTGAATTTGAAGAAGCCTATGAAACATATATGCAACAGAATCGAGCCACTATGAATAAATCCGAAGCAACTGGCAAAGAACAAATCATCGCAGTCAGAAGAAATGAAGATGACAATATTATCGCTTTTAAAACAAGTGAAGGTCGTGAACTTGATTACCCAACAGCCATTTCCGAAGCAAAGGCAGGAAATTTGGAAAATATCGATGTCTTTCATAGGTATGGTCGTGACATGTTACGAAGCGAACCAGATGGAATTAAGGAAAATAACCTAAGTGAACTGCCAGAGTTTTGAGTTTTTGGTGCTTGCCCCCGCTACTTTATAGTACTGGGGAACAGGCACCTCTTATATTTTATTCATTCTTTCTTTTTCAAATATAGTTCTTTTCCTACTGTATCTATATGCTTTTTCTATATAGTGCATATCACGGTCTAATAATCCAAACATTGTTCTCATTCCTCTACTAATCGATCATACAGGGATTTAAATAACGGGATATACCTTCATCCTGTTATATTCTTTATTATTTTTACATTCTCTTGTTATTTCCCATCCACCACTTCTTTTAAAAGTTCATAAGAACGCTTTTGTTTGTCAGGATCATAAATATATGATACAGCCATAATTTCATCCACGTTATACTTCTCTTGAAAACTCGTCAACTGTTCTCGTATCGAATCTTTACTACCTAACAAAGCCATACTACACATCGATGTAGCCACTTGCTTCTCATGCGGACTCCAAAGGGGATCCATGTTTTCAACAGGCGGTTTTAACGGCTCTTGTGAGCTGCGAACAACATTTAAGAAAAATTGCTGCATCGTTGTCGATTCAAATTGGGCCTCTTCGTCACTTTCCGCCGCAATGACGTTCAGACATACAATCATATATGGAGAGTCCAGGTACTCTGATGGCTGGAAGCGATTGCGGTAAATCGAAATAGCTTCCTCCATATATCTTGGTGCAAAGTGAGAAGCAAATACATATGGCAAGCCTAATTTAGCTGCTAAATAGGCTGAATCCGTCGAAGAACCGAGGATATAAATCGGAACATTTGTCCCAACACCTGGATAAGCTTTTACATAACCTTGAAGCTTCTCAGGTCCAAAATATGTAAGCAACGCATTGACATCATCAGGAAATGTATAGACAGAATCACGTTGAGATCGCCTTAATGCATTGGCGGTCATCATATCTGTACCTGGCGCCCGGCCAAGACCTAAATCTAATCGATTAGGATAGATAGCTGCCATCGTTCCAAATTGCTCAGCTACGACTAAAGGAGAATGATTAGGCAGCATAATTCCACCAGACCCTACACGTATATGTTCTGTATGTTCTAACGTATGTTTAATTAAAATCGAAGTAGCCGAACTCACAAGCGTTGGCGTATTATGATGCTCCGCAATCCAATATCGTGTATAGCCCATTTTCTCAGTCGCTTGCGCCAAATCAACCATTGCATCAACGGCTTCTTTAACCCCCTGCCCTTGGCGAATAGGGGCCAAATTTAAGACCGATAGAGGTATTTGTATATTCGACATATAAAATTAGTCCTTTCTAGTTGAGACTTCAATTCTATAGTAACAATTTGAACACTAGAAACAAACTTAAATGCTTAGGTAGAAAATTAAATGAATCATATTTAGCCTTCTCTTCTCAGCACAAAGAATGCATGAGCTATTCCTTATTCCTTTTTTGACGATGTTCTTTCAGCCTGAATATAAGTTTAGTTATTTTTAATATTCTATATAAACTAAACTTATTCAGCAATCTGAAGAAGCTGACTCAAAAGGTCGTTAATAGTGACTTTTTAAGTCAACTTTTTCTTTTTTATATTTTTCTTGGATTTGCTCATAAAGTTCTCCAGTGAAATTGTATAATGTGATGATAAATCAACATAATACAATCAAAGGATGTGATTTCATGACAAATGAGGAAACGGTTATTGAGGAATTAAATACTTTATTAAGAGGTACATATATGGGGATACGTTCATTTGAACACTACATCCAAAAGGTTGATGATGATGAATTAAAGAAGCACTTTCAGTCTATGCAACAGGACGTAAAGCTAAATGCCCAAAAAATAGCTGAACGAATTCAGAACCTAGGCGGATTCCCAGCTGACGATGAAGGCGTTTCTGGATCCATGCATAGCTTTATGCATAAAGTCATGGTTCCAGATGAGACACAAAAAATCATGCAAGATGCTATAGAAGGAATGGACAAATATGGCGTTCAGTATTCAGAGGAACTTGTAAAGGGCGATTTAGACCCAGAAAGCAAGCAAATCGCTGAAGAAGTTATTGATACGAGCCGAAGACATGTTGAGCAGTTACGACAATTACTACATTAAAAATATAATTATAACAGGAGACTAAAATTGACCTCTCAAACTACATTCGGAGTATTTTTAATTAAAAACCCCAGCATTCCGGCAATTAAATCCGTTGGCTGGGGTTGACTTTTATTATCTTTACAGCTAGAGATGGTCTATTGCTGATCGAATACTCCAGCTGTCTCTTGAGATGATATTTGTTTCTGCGCTTTGGCAACGTGGTTGTTTTCATGGTTGAATTCATTGACTTCACTAAATTTGTTACTACCTTGTTGTATCTGGTCTTTTTTCGTTACAGCTTCCGACTTGTGCATATACGTTCCTCCTGCCAATAACCGTTTAAATTGAATTGCAAAAAATCTCATAACACCTCATAACACCCTAATTATTCATAGTATGCCGTGAAATATGAATAATTATGCGACGTTTCCAATTACCCCTATTGAAAGAAAGACTAGCTTAAACCAAAACCTGTATAATAAGCCATTTCAGGTTTTGGTTTTTCTTTATTTATGAATATATGAAAGAAGAATTTGGTTTTCAGCAAATATTTACTGTTGAACTTTGTCGAAAATTAATTTATTCTGAAAAAGGTGTATATTTATTGTAGGTAAAGGTGGGTAGTGATGAGACTAACCAATCAAGAACTAGCATCCATGTACATTAAATATAAAAAACAACTCAAATACTTTAAACAAAGACAATCATTTTATGATCTCAACAAGTACATAGAAAGCAAGAAGCGCTTATCTATAATAAAGATGGAAATGAAAAAACGCGGTTTAAAGAAAAAAGAGGCAAAAAGGTTAAGTAATTATTAGTATTTGGGACAGCGTCAGAAAAATTCGGATGTATAACGTTAAGAGTTTCACATCATACAAAAATCCCAACTTATCTCTTTACTTCATAGATAAATCGGGATTTATTTTTTCTTAAAACACCGTTTACTTTAACAAGAATCCGTTTATCCATAAGTTTAGTTTCTCGCGTCTATTCCTACTTTTATCTCCTTTATTTGTTCTATATGTCGCTGTTCATGCAAATATAAAAAGTCAATCCATTGATTAAGAGCTAATTCTCCAAATACAGGGTTCTGCACTGATTTTTCTGCTAATATGGACTGGTCTTCTACTGTATTAAGAAGAGTCATCAATTTTTTTCTCGAATCGTTTAACATATCAACTATTTGCTGAACTTCGAATGGCTCTACATCTGGTTCAACGATGTTCGGAGCTTTGAGCTTCTTCGTTCTATCCAAGATAAGGTGAAGTTTTTTACGTTCCTTCTTTGTACGATTGTTCGTTTTTAATCCCCAAGCAATCGCATTTGTACATGCTTTTTCCGTTAAGATTAAGTGATGACATACTTGAGCTATACTCCACTTATCCATATCAGGTCTACTATTAAATTCATCATAACTTAATAAAGCGATTTCTTTTACTAGGTTATTTCTCGTTTCATACAGATTATCATTTTCTAATTTACTCATGATATTTCTCCCTTCATCAGAAAATGAATACCTAGACTCCCATTCTTATATATTCCCCTTGTTGAAAATTATTCTTTATTCTTGAAAAGAATAATTGACACGATGGCTATGGGGTCTGTCCCCTCTTTTTAATTTACCCATCGTTCCGGAACGTATATTCCCACCAATAAAGAATCTACCTTCAAAAAATCAAGCCATTAAGGTGCTATTAAGAAGCACCTGATTCACCCTCACTCTCATCCTATCTGAAATAAGGATACTGTCTCTCGTTCGGAATACCTGTAAACAAAAGTTGATATTAAATTTATGTTCATTCAGTATCATGACAATTGAATACTTTAAGGAGGTTTCATTGTGAAAAAACTGCTATATCCAATTACAGACTGGGTTTCAACAAAGCGTGGAATGTGGATAACGATAATTGCCTGGCTTTTCCTGATGATTGGCTTAAGTGCCGGTCCAAAACTTGGCGACTATAAAGTAACCAATTTCCAGTCGCTTCCTGATGAGGCGAAATCCATAATAGCTGAACAAAAAACGGAAGAATTATTCCCAAATGATCAAGGCACACCCGGAATCCTTGTTTTCCATAATGAAAATGGTGATGTCAATATCGAAGAAGCTAAACAGATATTGGACGGGATTCTATCTGAAGATATTAAAGAAATTGAATCGATTGTCGATATCAGCAAGCTTCCCCCGAAAGCCGTGGAGAGCTTTATCTCTGAAGACGGAACAACAATCATTGTGCCGATGGTGCTGGAAGCTGGACTTGGCAATAACGTATATGCCGAAATCAATGACCAGGTTTCCGAAATTGGTAACGAAATTGCCGAGACGCTCGACAGCACTACCTTTTATATAACTGGCCCGGCAGGAATTGCGGGAGATACTATTAAACTGTTTGAACAAGCGGACTTTGTTCTGCTGCTTGCAACGATTGTCATTATTTTAGTATTGCTTATCGTCATCTACCGCTCACCATTACTTGCCTTCATACCACTGCTTGCAACGATTATCGTTTACCAAGTTGTGAATCAAAGTGCGGCTTTAATGGGGGCCGGCGGACTTGAGATTAATAACTCAACGACCTCGATTATGAGCATCTTATTGTTCGCAGCCGTAATTGATTACTCATTGTTTGTTTTCTCCCGCTACCGCGAGGAACTCAACCATTATGAAAGCAAATACGAAGCGATGAAATATGCGATGCGTGCCACTGGAGAACCTGTATTGTTTGCAGGAGGGACTGTGCTGGCTGCGATGCTTATCTTATTCTTCGCCGATTTTCGTGATTATCAAAACTTCGCGCCAATCTTCGGAATGGCCATGTTCTTTATCATGCTGGCTTCCATCACTTTGGTACCTGCATTATTTACATTGTTCGGCCGAAAAGCATTCTGGCCTAAAGTTCCAAAGTACGGACAAGAAAAAGCAGTCAAGCATGGGGTCTGGGGTCCGATTGCTAAGCTCGTTGTTAACAAGCCAGGCTTATCAGGCGGAATCGTTGCAATCTTCATGGTGATAACCGCTTTTAATGTTCTGAACCTTGATTATGAATTCGATACAGTGAAAAAATTCCCTGAAGACCTGCCATCGCGTGTAGGCTACGAAATTGTCGAAGCGGGATATGACAAAGGGGAGCTTGCACCATCCACCCTGCTCATAGTCAGCGATAAAGCTATGACGGAAGACGATACAATGACGGTTCTCGAAAAGCTTCAAGGCTTTGATGAAATTGCATCTGTCCGCATGACAGCAAAATCCGAGGATTCAAAGGCAGCGAAAATAAGCGTATCCTTGACAATGAATCCATATTCTACAGAAGCAATCAACTTTATGAAGGACTTGCGTGAAAAAACACCAGAGATACTGGACGAGCTTTCAATAGATGGAGAAGCTTATTACAGCGGGGTCACTGCCAAGTTAGTAGACGAGCGTGATGTAAATAACCGCGATATCGTTACTATTGTAATATTGGAAACCCTTCTGATTTTGATACTGTTATTCGCTCTTACCCGCTCGTTTAAGATGCCGATTTATATGATGGCGACAATTTTGCTCTCCTATGTATCTGCCTTAGGTCTTGGAATTTTTCTCGTCGACATCTTATTTGGCTACGATGCCCTCAGTACCCGTGTACCAGTCTACGCTTTCATTTTCCTTGTTGCATTGGGCATTGATTATAACATCATCCTTGCTTCACGCTTCATTGAGGAGAGAAAAAAACATAAGGTCAAGGAAGCTCTTGAAATCGCAATCCGCAATACCGGCGGGGTTATTTCATCGGCTGGTATCATTTTGGCGGCTACATTTGCAGCTTTGACAACGATGCCGATTGCCGACTTGTTCGTCTTTGGCTTCATGGTGGCTGTAGGAATCCTGCTCGATACATTCCTTGTTCGCGGAATGCTTCTTCCTTCATTGATATTGTTATTTGAAAAAGATAAGGCGACCTCTCATAATAGTCTATAGAAATACAGAGGGGTCTCCTCTCTGTATTTCCACCTGTAAGGAGGATCCGTATATGAAAATACTCGTTGTAGATGATGATGTCTACATTCAGCAGCTTGTATTTATTCATTTAAGCCGTGAAGGCTATCAAGTATACCGCGCTAATGATGCTGAAGAAGCATTAGCCTTTTTAGAAGAACAAACCGTCGATTTAGCCATTGTCGATGTGATGATGCCCGGGATGGATGGATTTGAATTGACCAAGCTATTGTCAGACGACTTCCAGATCCCAGTCATCCTGCTTACCGCCAAGGGACAGCTGGACGATAAGGAACGAGGCTTTTTATCTGGTTCGGAAGACTATATTGTGAAACCGTTCGAAGTGAAAGAACTGCTATTCCGTGTAGCCGTCGTTTTAAGACGTGTTGAACGAGCAATGGATACGGTAATTAAAGTCGGAAATCTTATGATGGACCGCAAAAGCTTTGAAGTGGTGATTAATCAGGAAACCATCCTTCTCCCACTAAAAGAGTTCGAATTGCTAAGCCTTCTCGCTTCACGTGTGAATAAAATTACACCTCGTGCTACATTAATTGAGCAAGCATGGGGATTCAATTATGAAGGCGGCGAACAAACGCTTAATACACATATCAACCGCATCCGGGAACGCTTGAAAAAATACGAAGCAACGGTGGAAATTCAAACCATACGCGGAATAGGCTATAAGCTCGAGGAAAGTAAATGAAGACTCTTTACCGGAAATTCATCGTTGCAACACTTATAATTTTAGTTATAAGCAGCACCATTGGCTTTATATTAGCCAATTTCGTCTACACGGCCTTTACAAAGGAAAAAATTGATCAGCAAAATGTAACGATTGCCCAGGAAATCGCCTCAGGTCTTGAGAAAATGCATTCATCTAGTTCTTCTTTTAATTCCTATTTGGAATCCATGGGCAATCTTGGATATCAAATTTATGTAGTAAATGAATCGGGTGAAGAAACTTACTTCGGCCAACCTTTTACCAAGAAAGAGCTTCCAAAAGAAGCAATGAAGGTGCTTGAAGAAAAAGAAATCTATCATGGAATGAATAATTTTTCCGATGAACTTCTGCTGATGGGACATTTCTCAAACGACTTAAAAAATACTGTCGGTGTGCCAATCACCATGAATGAACAGCAATACGGCCTGTTCCTGCGCCCAAATAACAAACTGCTTTTTTCAGATATGCATATGATTCTCGCAGGGTTCCTTGTCGCAATTACCGCTGTCAGCATCAGCGGAGTAATCTTGTTTGCCAAGCACCTCATCCAGCCGATTACAAAGTTAACGGAAGCGACCAAAGAGATTACGCGCGAGAACTTTAATTACACTTTAAAAATTGAGCGCAAGGATGAGATTGGCCAGTTGGTAGAAAGCTTCAACACGATGCAAAGGCAATTACAGCATAATGACGAAGCCCGCAAATCCTTCATCAGCAATGTATCGCATGACTTTCAGTCGCCACTTATGAATATTCGGGGATATGCCGAACTTCTAAAGACACAGGAATTAACAGAAAGTGAACACAGCGAATATTTACAAATTATCGACCATGAATCACAGCGACTTTCAAATCTTACAAAACAGCTCTTGCTCTTGACGTCTCTTGACCAGAAAGCCTATCCGATGAAGCTTTCGGACTTGCAAATTGATGAACAAATCAAAGAAACCGTACGCAGGTATCAATGGCGGCTGGAGGAAAGAGAAATCGAGGTTTCCTATAAGCTTGCTCCTGTCCAATTCAAAGCTGACCCTGAGCTTATGATTAACGTCTGGGACAATTTGCTGACAAATGCGATAAAATATAATTCTCATGGAGGCAGCATTTGGATTAGTCTGTCCCAAACTGAATCTGGCATTAAACTTATTTTTAAAGATACAGGAATAGGGATGACCCAGGAGGCCCTAACTCAGATTTTTGATCGATTTTACCGTGTTGACTCGGCTCGAAAAAAAGATGGAACCGGGCTTGGCTTGGCCATCGTCAAACAAATTATCGCCTTGCACGGTGGAGAAATCACAGTTGATAGCAAGGTTGGCGAAGGAACAACGTTTACGATTTCACTCCCTTATATAGAAAAGCAATGAGAGGGATAATAAAAAAGCGTCCTAGATATTTTTATCCAGGACGCTTTTCGTTGCATTCCGAAGTAAGATGACATTGAAAGCCTAGCAGACACTGTCCAGTTATGTCTCTCATTTTGTTTTGCCTGTTAGCTATCGTAGACAATTGCGCACCTATCACTCATTCGTCTAGTATAATTTGTTCTACTTCTTTGTCATATCCCTTCTAGCTTAAGAATAACGCCCCAAAGGCTAATCCTCCTACGATGACAAATGCAGGATGCACCTTCCATTTCTCTAATAAAAACAAACTTACAATGGCAATAAATAACGTTTCCCAAAGTCCATTAGAGGAATAAGAGTCCTGAAAAAAATCAAACGTAAGTGTTGCCATTAACACAGCAACAGCTGGAAGAACAATCTTTGATAATCGCTTTACCCTTGGAGAATCCTTATATTTTAAAATAATCTTTAATAAGATAATCATTAATAATAAAGAAGGTCCAACGATAGCCAAAACAGCCATAAATGCTCCAAATACTCCCCCGACCTCATATCCAATGTATCCGGCCATTTTAGGTGCGATTGGCCCTGGAAGAGAATTCCCTAATGCTAATACTTCACCAAATTCACTTTTCGTCATCCATTCGTTTTGACTGACAACCTCATGTTCAATTAGTGGAATTGACGCAGGTCCTCCACCATATCCAAGGATTCCCGGTATGAAAAAAGCTAAAAATATTTGTAAATAAATCATAGGCGCTTCCTTTTTCCTTCAACTTGATTTTGGTTTTCTTGTTTCTTTTTCTTATCCGGCAGTACTAATGCCCCAACTAGCAATGCTGCAATCACGATCCCTGGATGGATGTGGACGATCTCCATTAAGATAAAACTACCAACTAAAATAATCAACCCCATCGTCCAGCCTAATCCAGCCTTCGTTTTCTTTAAAAATTCCCATGTTAGCACACCCATCATTACACCTACAATTGGGACAACAGCATTTGTCATTCCTTGAACCATTGGATTATCCTTAACTTGATTAAAGGACGTCAATAAAAGAATCATCATAATGATGGTCGGCAAGGTCGTAGCCATAAGCGCATTTAACATGCCCACTATCCCACCAATCCTATAGCCAATATAGCCAGCCATTTTCGTGTTAATAGGACCTGGCAACGTATTTCCTAATGCTAAAATCTCGCTGAACTCTTCATCATTCAACCATTTAAACGTACCAACCACTTCTTTATGAACGAGCGGAATGGACGATGGACCACCACCAAACCCTAATATTCCAGACCGAAAAAACGCGATAAAAATATTTAATTGCTTCATGACATAATCACCTCTATTCTTAATAAAAACATAGCTTAATAGACGATGGTGTGGTTTTGTCCATTAAGTAATCCTATTATACATCACAACATTAATAACCGATTGCAGCTCCATCGCCCCTAGGATCCGCTCCACCATATTACTCCCCTTGCAGGAATTTTGTTTAGCTTCTGATTTTTATAAAAGTCAATCGTTGCCTGTTCTCCAGAACGGCCACTGCTATTTAATGCTTTTAATTCTTTATTTTTTGTATTATAGATTAACCAAAAATTATCTCCTGGCATTCGGCGCCATAGTTGTAGCTCGATATGAACGATTCGCATTTTTATTTATCCTCAATCCCCCATAGAAAAATATAGTATTTTTTAAATATTCAGGTAACTTAAGCTATTTCTTTGTCTTACACCATTATAAACGCTCAACTGTGACAGTATTTCGTAAAGGAGCAAATTCACTGATGTGGCATTCCGCAACATCTCCTTCTTGCAATTGGACAGAACCAGGAGTTCCCGTCATAATCACATCACCAGGGGATAACGTCACGATTTTTGAAAAATAAGAAACAATAAACCACGGATGGTACATCATATTAGCAATACTATTTTCATGAATCGTTTCTCCATTTAAAACGGTACGAACCGATAACTCTTCTAAGTTTGGAATTTCATCAACCGTAATCAGCTCCGGACCAAAACTGAAAAAGGTATTAAATATTTTAGAAATTTGTAGAAACCTAGGATTCTTGGCATGGATATCTTTAGCGGTCATATCCAAGCTTGTTGTAAATCCGGCAACTACATTTGGCACTTCACTTTTTTCAATATTTCTGCATGATTTACCAATAATAATAGCCAATTCCAAAGATCTTTTTCGGCTGGCGGTAAAGAGCTGTGTATTCACATTCATCGTATAGACTTCCCTTCTTCCCCTTGAAGGACTTGAGTAAATTGATTCACCCATTTTAATAATTTCAAATCTTGATTTTGATTCGCAATAAAAGAGAGTCCTATCGGTAATCCGTTGGCTTTTACAAACGGGACTGTGACTTGTGGAAACCCAGATAACCCAGCAATACAGGTTAGCCTCATCGTTCTAGATCGATATTGCTCCAATTCCTCTTCCGATAAATGAAGCAAAGGAGCTTCTCCTGGAGCTGTTGGGATGACTAAAAGTCCATTATCTTTTAATAGACGGGACAATTCCTTTTGCATTCCCTCTTTTAATCGATAATTAGGTTGAAGTTGAGCTTGATCTAAGGTACTAGTCCACTGAAAACGATCTGCAATACCGGGTCCAAATACAGGATGTACCTCTTCGATCCACTCTCCATGTTCGTTCCAAATTTCAAGACCTTGAATGTTTCGGAATAGACTAGCCCATTCTGAAAGTCCTTCGGTCGAAACCTTTATCATCTCACTGCTGTCGCTTATTTCTTGTAAAACAGAGAAAGCGCGTCCTACCGATTCTTTTAACTCTTCATCAATGAACGACCACGCTTCTTCTTCAAAATACAGAAAAGAAAAATCATCATCACTCCGTTGTTCCTGTTGAATAAGAAGTTTGCCAATTTTATATAATAATTCTGCATCCCTTGTCATCCAACCGACTGTATCAAAGCTTTTAGCAAGTGGAATAACACCCTCTATATTTATGACATCATGTGTTGGTCTAAACCCGAATAATCCACAATAAGAGGAAGGAATTCGGACAGACCCCCCTGTATCTGTTCCAAGAGCAAAATCCACTAAACCGGCTGCTACAGCAACAGCAGAACCACTTGAAGATCCTCCAGGAAGGCGGTCTTGAGCAACTGGATTCACAGGTGTTCCATAATGGAAGTTCTCTCCATTCAAGCTATACATTAACTCATCCGTATGAGTCGTTCCCTTTAGCAGCGCACCTTGCCGCAATAATTCATCAATTACAGGTGCATTTCTTTCAGCGG
Organism: uncultured Bacillaceae bacterium; assembly: GCA_963754185.1. Taxonomy (GTDB): domain Bacteria; phylum Bacillota; class Bacilli; order Bacillales; family DSM-1321; genus Peribacillus. Next base: position 1,829,296 of record CAVWEP010000003.1, on the reverse strand, counting down.
GGCCATGCGTTCGATACCAATCAGGATTCCCAGCATGATTCGTATAATCAGTAATCTCAAATACATCTTTTACGGCAAATGTTAATCCATTTAACATTCCTGAATCCGTAGGCTGAATATTCATATCGTCTTTTACAAACGCATTCCAGTTATGTTTCACCTTTCTCCCCCTGTCGTATATCAATGAATTTTATATGTCTTTATCAATTTTAGACGAAATTTTCCAATTATTATACCATTTTTTACATTTCACATGTGCAACTCTTTTACCTTACCTACAATGTAACGTTTTATAACATGTGTTAATTATAGTTAGAAATCTCTAACGAGTCATTAGCGATTTTAACTAAATGTACGTATGTTTTTTGTTCAATTTATCTAAATCTACCCTTTCGTTTCCGTTCATTGGATTTTTTTATTTTCATTAATTTAGTAGAGGGCTGTTTTCGAATCCAATGGATAAAACGTGAGAGCTTTTCATCTTCTCTCAGTTCATCTAACGTTGTTAAACGTGCAGCAATTTCCTCATTTGTATAAAGTGCATGTATTTGTTTATGGCAAGGTATACATACATTTGCTGTTGGACCAAATGTACCACCCATCTCTTTTGGAAGTAGATGATGAACAGTCGTTTCCACTCCATTACGACCACAGAGTTCACATATCCCCACTTGTTCTGCCTCCCGTGCATTAGTCAGTATTACTATTCACTTTTTACTAAAGCAATATGTCCAAGCACAATCACTCCCTAACCACTTACATATAATAATTGTAAAAAATTGATGATTGAATTGTGTAGGCTGTTCATCCATACTGAAAGGGATTTCAAATATGGGTATCGTGGTGATTTGCGATGGGATTAACTAACATAACAAATGAAAAACTAGCGTATCTGTACGTAACATATAAGCAACAACTAAAAATTGTGGAACAACGTCAATCGGTTTATGATCTCAATAAACGCCTAGAAATTAAGACGCACTTATCCCTAGTAAAACAGGAAATGAAAAGACGTGGCCTAAAGAAAAAAAGTGCCAAAAATCAGGTAACTACTTAGTAGAAAAAATGTTAGCGTTACGCTTCAATTCATTTAACCCGTTTCTTAAAATGCTCAACAAATAAACCTGTCAATTGACAAGGCTCAGAACATCACAGCTACTTTATCACACGAACATGCTCCTCCTCTAAGGGCATGTTCGTTTTATTTTTTCTTCATTACCTTCACAACCCCCTAATACTTATCCACATTTTTATCAACATAATATCCACAATCCAAAAAGTCACAGTTACTTTCCTTTTCACATAGGTTATATGGAAAAAAGGAAGGGGATGTTCTATATTGTTCCATATTGTCAAACGCGGTGAAACGTTAGCATCGATTGCTAGGGATTATCGAGTTACCTTGTCTCGGCTATTAGCTGCAAATCCGCAAATTACGAATCCCAATGCCATCACACCAGGACAAAGTATTCGCATCCCAGGCTTGCCAGATCCGGATAGTATTCCCTATCATGTAGTTGTTTCGAAAAGCGAGAGAGTGCTACGGCTCTTCCGCCAAAATAAACTAATCAAAACCTATCCCATTGCCGTTGGTAGGATGTTAGCAGAAACTCCAATTGGCCAGTTTGTCGTCGTAAACCGCGAACCAAATCCAGGTGGTCCATATGGAGCAATGTGGCTTTCCCTTTCCAAAACAGGCTATGGAATTCACGGTACAAATGACCCCTCTTCCATCGGAAAAGCCGTGTCAAAGGGTTGCATCAGAATGCATAACAGAGACGTACTCGAACTAGCCAGACAAATTCCAAATGGAACAAAAGTACTTATACAGTAGAGCCATCATACACCACTCAAGACTGTTCTTCTTGCGATGAATGAGTTGAAAAAAATTTTTTTCATTCGTACACATATTTGTACAAAGTGTGGAACCGTATTGGATTAGGACTACAAAGCAAAACCTAAACATCCTCGAAAAAGAATTCGAACAACTACTTGCGACCATCTGAATTCATCCACATTTTCTAAGAAAAAATAAGCGCTGCTTACTGTATAAAGTAAGCAGCGCTTATTCCCCCCTAATTTTTAGTTCGACTTACTTTTATTACTTGTAGTTAGCACAAATCTCTTCTTTTCCGTTATATCAATTTGTGTAATATCCCCATCATGCACAGTGATAACTAGAGAGCCATAATCTAATTTTTCCAATTCAGATATGATGTAATCTAGTTTGAAATCATCAACTTTACGCATTTTTCTCCCCCTATTTCAATCATTTATATCCTAGCCATTATGCTTCTAGTGAAATAGTTTCCTTTTGTTGTTCCTTTTGTCGTTTAGATTTTCTAATCGTGAACAAGATTGCAAGAATCCAAACAGTAACAATAAAGCCATAAATAAATGGATACAAAGCATCGTTTTCAATCCAAGTGTCAAGCAATGTTTTAGAATTCGTTAGAATAATAAAGCCACCTACTAATACACCCATCAGATGTGCTGGTACAATTCTAACTAACCACGCTGCAATTGGAGCAGCAATTACCCCACCTATCATTAGTGCGACAACCCACGTCCAGTTTACTGCCTCCCATCCAAGTGAGATAAAAAAACCTAAAGTTGCAGATATAGCAATTGCAAATTCACTTGTGTCAACAGTACCAATGACCTTACGTGCCGTCATTCCTTTCTTAGATAATAGAACAGGGGTTGCGATGGGCCCCCAGCCACCACCACCAGTTGCATCGAAAAACCCTGCAATCAACCCAAGTGGAACAGATTGTTTGACGGATAACGGAGTTTCCTTTCTTTCTTCATTAGCCTTGAAAACAAATAGAAAACGAGTCATTACATAAACACCTAATACCAATAAGAAAAGTGATACATAAGGTTTGACTAGATGACCAGGTATATTACTAAGGAATGTCGCACCTAGAAATGCCCCGATTGAACCAGGAATAATTAATCGATAAACCATCTTTTTGTCAACATTGCCAAATTTAATATGCGATACTCCTGAAGCAGCTGTTGTGACAACCTCTGACAAATGCACGGAAGCAGAAGCGATAGCTGGACTAATGCTGAAGGCAAGTAATAATGAGGTTGAGGTCACCCCGTAAGCCATACCGAGTGCACCATCAATTAGTTGAGCTAGAAATCCAATAAATGCAAAAATAATAAGCTTTCTCATGTTTTTTTCTCCTTTGATAAAAGACTCTTGGCGATTTAACTAAAAAATAAGGGTTTTAGGTTGTTTCATCAGCCGTACAAACTCATAAACAATTGTTATATGGTATGCAATTTAGTTATATATTAATCCTTATAATTCCTAGTTGTCAACTAAATTTTATGCATTTTATAAATTTTCTGTTTATTTTTATTTTAAAGATTATTTCTCTATTTGAAACGCACGTTATACAGGGAAAAAAGCTGGGAAGGCTGCGGAGTTTTTAGGTAAACAATATGTATCTCAAAAAAATATGTTCTTTAGTTTTAAAAAAGCGGAGTATAAAAAGAGATCCAACAAAGAAATAAAAACATTTCTTCATCGGATCTCTAGTAGTCTAGTCGATTCTTTTTATTAAACTTATAAATAATTATTACAACTTTTCCGAACGAGAAAGCCCATGCTGGGTGGTAGCCCGTCTTTAGACATGGGATAAGAGTTCGGTCAAATGCGATATACAGATAAATATCGAAAATACGTTCTGTACATCAAGCATTTGAAATGATATAATTTCCATATATAGGATGTTATTTAAAAACTGAACATAAGTGGTTGTGACAGGAAAAAACGTCTGTCACGTAAAATGTTCAACGTTCTACCGACCAACACTCTCCATTGTAGGGAGTTCGGTACATGAACCTATATAAGTATCGCCGATTGAACGGCGTAGTTGGCACCGACCTTGCCCTCTTGAAAGACTGTTTTTCTCTCAAGAGTTGCTCACTAAAAGTTCGACCTCTGCCTCTTCTAAGAGAAGGTGGTAAGTGGGATGTTTGTGAGAAAGAACCTCATCGGCTTTATCCGTGGGAGTGGTCAGAATAGGATTTATGGCATAGATAAGAGCCACCTTTTATCAATTTGACTGATGGATCTACTGTCTCTTCGTCCACTTTCGTAGGTTGATTCGTAAAAGTATCCATACACCATTCCCATACGTTACCAGCCATATTGTATAAACCAAAGTCATTTGGCTCAAAACTATCAACAGGAGCTGTGCTTAAAAGCCATCTTCTTCTATATTATTTTTGTTTGGAAACTCTCCTTGCCACACATTACAATGATGTTTCCCATCTTGTTCTAACTCATGGTCCCAAGGAAATTTTCGATCAACGATGCCACTCGCTGCTGCAAATTCCCATTCCGCCTCTGTCGGCAATCGCTTACCAGTCCAATCCGCATACACCTTTGCATCATTCCATGACACATGAATAACAGGATGATTCATTCTATCCGCACTAGAAGAATTTCTGTTCTCTGGACGTTTCCAGTTTGCACCTTGTACACCGATCCACCAAGGTGTCGGCTATGCTCTTCCCACAATGTCCTTTTCCAATTCCTCAGAAACGAATAAATGAAAAATAAAAGACCAACCGTATTTCTCTGCATCGGTTACATATCCCGTTTCTTCAATAAAACGTTAATATATTTTTAATTTTCCCCATCGATTCTGAAGAAACTAGAGTATATAAAAGTTAGAATAACTGTGCGAAGAAGTACTGCTTACACATCATGATTTTCTACTAGTCCATTGTATGGACCCAAAATCACAATGAGGATGACAATGTGATTGAAAATTTCTATATTCATTTTCTAGCTCTGTTAGTGATAACTCAAAAAGATGTTTATCGTCTTTTTTATATACTTTATAAGCAATCAGTTTATCTATTAATTTTTTGCGCCGATCTTCCACAGCTTTCCGAAGAATATCTCCTATTCTAATCACTCCTTTGTATGGACTCATTCACTGGAATGGTTAATGCTGAATTTATTAAAATGATGCCATTCACAGCACGATACTTATGAGCCAGCCAAAGTGCTAATGTTCCCCCATAGACTGGCCTATCACAAAAATACTTTTGCATCGTTTTTTTAAATCTAGATAACCTTTTTCCAGCGATTCAAACCATTCATTATAGGTACAATTCTCTAAATCATAGTAATGAGTGCCATGTCCCTTTCAGATATCTTCCTTTTTTATTTTCCATTTTTTCATCTATTTTGAAAGAAACAGCATATAAAAATTAGAATAACTGGGCGAGAAAGTCATGCCTACAAATCATGATTTCTTACCTTTCCACTTTTCCGTTAATCAAGATTCTCTCTTCTAGACTATAAATATCCTTCATTTGCTGCATATTCCTCACCCTTTCTATAAAACAAAGATTTCCGTTTTATTTTTCTGTAAAAGTCCTATAACGAAAAAGGCTCTCCGTTCAAGATACCATTCACCTTGAATAGAAAGCCTCTAGTAGTCTAGTCAGCATAATTAAATATTCTAAATATTTAATTATATAATAAAATTATTAAACCTATACGCTAAGTATGAATTTAATATAAAAAAAATAGGTGGTCGAGTTGTTAATCATGCTTTGTTTCTTTAACTACTCCTTCAAATACAACCTCTTTTAATGGTCTTTTAACGCTTGGATTCTCAAGCTCTTGCAAGTTCTTATTGAGTGCTTCTTTTTCACCACGATAGCCAATCGTAATGACTGCATGAAGATCAAAATCATCTAAAGGGAATATTCATTTATCTTGCCTACGATTTTTGCAATGACTTTTTAGAAAAGCGGTTTTCAGGTACTTTCAAATCAAAGTGTCCACGCAGTGTGTCATGCTCATATTCAGTTCGGAATAACCCTCGCTCTTGTAAAATAGGCACAACTCGCTCAACGAATTCAGGAAGGCCTTTTGGCGTAGAGGCACCAATAATAAATCCATCAGATGCTTCCTCTTCCATCCATTCTTGGATAAGGTCGGCTACTTTTTCAGGGGTTCCAACAAATTGCCCTTTTGGCGTAGCAAAATTCATCGCGACTTGACGTAAGGTTAACTTTTGTTCTTTAGCGATTTGCTTAATTTTGTCTGATGTTCCACGATGACTATTGCTTCCTAAATCCCCCAAATCCGGAAACGGTTCGTCAAGTGGGTATTGAGAGAAATCATGGTCATCAAAAGGCCTACCCAATGCATGAAGTGCCTTATCAATTGATACAAGGTCAGCAATTTCTTGATGCTTTCGATCAGCTTCTTCTTGCGTATCTCCAATAACCGGGATAATACCAGGTAATATGAATAGCTCATCAGGGTTACGTCCAAATTCTTTTGCTCTTCTTTTTACATCGGCATAGAATTTCTTCGCTTCTTCTTTCACTTCAAAACCTGCAAAAATCGCATCTGCATTTTTTGCGGCAAAATTTCTGCCATCCTCCGATACACCAGCTTGAAAAATAACCGGCTGTCCTTGCTTTGAACGGGCAATATTTAACGGACCTTTCACAGAGAAATACTTGCCTTTATGGTTCAAAATATGTAACTTTTCTTTATCAAAAAAGATACCTGATTCCTTGTCATGTACTAAAGCATCATCTTCCCATGAATCCCACAATCCTTTCGTTACATCAAGAAATTCTTGTGCGATTTTATAACGCTCTGGATGCGAAGGATGTTCTTTTCTACTATAATTATCCGCTGATCCTGAAAGCCAAGATGTAACTACATTCCAACCTGCTCTGCCATGACTGATATGGTCAAGAGAAGCAAATTGTCTGGCTACTGTATACGGCTCACTGTAGCTAACTGTAACGGTACCTACTAATCCTATTTTCTCTGTATTACCTGCAATAGCAGACAAAATCGTCATAGGTTCAAATCTGTTTAAATAATGCGGACTAGAATTTTCATTAATTGATACACTATCTGCTATAAAAACAAAATCTAATTTCCCTTCTTCCGCTTTTTGTGCTTGTTGCTTATAAAAATCAAAGTTTGTACTAGCATTTGGCAAAGAATCAGGATGTCTCCAATCTGCCCAGCCACCTCCAACTCCATGAATCATAGCTCCTAATTTCAACGTTTTTTTCTTTGTCATGTTAATTCCCCCTTATTTTCAAAGCTTAGTTTAGTCATGAGATTTTATGGTTTGATTAGTTCGAATCCTTCCTTAATCTTTTCTTCTGTCAACTCACCAGAAACCTTATCAATAATTTCACCATTTGAATTAATGAAAAATGTGATTGGTAGATTTTGAACTTGATACTGTTCGATCATTAATTCGTCTCGATCAAGTAAAATCGGAAAAGTTATATTTTTTTGAGAAACAAACTGATTTACCAGCCGAGTCGGTTCAGCTACATCTACTGCTAATATTTCTACTCCTTGGTCTTTATATTTCTGATATGCCTTTTCAAGATAAGGCATCTCTTTTTCACAAGGAGGGCAATAAGTAGCCCAAAAATTAAGTACAATACCTTTTCCACGATAATCAGACAATGTTCGTTCAGTTCCATCTAAACTTTTCAAGGTGAAATCAGGTGCAGTACTTCCAACTTTTGCTGCAACAACCTCTTTTCCCTTAAAAACCTCAATATAAAATACATAACCTGTTGCGATTAACAAAATAGAGGCAAGAACTAGACGAGCAATAAAGGTAGCTTTCTTTTTTCCTTGCATCGTCCCCCTCCTTTCTTTAAGGTGAAACATTTATTTCATAAATCGGCATCTCATGATCATTTCCAAGTGAGACGTGGGAAACAATCTGATACACTCCCTCTTCATCAAAGATTGTTTCAATTTGATACTTTCCATCCTCTAGCTTTTCGGGAGTGACGGAACCAATTGTCGCTCTATCCTTTTTAATAATCTCAAATTCTACTTCGGCTTTTTCACTAACTTCAACACCGTCATTTGTAACCAATGCCTTAATCTTCACTGGCTCTAACAATTTTACATTTTTAGGATTACTGGTAACTTCCACCTCAAGACCAGCTGCTTTCGAGGCATTAGATTGTTCACTCGTTGAACAGCCACCTAATACAAACAAACATCCAATCAATAGTATAAGGATTCTCATTTGGATACTCCTTAATCTAAATCCGCTTTTAGGTTAGTCCAAAACAGTATCCGTTTTTTTAATTTTTCAAAGAACAACAACGCAATCAAAATAACAGCGCTATTAAAAACCATTCCAGCAATCACATAATCATATTGAGCGAAATCTGTATAATACTGAATAAAGTAGCCCATCCCCGATTCAGCTCCAAACATTTCAGCCATCGTTAAAATTAAGAACGACATAATTAACGCTGAACCAGCTCCGCTTAAAATATGCGGTGATGCGGCTGGGATAATCACTTTAAACAAAAAGTCATTCCCTTTTAGACCTAATGTCCTCGCATTATCCAAATAATGCTTTTCAATGATTAAAACACCTTGAAGTGACCCTAAAAAAATGGGCCAAAACGTTCCAATAAAAATCAAAAAGATGGAAGCAGATTGAAAGCTTGGTAATACTGCAATTGCATATGGAATAAATAACGTTGGTGGTAACGGACTTAGCAAATGCACATAAGGCATTAATATATGTCGAACGCGGGTTTGGAGCCCCAAAAACACGCCTCCTCCAATCCCCAAAATGACTGACCCCATATACGCAGGAACTAACAACTTCAGAGAACTAGCCAATCCTACCAATAATTCTTTTCCAGCATCAAAAAATACTCCAAAAACTTTACTTAATTGTGGGAAAATGACAGGATTTAAACTTCCGTATCTCGTAAGTATCTCCCATGCAAAGATAAAAGCGATCCCTATTAAAATAGTAATCGTATATTGTTTGAGAAATTTTTTCATAAGCATACTCTCCTTTCTCCCTAATTGCTTATGAGTGAAAGCAAAACACAACTAGGTATAATGTAAAATAGATAGGAACCATCCCGGAAACGTCATTATTAAAGTCTTTTAAAAAACTTGGTCCATATTTCTATAGATTTTGTTCATTAAATCTTTCTAATTGCTTTTGATAGTAATCTTGATCCTGAGGGTATTCTTTTATTAATTCATTTAATGCTTTTTCATAAAGATCTAAATTTATATATTCTTGAATATTAATATCATCTGCATTTTCAACGTAACCAATCTCTTTCATTTGTTCCCACATTCTTTTCACTTCTTTACTATTAGGATCTGGTGAATAGTGGGCATGTTCTTCATTTACAATGGAATCTACAGTGGCATCATCCAATTTCAAATGCTTTTGTGATGCTTTTACCGCTTCTTCTGGTTGTTCATTTTTTACACGTTCTGCTCTAATTAGAGCTTTTAAGAAACGTTTATAAGCTTCTCCATCATCCTCTGATAATAACTCTTCTCTTGTTACAACCCGGCAGCATACATGAGTTGGACTTAAATCATTACTCCAAGCAATGACAGCAAGATTTTGTTCTTTTGCTTTTAAATAGGTGGAGCCTGCTGAAACAGCAACGTCAACTTTCCCACTTGAAACCGCTTGAAGTAAATCACCCCCTGTTTTAAATTCAACAATATCGAGATCCTTTTTCCAGTCAATTCCGGCTTCTGAAAGTGCTGAACGAAACACAATATCAGAAGTAAACATACGAATCGTCCCTACTTTCTTACCCTTATAATCTTCTAATGTTTTATACTTGTCTTTATTCTTCTCTTGAACTAAAATTGGATGCCCACCTTCTAAATGTCCCCCAATAATCGAGAAGTCAGAGCCCTTTGAAATAAAGGTTAATGGAGCAGCTGTTCCAAATGTCATTCCTACATCAATTTTTTCGGCTTGTAGGGCATTCAATCCATCTGCTGATGATGCAAAACCAACCCCTTCTACTTTTAAATTTTCATCTTCAAAAAACCCTTCAAGATCAGCAACATCAAATAATGTAGCGCCAGTTCCTTGACCATATCCCACTTTTAGTTCATATGTTTTATCTTCTTTTGCTTCACTTGAACTAGCTTTTTCTGTATCCGTATTCGCCCCGCACCCCGCTAAAGCAACTGCTGTCGTTAAGGCAGCAAGTAACGCTTTAGCTTTCAATTTATATACATTTTTCAAATTCTTCTCCTCCTACAATTAACATGTTTTATATCCCATCTCCCAAAGGGCCCACTACATTTTTTTCTTCTATATTATCTAGCAAGCCTTGGTTCATAATAGTGAAAATGTGTTCTCTAAATCTCGTAAATTCACTACTACTAAACAGTTGCTTCCGGTTTCTTGGCTTACTAAAGGGTACATCTACACTCGTTGTGATGGCTCCTTCAGAACCAAGGGAGAACATCACAATCCGATCTGCTAAATAAATCGCTTCATCGGCATCATGTGTCACAAACACAATTGTTCGCTTTTGGTCGCGACTAATTTGTAATAATAAATCCTGTAGATGAATCCGAGTTAGTGGATCCAATGCGCCAAATGGCTCATCCATTAACATCAAGTCTGACCCAAACGCTAATGCCCGAGCAATCGCTGCACGTTGTTTCATTCCTCCAGACATTTGACCAGGATATTTCTTTACAGCGTGGCCTAATTGAACAAGCCCTAAATACTCCTCAGCAATCTGTTGCAATTCTTTTTTCGTTTTCTTTCCCTTTAATTTTTGTTTAAGGGCGAGAACAATGTTTTCTTGAGCAGATAACCAAGGGAATAACGAGTAATCTTGAAAGACGACGCCACAATCCGGAGTCTTTTCTGTAGAAGCTACTCCATTTATTATGATTTCTCCGACTGATGGCTGTTCTAGACCAGCCATCAGTCGGAGAAACGTACTCTTTCCACAACCACTCGGTCCCATCAATACTAAAAATTCACCTTCCTTTACATCAAGATTAATATGCTTTAAGATTTCCACACCTTGATAGCCAAAAGAGACCGATTTAGCTTCAATTTTTTGCTTCACACTTTCCATGTGACCAATCGACTGCTGTACCTTCAATACTTGCCCCATCTCTTCCCCCTCCTCTTACTTATTCGTGTAATATCCAATCCCCTAAATCTTGGATGACAATATCAACCGGAGCATGCAAGGTCATTGTGCGCATATTACGCCAAAAGCGATCAAAACCATAATGACCGGCTGTAGATCGACTTCCCATTACTTCAAATATGCGTGATGTAATGTCTAATCCTGCTTTTGTCGTAAATACCTTTGCGGCGTATACTGCGTAATCCAATTCTTTTCTTTCTTTCTCTGTAACAGCTTCACCTTTATCCCATAATCGTTGAAACATTTCATCTGTTTTTTCTACGAGTAACCGGGCAGCCTCTATTTGAACATAAAATTCTCCATAGTGACGTTGAATGCTTGGGTCATCAATCGCAGCCTTAGCATAAGAAGAACGCGGTCTTGTTTTGGTCGCCGTATATTTCTTTGCTTCTTCAAAAGCTCCTTCCATAATGCCCAGAAATAGATGGTTTAAGATGAAATGAGAAATATTAATTCGCATTTTGGCAAATTCACTAGCTTCGAAGCCATTTCGTAATACTTCCTCTTCCTTCACCATCACATTCGTAAATGTCACCGTACCGCTATCTGTTTGTCTTTGACCGAAATTATCCCAATCCTCGTTTACCGTTACCCCTTTGCGATTTGTTGGAATAATGGCAATGAATAAACTCTCTTGATCTTCATAAAGAGCTGAAACGATGAGATTATCCGAATCAACGCTCCCTGTGCAAAATGTTTTAACTCCATTCAAGACAAAATGTTCTTGTTCTTTTTGTGCATGCAGTTTAATATCAACAGGATTAAAAGCATTTCCCCAAAACCAATTGTTCTTAGCCGTTTCTCGATAATAATATTCTTGCTGTTTAGCATTACCCCATAAATGTGATGTGATTAAGTTTACAAAATGATACCCATACACATGAGCTAACGAACCATCATATTTAGCCAAAATTCTAACTATTCTAACTACATCCGTCCATGTACCTCCCCAGCCACCGAACTTTGTCGGAATAAGAACTTTAAGCAAACCACTTTCTCGAATTAAATCACGCTCTGCCTTTGGATTGCCTCCTGTAACATCTCGTTCTGCTGCATTTTCATTAAATTTTTTAGCGAGATCCTCAGCAATCTCTATGCTTAATTTACGAGAAACCGAAATAGCCTTCATACTTCTCTCTCCTCTCACACCATCATTTATCTACTTTTCTTAGTCGATTAATACTACTTCATATTATTCAATCGATTTCATTACATAATGTTGAAATCTGTCCTTAAAATTACCTTGAAGAACAGAGTCCCTTGTTAAATAAGGAGAGGGATTTTGCTGCCCGTTACATAGCTCCTTTATTATTCGAGCTGTTGTTACAGGGACATTCAGAAGTGCATCTGCCCAATTTAAAGCAATTTCATGAGCTTCTTTTACATCCTCGCAAACTTCGTGTACCAGTCCATAGTTTTTAGCTGTTACTGCATTGATATTGGTGTTTGATAGTGTTAAAAACCGAGCTTTTGAAGCACCAATTTCATTAATTAAACGCTGTGTACCTAAGATCAACCCGAACTGCGGTCCTGGAAATCGAAATACAGTTGATGCACTAGCAATCCTTAAATCACTTGAAAGTGCCAGATCTGCTCCTGCTCCCATTGCAAATCCATTCACAACAGCAATTGTAGGAATTGGAAAATGTACTAGATTATCTAACAGGATGGATACATCATTAAAAAATTGACTGGCCTCTTCATTCGTTAATGTCTGTATAAACTTAACATCCACTCCCGCACTAAAGGCTCGGGACAGATCACTGCTTAAAATTAGAACTCCTATATCTTCCCTTACAGCTATCGTTTCTAAACTCTTTTTTAATTCTTTGTACAATTCAACGTTAATAGCATTCATATTTTTTTGACTATTCAGATAAATGCGCGCAATTTTTTTTGATGAATTATTATCGCTAATCACTAGTTTTACAGTTTTCATAACTACTCCTTTTATGCTTAGGAAACATTTGTTTATCCGCTACAGGAACTATACTTGGCTCGATTTCATTCTCAGGGAGTTCCCCTGTCAATTCTAAAGAATTATTTACAATTAATACTTTTAGGTCGGAGAAACTTGTATCATTTTGAATACGGTAGTAACGAAAATTCTTTTTTTGTGCAGCTCCATAAGATAACTCACAAAGCGTACTTGGAGGTGCACATAAAATATTTATTCCCCTATCATTCAACCACCTTACAACAGCTCCTCTTTTCTCACTCTGCAGCTTAAGAGCGGGATTTTCAAAATCCTTAATATTCCCTGTTTCAGCATCGTACAAACGAATAATTTCACCTTCTACTATTGGTACAATTATTTCTTTTTCTCCTGATAAAACCATCGCAATAGTCATTTTACCGTTCTCCTTTTTATAACTGTAGATACAACTAAGCTTTAAGTGCCTTCAGGCAATATCTCTGTAGATAGAAGTTTTATAAAAAAATTCAAAAACCTAAAATTAATTAATCACATATGATTTCTTTGTTTTATGGCAATAAAGACCTGCTTATTTTAACTATCTTACTTACTTCCAACAACTGATGAATGCAACCATTCTTTTATTACTTCATCATTATGTTCCCCTATCAGGGGTGGTGTCCGATAAATCTCAAATTCATATCCTGTCATTTTCACTGGAAATCCTACGGTCTGTGTCTGCTCACCATTCGGTAAATCCATCGTTTTCACGATATTGAGCGATTGAGTAATGGGGCTTACCAATGCTTCCGGAAAATCATTCACTGGTGCTGAAGGGACGCCTCTTTTATCAAATTCATCAATCCATTCAGCAGCGCTTTTTGTAACAAACACTTCCTGTAATATTGATTTTAGTTCTTTTTGATTTTTCGCCCGTAGTGCCTGTGTCGCAAATCGTTGATCCTTATATAATTCTTTTAAATTTGTCGCTTTACAAACCTCATACCAGAGTTTGTCATTCCCTGCAGCAATCACAAAAGGTTTGTCATAACCATTAAATCCTTCATATGGTGCATTTCGAGGATGGGCAGTACCTAATCGTTTAGGCGCTTGCCCGTTTCCAAAATATTCACTAGTTTGTAGTGCTGAAATTCCCAGCACACTTCCGAGCATTGAACAGTCAATATATGTACCCTTCCCATGCTGCTTTGCTTTATAAACGGAAGCTACAATTGTGTAGGAAGCGTATAAGCCTACTGCAAAATCCGCTACTGGGACTCCGCATTTTACAGCAGGACCGTTCTCTTCCCCAGTGACACTCATTAAACCGCTAAACGCTTGAATAGTTACATCAAAAGCACCTTTTTTTGCAAATGGACCGAGTTGCCCATATCCTGAAATAGAACAATAAACTAATTGAGGATTTTCTTCGGAAAGAGTCTTATAGTCCAATCCGAATTTTTCTAATACTCCAGGTCTAAAATTTTCAACAATAACATCTGCTTTTAAACAAAGTTCCTTTAATACCTTCAATTCATCTTGATTTTTAAAATCAATGGCTACACTCCGTTTATTTCGGTTTAGAGATGAAAAATTGGCACTATAATCTCCTTGTTCCTCATTTTCGAAGAAAGGAGGCCATGCCCTCATTCCATCTCCACCATTTGGCTTTTCAATTTTAATAACATCTGCACCAAGATCCGCTAATAGCATGCCTGTATAAGGGCCAGCCGCAATTTGCCCAAATTCAAGAACACGAACTCCAGATAATGGATGATTTTTATCGATTCCCACTAATTTTATCTCCTCTCGCCTAGGAATATTTACAAAAGAATTAATTATCTGAAAATTTTAACAAAGTTATTAACTAGGTTTACTTTGCTTTTGTAAAGTATATATCAAGTTTCCCATCTTGTATAATTGATAAATAAAAACATATGGTTCAAAAATATTGAACTAAACTTTTTTATGAAAAACTTTCTTTTATAGACGTGATTAATCTTTTAATGGCAGTACCATCCGTATCGCAGTTTGTCTTTCGTAAGATTCCTGTCACTACACCCTCTTTTAAGTCTCCTATCTTTTTTGTAATCATACCTTTGGGAGCAGAACCCACTATGATGTCTGGAACTACCGCTATTCCAAGACCTGCTTGAACATATTCTTTTAGAGCTGCCATGCTATTTACTTCTAAACCAATATGCGGACTAACGCCAGCTTCTAATAATGATTTTTCTAAATTAATTCGGTAATTACAAACCAATGCCCCTAATAAGAGTCTTTCATTTTTGAAATCCGATAAGTTGATCTCATTTTTTTTCGCTAAATAATGGGTATCTGGTATTAATAGTGAAACTTCCTCTGTTAACAATGGGTCAAATATGGTTGTATGATCTAGAATCGGCGTATTACAAATCGCGAAATCCAGTTCCTCTTCCTTAATCATTTTTGTTAAATTTTGTGTATTATTTATTTCAATGCTTATTTGAACTTTAGGGTACTTTTCACAAAAAGGACCCAAAATTTTTGGCAACCGGTAAATGGCCATTGGCTCTATCGCTCCAATCCTAACTTTACCTGCTTCACCATGTATCCATTCACTCATTGTATTTTGAACATATTTTAAATCTTTTAGTAATAAATCTGCCCTTTCATTAAAAATCCGCCCCGCTTCTGTTAGATGAATTTTTTTACCTCGTTCAATCAATTTCACACCGATTTCTGATTCAAGCTTTTGAATTTGCATGGTAACCGTTGACTGTACATAATTAAGTTCATCTGCTGCTTTCTGAAAACTTCCAAGACGGGCTATCGTTTGAAAGGTTTTTATGCTTCTTAAATCCACACTTTCACCTCGTTCATATATGTTTTCAACTGAAAAAGCCTATGAGTCTTAGAAAGAGATGTCATAGGCTTTTCATAATAAGTTTAATGGTTAGATTTAAACCCATTCGTCAAAGCCACTGTTTTTTAGGGATTGGTGGCCTCTAGTTGACTAGTAGGCTTATGAAATTTTATTAATTCAAAATATAATATCATTTATCCTATATGTCAAGTTGGTTTTTTGCGTTAGTTCACTTTTTTTGAACTACATATTCTTTTTTTTTAATTTTACAAAAACATATATTAAATTTATGATAGTTCCAGGAGGACAATTCCAAGTATTCACACAGGAAAAGTTTTTTAGTAAAGGAGAATTAAAATGACAGCGATCATACAACATTTACAAACCTTTGAGGAATCCGTTCGAAAAGTGTTGCAAGAAGCAAATTCAGAAAAAGAGATTGTGAACCATATAAAGCCTTATTTTTATTCTTTGCTCGAAACGGAAGGATTGTTACCAGAATCATATAAACAAGCAAATCTAGATAAGTACCGTCAATTTTTACTGTATAAACCGCAGGATGAAGCATTCTCCATTGTTGCCTTTGTATGGGGACCTGGTCAAACAGCTCCTATTCACGATCATTTGGTATGGGGGCTGGTCGGCATTTATGAAGGGGCCATTGAAGAAACTAGATATCGAAAAGTATCTGATGATAAAAATGAACCTACGTTCAGCCTAGAGATTGTTGATACTGTTATTGCCAAAAAGAAAGATATTTCTTTTGTTTATCCTCCTAATGCTGATATACACAGTGTGCGTAATCCAGATAAAGATCTAGCGATTACTATTCATATTTATGGAACTGATATCGGAAAGCAAAAAAGAAATCGTTATGAAAATGCAACATACACAATGAATCCTATTGTTACAGCACATGAAAATGAGATTCCTATTTATCTTTAATAAACTTAAATTTCCCTTTAAATATTTTTTGGGGAAATATTAAGATTCTCTTACCCACAGTTTGGAATAATTAGTAAAAGAGTGCTTCCTCCTTCATTAAAAAGGAGAAGCACTCTAATCTTGATAGCTTTAAAGATTATCATGGTAGTTAATGCAATAATTTTATTTTCTAAGTCAAATTTTTAATTTTACATCACTAACAGATAAGACTGAATCTATCAAACTCCGTGTAGTAGGATGAGCCACATTTTTGTGCATGTCATCAGCTGAGAGTGCCTCTATTACGTGTCCCTTTTCTAATATCGCAACTCTGTCACAGAAAAATTCAACACCAGTATTAAGAATGTTTGGAGATGTTGATATTTCTCCATGTTTTCCAGTCAATTAATCTATTATACTTGTTATTTAACAACAACCGGTTTAATATCACCACCGAATGGACTAAGGAATGTTCGTTGATTTGACGTATCCCTTCTTTCGATTGGAAGCTTAGGGAATAATAATTCCGCTGTTGTATAGGCTTCTTCTAAATGTGGGTAACCTGATAAAATAAACGTTTCGATGCCTAAATCAGCGTATTCTTTCATACGTGCAGCAACTGTATCGGGATCTCCTACAAGTGCTGTACCTGCACCTGTTCGCACTAATCCTACGCCGGCCCATAAATTTGGACTCACTTCTAATCGCGCACGGTCTCCCGCGTGTAGGCTTGTCATTAAGCGTTGCCCTTCTGAATCCATCCGCTTAAATACTTCTTGCGCTTGTGCAATGGTTTCATCATCCACATGTTCAATGAGCTTATTAGCTGCTTCCCATGCTTCCTCTTCTGTTGGACGTACAATAACGTGTAGTCGTATACCAAATTTGACCGTTCTTCCTTGCGCTGCTGCGAGCTCACGCATTTTATTAATTTTCTTCTCCACTTGAGCTGGCGGCTCACCCCATGTTAAATAGACATCGACGTGCTCTGCAGCCACATCCATAGCAACGGGTGAAGAGCCTCCAAAGTATAATGGTGGATATGGTTTTTGAACCGTAGGGTATGGTAATTGTCCCCCTTCAATTCGTAAATGGTCTCCTTGTACATCCACTTCTTCTTCTGTAAATAATTGACGCCAAATGGTTAAAAACTCATCTGTTAACTCATAGCGTTCATCATGATCTAAAAATACACCTTCTCCTGCCATTTCTACTGGGTCACCTCCAGCCACAACATTAATTAATAATCGACCATTAGAAAATCGGTCTAATGTGGCAGACATACGTGCTGCAAAGCTTGGTGACATTAAACCAGGACGTACCGCTACTAGATACTTTAGGTTTTTTGTTACAGGGACGAGTGTAGAAGCGACAATAAATCCTTCTTCACATGTTTTTCCTGTTGGAATTAACACACCTGTATAGCCTAAATCATCGACTGCTTCTGCAATTTGCTTACAATAGTTATACGTTGCAGGACGTGAACCTTGCGCTTTATTTAATTGACGAAAGTCCCCATTTGTAGGGAATAAACCAAAAGATTTCCATTAACTAATTCCTCCTTATGAATACGCTGAAATTTCTGGGTATTGATGATGTAATGTGTACTGACCAAGATCACGAATTTTATAGTCAATCGGATCATGTAATGTATGTGTACGTACATTACGCCAGTAGCGATCAAAATTATATTGTGCTGAAGTGGAACGAGCGCCCATCATTTGGAACACCTGACTTGTCACATCAAGTGCCGTTTGCACGACTTGCACCTTCGCAGTGGCAACAGCGATACTACATTCTCCGCGTTGTTCTTCGGTAATACGATGCTTTAACGCCCATGTATGTTCTAATACCTCATTGGAAGTATGTACAAGAGCATCTGCAGCTTTCAATTTGACAAATAATTCACCGTAGTGATAAATGTAGTACGGATCATGGCTTGCTGCATCGACATGAGAGGTAACCCATGGACGCGTTTTCGTTTTTGTATAGTCTTTAGCAGCTTCAAACGCACCTTCCGCTGTCCCGAGTAAAACGTGAATCAAAATTGACTGAGCAAGATGCGTACGTACTGTAGCGAATAAGTTGCTATCAGTCGCTTCGTAAGCATCAAGTACTTCTGTATCATGTACAATGACCTGTTCAAATGTCACAGAACCACTATCTGTCTGACGTTGTCCAAAGCTATCCCAATCACCCCCCAACAAAATACCTTCGCGATTTGTTGGAATGACAGCAATTAATACACCAGAGCCATCATCCTTTTGAGCAGAAATAAGTAACCGGTCTGAATCTATTGCACCAGAGCAAAAGCTTTTTTTACCGTTAATCATCCATCCGTTATTCCCTTTTGTAGCAATTACATGGGTATCAAGAGGATTAAACGCATTCCCCCAGAAATAATCATTTTCGGCTGTTTCTTTTGTAAAATGCTCAACTTGTTCCCGTGTACCATATAGCTCAACAGACGCAAGACATAAAAAATGATACCCAAATAAATGAGCGACCGAACTATCTACTTTAGCTATTTCACGTGTAATATGTAGAATTGTTTTCCAATTTTCTTCATAACCACCATATGTTTCAGGTGCTGTTAAACGAAGTAAACCACTGTGACGGATGAGATCACGCTCCTCTTTTGCAGTACCGCCACGTTTATCCCGTTCGCTTGCTGTTTTTGCAAATTCTTCTGTCAATGATTTCACTATCTCGTGTATTTTTTGTGCTGTTTCAATGGACATTGAAAATCCCTCCTCTTTAGAACATTGACAATGCAAAAATGATTAAATGTGTTTCATTCCTCCTCGTCATATCGATAGAGCCGTCGGTTGTCCGGTTAGCTATATAATTTATATTATATTTATGAATTAACTCGGAATTAAGTGTTATCGTATTTGCTAATTTGCTTGTAACAACTCATTGGTTTGACACCAAAACTCTTCTAATTTTCTTGTCAAACCACCTGGTCCAAATTTTACTTTTAATTCATCACTACAACTAAAAATCATAAATCGTAACATTATTTTTCTTCTATTTAAAATATTAGTTAATCCTTTATTATAAAACCAAAGGTCAATCGTATTATAAATTCCTTTATTCAGAGCAAAACGTTGTTCACAAAATTGAGTGAACTTTAAATCAGGTAAATGAAACATATTTTCAGAGTTATCCATCATCTTCTCCCCTCATCTGTTATTTGAGTAAATGAAATTGCTTACGAGCATAAAATGTATCAGCTTGTAATTGAGAAATTAAATCTTGTAGTTGGTTAAACTTTTTCTCCTTTCGAATATAAAACATCATTTCAACTGTTAAAGTTTCATGATAAATAGATTCATTAAAATCGAGGATATGGACTTCGATTGTTTGATGATCACCATCATTAAAAGAAGGGCGATTCCCAACGTTCATAATACCTAAGTATTTTTTTGATTGGTAATACACGTATACACCATAAACCCCACTTTCTAAGAAGACATTGTCTGTACTATTCAAATTGGCTGTCGGAAATCCTATCGTTCTTCCGAGCTGCTTCCCTGTTTCAACTTGACCAACAATCAAACCATTAACATACTGACGTAATGCGTTCATATGAACCTCCTTTTGAAAATGCTTTATAAAAAGACAAAGACCCCCTAAGTAAATACTTAGAAGGCCTCTAGTTGTCTAGTCGGTCTAAAATTATATTATTTGTTAATACTATAATACCTATTATTCCTAGTAGTCAAGTTAATTTTATTGTTTTTTGGAAAATTTTAATTTATCAAAATTTAAATAATTGTCTTTTTCAAAAATGATCACTATTGTGTAAAATATTCTCTATAATTAACTAAAGATCTTCTGCATACATTGTGCTACATCATTCTTACGTTATTAGCTGTTAGTCTGAATACATAAATAAAAGGCATGTACAGAAATGGATGACTTGATGTATATCCAACCAAAAACACACTTGACATATTGGTTTAATCTAATTAGAATTACAAATAATCACTTATTACTTTTTATCCAATATTGCCCACTGGACAACCAGAGGCTCATGTCGATTCCTTTCGTTAAGGATTCTGATGTGAGCCTCTTTTTTATTTAATATGAAGGAGGAAATATCATGAGTTTACAATTTGCTTATTGGGCACCAAACGTTAGTGGGGGCCTAGTCATCTCTCAGCTACCACAAAAAACAGGTTGGTCATTTGAAGAAAATAGACGCTACGCTCAAATTGCTGAAGAAGTTGGATTTGATTATGTGCTCTTGCAAACAAGATTTTTCGCAAGCTATGGAGCGGAAAATCAATTAGAAGCCTCTGCACTTGCTTCTGCACTTTCCGCTTCGACAAACAAATTGAACATTATTACAGCCGTTCTCCCTGGTCTATGGCATCCAGGTGTTATGGCGAAAATCATCTCAACGATTGACCATATTAGTAACGGTCGTGCTTCTGTTAATATTGTCAGCGGTTGGTTTAAAGGTGAATTCAATGGCTACGGGGAACCATGGCTGGATCACGATGAACGCTATCGCCGTTCTGAAGAATTTATCGAAGTTCTTCAAGAAATGTGGACAAAAGAAATGGCTAATTATCGAGGAGATTTTTACCGATTGAACAACGCGCCATTAAAGCCAAAACCAATTAACCCACCAAAAATCTTTCAAGGAGGAAATTCTAAAGCAGCTAAAGAAATGGCCGGACGCGTTTCTGATGTCTATTTTATGAACGGAGGCTCCCTTGAAAAAATTAAGGAACAAATTGATGAAGTAAGAGGACTGAGAAAGGCGAATGGTAAAGGTGACATCCAGTTTGGAGTGAATGGTTTCGTCATTGTCCGTGATACAGAGGAAGAGGCAAAACAAGTGTTACGCGACATTGTGGCAAATGCGAATAGAGAAGCAGTTGAAGGATTTGGAAGTTCAGTCCAAGCAGCAGGGTCAGCCTCACCTGAAGGAAAAGGAATGTGGGCAGAATCCACGTTTGAAGATCTTGTCCAATATAATGACGGTTTTAAAACAGGACTAATTGGAACAGCTGAACAAGTGGCGGATCGCATCATCGAACTAAAAAAAATCGGCGTTGACATCGTACTTACAGGGTTTCTTCACTACGAAGAAGACCTAAGAGCGTTTGGTGAAAGGGTCATTCCAATTGTCAGAGAAAAAGAATTAGTAGTTTGCTAAACATAAGGAATGCAGTATGTTTTATGCATAAAAAATAAGCGGATTAAATTTAAATTATGCAAATAACCTTAAATTATGACAGAAGCCAAGGAAAACGATGTTCCTTGGCTTTTAAATTGAATAACTTAGAGCTTAGGTTCACTTTCTAATCATGTTATCATTTAACGGCAATGGATCCATACTTTGATCGTTTGCAGTTAAATCAATTCCATAGTCTTTTGCGAAAACCATATGTGTATCGACAAGAACATTTTCTTTACTTTCGTCTAAATTGAACACTCTAGCTCCACGCAGTCTATTTTTTTCTGCTCCAGAAAGGCCATAAGCACCGAAACCGCAATTCCCCGCATAGCCAAGCATAACCCCATAATAATTACCTGCATAGGTGTTGATATGGTCGTGTCCGCAGAAAACGCCCTTTACATCACCGCGATGTAGAATTGCTGAAAACATGCCGCTATTGAATGGTCCTGGACATTCATCTTCATTTCTTTCCCCTACGATGCTATGTTTTTTCACAGCAAGCTCATGCTTTGCTTCTGACCTTTCCTCTTTGCTAGCGAACCACATATAGCGATGCTCCCATAAAGGAATATGCATGAACATAAGGGATGGAACTTTACGATTAAATCTTTTTTCTAATTTCTTAGAAGTTTCATAATACCAATTCACCTGATCAAAGCGCAGCCAATCCCAATCAGGATAGCCTTCAAAATCCTGTCCGGCAATT
Source organism: uncultured Bacillaceae bacterium (assembly GCA_963754185.1). Taxonomy (GTDB): domain Bacteria; phylum Bacillota; class Bacilli; order Bacillales; family DSM-1321; genus Peribacillus. Next base: position 1,806,699 of record CAVWEP010000003.1, on the reverse strand, counting down.
TCATCTGGAGCATATCTTCCACTATCAAGTAACCATAGATTAAAAGCAGGTGTTGTTCCTTTAGAATTATTAATAAGCAGATTTGAATTTCCTGTTCCTGTTATACCTTTTTCACTAGGTTGGTTCATATTGTGTGGATAAGACATATAGATTTCCAGCATATCGGTCTCATCAAGGCCGTTTTTCGGAGTTGAATCTTCATCATGATTTCCGTATGTAATCGCCCAATTAATCTTTCTCTGTTCCATTGGTTGAGCAAGATTGTTAATCGCTTGCTTTAATTCCAATGGAGTATCAGGTCCACTTGCTAACATGTCGCCATTGATGACAACAAAGTCAGGTTTTTCAGAGTCTAGAACTTTTTCCATTAACTCAATTGTTCTACGATCAATACGTTCATCGTCCTGCGGGTCATTAAATTGCACAATTTTGAACTTTCCGTTAGAATTAAATTTCAATTTGGCCGTTTGATTGTGAGTGTCTTCGGCAAAAGCTGTCGGACTACCGAATAAATCTCCAGGCAATCCAGTAGACGCAAGTGTTAATGCAAGTGTGCTCATTCCTCCAATTTTGATAAAACGTCTTCTGTCTAACCCTTTACTTATGTCTTGATTACTCATTTAGAATACCTCCAAATAATTTTTTACATAAATCGATTCTTAGCCATCGAATAAAGTTTCATTTTCAATCCTTCTACTTGTCATTGAGATGGCGTTATATCCCCTTTTCCTACTTTTAATATTAATCTACCAATATTAGTAGATTATGAATTCAGGTCAAAAGATAAGTAAAGAAAACAAAAGCATTGAAGAAAACAAAATATCAATGAATTCGACAATATCAGCATTCCTAAGAATTATTAACCATAGTTTTTATAGTCGAAAAGATAGATAAATAAGCTGATTTTTCTTTTGTTTTACTAAATATTTTTGAAAAATTTACGAAACTGAAAATCTTCCTCTATAATTTATTTTTATAATAAGAAAGAACAAGAAAATTGTTGAAGTATGGGAGAGGTATATGAATAAGTCTTTAATGTCAGAAAGATATAAAATCATTATGCGAGAACTTGATATGAAAACGAAAATTAGTGTCATAGATTTAGCTTTAAAACTAAACGTAACACCTGAAACGATTCGGAAAGATTTAAGTGCACTTGAAAAGGAAAAGATATTGCGTAGAATTCATGGTGGTGCGATTAAATATGTTGGGATAAGCAATGAGCCTCATTTCAATCATAAAGTTAACATTGCACATCATCAAAAACAATTAATAGGGGAAGTTGCTGCTACTTTTATCATGGATGGCGAAACCATTGCTCTTGATGTAGGATCAACAACCTTACATATCGCAAGTTCGGTTAAAAACGTAAAAAATGTCACGATTGTGACCAATTCTTTAGCAGCAGCCGAAATCTTAAATAAGCGATTAGAATCTAATATTTTTAATGGGAAAGTCATTGTACTTGGGGGAACATCCAATCCACTGCAACGTTCGATTAGCGGTTCAATTACCAACCAGCTACTAGAACATTTTTATTTTGATAAAGCGTTTATTTCATGTGGTGGAATAAGTAAGGATGGAATTTGTGATTTCGATGTGGATGAAGCAACTGCCTCTTCGATCATGATTAAGAGATCAAAGCAAGTATATGTTGTTGCAGATTCTTCTAAATTTAATCAAAGAGCTCTTTTTCATATCGATTCATTATCATCCATTAATGTTGTGATTTCAGACCAAGAAATGCCGATTCAATGGTCAAAAGATGCCAGTATAAGAGAATTAGATTGGATAAAGGCCGATGAAAAAATATGTTTTGATTAATATATTATAATCCCCCTTGGTAATTAAAAATAAATTGAGAGTTTACTAATAAATACATGAAAGGACTTACCTTAATAAGGAAGTCCTTTTGAATATAACTATGTCATTGTACACTGCTTGAGCCATTCAGAACAGTGCCTGGCACTGATCTGTTATCTATGCATGAATGGCTGTTTGTTCTTCGGAATCATCACTTTGTAACACTCGATTTAATATTTGTGTCACTAACGAAGCAAACACGACTGTATCTTTTTTTCGAGGTCTTGGTAAATCAATCTTTTTATTTAACACCACCTGGCCTTCCTCGATTAAAATAACTCGATCTGCTAACGTGACAGCTTCTTCCACATCATGAGTGACTAAAAGAGCTGTAAAATCTCTCTTTTTCCATAAGTCCTCGATCAACTGCTGCATCTCAATTCTAGTTAAAGCATCAAGTGCCCCTAATGGCTCATCAAATAATAAAATACTCGGTTCATTGACAAGAGCCCTGGCTAAAGCTACTCTTTGTCTTTGACCACCTGATAGTACGGATGGCCAATCATGAGCACGATGCAAAAGCCCTACTTGTTCAAGTAGTTTTTCTGCAACTGGCTTCCAATCCCCCTTTAAGCCGACACCTACATTTTGTAATATTTTTTTCCACGGAAATAGTCTGCCATCCTGAAACATCGTTCGCGATTCTGTATTAATCCCCTTTAGTACCTCACCAGCTACTAATACTTGCCCTTCACTTGGAGTTTCTAATCCAGCTATGAGTCGAAGTAATGTACTTTTCCCGCATCCGCTTTTTCCAACAATGGCAACAAATTCTCCTTTGTTAATGGCTAAGTCAAGATCATTTAAGACATTCACTTCACCAAAGGTTTTCTTAACACCTTTTAATTCTACTATCGTATTTTCCATAATGTTTCCTCCTTATTGGTAGGATGAATGCCATTTTAAGCATTTTTTTTCAATTAATTTGGCAATCACATCTGACAACTTACCGAGCAGCGCATATAAGAGGATACTCAACACAACAATATCCATTCTCATAAATTCTCGTGCGTTCATAGCCATGTGGCCAATACCCGAATTGGCTGAAATGGTTTCTGCCACAATTAATGTCACCCACATAACTCCTAAGGAAAAACGAACACCTACTAAAATTGATGACAAAGCACCAGGAAGAATGATGTGCCAAAATAAAGAAAAACCACTTAATCCATATACTTTAGCCGCTTCGATTAAATTTTTATCAACAGATTTAACTCCATGATAGGTATTTAAATAGATAGGAAATAGAACACCAAGAGCTACAAGAAATATTTTGGCCTCCTCATTAATTCCAAACCAAAGGATAACGAGTGGAATTAATGCTAAGTGAGGAATATTGCGCAACATTTGAACCGACGAATCAAGTAACGTTTCAGCTATAGAAGACAAACCATTTAGTAAGCCTAGTATAAATCCAATGGAACCACCAATTAAAAAGCCAATTAAAGCGCGTTGAGTGCTAATCTCGAGAGATTCGAGTAATTCTCCTGATTGTAACAAAGTGATGCCCGCCTGAAGTACGGCTGTCGGAGCCGGTAAAATACGGTCCGATAGCCATCCCCCTTGTGAAAGAATCTGCCACATCACGATAAGCAGCACTGGTACTAACCATGTGATAAAAGGAATTTTAGTGAACTTGTACGTTCGTTTTATCGTCATTCTTCTCTTTACTCCCTTGCTCTGGATAATGATCATTAGCTAAAATCTCACCAAATGGACTTGTTGCTTGCGAAACCGGTTCTTGCGTATACTCTACCGGTAGTAATGGGAACAGTAATTCAGCCACACGGTAGGCTTCTTCTAAATGTGGATATCCAGATAAAACAAAAGAATCAACACCGATTTCTTGATATTCTTTCATACGTGCTGCTACATTTTCTGCACTACCAACCAACGCCGTCCCTGCTCCACCTCGGACAAGACCTACTCCAGCCCAAAGATTAGGACTAATCACAAGCGCATCTCTTTTTCCATTATGGAGGGTTGACATTCTTTTTTGACTAACAGAATCAAAGCGTTCAAAAGTCTTTTGTGAATTTGCAATCATTTCATCGTCTACATATTTGATCAGTTCGTCAGCTGCTTGCCATGCTTCTTCTTCCGTTTCTCGAACAATGACATGAAGACGAATACCAAATTTAACTTCGCGACCATATTTTGCTGCCCGCTTCCGCACTTCAGCAATTTTTTCGGCCACTTGATTTGGCGGCTCTCCCCATGTTAAGTATTCATCAATATGTTTTCCAACAACTTCAAGAGCTGGTTCTGAAGAGCCACCAAAATATAAAGGAGGGTATGGCTTTTGTACAGGAGGTAATAAAATATCTCCACCTTGTACTTTCAAATGCTTTCCTTCATAGTCCACCTTTTCTCCTATCATTTCAGCTTTCCAGATATCTAAAAATTCATCAGTTGCTTCATATCGCTCTTTATGACTTAAAAAACTACCATCTCCAGCTAATTCAACTGGGTCTCCTCCGGCTACAACATTGATAAGCAAACGTCCATTGGACAGGCGATCAAAACTAGATGCCATTCTAGCAGCGACTGTAGGCGACATTAGGCCTGGACGAACCGCAATTAAAAATTTCATTCTTTTCGTCTCTGAAATCAAAGTAGATCCAACCACCCAAGGGTCCTCACACGAACGACCTGTTGGAATTAATGCTCCTGTAAAACCTAAATGATCCACTGCTTGTGCCAGTTGTTTTAAGTAAGGTAATGTAATCGCACGACCTCCTTTGGCACTCCCTAAATAACGGCTTTCTCCATGCGTAGGAATAAACCAGAATATATTCATTTTCTTGCCTCCTTATTTTTTCAGATCTAATGTCGCTTCATAGACATCAATGTTAGTTGGAATTAACTGTAACTCATAAAAACGATCTGCAATCGATTGTTGATAATCTAACACTTCTTTGGAAATGGGTTGTAAACCATATGTCTTTCTTGTCAGTGTTCTCTCAAGCGATTCTACACTCATACCAATTTGAGGCGCTAAAAATTCAGCCATCTTTTGAGGATTCTCTTCAGTCGATTTATCTGCTTTTTCTAATTCTTCTTTAATAATCTCTACAACTTCTCCATGCTCTGTTGCTAAAGTCTCTGTGGATAAAAAGAATTCACGATTCGCTACTAAATCAGTTCCATCTTGAAGAACTTTTGTATCAATTTCTAGTTCTGCTGCCGCTAAGAATGGGTCCCAAATAACCCAAGCATCCACTTGATTGCCTTCAAAGGCAGTGCGTGCATCAGCTGGTGGTAAATAAACAGGTTCAATATCATCTAATGTCAAATTTGCTTTTTCCAACGCTTCAACGAGTAAATAATGCACATTAGATCCTTTATTTAAAGCAACTTTTTTGCCTTTTAAATCAGCTACACTTTTAATAGGGGAATCTTTATGGATTAATATTGCTTCCCCTTTTGGATTAGCCGATTGATTATATAGGTATATAAGCGGTGCTTTAGCCGCTTGTGCAATAACAGGAGGAGTTTCTCCAGTATGTCCAAAATCAATACTTCCTACATTTAAAGCTTCTAGCAATTGTGGACCGCCTGGGAATTCAACCCATTTTACAGTGTATCCTTCTTCCTCTAAACGTTTATCTAAATTACTGGTAGACTTTAAAATGTTTAAGGTACCGAATTTTTGATAACCAATGTTGATTACTTGCTCCTCCTTACTTGAACTTGCATTCTCTGAAGCTTTCTTATCTCCACAACCACCTAACACTAGTACTAAAATACTAACCATCATAAGTAAAATAAACCCATTGACTCTTCTTTTCATCCTTCTTCACCTCTTCAAAATGAGCCTTCATTTGTATGATCAGCTATACAGTAGTTTCATTTTTTTATGTCAAATGCATTTGACCTTTCTTTCAACAAACAAAAAGAGGCTCAAGTACATTTTCTTGGATAAGAAAATGACAAGAGCCTCCAGTTGTCTGGTTAGCCACTTTTTATAATTTTTATAAAATAATCATAATTCACATAAAACATATTTGTCAAGTGTGAATTTATTAAAATTTTTATCATCAGTGCCTAACACTCCCCAAGATTCATCAAATTTCGTCCTATTGCAGACGTCTAAATGTAAATAACCCAGTTCTGAGACTGGGCATAAGCTTTTCGTTTATTATTTGAATATAATACATACTACTTTCGTAACAACTATTATATTTATTGAAAAAATAACCCCATTCTAATTAAAAAGTTCTAAATTAATTAGATAATTTAGTACGTTTAGCTAACGAAAATCGCTTCTTTTCTGTTATATCAATTTGTGTAATATCCCCTTCATGTACAGTGATGACAAGAGATCCATAATTTATTTTTTTCAATTCAGATATGATGTAATCTAGTTTTAAATCATCAATTTTTCGCATTTTTTATCCCCCTTATTTTAACTTTGATTTTGCTATTCATCTTTATTTGATGAGAAGCTTCTTAACTAGTTAAGTGTAAAAGCTAAAAATCTTCTGTTGGCTAATCAGGATCGCAAACTCATAATGGATTGTTATGAGGTATGCAAGTTAATTATATATTAATTCCAATAATTCCTACTTGTCAACTTAAATTTGTAAGTTTATTTAAAAATTTCAATCTATTCAATCAACTTCAAAATGTACTTTTCTATTAAGTTCAACTTAGAAACACTTATTAGACGTGTATTAAGGCTAAAAAAGCGTTTCCAAAAGTGGAATCGCTTTTTTTCGTCTTTCTTCAAAAATAAAGAAGAAATAAATCTTTCTTCGAGCAAGATAAGAAAAATTTATTTCTTCTGTTATTTATCGTTATTGAGAGATTCATATAAATGTTTTGTTTACCAACAGTCTTTCATTATTGTCAAACTATTTTTTATAATCAAGTATTTCATAGGAAAACTAGGACAAATTTTAAGGAGGATCCATATTGTATCTACCTAATATGGATCCTCCTTTATTTTTTTCTTTTTATAAATTAGGTCTTAATGAGAACGTTCCCGTCCCTCATACCGTTTAATCAATCATGAAAATTCGTGCCGTCTGTTGTTGCTTTAATGATACCAGCACGGATAACAAAGTCACCGAAATGCTCGCCTTCGTGACGTTCTTTCGCATAGCGAGGAAGAATCGTACGTAATTCGTTCAAAATTTCTTCTTCTCCGATATTTTCACGATGCATTTTACTTAGACGACTTCCGTCAAAAGCAGCACCAAGATACATGTTGTATTTACCTGGCCCTTTACCAATAAAGCCAATTTCACCAAGTGCATGGCGAGCACAGCCGTTCGGACAACCGGTCATACGGATTGTAATTTCTTTATCACGCAGACCGTTTTCATCGACAATCGTCTCAATTTTCTCGATTAAAGTAGGCAAATAGCGTTCTGCCTCTGCCATCGCTAATCCACATGTTGGAAGAGATACACATGCAATTGAACTGCGGCGAAGCGCAGAATAATGCTTGCCATCTGTCAAACCATATTGCTCAATAAGTGCGTTGATCTTTTCCTTTTCTTCGCTTGATACATCAGAAATGATCACATTTTGATTAGCCGTTAGACGGAATTCGCCAGTATGAATTTTAGCAATTTCACGCAAGCCTGTCATAAGCTTGTAATCCTCAAAATCGGCAACGCGGCCACCTTCGATAAACAGCGTAAAATGCCATTTTCCTTGGACACCTTCCACCCAGCCGTAACGGTCTCCGTTACGATCAAAATGATATGACTTTGCTTCATCGAGACTCCAGCCAAGGCGATTTTCAAGTTCAGCTTTGACATTTTCAAGCCCTAGACGATCCACTGTATACTTGAAGCGAGCATTTTTACGAACGGAACGATTTCCGTAGTCACGCTGAATTGTAATGACTTTATAAGCTACATCATATAATTTGTCCGGCGTACAGAAGCCAATGACTTTAGAAAGCTGCGGATATGTTTCTTTATCACCGTGTGACATACCCATGCCGCCGCCGATTGCTACGTTAAAGCCGATTAATTTGCCGTTTTCAACAATCGCAATAAATCCAAGGTCTTGTGAAAAGACATCGATATCATTCGATGGTGGAACCGCAATCCCAATTTTAAACTTCCGTGGTAAGTAAAGCGGACCGTACATCGGTTCAACTTCTTCTACTTCAGGTGTACCAGCCACTTTTTCTTCATCTAACCAAATTTCATGATAGGCTCTTGTGCGTGGCAATAAATCATTACTCAATTTTTTCGCCCATTCATATACTTCCATATGAATCTCAGATTGATATGGATTTGACGTACACATTACATTTCGATTTACGTCACCGCAAGCCGCAATTGTATCCATAAGAGATGCATGGATGGTTTGAATCGTTTGTTTCATATTCCATTTTAAAATCCCATGCATTTGGAATGTTTCACGCGTTGTCAGCTTTAATGTTCCGTTTCCATATTTCTGAGCAAGATCATCCATTGTAAGCCATTGATTAGGCGTTGCCACACCGCCTGGCAAACGAACACGCAGCATAAATTGATACGCAGGCTCAAGCTTTTGTTTTTGACGTTCATTGCGAAGGTCACGATCATCCTGCAAATAACTACCATGATGTTTCATTAAACGATTATCATCCTCAGGAATCCCAGCGCTGATTCGATCTAACATAACTTCCTTCAGCGTACCACGCAAATAGTTACTTCTTTCTTTTATTCCCTCAACATCACTTGGTGGGCCTTCCGGCGCTTTTAAAATTTGATCTACCATGTTGAATTAAACTCCTTTCCATCCTAAATCAGTATACATCTCGTTGGTAACGTTTTTGCTGTTTCATATCGGCAAGATACTCTTCCGCCTGTTCACGGCTCATACCGCCTTCTTTTTCAATAATCTCAAGCAGTGCATGATGAACATCTTTTGCCATATTATTTTTATCGCCACAAATATAAACAGCTGCTCCTTCTTGAAGCCACTCGAACATTTCTTTACTTTGTTCAAGCATACGGTGCTGTACATATACTTTTTCATCTGTGTCACGTGAAAACGCAACATCCATTCTCGTTAGTACGCCTTCCTTCAGCCATTTTTGCCATTCAGTTTGGTAAAGGAAATCCGTCACGAAATGCTGATCTCCAAAGAACATCCATGATTTTCCTTCTGCTCCGATTTCTTCACGCTCCTGCATAAAGGAGCGGAATGGTGCCACTCCTGTTCCCGGACCAACCATGATAATCGGTGTTTCTGGATTCTCAGGAAGCTTAAAGTGCTTGTTATGTTGAATATAAATTGGCAATGTGTCGCCTGGCTGTAAGCGTTCTGCACAAAGAGTCGAGCAGACACCTTTTCGTTCACGTCCATGTGCCTCATACCGAACCGCACCAATTGTCAAATGGACTTCATCCGGATTTGCCGCTAAACTGCTGGCAATCGAATACAGACGAGGTGGCAATTTGCGCAAAATAGAAATAAACTCTTGTGCGGAAACAGTCCACGGACCAAAGTCACGAATTAAATCAAGTAAATCACGACCTGCCGTATATGCTTTTACTTTTGCTTCATTGCCTGCTGCTACAAGCTCTTGCAATGCTTCATTTGCTGAAAGCTCTGCCGCCTGCTTAAGAAGAGATTTCGTTAAAGCAGTAATTTCAAACTGAGAGCTAAGTGCTTCTTTAAGTGGAAGCACATCCCCTTGTTTATTAATTGTTACGGATTCGTTTGGATCCCATTTTGTTTCCTGAAGAATTACATCAACAAGCTCTGGATCATTGTTCGGATAGATGCCGACAATGTCACCTGGTTCAAATGTAAGACCTGATCCTTCCAGTGATAATTCGATGTGGCGCGTTTCTTTATTCGATCCGCGGCCATTCAAATTTAAATTCTCAAGCACTTCCGCTTTAAACGGATTTGTTCTTGAATACACTACGCTTCAGCCTCTTGAGGTGCTGCTTCTACTGCTGCTTTTGAAGCTTGCGTCAGCACTTCCTCCCTGAACTCACTTAAGCCATCGATAACCCCTTTAATCCATTCTGCCGCTGGTTCATCATAGTCAAGATCGCAATCAAAACGAGGATAAAGACGTGTGCCACCCAGTTCTGCCAACCTCTGATCAAATTCTTTTCCCGTCTGACAGAAAAACTCATACGAACTATCTCCAAGGGCCAAAACAGAAAAGTTAAGCTGATCAAGCTTTGGAGCCCTTTTACCATGAAGAAACTCATGGAAAGACTGAGCGTTATCCGGTGGATCGCCTTCTCCATGTGTACTCACGATAATAAGAAGATTTTGAATTTTCTTCAAATTATTTGGTTTAAAATCACTCATAGACGAAACAGTACTTGAAAGCCTTGTCCTCTCAAGCGTTTTCACTTGCCTTCTCCGCAAGCCCCTGAGCATTTCCTGTCTGTGATCCGTAAAGAATGGTCACTTCTTTTGAAATAGTCTTCCCAGTGTTCCCAACTGGAAGTTCTGCTGCCAGATTCTCCTGTTGATTCCGGAACAGCAACGCGAGAATTACATGCGGCTAAATAACCACTCAACCAAACTTTTTGTGATTCTGTCAAAGTCGGCAGAAGTCGGTTAAGGAGCTCTGCCTGCTCCTGATTAAACGGACTGTTCATTACCTGAAGTTGCAACGATATCCACCTCACAAAAGAATATAAACTAATCGTACGTCATTTTATCATGACTGGTTTTGATATATCTTGCTATCCACTTTTCAGTGAAATATAATTCATTTTATCAAATTTCATATAAAAAAAGTTGGGTTTAATTACATTAATCATTAGAAAATTGTGAACAAAACACTAATCTAGATGATGACTTCACAGTTACTGGTTAAAAACGATTGGATAGATCATGTTTCATTGGCCATTCGAGTACCTTAGCCAGATGAGACATTTCCTAAAAACTTTTCTAATCAAACTTTACCGAAATACTAAATATTAGTAAAATAAATATAAATTATCATAACTATTAATATTACTAATAACAGGGTGGGATTCTATTGTATTATGATGCATTAAAAACATTTGTAACCCTAGTAGAAGTGAAAAATTTTACAAAAACAGCCGAAATACTTCTCATGTCACAACCAAGTGTAAGTTTACATATCAAAAATTTAGAAAAGGAATTCCAAACTCACATTATTTTTACGTTCTCCAAAATTCTTAAAAATCACTCCAACTGGTGAGATTTTATACGATCGTGCCAAGCAAATGATCACGATTTATGAACAGACTAGACAAGATATTTTGGAACATCATAACTCTATAAAAGGAGAATTAAAGATAGGGGCAAGTTTTACCATTGGGGAATATATATTGCCTTCTTTACTTTTTGATCTTCAAAAAGACTATCCAGAACTTGAACTTCATAGTTGTCATTGGAAATACAGAAGAAATCGTTCAATCCGTACGATTATTTCAAGTAGATATAGGTTTAATTGAAGGGCAAACAAATGAAAAAAATCTTTCCGTACATCGCTTTTATGCAAGATGAATTATTTATTGTTTCTTCGAATAATCATCAACTCGCTAGTAAAGATGAAGTGACGATTACTGATCTTCAAAATCAAACATGGATCACTAGAGAAGTTGGATCAGGTACACGTGAATATCTTAACCATGTCATTCGTTCAAATGGTTTGAAAGTTAAATCCCTTCTTACTATAAGCAGTAATCAAGGAATTAAAGAAACACTTATGAATGGTATGGGGCTATCTCTCCTATCTCGCAGTGTCATTGAAAGAGATATACAGCATAGGAATCTTTCTATTATTCAGTTGAAAAATCAGTCCTTTCATAGAATGCTTTCCTATATTTATTCACCTATCATGCAGGATAAAAAAAACGTTAAGACATTTATTGACGCATTAAACAAAAAATGGCCGGACAAATCCCAATCCAAATGACGAGACGGATTATGGATTATGTATGCTGTATATGCTGAACTAGCCATATAATTAGCTTGTTAAACGTTACTCATCATCATTTCTAAAAAAATAAGTGCTAATTCAAAAGCTCATTGTCTCTTTTGAATCAGCACTCCATTATATTCTTACTTTATATTTACGTTACTTTGACCACCTATTCTTCCTCATCATATTTTTCATTTGTTACTGTGAATTGATCAATGATTTTACCGTCTGATGTAACAGTCGTAAACATAATTTGATTGTTGTTCACTTGTGCACGCATGGAAACGGCAATATTTTCCATATTAACATAAGCAAATTTCTCATCTGTGACAGCATCATAATGCTTTTGACCGGTCGTTCCTGCTACGACATATACCGTTCCATTCGTATCTTCTTTTCCATCCTTCAGCTGCTTCGTTCTTCCATAGGAATGATCATGCCCAGAGAACACAATATCAATTCCTAGTTCATCAGCAACCGGCGGTAACTTTTCCTTCATAATGGCATTGCCGCCAAATGGATTTGTGAAATATGGAGGCTTGTGTGTAACAAGAATTTTCCATGGCTGCTTCGATTTTTTCATATCTTGTTTCAGCCATTCAAGCTGTTTATCTAGAACCTTGCTATCATCTGTATAGCCTAGTACGCTAATGTGAATATTATTGTAATCAACCGAATACGTTCCACCTTTGTCCGCATCGGGTCCATTTTCAGGAGCATTAAAAATAGATTTTGCTAAGTGTCCATCCGCATCTCCCATATATTCATGATTCCCTAAGGCTGCGACTAAATCAGTTGAAGCAATATTTTCATGTTTGCCGATTGTGCTTAACACATCATTCCATTGATTAAATTTAGCGGATTCATCAATGAGATCACCCACATGAATCATGAACGCTAAATCTTTTTTGTTTAGATCGCTAAGAATCGTATTAAAAAGACTTAAATCAGCTGGTGACTGAGTGTCTCCTAAAACGGCAAACTCAAACGTTTTTTTCTTCTTTAATATGGTGAATTCTTGCATGTCTGACCAGTTCGTACCATCGCCTACGCGATATACATAAGTTGTATCTTGTTGCAACTCTGTTAATGTCACTTCATTCATTCGGATCATTCCATTTTTCTTAATATCCTGATCCCCAGAGAAAACTTGATTAGTAGAGGTACCTGTTACTGTTTGAAGTGATGCATCACCGTTTTTATCATACATCGCTTTTTTCGCATATTGAACGACGGCTGACTTTTCTTTTGCTAAAGGACTGGACATCCATGTAAAGCTTTTTGTCTTATACGGATCACTTGTCGGCGTAGAAATTACATTTTTCATTTCAGTCGCATTTACAAGTGCTGGATACGTTTGGGTGTTCACTTTAAACGAATACTTTCCATCCTTGACCACATATAAGGATACTTTTTCTACTTCATTTGTAATCGAATCGACTACAAGTGTACCTTTACTATCCGTTTTTCCTAATAAAACGGGTTCCTTGCTATTTCCTATAACAGCGAAAACTTCTGCATCACTCATTAATTCATCATTTGTATTTTTCACTGTCATCACAGCAGGTTTCCCAATTAAGACGGGTTCAAACGTAAGATTGTAAGCACCTTTAATGGCTACGCTAGCCCGTTCCATTGAAAAAGTGGAGATGAAATTTTCCTCTTTTGGATTATCATAGGTTATGCTTGCATCCAATATCTCATAAGTTAACTCACTATCTTCTTTTGTAAATGCAGGAATGTCAATATGAATCGTTGCTAGCTCAGCCGTTGCAGCTGTTTCTCCGCTATTCACAAGCCTTGCCATTGTTGCAATTTCACTGCTGTTTACAAGGTTTAAAGTAAGAATGCCAGTTTCTGCATCATAGCTAGAAGTACTGTTCACAAATCCATTTGAAAATTTCACATCTTTCACTGGATAATTCTTATCAATTTGAATTTTTAAATTAGAACTTGAAAGATCGGCTGGATTTGTTGCTTTCACGACAAGGTCAAGCACATCACCGAGATAGGCTTGGTCTTGTTTTTGGACAATTTCCATTTTTGCGGATCCAGTATTTACTGTAAAATAGCCCGTTTTAATCCCTTGATTTCCAAATTTGTCTGGAATCATAAGGACTACTTTATGTGTACCATCTGCCCATTTCAACCCACTTAATGAAACAGAACCATCCATATCATAAGAGAAATGACCTTCTGCTTTAGAATAATCCTTACCATCTACGAAAATACTAATTTTATCCCAATCAATTCCTGTCTTAAACGGATCATCTTCATATTCATTCACTTTTGCAGTCAAGTTGACAGCATTTGTTGTATATTCTTTGCCCTCAACGTTCAAGGATTGAATAACAGGAGGATTTAAATCATCTACCTTGTCGCCATATACCGCTCGAATATTATCAATATAAATTGAACCCTTTGTCATAGGTCCAGCAATCCCTGATTTAGTGGACATTAATCTAACCGCTTGCGTGCTGTGTATTTTAAATGGACCCGTAAAAGATTCTGGAATGTCTGCCTCGATATATTTCCAGCCAAGCCAGTCAATCCCTGGTACATTTTTCGTAAGGTCAATCGATTGATTCTTACCATTTCCATCAACTATCTATCATTCTCAGCCAGTAACCCTGTGCTTCAGGTGTTCCGTATACCCACATCCCAATGCTTGTTGGTTCTCCATCAATCGCTGTATGCGCACCAGGTCCAGCATATACGCCAAGTGTTGTGCCCGTTTGTGCATTTGTAAAATCAAAATCCATTTGTAAGGATTGATTTCCAAATCTCACAGGTGCGGGATATTGAGACAAGCTAAGCGTCCCTTTTTCACCGCGATTAGCCGTTGACGTTTTCCAGCTTCCAAGCTCGTCTTCAAAGTTAAATAACACTTCAGGAAGTTTTCCAACGGATACTTTCATTTTTGCCGTAAGATCTGAATCCTTTAATCGAGCAATAATTTCCCCTGAAACATTTTGCTCACCTGTGTGAAGCACACCGTTTGCATCAATTGTTCCCATTCCTTGTGGAATATCAAACTCTATATCTTGTTCATTCCACTGAACATCTCTCTTTTGAAATCTTGTGACTAAGTCCAAATCCTTTTCACTATTTTTAGCAATCATTAATTCAGGTGAAGTGAAATACATATCATCGGGCTTTTCGATGTCTATAATACTTTTCCCTACTTCTTTCCCTTGATATTTTAATAGAACATAAAATTGTCCTGTTTTATGACTTGAGATAAACTTGCCATTCTCATCGATTGAACCAAAGGATGAATCCGAAAGCTCCCAAGTTAAACCGGAAGCTGGCAGTGGAGCTGAAGCCATCGATTTGTCTCTTCCTTTTGCACTAAATTGAATCGTTGAGCCAGGCGTAAAGGTTTGATCATACGGTTCAATATGTGCTGTCTCGAATTGATGGTCAGTCGTCTCTTTTGAAACAATTAACCAAGAGTTAGCTACACTTCTTTCGGTACGGTCAGATGGTTTGTTATCAATCTCAAGAGTATCGCCACCTAATTCCCGAGTTGTGAAGGTAGACGATCCTCCACCGTCAAGATTCAAAGCATTCACTGCTCCTAAATCGATCATCAATTGCGCTAAATCGGGCATAGATATGCCACTGGAATAAGGCTCTTGTCTTCCATCCACGACAACAAAAAATACATCGCCATCTTCTTTAATCCCAACGGCTGTTCTCGGCTCCTTATCCGCTCCCGTTTGTGGAGTTTGATAGATTTGACCATTTTTAACGAGAATCGCATTTCCACCTAATGCTTCTTGTAATTGATCCTTCAGACTTTCATATTCCGCAGCGTCACCAATAACGGCTTCTCCAGACTTTTTGATACCAAAGAATTTGTGGGTTCCACCATTTTCCGCTTTTACAGCTCGTCCATCTTTGTACACGACACCAATCGGTTCACCGGTAGCCATATTATAAAAATCTGAATTGACAGCTGCTACTACTTTATGGTTGTCCCCATCTGCAGCTTTTGCCTGCTGTCGAACCGGTTGAAGACCAAACGCATCACCGTCATTTGGGGTCCCTGCTTCAACCGCCACACTTGGGTTTTGTACATCCACATCTACTACAAAACTCTCTACTCTTTTACCGTCTGCTCCTTCAAAGCTATAGTGCTTTTCTTTTACACCAGGCGCAAGGTCCACTTGATACTCATTAATAGGGGTTTGCATAATGCTAGAATTAACATCAAAGTCTCCTAACGCAGATGCTAGATTCGGTGATAGAATACTTCCTGCCATCACCAAGGATAAGGAAACTGGTAAAAACCTCTTTCTCCACTCTTTCTTCATGACTCGCCTCCGTTGTTTGTTATTTCGTCCATTTGCGAGAATTTTCCCCACAAAACGCTATAACCCTACAATAATGTAAAACTATTAATCTATTATGATTTTTATGTTAAGAACATTAATTCATGGAAAAACGGGTATTTTTTACTAACCTGGCAATATAGCATTCTTATAGAGAGATCTTCTAAGCCGTATATGGGGAATTTTTAAGGAGTGGCAATAAAGCTTAATAAACTATTGAACAGATCCTTTGAATACAAATGGAGATTAAAAAGAACGGGTAAAACAATGAAAGGGATTCTTTTTAGTTCCTAAGTGCGTCCTGTACTAGGTCCCTTCTATGGTATAATAAGGATTATAATTACTTTTTAAGGGGCTGTTATATTAATGAATCATGAACTCATCATACCGGTTGAAATATCCATTAAAGAAAAAAAGAAACTACTCAAAGGAAAAGTGATGCAAGCCGTCGTATTCTCACGATGTATGCTGGTTAAAGTGCAAACATTATTGAATGAAAATTATTATCTCATGTACTATAAAAATTCTCTGATCTATGGTGAAAAATTAGAAAAAGTGGAGGAAGGATCCTTTATCGATCAAGCATCTAAAATGGGTATTGTCTTACAGGAAGATCATCCTTTTCTATCCGCTATAATCCCCAGCGAAACTGCCACTATTCCGCATAAAAATAAGCTTTTCTCTCATCTTCAACAGCAATATTCTCTGCAGGAAGTTGCTTACATTGCTACAACTTTAGACTCCTATTTTCCAAAAGAATACCTAACAAAGGTCATTTACAAAATCTTTTTCCACTACAGACGAAATGGCAACTTTTCAAAAGCGTTTCAAATCATTCAGATTTTAACAGACTTTGTCCCTGATTTAGATTCAGCGAGAGAAATTAAAAACTCATTAGATTTTTATTCGAACAAGAATTTTTACCAATCATCACCATTACTTACCATTCAACAAAAGGACCCTCTTTTCGTTGAATCCTATTGCTTTCAACATCGATTTCAATCTAATGAGCGCCAAATTCTAGAAGATGCATTAAGAAAACGTGATTCTTTCTTGGAGATCGTATTGCTTTGGATGGAGAGAATTGAAAAACTTTCTAAAGTGGATTCAGTTGAAAATTATACAAGTATCGCCTTGCAACATATACCTATGGAGAAATGGGTATTAACGTTAATTTATTTGAAAATCAATCCGTTTCAAGAATTACCTCACACAAAATCCATGATTGACAACATGCTTCAAGAGAACCGTTATGAAACAGCATTCCTATATGTATTAAACTTTCTTGATGCTCTCCCACCTACCTATGACGACATCTTACATACACTATGGCAGCATGTAGATTCTGCATTTATGGCCGCTCATATAGATACCTTTATGTTGGGCATCCAACGACTGCTGTTAGAAGAGGATACCAATCAATCTGAACAAAAACTTACACAACTTATCATTAAATTACTTGAGACCTACGACCTTCAAACTGTTCATGAAACACTTTTACCTGTCCAACAGTCCATTCCGCATTCTCCCATTATGCAAAAAATAAATAAAATGATCACCTTATTGCAAGATCCCGACCACATGATGGAATTAGGTCACTATTATGCAGAGTTTAAGCAATATGATGAGGCGATTGAATGTTTCTCATGGGAAATGGAGCTCCATCCAAATGATCCGACTCCTGTATCACAACTATCTAAAATGTATCGAAATAAAGGGATGATAGATGAGGCATCTGCTTATCAACAGCTATATACACAAATGAAAAATCAAGAAGTAGGTTGATGTTCGCTTTTATACATCACATCATACACAAGCAACAGTTCTTATTATATAATGAAGGCAAAAAGGAGTGACATCATGATTAACGTCTTATTCGTCTGCCTTGGAAACATTTGTCGTTCGCCGATGGCTGAAGCATTATTCCGTGACTTAGTGAAACAAGAAAGCTTGAGTGACACTATTACCGTCGATTCAGCGGCAACAAGTTCGTGGCATATTGGAGATCCTCCACATCGGGGCACCCTGAGCATTTTAAAAAAATACAATATCGTATCAGAGGGCCTTGTGGGACGCCAGCTTACAAAAGAGGACTTTGAAAAGTTTGAATACATTGTTGGCATGGATGAAAGCAACGTCCTAAACATTTACGAAATGACTGGACAACCTAACCATCCAAAAATCATTCGTTTACTTGATTTAACACACCATAAAAAGGATGTCCCAGACCCTTATTATACAGGTGATTTTCAGGAAACATATGACCTCGTTACAGCTGGCTGTCAAGCCTTGCTTGAGAAAATCCGAGGTGAACATAACTTATCAAAGTAATACAGTTCTCCCGCCAATTTAGCTGATATTGGCGGGATTTTATTTTATATGTGAAAAATTGACGCTTTGTTTCACTACTGCATCATTTGCTTTACTAACACTTTATTGCGTTTTTTAAAGACCTCATTATGCGAAGAGACCATTCCAACTTTATTAGCATCAGGCTGGACGAATTGTTTTGCTTTGTTAACAGCATTTACGGCATCTTGGAAAGCCCCTGCAATTAAATTGACTTTTCCTTCATACTTTAAAATGTCTCCAGCAGCATATAGTCCCTCTACTGAAGATTCACTAGTCGCATTCCCCGCAATATAGTATTGGTCCAATATTTCAATATTCAATTCACTATTTTTAAGCAAGGTCATATCTCGCTCATAGCCATGATTAATAATGACATCATCAATCGACAAATACGAAACCTCACCTGTTTCATGATTCGTCAGCCCGACACGCTCAATAGTTTCATGATTGGCATCAGCGATTAGTTTAGTAATTACCGTATGGAAAAAGCAAACAACAGAACTATTCATGAGTTGTGTTACTTGTGCTTCATGACCAGATAAAGCCTCTTTTCGATAAGCTACATACACTCTTTTCGCGATTGGCTCTAGTTCATTTGCCCAATCAATAGCCGAATTTCCGCCACCTGAAATCATCACTGTTTTATCTTTGAAACGTTCTAACGACTTGACTGTATAATTTAAATTAGACACTTCAAATCTCTCTGCGCCTTCGATTTCTAGCTTTTGTGGATTTAAAATCCCTCCTCCAACAGCCACAATGACCGTTTTCGAAAAATGCTTTGTACTAGATGCACCCTGTAATACAAAAATTCCGTTTTCATCTCTTGTAATCGATTCTATTTTCTCATGTAACACAACAGTTGGGTTAAACGTTAGCCCTTGCTCCACTAGCTGCTCAATCAGTTTTGCCCCCGGAATGGGTGTCGTCCCTCCCACATCCCAAATCATTTTCTCTGGATAGACATGAATTTTTCCACCTAATTGTGGTTGATATTCAATAAGCTTAGTTTTCATCTCTCTAAGTCCGCTATAAAAAGTGGAGTAAAGCCCTGCAGGCCCTCCCCCAATCACCGTTACATCAAATAATTCTTGTTGATCCATTTTCATTCACTCCCATCAAACCATTAATGATTATCATTCTCAATTGAATATACTATTTTTTTACTGCCCTTACAATAAAAATATTTATTGACAATGAAAAATAATAGCTTTATAGTGTGAAATGTAAATGATGTTGATAATCGTTATCAATTAATTTGTTATTTTTGAATGAATGGAGGTTACATAATGGTTCGCTTATATACAGATGGTCTAAACATTGGCTATGATCAACGTTTAATTGTTAAAAATCTTAGTGTACTCATTCCCGATAAAAAAATCACCACCATTATTGGTCCAAATGGATGCGGAAAATCGACATTATTGAAAGCGATTACCCGCATTATTTCGCATCAATCGGGAGCAGTCGTTTTAGATGGGAAAAATATCGCGAAAGAAAATACAAAAATTCTCGCTAAAAAAATGGCGATTCTTCCTCAAACACCCGAAAATGCAAGTGGATTAACAGTCGGTGAGCTTGTATCCTATGGTCGCTTTCCCTATCAAAAAGGCTTCGGACGTTTATCGAAAAGAGATCTATGAAATGATTGACTGGGCACTTAAAGTAACAGGAACAACTGACTTCAAATTTCGTCCCGTAGATTCTCTATCAGGCGGTCAACGCCAACGTGTTTGGATTGCCATGGCCCTTGCGCAAGAAACAGAAATCATTTTTCTAGATGAGCCGACAACCTATTTAGATATGGCGCATCAGCTAGAAGTTTTAGAGCTTTTCCAAAAACTCAATGTAGAACAAAAACGAACAATTGTGATGGTTCTTCATGATTTAAATCAAGCAGCTCGCTTTGCTGACTATATTATTGCTTTAAAAGAGGGTGAAATCGTAAAAGCCGGAAATTGTGAAGAAGTAATTAAACATGATGTACTAAGTAAAGTATTTCAAATTGATGCAGAAATCGGAAGAGATCCACGAACAAACAAACCTATGTGTATTACATATAATTTATTAAAAGGAGAAAAACAAAATGAAAAAAATATTCATCCCCTTCATGCTGTTACTGGTATTCATTATTAGTGCTTGTAGTAACGAATCAACTACAAAAGAGAACAGCTCAACCTCAGAGGAAAAGAAATCAGAAACGATTACATATGAATCTGAAAATGGTCCAATTGAAGTCCCTGCTGACCCACAACGTGTTGTTGTTCTTTCATACTTATGCTGGTAATGTAATAGCCTTAGATGTAAATCTTGTTGGTGTGGATGCTTGGTCTAAAATGAACCCACGATTTGATGAAACTTTAGAAGATGTGGAAGAAGTTTCAGAAGAAAATTTAGAAAAAATTATTGAATTAGATCCAGATTTAATCATTGGACTTTCTACTATTCAAAACGTAGATAAACTAAATGAAATTGCACCAACTGTTACGTTTACATACGGAAAATTAGATTATTTAACACAACATTTAGAAATCGGTAAACTTATTAAATAAAGAAAAAGAAGCACAATCGTGGATTGATGACTTCAAAGTACGTGCCGAAGCTGCTGGAGAAGAAATTAAAGCAAAAATCGGTGAAGATACAACTGTTTCAGTCATTGAAAACTTTGACAAACAATTATATGTATTTGGAGATAACTGGGGTCGCGGAACAGAAATTCTTATATCAAGAAATGAAATTAAATATGCCCGAGAAAGTAACAGAAATGGCATTAAAAGATGGTTACTACGCATTATCGTTAGAAGTTCTTCCTGAATTTGCTGGAGACTATGTGATTTTTAGTAAAGAATCACGATACAAGATAATTCATTCCAAGAAACAGATGTGTATAAAAATATTCCTGCTGTTCAAAATAATCAAGTATTTGAAGTAAATGCAGAAGAATTTTACTTTAATGATCCAATTTCATTAGATTTCCAGCTAGAATTCTTTATTGACAAACTTTTACAGGTAACTAATGGTTCAACGAAGGTGACATTATTTTACCTCACACTCGTAATTCTAGAAATAATCGATGAATTCTCGAAAGTTCACATTTGTCATCTTAAATAATTTCCTACACTCTATAAAAAAGAAAAGATGAGAGACTAATGACTATAAAAAATAAACGTTCCACTCCATTTGTAGTTAAACTACTAGCAAGTATTACTTGCGCTTATAAGTATGTTTGTTGTTTCTATGGTCTTTGGTGCAGCCGATATCACGATTCAAGATGTCTGGCAAGCGCTTACATCTAATGCTAGCAATGAGGCTATTTCCATTATCCGTGAAATTCGCTTACCACGTGAAATGGCGGCTATTTTTGTGGGCGCTGCACTCTCTGTTTCCGGCGCGATTATGCAAGGCATAACAAGGAACCCGCTTGCCGATCCAGGTTTACTTGGATTAACAGCTGGCGCAAATGCTGCTCTAGCCATTACGATCGCTTTTATCCCGTCAGCGAATTACTTCGGTATCACGATTGCTTGTTTTATTGGTGCAGCCTTCGGAACGATGATGGTTTTCGGAATCAGTAGCCTAAAAAAGGGCGGATTTTCTCCGCTGCGCATTGTATTAGCTGGATCAGCTGTTTCGGCCTTCCTCTATGCAATTGCGGAAGGGGTTGGGATTTACTTTAAAATTTCAAAAAATGTATCGATGTGGACCGCGGGAGGACTGATTGGAACGTCATGGAGCCAGCTTGGAATCATCGTTCCCTTTATTGTGATCGGTATACTCGTTTCTCTTTTTCTTTCAAGACAGCTTACCATTCTGAGCTTACATGAAGAAATTGCCGTTGGATTAGGTCAAAAAACAACCCAAATCAAGGCCATTCTTTTTATCATCATTATTTTACTCGCAGGTGCTTCTGTTGCTCTTGTTGGAAATATGGTCTTTATTGGGTTAATGGTTCCCCATATCGCTCGGGCTATTGTAGGAACGGATTATCGTTTTATCATTCCGATGTCGGCGATTTTAGGAGCTACTTTCCTGCTGTTTGCTGATACACTTGGTCGGACCATTCATGCTCCATTTGAAACACCGGTAGCGGCCATTGTTGCAATCATAGGCTTACCGTTCTTCCTACTCATCGTACGTAAAGGAGGAAAAACATTCTCATGATTCATCGGTCACTACTCATAAAACAACGAATCATTTTATCTATTTTACTAGCACTTATTATTCTAACGATTATGATTGGGATGGGAATGGGCTACTCCTCCGTATCTTATGATCGACTCGTTCCAATCCTTCTCGGTCAAGGAACGTTTAAAGAAGAATTTATTTTGTTTTCCGTTCGATTACCGCGCATCATCATTACACTTTTAGCCGGTATGGCCCTTGCGTTATCTGGTGCTATTTTACAAGGAGTTACACGAAATGATTTAGCAGACCCTGGTATCATCGGAATCAACTATGGAGCAGGTGTTGCGATTGCCATTTTCTTTTTATTTTTTCCGATAGAAGCCGGTTCATTTATTTATGTGCTCCCACTTGTGGCCTTTGTCGGTGCATTACTAACAGCCTTCTTTATCTATGTACTTTCCTATAACAGACAAGAAGGTCTTCAACCTGTAAGATTAGTGCTCGTTGGGATTGGGTTTTCCATGGCGCTTTCAGGGGTCATGATTTTCCTTATTTCATCTGCAGAACGGACAAAAGTTGATTTTATCGCGAAATGGCTATCTGGAAACATTTGGGGTACGGACTGGCCTTTTATATGGGCCATCCTTCCGTGGTTAGCGCTTCTCATTCCATTTACGTTATACAAAGCAAATCGCTTGAATCTGCTTGGACTGAGCGAACCTGTAGCCATCGGCGTTGGTGTATCGATTGAAAAGGAGCGGATCATCTTACTTCTAACAGCTGTTGCCCTAGCGGCTTCTGCCGTTTCTGTGACAGGAGGCATTTCATTTATTGGACTCATGGCTCCCCATATGGCAAAAGTATTAGTAGGACCTAGAAATCAATTATTTATTCCCGTCGCCATTCTAATCGGTGGCTGGCTCTTACTAGTTGCCGACACAATTGGACGCAACCTAGTTGACCCTGACGGCATTTCAGCTGGGATTATGGTCGCTCTAATTGGCGCACCCTATTTTATGTATTTATTATTGAAAAAATAAGCCATTGTACACATCGAAAATCTTATACTTTCTTATCTCTAAATAAAATCCCTTGAGAAACTATCCATTCTCAAGGGATTTTATTTTATCCACAGAATTATACACAGAATATCCACAACTTAAAAAGTAACAGCTACTAGCATATCAGCTACAAGGCCTATATATGAAATCAACATTCCACCTCTATGGAAATTGAACCAGTTTTTCCACTTGTTAATACCGGCCATATAGGCAAGTAAAGCAAATCCATAGGAAAATAAAGCGATATAAAAGAGAGACTGACTTTTCTCCCAATTCATAATGGCCATATCAACGGCTGCTACAAACACAATAAAATAGGACCAATGATATATTTCACCAAATATTGTATGCTTGCCTATCTTCTTCTTTGAAAGAATAGCGAATAATCCACTTATTAAACAAATAATACTTGTAACCATATGGGATAATAGAAAGATCTTAAACAAGTCCGATCACCTCAAATGAAAAATAGCTCAAAATCTATTACTTCATTTTAAGTGTGTCTAAAATCCACTCTACATAAACAATTTTTTCCAAAGCAGTACTATAAAACGAAATTGGCAAAAATATACAAAATGATTATACTAATCACAATACATATGTTCGATATCGTACCAATTAATAGCGTTGTGTTATATTTAAATTCATGTGCATATGGGATTACAGCAAGTCCAATTGGTAAAATGAGTCCCATCAAGACTGTATATTTAAACATATCATCGAAAGGAAGAAATACGTACAATACTACGCCGACTAATAATCCTAAGCCATAACGAAATACTAAAAATTTAGTGATTGGTCGTATGTATTGCCTATCAAATGAGAAATTCAGATATAAACCTAATAATAATAAAGATAATGGCATATTCGCCTTCGATATGATCGTTGCCACATCAATAACCTCAGCAGGCAAATGGATATGACTGAAATTCAAAATACTCATAATGACGTAGGACATAAACGGAATCGATTTGCTGAATTTTTTTAAAATCAAAACAGGCTTTAAGGCTAACCCTTCCTTTGAAAAATAGCTTCCTACTAGATAAACAAGCCCAAACACAATAATCGAATTCCCTACATCAAACATCCCAAAATACAAGAGTCCTTCTGCTCCCCAAATCGCTTCAACAATTGGAAAGACGAATAAGCCGACATTGTATCCTGATGCAAGCATGATTAACGTCCCTTTTAGTTCCCTCTCTTCCTTTCTAAATACAAAAAAAGCAAGAATAAATGAAAGAATGCCATACAGTAGAACAATGACTGGTAGCATGATTAATGACGGTTCAATTTTCACTGAATTTAGCGAAACAATGACCAAGGCTGGGAGCGTAATATTAAAAATCATTCGTGAAATCGTTTCCCCATCTTTTTCTTTTAAAATATTCATTCTTTTTAATAGATAGCCAAGAGCAATGATGGCTATGATATATAAAAATTCCTGATTCAACTTAACTGCCTCCTCTAAAATATGAATAAATGAAAGATGAACAGTTGCAAGAAAATAGGATAGGTCTTTATCCAATATGTATCATCTTGTAAGAAATCGTTTGCCCCTCTAATCATACTAGAAACGGATTACTCTCTACTGTTCACCTGTATTTTATCTTAAATCATTTTTCTACAATTACATACCCTTCCTATAAAATTCATCTGTTCATCTTTTAAATACATGGTGCTCTCATTCCGTTCAGTTATATCAATCACAAAGTGGACTTGCCTTAATGGTTCTCATCAGTCTATTGCCTATTGGTTTGATGCAAACATGAGCAAGTGTCGAGCATGGGATGTGAAAAAATAACAAAGAAGTGGACTCTTCCTATGAGTCCACTTCTTACTTTCCTAATCACTTTCAAGATATATCTATTCAGATCCCCTAATTCCAAAGTTGTATGATTCATTCCTCTTATTTTGGCATGTAAAACATAAAAGGATGTTTTCTTCTTGAATGACAACTCCATCTAAAAACCCATCCTTACAATAAATCGCTTTACTGCATGCTGAGCAATATCCAACAAGTTCTTTCATTCAATCTGCCTCCTCATACTACTTAATTTCAATGAAA
Organism: uncultured Bacillaceae bacterium; assembly: GCA_963754185.1. Taxonomy (GTDB): domain Bacteria; phylum Bacillota; class Bacilli; order Bacillales; family DSM-1321; genus Peribacillus. Next base: position 1,781,019 of record CAVWEP010000003.1, on the reverse strand, counting down.
AATTAGGCATCCTCAAGCTAATTTCTCAATCTTCACCGCCACCATCGCCGCCATCAAAAAAGGAATCAAAGCCTCCATCAAAGAAGCCCTCTGTTTCCTCTTCTTCAAACATTTCTTCAGAACCCAGCTCCCCAAAATCCTCCATCATCTCCGCAACTAACATCGTTCCTAATACACCTACAGCTAATCCACCAATCATGCCAGGTATGGCGTTGCCTATATGGGAAACCCGACCATGATGATGGTGTGTAGAATAAGAGAAAGGTTGTGTATAATTATAAGGCTGTTCAACCACTTCTGATATATATTTGCTAATCAGGTTCACAAGTTCTGCTTCCTGACCCAACATATTCTGATGCAATTGAAATTCTCGTTTTGCCTCGATTTCCTTATAGCCATTTTTACAATCGACTTCCATCCACACCCGAATCCCAGATTCTTCATTAGCAAATCTCATTTCTACTTCATTCACAATCCCGGTGAATTGTTGAGTAGGGAAAAAGGAAAATTCCTGACCATATGGGTCCAGTTTCCCTGAATTAGCTGTCTCACGAAAGCCTAGTTGGCTCATAGCGGTAAAAATAGATTGAACCGATGCCTGAGGTTCAATAATGATCCAATCCACATCTTTACGGTCGACCCCACCTTCAATATCAAGATGAGTATCAAAATAGTATGAAACCGCCCTCCTTGTAATCGGAATATTGGTTGGAAGAACGTAATGAAAAGGAATAACCTTTTGTTCTTTAGGCTGAATACGATCTCGACTAATTAATGGGATATGAGCAATTTCCTTTGAAACATTTCCTTGTTTCAAAGCAACATCCATCATAAGCCGAATGGCTAATTGATTGATTTTTTGTTCCACCGCACCCCCTTGAATAATAATCTCTCCTTGAATACTTTCTCCCGCTTGATAAGGACGATTGTCAAACTGTAAGTCTACCGTTGCAGCTCCTTTTCCAAAGCTAGCTAAAATCTTTTTAAACATACTCCATCTTCCTTTCTGAATTATTTTGAATGTTCTGAGAATATGTACGTGAAGCTATTTATAATTAGACACAATTTATTAAAAATCGGTCTGTATTCCATACATTTCTAAATGTTCTCATAAGTATACGATAGAGAGTGGAAATAGTTTCATATTATTTTTATCTTCTTAGATTAGAAACATACGAAAAGGAAAGCGAGCAGTTCTTCACTGCTCGCTCGTTTTATTTTTGAAACCAATCGGCATTCTCATCCATATGTATAAAAGGAATATCGGTATCGACTTCGCCTGTAATTCGATTTAACTCTATATCTTCACCTTGAAGCCACTTTGCAAAATCAAACTGCGTAGGCTCCTGATTTCCCCCTAACGCAATCCACGCTTTCATGTCTTTCGGTAGATAAGCAGAGGTATGAATCGTGCCCGCCCAGCTACCATATAAATCAGAGAATACTCCTTTATCCGTATCATTCAGCAAGCGAAAGGCATCATAGGCTTTTGTAAGGTTCCCCTGTTGACTTTGTATAATATCCAATCGTCGTTTAGAATCGACAAGATGATTCCGATTTTCATGCTTCATGATTTCAAAATGATTCGTACATGCATTCGTACTGCGAACCTCTACACCACGCGGAGAGGTTTCGACAGCAAATGCTTTTCCACTCCGATCATACACGACATACGTAAATGAATGTCGATGCGGAATCTCCTTCAACATCATGACTGCTTCCTCAACATTCGCACAGGCCTCCACAATGATTCTTCCAATCATGCAGCAAATAAATCCATCGCCTGGTTTTTTTCGGTTCATAAAATTATAGCCAATCACAAGTCCCTTTTCATTCATTCCATCCATTCGTCCCGTTCCCCGTTGGCTCGGACCGATACTCGCATAGCCTCCATCACTTGGTTGAAAGAGAACATAGCGTCCTTCATAGGTCTTTGGGTGATAGTCATAATTACGAATGAAATAATCCTGCCCTGTTAAAATGGAACAGCCTGAGCGGACATAATCTAATCGATAGCCACCAAACTCTTGTAGCACCCGTTCCATCGGCCATTCTAGTGCTTCTTGAAGACCAAGTAATTCATCCCATACATGGGGGACAAATGGAGTAATGGCCCGTTTCACTTCTTCTATTTCTACAGTAAACCGTGGCTTCCGCACCTTCCACTGATTTTCACGATTAACCACCGTAAGTGAATGTTTTAACTTCTCCCCTTGCATGTATCCAAAATCATAATGACTGCCACGAAATTGGATCATTTCACTATATATTTGCTTCACATCTAAACCTCGCTTTTTCACACAATTTCTATTAAGGATACTTGAAGAATCAGTAAAAATAAAGGATTCTACCGTTTATTTTTACTGATTCTTCATAAGTTTGCCTAGTTCTTCTTTTGGGACAGGTTTACTAAATAAATATCCCTGTGCTTGAAAGCAATTGTATTTCTTTAGAAAAGTAACATGTTCTTTCAGCTCTACTCCTTCTGCAATTACCTCTATCTGTAAATTAAGGGCTAACGAAATGATCGTTCTGACAATCGCTTTATTTTTTTTATCCAAATTTCTAATAAAGGCCTGATCAATTTTCAGCTTATTGATGGGTAATGTACGTAAATAACTAAGAGAACTATACCCTGTTCCAAAATCATCCATACTTACCTTTATTCCTAAGTCTCTTAATGAAGTAAGGACTCTTTCGGTATAGGCAATATCCATTGTCATACTCTCGGTAATTTCTAATTCTAAATACTGTGGTGCCAAGTTTGTTTGTCTTAATATATTGTATACCACTTGTACGAAATTTTTTTGCATAAACTGTCTAAGCGATACATTTACGCTAATTGGAATCGGTTCATATCCAGCATCTTGCCAAGCTTTATTTTGCTGACAAGCCTGATATAACACCCAATTACCAATAGGAATAATTAAACCGGTTTCTTCCGCTAAAGGAATAAACTCCATCGGTGGTACCATCCCCATTTCTGGATGCATCCAACGTACTAATGCCTCTACACCAATCATTTTTCCCGTCGTAATATCGATTTGTGGTTGATAGTATAGGACAAATTCTTCTTTTTCTAATGCTTTTCGTAATTGATTTTCTAGCACTAATTTTTCCTTGAGTTTACGATCTAAGTCTTGTGTGAAAAAATGAAAACTATTTTTCCCTTGATTCTTTGCTTGGTACATGGCAGTATCGGCACTTTTTAATGGTTCGTCTCCATCCTGAGGAAACATACTAATCCCAATACTCGGAGTAATATACATTTCGTTATTTCCAATAATAAACGACGTAGAGAGTCGATCAATGATACGCTGCGCAATTCTTTTAGCGATTTCTTCGTCACTATTCGGAAGTAAAATAACAAACTCATCCCCACTGATTCGAGAAACGATATGCCCTTCATCCATACAATCTAGCAATCTCTCTGATACAGCTATTAAAAGGAGATCCCCCATTCTATGTCCTAGCGTATCATTAATATTTTTAAACCGATCAAGATCAATAAACAGCACAGCAAACGTTTTATTCTCTTTTATTGCTGTTTCCATTTGTTCATCAAGGAAAGCTCGATTAGGCAATCCCGTTAAAGAATCATGGTACGCCATGTGATTAATAAGCTGTTCACTTTTTTTTCGTTCGGTAATGTCTATTGCTGTTCCGACTACTTCAATAACTTGATGATCTTGAATAATCGGTGATAAATAAACGAGGAAATCGATGTCTAATAAATGCATTTCAAATTCCATCGGCGTTCCTCGACACGCTCCCATGAAATTTTGCTCCATGATGTGCACTACATCTTCCGGAAAAAAGTCTTTCACTTCCTTGTTATAGATTGCTTCCGTTACAAAGCCTATTTTTTCAGCCGCTTTCCCTTCTGATAACGTAAAAACAAGTTTGCCCTCAGCATTTTGGCGATATTTAAAAATACAATTTTGTAAATTTTTAATTGTTGTCTGAAAATCATTTTTCAATGCAGTTTCTAATGATTTTTCCGCTTGCTTTAATCTTGTTACATCTGTCCGAATGGCTACATATTCATAAGGTACACCTTGTGCATCTACGAAAGGAACAATGGTCGTACTTACCCAATAGGTAGAACCGTCTTTTGCTCGGTTTTGTACCTCCCCTTTCCATATTTGTCCACTCGTAATCGTTTGCCACATCTCTTTAAAAAAGCGTTTGGGATGGAAACCAGAATTAACAATTCGATGTGTGTTTCCGATTAATTCTTCTTTCACATATCCGGACATCGTACAAAATGTATCATTAGCGTAGGTAATAACCCCTTTAGCATCTGTAATCGCTACAATGGAAGCAATATCTAACGCATTTTTTAAATCATCCAAGAGTTTAAGTGTTCTTATATGTTCAAGTTCAATTTTTTTTTGATTCGTAATATCAGTCGCAATTTGGATATATTGAATAATGTTGCCCACGTCATCTTGAATAGGAACCGTCATGGCCTGCACCCAGCAATCGATGCCATCCTTTGTTTTGTTTTTCAACTCTCTTTCTTGAATTTTTCCTTCATGTATCATTTCTTCTATGGTTAAAGAAAAATTTCCCGGATCAAATTCTGGGTTTATAACTCCGTAGGACTTCCCTACTATTTCATCTCTATTATACTTATAAAACTCACAAAATCGCTTATTCACATAGATTATGGTACCCTGTGTATCAATCATGGAAATTTTTGTCCATTCATCAATTGCATTTAGCGCTTTTTGGACGTCTTGTAATTGTGCATTCACCGAAGCGACCTCCCAAATTAAGCTATCTATTATTAATTTCTGTTCGTTTATAGCTATTATAATAGATTGAAGTATTTTTGGCTTCATTTTATAGGGCTATATTAAATAATACATGAAAGATATGTGTCAATTATTATTTTCGAAGGCACTTTGAATAGGTAGTGCAGAAGGCTAAAGAATGGCATGAAGCGAAAAACGTCCAAATAAATAATAAAAAACAGCAGCTAATAACTGTTGTTTTACTTGGTGTCTGTTTTATTCTTAAGTTCACTACTTTCGATATCTAATTCCATTTTAAGAGCTTCAAGGTTTACGATTAACTACCCTGAAGAATTGTATGAAAAAGTTAAAAACGTAAAACTCACATTTTTCCCTTCTGCTTGTGTACTATACGGTATTAACGGTAATAGCGATTTATGAAAACCAAATCATCATTTACAATTAATACCCAAAACTGGTACGATTTATTTAGTGAAAATTAGGGGGTAAATTTATAGTGGGATTTTTAGATGGTCTTTTAGGAAATGCATCAACAATAAGTAAAGAAGAAGCAACCGAGGAACTAAAACAACTTTTAGTTAATGGTGAAGAAATTGACGTTGCATTTAAGTTGGTAAGGGATTTGATTGTATTTACAGACAAACGTCTTATATTAGTGGACAAGCAAGGCATTACTGGTAAAAAAGTTGAATACCATTCCATTCCTTTTAAAAGCATCTCTCATTTTAGCATAGAAACCGCCGGACACTTTGATTTAGATGCAGAGTTAAAAATATGGATTTCAGGAGCTAAAGAACCTGCTATATCAAAGCAATTTAAAAAAGATAATAATATTTATGATGTTCAGAAAGTTTTAGCTGCCGTCTGCGGATAATTAATTTTTTTACTTAAAGCCCCTCTCAATCGAGAAGGGCTTTTGCAATTTATCGATCATTTTATATGTCCGGTCAACGTGGTCAGAAACTATTACTATTTTGTATGACCATATTATTTTCATTTGGAAATGTTGCTTTTTTGTATGAAGTACTAGAAATCGTAAAAACTAACTAATGTTGCAGATTGTTGACTTTTCCAAATCATAAAGAAATGGAGTAATCAAAATGAAAAAAGGAAAAAACCCATTAGTGAGCGAGGAAAAAATGACCATCCGCGCAAATTTAAATAATTTGGAGCCCGGGGATTCCGTGAAAGAACATCGTATCATTGAAACGGCAAACTCCATTCTTGCTTCTGAAGAACTAAAACAACAAAATGATAATAATAGCCTATAAACAAACAAGGCCCCTTAGGTAGGGACCTTGTTTGTTTATAGGCTACGCATCAGATAGTCAATTAAAATGCTTCTGTACTGTTTACACGATTCCATTTCAAAACAGGGTAATCGCTTTTTATTTCCTCTTTGTTGTCCCATCTTTTTGCTTCTAATCCATCTGATTCTTTCTCCAAAATATTATCAATAATCCACTTTTTACTAGATTCATCATAGATAAGAGAATAGGATCGAATCGATGTATAGGATTTCTGATTGACTTTATCAATATTTCTGTATTTGGTTTTATACTTATAAGAAACAGAGGCTTGCACGTCTGCTGACCATTGATTTTTGAAATAATACGTCTCTAGTTCATCTAAATTCACTACTGCCCCTAAATATTGCGAAGAAATTTGATCGATATACTCTTTCACCAAATTAAAATCATTTTCGATAATCGATGAATCCTTTTTCATTTCTTCGGTAATATTGGAGAAAACGTCTATATTAAAACCTGATGTTTGATATTCAGATATATCATGATTGAATACTTCTATTTCTTTTAGTAGTGTTTGTTGGATTCCCTGATCTTCCTGAACCAGCTTATTACTATCCAAAACAAGAGTTACCTGTTCACTACTACCCCAGACATCTACTTTCTCTTCTTTCAAAAACGTTCCTAACTGATTATTGACAGTCGTTATGATTTCATACGTTCCAGGTAAAACGGGACCAAATGTAGCTTCTTCCTTTTTATTTAACGATTTTTTTAAATTTTTAATAGAAACTTTGACTTTATCATCCTCGTTCTGCCCTGTCACTTTTATCGATAATGTTTTGACCTTAAGCTTATAGTTAGAAAACATTCCCCATTGCTTCCCATTCTCCACTAAGCTAATTTGCTGACCACTCGTTGTATAATCTTTATTTTCCACCTGTTCCTGTAAATGATCTTTAATAGCCCCATAGCTGCTATTATTTGCTTTCAGGTACGTTACAAGTGCTTGTAGTGTAGCTTTGTCTACTAACGCCTTTTCATCATCCGGCAGAATCACATTCTGAAGTCCATCAGGTTCATTTTGTTCCACTGCTGTAACAAAGGCTTCCACTATCTTTTTTGGTTTGTTCATTTGCTGAATGTACAGTATAGAAGCAACGATGATAAGTACTACAGCAGGGATAGATATCATAACAATCCATTTTGCCTTAGACATGTTTCATTCTCCTTAATATTTTGATCCAGCAGCAAATATCTCACTTACATATTCACTATAAGGATCAGAAGGATCAAGCTCCCATTTTCCATCCTTTTGAATCATGACAATTTCTAATGGATCGCGCCCTTCATAAGTGTCTAATGACTGAAGGATTGAATCGAATTTTGAAAGCACATATTGATCTGTTTCTACTGAATCATAGCTTCCTGTTTTCTCTCTAAATTCACGTTGGAATTTATACGCTTTGTCATATAAATCGTTTAAAGGAACAGATGTGTACTCGATGCTTACAACCGCCTTGCCATTCCCACTTGCGATTGTCTTTGCTTCTATTGTAGCTTTTTGTGCCACAACCTCTTTATAGCCAGTGTATAATTTCACAACGTCTTCATCTTGTAAATCTTCTTCAAAAATATTTTTTACTCTATCCTTAAATAAACTGTTCGCTTCATCTTGAGCAGCTGCCTTATCCGCTGTTACAAATGTCTCATAATCGCTGTTTTCTTTATCTAAATAAATCGTATCAATATAAGCAGCTGCAGCTTTAGCAGAGTCCTGTAATTTGTCAAAGCTCTCCGCATAATCGACTGTTGCTAGTTTTAGTGTTAATTCCTTAATTTCTTCATCATAATCATCTGAAAGTGGTTTAATCCCAATTTGATATTCTTTATCTTTTTCTACCTCAAACACAACCGTTATCGTTTTCGTTTTATCTGGCGCAATATTGCCATTTGCTTCATATTGTAAATTGATTTTTGAGTTGTATGCATCTCTGATTGGATTGATTTGTTCCTCACCATCGTACAAAACAATTCCGTCCGAAAACAGGCTAATCGCATTTTTTGAAGTATTTTTCACTTTGATATCTACTGCTAATTGACCTAGATTCTCCTGCTCTGATACTCCATCATCATTTCCCGTTAATATGTAACTTGCACTCTCAATATTCGCCTCAAATGACTTGTTCGTTGCCGATGACGACGCTTCCTTGTTTGAGTTACAAGCAGTTAATGCAAAAAGTAACACAAACATCCCTACTACAGTACTCCATTTTTTCAGCAAAACAATTCCTCCCCAATCCTATGTAACTTAGAGTTTAATCTCAAACTCTAGCAATAGGCACCCTATCTTTCCTTCTCTTACATGAATAACAGCAGGAAGGATGACCTATTTAGATATAAACTCCTACTAATCATAAGAAAAATTGTAATTACTGGTCAATGTGACATATATAGTAATTTCATGATAATGTATCCATTATCGAACTATATATAGTCTATTTGTAGTGGGTTTTTTTAACTGTTTTATGTTTTCTTATAGTAAATAACTAATAATCATATTTAACGCTTACGAATCAATTGTAAAGAATTCATGAACTCTATTTATTCACTCTAATCTATTAATTCGCTTCTAATATTGCCTTCGCGCTAGGTTCTGATGAAACACAAAGAACGCTTAATTGGTATACCGGAAAAACGGAAGATGCAGGTATGGTTGAACTAACAAAACATTTTCATCTAATAACTTATTTAATAGAATGGATAGCTCCGATAACTTATTTTCTGTTGTGAAACGAAACTGTCTTAATTGTACAATCTCATCTTTATTGAGGACATCAAACATGAGTAATTCCTACCTGATTTAAAATGCTTCTTCCCTTTCCATAAGGAATACACAAAGGAGTCCCAAATAAAGGATCAATTGTAATTTCACATTCCATTCCAAACACCATTTTCACCAAATTAGGATTAATAACATATTCAGGTTTTCCTTGTGCAAAAATCTTCTGGTCTTTGATTGCGACGATATGATGAGCATAACGACATGCTAAATTTAAATCATGAAGAACCATGACAATCGTTCTTTTTTCCCGTTCATTTAACTCAAATAACAAATCTAATATGTCAATTTGATGAGCCAGATCCAGATAGGTCGTTGGTTCATCGAGCAGGATGATATCTGTATCTTGTGCTAATGTCATCGCAATCCAGGCACGCTGCCGCTGTCCTCCTGACAGGGAATCGACAGTGCGATCCTTTAAATCCTCGAGACCAGTAGAAAGTAATGCATTTTGCACTTTTCTTTCATCTTCTATGGACCATTGTTTTAGCCAGCTTTGATACGGATACCGCCCTTGTTTTACCAGCTGAAGCACCGTAAGGCCTTCAGGTGCATCCGGCGATTGTGGAAGAATGGCCATTTTTTTAGCCACTTCTTTCGTGGATTGCTTAGAAATGGCTTCTCCTTCAAGTAAAATCGTCCCAGATTTAGGTTTTAAGAGTCGAGCAATCGAACGAAGGAGTGTGGACTTTCCACACCCATTTCCACCGATAAAAACGGTGATTTCTCCTTTAGGAATTGCAAGGTCAAGTTCATTAATAATAATAGAATCACCATATGAAAGTGTTAATTGGTGTGTCTCTATAACTTGTTCCATAGTCTCTCCTCCTTAAAAAATTGTACGATTATGAGCTTTTCATTTTATAAAGCAAATAAATAAAGTATGGTGCCCCGATACTGGCTGTAAAAACACCGGCCGGAATCTCAAGTGGTGAAAATAAGGTACGCCCCATTAAATCTGCGACCATTACTAATATACCGCCAATCAAAGCTGAAACGGGCAACAATGATCCAAAGCTCGAACCTACGAGCCTTCTTGCAATATGAGGGGCCATTAACCCAACAAAGCCAATTCCTCCTGCAAACGCAACTGAACCGCTGATTAATGCGGTGCTGATCATCAATAACGTAAACCGCTGCCTTTGAACATTTCCACCAAGCCCTGTTGCTAGATCATCACCGAGCTCCTGGATATTGATATTTCTTGCATAAACCAAGGCAATCAACAGAAATAGCAGAGTCCAAGGCGCTAGAACGACTACATTATTCCATGTGGAGGTCGACACGGATCCCGTAATCCAAATCGTTGCCTGACTCGCTTTATAAATAGGTCCGAGAATCATCATCATCGTAGTCATGGCCTTCATTAAGGCCATGATACCGATTCCAATCAAGATAAGCCTAATAGGGGAAACACCATTTTTCCAGGCTAAGAGATAAACAAGGAATGCCGCAATTGTAGCCCCAATAAATGCAGCAAGAGGCATCCAATGAATACTGACGGTTAAAGCATGTGTTTGATCACTGAAAATCGTCAAAAATAAAACGACTGCTACAGTTGCTCCTCCAGTGATTCCTAACATGTCGGGAGAGGCAAGCGGGTTTCGAATCATGCCTTGAAGAATTCCACCTGCTACTGCAAGTCCCATACCTACCAAAAGAGCAACGATAATTCGCGGCAGACGGAAAGACCCGATGACAAGACGATCGCTCTCCGTTCCTCCTCCCAATAAGACCTGTAGCACATTCAATGGATGAATATTCATTTCACCTGTCCCAGTGCTGATGACAAAAACAACGATGGTTACCGCTAATAAGATGAAAAACATGAGCATCGCTCTATAGTCGATTAAGAATGAGATTTTTTCCTGAAACAAACGAAGGTTTCTGTATGATTTCATCGGCCGTTGAACCCCTTTCTGGCAATGTAAATAAAGAATGGGACTCCAATGATAGCTGTCATGACGCCAACGGGAACTTCCCGTGGCATCAACATATATCTAGAAGCGATATCTGCGGCAATGAGAAGTATAGCTCCTAGCAGACCAGCAAAAGGAATGACCCAGCGATGGTCAGTCCCTACTATGTATCGAGTAAGATGAGGAATAATGATTCCAATAAAGCCGATTGGGCCAGCTACCGCCACGGATCCGCCTGCAAGAAGGATTACAATCAGCCCCATTATGATTTTGATAAGAGCAGTGTTTAACCCAAGCCCTTTTGCCACATCTTCCCCCATAGATAACACATTGATTTTAACCGATGCGAGCAGGGCTAGAGTCCAGCCAATAGCTAAATAGGGAAGCACGGCAGTTAAATTTTCTAAGTTTCTTCCAGCTACTGATCCTGCAAGCCAAAATAACACTTGATCTAACAGAGCTTCATTTGAGACAAGAAGTCCTTGCGTGAGCGAGGCCACCATAGCTGTCATGGCTGCACCAGCCAGTGTCAGCTTCAAGGGAGTTAACCCCTCTCTTCCAATAGATCCAATCATATAAACACTTATGGCTGCAATCGCCGCTCCAATAAAAGACAGCCAAGTGAATAGATAGAGGTTACTCACTCCGAAAATAGTGATGGCAATGACAACAGCCAACCCGGCCCCAGCATTGACTCCAAATATATCCGGTGAAGCAAGTGGATTTCTCGTAAGGGTTTGCATTAATACACCTGAGATGGCAAGACTTGCTCCTACAGACGCAGCGATAAAAGCGCGGGGCAAGCGTACCGATTGAATAACAATATGTTCAGTTGAACCATTGTAATTGGTAAAGGTATCAATTGCCATTTTCCAGGTTGTGTCCGTATACCCGTATACCATGCTTGCACACAGTAAAAAAAGTAATAAAACAATAGCAGTCCAAAATCCCATCCATTTCTGTACAGTATTTTTTAGCAACATAGTCTGATTCCTTCCAAGTTTCTTTTAATCATGTAAAATTCTAGTTTATTGTAATTGTAATTGAGAATAGATGTCAATGAATTTGATAATCATTTTCAAATAGTGATTGACAGATAGATATATTCATTTTATGATGATTCCAACAACGGGAATGATAATCATTTTCATTACTGAAGAAATATTATTTGGAGGGGTACATAGGATGAATAAGGTTAAATCTTTAGTAGCAATTTTGTCTGTATTTGCCATCTTTCTTCTTGCTGCTTGCGGAAGCACTACAGAAAAGACGGCTGGGGACAACAAGGGGAATGACAAGAAAACGGAAGAGACAAGCTATACAGTTGAGCATGCAATGGGAACCACTACATTAGAAAAAACACCAGAAAGAGTAGTGATTCTAACAAATGAAGGGACAGAAGCTTTACTAGCTTTAGGAGTGAAACCAGTTGGTGCGGTTCAATCTTGGCTTGGAGACCCGTGGTATGAACATATTAATCAGGATATGGATGGGGTCGAAGTTGTTGGCACTGAGAGTGAAGTCAATGTGGAGAAAATTGCAGCGTTGAAGCCTGATTTAATTATCGGAAACAAGATGCGTCAGGAAGCTGTTTACGCTAAACTAAATGCGATTGCTCCAACTGTTTTTGCAGAAACGCTTAGAGGAGATTGGAAAGAAAACTTTAAACTATATGCAAAAGCACTAAATCTTGAAGAAAAAGGGAACGAAGTAATATCCCAATTTGATGCTCACGTAGAAGATGTAAAAGCAAAACTGGGTGATCAAGTAAATCAAGAGGTTTCTGTTGTTCGTTTCATGGCCGGAACGACTCGTATCTATTACACAGATTCATTCTCAGGAGTTATTTTTGATCAATTAGGATTTAAACGTACAGAGAAGCAGACAGCATTATTTACTGCAGATAGTAAACTTGGTAACCTTGCGATAGAGGTTGGAAAAGAAGCCATTCCTGACATGGAGGGAGATATTCTATTCTACTTCACTTATGCTCCAGAAGGTGATCCACAAGCTTTAAGTACAGCAAAAGAATGGACAAATGATCCACTTTGGAAAAACCTAAATGCTGTGAAAAACGGAAAGGCCTATGAAGTAAGTGACGCAATCTGGAATACGGCTGGCGGCGTTATTGCAGCTAATCAAATGCTAGATGATATTGAAGATATATTCCTAAAATAGGTTATAAAATACTTTTGCTTCCTTTAAGTAAAATATGACCAAAAAAGCATCGATTTCTTATACTAAAGAATCGATGCTTTTTTAGTTATTCTTCAAGACTTGTCACAGTCTAATAGCTATACGCAACTTGCAAAAAGAGGTATTAACCTTTGGCAATAATCGGAATGTTCTTCTCTTCCCATAAATAATATGTAAAGAATATAAACTTTGTAACCACAATGCATCAACGAATCATCACCTAGCTATTGCCTGGCAGGCAAGACGGTACCCGCTTTGAATTAAATGGTGCAGTTTGTTCTCCTCAAGGCTATTTGCCGGTTGGAGGTAAGTGCTCCCATTCACTACCTTCACTTTACACTTACCGCAAGTACCCTTTTTACACTTATAATCTAAAGATAAATGTTGCTCAATGGCTGCGTCCAAAATGGATTGGTCTCTTTTTACTTCGATTTGAAAATAACGTTGGTTTTGTTTAATGTCTATTCCCCTACTTGTTTCGTTGACAGTCGGAGTCTCCATAATTACGGGTTGATTAATCGAAACGGTACTCATAATGTGATTGTACTTCAAGGAGCCTATTGTTAATTTTTTCACCAATTATCTCCCTCTTTCGAAAAGATATTTAAATTTTTCAAACTTTTGATCAACTATTCTATTGACCGTTCACTAGCTCCCTTTGTATAATGATAATGAAAATTATTATCATTAAGCATATTTCCTCCAACAAAAAGGAGATGACAACATGACCTATCAAATTAACGGTTTAAAAGATATTCATAAATTACTAATAAACGAACGAAAAATTGGCGGTGTGATTGAAGTAACCATGCTTCGTCTTCGGACTGGTGAAGTTTATCCTAATGCTGTAATCACCCACATCGATTTGCTCGGATCTTCTATCTATTCAATCGGATTTATGACCGAAGATCATCAAAACATCATTGTGAATATCGCTGAGCTTAGTTTGCTGCAAGAGCCCAAACATAAAAAAATATCCGAATTAAACAATCAAAAATACAAAACAACGAAAATAAAAGAAAAAATTAAATACTTAAAGAGATTATTTGAAATTAATAAGGACAGCATGAATTCCATTTTCCTTGAAGAAGCAAGAATGATTATTGAAGATATCGGAGTTCCTGCAGCTAAAAAAGAAATAAACACTAGCATTGTTTATTCAGAAAATAAAATTTTTTCCATTGCCTAGATTGAAACAGCAGGATGAGATCATTCTGCTGTTTCAACTTAGCAACAAATCATTCAGAGAAATCTTCTAATGTACATATAGCTGTTGGACGCTTAATTCTCGGAACAATGGCTTCGTATACACGAAAATAATAATTCATATTATCTTGATCTAAAAATACCGTGTCAAAGTCACTTGCTACAGCGAGGTCAATGTTTTGTTTTCCTGCATCTAGAACAACTCCTGTGCCGCTTTTCACCATTGGAGATTGATAAACCCCCGCTGTCATCAATTCCCGAATATGCTCAATCTCTAACACATGTGTTCCTTGATGAACACGGTGTACGAGTGCATACAATTCAGGAGATAAAACTAGGGCGTATGGTCCAGTATGGCCCATTCTCAACAGTTTATTTCTAGCTTCAACAACATCACTAAAGGCGTTTCCAGACTCCATCCAGTCACTGCGAATATGGGATAATTTTCCCTTCACATTCATGATTCCTGGGATATTAAATTCCTTTGACCCATTAAAAATCAGGTCATCCTCAAGTAGTGCGCACTGCTGTGCAGCATTCGCTGAAGCAGAGAAATCAATCGGGCTGCCAAGCGTTTTCGCCTGCTGAATATCCCGCCAATATAAAATAAAATCCTTATATAACAATGGAATCGTAAGAGTCACTCTGCTTGTTGGAACAGACAGCCCCAAGTCCTCTCCATGAAAACTAATGGTTCCTCGTTCAGGCGTTTCATAAATATCATTTGTTACCGATTGAACACCCTCCCCAAGGGGTCCATAAATGTCAATAAATCTTCTTCCGACGAGCTGCTTTTTTACACTCTCGAACACGGTTTGATCGAGTTCCTGCCATTCCCCTCTTGTGAGAGTAGACTCAGGAAATTGAGTTGATTTATCCATAATGACCACTTCTCCCTTTATCCTATCTTTGTTTTAGACTTCCAACTGTTAATGTTTTTCTCATGCTTTGTTTTGTTTGTGGTGGCTTGTGTGTATGATTGTGTTTATAAGCATCAATTTTTACATTCGAACCGTTCCCTTCCTTTTCATCGGTTGGGATGGAAGTATTAAATTCAATGCCGCCTTGAAATTCTTGATTCAATTTTTCCAAGATTATCTTCATTTGTTGATAATCCTCATAGGTTAAATCTCTTAATGATTGGATCTTACTTTCGAATTCCGTTCCGTTGAATTGGAACAAAGACAAATCTAAATGTTCTAAAAAATTATGTAAGCCGAATTTCTCTAAACTTATGTCTTGTAAAAGGTGTACAAACTCAAGTTGATTGCTGGAGATATCTGCTCCACTCTTTAGACGTGCTTGAATCTTTGGTAGTAGAATATCTAGGCGATCTGAACGATGTTCTTCCTCTTCATAGATATGATGCCAATACAGGCGCTCGTGGTCATCTTTCGCATTTTCAATGATTGGTGTAATAATCCCCATAAATTCCCCTAATGCACTTTTCGTTCGGTTAAAAATGGAATCCATTTCCGTAAAAGTCGTTTCCACACATACCCCTCCCCCTTCATTATTATCAGACACTCCATTTATATCCATTTTAAACATTTATTGGAGTAATTAAACCTATTTTAGCATTAATAGATATGTTTTAATAGAATATAGTTCAAAATATTTTGACTATATAACCGTGGAGGGATACGATGAAAAAGAAACTATTAGCACTATGAATAACCGGATGATATTGAAATGTATCATTCGATTGTCGGTTACGTTTTAAGTGTGCAAAAAAAAGAGAATCAATGTTTAACATTAGTCCTCGCTACGTCCTACTTTAAATGTGAATCGCTTTTTCCGTAATACTTAGATTTAAATATCTTCCTTTTCCTACGTTAATTCAACTTTTAAACCATGAGGATACACCTCAGCCCCACGCTCACTAAGCTTTTCCATTAAATAGCATCTATCAAAATCATTTTTGCCATTGCATTTCCTCTCCAAAATAATGAGAATTATTCTCAATAAAACGCAAAAAAATTTATAGCTATACAACACCTTTAAGCGCTTTATAAATGGAACACCAAGACCGCTTTGCATAATAAATAGGAATCGATTGATTTTTCGCTCGCTTCTTTATAACAGATGACAGATTATGATTTACGTAATCCGTTAATATAAGAATGCAACTAATTTTTTTTGGTAAGTCTTTTTTAACCATTTGTACTTTTCTTCCGTTAATATGTAAGACTTCATCAAATCCTGCAGATGATAATTTGTCTGAAATAACACCTAAATGATCTGCACCTATGATAAGTAAAGAACCCATGGACATTTCCCTCCATAACTTAAATCGTTAATTTTCAGCTACTTCTACCTCATATAAATCACAACATGAGCATTGATAATTGTTATTGTTATATTCGTCCTCAAACATTTCCTCTTCATTTATAAAACCACACCATTCACAAATTAGGATTCTAGTCATTTCCTTCTCCTCCCACATGAGCAAAGTCAATTTTTAAGTGTACTTGAATATGCAAATGATAATGATTATCATTATCTAATTCACATTTTAAATGAAAATGATTATCAATGTCAATATATTAATGGAATATTTATAGATTGGCTTTTTTAAGTACATCTAATAAAGCCAATACACTCTTCATCTTGGCATTGCCTTAGGAAAAGCTCTTCATCCTTCGTTCGTTGCTATTTTATTTTTAAAACAACTCACCGACTTAAGCCCATCTCATACTCTGTAACTAAGCTTTATATGGGGAAATATAGGAGGAAAGAGTATGGGGATTGAATTAACAGCTCTTCACTGGATTTATGTGCTATTCATTGTTTTAATTATCGGGTTTATGGTGAAACGGCGAGACACGACCATTGTATGTATTGTTGGGATTTTCCTATTAGCGATTGTGGCAACCGGGAGTATTGCTGCATCCATTAGCGGAATTTTTAACAGCTTTATTTTTGCCATTACCGAATTACTGTCCACTATCTTAATCATTTCCATCATCGTCGCTATGAGCCAAGTATTAACAGCATCAGGCATAAATGATGTCATGATTGCCCCTGTTACGAAATTCATTAAAAACCCTACCTTAGCCTTTTGGACGATTGGAATCGTCATGATGATCATTTCCTGGTTTTTCTGGCCCTCTCCCGCTGTTGCCTTACTAGGAGCAGTTCTACTTCCTGCCGCATTACGAGCTGGTCTGCCTGCACTTGGCGTTGCCATGGCGATGAATCTATTTGGTCACGGCATTGCCTTATCAGGAGATTTTATTATTCAAGCTGCACCTAAGCTAACGGCAGATGCTGCTGCCCTTCCAGTCGGAGATGTCATTACAGCAAGCATTCCATTAGTTAT
Source organism: uncultured Bacillaceae bacterium (assembly GCA_963754185.1). Taxonomy (GTDB): domain Bacteria; phylum Bacillota; class Bacilli; order Bacillales; family DSM-1321; genus Peribacillus. The sequence goes on along the minus strand of CAVWEP010000003.1, from coordinate 1,763,527 downwards.
GACAATGGGAATTGTGACAACGGTTACTGCCTTTTTCCTTTTAAGGCGGGATATGAAACGTGGGCTTTTTACATCAGAAGAACATGAAGTCGTCATGCCAGATCAGGCAATGAGTGACCATCTCCTTACAGGAGGGCAAAAGAAATTTTTTGCGGTATTGATTCCAATTGCTTTTCTTCTTGATGTCGCAGCCATGTCTATATTGAAATTACAAGGTGGAGATGCTACCGCCTTAGTTGGTGGTACAGCCGTTTTTATTTTGCTAATTCTATCCCTTGTCGCGCATAAACAAAAGGGACTGGAACAAACAACAAGCTATTTAATTCAAGGATTTCAATTTGGCTTTAAAGTATTCGGTCCTGTCATCCCTATTGCTGCCTTCTTTTATCTAGGGGATTCCGGCTTTACACAAATCATTGGCGATTATTTACCAGAAACATCGCAAGGTATTGTCAATGATCTTGGCGTAGCCTTAGCTGCCGCTGTTCCATTAACGAAAGAAATTGCTGCTATTACATTAACCGCACTTGGCGCAATTACTGGTTTAGATGGCTCGGGCTTTTCTGGTATCTCCTTAGCTGGGTCGGTAGCCAATCTATTCGGCACAGCCATTGGAGGCGGTACAGCTACCTTAACTGCCCTCGGACAAATTGCCGCGATTTGGGTGGGTGGAGGAACATTGATTCCATGGGCGCTCATCCCTGCTGCCGCCATTTGTAATGTCAGTCCATTTGAGCTAGCTCGTCGAAACCTACTGCCTGTCACCATTGGTTTAGTTGTCACAACCATTGTCGCGATGTTTTTGATGTAAAATCTGATAATAAAACAGACACTAAGTGAAACAGCAACTAATAACTTTTGTTTTACTTCATTTCTGTTTTATTTCTTAAGTTCGCTACTTTCATTTTAAAAGCTTCAAGATTTACGATTACAGACTGTAAACTGTTATGAAGAATTGTATGAAGAAATTAAAAACGTAAAGACTAAAAAATGTTGCGGATTCGATCTTCTCCATATTCTAAAAAAAGGAGTGAGTAAAATGAAAAAAGAAAGACGTAGCATAAAAAATGAGGAAGAACTCAACATTCAAGCAAATTTAAATAATTTGGAGCCTGGTGAGTCAGTAAACGAACATCGTGCAGTGGAAACTGGCAACTTATTTCTTGCTCATGATGAAATACAACAACAAAATAATAACCTATAAAAACAAACAAGGCCCCTACCTAAGGGGTATAAAAACAGTATAAATAAATCTAATTAAAGCTATTTATAACTATTCAAAAAACCTAATCAGTTCTGATTAGGTTTAATTTTTTAGAAAAGTTACATGTAATGATCCATTAGAGTTGTAAAGTGTTCAATTATTTGGTAATATTAACCATATAGAGAACGGATGTTCTAGGTAGGGGGTGAAAAGATGAGTCTACTATATAATAAGAAAATTCAAGTTACCTTTACAAAAGAAGACGAATGGATCTTAGATGGGCAAAGCAGAATTTGTAATTGGTTATACAATCATTTATTGAATGCCTGTATAAAAGATTACAAAGAAAATCATAATTCCAAGAAGCTATTATCAGATAGGAACTTGCGTGATTACGGAGTTTCATTGAAGGAACAGCATCCTTTTTTAAAGACTGTTTTTTCTTCTGTTTTAAAAGAGCCAGCGAATCGATTGTCTAATGCTTATCAAAAATTCTTTGATAGAAAAGGTGGGTACCCTAAGTTTAGAAGTTGGAAGAAAAAATGGTTCAGTTTGGTATTCGATGAACCAAATAAAGGGTGGGAACTTCTTAATGACGGTACAGGTATCTCCGTTTCGTTGGGGAATATCCCAGGGATGAAGAAAGAAAAAGGAAAAAGAAATCCTTCTGTACTTGGTAAATTGAATGAAAAATTCGAGTTACAAGAAAATGAAATCATGAAAACATTTATGCTGACTAAACAACAAGGAAATACGTTTTATGGCATCTTCACAGTGGAAAGGTGTACGCCAAAAGAGCTCAAGTTTAAACAGGATATGTCTATCTATCGAAAAGAAGTACATGCAGCAAAAAAAGAAAATAGAGAAATGCCAATAAAACCAACACTTGAATCAGACGAAAAAGAAATCCCTAAAAATGTGAAATGGATTTCGTTAGATCCCAATCATAAAAACTTTTTTGTCGGAATGGATCATAAAGGGAACTCCGTGGAGTTTCAAAAACTTCGCATGATTACATACTGGGATAAAAAGATAGACGAGCTAAAATCTCTTCGGAATGTTTGTCAGAAAACATATCGTAAGAGAAAAACGAAACATGGAAACACTTATACGGTACATAGCCCGCGGTGGAATAAAATCAACCATGCTTTGGATAAAGCGTATCATACACGTCGAGAACAGATAAAGACGTGCTTGTATTCCATTGCACATGAACTATATAGAAACTATGATTTGGTCATGATTGGTGATTATACACCTACGAATGGAACAGCTCCTTTTAAGAATATGAAAAGAAGCATGTTGAACCAAGAAAAAATCGGTGAATTTCGAAGAATCGTAAAATGGGTGGCTGAAAAACTCGGCAAGCATTTTTTACTGGTGAATGAAAGGAACACAACCAAAGAATGTTGTGTCTGTGGTCACAAAGAAAAGAAAGAACCAACCATTCGAACATTCATGTGTATTTCTTGTAAAACGACCATGATGAGAGATAGCAATGCAGCTGTCAATATTGCCAAAAAAGTGGGCTACTTTTTGGATCTAAACAAATATAAAGAAACACTCAAATGCTTCACCCATAAAGGAGAAGCAGTGTTCAACAAAAAGGTAACGTTGACTATACCCTACTATTAATTTGCCTCGCTCAGGCTAGTTAGGAGCATAGGATTGTGCGTTTGGACTAACTAAACTTGTGAATAACATACTTTCCCATTCGAAAGTAGGACGGTACTCATTTGTATCTGAAAAAGGTTATTTCTGCCGACAAGATCGTCACACTGATTCATGGTCTTGAACGGAGAGAAGATTTTTCAAGGTGTGAACAAATTTAATAAATCCAACTAATGTAGATAGATTTAATTAGGTTTGGACAGAAAAATCAGAGCGGCAGCACTAGTATTTTGGTTCTTCATGTTAATTTGCCGTTTACTTTTCGGTTTTGTGATTTCAATCCACACTCATGTAGAGTGCGACTAAATTTGTTTTATATTATCCAGGGCAACGAAAAAAGAGAGACTAAAAGAAGTCTCTCAACTGTTGACACTATGATTTTTTATATCTTCCAGGTGTATACTTTTCGCTGGCTTTGAAGTTATAAACTGGTTTAATAAAGCAGGCAATCTCGGATGTTTCTTCGATTTTTTCTAAAATTTCATTCATTGGCTTGTAGGCCATTGGCGCTTCATCAAGTGTTTCTTCAGAAACTGATGTCGTCCAGACACCCTCCATCGTTTTATGAAAGTCGTCCATGTTTAAGGTTTTCATTGCTTTTGTGCGACTCAAGACGCGACCTGCTCCATGTGGCGCTGAAAAATTCCAATCCTCATTGCCTTTACCCACCGCCAAAATTGAACCATCTCTCATGTTGATTGGAATAATGAGCCGTTCTCCTTTTTGCGCAGAAACTGCCCCTTTTCGTAAAATCAAGTTCTCTGTATCAATATAATTATGCACCGTATCAAAGCGATCTAGCTCCTCCAATCCCATATTCTCGGTGATAGCTCTTGCGATTTCTTCGCGGTTTGCCTTTGCGAATGCTTGTGCTAATTTCATGTCATGCATATAATTATGAAAGTCCTCACCTTCCAAATACGCTAAATCATTAGGAATCACTGGATTCTTTTCTTTGTAGCTTTGAATGGCTGTTTGGATTTCTTTTTCTCGTCTCTCAGCTTTTAATTGTTCAATCATTTCGTGTAAAACATGATTACGAATCTTTGAGATGGCTACTTTTTGATAATATGTTGCAATCTTCGCCCCAACATAACGGCTGCCAGTATGGATCGTTAAATAGTGGTGGCCATCGGAATCAACAGATACTTCAATAAAATGATTGCCCCCGCCTAGGGTTCCCAAACTATAAAGACTTTTATTCTGGTTCAATATGTGCTCGGCCTTAAACTCTTGTGTGGATGGAAAATTCGTGTTAATAAATCCTGCCGTCTCATCTGTATGGAGCTCATGTCCGCTTGGGACATGTGTTCGAATGACATTATCCAGCTTGTTAAAATCAACTTTTTTATCTTGAAGCTTGACGGTTAGGACACCGCAGCCGACATCGACACCAACAAGGTTAGGGACTACCTTATCTTTTAACTGGATGGTCGTTCCGATCACACAGCCTTTTCCGGCATGGTAGTCTGGCATAATACTAATCTTTGTATCCTTTAAAAAGGCTTGATTACATAGCTCTTGTATTTGCTCAATCGCCGTTTCCTGTGGATAATTGGAAAATACCTTTGCTTCTGTTTGCGTCCCCGTTATTGTGATCACTAGCTTTTCCTCCTCTAAGAGTAAATCACCAATAAGATACCATTTAATACACTTTCTGACAACGTGTTTTCGTGCGACAATTTAAATGAGTTAGAAATCTGTCATTTTCCGTGATCAATTCAGTCAGTCGATTAGTGGGGGATGAAGAAAAACCTCCACTGATGGAGGTCTCACTTTATAACAAACTTTGTTTGGCTGTAGCCTTCTTTTGTTTTTTTGACTTCTAAAATGGCTGGAATGGTGTTTTTTAACTCTTGTACATGGGAGATAACTCCAATCATCCGACCGGATTTTTGTAGATCGATCAAGGTATCGACGGCTTTGTTCAATGATTCTTCATCTAATGAGCCAAATCCTTCATCTATAAACATGGTATCAATGGACACACCACCTTGGAAGCTTTGAATGACATCCGCCATACCAAGTGCAAGGCATAAGGAGGCATTAAACTTTTCTCCGCCAGATAATGTTTTCACATCACGAGTTTGCCCTGTGTATGCATCGAATACGTCAAGGCCTAGACCACTTTGTTTACCTCGACTTTCTTGACGTTCACTGCGCATTAATAAAAATTGGCCGTTAGACAGTCGCTTTAATCGTTCATTGGCTACCATAATAATTTGCTCAAGGAATTCAATTTGTAAATACCGTTCAAATGAGATTTTGCTACTGTTCTGACCTCTTACTACATCATACAAATCTGCTATGATATACAGCTGCTTCTCCAAATGAGCGACACGTTTCTCAGCATCTACAATTTTCTCTTTTAATTCCGTTACTTTTTGCAAATACTGCTCAGCTTGCCTTACCTGTTCTTGTGCAACATCATAGTGATCTTTACATGCATCTAGTTCAGACTTAAGAATCAACATATCTGCTTTTGTTTTATCCTTCAAAGCTTCTTGAAGTTCTTTTACCTGCATTTTAATGGTTACAAGATTATTAGTAAATTGATTGATTTCATCTGCTAATGTCTGACGTTCCCTTTCAGACATTTTTGCCTGTCGGTACATATCTTCCGTCGCAAAATTTGCTTGCAGCAACGATTGTAAAAACTGTTTCTCTGCTTTTTCCTTCTTCTCGCTGCTCTCTTGTAATTGATTCTTTCCATTAAATACATTTGCCGTCGCTTTCGTTTCCTCTTCTTTCGCCAGCTGCAGCCCGTTTTGAGCAGTCTCCCACGCTTGTTGCAATTTCATTTTTTCAGCTTGAGCTTCCGTGATTTTTTGCTCTAATACAGCTAAATTCCTAATCTCATCAGGAATTCTACTTATCTGCGCTGTATAAACAGCCTTGTTTGCTTCAAAAGCTGTATTCAGCTCTTGAAAAGCTGTTGCCTTGTTCTCTTGTTTCTTTTCGTATGTCGCTACCTCTTCTTCTTTCTTTTCAAGCTCTTCCTTTAACCTAGCCAGTTTCACTTTCTCTTTTCCTAATGCATCAACATCATTCTTCAGCCTTTGTCCCTCTTCAACCAGCCCATTATATGTAAGCTGTGCATCTTGAACCAGTAAACCAAGTTCGATAACCTCAGCAGCCCTTGATTCAAGCTGCTCTTTATTAGTATTCAACAGGGCAACAGAACTCCTATAATCACTATCCTTGATGTCCAATTCCTTTTTTATCGACTCAAGCTGATCCTTTGTCGGAACGGAATCTTGCCCCTGAGCCTTACTTGGATGCTCACTACTTCCACAAACGGGACATGGTTTTCCATCATGTAAATGGGTAGCGAGAATACTAGCCTGGCCACTCACCCATGCTTCTTCAAGCTTACCATACTGTTCCCTGCTTTCTTGATACGCCTGTTCTTTCGTCTTACTTTCCACTTCAAGTTCTACTTGTTTTTTATTCAATCGCAGATAATCTTGCAGAACGCGAACCACGTCACGCATTTCTAGTAACTTCTGCTGCTTTTCTCCTAATTGGTCCACCGACTTCTCTATGCCCTTAATGTCATGACTCAGTTGCTCCTTTACGGACTTTTCTTCTTTTATTTTTAGCTGTAGAGCTTCTAAATCCTTTGCTAGTGTTTGAACATGTTTTTGATCTGCTGCTAGCTCGGCTTTTTTCTTCTCAATATCCTTAACAATCGGCAAAAAGTCATCGTAACGGTCCAATGTCCGGCCTAGTTCCTCCCGATACGCTTTCTTATTATCTTCAATGTCATATCTTTTTTGTTCTTCCTCAAGCCGCTTAACCGCTTCTGCCTGTTTCTTCTCAGCATCTATGAGCTTCTGCTGCTTCTCTTTTTCATCCCTGCGCCATTCATTAGCTTGATGTTCATAGACTTCAATCGTACCTGCCCTATTCGCATGTTCAAGCTGTTTTTCTTTTTCCTTAAAAGTAGGGAGCCTTTCGGACAATTCGAGAAGCTGTCGTTCTTTTTCCTCTAGCTTCTGAAAGTCTTCATTTACTCCTTCCGCTTTGTGAAACTCCTCAAGCTTTAGATGATAGGCCGTCTCCGATTTTTCTGCCTGCATTTTATTTTTCGTGCTTTCATTTTGATAATACATCATTTCCTCATCTAGGCCTGCAAGGACTTGATTCGTATTAACGTGTTCCTTTGACAAAATTTCAAAGAGCTTGGACTCTTCCCGCTCCCCAATTGTTGCTCCAATATCTTGAATATAGCGGTCTCTTGTTTGTGCCTCTCGTTTATAATCTTCCTCTGCGGCTTTTTTCTTTTCTTTCAAACGTTCACTGATCCACTTGTACGGTTCTGTTTTGAAAATTTTACGAAGAATCTCTTCTTTATTTTCCGTTTGAGACGTTAATAGCTTTCGAAACTCTCCTTGTGGCAACATGACAATTTGGCTAAACTGATCCTTCGTTAACCCAACTAATTCTTCTATTTTTTTATTAATCTCAGAAACAATTTGTCTATCGACACAAGGAACTTCACAATCATTTACTTTTTCAAAAAATTCATATTGTTCCCCAGTTGCACTTTTGTTTCCTTTTTTCACATGTGGAAGCTGCCTTTTAATCCGATAGAAGCGATTATGTAACTCAAACTCTAGCTCAATAGCTGTATGAACATCGTCTTCTGCAAAATCACTCCGCAAGAACTTAGAGTCACTTCGATCTTCCCCGCTTGCCGACCCGTAAAGAGAAAAGCAGATTGCATCAAAAATCGTAGTCTTCCCTGCACCCGTATTACCTGAGACGACAAATAAACGGTTATTCTTTAATTCTGTAAAATCAATCACTTCACTATGTTTGTAAGGGCCAAAAGCAGTCATGGTAAGTTTTAATGGTCTCATTCTTTTTCCTCTCCTTTCTCTTCGATTATTTTGTTACAGCTATTTCTTTAGCGGCTCGCTTATCTGGTTGATGATCATCATGTAATAGTTCCTGAAGAACTTCTGTAAATACGGCTTCTGTTTCCTCTGATAGGGCTGTTTGTTTAACTTCCTGATAAAAGGCTCTAAAAAGAGTCAAATCATCCATTTTATACCGTTCTACTCTTTCACCAGCTTGTCCATCCTTTACAGTTGTTAGTGGAATGTTTCGCTCTACATGCATCGCATTTGGATAAACGGACCGAACTTTCTCCATTGGTGATAGCACTGGGGTTACATCTAATAGACGAACAAAGACGTAATCCTCATTTATTTCATGTTTTAACAGTTCTTCCATCGTCGCTTCTACTGTTCGCATCTCACGAATTGGTACAAATTCTCTCTTCTCAATCGACGTATTCCCTTGTGCATCTAACTCAACCATGTAAAAGCCCTTTTTATGTCGTTCCTCAGAGATAGAATATTTGAGAGGGGAGCCTGCGTATTGAATCGTTTCATTCAGCACGAAATGTGCTTGGTGCAAATGCCCAAGTGCTGTATAATGGAACTTCGAAAAATGTACGGCGTCCACGTGCTCGGCTCCACCTATTGCAAGTGGCCGCTCAGAATCGCTGGTGTTAACCTGTTGTTCTCCGTGTGGTGTAACAAAAGCATGTCCAACAAATACATGTCGTGCATGTGGATTCATGGCAGCTGTAATATTCTCAGTAATCTTTTTCATCGCATCATTATGAGTGCGTATTTCCTCATCTTCAAAAACATGTCGAACAACACTAGGGTCCGCATATGGAACAAGATGAAAGTGAACCTCTCCATGCTCATCATTTAACACAATCGGCTCCATCGTCTTGGAAATCTGCCCAACAATGTGACAACCATTTGCCTTCATGATACTACTAGCAAAATGGAGACGTGCCGGACTATCATGATTACCCGCAATGGCCAAAACAGGTGTCTTTAATGTAAGAACGATGGTTTCAAGTAGCTCATCTAATAGATGAACGGCTTCAGTCGGTGGCACCGCACGGTCGTATAAATCCCCAGCAATAATAACAGCATCTGGTTTTTCATCCTCAATGGCTTTGAGGAAATCCTGCATGACATGGCGTTGATCATCCGTCATATACACTCCCTGAACAAGCTTACCTAAATGCCAATCAGCCGTATGAAAAAACTTCATTAAGTTTCTCTCCTTTTTTGTCGATATACTACTTTTATTATTGTATAGTTTTATCGTATATTCAAGAATTTGTAAAAAAGCATCACGAACCCGCTCTTTATATACGTTTTCGATATGTTAACCATTTGTATAGATGGAAATTCCCATTTTACCTGTTATACTAGCAGACTATTAAGTCCAGTTGTTCGTATATCGTTCGCCTTAGGGTATAAATTTAGAATAGATTTCGAGATTTAATTGTGAACTTTCGAGAATTATCCTGTTTTTCCTTAGAATAAAGAACGTTTTTCATAAAAACTGAGTATAGCAAACATAAGTAATGTTCGCTATACTCAGTTTCCGGTAAGCCTTTTTGACATATAATTCTTTATTTTTCCACTATCAAAGATTCAGGAATTTTAAGCGGAACAGTAGCAGCATCTCGATAGGAGCGATACGAAACGATGGCATCATCTACTGTATGTACATCTATCTGTAAAATATAAGACCCCTTCATTTCTACATAATAATGAACGCCTTCTTTTTCTAGTTGATAAAAGGAAAAGGTAAGCCTCAATAACTCCTTTTTCTCCATCTTTGTCTCAGGATGATTGCGGATAGACTCAGCTAATCCCTCAACCGTTACTGAAGTCGTTCCCATCATGGTTGTCATTTTATCTTTTACATACTCTACAGCCTGATCCAACGTCGCTTTCGCTTTTCGTTTCATATTTTTCAATACTTTGCCCATCGTATATTCTCCTTCATTTCAAAATTTCCTCTTTATTCAGCACAACCGTTATTCTATTATTTTCTATTTAATTTTACCTTTTATCCACTTTGAAATCCATCAAGGCTTCAATACGCTTTCATGTAAAAATCCCCTCCAAACCGGAGAGGATTCAATAACAACTTTTAAGACTCAACCATCTTAAAAAACTCTTATGAAACAGCTTTTCAGCAGCCTATCATGCTCAGTAGGTATACTCACTATGTTTATGTTCTATGGTATTTTTTGATAAAAATTATTCTATGATATGGGTGGAGCAACTATGATTGAGCCTTCAAAGATGTTACATCATTTATTCTTCCTTACACTCTTATTATAACGTTTTTTTCCTCTTGTACTCATGCCTCATTTGAAAAATTTGTGAACGCTTACACAACTGAATGAAGAACTCTTTTTTGACTCCTATTTCTAATTATCTTTTCCTTTCCTTTGGATACCCTAATAAAAAAGGAGTGATTCGATGGGCAGAAGAAATAAAATCCTTGTCACCGAAGCTAGACAAGGACTCGACGATTTAAAAGCCAAAATAGCTGGCACGAATAACCCTGACAATGCGAAATTTGAAATGGCGAAAGAAGTTGGTGTTCCGCTCCAAAAGGGCTATAACGGCCAACTCACTTCCGAGCAGGCTGGAAAAGTCGGTGGAAAATTAGGCGGTAGTATGGTCAAAGAACTAGTTAGAATGGCCCAGGAAAACTTAAAGAACAATTCATAAGAAAAGCGAACAGTGCGTATCTCACTGTTCGCTCATTATTTGTTCTATTCACAAAGCACCACTTGTCTCGAAAATAGTGATTTTTTCACTTCACATCGGTCCACTATTTCAAATCCAGCTTCCTTAATCGTTTCATCAATTTTTTCTGTCGTAACAACGACTAATCTTTTCGTAAAACGGCGAGCATGTTGCAGCATTTCCAGCTGTTCTTCTTGGGTCACATACGTCACTATATTATAGGGCATATCAATAATCGCAGCATCATAGTCATTCTCGACTTCTGAAATGGGGCCGGTAATGACCTCACCTTCGTATCCGAAATGCGCTATATTCTCCCTCGAACCCTTTGTCGCAAGAGGATTTATATCGCGACCAACTATATCAATCCCCATTGAGAGTGCTTCCACTAATACCGTTCCAATTCCACAGCACGGATCAATCGCTCTAATACCTTCAGGATTCGGAACCGCAATATTCGCAATCGCTCTTGCTACACGCGTACTAAGAGCTGTGGAGTATTCGGATGGCTTTTTCATATGATGGAACCAGACCGATTCACTTTTATGATAGTTTCCTAAATACCATCTGCCACCTAGTGTAACAACGCCAAAGATGATATCTGGCTGATCTAAATCAGGTGTTCCTTTCATTTGAAGACCAATGGCTCGTTCAATTTCTCGTCGCTGTACAAATTTTACTTTCTCTGATTGGGCTAAATCATTTATTTTCACAAAATACACTTTAAACGTTTCATTGTCCAACCCAACCTTTGTTACTTGTTCTAAAAGTTCTTCTAGGCTATCGCCTTCTACCATCACATCGATTCGCTCTTTGATAAACGGACTTCGACTAGGTTCTATTTCTATTGAACTTTTTAAAATGGGTAGTTCCGTCTCAATTTCAAAAAGGGCGCGCATCTCCATGCGACATAACGCCAGTTCCTCTGGACTACAATTATACGTATAAATAAAACTTGAATCAGGGCTTTGATTATTCAAATTACGTTCATCCTTCATGACTATAAATTATTTTATGTGTAATACTTCATATTACCTTTCTTTTTTTGTCTGTGCAATGCTTAAAATCTAGTAGCACCCTGAAAAAGAGGCTAACCTCATTCTCTTATCCTGACCTTTCCTTAAGTGTCTTTTTTACATGTTTTATATCGACAACGTTCTTCTTTGCCATTTTTAAATAGCAAAGTGCCGATGGAATAAGGAAAGTCTGCAAGATTATTAAAGTAATAATGAAGCTAACCCGTTCTGTAAAGTGCAAGGAAATTATTCCAAGAACAATCCCTACCCCAATGTTACCAACCGTTCTGCCTACACTATTAAAAAGATTGGCGACGCTAAATGCTGTTCCTCGATGCTCTGGAAGATTCACATCTGTTATAAGCGCAAGCCAGTTCGGAGTGTTGGCCGATTGAGCAGCCGATGCGAAAAAAGATAAAACAAACAATAAGAACATCCAAGGATTCATAAACATTTGTTGAATTAAGCTGATGAATATGAGAATCGGATTCGGGTCATGCGGTAAGGACAAGTTTTCCATCGGCATTATAAACATCAGTACATACAACGGCAGAGTGAGAAATACAAAGATAGCCGTTACTATCGCCCTTCCCTTATACGTTTTCTTTTGAAGTTTATCACCAAGATGACCGAAGTAAACAGATGTCATTCCCCCAAGCTGACATATGGCATACAGGTAGCCAGAAGCGATCATCGCTGTCTCCATGCTATATCCTTGCTGCTGCATTTTAAAAATAAACAAGGTTGGCAGCCAAATCAGACTTCCCGTCGCAATATTCATAAAAAATGCTTGCAAAAAGAGAAACACATTACTGCCCTTTAACAGAAGTGAAACAATCTGTTTCGACTCTATAATGTAATGGTAGATTTGGCCTTTGCCCATCATCCCCTTCAGCTCAGGGTCTGATTGGCCTCTAGTTGGTTCTTCTACAAAAAAGTACAGAATCATTAGCATAAGACCAATAAAACCGACAATTTCAAAAGGCCATCTCCAACTCGTGTTCGCTGCCGTTAACGAAGCCAGCAAAGAACCTGCTATTCCCCCTAATCCTTGGGCCATTCCCCAAAGACTTAAAATCATCCCACGTTTACGATATGGGATATAATCCGTTAACACACTGAACCCAATTGATGCGATACATCCAAGCCTACTCCCGTTAACATTTGAAACAATAATAATTGAAGATAGCTTTGGCTAACGGAAGTCAGGAATACAGATATGACCCAAATGAGCGTTCCAATCATAATCAGTTTCTTCCGTTTGTATTTTCCTGAGAGATAGCCCCAATAAACAGAAGAAATGGCTGTAACTAAAATATTAATCCCTGAAATAATTCCCAAATTACCTATTCCCACCCCCAAGTCCTCTGCTATATATTGGAATAATGGAGGGAATAGGCCTATAATGATATGATCAAAGGCAGCAAATATAATAAATACAGAGATTGTAAATTTTATTTTCACATTAGATTGTTTCAAAAAATGAAAACTCCTTTTCATTCTCGTTTTTAAATGTTTCATATATTTTATGTAAAATTTTCATAATATACATAATTATGATTATTTTGTATAATTATACTATACGTGTTCAAAAAGGGGATGCTAATATGGGGAAAAAAGTACTTTTAATTTCTTCTGATCATACAGGTCATGGACATAAAAGTATCACTGAATCACTGTGTGAAAAAATTAAAATGGGGCATGATGCTGAAATACATGTAGTAGATGGCTTTTCACTTGGTGGACCACTTCTCCTCAATATCGGAAAATTATACGGACCCATTACAAGAAAAGCAGAAAATGTTTGGAAAATGGTTTATCATCTTTCCTCCGATAATCCCAAACTCATTAATAGTTTTATTGAATTGCTCATTAGAAATCGTTTTTTACAATTATTAGAGGAAATAAAACCAGACTTAATCCTATCTGTTCATCCTAATTTCAATGGTTCCATTTTAAACATTCTAGAAAAGCAATATATTAAAATACCATTTATCACGCTTATCGCTGATCTTGTAAATATTTCCCCACTTTGGATGGATTCAAGAGCCGACTATATTATTAGTCCAACCGTTGAAGCCCGTGAAAAGTGTCTTGAATATGGGATCCCAACTCAAAATATAAAGGTGATGGGCTTTCCAGTTCGTTCTAAATTCTTCAGAGATAGCACCAATGAAAAGGTTCATTATCAAAAAGGGACACCTTTAAAGTGCTTAATTATGAGTGGCGGCGAAGGTGTAGGAAATATGAAGAGTATTGCCGAAAATCTGCTTGATCATTTTGATTGCACAGTAAAAATTGTCGCTGGCAGAAATGCAAAACTAAAAAACAAGTTAGAGCGATCCCTTTTAAGCAAGTATGGTGATAAAGTGGAAGTTTACGGTTTTACTAAAAATATTCAGGATTTAATGTTAGCATCAGATGTGGCGATTACAAGAGGAAGCCCAAATGTCATGTTTGAGGCGATTGCCTCTAATACACCGATTATTATTACAGGTGCCCTACCTGGTCAAGAACAGGACAATCCAGCCTTTGCTGAAAAATCAAATTTAGGCGTTGTCTGCAAAAATACAAATGCAATAAAAGATACGCTCACTCTTTTATTAGAAAACGATGCGAAAAAGTTCAATGACATCATCAATAGCCAAAAAGAATATATAAATGCCCATGCTGCAGAAGAAATCTTACAGTTTATTTTAGAGATAGAAAATCCTTTTCCATGGAAGCTTCAAGAAGTATTTTATAATTAAACATACGTAAGTGCACTTATACATACATTTTTTATAATTTTATTACAGTGTTGACGAGGCCATATTGAATATGGTCTCGCCTTTTTTCATTAAAAAGGACCATATTGAATCCATTGTGCAATCATAAGAGCTATAATAGCAACTACAATTTCTATTAAAATTGGTGAAAAATGTAGATAAATATATGTAACTATTTGCAGGAAAACAGGACCACTTTCGATAAATTATAAAGAGGACAAGACTTACTTACGTCCACTATAGACAAATAGAAAGGTGGTAGTTGTTTGTGAACATGGATTTAACTATACAACAAATCGCCGAAAGTATTCCTAAAGCTATCTTAAATGCCTCGGATAAAGACATAGAGGGCTTTCAAAAAATTATCGAAGAAACGATTAAATTAAGAGAAGGCCATAGAAATCTACAAAAAATGGTAAAAAACTTTTCAACATCTATAATTCAACGTACGTAACTGTAAGCTGTTGACCCATCAACGGCTTATTTTTTTAGTTCCTTTTATTTTTCCTGCTTTATATGATGATACCAATTTCACCAGTTTGGGCAACAGGCGCTATATTCAATTCCTTCAATCTCAACGATACGAATATTGTCTCTTACCTTAGGCATTTTATTCTACTAAAACAAGCACTACCCCAAAAGAAGTAATGCTCTCTGCTAACTTTCCTATTCAACTGTATTCACCATAATCGCTGCCACTTTTGTTAAGCGGTCGTAGAAAAATTCACCAGCTTCATGCTGATCCAATCCTACTTCTGCAAATGCTTCCTTCATACAACGCAGCCAACATTGCGCCCGCTTCGGTGTAATCTCAAAGGGAAGATGGCGCTGTCTCATCGCTGGAGGTCCAAATTCTTGACTATAGAGCGGCGGTCCACCGAGGAACTGTGTTAAAAACATGCGTTGTTTTCGCATGATTTCACTCATATCGCCTTCAAATAGCGGACGTAAATCCGGATCTGCATACACTTTTGGATAAAAGGCCCTTACTAATTGATGAATCATTTTCTCACCAATTTGATCATATAACGTTTCTACACGAGGTTCGATCATTGTGTAACCTCCTCTAAGCTTCTTTTCTTGTATTATATCGGATTTACTGAGTAAATCTGTGATGTATCTCACACGGATTTCATACGAACTCCCTTTCTTGTGCAAACTGTTCCTAAAAGAAGAAAGGGTGTTTTTTTTGAAAGCAGCTGAGCTATTTGTGAAATGTTTAGAGAATCATGGTGTAGAATATGCGTTTGGTGTACCAGGAGAAGAAAATATTGATTTAATCGAAGCACTACATAAATCGTCCATCACGTTTATCGTTTGTCGCCATGAAACAGGAGCCGCTTTTATCGCTGGAATGATGGGAAAGTTGACAGGTAAACCTGGTGTTTGTTTGTCAACACTTGGACCTGGGGCTACCAATATGGTAACGGGGGTGGCTTGTGCGACCTTAGATCGAATGCCTTTAATTGCCATTACAGCACAGACTGGACTCACGATGCAGCATAAAGGTGCTCACCAATATATAGACTTGATTGAACTATACCGTCCCGTCTCGAAATGGAGTGTAGCCATTCATGATGGCTCCATTATTCCAGAGCTTGTAACGAAAGCATGTACACTAGCCACGAGTGATTTGCCTGGAGCGATCCATATTGAATTTCCAACAAATATTGCTTCATCTCTAGTAGACGGAGAACCTTTACAAACAAAACGATATAGCCAAAAAGGAATCGCATCACGAACAATCCATCGATGATGTGGCCATGGCGATTAATGAAGCAAAATTCCCACTGATTTTGATTGGAAATAACGCCGTAAGAGCAGAAGCATCTGCCAACATTCTAGCCTGTATCGAGAAGCTTCAAGCCCCCTTCACGGAAACATTTATGGCAAAAGGAGTTATTCCTGAAAATCATCCACTCCATTTACAAACGATTGGATTGCCCCAAGGTGATTTTGTGAATGAAGCCTTTTTCCGTGCTGACTTAGTCATTACGATTGGCTACGACCCAATTGAATATGGACCGCAAAAATGGAATGGATTAGGAGCACCTATTGTGCATATCGATGTAAAAGACTATGAGACCGACAGCTTTTATCCGGTTAAAGCCTCCCTTGTTGGTGATATTGCCCTGAATCTTCAGCGTTTAACCAAACACCTGCATCAAAAAGATGGTCTCGATTCATTTTATCGCAATGTACAGGAGAAAATCATGAAGGAAAAACACGTTAGAGCAGCGAGTGACGAATATCCAATGGCTCCGCAACGTATCATTGCAGACATTCGAGCTGTCCTAGCTAACGACGACCTTCTCCTATCAGATGTTGGCGCCCATAAACTCTGGATTGGTCGACAATATGAAGCATTGCTACCGAATACTTGCATCATCTCAAACGGACTTGCGTCAATGGGCATTGGGCTTCCTGGTGCCATCGGTGCTAAGCTTGCACACCGGGATAAAAAAGTAATCGCTGTATGTGGAGATGGAAGTTTTATTATGTCATTAGCCGAATTTGAAACAGCAGTTCGCTTGAAATTACCGATTGTGATTATGATTTGGCGAGATGGAAGATACGGAATGATCGAGTGGAAACAAAAAGACAAGCTAGGGCATGCCTCTAGCATCCAATTTGACAATCCAGATTTTATTGCTCTCGCAAAAGCATATGGTGCAAAAGGATATAAAGTGCAAGAAGCTACTGAATTAACGACCATCCTTCAAAAAGCATTTTCAGAAAATGGACCGGTTATTGTAGAATGTGACGTAGATTACGAAGAGAATTTCCGATTAAGTGAACGCGTAAAAAAATCTCGTTAAATTTTATTCACGGATGTTTTTTTATTAATGAAGAAAAAGAAACCCGAATATAGTATGCATAACGAATAAGTGGAGGGGGATTCTATGTTTTTCCTTCAACCAATTACCATGCATGCGAAAATGATGTCTGATACGTTTCACAAAGCTACCTCTATCTCCAAAAGAATGACAGTCACTGCATTATTAGTAGCATTGGCCGTCATTCTCCAATCAGCTGGTGGATTTATACCTGTTGTTGGTTTATTTATTAGCCCCTTTGCAACAGCACCTATGATTCTTAGTACAGTTTTATCCGCTCGATTTGGTTTTCTTGGCTATATATTAACCTTGTTCCTGCTATTTCTCATTCAACCAAGTGAAGTTTTAATCTTTGCATGTACAACTGGGCTTTTAGGGATAGGCATCGGTTTTGCCTATCATATATGCAAAAGAAGGCTTCCCCTCATTATGACAGGCACGATTGTATTACTAAGCGGGATTCTTATCGTATTATTCATCTTTCAGTTCCCCATTTTAGGGCCAGCGATAAATCCGTCCACAAGCATACAATGGCTTCTCCCGCTTGCCTTTTTTTCATTTTTGTATAGTTGGATTTGGGTTGAAATCAGTGTCTTTTTGTTTAAACGGCTTAATCGATGATCCTATTATTTTTTTACAATACGCCAGATTACACCGGTCTGTGACGATGGTTGGCCCTTTGGAGGAAAAATACCGAAATCAACGATATACATCTCTCCACTTGGTCCGAATGCGACATCAATTTTCCGCAGACCATTTGTGCAAATTGATATAATTCCGCATCATGCGCCCTGCTAGTCAATGGTTCTTCTACTAAAAAAACAACCTGATTCCCCCTTATTGGAATCAGGTTATTTTCATATATCCCCTATTATGCTCTAGGCAATACCGTACTTCCCATTAAATAAATATCTACTTCGCGCGCTACTTCACGACCTTCATTAATGGCCCAAACGATTAGACTTTGACCTCTTCTTGCATCACCTGCAGCGAAAACACCTTCCACATTTGTTCTGAATTCACCATAGGCTGCTTCCACTTTTTGATTTTTTGCATTGACACCAAATTGAGTTAAAAGAGGTTGTTCTGTTCCTTCAAAGCCAATTGCGATGAAGACAAATTGAGCAGGCCATACTTTTTCAGTACCTGGAATTTCCTTGAAATAGTAACCACCATTTTCATCTTTCAATTTTTCCATTTGAATCGTATGAAGTTCTTTTACATTGCCATTTTCATCAGCAACGATTTTCTTTGTTTGAATCGAATACTGACGTGGATCATCACCAAATTTTGCTTCAGCTTCTTCATAAGCATATTCAAGCGTAAAGACATTTGGATAGGCTGGCCACATATTATCAGATGTACGTGACGCTGGTAATTTTGGATGCTTACCGAATTGCACAACGCTGCGGCATCCTTGACGAAGAGCAGTTGCGACACAGTCCGCACCTGTATCCCCGCCACCGATTACGATAACATCCTTATCTTTTGTATCAAAGAATTGACCATCTTTAAAATTAGAATCCAACAAACTTTTCGTTGTTGTTGATAAGTAATCCATCGCAAAATGAACACCATTAGCTTCTCTGCCTTCAATCACTAGATCACGTTGCTTTTGAGCTCCTGTACAAAGGATAACCGCATCATACTGATTTCGAAGTTCCTCAGCTGTAATATCTTTTCCAACTTCCGTATTCGTAATGAAGTCAATGCCTTCTTGTGTTAATAATTGAATGCGGCGTTCCACAATTCCTTTTTCAAGCTTCATGTTTGGAATGCCATATGTTAATAATCCACCTGGACGATCAGCTCGTTCATAGACTGTTACCGAATGACCTGCTTGATTTAATTGGTCAGCACTTGCAAGTCCTGCTGGACCAGAACCGATAATCGCAATTTTCTTCCCAGTTCGCTTCTCTGGAATTCGCGGTTGAATCCAACCATTTTCAAATCCTTTTTCAATGATTGTTTTTTCAATCCCTTTAATTGTCACGGCTGGATCCGAAATGGACACGGTACATGATCCTTCACATGGGGCTGGACAAACGCGTCCCGTAAATTCAGGAAAATTATTCGTTTTCAGTAAGCGATCTAACGCTTCCTTCCATCGGCCACGATAAACTAAATCATTCCACTCTGGAATTAAATTATGAATTGGACATCCCGATGTTGCACGATTAATTTCCATTCCTATATGGCAGAAAGGAGTGGCGCAGTCCATGCACCGCGCTCCTTGCTGACGTAACATCTCATCCGAAAAAGAAGTTGAATATTCCTTCCAATCGCTTTAACCGTGTGAGAGGATTTCGATCTTTTGGTTTTTCGACGTGAATATTCCATAAATCCTGTTGCTTTTCCCATTTTCCCCTCTCCTTTCTTATTGCATAATCGCTTCTAATTTTTTAGTTTCTATCTCTTCCTCTGTAGCTACATTCGCTTCAAATGCTCTCATCGTAGCTTCTTCATCTGTTAACCCAGCTTGTTTTTGTTCTTCGATACTCTTCATCATTCGTTTATAATCTTTTGGAATCACTTTTACAAATTTTCTCACGACATTTGTTCCCAGTTTTCTAGTACATAACCCGCTTTAGCACTTCCTGTATAATAAAGTGATTTAAAATTCATTTCCCATAGGATCGCTCCATCTGTTTGATCATCAATGTCTTCTAATTCAATCATCTCTGTATTACATAAAGACTTGAATGCTTCACGATCCTCAGCGAAGAACGTAGGCAATTCCACCTGACATACCTGCACCAAAGTTTTTTCCGACATCACCTAAAATAACAACCCGACCACCCGTCATATATTCCAAGCCATGGTCACCAATTCCTTCAACAACAACGTTTGCACCACTATTTCGAACCGCAAAACGTTCTCCTGCAAGTCCATTAATATAAGCTTCACCGCTTGTTGCACCAATAAAAGCAACATTCCCAGCAATGACATTTTCGAGAGGCTACATCTTGAGATTTCAGCAGGTGCTTTTACAATGATCTTTCCACCAGATAACCCTTTTCCAAGATAGTCATTTGTGTCACCTGTTAAGTGAAGACTCATTCCTTTTGGTATAAAAGCACCAAAGCTTTGACCAGCAGAGCCTGTAAAACGAAGTGTGATTGTATCTTCAGGTAATCCTTCTTCACCGTAGCGCTTAGAAACTTCACTACCGACAATCGTTCCAACCACACGATTCACGTTTGTAATTGGGAAGCTGTAAGATCCACTGGGATTTGCTTTTCTAAAGCCGGTTGCACTGCAGGTAAAATTTGTCTCATATCCAGTGATTCATCGATTTTATGATTTTGCGGTGTTTGGAATGTACGAGTTCCCTCAGGTTGGTATAACAAAGTTGATAAATCTAAATGCTTTGCTTTCCAATGCTCTTTGGCACGCTCACTTACTTGTAAAACATCAGTACGGCCAACCATTTCCTCAATTGTTCTAAAGCCAAGTTCAGCCATTAGTTCACGTACTTCTTCGGCAATAAAACGCATATAATTGACGACATGATTCAGCTTCACCCGTAAATTTATCACGAAGCTCTGGATTTTGTGTTGCAATCCCAACTGGACAAGTATCCTTAATGACATACACGCATCATTACACAACCAAGAACAACAAGTGGTGCTGTTGCAAAACCAAATTCTTCTGCTCCAAGAAGTGCTGCCATGACAACATCTTTACCTGTCATCAGCTTTCCATCTGTTTCAAGAATGACACGATCACGTAAGCCATTTAACATCAATGTTTGGTGTGCTTCAGCAAGTCCAAGCTCCCAAGGTAGTCCTGTATGCTTAATACTTGTTTTTGGCGATGCACCTGTTCCACCATCATAACCACTGATGACGATAACATCTGCAGCTCCTTTAGCAACACCAGCTGCAATTGTACCCACTCCCGCTTTTGATACAAGCTTAACACTGATACGTGCATCACGATTTGCATTTTTCAAATCATGAATTAGCTGTGCCAAATCCTCAATCGAATAAATATCATGATGAGGAGGTGGTGAAATAAGTCCAACACCTGGTGTTGATCCACGCACTTCAGCAACCCATGGATATACTTTATTACCAGGAAGCTGTCCGCCTTCACCCGGTTTTGCTCCTTGTGCCATTTTAATTTGCAGTTCATCCGCATTCACTAAGATAATGGCTTTTTACACCAAAGCGACCAGATGCCACTTGTTTAATACCACTTCGACGGTTATCCCCATTTTCATCTATTATATAGCGACTTGGATGTTCTCCACCTTCACCACTATTACTTTTTCCACCTAAACGAGTTCATCGCAATCGCTAATGTTTCATGTGCTTCTTTACTAATTGAACCAAATGACATCGCTCCTGATTTAAAACGGCGAACAATGGAATCAACAGATTCTACTTCATCAATTGAAATAGACTTGACGTGTTGATTGAAGGAGAATAAATTACGTAAAAAGCCAATTCGTTCTTCATTCGCAGCTTGAGAGAATTTTTTATATAAATTATAATCTTCTTTTCGAGCTGACCATTGCAGCGTATGAATCGTTTTAGGGTTAAACGCATGGTGTTCTCCATTGCTTCTCCATTGAAAATCACTACCAGAATCTAACGTTTGATCAATTGAATTCTGCATACGCTTCGTTATGACGAATTTTTGCTTCTTCCGCAATCGTTTCAAGTCCAATCCCGCCAATTTGTGATGCTGTACCACTGAAGTAACGATCAATGACTTCAGCACCAATTCCAACCGCTTCAAAAATTTGAGCACCACGATAGCTTTGTACCGTTGAAATCCCCATTTTTGACATCACTTTTACAACGCCTTCTGTCAATACCTTTCACGTACTTCGTAACAGCTTCTTCATAGCTAACGTGCTAAGCTTCCATCTAACACAGCCTGCTTATACGTAGCAAAGGCAAGATAAGGATTAATTGCATCTACACCATAGCCAATTAAAGCAGCAAAATGATGAACTTCTCTTGCTTCTCCTGTTTCAACAATGATGCTTACTTTCGTACGATTTCCTTGACGAATAAGCTCTTGATGAAGGGCACTTGCTGCCAATAAGAGCAGGAATCGCTACCTTCTTCTTGCTTCATATTACGATCTGAAAGAATTAAAATGCTAGACTCCTTCTTCGATTGCTTTTTCTGCTTTTTGGAAAATTTCCTCAAGTGCACTCTCTAAATCGTCTGTGAAGAGCATGTCAATAACGTTGCTTTTAAACTCTGGATACGTTATTTGTCTTTAATCTGTACAAATTGACTATTTGTTAAAATTGGCGTTTCCAGCTCAATTCGACGGCAGTTCTCCTCATTTGGCTGAAGTAAATTTCCTTCAGCCCCTAGAAATGTCACTGTCGATGTAACAATATGCTCACGAATCGAATCGATTGGCGGATTTGTTACTTGTGCAAATGATTGCTTGAAATAGTTAAACAACGATTGAGGACGATCAGATAAAACCGCAAGCGGACTATCATTCCCCATTGATCCTAGTGGATCCTTTCCTTCTGTTACAAAAGCAAGCAAATATTTTTGGACATCTTCATACGTATATCCAAATGCTTTTTGACGAACTAGTAAATCAGTTAACTTCCTCTTCTTCGACTTTCGCATTATCATCTAATTGAACAAGCTGCTCGTCTAAGCCATTGTTGATATGGCTGAGCCTCGGCCATTTGTGTTTTAATTTCTTCATCAGAAATAATACGTCCTTCCTCTAAATCAATCAGAAGCATTTTACCTGGACTTAAACGATCTTTATATAATACATTTTCTGGTTCAACCTCGATGACACCAACTTCAGATGAGAAAATAATATAATCATCTTTTGTAACGTAATAACGTGCCGGACGTAAGCCCATTTCGATCGAGAATCGCTCCAATTTGTTTTCCATCTGTAAATGAAATCGCAGTTGGTCCATCCCATGGCTCCATTAAACAGCTATGATATTCATAAAATGCTTTCTTTTCTTTTGACATATGCGGGTTTTCTGACCATGGCTCTGGAATTAACATCATGGCTGCATGTGCCGGTTTGCGACCTGCTAATACGAAAAATTCAAGCGCATTATCTAAAATAGAGGAATCACTTCCATTAGTATCTAAAATCGGAAGCACTTTTTCTAAATCCTCTCCAAATGCTTCAGAGACAAATTGCTGCTCACGTGCTTTCATCCAGTTAATATTTCCTCTGAAGCGTATTGATTTCACCATTATGAATCAAATAGCGGTTTGGATGTGCTCTTTCCCAGCTAGGAAATGTATTTGTACTAAAGCGGGAATGCACTAAAGCAGAAGGCTGAAACAAAATCTTCATCTTGTAAATCTAGATAAAAAGCATCCACCTGCTGGGGTGTTAATAATCCTTTGTACACAATCGTTCTACTTGAAAGACTAGCAAAGTAAAAGCGGAATCCGCATTCATTTGCCCAATTTTCTGCTTGTTTTCGAATAATATATAATTTACGTTCAAATGCTAAGTCATCTTGAATATCGCTACTTGCTCCAATAAATACCTGGCGAATCGTCGGACATGTCTCCTTTCCACCTTCCCCAAGCTTCGTTACATCCACAGGAACATCTCTCCATCCAAGAACTGTTTGTCCCTCTTGTTCAATCAAATGCATTCACACGAGCTTCAATCTCTTTTTGTTCCTCTTCATTATTGGAGAAAAACAGCATTCCAACACCATAACGTCCCTTTTTCAGGTAAATTCATTTCTGGACTTACTTGTCGGAAATATTGATCCGGAATTTGCACCATTAGTCCAGCACCATCTCCTGTAAGTGGGTCACTTCCCTGGCCACCACGATGATCTAATTGACAAAGCATCTTCAGTCCTTTTTCGACAATTTCATGTGTTGCATGCCCTTTTAGATGTGCGTATAAACCGATTCCACATGCGTCATGTTCAAATTCAGGACGGTAGAGACCTTGTGCTTTTGGTATTTGATTATATGTCATATTATTATCTCCCCTGTCTCTATTCTCGAATTTATTTTACTATCCTCATTGTAGATTTTGAAATCGATATAAACAATATATCATTTAGATAAAATCAATCTCATTTCGAAATGATTAATTCGTATAAAAAGGAAATTATCTTCATTATGACTAGAAAAAGGAAGAAAAATAGACTATAATACAAAAATGTAGAGTAGTAGATGATGTAACCAATCTCAAAAACAGATTGAATTAATCTCACATAAAGAAAGAGAGGGAGAAAGGTAATGGAATTACGTCAATTACGATATTTTATAGAAGTTGCAGAACGAGAGCATTTCACAGCAGCTGCGGAACATTTGCATGTTGCTCAATCAGCCATTAGTCTTCAAATCGCTAAACTTGAATCCGAGCTTGGCGTTGCTTTGTTTGAGCGAACAGGAAGAAATATTAAACTAACCCAAATCGGAAACATCTTTTTAACCCACACAAAGGCAGCTATGCAAGCGATTGATTACGCTAAATCAAAAATCGATGAATACTTAGATCCAGAAAATGGGACGATTAAAATTGGCTATCCAACAAGCTTAGCCAACAATTTACTCCCTACTGTTATTTCTGCTTTCAAAGAACAACAACCAAATGTTTCATACCATTTGCGCCAAGGCTCGTACGCTTATTTGATGGATGCAGTTAAAAAAGGAGAGCTCGGCTTAGCTTTTCTTGGACCTGTGCCAACAGAGGATCCAGAACTCCAATCTCACATATTATTTTCAGAGGATTTTTCAGCTTTAGTCCCAGCTACTCATCCTTTAGCTAAGAATAATAGCATCTCTCTTGGCGATTTGAGAAACGATAACTTTGTATTATTTCCTGAAGGGTATATTCTTGAACAAATCTCAGTGGAAGCTTGTAACCGCGCAGGTTTTGACCCAAATATCATAGCAGTTGGAGAGGATATGGATGCGATTAAAGGTCTTGTCGCTGCTGGGATTGGGATAAGTATCTTACCAAACGGAACATTTCCTGACATATTACGCAACCTAACAGTAAAATTACCGATTGATAACCCACAGGTACAACGAACAGTCGGGATGATCACCTCCAAAACAAGAGAATTAGCTCCTACTGAAAAGGTATTTTATCAGTTTGTACAAGAATTATTCTCCTTGTTAAAACAATACCAATGAAATTACCTTTAACGTTATATAATATCACATTATATTTATTCCCTTGAATTAAAAATTGATTGCTTACTACTACCACCTTCATAATGTAGTATCCCCCCTACTAACCGCACTCTACCTGTACAAATTATGATAAAGCGGACTCATGAGAGGAGTCCGCTTTATTCATTTATCGAAGTTATGTAAAAAAATATAACTTAATATGTGACCATATATATAATAGGAGATTTTGGTAAATAATCAGGAATAAACTCTATAAATAACCATATATATTAAATCGTGTTGAATTTTATTAAGCAGGAGGAAAAGGAATGAATATTGCTTTACCGGTTCGAAAATGGGGAATAACAGTCTTATCAATTTTGGCTTTATTAGCAACATTTATTTTTGGCCAAGCAGCGACCGCTTCAGCAACCATCAGTTACGGAGAGGAAGTATCAGCATTCGCAGAACGATATGAAAAAGCCCCGTATAAATGGGGTGGAACAACACCAAAAGGTTTTGATGCAAGCGGATTTACTCAATATGTATACAAAAAAGCAGCGACTAACATGTCGATCCCAAGAACAAGTGCCTCCCAGTATAAAGTAGGTAAAGCGGTTAAACAAAATGCATTAAAGCAAGGCGATTTAGTGTTTTATGCAACTGGGAAAAAAGGAATCGTATCCTTTGTTGGGATATATAACGGCGATGGTACATTTATCGGTGCTACATCAAAAGGGGTTAAAATAGTTAAAATGAGTGATAAGTATTGGAAAGACCGATATATAGGGGCTAAACGAATTATTAAATAAATGATGTTCCATTGCCCCATATCGAACTATTAAAAACAGCCTTTCTCCTTATCCCAAAGAAAGGCTGTTTTTTATGTTATGAATTCTTACATTTATAAAAACCGACTAATCTAAAGAAATAACAAACTATCACAATAGATAATGATGACTCATTTTACAGACTTTCCGAACGAGAAAGCCCATTACGGTGCGGTAGCACCCTCTTTAGAGATGGGATGAGAGTGAGCTCGAACCAGGCGTGTCTTATGGCACGTCAATGGTTCGAGTTGTTTATTTTTTTAAAGTAGATTCTTGATTACGGAACATTCGTTCTGATATAATAAACATATCAAGAGGAGAAGGGAGGAAAACAAACATGTTTGTGACGCACTCATTTCAAATTCCTTATGATCCAAATCTATACCAGGAATTGAGAATGATGCAACGAGAAGCTGCATCGGTTTGGAATGATATCGTTCGGGAAGCGACATCTTATTATTTCATGTGTAGAAAGTGGCTCAGTAAAACCGAGATTCAAGCGATTCGAAAACAAACCTACAACCTTCATTCTCAAAACGTTCAAGCCATTGCCGACAAATATGACGCGAATCGGGAAACGATTAAACAACTGCGAAAAACGGATAAAAAGGCGAAATATCCGTGGCGAAGAAAATTCTACTATTGTATCCCCTTAAAAAAAGCTTCTATGGACATTTCAACAGACACCATCACGATTAAAAAAGCAGAATATGGATTTCAACTTTCCGACCTTTTAACGAAAAAGAAAAAAGAGAAAAAGAAACAAAAGAATAACAAGGTAAGAAGACAGCAACTGTCCCTTTGGAATCAAGGTAAAGTGAAACAAAAAGTAACCTATAAAGCGAAATTAAAAGGCATCATCGTGGAAGAAATAGAAGAAAGCTATACGTCCCAAGACTGTCCATTTTGCGGGGGAAGGCACCAAGCTAAGGGACGAAGATTCATATGTTCTGTTCATAAAACAGAAATCCATCGGGATGTAAATGGAGCTCAAAATATCGCTCGTAAAAAATATACGATGGGTATTCAACCCCTTTATTCATCGGTCTATAAGCAACCTGTGTGGTATAAACGTTTTTTGTCCGAGGAACAGCGACAACAAACGAAACATCCCAACGATCAACCGAAAAAGGAAAAAAGTATCGCCAGTAGAGTGGCGTAGTCGGCACCGACCTTGCCCTCTTGAAAGAGTGTTCTTCTCTCAAGAGTTGCTCACCCAAGTCTCGTCTCTGCCTCTTCTGATGGAAGGTGGTAAGTGGGATGTTTGTGAGAAAGACCCCCATCGGCTTTAGCCATGGGAGTGGTCAGAGTTCAATAGCCCTTTCCTTACGATAAAAGTAAAAATATTAAATAATCCTACTACTTGTCTCATACTCTTACTATATAAAGATCTTTTTTAGGAGTGAGACATCATGAATTCTTTTTTTAGAGGATCTATCCTACTGATTGTTGCCGCATTTTTTAGTGAATGTGTCGAGTTCTTTGTCAATATGATCCTCGCCAGAGAACTACAAGAGGAAGGAATGGGACTTTATATGTCCATTTTGCCCATCATCCTTTTAATCATTGTCATTGCCAGTTTCGAGTTGCCGATTTCGATTTCAAAGTTCATCGCTGAAAATAAACGGGAGCTTCACTATTATTTCTTACTCCATGCAGTAAAGTTATCTATCATTATTATGTTAATTACTTTCGCATTAACAACAATCGTTCTATCCTTCTTCCCAACCGTTTTACATGGATTTCACCCGTATGTACAGTGGTTAATCCTAAGTTTAATACCAATCATTACCTTTTCATCGATTGCAAGAGGATACTTTATAGGTGTACAACAAATGAGCAAAATTGCACTTTCTAACTTTCTTAGAAAAATTGCTCAATTCGGATTATTACTGATCATCTTTAACTATTTTCAATTATTTGATCAAAAAACGTCATTATTGATTGCTCTCTGTGCCTTAATCGGTAGTGAACTAATTGTGTCTCTTTATTTAATTAGCTTATTTATTATGCAATTACATACGATGAAAAATGCATCTAACTCCACCATATCAGGAAAACATGCACAACAAAAGCTACTTGCAGTCTCACTCCCAACGACCATTCTTCGCATTTTTCATGCCATTACCAATGCCATTCAACCATTTTTAATTCAATCAGCCCTCATTAAATCAGGGTTTGTAGCTGTTGCAGCGACAGAGCATTTTGGGATGCTAACGGGAGTTGCCATGACAATCGGTTTTTTTCCTGCATTTATTGCTCATTCGTTAATGATTATGTTAATTCCAAATGTTGCAGATGCTTATGCCAAACATGATTACGAGAGACTAAGAAATCTTTTACAATCCTTTATGTCATTTACGATGATTTACGGAGTTGTAGCAATCCTTGTTATGTATATCTTTGCAGAACCGTTAACCTCGCTCTTTTTTTCTTCCTCGACAGCAGCCCTCTATCTGAAACTATTGTGGCCTTATTTCCTGTTTCACTTCTTCGTGATACCAATGCAGGCCTATCTAATAGGGTTAGGACTAGTGAAGGATGTGTTTTTTCATACAGTATGGTCCCATATTATTTCGTTTTCAATGATATATTTCTTAGGTTCTCAAGCTTCTTTAAATATGGGAGGCATCATTATCGGTATGAATACGGGAGCTGTTTTACTAGCATTAATGCATTATGTAACGATTTGCAAAAAAGTTGGAATTACGTTTTGGTTAACAAAACAAAAGGCAAACGTGTATTGATACTCAGGTCGGAGCAATATCAATAATAGTCTTCAAATGACTAGACAACAAGCCGAACGTCTTGTCTCGGAGAAGTTCGGCTTGTTGTCCATAAATACTGGTCTATCCAATTATTTTACTGTCTTTTTGACTGCTTTCACTTCATATAATGCGCCTTCCGAACTGACGATATACTCCGGCTTTGGCTTGCCGAGGTTTGCTTTATGGCTCGCAATATGTGCTTCGCTCTTTTCCCACTGCTTCCAATATTCTTCTGATTCCCAGCGTATGATAACGATTACCTCTTCATCTACTAAACTGACGATCATACAAGCTATAATAAAAGCTTTTCTTCTGCAGCAGTTCCTGATGTGTACCAGATTCAATAATTTCTCCTTGATCGATCACTAAAATCCGGTCGGCATTCTCAATTGTTTTTAACCGATGGGCAATGACAAAGCTCGTCCGCCCCTCCGTTAAACGATTCAGCCCCTTTTGAATTTCAATTTCCGTTCTCGTATCAATGCTCGATGTCGCTTCATCCAGAATCAATATATCTGAATCCGCTAAGATTGCCCGGGCAATCGCTAGCAATTGACGTTGTCCCTGACTTAAGTTAGAGCCGCCAGAAGTAATAGGTGTATGATATTGCATTGGCAAATGCTTGATGTACCCATGCGCAGACGCCATTTTTGCTGCAGCGATGACTTCTTCATCCGCCGCTTCCAAACGGCCATAACGGATATTTTCCATAATAGTTCCGGAAAATAAAAATGTATCCTGTAGCACAATCCCAATTTTTTTCCGTAGTTCACTGATTTTATAATCCCTAATGTTCCCACCATCGATTGTAATTTCACCAGAATTAACGTCATAAAATCTCATTAACAAATTGATGATCGTCGTTTTACCGGAACCAGTTGGACCTACCAAAGCAATTTTCTCACCCGCTCGCGCTTTAAAATGAATATCTTTTAAAATAGGCTTTCCATCCTCATAACTAAAATGAACATGAGAAAATTCAACATCCCCTTTCAAGGAATGTATCACTCTCGCATCGTCTTGATCCACTAAATCTGGCGTTTCATCCATAATCTCAAATACCCGCTCAGCACCGGCTATTGCAGACTGAAACATATTCAATAGACTCGATAGCTGGTTAATTGGCCGAAAGAATTGGCGAGAGTACGTGACGAAAGCGGCAATAATCCCGACAGATGCCATCCCTTGGACCGTCATAACTGCGCCAATCCCAATTACTAACCCCAATCCTAAATTGTTAATAAAGTTATTAATTGGTCCGAGAAAGCCTGATACCGTATCAGCTGCCATCGCGGAAAAGCGCAGTCTTTCATTAACCCCTGAGAATTTCGTAAACATCTTTTCCTCTTTTCCAAAGAGCGTAATGACTTCGTTTCCTGAGATGGACTCCTCAATAAATCCGTTCAACTCCCCTAAATCTCGCTGTCTTTTAATAAAATTGCTGCTGCTATATGTAATAATTTTTTTAGTTGTAAACATCATCACCGGAATAATGAGCAATGTCACAATCGCAAGCACCCAATTAAGTGAAAACATTGCAATCGCAACACCCGATACCATTAATATAGAAGAAAAAATTTGAATCACACTTTGACTAAGCGCATTATTCAAGCTATCTATATCATTTGTCACCCGACTCATCAGATCTCCATGTGTACGTTTATCAAAAAAACGTAAAGATAAGGTCTGGAGCTTATCAAATAAATCCTGACGTAAGACCCGAATCGTCCCTAATGATACCCGCACCATCAACAACGTTTGCAGCCAAGTGAATACAGCGGCAGCACTATAAACAGCGGCTAGTAATGCTAAAAGTCGGGGCGTCCCATCAATATCCTTTGGAATGATATATTCATCAATAATAACACCAATTAAATACGGTCCTAGCAACCCTAACAATGTAGAAAGGATGACAAAAATAATCGATGCGATTAACGCCATCTTTTGCCTCTCCATATACCGCCAAATCCGCTTCATTGTTCCTTTTTTATCCTTCGCTTTAACAATAGGTCCGCCAAACCCTCTTGGTCCACGGGCACGGCCTATTACATTCGGGGCCGACTGTGAGGAAGTTTTACTCATAGGAATACACCTCCTTCCCGCTTTGTGTGGCATAGATGTCGCGATAGACTTTGCTTTTTGCAAGTAATTCTTCATGTGTTCCACTTGCTTCAAGCATTCCATCTTCCATAACAAGAATCTGGTCGGCATGAATCATCGATGAAATTTTTGCAGAAATAATGAACACGGTCGTATTTGGATGTTCACGTTCTAATGCCTGTTGCACGGTCGCTTCCGATAAAGCGTCAATCGCTGAGGTCGAATCATCTAGGATTAAAATTTTCGGTTCCCGAATGAAAGCACGCGCCATCGATAAACGCTGTTTTTGACCACCAGACAGATTTGTAGCTCCCTGCATCAGCTCATGAGTGAATTTTCCATCCAATCTATCAATAAATTCACTTGCTGCTGCAGACTGAGCCGCCTTTTCCATCTGGACCATCGTCGCCTCCTCTTTCCCGAAGCGTAAATTCTCCTCAATCGTTTCAGAAAATAGCGTAGCTTTTTGCGGAACAAAGCCAATGACCGTTCGCAACGTTTCTAACGGATATTCCTTTAGGTCAATCCCGTCGATCAGCACAGCTCCTGAATCCGGATCATATAGACGCGGAATCAGTTTGACAAGCGTTGATTTCCCGCAGCCAGTAGAACCAATAATGCCGATTGTCTGACCTGCTTTTGCCCGAAAAGAAATGTTCTTTAGTACATACTCTCCATTTTTACTATAGCTAAAATTCACCTGTTTGAACTCCACTTCACCGCGAATGTCTGGAAGAGAAGCGGGACTTACAGGTTCCGTAATATCAATGTCTGTATGAAGCACCTGTCCAATTCTTTCTGCTGAAGTAAAGGAACGTGTAATCTGCATCAACACATTACTACTCGACATGAGTCCATTCATAATAATGTTCAAGTAATTGATGAAAGCCAAAATAACGCCGACTTGGAGTGTACCTTCGTTTACTTTGATTGCCCCCATCCATAGACCTGCCACAACACTAATATTGACGACAAACATCATAATGGGCATAAGAGTCAAAATAACTTGTTCAGCAGACATATTTCGCTTCGTTAACGAATCATTCACCGTTTTGAAATTTTTCTTTTCATAATTTTCGCGATTAAACGCTTTGATGACGCGAATACCTGCCAATGTTTCCTGAAGCTTGGTATTTGTTGCATCCATTGCTTTTTGTACTTTCACAAACAGCTTGCCTGATTTAGTAGAAAAATAATAGATAAGTGCCATTAAAATTGGGATTGCCACTAATAGTACAGGGAACAATTCACGAGCTGTCAACCAAACGATGACTACAGAGCCGATAAACAAGAGCGGTCCGCGCACAAAAACACGCAATGTCATCATTAATGCCTGCTGCACTGTCGCAATATCATTCGTTACAATGGTGATTAATTTTCCAGCCCCGAATGAATCAGTATTTTGATTAGAAAATTGCTCCGTCTTCTTAAACACATCGCGACGAACATCCGTCGCAAAATGAACAGCCGCTTTCGTACTATAAACAGTACTGCCCATCCCGCCAATTAACCCTACAAAAGCAGCCAATAACATAAGCAGCCCCAGCTTAACGACGTAAGCATTATCATTATTAGCAATCCCCACATCAATAATATGCTGCATAATCGTTGGCTGCAGCAAATCCATTGCTACTTCAATACACATGAAGAGCGGCCCTAAAATCGCAAAAAGCGTATATGGTTTTACATATCGAAGTAATTTCCTCAATGACTTCATACGCTTCTCCTCTCTCTAGTTGTTATTTTTCTTTAAACGCTCCGTTATTTCTTTTAAAAAGGCAATCAATTCTACAACTCTTTCTGGATTCCTTCGTACCCGCTTCATCGCTTTTCGTAGCTCTTCTTCCCACATATCCATAGCGTTCTTTAGCTGAACAGACTCTTCTGAATTTCGCCAAACCGCTCGCTCTTTCCACTCAGTCCAGAAATCTCCTTCTTTACGTTTCGCAAACTCCTTCAAGCGCTCTTTCCCTTTTTCATTAATAAAATAGACCTTTTTGTCTGATTCAGCCTCCAGATTGATTATATCCTGATCCAGCAACTCTTGAAGGGCAGGATAAACCGTACCCGCACTCGCCGAATAAAGTCCATCCGAACGGGTCTCCAATTCCTTCATGATTTGATAACCATGCATCGACTCGTCTTTGAGTAAATGTAAGATGGCTAATTGTACAAACCCTCTCCGCCTTTTCATCAAATGCCTCCTTTGTTAATAATATCGATTATTTTAAACGATATATCGATTAAAAACAATCGATAGTTTAAAAGCACAGATTTTATTAGTTGACTAATATGTAGTTGCCATACAAAAAAACCTTATTCCAATCGAATTTGAATAAGGGACCAACTTAAAGAAATCCAATTTGATAAAAAATTGTGCTGATGAAGAAATTTCCTCCATTGAGGCTAACTGTTCCTCCGTAGACGCTGCCACATCTTCTGAAGTTGCGGCGTTTCCTTTCGCAAGCATAGCTAGTTCATGCCCTGTAGAAACGACTAAATTTCTTAATGGCTTCAGATGAAGGTGAAAAATAATATTCTATCGAGGTTTATTTTAAGATATATAAATACACATGACTTGCTCCGCTGTATCCTCAAATAAATCATGGAATAAGCCCTTTACGCTCATCCATCTCTTTTCAGCCTCCGCTACTCAAGCTCTTCACGAACGAACCATTTTTTTACCTATCGACGGGGTCAATCTTCCCTGTCTTTAAAAACGGCTCTGATGAAAAAATAACATGGAGAAGAACAATTCCAAAAAGAACTCTCACTGTGAAATTAATCATTTTTACTATAAAAATAGTCATTTTCAAGCTAAAAAACACCGATTTCTTCTCTTTTCAAGCCGTTAGGCTAAAAATTAGAAAAATACGACTTATCGCTCTAATGGCGAAGGTCAATGTATTTTCTTATACTATCATCCATCGAATATAATTTCCGATAGTATAAAAAAGAATCAAAGCTATAAACTTTGATTCCCTCCTTATACTCAAAAAGCTCTTTGAAAAAACCACACCAGTCCAAAAGCCAGAATACATACAGAAGTTCCAGGAATGATCCATTTGCCTGGTTTTAATTTTTTAAGGTACAAAATAATTGGAAATGCTAGTGATACAATGATGAGTTGTCCTATTTCAATACCTATATTGAAAGATATAAGAGAAGTTGCCAGATGATTTGTATCTAGTCGCATTTCTGATAAAATTCCTGCAAATCCAAATCCGTGGATAAGTCCGAATCCAAATGCAAGCCATGGCTGATGTTTTGAGTCTGGATTAAAAATATTAATAAGTGCAACATAAATAATACTTAAAGCAATAGCCGTTTCTACCAACATACTTGGAAGCTGCACAATTTGTAAAGTAGCAAGAACTAATGTGATACTATGTGCAATCGTAAATGCAGTAACTAATGAAAAAATGTGCCGTATCGTTTTTGCCCCAAAAAGCAAACTAATAACAAATAGAATATGATCATAACCAGTAAAGATATGTTCTAACCCAAGCTTTAAAAACTGTGCAGCGTTTTGAACAAAGCTCACTTGTCCAATCTCCAATTCTCTCGATTCATAAGTAAGAATCTTTTCCTGTTGTTCTCCGTCTATAGTAACAGAGGCAAAATTTGCATGACTTGGATCAGAATCATCAAGGAACATATTATATTCGAGTGCTAGTTTTTCTGGTTTATGATCCAATGCATAATCTAAATTAATGACCGCAAACTGTCGATCTTCAATCATCTCAACGTCTGATGATTTCACATTTCCTTCAATACGAACACTATCTGCATAAAGCTCAATATGGGAATTGATATAATCCTGAACGGCCTTCGTGTCAAAGTATTGATTTTCATTCATTTCCTTATTCATTGAATGCCCCAGTTCTGTGAGGTCAAGCTTCAGTTCATAATCAAGATTGTTCCCCTTTACTTCAATGAGGGAGTATCCTTCACTGTTATTGGTATGGGCGAATGCAGAGGGCGATTGTATAGAGGTTATCGAAATTATAAACATCATTAATAAAAATAGCTTTTTCATAGAATTCACTCCATTTTTCAATTGTAACTTTCTGTGGTGTTGAAAAATAATGAAAAACGAGGAGACTTAAATCTCCTCGCCCTATTAATGTTAAAGACTTACTTTGCAGTCTTGATAAATACTGGGTTAGAGTAGAACCAAAGGTCAGTCCATGGATCTTCTCCACGAGGGTCAATTGCTGGTTCTGTTTGTTGAGTATTTGTTCCACGTAAACGGATATAGCTGTCTTTATCCACATCTTTTAACGTATGAGTAATCTCAATGCATTCCCCATCTTGTTTCCAATCTTTTTCTGTGAACGTTTTAACGACTTGTGTTGTTGGATTCGTTGCAGTTGAACGATCTTCAACTTTTCCAGTAACTTCTCCCATAATTAAGTCCACATGGTCAACTTTTGGTTTGTCTCCGTGTGAGTTTGCAGCATTCGGATCTTTAATACGAATCGTTACTGTTACATCTTTAGATTTTCCTGGTATAGTTAGAGTTTCACCGATTGTTGCTGAATTTCCTTTGGATTTCGCAAACCAAGGTGATTTTCCACCTGCTTGTACTTTTACATCCAGCTCAGAAATAAGGTCACCGGTTGTAACGAAAACATTCCCTTTACGAATGCTTTCCATAACATCATCGTAGTCTTTCTCAGCTTTTACATACGTTTTAGAGTATTCACCAGGCCAGAAGTCACTGCCGCCATCACGCCAGTTAACATGCGAGTCAGAAGTAGCAGTAATCCACCAGTGTCTTCCTTCACCAAGCATAGAATCCCATAGTCCGCCGACTTTAGCGCTCATTTGATCAAAGCCGCCCATTGTTGGGTAGTTGCCATATGAGCCTCGAGCTCCATTGTCAAGTCCTCCATCTTTAGTTAATGCAGCTGCCTGGTGTCCAGGTGCGCCTTCCATACCGATAGAGATATTTGGTGCTGTATCATTCCAGTTACGGAACTCCTGTGGTGTATCTTGTCCCCACTCACCGTCACCTTTTGCTGAACGAGAAGGATGATGGGCAATATGAATTGGCTGCTCATCCTCGTCCAATTGTTTCATATAGTTAAGTGCTTCGATCATTGTAGACTCAGTATCTCTGCTGTTGTCATTTGGAAAAGGTTCGCGCTTATTAAATTTGCTTTCGATATCATAAAGAATTTGTGATTCATTATCAACTTTCGGAATCATTAATGTACTATGGTCAGCAGCAGGTGTATCAAACTCCATTCCGTAGAATTGAAGAACTTCCGGAACAGCTTCACGGGATTTTAATAATTCAGGGTAAGCTTGTTCTAAGTTCACCTTAGAATGGTTAGGGCCCCCATGATCTGTTGTCATCACCCAATCAAGTCCGTACTCTTTTGCTTTTTCCGCATTTTTCACAATTGGATAAATGGCATCTCCAGCTCGGATTGGTGTTGGAGGATTTGTAGAGTTGTCCCAGCCAACACTCCACTCACTATGTACGTGGTGGTCACCGGCAAGCCAAGTAGCACCATTCTTTTTCACTTCTTCTTTAGAAGGTGTACTTGCTTCTGCTTCATCTTTGCCATCAAAATTAATGGCCTGCGTAGAGAATGTTGCGGTTGCAAGAAGTGCTGTTGCTACTAAAGGAATCGATTTTTTTTTCAAACGAAACTTCACTTGTTATTCACTCCTAAAAAATAAAATTATTAAGACTATTCAATCATAACGATTTACTATTATTCTGATATTACAAAAAATTATTTATTAGGTAAATTTTTCTAGTTCATTCACACTAGTCACAAGTGCCTACCCTAGTATTTTATTATTCCTCAATATTGTTTTATTAGTTCGATTTAAGTGGGTGGTATGTTAATTATACTTTTCAAGTAATCAAATAAAGGTGCTTATATACTATTTTTATTAATTAACATCATCCCAAACAATTCAAAAAAGCGTTGTAATTATGAATTTTATGTAAATTATTTTTGTATTATTAATGAATTTGCTAAACTGATTTTTATTATCTATTGAATAGAATAGAAGGTAATTTGCATTTCATCGCAATTTCTGTTATGATAAAGAAGAATTATTTTTGTTCAGTGTAAAGGATAGTATAAGTTTGACTTTTCGTCTTGATGATCACTTTGGGCAAGAATAGTAATACATTGTGTGTGTAAAGCACTAGGAGGCAACAAAAATGGAACAAGGTACAGTTAAATGGTTTAATGCAGAAAAAGGTTTCGGATTTATCGAGCGTGAAAATGGAGACGACGTATTCGTACACTTCTCTGCTATCCAAAGTGAAGGCTTCAAATCATTAGACGAAGGTCAAAAAGTAACTTTTGACGTTGAGCAAGGTGCTCGTGGACCTCAAGCTGCTAACGTTCAAAAAGCTTAATCATAACAATAACGAAACATCTATAAACAGACTCTTTAATCAGAGTCTGTTTTTTTATTTCCTTTAATTATGCAAAATAAAATTAAATGAATAAAAATTCTCTTATTCAGTATCTTAAAAAGGTAAAACTAAGGAGGTTTCATTATGACAGTTATTACCCAAGTTCAACAAGAAGAACCTCAATACAAACAACAATAATGAGCAAGGTGAAAAAGGTGGTTGAGAGACCCACCTTTTTTTTAACCTTCTAATAAAGAGAGTTGGAGAATTGGAAAGAGGAGAATTCCAATTTAAAGGATTTTAAGATAGGAGGAGGTATTCTAATGCCTATTTGGTTAAATGTCGTTTTTCGAGCAATCTTGTTTATGATCGTTCTGTTTTTTATCACAAAATTTCTAGGCAAAAAACAACTATCACAACTTTCCTTCTTCGAATATGTAACGGGTATAACGATAGGAGGCATAGCAGCGGTACTTATTCTTGAAGTAAGACATAGCATTTTTATAGGTGGATTAGCCATTGTCGTTATTGCGGCGATACCTTATATAGTTAATCTCATTTCTTTAAAGAGCAAAAGGTTTCGTGATTTTGTAGAAGGCAAAGGGACTATATTTATCAAAGACGGAAAAATTATGGAGGATAATTTAAAAAAGGAAAAATATACAACGGACGAATTGTTAGAATTTCTTCGAAAAAAGGATGTCTTTCAGGTGTCTGATGTGGAATTTGCAGTGTTAGAGCCAACTGGAGATTTATCCGTCATGTTAAAGAAAGAGAATCAACCTTTAACAGCAAAGGATGTAAGCTTGACGGTTGCTTCAATTAAAGACCCTCAGACTGTTATTATGGATGGCGAAATAATGGATGAACCACTTTCTACGATTGGACGAAGTCGGGCCTGGTTACACACTGAATTAGAAAAATTAGGGGTTACAATTGAAAATGTATTTCTTGGACAGGTTAATTCTTTCGGACAATTAACGGTTGATCTTTTTGATGATAAATTGCAAGTTGCATCCCCTCAAGAAAGACCTTTACTTCTTTCGACTCTAAAAAAATGCCAAGCAGACTTAGAACTGTTTGCTCTTGGAACCGAATCAAAGGAAGCTAAACAGATGTATAGTAATAATAGTAAAAAACTACAAGTCGCCATCGACAAAGTAACTCCTATTTTAAAAGAATAATTTATAGGTAAGATAAATAGATATTCATGTTAAAATATAAATACCCAAAAGCATTGATGCTTTTGGGTATTACAACCGTTAATTTTATCTGCATATCCCTATTAGAGAAACTAGCCACTTACGTAAAACTTGATGACACTATATTTGCTGATACCACTGTTTAGCAGCTTCCACTTCACTCATTGTCAATTGATGGCCATGATTTTCCCAATGCACAGTAACTGATGAATTGGCATCTTCTAACAGTTGTTGAAGCTCAATTGACTCTTGTTGTGGACAAATAGGATCATTTGTTCCCGCTGCAATAAATACTGGTATTCCTGCTAAATTTGGAAGGCTGATTCCTCGTCTTGGCACCATTGGATGATGTAAAATCGCTCCTTTTAATGCATCTGCAAAGTGGAATAACAGACTCGCTGCGATATTAGCACCATTCGAATAGCCAATTGCAATGATATTTTGGCGGTTAAATCCATACTCCGTAGCAGCTTCATCTAAAAAACCATTTAGTTCATTTGTATGGAAAATTAAATCTTCTTCATCAAATACGCCTTCTGCTAATCTTTTAAAGAAACGTGGCATGCCATTTTCTAATACATTACCTCGTACACTTAATACAGAAGCCTCTGGGTCAACAATTTCTGCTAATGATAGTAACCCATATTCATCTCCGCCAGTACCGTGTAATAACAATAGCACTGGTTTATCAGGATTTGTTCCTTGCTTAAAAATATGTTGCATAGTTATATTCCTCACTTTTCAATAGATTTAGTAATGCATTTCAATCACCTTACTCAATTGGTACCAACTTCGCCTCGATTTCCGTACGCTTTGATTCTAAAAATGGTGGTAAATCAAGTTTCTTTCCAAGATCTTCAATTGATGAATCTATTGTAAATCCAGGTCCATCTGTTGCAAGTTCAAATAGGATGCCATTTTCTTCTCTAAAATATAAACTTTCAAAGTAATAACGGTCTGTTATTTTCATAACATTAAATCCAAAATCCTTAATACGTTGCTCCCAAGCTCGTAATTCTTCCCCATCTTTCACACGAATAGCTAGATGATGGATACTGCCCTTACCTGGTTTCCCTTTCGGTCCATCTTGTTCGACAATGACAATTTCTCCAAATGCTTGTCCTTTAATAGACTGATAAATTGCTTGTTTATCGGTACGTGAAATAAGCACATAACCAAATATATTTTCTAAAGTTTTTGATAAGCTATCTAAAGATTGCACTGTCATTTCAACGGCACCCATACCAAGGATACGATGCTGCTCTTCAATATTTGAATCTTTCCATACACTCCAATGGTCAGGAACAGATTCCCCCTTATTATTTAACAACACCATCCTTAGCCTTTCACTATCCTCAAAATGAAGTGCTTCTCGCCCTGCATATGTTGTAATATCGCCATGCTCTACTCCTAGCAAAGAAAAACGTTCTTTCCAGTAAATAAGGCTCTCATACGATGGCACCAATAACCCAATTCTTGTAATAGCATTTGTTCCTCTATGTGTTTTACCAACAATCGGTATTTCAAAAAATGATAATTCTGTTCCTGGACTTCCCGTTAGATCACCATAAAATAAGTGATACATACTAGGATCATCTTGATTAACCGTCTTCTTTACTCTACGTAACCCGAGAACATCTTTATAAAATTCATTATTTACCTGAGCATTTTTTGTCACCATAGAAATATGATGATGTCCTGCGATTTTTTCCATTTGTCATCACCTAACTTTATAAATTTTCATTGGTATAACTTCTGAGCAAATCCTTCAATTTGCTTGATAACGATTTGCTCAAACTTCATATTCATTCCAAAAAGGGGCAACATGTGCATGTGCCTATGCACATGTTGTAATTTGTAGCCTTACAAATATTCTTTTTCAATCGTCAGTGTACTGCGCACTGTATCGATTGGTCGCACTAATTTTTCAATTTGTTCGCGTTTTGGCTCTAAGAACGGTGGTAATGATAATAGTTCACCCACGGTTTCATATGGTTCATCACCCATAAATCCAGGACCATCAGTAGCCCATTCAAATAAAATACCAGGTGCTACACGTGCATAAAGTGATTCAAAGAAGAAACGATCTACATAACCTGAAGTACCAAAGCCAAAACCTTGCATACGTTCAATCCATTCATATAATACTTTCGTATCTTCCACACGGAATGCTGTATGATGTACCGTACCGAAGCCTTGGCGTCCATTTGGTAAAATTGTATTGTGTTCTACAATCACTTGTGCACCATTACCACCTTCACCTACTTCGAATAAGTGAAGTGAACCAACTTGAGCTATTTCTCGCATTAGCATTACTTTTTCCAATACTTCTTTAAAGTAATCAAATTGTGCGATACGTATATGGATTGGACCCAACCCTGTAATGGCAAACTCTAATGGTACAGGACCATTTTGCCATGGGGTACCAGATGCGACTCCTTCATTTAGTTCATCAGAAATTAACATGTATTGTTGATCATCAAAGTCGACAAATGAAATGGATTTCTTACCAAACACTTCTTTAATACCCGTATGCTTCACTTCATATTTGTCAAAACGTTTTATCCAATATTCTAGCGCTGCATCTGTTGGTACTCGGAAAGCTGTTTTGTAGATTTCGTTTGTTCCGTGCGTTCCCTTTGGAATACCTGGGAAATCAAAGAATGTCATATCTGTTCCAGCAGATCCTTTATCGTCTGCGAAGAATAAATGATAGGTTTGAATATCATCTTGATTTACTGTTTTTTTAACTAAACGCATCCCTAATACATATGTGAAAAATTCATAATTTTTTTCTGCACTGCTTGTAATCGCAGTTACGTGGTGAATTCCTTTTAATTCGTTCATTTTTATTCCTCCCCTTTATTAAAATCTCAAATTCGAGATATATGTGTAAAAAAATTAAAGTTTTTTCGCTCTGTGGCCAATTCGGACACTGATGAAAAATGTACGAATTGGTTTTTTGTTAGCGTAATATTTTATATCCTAAAGGCTTTAAAAATAAATTATGCTGCGGGGTTTACTTCTAATTCAACTTTGATTTTGATATCTTTACCTACAAGTACACCACCTGTTTCAAGTGCTGCGTTCCAAGTAAGACCGAATTCTTCACGGTTGATTTTAGCATCTGCTTCGAAACCATAAACTTCTACGCCCCATGGGTTCGTACCTTTACCCCCAAATTCAACATTAAATGTTACAGGTTTTGTTACGTCCTTAATTGTTAAGTTACCAGTTACTTTGTAATCGCCGCCATCTTTTGTAATGTTTGTTGATTTGAATTCAATTGTTGGGTATGCTTCTGCATCAAAGAAGTCACCTGATTTTAAGTGATTATCGCGATCTTCGCTACGTGTATTAATGCTTGCTACGTCAAATTTGAATGCAATTGTAGCTGTTGTTAGATCTGTTAAATCCGCAGCTTCAACCTCTGCTGTATAAGAATCAAATTGACCTTTTACTTTTGATACCATCATGTGTTTTACTTCAAATCCTACTGAAGAATGTGATTGATCTACTGTCCATTTTGCCATTTTAAAATTCCTCCAATTTGTTTTATTTTTATCTCAAATTCAAGATATATATTTAAAAAATTTAATTTTGTCTACCCTGTTATTTCTAAAAAAATTCAAGGCAAACCATTACAGACTTCAAATCCGATAATATTATTCGGTAAATTAGTTCGAATTAATTTAATTTGAATTAACTTATCTTTAATTTAAAATAAATTTAACATATATCAATTTAACTTGTCAATACTTTACGATAATTTATTTAATAATTCCTCAAACATTCTTTATTGAAATATCATAATATAAAGGTAAAAAAGTTATTTGCTAATTCGATAGCTACCGGTAAGGTACTTTATATTAATACAAAAAAACCTTCCAAAAATTCAGGAGGTTTTTTCTCAAATTATAAAAAGGTATGTATCTTGGCTAAACAATCATTCACAATTTCTTCAGGAGCCTGCCCTCTTACTCGAAGATTACAAGCTTGCCAATCTAAATTTTTTACTTAATCGGTTAAAGCTAGATGGTGATTGATGTAGGTAGTTATCCTAGCTAACTATGGGTTGCCTTAAAGGCAACTGCTTAACCTTTAGGTTTTATTATGTTGGTTTTACTAGTTTTTTAGTCTTCATTACTAGACAGACTTTTTACAACTGAAAGGATGTTTCCTTTAGTTTTTCAAGTTGAACTATACATGAAGCTTTTTTATATAGGCATTTCATTGGGACACCATTTTTAATGCCTGCCTGTTCAATCAATTTAATTTCGTGACACATAGCATCAGATAAAATTCCTTTTTGTATGTTCTGCTTTATTTCATGAGAAAATCCAGCTAATGTATAGCACGGTAGTTCATCGTAAAGAGACCTTTCTTCTTGTTCCATAAAAGCACCTCCAGATTTAATCCTACCAAAACATAACATTTATCGACACTTTTTATCAATGCAACAAAATACATATTTTCTTGCATAAAAAAACACCTAAGCAAACCGGAATTGAAAACATCGGTTAATCGA
Source organism: uncultured Bacillaceae bacterium (assembly GCA_963754185.1). Classification (GTDB taxonomy): domain Bacteria; phylum Bacillota; class Bacilli; order Bacillales; family DSM-1321; genus Peribacillus. Next base: position 1,720,518 of record CAVWEP010000003.1, on the reverse strand, counting down.
AAGGACTATAGTCTATGTTTTATGAATAAAAAACAAATCGATTTCTGCTTTCTTTTGCTCTATATAATGCTTGATCTGCATAAGAAATTAAATGTCTTTCCCTTAACCCATGTTCAGGATAAACCGATATACCAATACTTGAGGTAACATGAAATGTTTGTTCATTTATCGTATAAGGTGCTTTAAATGTGGTGTGCATCCTCTCAGCAATTTTTTCTATTTGTTCATCATTCGTAATATTCTTTAGAAGCACTAGAAATTCATCTCCACCAACCCGACAAAGCTCATCATTTTTTCTAACGCTTGTTTTTAGCCTTTTGGCAAATTGTTGGAGTAACTCATCTCCGACATGATGTCCGAGTGAATCATTGATTGATTTGAAATGATCAAGATCAATGTACATGATTGCTATTTTTTCGCTTGTCTTCTCTGCTTCCTTTATTGATTCTTTCACTAATTCTGTAAACTTTCTTCTATTTTTCAGCCCTGTCAAAGGATCATGAAACGCTAAATATTCTAATTGTGCTTCGTAATTTCTTTTTTCTGAGATATCCTGAATAAGAAATTGAATAGATGGCTCACCTTTATATTTAATAGGATTAACCTTAATTTCTGCACAAATTAGTTTTCCATCATTTCGCATAAACTCTCCACTAATTGATAATGAGTTATCCTTTTTATTTTGTTTCATTACACGATTAAACTTTTCCTCAATCTTTTCTCTTTTCTCACTAGATACGAAATCCCATATTGAATTCCCAATGATATCCTTTAATCTATTTTTACCAAATAACTGTGCTCCAGCAGAGTTTGCAAAGACAATTTTTCCGTGACGCTGAACAATAATTGCTTCTGGCAATGATTCAACTAGTGTTCGATACGTCTCTTCACTCGCTTGAAGTTTACGTTGAATCTTCATTTGCTCAGTGAAATTTTTATACATACCAACAGCAAGGATAGCTTGATTGTTAATCGATCGATAGGAAGCTATTATATCTAGCACCGTTCCATCTTTATGTCTTCTTTTCGATACGACATAAGGATAGTCTTGTCCCTCCCGGAGATGCTGCAGCATTTCTTGATGTTCCTCTTTCGTTATATGAGAAAAGAATGGAGGAAACGAAAGCCCTTTTAGTTCTTCAACATCCCATCCAAAAAGCTCTACAAAAGCCGGATTAGCATCAATAATCGCACCGTCATGACCAATCGTAAAAATGGCATCTGTTGTATTATTCCAAATAAGATCAAACATTTGAATGCCCCTTACTGATTTGGAATGTATATCGATTGACCTCATCACTCGCCCCAACTCCATTCGTTATTCAAAGAAAGTGCCATTCAGAACGTTCCGAATGACACTTTCTTTGAATATCCAACTATAATTAGAATTTTCATAGCTATCTTCTATAACAGTTTAAGACCAACATGTAGTAAAATCTAAAATTCAGATTTTACTACATGTTGAATCACACTAACAGTGAGACATTACTTAATCATCATTAAGCTGTTACGGCTGATAAACTTTTTGCTGCAGCTGCGACTTTTTCTAACCCTTCAGCAATAATAGCTTGGGCTTGATCTGATGCTGATGCATGACCTTCAATAATGACCTCATCTACAAGTTGCATACCGAATACGCCGCCAGCAACGTTTTTAATATAGGTTGCCGCCATTTCCATAGGTGCTGCTTCTGGTGCTGAGTAAACGCCACCACGTGCACTTAGAACGATGAATTTTTTGTCAGTCATTAATTGTACGGCTTGGCCATTTTCATCATATTTGAATGTGAAACCAGCTTGGTACACATAGTCAATAAATGTTTGTAATTTAGCTGGGATCGTTAGGTTCCATAATGGGAACGCGAATACAACTAGATCTGCTGCTGATAAGGCATCCATTGCTTTTTGTTTTGCAGCTAAAATACGTTGTTCTACATCTGTCATTTCTTCGCCAGATTCTACTTTACCGAAAGCGTTGAATAAATCTTGACCAAAGTAAGGCATATCTTCCGCAAATACATCGTAAGTTGTTACGTTTACACCTTCTAGGTTCTCCATGAACGTTTCATACATTTTGCTTGATACAGCTTCTGAAGCTGGACGATTATTTGCTTTTACTACTAATACATTCATTATTATTAATCTCCTTTAGTAATTTTTTAATTTGATTATCTCGAATTAATAATATATCGAGATAGTCTAAATGTCAACTAAATACACCTCAAACACTTAACTATCTCATTCTGCCCTTTGTTTAAATACAGCTTTGTGACAGGATGTCCGAAATGTCATTTGAATGGATTCCTTAGCATAGAGAACATCATCCTTTTTCCTCCAAAACACGAATAGGACAAAGGGACAGGCAGAGCATACTGAAAAGATGACTTTTTCAGTAGACCCGAACCTCCTCCGTGTCCTTTAACGAAATCATTCACAACCCATAACACAATCTCTAATCTTATGAAATTAATAATAGTTCTTTCACTTTTTCCTCTTTTTTTATTTGATCAATGCTCTTTACCTGAAACTCGTTATCCACATAGACAACATGTTTTTCATTGAATTGTCTTGGTGATGTTAAGCCCGCAGCTGCCGCTAACATGAATAATTCTTCGCGGAGTGTTGTGATATAGTTAGTTACCCGGTACCTTTTTTCGTCAACGACTAATGCTTTTTGAAGCTTCGGATTCGTTGTGGCTACACCTACTGGACATTCGTTTGAATGACATTTTTGCGCTCCAATGCAACCAACCGCAATCATAAGTCCTCTTGCTATTTGAACAACATCAGCCCCCATGGATAGCGCAGTGGCAATTCGATCAGGAGAGAACAGTTTTCCACTGGCAATCAAGGTGACTTTGTCACGGACTCCGTATCTCTTCAATAGCTTTTGAGTAATCATTAAAGCTGGTTTGATCGGAAGACCTACAGAATCAGCCATAGCTTGGTAAGTTGCTCCTGTACCACCTTCTCCTCCATCAATGGTAATGAAATCAGGATGTCGTTTTGTACGGGCCATATAGGCTACAAATTCTTCAAAGGTTTCTTCACTTCCAATGACCATTTTAATTCCTACAGGCTTTCCTGTTATATCCCGAATTTGTTCAATAAAGTCCATCATAGAATCCATATCATCAAATTCCTCAAATCGGTTCGGTGAATCAATGGTTTTATAAGGTTCTACTCCACGAATGGAAGCAATTTCAGGCGTGACTTTCGCACCTTCGATATGGCCTCCCCGAATTTTAGCCCCTTGTCCGAGCTTAATTTCAAAGGCTTTAATCTGTGGAATACTAGCTTTTTTTCGAAGCCCCTCCAATGAAAAGGTTCCGTCAGGATTTCTGAAACCAAATTTAGCAGGACCAATTTGCACAACAAGGTCTGCTCCACCTTTTAAATGATGAGGCGACACCCCACCTTCTCCTGTATTCATATAGGTTCCCGCATCTTTTAATCCATGAGAGAGAGCTGTAATCGCATGATCACCTAATGCTCCATAGCTCATGCCACTCATAGCCACAGGACTTTTTATGGTAAAAGGGAAGCGACAATTATCTTTCCCTATAATGATGGCATCACGATCTGTATACTGCCAAGGTTTCAATCGAGCTTCTTCACTGTGCTCATGACGTGCGAAGAGTGTGTCTTTATCTTCTACATATTTCTTCGTATCAATTAGTTCTTCATTATCCGCCTCTAAGTCCTTAATTTGCTTAGCAAAAAAGGCATTACGAATATAAAAACCTGGTCGATCAAAATCACGCTTACTTCCAAATGCGATAATCGTTTTAGCATATTTTGCTGCTTTCGCAATAAATTGAAAATCTAGTCGTGAAAAAGGCTTTCCTTCATGGTCTCCTTCAAAAAAATACTGTCTTAATTCTGGACTGATATGTTCAGAAAGATATCGAATCCGAGCAAGAACCGGGAAATTTCTTCTGATTGAATGTTGGGTTTGTGATCGATCCCGCCTTCCTACCACTATAATTGAAGCGATTACAACCATAATCAGCGCTAAACATACTATAAAAATGAACGATACCCCAAGAGTAACGAAGATAGCAATACTATTCATAATTTCTTTGTCCCCCTTACTGAGTTGAAATAGAATATATCTACTAAAATATAAATTTTTAAAAATAGATGTCATCTTGATTAACCTTTTTCTTTACTAAACGCATACCTAAAACATAAGTGAAAAATTCATAGATCTTTTCTGCACTACTAGTAATGGCTGTTACGTGGTGTATACCCTTTAATTCATTTATTTTTATTCGTTTGTTTTTCTTTCTATATTCATCCCCTTGCACTTGCTTAATACAATACTAGTTAGAGAAATACCTAGGACCAGTTTATTTATTCTATTCATCTTAATAAATTGAAACTTACCTTTAGAATCTATAAATTAATAATTTTTCTTTCAATTAATATATATTTAATTAAAATATCTCTGATTAAATATATATTAACTTAATTAATTCATACTGTCAAAGTCTTTGCTCACTATAAAAAAGCTTCTCTTTAGGAATTACTAGATGTTCTGTTTGTTTAAAACTTAACACCACCTAAATCAGAAGCATTTTATATCGAAAAACGTGCTCGTAAACCAAAGGTTTTTTACTTAACCTTTGGTTTACGAGCACGTTTTGGTAAGAATTCAAAGTCCATTAATGATCCAAACATATCATCAATGAGTTCCTGATGCCTCGGCATGACTTTGTTCATTAAATCCATTCCAGCATCTGTTAATACTACATGAGTGGATCGCCGGTCATCAGGACAGGCATTTCTAGCCAATAAGCCTTTTTGTTCTAATTTATCTATCACATAGGTCATCGAACCACTAGAAATAAGTATGCTATTACCAATTTGCTTTTCTTTAAAATAAAGCGCCTCTATTACAGAAAATTCTGCAATATTTAGGTTATTATTCATCATTTCTATCCTTATTCGCTCCCTAATAGATTTAGAGGTTTGTACTAATACTATATAAGTCTGATTTTTATGCATTCTTTCCATCTAGCCGCATCCTAACAAAATAATTTAAAATAAATTACATTTAACCGATATATTTTTAATCCGAGATAATGTTGATGCTTTTATTCTTTTGTGTCAATCACCTTTTTATCTTTAGTATTTTTCTATTAATTTTTTCTTCCAATGCTTTAAGTAGAGATAAAATCTCATGATTAATTGACCATTCGCTTAGCTTCGTAACTCTGGAATGTACGGACTTTACGTGGGAGAAATCTGCGAATTTCTTCTTCGTTATACCCAACGTTTAATCTTTTTTCATCAAGGATAATCGGTCTTCGTAATAATCCTGGGTTATCTTTGATTATTTTATACAATTCTTGAAGTTGAAGAGATTCCATGTTTACATTCAATTTTTGAAATGTTTTTGATTTTGTAGAAATTATTTCATCTGTTCCATCTTCTGTCATGCGGAGAATTTCTTTAATCTCTTCAATTGTAAGAGATTCAGAAAAAATATTTCTTTCAATATAAGCAAGTCCATGTTCCTCAAGCCAAGCTTTTGCTTTACGACAAGAAGTACAACTTGGTGATAAATATAAGTATACCATTTTGACAACACACTCCAAAGTAAAGAATTTAAGATCTATTTTAAACATTATAAATCTTGCCCGTTATTATAAAAAATCTGCAGTCTAATTCAAAGTAATTTCCACTACCTAATTTAAAAAGTAAAATTTTATAAGGTAAATAAATACCTCCTTATCTTTGATGGGGAGGTATTTATTTATTAATTATCTAATTACTTACCTTCTTTAGCACCAAACATATCTTCAGCGTATTCGATACCTAATCCGTATGCTCCACCATGTTCTTTAGCAATTGACATTACTTCATCATACGTCTCTTGGTTTGCCCAGTCACGTTGTAATTCCAGCATATATTGCATCCAGGTAATTGGTGTTGCACCAGCTTGAACCATACGATCAATAGCCATATCATGTGCTTCTGTAGTAACACCACCTGAAGCATCTGTTACCACGTAGACCTCATAACCGTCTTCAAGTGCGTCTAGCACTGGCATAACTACACAAACCTCAGTCCAAAGACCGGAAACGACTAATTTTTTATTTCCAGCGTTTTTAACTGCTTTTACCACATTTTTATCATCCCAAGCATTCATTGATGTACGATCAATAATGTTTTGATCAGGAAATACTTCTTTAATCTCCGGGAAGATTTGACCACTAAATGTATCCGCAGATACGGTTGACAATACCGTTGGTACGTTAAATGTTTTTGCTGTTTCCGCTAGTCCAGCTACGTTATTACGAACTAACGTCATATCATGCGACTTAGTAGCAAAAGCCATCTGTGGTTGATGATCAATCATTAACAACGTGTGATTTGAAGGAGTTAATATGTCAGAAGTCGTGCTTGTATTCACCTTCACTTCCTGAGATGCTTCAGCTTTTAAATTTAAACTATTATGTGTTACCGCTCCAACACCTAGTGCCATCGTTAAAGCCGTTCCTACTACTGTTAATTTTCTGAATACCTTTTTCATTTTAATCTACCTCTCCCTTATCCCTATGTTCTTATCCCCTGTGTTTTGCGTTTAATTTGATTTTTTTCAAATTACGGAAAAATTCAATTGTTTCTAACTCACTCTCCTTTATCCTTAAACAAAATATTTTTAATTAAATGTTTTTAACAAAAAAATATTGATAGTTTTAATAATATATAAACTTCCCCTTGATATATATCTAATCTCATATTTTTGGTTATATATACATTTAGTTGAAATATTATTAAATAAAATGTATTTAATTCGAGGTAATTATATAAACAATTTATATGAATTGTCAACAAGAAAGTTTGAGTGCTGATACAAATTAATAAATGGTGTTTCTCTTCCTATTAAAATAAATTTTCAATAATGAAATACTATCTGAAATCAGGTCTCTCTATCTAAGTAACTCTCCGTTATATTAAAAAAGCCAATCAATTTTGATTGGCTCTCTTTTTATTATTGAAGTCCTTTTTTGACCCACTCAGCTACTGTAACCGTACGTTTCGCTTGATGTTGAACTGCTACTTTTACATCTTCAATCATTTTCCCATCTTGGTCCACGGTCACACTTGTTCCGTATGGATTTCCGCCCGCACCAAAGATCGATGGATCCGTATAACCAGGTGATGCTACAATGGCTCCCCAATGATGCATAGTTGTATATAATGATAAAAGAGTCGCCTCTTGTCCGCCATGTGCGTTTTGTGCTGAAGTCATCGCACTTACTACTTTATTAGCCAGTTTGCCATGAAACCATAGACCGCCTGTTGTATCTAAAAATGATTTCACTTGTGCTGGCACATTCCCAAATCGAGTCGGTACACTGAAAATTATGGCATCTGCCCATTCTAAATGATCCAAAGCCACTTCTGGAATGCAGGCCGCTTCGATTGCATGTTCTTTCCATACTGGATTTGAGTCAATGGCCTCTTGTGGAACTGTTTCAGGAATTTTTAATAATTTTACTTCAGCACCTGCTGCTCTTCCTGCTTCTTCTGCCCATTGAGCTAATTGATAGTTCGTACCTGTTGAACTGTAATAAATAACCGCTAATTTTACATTTGTCATAATTTTTGTCTCCTTTATATTCTCTAAATAATTGGGATAAACCAAACTATGTTACGTGTTTATTATTCTACTTATTTCGTTCTTAAACAGCTTTTGTAAAGCCCTTTGAATCCTTTTGAAAAATAAGGTGGTTTAATGAAAGCAATTTACTTCCATTAATAGCAAGATAGATGGACATGGCTAATAACGCTACATCTAACTCATAGCCCGCCATTTGCCCATTACCTAAGAACCCTAATGCAAGCTTTACTTTCACGGTTGCCCCAATCATTAGGATCGCTAACAACACAGAAACAATTTTTGTTCCAAATCCAATAAATAAAGCGAATCCGCCAACTAATTCAATAATTGCTACTACATAAGCCAGAAACCCTGGTAACCCAATACTTGAAAACCAACCTACTTGATTCTCAATACCACCTTGAAATTTGACGAAACCATGAATAAAAAAAGTAATACCCAATACTACACGTAAAATAAGTGCGCCTACTTCGTTTTTTAACAACATCATAATCCTCCTCAAAATGTTTATAACTAAAATTCATATAATGATTATAAGTTTCGATACCATTGTGCTGCGGCTTTTATTTCTTGTATCGTCAATTGATGACCTCTATTTTCCCAGTGAAGTTCCACCTTTGCATCCGCCTGCTCTAATAACGATTGCAATTCGGTCGATTCCTCTGGTGAACAGATTGGATCGTTTGTTCCAGCCGCAATGAACACGGACTTTCCTATTAAATTAGGAATCTTTATTCCTCTTCTCGGAACCATTGGATGATGAAGAATTGCACCCTTTAAGGTATTTTCATAATGAAATAACAAACTAGCCGCGATATTGGCTCCATTTGAGTAGCCAATGGCCAATATATTATCTCAGTCAAAATCATATTCTTCCACTAATTCTTCTCGTCAATCTAACTCCCTTATTTCAAACGGAAGCAACCTTCGTTCAAGCTGTTCTCTATCAGATTCATATTGTTCAGGCAGCATTAATTTTTCTCCCATCGTCTCTTGTGATTCATCATGAGCGAATCCTGGTGGATCCGTTGCAATTTCAATTTGGATATTCTACTCGTTTGTCTGGATGAAAATATTGATGTTCTATTCTGATCAAAACACTCAATATTAGACGCCAGAATAGGCACTGAATGCCCCATCAACAGGAATAACAACCCCATTTACGAAGCCAGATGCTTCATGGCTAACCAAATACAATAAAGTACCGATTAGTTCTTGCGCCTCGCCAAAACGATCCATAGGTGTATGGTGAAGAATTTTTTCAGAACGTTCTGTATAGGACCCATCCTCATGTTTTAATAATTTTTCATTTTGCCCTGTAATAAAGAAACCAGGTGCAATCGCATTTACACGAATACCTACTTTTGACATATGCACAGCAAGCCACTGAGTGAAATTGCTCACTGCAGATTTTGCAGCGCTATATGCCGGAACCTTTGTTAAAGGAGTAAAAGCACTCATAGATGAAATATTAATAATAGTTGCCCCAGGACGATTGATCATATCTGTAGCAAATTCTTGTGAAGGTAGCAATGTACCTAAGAAATTTAAGTTAAAAACAAATTGAACGCCTTCCGGGTCCAAATCAAAGAATGTAATCGTGTCATCAAGCTTTTCTTTTACATCTTCTGCGAATAAATACTCTTTTGTTGTTGTACCTTTTGGATGATTACCACCCGCAGCATTAATTAAGATATCAACAGGACCTAATTTTTCGCGAATGACATCATGTGCTGCTTTCAAGCTTTCTTTATTCACTACATCTCCTTTTACACCAATGGCAATACCGCCATTTCTTACTACTTCTGCTGCTTTTTCCTCTGCAATTTCAAGTCTACGGGCCAAAATAGCAACCTTCGCTCCACAAGCGGCTAACACATCTACGAACTGCTCGGCAAGTACACCCGTTCCTCCTGTTACAACTACAACTTTATCCGAAAGGTCAATGTGAAACGGTAATTTTGTCATCATGAATTCCTCCTTATTTTTCCCCTATAATAATCTCGTAATCATTTTAAATAGAAACCTTTATTAAACCCCTTGAGAGATAATGGCATCTTTCACTTTTAGGAAGCCGGCGATATTCGCACCGACAACAAGGCTGCCAGGCATGGCCATACTCTTCGGCAGCCTTTACGCTATTACGGTAAATATTAGTCATAAGTGACTTTTGCAGTAATACTAGTGGTTGATGTCATTACATTAAGTTTCCTTTTCTTTTTTAGATAACAATTCACAGTTTTATCGATGTAATATCATGCACACTACACAAAATATCTCAATGTATTTTTATTTAAAATTATTTCTATTCAAATATTATCATATTAATAATATTTAATTCAAGACTTTTTGTTTCACATCTCAAAAAAACTTCTAAAATCAAAAAGTATACTTTAACAGATGCACCGTTTTGTGCTTTTTCAGTCAATAAGATTTCCATTTTGTTTTGTATAATTAATATCTAGAAATAAAATATAGACCTTAACCGCAAAAAGGACGCTAATCTTATTAAAGGATTGCGCCCTTTAATGGAGTAAAGAGAATCTTTTATTAGCTGGTTTTGTTGAAGTATAATTAACTCAATAGCTAGTTAAAAACACTTTTCCTTTAGTAGTTTTAGAAAATTCGACAACATCAATAGCCTTTTTTACATTCAACAAATTATAATGAGAATCTACCATCATCAAGCATATTTAATGCATTTTTTATATCGTAAAAGTATAATAAAAAGGTTCACTAAAATACGGAGGTCAAGAATTATGAATTCAAAGTATATACCACTATTTCAGCCAATTACCTTGCGCAGCGGAATTCAATTAGATAATCGTGTCGTTATGGCACCGATGACCACTTTTTCTGGAAATCCAGACGGCACAGTTTCAGATGATGAAGTAGCATACTATAGCCGCCGTTCAAATGGAGTCGGAATGGTTGTCACAGCTTGTGCATATGTCACAGCTAACGGAAAAGGATTTTAAGGTGAATTTGGAAGCGATCGTGATAACTTGATTCCAAGTTTACGCCGACTAGCTTCTGCCATTAAAGAACAAGGAGCAAAAGCAGTCCTGCAAATTTTCCATGGCGGCAGGATGTGTCCGCCAGAGTTAGTTCCAAATGGAGAAATTGTAAGTGCTAGTGCTGTTCCCGCAGAACAAGGCGCAGTATCAGATCAAGTTCCTCGCGCTTTGACTGAGACAGAAATTCAATCCATTATTCGTGATTTTGGCGAGTCTACCCGGAGAGCGATCGAAGCTGGATTTGATGGGGTTGAAATACATGGAGCTAATGGATATTTAATTCAGCAGTTCTTTTCACCACATTCCAACCGACGTGAAGATCAATACGGCGGCAGTTTGGAAAAAAGATTATCATTTCCAATTGCCATTGTAGATGAAGTGAAAAAGGTAGTGGCCGAACATGCAAAAGAATCATTCCTCGTTGGATATAGATTCTCACCAGAGGAACCTGAAACACCTGGAATTACAATGGCAGACACTCTTGCATTAGTAGATGTTTTGGCAAGTAAAGAGCTTGATTACCTTCATGTTTCCTTAATGGAGTTCTGGTCAACTCCAAGACGCGGTGTTGAAGATTCCCGTTCTCGCCTTGACATTATTCAGGAGAGAGTTGGGGAAAGCATTCCAGTGATTGGTGTAGGCTCAATTTACACAGCAGACGATGCTTTAAAAGCAATTCAAATTGGTGTTTCAATGATTGCAATCGGACGAGAGCTCATTATTGACCCTGATTGGGTTGAAAAGGTTAGGCAAGGAAAAGAGTCTGAAATTGAAACAAAACTAAAGAAAGACGCTCAATCTCGTCTTGTCGTGCCAGATCCTCTTTGGCAAGTGATTGTCAACACACCTGGATGGTTTCCAATTGAAGATTAAAAGAAGATTAAAACAAGGAATGCTTTTACCTTTTTCTTGTAAGTTTATTGAGGGAACCCCCTTTTCTGAAAAATAGAATCGAGATTAAAAGATTTAATATTTAAAAAGACATATAACTCCCAAATCGAAACCTAATGTTTCAATTTGGGAGTTTCTTCTTTGTACATATTCAAGTGCCCTTAATATCTGTATAAAAAAGTTTTTTTATTGAACTTCTTATTTTATTAAATGGCCCTTTCATGCAAAAAAAAGCACAAATCCATACTCTGGAAATGCACCTTTTAGTTGAGTAAGATTAGGTTTAGTTTCATTTTTTATTACCGTTGTGACACCTAATGTAATGCACAAAATCCCTATTAGAAAAAAACGGTGAGTACTACCTGAACTATCCCCCGAATAATGGACAGTGTATTTAGGTATTTTTTAATTTTTCATTCATTTGAATATTAGCTCGCTTTTAAAATATGCTTTTCTAGATACTTCTTTCTGCCATGAAGCACATAGTACAAAAAGATGCTTGCAAATACGATAACTGCCAAAGTTAGATATAATCCACGAAAACCAACGATAGGAATGATAAATCCTAATAGAAAAGGACCAATCCCTACCCCTGAATCCATGAATATGAAATAAGTTGAGGTGGCAAGTCCAACTCGGTGCCGTGGTGATTCCTTTAGGGCAATTGCTTGACAGCAAGACGACAAGGTTCCAAATCCAAGACCAATTAGCGCTCCTGCTAAAAGGAGAGTGAATCCATGGTGGGCTTGACTAAGAATAACTAATCCGCTCACAAATAATAGTAATGCCGGATAGATAACAATGTTATCCCCTTTTTGATCTAATAACCGTCCAGTAAATGGTCTTGAAATCAAGATGAATACAGCATATATAATAAAGAAGAAACTTGCTGTCTCCATTAAATCAATTTCTTTTGTATAAGAAGTTATAAATGACAGAATACCTGAGTAAGCAAAACCCATAATTGCAATAATAATAGAGATAGGAACAGCCTTTATTTCGAAAAAATCTTTCAACTTAAAACCTTTCATTGCATCAATCTGTTCTTTTGTGATGTTCCCTTTAGGGATCTGCACAAATAATAAGATAATCGTACTAATGAAAGAGAAAATTGTACAAACTACAAAAATCATCGTAAAACTTCCTTGTTGGCTAATGTAAAGACCTAAGAAGGGGCCAATTGCCATTGCAAGGGTTATACTTAATGAAAAATAGCTTATTCCTTCTCCTCGACGTTCATTCGGAATAATATCCATGACAGCTGTTGACATAGCTGTGGTAAACACCCCAAACGCTGCTCCATGAATAAAACGAATAAACAATAATACGTTCATGTCTTCTACAATAAAATATAACAACATCACAATCAAAAATAAAAGTAATCCGCCATAAAGCATCTGTTTACGTCCGATTATCTCTATATATTTTCCAGCAAAAAGACGTGAAACTAGTGCACCCATTACAAATATACTAGACGCAAGACCCGCCATGCTTTGTGAGGCGTTAAATTCTTCAATCGCATAAACGGTTAAAGTCGTTATTAATAAATAAAAGGTTAACCCTCCAAAAAAAGTGGATATGGACATGATGATAAAATCTTTTGTCCATAATTTTGATTGATTCATTTTTTACTTCCTCCTCTAATTTGATTAAAAAATGTAATACAGCCAAGATTATATTGGGAGATTCTACCCTCAAACTCTTTAAGCGGAACAGAATGGTATTCTCATTTTACAATTTTTCCGAACGAGAAAGCCCATGCAGGGTGGTATCCCGTCTTTAGACATGGGATGAGAGTTCGGTCAAATGCGATGTACAGATAAATATCGAAAATATGTTCTGTACATCAAGCATTTGAAATGATATAATTTCCATATATAGGATGTTCCTTGAAAACTGAACATAGGTGGTTGTGACAGGAAAAAACGTCTGTCACGTAAAATGTTCAACGTTCTGCCGACCAACACTCTCCATTGTAGGGAGTGCGGTATATGAACCTATATAAGTATCGCCGATTGAACGGCGTAGTTGGCACCGACCTTGCCCTCTTGAAAGACTGTTTTTCTCTCAAGAGTTGCTCACTAAAAGTTCGACCTCTGCCTCTTCTGATGGAAGGTGGTAAGTGGGATGTTTGTGAGAAAGAACCCCATCGGCTTTAGCCGTGGGAGTGGTCAGATCTAAATAAATATATGAATCGCCTTTATTAGTTAACCGTATTGCAATACACCTATTTCGCCATGTGGTTACTTTAAATATAAACATTTTTTACATGTCCGTCAATAGCAGTTTCGAACCGTTTGCACATTCTTTCTGTAATTGATTGCATAAATTCCATTTTTAATATGAAAATTTCAGCTATAATAGAATGGGTATATAAATGAGGAAGGAGTTCATACGTTGAACAATGATAAACAGGATCAAACGATTACAGATCGATTGGAAGCTTAAGGTTTATACTTTTAATCGTGTATACGAAAAAAAAGGCTGCACGTTTTGGTTGTCTCGAACGAGTAAATACACCTTTTCTATTCCCATTGACACGTGTAGGACCTTCAACGGTTTGAAAATCGGCAAAATTCCATACCTGTTCACCCACGACAGAATCATTACTGTCAAACACCTTATGATAAGCATCTAAAAATTCTTCTTGATATTCTTCAGAGAAAGTAACACTTGGCAATTTGTGAATACCGCTTAACGTATCAGCACCATATTCAAAATAAATAATCGGTTTTCCAGTTGAAGCAAACTGCTCTAAATCTTCTGTTAATTTCTCAATTCCATCCTCAAATTCACTACCTTACAATTCATACCAGCCATAATAACGGTTCAGACCAATGACATCCACAAATTGATGCAGCTTATCCTCTTCAAAAGGTATATGCATGAAGCTTGTATAGGTAATAGAAAATACCTCCTTATCTTTTGATAAGAAGGTATTTTCTATTAATTATCTAATTACTTACCTTCTTTAGCACCAAACATATCTTCAGCGTATTCGATACCTAATCCGTATGCTCCACCGTGTTCTTTAGCAATTGACATTACTTCATCATACGTCTCTTGGTTTGCCCAGTCACGTTGTAATTCCAGCATATATTGCATCCAGGTAATTGGTGTTGCACCAGCTTGAACCATACGATCTATAGCCATATCATGTGCTTCTGTAGTAACACCACCTGAAGCATCTGTTACCACGTACACCTCATAACCGTCTTCAAGTGCGTCTAACACTGGCATAACTACACAAACCTCAGTCCAAAGACCAGCAACGACTAATTTTTTATTTCCAGCGTTTTCAACTGCTTTTACAACATTTTTATCATCCCAAGCATTCATTGAAGTACGATCAATAATGTTTTGATCAGGAAATACTTCTTTAATCTCTGGGAAGATTTGACCACTAAATGTATCTGCAGATACTGTTGATAATACCGTTGGTACATTAAATGTTTTCGCTGATTTAGCTAACCCAGCTACGTTATTACGAACTAACGTCATATCATGTGACTTAGTTGCAAAAGCCATCTGTGGTTGATGATCAATCATTAACAACGTGTGATTTGAAGGAGTTAATATGTCAGAAGTTGTGCTTGTATTCGCCTTCACTTCTTGAGCTGCTTCTGCTTTTAAATTTAAACTATTATGTGTTACCGCCCCAACACCTAGTGCCATCGTTAAGGCCATTCCTGCTACTGTTAATTTCTTGAATACCTTTTTCATTTTAATCTACCTCTCCCTTATTCCCTATGTTTTAAATTTAATCCCCTATGTTTTACATGTAATTTGAGCTTTTTCTAAATTACGACAAAAATCCATCGTTTCTAAGTTAATATCACCATCTATCTTTTATTAAAATATCTTGAATTAAATATTTTAGTAAAAAAATATTGGTGATTTTAATAATATTACTTACCTTCTTTAGCACCGAACATATCTTCAGCGTATTCGATACCTAATCCGTACGCTCCACCGTGTTCTTTAGCAATTGACATTACTTCATCATACGTCTCTTGGTTTGCCCAGTCACGTTGTAATTCCAGCATATATTGCATCCAAGTAATTGGTGTTGCACCAGCTTGAACCATACGATCCATAGCCATATCATGTGCTTCTGTAGTAACACCACCTGAAGCATCCGTTACTACGTAGACCTCATAACCGTCTTCAAGTGCGTCTAGCACTGGCATAACTACACAAACCTCAGTCCAAAGACCGGCAACCACTAATTTTTTATTTCCAGCGTTTTCAACTGCTTTTACCACATTTTTATCATCCCAAGCATTCATGGATGTACGATCAATAATGTTTTGCTCAGGAAATACTTCTTTAATCTCCGGGAAGATTTGACCACTAAATGTATCTGCGGATACTGTTGATAATACTGTTGGTACATTAAATGTTTTCGCTGATTTAGCTAACCCAGCTACGTTATTACGAACTAACGTCATATCATGCGACTTAGTCGCAAAAGCCATCTGTGGTTGATGATCAATCATTAACAACGTGTGATTTGAAGGAGTTAATATGTCAGAAGTTGTGCTTGTATTCGCCTTCACTTCTTGAGCTGCTTCTGCTTTCAAATTTAAACTATTATGTGTTACCGCTCCAACACCTAATGCCATCGTTATAGCCATTCCTGCTACTATTAATTTTCTGAATACCTTTTTCATTTTAATCTACCTCTCCCTTATTCCCTATGTTTTAAATTTAATCCCCTATGTTTTACATGTAATTTGAGCTTTTTTCTAAAGTACGACAAAAATCCATTGTTTCTAAGTTAATAGCACCATCTATCTTTCGTTAAAATATCTCGAATTAAGTATTTTAGTTAAAAAATATTGGTGATTTTAATAATATTACTTACCTTCTTTAGCACCGAACATTTTTTTAGCATATTGGATCCCCCAATCCGTATGCTCCACCATGTTCTTTAGCAATTGACATTACTTCATCAGCTGTTTCTGTTTTTTAATTTTAAACTATTATGTGCTACAGCCCCAACACCTAGTGCCATCGTTAAGGCCATTCCTACTACTGTTAATTTCTTGAATACCTTTTTCATTTTAATCTATCTCTCCCTTATCCCTATGTTCTTATCCCCTATGTTTTACGTTTAATTTGAGCTTTTTTCTAAAGTACGGCAAAAATCAATTGTTTCTAAGTTACCCCCTTTATCTTTAGATAAAATATCTTGAATTAAATATTTTAAACAAAAAATATTAATGGTTTTAATAATATATAGACTCCCCCTTGATATATATCTAATCTCATATTTTTGATTATATATATCTTCATCCAAGATATTATTAAATAAAAAATATTTAATTCGAGGTAATTATATAAAGAATTTATACGAATTGTCAACAATAAAATTTGAATGCTAGTATAAATTACAAAATAACAAAGAAAACTCACATGGTGACTCGTTCCTCGCCGCCACCCTCTAAGATGAAAATAATCCCAGCTCATCGTTTAGTCTACTTCACTCTAGTTTTGACCAAAAGGGGGCTGTTTCCTTCTATCAGCCCATGATTACTTCATCTTTACATTCATATCAAGATACGCTAGTTTTTTAGACAGTTATGGATAAGAACCCCAATATAAAAAGACTACAATGCTTTCATGAAAAGCACTCTGCAGCCTTTTTTTCTCCTTTATCCTAAAACAAATCTTCGTTCCAACACGTTCCGTCAATAATCCCAGGATGGTGCGGATACCGGATATTCTTATGCTCTAATGATCTTTCTTACAGAATTTCCGAACGAGAAAGCTCACCAAGGGCGTTAGCCCGCCTTTAGGCGTGGGATGATAGTGAGGTCAAATGCGGAGTATCACTTAAAACGGTTAGGTTTGTGGTACTCCAAGCATTTGAAGATACCCACTATTTTTTTGTATTCCACTGTTGTAGTAATTGCATTAGACTGATACAACAAAGATATGAACGAATATAGACGAACAAATACTACTGTATCACTAATTAACTATCACTTTGTATTCTGCCCTCGATATAGAAGAAAGATTTTTCTTGATTCAAAAGTAGAAGAATGCTTTAAAGAAATGGTACATGAAATATGTGAATCCCTACAAATTAAAGTGGTTGCTTTAGAATGCGACAAAGATCATACACACATGTTTCTAAACGCACTACCAACGTTAAGCCCTGCAAACATCATGGCAAGAATTAAAGGAGTGACCTCTAAACAGTTGCGTGAAGAATTTCCGCACCTACGACATTTGCCGAGTTTATGGACACGTTCTTATTTTGTATCGACTGCTGGTCATGTTTCGAGTGAAACGATCAAACGATACGTTGAAAGTCAGAAAAAACGAAACTAGAAAGGAGCTAAAACCTATGGCAAGAAAAAGTACACCAATTTATACAATCGAATTTTCTTTGCACATTTCTGTTTGGCAACAACATTGTTTGGAAAAGAAATTCAAGATTGCTAGAATGGTCTACAATTCTTGTCTAGGGGAAGCTCTCAAACGTCATAAACGTGTGAAAGCTGACCAAAAATATCGTGCTTTACTTCATGAACCTAAGTCCAAGGAACGTGATAAACAGCTATCAGACATACGTTTAGCCTACGGCTTTTCTGAATACGATTTGCACGATTTCGTGAAACCTGTTCAACATAAATTCAAAGAAAATATCGGCAGCCTTGAAGCACAAAAACTAGCTACAAGGGCTTTCCAGACAGTAGAGACACTACATTTTGGGAAAGCAAAAAAAGTACATTTCAAAGCATTTGATGATGATATTTCTGTTGAAAATAAATCAAACACCACTGGCTTGCGATATGCAGATGGTCATATTCTTTGGGGCGATAGACCGACAAAGAAAAATCCTAAACCTAAGAATTGGCTATGTATGCAGATTGCACCGAAAGCCAATGATGAATATGCACACTTGGCTTTAATGGATAAGACAAAGTATGTGCGTATTTTAAAACGTGAAGTGCGTGGAAAGATTCGCTATTTCGTCCAACTCATTCAAGAAGGCTATCCACCAACAAAACGCAACCGCAAAATGGCGGATGATGAAACTAAACATGTAGGGATTGACATTGGTTCGTCTACCATCGCAATCAGTAGCGAAAACAAGGTAGAATTTCGTGAGCTTGCACCAGAGTGTAACGCTGATGAAGCCGAATTGCGACGAATCCAACGGAAAATGTCGCATGAAAAGTTGGCGAACGATATTCTTGCTCTTGGTTCTGATATACGATTGGAAACCATGAGATTTCAATCGCTACAAAAGCGAGCGAAGAAAACAACTCGTAACAAGAGGAATGGCAAGATGAACCGTAAGAAAAGATTTGGCAAGTCAATCGCTAACCATGCTCCTGCCATGCTACTAACAATCATGGATCGAAAACTTGGTTATCAAGGACGGTCAATCAAGAAAGTAGATACCTATGCTACAAAGGCTAGTCAGTTCAACCATCTGACTGGTGAATATACGAAGAAACAACTCTCGGAACGTTGGAATGATTTTGGAAAGTTTCGCATCCAACGTGATTTATATAGCGCCTTCTTGATCGGCAACACGAATGAAACTCTCAATTCCGTTGATGTAGATTTATGCAACGCTGGGTGGGATCGCTTTGTTGAATTGCATCATCATGAGATTGCACGATTAAAACAATCATCAAGTAAAACATTGCGTTGGTTTGTCGCATAACAAACAAACCTGATTGGTCGTGACAACGCCCAAGAGAAGTCGGAACGATAAGCACACAAGGGGTCTAGTGGCCTGCTTGGAGAAGTGCCTTGCTATACGCAATACGTCCGTTAATGTTCTAGGAGAACGTACACCAGTGCTTCGGTAGAAACTCTTTCCGCTCCGCAAGGAAAGATAAGGGTACCGTTGAGAAGTGTATGAGTACCTTAGAACTCCACTGCTTTAGCGGTGGGAGTTGTCAGAGGTCGTTTCCCTGCAAAAGCATACTCGAGTAATTGTCGAATCGATTGCTGATCAATGGGACGAGGATTATAGTAAGGATTCTTGGTAGCCTGTTCTGCTGCTTCATCCAAATCAGAATGCGTCATTCCTATTTCAGCTAATGACGTTGGGACACCTAGAGAAGTAGTCAGGTCAAAAAGAGCGCCGGCTACATCGTTGCCATCGGTTCCAATTACACGTGCTATCGCTTGGATAGCCTCCGTTGCATAGGCAGCATTGTACCATATTACGTACGGTAAAATGACAGAGTGAGTTTCGGCATGCGGTAAGTTGTATCTTCCTCCTAATACATGACATAGCTTGTGATGCAGTGCCATTCCCACAGACCCTAGTACTGTCCCACCCAACCAACAACCATAGAGTGCTTTGGAGTGCGCCTCTAAATCTTGAGGATTAGCTAAAATAGCTGGCAAGCTTGAACGAAGAGCGCGTATTCCATCTTGTGCGAGAAGAGAAATAATCGGATTGGCGTTTTCTGAGTAAAGTGCTTCTACGCAATGAGCAATGGCATTCATTCCGCTTGTCACTGTCACACGGGCTGGCAGCTTAACAGTAAGCTCAGGGTCATAGATGACAGTCTTCGGCTTAACGACTGAATCCTTTCCTGTCTTTTTCATTCCCTTCTCCGTGGTTCCCCAAATAGGCGTCATTTCCGATCCTGCATATGTGGTAGGAATAGCTACGATTGGCAAAGAAGTGTATAAAGCAATTGCTTTGGCTAGACCGATAGATGAACCCCCACCGACAGGAACGAGGCTGTCAATATCAAGTTCCCGTACTAGCTCCAATGATGTTTCAACTGTTTCCATTGGCACATGCTGAACCGCTTTTGCATGAATCCCCACACATAAGTCACCAAGTATATCTGAAACTTGAACAGCAAGCCTTTGTTGTCCAGGCGTGGAGATAATCAACGCCCTTTTGGCACCAATCAGATTTAGTTCTGAGCTCACTTCTTTCATTTTCCCAACACCAAAGTTGACTCTGGCAGCTTGTACTTCATATAGAAAACTTTGCATTTTTGCTTCCTCCTTTATATCTCTTTATACTTACATTTGTAAAAATGTAATGTATTCCAATACTTTATCTGAAATAATCAAGTAGTTCGATATGAAAGGCTCCTATTTCACTTCTCTACCTTCAACCCGTAACAATATCTTACTCAAGATATCTGATTAGTATTTCTTCACTATTCTTAATCCATTTTTTACACATGGAATCTTTGGTCAATAGACAATCCTTACATTCTTTTGGTTTCATGTACTCAAAAAAGTCTGATGGGCAATCAATCCTCACCAGACTTTTAAAAATCTAATATTTTTTATTAACGGAGAGATTACAAAATGTTTCTCTTCCTGTTCACATATTATTTATAAAATTTAACACGATCTTCAAGTGGTTGGAATTCTTTTTCACCTGGTTGAGCAGTTGGATTCCCAAATGGCATTTGAGCAAGCAATTTCCAGTTCCCTGGGATATTCCATTCTTTTTTCACTTCGTCATCAATTAGTGGATTGTAGTGTTGTAAAGATGCTCCCAACCCTTCTGCTTCTAATGCTGTCCATACGACTAATTGGTGCATACCTGATGCTTGGTTTGACCAGATTGGGAAGTTGTCAGCATATGTAGCGAATTGTTCTTGAAGAGATTTAACGATTGCTTCATCTTCAAAGAATAATACGGTTCCATATCCAGCTTTAAAAGAATCCATTTTTTGTTGAGTTCCGGTGAAATCACCTTCTCCAACTACGTTTCTTAATGTTTCAGTCGTGATGTCCCATAATTTATCATGAGCTTCTCCTGTTAATACAACAAGACGTGCCGTTTGAGAGTTGAAAGCGGATGGAGTATATTTGACAGCAAATTCAACAATTTCTTTAATTCTTTCATCAGATACCCCTACCTCTTTGTTGATTCCATAGTAAGAACGTCTTTCTTGAAGTGCAGTATAAAAATCTTTTGTCATAACTTTCTTTCCTCCTAAATTTCGAAAATATTTTTAATAAATATATCTTGGAGTGAATATATATTGATTAAAACTAATTTTAACGATAAAAATTGGTGTTGTCAAATGATTCATAACTATCTTTTTTAGTATTCATTTCCGTTTTCAACCTACTCTGCCACTGTACGCTGTACTTGAGTTGAATAACTGCTTAGACATCATTTGAGATAGTAAGCAAATTTAATATGATTATAATTTTTGATACCAATTTGCTGCGGCTTCTACTTCTTCAGCGGTCAATTGATGACCTCTATTTACCCAATGCAGTTCTACCTTTGCCTTTGCATTTTTTAATAAAGACTCTAGTTCAGATGACTCTTCTGGTGAACAGATTGGATCATTTGTTCCGGCAGCAATGAACACGGACTTTCCTGATAAGTCAGGAAGTTGAATGCCTCTTCTCGGAACCATCGGGTGATGAAGAATGGCACCCTTGAGTGCATGTTGATAGTGAAATAACAAACTCGCAGCGATATTGGCTCCATTTGAGTAGCCAATAGCCACTATATTTTCTCGATCAAACTCATATTGTTCTGCTGCTTCATCAAGAAACTCATTTAATTCTTTTGTACGGAGAACAAGGTCCTCTTCATCAAATACTCCCTCGGCTAACCTTTTGAAAAATCGAGGCATTCCATGTTCCAATACATTTCCTCGGACACTTAATATGGAAGCTTCATCATCAATTCTTCCTGCAAGAGGCAATAAATCTAATTCATTTCCTCCAGTACCATGAAGTAATAGTAAAGTTGGTTTTGATGAATCTGTTCCTTTTTGAAATATATGTTTCATCATTGATCTCCTTCCAAAACACGAACCTCAACAGGAGGTAAGGTCTCTTCTAATTCTTCTCGTTTTGACTCAAACCATGACGGTAGCATGAGTTTTTGTCCTAGCTCATTCATTGGTTCATCAACTGCAAAGCCTGGCGGGTCGGTCGCTATTTCGAAGAGGATGCCCCCTTCTTCATGAAAGTAAAGGGCCTTAAAGTAGTTCCGATCAAGAATCTCTGTCGGATTATATCCCTTGTCTTGAAGAAGTGTTCTCCACCTACGATGTTCTTCTTCATCCTTCGCTCTCCAAGCTATATGATGAACCGTTCCTGCCCCCAATAAACCTCGTACTGAAGGAGTTAGCTTAATATCAATTGTATTTCCAATCTGTGCTTCCGATTTAAATCGAAGAAATTCATTCTCTTGTCCAATACATTCTAATCCCAATATACTTTCAAGCACGTTAGCGGTTTTATGTGGTTGAGCAGATAAAAGAACCGTACCACCAAACCCTTGAATGGCATTCTCCGCTTGAACTTCCCCGAAGCTCCAAGTATTAACGGGACCCTCGTTACGTTCTACTAGTTCCAATTGAAGCCCATCTGGATCTTGAAATGTTACATACTTTTCTCCAAAGCGAACTGAAGAAGTACATTCAATATTGAATTTTTGCAAACGATTTTCCCAAAATGTAATCGAGCCATCCGGTATCATGTAGCTCGTAACTCCGACCTGTCCTGTACCAATGCGTCCTTTTAACTGTTTAGCCCATGGAAAAAAAGTAATAACCGTTCCTGGTTCACCAGATGCATTGCCAAAATAAAGATGATACACCTCTGGACGATCGAAATTGATTGTTTTTTTAATGAGCCTTAACCCAAGTACACCTGCATAAAAATCAATAGTTCTTTGTGCATCGTTAACAAACGCTGTAATATGATGGATACCCGCTGTTTTTTGCACTCTGATCCTCTCCATTTCACGAATGCGATTTTAAAGCAACTTAATCAGTCTAATTCTCTTACTACAAACGGAAGTAATCCTCGTTCAATTTGTCCTCTATGAGATTCATACTGTTCAGGTAACATTAATTTTTCTCCCATCGTTTCTTGTGATTCATCATGAGCAAATCCTGGAGGGTCCGTTGCAATTTCAAATAGAATGTGCCCATGTTCTCTAAAGTAAATCGCATTAAAGTAGTTTCTGTCCTGTACAGGAGTAACACCATATCCGTTACTCTCAACATACTGTTTCCACTCCAATTGATCTTGGTCGTCACTAGCTCGCCATGCAATATGGTGTACGGTACCTACACCCATTTGCCCACGACCAGTAGAAGTTAATTTTAGATCAATGATATTTCCGATTTCAGCCGGAGAACGGAAGCGAACAAAATCTCCTTCTTTTCCGACTTGTTCAAGCCCCATTACTTTCTCTAACAGTTCAGCCGTTTGTTCTGGATGTGTTGATAATAGTGTTGCGCCACCAAACCCTTTAATGGCTACATCAGATGTGACTTCGCCAAAATGCCAAGTATTCACTTCCCCGTCTTCTCTTTCAACGATTTGCAAATGAAGTCCATGCGGGTCATCAAATTCCAAATACTGCTCTCCAAAGCGTTCCATTTTTGTGAAAGGAATATTAAACTTTTCTAATCTTTTTTCCCAAAATTCCATTGAACCCGTAGGAACAACATATGAAGTAACTCCAACTTGACCATCTCCAATTTTTCCTTGATATGCATCAGGCCAAGGGAAAAACGTAATAATGGTTCCCGGTTTTCCTCCTTCATTCCCGAAATAAAGGTGATAAGTGCCTGGATCATCAAAGTTTACCGTTTGTTTAACTAAACGCAATCCTAACACACCAGCATAAAAATCTACATTCTCCTGCGGATGGCCTACAATTGCTGTGATATGATGAATTCCCATTGTTTTTTTACTCATTTTATTTTCCCCCTTTAGTCATACATTTAAATCATGGTTTTTATTCATTCTAGACATAGGTAACAAATTCGCTTACAGGCTTGCGGTACCCACGTGGTTTCCTACTTTCCACTTTTTCTTTTCCTATTTTGTAATAAAGTGATCTGGAAGAAAGTTGCTTGCAGATCGCCTTTCTTTTACTAATTGTATAAAATCAGTCATTACAACACATCCTATTCAATTAAATCATCTTGATTTAGAGATCTCTTAGAATAAAAAAGCATCTAAAGCATATTGACCAGGACCGATTAAAGCAATACCGATGGCTACCGCTAGTAATGTCAGGTTATACTCATAGCCATTTTGTGTAGACCATACTCCATTTGGTCCATGTACTTTTACAATTGCCATTACCATTGTTCCTGCAATCATAATTCCCGCAAGAGGTGTAAGAAGTCCTAAAGCAAATAAAATTCCTCCAATTAGTTCTGTCAATCCTGCAAGTAGAGCCATTGTTACTCCTGGTTTAATCCCAATGGATTCAAACCAGCCTCCTGTCCCTTTTACACCATAACCACCGAACCATCCAAACAATTTTTGAGCACCGTGACCAATGAATAATACTCCTATTACTAATCGAATAATTAATAAACCAATATTTATCATTTTCAAATCCTCCTAATTTCTTTTATCTTTATTTCGAGATATTTTACTAAAAAAATTTAAGTTGCTACTCTTTTACTTACTTTGTTTAATAGTTTTACAATTCTCTCTGTCTCATCATCATTTAATGATCCAAACATGTAATCAACTAATTCCTCATGTTCTGGCATCATTTTCGCCATCAAATCCTCTCCATCATCCGTTAACGTGACATGTATGGCGCGGCGGTCATTAGGGCAAGCATTTCGCTTTAACAAACCTTTTTTTTCTAATTTATCTATTACATACGTCATGGAACCACTTGATATGAGTATGCTCTGCCCAATTTGTTGAATGGTTTGTTTCCCCCTTTGGTAAAGCGACTCTAAAACAGAAAACTCTGTAATATTCAGCTTATTTTTCATCATTTCCATCCTTATTCGCTCCTGGATCGCCTTTGATGTTTGCATCAATACAAGAAAAGGTTGGTTTGTACATTTTCTTTCCATTATAAATCACCTCTCAAAAATTAATTTTAAATACATTATATCCAATTAAAGAATCTCTAATATGAGATAATAATAGTCCTTTTATTCTTTTGTGTCAATAACCTTTTTAATTTTATGGTTATCTTTGTTTGTCAAGCACTTAACCACTTACCTTCGTATTGCCTTTTTCATAGACAATACTACACCTTTTATCCCTAAGCATACGCCTAATTTCACTTTTCACCTTCTATGAATAGGTAACATATTTTTACCGAAGTTTGAAATGAATGTTGAATAGCTATCTTTCACATGGGAAAGATTAAACGATGTTATAAAAAACACTACCTAAGGATTTATTTAATAGCGGCTATATAATCAATGGAGTTTTTAGAAAAACTATTTGAAAATGATCTAATAAGGAGACGACAATTATGTCAAACGTAAAATTAGCAGTCATTTATTACAGTTCGACTGGTACTAACTATCGACTAGCACAATGGGCAGAAGACGGAGCAAAAGAAGCAGGTGCTGAAGTAAAATTGTTGAAAGTGCCAGAAACAGCTCCACAAGCGGCAATAGAGTCAAATCCAGCCTGGAAAGCTCATGCAATAGATGCAGCGTGTATTCGAGAAGTGACTCTTGCTGATTTAGAATGGGCAGATGCCATTATTTTTAGCGTCCCAACACGTTTCGGTAATATCGCTTCACAAGTACAAGCATTTTTCGATACAACAGGTGGTTTATGGCTTAAGGGGAAGCTAGCCAATAAAGTCGTAAGTGCGATGGCTAGTGCAAGCAACCCACATGGTGGACAGGAAGCGACAATTCTATCCTTGTATAAAACGATGTACCACTGGGGGGCTATTGTGGCGGCTCCTGGTTTTACAGACCCAGTGACGTTTGCAGCTGGAGGTAACCCTTATGGTACATCTGTAACCCAAGGCCAAGATGGAAAAATGATTGAAGATGTACAAGCTGCTGTCAAACATCAAGCAAAGCGTACTGTAACAGTTGCAGAATGGGTAAAAAAAGCAAATCAATGATAATCCAAAAAGCTAATCGATACTGTTCGATTAGCTTTTTTAGTTGATACGACTAAAAAGCTGGCTCAGCCCTTGAACAAGATGTACATAGCCATAACTGTTTGTTACCCATTCTATATATAAAGTCCTATGCATATATATAGATTGCATCTTCTTAGACTATTAAATAAAATTCCTTGCATTGAAAATGAACTGTATTATTACTTGGTAGCAACCTCCTAGATTCACAGTTTTGTGCTTTTTCAGTAAATAGAATCTCCCTTTTATTTTGTATAATTAATATATAGAAATAGAATTAAGAGGAAACTTGAAAGTTGATTTCCTTTCAGTACAACGTAGAAGGAGCAGTATCGTATGAGCGAAAACGTAAAAACTTATGAATCTGAAAGCATCAAAATATATTGGAAACCTGATATTTGTAAACATTCGGGAGAATGTGTAAGAGGACTGTCAAGTGTATTCAATGTAAACAAAAAACCTTGGGTGTCTCCAGAACATGCAACATTTGAAGAAATCATGCAAGTGATTGATCGGTGTCCAAGTAGAGCCCTTACGTATGAGCAAAAAAATGAGCGAAATTAAAAAGATAAGGGGAGATCGAAATGACAGAAATTAAGTCGGGCAAAAATGAATTTTATATCGAAGAATCCGGTGAAATTATTGCAAGGATTCAATTTATCCCAAGCGGAACAGATGTAAATGGAAGAGATTTAATCATTGTGAACCATACAATCGTTTACGAAGGATATAATGGTCGAGGATTAGGCAGACAATTAGTAAATAGAATAGCAGAGTATGCAAGAGCTGAAAAGAAATATATTATCCCTGTATGTCCTTATGCCAAAAATGTACTTGAAAGTAAGGCAGAGTATCAAGATGTTCTTGCAAATTGAAGCCTTTCAAACATATTCAAATATACTATCTAGTACAAAAGGACGCCCTTCTCATTAGAGAATGACGTCCTTTAACATACCTAGGCAGACAAAGAAAGCACATTTCTTTGTCTGCCTTATATTACGTTATAATGAAAAATATATAAATTCCGAACTATTGACCTGACTGACGAACAATATGAGTCTGCCAGTCTAATAGCCAAAGCAGAGTTAGAAAGAACGGGACCAGCTGCAGTTAGGCTAGGCAGAACACTATTATCCGCTACAAATAAACCCTGAACACCATGTATTTGACCGTGACGATTTGTCGCTGAGGTATTTGGATCATCTCCCATTCTGCAGGTAGAAGCCTCATGCATGTCAGCACCTGGCGGACGAAGAACTAAAGAAGACTCATCGAGAGTTACTCCCATGGCTTTTGCAGATCGTCTAATTCCCTCTTCCACTTGCTTAGCAGTTTGCCTATCCCTATCACTTAAGGAATACTGAACTTGCTGCCAAGGTACACCAAATTCATCCCTATCATTAGGATCCACATACACCCTATTTTCACGTCTAGGCTGTACTCTGCCAAAAGTTGCGAATACAACAAAGAGCTGATCTGTCGGTACTCTGTCTTCAAATTGCTGGTATGACCAATACTGATTTGGTCCTAGTATCTGGATGTGATATGGATCCTCCTCCGTTTCAAACTTTAATATAGAAAGATTTCCAATTTTATCTGAAAATTGTCTTCGGCTAATCGTTCCAATCCCAATCATCGACACATGTCCTGTCAAGTAATGGCCAATTGCTGGTCCTGGAATTCCTGAATTAAGAAGCAGCCGTGGAGTCTCTAGGGTGCTAGCGGAAACAACCACATTTTTTGCACGTATTGTGTGTGACCTCTTATTAGCATCGAATACTTGTACGCTTTGGACCCTATTACCCGGAGCATTCACTTTATACACGTATGCATCCACAGCAAGATCATACGGTCTATCAAAACGAGCTGCCGCTAAAGCATTAATGGAACTATACCATGCATTTGAGTGGACTTCCCCTTGCCGTGAAGGTGTCAAATCAATAGCCAAAGGCATATCATCGGCTTCTAAAATCCCTCCAGCATGTAGTCGTTTTAACATAATATTTTGCATGGACGAACCCTTCGCCCAATCCCTTGTTGTATGCAATAATTTTTCTGCCATTCCATAGTAAACGTCCAACTCTCTCCGATTAATTGGCCATTTGTTTAATTCAGAACGTAATCGGTCTTGGAGTTGCTGCATTCCAGAATAATGACCTACCTCCAAGTGCATAAACCATTGTTGCCCCGGAAAATTGCGGTAAACGTTGTCCTAATGGAGTTGAATTACTTGGAACCAGTTCATCCCTTGATGTATTCACATTCTGAGTTGGGATATTTTGTGCATGGGAATGAAATAATTTATCTCCTTTTTCCAGAATTCCAATCTTCTTAGCTCCTTGATTTTTCCACAATTCACAAAGTCTTTGTAAGACTGCGCCTCCACCAGGACCAGATCCCACAATAAGGACATCGTAATCAGTCCCTGACATTTCATCAAGCGTTTTTGTTGGAATCCAATTATTCTTATATCTCACTACCATAATGAACACTCCCTTCTAACAAATGCATGTCAGTTAAGGATATGTTCGGCCGCTTAATCCCATGTCAAAAAGGCAACCATAAAAAGAGGTTGCCTTACAGATTTCTGCGAAAAGAAAGCCCATGCAGGTCGTAGACCGTCTTTAGACATGGGATGAATTTTCGCTCAAATGCGGTGTACAGATAAAATACCGAAGATATGTTCTGTACATCAAGCATTTGAAATGGTATAATCTCCCTATAAACAGTTCTTTGAAAACTGGAGATAGGGAGTTGTGGCAAGAAATGATAGCTAACGTTTGCCACGTAAAATCTTCAACGTTCTACTAAGAAATTCGGTTTGATACGACCGACACGGAACGATAAGCACACAAGAGGTCTTTTTAGGCTGGCTTGGTGGAGTGCCTTGCTATACGCAATACGTCCGTTGATGTTCTATGAGAATCTACACCAGTGTTTCAGTGGAAACTCTTTCTTCTTAGAAAGATAAGGGCACTGTTAAGAAGTGTAGTAGTACCTTAGAACCCCATCGGCTTTAGCCGTGGGAGTATCAGAACAGCGATTATATACTTTTTTCCCTTACATCACCTCTTTTAAATTAATTCCTTTTATTTAATTCTTCCACATGGCAGCATGTTTTTTTATAAAGAATAAGCCGATTATATATAAGTTGTGAATAGAATCTTGTATAAATCGGCTTATTCAAGGATATTAAAAAGGCAATATAGCCTAATTTGCTACTAATCTTACATATAATGAATAGTGGTCACCTTTTTTCAACTCTACCATCCGCATGGCGTGCGAATCTTCCTGACTCACGCTTATTTACAGGATCTGGGCGACCCCACTGCCAGCCTCCAAATTGTGTATTTTGATAATCCCTGATTGCATCGCGAATTTCCTGCTCAGTATTCATTACAAACGGTCCATAGGCTACTACCGGTTCTTGTATCGGCTCTCCCTCCAGAAGCAGCATATAACTCTCAGATAATCCATTTGTAATCGTGATTTCCTGATCACCAGCAAGCTTTACACGATGGTATGTTTCAATCGTTGTTTCCTCTATATTTAGTTTATCTCCCTGATAAAAGTATAAATTTCTCGTCATTGTTTCTGAAACTGACGGTAGGGTAAAGACTGCTTCCGGCTCCATATGAATGAGATAGATCCCCACATGATGATTTTTATCGTTTGCCCAAGAAACAGAGTTTGGTTCTAAACTAGACTTACCAAGCATACTTCCGGCAATCAGTCTTACGGTCGTTTTCTGTCCATTAGCAGCAGCCAATTGCACTTCTGATATATCCTCAGCCCATAACATTTTATATTCCGGATCGGCGAATTTATCTTTTGCAGGTAGATTCAGCCATATCTGAAAGAATTCAAGTGGATTGTCTTTGTCCTGATGGACAAGAGGAAACATTTCAGTATGCTGGCAGCCTTTTCCTGCTGTCATCCATTGAACATCCCCATTCCCAAATCGTCCTGCGGACCCATATGAATCAAAATGATCAATAAAGCCTTCAAGAACGGCGGTTACCGTTTCAAAACCTCTGTGGGGATGTACAGGAAATCCCGGAACCGTTGTGCCATGATACATTCTAAAACCATCACGCAACGTAAAATCCTCGCCAAGATTTCTGCCTTCCAATGAAACGCTAGGACCCTGCTGGTCATTTCCTGAAGGGTACGCATCTTTATGATGTACTGTCATAAGGAACGGATCTTCTGTCTCCCATGGAAATCCCAATTTTTTTATTTTCATGATTTTGCTATTCACTTCTATTTCTCTCCTTTATAAACCACCCTGTTTTGGATTTATTTCAATCTTTAAATCTGAAGTAACGTGATAATCCAACAACAGCCTATTTAGTTGGGCCTAATTAAAAAAATCTAAGAAAACATCGTCTTTCTTCATGTCGAAGTTGCTTAGCGTAAGTCTTCCACTTTTCTTCGTAAATATCTGTTTGGTTAAATATTTTTCCTTTTATTCTTTGATGAATTCCTTTGTGCTTCTCACTGTATCAATTGGGCGAACTAATTTTTCTATTTGTGCACGTTTAGGCTCTAAGAATGGAGGTAAGGATAATTTTTCCCCAAGCGTTTCGTAAGGTTCATCCCCCATAAAGCCAGGACCATCCGTAGCAAACTCAAATAAAATTTGTGGTGCAACTCTTGCGTATAATGACTCAAAAAAGTGACGATTTACATAACCAGATGTAGAGAATCCAAAACTACTCATTCGCTCAATCCATTCATCTAATACTGAGCGATCCTCTACTCGGAATGCTGCATGGTGTACCGTACCATAACCTTGTCGGGCTTGAGGAAGAACCGCATTATATTCTACAATGACTGAGGCGCCATTTCCACCTTCTCCTACTTCAAATAAATGGAATGATCCTTCCTGCGCAGTCTCTTTAAATAATAGAACTTTTTCTAGCATTTCTTTAAAGTAATCAAAGTCCGCAATACGAACAAAAACAGGTCCTAAACCAGTAATGGCATATTCCAGTGGAATTGGACCTTTTTGCCATGGTGTACCAGATTCCACCCCTTTATTGAATTCATCTGAAATCAATTGATATTGTTGATCATCAAAATCAACGAAAGAAAGAGTTTTCTTGCCAAATTGCTCTTTGATTCCAGTATGTTTGACTTCTAGACGATCAAAACGTTTTACCCAATAGTCTAATGCAGCATCACTTGGTACACGGAACGAGGTCTTTGAAATTTCGTTTGTACCATGTACGCCTTTCGGAATGCCGGGGAAGTCAAAGAACGTCATGTCTGTGCCTGCACTGCCTTTATCATCGGCAAAGAATAAATGATAGGTTTGAATATCATCCTGATTGACTGTTTTTTTAACTAAACGCATTCCTAATACATATGTGAAAAATTCATAGTTCTTTTCTGCACTACTTGTAATAGCTGTTACGTGATGCATTCCTTTTAGTTGGTTCATATTATTTTCCTCCTAAGAAATTCAAATTTAATAGTAAGTTTGGTTTGTTTGATGTGATACTGTTCGTTTGTTAATTAATTAATTATTCCTCAATGGGTTTTAGAATTTTTTCAATTTCAACTCTACGGTCTTCTAAAAATGGAGGTAAAACTAATTTTTCACCCAGTGTTTCGATATCATCCCCATCGACGGTGAAACCTGGTCCATCGGTTGCAATTTCAAACAGAATCCCGTTTGATTCACGGAAATATAAGCTCTTAAAGTAGAAGCGATCCACTATGCCAGATGATTGAAAGCCACGTGCTCGTACTTGCTCTTCCCAAAAGATAAGCTCTTCATCGTTTTTTACACGAATTGCTAAATGATGAATACTGCCACGGCCTGGTTTTTCAGACGGACCGTCTAAATATTTCACGACGATTTCTCCAAAAACCTCTCCTTTGATTGATTGAAAAATCACTTCGTCATCTGTACGGCTTATCTCTGTATAGCCAAACATATCTGTAAGTGTGCTTGCTAGTTTATCAAGTCTTCGTACCGTCATTTCCACAGAGCCCATTCCTTGAATTTGATGTTCGGCAGGGACCTCTGATTTTTCCCAAGTTTGCCAGTGCACTACTTTCGCACCGTTTGAGACAAGAAGTACCATACGTAAACCTTCAGAATCCTCAAAGTGTAAAGCTGGATGATTGGCATAAGTTGTAATGTCACTATGCTCTACACCATGTTCCTCAAAACGTGCTTTCCAATAGAATAAACTTGCTTCTGATGGTACGAGTAAACCAATTTTTGTGATGGCATTTGTACCACGATAAGTTTTTCCTACTAGTGGAATTTCAAAAAATGATAGTTCAGTACCTGGGCTACCTGTTTTATCTCCGTAAAATAAGTGATACATCGATGGATCATCTTGGTTCACCGTCACTTTCACACGACGTAAACCAAGCACATGTCGGTAAAAGTGATTATTTTGACTTACGTTTTTTGTAATCATTGAAATGTGATGATGTCCTGGAATTTTATACATAGATCATTCCTCCATTTTCATTTTACTAGTCAAGTGATAATTAAAAAAATTAAGTAGCATAGCGTTTATCACAAGTAATAGGACTCTTAATTTCCCATTTTATTTTCGGTATTTTTTTGTAACTTAGTCATGAGCATATATAGTGTTTTCTGCTCTTCCTCTGTCAAGCACTTATTGACAATGGACGTTTGGAAAGTAAGTTGGTGTTCAAAAACTTCATGCATTTTATCTTCCCCTTTTGAAGTAAGGGTAATCCATTTGGTTTTCCAGTCCTGCTTACGCTGTATATATCCCTCTTGCTCAAGTCGAGTGAGCATACGCGAAATTCCACCCTCCGACACCGTTACTTTTACAGCCAGCTGACTTTGCATGATTGGCTGATAAGTCGAAACCTGATTTAATACATCAAACTGCGCAGCCGTAATACCAAACTGTTTTAAGAATTCATTCGATAGTAAATTACTTTGATGTGTAAAACGAGCAATACGCAACCAAATTAGTGAACCAAGTGTATTTTTTCTCAATATGACTCACTTCCTTTCGTTACTATCACTTTACATCTCAAGTGAAGAAAACGCAATAAAAATATCTCGAATTGAAAATATTTTTGTGCATCTCTAAATTTCATGCTGAACTATTCTTCTCCTCTAATACGAGAGAATAAACTTGCAGTTGGGATTTTTAGAGGTTAATTGTTGAATAAGAGGAAAAGACCATTGTTCAACTGACTAAACGCAACTTAGTGTAAGCATAAATCTTCACAATCTCATCTATACCTTACCATAAGTATCCAATTTCCTTATTGAGTGTTATTCAAGAATATGGCCTTTTAATGAAATAAAGAAGAACTATTTTTCTATTTCGATAATAAAGCTCTCCTTCAAAAAGTGGAAAACCAACAATTTTTGAAGGAGAGCTTTGGCTTTATAATATCTATTAAGACAAATACGTACCTATTCAAGACTAGAATATATGAGCTTTTATATGACTAGAGCTGTAGTACAAGAGTGTATAAGCTTTTGTGTCACTCGTTAACTCTTATTATTATTTAGAACATACTATCCATAGGATACAATATTATTCGTAAAACTGATATTATACGAATAGTTTAAGATTGAATTTAAAACTTTTTTCTCTCCCCTTTGGATATGTGACAAATGACACAATAATTCATACACTATTGAATCATTAAAAAGTTATTTACTAAACGCTTTATTCAACTATTGCGCCCGATTGTTGAAGACTAACTAATTAAATTTTATCTTGAGATAAATTCAACCAATTCTTCTCATCAATGGCTTGGATTTTATAATTTGATCCAACGATATCTAACATTCTTTGATAAGTTTTAATATCCCAAGAATCGTCTATATGTTCATATAAGTCATTTTGTACATATTCTTTAATAATAAAGTTCGTAATAGAACTAATGTCGACTAAATTTCCAAAAAACTCTCTTAACATAATTGAATCCTCTTTATCTAAAGGTTCATCCGTTAAAAGGTAAATTTTAAATACATTAACAATTTCATTTAAATCTTCTTCATCTAAAAAACAAAGTGGATCTAACTTTTTGTCTTCTTCTGTATAAGGTCCTCTAGTATCTTCAATAATGACATAAGATAACACTTCGTCGTCTTTAAAGAAACGAAAAATCTCTAAATCTCGTAATCTTAGTTTTCTATCAATTGAAATCATTTTTTTCACCTATCCAATAAAAGAATTAAGGTTTTACGGTAATATTCATTATTTAACTTAACATAATTATCCATCAAAACTGAAATGGATTTGCTCCACAATCTGGCCCTATTACTGAAAAAGACAAAATTCGTCTTCAAGAATTGCGCCCGATTGCTGAAGATCGATTATATTCTTTAATTTAAATGTGATATATATTCAAATGCTGTTGTTCCATATACGCTTTTAAAGTGTTTATTTAAATGGGTTAAATCAACAAAACCACATTCAGCTACTGCTGAATAAATATCTCCATTTTTTTCTATTAACTGCTTTGCACGTTCTATCTTGCAGTTAAGAAAATATTGGTATGGTGTAATTCCAGTATTAGCCTTGAACAATCTGATAAACTGAAATTTCGATAAATCAAGCTCTTTACATATCTCGTCAAGTTTAAGTACATTTCCTAAGTTGGTATGAAGCATATCCTTTGCTTTTCTAATTAGAGCGTTATCTTTCTTATTGTCTGTAGAAAGATTAGTTTGAATAAGACCATCTGCGAGGGATAAGAGTAATTCACTGCACAAATCCTCATCTTTTTCGCTTAATATTGCATTAGAAAGACTTAATATTCTTTGTTCAAGTCTATAATCATACACAACAGGAGTTAAAAAACGTACTATATCCTTTTTCTCAATAACCTCTAAAAGCAATTGTGGCTCAATATATAGCATAACATAATCAAGGCCTGCCTCATCATGTGCCATTCCGTCATGTGCCTGTTCTGGATTAAAAAGCATAACACCATTTTGATAGGATAATTGTAAGCTGCCATCCAAGTTATAATGTTGAATACCACGCAATGTTACACCTATTGCATACTCCTTGTGAGAGTGCTTTTTATATGTAAAATCAGTAATACTTGCTGACAACGCAGTAATACCCGCCGATTTTTTATAGATAAATTTATCCATTAAATTCACCTCTTATTTACTCCCTACAACCATATCATTATACCAGAATAAGCTAAAAACAATGCCATTACTACATTAAATGTTCTTTTATGCTTTTGTAAAAACTCCTTGAAGATTGTACCGAAAAGGACCCATGTAATAAATGCTAAAAATCCAATAAGAGTTATAACGATAACACTTATTGTCACCGCAGGCATTGCGGTATAGTAGGGCATAATAAAGCTAGGAATTACAGTCATTGTAAATAGTACTACCTTTGGATTTAAAAACTGCATAAGGAAGCCAGACATAAAGGTACCAGTTTGGTTTACAGTTGGTTTTGATGTATCCATTTTGTATATTTGAAAAGCGAGATAGAGCATATAAAAGCTTCCGATGATCTGCATAATGATTAAAATTTTTGGTATGATCGTTACGAGCATTGTATTCAACGTAGCAGAAATAACAAGTAATAAACCAAAAGCAATAGACGCTCCATATGTATATTGCATGGCTTTTTTTGTCCCAAAATTATGCACTGTTGATAATATAACAATATTAGTCGGTCCTGGTGTAAAAGTAACAATAAAACAGTAAATTAAAAAAGATGTAATATTCATGATGAAAACTCCTTTCAAGGTATTCTCATATAAATATACATCTTAAAATTAAATGGCATATAGTATATTATTGCAGGATTATATAATGCTTCTGTAAAGTTAACTCTACAAATTCAGGGTGCTGATACGTTATATTTCATTCTTTAGCACAAAATAAAAGACGGGTATTATTAGTTGTTGTGTAATAATAAGTTGGCCGTTAGTTTATGTGTAATGCTTTGCATTTAAACAAAAATCTCACTATCATCTTTAACTTCGATATTCAATAATCTGGCCCGTTTGTTGAATAAGGTTTGATCAAAATCCACAAAAGTTTCATTCTCTGATAATCAGAGTTGTAGTACAAGAGTGTCTAGACCTTTGTGTCAAAAAACAAGAAAGTATAAAGTTTTGTATCCCTATTTTATGACACAAAACTTTATACTTTTAAATTTAAAACATTGATATAACAATATTTATATAGTCCAAACTTTTGTGTCACTCATCATTTGAAGAGTAACATAAAAGTTCAGACTTTTAAAACTGGAATCCTTAAAAATGACACTATACTTTATACACTCTTGATATCGTTATTAAATGATCCATTTGTTACACTCTTCTAAACTGTAACATAGATATCCAATTTTCTTTAAAGGTATTATGCCTTAATCTGGTCCTAAACTTAAATAGACGCATCCTTTTTTATGATCTGCACCCCAAATGTTAGACACAAATCTAACCTTTGGAGGTGCCTTTTTTATGGCAAGAATTACTCTTGAACAAAAATTAGATGCGATTTTTCGTTATGAAAACGGTGAAGAAAGCCTTACTTCTATTGCTAAATCACTCAATTTATCTACTACTGAAATGCTTAATTTTTGGATTGAAAAATATCATTTTCATGGACCAGAATCTCTTAAAAAGAGCTATACACGTTATACTTTTGAAGATAAACTATACATACTCAATTATATGAACGAGAACGGGTTGTCTTCTTTAGAGACTGCAGTACACTTTAATCTACCTACTCCAGGTACACTTAGAAAATGGCGAATTAGTCTTGGAAATGAAAGTATAGACTCCCTAATTCTTAAGAAAAAGGGGCGTAAAAAGTTGAAGAAAGGCAACCAAAAAGATACTAAAAACCAAACCTTCGAAGACGGCTCTTTAGAGGCATTACAAGCAGAAAATGAACGTTTACGTATGGAGAATGCATTTCTAAAAAAGTTGAATGCCTTAGTTCAAGAAAAGGAAACATTAAAACGAAAGACAAGGCGCAAGTAGTCTATGAACTAAGGGATCAATTTAGTGTAAAAGAGTTATTAAAGTTAGCCGGCATCAAGCGTAGTACTTATTATTACTGGACAAGTCGCTTTGATCGAACTGATAAATATGCCGAAATGAAATCGATGATTTGTACTATTTATCACGACCATAAAGGAAGATATGGTTATCGTCGAATAACATTAGAATTACGTAATCAAGGCTTCCTAATCAATCATAAAACCGTTCAACGGCTTATGAAGGAATTGGGTTTAAAATCGCTTGTTCGCATGAAAAAATATCGTTCGTATAAAGGAAATGTAGGTAAAATTGCACCAAACATTCTTAAACGTGATTTCGTTGCGACAAAACCAAATGAAAAGTGGGTAACGGACGTAACAGAATTTCATTTATTTGGTGAGAAATTATATCTTTCCCCTGTACTAGATTTATTTAATGGCGAAATTATCGCCTATAATATTCAAAGCCGTCCTACGTATGAACTTGTTTCAATAATGTTAGACAAAGCTTTTATCTGCTTATCCGAAGGAGATGCCCCTGTCTTACATTCGGATCAAGGCTGGCATTATCAAATGAAACAATACTCTTATGCATTAAAACAAAATGGTATTACCCAAAGCATGTCTCGTAAAGGGAACTGTTTAGATAATGCAGTAATTGAGAATTTTTTTGGTCTATTAAAATCTGAGCTATTATATTTGCAAGAATTTGAGAGTATGGTTCACTTCAAGCGTGAGCTTGAACTGTATATCGAATACTACAACCACAAACGTATTAAAGGGAAATTAAAAGGATTGAGTCCGATACAATACCGAATTCAATCCTTCATAGCTGCTTAACTTAATAAAATGTCTAACTTTTTGGGGTCACTTCATTTAGAGAAATGCGCCCGATTGCGGAATATTGAAAAACACGAAAAAGCTGTAAAAATAGTTCCTCAGTTATTTTGCTAAAGCACCCGTTCGTATACTATTATTAAAGTGGTGGATTTTCCACACCTAAATGAATCCAATCTTCTTTTGGTGGTCCATAAACCCCAAACGGTTTTAATCCTGCTTGACGCATCAGAACGGTAATTTGACCACGATGATGAATAATGTGCTTGATTAGTCCCATTAGTATTTGAGCATTTGATTCCTGTCTTCCAAATGCTTCTTGTATTTGTTCTAGGGATTTGTCTATCCATTGTTGTTCCATGATTTGGGCTGCGTGAGAACTTACCTCTTTAAAGGTTTTAGCAATTTCTTTTGCTGAAGTTGGGACACTTTCTGCATTTCCTACTCCATCAATATTCAGCCCGAAATGAGCTAAATAGTCTGGAATATTTGTTGTTAAATGCCACGCAATCCTTCCCAGAGTTCGGCCTTCTGGATAAACTTGTTGTTTTAAAGATTCATCTGTCAAACCATCCAAAACGTTTTGAGTTAGCATCGCTTCCCTATTCCATTCTTTAATAAAGTCTGAAATCGTTACATACATATATAATTCCTCCAAAATCCATTCAATGAATTATTTATTGCTGGAATACATTATAAAACATTTGTTCTTATATCTCAATTTTCCTTCTTAACTGATCTACCCCTACAGTTAAGTACAAACCCTCACAAACTCCTCAACAAGAGTACCACTGTATAATGTCACAAAAAATGCACTTACAAGACTGATAAGCCAAAGTTTTTTGTTGGTGATTTCCTCTTTGTTATAAAAATATCCACCTAACACTGCAAAGGTAATTGTAAACGGAACTATTACTGCATAATACAGCCAACTTTCACCCCAAAATGAAGTTACGCCCCCAGCAACCATTTGTCCAATTAACATAAAAAGAAGAGCAGTAAATAAAGAAAAAAGTATTCCGGAAACCATTCCTATCATTTTTTTAGTCACAACTATTCGGTTCTGGTGCAAAGATAAAGCAAAAGAGAATAAAGCGCATATATTCCTAGCGGAATCGTATCTTATGCTGCAATCCCAAACAATTGATGGATGAATTCTTT
The DNA here is from genome assembly GCA_963754185.1 of uncultured Bacillaceae bacterium. Classification (GTDB taxonomy): domain Bacteria; phylum Bacillota; class Bacilli; order Bacillales; family DSM-1321; genus Peribacillus. The sequence continues at coordinate 1,681,129 of CAVWEP010000003.1, read as the reverse complement.
CTGATTTTGGATAGACTGATCCCGTAAATCAATCTGTTCTTTTTTAATCATATGCATGGCCTCTACTCCTGAAAGAATGGATGTAGCTGTGGTAAAAGACTTGAACCCTAACATAGGAATGACTCGTCTCTTAATGAACCGATGATCCTGTTCCACGATGTTGTTCAGATATTTCACTTGCCTTATTTGGATGCCTTCTGGTATCTTTTTTTCTTCTTTTAACTCCTCAATTGCTACTGGATAAGCTGGATTTTTATCTACAGTAATGACACGAGGAGTGGATACATGCGAAAAAGCCAAGGCTTTTTTGAAAAAAAGCTTGGCTGATTCGGTATTTCTATTTTTACTTACATAAAAATCAATGGTATTCCCTTCTGAATCGACTGCACGATACAAATACATCCATTGTCCTTTTACTTTTATGTATGTTTCATCTACTCTCCACGAGTCATTGGTCTGCTTAAGATGGCACTGTATTCTCTTATCCAACTCAGGACCATATTGATGAACCCAACGCATAATCGTTGTGTGGGCCATTGATAAGCCACGTTCCTCCATCATCTCCACTACATTACGAAAGCTCAAGTTGTACCGCAGGACCATCTCACTGTCAACAAAATAATGTCAGGCTGATAATGCTTCCACTTGAAAATATTTTTCGTTTCTATACCGATCACGCCCTTTTTTAGAGTAGTAGCATTAGTATGTCCAAGAGTTTGAGATTACTTGCAATTAACTTCGAGTTTTCGCACCAGAACCAAAAAGAAAGTTCCATAAATAGAGCCCTATACCAAAAGAAAAAGCACAATTCTTATTAGAGAATTGTGCCCGATTGCTGAAAATATTAATATATTACGCTTTAACAAATAGAGAATTTTGAATTTCATTATAGAACTCATCAAACTGTTCTAAATCCATTTGTTGTGCTGAGTCCGATAAAGCAACAGCTGAATCTGGATGTACTTCGAATTACCTTATTACATATAGGACTGGATAGCACCACTATTCTTGCATCATAACAAAGCACTAGATTCTGCTTCTAATTGAGCAATGACTGTTTGTACATGCTCTTCTGACAAATTTTGCTTCACAATATAGCGGTTACGAGGATGTTTCGTACATTCAATTGTACAACCGCCAAGATGCTTCGCTTCATTTTCTTCAGAAGCAATAATTTTCTTATTACACTCTGGGTTTGCACAGTTAATACAACGTTCACAAGGTGTGCCATCAAAGTGATCTTTTCCGACAATCACATGCTCTACTTGGTTAATTGGCACCGTTAAACGCTCATCAAATACATACATTTGACCATCCCATAGCTGCCCTTTCACCACTGGGTCTTTGCCATATGTTGCAATACCACCATGTAATTGCCCAACATCTTTAAATCCTTCGCGGGCTAACCAACCTGAGAATTTTTCACATCGAATACCGCCTGTACAGTATGTTAAAACGCGCTTGCCTTCAAACATTTCTCGATTTTCCTGTACCCACTTAGGCAAGTCTCGGAAATTTTCAACGTCTGGACGAATCGCATTACGGAAGTGACCAACATCATATTCATAGGTATTGCGTGCATCTAATACGATTGTATCCTCACGTTGTATTTCTTCCATAAACTCAACTGGCGATAGATAACGACCTGTTAATTCATGTGGATTAATATCATCTTCCAAGCTTAAGTTCACAAGTTCTAGACGTGAACGGCAGTGCATTTTTTTAAAGGCATGACCTTCTGTTTCGTCAATTTTAAATACAATACCTTCAAATAATGGATTGTTTTTCATCATATCCATATAAGCATTTGTATCTTCTATAGTTCCCGATACGGTACCATTAATACCTTCCGAAGCGACTAAAATACGTCCTTTTAAGTTTAAATTTTTACATGCCTGTAAATGCTCTGCTGCAAATGCTGCAGGGTCTTCAATCGTCGTGTAATAGTAATATAGTAAAACACGGTAATTCATTTCATATTCCACCTATCATTCATATTTGCAGGATATACCTGATAGTTTAAAATGTATATTTAAATAATAAAAGAATTAAAGGATTCTTCATTAATCTTTAAAATAATAGTATTCTTATCTTTTCTTCTACTAACAATTCTTAGAAAACCACCATACATATATACCCTTATAGGAAAATTTTCAACTATATTAAATCTAACTTTTTATACCAAAAGGTATAACCCAATAATCTAAAGTAAATGGCAGGGGTAGCAGGAATCGAACCCACACTGGAGGTTTTGGAGACCTCTGTTCTACCTTTAAACTATACCCCTCCATACAAGAAAAGAGTAATGGCGCGCTCGAAAGGAGTCGAACCCATAACCTTCTGATCCGTAGTCAGACGCTCTATCCAATTGAGCTACGGGCGCATATAAGATGGTAAGTCATGCAGGATTCGGACCTGCGACCCTTTGATTAAAAATCAGATGCTCTACCAACTGAGCTAATGACTCATTACTAAATAAAGTTTGTTAATGTTTCATAAGAAATGATGGATTGTGATTAAATCTTAAAATCACCATCGCATTAATGACTCAATTAATATACTATTTACATTCGCAGAAGTCAACTTCTTGCTTACGGGGTATTATGCTAGAATTTTTTTAGTATTAACATTAACAGAAACTACAAGTTCACCTTTATCGTTTTCCATATTAAATGTACATTTTTGCATATAATTAATGCCCATGTTTAGTTACTCTTTATTTTTAATACGCACCATTATAATCAATCTCGATAAGGCATAATTCGCTTTTGCACTTCTTCGTAACATTTGAAGGGTTCCCCATTACCTTTGTTCGATAAGAGTCTCCTACTAAATTCATCTTTACTATCTCCAATATCTAAACTTACAATCCAGTTTCAGAGATTGTTAATCATTCTTTTGATTACTTTCTTTTTGGGGCCATCAGTCTACTTTTCTCTACCTTTTCAATAAAAATCTTCTCGCAGCAAGTTTTTTAACGTGAAATCCAGCTTCGATTTTATGCAAGATCACTTCATACAAAACGGACTCCAATAGGCTCAAAATAACTCTAGATCAAGGGTGTATAAAAACGCGCATATTCGATAAATTTTGTACAGTCAATATATCTTGTCCTATCAACGTTTGTGCCACCATATACCTACCCGAAATGGACATTATGTCTACTAGAGTTGTAGAGAGTATGCACTCAATCCTTTGGGATCTTCTTCAACTTAAATCTTGACGCTACCTCTAACAGGTCAATGGAGTATATAATTAAACTTCAGAATGAAAAATCAATCGTGGCTTCTACGGCACGCAAAAAATGATTAGTTGGAACTAATGCTTCAACGGATACGGTTACTTCTTTCACTCGATGATTGTGTAGGGCTCCCATCATACTGCAACTCTCCTTATTTCCTTTTTTAGCAATTTTGACTGATAGGAACGCACATCAACCTAAAAAAGCTGTTGAGAAAAAACTTTCTCAACAGCCTGAAAAAATGATGTTCTAATGAACATCATTTTCCCAGAGTGTCGAGAAACCTTTTAGGTTTCTCGATAACTTGAACTATATCCGTATAAAATAGTTAAAATAGAAAGAAAAACTCTTCGAAATCGCCCTTTATCCCACCTTTTTGGTGAGATGGAGGGCGATTTTCTTCATGTTTTGACAGGTAGCCGTCATAAATGCCTGCTCTTGGACAGACTTTACCCCTCGTAACCGAGCGTACCGATAGCCATGAAGCTCTTTTGCATCGGCAAAGCTCCGTTCTATTGTAGAACAGCGAAGTTTATATAACTGTTTTCCTTCGTTTGTTCTTTTCTGCTGACGCATCTTTTCTTTATATTCCTCCCAGATATGACGTGTAATCGTCCGTTGTTTTTGTTTGGCAGACATACAATCGCTTCGAAGTGGACATACTTCACAATCACTTTTATTGGATTTATAGTGGCGATTTCCATTACGGTCTGTTGTCGAATAAGAAAGAATGCATCCCATTGGACAGGCGTATACATCGTTTTCTTTTACATATTGAAATTTACGCTTGGGTAGACTCGTTTTCGAGTTTCCAAAACGTCGGTATCCCATTACCGCAAAGATATTTTGATCGATAAGTTTTTTACAAATATAATTCGTAAAATAACCAGCGTCTAATGCAATGGCTTCTACATGGAATTGAAATTTTTCAATTTGCTTTTGAAGGCGTGCCAAATACGGCTCGGAATCTGCCACGTTTCCAGCCGTGATAAATGTATCCGTAATGATATTGTATTTCGCATCTACTGTGCGATGATCCAAGTAGTAAAAACCTTGTGGCTTTCCATCTCGCATCAGAAATCCACTTTCAGGATCGGTTGTACTACTTCTCGTTTGTTTCGGTTTGGCAACGCCTTCCTTTCTTGGCTTTAGTGCTTTTTTCTGTGTTGAATACGGTCTTCTGTGACAGCTACTTCTAATTCTTTTAGATACTCTTTAGGACGTTCTTCTTTTACTTTTCGAATGAATTTATTTTTGTTGGCATTTGCTTTGATATGTGTAGAGTCTGTTGTTAAAATTCGACCGCCGACCATTCTATGACTAGAGGCTTGATGGACAATCTCATCAAAAATTTCTTCGAAAATCGTGGTGTTGAGGAATCGAGTACGTCGGTTAAAACTAATGGTTGAATGATGAGGAACCTTATCAGATAGCGACAACCCTAAAAACCATCGATAGGCAATATTCGTTTCAATCTCCTTTGCTAATTGACGTTCAGAACGAATCCCATAAAAATAGCCCACAAACATCATTTTAAAAAGAGTAATGGGATGAATAGAGGGTCTTCCATTATCTTCACAATAATAAGGTTGTAACTTTTCTTCAATAAATGAAAAATCAATCGTGGCTTCTACGGCACGCAAAAAATGATCAGTTGGAACTAATGCTTCAACAGATACGGTTACTTCTTTCTCTCGATGATTGTGTAGGGCTCCCATCATACTGCATCTCTCCTTATTTCCTTTTTTAGCAGTTTTGACCGATAGGAACGCACATAAACCCAAAAAAGCTGTTGAGAAAAAACTTTCTCAACAGCCTGAAAAAATGATGTTCTAATGAACATCATTTTCCTGATCTAACTTGCATCCGCAAAACGGACACCACTTGATAACTTGAATCATTGGATTCCCTTTTTCATCCCATGCAATGATACGGATGTTAATATTATGTTTTAGAATTTCTATCTTGTGTTGTCGCATTCGCTTCTCTGTTTTGCCTTCGCAAATATGAATATAACCCTCTTGTGAGTTGATATCTTTTATAAACAAATTTTAAACCCCCTTTCAGACTCATACAGGCTCTTATTTTCTTTTTGAATACCTCTTACCCTATAAAAAGTAAAAAACGTCATACAGGGCATTTTTTGAAGCAAATAAGACTATTTTAATATTCGTATTCATCAGCATACATAACGGTTGTTTGATGTCCTTCTGTAATCACATAAACCCATGAAAAAATGGAATCCTCTAAATCATAAAAGGTTACAATCCGTTCACGGTTATGTATAGCCTGTTGATTTATGAGAATATCCCCGAAATCACCAGTCACATGTCTAATAATCAGGTTTTCAATTTCATCAGGTGTTAATGAGTTTTTTATTCTCTCTGTCGGTACTACTTCCTCAGCATGGAATAATGTTTTGAAGCGTATTAATTCATTTCTCATTTTCTTCCCTCCTTTTGTGGTTTCATTCCATTATCACCAAACCCACCACATATAAAAACCCCCGTGATTGGAGGAACACGGGGGGAAGAAAAACGAAATATTTAATAAAAGAAGGAGGAAACAATGTTTAATACAACTTGAAGGATAGAACCGAAACACAAACGAATAAACGTTAAAACAACACAAACCACAAGACAAGAGAAATAGGGGTAATACAGCGAAAATGATATGAGGATTAACAAATAAAGAATATGCTTTAACATTATTACCTTCTACGCCACTTTCAGTTTTAGCTAATTAACGTTATGTTAACTAGATTTGTATAGGGTATACATTGGCAAGAAAGCAAAAAAACTACCTCTTTTCCTTCAAAGTAGTTTTTTCAATTGGGAATTTTAAGTGGTAACCCACTGACGGGGTGTTCCGTCCATTTTATTTTGCTTAAAACATTTGGAAGTTATTCATTTTATTTTTAAAGAAAGTCAAGAACCCAAGTAAAAAGGATCTCCAATTGGAGATCCTTTTGTAGTACCGATAACATGGCTTATGTTGACTAAACCATTCTTAGAGACTTGGTTTTGGTTGCCTTGATGGCCAACGTCTAATAATTATTAGATAAGAAGGAAGAGTAGGTTTTACCAATTCGTAATATATTTGCATTCCTCCCATATATTTTAAAATAATGATTTGGACAAGGAGAATGTTTTTCATGAAAAAACTTGTTATTCTAATTTTTTCAAGTGTTTGTATAGGAATTGGTCTTAACATGTTTATAATTCCCATTCATCTAATTAGTGGAGGAATATTCGGAATAAGTTTGTTAATCAAATATGTTTGGGGAATGCAGGTTGGGCACACCATAATCATGATTAATACTCCTATATATCTTCTATCTCTTCTATATGATAAGTCATATTTCATTAATGCCATTCTTGGATTGGCTTTTACTTCAACCATCATTGATTTGCTAACACCACTAAACGGTTTAGTACATCTACCAATCATAACTAATGCTATTCTTGGTGGAATGATGATTGGAATTGGTGTTGGTTTTATGTTGCGACTACATATTAGTCCCGGAGGAGTGGATTTACTAGCACTTTTAATTTCAAAATCAACAGAAATTAATCCTGGACTTGTTATTTTTATTATTGATTCACTTATAATAATCGCAGGTATTATTATATTAAAAGACTTAAAATTAATATATTCCTTAATCACAATTTCCTGTGTTGGGCTAAGTGTCGGATTGTTAAATTCTTTCAAGTCAATGAATTTTTATTTAAGATAAAGCAGTGCTCGGTAAGTTTAAATTTATTTAATGATTAACTCAATACAACAAGAAAATAATAGGTTGGCATTATATATTTAAAGTTGTTAATAATTACCTTTGTTCTTCGACAATCGGGTGATTTTTTAATTGAACCAGCAGCTAAAAGGATCTTCGTTTGAAGATCCTTTTTCAATACCGAAAAGTGACATTATGGTAACTAAAAATGTATGCTTTATACGGGGAACGTGTCCGTACTGCTTGTCCAACTCTTGCATATAATAACGTACCCTACGCCTCCAACTCGAGATTGACTGTAAAACGTCAGTCTTTTTTTACTATCTAAACATATGATGAAGTACCCAGGTTGTAACTAGCGTTTAGCCTGTAACCGATTTGTGTTTTCAAACACCTAGTCCACGTCTAGGTGTTTTTTTATGCAAGAAAATATGTATTTTGTTAGCAATTAGTGTTTATAAAACTTTTTTTAAATCAAAAAAAGCCAATCCTCTTTGTTAAAGAATCGACTTTTAATATTAGTTTAATTTTAGAAATTGGACATCGTATTCTAACAACTACCAAAATCGAATTTCTTGTCCCAATAACTATGAGAGTAAGGATTACAAGATTGATTGTAGGAATGTTGATATCCATGACTATGATAGTATTCCTGATTACCATAATTATTGGAACGACGATTAGATCTGGAATTGGAATTACAATTACACTTGGACTGACGATTAGAACCATAATTAGAACCATTATACATAGAATCACCTCTGAGATATTTATAAGTTATATTACTTCCATTTAATTTTTTCGATTGGACAAGTTATATAAAAAAACAACACATTTTGATTTAAATGACACCAAAGAAGGCGAATAATAATCGCCTCGTTTAGCCTATATTTATTTGGATACCGTTTATAAGTGATTACTTTACAAAAATGAATTTATGTAAATGGAAAAATCCTTTTAAATCAAAAAGGGTTTTTTTTATGTAAGAAAATATGTAATATTCTACATTCCTTTGCACACTTCCAAATTTCCGCGTTTGTATCAACACTCGTCCAATATTTTTTACATATTTTATATATCGGTGATAAAAGTCTGTCGAGGAAAGCATTAAACATTTCGTTTATCAAAAATACAAAGGACAGATTGTAATCATCCTGCTTTTAGAAAGGAGGATTAAAATGCATAATTTCATTATGAGAAACCAAGGTCGCGCTGTTGAAGTGAGAGACCATGGTGGCAGAGTTCATAGAGGAGTGATAGGAAGGGTTGACCCACGAAGAGGAGTGTTTATTCATAACGGCTTCAGAAGATCCTTTATTCCCTTCTTCTTAATCGCATCCCTTTTCTTAATATAAGTAAAAGCTGCCTCGGCAGCCTTTTTACTTTCCGATAGATTCATTATGTAAATTCCTCTTGAAATGAAATAAGAGGGGTTTTCTTAATTAGCTTAATAAGCTAATTGGTTCGGTTCAAGAAGAAGACCACCAAATTAATGATCTTTTGAATGTACGATCATTATAAAAACATACATTCATTCATTTCATATCTTTATCAATCTTGGTTAACCTTTGAAAAGAAGTTCTGATATATCATTTCTACATATCAATTTAGCTTCGATTTTATACAAGAGCACTCCATACAAAACTGCTCCCAATAGGCTCAAAATTGCTCTACATCAACCATGTATAAAAATGCGAATAACGAGCTACCGAAAATTGATGTTATGGTAACTAAAAATGTATGCTTTATACAGGGAACGTGTCTGGAACGGCTTGTCCAACGATCGCATACAATAACTTGCGGTGCCACTTCCTTCTTAGAAAAAAGATTGACTGTAAAAAGTCAGTCTTTTTTTACTACCTAAGCATATAATCAAGATGCATGATTGATACCTTTTTCAGACACCTAGTCAACATCTAGGTGTTTTTTTATGTGCAAACAATTGCATTTACAACACAGGGCGTACCTTTGTAAACTTTGCGTAAAAAAAACAGGAAAACGCTTACAATATTTATTGTTTTTCTGTAAAATCTAATATGGGGGTGCTTTTCATGGAAAAAAAAGAAAGTTCTCTTTACAGTAAATTATCATCGGACTTATTAGCTGGTGTTTTTTATACAATAAATAAAAATATAGAAATAGGAATCCTATCTAATGCTATGTATCACGAAATTATATTGATTCAACAAGCAGCCTTTCAGAGAGGGATCTCACTTGACTACTTATATGAGAAGGGTTCACATATAGTTCAAGTTGAAAAACTAAAAAAAACATCTTATCTATCGTAAAAAGTCTGTCTAATAATAGTCGGGCTTTTTTACATAGTTTTTTTATACATACGTTTGAACAATCAGGTACTATCATGTATCAACATAAATAATACTAGTCTGAGAGAACGCAAGAGCCGATAGTTGACGTTATGGTGACTAGATTTGTATAGAGTATGCAATCAATCCTTTGGGATCTTCTTCAACTTAAATCTTGACGCTACCTCTAACAGGTCAATGGAGTATATAATTAAACTTCAGAAGGAGTGAAAGTAAAAATGAAACCAGATGGAACAGAAGAGTTTATTTCACTAGATCAGATTATTGTAACGGAAGAGTTTTTAAATTCACATCCTAGTGTTGAAAAAACACAGCAAGTCATAAATCATGTTAAACGGACAGGCTACTTAGATGAGCCCATTACGATTAATCGAGATACGAAGATTCTTACGGACGGCTACAGACGATATATTGTAGCTAAAAACGTGGGAATGAATCTAGTTCCTATTGTTTATGAGAAATAAATTATACATAATCAAAAATAGGCAGAATCATAAAAACCCCTGATATTAAACATTTCGGGGGTTTTCTTCTTATAATGGGCATTATGTGGACTAGAATTGTATGGTTTATACATGGAAAGTGTCTAGAACACTTGTCTAATCATCACATACAATAAATATAGTATGATGCCTTCTTTTTTCCAGATTGACTGTAAAAAGTCAGTCTTTTTTTTCGTTCTAAGCATACTGTAAGATATTCCGTATCTTTTCGATAGATACATTCTTTCAGACACCTAGTCCACGTCTAGGTGTTTTTTTTTATGCAAGAAACTATGTATTTTGTTGCATTGAATTAAATCATAAAAAAAGCCGACCACTAAGTGGTACGGCATCAAAATACGGACAGCTTGAAGGGTACTACCCGTTTATGAAAAAAAAGAAAACAATCAAGGCAACATGATTACTATTCTTCTTAATTATAATAAATACGGACAACTTTAAAGGAAACTGACCGTCTATGAAAAAAAGTAATCAACGTAACATAATTGTAATGTAATTAATTACTATTGTTTTTACTATAAATATTTTGTCGAATTTTGTCGACTAGTAAATTAAGTTATAATGTCCAATATTTTCACTATTAAAATATAAAAATAGAGTGCTATTAGATATATACAAACAAAAATCACAGAATAAATTTTTCCTAAAGTCACAAGACAGCCATAGAAAAAACTGTATAGGGAGTTTTTTGTATTTATAGGGAACACTATTATCAGGTAAATAAGGCGACTCTTCCCCCTCCCCTTCCCTTTACAGTAGTCGTAAAAAGCTATTGCAGAGGGATATTTTTACAGTATATGGGGTAAACTATTCGCAATCCATAAGTTAGTAAGCCCTCTGTAGTAGCCACGAAAAGCTATTGTAGGGGGCTATTTTATATTTACCTCATTTCCCTCTCAATTTTTAACTTTTTGTAAAAGTTTTCATAAATATCGCCTAGTAAGATAGTCAGATTTATTTATTCTTGTTATAATACAATTGCTTAAAATTTAACTGTAGAGGTGGATATATTGCAAACTGTTATGTATCAAGAGAAAACCTATAAGGTTGTACATAAATATAATTCAGGCTATTGGGAAATAGGTGATGTAAAAAATTTTTATGAGATTATTCTCGTAAACAGTACAGAGTTGAAAATAATATCAGACAAAGAGACAGCAGGGATTAAGTAATTAGCTTAACCCTGCTGTCTCTTTTTGATCTGCTATATAGCTTTGGATTAACTCACTATTGAAGTCCAGGCAACATTTCAAATAATATATGAAGCATCTTTTAAAATTGGTTCATTTTTTCAGACACCTAGTCAACATTAGGTGTTTTTTTATGCAAGAAGATATGTATTTTGTTACATTGAGTCTTTACATAAACCTCAAACATTAAGATGCTACGCTTTTTAGACCATTCATTTTAGTGTACCTTTGTAGACGTGTACTCACCCTTATATATGATTCATTAAATCTTTAAATCCTCTCAATAATTTCTCAACAATTCTAATATATGATTGTAAAACATACCCAAGAGGACAAGTTATACAGTAAAAACAAATTGAACATGCAAATAAATGAGGTGTGGATGATGATTGATTTAAAATCAATTAATGAACACTATAAAGTTATCTTACATTCCAATATAAGCCGAGATGAAAAGGATAAAGCATATACAACATTACTGAAATATATGGAAGCACACTATGATATTCTACTGTTAAAAAAAGCAGAGTTTAAAGCCTATAACCGCAAATTTGAAGCTGATAACCGTAAAATAATTGGAATGTATTACAAAATATCGACGAGTAGGATAGCGAATAGAACTTTCTAAAAAAATTAAATGAGGGTATCCATTTGATACTCTTTTTTATTTGGCTCTGTTATCGTTTATTGCTGATTTTTGACCATAACACGTACCTTTGAAGGGTTTGAAGGCAAAAGAGCTGAGTATTTTGGCTATTCTTACGGATTTATCTGGCTTGTTCATGAACAAACTGGTTATCGAATTTCAGATATGCATAAGATTACAGAAGATTTTCTATGTGCTCCATACCATGGTTGGGATCAAGATGGAGAATCAATTGCCGATGTGAAGTATGGAAATTGGTGCAAATTGATTCAAAAAAGATACCCAACTATAAAAAATGATTACGTTAAAAATATTTACTTTCATGGTAATGATAGTGCTGATTATTGTTTTATTTTCTTTACAATAACGAATGGAACTGACATAGAAATAGCTCAATTTCGAAGAGTAGCCGATGAAAAATGGAAACAGGTGAATATGAAGCCTGAAGAAGAGTGTTTAACAGAATAAAGGAACAATAAGCAGATAAAAAGATCTTCAAATCGAAGATCCTTTTTTAATACCGATAACATTTGATTATGGTAACTAGAAATGTATGTTTTATACAGGGAACGTGTCTGGAACGGCCTGTCCAACTATTGCATATAATAACTTACCCTACGCCTCCAACTTAAGATTGACTGTAAAAAGTCAGTCTTTTTTTCATACCTAAGCATATTATACTAAAGTACCGAGCCTGTAACCGATAGACACCTAGTCAATATTAGGTGTTTTTTTCTGTATAAGTATGGGCATAAAAAAAAGACCACCTCGTATGAGATGGATCCCTCTTACTTGTTAATCAATTAAATCTGTACCATATGAATTATCAATTGCACAAAGCCATTTGCCTTGTGCATTTTTCTTAAACACATATGTTGTCCTTCTATCCATAGAATATTCAATTTCTTTTTTATCAGCATAAAGTAGCGTTTGGGACATAACTAACGCAGTATCTCCAGCCTCTAAAATAATCATTTCCCTGTGTGTTGGCACAAGAGTGTGATTGAAATAATTTGAAATCTCAATAAATACTTTTTTGATTTCATCTTTACCTTTTACAACCCTTCCGGGCTTTACAACCAGAATGGCATCATCTGTATAATGATTCATTATTGTATCAAAATCTTGCTGCTTCATTGCCAATTCGCACGTTTTGATTAACTCTTTTATTGAGTGTTCTATAATATATTCCTCCCTATATACTATATGGCTAAAATAGGATGGCATACCTTTATTTCTTATGCCTTTTTTACATAGGTCTGTCCATTTCAGGTTCTGGTGCAAATATGAATTGTTAGAAAAATAGAATCTCAATATCCTTTTTATCTATGAATTAGGATGCTACCCCAAATAATGGTTCTGGTGCAAAGATAAAGCAAAAGAGAATAAAACGCATATATTCCTAGCGGAATCGTATCTTATGCTGCAATCCCAAACAATTGATGGATGAATTCTTTCTGAATTTGGATAGACTGATCCTGTAAATCAATCTGTTCCTTTTTAATCATATGCATGGCTTCTACTCCTGAGAGAATGGATGTAGCTGTGTTAAAAGACTTGAACCCTAACATAGGAATGACTCGTCTCTTAATGAACCGATGATCCTGTTCCACGATGTTGTTCAGATATTTCACTTGCCTTATTTGGATGCCCTCTGGTATCTTTTTTTCTTCTTTTAACTCCTCAATCGCTACTGGATAAGCTGGATTTTTATCTACAGTAATGACACGAGGAGTGGATACATGCGAAAAAGCCAAGGCTTTTTTGAAAAAATGCTTGGCTGATTTGGTATTTCTATTTTTACTTACATAAAAATCAATGGTATTCCCTTCTGAATCGACTGCACGATACAAATACATCCATTGTCCTTTTACTTTTATGTATGTTTCATCTACTCTCCACGAGTCATTGGTCTGCTTAAGATGACGCCGGATTCTCTTATCCAACTCAGGACCATATTGATGAACCCAACGCATAATCGTTGTGTGGACCATGGATAAGCCTTGTTCCTCCACCAAATCACGAAAACTCAAGTTATACCATAGGTACCATCTAACCGTTAATAAGATAATATCAGGCTGATAATGTTTCCATTTGAATAAATTTTGGTTTTCCATACTGATTATGCTCCTTTTTTAGAGTAGTAGTATTAGTATGTTCAAGTTTTAGAGATTACTTGCAAATGACTTGAAGTTTTTGCACCAGAACCTTTCAAAGTTATCAGTTCCATCTACGATGATGTCGCTTCTTCTAACAAGCGATTCAATAATTTCCCCGTCTGCCTGATCATTTATCGTTTCAATGCGGACATGGCTATTCACTTGCTGAAGCCGCTTTTTTGCTGCTTCTACTTTAGGGAGCATCTCTATTGAATCTTGTTCTGTGTAAAGCGGCTGCCGGTGTAAATTGGATACTTCCACATAATCTCTGTCAACAAGAAGGAGTGTACCTACACCAGCACGTGCGAGTGTATCAACAGCGGATGATCTGAGCGCCCCACACCCAATTTATTGCAACGGTCGATTCACGAATCCGACGTTGCTCTTCCACACCAAACGGCTGAAATCGCTCTTATTTGATAAAACGATGATCCATTCCACTCCCTGCTTTCGTTAAACATTATTAAACTAAAAGATTGGAACAATCTTTTTCGCCTCATCATACGGAAATAAATGAAAGAAAAATGTGAAAAACTTCATCTCAAATACCTCTTTTGTTTTAAATGTCACCTTAAATGACACAACAATAAAGAATAAAAACTCGAAAGTCAATTTATTTTCTTTAACCCCGAAAACCATGTGATGTTTTTTTACATTTTTATGGAAATTAACTTCACTCCATTGTATACTTGTTATTACATAATAGAAAAATAGAAAAAAGGAGACTAGCATATGAAATTATCAAGTTTAAAACAAAACGGTCATGCCCCTTCCCTGTTTGCTTCATTTTTGTACTTTGATATTAGTTTTATGATCTGGGTGTTACTGGGTGCCCTCGGTGTATACATTACAGAGGATTTTAATTTATCCCCTTCTGAAAAAGGAATGATCGTAGCCATCCCGATTCTTGCCGGCTCATTCTTTCGATTAGTGCTCGGCATCTTAACAGACCGGATTGGTCCACGACAGACGGCGATTGGTGGAATGCTTGTGACAATGATTCCACTATTCTGGGGCTGGTTATTCGGAAACTCCATGACGGAACTTTACTTTATCGGAATATTACTCGGTGTTGCCGGCGCAAGTTTCTCGGTAGCACTTCCGATGGCAAGCCGTTGGTATCCTCCTCATTTGCAAGGGCTAGCAATGGGGATTGCTGGTGCAGGGAACAGCGGAACGGTCCTGGCTACTTTATTCGGTCCACGCATTGCGGAACATGTTGGCTGGCATGGCGTAATGGGAGCTGCACTTATTCCTCTCGTCCTAACCTTTATCGTCTATGTTTTAATCTCAAAAAACCCACCTACACAGCCAGAAGCACAGCCACTTAAGAATTACTTAAAGGTTTTCAAACTAAAAGACACCTGGTATTTCTGCTTGCTTTATAGTGTAACATTTGGTGGATTCGTTGGATTAACCAGCTTTTTAAGTATCTTTTTTGTGGATCAATACGGCTTATCAAAGGTTCAGGCGGGAGATTTTGTTACATTATGTGTAATTGCCGGAAGCTTTGCCCGTCCAGTCGGTGGCCTGATTTCCGATAAAATTAGCGGAGCAAAGCTATTGAGTTTTTTATTCATCATTCTTGCAATATGTATGTTCGGAATTAGCACACTTCCTTCTCTCGTGGTCGTCACGACGTTATTATTTTTCGGGATGATGAGTCTCGGAATGGGGAATGGTGCAGTTTTCCAAATGGTCCCACAGCGTTTTCAAAAGGAGATTGGTGTCATTACCGGTATTGTTGGCGCAGCAGGTGGAATAGGTGGATTTTTCCTTCCAAACCTTCTCGGATCATTAAAACAAATCAGCGGTACGTATGCAGCAGGATTCGCTGTTTTTGCTTTTATTGGCCTCGCAGCGTTTATTCTCTTAACAATTGCAAAAAACTCATGGAAAAAAGCATTGTATCAAAAAGAACACTCCGCTTAAGACGAAGAGGGAAAAAAGAAACTAACATCTATAACAATCAGACAGAAAGGCAAGCTATACGGTTCTTGTGCAAATACCATGACAAATAAAAAAAAGTTATAGGTCCACTTTCAGATAACCCCTTAGGTGGTTATCCTGAACAGTCTATGCATGAATTCCACTTCATTTTGGGCAGACTTCACCCCTTGATGAGCCTGCTTCTTTTTAATCATATGCATCGCTTCTATACCACTCAGTATGTAAGTAGCTGCACGAAGAGATTTCAACCCTAACATACAACGAACACGCTTCTTGATAAAGCGATGATCTTGCTCCACTATGTTATTCAAGTACTTCTGTTGTCTAAGTTGCATACCATCAGGTATGCTTTTCTCTTTTTTTAACTCCTCAATGGCTATAGGATAAGCCGGATTCTTATCGACTGTAATGACTCGAGGCTTAGAGGCATGAAAAGACCGCAAAGCTTTCTTGAAGAAGCGCTTTGCAGCCTTTTTGTCTCTTGTTTTACTGAGATAAAAATCAATTGTGTTGCCTTTGGAATCCACTGCACGATACAGATACATCCATTGACCTTTTACTTTGATATACGTTTCATCGACTCTCCAGGAATCATTTGTTTGCTTAAGGTGGCGCAGTACTCTTTTATCTAATTCCGGTCCATATTGATGAACCCAACGCATAATCGTTGTGTGAGCCATTGATATGCCACGTTCTTTTATCATCTCCGCTACATTACGGAAGCTCAAGTTGTACCGTAGGTACCATCTCACTGTTAGTAAAATCAGGTCAGACTGATAATGTTTCCATTTGAATAGATTTTGGTTTTCCATACCAATCACACACCTTTTGTAGAGTAGTAATATCAGTATGTCCAAGATTTAGAGGTTAATTGCCATTGTCTTGAAGTTTTTGCACCAGAATCATTAAAACCAACCCTTTTTCTTAAACCAAAGATACATCGATACACCAATGACTCCCATTAATCCAAGAGAATAGAAATAACCATATTTCCACTTTAATTCGGGCATATTTTCAAAGTTCATCCCAAAAATCCCTGCAATGAGAGTTAATGGAGCAAATATAGAAGTTATAATGGTAAGAACTTTCATCACATTATTTGTTTGGTGTGAATTTAACGAGAGATAATTATCTCTTATGTCGGCAGTTACCTCTCTATTAGACATAACCATTTCCGATAGTTTTAAAAGGTGGTCGTAAATATGAGAAAAATATGCTTTTCTTTTTTTAGTGCTGCCCAAATGCTCAGAGTTTAACATACGGTAAAGTAAATCACGCATTGGATGAACTGTATGCATTAGATTCAATAACATATTTCTTGTATCAAACAATTCGTTCATTAACTGGTTCATTGATTTTTTCTGTGTGTTATCTTCAATTTCATCTAATTTATCTTCAATATCGTAAAGTAGCGGGAAGTAATTATCTACGATTTTGTCTAAAATCTTATAAAACACAAAGAAGGTATCCCATTTCTCAATGTGCTTTTGAGCCAGTAATCTATCCCACACCAGAGAAACCTCCTTTACCGGCAAAAGATGGAAAGTAACTATAAAGTTTTCTCCTACAAAAAAGTCTAACTCTTCTTTCGAGATTTTTTTGTCTTCTTCTCGAACGATATGTGTAACATAAAAAGTATGGTCATCGTAATAATCTAATTTTGGTCTTTGAAGTCTATTTATACAATCTTCAACAGCAAGTGGATGAAATTGAAAAGTATCCGTTAAATGTTTTACCTCTTCATCAGTAGGTTCATTAAAATCAACCCAAAGCCATTTATATTTAGAGAAATTTAGATTATCTATAGAAACTAGTTTTTCTAAATTATTTTCATCAGTAATACCAATGCAGCTTATCATATTAACACCCTCTTAATATTTACTTCATTAAACATTATACGTTATCTTTTATGGTTCTGGTGCCAAGATAAAGCAAAAGAGAATAAAGGGCATATATTTCTAGCGGACTCGTGTCTTATGCTGCAATCCCAAACAATTGATGGATGAATTCTTTCTGATTTTGGATAGACTGATCCCGTAAATCAATCTGTTCTTTTTTAATCATATGCATGGCTTCTACTCCTGAAAGAAT
This sequence comes from uncultured Bacillaceae bacterium, assembly GCA_963754185.1. Taxonomy (GTDB): domain Bacteria; phylum Bacillota; class Bacilli; order Bacillales; family DSM-1321; genus Peribacillus. Next base: position 1,663,289 of record CAVWEP010000003.1, on the reverse strand, counting down.
GGATGTAGCTGTGTTAATAGACTTGAACCCTAACATAGGAATGACTCGTCTCTTAATGAACCGATGATCCTGTTCCACGATGTTGTTCAGATATTTCACTTGCCTTATTTGGATGCCTTCTGATATCTTTTTTTCTTCTTTTAACTCCTCAATTGCTACTGGATAAGCTGGATTTTTATCTACAGTAATGACACGTGGAGTGGATACATGCGAAAAAGCCAAGGCTTTTTTGAAAAAACGCTTGGCTGATTTGGTATTTCTATTTTTACTTAAATAAAAATCAATGGTATTCCCTTCTGAATCGACTGCACGATACAAATACATCCATTGTCCTTTTACTTTTATGTATGTTTCATCTACTCTCCACGAGTCATTGTTCTGCTTAAAATAAAGTAGTAATTTCGGAAACATTGGTTGGAATCATTAAGTGCCATACAGCAAAGTGGGCGACCTCCCATGGTAGAAACTTGATGGATGTTCGAGCAATTGACCGAACAAGTCCAATTCGCTGGCTCGAGCCGTCAACAACACGAATGCCTAATTTCTTCTTTCCCCATGTCCCCTGCCATCTAGAACACTCACAAAATATAAAATAAAGCGAAATTGGTAACGTCATTATTAAAAATCCTGTCAGTTCAGATATTACTGGAGAACTCGAAAATAAAGGAGTAAAAAATGGTCGAAATACAATAGAAATAGTACCCACAACTAAAATTCCGTAGATAACGATAAGGAGATAATCTAATAAGAAAGCGTAAATACGGATTTTAAATGACGCATAGGACATAGTTTTGAGCCCCTCTATTTCCGTTTAATGGTCTATCAAAAAACAACTTCTCTCCAAAATATATTACCATTATCCAACAAAATGGCTCTATACATAAAGAAAGGGCAGCACAATTCTTACTTCAGAAATGCGCCCGATCGTTTATTAAGAATTAGGGTAACAGTAAAAGCCGTCGAAAACTCATGAATTAAGAAAACTTTTTACAGCAGTTATGAAGGCTGGCAAATTATCATCATGTACAAAATGCCCAGCATCCTCTATCGTCACTAATTCACAATTCGGAATAAGCTCAGAAACTTCCTGCAATTTGTTTTGAGGAATATGACTGGACCCACCGCCTATAATAAGAGTTGGCATGATAATGTCAGTAAGACGCGCCCACCATTCGGGATTGGGTTCATTAAGTTGCTGTAGAATCGAAGGCACAACCTGCCAATCAAACGGTAGAGGATCAGAAGGTTTGGTAGGAACTTCGATTGGTTTATCCGGAAAAGGGGGAGGTGTGTCTTCAACAATTAACCGTTCTATCCTTGAAGGAAATGTTTCCGAGAAAAGATAGGATACTGTTCCCCCCATGGAATGACCAAGTAGCGTAAACCGTTCCAAATTCATAGCATTCGCAAAATAAAGCAAGTCATCACACATCAGTTCAAAAGTACATGTACTAGTTCTCACACTCCCACCGTGACCCCTTTGATCTAAAGCTAAAACTCGGTATTTTTCTCCTAATACAGCAGCCACTTGATCCCATGATTCCGCACTGTTTCCTAGCGCGTGAAGTGCAACAATCGGTGGTAAAGAAGGTTCCCCACTCTCGCGATATTGAAAAGTGAGTCCATTCAATTCAATTTGATTCACCCCTGTTTCCATTTCCAATCAACTCCTTGGTAAGTTTCGTCATTTGAAACCCGATTTATTTAAGGTCTATACCTATATATTTCATCAAATGTGTGAATATTCCCTGCTCATCTACAACAATATGACCCTATTCAAAAAGGACACCATCTTATTCAAGAATGGCGTCCTTTTATTGAATAAGAATTTTCTTCAAATCGAGACGGATTGGCATATAACGTTTTCGCATTCACGAACCCGAGAGCCTTAGAACGAAGTTCTTAGGTTCTCAGGGTTGTCGCCTGAATCTGCTTCTTCTCCTGGCGACCAAGGGGGCTCGGAGAGTCCCGCAGCGTGAATGCTGTGTTATATGACGTACCCGACTTCTTCGAGTTACTTTCACACTGCTTTTCTGTTTCAATTTTTACTTCAGTAATGTATATTTCAGTAAAGGCTTTTTATAAAACGTCACTTACTTATTTGTTACCGAGTTGTTCCGCCAAACCGATTAGAAGTCCTTCGGTTCCACGAATGTAGCAGAGCCGATACGAGTCCTCGTACTGAACCACTTCGCCAACGAGCTGAGCACCATACTTAGTGAGTCTGGATACCATTTCGTCAATGTCTTCAACGGTGAACATGACGCGTAGATAACCGAGGGCGTTTACAGGAGCAGTCCGGTGATCTGATATAGTAGGTGGGGTGAGAAATCGCGAAAGTTCAAGTCGGCTGTGGCCATCTGGGGTAACCATCATAGCAATCTCTACGCACTGAGAACCCAGTCCGGTTACGCGACCAGCCCATTCACCTTCGACAGTGGCTCGCCCTTCGAGGTTCAAGCCAATCTCCTCGAAGAAAGAGATTGCGTCATCAAGGGATTCTACAACGATGCCGACATTGTCCATTCTTAGTAATTTGTTTTTTGCCATAGTTTTATCTCCTTATGTGTAAAAATTTATTACCTGATCATCTTCATAATTATTCTATTCAAAAATTACAAATTCCTTCCAAACAAAAAACACCTTGTCACAGTTCATGATAACAAAGAAAAGTCACAGTATAGGAAAATGTGAAATTGGGTTTTCGGGTATGTCATACAACATCTTGTTAACGAACAACACTTCGTAAACCCTCTGCTATTGGAATATTCGCGAACCTTATTTCGTGAATGCCATCATGTTCAAATAGTTTCAAAAACTCGATACCGTAGTCGCTATTCGATAAAACAACTTCGACTTCCCCACAAAATATTCCTGCCCTGTACTCCATTAAATGGTCCTTTTAATGAAGAAAGACGCTTTCCTTATTTCAGAAAAGCGCCCGATTGCTATATACCTTTTTAAATACAAAACCATATGTAAGATAAACCCTCAGCAACCAGAATGTCGATGGCTGATAAACGTAAATAATAGATAATGGGTAATAGGTAATTATGGTTAGACATCATTCTCTCTACTTACATTATACTACTGTTTATAAATTATTTATAGACTACTCTTTCTATAATCCCTGTCCTATACTGTTATATACAAATCTAAAAATATAAGAGGTGTATCAGTATGAATGACAAAAAAGATGTCTTAGATAATGGTCCTTTTTTTCATGGTACTAAAGCAGAACTAAAAATTGGAGATTTATTAGAACCACAACACTTATCAAATTACCAAGATAAAAAGTCTAACCATATATATTTTACTGCAACATTAGACGCTGCTAAATGGGGTGCTGAATTAGCAAGATCTAAATCAAAAGAAAGAATTTATATTGTAGAACCATTAGGTGATTTTGAAAATGATCCGAACTTAACTGACAAAAGATTTCCTGGAAACCCAACACGTTCTTATAGGTCTAAATCTCCTTTGAAAATAATAGCTGAATTAAGTTCATGGGAAAGACATTCCGATGAAGAAATAAATCATATGCTTACATCTTTAAAAAAGTTAAGTGAACAAGGAAAAAATGTAATATACGATTAATCCTAAAATCTAAGTCTTGACTTAAGAGAACCAATACCAATTTACTTCACAATTGTTTTTGGTTCTCAGTTCCTAAACCTGCCAAATTTTCAAAATCTGCACAAATAAAATCGAACTCCTTCCCCACAATCCTTGAGAGGCTCTCTTGTCGGAGAATTCATATTTTCAATCTTTATTCAAGTGGTAAATTAGTTGAACAACGCCCGAGGAGAAAGTTCTTGTATTAATTAATTTCAAATTCAACCTCTGTTTAATATCAATAAACATCGGTCTTCCTTCTCCCAAAACAACAGGATGAACAGATAATCTAAATTCATCAACAAGGCCTAAATCGATAAAGGTTGTAATAAGACTTGCTCCGCCGTATAACCAGATATCTTTACCGGGCTTTTTCTTTATTTTATTTACTTCTTCAAGAATATCTTCATTTATGAATAATGCTTTATTGTCAGTCCCTTTTTGCGTTTTGGAAAACACATATTTCTCTTTACTGTGAACTAATTCCCACATTTCTTTTTCAGCATCAGTATCTTCAATTGTGGGAGAATATTGTCCCCATAAATCGTAACTTTTTCTTCCATACAAAATAGTATCTATTTGATTTAGGAAATTAGTAAACCCCATCTCAGAGTCCATTATGCACCAATCAACTTCACCATTTTTCCCTTCAATAAATCCATCTAGAGTAACTGCTAAATCTAAAATTATTTTTCTTGAACTTACTTCGGACATTATTCTTCCTCCCTTGGTTGTTCCTTAATCTGGCCCTTAAATGAAAAATGAGCGCTTATCCTTCTTTGAAGAATCGCGCCCTTTTCTTGAATAAGGGTTTAATTTCAATTTTTACTGGCGTGCACTCTTTACGATCTGTCCTCACATATCCAAGAAGCAACAAAAGAACAATTGTATATAAAAGTACACCGTAAATAGAATATAAAGCTTTTAAATTTGTGCTCATTGGAGGATAAGGAAGGCTTTTTGTTAATATAGAACTCTTACTGCGCAATGTTACGTTTGAATGTTTTAAGAATTTCAGTATTTAATCTAAGAATAGAATATCAAACTATTTTTGCATAACGAAGTATAGCTTCTTCGAGTAAGTCAATGCCCTTTATTATATCATCCAGCTCGGTATATTCGTTGGGATGGTGACTAAGTCCCTCCACTGATGGAACGAAAATGAGACCAACTGGACATAATCTTGTCATGTTCATCGCATCATGTCCAGCCCCACTTTGCATTAATTGATAAGACAGGTTCCTGTCTTCGCAAATAGAGGTTAATGCATCAATTAATTCTGAAGAAAGCAAGACTGGCTTCTCGGAACTAATTTCTGTGCTTTGAATGTCAAGCTGTCTATTCTTTTCTACTGAGCGAGTAGCTTTGTATAGTTTGTCCAAAACTCTCTCCCTTGATTCGATTGAAGTGGAACGGATATCAATTTTCATTTCCACCTCACCTGGAATCACATTCATCGCCCCTGGCTGGATATCCATAACCCCAACAGTAGCCACTGTACCATGATCGAGCTCGCTTTTTGCGGCTTTTTCAAGCTCTAGTGCGATTTCAGAAGCTCCAAGTAAAGCATCCTTTCTCATGTTCATTGGAGTTGTTCCAGTGTGTGATGGTTTGCCAATAATATTTAAAAGAAGTCTCACCGGTGCAGCAATCCCCGTAACAAGGCCAATCTTTTTCTTATTGTTGATCAGTACCGGGCCTTGCTCAACATGCAGTTCAAAAAAAGCCTTAAACTCTTCGTTTGTTCTACTAGCCTCGTCAATGTTATTAAAATCAAGGGCGCACAAGGAAAACGCTTTTTCCATCGTTACACCATCTCTATCTTTGAGATGGCGATATTTCTCCTTATCAATTAAACCTGCCATTGCTTTACTACCAACCGTTGATACACCAAAGCGTGAAGACTCTTCACATGCAAACGAAATGACTTCAATCGGATGCTCTGTTCCAATTCCCTTTTCATTCAGCCGTTTAATAACTTCTAATGCCGCGGTTACTCCCACGACCCCGTCGTACTTGCCGCCCTGGTAAACTGAATCTAAATGAGACCCCATCACAACAGGCGGGAGCCCTTTTATTCTTCCTTCTCTTCTTGCAATCACATTCCCGCATGGATCCATGCGGATATCTAAATTTTCCGCTTTGCACATCCGCATAAAAGTATGCGTACAAGTCTGTTCTTCGTTTGTATAAGCAATCCTTGTAATGCCTTTTTCACCTGAATTATATTGACTGATTTTATCAAATAGTATCTGATATCTTTGCTTGCTATCCATTCAGATATCTCCTGTTCTGTTATTCGTAGATTTTAAATTCTATATTATAGTGATTTCGAAAAAATATTACTAGATGAACATCCAAAAAAAGGTTATTTTGATTGTGCAGTTTATACAAATAGTACATATTGAAAAAGGGCAAGCTATATCACAAGAATTTCGGATCCTTCTTCTGTTATAATTCCTTTATTAAAGTGAAAATATCTAGCATTATCAAGAATTCTTTATTTGATTGGACGTAAATAATAAGAATGAAAAAAAACGATAATTTTAACAAAATGAACTCTTCACGATCAAAGCTGATTTTTACCGTACCGCCTCTGATAAAGCTCCTGTTATCATGTATGTTCATGGAGGCGGCCTGCTTTGGGGAACGAGAGAAGAGATCACTTAAGAAATGATCCTAATGGATTTGCCTTGTTTTCTATTGACTATAGGCTCGCACCTGAAACAAAACTTCACAATCTTTTTCAAACTTTCACCTAAAATTCCAATTTTCTTTTAAGGCTTTACTCCATAATTCTAGCCCTTAACCTAAAGAAAAAGCACAACTCTTGTTCTGGAATTGCGCCCTATAATTGAAGATTGTACAACAATCATTTTAGCTGAATAGTTGCATATGAAGTTGTCCAAAAGCACCTTTCGAACATTTACAGATGGAATATCATTTTTCTCCCTGTTTCCTTCTTTTCCGAGCTTCTATATGAAAAGCAAGATAAGAGATTCCTAATAATCCAATTATGCCAAAAATAATTGCGATAATATCTGGTTTTGAATATGTAAAGGTTGTAAAACCAATAATCACATTGATTAAAACAAAGATGATTAATAACCAATGTATATTTCTAAATAAATATCTCTTTATCACTTTCTCCTCCTTTCATAAAATCAAGGTTAGTTTTTATAAATATCGTTAGATGACAGCCATTCTAAAAAATGTTGATACGGATAATATGTAGTTCCTTTCAACTCGACTTTTGGTGCATCAGGATATTTGCTTAGCAATTCGTTTATTTCTTCTTTACTTAACCCTAAATAAAGATACAAATCCTTTTCTTTTATTAATGTGGGATACCCTGAGAAACCCCCTTTTGGGTTTTTAAAGTTTTTTAATCCATCTCCTATAAAATAGCCCAATGCTGCTAATCCTGCCCCTATCCAGAAAAAACTTATATCCATATTTATAATCACCTTTCCATTTAATCCTTTATGTAATACGAATTAATTAGAAAAAAGTTCCTTAAATACTTATCTTACTTTTTTCATTAAATGGCCTTAGATGAAAATAGACGCATTTCTTGTGAGAGAAACGCGCCCTTTGATGGAACAGTTATAACAACTATATAAATTGATTTATTTTGACAAATCAATCTCGATGGTATCCTCTATATAGGTTTCTCCTTTTTCATTTTCCCTTATTACATCAATCGTAACTTTTTCATCATTTTTCCAATAAGCGTTGAAGTTGTCAGGTGTATACATTTGTGTAGGAGTAAACTCCTTATATTTTTCTAAAATGCCACCCCTCTTTCCATAGTAGATTCTTACAGTTGAGCTAGGTTCTGGTCCTTTGGATCTTGTTATTTCTCCAAACTCAATAATATTTATTAGATTGGGAGATTCACTTGTTTCAAAGGTGAAGGAACCGAGCTCTTTTTGTACTTCCTCAAAAGTTTTTGAATCTGATTTATCTTCAACAACAGAATCATTGGATTTATTCGGTATTTTAAATTCCACAACTTCAGGTTCTTGCTCTTCTCCGTATAAAGTTATCGTTGCTTCATAATCACTTTTCCAACTTACTGAAACGTTTGAGGAATCGAGATTTTTCCCATCATTTGCAATACTTTTATCTAAATGTTTCCACCAACCGTATTTAATTCTGACGGAAGATGGACCAAAGAAAAAAGCCGAACCTTTTTGAACAACTCTAATCGTATTAATATTGTTTGGAGAATGACTATTCACAAGTGTAACTTCCTTGAAATACATACCGTAAGAAAACCAGCCTACAAATAAAATGATTGGACTTAATATAAGTACGGCAGTAGCGAGACAGCCCCATTTCGCTTTTTTCTTTGTACTTTCAATATTTTGTTCAAGGTCTTTATCAATAGTCATTTATGTATGTACTTCCTTTTTTATTAATTTAATCTTTAATTAAGTTTACCATATCCTTGTTCAACTAAATGGCCCTTAAATGAGAAATGAGCGCTTATCCTTGTTCAAGGATAGCGCCCGATTGTGGAATATTGAAAACCACGAAACTAACGTTGTGGGTATTATGTTGTATTAATAACGACTAATTTATGAAAAAACGCAAAAAAATATCCAATTGAATAATGCACAATGAAAGATTTTAAGCACTAGATGTTTTGACAAACCTTTCTTGACATAATTACATTCGCCTTCTCTCATAATAAGTACCGAGGAGATGATGACATTGTCAATATTTGATCATAAGAAAAATAAAAAAAGTAGTCAGGCAAATAATGGTCAATCGAAACTAGGTAATACTATATACGAGATCGCGAAAGAATTTTCGCCAATCCTTTCAACCAATGCTAAACCTAAAAGTCAGGAAGAGATTGCAAAAGAGTTCCTTCCTACAAACGGTCAAGCAAGTAGAATGTCAAATGCGTTTGCTTCATTGAAATCACAACCGAAGAGTAAAGAAGAGATTGCGAAAGAATTCCTTCCTACAAACCGTCAAGCAAGTAGAATGTCAAATGCGTTTGCTTCAGGGAAATCACAATCGAAGAGCCAAGAAGAGATTGCGAAAGAGTTTGCCCCTTCTAAAGGCCAAACATTTAAGCATGATAATGGTGCAAATTTGGGTAATCAAAAACCTAAGTACTGATCATTTTATTTTAAAAATATGAAAGCCTGTGAAATTTTACTTATTGTAAATTTCACAGGCTATTTCATTCAGATGAGAGTTTTGTCTTAACCTCTCTACATTTATTACAAATAAAACTTATATTTATTCAAATACAGCCACTAAACGGCCTTTTACTTCATGATTTTTAAGTTTTTCAATCCCTTTGTCGACTTCTTCAAATGGGATTGTGATAAGATTTGGACTCATTTTTCCAGTAGCGAAGCAATCATAAACACCTTTTAAGTCTTCTACTGATCCACCATTGCTTCCTAAAAGCTTAATTTCTTTTGTAATCATTAAGTAAGTATTGATATTAGATTCTAATTTACCCATACCAACAATTACAACTGTTCCTTTTGGTCTTACAGCTTCCAGTGCGTCAGAAGTTGTTTGTCCAAAACCAGCAAAGTCAACAATAACGTCACATTCTGCTTCTTTCATATCTAGAACAGTATCGAATACTTTATGAGCCCCTAGTTCTCCAGCAAGTTTTCGAGCTCCTTCAGAAACATCTGTAGCGTACACTTCGCAACCTTTAATTAGTGCCATTTGTAGAGCAAATTGACCAAGACCACCGATTCCGATGATTCCTAATTTTGTACCTTCTTTAGCTTGTCCAATACTGAAAAGAGCACGATAAGCTGTGATCCCTGCATCTGTTGAAGCTGCTCCTTCTACAAAGGAAACGCCTTCAGGAATGATTACGCATTGATCTGCAGGAACACGCACTTTTTCTGCATACCCGCCGTCATAGTTATACCCAGCAGTTACTTTTGTTTCTCTATTCATTGGGTTAGCCCCAACGCGGTCTCCAACTTTAATATTTTCTACACCTTCACCCACTTCAATAACAACCCCAGCAAACTCATGCCCCATAATAACAGGACCATTTGGGAAAAGTGGCATCCAACCTGGATCTTGTAATGCTGCAACGTCCGAATGGCATAGACCAGCAGCTTTCACTTCTATAACAACGTGACCTGGAATTGCTTTTGGATCTTCTTTTTCAATCAATTCTAGTGGTTTGTTTGTACCTGAAAATAGCCAACCTTTCATAACTATCGCCTCCAAATTGTTTTACTTCTTTATTACACAATAGTATTATCTAAGTTACCTTGAATTCCAATACCTTTAATTCAAGATATATTATAAATATACTTTACTCTTCATCTTACTATTTGTCAACAAACTAAACTTTTTGTTGTTTCGTATCTTTGGAATCATCTTCTCGTGAAACAGCGATTTTAACCGATTTCACATACTCGTTCGTAAATCCCACCGAGACAGTAATTTCCTTATTTATATTCCAAAAGATAGTTATGGTCTGAACAGCAATGTCGTATGGTTGTTGAACTTGTGAAAGTATCTTTTTATTCTGGGCAATTTCGAGACCATATGTTAAAAACAACTCACCATACTGTTTGCCATGTAACAACACCAAAGATGTACTATGTCTGCTACTGTCTAAAAAGTTTGTAACTGGATTCACTCATATAAAAACTCCTAAATTTAAGTTTCTCTTACCTGATTTATCATTTACAAAAATGTAGGAATTATACGTCTTTTTATCGTTTAAGACTTCAACACAGAGCTGATATCTCCCAACTGTTCCTTCAGGGAGTTGAATTATTTTCATATATTGCATCAGCTTACTTCCACTTCTTTCCTACCCCTTTCTTTACTCCACAAAATGTCCCTATAATAAAAAGATACGCATTGTTATATGTGCACCTTGATTTCAGTTAAAGTTTAATTTGATTTGCTTTCAAAAATATTTACTATAAAAATCCTGTCTCAACTTTCCACTTAGCTGAGCATATATTTTTGTTGTCTCACTCTTTTCATGACCGAGCAAGCTCTGGATCACTTCAAGTGGCGCACCGTTATTAATCATATGTGTAGCATAGCTGTGTCGTAATTGATGAGGATGTATACTCTTTTTTATCCCAGCACGACTTGATAGGTTCTGGTGCAAAGATTGCATTTATTGGAAACGGGTATATATAAATCCCCTAATGGAATCTATTCTTATAAAACCATTCCAAATAGTTGATGAATGAACTTCACTTGATTTTGGACAGACTTGTCCCGTAAAGCAAGTTGTCCTTTTTTAATGATATGCATCGCTTCTATTCCCGAAAGAATAGATTTAGCTGTCCGAAAAGATTTCAATCCTAACATCGAACGAACTCTCTTTTTAATAAAACGATGATCTTGTTCCACAATGTTATTAAGATATTTTACCTGCCGTATTTGGATGCCTACGGGCATCTTTTTCTCTTTCTTCAACTCTTCAATCGCCATAGGATAGGCTGGGTTCTTGTCTACTGTGATAACCCGAGGCTTAGAGGCATGAAAAGACCGCAAAGCTTTCTTGAAAAAGCGCTTTGCAGCCTTATGATTTCTTGTTTTGCTTAAATAAAAATCAATCGTATTTCCTTCTGAATCAACGGCACGATATAGGTACATCCATTGACTTTTGACTTTCACATACGTCTCATCGACTCGCCAAGAATCATTGGTTGGCTTAAGATGACGCCGTACTCGCTCATCTAATTCAGGACCATACTGATGAACCCAGCGCATGATGGTTGTATGAGCAATAGATAGTCCGCGTTCTTCCATCATTTCGACTAAATCACGAAAACTGAGGTTGTACCGTAGATACCATCTTACGGTTAATAAAATAATATCAGGCTGATAATGTTTCCACTTGAATAGATTTTGCTTTTTCATACTAATCACGCCCCTTTTTTAGAGTAATAGTATCAGTATGTCCAAGATTTAGAGATTCATTGCAGATGTTTTGAAGTTTTTGCACCAGAACCGTTACATCTATAATTTATCTTTTCTTACTAGTAGTGAACAGCACTCCACATATGTTGAGTTTACAGTGTGAACAGATTTATGATGTGTCCCTGATAGATGATTCAGCGACTTCTACCCTGTCAATGTTGAATATTTTATCGGATTATAACAGTTCGAGCAAAAAAGCGTTGATATAAAACGTTCCATCAATAAGAATAAATGTTCTATTCGCTAGAATTGGGGACAATACGCCCGAATTTGTCCCCAAAATTTATTACCACTACTTATTTGTTTTTTGAAGTACAATCATTTTTAAAGTTTAATATATTTACTTTTGAAAATATGAAGCATGACGAGTGCCAGACCCATAGCAAAGTGGCGAGTTGATAGCCGGATTAGAAGCGCGAGCAGGCCAGTGTGGTCTCGACATCCTCGACATCGCGCGCGTAGCGAGCCTTGTCCTCGGCTTCCAGCGGTGCCTTATCTGTGGTGATGGCCAACACGTCCAGCGAGGCGCAGGCGCGCTCGGCATCGCGAGAATCCACGTACTTCCCGGCGCGCTTAGCGAGCACGAGCAGCTGATGAGCGCCGCGCTCCTCCGTGGCGAGCTCTTGGCTCAGGGCCTCGCGCTTCGCGTCTGCGGTGACGAAGCGCTTCTCCTCAATGTCTTCCAACAGCTGGTCCATTACCTCCGGCACATCGGAAAGAAGTCCCGTGGCGCCAAGCTGCAGGAGCTCGTCCATGCCCTCGTAGCCCATGGCGTTCGTGGTGGACCACACCGGCACGCCGCGGGAGACCACCTCTTCCACGATGCAAGACGCTGAGCCGGGATGGCTACGCTCGCCGCGCTCATAGGCGGCCACGCGCTCGGCGTAGTCGGCCTGGCATTCTGCGTCGTCACGGGAGGCGAGAATCCAGTCCGGCCACTGGCGGATGTAGTCAACGCCAGCGTCGATGAAGGCGTCGGCATCCGCCATGGTGCCGATGAATCCCAGCGTGGTCAGGTCCGGATTGAGGGCCTTGAATTCCTGGAGCGCTGCCACCGAGCGGGGCCCCACGATCACCTGATCAATCATGTCGTACTGCTCAGTGACCTCGACGATTTGCTGGACCTGAGAGGCGTCCTTGATGTCCAGCAGAAGACGCACGCCGGTGCCCTTGACGGTCTCCAGCGCCTCGGCATAGGTGGGAATCTGCTCGCCGGCAAATTCTTCTCCGGCGTAGCTACCCGCGTCGAGCTGCTTGACTTCCTCCAGTGTCAGGTCCTTGACTGCACCGGTGCCGTCGGTGGTGCGGTCCACCGTGTCATCGTGAAGAATCACAATCTTGCCGTCCTTCGTGGGGCGCAGATCGATCTCGATGACGTCAACGCCCATGGCCACCGAATTGCGGAAGGCAACCAGCGTGTTTTCCGGCATGTTCGGAGACAGGCCACGGTGATTTATGAGCGTCAGTTCCGCGTCCCGATACGGGAAGAGATTCGCCACATCGCGCACCGGCTCGTCCGTCGCGAGAGCATTACCCCCACCGGTCGAAATACTGATTCCAATGACAAGTGCACCAATCGCTGACATCCATTTACTTTTCAATCTGCTCATCTCCCATCTCTTTTTAAACTTCTATTCAAAAATAACAGGAGATTATTAGTTCCCTATTAAAAAAAGGTAAATTTTGTAAAAGGTAGATTAAAAGATTGTAAAAAACTTTTTAAAACTTTTAGCTTTATCAAAAAATATTATTCACATGAATAACAAAAATTATCACGATCAAGCACAATAAAATCGGCATGATAACCAGGTGCCAGCAGTCCTGCTTGAGGAATACTGGTGAAGCGTACACCTAGGGGGTCCGTTCTTCCTTTAAAAGTCGAGCATATATTTAAAGTGTGTGACCAATTTTGTGACCAGATTCCACATACAAAATGTATTGACTGCTGATGATAGGTAACTGAAAAATTGAGATGTAGTAGTATATCACCTTAAAATCCAAATAAATTTCTAACAGTTTTTTAGTTATCAGCCAATAATAGAAAATACGGTTCTGGTGCAAAGATAAAGCAAAAGAGAATAAAGCGCATATATTCCTAGCGGAATCGTATCTTATGCTGCAATCCCAAACAATTGATGGATGAATTCTTTCTGATTTTCGATAGACTGATCCTGTAAATCAATCTGTTCTTTTTTAATCATATGCATGGCTTCTACTCCTGAAAGAATGGATGTAGCTGTGTTAAAAGACTTGAACCCTAACATAGGAATGACTCTTCTCTTAATGAACCGATGATCCTGTTCCACGATGTTGTTCAGATATTTCACTTGCCTTATTTGGATGCCTTCTGGTATCTTTTTTTCTTCTTTTAACTCCTCAATTGCTACTGGATAAGCTGGATTTTTATCTACAGTAATGACACGAGGGGTGGATACCTGCGGAAAAGCCAAGGCTTTTTTGAAAAAACGCTTGGCTGATTTGGTATTTCTATTTTTACTTAAATAAAAATCAATGGTATTCCCTTCTGAATCGACTGCACGATACAAATACATCCATTGTCCTTTTACTTTTATGTATGTTTCATCTACTCTCCATGAGTCATTGGTCTGCTTAAGATGACGCCGGATTCTCTTATCCAACTCAGGACCATACTGATGAACCCAGCGCATGATGGTTGTATGAGCAATAGAAAATCCGCGTTCTTCCATCATTTCGACTAAATCACGAAAACTGAGGTTGTACCGTAGGTACCATCTCACGGTTAATAAAATAATATCAGGTTGATAATGTTTCCACTTGAATAGATTTTGCTTTTCCATACTGATCATGCTCCTTTTTTAGAGTAGTAGTATGTCCAAGATTTAGAGATTAATTGCCAATGTCTTGAAGTTTTTGCACCAGAACCGGAAAAAGAGTCACATGAGCCTGTACTTCCTGGTAATCCTAGTATTCAAAGAGACAATTCCGAAGAGTACTTAGATAACTTCAGCTCTGTGTATTGTTTGGATAAACTAATTGAAACAGCTACTTCATTAGAACCTTTTAATAGTGTACAAATTTTCGAATTATCTGCAGCAAATGTACCTATACAATCTTTCCTAAGTAAAAGTTTTAATGGAGAAATACCGATTTCATTGTTAAACTCCTCACAAGCCAAACGACAGCGCGAACTAAAAAAGGCTTTGTTTTGGATTAACCCAGACCAAAGTCTTTATATGGCAGAAAAAGAACGCGATGCTATTTTATTCATTTTGAGAGAAAAAGACATTGATATGAATAACATAATAATGCGATATGCAAATGCATGTACGAAAGAAGAGTTTTTAAAACTATACTCTGACCCATCTATTGATCTTATTTGGATATCAGGACACGGTAAAAGAGACTCTGATAATCCACAAAGAAGCTCTCTAAAAATATCAAACTCCGAAGAAATATTCTTAAGTGATTTAGCAAATTTATCTATCCCAGGAAAAGAGTTAGGTAGACGTCTCCTTGTCCTTAACATGTGTGAAACAGCGAGTGTGTATATTCGTTATAACTCTATGGATTTTTTAAGTACCTCCTCTGTGCTAACAAATGAATATCAATCTGTTTTAGGACACATGTGGCCAACCCATTACTTAACCTCTGCCACCTTCGGTTCTTTACTTTTTTTGCTTCTAATGGAGGAAAAAAATTGGACTCATGCAATAAGTAAAGCCCAATATATAATGTCTAAAGGTAGTACTGAAATAGTTAAATACTTTCGTCAAATTTATCCTGAAGGTGAACCGGAAATATTAGACAGGATTCAAAACCAACAAAGTATTGAGATAGAGATTATAGCAAATTGGGGTTCTTCTGCCTATAGTTGTTAACAGCCAAAGTTTTTCTTATGGACTTATAGCAAAAAAGAGCAACATTCCCATCTTCTATAGAGTGTTGCTCTCTTTAAGTAAAGAAAATGTAGGGATAAGGTAATTTAAGAACTTGTAGATTTTTCATGTGTGCTTTTTCTTCTTCAACCCTGCCCCGTTAGCCATCCATGAAGCGCAAAATCAGCGCTTCACCACAGAGAATGAAAATATAGTAAACTGTCCATACTGGTTCTTAATCCAGTCAATCCATAGAGATTAATGAATTGCGACTCTCTCCATTTTTTTAACGAATGAGAAGGGTCTTCTTTGGTATTGTCTTTTTTCGAAGTTACAGAAGTTTATTTTCATATATGCCTCTTTCAAATAGATATAATTTTTGCACCAGAACCCAAAATCGTGTAATGAATCAGAACAGAAGAATGAACTAAACCGTGCGTTCGATCAGGAGGAAAAAATGACGGTGGTTGTAAGCGATTTGACGTACGTGAGAGTTCATCAAAAATGGCATTACGTATGTGTATTTGTCAATCTCTTTAATCGAGAAATTGTCGGCTTCAGCACAGGCCCAAACAAAGATGCCTTACTGGTTTATCGTGCATTTGTCTCCATCAAGGCCGACCTGCGTAAAATAAAGCTTTTCCATACTGATCACGTCCTTTTTTTAGAGTAATAGTATCAGTATGTCCAAGTTTGAGAGAATACTTGCAGATATTTTGAAGTTTTTGCACCAGAACCAAAAAATGTGTCCATAAACCAATAGCTACACAAGAAGCTCTTGGTTTACGGACACATTTTAATAGGCATTCAAGAACCATTTAGAAGTGATATAAAAGAAAATGTTTCCGCATTTTATATGTCTGGATATCTCTTGGGTACTCTCCAAATAGGTATTAGACCTCATTATTAATTTGAACGTTCTCCTAACCACTCAGCAACACTTGGATACGTAATACTTGAAGCTTTACTTCCAAACGCAATTGATGTATGACCAACAGGAAGTTCCATATACTTTTTATCCTCGCTGGAGATAACATCCATTAACGCCTCTACTTGGTGTGGTTGAGCAATAATGTCAGTTGCACCAGATAGGCTTAGCACATTCGCTTTAATATTCTCTAGGTTCACCTTATGCCCTCGAACTACTAGCCCGCCTTTAATAAGCTTGTTTTGTTGGTAAAAATCCCTGATCCATTGTCTGTAAGCTTCACCAGGGAATGGGACTCCATCATTTAACCATTTTTGGAGCAACTGCCAGCTCCTGATGAATTTTTCATTATCTGCACGATCAAATAAGCTTACATATGGACCATAAAAGTTTGCCATTGGTTTAACCATTTTGTTACCAAAGTCAATCATTTCCGGTGGTATAAGACCAAGTGTATCAACCACTTTGTCAACATCAAAATAACGCTCATCCAACATAACACCGTATGAACCTGTATCCTCAAAATCAACCGGAGTAGTCAAAAATACAATGTTTCGAATTGGCAATTCAGGGTGAAGTGATGCAAAGATTGATGTCATTGTTCCACCCATGCAATAACCTAAGATTGATATTTCTTCCGCATCAGATTTTTTCAATACTTTGCGAACTGCACGTGGCATATAATCCATAATATAGTCATCTAGTTTCATGTTTTTATCTTCCATTCCTGGTTTACCCCAGTCAAGAAGATAAACATCAAATCCATCATTAACTAAATATTCTACAAAACTACTTCCTTGTGTTAAGTCTAAAACATACGGTTTATTAATTAAAGCATAAACCATTAAAAGTGGTACTTTGTGTTTTTTAGGCTGATCTGAAATATAGCGGTACAGCTTTGTTTTATTTTTTGTCCAAATGACTTCTTTTGGTGTCGGTCCTACTTCGGGCTCTGCCTCTACTGTTAATACCTTAGTAGCCTTTTTAAAACGTGTGCACATTTGTTGATATTCATCTGGCATAAAATCAGCAACCTGGTTTTCCCACTCTTTTATATCGAAACCGCTAATTGTACTCACCCCTAACAAAAGTAATCGACTTTGTATATCATATGGAGTTCATTTTCATTTATTACGCTTACATGTAAAGTAATAAAACAATTACTTATTTCACTCATCTTTCTATTATAAATTTAGGATAATGGTGTATGTTAATCTAAGGAAACAAATCATTAAAAAATCTACAATATAAAGGACGAGGAAACATGGGAGAATTTAAGGAAGTTACAGTAGAAACAACTATTCAAGCACCAGTTGAAAAGGTATGGGATTATTGGACAGAGCCAGATCATATTAAAAAATGGAACAGCCCTTCAGATGATTGGCACACACCATTTGCTGAGAATGATCTTAGAGCAGGTGGGAAATTCGTTTCAAGAATGGAAGCGAAAGATGGTAGTATGGGGTTTGATTTTGGTGGAATCTACGATGAAGTAAAATTACATGAGGTGATTTCTTATACAATGGGAGATGGAAGAAAAGTTAAAATCACCTTTAAAGGTCAAGGAAACGAAACTGAAGTAATTGAAACGTTTGACGCTGAAACTGAACATCCAATTGAGTTTCAACAACAGGGATGGCAGGCGATTTTAGATAATTTCAAACAATACACAGAGCAAACAAATAAATAAACAGTTATGTTTATAAGTGAATGGCGTTTCTCTGGTTATTCAATACTCACAAAGTACTGCTTTTTTTACCCTTATTGAGCAGTTAGTATCATTCCGAAGAATAGTTCTCTTTTCCCGATCAAGACTACCTTCAAAATCCTAAACTCAAACAATGGGACTCATATACTTCACCAATAATTCCTTAATGCAAAACGAGCGCCAATTCCTTAATAATGGCGCTCGATTGCAGTATAAAGTTCCTGAAAGAAAGCCCCAACACGTCAATAATTTACAATCGTTGTCACGCCACATTCCATTAAAAATATCCGATGCTTCAATTCCTCTATTAGCCATAATTCCCGTACCTAATAACACCTATTATTAATAACATCACTAATGCAAAAATGCATATTGTTCCGATTGAAGCTAAAACATTAAGAATTTTATTTGCTTTGTTATTAAACAGCTTACGAAATACAATATAAACTCCAACTCCAATAATTCCACCTAATGAATTTCCTAGAAGGTCAGTTATATCGCTGCCTCCTAGGGCAAAGATGAATTGCAATACTTCAAATAACAAACTAACTCCCGCTACTGGTACAATCTTTTTCAAGAAAGACCAACTTGGTTTTAGCATACTAATATAAATTCCAAATGGGATAAATGAAAGTACGTTATAGATTATTTCACCAATATCTATTTGATTATTTTTAATAACCGAACCAGCGAAGGGGATTAAGTTAATTCCCCTAAAATCGGTGAAATGACGCAAGTCTTGAAATGAAAATTGCATTTTAAAGAGTATAATCCATGTTAATACAAATAAATATACGATCAACAAACCAGCAGTTATTTTATTTTGACTTTTTTTCGATTTTTCCATATAAATCCTCAATTCCTACTCATAATCTAAGCTTTTATCCTACTTTACAATTGAATCTCCAGTTTCTTAAAATAACAATTATAGCTTGGAATACGGTTCTGGTGCAAAGATAAAGCAAAAGAGAATAAAGCGCATATATTCCTAGCGGACTCGTATCTTATGCTGCAATACCAAACAATTGATGGATGAATTCTTTCTGATTTTGGATAGACTGATCCCGTAAATCAATCTGTTCTTTTTTAATCATATGCATGGCTTCTATTCCTGAAAGAATGGATGCAGCTGTGTTAAAAGACTTGAACCCTAACATAGGAATGACTCGTCTCTTAATGAACCGATGATCCTGTTCCACGATGTTGTTCAGATATTTCACTTGCCTATTGGATGCCTTCTGGTATCTTTTTCTTCTTTTAACTCCTCAATTGCTACTGGATAAGCTGGATTTTTATCTACAGTAATGACACGAGGAGTGGATACATGCGAAAAAGCCAAGGCTTTTTGAAAAAACGCTTGGCTGATTTGGTATTTCTATTTTTACTTAAATAAAAATCAATGGTATTCCCTTCTGAATCGACTGCACGATACAAATACATCCATTGTCCTTTTACTTTTATGTATGTTTCATCTACTCTCCACGAGTCATTGGTCTGCTTAAGATGAGCGCCGTATTCTCTTATCCAACCCAGGACCATATTGATGAACCCAACGCATAATCGTTGTGTGAGCTATCGACAGGCCTCGCTCTTCCATCATTTCCACCAAATCACGAAAACTTAATTTGTACCGTAGGTACCATCTCACTGTAAGAAGGATAATCTCAGGTTGATAATGTTTCCATTTGAATAAATTTTGGTTTTCCATACTGATCATGCTCCTTTTTTAGAGTAGTAGTATCAGTATGTTCAAGTTTTAGAGATTACTTGCAAGTGACTTGAAGTTTATGCACCAGAACCGTTTTTTATAAAACATTGTTGAAATCCTTGTTGCACTAAAGCACCCGTTGAAGATGAATGTAAAACCATTTACACTTGTTTCGGTTCTTTGAAACCTTTAATCAAAATCACAATTCCCACAACAAAAATTATCGGGAATAGTATTACCATTAACCCTCCACCAGCGAATCCACTTGAAACAATTACTCCGTAAATCATACCTAAAATCCATGATAGAATTGGTGCTATTAAAAACATCGTGACTAAACCCCAAGTAATTAACTTTTTTCTTTTTGTATTCATAACTTCCCCTCCCAACACTTGTTCAACTTTACTGCCCAGTTAGTCGAATAAGAAAAGGATAGCCATAGCAACCCCATTGTTTAACATAAACACTCCTATAGTTAAATAAAAAATTCATTCTTACTATTTATTTCACAATTTAATTTCCGGAATATTCAGAAAGAGGGATAAGGAACTACAACTCCAAACTTTTCCATGTTTTTATCAACCAATCTGCAAAAAGTGTTTTTTCTTCGAATTGAGGGTAATGTGCAGAATGTTCAAAGACAACAAAATCCTTAATTGGAGCATCCAAGGTATCATAATACGCTTTTGCTGCATTTGTAGATGTCATATAATCATCTTTTCCCATGACGAAATATAAAGGAATATCTAAACTATCTACTATTGTTGTAATATCATTCTCTTTTTCTTCATCTAGTAATATTTCTTGTGTAGCTGAAATTCCCTTAAAATAACGAATAACATCAAGTAAGTTATATTCTGGACTAGTTAAAAACCCAATGAAATAATCCATATTATCATTAATTAACCTAGCTGCCCCTCCGTATTTACGGACCATGTTTCTGGGAGTATGCGCTTCGCCCTTTTTAATAGAATCTCTAAGAAATTCTAATTGATCTACATCCTTTAGATTTCCAGCTTGTTGCGCTTGGCGTATTGTATATTCTAGGCTATCCATTTCACTAATTGTATTATTTGAAACTTGACCAATACCAATATAAGCCGCATATTTTTCAGGGTTTTTACTAGAAGCTTTCAGTCCTATGTATGTTCCAAATGAATGACCAATTAATATGACCTTTTCTTGAAAAAACTCTTTTTTTACATATTCAGTCAGTGCCAATAAATCATCCACATGTTTATCTGTGGTTATATTTGAGTAGTCTTCAAAGAAGTGAAACGACTTCCCGCTTCCTCTCTGGTCATAATGAACAATTGTAAAATGTTCCTCAAGCAGATCTTGATACTTCCTGACATAAGGTATCTCTGAACAGCCTGGTCCACCATGTACAAAGATGACAATCGGATTACTTTTATCGGCACCTCTAATCATCACTTCAAGTTTTGTTCCGTTTATCTCAATTGGCTTTAATACGGAAATGCTGTTTACTCCTTCAATTTTAGGTGTCCAAGTAGGAAATAAAAAAGTAGTTATTAAGATCAAAGTTATTGTTATAAAAAAAATGATGAACTTTCTTTTCCTTTTCAAACGCAAACTCCTTATCTAATTTTCTGCTTAATTAATCCACATACGTAGAAATTGTGAATCAATCTCTATAACTATAAGACGATTTGTAATTAATTTAGTTTCATTTTTTGTTATTGAATACACGTTCCCCGTTAGCCATCCATGAAGCGCAAAAATCAGCGCTTCACCACAGAGAATGAAAATAGATTCCCCTGTCTATACTGTTTCTACGGCTGGCGAAGAAGGTCGATACACTATGGTGCCATAGAGCCCATCCGTTAGTCTGACTCCAACGACCACGGTGTACCACCGACTGTCGCGCCCTATATGGGTAGCACTCATGGGAGATTAATCCTTATTCTGGTCGTTGCGTCAGCCAATTCTATACTTTTTATAGAAGGAAGGTTCTTTTGATTATCTGTCAACTCAATACTGAACACTCAGAAGGCTCAGCCTTTTTTAAAAAGCGTTTTTACTGGGTCAATTTTGTTATGCTTTTTTCTAGGTTTTGTGCTTTTTTAATTTTCATGGGAGCTGAATAAGGATTATTTACTTATCTGCTTTTCAAGAAAAGATTTAAAGGTGTTTTGTGCATTTGTATTCTTAATAAGCCTTTTAGTTAGATATGTACTTTGTAAAAACTTCCTAACTCGCTTATTGACGAAAAACAAACGATGATACTTTTCATCATCATATAACTCATTAAACCAGTTATATTTTCGTAATTCCTCAATATGCTTATCTATTTTCTTTGTATTTAAAGAGTCATCTTGTCCGATGCTTCCAAGCAATCCTGCAATAATCTCAAAAATCAAAAAACATTCTCCTTCAGGTGAAATACTCCATAGTATATTTTCCTCAAAAAGTTATTACAAAATGTACCGCGTTTCTTAAACTAAACTGGTTTAGTTAAAAAAGCGTCTCCACTTATTTTAGAAACGCCCTCATTAGTTGAACAAGCATTATCTCTTTTTTAGATGTAATTACTTATTAAGAACATCCATTATAAAAACTCTAAATTCTTTTTTTCTTCCCCGCCTTTTAATCCCAAAAAGACACATATGTTTTTTCTTATCTTGTACAAGATTAACCTTATAACATCCATACTTAGAAAGAATGATTAAAGTAATTAAATTTAAAAATTCTTCCTTTGTGCCTTCAAATGAAAGTATTTCACGACCTATCCCACCAGAACGTGGTTTTTTAGCAATATAAAAAACTGTGTAATTTTTCTTCATAAATTCACCCTACATTAAGTTACTTATTAGTTGACTAAGTTATAGCTAAATCTCTTCAAGTAAAGCACCGTTAGTGAAAGAAGATAAAAAGCTTTTACTTACCTACATATTCAATCCTAACCCCATTCACTTTTTTACCCATTTCGGAAGTTTCATAGGATTTATCATAAATAACTTTTATGTTCTTTTCATCAATCCATTCAATAGAAAAGTCTTTATCTGACCTAAATGTATTTCCCGATTCATTTTGAAAATCGTCATCTTTATCTAAAACGGATAATTGGGGTGAAAATCCTGTTGTTGCACCACAACTTCTTTCAAAAACATAAGCCACATTTTGACCATTGGGAGAAGGGATTTTTTGTTTAATATCATTTCCACACATATCCTCAAATAAAAAATCCAATAGATACTTACCAGCCATAAATACAATTAATATTATGATTATCGTCATTAAAATAGTTTTAAACCTTTTTGTCATAGAACCACCCAAAATTCAAAGTATATGTTCTTCTACTATTCTACTTCGTTACTTCAATAAGAAAAACGTGTCTCTACTTATTGTAGAAACGCCCCCATTAGCACCATAAAGAATGCTAATGATTTAATCTTAATAAGTTTTCAGCCTCATTCTTTATCCTTAGTATTACATCCTCTTCATTTAACACAAAAGATTTATCATCATAATCAAGCCTATCAATCAATTCACTAATTTCAAACCAAGCATACAGGTCATCTGAATTTTCTATCTCAATAGCAACCACTTGAAAAATCATATCAGCTAAATTAAAAATTTCTTTATGGCCATTAGCTTTTATTATTCTATTTGCTAAAAGACCTATATAGGCTCTTGCACATATTTCAAAGATTGGTTCCTTTATTGCCAATTCATCTAATGCTCTTTTAAAATACATTTCGACTTCAAATATATTATCATCAAAGGAAAATGAAGAGAGAATATTTACAGATGGTGACGATATATTCTTTTCTAATAGACTGTAAGACCAATTTACATAATCCTCAGCTGAAACTGTACCCTTTTGAATTTTATAAAATAAAATATTTGTTTCCACTTTATCACCACCATAATATTTATCCCCTTTTAACAATGGTTAGCCTTATTGTACTCCCTCAGTTAGATACATTTATCTCTCGAATGCTCACTTATTCGCAGGATTTCATAACCCTTGAAATTAAATTCACGGTTAAATGAAATGAGTTGAGATCGTTATGGCTTCGTGAAGGCATAGTGAAATAGAGGAGTAAGGCCTAACTCCACATTTTACCATATGATGTACATTCTCCACGCCGCCCCTGGAGGCTTTCCCTCCCATGTCTCAACGGGTCATTTGCCCTATCATTCCTTCGTCATGCCTATCCAAGGGGTGGAGGCCAGTTATGCTAAACTGATGGGTCAGTGCCCTTTTGTTCAATAAACCTGGTACTCCGTACATATTTGAAATCCTACGAATAAGCCAACATTCGATAATAGATAAAGCTGAAATAATTAGTCTGTGGGGTTCTCTTCGAGAACAAGTTTAACCAATTTATTACTTACACTACGATGCTAGTTCTGTTAATGGTTGGACTTTTTCTGGACAGTAAGCCTCATTTCTGCGCGCTATTCCCACAAATATTCGGGCTAGTTTACCTACCAACTTCATAATCGATTTCATTTTCTTCATTTTTTTCACCTTAACATTATTAGAGTGAATTGCTTGAAATTCTGGGTTATTCATCACCAGGCTCATTGTCGCTAAGTATAGGAAACGTCTAAGCCTAGACCTTCCACGCTTAGATATGACGATTTGGCCTTTCCACTTTCCTGAACTTGCTTCAACTAAGTGCAATCCAGCGTGCCGAAGCAAAGAATTACCGTGAGGAAAACCACTTAAATCTCCTGCTTCACCTAAAATACCGGCTAAAGAAATATCACTAATTCCTTTAATGGTGAGCAACTTCTTTGCGTAAGGTATTTGATTTAGAACATCCTTGACTTCTTTTTCAACTCTTTCGAGTTGTACCACTACGAGATCATACTCCTCTAATAATTGTTCCAAATGAAATTTGTGAGCATCAAGTGCTTGTCTGGTGCCTATAGATCTTCTAGCTACTTCAAGAAGCAATTGGGCCTTTTTTAATCCAGGCTGTCTCTTCATTTGAGATTTCCATCCTGTAACAACCTCGTGAGGCTGCATGGAACGAAGTTCCATTGGTGATGGAAATAGACGAAGGGTCGCGAGTGCCCCTTTACCAGTAATGTCTTTAAAGACTTCACGGAGTTCTGGAAAGACAATATCTACCCAACGATTTAATTGATTAAGAGAACTAACGAGTCGTTTAACAACAACATCACGGTTAGACATAAGAACTCTAAGTTTTTCAAATGATTCTGAAGTGGGTCTAACAATGGCATAGTAACCGTTCTTCACCATGTCAGCGATGACTAGAGCATCTTTTTTATCACTTTTTGATTGAGTATTATCACGATTTTCTTTATTCCTTTTTACCAAGTGAGGATTTACCGTTACTACCTCAATGTTTTGTTTAAATAACCATTTTGATAGATTAATCCAGTAATGTCCTGTAGGTTCCATACCAACTATGGCTGTATCCAGGTTATTTAATCTTTGAAGATTATTAATCCAGTGTAATAAACTAGCAAATCCCTCTTCGTTATTTACAAATGTAAGAGGATCTCCGACTACAATTCCACGGAAATTTACAGCTCTAGCCACGTGTAACTGTTGAGCAATGTCTACACCAACAACGAGATGTTTATCAGAAATTCTTTCTATTAGTTGATTTTGTTTATCTTGCATTTTAAACTTCATAGTAGGGCTTCCTCCTTAAGGTTCTGAGTTTTAGAGTGGTGTCTATACTCATATCTTACTGAGGAGCTCTATTTTTTTCAAAGTCGAAAAATAGCGATCTACAGGAATGCTAAACTGCTTACGTTAGTTTAATTAAGAGGCCTTTCATTTATATAAAAACTCTTGGGATTATTTACACCGATTAGCAATATAGAAGAGGATTAAATGTTGCTTTATAATGATAAATGGAAAGGCGTGAAATATGTGAAGTTTTTAATCATTAGTCTTATTATACTTTTTGTTGGAGGTACTATTTATATGGTTAACAAAAAAAAGAATACAAATGACTACGAAGAAGCACCATATGCAGCAGGAATGAATTTTGGTCTTGAAGAGGTAGAACCTTTTTTAAACCGTTTATCCTCCTCAATATTGGATTCAGGTTTTAATCAAGACGAAATCAACACTATTCAATCTGAAATTAACACAATGAAAGAAGATAACGAAATAAAAGAAATTGGAACCTTTGATGTTATTTATAAAGGAAAACCGACAAAAATACGGATTCAAGCTGAAATTCATATTGAGGATGTTGACAAAGAGGTTGTTCTATATATGTTTAGCATTCAAGAATTAGTTGACATCATAGATGAAGAAATGCTGAAAACTGAAGACGAACGAGAATTTTAGGTAAAATGAGATGTTGTAATTAACATCTCTTCCTTTAACTAAACTACCACATTAGTGGAACAAGAAAAAGAGTCGCAGCTACGACTCTTTGTTAAACTCAAGCTACCCGGTAGTTGAACAAAATTCATTCACTTTTTCTTTCTCCCGTAACTCGGTTTTAATCTTTTAGGGTCTAAAATAGAACCACGAGATAGTTTTCTTAAAAAAGCATCAAAATCATTTGCTATTTTTATTTGTTTCCATTTCTCATTGTCTGATAAGTAATCCTCGTAAAAGTAAACTACTGAGGGATTCCCAGTATTCTCCTCATAGTTTAAAGCAATCCAACTATGATAATCACCCCATAGAATTATTATAGGTTCAGGTAAACCAATCTTATTAATCCAATACTTAGAAGCAAGGATACCTACACCATTTTGTTCGCCTTCAAAATCAATTCCGTATATCTCTGGAATTGTAAATCGTTCCTTATCGTTTTCCTCAATAAAAATGTTTGGATATTTTAAAGTACCACCGTTATGTTCTTTTAGTAATTCTATATATGACAGAGGAAGTTTAACATCTAACTTTTCCTCAGCAATTCTAATATCTAAATCCAATATAGGTTTTTCGCCTTCATCCCAAAATTCACCTTTACCTTTATAGAACTCCAAGTTATCACCTCATTCATATACCCTTAACCTATGTGTTATTAAACTATACTGCGTCGTCAGCACAAGAAGCGACGGCTCTTATTGAACAATCGCGCCCGATCGTGAATAAGAAAATGTCTTATTTTTATTTTTATATTCTTATATTTATAATATCCTGTTCCCAAACCAGTTTTTGCACCAGAACCAAAATTTTAAATAATTTCAAATTAAATACTATCATGTAAGACCAGTGGGTCAGGAACACTAGTCAACTACCTGTTTTTGCTGCTCGTTCTGTTCTTTCTATTCGATCGTTCACTTTTGATTTCCATTCAAAATGGTCCTTTTCTATAAGGAATGAGACGAATAAACTTCCGACCATTGCCCACAAAGGAGCACTGATATTGAAGAAATTCACACCCGACATTCCGATAATTAAGGCAAAAAAAGCACCCATCTGGAATTTACTATCTGAAAAGGCCGTCTTGAGTGAATGGATGAGGACACCGAGCATCGCTAGCCCAGCAATCACACTAACAATCACACCTGGCATGGCTATAACAAAGGGAACGACCATTGCCGCAAATAGTCCAAAGATCGAGAATAAAACTCCATTCACAACCGATGCTGCATACCTACTTTCTTTTTTTCCTGTTTCATTTGCAGCACAGATGGCTGTCATCGATCCTGAGACATTGATCGCATGAGCACCGAATAATGAACCGATAAGACCCATGATTGAACCGTAAGTCACCATTGCACTATTAGGCGACTTGTATCCTTGAGCCATTAATACGCCTGTTCCTTGGGCAGTTTCTGTACAAATAATAAGTAAGGCAAGCGGAATGCTAATAGACACAACGGCTTCAAAGCTAAATGATGGCATGACTAATTGGGGGAAAATAAATGAACTCTGAACATTTTGAATTTGAAATTCATTTGTAAAAATGGCTAATAAAACAGATACAATTAAGGCAGATAAAACAGGTGGACAATTTTTTATGAATCGTGGTGAAAGCAAAAACACTAAAATAGCTGAACCCGCTAATAATGGTGAAAGTGTAATAGATGTGATCATTTCCGTCGCAAAACGGATCATTACTCCAACAATCATCCCCATGACAATCGGAACCGGTATCCACTTCATCATTTTATCTATTAAGCCTGACACACCAAGAATTATCACAATGATATTGGCTACTAGATAAGCTCCTATTGCTTCATTTAATGAAAAATGAGTCAAAGCCCCGGCTACTAATACAGCTCCAGCAATAGAATGTGCGCCTGAGATCGGCTGGCGATACTTTAATGACAAAAATATACCGAGTAATCCACTAAAAAAATATACCGCGAATAGCCAGCTTATTGTCTGAGCATAGGTTAAACCGCCATTTGTAGCTCCACCGATAATAATCAACGCGGGACCTGTACATCCAAAAATCGACGCAACTAAACCAGCACCGACCGTATGTACATTTAGATTCTTACGTAAATCTTTAAAACGTGTATGTGATTGATTCTTACCCATGCTATCCCCCTCATTCTATTCACCATCCTTAATGTAAAATATATAATAACAATTTATGAATTACCAGTATATGGATTTAATAACCGCCACTTCCTACCTTTTCTTAAATAAAGAAAATTTATCTATAAAAAAACAGGTTCTAGTGCAAAAACTTCAAGACAATTGCAATTAATCTTTAAATCTTGGACATACTGATACTATTACTCTAAAAAAGGTACGTGATCAGTATGAAAAAGCAACATTTATTCAAGTAGAAACATTATCAGCCTGACATTATTTTGTTAACAGTGAGATGGTATCTGAGGTACAACCTGAGTTTTCGGGTTCTGGTGCAAATAAAAGTCTAGAATTTATTTCTTCAACGCTTGTAGCAATAATTACTTTATCTGCACACTTGCTATACTTAACACGTTCCACTACATGCTGTAAAACAGGCTTTCCATACATATCCAACATTACTTTTTCTGGAAGGCTTATCACATCGCTGAGTTATTTGCCTCTGATAAACATCCTTTTCTGGGCCCAGAAGAAGAACAAGAGGGGCGTTAGGTGTTTAAGAACAGCATCCAGTGGAAGGAAGATACGGCTACCAATCACTTTGAGATACCCATGTTTTAAAACATGTCATTAGAGACAGGTTCTCTATTACGATTTCACGTAGGGACTTGCGTTATACGTTCCCGCATACAATCTCATGTATGCTTTCCTCAGACAGTTGAAAAGAACCAATTTTTACTTTTTGAGAATAATAGTGTAGAAAGTGGAAGGACAAGCCGATAGTATAGGTAAGGCTGGAGCGTTAATCTTAAAGCGGAAGAAAGGGAAATAATGATCATATGTTCTGCTGTACTATCAGACTCTTTTTCTCTTTATCGCAGAGTCAATGATATATGTTTGGAGGGGTGACAAAAACGATACTATAACTGGGTAAAAGTAATTTTCCTTTCCCAATTTGTTGATAGAAAGTAATTAAATTCTACTTTTTCTTTGTCCTCTTGCTGTCTTACTTTTACGGATATTATGACCGAGAATATAAAATAAAGCTTGCGAATGAAGCAAATACAACTGATTTAACGCTTCTATTTGAAACGTTATAAATGTATTTTTCTTACTGCTGGGCTAAAAAAGAGGGTATGAATATGAAAAAAATAAATCACTTGCTTCTTTTATTACTAGTAATGGGAAGTTTCATCTTTTTGCCACATGGAAAAGCTGCTGCCCAAGTGCCGATTCATACTGTTTCTTCTACTGATACTGTAGAATCTATTGCAGCAAAATATCGCATTACCGTTCAACAGCTGATCAAAACAAATGGTCTTCCAACTACTAAACTGTATCCGGGCCAAAAGCTGCAAATCGCGACGGCACCTTATACATCTTCCACATATCAGTGGGAAGAAAGAGGAAAACAAATAGCAAACTATGTAAAAACATTTGTTGGCTTTGCCAAAAGGACTGGAGGAGAACAACCTGAAACAGGTTTTGACTCCAGCGGATTTATTTACTGGGCGCTTTCACAGCAAGGTCTCCCAATTGACCGATTAACCATTAATGGATTTTACCAATTAGGAATGGATACCCAGTCTCCTAAACCTGGTGATCTTATGTTTTTTGTAGAAAAAGATAGCAAGGGCACTGTAACGAAAATTGTAACAGGCGGAATTTTTATTGGAAATGACCAGTTTATTCACTCAGGCATTGGAGCTTCAACTGTACAAGTAAAATCAAGAACCGATAATTCCTTTGCTCTGTACAGTGTGGTGTACAAAACCTATACTCCTAAGGGAGAGCATATTGTACAGCAGGGAGAAACAATCCAAAGCATTGCAGCTAAATACGGTACAACGGAGGCTTTATTAAAAAGCCAAAACGGCCTGCCTTCTATTGCAGTCCTAAAAGGGCAGTACCTCCAAGTATATAATCAGCCGTTGTTTCCTTTTTACTTACATACAGCTTCTTCTTATAACAATGCACAAGATGTGATTAAATACGCTTACAGCCTTCGTGGATTTTCATACGTATGGGGAAAAGAAAACCCATTGGAAGGAATGGACTGCAGCGGATTTATTTACTGGGTTATGAAGCAAAAAGGCTTCTCTATTAAACGGCAAACAGCTGCTCAATACTATGCGCTGATCCCAAAAATCGCTGCGCCAAAGACAGGAGATTTAGTCTTCTTCCATGATACAGGCAGCCGCACGGGTATTACGCATATCGGCATCTATATCGGGAATGGCCGTTTTATCCACACAACCGAAAAAGCAGGCGTGCACATTTCCCTTCTTTCGTCTGCTTACTATAGAGGAAAATTTGACAGCTATAGAAGCATAACTGCGATGTTAAAATAACTATCTGTTGAATTAGAAGTTATTCACATGTGTTTATTAAACGTTACCCATTATTATGTATGTAAAACTCAATTATACGATTTTTTCCAGACTACCAAAATTTACTGGTAGTCTTTTTTATTTGTAAAAAGATTTTGATTGAAAGAAAACCAAAATATCGCATTCCTCGTGCATTTACTAGACTATTCCCCGCTGCCATATAGTTAAACCTATAAATGTTAGAACGAGTGTCGCGTGGTAAATAGCGCCAACAGGTTTATTTTCTTCAAAGAAATAAGCAACAATTTTGGGAACATGCTCATTCAAGCAAATATATTCTGGTACTCTCCCACCTGGAAGTTTATTATCCTTATTTTCGATATTTGGAAGAAGGCTATGATGTCTAAATAGCGCTCTATCTAAGAAGAAGCTGCAAACCGTTGTGCACGATACAAATACATCCATTGTCCTTTTACTTTTATGTATGTTTCATCTACTCTCCACGGGTCATTGGTCTGCTTAAGATGACGCCGGATTCTCTTATCCAACTCAGGACCATATTGATGAACCCAACGCATAATCGTTGTGTGAGCTATCGACAGGCCTCGCTCTTCCATCATTTCCACCAAATCACGAAAACTTAATTTGTACCGTAGGTACCACCTCACTGTAAGAAGGATAATCTCAGGTTGATCATGTTTCCATTTGAACAAATTTTAGTTTTCCATACTGATCATGCTCCTTTTTTAAAGTAGTAGTATCAGTATGTTCAAGTTTTAGAGATTACTTGCAAGTGACTTGAAGTTTTTACACCAGAACCACTTTTTTTATGTTACTTATTGTTAATAATATTAACGATTTCTTTGGTTGCTTTTTTTGCCTCTGGAATAGGATAGAGGGGGAAGTTGTGGTTCATTTTTGGATATTCGTAATAATTTATCTTCACGCCTTGTGACTTCGCTTTGTCTCTAAACTTTCTAGCATCAGGTAATAATACTTCGTGTGTCCCAATGAATAAAAAAATTTTTCCTAATCCACTTATTCTTCCATTTATAGGACTGAGTAAATAGTTGTTTGGGTCGGTCTCTCCTGCATATGCTTTTCCCATTTGAATTAAACCGTGAATCCCTAACATTGGATCTTTATTTTCTAATGCATAAGCATCTGGATTTTTCATTGTAATGTCAAGCCAAGGTGAAAGTAAAATAATATGTCGAGGTTGTGGCAGTCCCTTTTCTAGAAGCAATTGTGCTAAAGCTAATGCAAATCCTCCTCCAGCAGAGTCACCCATTAATACAATATTTTTCTTACCTGATGTATGTAAAATCTCTTCATAGATTGGAAGAACTTTATCGAATGACTCTTTATATTGATGATTAGGCGCTTTAGGGTAAATTGGTACGTATATTGTAGAGTTTGTTTGTTTTGCCACTTTTCCAATAAACTTCCAATGATATACCAATGGTTCATATATATATGCTCCACCGTGCAAATAGAGTATTTGTTTTTCAGATGATTTATTTCCTTTATTAAAGATATAACAATCCATTCCATCAAACTTCCGTTTTTCAATGTCAAATTGCTTGCGTATATTTTCTGACAAGACATATGACTTATCATTTTCCACTCGTTTTTGTTCCATAAATGCAGTGAGAAGTTTTTTATTTGTAAAGATATTTTTATTATTCTGTATAGTAAGTAAACGTTCTACAATCCAGCTTTGTACACTTCGCATTTATATGTTCCTCCATCTTGTTAAGTTAATGATTAACACTATTATTGCATATAGATTATAACCTTTATATTGAATTGTTTTTCTGCAATTCTATCTTGTTATTTTTATTTTTGGAAAACTGTTGATTCTAGTTTATCGTTTACACTTGTGCTGGTGTTCCACAGCTTTAAAAATGTAATATGTCATTTAGCATTCATTTTCTATGTTTATACTTTTAAGTTATGACACTGAATAAGGCTGTTGTAGTCTGTTATAGTTTTTTAAGACATAAAAAAGCCGATTCCCAAGTTTGAGAATCGACTCTAAACATTTCATTCCGTTATAGCGATACCAGTATGTCCAAGATTTAAAGTTTCATCAATACAGACAATTCGCCTTCAAATACTTTTTCTTCTTTATCATTAAAAGTAGATAACAATACTGTAAGGATTCCTGTTTCATTTTTTATCATTTTCTTATTAATAACCTCTGCAATGGTATGGATTTCATCTCCAGGATACACAGGTCTTTTAAATTTAAGATTATTCATGGATGATCCAGCAATAATATCATCGCCATAGATACCTAGTTCAACCCAAAGCTTAAATGAAACGGCTAGCGTATGTATACCAGAAGCAATGATTCCATTAAACCTTCCTTTATTTGCTTTCTCTTCATCTAAATGCATATATTGGGGATCGAATTCTCCTGCAAAACTCATAATTTCCTCTTTTGACAATGTGATAGATTTAGATTCAAATTTCTGCCCAATTGTTAACTCATCAAACTTCATACATACACCTCTTTTTTAGAAATCTTTATACTTCCCTATTTATTATATAGGAAAAAGAATGATATTCACTTTTATATCTACACTTTTCGCTCACCTCTTTTATTCTATTAGGTTCACGAATCTCTATAAATCGGTTACCTTTTTATTAGAAGTTCATTTTTCATCCAGTTAGCTAAAATAATTTTAAAATTAGCCTTTTTCTCAGTGTTTTTAATATTCGTCTTATATAATCAAAAAAGTAGATAAATAAAACAAGATGGAGAGGGAAACCTAAAGCGAAATCAAATTTTCGTCCCGGTCCTATTAATAAAATGTAAAGAAAGATGATGCTGCTTAAAAAAATGATCTTCACATGCTGCATATTAACATTACTATTATTAACAGCATGTGGAACAGATAAGACAGAAGAAAGTACAAATACAGCAAATAACTCGAATACAACTACAAATCATTCTAGTACTACAGATGATATAACTCATTCATCTAATCATTCAAACTCTACCAAACATGTTAACGTAACAGAGACCGCTGTCTCGCTTACAGAGGCTGTTAACATATTCAAGGAGGCACATCCTGAAGCACAAATTGAATCGGTTGAGCTAGATACGGACTTTGGAAATTTGCAATATGACATAGGTGGCTTTGACACTTCTAAAGAATATGAAATGACTATCGATGCAACTACAAAAGAAGTACTAGAAAATGAACAAGATAAGGATGACTATTTAGATTTTTCAGCCATTATCGATCCAGCAAAAGCCATTGAAATTGCTTCCGCAAATCTAGTAGCAAAAGAACTATCTCCAGCAGGTTGGTCACTGGAAGCGGATGATGGAAAACAACATTATACGATCGAATATGAAGACAATTCACTTGAAGTTGAAATCGAACTCGATGCAGTAACAGGTGAGGTATGTGACATAGAACTTGATAATTAAAGTGAAAAGCAGCACACACCTCTCCTTCTATTTAAAGGTAAATGTGTGTGCTTTTATGTATACATTTTTTCACAGAAGCAGTAGTATTTATAAAAAAACTCTATTACCGTTGCTTATTCTGCTTTCACTAACATTGTTATCCACTCATTTGAGTGTGAGATTTTTTCGATATGATATCCGTTTTTTTCATAGAGATCTATTACTTCCTTAACGTTCCAATCCACCATTCCTGACAAAATCACCTTGCCGTTTGTAATAAGATGGGAGCTAATAAAGGCAATGAATTGTTTGATTTCGTTTGCCGCAATATTGACGAAGATCCAATCAAACTCATCTTTTATCTTTGTGGATAAACTCAACACATCCCCTTGTATAACAGAAATATTGTTTTCTACACCATTTAATGAAGCATTATGTAAGACTTCATTCTCTATATCCTCAATGTCAACCGATATCACATGCTCCGCTCCAGCCAGAGCTGCGGCAATGCTCAATAAACCCGCACCAGCCCCAATATCTAATACCTTTTGATTTCGAAAGTTTTCTCTCAAAATGATACGCAGACAATCTTGGGTGGTTTCGTGCAAACCCGATCCAAACTCAAAATGGATCACTCGTCCCTCTTCTGGGACTTCTTCCTCCGAAATAGTTGGCTTTATGTACCAACTGTTCTCCAGATCAATGATGGGGAATGGTTGTTGGAAATCCTCGGTTTCAATCAGATGATAGAGAATCTCTTCCTTCTTTACATCTAAGATTTCTGCAATTTCTTCTTTTGCTTTTTCAACGTTGTTCATTTCTTCGAAAATCACTTTCAAGTCAACAGTTGTATCTTGAATTTCTTTTACTCCATATCCATTTTCCTCAGCGACCTGCTCAATTGGCTGATCATAATACAAATTATAATAGCCATATAGATTCAGCTTTTCCATCGATTCATCTACTGTTACAAATGGCATCGTAACCGTAAATTCGTGTAATACATACCTCATATACACCATCCTTACTAACAAAATTTCTTTTTTTATTGAATATCCATTTTTAAATTTACATATCATTATAGCCCATTCTCTCTATCTTTTTTACAACTTTAGCAGTGCTCTGTGCTCCTTTAAAAAATTTGTTACAGGTAGTTCATAAACATAATATTACTTACTTCAGCAGCTCTAATGGGTGACGCATACGGATGATGATTTTTCTACATACAAATCCCCAAAAAGACCCATATGAGTATTTGTGACTCCAAATCCTTCAGCATTTTTCGAATATGATGGATAGATTGAATTAACATCCAATTGGTGGAAACCAATTACTGTGTACATTAATATTTGTTTGACCATTTTTGGCGTTCTTCGATCCCGCCCCATTAGGGTAACCATAGCAGTTAAATGCACTATCCCCTCCCACAATGAGATTATTAGGGTCTCCATTTAGCTCTTCTGCATGTTCAGCCACCCACTGGGTAGCAGCATAACAATCTTCCGGTGCAAGTCTATAGTCTACAGAGATGACTTTAGCACCGGTTTCAAGAGTTAAAATACGACACGTGTATTTGTCAATCTCTTTAATCGAGAAATTGTCGGCTTCAGCACAGGCCCAAACAAAGATGCTTTACTCGTTTATCGTGCATTTGTCTCCATCAAGGTCGACCTGCGTAAAATAAAGCTTTTTCATATGGATCATGGAATAGCCTTATTTCTGAAGCAATGCTCATTAACTCGTTCAGTGATTCTCTGGATTTGTTGTTATTAAAAATTAATTGCCGGGCAGTTGGATGCCGCGCCAGCCGCTTACATCGCATTGGCCATATTCATTATCACCCACAGCAACCACCGTTCCGTCCGATTTAAGGCCGATGGTATGAGTGCAACCCGCCGCAACTGCTACAATATCGCACCAGTCACTTACATTGCATTGACCATACTCATTCCAGCCCACAGCCGCCACAGTACCGTCCGATTTAAGGCCGATGGTATGACTACTACCCACCGCCATCGCCACAATACCGCGCCAGCCGCTCACATCGCATTGGCCTACCTTATTTTGACCCACAGCAACCGCCGTGCCATCCAATTTAAGACCGACAGTATGAAGATAACCCGCCGCAACTGCTACAATATCGCACCAGTCACTTACATTGCATTGGCGATACCGATTATTACCCACAGCCGTCACCGTTCCGTCCAATGTAAGACCGATTGTATGCCAGTCACCCGCCGCAACTGCTACGATATCATGCCATCCGCTTACATTGCATTCACCTTCATTATTTCTGCCTACTGCTACCACTGTGCCATCCGATTTAAGCCCAATGGTACGGCGCCAACCCGCCGCAACCGCTACAATATCACGCCAGTCGATTACATCGCATTGGTAATGATTATTCCAACCTACAGCCGCCACAGTACTGTCAGATTTAAGACCGATTGTATGAGCATTACCCGTATTCGTCGCCATATGAACATTACCCGCCGCGACCGCCGCAATATCGCGCCATCCGCTTACATCACATTGGCCATATTTATTATCACCCACAGCCGTCACCGTTCCATCAGATTTAAGCCCAACGGTATGACGACGACCCGCCGCTATGGTATCTTTAGGCCACCGTTTTACCTTTAACACCGCTTCTTTCGGTGAAATGTAATCCATGTTTTACCTCCTTGAATATAAGAAACTGTATGGTTGTGTGATAAAGGAACTATATCTAACTGTCCTTTAGTTTATTCCATTATCTAGTCCGATAAATGAATATGTTATTCGGCTAAAGCACCCTTCGTGGCATAATAAAGGTGTGTTTTTAATCCTAAAATAACTTAATTCTTCTAATTCGTTACTCTATTTAGTTAGATAAATTATTCATTGGAAAGATTGTCAATTGCTTGAACAGCTAGCTCTAACGCTTTAATCCTTCTGTCTAAAAGCGTTCTTTGGGAACTTCTACCTGCCTTTAACTTAGCATAACTGTTCTCAATTGATGGAAATAATCCTGTAAGAACATTGCGAGCTTCTGCTAAATCTTCTCTGATATAATGATGGGGTTTTTGATTCCAAACGTTTTCTAGCAGGGCTAAGCCGATGTAACTAGCTTTGAGTCGTTTCTTTACTAAGGTAGTATTTGCGCCTTTCTGAGTCATCGTAGCCAAGGTTTTTTCGAGTTTTCCGATTGTCGATTGGAAGGATTTTATTGATTCCAATTTATCTACATTTGATACGTTTTCCATGTTAGTACCGTCCCTCCTTCGTCTCTTCATTATTTTGCTTGAACTTGATAATATTACCAAGAACCTGATTTCACTTGCATTATTTTAACATAAATAAGCGACTCCCTTTGAGAAAGATCTTCAAGAATTTGGCCCATTTGTGGAATATTGAAAAAAGAGGCCATCCATTTTTAGACAGCCCCCCTTTCCGCTAATTATAAAATTTCTAGTAGAACTCTTTCTTATTACATTGGTCACTTCAGAGAAGGTATCTCCAAAATGAATCGGTTTTCAATCTTTGAAAACTATGAAAATACTGCAATTTTACGTGCGATAGATTCTGTTAAACGAGATGCTACTTTTGGAACAACCCATTTAATAATTGGTGTTAACACCGCACCCGATAATCCGCCTGCATGGACTTCCACCGTACAAGTCATTATTGTTTTACCATTAACATCTTCTGCAGTAAAGTGACCGCTTCCTGTAAAATTATCTGATAAACCTTTTAGTTCAAACTTAATATTTGAAGGTTCATTCCATTCGGTAATATCTACCTGCGCTCGTATTGTTTTTTTAATACCTTTCACGCTACCTTCAAATGTCCAAATAGATTTCTTGTCATTTATGATTTCATGTTCTTTATAGGCAGGTACTGTCGTTGCCCATTTTTCAAGATCACTGACATAATCCCAAACTGCTTGTACATCTACTGGAACTTCTACTGTATGTGTTCCCGTTGCCATTATGTTCCCCACTTTCACTATGTATGAATTGTAACCTTACATTTCTACAAAATAATTATTACATAAAAAGCATAAACTTACATCACTAAAAATACACACAAAATGGGTAGTCAGTACAAAATCTGATTATCCATTTTGAATGCAATGTCTACTAAGTACGCTTTTTGCTTCATCAATCTTAATTCCTTCCTTATTTACCGTGCTAGTTGTTTCAGTGCTTCTACAAATGGTAACGATATTAAATCCGATAGTTCTGTCAGACTTGCATTAGTTATAATCTCAATACTTCGGCATTTACTAAGGTCTACGACTGGAACTCCTTCGCGCTCACCCATTATAGTGCGACATAGCCAGCTCTCACCGTAAAAGTCCATAGCTAATTCTCCGTTTACTACTACTTGGTTTTCAACGTACGGCTTGAAGTCCGGATCAGCCGGATTAACGAAGAATACTTCCGTTATTTTAATCATTCGCTTGCCTCCTTTAACCATTCCGCAATTTCTTCCGAAAACATTACCGTAATACCCCCGACTAGCATCGCTGTAAAAAAAGCCGACCAACTAAGTGGTACGGCATCAAAATACGGACAGTTTTGAAGGGATACTACCCGTTTATGGAAAAAAAGAAAGCAATCAACGAAACATGATTACTATTCTTCTTACTATAAGAAATACGGACGACTTTAAAGGAAACTGACCGTCTATGAAAAAAGGTAATCAGCGTAACATAATTGTAATTTAATTAATTACGTATGCATTTCTCTTTTTTAGCTCTTAAATTGCTATAGGATAAGCCGGATTCTTATCGACTGTAATGACTCGAGGCTTAGGGGCATAAAAAGACCGCAAAGTTCTCTTGAAAAAGCACTTTGCAGCCTTATGAGCTCTTGTTTTGCTTAAATAAAAATTAATCGTATTTCCTTATGAATCAATGGCACGATATAGGTACATCCATTGACCTTTGACTTTTACATACGTTTCATCGATCAACCTTTGCTTAATCGATGATGACCTGTGAGGGACTTGAATCCCCCACCCTGTTAAGGACAAGTCTTGTATTCTTTCTAGTTATTTAGAGTTACCTGCATTATCTATAAATCCTTATATATCAAGGTTTTTATTGTTTTTAATAATTACAGATTATCCATTGTTATTTTAAGTGGCATGCCACTTATTCAGCGAAAATCATATCACTACTTAATTAAGAATCCTAAATATTTAATTGGATTAAGCTCTAGTGTTTCTTATTGTTTAAAGTTTACATACACCACATTGCCTTCATTGGTTGTATGATGCTGTTGTAGAGACTCAAGTTCTCGGGGGATTTCAACTTCTACATACTCGGTTTCAATAAGACCAAAGTACTCAGACGCCTTTAACAACAGTGGATGCTTGATGATAAACTCTTCAAACTCAAATGTTTCAAGTGCATTAGTAGTACGTTCTAAGATCTTGACCATCTTAGTCGTACTGCTTTTTGCATTGAGTCTTGTTTGTTTTACCCACTCATATTCGTGTTTTTCCATGACTATCCCACCTTACAGAAATAATAAATACCAGAATATTCCCCTTATTATACACAAAAGAACATCATCATTAAACGCCTGAGTTAATAGGTATCAACTAATATAATTTTAAAAATAGTTATGCAATAGTAATTGACTTCTGCAATCTGTTATAATACAATAGAGAAAATAAATAACTAATATATAACAGAAGGAGTGATAAAGATGTTAAATTTAGACTTTTACCGTAACTTGCCGAAAAAGGAATGCCGCGAATGTGGGAATACAATTGAAGAGCAACATGAATCATATTTATATGAGTGTGAAAAATGTATTGGAAAGCATGAAGACTAAGACAGTTCTTGTTGCTGAATCATTATCCTGTTCTTTTTAACAACTAGGGCAGATAGCAGCGGTGGCTATCACTGGTATATAGCGCAGGTGGGGCTCATACTAGGAACAGGAAAAGAGGAGAGCTAAAAACTAAATTCTTGGAAATAAACATTAAATGTTTTATTTTATACAAAAAAGGGATGCTAAATAGAAATCTACACACAAAGCTTATTGTAGATATATGGAGAAATTCGAGGAATTTGGGCAATTGATTTGAGCAAGTTCATGCATATCCTAACTAAAAAACAAATTCAGATGATTATGAGTCATTCTCATTAAGCAGAATGGAGTAAAAATAATGAATACAGACGTAGACGTTATAAATCTCCTATTTAATTCTTACAACAGAGTTGAATAGGGGATTTTATTTTTGCTTCCAATGAAAGACAGCTTTACTAGTCCTATACTTAG
Organism: uncultured Bacillaceae bacterium; assembly: GCA_963754185.1. Taxonomy (GTDB): domain Bacteria; phylum Bacillota; class Bacilli; order Bacillales; family DSM-1321; genus Peribacillus. Next base: position 1,623,024 of record CAVWEP010000003.1, on the reverse strand, counting down.
TCGTCTACCCCACCAGATGTTACTTTTTCAACATTTATTTGGTTAATAGGTAAAAAGCAATCTAGAAAATCCGATGTTTCCCCAAAATAAAAATAGAAAATACCACAGAAAGTTTGTGGTGTTTTCATTGACCTAATCTTTTTTCAACAAAATGAAGAAGTGTATTCGATATTTTTGTTCGAATATATATGCTGAAAAAGGACAACTTCAACAAGGGGTGAATCTGTCCAAAGCGAGATTGGATTCATACATAAATCATTTAGGGTAGCATCATAATTCATAGATGAAAAGGATATTGAGATTCTATGTTTCTAACAAGTCATATTTGTACCAGAACCGTTACCTTTGTAATATCATATGTTATATATATTTTCGCCGACAAAAAAGCCCTGCAGAGATTTTTCTCTCTACAGGGCCTTGTTAGGTTTCAACTACAACTCTTCGATTCTATCAAACTAGGTATAGTTTCAAAGAGTGAGATTCAATTTATTAATCGACATTTTCAGCACCATCTTCATCTACGACAAACGCTCTAACTTTAGTGCCATATTCATCTGTAAGTTCTTTGCTGCCTGAGAAGTTTCCATCATAGTAAAGTTTACTATCAGAATCTTCAAAGCCGTCGAACTCATTAACAGTAATAACAAGTTTCTTTTTCTCTGTTTCAACAATATTTTCATCTTTCTTACCGTATTCTACTTTGACAGCTGTACTGTAATCAGTATCATGAGCACCTTCAATCAGACGGAAATCTCCTGCTTCAAAGTTGTACACTTCTCTATCAAATGTCAGGATAATTTGATCAATATATCCATCTTTATCCGTATCTTTTTCTTCTACATCTTGGATGATATCATCCTCATCTTCATCAATTCTGTTATTTAAGTCGACACTAACATAGTCTGTGCTCACAGATATAGAGCGGCTTTCGTAATCCTCTGATAGGCCATCAACGACTGCAGAAGCTCTTACGTCAACTGAAGAGTCGCCACCTACTGAATAGGTCACAATGACAGCACTATTGATATCGTAACCAGTCAGCCCAATCAATAATATCACCAGCAATTGTTACTCTTCCACCTACTCCAATTCGAATTACACCATCTGAGATATCCGTATCATCCGCACCAACTGGGTTTTTCAAACTTGAATTTTCAAGGAATCCAGCTGTATGAACTTTGACAGGATTTGGACCTGTATTCTCGACTTCAAATGTTACACGAGCATCTTTAGCATCATCATTATACGAATCTGGTAAGAATGGATTACCACTTTGGTTTAGAAGGCTGAACTTAAATCCTTTTACATCCTCTAAGTCATCTGGAATTTCTTCGAAGTGATTCTCCCAATAACGGAAATCTGCATCTGTGCCATCTCTAACTTCCAGTTTTGCTCCTAGCTTTTCACTATCAACATACGGAGGTTGGAAGTTTGTTGGATCTACCTCATCACGATCAGATACTGGCTCGCCATCTTCAAGACGCCCGTCATACGAACCATTCGCATTGTTTTGATCAATCCATACAACTGGTCTAGCTGAGTCGTTAACCTTTGTACTAGCTAAGAAGAATTCAGCTTGACCTTCTCCGTCTAATTTAAGTCTTAATTGTTCATAACGCTCGTCCTCATCAAATACGTCGTCGTCTTTAACTAAGAATGCACCTCTTGGATTATTTCCTAATTTTCCGTCAAGTAATTCGTCAATACCTACGTTTACCTCACCACCAACCCATGGATCACCATTGGGTTTGGTAACGGTAATTTTGTACTCACGGCCATTGATTTGGCTACGGTCCTCATCAACAACAGCCGCGTGGTTTGTTCGTTTTCCTTCCACTTCAATTTTGTATTCTGTCACACCAAATGTTACAGAATCAGCATAAGCTGCAATTTCAACATCTTCATCAAAACGACCATCTTGTGGCTCAGGAAGTTTACCACCTTTTGTATCCCATTCTTGATTGCTTCCATCTAGGAAGACAATTGGGGTAACTGTTCCATTTGTACCCGTTACGGTAAATGTTGCTTTACCATTTTTGTCTGTTCTAATTACAGCTTCTTCTTCTTTACCATCAGTCGATTGGTAAGGGACAACATAATCATTATCATCATCTGTAATCCCTACATTTCGTTGCGGTTTGAAATTTGTCTCTAAGTTTTCTTCAAACGTTACGTTTAGCTTTGCTCCTGCGATTGGTTTACCAGTTCCAGGGTGTTTCAGCGTTACCGTGTACGTTTTAGCTGTACCGTTTATAAGCTTATTGCCTTGGTCATCTCCTACAATGGTTAGAGCATCCTCTTATTCGGTTGATGATTCTATCAGCATTAGCTACAATGTCCTTTGCAAAGGTTGAATCTTTTGAACGTACCTTGTCCAATTTTTTTTCAATGCGATCAATTTGTAGGCCCGCTTTTGTGTACTGTCCAAGTACAACGTTTCTCTCGATTTCTTTGAAAGCATTGTATACAGCGATTTCATCTTGTAAGCTTATTAATTGTGCTTTGGCAGATTTTGCTTGGTTGCCAAGCAATCTACGAGCTTCCGCCCCGTATACTTGCGCTGTTGATTTATTATAGGAATAAAGCTTTGACTTAAGAGCTTGTCGAGCAGCGATGATTTCTTCCACATCTCCACTATCTAAAGCTGCATTTAAACCAGCTTGAGGAGTTTTTAGATTAATTTTCACCGTTAATGCATATCGCTCTGCATACGTTAATAATTTTTTGTTATCGAATAATTGCTTTCTGTAATTTCCTCTCTTCTTTCCGGCTTTATCAGCTGCCTTAATTGCTGCATAATAATATGTCTTTGCAAGATCAATTTCTTTTTTTACTGCCGAATATGAAGCTAGCTTACCGCTCTTGGCTGCCTTCATATATGTATTGTAAGCTTTGCGCATTTGGTCCGTTGCTTTTTTGACTGATTTATCTATAGAACTAGAAGCTGCATCCGTTGGTGGAGTCGTTACAGCTCCAAATGCTGATGCCGCGATTGCAGTTGCAGTTACAGGTTTAATAGCTTTCTTTTTTTCCATTCGAAAAGATCCTATTTCTTCATAGCGAAGTTGTGCTTTTTCTCCTGTTTTCACTAAACCGGATATATAACCTTCTTTTTCGCCCCCTACGTACATTTCAAAGCTAAAATCAGGTTCAGTTGTTCCGTATACATCCCCACTATAAATATCTACGCTCTCACTTACCATTTTGATTGCGTAGGCATTACCTTCATCATCATATAACTCATCATCCACTGTAGCGGTTTTCTGGAAAGGTACAGGATTTGTTCTAGAACCAAGTTTAGATTGTGTCTCTTCTTCTTTCTCCACTTCTTCAGGTTGAGTCTTTTCTTCTTGTTGTGTAGTTTCACCTTGTTGGTTCTCTTCTTCTTTCACTTCGATATCTTTTGTATCTTGCCCACAGGCTGCAAGAAAAACCATCGTTACTAATCCTAAGATAAATATTTTGAAACTGTTTTTCAATTTTCACCCTCCCTTCATCTACTCATTTCGACAAAAGGAATTTATTTCCTTCAAAATAGTACAAATCATTTACGCCTTACAGCAGCCTCAATATTAGTAATACTGAGCTTGAATAAAAAAAGAGAGCTCTACCTGCTCTCTACCCAATTCAACCATTATTTCAATTCATTCAGGCTCATCTAGTTACCATTTCGTAATGCACTATTGATAAATTTTTCAAGTTCGCCTGTTTTCTTACCATCAGCTTGGTACGAGTATCCAGCCAATTCACCTTTGGATTTATTTATGACAATATCAAGATCATGTAGTACATATTTCATGTATGAGATAGCTTGTTTCATTCTCAGCCTTTTTGTCTCTTGTTTTACTGAGATAAAAGTCAATTGTATTTCCCTTGGAATCCACTGCACGATACAGGTACATCCATTTACCTTTTACTTTGATATACGTTTCATCGACTCTCCAGGAATCATTGGTTGGCTTAAGGTGGCGCCGTACTCTTTTATCTAATTCTGGCCCATATTGATGAACCCAACGCATAATCGTTGTGTGGGCCATTGATAGGCCACGTTCTTCCATCATCTCCACTACATTACGAAAGCTCAAGTTGTACCGCAGGTACCATCTCACTGTTAACAAAATAATGTCAGGCCGATAATGCTTCCACTTGAACATATTTTTCGTTTCCATACCAATCACGCCCTTTTTTAGAGTAGTAGTATCAGTATGTCCAAGAGTTTGAGATTACTTGCAATTAATTTGGAGTTTTCGCACCAGAACCGTTGAAGCAATCGATGAGGAAAATTACGGTAACTACTTAATTACGGAAAAGCGAAACAGGGAAACAAAGCGTAACTACTACTTTTGGAGATGGAGTAAAAGAGGATATACACTTTTTGAAATGGGGATGAAGTGGGAGGAACTGAACAATAAAGAAAGTAATGAGGATTACGATAGAGCTTTAATAGATGACAAAGTGAATAAGGGGTTAAAAAGCTACCTTTCTATCCATGGGCCATTATTCGAAAATGGCTTCACAATTGAATTGTTTAAGCGTTTCTTAAATTTTTATAGTGAAAAAGATGCTGCTGAAAGGGTGTTCGAACTGGCGGCTAAAAGAATTCAGGAATATATAGAAATTGAAATCGAAGCAAATTGGGATAAATGAAATGAAAGTTAAAAAAATTTCATATCGTGTATATCAGAATCAATTTCATAATAGATCTTTTTAAAAATTCAAAGACCTGCAGAATTTAAAAATTATGTTTTTTTAAATCACCTATGCAGCCTGTTGCTGTTTCAATTGTGCGTTCATGCGATCTGCAGCTCGGCGTTTGAAGATGGTTTTCCAAGCCTTAGACCCTCGAGCTGGTGCTGTGTATCTTCGGAGGTCTTGAGTTATTTTCACTTTATAAACCTTTTGGCAGATACCTTCGTTAGCCAACGGACAGTCATTACATTCTTTTGGCCTTGTGTATTTTAAGGTTTCATATTTGGCATCAAAGCTGTCATAACGATAGGAATGCTCCCTAAAACAAGTTGGGGCAAAGTGTTTATCAAAGCCAGTGGGCTCTCCTTCGTTTCGCTTATTGTACGCAATTACGGATTGTTGTCCCGTTTGATGTACCTGTTCGTATATTGGGTCATAATCATAACCCGCATCCATTGTTTGATAACGTAAAAATGGAAGTGGAAGGCGTTCATTAATCCCTTTTAGTAATGGGATAGCTACCTTACCATCATTTAGACTTCCAGATGAAAAAGAGCCTGTAGAATATATTGGCTTGATGTGCCGACGGTCAAGTGGCCCTTATAGCCAAACCAAAAGACATTTTTCCCTTCTGAGTTCTTCTTCACACCCCGTTTTGGGTCTTGAGGAACTTCGGCACGTAGTTCATCTAAAGAAACGTCTAAAGGGTTAGGAATTATGAAATTCATTCGGATATATGATGCAAATTGAATATCATTGTACACAGAATATAGAGATTGCGAAACTTTATTAAGAAATAAAGGGTTTAATTCAATCAAAAATTTCCTTTCATCTACTGCTAATTGTTTATGTTCATCTTGAGGGTTAAATAAAAACCAAAGCAAAAAAAGTCTCTTTTTATTTCGATAATCCTAAAATTAACTCTTTATAGATATCGAAGAATGCAAAGTAGTAATCTTTGTAGACATATTCATCTGTTTTGTGTGCCATTTTTGTTTCGCCTGGACCAAACATCATGAATGGGAAGTTGTCATCTTTACCTCGTAATAAGTTTGATGCATCCGTCACCCCTGGCGAACCTTTAACAGAAATTTCTAAATCTAAATGTTTTTTACCGAGTTCTTTAGCAAGATCAACCATTTCAGACTGTCCTGAAGTGAAAACACTTGGTAATGACATTGTCACTTCAACATCAATATCAGAGCCTTCTTTATTGTATTTGTTAGCTGTTGTGTTGAATAAGTCAATCACTTCATCGTTATCAAATTCTGGAATAGTACGCACGTTTATTTCAGCTACTGCTTTTTCTGGAACTGAGTTTACTTGGTTCCCTGCATTAAAAATAGTTGTACTCATAACCAATTTATCTAGAACTTCATTTTTACGATCATCGCCATTCAATTTTTCGTCTACTTCTAATAGATATTCCATCAATGGATTAATCGCGTTATAACCTTGGTCAGGCATAGAACTGTGTGCTGCTTCACCAATAGACGTTACACGCAAGTTAAGTGATCCTTTGTGAGAGTAAATAATCGTGTCATGAGAAGGTTCAGCTACCCATAGATAATCTACATCATCCATATAGCCTTCTTCGTATAATTTTTTAGAACCTGCGCCACCGACTTCTTCACCAGTCGTTGCCATAAAACGGACAGTACCATTTTTTAGTTCATTATTTTCTTTGAGTTCAATCATCACTAAAGCAAGGTTTACTAAACCTGCTTTCATGTCATTTGTTCCACGTCCGTATAATTTTCCGTCTCTTTCTGTCAATGTGAACGGATCTGAAGTCCACTCGCTTTCATCACCAGGAGAAACGACATCCATATGACCAGAAACGCCAATGACTGGACTCCCGCTTCCAATTTCAGCCACTAAGTTAACACGAGTGTCTGTAACTGGAACAATTTTAGATTCAATGCCGTATTCAGCAAATAAATCTTTCAAGTAATTTGCCACTTCGATTTCGTTTTCATTAATAGATTTAATCGCTATAATGTCAGATAAAATCTTTATCTTTTCTTCTTCTGTAAAATGTTTCATACTAAATCCCTCCAAAATTTTATCTGTCTATCCTCAATGAGAATACATACTGTATTTTACCCAAAAGTCCATTAATATAAAGAGTTCTGGTGCAAAGATTTCATTCATTTGAAAGAAGCATATAGATTCCTAATGGAATCTGGTTTTAAGCAGTAATTCCAAATAATTGATGGATGAACCTCACTTGACTTTGAACAGACTTATCCCGTAAAACAAGTTGCCCTTTTTTAACTATATGCATAGTTTCTATTCCAGAAATAATGAATGTAGCTGTGCGAAAGGATTTTAATCTTAACATAGAGCGGACTCGCTTCTTTATAAAGCGATGATCTTGCTCCACTATGTTATTCAAGTACTTCTGTTGTCTAAGTTGCATACCACCAGGTATGCTTTTCTCTTTTTTCAACTCTTCAATGGCTATAGGATAAGCCGGATTCTTATCGACTGTAATGACTCGAGGCTTAGAGGCATGAAAAGACCGCAAAGCTTTCTTGAAGAAGCGCTTTGCAGCCTTTTTGTCTCTTGTTTTACTGAGATAAAAATCAATTGTGTTTCCTTTGGAATCCACTGCACGATACAGGTACATCCATTGACCTTTTACTTTGATATACGTTTCATCGACTCTCCAGGAATCATTGGTTTGTTTGAGATGACGACGGATTCGTTTGTCTAATTCAGGACCATACTGATGAACCCAACGCATGATCGTTGTATGAGCGATGAATAAGCCCCGTTCTTCCATCACTTCCACTAAATCACGAAAACTGAGGTTATACCGTAGGTACCATCTTACCGTTAACAAAATAATGTCAGGCTGATAATGCTTCCACTTGAATACATTTTGCTTTTCCATACTGATCACACACCTTTTTTTAGAGTAGTAGTATCAGTATGCCCTAGATTTAAAGATTAATTGCATTTATCTTGAAGTTTTTGCACCAGAACCTTCAAACTTTACAGCAGGATTTAAATCACTATATCCATTATTTCAACGAAAAACGAACCCAATATAAACTTGGATCCGTTTCTCCTAAAACATATTATTTAAATTACCAAAAAGCAGTCTAATGTCGTATTTTACTAGAGTCTACTTTTTAGGGGCTTGACCACAGGCACTTTTGCCAAATTTATCGTTTCTGTAAATGGAAACAAAATGATTGGTGAAGCAAAAGCTGGAAGGCCCCCTGCATCAAAGTTAATTGGGCAAAGAATACTTTAAAATCCCATTATTGATGGGAGCCTAATTACCCCCATCTTTTAAGGTCATCAATATAAACACACTCCACATGAAACGAGCCGTTCGGATTGATGTTTTGGGTGTAAAATCTTCCTTTTTTGCATAGGCTCGTTCGTGGGGATAGCTCGATGGTGGTTTTGTAGATTTTGATGTATGGGGGAATAAGTCGATAAATACCCTACATTTCCGCAGAGTGTCTATCTTAAAAACTATTTGTTAAATATACGAAACATTTCTTCTTTATGTGTATCTGAAATCTTCTTATTCCACACACCGCCATTTATGCGAATCATTTCTTTCATGATTTTCAATTTAGGACTTTGCTCAATAATGCTTGGATATGATTTTACTTTTCCTTCTGGTGGTAAGTTAGAGAATTTAGAATTTCCAGAAACAGTTATCAAGGCTAAATTTCCAAAACCGTTCAAGTCATCAGAGTACCATTTCATAGACGGTTCTACATCTACCGGATGCTGCGGATAAAAATGCTCTAAATGCAAAAAACAATATGAATAAAAAGCCAATTAGCATATATTTCAACAGAAAATCAACAGTATAAATGACAAGCAAAAACGCTCAGATTTCTGAGCGTTTCAGTTTGTCGATACTGTTCGATTAGCTTTTTTAGTTGATACCACTAAAAAGCTGGCTCAGCCCTTGAACAAGATGTTCATAGCCATAACTGTTTGTAACCGATTCTACATATGAGGCCTCATGCATATATATGAATTGCATTTTCTTAAACATTGATAAGGCAGACAAAGAAAGCACATTTCTTTGTCTGCCTTATCTTACGTTATAATGAAAAATATATAAATTCCGAATTATCGACCTGACTGCCGAACAATATAGTCTGCCAGTCTAATAGCCAAAGCAGTGCCAGAAATAACGGCCCCAGCTCCAGTTAGACTAGGAAGAACACTATTATCCGCTACAAATAAACCTTGAACACCATGTATTTGACCGTGACGATTTGTTGCTGAGGTATTTGGATTATCCCCCATTCTGCAGGTAGAGGCCTCATGCATGTCAGCACCTGGCGGACGAAGAACTAAAGAAGACTCATCCAGAGTTACGCCCATGGCTTTTGCAGATCGTCTAATTCCCTCTTCCACTTGCTTAGCAGTTTGCCTATCCCTATCACTTAAGGAATACTGAACTTGCTGCCAAGGTACACCATATTCATCCCGATCATTAGGATCTACATACACCCTATTTTCCCGTCTTGGCTGCACTCTGCCAAAAGTTGCGTATACAACCATGAGCTGATCTGGTAATACCTTGTCTTCAAATTGCGGGTATGACCAATACTGATTTGGTCCTAGTATCTGGATTTGAAATGGATCCTCATCCGTTTCAAACTTTAATATAGAAAGATTTCCAATTTTATCTGAAAATTGTCTTCGGCTAATCGTTCCAATCCCAATCATCGACACATGTCCTGTCAAGTAATGGCCAATTGCTGGTCCTGGTATTCCTGAATTAAGTAGCAGTCGTGGAGTCTCTAGGGTGCTAGCAGAAACAATTACATTTTTTGCTCGTATTGTGTGTGACCTCTTATTAGCATCAAATACCTGTACGCTTTGGACCCTATTACCCGGAGCATTTATTTTATACACGTATGCATCCACAGCAAGATCATATGGTTTATCAAAAAGAGCAGCCGCTAAAGCATTAATGGAACTATACCATGGATTTGAGTGGATTTCTCCTTGATGTGAAGGTGTCATATCAAAAGCCAAAGGCATATCATCCGCCTCTAAAATCCCTCCAGCATGTAGTCGTTTTAACATAATATTTTGCATGGACGAACCTTTCGCATAATCCCTTGTTACATGCAATAATTTTTCTGCCATTCCATAATAAACGTTCAACTCTCTCCGATTAATTGGCCATTTGTTTAATTCAGAACCAATCGGCCTTGGAGTTGCGCAATTCCACATTAATGACCGACCACCTAATGCATAAACCATTGTTGCCCCTGAAAATTGGGGTAACCGTCGTCCTAAAGGAGTTGAATTGTTTGCAATTATAACATCCCTTGATGTATTCACATTCTGAGTTGGGATATTTTGTGCATGGGAGTGAAATAATTTATCTCCTTTTTCCAGAATTGCAATCTTCTTAGCTCCTTGATTTTTCCACAATTCACAAAGTCTTTGTAAGACTGCGCCTCCACCAGGACCAGATCCCACAATAAGGACATCGTAATCAGTCCCCGACATTTCATCAAGCGTTTTTGTTGGAATCCAATTATTCTTATATCTCACTACCATAATGAACACTCCCTTCTAACAAATGCATGTCAGTTAAGAATATGTTCGACCGCTTAATCCCATGACAAAAAGGCAACCATAAAAAGAGGTTGCCTTACAAAAATAAGGGCACTGTTAAGAAGTGTAGTAGTACCTTAGAACCCCATCGGCTTTAGCCGTGGGAGTATCAGAAACTCAATAATAATTCTTCACCATTTCACCCATGACCCAGTTAGTTCTAGCACCCGTGACTCCAGTGCTTGGACATTTACCATGGTCTCCGGTTAATTCTGCCACAACGGTTTCTACTAGGGGTTGATGGACATGCTGTAATGGTTCGAAGCTCCATTCCTCCGTTCCATTAGCTGTCGTCAACACAATCGGATCGTTTCCAAAAGTGGAAAAGGTTATTTTCCCTTCAGTGCCAACGATTGCATTTACATCGACATCTTCAAAAGCAGAAAAACACCAATTACCTACACCGTGAATGCCAGATTGGAATACATACGTACCAGTCACAATATCTTCGGCCTCGATAATAGCCTGCTTGATTGGATGCAAACCCTTCAATAGACTGGATCGGCCCTAATAAGAAATCTAATAAATCAAGCGTATGGCTTGCTAAATCAAAAAACAATCCTCCGCCGGCCAAATGGGGTTGCACGCGCCATGGTAAATGTTTCGAATCCCGCACGTCTTCCGAAGCCTGTTGATACTGGGTTGTAGATACGAAACGAACATCTCCGATTGCTTTATTGTCTAACAGCTCTTTTATTTTTAAAAATCGCGGTTGCGCTCGACGATAGTAAGCCACATATAAAGGAACTCCAGCCTCCTCGCAGGCAGCAATCATTTCTTGACATTCTGCGACATTCCGTGCCATCGGCTTTTCTACATAAACCGGTTTCCCCGCCTTTGCTGCCTTGATCGTATATTCCTTATGTGATCCTGGTGGTGTCGCTATATAAATGGCATCAATATCCGGATCATGAATCAGTGCATCGGCATCATCATACCATTTTGGAACATTGTGACGTTCCGCATAGTCTTTCGCAAGCTCCCCCGTTCTCCGCATAACCGCAACCAACTCTGAGTTCTGAATTTTTTGGAAGGCTGGTCCACTTTTCACTTCCGTCACATCACCGCAGCCAATAATGCCCCACCGAACTTTATCATATTTCATTTCCGTATTCCTCCTCGTTTTATATCTGTTACAAGGTCTTGTTCTGGTCCCCTTAATGTGTACCCTTTACATCTAATGTTTTATTCGTTACATTCTTTTTCACGAATGTTGATTGGTTTATTTTTTCTTGTAATGTTTCATAGAAAAGGTCGGCATCAATTGGCAATACGATTGATTTGTTAATCCAAGTAGACAGATTCATGGCATTCGCAATTTCTAATGCTTTTACACCATCTTCACCTGGAGAAAGTAATGGTGAGCCTGTAATAATGGAATCAATCCAGTTTTGAATAATAATCGGATGATTGGCATTTTCACTTTTTACGGGAATCTCGATTTTCTCGTATGCTGGCTCACCAAATCCACCCGTATAGGTTGCATTAAATTCACGTTCCGATACAGTTAAGCGATAAAATGTAAGTTCTTCATTTTCAATGACTATTTTTCCAAGATCACCCACGATTTCAAAACGATTCGTACCTGGTACTTCACCTGTTGACGTAATAAATACACCTGAAGCTCCATTTTCATATTCCACGTATGCTCGTACATCATCTTCTACTTCAATGTCATGGTATTTTCCAAAACTACAAAAAGCACGAATTTTCTTTGGCATAAGCCCAGTCGTCCATTGCCAAATATCTAATTGATGAAGCGCCTGATTTAATAAGACGCCACCCCCTTCACCTTTCCATGTCCCTCTCCAACTACTTGAATCGTAATAACTTTGTGGACGGTAGGAATCCGTAACAATCCAATTCGTCCGTTTAATCTCACCTAAATCACCGGATAGAATCATGTCGCGTAATTTTTGATAAAGAGGATTAGCCCTTTGGTTATACATGATGCCAAATACTTTTCCACTCGCCTTCGCTGCTTCGTTCATTTCTAATACATTTTTTGTATACACACCTGCTGGTTTTTCACTAAGAACATGGATCCCGTTTGCAAAAGCCTTTTTAGCTAGATCAGGATGACTGGAATGTGGCGTTGCAATAATTACAGCATCGATTCCGGATTCAGTAAAAAAGCTTTCTTGATCCCTAAAAATTTGTACATCTCCTTTGGTATTTTGTTTTACCCACTCAATTCTTCCTTCATTGCTACTACAAATCGCAGTTAGCATTGCTCCTTCAATTTTTCCTTGATCTAGCAATTGAACATGAGAACTGCCCATATTTCCTATACCGATTATGCCAACTTTCACTACCTTCATCTATGATTCCTCTTTTCTATTTTGATTAGTTGCATTGGATTTTCTACACTCAAGATATTTGTGTATCTTTCGTATTCATGATCCCTTTAACCACTTTGTTTCGTAACAAATAAATGCTTTTCTATGACAAATATATTGCTAGTAACTTGCGTGTATGGTAACCTTAAATCAGCACATAACCGTAATGCGATACAGGTGTACCACAATTGAATAACCTTATTATAAGTATCTTGTAAAACTCCTGTCAATCATTTTTATTCTGTACCCAATAATCTTTAATTATTGGTGAGCAAGATTCATTCACGTTTCTCACACAGAACAAAAATGTATATCCATTGTTTCATTCATAAATCACATAATTTCCACTATTACGAGTCAAATTTCAGATATAATAGAATTAGTATAGTAGAAAAACACGAATAATCGCCCTACTGGAGTTGTTAATGGTAAAAAAAGGAAGGAGCACATACTTTGTCCAACGATATACAGGATCAAACTAAAACATCTAATATTCAAGTAATCTCTCGAGCGGCTAACATACTGAGAACGCTTCGAGATCATCCAAAAGGATTAAGCCTTTCGCAAATTGCCAAAGAAGTAAATCTGGCCCGATCGACGGTTCAAAGAATTGTTGCGACACTAGAACAGGAAAACTTTATAACAGCCGCTTCTGCTTCTGGTGGGATTCGTCTTGGACCTGAAATTTCTATACTTGCGGCCGCAGTTCAGAGTAATTTAAGAGAAGAAGTTAGACCATTTTTAATACAATTATCTAATCAAGTCAATGAAACAGTTGACCTCTCCGTATTGGATAACGGTAAAGTACTTTTTGTGGATCAAATTATCGCGCCACATCCACTCCAGGCGACTTCCCAACCCGGTGCATCTTTTCCATTACATTGCACAGCAAACGGAAAGGCCATACTCTCTTCATTGCCGATAACAGAGGTGGAAAAACTGGTACCGGAGCAGTTAGAACAGTATACAGAGCAAACGGTTACAACTAGAGATGAACTGCTACAGGAGTTAGAAATGATTCGTAAAACAAGGGTTGCATTTGCCAAGGAAGAGCATATTCAGGGAATCTGTGCAATAGGCGCAGTTGTTTCAGATCGCGCGGGAAATCTCAGTGCTGTCTCCATACCGGTCCCATCTATACGTTTTTACGGGAATGAAGAAAAGCTATCGGTTGCTCTTATCAAAACTTGTCAACTGATCAATCAACATTTTGAGCTAAAATGAATGAGTATATTTTCGAGGACATATCCTTCTGGCAAAAGGCGACGAATTTTCTTATACTGCCGACCAAAAAAGAAGGCGCTTTCCTCCTAAGAGGACAGCGCCAAGCGTAGTAACTAGTATGTATTAGCAATTCATATGTGGAGAATCTGGATGCATCTGCATAAATTCAATCCAATTTCCATCGGGATCAACTATCCAAAATTGATAGTTTAAAGCACGTCCCTGACTTATATCATCTGCAATCGCAACACCTTTTTCCTTCAACTGATTTCTTGTTTCATAAATATCATCCACCTTAAAGCAGAAATGATGCTCTCTTAGTCTCTCGCCCTCTTCCCCTCCATAAAATAATTCAATAAAGCACCCTTCAGACACTTTAATGTAGACAATCCACGGCTCGCCATTTGATTTAGTTAATTCAAACGCTTTCGTAAACCCTAGCTTATTGCAATAAAAATCCACAGAGCGCTCCATATCAATAACTTTTAATCCTACGTGATTGATATCAATGATCATTATCTATCTCTCCTCATCTTTTCGTTTTTAATAAGCAGTACAAACTTCATCACTGTCTATTCGTATGTAACTATTGTCCGTTAGCAGTTCATATGTGGAGAATCTGGATGCATCTCAGCAAACTCCAGCCAATTTCCATCAGGATCTAGGATACTGAATTGATAATTTTTACTGATTCCTTGGCTAATTTCTACTTCTAAAGCAACGCCATTTTTCTTCAATTCATCTGCCGTATCATGGATATTATCCACCTCGAAGCAAATATGATTCGCTCGATCCCTCACACCTTCGACCCCATCGTAAAATAATTCAATAAAACGGCCATCTGGCAATTTCACATATACATTCCATGCCTGACCATCTGGACCATGCATATCAAACGCCTTCTTAAAACCAAGCTTATTGCAATAAAAATCTAATGACTTTTCCATATCTACTACTCTAAATGCTACGTGATTCATACCTTTAATCATCGTCATCCCCACCTTATGTTTACTTTATTATGTAGCTATACCAGTTTCAAAATTAAATATCTTTGATCAAGCTACACACATGCCCGTTGTTTCTATGGTATTCAAGGAATGTATGTATAAATATAAAAGTCTCTTTTATTGCCGAAGGTTATGTAAATAACCTATATTGGTATTCTTATATAATCATAACATCCCATGAAAACGTTTGCAATTTTTTCGTTATATTAATTACATTCTGATATATTTGAATTTTATTTGCATTGTCTTGATACCGGAACCCTAGTGATTAAAAATGGATATATAGACTAGTACCTATGCTTTTAATGTAATGTCTAAGAAAAATCCCCCTCAAATTAGGCAAAAATCTATACCCTTCGCAAATACACACATAGACTACTGTATTGTAGGTATATGTGTATATTTTTTATAAAATAAATGGAATTATTTATAGGAGGGGCTTTCTATGAAAAATGTGAGTCATAATCCATCTGAGCTTTGTGAAGAATTTGCGGAGATCCTCGATTCAACGCCTAGTGTTGTCAATGGTGTTTGTTTGGCAACCCGTTCTCGAACTAACATTCATCCGGTAGTACTAGACAGGGCAGCCAACTCTTTTATGTTTATTCCACAAGCTTTTTCTTTTGAAAATATGGATCGGGAAGGAAAAGCTTTATGCCTTGGTGAGACTGTCATTCTTCAAGAAGAAATTAATCCATTCATGAGTATACTTCGAAAGCATGGCATTATCGTAACGGCTCTTCACAATCACTGGCTTTTTGATAAACCACGCCTTATGTATATGCATTTTGAATCAATCGACGACCCAATCGCATTTGCCAAAAAAGTTAGGGATGCTATGCAGGTATTAATTACACATGATGTTGGTGGTAGTCCTAAATCAAGAAACCATGATATAAGAGTGGATAACCTTTGTGATGAGTTTAATGATATTCTTGGTGGAACGATGCATACATCAGAAGATGGAATTTGTACGGTGATGAAGTCTCGTACAAATATCAAACCTACTGTTCTTGGGAGGAGAGGAAGATCATTCCTGCTCATTCCACAAATGTTTACATTTGAATCCATGACAAGAGATGGTCTTGCCCTTTGTAGTGGAGAAACTGTAATCCTTCAATCTGAGATCAACAGATTTATTAGTAAACTTCGTAAACATGATATTATCGTAACGGCTTTTCATAACCACTGGTTATTTGATAAACCACGTCTTATGTATATACATTTTGAATCGATTGATGAACCAATTTCCTTTGCAAATAAGGTTCGAGATGCCTTAAGTGTACTAACTACTAGAGAGGTTCAGCCAAAGAAGAAAAAATAGACATTAAAAGTAAATTTGGCGATTAAAAAGTAGCATCAAATTTACAAGCTAATCAGCATTACTATTAGTACAGAAAAATGCTCAGGGCTTTTGATATGCTCCCCTTAAGGTAGACAGATTAAAAAATAAAAATCTGATACCTTGAGGGGAGTATTTTTTATGTCTAAAAGATCTTTGACGGTAGAGTATAAACTCGAAATTTTGAAAGTGTATCAAGAGGGGCATCATTCAATCGCTGAACTTGCTTCAATGTATAAGGTGGATTGGTCCTCTATTATGACATGGAAGTACAATTTTGAGAAATATGGTGCTGAAGGTCTTAAAGAAGCTTCGTCAAATAAAAAATATTCTAAGGAATTAAAGTTGGCAGCTATACAAGATTATAAATCCGGTCAGTATTCTATTCGAGAAGTCATTAGAAAATATGAAATATCAAGTACCTCCTTATTAAGGAGGTGGATTAAAGATTATAATGGTCATAGAGGAATTAAGGCAACCGCGAAAGGAATGGGTTACTCTATGACCAAAGGAAGATCGACGACATGGAAAGAACGGATAGATATCGTATTATATTGTCTTTCTAACGATAAAGACTATCAAAAAACGGCAGAGATTTATGAAGTCTCTTACCAACAAGTTTATCAATGGGTAAGAAAGTATGAAGATGGTGGAGATGAAGCATTAAGAGACAATCGTGGGAGAAAAAAAGAAGAGGCAGAGCTTTCGCCTGAAGAAAAGATGAAATTTGAAATGAAGAAGCTAGAAAGAGAGAATGAGAGATTAAGAGCTGAGAATGCACTTTTAAAAAAGTTAGAGGAACTCGAAAGGAGGCGGAATTAAATCAAGTTCGTTTTAAAGATAAATATATGGCCATTCAAGAGCTCCACAAAGAAGAAAACCTCTCCATAGTCCTACTTTGTGAGATCGCAGGAATTGCACGTTCTGCTTATTACAAATGGTTGAACCGCACTCCTTCTGCCCAAGAAATACAGAACGAAGAAATCATAACTAAGATGAAGTCTCTTTATGAGAAGGTTGAGGGAATCTACGGTTACCGTCGTATGATGTTAAACATGAATCGACAGTTTGGTCAGAACTTCAATCACAAGCGAATTTATCGATTGATGAAGATTTCCGGATTACAATCTGTCATTCGCAAAAAGAAAAAGCATTATATCCACTCCACCCCACAACATGTGGCAGAAAATATATTAAACAGAGAATTTACAGCTGATAAACCGAATGAAAAATGGGTAACGGATGTCACGGAATTTAAGTACGGCTCATCAAAGAAAGCCTATTTAAGTGCTATACTTGACCTTTATGACGGTTCGATTATCAGCTATGTTTTAGGACATTCCAACAATAATCAGCTAGTATTCGATACACTTGATCAAGCACTAGCCGTTTCACCAGGGGACCACCCTCTTATTCATAGTGATCGAGGCTTTCAGTATACATCTCATGGATTTAAACGTAGGTTAGATAAAGCAGAAATGACGCAAAGTATGTCACGTGTTGGAAGATGCATTGATAATGGGCCGATGGAATCTTTTTGGGGTACCCTCAAATGTGAAAAGTATTATTTACATAAGTATGATACGTTTGAAGAACTTTGTCTTGCGGTGGATGAATACATACAATTTTATAATCATGATCGATTACAAAAACGACTAAACGGCCTCAGCCCTATGGAATATAGAGCTAAAGCCGCTTAAATCGTTTTTATTATTTCCACTGTCTACTTGACAGGGGGCAGTTCATTTTATGCTCTGAGCATTTCATTTTAGCTCGATTTATTCAACAGTAGTTAATAAAGGGACATTATGCCCCCTTAATTCGTGAATTTTGTCCTTCATACCCTCTATGAAGGACTTTACAACCCCTTAATCCTTGAATTTTGTCCTTCATAACCCCTATGAAGGGCTTTACAACCCCTTAATCCTTGAATTTTGTCCTTCATAACCCCTATGAAGGACTTTACAACCCTTTAGTCCTTGAATTTTGCACTTCATAACCCCTATGAAGGGCTTTACAACCCTTTAATCCTTGAATTTTGTCCTTCATAACCCCTATGAAGGACTTTACAACCCTTTAATCCTTGAATTTTGTCCTTCATAACCCCTATGAAGGGCTTTACACCCCCTTGAATTTTGTCCTTCATAACCTTAACGGCTACTTATTAACCAGCTCTTGTTTCTAGTTCTCCAAACAAAATATGAAATTATGACATAACATTCAGGGCAGATTTTAACAGGGTGACACTGGTTATTGTCGTATTGCTAAAGGCAGTGCTAATTCATCTATAAACGTTGATATATCTACAAAAAAACAGTCCAATTTTATTGCTAATTGGACTGCTAATCTCTGTGTTATTTAAGTTTTTGTACTCTTAAATCGAACTCGTTAATTTTTAACATAAAATTTAATCAAATGATATAGCAAAAAACCCTCACTAGAACATCATTTCATGTCCTAGCGAGGGTTATTTTAAGCTGCCTCTGAGCGATCCTGATCTGGCTGCACAAGCGCATACTTTTCCCAAGCTCGACTCTTCCAACGGAAAAACACAATAACCGCTCTCGTCCATTCATCTGCTGCAATCGCCAGCCATATACCTACTAATCCTAGATTCATATGAAAAACTAAAAAATAGCCTAGCGGTAAACTCATACAGACCATCGAAAACAAACCAATATACACAGGATATTTTGCGTCTCCAGATGCTCGCAAAGAATTAATGATCACAATATTTAACGTTCGACCCGTCTCCAGCAAAACACTGAGCAACAAGACACTCGCCCCCATGCGAATAATCTCTGGATCATTTGAAAATAGACCCATTAATTGTTCACGTGACACGATTACAATTGCCACCATCACAAGGGTTGCAGCACTCGCCCATTTTGCACTTTTCCATACGCGATGATAGGCTTCATCCTGCCGATTTCCCCCGACTAATTGACCAACAATGATGGCGGTCCCCATCCCAATCGCCATCGCAAACAAGTAGATGAACATCGAGATATTCATCGCATACTGTCTGGCAGCTAACGAACTCGCCCCTAAATAGGTCGCATAAAATAAAAACACAAGCTGACAGGTTTGATACATCACTTGCTCAAGGGCGGATGGTACGCCAATTTGTAAGATTTTTCGAATATACTCCCAAGATAGAGTAATATAATATTGGAGTTTTACTTTCACTTCTAGGATTCGATAAAAAAGCAAGAAAAACACAAATACAGCAAGGAATCTACTAATAACAGAAGAAATAGCAGCTCCTTCGACACCCCATTCCGGAAAGCCAAATTTCCCGAATATGAGCACATAATTACCGATGATGTGAAAAATGTTCATGCCGAGTGACACTAACATTGCTTGTTTTGTAAAGCCATGCACCCGAATAATTGCCGCCAATGAGTTGATAACAGCTTGGAGAAAAATCGCTCCGCCAACAATTTTCAAGTAGCTCTCGGCATACATCAAAATATCTCCAGACAAATTCAATGAACGCATCATATTTCCGCTGAAGAAAATAAAAAGAACACTAAGGCATAAGCCTACAAGCAAGTTAAGAACAACTGCTAATGCTGAAATTCTAGACACTTCCTGCATTCGGCGCGAACCGATATATTGAGCAACAACAATAGCTGCACCGTTTCCAATGACCTCTAAGATAAGAATGGCAATATGAAGATATTGATTCGCTGCACCTACTCCCGAAACAGCATCGTCAGAGATGGCACTCAACATAAACGTATCCATGATTCCCATAAGCATAAAGAGAAAAATCTCTAAAAATATCGGCCAAGTGAGAAAAAATAGATTATAATTTTTTGAGGTTCCTCCCTCTTTCTGCACGTCTATGGTGCTTCCCACTATATGTCACCTTCTTACTACTTCTATAATTTTATGAAACAAAAAATATCGTACCATAATTTTTGTTTCATGACACGAAGAAGTTTTTCTAGCAAGAAGGATTTATTATCCAATAAATTGGGTCAATACATGGTTAAACTTGTCGCGTTCTTCCCAGAAAGGGCCATGACCGCTGTATTGAAACGGGACAAGCTGCGAATCTTTTATTTTTTCATTTAATTCCTGTGCTTGCGAAAATGGAATGACTTTATCATGAATGCCATGAATAATTAAAGTAGAGACAAGTATTTTATGAAGATCAGAATACAACTTCTCATCTCTTAGTGAAACGATGATCGCCGCAGTCGACCAGCCTGCTGCCTGCAATCCCAATTGAAGGAACCACTCCGAGAATGAGCTAGATATATACTGAAAGAAAAAGGTATCCGTTACTCCCTGCATCATTTTAGGGCGGTCATTAGACACCTCAATAAGGAATTTATTTGCAGTTTCTGTTGTAAAACCAGTGGGAGCTGCAGCGTCTATAAGGACAAGCTTACTTACTCCGTAGCCATTATAGCGAGCAATATAACGAATCGCGATCGCTCCCCCTGTGGAGTGTCCCGCTAGCGTGAAGTTTTCTAATTGAAGGGCACCAACTACAGCCCGAATATCATCCGCCAATCTATCATAATTATAGCCGCTCATCGGTTTATCCGACTTACCGAAGCCTCTCCAGTCAATCCCTATACATCGATATCCCATTGCTGGAAGAACATTAAACTGATATTCAAACTGCTTATGGTTTAACGGCCAACCATGTATAAACAGGATTGTCCTTTTACCAGCTGGGTTTACATCTTCTACATATATGTTTACACCCCGTTCAACAGTAACAAAGTATCCCACGGTGATCCCCCTTTATAAAAATATAATCATCAATAAGATATTCAGTTGGTCAAGCATAAATGAATACCCATTCTTGTACACGAACCAGTTTTCTAGAAAAGGAGATTTTATATCTTTTTTGTCACCATTAAAATTAATACGCTCATGCCCTATTGACAATTCCAAGTTTGTTAATTAGAATAATATGAAATACAACAAAAAAAACGAATATCTCTTATCCAGAGAGGTGGAGGGACTGGCCCGATAAAGCCTCAGCAACCACATTATTTATTTTGTATGGTGCTAATTCCAGCAAAGCAGGAGCTTTGGACGATAAGAGAAGGTGCCTTTTTTATATAAAAACCCTTCTCTTAAAGAGAGCGTTTTGTATAAGAAAGGGGAATATATGATGAGTAGTAATGAAACAGCTTTAGAGGTAAATGATTATTTAGATTTGTACCTATTAGCCAAAAGCATGGGTGACCAAGCTTGGCAGGACGAAACCATACGTAAGTTAAAAAACGTTGCTAACCAGCCTGTAGATCATACGCAAATGATTCACAATCTTTGGGCCCAATTTAAGAAGATTAATGAAGAAATTCTAGCGCTATATCATGAATTACGAACTGGAACTTCTACTAGCTATCTAGAAGAAAAAATAATGGATCTCAAGTATAAACGCATTGAAATCACTCGTAAGCTTCGTATGGAAACAGAAGCAAATCCATCCATGAAAACATTATAAGAATCAGAGCACCTTATCTTTAAGAGAAAAGGTGCTCTGATTTTATTTTATTAGCAATTTTCTTTCATGCTAACCATCATGTTCATCATTTTAGTCATCATTTCATCGCATTGTTGCATTTTATTCATCATTTGATCCATATCCATGTTCATATCCATGTCCATATTATCCATTTTATCCATCATCATCTTCATACAATTCATTTCACACATCATTCTTTCCATAGCTGTCATCATCATCATATTCATACACATGTTTTCCATTTAACATTCCCCCTATTTATATTTTTTGATAAATAAGCAATAAAAAAACACTAAATGAATCTCCATGAAGTTTGATTTTGGAACGTTGTATGTATACAAACCATTCTTTTCAATCACCATGAATTTGAGAAACATTTAGCGCTTCCTGTTGACAGGTCAGCTTATCCTTATTTATCTATATTAGATTGTATATCTATTACTTTTTCATTTCAATATAAATTTGTATTTTTACACATTTTTTACAAATTATGTAAAACTATTCATACCGAAGTGCATCGATTGGATTCAGCCTTGCTGCTTTATTGGCTGGTAAAATTCCAAAGATAATTCCAATCACCATCGAGAATAAGACGCCGCCAAGGACAACCTGCCAAGAGATAAGCCCTGGTAAGCCTGCAAAGACCGAAACAAGTGTGACCACACCCCAGCCTAGTAAAATACCTAAAATCCCACCAATTAACGTAAGCGTAATCGACTCAATTAAAAATTGAATTAAAATTTGCCGCTTTGTTGCGCCAATCGCAATACGAATGCCAATTTCTCTCGTTCGTTCTGTAACGGATACGAGCATAATGTTCATGACACCAATTCCTCCAACGACTAAGGAAATCCCGGCAATACTGCCGATTATGATCGTCATAATTCTCGTAATCTGCCCTACTCCTTGGGCAATTTCCTCCATATTCAGTACTTGATAGGCATCTTCTGTATTATGCAGCGTATTGAGGTTCCGTGTGGCCTTGTCACCTATCGCCTTCAATTCATCCTCAGATTCTGCCTGAAGAGTAATTTGAGTGACATCACTTTTTCCAAATACCATCTTCCACGTATTGAATGGCAAATACGCCTGCACTAAACCGAATGATAGCAAGCCTGATTCTTTTTCCAATACACCAATAATTTCAACAGGCTGGGAGCCAATTCGAATGACTTCACCAATGGGAGACTTCCCATCAAATAATTCTTCTTGCATCGTATGGGTGACCACAGCTACCCTTGCTCCGCTTAAGAAATCAGCCGTCGTAAAGCCTCGTCCCTTTTCTACATTCAGCTCATTTACGTCGAGATAGGCATTGTTGATTCCCGTTATCGAACTATCTGCTGTATCTTCCCGGTAGCGAATAGTCGAGAACTCAGAGCTTGAAGCAACAACGCTTTTCACACCAGGAATCCCCTCCAGCATGCGGATATCCTCTTGAGAAAAAACGGTCTCATAATAGGCATTTGGATTGGACATAACCTCTTCATCCGACGGCTGATACATCAGTTCAATCGTATTGCCTGAACCAATGATTTCAGACTTCAACATCGCTTCCCCACCTTGTCCAATCGCCACAACAATGATGACAGAGCCAACACCGATAATAATGCCGAGCATCGTTAAAATCGACCTCATTTTATGAGCTTTTAACGAATGTAAGGCCATGAAAAGATTTTCAGTGAATTTCATGTATCCTGCCCCCTTACAGTCGATCCGGCAGAAACAATTTCCCCGTCACGAACGAAAATCGTTCGATTCGCGTATTGTGCTATTTCCGGCTCATGAGTGACCAACACAATGGTCGTTCCCTCTTCATTTAATTGTTTAAATTGTTCCATAATCGTGACACTCGTTTTTGTATCCAAGGCTCCAGTCGGTTCATCAGCCAAAATCAATTTTGGTTCATTGACAATAGCCCGGGCAATCGCTACCCGCTGCTTTTGTCCTCCAGATAAGGCATTAGGCAAATGACCCATCCGCTCTTCTAGACCTACTTTTTCCAACGCTTGAGTTGCACGCAATTGGCGCTCTTTTTTGCCAATTCCAGCATAAATCAAAGGCAATTCGACATTTTTCAAGGCTGTTAGGCGGGGCAATAACTGAAACTGCTGAAAAACGAAACCAATCGACGAATTTCGCACATGTGACAGCTGTGTATCTTCAAAGTTTGAAATATCCTCTCCATCAAACAAAAATGTTCCTGAGGTGGCCTGATCGAGACAACCAATGATATTCATTAATGTCGATTTCCCTGATCCCGATGGACCCATAATCGCAACAAACTCGCCTTCTTCAATTTGGACATCTACATGTTTCAGTACATACATATCCTCTTTGCCTAGTTTATATGCTTTTGAAACATCTTCTAAGTAAATCATTCTACTGTCACTTCCACACCATTTTCAAGTTCATTAGAAGGCTGAAGAATGACTTTGTCTTTTTTCGTAAGACCTTTCACAATTTCTAATTGTTGGCCTGATGTAATTCCAAGCTCCACTTCTCTTTTTTTCGCTTTATTATTTTCTACTACATAAACGAAGGGCTCATCTCCATCTTCTACTAATGCATCCATTGGTAACACAAGCGCCTTCTTTTTTTCTGTTTCAATTTCCATAATAAGCTGGAAGCCTGGCTTTAAAATATTCGTTTCATCTGTAAGTTTAATATGTATCGGATATTGAACCGCTTGTGCTCCCGTTTGAGCTATGGATTCACTTTCTTCTGGCAATGTTCCAATCGCTGCTACCTCGCCTTGCCATTCTTGATCCGGAACAGCATCAGAGCTAAGCGTAACTTTTTGCCCTTCTTTTATTTTTAACGTATCATATTCAGAAAGAACACCAGTCACTTGCATTCCAT
Source organism: uncultured Bacillaceae bacterium (assembly GCA_963754185.1). GTDB lineage: Bacteria > Bacillota > Bacilli > Bacillales > DSM-1321 > Peribacillus. Next base: position 1,598,448 of record CAVWEP010000003.1, on the reverse strand, counting down.
CTAAGCTACCTAGTTGAATGATTGGTTGAGCTACCCCCGTATTACTAGTAGCGGAAACCTCTTCTTCGACCGTTAACACCACACCATCTATCTTACTCTTAATCTGTAAGTCATTGAGACGGTTATTTAATGTTTCCTCTTCTAATAAAACTCGCTTCAAATCAAGATTTGCTAATTTCTGATCCATGTCGAGTTGATCATATTCAGGTTCTAGCTGCTCAGCCGCCTCTTTTTCACCAGCTTCCTTACTTACCTCTTTTTCTTTTTCCTTCAATTGCTCTTCCTGATTTTCTAATTGGTTGATTTTTAAGTACGCTGATTCTTTTGATAGCTTATTTTGCTCAACCTCTAACTCTAGCTGCCCATTTTCTAAAGTAGCCAGTGTCTGGCCCTTCTCGACCTTTTGGCCTTCCTTCACTAAGATCTCTTTCAACTCACTTTGATCTGCTGGAAGATAAACGGTCTGTTGCTGCTCCAGTTGGACCGTACCCGGAATCATGACAACAGAGGAAATTTCCTCTGTTGTCGGCTTTATCGCTTGAACAGCTGGTCCCTTTGCAAAGGTCTGACGATATACACTTACTGAAATCATGATGACTAAAAGGACGATAACTCCTGCTGCAATCCAAATTTTTTTCATTATTATGCACCTATTCCTGCTAATAATCCACTAACGTACCCCATACCAAGTTGAAAAAGGAAAAATACAATGACAATTGTCCAAGAAACCCCTTTTGATAAACGAGCAACCTTATGTAGACCCATTCCAATTAAAATAAGCTGCCAAATTGAAAACAATTCAATAGCACCGAGTACTGTGGATTCAGAATTAATCAATCCAGCCAAACTTGTTACAGCAATTTCTACATTTCCGCCAATAAACATATGAATGATACCGTTAATCAAAACACCAAGCGCTGGAATCAGATACGTATGTGTATTCAGTGAGAACAATTGTTTAAACGTTACATCTGAATGAGCAATCTTGGCAATAATCAAAATAACGACACTACTAATTAACACAGAAATAATAGGCGTAAAGAGTCCTGTTACAACACCAGTGATGGTTGTAATCGTTTTGATGACAGCAGCTTGTTCTGCTCCCACTCCTTCCCCCATCACATCCTCCATATCCATGTTCATAAAGGTAAGAAGCAGCCCAACCATCGTGATAAGCGTAACAATGATCAGCGCTCCCCAAATTGTTGGACGATTCCGGATTTTTTCAAATTGCTCTCCAGGGTTGCCCAACATGCCCAACAAAGACGGCTTCGGCCTTTGCTCCTGATTCAACGTTTCGACCTTTTCTTCCATAAAAAACACTCCTTTTATATGTAGTCAAATTGTTCTACGAATCTAACTATATAAAAGTTTCATATTTTACAAAATTTATTAAAAAAGTGGAAGGCGCCCGTTTAGCGACGTATGGACTGGACCGCTCCGCATGAGATAAAGGAAACACGAAGAACGATAGTGATTCGATGTTGACTTATCGTAAGGAGGAGTGGGAAGTCCAATAGTCGCTGGGCGCCTGGAACTAGACATCTTTACTCGTCGAGAATGATATAATTTTTGATAGTACAAAAAAAGCAGCCAGCTTTGAAGGGAGACTGACTGCATCTATGAAAAAAAAGAAAGCAATTAAATGATATTACCTATCTAATATTATAAGAAATTTGTCGATTTATGTCGATATGTAAATATTTCATATTATTCTGTACTATAACCATATCTCATTTTCTGTTTTCTACTTTATTAAATATATTTATTATTGTAACCTTTGCAAATATGGTAAGATATTCTTGGGCAAATTTTACGAAAGTAAAAGACGCAAAGCCACGGGCCTAAAACAACAGGTTGTTGTCATGGTAGCCGGGTTGCCAAAATGGATGAACCATTACGATTTTTTTGGCTCCTTTGAAATTTGCCCAGATTTAGCAAATAAGGGGAGAACTATGTATTATCCAACCGTTTTTTCAGAGAAGACTAACCTGACACACATCGTTAAAAACAAAAACTATTGTGAATGTGGAACAAAATATCATCTTTATCTCACATTTACACAAAATGAGCTTAGACATATTAAGTTCAAACCTTACCATGAGGTTACATGTTTGAAATGTAGACAAGCATTACTTAGTTATATGAACCAACAATCCCAAGCCGTCCCTTAATAGAATAACCAACTGCTTTTTCGCAGTTGGTCATAGCAAGGTAATCATCCGCTTTTCTAAACATACCGGAAAATTTATCTAGCATCTGCTGTACACTTCACGATAAAAAATTCACAACAAGCTGATAACAGCTTCTTATGAGCTATGGACTAACTCCTCTAATAGAGATTCCTTATTCATTATTACTTAATAACTTTATAGTACCATCCACGTTCTTTTAGCCATGCTTCAAATTCTCTTCGCATCCCCGTAGATAATCCACCCGTTAGTGCTTTTGGATTTCCATCTTTCGTAAAGGTAATTCTCGCATACCACTTTTTCCTCATGAAGTACTCTGTAATTTCCTTCACATTCTCAGCAGTTAATCCACCTGTTTCAATGCGTACACTAGTACTTGCTTGTGATGCTAATGCTTGTGATGCTGCAGCATTTTGATTGGATGTTGTCTTAGCATTTAACCCTAAAAACTTAGCAATACCACGGGCATAGGCTGCAGCCATATCACGTAAGAAATCATCTCTTTTGAGCAAATTGGCATCCTTACTATCAATAAAAGCAATCTCTGTTAGAATGGCAGGCATTTTCGTCTCTCTTACAACCGCTAAGTTACCACGTTTTTTATCGTTTCCATGAGCGCCTAATCCATATGTTTCAGCAATAGCTAGAGCTTCTGCATTTACAGCAGTTTGTAAAGCGATAGCTGCTTGGCTTGGACTGGTGTATATAAATGACTCAAAGCCGGTGCCACCACCTGCATTGACATGATTGCTAATAAATACATCCGCATCAAATCGATTAGCAATATTGGCACGCTCTGATAACTCAATAAATATGTCCGTTGAACGTGTGAGCCTCACATCTACGTTACTGTAATTATCCTCCAAATAATCCTGCATGTACTTGGACAGTTTCAAGGTTATATGTTTTTCTTGCAGATTATTAGCTGCGGCACCTGAATCTCTACCACCGTGTCCCGCATCAATAACAATTTTCACCATTTAATCACCTCGCTATTATGTGTATGCATTATAGACTAATCATGATTATGCGTACAATGATACTAATTTGACCTTCCGTTTCCCGATCTCCAATCATGAATCATCGTCCTAATGGCAAAAGTCGACGTACCTAAAGGTCCTCTAATCTTTACTGTTCTCCATTAAGTATAACTTTTAATCAATAAAAAATAACCCTGTTAGGTACAGGGCACTGTTATGATTAAGTCAGGAATCAAGCAATTGATCAATATCTATTTTGTTTTTTTCAAACAAGTCATCTTTGTCAACTAAATCCACTGTTTCTGCCAATAATTTATCAATATCAATTTTAGCCATAATAAAACTCCTCAAAATAATATAATCAAAGCAGCAGAAATAAATTTATAACACAACATTCTACTGCCTTTGCTAGCGATATATATAGATCCCATTAAGTATCTTTTAATAAATAAGAATAGCTTCGATTGGTTTGTAGCAAGCTGTAGTCAGAATGATATAAAAAAAGACAGCCAGTTTTGAAGGGAGACTGACTGCATCTATGAAAAAAAAGAAAGCAATTAACGCAACATAATTGCTTCTGTATCTAATATAAATTTTTTGTCGTAATTTGTCGACAAGTAAATTACGTTATAATTTGAAATATTTTCATCATTCGTAAAAATTACTACACTTGCTTCAGAATAACTGTGACCGCAATGTATATAAAAAGCCGTCCAAATGGACGACTTGAATTTTATTATTAAACTAAGTATTCTTTTGTTGCTGTCATTTGATTCAAACACTTTATAAACAGAATTTACTGTTCAGAAAAAAGGCATTATAACTTCTAATAGAAAAAAATAACCCTGTTAGATACAGGTCACTGCTAAGATTAAGGTATCGTGATACTATGGATTGTATATCTAATTTATTCCCGGGAAATATATAAGCTTTTACATAATCCGTTTGAAAAATGGGCTTTGTGGATTTTCATTAACCAACTCATTAAAAAAGTTGCTCCTTATCTTCACCCAGATGGAGATCAATACTTTCAAGTAATTGTTGATACGTTATACTTCCTTGCTTATAAAGCATTAAGTAATTGTGAATAACAGGGTCATGTTTCGCACTCTCAATAATTTCATGATTAACTTCGTTCAAAGTCTACACCCTCTTCTGCTAATATACAATTTCTTTGCAATCTCTTCCCATGTTTTCAGCTGCGGCCTTGTCCGATACTTCAGCCTAATTAGCTTTTTACAATTGTCATTTACAACGTTGTATACTCTCTCACTAGCTTCTGCAATTTCCTCTAGGTTATTCAACTTCTTATGAGTAGCTAATATCGTCGCTATATTTTCAGTAGGAAAGGTAAAAAATAAGAACAGCTATTACAAGTAGGAGTGAAATTATCAGGAGATGATTTTGTAGTTTCATTAGCAGAAAATTTTTCAAAAGCACATCATAAAAAGTGCTCGGAGCAATAAATGTGGTCATTTTACCTAAAAGCCAACAGAGAACCCTTATATATCAAGGATTCTCTGTTAACAGAAATTACATAACCCTCTTAAACATCTTTTCCATCTCATACGTCGAATAATGAATAATGATTGGACGTCCATGCGGACAAGTGAATGGGTCTGTTGTTTGGCGCAATTCATCTAATAACGCTTGAATTTCATCGTTTCGCAAATGGCGGTTTGCTTTAATGGAAGCCTTACAGCTCATTAAAATCGCCGCTTCTTCACGCAGTTTTTTAATATCTACTTTTTTCATATTTAGAAGCTGCTCAATCATTTCTTCGAGAATTTCTTGCTCAATCCCCTTTGGAAACCACTGTGGATGAGCTCGCACAATAAAGGAGTTATGTCCGAATTCTTCAAGAAAAACACCGACGCTTTCTAGTTCACATTTATATTCATTAATACGAATACATTGGTCTGTTGAGAACTCTAGTGTAATCGGTACAAGCATATCTTGTAATTCATTTTCGACGCGACCGACCTTTTCTTTGAAATATTCATATTTAATCCGCTCTTGGGCTGCATGCTGATCAATGATATAAAGACCATTGTCATTTTGAGCAAAAATATAGGTTCCATGCATTTGACCAATCGGATACATTGGTGGTACACGAGTTGTTTTTTCCTCAATCCATTCTGTTGATTCTTCCAGCTCAAAGCCCATTGTCTCTTCAATGGATTCAAACGAAACATCCTCTGTCGGTTTGGGCATATTGAAAGAATCTTCACGCACCTCTTGACGAACAACAGGCTTATGAGTCATTTCAAATGAAGGAATCATAGATGCAGGACGTGTACCCTCATCCCGTAAAAGTAAATCCTTCATTAAAACTGGCTCTGGTTTTGGCTCAACAAATTCTTCTTTCACCACATGATCCAAATCGAGTGACGTTTGCTCACTTTTTGGCTGTTGTTTCGGTTGTGGCGTAAATCCACTTGGAATCAGCGTAAGCTCTTTAAATGCTGCTTTAATCGAATCTGCAACAGTTTCATACAGTTCTTGTTCCTTGCTTAAGCGAACTTCTAGTTTAGATGGATGAACATTCACGTCAACAAGGATTGGATCCATTTTGATTGATAATAACGCAATCGGAAAGCGTCCAATCGGCAATAGCGTATGATACCCGTCCAAAATTGCTTTTACCAGACCATAATTTTTAATAAATCGACCATTAATCATCGTCGAAATATAGTTTCGTGATGCACGAGTAATTTCTGGCAACACAATATAGCCAGATACTTTGTAATCAAGCGTTGCTGCTTCGAGTGAAATCATTTTTTTTGCAATATTAATGCCGTAAATGGCTGCAAGCACTTGACGAACATCACCATTCCCACTCGTATGCAGGAGCTTTTTCTCATTATGCGAAAGGCGAATGGACACTTCAGGATGGGCAAGCGCAAGACGATTAACGACATCCGTTATATTCCCAAGCTCTGTATGAACGGTTTTCATATATTTTAAACGAGCTGGCGTATTGTAAAAAAGATTCGAAACCGTAATATCGGTTCCTTTTCGACTGGAGGCTGCTTCTAATTCTTTCGCAACCCCTCCATCTAATACAATTCGAGTACCTGCTCCGTCCCCTGTGCTTGTTTTTAATTCAAAATGAGAAACAGAGGCGATACTTGGCATCGCCTCGCCACGAAAACCTAATGTACGAATGCGAAACAAGTCATTTTCATCTTTAATTTTACTTGTCGCATGACGTTTGAAAGCATTTTCCACGTCTTCTGGTAAAATACCATCTCCATTATCAATGATACGAATGGACTCAAGCCCAGCTTCTCTGACTTCAATTTCGACGACCGTACTATTCGCGTCAATCGCGTTTTCCAGCAATTCTTTCACGACTGAGGCTGGGCGTTCTACCACTTCGCCTGCTGCAATTTTATTCGAAAGCGCCTCATCGAGTTGAACGATTTTCCCCATTGGTTTCGCCTCATTTCATGGTTATTTCAATTTTTTTTGTAGCTTATATAGTATGTTCATCGCATCAAGCGGCGTCATTTCGAGTATGTCCATTCCCATTAATTCATCTAGTACCTTCTTCCCTTTAGTGGATGTTGTTTTGTTCGCTTCCATCACTGATTCTTCTGCAAAAAATGATAATTGAGCATTGTCGACAACCGCCGGAGCTTCATTTACGATTACCGTTGGACTTTCTTCTTTTTCTTGTTCATTTTCCAGTTGAGCTAAAATTTCAGCGGCACGAGTAATCAATGTTGGCGGTAATTGGGCAAGCTTGGCCACATGAATCCCATAGCTTTTATCCGCTGGTCCTTCTTTAATTTTATGAAGGAACACAACATTTCCATTTTGCTCGATCGCACTCACATGAATGTTTTCTAAATTTTGACAGTTCATCCGCTAGCACCGTTAATTCATGATAATGCGTGGAAAAGAGTGTCTTTGCACCAATCCGTTCATGAATATATTCGATCATCGCCTGCGCAAGCGCCATTCCGTCATACGTCGATGTACCCCGACCAATTTCATCAAATAATATTAAACTATTTTCCGTCGCATGGACGATTGCATTTCGCGCTTCTAGCATTTCAACCATAAACGTACTTTGACCTGAAATGAGATCATCCGCTGCCCCAATTCTCGTAAAAACTTTATCAAAAATCGGAAGTACAGCTTCACTTGCCGACACATAGCAGCCAATTTGAGCAAGAATCGCAATTAATGCTATCTGACGCATATACGTACTTTTACCAGACATGTTCGGACCTGTAATAAGAAGTAATTCACGCTCCCGATTCATATAACAATCATTTGGAACATATTCTTGTGACTGTAATACTTTTTCCACAACAGGATGACGTCCATCCTTTATGACCAATTTACGCTCATCAGAAAAAATAGGCTTCACATAGTGACGTTCTTCACTAATCGTCGCAAAGCATTGCAGGACATCCAATTCGCTAACTGCTTTCGCTAATGCTTGCAGACGTGGAATCTGCTCCTTCACCTGTTCACGAAGACCTAAGAACAGCTCATATTCCAGACTAATCATTTTTTCCTCTGCTTGAAGGATCAGTGCTTCCTTCTCTTTTAATTCTGGAGTAATGAAGCGTTCCGCATTGGTAAGCGTCTGCTTTCGCTCGTAACGCCCTTCTTCTAAGAAGATGAAGATTGGCCCGTGTTACTTCGATATAATACCCAAACACACGATTATACCCAATTTTCAGTGATTTAATACCCGTACGCGCACGTTCTTCCCGCTCAAGCTGAGCAATCCACGTTTTGCCGTTTCGACTTGCATCACGATAGGTATCAAGCTCCGCATTATAGCCATCTTGAATAATATTTCCCTCTTTTACGGACAGTGGTGGATTATCAACAATGGACATTTCGAGTAAATCAGTCACTTCTTCACACGGATCAAGCCGCTGGGCAAGCGCTATAATTTCCGATTGTTGGCCAAGTGACTGAACGATGTTACGAATGATGGGCACCTGCTGTAAGGAACGCTTTAACTGCATGAGATCTCGTGCATTCACATTTCCAAATGCCACACGACCAGCAAGCCGTTCAAGATCATACACTTCCTTGAAATGCTCCCGTAAATCCTGTCTTTCAAAATATTGCTTCATTAACGTTTCAACGACATTTTGGCGACTTTCGGATTTGTTTTTTATTAATAAGCGGTCGATCAAGCCACTGCTTTAAAAGTCGTGCCACCCATTGCCGTTTTCGTTTCATCTAACAACCAAAGCAAGGAGCCTTTTTTCCCTTTTGATCGAATCGTTTCCGTTAATTCTAAATTTCGTTTTGAATAATAGTCGATTTTCATATAATGCGATGTTTCATAGGCTTGTACAGGTTGCAGATGATCGAGTGAACGTTTTTGCGTTCGGTATAAATACTGAAGTAACCGAGTGGTCGTAGTCGCTTGTTTTTCTTGTTTCAGGTGCTGCAATAATACGGTGAAGGATTCACTTGTTTCTAGTACATCTTCAAATGAAATCGCCTTAGCCCCTCGTTCTTGAAGTTGTTTTTTTCTTGTTTCGTTAAAATCGCTTGCTAGTACGACCTCACTTGCTCCAAGAATAGCAAATTCATTGATGACTTCGTCAAAGCTACTCATAAGTGTGACTTTGCTTTCACCTGTTGATAGGTCCGTATACGCAAAACCAAATGTATCATCGGTAAAATCGGTAATTGACGCAATATAATTATTTTCCTTCTCACTCAAGTTTTTTCCGTCCATTTTTGTTCCTGGTGTAATAAGCTGAACCACTTCACGACGAACCATTCCCTTTGTTTGCTTTGCATCTTCCATTTGCTCACAAATGGCGACTTTATAGCCTCTTTCTACTAAGATATCAATATAATTCGCCGCAGAATGATATGGAACTCCGCACATCGGAATTCGTTCCTCACTGCCACCTTCTCGGCTTGTTAATGTTATTTCCAATTCCTGTGATGCTTTCACAGCATCGTCAAAAAACATTTCATAAAAATCGCCTAAACGAAAAAATAAAAAGGCATCTTGATACTCTGCCTTTACCTTTAAGTATTGTTGAATCATCGGCGTATATCCAGCCATTATGTCAAAACCTTTCCAAACTATATTCTATGTATAATTTATGTATTCTATTATAACATATTCCGCTTCACGTAATGAGGTTATTTTCATCCCTGTTTGGAAATGATTCATTCCGACTAAATCATTAGCATAACATTTATATTGTGAGCTTACACTCTATATACAAAGGCGTCGAACGCAGCCAAGCAGATATACTGACCAAACACACTAGATTTCCTCTAACACAAGGTCCACACGACATATATTGCGAAGTTCCGACCCTTTACAAACAAAACCGGATGAAGAGAATATCCATCCGGCTAAAGCGTTACTTATTCATCTTCAAACTCATCAAGAAAATCTGGATCTAAATCTTCGAAATCATCATCATCATCATCATCAGAGTCTACGTCCCACTCATCCTCGCAGCGACCATTTGGGCTTACAGCGACACAAATTTTTGTTTCGCCGACAACCTCCACAAAAAATTCTCTTTCCACACGGACAAGAATATTCTGTCCATCTGGAGAAATAATGGCTTCTAAACAATTCGGCTGTTGAACCGCTTTTGCAATAATATCTTGGTCATCAAAGCTAATCTGGATCACGGTATCTAATCGATATAACATCAGTGTATTGTACTTTTTCAGTAACAACTTCGGTTTTCGTGTTCTGGTTATAAGAATACCAAACGTTAATCTCGTAGCTGCCATGAATTTCTACTTTTTTACCGACTTTAATAGCTTCATATTTATGATTAATGATCCAACAACCTAGAATGCTAGAAGGATGATGAGCCGGGCAAATGGTGTGAGAGGACTTTGTAAATTTTCGTCCCTTTGCCACCACCGCTTTTGTAATAATCTCTCTATATTGTGACATGCTAGCGAACCCTCCTCATACAGTTTCCCTTCATCGTATGCATGGTAAAAGTCTAATGTGCGAAGAAATTATTCTCTGGAAAACTGTTGTTATTTTTTAATCTAGGTTATTTTATGCTTATCTTTTGGGATATGTGTCACGAATGGGCGGACGGGAACAGTGCTTGATTGGAAGAGTTTGATATCGTAAATCATTTTGTTACTGAAAATAGGCTCATCCTTAAAGAGGCTTTTCGTTAATTACAGGTGAATATTCTTCAATTAATTGTGAACTTTCTTCAATTAAGCCGATTTTTCTTGAATAAAGGATTCTTGGTCATTAGAAAAACACGACTTATCGCTCCAATGGCGAAAGTCGATGTCTTTTCTTATACTTTAATCCTTTAAAGAAGTTAAACTTTCTTAAAGTATAAAAAAACAGGTGACTGAAAAAGTCTTATAACGACCTTTTCAGTCACCTGTTAGTTTTAAGAACAGCTTCCGCCTCTTGCTTGCAATCTTTGAACCTGTTTCACCACGAAGAAGATCTCCATTAGTTGATTCAATAATTAAATCTGTCACTTTGTTGGATACTTGTGATGCAACCATTTGAAGTAAATCATTTACATCGACTTGTGATTGTTTAAATTGTTGCACAATTGGCAGTTCATCTAATTCTTTTTCAAGTGCATCAATTTTTGCTTGCACTTCATTGTATGCCTTTCTGTTTACCATAATGTTGCAAGTTTACCGCTTGTTTTTGTAAGCCTTTAATACTTGTCAATCAGAGCACGAATTTTTTGGTTTTCATTAATATGTGCTTCAGCTCGTTTGAAGAAATCTACTTCTTCTGTTGTGGAAATCATTTCTGCAAGTTCTGCAGCTTTTGTTAAAATGTCGTCTTTTGTATACTTCGTCATTTTACTCCACCTCGATTGCTGTTACCTCTTCAACCAATTCTCCATTTAATGACCATGTTCTTGTTTCAGTGATTTTCACCTTCACAATTTGACCAACAATAGATTTTGGTCCTCTAAAGTTCACCAGCTTACTTTTAGTTGTATAACCAGCTAAAACGTCAGGGTTATTCTTACTTTCCCCTTCAACAAGCACTTCTACGATCTGATCTTGATACTCTTTCATAACTTTTGCAGAATGTTCATTTGACAACAGCATTAAGTCGTTGCAGACGTTCCTTCTTCACTTCCATCGGAACATTATCTTGCATTTTTGCAGCTGGCGTGCCTTCGCGAGGTGAATAAATATAAGTGTAGGCTGTATCAAAACCAACTTCTCGATATAAAGACATGTTTCTTCGAACTGCTCTTCCGTTTCATTCGGATAACCTACGATAATATCCGTTGTTAATGAAAGATTTGGAATTGCTTCTTTGATTTTTTGTATAAGCTCTAAATATTCCTCACGTGTATATTTACGTGCCATGATTTTCAACACTTCATCGCTTCCCGATTGGACCGGAAGTGAATATGATCGACGAGATTACCGCCTTTTGCAAGTACTTCAATTAAGTGCTCATCAAAGTCCCAAGGATGGCTCGTCATAAAACGAACACGCGGAATATCAATTTTACGGATCTCATCCATTAAATCAGCTAAACGATACTCGATATCCGTAAAATCTTTTCCGTACGCATTTACATTTTGACCAAGCAGCGTAATTTCTTGATAGCCCTGCGCCGCTAATTGACGAACTTCTTGAATAATATCTTCCGGTCTGCGACTACGTTCTTTTCCACGAGTAAACGGAACGATGCAGTACGTACAGAACTTATCACAGCCATACATAATATTAACCCATGCTTTAATATTTCCTTTTCGCTCTTTCGGAAGGTTTTCAATCACGTCGCCTTCTTTAGACCATACTTCAATAACCATTTCCTTTGAAAGATAGGCTTCTTTTAAAATTTGTGGAAGGCGGTGAATATTATGCGTTCCAAAAATCATATCCACAAAATGATGTTTTTCCAAAATACGGTTTACGACAGATTCTTCCTGTGACATACAGCCACAAACACCCAATAATAGATCTGGTTTTTCTAGTTTCAATGCTTTCAAATGTCCTAGTTCACCAAATACTTTATTCTCGGCATTTTCACGAATCGCACAAGTGTTTAATAAAATAACATTCGCATCATCGACTGTATTTGTCGCCTCGTAGCCCAATGCCAGAAAAATTCCAGCCATTACTTCTGTATCGTGTTCGTTCATTTGACATCCGTACGTACGGATATAAAACTTCTTACCATTTCCCATTCCACGGAACTCTTCAGGAATCGCAAAATCATCATGATATTTAACATCTTCCTTGCCCCGATTTTTCGCATCCTTTAAGGACGGTGGAATATAAACCGCTTGAAAGTACTGGCTGTAGTCCTTTTCGGATTTTTTGTCCGCTGGTGTTTCAGCCTTTACTTGTTGTGATTCTAATCGTTGTTTTTCGTTCATGGTAATCCCCTTTCAAAAAAAGTAAAACTATACACATTATCATAGTATAAAACTTTTACCTTTGAGAAACAATAGCTTCCTATTACCATTTCCAATTGTTAGAAAAAGGTTAATTTTTAAAAAACTTTAGGCACATCATATATTTTTTTATGGGGCATTCTCCTATACCCTTTGTCCTCTTCTGCATAGAATATGGCGTAAAACAAATTATTAAGGAGTGGCTTATATGGGTTGTAATAATGATTTTTTTTGTGGTAATAGATGTCATTGCAGGGATCATGACAGGGACAGGGACAGAAGGACAGAGACAGAGACAGAGACAGAGACAGAGATAGAAATGATGTATTTGGAATAGACACTTTCGTTGACCAAGATGATTTTTGCCGTGCTGTACGCCGTTGTAACCGCCGTGATCGTGATCGCGATCGTGACAAGATAGAGACAGAGACAGAGACAGAGACAGAGACAGAGACAGAGACAGAGACAGAGACAGAGACAGAGATGATGTATTTGGCATAAGAACTTTCGTCGACCAAGATGATTTTTGTCGTGCTGTACGTCGTTGTAACCGCCGTGATCGCAATCGCCACGACAACAAAAAACGTAATTGTTTTTGGTAATAAATAGGTAGCGGTTATTTCATTATTAAAACGATAATTGTCAAACGCTTATACTAATCTTCCTCGGTAAATAGCTGCCCATTTAGAAAAAAGGTTCACTCCTATTTTTTTGTGAGTGAACCTTTTTTGTGTATACATGTATACTTTTTTCGATTAATACTAGTGTCTAGCTCCAGTCACCCAGCGACTACTGGACTTCCCTCTCCTCCACTCGATAAGTCAACATCGAATCGCTTTCGCTCTTCGTGTTTCCTTTATCTCGTACGGAGCGGGAAAGTACCATACGTCGCTGAACGGGTGACTTCCGCTTTTCGTGTTTACATAAATTCAGCTACTAATTTATCGAAATGTGCTTGATCTAAAGTTAAATCTGCTTTAGCTAATGCTTCTTCTCCATAGCCAGGAATTTGTTCTTGGTATGAAGGTTGTGATGTATTTTGGTAAATGATACCCGTTACCAAACCATCATGCTTCATTAACGTTTGCATCGCTAACTCTTTATTAGTTGAATCATAGTCTTCAATTGTGCTTAATTTCGTTAAATTTTGCTTAAACCAATCATACGTATTAATTTTATTATACGTAACGCATGGACTGAAAACATTGATAAACGAGAACCCTTTATGATTAATACCGGCTTCAATAATCGCTGTTAAATCCTTTAAATCGGTTGAAAAGCTTTGAGCGACAAACGTAGCGCCAGCTGAAATAGCAAGTTGCATTGGTGATACTGCTTGTTCAATCGACCCAGCAGGGGTAGATTTTGTCTTAAAACCAGTAGCGGAACGTGGGGAAGTTTGTCCCTTTGTTAAACCGTAAATTTGATTATCCATAACGATGTATGTCATATCAATATTACGACGAATTGCATGAACAGTATGCCCCATTCCAATTGCAAATCCATCACCATCGCCACCAGAGGCAATAACCGTTAACTCGCGGTTTGCCATTTTGACCCCTTGAGCAATTGGAAGTGCTCGACCATGAATCCCATGAAACCCATAGGATTTAATATACCCAGCAAGTCGACCCGAACAACCAATTCCAGAAATAAGTGCTAAATTTTCTGGCTCAAGCCCTACATTTGCTGCTGCTCGTTGAATCGCTGCTTGAACAGAGAAATCACCACAGCCTGGACACCAGTTTGGTTTTACGTTATTACGAAAGTCTTTAAATGTTGCCATATTGGAACAACTCCTTGCATTGGGTGTGAATTTCATTCGGTAGGAATGGATTACCATCATATTTTAAAATACTAGATATTTTATTGTGATGACCGACATTCATTTTAATAATATTTGCTAATTGTCCTGTTGCATTATGTTCAATGACTATCACCCGTTTTGCTGATTGTACTAAAGGCAGTAATTCATCAGTTGGAAATGGATGAATCAAACGAATTTGAGCATGATTGACTTTGATTCCATCCGCTACTAAACGCTCCGTTGCCTCTTCAATCGCTCCACGTGTTGAGTTAAAGCCAACGATTAATAAATCTGCTTCCGCAAATGGTGCATGTTTATAAACTGGAGTATTAAAACGGATATTTTCAATTTTCCTCATACGTTTATCCATTTGATCCCTACGATTTGCTGCTGCTTCAGATGGTTTTCCTGTGTCATCATGTTCAATGCCTGTCACATGGTGAATACCATTTTTCACTCCTGGAATCGGGCGTCTAGATACGCCATCTTCCGTCACTTCATAACGTTTGAAGTACTCATAACCTTCAAGTTCTGGTAATTCATAATCCACCAATTTACCACGTCGAATTTCTACTCTGCTATAATCAAGTGGCTGTACTGTTTGCTTGCCTAATGAAAGCTGCAAGTCTGATAAAACAATGACTGGACACTGATATTCTTCTGCGAGATTAAAAGCTTCTGCTGTATCATAGAATGCTTCTTCAACCGTACTTGGCGCCATCACAATTTTCGGAATCTCGCCATGTGTACCATAAATCATCGACATTAAATCCGATTGTTCTTGTTTTGTTGCCATACCCGTAGATGGACCACCTCGTTGTGTATCCACGATGACAATTGGTGTTTCTGTCATACCAGCTAAACCAATCGACTCCATTTTCAAAGAAAGCCCAGGACCGGCAGATGCAGTAATCGTTCTAACACCAGCATAATTAGCACCAATAGCCATTGTAGCGGCTGCAATTTCATCCTCTGTTTGGATGACCGTTCCACCCAGTTTTGGTAATTTCTTAATTAAATACTCCATGATTTCAGATGCTGGAGTAATCGGATAAGCAGCCATAAAGCGACATCCGCCCGCTAACGCACCAAGTGCAATCGCATCGTTCCCAATCATGAATAAGCGCTTTTGTCCATCTGCTTTTTCTAACTGCATAACACCGACTTGACCACCAAGCTCTTTTTTCATATATTCATATCCAGCAGCAATCGCATCCATATTCTTTTTGACAACTTCTTCACCTTTACGGCCAAAAATTTCATCCACCACTTCACTGAATACGGAAATTTCCATCCCCAAAATAGCACATGTTGCACCAATGGCAACCATATTCTTCATTAATGATGTTCCAAGTTCTGTAGCAATTTCAGTAAAAGGAACCGTATAAAGCGAAGCATTTGTATCATCAGGCTTCACTGGATTAAATTTTGAATCAGCAATGATAATACTACCGTTATACATTTCATGGTAATTGACATCAATTGTTTCTTGGTCAAATGCTACTAAGATATCTAAATCATCTGAGACTGCACGAGTTTCTTTTATACTTACACGAATTTTATTATTCGTGTGTCCCCCTTTAATACGTGATGAAAAGTGACGGTAACCATACAAGTAATATCCTAAACGGTTTAGAGCAATACAGAAAATTTCCCCTGTACTTTCAATACCTTCCCCTTGTTGTCCGCCAACTTTCCATGAAAGTTGATTGATCATGACTTACACTCCTTTGGATACGTTCAATTTAAGACCATGTAATGAAATTTAACTCCCACCCCTCGAGAACCATTAAATTAATAAGAATATGTATCTATTAATTTACAGGAAAGGTGTACTAAATGTTTTCATTCTAGCTCTTTATCTCCGAAACTTCAATACATTTGCTTTGGTTTTTTCAGAAAATTCAAATAAAATGAGTAATTTAGAAAAACAATTATATTAGCGTGGATACCTTCTTACAAAATTATGAAATAAAATGCCTTTCACAAAATCTGCAGAATACTGTTTTTCCAACTCATTTACTACATTCTGAAACTCCCGATAAGACGATAAGCGATTAACGGTTTGATCAATTCCATCAAAATCAGAACCAAATCCAATTTGATTTTCACCACCAAGACCCGCAAGATAATCGATATGTTTCAATAGATCAGCAATCGACGCTACTTTCTGTTTGGTCAAAAACTGCGGAACAAAGGTAACACCGATGACCCCACCTTTTTTGAGTAAAGCTACTATTTGATCATCCTTTAAATTGCGAGGATGAGGACATAAATTATACACATTAGAATGAGAAGCAATCGGATAATGGGCTAGTTGAATGGTATCCCAAAAGGCTGCTTCTGATAGATGGGAGACGTCACACCAGACAGCTTGCTCATTCAACAAGGAGATCACCTCTCCACCGAAGCTTGTAATCCCTGCTCCCCTTGGTTCTAATGCACCATCTGCACATAAGTTTGCATAATTCCATGTTAACCCAACCGACGTTACCCCTAACCGGAGCAGTGTCTTTAGCTTTAGCAGGTCTTGACCAATACAGTCGCAACCTTCTAAGGTGAGGATGGCACCGATTTCCCCTTCCTTTAGAGCTGCAATATCCGCTCGCGAGCACACAAGCTTCATTTCACGCTCTTTTAAAACTTTTTCATAAAAAAGATCTACCATCTGAAGCGCAGCAGCAAATCTCTGCTCTGGCTGGACACTTTCAGGAACATAAATGGCAAAGCATTGAACTCTTAGCACCTGTCGTTTAGTAACGATTGCTTTGTTACATGCAATTGATCGCTATTAATAAAAGAAATTTTCGGTCCACAAATAATTTCATTAATACATCACAGTGCGCGTCAAAAGTTGGCAATTCCATCTCTCCTTTATGTGAGTAAGATTATTTTATCATATCTTTATATTTACAAAGGTGATTATAGGAAATGTATATTATTCCATCTATATCATAGGTATGATTCTTTTATCTAAGTGATTGTATAAAAACACTCATACCCCTGGATGAACATGTATTTCCGCAGAAAAAACCTGTTTGCCATTAATAGACAAACAGGATATGCAAGAGTGGTGCTATCTAGGTTCAATAATCAATTTAATGGCGGTTCTCTCCTCACCATCAATCTGAATATCTGTAAAGGCAGGAATACAAATTAAATCGACTCCACTAGGGGCAACAAACCCTCTTGCAATTGCTACTGCCTTGACGGCTTGGTTTAACGCACCTGCTCCAATTGCCTGAATTTCGGCGGCTCCTCTTTCTCTAAGAACCCCAGCCAGTGCGCCAGCTACAGAATTAGGATTAGATTTTGCTGAAACCTTTAATATTTCCATTCCTAGTCCTCCTTGTTTTCCCTTACCGATTGAATCTTGGCTCAACAGGTATGACTGCTTCCACTGCTACTATATTCAATATAGAAAACTTGTATGACAAAAAAACAAGCAACCGATATAAAGGCTGCTTGTTGTCTACATTTATTTAATGAAAAAATGGATGATCCTCATTGATTAAAATACGCTCGATTTTCTTTGCTTTTCCCGTTTTCTCATCAATCTCAAGTAAAATCGCGCTTAATAGCGTCCGTCCATCCTTTGGTACTTCGAATCGAACAGGCAGACTCGTTAAAAAGCGATGAATGACTGCACCCTCTTTCCATTCCAAGAATTCCATCATATGGACCTGTCATACCGACATCCGAGATATACGCTGTCCCATTTGGCAAAATCCGATTATCCGCAGTCTGTACATGCGTATGTGTGCCGACAACCGCAGATACCTTTCCATCTAAATACCAACCCATTGCCTGTTTTTCACTGGTCGCTTCACCGTGAAAATCAACAAAAATAATCGGTGTTCTCTTTTGTGCTTCCTCAATCAGTTCTTCCGCTTTTTGAAACGGACAGTCGAGCGCTGGCATAAACGTACGAGCTTGTAAATTAATGACAGCAATTTCAAGCTGGTTTAATTTTAAAAATTTCAATCCTTCTCCTGGTGTACCAGCAGGAAAATTAGCTGGACGAACAAGATATTTTGCATCATCAATAAATTCAAAAATGTCGCGATTATCCCACGTATGGTTACCCATTGTGACAGCTTGTGCCCCCCACTCCAGAAACTCACGATAAATTTTCTCTGTTATCCCACGTCCACCTGCGGCATTTTCACCGTTAATAATCGTAATTTGTGGACGATACTTTTCTTTTAATTTCGGTAAATATTCCTTAACCATATCTCTTCCTGGGGAGCCAACAACATCCCCGATAAACAGCAATTTCATCTTATATCCCTTTCTACTTACACATAATATTTGTTCTATACGTATTGTACCATACAAAAAATAAAACGAAGTGGCTCAGGGCCACTTCGCATTATTTAGCATATTCTACGGCTCTTGTTTCTCGAATAACCGTTACTTTAATATGTCCTGGATAATCTAATTCTTCTTCAATTCGTTTTCGGATATCTCGTGCCAATCGATGAGCAGCTAAATCATCAATTTGTTCAGGTTTTACAAGAATTCGTACTTCACGACCCGCTTGAATCGCAAATGATTTCTCAACACCATCATAAGATTCGGAGATTTCTTCAAGTTTCTCCAAACGTCGAATATAATTCTCAAGCGTTTCACTACGAGCTCCCGGTCTTGCAGCTGACAAAGCATCAGCAGCAGCAACGAGTACTGCAATGATTGACGTAGGTTCTGTATCTCCATGGTGAGAAGCAATACTGTTGATAACAACTGGATGTTCCTTATACTTCGTTGCTAATTCAACACCAATCTCAACATGGCTACCTTCCACTTCATGATCGATCGCTTTACCGATATCATGAAGTAATCCTGCGCGACGAGCAAGTGTCTCATCTTCGCCTAGCTCTGCAGCTAATAAGCCAGATAGCTGCGCTACTTCAATCGAGTGCTTTAACACATTTTGACCATAGCTTGTACGGAACTTCAAACGACCGAGTATTTTAATAAGATCCGGATGGAGCCCGTGAACACCAACTTCAAAAGTAGTTTGTTCACCAATTTCGCGAATGTGTTCATCTACCTCACGTCTTGCTTTATCTACCATTTCTTCAATTCGAGCTGGATGAATTCGTCCGTCTTGAACTAATTTTTCTAAAGCTAAGCGAGCCGTTTCCCGTCTAATTGGATCAAATCCTGATAAAATGACCGCTTCTGGCGTATCATCAATAATAAGATCGATACCAGTAAGTGTTTCAAGTGTGCGGATATTTCTTCCTTCACGTCCGATAATCCGCCCCTTCATTTCATCATTTGGAAGATTCACAACAGAGACAGTTGTTTCTGCAACATGGTCAGCTGCACAGCGTTGAATAGCAAGAGAAAGAATTTCTTTTGCTTTCTTATCCGCTTCTTCTTTTGCTCGAGTTTCACTTTCTTTTATCATAAGCGCAGTATCGTGAGCAAGCTCATTTTCCATTCGTTCAATAATGATGGATCTTGCTTCTTCACGAGTCAATCCAGATATACGTTCAAGCTCTGTTTGCTGCTTACGAACCATCTCGTCCACTTTGCTTTCCAACTCTTCAATATGCTGTTGTCTTTGGTTAAGAGAATCTTCTTTCTTTTCTAAAAGAGTTTCTCGTTTGTCCAACGATTCATCTTTACGATCCAAATTCTCTTCTTTTTGCAATAATCGATTTTCTTGTTTTTGTAATTCGTTTCTTCTTTCCCGCACTTCGCGGTCAGATTCTGTACGAATTTTATGAATTTCATCTTTTGCTTCCAATAAGGCTTCTTTCTTAAGAGCTTCTGCTTCTCGTGTAGCATCTTCTACAATCTGTTCCGCAGAGCCTTTTGCCCCTGCTATTTTGTTTTCAAACTTTGACTTGTGAACAAAATAGCCAACAACTGCACCGACGATTAGGCCAAGCAAAGTGAAGATGATTGTCATGGGTTCCATCATTTCACCTCCCCTTGCTATGAACTTTTTACAAATTAAAATTGAATAGTCGGCAAATACATTGTACATACGTTCAATATACAGCACTTCATTTTCAAAATTTCAGTTTGAAAAATTGTAAAATATACATATTAATTGTATAGTTGAGAAATTTCATTGTCAAGTAGCTACACGTATGGTAACACATTATTCTTTTACTTTAGCTGCTAAACTTTTTTAAGCCTAGACAATAAAAATTAGACTACTACTAGGAAAAGCTTCATGCCCCCCGAACTAGACATCTGTATTTGTCGAAAATACTACCATTCTACTCTTACAAAACAGACCTTAGCCTTTTCGGTGGCTAAGGTCTGTTTTGTTTCAAACTAACTAAGCAGCAACAATTTTAGCATTAATCTAGAAGCTCGAATTGCTCTGAATCTTCTGCGCTTTCTTCTGGTAGTTGATGCTCTCCATCTAGATTATAATGATCTCGAATTTTTTGATAGATTTCTTTTGCAGTCTCCTTGTTTTCTTTCAAGAAAAGCTTCGCGTTTTCACGACCTTGACCAAGACGCTCCCCATTATAGGAATACCATGAACCACTTTTTTCAACGATTTCCAGCTCTGCACCCATATCAATAATTTCACCTTCGTAAGAAATTCCTTCTCCATACATAATATCGACTTCTGCTGTGCGGAAAGGTGGAGCTACTTTATTTTTTACAATTTTGACTTTCGTTTTGTTTCCAACGATTTCATTGCCTTGCTTTAATTGTTCTGCACGACGGACCTCAAGACGAATCAGTAGAATAGAACTTAAGCGCACGTCCACCTGTCGTCGTTTCAGGATTCCCGAACATTATACCGATTTTTTCACGAACTTGGTTGATGAAAATAGCAATCGTATTGGACTTATTAATAGCACCTGAAAGTTTTCTAAGCGCTTGGGACATCAGTCTCGCTTGTAGTCCCATATGGGAATCTCCCATTTCCCCTTCAATTTCTGCTTTCGGAACTAGTGCTGCCACAGAGTCAATGACAATAATATCTACCGCTCCGCTTCGTACTAAAGCTTCACAAATTTCAAGTCCTTGCTCTCCTGTATCTGGTTGAGAAAGCAGCAACTCATCAATATTTACTCCAAGTTTTTCTGAATAAGCTGGATCAAGCGCATGTTCGGCATCAATAAAAGCAGCCGTACCACCTAGCGCTTGTACTTCAGCAATTGCACTCAAAGCGAATGTCGTTTTACCTGAACTTTCTGGTCCATATATTTCAATAATTCTTCCTCGTGGATAGCCACCTACTCCTAACGCTACATCCACCGCTAAAGAACCACTAGATACAGTCGAGATTCTTCGATCCGACTGCTCTCCAAGTTTCATAACAGAACCTTTCCCGAATTGCTTTTCAATTTGTTTTAACGCCATATCTAACGCAGCTTGACGATCGCTCACTGTATTTCCTCCTTATATATCATTCATTCATAATAATCATTCTTGTTGGTCTTCATGTTTTACACCTTGTCTCAAAACCTATCTTAACTATAACCTGTTTTCGATCATTTGCCAAGTAAAAAGACGAACATTTATTCGTTTATTTTTTGGACCTATGTTTCATTAAAACATACAAATGTATAGGAAAAATTATCATTTTATACTCAGTTTCCCTCTTAAAATTACATTTTATTAAATAAACTGATTATTTTAGAGAAAAGTGAAAGCACCCTAGTTAGCGCTAGAACTAGACAACAAATCCTCATTAAAAATGATATCCACTACAAATAAAACAGAGCTCTTAATAAGCTCTGTTTTATCCTTGTTGAATATCTCGTAGTAAATAATGACATCCAGATTTAACCGTTCGAATTCTTATTTGTGCTCGGCTGCCAGAAATCTGTAGCTGTTCGACATGCGAGCGGCCATCACGATAAGAAATACCAATAAAAACGGTACCGACAGGTTTCCCTTCTTGTTCATCCGGCCCAGCCACACCAGTGAAGCTAATTCCAATATCACTATCCAATTCAGTGCGCACATTTGTTGCCATTTCTATAGCACACTGCTCGCTCACAACACCATGCTTAACAATTGTCTCATCACTCACATGAAGTACCTTTGCTTTCACTTCAGTAGCATAGCCGACCACTCCACCTTTAAATACTTGACTCACACCTGGAATGGTTGTTAGTTGTTCTTGAAACATGCCTCCAGTCAAGCTTTCTGCTACAGAAATCGTCATATCCCGATGTTTCAATTCTTTGACAAGCTCTTGAATCAGTGATGTTTGATTACTGCCATAATAAAACTGTCCTACCCGACGCAGAATTTCAGTTTCCACTTCTGAAATAAGTGCTTCACATTTCTCCGTTGATTCATCCTTTGCTGTAATTCGTAATGTCACTTCACCGTCTGCTGCAAGCGGAGCAATTGTTGGATTCGTTTGATTTTCTAATAAGTCTTCAATCTCTGTTTCTAACTACGCTTCTCCTATTCCATAAAAACGGAGAACTTTAGATTCGATTCGATCTCGATTTTCAAGTCTTTCATGGATTTTTGGATAACCATAGCTTAAAAACATAGGCTCCATCTCTTTCGGTGGACCAGGCAATAGCATATAGGTAATACCTGATTTAGTCAGAATCATTCCTGGTGCCATTCCATGATTATTCCTTAGAATGTCACATCCCTCTAGAACAAGTGCTTGCTTTTTATTATTTTCTGTCATCGTTCGACCTTTTTTACTAAAAAAGTCTTCGATGGACTGAAGAGCCTCTTCATCAAAAACAAGTTTTTTGCCTAAATGTTTTGCGATCGTTTCTTTCGTTAAATCATCTTTCGTCGGTCCTAAACCACCTGTAAAGACAATTAAATTAGCTCGAGATTCGGCAATCTCAATCGCTTGTTTTAGTCTACGGTCATTATCACCAACAACAGTATGATAGTATACATTGATCCCAATCTCAGCAAACTGTTGTGATAAAAAACGAGCATTTGTATTGTTAATTTGACCAAGTAATAATTCTGAACCTACAGCAATAATTTCTGCATCCATAAAAACTCACCTTCCTCTTTTATTTCGAATTGGCAAATGCGGCTTTATTTTTCACAAAATAATCTAACCCAGACCAAATGGTAAAGATTAAAGCAACCCAAAGTGCGATATTAGCAAATGGCAGCGAAATAAACTCAAATGGAAGATTATGTAACAACAAAGCGGAAATAGCTACAATCTGTGCCCATGTTTTAATTTTTCCAAGCATATTTGCGGCAACTACTTCACCCGTTCCAGCAAGTACAAGCCGTAATCCTGTAACAGCAAATTCACGGCTAATAATAACGATAGCAATCCAAGCCTGATTGTACATTAAGTCTAAATCCACTAATACAATTAAAGCGGCTGACACTAATAATTTGTCAGCAAGTGGATCTAAAAACTTTCCTAAATTCGTCACCATATTATATTTTCGAGCATAATGACCGTCAATCCAATCTGTTGTTGACGCAATGATAAAGATAAGCGCCCCAACAAAATGAGTAACAGGCAATGAATACTCACCCAGTGTTAACTCTCCCCATTCAAAAGGAGCAAGCATGATGATTAAAAAGACAGGAATTAAACAAATACGGGAAATGGTAATCTTATTAGGTAAATTCAATGTTAGCCCTCCAAAAATTCATGCATCTTTAAAAATAGTCATCCTAAGATGACTATTCAGTTTTTGTAAATTGTATTGTTACAAGCTGACTCAATACTTCATTTGGAGAAATCGCATACTCCAATTTTTCATCATTTACATATAATTCAACATCTGGTGTTCTACCGATATTAATAATTACAGCTTTTTCATCCTTAACATCTAATGCTTTTTTTTCTTTTGCTTTTAATGTCCCTTGATATAAATATTTTCCCGTACTATTCGTAACACCTACCCAAGTTTGACCAGAAGCAACTAATTTCAAGGTAAAAGCATCTGTATTTTTCAATTCATACGTACTATTTTTACCACTTGAGGAAACGACCTTTAATTCTTGAGAAACCTTTGATTCTTCCTCTTTAGCCTTATTCTCTGGTTTCTCCTCTACTTTTGACTCTTCGTTCGTTTTTGTTTTTGTTTCATTTGTTTTCTTTTCTTCTGTAAATTCCTTACTTTCATTAAAACCTATTTTTTCAGACTGCGTATCGTTTTGATTCGTCGAGTCTTTAGAATTGCTCATCACATTTGTAACAAGTACATAGATTAACACTGCTATCCCAATTACTACAACAGCTCCTAGAATTTTAGGAAGTATATCTGTAGCTTTAGAATGATCCGTAGCAATATCTTTCCTCGATTTCACTCGAGAAAGGTGTTCAGGCATTTCATCATGAAGAGTGGCTGGAACATTATGTTTGTACTCTTCGAAAATCTCTTCTGGATTTAAACCGACTGCCTCACAATATTGCTTAATAAATGCACGCACATAGAATTTTCCGGGCATCATCTCATAATTGCCTTCTTCAATTCCTATAAGATAGCGCTTTTGAATTTTTGTGATTTCTTGTAAATCATCTAAACTAATTCCTTTAATTTCTCGCGCTTCCTTTAATCGATTTCCTAGTTCCGTCAACTAAAACACCTTCCATATTAAAAGTCAAATGACCCGAAGTCAGATGCCGAAAAATGATCATTTTGGTCGGCCACCTCATATGTTATTTCCTCATCAGGATTGTTACGTAATTCAATAATATAGTCAAAGTCTTCGAGTGTATACTCTGTATTTTGCACAAAAATATCTGGGTGTTCAATCACTTTTACTGCATCTAATCTCATAATTTCACGTACAAGCTGCCAATGACGTTCATTTGCACGACGAGCAGAAACGATCCCATCTAAAATAAATAAATTATCATTATTATATTCATCTTCAATCAACTGACTTCGAATTGTTTGCTTAATCAATGTAGAAGACACGAACAACCATCGTTTATTGGCGCAAACACTCGCCGCTACAATGGATTCAGTCTTCCCTACACGTGGCATTCCACGAATCCCTATTAACTTATGACCTTCCTTTTTAAATAACTCTGCCATAAAGTCAACGAGTATCCCCAATTCAGTACGCACGAATCGAAACGTATTTTTTTCATCTGCATCACGATGAATATATCGACCATGCCTAACCGCTAACACATCACGTAATGTAGGTTCTCTAAGCTTAATTAGGCTTACAGTATCCATCGTTTGAAGGATGGATTCAAATCTCTCTATATTTCTACGGTCTTTTGCCATTAACAGCATGCCACGCTTATCTTCATCGATACCATTAATCGTAATAATATTTATTGAAAGCATCCCAAGTAGAGAGGCAATGTCCCCTAATAATCCTGGTCTATTTTTTTGAATTTCATATTCAAAATACCATTCTGTACCTTCCACACTAACACTCCTTACATCATCAACCATGTGTTTTGCCAATTTTTGAGCAAAGAACCAATCATTTCTGTCCAAATTCTATCATATAGTATTTCCAATGAAGTTGAAAGGGAAAACCAGTAAAAATCTATGTATTTTGTGCTATAGTAAAACGACAACGCCATTCTTATTTATGTAGAAAAATAAAACTGATCGGTACGACGGCTCTATTGAATGTTGGCTCATTTTCTTTCAGTACAGTTAAAAGGAAATGAGCCAACATTCAAAAACCCCCCTCAAAAATTGAAGGGGGTTCAACTTTTATTCCTTATGAGGTCGCGTTAGTCCCGTTATTTTCTACAAGTCTAACCATTACACTCGCAATAGCATGTTTTTCTTCATCATTAGCAACGGACCAAAGATCAGCCAAGACTTTTTCTTGATCATTTTTTGGTTGAACCTGTTTGGCTAAATAATCACCAATTTCAAATGCTAAATTATTAATAGCACCCTGGTCTAATCCTTGACCTTCCCCTTGATGTAATCGGTCCCCTAAGAAGTTTTTCCATTGATCCCAGTTATCTAAAACAGACACGAAAAATCATCCTCCTTCATAATAGTACAATCATATTTTGTGAATGAAGCGAATAATTTATTCATGACATTTCATAATTTACAGATTTTCCGAACGAGAAAACCCATATAGATGAGTGGGAAGATTGTGAGAAAGAATCCATCAGCTTTAGCCGTGGGAGTTGGTCAGGTATACCAGCCACCATTTACACCAAGAATTTGCCCTGTAATATAAGATGCTTTATCAGACAAAAGAAAAGCTACTGCTTCAGCAATCTCTTCAGGATTGCCCATTCTCCCCATTGGAATATCACCTTTAATCAATTCCAAATCCTCTGCACTAAACGAGGCAAGCATAGCTGTGGAAACAGCACCAGGGGCAACTGCATTCACACGAATTCCATTTAATGCCACTTCTTTACTAAGTGCCTTAATAAACGAGTTTTGACTGCCCTTTACCATTGAATATAATACTTCACAAGATGCACCCGTTTGTCCCCAAATAGAAGTCACCGCAACAATAGCAGCTTTTTCTTGATACATTAATTTAGGTAACAATTCTTTCGTAAGTTGAAAGGGGCTTGTGACATGAAGCTGAATCATTTCACCTACTACCTGCTCATCCATGTCAGAAATCAGTCCATAATAGCTATTCCCACTGTTTAACACAATGGCATGGAGCGCAAAAATATTGGAAACCAATTCTTTGTAGCCATCCTTAGTTGATAAATCAGCCTGAATTGGAATCACTTCAATTTCATATGGATGCAGCTGCTTCATCAATTCTTCAATTGCTTTTTCATTTTTATTGTAATGCAAATAGAGTGAATAATTCTCCTTGGCTAATTTTTTAGCAATTTCCTTACCAATTCCGCCACTTGCTCCCGTAATAAGGGCAAAACGTTTTTTCATTATGTACTTGCCCCCTTTTTATCTAATTTTTTAATTGTTTTCAGCAGAACTCATTTCGCTTACTATTTTGGAAGGACTTGGCACACGGTAATTCGCTCGTCAACGATTAGGTCGTTTGCAATTTGTTGGATGTCAGTCAACGTTAATTGCTCTAACACTGAAACAACATCAAACAAATTCATTTCATTAAACGTATACCTAGTAAATTGATTTGCCACATATTCAGGTGAATTAAGTGATCGTAAGAAAGGAACCTATTTTCTTTTTCACCGTACGTTGAAAACTTTCCTCACTCAAGCCCGCTCCTGATTTCGATTGCTGTAAAATATCCAACAGCTGCTTCAGCTAATTCATCAGGCTTCGTACTATCACCACCAATTAACGCAAAACCAAAGCCTTGCTCCTGAGTATAATCATATGAAAAACTTTGATCAATATACCCTTTTGTGTACAAGTCTTCATGAAGCGACGAACTTTTTCCAAATAGCATTTCTAAATAAATAGTTGTCGCCTAGCTCCCGCTTTAATAGTTCCTGACCACTTTGTGTAACATTCGTCGCTTTAATCCCAAGCATCACTTTCGGTGTTTGCACATTCATTTGAATCGACTGATTCTTTCTGTGCAACCGTTTCAGGCTCTTCTTCAAATTTTCGTTCGATTTCAGACTGAGCACTATATTGCTTACTATTTTGATTTTGACGAACCTGTTCCATAATTTCATTCGCATCAACTGGTCCAACGATAAATAATAGCATATTGCTCGGATGATAAAACGTATGATAGCACTCATAAAGCATATCTTTCGTAATCGGAGCAATCGATTCAATGGTACCTGCAATATCAATCTTTACAGGGTGTTGGTGGTACATATTAGCAATCGTCCCAAAATACAAACGCCAATCTGGATTATCATCATACATATTAATTTCCTGACCAATAATCCCTTTCTCCTTTTCAACTGTTTTTTCGGAAAAATAGGGATCTTGCACAAAATCAATTAATGTTGTTAAATTTTGTTCGAAATTCTGATGTACTTGAGAAAAGATAGGCTGTTCTTGTGAAAGAAGTAAAGGCATTAGCAGAAGCTCCTTGCTTACTGAACTGCTGAAATACATCCCCATCTTCTTTCTCAAACAGTTTGTGCTCTAAGAAAATGAGCAATTCCATCTGGTACCTTAACAAACTCTTGCTTAGACAACGATTTAAAATGATTATCAATTGAGCCATACTTTGTTGTAAATGTAGCAAATGATTTATTAAATCCCTTTTTCGGTAAAATATATACATCTAATCCATTAGCCAATTTTTCATAATACAATTCTTCTTGCAACTGATTGAAAAGAATTTTCTCCATTACTTTTGCACCTCCGTTCCAGTTAAGAAATAAATACATATCCAACCCAATCTGATTAGCAACATCGACTACTTCTTCTTTCGTGACAGCTTCTGTTTTGTCTAACCATTCATCCAGTGTAATCGTATCTTTAGCAATCACATTATGGTAGAGAATTTCAACTAAGCCTCTTGAAACATCAATCGTTTCTAATAGTTGATTTTTTACAACCGCTTTCGTTTGCTGCAGCTCTTCCTCTGTAAAATCACCCTGCTTCATCGCGGCAAATTGTTCTTTAATGATATCTACTGCCTGCTTATAGTTCGCATTTTCAATTCCAGACATGACGATTAATAAGCCCTTGTGGCTTTCCAATCTGGAAGAAGCATAATAGGCAAGACTCGCCTTTTCTCGAACATTAATAAATAGCTTAGAATGAGAAAAACCACCAAATAACCCATTAAATAATTGCAGAGCAAAATATTCAGAATCTCCGTATAAAATGTTTGTACGATAGCCGATATTAAGTTTTCCTTGCTTAACATCCAATCTTTCAATGACTTCTTTTTCCTCGTCAATTTTCTTCGCTGCTTGTCTTGGTAAGACGATTGGTTCACGTTCAGAAAGAGAAATATATTGATCTCCTAAGCGGTCCACTTCTTCCTCCGACACGTCCCCCATAACATATACATCGATTTCATCTTGAATTAGTGCCTGTTGATAATATTCGTATAAGGAGGCTGCGGTCACTTTTTCTACATCTTCAAGATTGCCGCTTGCATCTAATGCATACGGTTCATTTTTACACATTTCTTCCACTAATCGTGTAGAAGCATAGCGCATTTTATCATCATAAATCGATTGAATTCTTTGTTTTAGTGCTCGCTTTTCATTATCAACGGTTGCCAAATCAAATGCATTTCCATTCGTTTTCGGATGGAACAGAGCCTCTGAAAGAAGCGAAAAAGCTTTTTCAAGCAATGGTGTTGAATCACTTAGAAATTTTTCATTCACAATATCAACCGTAAAACTAATAATATGGTTTTCTCCTTTTTTCGTCACATCTACATAAAAGTTCGCTCCATATAAATCATCTAAATACGCTCGAAGCAAAGGTGTAGTGGGGTATTTACTTGTATTACTTTGTAAAACATAAGGAAGCAGCGCTCGAAGTGTTACCGTTTCCTTTGTAAGGGGTGCTTTCATTTTCCATACAATTGTATTCGTTTTATATTTAGCGGTAGGCACAATATGTAACTTGTATCCACTTTTCTTCTTCACGATTTCCGAAGCAATTGCCATAATCAATCCTCCTTAATATTTATGACCATAATATAAGTATTGTTTGTATGTTACAAACCTTTTAAACATATACACGTATTTAAAATATACAGACGAAAAGAAAAATCATGCAAGTTTCAACAATTCTTTTTTCCACGGTTTTTGTTGTATAATAAAGCGTATCTGTTTTGGAGGGAGAAAAGAATGATTACAATTACGGAATATAGTGTGGAAAAACTAGTTGACCCATTCGGCATTTTAACTGGAGATCGCTATGAATACTTGCTTGATATTGAAGTAGACGAAGAGGATGAATTATATACAGAAGGCGGTTTATCGATTCGCTTAATTTATGTTAGAAACGGCGAGGACCAATCGATTGCTAAATATGATCTTATCGCTAAAGCAACGGAAGAAGTTCTTGATTTTGATTTAGAGGATGATGAATTAAGCACGCTGCTTACATTCTGTAACGAGCATTTTGAGGAAGCAGAATAAAAAAATTAAAAGGGTTGTCCCATATGTTCATTGTAATGACATATGAGACAACCCTTTTGCTATTCTCTTGCTCCGCTTTTCTACCTGTCTAGCTTTAGGCACCCAGCGACTACTGGACTTCCCTCTCCTCCACTCGATAAGTCAACATCGAATCGCTTTCGCTCTTCGTGTTTCCTTTATCTCATACGGAGCGGGAAAGTACCATACGCCGCTGAACGGGTATATCCGCTTTTCTAGGACAAATGGGCTTCTTCGTCGTCTTTGCCAATGAGGACTGTTCGTGGTTTGCTGCCCTCGTACGGGCCAACGATGCCTCTGACTTCCATTTCATCAATGAGTCTAGCTGCTCGGGCATAGCCAATTCGGAAACGACGTTGCAGCATCGAAACGGATGCTGTTTGCATGTCTACAATTAAAGCAACCGCATCCTCATATAAATCATCTGCCACTTCACTCATCGTTGTTTCTGGAATATCATCCGGAATCATTTCTTCATTGTACTGTGCTTTTTGCTGTGAAATTACATAGTTTACAACGTCTTCTACTTCTTGGTCGGATAAAAATGCCCCTTGAACACGAATTGGCTTTGATGAGCCTACTGGTAAAAATAGCATATCGCCACGCCCAAGTAACTTTTCAGCTCCTCCCATATCCAAAATGGTCCGCGAATCGGTTGCAGAGGAAACACTAAAGGCGATGCGCGATGGAATATTCGCCTTAATTACCCCGGTAATAACATCAACGGACGGGCGTTGTGTCGCAATAATTAAGTGAATTCCAGCTGCACGAGCCATCTGTGCTAGACGCGTAATCGCATCCTCGACATCGTTGGAAGCTACCATCATTAAGTCGGCTAACTCATCGACAATCACGACGATATACGGAAGAAGCGGTTGTTTGTCTTCTTCCTCAATATTATAGCGATTCACATATTCATTGTAGCCTTGAATATTACGAGTTCCTGTATGTGAAAATAACTCATACCGACGCTCCATTTCACTTACTACTTTTTGCAGAGCTTGTGCTGCTTTTTTTGGATTTGTTACAACAGGTGCCAATAAATGTGGAATGCCATTATACACATTTAATTCAACCATTTTCGGATCGATCATCATCATCTTAACCTCATGTGGTTTAGCACGCATCAAAATACTTGTAATAATTCCATTGATACAAACGGATTTCCCACTTCCGGTTGCCCCAGCAACGAGTAAATGCGGCATTTTATTTAATTCCGCCTTAATCGCTTCACCGGAAATATTGCGCCCTAATGCAACTTGCAGCTTTGCATCAGGCTTATCTCCTTCTTTTGTCTCCAACACTTCACGCAATGAAACCATTGCAATTTCTGAATTAGGAACTTCAATCCCAATCGCAGATTTCCCGGGAATTGGTGCCTCAATTCGAATATCTTTTGCTGCTAATGCTAACGCTAAATCATCAGATAAACTAACAATTCGGCTTACTTTAACACCAACATCTGGATGAACTTCATATTTTGTTACTGCTGGACCTAAATATACTTGTGTTACCTTAGCCTTCACACCAAAGCTTTCAAATGTCCGCTCTAGCTTTGCTGCGTTTTCGTGAATTAATTGATATTCACCACTTTGATCCGTTTTTTTCGGCTGCTTAAGCAACGATAACGCCGGCATTACATAATCTTTATTCTCAATTTCCGTAAAATTCATCGCCGGTGCTTTATCATCTGGTTCCACATCTGCTTCTATAGCCGCTTCACTATGCTCATGATTCCGTTCATGATTTGATTCGTGGGAATGCGTCTCATAAGCGTTATCAGCAAAGCTTGAAATAAGTGGTTCTACAGGTTGAACGACAGGAAGCGCCACCTCAGGTTCGATTGCAACTGGCTTTTCTTTCATTTTCCTTGGTTTAGGCGTTTGATTTTTTTTCTTTTCTTTTGCTTCCTTTTTCCAGTTAGCCATATCCTCGATAAATCCTTGCCACTGCCTTTCAAAGAAACTTGCCATACTCGTCATAAATTTCCCTAGAGCATCACCTAGTGTTTTTCCAGTCAACAAAACAATCCCAACAATGATAAAGATTACAGAGACAATCTTTGAACCGGCTTCATCGAAGAGATAATAAGAAGCTGCAAATAAAATAGCTCCAATCATTCCCCCGCCAAGATCCTTGGTGCTTGTTTTTCCAGTAACTTCCATCCAAAATAATTCCCACGTATTTAAAATGACACTCGGTTTAACAAACGGACCACCTTCTGCTAATAATGAAAACAATGTCACATGACTTAATAACAAAATACTAGCAATAATGAAATACACACCGACAAGCTGCCTTGTTAAAAAATTAGGAATGACTCGTTTAATAATTAAATAAATGCTTACTATCATCATGCCAAGTAAAAATAATATGTACCATTCACCCATAAAAAAACGAACTAACGATACGATTGATCGACCTACAGCACCAAGCTTGGCAATGGCGATGACGGAAAGACCAAGGATAATTAATCCAATTAGTTCATATTTCATAGTAATCTTTAATTTTTCCGTTGTTTTCTTGCTTCTACGTTTATTTTTCGCCATTATACCACCTATCTTTAATAATTAGAAAACATGTAAATTTCACCTTTTCTTAAAAGTGTTGTTACAAAACTCTGTTGTGTTTTGATCCATTTTATCAACAGGATGAGTTAACGAAGCTTTTTTTAAAAGAGTAAATAGAGCAGCCGTTTGGCTGCTCATTATCTGTTTATATCAGTATATCATAAATTAGTTCAACTAGTCGCGTTCATCAAAGCAAAGATTGGAATAATCGAACCTGGTTGAATATCACCCTGTAGATAATCTGCAGGATTTGTACTTAAAATTCGATCGACACGCAACGTACTTCCGCCATCATGTTCAACCATAATTGGGACTCCATTATACATAATTTCAAAATAGTTTGTCAGCTTTTCATGCTGATGGGGATAAATTTGGTCAGTGGGCATAATTGTGTAAAACGTCATTGTAAAAGCCCCTTCTCACTACCTTCTACAGCCTTCATTTCATCAATCATCTGATTCAATTTTTTCATCGCTTGACCGACACCACCGACTTCATCTATAATCCCAATTTCGACGGCTTCATTCCCCACTACATTTGTTCCTATATCACGTGTTAAATTTCCTTTTGCAAACATTAATTCTTTAAAGCTTTCTTCAGTCACATTCGAATGCTTCGTCACAAAATTAGTGACTCGGTCCTGCATTTTATCTAAATACTCAAACGTTTGTGGAACACCAATGACAAGTCCTGTTAAACGAATAGGATGAATGGTCATCGTCGCTGTTTCTGCTATAAATGAATAATCACATGATACGGCAATGGGAACACCAATGGAATGACCTCCCCCAAGAACAATTGACACACTTGGCTTAGATAAAGACGCTAGCATTTCAGCGATAGCTAGTCCTGCTTCCACATCTCCTCCGACCGTATTTAAAATAACAAGTAGACCTTCGATATTTGGATTTTGTTCAATCGCCACAATTTGTGGAATAACATGCTCATATTTCGTTGTTTTATTTTGAGGAGGAAGCTGCATATGTCCTTCAATTTGCCCAACAATCGTTAAACAATGAATTTTAGAATCCTGCGACATTTGAGGCACATTTGTTGAGCCTAGCTGCTGTATTTTTTCTATTAAAGTTGAGCTTTTCCCTTCATCATGACCTTTTTCTTCATTTGGTAACGACTCATTACTCATTTTGCCTACCCCTTTCTTCAATAAACATCTAGATTTATTATGTCTCAGAAGATAAATTCATGCATACAAGAAAAGCGGAAGGCGTCCGTTTAGCTCGACGTAATGAGACTCGACTGTCTCCGTATGGAGACTATTAGGAAATACGAAGAGCGATAGCGATTCGATG
Source organism: uncultured Bacillaceae bacterium (assembly GCA_963754185.1). Classification (GTDB taxonomy): domain Bacteria; phylum Bacillota; class Bacilli; order Bacillales; family DSM-1321; genus Peribacillus. The sequence goes on along the minus strand of CAVWEP010000003.1, from coordinate 1,564,281 downwards.
TTGACTTATCAGTGGAGGAGAAGGAAGTCCAGTAGTCGCTGGACGCTCTGGAGCTAGACACCAGTACACGTCGATAAATTTTATATTTTCTGATCATGCAAGAAAAGCGGAACCGGCTCGTCCAGCTCGCGTAGACAATAGAAAAGCGTCAGCTATATAGATTCTGATCGTACAGAACAAAAAACCCCTGACAACATTAATCAGGGGGAAACTCATTAGATTTCCATAATAATCGGTAAGATCATTGGACGTCTTTTCGTTTTTTCATATAGATATTGATTTAAGGAATCACGTATTTCCTGCTTTAATGTTGACCAATCAAACGGTTGGCGTGATCCGTTTTTCGTAACGATGTCTCGAACAATAGATGTAGCTTCTTCCATTAGTTTTTCCGATTCTCGAACATATACAAATCCTCTTGAAATAATTTCAGGTCCAGCAGCAATGCTTTTATCCTGACGATGTAAGGTTACGACTACGATAAGAATTCCATCTTGTGATAACAGACGTCGATCACGAAGGACAATATTCCCAACATCTCCAACTCCACTACCATCGATTAAGATATTGCCGGCTGGGACTTTTCCAGATAGACGGATTTTCTGTGCATTGACTTCAATCACGTCACCTTTATCCGCAATCACAATATTTTCAGCAGGAATTCCTAAAGCATGGCCAATTTTTTCATGTGCATATAAATGACGAAATTCTCCATGCACAGGAATTAAATATTTTGGTTTCATCAAGTTAATCATCATTTTTAACTCTTCTTGTGCACCGTGTCCTGTAACATGCACTTGGTATCGATTGGAAACAACATTAGCCCCTACTCGATTTAGTAAATCCACTGTTTTCGCTAAAATTAATTCGCCACCTTTAAGTGGTGAAGCTGCGATTAGTACCGTATCGCCCTCTTTAATCGTCACCTGCTTATGCGTTTGCTTCGCCATTTTTTGTAAAGCTGCCACTGGTTCACCTTGATGACCTGTTGCCAGAATGACTATTTCATGATCTTCAACGGTATTTAGATTGTTAACAGAAATAATCATGTCCTCATCTACTTCTAAATAACCGAGATTCAAGGCAATATCAAATACCTTTTGTAGACTTTTGCCAATAACAGCCACTTTACGGCCAGATGCAGATGCTGCATTAAATACATGTTGAATTCGATTAATGTTGGAAGCAAAACAAGCCACTATGATTCTGCCATTTGCTTTATAAAATGCATCTGTCATTTCTTTTTCAGCGATTGCTTCTGATGTTGTATAACCTGGCATTTCAGCTCCTGTACTATCAGATAATAGGCAAAGTACCCCTTCTTCTCCTAGGCTAGCCATTTTACTAATTTCAGGTTTATAAGCCCCAGTTGCAGCTTGGTCAAATTTAAAATCCCCTGTATATACAATTGCACCATCACGGGTATGAATAACAATTCCTAACGAATCTGGAATGCTATGATTCGTGCGGAAGAAAGATACAGCTGTTTCTGGGAAGCTTAATACCGAATCAGAATTGATTTCTACTAAATCTGCTTTACCAGAAAAACTGTCTTCCTTTAGCTTCATTTTAATAAGCGCAAGCGTTAATTTAGTTCCGTATACTGGGACTTTGACATATTTCAATAAATAGGACAATGCTCCGAAGTGATCCTCATGTCCATGACTAATGAAAATCCCTTGAATTCTTTCTTTATTTTCTTGTAAATAGGTTATATCCGGAATAACGGCATCTATTCCAAGCATTTCACCTTCTGGAAGCATAAGTCCCGCATCCAAAATATATAAATCTTCATTTACCTCAATAATGTACATGTTTTTCCCAAGTTCCCCTTGCCCGCCGAGAGAAATAACTTTTATTCCTTTATTATCCTTACTCAATACAAGTCCTCCTTAACATTTCTATAGATGAAAAATTTCGTTTATCTAATCATCCTTTTGTACAAGTTTTAAATATGTATAACTAAAAGTATAATCTTTTATAATCATTCAGGAAAGGACTTATTCGTCTTTTCATATAATTATCTAAAAAAAGAAACAAGCCAATCACTATTTGATTGGCTTGTTTTGGAAAAATATATGAGCCTCAATCAACTTATTACGAGAATAGAAAGAGTCCCTTCATACACTTTTACATTTGGTAAATCTTATCTAATTTACAGCAAGTCTGGACCAAAGTTCATCATAGACATGCATTATTCACCTAAAAGTTTGGCTAATGTCGTTCGTTCTTGTTCAGTCAATGGAACCATTGGGAGTCGTACTGAACCAACATCCATTCCAATAAGCTGTAAAGCCGTTTTAACAGGCGCTGGGCTAGGTGCTGCAAACAATCCTTTAATAATTGGAAGTAATTGTTGATGAAGCTTAGCCGCTTCGCTTATGTTTCCTGTTAAGAAGGCATCAATCATTTGCTGCATTTCATTACCAATTACATGAGAAGCAACGGAAACAACACCAACTCCACCAATTGATAGCACAGGTAATGTTAACCCATCATCACCGCTGTATAATACAAAATCATCATCTGTTTCAGCAATAATTTGTGTCATCGCATTAAGATCCCCACTTGCTTCTTTAACAGCAACGATGTTTGAAACTTTCGATAAGCGAATAATGGTTTCTGGAGCAATATTAACAGAGGATCTTCCTGGAATATTGTATAACATCACTGGAAGTGTTGTACTTTCAGCAATGGCTTTAAAGTGCTGATACAAGCCTTCTTGATTTGTTTTATTATAATATGGGGCTACAAGCATAATCGCATCCGCACCACTTTGTTCTGCTTTCTTTGTTAATTCAATGGAAGCATACGTATTATTACTACCCGTTCCCATAATAACTGGAATACGTTTATCCACCACTTTCACAACATGCTGTAACAATGCGATTTTTTCTTCTGTAGAAAGGGTTGGAGACTCACCTGTTGTTCCTGAAACGACTAGTGAATCTGTTCCATTATTAATTAAATAATTAACTAAGGTTGTTGTTTTTTGAAAATCAATATTTCCTTTATGTCAAAAGGAGTAACCATTGCGGTCGCTAATCTACCAAATACCATCATTAACACCTCTCCATTTATTCACACATTATCCCTTATTCTGTTTCAGCTATATGCAGTAGAAACTCATCATGAAGGGCATTTACTGCTTTAATTAAATGTTCTTCTTTTACTAATACCCAAATGGTCGTATGGCTATCTGCCGATTGTAGAATACCAATCCCTTTTTCGTGAAAGAGCTGTTACTATTTTTGCTAGCTACACCAGGAACACCATTGATTCCAGCGCCAACAACCGACACTTTTGCACAATTTCTTTCGACAATCGGGGCGTACCCTAATTTCTCCAAAATGGAAATAGCGCGAATCAGTTGAAGCTTCTGGTATCGTATAAATGACACCGTTTGGTGACATATTAATAAAATCAACGGAAATGGATGCATTCGCCATTGCTTTAAATACTTCGGCCTGCAAATTATATTGATTTTCTTTAGCACGAACTTTTATTTGACTAATGTTTGAAACATGGGCGATTCCTGTCACAAGTCGATCGCGAACATTGCTTCCTTGACTCCCCTCATTTGCGCTTGTTACAAGTGTTCCGAGTCCATCACTATACGTTGAACGAATACGGATAGGAACATTCGCCTGCATCGCAATTTCTACTGCACGTGGGTGAATAACTTTCGCTCCTTGATAAGCCATGTTACACACTTCATTATAAGAGACGACTGATAATGGACGAGCCTGTTCGGCAATGCGTGGATCGGCAGTCATAATTCCTTCCACATCAGTAAAAATATCAATCCATTCGGCTTGTAAGGCTGCACCAAGTGCTGCTGCTGATGTATCACTTCCACCGCGCCCAATCGTTGTAATATCCCCATTCTTTGCTGCACCTTGAAAACCAGCGACGACCACCACATCATGGTATTCTAGCTCTTTTAATAAGTCGATCGCATTTCATCTCAAGAATTTTCGCATTAGTATAATCATTATTCGTTAAAAATCCCGCCTGAGCTCCTGTATATGAAATCGCTTTTATTCCATTCTCTACTAATAAATTCGTAAAAACAACGGAAGAAATCGTTTCTCCGACCGACATCAATAAATCTTGTTCTCGTTTTGAAAGATGACTGCTTGAGCCATTCACTAGTGATAGCAACGTATCAGTAGCGTATGGGTCACCTTTTCTTCCCATGGCTGATACAACGACGACCACCTTATAGCCTTCTTGAAGAGATTTCTCAATATGACGTTTCGCTTGCATTCGACCGTCAATATCCCGAACAGAAGTACCTCCAAATTTTTGAACGATGATTTTCATCTGAATACACCTCAAATAGATGTCAGCTTTCCTTTAAGGAAAGCTGACATAAATGATGCAAACTAAAATGTTTGGAATTATTTAACTTTTACTAAACCTAATTTTAATAGACTTTCAGCAATTTGAACAGAGTTCCATGCTGCACCTTTTAATAGATTATCGGAAACAACCCATAAATGGAAACCTTTATCGTTATCTAAATCTTTGCGAATACGTCCTACAAATGTATCGTTTTTACCTACAGCATTAGCTGGCATTGGGTAAACTTGGTTGCTCGGCTCATCTTCTAAAACGACACCAGGTGCATTGCTTAATAATTCTTTCATTTGTTCAACTGTTACACCCGCTTGCTCTACTTCGATATAAACAGATTCAGAATGACCTGTTTCTACAGGAAGACGTACACAAGTTGCTGCTACAGCTAGTTCTGGCGCATGCATAATTTTTTTCGTTTCATTGATCATTTTCATTTCTTCAAATGTATAGCCATTATCTTGGAATTTATCAATTTGTGGAATCACATTAAACGCAATTTGATAATGCTTTTTGTCTCCACCAACTGGTAAAATTTTCGGTTCAATTTCTTTACCATCCAATAAATCACGAGCTTGTTCTTTCAATTCTTCAATTGCTGCTGCACCTGCACCAGAAACTGCTTGATAAGTAGATACGATAATTTTTGATAAGTCCAAAGCTTTTTCGAATTGGTTCAAGTGCGACCATCATTTGAATGGTAGAACAGTTCGGATTGGCAATAATCCCCTTATGTTCATGTAAATCTGCTTCATTTACTTCTGGTACAACTAATGGTACATTCTCATCCATACGGAAAGCACTTGTGTTATCTACTACAATAGCCCCACGTTTAGCAGCCTCAGGAGCAAGTTCCTTAGATACGCTACCACCCGCACTAAATAAAGCAATATCGATCCCTTCAAAGCTTTCAGGCTTTGCTTCTTGAACGGTAATTTCTTCGCCTTTAAATGTAAGTTTTGTTCCAGCAGAACGGGCCGAAGATAAGAAAGATAATATTTTTAATTGGTAAATCGCGTTTTTCTAATGTTGCAATCATTTGTTTTCCTACTGCTCCAGTTGCTCCCACTACTGCGATATTTAATCCTTGTGTCTCTGTCATCTGTCTATTCTCCTTTTCAAATCCATCAATTATGATTATTGGTTATTGTAAGTTACTCTGTTTCAGAATATCATTTATTTTAACATATTAACATTCGAATGAAACAAACTTTTATAAAATATTCTAGTAAGGAGAGCTGTATATATTCTACAAATAACATTATCTACCTAATATACCTAGTACAGGAACAAGGTACTCTCTTTTTTATGATCCATCTTTAAATCTCTCAATAATGACTGGCTGAAATTGCTCACCTTTAAGAGCTGCAATAATCGTCTCTCTAATCATACTCATTCTAGCAACCATTGAATTTGGCTTTTTAAATGGCTCATCTTGACCGTATGGGACAAAATATAAATCTTTTGCCGCCATCAGTCTCATTAAATTGATTCCATTTAAACCTAAGGCATCATTTGTTGAAATGGCAACAACGACTGGACGATGATTGCGCATCGTCGCTTTCGCCGCCATTAAGACTGGAGAATCTGTTAGTGCGTTTGCAAGCTTACTCATTGAATTTCCTGTAAGAGGTGCGATTACCATACAATCAAGTGGTAACTTTGGCCCTAGAGGCTCTGCCTTGACAATCGTATCAACGACATGATGCCCCGTTACATTTTCAATTCTTTCAATCCAATCTACCCCACGGCCGAAGCGAGTCTCCGTCTGTTTCATAGTTGATGTAACAATGGGAATAACTTCGACACCTTCATTTACTAACTTTTCTATTTCTGGAAAAACGATATCATACGTGCAATGTGAACCTGTTATTCCAAAACCAATTCTTTTCCCCTGGAGACTCATTTAGTTCTTCCCCTTCCGTGTTATCAAATCATCTTGTATTAATTGACCAAGTGCATTTGCCAATATTTTTCCCGCTGTTTTCGGTGCGACAATACCCGGTAAACTTGGCGCTAATAATGCTTTAATTCCTCTTTTTTCTGCAAACCGAAAATCCGTTCCTCCCGGCTTTGACGCTAGGTCAATAATGAGCGTATGAACGGGCATATTGGACAGAACATTGGATGTAATAATTGGAAACGGAATCGTGTTAATCACGATATCGGCATCCTTAACTTCCTGAGCAAGTTGATGTAAATAAAAGGGTTGAAGAGCCATTTCTGTAATTCTTGCAATGTCCTCACTCTTTCTTGCTCCTACTTTTACCTTTGCCCCAAGTGCATGAAAGGCCCTCGCTACACTCATCCCGACACGTCCTAAGCCAAGTACTGCAACAGATGCTCCATGGATGGTGAAATCCGTGTGCTGAATCGCCATCATAATGGTACCCTCAACTGTTGGAATGGAATTATAAATGGCAACATCATCACGTTCAAATAGCAATACTTGTTTACGATTTGCTTCTGTCAAAAGCTTTTCTAAATACGGATGACTTATCCCTGTATAAAAAATACAGTGTGGCGGGGTCTGTTTAATCATTTCTTCCGTTAAAATCACATCTTCATTGGAAAAAATGGTCTCTACCCTTCCGTCTCCATCTGTTGCTCGTACTGGCAGAATAACTGTATCTACCTCAGAAAAATTGACGTCTTCTATTTTTTCTTTAACAGCACCTGTAAATGCATGATCTAACTGTTCGAACCCTATCAATAAAAGCTTTGCATCAAGCCCTGTTAGTTTTCGAACGACTTCAAGCTGACGCGCATCTCCACCAATTACAGCGATTTGCATGCCTGTTAGCATTAACCATCACCTTCTTTTGATCAAAACTTGCCAACCAGCAACTGCGGCTAGGCATTTAACTATATTTCCTTTAATACCCTCTCATCTTATGTAATAAGGTCAAAAACGGTGAATTTAAGCGAAAAAAAAACCGCAATCAGCGGTTTTTTTGCTTTCTATGAGCTCGTTTCGCTTTCAAGTTGCTCTTCTTGAAAGTCGATAATGAGCATATCTGTTCCTACTTTTTTCACCTGAGACCAAGGAACACGGAGTTCATTGCCCTTTTTCATCAATCCAAACCATTTGACTGATGGAATAATTAACGCTGTAATCTGCCCCTCATGATTAAACTCTAAATCAGTTTGACCGAGAACCCCTAATCGTTCAGCACGATTGATATCGACAAGTTCTTTGCCACCTAATTCACTTAGTCTCATCTCATAATTCTCCTCCTTTTCTTCTTATATTGATATATATATCTTCTTCAGATGTGTTAGAAGTAGTATAGGAAAAAAGCTCTGCCTTTTTATGTTAAGAGGCAGAGCTTGCTATGACTGTAAATGACCTTATTAGTCAATACAATTATTTTCCCCAATTTTCTAATGGGCTTACTAATGACAATGAATGTTCCGTAAAAATAGAATTGATTAGTTCATATACTCGCTCTACAGTCACTGCATCAATTTTAACAATGATATCATCAAGCGACAGATGTCTACCTAGCATCAATTCATTTTTCCCATTGCGACTCATACGACTATTCGTACTCTCAAGGCTCAGCATAAGACTTCCTTTTAATTGTTCTTTACTATTGTTTAATTCTTTATCAGTAACACCATCACGCTTAAATTGCTCGAGTGTTTCACTAATCGTTTCATACAAGCTGTCTAATTGATTCGCACCTGTACCACCGTAAATCGTTAAAATTCCATTATCCTGATAACTGGAATGGTATGAATAAATGGAATAAGCTAGACCCCGCTGTTCACGTACTTCTTGAAACAAACGACTGCTCATGCTGCCACCTAAAATATTGTTCAACACGGTCAAGTTATACGTGTTATCATCACCAATTTTCAAACCATTAAACCCAAGACATAAATGAGCTTGCTCCGTTTCTTTTTTGCGGATCAATTTATTTGGATGAAACTGTGGTTTTACAATCTCATTCCGCTCTTCTCCACGCTTAAAAGAACCAAAATAGCGCTCCACTTCTTTAATAAATGCTTCATCTACATTTCCGGCAATGGAAATAACTACTTTTTCCGGTGTATACATATCATGTACATATTGCCTTAATGTGTCACTTGTAAAAGTAGATAACGTTTCCTCTGTTCCTAAAATTGGAAATCCTAGAGGATGTTGTTCATACACCGCTTGACTTAATAAATCATGTACAATATCATCTGGTGCATCTTCATACATTTTAATTTCTTCATATACGACATTTTTTTCTTTTTCTAATTCCTCAGAATCAAATTCAGAATTAAAGAACATATCTGCAAGCACTTCTAGAGCATGGTTAGCATGATTATCAAGAACTTTAGCATAATAGCATGTATATTCTTTAGACGTAAAAGCATTTACTTGCCCGCCAATGCTATCAAATGATTCAGCAATTTCTCGAGCGTTTCTAGTCGTCGTTCCTTTAAAAAACATATGCTCTAAAAAATGTGAAATCCCATTTAGTTCAGGAATCTCATTTCGAGAGCCCGTTTTTACCCAAATACCAATAGCTGCAGAACGCACTGTCGGTATATGTTCTACTACAATTCTTACTCCATTTTGACAAGTATATTTTTTGATCAACAAACATTCCTCCAATAAAACCAATCATTTTTCTATTCGTTTTTCATCGACTGCTTCAGAAACAGTCACAACATGTAAATCCTTACTTTTAATATTTATAATTAATGTCTCCAATGATTGTGCAGTTGACTCAGTTGGATGCATTAAAATAAAGGCTCCTGGATGAAGCTTTGGTAAAACTCTTTCTAACCACACTTCTGGGCTTGGTTTTTGCCAATCAATCGTGTCAATACTCCACATGACTGTCCCCATACCCTGCGAGGCAGCAAGCGACACTGTTTCATCGCGAAAACTCCCACTAGGGGGCGCAAACCAAATAAGTTTCACTCCTGTAATCGCTTCAATGACTTCGTTCGTTTTGCGTAATTCTTCACCTGTAGCTTGAGCAGATAAAGTCTGCATATTAGGATGTGTATAGGAATGATTCCTATTTCATGCCCCTCTTCCACAATCATTTTTGCTAATTCCGGATTGTTTTTCGTCCATCTTCCTTCAAGAAAAAAGGTAGCCTTCACATGCTGCTCTTTTAAAGTGGCAAGTATATCCTGTAGATATTCATTTCCCCATGCAACATTAATTAACAATGAAACAACAGGCTTATCTGGATGTGCACGATAAAGTGGTGCAGGTTCAAGATCTGTTAAATGTTTGTTCGGAGACACTTGATGATAGACAAGCCGTTTTTTATCAAATTTTCCATTTTCCCTCATCTCTTGATAAGAGGCATTCACATCAACTTTTAATCCATTATACCCAGGTATAGCTTTCCATATGGAATCCATTCGAGCATCCTGTGGCTTCACTTCATATTTCTGAGCCAACGACCTAATCTTTATCAAAAGATCATCCTCTTGTTTACTTGTAACAACCGAATGATTTTTTAATTGAGTTAAATAGCCATGGGTATATGGATTTTGCACTAATAACCATGATATACCGGCAATAGCACTTATCGCAACTATCTGCTTCCATTTATTCATTTATTTTTGCCCCCTCATACGAAATGTATGAAAAAAAAGGACAGAGGTATTACTAAACATCTAAAGACATACGAATCCGTTAGGAAACGCATGCCTTTATACACTGAGCTAGATCTAAGCAATTGTGCCTTGAAGTTTGGTTTCAGCATCTTCCCTCTTTCAATTACGATTGAGATGGGTTAGCTGCTTCTTTTTGCTCTTTTAAAATCGCTTTGCGAGACAGATTAACTCTGCCTTGTTTATCAATTTCTGTTACTTTTACTAAAATCTCATCACCTATTTTTACAACATCTTCTACTTTACCAACACGTTCTTCCGCAAGTTCAGAAATATGAACTAAGCCGTCTTTTCCGTGGAAAATTTCAACAAAAGCACCGAATTTTTCAATTCGTTTAACTTTTCCTAAGTATTGTTCACCTACAACGACTTCACGAACAATATCTTCAATGATTTTCTTCGCTTTTTCATTCATCTCTTGCTCAGTGGAAGAAATGAACACTGTACCATCTTGTTCAATGTCAATTTTAACACCTGTTTCTTCAATGATTTTATTGATTTGTTTTCCGCTTGGTCCAATAACATCACGAATTTTATCAGGGTTAATCGTCATTGTTAAGATTTTTGGCGCATATTGCCGATAACTCAGTACGCGGTTGATTTAATCGTCGCTAACATAGAATCTAGAATATGCATACGACCACGTTTTGCTTGCTGCAGTGCTTCTTCTAAAATTTCACGTGATAACCCATCAATTTTAATATCCATTTGAAGAGCAGTAACACCTTTTGCTGTACCCGCTACTTTAAAGTCCATATCTCCAAGATGATCTTCCATTCCTTGAATATCCGTTAAAATCGTGTAATGGTCACCAGATTTTACAAGTCCCATCGCAATACCAGCTACAGGCGCTTTAATTGGTACACCTGCATCCATCATTGCATAATGTACTTGCACAAATACTGGCTTGTGAAGTAGAACCATTAGATTCTAATACTTCAGAAACAAGCGAATTGTATATGGGAAGTCTTTTTCATTTGGAATTACAGGTGCAAGTGCTCGTTCACCTAGTGCACCATGACCGATTTCACGACGACCTGGTCCACGTATTGGTCCTGTTTCCCCTACACTGAAATGTGGGAAGTTATAATGATGCATGAATCGTTTTGATTCCTCAGTTCCAAGACCATCAAGAATTTGAACATCACCTAGTGCACCTAGTGTACAAATAGAAAGAGCTTGCGTTTGTCCGCGTGTGAACAATCCCGATCCATGCGTACGGGATAGTAGGCCCACTTCAGAAGAAAGCGGTCTAATTTCATCTGGATTACGACCATCAGGACGTACTTTTTCTTCTGTAATTAAGCGACGCACTTCCGCCTTTACTAATTTATTTAAAATTTCTTTCACTTGCTTACGTTTTTCTTCATCTGCTTCTTGTTCTTCATATTGTGCGATAACTGTATTTTTAACCTCTGTGATGGCATCTTCACGGGCATGCTTTTCTTGAACTTGAACCGCTTTGTTAAGATCTGCTAAGCACATTGCTTTTACTTCTGCTTCTAACTCTTCATCAACTTGATACAAAGCTCACTGCCATTTTTTCTTTGCCAATTTCAGCTACGATTTTTTCTTGGAAGGCAATGAGTTTCTTGATTTCCTCATGACCAAACATAATCGCTTCTAGCATGATTTCCTCTGGTACTTCGTTGGCACCAGCTTCCACCATGTTAATCGCATCTTTTTTTCCTGCAACAGACAATTCGATATCGCTTTGTTCCATTTGTTCAACTGTTGGGTTAATAACAAACTGATCATTGATACGTCCCACAACAACACCAGCAATTGGACCATTAAATGGAATATCAGATACAGCTAATGCTAATGAAGTCCCGAACATAGCTGCCATTTCGGATGAACAGTCCTGCTCCACACTCATCACCATGCTAATACATTGCACATCGTTGCGGAATCCATCTGGAAACATTGGACGAATTGGACGGTCGATTAAACGACTTGCTAAAATAGCCTTTTCACTCGGACGTCCTTCACGTTTAATAAATCCACCAGGAATTTTCCCAACCGCATATAATTTTTCTTCATAATTTACTGTTAATGGAAAGAAGTCAACATTTTTTGGTTCTTTTGAAGCGGTTGCTGCACATAAAACCGCTGTATCGCCATAACGAACGAGAACTGCTCCGTTCGCTTGCTTAGCTAATTGGCCTATTTCGACTGTTAAATTACGACCGGCCCAGTCAAATGAATACGTATTTTTTTCCTGTCCCATCTTACATCTTGCCCCTCTCTAACTTCACTTAGAGGTCTAGTCATAACACCAAACCTAAAATACTCTTCATATATGTTAAAGTTTCAAAAACCTTCATAAGAATCAAACTATTCCTATTATGCACGAAAAAAACAAGCATTAACAGCAAAATCGCTGAAATAACAAAACATCGTACTAAAATTATGTATTAAATAGTCTATTTTATACTTATTGAGTGAAAAACCACAGCACCATTGGAAAAGGTGATTAACACGTTTAAAATCGTAGCGATTAGTCCTTATATTCACACCAAAAAAGCGGGAAATTTCCCGCTTTTCCAAAAAAATTATCGACGTAGGCCTAATTTATTAATTAAAGTACGGTAACGAGTAACGTCTTTGTTACGAAGGTAAGTTAAAAGATTACGACGTCTACCTACCATTTTTAAAAGACCGCGACGTGAATGGTGGTCTTTTTTATGAATGCGTAAATGATCATTCAAGTTGTTAATTTCTTCTGTAAGTACTGCGATTTGAACCTCTGGAGAACCAGTATCAGTGTCGTGAGTTCTGAACTCAGCGATTAGTTCATTTTTACGTTCTTGTGTAATTGCCATGTTTTTTTCCTCCTAAAATTCTCTTAAATCCCCTATTACCGAGCTAGCGTTGGAGTGTCGTCTAGCCAAGCAATGGTTATTTTTCGTACAATAAATAGAATACCTTTTTTTTATAAAAAATGCAAGTCAAGAACCTAAATTAATCGTACTTGTAAAATAGACTTGTGCATTTTCCTTATCGATTTGAATTTGTTGTACCAACTCTTCTAATCCTGAAAACTTCTTTTCACTGCGCAATCTCTTGTGCCATTCTACAACAACTTCCGCGCCATATAAATCACCACTAAAATCCAAAACATGTACCTCAACGGTCGGAAACTCTGGCTGCTGTTCGTGAAAAGTAGGTTTAAACCCAACATTACAAACACCATTATACCAGCATCCTTCGATTTGAATTCGAACCGCATACACACCTGTTGCAGGGAAAATATACGCATCGCTTACTTCGATATTAGCAGTTGGAAATCCAAGCTTGCGGCCACGCTTTTCACCATGAATGACATGGCCTTTTGTGATATAGTGGCGGCCAACTAGATGATAAAACTCTGAAAAGTTACCGACTTTTAGTATTTCACGAACCCTAGATGAACTTACTTTCTGATCATCAAAAATTTGTTTTTCAACAACCGTTTGTGTAAAGCGCCCCTTTGCATACGTTGGCATGATTTCCATCGTCCCTTTTCCAAAATGTCCATATGAATAATCAAATCCTGCAACCACGTGGTGAACATTTAAACCAACTAGATATTGATTAACAAATTCCTCAGGCGTTAAGGAGGCAAATTCCTCAGAAAAATGGACGACAAACAAATAATCCATGCCTAATGATTCAACAATCGCTATTTTATCATCCAAAGGAGTAATATAACGAATTGGTTCTGATTTCTTTCCGAGCACCACAGATGGATGGGGATCGAATGTCATCATTGCTGATTTTCGATTAGTACGAAGGGCAATAGCCTTTGCCGTTTCAATCACGGTTTGATGACCTTTATGAATCCCATCGAAAAATCCGAGTGCCATCACAAGCTCGGGAAAATCCTCCTGTGTGAATGGATGAGGATGCTCTATTGCAATTACTTTCACCTTTCAATCTCCTCTTTTCGACGGCAAAACATTCTATTATTCTAATGCCAAAACTTTAATAGGTTTAATTAGCTTGTCTTTTGTAGGATGTATTTGATAAATAGCTAAAGCTTTTTCATTTTCATCCATCATCACAAAAGGTTTGCCTTTTTCAATGTTTAGTGTTTCAGGTTGTGGTAAAACCGCACCGTTAAGTACTTTCTTTGCTACTTTATCACTAATCTGGAATTTCGGCAAATGAAATAATCCTCGTTCAAGCGGCAGCAAAAATTCATGTTCCTTACCAGCCTCCATCATTTCCTGAATTTTAGCTAATGTTTTACATTCGGCAAGGGTAAATCCTGCTGATTCAATTCTCACTAAATCTGACATATGAGCAGGATACCCCAATTTCTCACCAATCATGACGGCTAATGTTCGAATATATGTTCCTTTTGAGCAACTTACTCGAAACCGAAATGAAATGGTGTCCCCACTAAAAACCTTGTCCTCATCTAATAATGTCATATCGTAAATTGTCACTTCACGTGAAGGTCGTTCTACTTCAATTCCAGCACGAGCATATTCATAAAGCTTTTTACCATTCACCTTTACCGCTGAAAACATAGGTGGCGTTTGCTCGATTGTACCTGTTAACGATTGTAGTACAGCAAGAATTTGCTCACGCTTAAAGGATTCCGTTACTTTTTTTTCAGCAACACGCTCTCCACTTAGCATCTTCTGTTGTCGTGGAAAATCCAAGTGTCACTTCGGCTTCATAGGCCTTCCCAGCCTCAGTTAAATATTCAGCAACCTTCGTTGCTCGACCTACACAAATTGGTAGCACACCCGTAACATCAGGATCAAGTGTACCAGTATGCCCAACCTTCTTTGTTTTTAAAATTTTCCTTAATTTAAACACACAATCATGAGAAGTCATCCCTTTTGGTTTCCACAACGGCAAAATTCCATCCATCACATCACCTCATTAAAAAAGGCCAACTCCCTTACACGTGAGTCGGCCTCAATAGAATTAAAAACTTGTGTCATCCATGTTCAACTACCCATCAGCGAAAACTCCCCACTGATGGGTAGTTTCACTCTATTCCTCGTCTTTTACAGCCGGCTTTTCATCAGCATGAATTTGAGAAATCAATGTTTCAATTCGATTTCCATAATCAATTGATTCATCAAATTCAAAAAACAATTTCAGGTGTTTTACGAAAACGAATTCGTTGTCCAATTTCTGAACGCATAAATCCTTTTGCCTTTTCTAAGCCCTTTAAGTGTATTCTCTCGTTGTTTGTTATCACCTAAAACAGAAATATACACTGTTGCTTGTTGAAGATCACCTGTGACTTCAACATCCGTTACTGTAACAAAACCAATTCGTGGATCCTTTAATTTACGACCGATAATGTCACTTAGTTCTTTCTTCATTTGTTCTCCAACACGATTTGCACGTAGGCTCATTCTATTCACCTCGCATATCTATAGCCATTCTATATCTGTTATTGTACGCTCTAATTCCGGAAATGAATCTATAAAATTAAGGGCATTTTGTAATTCTCGCTCTGTTGCCTTTTTAGAGGACGACACAGCTACAATGGCAATTTGTGTTCGTTGCCACATATCCTGATAATCAATTTCAGAAACAGAAACATTGTACTTCTGTTTGAGCCGTGTTAACACACGTTGCAACACGGCTCGTTTTTCTTTTAAAGAATGCGCATCATAAATGATACATTCACATTGGACTGAGCCAATTATCATTTACGTTCAATTTCTTCCATTACGATATGCTTCAATAATGTCGCCTTCTTTAATATCATTAAAGTTTTTAATTGTAATACCACATTCATAGTTTGTGCTACTTCTTTTACATCATCTTTAAAACGTTTTAACGTATCAATTTCTCCTTCAAAGACGACAACGCCATCACGAATTAAACGAATACCGCTATCACGAGTAATTTTACCTTCTGTTACGTAAGAACCTGCAATTGTTCCAACTTTTGATACTTTGAATGTTTGACGAACTTCCGCTTGACCGATTATTTTTTCTTCAAATTCAGGATCAAGCATCCCTTTCATCGCTGATTCAATTTCTTCAATTACTTTATAAATAATACGGTGAAGACGAACATCAACATTTTCTAGATTCAGCTGCACGTTTTGCATTCACATCAGGACGTACGTTAAATCCAATTACAATTGCATTAGAAGCAGAAGCTAAAATAATATCAGATTCTGTAATCGCACCACACCTGTATGGATAATTTTCACATGTACACCTTCTACTTCAATTTTTTGAAGTGAAGCTGCCAGTGCTTCTGCAGAACCTTGAACATCTGCTTTCAGAATAATGTTTAATTCTTTCATTTCGCCTTGCTTCATTTGTTCAAATAAGTTATCAAGCGTTACACGTAGATTTTTCATTACGTTGTGATGCCAAGTTGTCTTGTGCACGAGCTTCCCCGACTTGACGAGCTGTTTTTCTCATCATCAAATACAATGAAACGATCTCCCGCTTGTGGAACTTCATTTAAACCTGTAATTTCAACAGGAGTTGATGGACCAGCATCTTTTACACGACGGCCAATATCATTTACCATTGCACGAACACGACCGAATGATATTTCCTACAACAATTGGATCTCCAACTTTCAAGTGTACCATTTTGAACAAGAAATGTCGCAACAGATCCACGACCTTTATCTAGTTGTGCTTCAATTACTGTACCAGTTGCTTTTCGGTTTGGATTTGCTTTATATTCTTCTACTTCACTCACTAAGAAGAATCATTTCAAGCAAGTTATCAATTCCTTCACCTTGTTTTGCAGAAATTGGTACAAAAATTGTATCTCCGCCCCAAGCTTCTGGAACTAATCCATGTTCTGTTAATTCTTGCATAACACGATCTGGATTTGCAGCTGGTTTATCCATTTTATTTACAGCAACAATAATTGGTACTTCAGCTGCTTTCGCATGGTTAATCGCTTCAATCTGTTTGTGGCATAACACCATCATCTGCTGCAACAACAAGAATTGTAATATCCGTTACTTGTGCACCACGAGCACGCATTGTTGTAAATGCCGCGTGACCTGGTGTATCTAAGAACGTAATTTTCTTATCATTTACCATTAACTTGATATGCACCGATATGCTGGGTAATTCCACCAGCTTCGCCATCAGTTACTTTTGTATTACGAATAGAATCAAGCAATGTTGTTTTACCATGGTCAACGTGACCCATAATTGTTACAACAGCTGGACGTTCTTTTAAATTTTCTGGTGCATCTTCTGTGATTAGCGATTCAAGATCTGTTAAATCACACACGAATTTCTTCTTCTACTTCTACACCATATTCTCCAGCAATTAATTCAATTGCATCTTTATCTAAGTGTTGGTTAATTGTCGCCATAACACCAAGCATGAATAATTTTTTAATGATTTCAGATGGTTCTCGGTGAAGCTTCTTCGCAAGCTCTCCAACTGTTAAGGACTCCAAAGAATGTAATTTTAGCTGGAAGTTCTCTTTCTTTACGTTGTTGTACTGGAGCATGTTGATGCTGATGTGATCTTTGTTTATTTTTGTTACGGCTGTTTTTCCCTCTATTAAACTGTCCTTGACCAGGTTTTTTCATACCAGTACCAGCTGGTTTTTGGACAGGTTTTTTCTTAAGTTTTTCTACATTCACTGTGCTTTTCGCATCTGCTTCAGCCTCATATTGTTCAACCGTTGAACGTTGTCTTAGGTGCTTCCTGCTCTTGTTTTGGTTGCATTGAATCGCATTTAATTTTTGTATTGTAGTATCGTCTAATGTTGTCATATGATTTGTTACCTCGATATTCATTTCTTTCAGTTTACTCATGACATCCTTACTTGAAATGTTATTTTGTTTTGCATATTCATGTACACGCAATTTTGTCATACATTCACCCCCGTAAAATTTAATCGAGCAACGTTCGGAGTTTTTGTGCAAAACCTTCATCTAGTACAGCGACAACAACTCTCGCTTCTTTACCGATCGCTTGCCCAGCAATAGATCTGTTTTCGACTCTTTTTAAAGGAACCTGATAATATGCGCATTTATCAGATATTTTTTTTTCTGTATTTTTAGACGCATCTTCCGCTAAAAGAACTAGCTTTGCTTTGCCACTTCTAATCTCTTTTACAACTAATTCCTCTCCAGAAATTATCTTTCGCGCTCGATTGGCTAAACCTAAAAGAGACATCCATTTTTGTTGAATCATGATGTTAGTGTTTCTCCTTCTCCACTAATTCAAGTAACTGTTCATAGAGAGAAGGATCGATTTGATGCATTAAGATGATTGGCCAAAATATTTTTCTTTTTGGCTAACTAATGATATCTCGATCATGTGTTAAATATGCACCTCGTCCCGATTTTTTACCTGTTAGATCAATGCTGACTTCTCCTTCTTTTGAGCGAACGATTCGAATAAGCTCTTTTTTCGGTTTCATTTCACCGCGTCGCAACACATTTTCGCATCGGAACTTTTTTTCGGTTGTTCATATTCGTTCACCTCTTACTTACTCATTATCCTCGATAAAATCATTTTCATCGTTGATATAACTATCTCGATTCAACAAAAATTCTTGTTCTTCAACTGGATAAATCCCTGCTTCTCTCGCTTCTGTTTCACTCTTAATATCAATTTTCCAGCCTGTTAATTTCGCAGCTAAACGCGCATTTTGTCCACGTTTACCAATCGCTAATGAAAGCTGATAGTCTGGAACAATAACAGTTGTTGCTTTCTCCTGCTTCATCCACAATCACTTCAACTACTTTTGAAGGACTTAAAGCATTTGCAACAAATATCAACTGGATCCTCTGACCATCTAACGATATCAATTTTTTCACCTTTTAATTCATTTACAATGGCTTGAACACGTTGTCCTTTTGGACCAACACATGAACCTACTGGATCAACCTCTTCATTCTCTGCATGTACAGAAATTTTAGAACGGTCTCCTGCTTCACGCGCAACTGATTTAATTTCAACTGTTCCATCATAAATTTCAGGTACTTCAATTTCAAATAAACGTTTTAAAAGACCAGGATGTGTACGTGATACGAAAATTTGTGGGCCTTTTGATGTCTTTTCTACTTTTGTAATAAACACTTTAATACGATCATGTGGTTTATATTGTTCATTTGGCATTTGCTCACTTACAGGAAGCAATGCTTCAATTTTACCAAGGCTCACATAAATAAATCGAGAATCTTGGCGCTGAACAATACCCGTCATAATATCTTCTTCACGATCAATAAATTCTGAATAAATGATACCACGTTCCGCTTCACGAACTCGTTGTGTCACAACTTGTTTTGCTGTTTGAGCTGCAATACGACCGAAATCTTTTGGTGTTACTTCCATTTCTACCACATCGTCAATCTGATAGTTTGGATTGATTTTCTTGCTTCTTCTACAGAAATTTCAAGACGTGGATCAAACACCTCATCCACTACATCTTTACGTGCGAATACTCGCATTGTTCCTACGTCAAGGTTTAAATCAATACGAACGTTTTGTGCTTGATTGAAATTGCGACGATACGCAGAAATAAGTGCTGCTTCAATCGCATCAATAATACTTCTCTTGAAATTCCTTTTTCTTTTTCTAAAATATTTAGAGCATCCAATAACTCACTGCTCATGGTTGATCCCCCTTCGGATTTAATAATAATGACTTAATCTTTAAGAGAAGCTAATGGCCAATCTTGCTTTGGCAACTTTTTCATATGGGATATCGACCGTTTTCTTTCTTGTTTTAATTTTGATTTCAAGTGTCACATTCATTACCGTCAAACGCAATTAGCGTTCCTTCAAACTCTTTTTCATCTAATTGGCTCATATGTTTTTATGTACACATTTTTCCCAATTGCTTTTTGAAAATCTTTTTCTTTTTTCAATGGTCTTTCCGCTCCAGGAGATGAAACCTCAAGAAAATAATTTTGTGGAATCGGATCAATCTCATCAAGCTTTTCACTTAATTTTTCACTTACCTCTCCGCAATCTTCAATATCAACACCTGTTTCTTTATCAATGTATACTCGAAAGAACCAGCTTTTCCCTTCCTTCACATACTCTACTTCAACCAATTCAAGATTTAATTCTTCAAGAATTGGCATGCGCAATTCTTCTACTACTTCCGTTACTTTTTTACTCAATTTGTTTCCTCCAAACATGTTCGTTCTACGCGCTTGGTAATGGATGTTAAATGATAAGGTCAATACAAACACGAAAGAGTGGGTTTCCCCACTCTTTCCATTGGTTCCTCTTAGTATCTCCACATAAAAATATACCATAATCACGATATTTATGCAAATTGTAAGAAAAGCGGAAGGTACCCGGTTAGCGACGTAAGATATCTCTCCTATTACATAAGAAAATGAGATAGTAACACGAAAGAGCGGGTTTCCCGACTCTACTTTGTCACAAGATATAGCATAGACATAGGTTATCTCGAGTTTATCGTATCCGTAGCACATGGAGCTTGACAAAGAATTGCGTAGCCTACTTAAAACAATGATAACTGATTTTGATCTGGCAATGATTCAAGACATCCTTGTTCATCGAGATACTCAAGAATCGTTTTCGAAACCTTTCCGCGCTGCTGTAAATCTTCTTTTGAAAGAAACTCTCCATTCTCCACGTGCATTGAACAATATTGAGCGCCACATTTGTTCCAAGACCAGGAATTGCATTAAAAGGCGGAATTAATGTATTTCCTTCAATAATAAATTCGATCTGCACTTGATCTGTATAAATCAACTTTTGCGAATGAAAAACCACGTTCACACATTTCAAGTGCTAATCTCTAGTACCGTTAATGTATTCTTTTCTTTCGTGGATGCATCTAAGCCTTTTGCATTAATTTCTTCAATTTTTGCAGCGAATGGCGTGCGAACCTCTCGTCATCGCTTCAATTTCAAAGTCATCTGCACGAACTGTAAAATATGCTGCATAGTATAAAAGTGGCATATGCACTTTAAAATATGCAATCCGAACAGCCATTAATACATAAGCGGCAGCATGGGCTTTCGGGAACATATATTTAATCTTTTTACATGAATCAATATACCATTCTGGCACCTCATTTTTTCTCATTTCCTCTTCGAATTCTTCGGATAAGCCTTTCCCTTTACGAACGGATTCCATAATTTTAAAGGCAAGAGAAGGATCAAGACCTTGATAAATTAAATAGACCATAATATCATCCCGACAGCCGATTACTTCACTTAAGTGTACAAATTTTATTATGAATTAATTCTTGCGCATTACCAAGCCATACATCTGTACCATGGGATAATCCTGAAATTTGAACAAGCTCTGAAAACGTTGTCGGTTTCGTATCTTCAAGCATTTGACGAACAAATCTTGTTCCAAACTCAGGAATTCCAAGTGTCCCTGTTTTACACATAATTTGTTCTTCCGTTACCCCTAACGACTCGGGACTGCTAAAAATTTTCATTACTTCTGGATCATCCGTTGGAATCGTTTTTGGATCAATGCCACTTAAATCTTGAAGCATCCGAATAACCGTCGGATCATCGTGTCCAAGAATATCAAGTTTCAAAATATTATCATGAATGGAATGGAAATCAAAATGGGTTGTTCGCCATTCAGAATTCCGATCATCCGCAGGAAACTGAATCGGTGTAAAATCATAAATATCCATATAATCCGGGACAACGATAATTCCGCCTGGATGCTGACCTGTTGTTCGTCTTAACACCCGTACATCCTGCTACAAGTCGATCCGTTTCTGCACCACGTATGTGAAGATTATTGTCTGAAGCATAGCCTTTTACATATCCATAAGCTGTTTTTTCAGCTACCGTACCAATTGTCCCGGCACGATATACATAATCTTCACCGAATAGTACCTTTGTATAATTATGGGCTCGTGGTTGATATTCGCCGGTGAAATTCAAGTCAATATCAGGAACTTTATCCCCTTTAAAACCAAGGAAGGTTTCAAACGGAATATCATGTCCGTCTTTTTTATATGTTGTACCACATTCCGGACAATCTTTATCTAGGTAAGTCAAATCCAGAACCTACCGAACCATCATCAAAGAACTCTGATTTTTTACAATTTGGACAGACATAATGCGGCGGCAGTGGATTCACTTCTGTAATTTCGGTCATCGTCGCAACAAATGATGAACCTACTGAACCACGCGAACCAACCAAATAACCATCATTCAGCGATTTTTTCACTAGTTTATGTGAAATTAAATAAATAACCGCAAATCCATGTCCAATAATACTTTTTAATTCTTTTTCTAACCGAGCTTCGACGATTTCAGGAAGCTCATCTCCATAGATTCTTCTTCGCCATTGTATAGCTCATCTGACGCATTTCTTCTTCTGCACCTTCAATTTTTGGCGTGTATAAATCATCTTTAATTGGCTTAATCTCTTCAATCATATCGGCAATTTTATTCGTATTTGTGACGACAATTTCTTTTGCCTTTTCCTCACCTAAAAAGTGAAAAGCTCTTAAGCATTTCATCAGTTGTACGGAAATGAACATCAGGTAGCTTGTGGCGATTTAGCGGATTGGCTCCGCCTTGAGAACTAACTAGGATTTTACGATAAATTTTATCATTAGGATTTAAATAATGAACATTTCCCGTCGCAACGACTGGCTTATCTAACTTTTCACCTAGCTTGACAATATTCGAAATAATCGTTTCAAGAGACTGTTCATCACGAACATACTCTAGTTCAATTAAATGCTGATAGACTTCCTTCGGATGCACTTCAAGATAATCGTAGAACTCCGCTATTTCAACGACTTCTTCAAAGCCTTTTTGCATCATCCCTTCAAACACTTCCCCTTTATCACAGCCCGAACCGACTAATAATACCTTCACGATATTTTTGAAGCTGTGAACGAGGAATACGCGGCACTCGATAAAAATAATTGAGATGAGCAACAGAAATCAACTTAAAGAGATTTTTCAAGCCGTCCTGTGTTTGGGCAAGCAATGTACAATGATATGGACGAGAACGTTGATAAGCATTTCCTTTTCCCATATTGTCATTAAACTGATCATGATGCGTAATTCCTTTTTCATCAGCATCCTTTAACATCGTAATAATAAATACCCCGTTGCTTCAGCATCATAAATAGCACGGTGATGCTGCGTTAATTCGATATCGAACTTTTTACACAATGTATTTAAGCGATGATTTTTAAACTCTGGGTATAAGAAGCGACCAAGTTCAAGTGTATCAATGACCGGATTACTAGCTTTTGGATGTCCCATCTGTTTATAGCCAATATTTAAAAATCCCATATCAAACGAAGCATTATGAGCAACGAGAATACCATCCCCTGTCCACTCTCGAAATCTTTCTAATACTTCCGGTACTTCAGGAGCATTTTCGACTAAATCATCCGTAATTCCCGTTAAGTCGATTGTCGTTGCCGATAGTTTATGATGTGGATTTGCAAATGATTCAAAGCGATCAATAATTTCTCCATCTTTAATTTTTACCGCTGCAAGCTCAATAATTGTATCGTAGACGGCGGAAAGTCCTGTTGTTTCTACGTCGAACACGACATACGTGTCCTCTGCAAGCAACCGTTCCGCCTCGTTATACACAATTGGAACTCCATCATCAACAAGATTTACTTCGACACCATATAAAATTTTAATCCCATTCTTTTTGCCCGCGCTGAATGCTTCTGGAAATGATTGAGCACCAGCATGATCGGTGATTGCCACCGCTTTATGACCCCATTTGGCAGCTTGAGCAACAAGAGCTGCAGTTGGTGTGACAGCATCCATCTGACTCATCGGTGTATGCATATGGAGTTCAACCCGCTTTTCACCTTCCTTCGCTGTATCTAAACGGCCCACTTTAGAAATTTCATTAATATCATTCGCAATCATAACGAGATCACGAACAAAGGTATCATTTTGAATACTGCCTTGTGCGCGTACCCACATACCCTTTTTGACGCAAGTTAGCATGGCAGCATCTTCTTTATCTCGAGAGAATATTTTTACAAGAATAGAACTCGTATAGTCGGTAACTTTAATCGTTAAGAGGCTTCGACCACTCCGAAGCTCTCTCACTTCGGCATCAAATACATAGCCTTCAATCGCAATTCGTCGTTCTTCATCGATAATTTGTTCAATACGACGGAAATCGGCATCCTCTTTAATCGTGTAGCCGATTTTGACAGGACCTTCCGGAATATGTTCATCATTTGCCTTCTCAGATTCTTTCTTCTGCATTTCAACAAGTGCTTCAAAAGCTTTGGCCTCATCTTCTTTTTGCTTTTCAGCCAAAAACTGTTCATATTCTTCACTGTTTTCAAGACTACTTACTTCTGCATCTAGCGAGAGCATCGGAAAACCATAAGACTGATAAACATCACCAATCAAGCGAGAGTATTTCTGCTTTAATTGCCCTACTTCAGCTGCATTTCGAGCATTTACCATGAGGCGATGACCGACTACTTTCGGCTCCTGCTTTTGTAATAATGATAATAGAGCAGGCGACATCCCTTCTAGTTCACTTAAGCAATGCTTCCAGTAATCTTTGACCAATTCTTCATTTATCTGCGGATTCACAACATTAAGAGAAAAAGACACATTCGCAATATGTGCAAATGTACTCGTTAAATGTGTTCGTAAATGTGTATGCACATTAGCTGGGATAATCTGTTGAACTTAAACAGAAAATGCCAGGTCTTTGATGAGCGCTCGATTGTTAATTTTTCAACTTCAGCCCCATTAAAAAAAGAAACGAACGCATCGTCTGTTAAACCAATTTGCTGGAGCAAGAGTTGAAATCTTTCTCGACCACTATCCATTTCCACTCCCCCTTTACTAAGAAAAGCGTAAGGTGTCCGATTAGCTGATAGAACTAGACACCTATACGCATAAAACACTTTATATTTAACTTTCTAAAAACATGCCTTCTTATTTTTTAAACAGAGGTTATTATAACATAAAAAGAGCATCCATTTTTAGCAGGAAAAATAAAATAAGAAGACACCATTCAAATAAATGAATAGTGCCCTCTTTATTTTTTATACGTTATTGATTACTTCAAAAGTTCTTGTACCGTTGCAATTAAATCTGCTCCAGCCACTTCCAAGACTTCTCCCGTTTTGCGAATTTTCACTTCAAATATACCTTCTGCTGCTTTTTTACCTACTGTTACGCGAATAGGAAGTCCGATTAAATCAGAATCAGCAAACTTGACTCCTGCACGTTCATGACGATCATCCATTAATACATCTAATCCTACTGCTTTACACTCTGTATATAACTGCTGGGCAACAGTAGCTTGCGTATCATCTTTCATATTAACTGGAATTAAATGAACTTGGTATGGTGCCATATTAGCTGGCCATACTAGCCCTTTTTCATCATTAAACTGCTCAGCAATTGCCGCAACTGTTCTTGAAACACCAATACCATAGCAGCCCATAAGCATCGGTTGTGTGCGTCCATTTTCATCAAGGAATACAGCATTCATCGCTTCAGAATATCTTGTACCAAGTTTAAAGACATGACCTACCTCAATTCCTTTAGCAAATTGAATGGTACCCTTTCCATCTGGAGAAGGATCTCCCTCTTGAATAAAACGAAGATCCACATACGCAGCAACGTTAAAATCACGACCAGGATTTACATTGATGTAATGATAGTCTTCCTCATTTGCGCCTGTTACACCGTTGACGATTGCTTCTACGGCTGTATCAGCAATTACCTCTACATCACTACTCACTCCAACTGGACCGAGTGAACCAATCTCACAGCCAAGAAGATCTTTTGTAGCACTTGGCTCAGCAAGCTCAACAACAGAGGCGTTGTAATAATTTTTTAATTTAATGTCATTTATTTCATGGTCTCCACGCACTAACACGACAACATACTTTTCATCGACTTTAAATAACAATGTTTTGATGCATTTCGCTGCTTCTGTATGTAAGAAACCTGACACAGCTTCAATTGATTTTTGCCCTGGTGTACGAACTTTTTCAAGTGCAGCTTGTGGCTCGGAGCTTTTTTCATATTTCGCCACAACTGGAGCCATTTCGATATTGGCTGCATAATTCGAAGTATCAGAATACGCAATCGTATCTTCACCAATTTCAGAAAGCACCATAAATTCATGGGTATCCTTTCCACCCATTGCACCTGAATCCGCAATAACAGCACGGAAATCTAAGCCACACCGTGTGAATACATTAGAATACGCTTTGTATAATTTCTCATATACTTCATCTAAGCTTTCTTGTGTCGCATGGAAGGAGTACGCATCCTTCATGATAAATTCGCGACCACGTAAAAGTCCGAAACGCGGACGTTTTTCATCACGGAATTTTGTTTGAATTTGGTAAACCGTTAACGGTAACCGCTTATACGATTTCACTTCATCACGAATTAAGCTTGTCACGACTTCTTCATGAGTTGCACCTAAAGCAAACTCTCGGTTATGACGATCCTTTAAACGCATTAATTCTGGTCCATATGTATACCAACGGCCAGATTCTTGCCAAAACTCAGCTTGCTGCAAAGCAGGCATTAATAATTCCACTGCACCTGCCCCATCCATTTCTTCACGAACAATCTGTTCTACTTTTTGTAACACTTTATTTCCTAGTGGCATAAAGCTATATACACCGCTAGCATTTTGTCTCATATATCCTGCACGAAGTAATAACTGATGGCTTTTTATTTCCGCATCAGCAGGAACTTCTCTAAGTGTAGGAATTAATGTCATACTTTGCTTCATTTTCGCACCTCTTCAAATACACATTTATATAAATACAAAAGCGCTATAAAACTAGCGCTGAAAAGAAAACTACTCTCATCATTCAAATAAGATTATACCGTATGATTTGACAAAAAACCAAACTATTTCAATAAAACTGTTAAAAAAGCAGCAGAACCAAGATGTCTGCTGCCCAATGCCTTTCTATAAGAAAAAGCGTTGAATATCATTCCATGTGACAACAATCATTAGTAGCATTAATAATGCAAAGCCGATAAAATGTACTAATCCTTCTTTTTGACGGTCGACTGGTTTTCCTCTTAAAAATTCTACTAAGAAGAAAAGGAGTCGTCCACCATCCAGAGCTGGTAATGGAAGAAGATTCATAATACCAAGATTGATGCTAAGTAGTGCTCCCCATTTCATTAATACAAATATTCCTTGCTGTGCCACTTCTTCTGTTGATTTATAAATACCAACTGGACCAGAAAGACTATCAATGGTAAAGCCACCTGTTACAAGATCACCAAGAATAATGAATATTTGCTTTGTCCAAAAATAGGTTTGTGTAAAACCATATTCAAGGGCTCTTACAATATCTTTTTCAACGGGTGGATACACACCAATAATCCCTATCGTGGCTCCCTCTCGCTCAATTTCTTTTGGAATGACTGGAATACTTAACGTTTCACCATCACGAACAACAACAAATTCAATTTCTTTTCCTGGATTTTGTTGAATATTTTCTTGGACATCTACCCAAGATGATACCTCAGCTCCAGCAACAGATTGAATTTGATCGCCTTCTTGTAGACCAGCCGCAATTGCAGCTCCATCTTCTGTTAAATCTCCAAGCCTCGCCTCATTTACTTCTACTCCTTGGAATAATCCAATAAATAAGAAAATAAAGAAGGCTAAAACAAAGTTCATCATTGGTCCAGCAAAAATAGTCATTACCCGATGTCCAAGTGATTTTGACGGGAACTGGCGATCATATGGGGCAATTTGCGTTTCCACACCATTTTCAACAATGACCGCTTCACGATGTATAGAGAATGATTTAAGTGATTCCTCTTCTCCTTCTTCATACCCTGTTAAAAACAGCTTATGTTCAAAATCAATGGTTTCTATTTCAACGAGACGAATATCCGAATATTTGTCTTTATTATTCAAAATAATTTTGCTTACATTTTCATCCTCATCTAAAACCAAACCAACACGAAACCCCGGTTTAATTTCGATGTTTTCCGCATCCTCACCTGCCATACGGACATATCCACCGAGTGGCAACAAGCGAATCGTGTATTGCGTTTCATTTTTTTTATACGTAAACACCTTTGGACCAAATCCAATCGCAAATTCGCGACATAAAATTCCTGCACGTTTAGCAAACACCAAATGACCCAATTCATGGAAAAAGACCAATGCTCCAAAAATAATGATAAATGCTAAGAGCGTTTCTACTGTTTGCATAGCAAATCACCCCTTTTTCAAAAATGATTCAATCCATTGTCGTGTTGTACCATCAACTTCTCGAATCGTCGCTAAATCCGGATTCGCTAACACCTGATGATGATTCAGTGCCTCGTTAATTAACGTTTCAATCTCTAAAAACGAAATATGACCTTGTAAAAATAATCCTACAGCAGCCTCGTTTGCTGCATTTAGAACAGTTGGCATTGTCCCGCCTATTTTACCTGCCTCGTAGGCATATTGCAAACAAGGATATCTAGTAAAATTCATTTCCTCAAAATGAAGCATTCCAATTTGAGCTAAGTTTAATCGTTTTTTGCCGACAAGTGGTAGACGATCAGGATAAGTCAATGCATATTGGATTGGAACTCGCATATCTGGCGTCCCAAGCTGAGCCATTACACTCGAATCATGAAATTCAACCATAGAATGAATGACGCTTTCTCGATGAAGAACTACATCAATTTTATCATATGGTAAGTTAAACAACCAATGCGCTTCAATCACTTCCAACCCTTTATTCATCATGGAAGCCGAATCAATTGTAATTTTTGCTCCCATTGACCAATTTGGGTGATTCAAAGCTTCATCAACCGTTACTCCTACTAATTGTTCGCGAGTACGGTCACGAAAGCTACCTCCAGATGCAGTAATGATAAGACGCTCAATATTCTTTTCCTGTTCTCCTTGAAGGGCTTGGAAAATGGCAGAATGTTCACTATCGACAGGAAGTAACTTCACTCCTGCTTTTTTTGCCGCCTCAATCACTAAGTGTCCTGCTGTAACAAGTGTTTCCTTATTAGCAATTGCAATATCTTTCTTTGCTTCTATCGCTTGCAATGTTGGAAATAATCCTACACTTCCCATAACGGCATTCACTAAAATAGATGCCTTATGATATACAGCTACAGCAACAAGCCCTTCATCACCATATGTAAAATTCACTTTTTGATGGCTATATTCAGCTTTTAATGTCTCATAATCTTCCTTCGTTTGTACCGAAATAAGCTCAGGTTTGAATTCATTTATGTATGTTCGAACTAATTCAATATTTTTCCCAGCGGAGAAAGCAACAATCCTAAATTGTTCAGGATGATTACGGACAACATCTATTGTTTGCTGTCCAATCGATCCAGTAGCCCCTAACAAACTAATATACTTCAATTCCGTTCAACTCCTAATCCCGTGTACGAACACCATTACCTATATTTGTATTATAAAATGTGAAATAAATGTAAAATAGGCAAAATAAATATTAAGCTATCCATTCGATCTAAAATACCTCCATGTCCTGGAAGCAATTTTCCGGCATCCTTCACACCATAATGTCGTTTATACGCTGATTGAACAAGATCACCAAGTTGACCAAAGATAGATATTAAGACGCTCATGAACACAATTTTGAGGATAGATCCTTCGATTGGTGTAAACAGATAAAATAATATACCAACAATTACTCCAAATGCTATGCCTCCGAAAAATCCCCCCACCGTTTTATTCGGACTAATTTCAGGCCATAGCTTTCTTTTTCCAATTGAGCGACCAATAAAATATGCACCAGAGTCTGTTGCCCATATTGTAAATAATGCATAAAAAATATACGTTAAGTTCATTTCACGCGTAGCATACATGAAATAAAAGCCAATGCCTACATATACAATGGCAAGTAATAAAAAGCCGGCATCATCAAACGTAAAGTAATTCTTAGACACGACGGTATATACTAAAAGTAGTAAAGCTCCAATTAGAATGACTTGTATTTTATCATAAGCGTTCGAAGTTAAAAAGCCTGTGTATTGGGCAGGTAATAGCACAATCCAAAGGAGTAGGTAGGATAGTCCTGACACGAACGAAAGCTTATGTAAGTTTTTCATTCTTAATAACTCAAATAAACCGATCGTTGCCATTACATAGATTAACAATAAAAATGGTAGGTTCCCGATAATGACAAGTGGGAGAAAAATAGCAGCCGCAACAATCGCTGTCAATATTCTTTGTTTCATAATTCTGTAAATCCTCACCTTCTATACTACACGCCACCATATCTTCGCGAACGCTTTTGAAATACCTCAATCGCTTCAAGTAAATGTTCTTCGTTAAAATCTGGCCAATATACATCTGTAAACCACATCTCGGTATAGGCCAACTGCCATAACATGAAATTACTCAAGCGAATTTCTCCACTCGTTCGAATCAATAAATCTGGGTCAGGTAATGTGCTAGTCATTAAATATTGCGAAAAGATATCTTCCGTAATCTTTCCCTTTACTTTTCCCTGATTAACATCATTTAAAACGTGATTTACCGCATTCAGCATCTCTGCTCGACTTCCGTAATTTAGGGCAAAATTCAAAATAAGACCATCATTATCCTTTGTATCATCCATTGCTTTTTGTACAGCACGCTGCGTATGCGCAGGAAGAGCAGTGAAATCACCCATCATTTGTACTCTCACATTTTCTTCAATTAATTCTGGTAAAAAATTCCCTAGAAAGTCTTGAGGAAGCTTCATTAAATATTCCACTTCTGCCTTGGGCCGCTTCCAATTTTCTGTTGAAAAGGCATACACCGTTAATACTTTGACACCTAATTTATTTGCCATTCTCGTAATTTTACGGACGACTTTCATTCCTTCATGATGGCCAGCAATACGAGGAAGTCCCCTTTGTTTTGCCCACCGGCCATTCCCATCCATAATAATCGCAATATGCTCAGGAACTTTAAGTTCCTTCATTTGCTGAATTTTATCTGTTAAATCAGAAGAAGCATTCTTCTTAACAAAACGCTTCCATATTGAATACATAGTATAGTCCCCCAATAGGTCAAAGAATCTATTTAATCATATCAAAAAAAGCCATAAACTCCTATTGTTATTACTAAAAAGTTCTTGTATACGGAAAAGAGCCTGCTCCAAGACATGCATTAATAACGGGTAGTAAAACCTCATTATAACAGGTTTTGCATTTCTACCTCGTTATATAAAGTACATGTTCTATGGATTGGCTCTTTTTTGAAAATTTTCATCCTATTATGTTCGTTTTATGGTTTGTACAAACGTACGTGTTGCTTATACTTCTAAAATTTCTTTTTCTTTATCTTTTGTAATATCATCAATTTTGCTAATATGTTGATCGGTCATTTTTTGGATGTCATCGGAATATCCACGTAAATCATCCTCTGTAATTTCACCATTTTTTTCAAGCTTTTTCAAATCTTCATTCCCGTCACGGCGAATGTTTCTGATGGCAATTTTTGCTTCTTCTGCCTCTTTTTTCACTACTTTTACAAGTTCCTTACGGCGCTCTTCCGTAAGAGCAGGAATAGCAATACGAATAACCGAGCCATCATTCGTAGGATTTAAACCTAAATCAGATTTTAATATGGCTTTTTCAATCTCACCTAAAATTGTTTTGTCATATGGTTGAATGACCAAAAGTCTAGCTTCTGGAACAGAAACTCCTGCCAATTGGTTAATGGGTGTAGACGCTCCATAATAATCAACAAAAACTTTATCAAGCAAGGCTGCATTTGCACGACCAGCACGGATTGCTTGCTAATTCACGTGTATACGCACTAATCGCTTTTTCCATTTTCGATTTTGCATTTGAAATCACTTGTTTTGGCATGTTATTTCCCCCTTACAATTGTTCCTAATGTTTCACCCATAACGGCGCGTTTAATATTTCCTTTTTCCATAATTGAGAATACAATTAACGGAATATCATTATCCATACATAGTGACGATGCAGTTGAATCCATGACTTCCAATCCTTCTTTTATTACATCTAAATAAGAAAGTTCATCATATTTAATTGCATTTTTATCCTTAACTGGATCAGCATTATATACGCCATCTACATTATTCTTTGCCATTAAAATAACGTCCGCTTCAATTTCAGCTGCTCTTAGTGCAGCAGTTGTATCCGTTGAAAAATACGGATTTCCAGTACCAGCAGCAAAAATAACAACTCTTTGCTTCTCCAAGTGTCTAATTGCTTTTCGACGAATATATGGTTCAGCAACTTGTCTCATTTCAATGGAAGTTTGTACTCTTGTTTCAATCCCAAGCTGTTCTAAGCTATCTTGAAGAGCTAAAGAATTCATAACCGTCGCAAGCATGCCCATATAATCAGCCGTAGCTCGATCCATTCCCATTTCACTACCAATTTTACCACGCCAAATGTTCCCGCCTCCAACTACAACTGCAACCTCTACATCTAGTTCAGCAACTTCTTTCACTTGTTCGGCAATCGATTTAATGACAGCAGGGTTAATCCCAAATCCTTCTTTTCCAGCTAATGCTTCACCACTTAATTTTAAAACGACACGTTTATATTTCGCGTTACTCATGAAGAACCTCCAACTATGTAATCATATAGATAAATACAGGGCGCCCGTTCATCGGTGACAAGCATATAAGACAGGACTCACATCACAAGGAGCTATATTTGCCCACATGATACAATTGGCTTAAACTTGCACTTGCCCCACCGGCTCCTAAGCTAGACACCATTACGTCTCAAAAATGTACAACTTTTCTTCTTTTTAGAAAACCAATGATGGTTCAAAAATAGGGAACACAAAAGTGTCCCCTATTTAATCATGTTTGCTACAATTAGTCTTTTTTAACTTGTGCCATAACTTCTTCTGCAAAGTTATCTGCACGTTTTTCAATTCCTTCGCCGACTTCATAACGAACGAATGATTTAATTTTTCCGCCTTTTTCTTCAACAAATTTACCAACTTTAACATCTGGGTTTTTAACGAAATCTTGTTCGTTTACACAAATTTCTTGATAGTATTTATTGATACGACCTTCAACCATTTTGGCAATGATTTTTTCTGGTTTACCTTCGTTAAGAGCTTGCTGAGTAAGAACTTCACGTTCATGATCTAACTCGCTTGCATCCACTTCGTCACGTGAAACATATTTAGGATTGATTGCTGCAATATGCATAGAAACATCTTTAGCTGCTTCTTCGTCTGTTGTTCCTTCAAGCAATGAAAGAACAGAGATACGACCTCCCATATGTAAGTATGCACCAAATGCATCAGCATCTGTTTTTGTCACAACTTGGAAGCGACGAAGAGATAATTTTTCACCAATTGTAGCAATAGCTGCATTGATGTGTTCTTCTACTTTCGTACCATTTGCCATTGTTTGCTCAAGAACCGCTTCAACAGATTCAGGTTTATTTGCTAAAAGATGCTCTGCAAGTTCTTTAACAAGAGTTTGGAAACCTTCGTTTTTCGAAACGAAGTCTGTTTCAGAGTTTACTTCAAGGATGACAGCATCATTTCCTTGTACAAGAATAGATGTTAAACCTTCAGCTGCAATACGATCTCCTTTTTTAGCTGCTTTAGCAATTCCTTTTTCACGTAGGTAGTCAATCGCTTTGTCCATATCTCCATCTGTTTCTACAAGTGCTTTTTTACAGTCCATCATACCAGCACCTGTTTTTTCACGCAACTCTTTTACTAATTGTGCAGTAATCGCCATAATATTCTTCCTCCTCATTTATAGATACATTTTTTCCAATCCTTTATCATTTTGCCAAAAAATATGTATCTTTATCAACCTAATTGATAAATTTGCATTAGAGAAGTACAACTTATCGCCATTACAGACGAAAGTTGATCATTCTCCTTATACTTCCCCCTTTAAAAGGGAGAAAATCTCTTGAAGTAAAAAAAAGGGATAAAAGGCATTATCCTCTTATCACCTTTTTTGGGCTAAAATTAAGCAGTTGTTGTTTCAGATGCAGTTTCTTCACCTTGTTTAGCTTCTAGAATCGCATCTGCCATTTTACCTGTTAATAATTTAACAGCACGAATCGCATCGTCATTCGCAGGAATAACTACATCGATTTCGTCTGGATCACAGTTTGTATCAACAATACCAACAAGTGGAATGTTTAATTTATGTGCTTCAGCAACAGCAATGCGTTCTTTGCGTGGGTCGATAACAAAGATTGCATCTGGAAGAGTCTTCATATCTTTAATACCGCCTAAGAATTTCTCTAAGCGATCCCATTCTTTTTTCAATTGAATAACTTCTTTTTTAGGAAGAACTTCGAAAGTTCCGTTTTCTTCCATTTTTTCGATGTCTTTAAGACGTTTGATACGTTTTTGAATTGTTTCAAAGTTTGTTAAAGTTCCACCTAACCAGCGTTGGTTTACATAGTATTGACCAGAGCGGATTGCTTCTTCTTTAACAGATTCTTGAGCTTGCTTTTTCGTACCAACGAAAAGAACAGTTCCTCCGTTAGCTGCTACTTCTTTAACGAAGTTATATGCTTCTTCAACCTTTTTAACTGTTTTTTGAAGGTCGATGATGTAGATGCCGTTACGCTCAGTGAAGATATATTTCTTCATTTTTGGGTTCCAACGGCGTGTTTGGTGTCCGAAATGCACACCAGCTTCAAGCAATTGTTTCATTGAAATGACTGACATTTTAGTTCCTCCTAAATGGTTTTGTTTTTCCTCCGCTTCGGTCATGTTCACACAGAAACTGTTCGTAACAGCACCATCTGTTTGAATCGCAAAGCGTGTGTATTAACACCGTTTTCTAATATAACATACAAACAATATACAATCAAGTACTATCTATATACCATTTTGAAACTTTAATAAGAGTTCAATTTCTGTTTTTCCTCGCTTTAGATGTTGAGCAATTTCTTCAGCTGCTAAGCCTTGCTTAGCAAGGGCATTTACTTGTTCATGAAGAGATGGCTCTTGTACAGATTGTCCATTCAATGATGCGTGTAGCGTTTCCATAAAAGATGCTTTTTCAGGTTTCCCTGACTGTTGTTCTAATCCAATAGATTCTTCTATATTCGCATCAACCTTAGATATACCTTCTTGCTTCATTCTTTGTTTAATTCCGGTTTGACTTTTATACGCCTCTGCTGCTTTATTTTTGGGTGAATACGATACAGAAGGTCGATTTCCTTCCTCAAAACGAGGGATTTCTTGTTGAATAGCTGCCTCTTTTGAAGTGCCCTGATTCATTACCGATTGTGGTTGATTCATTAGCTTACCTAGCAAGGCTTCGTTTTCTTCCTTCATTTCCAAAAGATATCCTGACAACAACTCTTCCATTTCAGCAACCATCGCCTTTTGCTCTTTCTCAGCTTGAATGAAACGATTTTGGCGCATAAATAATACAACCACAGCAAAAATTGTTACAACATTTAGGAGAAAGAGTATAAACATAATTATTCCTGACATATGATCCCTCTTAACCAGATTTGCATTTCAATCACTTTTAAACTCACATCCATCCTTTACAAAGGAACTGAAGCGATTTCTCCTTGATCTACATATAGTTTAACGTAAGTAAGCGGCTGCTGAATGACTTTTGAATACTTTGAAAAAGTCACGACATTATTCGGATACATTTTATCATAAACACTAACAAAA
The DNA here is from genome assembly GCA_963754185.1 of uncultured Bacillaceae bacterium. Taxonomy (GTDB): domain Bacteria; phylum Bacillota; class Bacilli; order Bacillales; family DSM-1321; genus Peribacillus. The sequence continues at coordinate 1,528,727 of CAVWEP010000003.1, read as the reverse complement.
CCTTGTTCGGTTATATGCATCTGTTCGTGAATTAGCTCAAGTTCTTTTTCTAGTTCTGTAAGCTTTCGGATAAAAAAAATAGCCGTATCGTGCTGTTTCACTAACATTCCTTCTTCACTCGTTGTTAACTTACCCACTAATCGTTTTCTTTCTTCTAACCTCTCTTTTAGCATTGAAAGTTTAGTTAAGCTATCTTTCATATTTTTTATTTCATTTACAATCCTACGCTCCTGCTCAATGACCTCACTAGCGAGCCCAATAAATAATTCTGTTCTGGCAAAATGCTGATTTCCTATTTCTCTTGCTTCTATAGAAAGTCCGGCTGAAATCTTTCCACCAATTATATGAGCTTTTGGACAAAGCAATCTATTACCCGCTGTAACTTCACTATGCATAATAAATTGATCTACTCCAATATCATTTCCAGCAAATACAATGGCTTGATTAACGTATTGTGTCTGAAGATCTACTCCAGCCCTTACCACTGCCTTTTTTTGACCTGCAATTCCACCTGAAATATGAATGGATCCCTGCGCCTCAATCGTAGCTCCTTCTACTAGTCCAGTTATTTTAACGTCTCCGCCAGCTTTAATCTCATACTCGGAAGGGACATTGCCATCAATCACAACATTTCCAATAAAATCAATATTTCCCGTATTTAAATCCAAATCGCCCTTCACTTCGAAAACAGGAAACACATTAACAGAATTAGATGAAATGCTAATTTGGCCATCAGTTGTAGCCCAAATCTTATTATTTTGAAACAGAATATTTTTTCCCGGTTTTAACCGCAGCTGCTTACCAAGCTTTGCATGGACCACATTTCCATATACATCTTTCCCAGGAATCCCAGCAGTAGGAGGGACAATCGTCGCTATAATTGCCCACTAGCAACAGAAGGAATTTTGAGAATATTCCTGAAATTAAAGTGATCATCCTCTTCTTTCTTTTCAATCTGTTCCTCTTTCCCTACTTCGTTAATCAAGTAAGCATCTCTACCATTTTTAGGATGTGTTCCTTTAGCAATTTGTATGGGATATGTCACATTTTTAGGGTTATCGCAAATGAATTGCAACACTTGATAATCGAAACCAAACACAATTTTCTTCATCTGAAGCCAATCTATTAAGTATCTGAAAGGTTATACCCTCACTATCCATGTATTTATCTTTTACTGTCAAAGAGGCTGACAAACGATCCTTTGTTACATGTACATCAAATACCTCATTCATATTCATCACTCGTTCTTTATGTCTCCCATCGCAGTTCGTAATTTATAAATCGACCTTGAATGAATTTGTGAAATTCTTGAAGTAGATAACCCCATCACCTGACCAATCTCTGTTAATGTTAATTCTTCCTTATAAAAAAGCTGCAATACTAGCTGTTCCTTTTCATTTAATTGTTCTATCATTTTAGATAATTCTTTATATACTTCTTCTTGTAAAACTTGTTTCTCAGGAAGCTTGGCATGATGATCTTTAATATAAAACTTTGAGCCATCTTTATCATCATGGTCTTGCGGATGTTCATCAATGGATAAAATATTCGCAAAAAAGTTCTCATTTATAGTCCGTATACACATCTTCTTCAGACATATTCAATTCTGTTGCAATTTCATTAGGAGTTACATTCCTCATTAGTTTTTGTTCTAATCTCTCTATGGTAGCTTCCATTTTTTTTGCTTTTTCCCTCGCACTACGCGGAAGCCAATCTTCTTTTCGTAACCCGTCAAGAATCGCTCCACGAATACGAAACGATGCATATGTATCAAATTTCAAGTCTCGCTCCAGGTCAAAACGTTCTAACGCATCAAACAACCCCATCATCCCTAAACTTCTTATATCATCACGACTAACATTTTTTGGTAGATTAACAGAGATTCGCTGTACATGATATGAAACAAGTGGCATATACCTTTTCACCAACATGTTTCCAGCTTCTGGATCTCGACAATCAATCCATTTTTGCCAACATACCTGCTCTTCTCCTATAGCCAGTTGAGACATGGGATTCCTCCTACTTTGTAAACATTTCCGTAAAATCATGACCAGAGAAAGGAACCTTTTTATGACAATCTATTATTAAATAATTTTCGTACCTTTATTCACTGTTCGAATTTGAAGCATACAAGTTTGCGGATTAAATTCAATCGTCCGTCCGCTGTTTCCACCAACATCCTCTGATATGATTTGAATTTTCAAATCAGCGAGTTCCTTTCGAACAGCCTCAACATTTCGTGGACCAATCCGCATCATATCGCTACCAGATGAAAATTGAAACATTTGTGCTCCCCCAGCCATTTTTGCTTTTAACATGGAAGCTCTTGCACCTTGTTTCAGTAACTTATTTACCAATTCTTTGACAGCCGTATCCGCAAACTTTGCAATATTGAATTGTCCTGTTCTAGCAAGCGATGAATCCGGTAACATCACATGAGCCATTCCTGCCAATTCTTTTTTTTCATCATAAATGACAACGCCTACACATGAACCTAAACCGGATGTTCTGATCAAGGATGGATATTGTAGTAATGTTCATATCCGCTATCCCCACTTTCACAATATCTCCAACGGTACGTTCACTCATTCGTTGCCACTCCCAATGAGTTAAAAATAACATCAAAGGAATCTGGGTCTGGAAGTAAAAAGAAATGACCATTTATTGTTTCAAATAAATTCCCCTCTTTTTCAAGTACTGTGTCAATGACAATCGCATAATCACTAACTTGAGAAAGTTCTAATAAACCAAAGCTGAGAGTTGCTCCCACCATGTCAATCGTTAATGATGGGACAGATGGATAGATATTTAAATTCGTAAAATCGGACAGAGCCGATAAATAGGAACCTGATAAAATATTTCCTAGTTCCTGCAAACAAGACATCGGAAGTTCTAGAATCTGGTTGAGGTGAATCAAAAGTAAATTTCTCGTCCCCAATCATTTGATGAATGAAATATGTTGCCGCTGATAAAGAGAGCATAAAGAACATACTTCCTGTTATATCCCCTTCAATACGTAAAAAAACAGTCGCCACAACATTATCCGGTCCTCCAGCCAACTCCATCATTTCATCAAAAGAAACGATTCGAACATTTGGAACTCTCATATCTATTTTTTGATGTAATAGCCCAGAAAGTGCAGTCGCAGCATGGGCTGCTCCAATATTGCCAATTTCTTTTAAAACATCTAGATGAAAACTATGAATTCTTGCAATAAAACTCATTGGATTATCCTTCTTTTCTAATAGTTTCTTGAACTGCGTCCAATGAAAGAGCTTTTTCTAAATGGACTAATATTAATAAACGTTTATCTATTTTAGCTACCCCGCTAATGTATTCTGAGGTAACATGCCCCACTACTTCAGGCTGCGGTTCAATACTTGTAACAGGTATATCAAGCACATCATTGGCCGAATCAACGATGAGTCCCACTTCCATCCCATTCATTACAACAATAATAATTCTAGTAGAATCATTGTATTCAATCTCTTCAAATCCAAAGCGAGTGCGTAAATCAATAATAGGAGTAATGACACCTCGTAAATTAATAACACCTTTAATAAAAGAAACAGTTTTAGGTACCCTCGTAATATGCAAAAGTTTTTCAATTCCGCTCACACGATTAACAGGTATTGCATATTCTTTATTCTTAAGTTGGAATACAATGACTTTAATTTCTTGCTCTGCAGTTGTTGTCATCTACTTTTCCTCCTGTCACTAATTGATTAAAGCATTGCAATCAATAATTAACGCCACTTGACCGTCTCCTAAAATTGTGGCTCCTGAAATGGCAAATGCAGAATTTAAATATTCCCCTAACGATTTTAAAACCACTTCAAGCTGTCCAATAAACGAATCAACAACTAAACCTGCAAGTTTGTCTCCTTTTCTCACAATGACAACTGATAAAAATTCATCTTCTTCTTTAGAAATTGGAACTTCAAAAATGTCTTTTAAAAATAGAAGCGGAAGAACTTTTCCTCTAAAATCAATCACTTGCTGATTATGGGCATTCATAATATCTTCTTTCTTTATAATGGCCGTCTCAATAATTGAAGATAATGGAATGGCGTATTTTTCTTTTTGAACTTCCACAAGCATAACCGAAATAATTGAAAGAGTAAGCGGGAGTTGAATTAAGAAAACTGAACCTGCCCCTTCTTTAGTATCAATGGACACGCTGCCTCCAAGCGTTTCAATCGTATTCTTGACCACATCCAGTCCAACACCACGTCCAGAAACGTCAGAAATTTTTTCAGCTGTTGAAAAACCTGAAGCAAGAATTAATTCATAAATTTGTTTTTCCGTAAGCGAAGAAGCTGATTCTCGTGTAACAATTCCTTTTGAAATCGCCTTATCCAACACACGTTCTTTATTAATTCCAGCACCATCATCGGTAATTTCAATAAATACATGATTGCCGCTATGGTATGCCTTAAGCACAATCTTTCCTTCTTCACTTTTTCCATTTGCTAAACGGACATCAGGCGTTTCGATTCCATGATCCATTGCATTTCGCAATAAATGGACAAGCGGATCGCCAATTTCATCAATAACGGTCCGATCTAACTCCGTTTCAGCGCCTACTATCTCTAAATCTACCTTTTTATGCAAATCACGTGCTAATTGACGAATCATCTTTGGAAAACGATTAAACACCGTTTCTACCGGTACCATTCGCATATTTAAAACAATCGTTTGTAAGTCACTTGTTACGCGAGACATTCTCTCTACTGTTTCACGAAGCTCTTGATTATCTAAATCATGAGAAATTTGGTCTAATCGACCACGATCAATGACCAATTCTTCAAATAAGTTCATTAATATATCTAATCGTTCAATATTCACCCGAATGGTTTTACTAGAAGAAGACTTCGTTTGCGTCTGCTTTTTCTCCTCTGTTGACACTTTTTCAGATTTCGTAACCGTCTCGGTTTGTACGTTTTCATTTTCCGCAACAATCGCAGCTTCCTTTTCAACAGCTGCGGCACGTAACTGATCTAAATTTAGTGGATGCACATCGACTCCGTCCACTTCAGATACCTTCATAATTTTCTTCTGAATATCCTCTTTTTGTTCTTTACTTATAATCGTTACTGAAAAACTATGATCAAATTGTTCTTCCTCTAATTGTTCAACTGAAGGGACAGATTTTATGACTTCACCGATTTTCTCAAGTACTTCAAAAACCATAAACACACGAGCTGCTTTTAATAAGCAATCTTCCCGTAAACGAATTTGAATCTCATAGCTGTCAAACCCTTGTTCTTTTGACTGTTGTAATACTGTAATTTCAAACTCATCATACGAACTAGCAGTTGCCCCCTCTGAGACTTTCTCCAAAACTGTACTTGCTGCGGCCGCCTCTTGAAAAGCACCTGGAACAATAGGTTCACCTTTTTCGATTAACTGTAATTTCTTCACAACTTCTTCTACATTTTTTTTGCCTTCCCCACCATCAGCAATGGAATACACAATTTCTTCTAAATGGTCAACTGCAAGAAATAACGTATCAAAGGTTTCAGGCGTTAACACAATTTTCTCATTGCGAATAGCATCCAAAACATTTTCCATCTTATGAGTAAGATTGGCTAAATCCTCATACCCCATTGTTGCAGACATCCCCTTTAATGTATGAGCAGCGCGAAAAACTTCATTTACAATAGAAAGGTCGTCTGGATTTTTTTCAAGTTCTAATAATTGTTCACTGCACAGTTGAAGATGTTCTTTACTCTCTTCAATAAAAACTTCTAAATACTGATTCATATCCATAAAATCTGCACCTCCTAGATTGAACAATAGCTGACTATTGTTTTGGCTATCTTTCCAACATCCTCCACATTATCTACTAAATGAGTTGCGATGGCTGCTTTCGGCATTCCAAATACAATCGATGTTTCTTGAGATTCGGCAATAGCTTTCACTTGTCCTCTCTCCTTCAAATGTATAAGTCCATTCGCACCATCACTTCCCATCCCCGTCATAATGACTGCAATTTTGGAATAATCATCTATTTCACTAACTGACTCAAACATGACATCAACAGAAGGACGATGTCCATTCCGAAGCCGGGATTGATCCAATGCAACGGCTAATTCTCTACCCACTTTCTGTACTTTTAAATGATAACCACCAGGAGCAATATAAGCTGTTCCCTTCTGAATCAGTTCACCATCTTCTGCTTCCTTGACATGAATTTGACAAAGCGAATTGAGACGCTCGGCTAAAGATTTCGTAAAACCAGCTGGCATATGCTGAACGACTAAAATCGGTGCATCAATCGATTCAGGTAATTCAGTCATAACAGTTTGCAGAGCTCTTGGTCCTCCAGTAGAGGTACCAATTAGTATAATTTTTTCCCTACTATAGGCCCATTCCTTTATTTCTTTATTATTTTTATTCCATTCTATTTTACTATAAATTTCAGATTCAGCTAGAATACTATCCACGTTTTTCGCATTTTTTTGTAACTTGTGAACATTTGCACGACTCGCTGAAATCACTTTGTCAATAATTTCTTGTCTTACCTTAATTAAATCTAATGAAATCGCTCCTGAAGGTTTTTGAATAAAATCAAAAGCCCCATTTTGCATAGCCGTTAACGTATTGTCGGCTCCTTCTTTCGTTGTACTTGATAGCATGACAACAGAAGTAGGACATTCTTTCATAATAACTTCTAACGCTTCTAGTCCATTCATAACAGGCATTTCCACATCAAGTGTCACTACATCTGGCTTTAACAATTTGATTTTACTAATGGCATCTTGACCATTTCTAGCTGTCCCAATTACTTCAATACGAGGATCTTCTGTTAGAAATTCTGAAATTAATTTACGCATAAACGCAGAATCATCAACAATTAAAACCTTTATCTTTTCCATACCCTAGATGCCTACCTTCCCAAAAAATATTTTTTCATATTCTGAAGAAAATTCCTTTTTGGTGAACTCCATTCCTCATCAAAAGAATGACTTTCGTATCTAGAAGCGAGATTGGCTAAGGCTTCTGAAATTTCAGCTCTAGGATCATAGAGGGTAAAAGGAATTTGTTTAGTAACAGCATGTAAGACAGTTCGGTCTTCAGGCAAATACCCCAAGATTGTTGTCTCTTTATGTAAAAATTTTTTCAAGGCCTTTTGCATCCGAGCAATGGTTTCTTGCCCTTCCTTTAAGGTTAATACTCGATTACAAACTAGAAAAAAAGGAAGTTCACTATTAATAGAATGCAAATATTTCATAATAGAGTATGCATCCATCACCGACGTTGGTTCAGGAGTTGCAATGACGATTAACTCTTCCACACAAAGGAGAAATGTAACCGAATCCTCCGTCATTCCAGCACCCATATCAAAAATAATATAGTCGTACTGCTTCAAAAACTTATTAAATTCCTCCATGAATCGTGAAAATTTCGCTTCATCTAGCGTAAATAAATTGGTTAACCCTGTCCCTCCAGTAATAATAGAAACTTGTTCTGGGCCAATTGTCGCAATTTCTGCTAACGGTAGGCCATGTTCAAAGAAATCAATGATCGTATACGGAGAATTTTTTCCTAATAAAATATCAATATTCCCCATTCCAATATCCATATCAAAAAGAAGAACTTTTTTTCCTTTTTGCGCTAAAGAGATGGCAAAATTCAAAGAAAAATTTGATTTTCCTACTCCACCTTTACCACTAATCACGGCTAACGTCTTAGCGATAGATTCATTTTGAAAACCTTCTACTTTTTTTCGTAAAATTTCAGCTTGATCATTCATCGTTCTTAACTCCCAAAATCAAGTTCACTATATTTACGGGTGTTGCTTTCACAATATCATCTGGTACATTTTGACCATTTGTCATATAGAATGGGGCCAATTGATGATGTTGAATAAAATTAATCATACTTCCGTATGTTGCCGTTTCATCAGCTTTTGTAAAAATAACTTGTTTAATCGGAATAGCAGAAAATTGTCGATAAATATCGTCCATGTCTTTTTGTTTAGATGTTAGCGATAACACAAGATACGTTTCCAAATCTTTGGAGAAATCAATGATTTTCTCTAAATCTTTTACATATTGCTCATTTCGAAAATTCCTTCCAGCCGTATCAATAAATACAAGGTCGTAATGAGAAAAGCGATCCGCTGCTCGTTTAAAGTCTTCTAAATTATAGGCGATTTCAATTGGGATATTTAAAATTTTGGCATATGTTTTTAATTGATCAATCGCCGCAATTCGATACGTATCTGTCGTAATAAACGCTACCTTCTTACGTTGATTTAACATCGTTTCCGCAGCCAGTTTGGCTAAAGTAGTTGTTTTACCTACTCCAGTAGGCCCAACAATATTAATATATTTCTTATGAAAGCCCGTTTTTTCCTTTGAAATCCATGCTAGCATTTCAACTAAGAACGCTTGTAACCATTCTTGGACTTCTTCACTAGTAACCTTTTGTTTCGTATCGCGCCATTTCGAAAGCAAGCTATCCATGAGCTGAGTTCGAATCGCTATATCTACATCCTGCTCTATTAAAAAGGAATGGACACTTTCTAATAGCTCTGGATAATGAATGTCCTGCTTGACGGTTGTACGTAATCCTGCAATCATTCCTTTTAAATCCGCAATTTCTTTTAATAAGTGATCTGTTTCCTGTTCTTGCTTTTCGCTTTTAGCTGGAATGGAAGTAGGGGGTGGCGGCACTGCCGTTTTCTTTTCCTTCTGTTTTATCACCATTTGACTCGGCTCAGGCTTAGGATCAATAGCCGCAATTACTTCAATGCTTCTTTTTCGAAACAAACCTAAAAACCCACCCGTATAAATAGGTTTTGAACTTAATATAACTGCCTCTCCACCCAATTCCTCACGAATATATTTCATCGCTTCCGTCATGGATGCTGCAGTATATTTCTTTACCTTCATTCCACATTCACCACCCCTATACTTTGTACTTCAACACTCGCCTCTAATTCATTGTAAGATACAATGGGCACATTCGGAAAATAGCGTTCCGTTAATTGCCGGACATACATTCGAACAGCAGGTGAACAAAGGACAACAGGCTGTTGTTCCATTAACGCTAACTCTTCTAATTTTGACGCCATTGTTTCTAATATCGTTTGAGAAGCCATTGGATCGAGGGATAAATAATTCCCATATTCTGTTTGCTGAACACCATCCGCAATCATTTTTTCCACCTTACCAGACAACGTAATAACTTGAAGTCTTTCTCCGCCAGCAACTAAGCTTGTTGTAATTTGTCTAGCTAAGTTTTGCCGTACGTATTCGGTAAGCAAATCCGTATCTGATGACATTTTTCCATAATCAGCAAGCGTTTCAAAAATAATTGGTAAATTACGAATCGACACTTTTTCTTTTAATAATTTAGCCAGCACTTTTTGAACGTCACCAATTGCGAGCGGATTCGGCGTTACTTCTTCAACAAGGATTGGTGCCGTTTCTTGTAAATGCTCAATTAACTGTTTCGTCTCTTGTCGACCTAGTAGTTCATGAGCATTCGCCTTAATTACTTCTGTTAAATGTGTAGACACAACACTCGGTGGATCGACTACTGTATACCCCATCATTTCCGCATGTTCTTTCATATCTTCAGCAATCCACTTAGCAGGAAGACCAAATGAAGGCTCAATCGTGTCAATCCCTTCGATTGAATCATCTTCAATCCCAGGACTCATCGCTAAATAGTGATTCAACAACAATTCGCCTCTTGCCATTTCATTGCCCTTAATTTTCAAGCGATACTCATTTGGATTTAACTGAATATTATCGCGAATGCGAACAACTGGGATGACTAGCCCCATTTCAATCGCTAGTTGACGACGAATCATGACGACACGGTCTAATAAATCTCCACCTTGATTCGCATCTGCAAGCGGAATGAGTCCATAACCAAACTCAAACTCAATCGGATCGACACTTAATAAACTTACGACACTTTCTGGACTCTTCATTTCATCTGCTTCTAGTTCTTCTTCCATTTCTTGTACTTCAGAAGCATCTTGTTTAGGTGCTCGAGACATCGTGTAGGCTCCAATTGCGAGTAGGGCTGCAACTGGAATCGTAAATCCATCAGAAATTGGGGTAAATAATCCTAAACAGAAAATCGTACCTGCTGTTATATATAACATCTTTGGAAATTGAAATAATTGTCGTGTAATATCTGTACTCAAATTACCGTTGGATGCTGCACGCGTTACGATAATCCCTGTTGCCGTTGAAATTAATAAGGCTGGTACTTGACTGACAATTCCATCACCTACTGTTAGCATTGAGAAATGAACCGCAGCATCGGCAAAAGAATAATCTAACTGCAGCACTCCAATCATAATCCCGAAAATCAAGTTGATGATAACAATAATAATTCCGGCAATGGCATCCCCTTTAACGAATTTACTTGCACCATCCATCGAACCATAAAAATCCGCTTCATTACTAATTTTTTCCCTTCTAGTACGTGCTTCTGCTTCTGAGATCATCCCGGCATTCAAATCCGCATCTATGGACATTTGTTTACCAGGCATCGCATCTAATGTAAACCTTGCTGCTACTTCAGAAACACGCTCAGACCCCTTCGTAATAACAATAAAATTAATAATAACTAAAATAATAAAAATAACTAATCCAACGAGAATATTTCCCCCTACAACGAATGATCCGAATGTTTCTACAACTCCACCTGCATCCCCATGTGTCAAAATGGCACGAGTTGTAGAAACATTCAATCCCAATCGGAATAGCGTCAATAATAATAAGAGAGTTGGAAAAACAGAAATATCTAATGCCTCTTTCACATTCATCGAAATGAGAAGAACGAGTAGCGCAAGAGAAATATTTGTTAATAATAAAAAGCTTAATAACCACGTTGGTAATGGAATAATCAACATGACTACAATCATGATGACAGCGAGGACGACAGATAAATCTCTTACTTTCATTTTCTTCTCTCCTAACTAGCTACTTGAAGCATGAATTACATTCAATCATATGGTTCATACAGTGAAACTGGAGTTTCCAAGTCCTGACCGCATAATCGTCGCAGCATTACAGTTTCCCATTCGTTTTATAAACAAAGGCGAGTATTTCTGCGACCGCTTTAAAAAACTCTTCCGGTATTGCCTGACCAACCTCTGTTTGATCGTATAACGCTCTCGCTAACGGTCTGTTTTCAACCATAATTACATCATTTTCTTTGGCTATATATTTAATCTTCTGCGCAACAAAATCAACACCTTTTGCCACGACCAGAGGCGCATCCGACTTCGTCTCATCATACTTTAAAGCAATTGCAAAATGAGTTGGATTCGTAATAACAACATCCGCATTCGGTACTTCCTGCATCATTCGTTGCATCGCCATTTCTCTTTGCTTTTGCTTAATTTTAGACTTAATAAGCGGGTCCCCTTCAGAATTCTTATATTCATCTTTAATGTCTTGTTTAGACATTCTTATGTTTTTTTCAAAGTCATATTTCTGATACATATAATCTAAGATAGCAATACAAAACAAAGCGATTGCGGCATATAGCCCTACTTTTACCGAAATATCGGCTATCAAAACAATTGCATCGCTAACAGGAAGATGCGAAAGTACAATGATTTCATCCATACGGTTCCAAAGAACAAAAAAAGCAACAAATCCAACAATGGAAATTTTTAATATTGATTTTAATAATTCTACTAATGCTCTTACTGAGAAAATTCGTTTTGCACCTTTTATCGGATCCAATTTGTCCAACTTAAATTGAATCGATTCCGTTGTAAACATAAAACCAACTTGCATAATATTTGCAATGAAACCCGCCACAACCGCTGTCGCTAAAACAGGCGCTAGGGTTAACCCCATCATCTTCAACACTTCATAAATCATAACTTGCAAGTTTTCTTCTGTTAACTCCTCCAACATCATCTGTTGAAAAAATTCTTTCATCAGTCCGACAATCTGCTCATACATAAACGAACCGGTCATTATTAACACACCAAAGACAGCAATCAAATTTATGGCAGTATTCATGTCTTGACTTTTAGCAACCTGCCCTTTTTTTCTAGAATCCTGCCTTTTTTTAGGTGTTGCTTTTTCTGTTTTTTCTCCAGCAAAAAATTGTAAATCTAACCGAAGTTCGGTCATCTTATCCCCCTCCGATTAGCTGCATCAAATTTCGCATTGTAATAAGCAGAAAATCAAACAACCGGGTCACAACTTGCATCATCATTCCAAATACGATAAATAAGATAATAAAACCTGCGATAATTTTCACGGGAATCCCGACTACAAACACATTGAGTTGTGGCACGGTTCGTGCAAGAATCCCAAGCGCGACATCCACTAGAAAAATACTTCCTACAACAGGAAGTGACATTTGCAAAGCAATTACAAACGATTGACTAAACGCTTTCACCAAATATTCAATTAGCGATCCATTTCCAAATGGTATAAATGCACTATCAATCGGAATAAATTGATAGCTATAAAAAATTCCATCCAATAATAAATGATGTCCATCGGTGCTTAATAAAAGTAATAACGCGATAGTATATAAATACTGACCCATTAAAGGACTTTGAACACCTGTTTGCGGATCAATTACATTGGCCATTGCAAAGCCCATTTGAAAATCAATAAAGCCCCCAGCAACTTGAATGGCTGACATAATCATGTAGGCTACAAATCCAATAAAAAGGCCTACCAACGCTTCTTTTATAATTAAAAAGTAATACGTTACATCAATTTCTAATATAGGTGCCTCAATCGTGTAATACATAATCCAAGCAAGAAATGCAGCTAATCCTATTCGATGGAACATCGGAATCGTACGATGAGAAAAAATAGGCATAGCAATGAAAAATGTCGTAACACGGACAAATACTAATAAAAGTGCAGGAAATTGGGGTAGAATATCTGCCATTTTCTACCCTACAAATCGATTCAGATTATCGAATATTCCGCTCATATAAGACATTAAATGGCTCAACATCCATGGTGCTAAGAAAATCAATCCTAATAGTACCGCAACAATTTTCGGTACAAATGCTAGTGTTTGTTCTTGAATTTGGGTAGTTGCTTGAAAAATACTGACAATTAGACCTACCGCTAGTGCAATCAATAACAATGGTCCACAAACAATTAACACGATATAAACCCCTTGTTCTGCTATATCAACGACGACATCTGGATTCAACGTTTTTCACCTGCTTAAAAACTTTGTAATAAAGACTTCACTACTAAATACCAACCATCTACAAGGACAAATAAAAGAATTTTAAAAGGCAAGGAAATCATAACCGGCGGTAACATCATCATTCCCATTGACATCAATACACTGGCAACAATCATATCAATGACAAGAAAGGGAATAAAAATCATAAAGCCAATTTGAAAGGCCGTTTTTATTTCACTAATGGCAAAAGCCGGTACTAGAGCGGTTAATGGAATATCTTGAATCGTTTTAGGCTGCTCCACTCCTGCATAATCAAGAAATAAGGCCAGATCCTTTTGCCGAGTATGCTCACTCATAAAATCTTTAAAGGGTCCAGCTGCTTTCTCATAGGCTTGTTCTAACGTGATTTTTTCCTCGAACAGAGGTGTCAACGCCTCTTTGTTTACCTCTTGAAATGTCGGGGCCATAATAAAGAACGTCATAAATAAGGCTAGCCCAACCAATACTTGTGTAGGTGGCATTTGCTGTGTCGCTAAGGACGTTCGCACAAACCCTAACACAATAATAATTCTAGTAAAACAAGTCATTAAAATTAAGATACTAGGAGCAAGAGATAATACAGTAAGCAAGAGAATAAGCTTGACAGAAGTTGAGACGTTGGCTGGATCACTCGTGTTAAAAAATTCCATGAACTCATTCATTCATCGTCTCGTCCTTTCTTATCAAGCTTTTTCGCCAATTGCTTTCTACTTTGTTTCATTTGATCCAGTTGATTTTTCAATTCGACGGTAAAGCTATTCGTACTAGATGTTGGTCTAGCCCATTTATTTCTCATTTTTGAAAACAAATCACTAGGTTGCATCATTTGCTCTACTTTTTGATTATATTCCGCTAATAGTTGCTTTCGTTCTGCCTCGTCCTCAATTTCTGTTAACAATTGAATATCTTCGCCTACTCCAATAATAAGAACTCGTTCGCCAACTTTAACAAGTTGAACGGAGCGATTGCCGCCTAAATTTGTTCCTCCTAAATTTTCAATGAAATTTGCTTTTTGATAGAATTTTGTTTTTTTACCTATAAAACGAAGAACAAAATAGAGCAAGGCAATTACAAAAATCATGACAAAAATCATCCGTAGAAAGTCGCTGAATGAAAGTCCAACATTATTAACTGAGGCATCGCTCTCATCAACCTTTGAATCTACTTTTTTTTCATCTGTTGTAGATGATTGAGGTTGTTCATACATATCTTTAACAGACTGATTAAGATTTTCCGCATGTACAGGCATTGCTAGAAAGGAAAAAACAATGCCGAGGGCGAGCCATACTCGACATAACTTTTTTATCACAAACAAGTTGATAACACCCTCTTATTTCATTAGCTTAATGCTTTACTAATTGCTTCTAATACACGGTCAGCCTGGAACGGCTTGACGATAAAGTCTTTAGCACCAGCCTGAATTGCATCAATAACCATTGCTTGTTGTCCCATCGCTGAGCACATAATCACTTTTGCTTGTGGATCTATTTTTTTAATTTCTTTTAATGCCGTAATTCCATCCATTTCAGGCATGGTAATATCCATTGTAACTAAATCAGGTTGTGTATCTCGATACAATTGTACAGCTTGCGCACCATCTGCTGCTTCACCAACAATCTCATATCCATTTTTCGATAAAATATCCTTAATCATCATTCTCATAAATGCTGCATCATCCACGATTAAAATTCTATTTGCCATAATTATAGACCCCCAAATTTATCATATTTATATTATCTTAGTTTTTTTAATCGATCACTTTGACTCACGATGTCCGTCACACGGACACCGAAGTTTTCATCAATCACCACTACCTCACCCTTCGCAATGAGGCGATTGTTGACAAGAATATCGACAGGTTCCCCTGCTAATTTATCCAATTCAATAATGGAACCGGAAGATAGCTCTAATATTTCTTTAACAGACCGTTTCGTCCGCCCTAACTCAACCGTTACTTGCAATGGAATATCCATAAGCATATCTAAATTTTTCGCTTCAGACTCTTGTAATGGATAAGGCTGAAAGCTCGTAAAACTAGCTGGTTGAATATTTACAGGTTGTGAAGTAGTCATAGGATTTCCAAAATACTGTGGTTCATTTGGAACTTGTACCGATGGCTGCTGTTGCATAGGATATGGTACCTGCGTCTGTTGAGTAGGTTGTCCATACATTGGCTGCTGCATGGGATATGGATTCTGCTGAGTCGGCTGCTCATACATCGGTTGCTGCATTTGATACGGATTTTGCCCAGCCGGTTGCTCATACACCGGTTGGTTAACTGCTGCTGCAGCTTGTTCAGTATATGGACTCACTTCTGCTTCGGGTATATTGAGATTTGGTTCAGGCTGTCCTTGCGGTTGCGGAGCCGAGCTATCTTGCATCGTCCCTCCAAGCAGTTCTTGAACTAAGCTTTTAGCAAATGGTAAAGGTAATAATTGCATAATATTAGAATCAATTAAATCCCCTACACGCAATCGGAAGGAAATTTTCACTAATAAATCCGAATTTGGGATTGAACTTTCCCCTTCACCATTAGCGACATTTAACAATTCAATACTTGGTGGTGAAATATCTACCTTTTTACTAAAAATAGTTGACATCGAAGTAGCCGCTGAACCCATCATCTGATTCATCGCTTCTTGAACAGCACTTAATTGAATTTCATCAAGTAGATTTGATGGGCTTAATCCATCTCCCCCAAGCATTAAATCGGCAATAATTGCGGCATCACTTTGCTTAATCACCAGCACGTTCATCCCAGCAAAACCTTCTGTGTATTCAACTTGAATGGCTACATAAGGATGTGGAAATTCTTCAGCTAGCTTACTTTTTTCAACGATTGAAACAGTAGGTGTAGTAATATCTACTTTCTGATTTAACAAGGTAGATAGAGCAGTTGCGGAACTTCCAAATGAAATATTCCCAATTTCACCAAGTGCATCTTGTTCCATTAAAGATAGATAATCTTCGATAACAAGGGGGGCTTCCACCTCGTCGACTTCATTATTTATATCTCCTCTTAATAGAGCATCTATCTCATCTTGTGAGAGCATTTCGTCACTCATCATCTTCGTCTCCCCCCTTTAAAATATCAAGAATTTGGATGGCTAATTTTTTACCAACTTTACCTGGTTGACCAGAAAATTTTGGAACTCCTCCTATTTTAATCGTTAACGGAACATCAATAGGTTTATTTAGCTCAATCACATCACCAATATCTAGTAATAGAAAATCTTGAATCGTAATGTGTGTTTCCCCAAGCTCCGAAGTAATCGGTAAGTCAGCTTCGCTTATTCTTTTTTCTAATTGTTCCATTTCTTCTGGTATACGTTCCTTTTGCGTATTTTGCATCCAGTAATGAGCCGACAATTTTGGAATAATTGGTTCTAAAACTACGTGTGGAATACAGATATTAATCATGCCGCTTGTTTCACCAATTTGAGTATTTAAAGAAATGACCACAACCGTATCATTGGGTGAAACAAGTTGTAAAAATTGTGGATTCACTTCAAACTCTGTCATAATTGGTTCAATATCCACAATCGTCGACCAAGCCTCTTGAAGATTTTCAAATGCTTTTTCAAACATATTCGACATAATTCTTGTTTCAATTTCCGTTAAGCTTTCCACTTTATTCACACTAATACCTTTGCCACCAAGTACACGATCCATCATCGCATAAGCGATATTCGGATTCACTTCCATAATGATTCTACCATCTAGTGGAGGTACTTCATATACATTCAAAATGGTCATTTTTGGAATGGAACGAATGAATTCCTCATAAGGAATTTGGTCTGCTGAAGCAACCGAAATCTGAACATACGTTCGAAGCTGCGCTGAGAAAAAAGTTGTTAATAATCTCGCAAAGTTTTCATGAATCCTTGTTAAACTACGAATTTGATCTTTCGAGAAACGAAGTGCTCTTTTAAAATCATACACTTTTACTTTCTTCTCTACTTCTACTTTTTTTAACTCCTCAGCGTCCATTTCACCTGTTGAAATCGCGGATAACAGTGCATCTATTTCACTCTGTGATAATATTTCACCAGACAATTCTCATCACCTCCCAAACTTCTGACTTAAGCTTACATTCACTTCTTATTGAAGGATTAAGGAGGTGATATACACCTGTTCAACTTGTCCTTCTTGCATAATGCCATTCAAATCTTTTTCGATCGCTTCTTGAAGTTTTTCTTTTCCTGATTTACCTGTAAGCTCCTCCCCCTTTATTTCAGAAAGCTGCGTAATAATAATATTCTTCGCTTGAAAATTTCGTTTTTCAAGCTCTTCCTTTGCTTTTTTACTATCAGTTTGAATAGTAAATGAGATTTTTATGTATTCATTACCAGCAAGATTCGTTGTGATTTCTGGTATTTCAACAGATGCCTTTACAAGTTCATCAGCTGTTGGCTGTTGATTTACCCCTCCAGCATTGTTCATATTATTAATTACAACGATTGCTAGTACCCCTACCAAAGCAATAGCAATAAGCATAATTAACATAATGGTTAACACTTTATTCTTCATACTCTTTCACCTCCACATCACGACGAAATCCAAGAACGTTCACAGCACGATAAAATTGGATAATAGCCTTCGTCACTTCTTCCTCCGTCTCACGCACAACAATTTTCTTCCCTGTCGTAAACGTAATGATCGTATCAGGCGAGGACTCAACGGTTTCTATGTATAAGGCATTAATTGTAAAGCTCTTTCCATTTAATCTTGTTACTTTAATGATAATGATTGGAGTCAAAGACCTGTCCTTTGACTCCATCCCTCCCTTACCCTATCGTTTTAAATTAACAAGCTCTTGTAGGATTTCATCAGATGTTGTAATAATTTTTGTGTTCGATTGGAAAGCACGTTGGGCCACGATCATTTCCGTGAATTCTTCAGAAAGATCGACGTTAGACATCTCTAGGAAACCGGATTTGATGGAACCAGCTCCATTTTGTTCTGGGGCTGATTCTCCAGAACTACCAGGAGCAACAGCAGTACCTGGAACAAATGTACCTGAATTACTAGATTGTTGATAAAGATTTGTACCTATTTTAGTAAGACCTTCTGGATTTGCAAATAACGCAATTGTAAACTCTCGAGGAGTTGTATCTAAAGTTCCGTCTGCTAAAACAACGCTTATCTTCCCATCTGAACCGACACTAAAACTTTGTGCGTCAGTCGGAATTGTGATCTTTGTATTATTCGAACCTAAAAATAGTCCATCACTGTTAACAATATCTCCATTTTGATCTAAATAAAAATTTCCTGCCCTTGTATAATAATCACTTGTTCCATCATTAACGATAAAATAACCATTTCCTGATATTGCTAAATCGAGTTGTCGGCCTGTATTTTGCATACTTCCTTGAGTAGTAATCGTATCAATCGATGCTAAAGAAGCGCCTAAGCCAACTTGTTTTGAATTCGTTCCTCCTTTACCTCCAGCAGTCGACGGTCCTGTTGCACCCGCAATCGTTTGGCTAATTTGATCACTAAATGTCGTTCTTCCTTTTTTAAATCCATATGTATTTACGTTGGCAACGTTATTCCCGATAACATCTAGTTTTGTTTGAAAGTTTTTCAGTCCACTAATTCCTGAGTACATTGAACGTAGCATAGTATGTATTTCTCCTTTCGAATGTGACTGCTTCTATCCTTCCACAGTCACGGCTTCCTCTTTGAGGTCCAGCCTATTAATCTATTAAAATCGTTCCATTAATATTAGTAAAAATTTGTGCTGACGCTTCCTGACGATTCATAGCCGTAATAACCGTATTATTTTTTGTACTTACAATCAGAGCCTCATTTTCTGTTAAGACTAGTGACTCAGTGACGCCCATTTTCTTCGCTTGCTGTACTTGCGATTCAATCTTTGACCAAGTAGCTGAGTCAATGTCAATATTTCGTTGATTCATTCGTAGCTGTGCATGCTTACTAATAGTCAGCTTACCATCTGTAGATTGAACTGCTTGTTGAAGATGCTCATTAAACCCTTGTCCTAAGGCAGGCACAGATTGTTTTTTTGACTTAGTTATTGAAATAGGTTGCGTAGGGATTGGTCGAAAACGGAGTTGATCCATACTTTCCCCTACCTAGTTGCGACCTTAATCAATTGGTCACTTGAAATCTTTGTTCCGTTCTCGTCATCCACTTCATATTGCACTTTGCCATTACTCATTAAAACGGATTTCACAATGGCTGAAATATCATTATCTTCAGCATCCTTCCAAGTTATAAGCTTACCAATTAATTCACTGCCCGAAACAAGGCTATTATTTTTATTACTTTCGATAACCTCATCTAATTTTGACCCAATATTAACCATTTGCTCTAACGTAGAGAAAGTAGCCATTTGAGAAATAAATTCAGTATTGTCCATTGGGCTACTTGGATCTTGATTTTGAAGCTGAGTGATTAATAGCTTTAAGAAATCATCTTTCCCCAGATTATTCCCAACTTTTCTTTCTGTCGTATTATTAGACAGTAAAAGTGATGTATCAATAGTTGTCATGTTTGTTCACCTACACTTTCAAATTCAATAATACTTCCTCAAAACGTTCAGTAAAATTCGCTTCTTCCTCATCGTTCTGTTCAGGATATTGTGATTGTGGTTGTCGCTGCTCCTGTTGTCCTTGGTCTCGCGGTGCAAAACGTTCAGCATTAAATGTACTGATTTGCTGTGAAATCTCAATTTTTTCAACTAAAATATTTTGATTCGTAAAGGCCTGCTTTAGTCCTTGTACTTGACGATTTAATAGCTCTTTCGCTTGGGCCGTTGTTGCTAAAATTTTTGCTGTAATTGCCCCGTCCTTTTGAATTAATTCAATTCGGAGTGATCCTAAATGCTCTGGATTTAAGTGAATCAATAACCTCTGAGTACCATTTGCATTCGAAAAATTTGGCTTTACTTAAAATATTTTCAAAGGATTTGACAAATTGTTCAACATCAACTGTTTGACCGTTTTTACTCGCCGTTAGTACATATTGTTCAAGCTTTGTCATCTGAAATGGCAACCCTGAGCTTTGAGGGTTGGATTCAGCTGCTTTTAAGGTTAAACCGTTGCTTATACTTTCATCATGTTTTTCACCCTCGGCATTAAACATTCGGGCATATACCTTTGTAACTACATCTAGTGTTTTATTTTCCAGTAAAATCGCAGCTGTAGTTTCATGACCAGCTTTAGCCGGCTGACTTCCAAGCCATTTTTCTAGCTTGCCAGAAATAGAATCTAATAGATTTTGGATTTCTTTTTGAAATAATGCTGCATCTTGAGACAACTCCTGATGAGATGATTGTATATCTTGCAGTTTAACTAGCTTTAAAATATTAACCATACCATTCATATCTAATTTAACGAGCTCTTCTGTTTCTAAGTTATTCAATTTTTTAAAAATTTCATATAAGGCAGGTGTTACTTCTACCACCTCTGATTGCATTGTAGCTACATTCAATCCTAATTTATCTGTATCCTCTATTTCTAAGCTGTTTAATATAGATGATTCTTGTAAAAATAATGAATTAACAGCCTGACTCTCATCTTCATTATTAACTAAATCTCTTCCTATTGATGCCAAGCCATTATGTAAAATACTAGTCAAAAATTCAGCTATCGCAGACTCATCTTCCCCATGTACCTTCATTAATGCCTGTAATAAAGCGTTTACCTCACCAAAGTTTTCAGCCCTCAAGTTTTCATCTTCCATTTCTGAAAAACTATCCGTTTCCAAAAACGCTAGTAAATCTTCTATTATTTTCTTTTGTTCGGCCGTCAAGTCAGGGTTCATCAAGTTTGGTTCAACGACCTTCGACTGATTTGATAACGTATTATTCAAAATATCATCAAACTTTACTGTTGAAGTCGCTTTTGGCTGATTTGACTGCTGAGTTGAATTGTCAATCATCTTAGGCATCATAGCTAAAATAGCCTGATTCATGTTCTATCCACCTCCTCTCATTGCTGCAGCTTTAATTTTTGGGTTAAACGGGCAGCATCTTCAGGTGTCATTTGCTCTAATACTTTTGCTACCGTTTCAGCTTTCAGATTTACTAAGATATCGACGGCATCCGTGTCACTCATTTCAGCTAGAATGGGAGCCATTTTTTTAGGTGACATCAACTCATACGTTTTTACAATTTCATTAGAATGATTAGTTGTACCTTGCCCTTTATCTTGAATTTCGTTTTGGGCATTTTGTAATTCATCCAGTTGTTTTTGAAGTTGTTGCTTCTCTGCTTCTGCTTGGTGAATCGATTGGTCACGACTATCAATCACACTTTCCAATGATTTAATTTCCGCTTCCTTATTTTTGATTTCTGCTTCTAAATCAACCATTTCTTTTTCATATTGGGATATCGTTTTTTCTTTTTGTTTTTCATCGCTTTGAAAAGTTTGTGTAGATACTTTGTCAGAAAGGTCCTTTGCTTTTTCAAACACATTTCCTCCAGTCAATGAAAGAACAATGGCAATAACCAAAATAGCAAAGATTAAAGGAATTACAATGACAAATAGAAACCATTGAATTTTATTCGGCTTCTTTTCTTCTATTTCATTCATATTGTCAATTGGTTGTTTCATATTTTTAGCTATTTTGATCACCTACTTACCCTTTGCTTAAAAATTGCTGGATCGATATTTCATCCATCTGTTTATTTTCAGCTACTTTTACAACTTCAAGATATTTTTGAAAATCTTTTTCCTTTATTTTTTCATACTTTTTTAGTTCAATATTTTTATCCTTGAGTCTTTCCTGTTGAAGATTCATCTGATACCTAGCTTGCACTACTTCTTTTTGACACTGATCAATGAGTTTCTCAAGATTATCCATAAAAAGCTGGTTATGACGAATTTCTTGAACAGATAGCCCCGTAGATAGCTTAGTTTGTTGAAAATCTAGCAAATCTTCCTTTTTCTTCAACAAATTGTATAGCTTCTCAGCAACCTTTTCAAAGGATTTTTGTGCCTCGTTATACTTAGCCCTCGCATCACTTTTTTCCTTTTCTTTGATGGTCAATATTTTCTCAAACTTATATTTATACATCATACTTATCCACCTGTTTCCATCAATTGTATAAGGGCAGCAATGCTTTGTTCCTTTGTCACTTTTTCATTCGTGCCTTGCTTTAAAAATGATAAAATTCCTGGATACTGTTTAATCGCATTGTCAATTTCTACAGACGAACCACGTTTATAAGCCCCTATATTAATCAAATCTTCTGACTCTAAATAAGTAGATAGAGTTGCCCTTAAGCGTTCGGCAGATTTCTTATGTTGCTCATCTACAATATTGTTCATGACCCGACTAATACTTTTTAATACGTTTATAGCGGGATATTGTCCTTTATTGGCCAAACTTCGGTCTAAAACAAAATGCCCATCCAAAATCCCCCGTACCGCATCAGCAATTGGTTCGTTCATATCATCACCATCGACTAAAACCGTATAAAAAGCTGTAATGGAACCAAGCTGATTTGTACCTGTTCTTTCAAGAAGACGAGGCAAAATGGCA
Organism: uncultured Bacillaceae bacterium; assembly: GCA_963754185.1. GTDB lineage: Bacteria > Bacillota > Bacilli > Bacillales > DSM-1321 > Peribacillus. The sequence goes on along the minus strand of CAVWEP010000003.1, from coordinate 1,506,020 downwards.
AAAACGGAAGGCGTATACCCTTTAGTTGTAGGAGGCTCTCCTACCGCTAAGCCAATCTCACGTTGCGCCATAGCAACTCGCGTAACCGAATCCATCATGAGCATAACGTTTAATCCTTTATCACGAAAATACTCGGCAATCGCCGTAGCGGTTAAAGCTCCTTTAATTCTCATTAATGCCGGCTGATCGGAAGTCGCAACAACAACAACAGACCTTGCTAATCCCTCAGGACCTAAATCTTTTTCAATGAACTCACGAACTTCCCGTCCACGTTCACCAATTAAGCCAATTACGTTTAAATCAGCGGTTGTATTTCGTGCTACCATTCCTAGTAACGTACTCTTTCCTACTCCACTACCTGCAAAAATCCCGACACGTTGACCGTTCCCAACCGTTAGTAAACTATCAATCACTCGCACGCCTACATCAATTGGCTCTGAGATAGGAGGACGCTCCATCGGATTTGGCGGGTCTTGATCAACTGGAACTGTAGCAAGTCCTTTTGGAAGAATCGTATGATCAATGGACTGTCCTAATGGATCGACTACTTTGCCAATTAATCCTCTCCCCACCTTAACTTCTAATGGGCGCCCCGTACCTTCCACAATAGCTCCTGGTGAAATATCACTTACGGCAGTAAAGGGCATGAGGATAACCATTTCATCACGAAAACCGACGACTTCAGCTAATATTGATTTTCCGTTATTTTTATTCCCTGTATGAATATAGCAAACATCACCAATCGAACTTTCGGGACCTTGGGATTCAATCATTAAGCCAACAACCCGTTTCACGCGACCATAATGCTTAAACGTATCAATTTTATCTATTAGAGGCATTAGGTCTATCGCTTTCATGGTCATTCTCCTCCAAAAATTCGATTAATTTCGTTCGCAATTCGTGCAATTGACTATCGACACTTGCATCAATTCGACCGTTCTCCGACTCAATGATACAACTATTTTCCGCCAAATCTGGATCTGGATAAATATAAAAATCAGTATTTTTAGGAAAAATAGCTGACAATTCTTCTTTTTGAGAAAGAATAAATGGATATTGAACAGGATGAACATGAAGTTGTACTTCCCGGTTATCCCTCGCCTCTTTTATCGTTCGTTTGACAATGGATAGAAATGTCTCATTGTTTTCGTTTAACTTAGATCCTATAATTCTCTCTGCCACTTTTATAGCAAGTTCTAAAATAACTGGCTCTGCTGCTTCAATCGTCTTAGCATAGTCTTGCTTCGATAAGTCAACAATTCCTTGGGCAAATGAAAGCGTCTCAGCCATTTCGCTATACCCTTTTTGAGATCCATCTTCCACCCCTTGCTGATACCCTTCTTTTTGAGCCTGCTCAATGAACATTGGCTTTTCTTCCAATTCCCACTGATTCCTTGCTTGTTGAATCTCTCCCATCATCGCTTCCGCTTGTTCTCTTGCTTCTGCAATAATGAGTTCAGCCTCTCGCTTCGCTTGCTCTATTTGTTCATAAATCAACGTATGATCTATTTCTTGAACCGGCTCTTCTTGATAAAGATCAATCGTCGGAAATGGTCGGATTTTAATAGAAACTTCTTTTTCAGCTTGTTCTTTAGCTTGATAGGATTTTATTATTCTAGACAATAATATCATCCCCTCCACCACGAGCTATGACAACCTCACCCGCTTCTTCTAAACGACGAATCACGGCCACAATTCTGGATTGCGCTTCTTCTACGTCACGCAATCTGACCGGTCCCATATACTCCATTTCTTCTTGGAATGTATCTACCATTCGTTTAGACATGTTCCGGAATACAATTTCCTTCACTTCTTCACTAGCAACCTTAAGCGCAAGCTTTAAGTCATCATTATCCGACTCACGAATCACTCGTTGAATCGCTCTGCCATCCAACGTAACAATATCTTCAAAGACAAACATACGTTTTTTGATCTCTTCGGCTAAATCTGGATCTTGAATTTCAAGCGCATCGAGAATCGTTCTTTCTGTCGCTCTATCCACACCATTTAATACATCTACGACCGCTTCGACGCCACCTGTTTGCGTATAATCTTGCGTTACGGTCGCTGATAATTTCCGTTCTAGAATTTGTTCCACTTCATTAATAATCTCTGGAGATGTACTGTCCATCAAAGCGATTCTTCTAGCTACATCGGCCTGCATCTCTTGGGGCAGCTCTGATAGAATTTGACCCGCTTGGGTAGCTTCTAGATAAGACAAGATTAAAGCGATTGTTTGAGGATGCTCATTTTGAATAAAATTCAAAATTTGCCCTGGATCGGCTTTTCGAGCAAAATCAAATGGACGAACTTGTAAGGAAGAAGTCAAACGATTAATAATCGCTGCAGCTTGCTCCGCACCAAGCGCTTTTTCTAGCACTTGTTTTGCATATCCAATACCACCTTGGGTAATGTAATCTTGTGCGATTGCAATGTTATGAAATTCTTCTACTATCTCTTCTTTTTCTTTTGCGTCCACTTTTCTAACGCCTGATATTTCTAGCGTCAATTTTTCAATTTCTTCTTCGGATAGATGCTTATACACCGAAGCAGAAACATCAGGGCCTAACGAAATAAGAAGAATGGCTGCTTTTTGTCTTCCTGTTAATCCACCCTTTTTCTTTTTATCAATCACTTGTACTGCCTCCTAGTCTTCTGCTATCCAGCTTCTTAATAATTTCGCAAAATCGTCTGGCTTTTCTTTTGCCAATTTCTCCAACTGTTTTCTTTTGACAATAGCTTCTGAATCCTGTTCTTCTGGTAAATCCGGTACTTCAAAGACCACTTCTTCATCAATAAATTTCTCTTCATCATCTTCTTCCGCTTTTCGTCTTGAACGAATATATAAAACTAGTAAAACAATAATCGCAAGCAGTAAAACGCCGCCGACAACATACGCCCAGATTGGTAGAGAAGCTTGTTCTTCAACATCAGCGAGTGCCATTTTTCCATTGAACGGTTGAACAGAAACCGCTATTTTTTGGCTGATTTCCGTATCTGTTAATGCTTGGCCATTCTCATCTTCTGCTACAGTTGTTCGAATGATTGTACTAAGAATCTGTGTAATATCATTTATACTATTTTGTGGAAGTGAATTAGGATCATCTGGAGTAGGAGGTTCGACCATCACTTGAATCCCCAAATCCTTTACTTTATAAGGACTTTCAACAATTTGCTTATTAATGCGGTTTACTTCATAATTGATTGTTTCATCAATTTTTTCATAATCCCCATTTCCACCTGTTCCCGCAACATAGCTAGAGCCTAAAGAATCTGCTGAATCTTCAGCTGCCGGAACTCCGCCTGCTCCTTCCGCATTTCCTGTATATGCTTCATTGATCCTTTGTGCGGATATCGCAAGACCTTCCATATTTTCTTCATTAACAGGTGTCACTAATTGTTCTTCCCGATTTTCCTGAGTAAAATCAATATCAGTTGATACAGACACAACTACTTTATCTCTACCCATTAATGTACCTAGCATATTTTGGACCTGTCGTTGAATATCCCGTTCAATCTCTTTTTTTATCTCTTGTTGTGAGGCAAATTCTGTTCCAATAGAATTTTTTTCATCTTTTAAATCAAAATACTCAAAATACTGATTCATAATGACGATATTATCTGTAGGGAGATTCGGAACACTTTTGGAAACAAGACGATAAAGAGCATCAATTTGCCCTTCTTCAAATTTGTAGCCTGGTTTTGTTGTTAATACAACGGATGCAGACGCTTCTCCATTCGTATCACTAACAAAAATCCCTTGTTCAGGCTGCGTAATCATGACACTTGCATCTTGTACCCCATCAATTTTTTTAATAAGATTGGCAATTTCTGATTGCATGGCGTCCAATTTTACGACATTAAATTCATTATCCGTCATCCCGATTCCAGCTTGTTCACTAAAAAATGAGTAATCAATACTTCCTGAATCAGGAATTCCTTCAGCCGCAAGTTGTACTTTTAGCGTATCTACCGTTTCTTGCGGCACACTAATTGTCGTTCCATTATTAGATATAGCATTTTCTATACCTTTACTATCTAAATTTTCTTTAATTAAGCCTGTCTCAGAAGGAGTCAAATTCGAATATAATGGAACTAATGTGGTACGTGTTGATAAAAAGGTTACGACGGAGATGATAATCAACTAATAGAGCAGCAGCACTTATACCCGCAATTTTTTGTTTTTTTGTTCGAGTTCCCCAAAACTCTATTAATCTTTCTTTCATTTTTAATAATGCATCTTTCATTTTAATCCCCCGGTTATTCTTATGAATTTATGCAGGAGGTTACTATCCGCTTCCTCCCTTGTATAATCTAGTAAATGAGGTTTTAAAATGAATGTTAAATATTCATTCTCATTATTTCTTGATACGCTTCAACTACTTTATTACGAATTTCTAGTGTTGCTGATAAGGAAATACTAGCTTTTTGTGACGTAATCATGACAGTATGTAAATCAACATTTTCACCATTTGCCATTTTCTTCGTCACTTCATCCGATTGGATTTGAGATTCATTCACAGAATTTATTGCATGCTTTTAATTCAGAAGCAAAAGATTGCTGAGCTTCAAAAGGTGTTACTTTCTTTGTATTAGTAATCTCCGGCACATTTGCCACACTGTTGGCTGCCAAGAGCGAAATTCCTGCCATTTTATTATCCTCCTACATTGTTTATTTACCGATTTCCAAAGCTTTCATCATCATTCCTTTAGAAGCATTTAATACCGTTACATTTGCCTCATATGAACGAGTGACACTCATTAAATCTACCATTTCCCTAAGCGGGTCCACATTTGGCATTTCAACATACCCTTCTTCATTAGCATCTGGATGTTCAGGGTTATATACTAATTCGAATGGTGTTTCATCCTCTATAATTCTCTGTTACTTGAACTCCATCACCTTCACCGTTGGATCCCATGGCCTTTTGTAAAAAATTCGAGAAACTACCATTCTCCTTGCTTTGCAAAACGACTGCTTTCCTCTGGTATGGTTGCCACTGGCCATCAACATACTCTGATCTAGTTGTTTCAGCATTTGCCATATTTGAAGAAATAACATCCATTCGTAGCCGTTGACTCGTTAAAGCAGAGGCAGTTGTATTTATGCTATGAAACATACTCATTACTTACCACCTCGAATCACATTTTGAAGGGAACTAAATTTCCCACTTAATCGATCTGTAACGGCATTATAGTAAATTTGATTTGTTGCTAACTCCGCCATTTCCTTGTCCATATCCACACTATTCCCATTATTGTTATATGAGCCACTTTGCTCCGTCACAATAGTAGAGTTGTTAACATTTTTACTAAAATTAAAATGCCTTGAATCAGTACGATACGTTTCTAGCGATGCATCTAACATCTCTTGAAAGGAATTCTTAACTACATCTTTCGCTTTATAATTTGGTGTGTCTACATTCGCAATATTTTGCGAAATAACTTTTTGTTTCGCACTGGAATAATCCAAAGATTTTTCAAGCACCCGAAAGGTATTTGAAAATAATTCCATCTATATCATTCCCTCTCTTAACACTATTATCTCTATTTTTTTGTAATTATGTAATCATTTTGTTACATTCTATTAACTATTGTAATAAACATAGACTAATAAGTCTATGAGACATTACACTTTTTATATATGACTATATAACTAATTGTGACAAAAAATGTCATATTTTGTTCAAAAACATCTCTAGTCGCGCTAATTAACCTACTACAAAGTGACGTTTTACGACAAAAAATTCATTTTATAAGCAACAATTACCATAGTAAGTGATAATCGCATAATAAACCCGATACTATAGAACTATTTTTTTTTAAGGAATTGTAAAATATTTTCCCCAATCTTAACAATTAATTTTCTAAAAATTATAAAAATCCAATTAAATCCCTCGTTATCAACGATAATCACAAAATATGTGGATCATCCACCTATCATCAGTAATATTAGTATAATCTATACTAGTGACCTTTTACCTACCAAAAACCTACTGCATCTTTTTAATTACACTCTATTCTATTATTTATCTCTCCTTTAGAAAACAGTAATTTTTTTACTTTTTTAATAGTTTTGTAACATAAATCATCAGATATTTCTTCCTCTCCCACTAGTCTCTACCAACTTTTTACTTTATTTAAATAATAAAAAAAGGTAACCTCTCCATTATATGGACAACAGGTTACCTTTTTTAAAATAATTAACTATTTTTAAGTTTTTCTAATTCAAGTAGAAATTTATCATTTAATACTTTAATATATGTTCCTTTCATACCTAGCGAACGTGATTCAATGACGCCTGCACTTTCTAACTTTCGGAGAGCATTTACAATAACAGAACGAGTGATTCCTACACGATCAGCTATTTTTGATGCGACTAATAACCCCTCATTCCCTTTTAATTCTTCAAAAATATGTTCAATCGCTTCTAATTCACTATAAGATAGAGAAGAGATGGCCATTTGTACAACAGCTTTGCTACGTGCTTCCTCTTCAATTTCTTCAGCTTTTTCACGAAGAATTTCCATTCCTACAACGGTTGCACCGTACTCTGCTAAAATTAAATCATCATCCTCAAATTTATCTTGCAAGCGAGAAAGAATTAATGTACCCAATCGTTCTCCACCGCCAATAATCGGTACAATTGTCGTTAAACCATTCGTAAATAACTCTTTATTTTCTACCGGAAAAGCAGTGTACTCACTATTGATATCTAAATTAGAAGACGTTTCATGAATATTAAATAGGTTCTTCGTGTATTGTTCTGGGAATTGTTTATCCGCAAGCATTTGAATCATACGTTCACTTTCAATTCGCTGGCTAACAGCAACACCAAACAGTTTACCTCGGCGACTTACAACAAAGACATTACATTCAATTACGTCCCTTAAGCTATCTGCCATCTCTTTAAAATTAACAGGCTTTCCTGCTGTATTTTGCAGCATTACATTAATTTTTCTTGTTTTATCTAATAAATTCATTTTTCAAACTCCTCCTAGTCAATCATTACGCTGTCTTCGTTTATCATGTATCAATCATTATATTTTGTCATATTAAAGAATAAACTGGCTTAAATCTTTATTCCGCACAATAGAACCTAATTTTTCTTCCACATACTGCGGGGTAATCGTAATCTTCTCTAATGTTACTTCTGGCGCTTCAAAGGATAAATCCTCTAACAATCTTTCCATAATAGTATGAAGGCGTCTTGCCCCTATATTGTCAGTATTTTGATTCACTTCAAAGGCCACTTCAGCTATTTTACGAATAGCATCGTCTGAAAATTCAATTTTTATACCTTCTGTTTCCAACAATGCAATATATTGTTTTAATAAGGCATTATCTGGTTCATGGAGAATGCGAATAAAATCATCTACGGTTAATTTTTTCAGTTCAACACGAATTGGGAATCTCCCTTGTAATTCTGGAATAAGATCCGACGGCTTTGCCATATGGAACGCTCCAGCAGCAATAAATAATACATGATCTGTTTTCACAGGACCATATTTCGTTACAACTGTTGAACCCTCAACAATCGGTAAAATATCACGTTGAACCCCTTCTCTTGAAACCTCTGCTGAAGATGTACCGGATTGCTTACTAGCAATTTTATCAATTTCATCTATAAAAATAATACCGGACTGCTCTGCCCGATTCACTGCATCTTGTGTAACTTCATCCATATCAATTAATTTATTAGCTTCTTCATTTATAAGTACACCACGCGCTTCACGGACCTTCAATTTACGTTTTTTCTGCTTCTTAGGAATAAGTCCACCAAGAGCATCTTGCATATTCATCCCCATTTGTTCCATACCGGAACCTTGAAGCAAATCAAACATAGACGCCTGTTGTTCTTCAACCTCTATTGTAATGATTTCATTTTCTAATTCACCGGCTGCTAATCGTTCAGCAATTATTTTTCTTTTTTGATGCAAGCTTACATCTTCTGTGCTTTGCTCAGCTTCTGAAGAATCTGAAGCATTACTTCCACCAAAAAATACTTCCAAAGGATTTTTAAAATTATTTTGTTTTTTCGCTGATGGGACAAGCAATTCGACTAAGCGTCGATTCGCTTGTTGTTCTGCACGCTCTTTAACACTGATCATTTTTTCTTCTTTAACAATCCGTACGGATGTTTCTACCAAATCACGAACCATTGATTCCACATCGCGACCAACATAACCTACTTCTGTAAATTTAGTAGCCTCAATCTTAATAAAAGGAGCGCCGACTAATTTTGCCATTCTTCTGGCAATTTCAGTCTTTCCAACTCCAGTCGGTCCAATCATTAAAATATTTTTCGGAACAATTTCATCACGTAATTGATCCGTTAATAAACTTCTTCGATATCGATTACGAAGGGCAACAGCCACAGCTCGCTTTGCCTCTTTTTGACCAACAATATATTGATCCAATTTCTCAACAATTTGTCTTGGTGTTAAATCAGCTTTGTTTGCCATTTTTGCATTCCTCCTTTACAACTCTTCCACAATAATATTTGAATTCGTAAATACACAAATTTCAGCGGCAATTTGTAACGAGTTTTTAGCAATTTCTTTTGCTGATAACTGTTCACCCGAAAAACGCTTTAATGCCCTTCCAGCAGCCAGAGCATAATTCCCTCCTGAACCAATCGCTAATATCCCATCATCCGGCGCAATGACTTCACCAGTACCTGATACGAGCAGCAAATGATCTCGATCCATGACAATAAGCATCGCTTCAAGCTTCCTTAGCACATTGTCACTTCGCCATTGTTTAGCCATTTCAACAGCCGCTCTCTCAAGATTGCCATTATATTCTTCTAACTTTGCCTCAAACATTTCAGATAAAGTAAAGGCATCCGCTACAGAGCCAGCAAAACCAGCCAATACATTTCCGTTAAAAATCTTTCTTACTTTTCTTGCTGTATGCTTCATCACAACAGAATTCCCTAAAGTCACTTGACCATCACCAGCCATGGCACATTGCCCATTATGTTGAATAGCAAAAATCGTAGTCATAACAATTCCCCTTTCGAAAAGCAAATTAAGCCCTTGGATGCGTTGAATTATATACTTTTTTTAACCGTTCTTTTGTTACATGTGTGTACACTTGAGTAGATGATAATTTTAGAATGACCAAGCAATTCTTGAACAGTCCGTAAATCCGCACCATTGTTTAATAAGTGTGTTGCAAACGAATGCCTTAACATATGTGGATGAATCTTTCCTTTTATCGCTGCTTTTTTCATACATTCATTCAGCACATAGCGTGCACCTCTTACAGTTAGTGGATCACCGCGAAAATTAATAAATAAATAGGGATGTGCTTTCGCTTTAGCTGAGGTAATTTGTGTACGGACCTGCTGTATGTACTCTTGAATGCAGCGTGTGCATAGTGACCGAATGGAACATATCGATCTTTCTTCCCTTTTCCATGAACTAAAATCGTCCCTAATGAAAAATCCACGTCTTGCATTTTAATAGCACAACATTCACTAATTCGGATGCCAGTAGCATATAGCACTTCCAGTAAAGCTGCATCTCTTAAGCCCATCGGTGTATCTTTATTTAAAGAAGCAAACAAAGAATTAAGCTCATTTTCATAAAAAAAACGGGGTAACTTTTGCTCTTTTTTAGGCAAAGTTACGAGGGAAAATGGATTTTCACTCACTTCCCCTTCGCGAACTAAAAATTTATAAAACGTACGCAAACAAGAGATTTTTCTTGCGACTGTACGTTTTGATAAATTTCTTTCATATAATTTGGTTAAAAAAATACGAGCATCAAAATATTCAACAGAAGCAACATCCGTAATTTCTTGTTCCTCTAAGAATAAAAAAAACTCTTTCAAATCGCGTTTATAATTTTCAATCGTATAGTGTGAACTATTTTTTTCAATTTGTAAATATTCAATGAATAATTGTAACGGAATTTCTGAATTCATAGATACACCTCTTTAAAGGCTACTAAATCGTAACATACTTATTTCTCACAGGCAATTGATTTTACAAACTTTTCACAAATTTCTGAATTGTCTGTAAAGCTCGATTAGCGTGTGCTTCATATCGCTCTTTTTTTGATTTAATTCTCTCTCCTAAATCAGGAAATAAACCAAAGTTCGCATTCATTGGTTGAAATGTTTTAGCGTTTGTAGATGTAATATAGTGTGCCATGCTTCCTATTGCTGTTTCTTGAGGGAACACAACAGGTTCTTGATCCATCATTAATCTCGCCGCATTAATACCTGCTACTAATCCTGAAGCAGCAGATTCTACATATCCTTCTACTCCTGTCATTTGCCCTGCAAAGAAAAGATCTTCTCGCTTTTTAAATTGATACGTTGGCTTCAATACTTTTGGTGAGTTAATAAATGTATTTCGGTGCATGACGCCATACCGAACAATTTCAACATTCTCAAGTCCAGGGATTAATCGAAGCACTTCCTTTTGTGGTCCCCATTTAAGATGTGTTTGAAATCCAACTAAATTGTACAGCGTACCTGCCGCATCATCCTGTCTTAATTGCACCACAGCAAATGGACGTTTCCCTGTTTTCGGATCTTCAAGTCCCACTGGCTTCATTGGGCCAAATAACATCGTTTTTTTACCACGAGATGCCATTACTTCAATAGGCATACAACCTTCAAAGAAAATTTCTTTTTCAAATTCTTTAAGTGGTACCGTTTCCGCTGTTATTAAGGCTTCATAAAAACGATCAAATTCTTCTTCTGTCATCGGACAATTTAAATAGGCGGCTTCTCCTTTATCATAACGTGATTTCAAATAAACCTTATTCATATCAATGCTATCTTTTTCAATAATCGGTGCAGCCGCATCATAAAAATAAAAATATTCCTCCTCCATGATTTCCTTTAAGCTATCCGATAACGCTTGACTTGTAAGCGGACCTGTTGCAATGACTGTAGGTCCTTCAGGAATTTCCGTAACCTCTTCATTTATGACCGTTACATTCTGGATGATTTTTTACAAGGTCTGTCACCCGAGCGGCAAATTCATGACGATCAACAGCAAGAGCTCCTCCAGCTGGAACGGCACATGCATCTGCTGCAGCAATAATTACTGAATCTAACATTCGCATTTCTTCCTTTAATACACCTACAGCATTTGTTAGCGCATTACCGCGAAGTGAGTTTGAACAAACAAGTTCAGCAAATTGATCTGTATGATGTGCTGGGGTTTGTTTAACAGGACGCATTTCAAATAAACGAACTTGGATTCCTCGTTTGGCCAGTTGCCATGCGGCTTCACTTCCAGCAAGTCCAGCACCAATTACATTGACTACTTTTTCATTTTACGAACCTCCGTATAAAGATATGATTAGAAAACGATGATAATATGTACTACTTACCTAACTTATTCCTCTATGTATATCAGTTTCCCAGCATTTTAAAATCGTAAACAGCAACAACAAATTATATCGCTAATTAAAATAACTTGTCCACTGCATTTTACCGTACATTTAAGAAATAAAAAAGTTTAAACCTTTTCAGTGATTTTTGTTCACAATAAAGGTGGGCATATGCCCACCTTTTGAAAAGAATAGAATTTTCAATACCTATTGATGTCTAACTGCATCGGCTCTGCTTTTCTTAGTGTCTAGCTACAGGTGCCCAGCGACTATTGGGCTTCCCGCTCCTCCACTCGATAAGTCAACATCGAATCGCGCTACCCGCGCTCTTCGTGTTTCCCTTATCTCATACGGAGCAGGAAAGTACCAACGTCGCTGAACGGGCATATCCGCCATTCTTCTAACTTTGTGGTTCTTCTTTGTAGTCACATTCTACACATTGAACTTGAATTCCCTTTTTCAACTTCTTCTCTACAAGGACATTTTCACATTTTGGACAATTTCTTGGCAATGGCTTATCCCAAGAGATAAAATCACAACTTGGATACCGGTTACATCCATAGAAAAGACGATGTTTTTTACTTTTTCGTTCAATGATGTCCCCTTCTTTACATTTTGGACATTTTACACCAATTTCTTTGACAATTGGCTTCGTATTCCGGCAATCAGGGAAATTACTACATGCCATAAACTTCCCATAACGTCCCATTTTAAAAACCATTGGATGTCCGCATTCCTCACAATCTTCACCCGCAGGCTCATCCTTAATTTCAACTTTCTCCATTTCCGCTTCCGCTTTAGCAAGTTTCTTTGCGAAATCCTGATAAAATCCATCAATCACCTTAATCCATTCTACATTTCCTTCTTCAACACTATCAAACTGTTGTTCCATTTTAGCTGTAAATTCCGTATTAATAATTTCCGGGAAAAACTCACGAATTAATTCTAATACAATTTCCCCAAGCTCAGTTGGAACAAACCGTTTATTATCAAGTGTTACATATCCTCTTTTTTGAATAGTATCAAGAGTTGGTGCATATGTAGATGGCCGACCTATTCCAAGTTCCTCTAGCGTTTTTACAAGTCTCGCCTCCGTATAACGTGGTGGCGGTTGAGTAAAATGCTGTTTTGGTTCGACATCTTTTGAGAAGCATGTATCTCCTTTACTAATTTCCGGAAGAATATTTTCTTTTTCTTCAACTGAATCATCTGTACCTTCTACATATACTTTCATAAAACCAGGAAACTTAATTTTTGAACCAGTAGCTCGGAAAATAACAGGCCCATTTTGAAGATCGATGCTCATTGTATCCATTACAGCAGAAGCCATTTGACTTGCAACAAACCGCTCCCAAATTAATTTATATAAACGAAATTGGTCTCTTCCAAGAAATTCTTTTATCGAACTTGGTTCCCGTAATACACTCGTTGGGCGCACAGCTTCATGGGCATCTTGTGCGTTCGTTTGTTTCTTTTCTTTTCGTTGTTCCTGCTGTAGAAACTCTTTACCGTATGCGTTTTCAATATAAGAAGCGGTCTCTTGCTTAGCTACCTCTGAAATACGTGTAGAGTCTGTTCTCATATAGGTGATTAAACCGACTGTACCTTCTTTCCCTAACTCAATTCCTTCATATAATTGTTGAGCAAGCATCATCGTTTTCTTTGCTCGAAAATTTAATTTTCGAGCCGCTTCTTGTTGTAACGAAGAAGTAATAAATGGTGCCGCTGGATTTCGTTTCCGTTCTTTTTTTGTCACATTTGAAATTTGAAATTCACTACCATCCAAACTAGCCAAAACCTTCTTAACATCTTCTTCACTCGTTAATTCTGTTTTTTCTCCATTTAAGCTAAAAAATGCTCCTTGAAATTGTTCCTGTCCTTTTACAAAATCAGCCTTAATCGTCCAATACTCTTCAGGAACAAAATCTTTAATTTCCTTCTCACGATCAATAATCATACGAACAGCTACCGATTGAACACGTCCAGCACTTAACCCTTTTTTTACTTTCTTCCATAAAATAGGGCTGATATTATAGCCCACTAAGCGGTCTAACACGCGTCTTGCTTGTTGGGCATCAACTAAGCCCATATTAATAGGTCTTGGAGACTTAAACGATTCCTTAATGGCATCTTTTGTAATTTCATTAAAAACAACACGACAATCTGATGTAATATCTACATTTAGGCTATTTGCTAAATGCCAGGCAATTGCCTCTCCTTCTCTGTCGGGATCGGCCGCGAGATATATTTTTTTCGCTTTTTTGGCGGCTGTTTTTAAATCTTTTAAAACGGGACCTTTCCCGCGAATCGTAATATACCTAGGCTCATAATTATGTTCAATGTCCACACCCATTTGACTTTTTGGTAAATCGCGAACATGTCCCATTGAAGCTTTCACTTTATATTTTTTTCCTAAATAACGCTCTATTGTCTTCGCCTTTGCCGGCGATTCTACTATTACTAAATACTCTGACATTAAACAAGTCCTCCTCAAAGAGGTAATTATAAATCTTCACTATTATCAATCATTCAAAAATCATTTGTCAATCTTTCTTTCCATTCTTCGTAAATGGTACTGTTGCAAAACATATAATAATTTCACAAAAATTCCAACTGTTTTGTTAAAAAATTCATAAAATTTTCTTTTTTCATATTATTACATAAAATCCAATACAAACCAATCTATTTTCTAAATTATATACTCCTCCTCAATATCAGAAGGTAGGAGGATGAGCTTGGCCCCATCTTGAATTAATTGATTTGTCCCTTTTGAATATGGACTCACAATACTTCCAGGTAATGCAAAAACATCCCGCCCTTGTTCCATAGCTGCTTGAGCTGTAATAAGCGTACCACTTCTTTCCTTAGCTTCAACAACAAATAACGCTCGAGATAACCCACTAATAATTCGATTACGCATTGGAAACATCCATGGTTCTGCTCGTCTGGTTGGTGGTATTTCTGAAAGGAGCAAGCCTCGCTGCATCATCGTCATGGCAAGCTGCAAATTACTTTTTGGATAAATATGCAACAATCCCCCACCTAAAACGCCAATTGTTTGACCACCTTTATTAAGAGTAATGATATGTGCTGCTGCATCAATCCCTTCGGCAACACCACTAATAATCGTAAAATTCTTCTCAACCAACGTTGGTAAAATCATCTTTAATGCTTCTAATCCATACGTAGTAGGCTTTCTAGTTCCCACCACAGCTAATGGGTTAGGTTGATTCAACAGCTCTTTCTTACCTTTTACATAGAGAACCCAAGGGGGATCAAAAATTTGTTTTAATAGATTCGGATATTCTTTATGATAAATCGTTATGCAATAAATTTGATTATGTTCATATTGTTTTATTTTTTCAAGAATGTCAATGGAATGTAAGTCATGAAGAAAAAGTTGTAATTTGCTAGCAGGGAGTGGGACAATTTCTTTCCATTCTGCATATGTTTTTGTAAAAAGTGAGGTGAGCTGCGGATCATTCTTTACAATAGCTTGTATCGTCTTCCAGCCGGCACCACGGCAATGATGAAGAAGAATTATTTTTTCTTTAGCATTCAATGAGGACACTCCTTATGAGGGGATTTTAAAGAGTAGAAAGAAAGTCGACCGGCTAAAGCACTTCACACTTTAAACAAGTCGACCTACTAGTAGTTTAATGGGTTTTACTTGCTTCGTAAATGCCTTTTTCTTTTAAAACAGTAATTAACGTTTCCCCAATCACAGAAGGTGTATCTGCGACTTTAATCCCACACTCATTCATTACCCGAATTTTTTCATCTGCTGTTCCTTTGCCACCGGAAATGATGGCGCCAGCATGCCCCATACGCTTTCCAGGAGGAGCCGTTCTCCCTCCGATAAAGCCGACAACGGGTTTTTTCATATTTGCTTTCACCCAACGGGCTGCTTCTTCTTCCGCATTCCCACCAATTTCTCCAATCATAATGACCGCATGTGTTTCAGAATCTTCATTAAAAGCTTTCAGCACATCAATAAAATCCGTTCCATTGACTGGATCGCCACCAATTCCAACAGCAGAGGTTTGCCCAATGCCAGCTTTTGTTAACTGATGAACGGCTTCATAGGTTAATGTTCCCGAACGTGAAACGACGCCAATATGCCCCTTTTTATGAATATAACCAGGCATAATCCCAATTTTACATTCATCCGCTGTGATAACACCTGGACAATTCGGACCAATTAACCTTGTCTTTTTCCCTTCCAAATAACGCTTTACTTTTACCATATCTAAAACCGGAATATGTTCCGTAATACAAATGACTAAATCTAACTCCGCATCCGCTGCTTCTAAAATGGCATCAGCAGCAAATGGTGCCGGGACATAAATAACAGAAGCGTTTGCTCCTGTAGCAGCAACGGCTTCAGAAACCGTATTATACACTGGAACTCCTTCTACTTTCTCTCCCCCTTTACCTGGTGTTACCCCTGCAACAATTTTCGTACCATATTCTAACATTTGTTTTGTATGAAACGCTGCCGTTGACCCTGTAATCCCTTGAACAATCACCTTCGTATCTTTATTAACAAAAACCCCCATACTGTTCCCTCCTTTTTCTTCTATTATATTTAGCCTACAAGTGAAACGATTTTTTGGGCACCATCAGCCATCGATTCTGCTGCAGTAATATTTAAACGTGATTCTCGTAAAATTTGCTTGCCAAGTTCAACATTTGTTCCTTCTAAGCGAACAACTAACGGAACAGTCAATCCTAGTTCTTTCGCCGCTGCTACTACTCCTGTGGCAATAACATCGCATTTCATAATGCCACCGAAAATATTGACAAAAATCCCCTTTACTTTATCATCTGATAAGATAATTTTAAAAGCTTCTTTTACCTTTTCTGCTGTAGCACTGCCCCCAACATCAAGGAAATTTGCTGGATCGCCATTATAATGTTTAATGATATCCATTGTCGCCATAGCAAGACCTGCCCCATTGACCATACAACCAATATTCCCATCTAACGAGATATAGCTAAGATTATATTTAGATGCTTCAATTTCTTTTGCATCCTCTTCATCTAAATCGCGATAGGCCAAAACATCTTTTTGGCGATACAAGGCATTGTCATCAAAGTTTAATTTCGCATCTAATGCCAAAACATCTCCATCCCCCGTCACAACTAATGGGTTAATTTCAACGATTGAACAGTCTTTCTCAATAAATGCTGTATACAATCCAAGCATTAATGTAGCCGCTTTATTCACTAACACATTGGGAATATTGATTGCAAAAGCAATTCTTCTTGCCTGATAGGGTGATAATCCAACGACTGGATCAATATATTCTTTAAAAATCTTTTCTGGCGTCTTTTCTGCGACTTCCTCAATTTCAGTACCACCCTCTTCAGAAGCCATTAGCACAACACGATTTGAATCACGATCTAAGACAAGGCCCACATAAAATTCCTTCTTAATATTGCAGCCCTCTTCGATAAGTAGGCGCTTAACTTCTTTACCGGCTGGTCCTGTTTGGTGCGTAACAAGTGTTTTTCCAAGAATCTCTTCTGCGTATGTACGAACTTCTTCAAGATTCTTTGCCACTTTTACACCACCAGCTTTACCACGCCCACCGGCATGGATTTGAGCCTTCACAACAACCACCTCTGTTCCAAGTGATTTAGCTGCTTCAACCGCTTCATCAACTGTATAAGCAACTTTACCATTTAGTACAGATACTCCGTATTGCCTTAAAATCTCTTTTCCCTGATACTCATGAATATTCATTTTCCACTCTCCCTTATTTATTAAAATCATCACCAAAACAAAATATAACGTAATTATTCTGTTTAATGATATAAAAATGCTCTTTTACGAACATTTTTTATAAAATCCAAAAAAAGGTTCATTAAACTATATTTCCATATTATTGTAATAAATGTTAAAAACATTGTCTACTATTTCTTTTACCGTTCCCTATATATTTATACCTTTATTTCCCACTTTCCTTCTAAAACGCGCAAAAAAAACATAGCCGCAACTATGTTTTTCATTATGTCAATATACTATATTTTTATTTGCTACGTTGCATATTTTGATCAAGTTTATAAATAAATGCAAATACTTCTGCAACCACACCATACAGTTCATCTGGAATCGTCTCATTAATATTTAGCTTTCCAAGAAGTTCTGCCAAGGATGGGTCTTTTTGTACAGGAATATCAAGTTCTTGTGCTTTTTCTAATATATTCTCGGCAATTTTGCCTTTCCCTTTTGCCACTACCTTCGGGGCTAAATCCTTATCTTGATCATACTTTAATGCTATTGCTTCTATACGTTTATTCTCCTTCATATTCGAATATCCACTCCGCTATACGAACTAACCGTTTTAAACATTAATTGCTTTTGATTTTCAACAGATTGCTTTTTTATAGTATTCTCAAATAGTACTCCTGTTAATTTATAATCCTTTTCCTCCAAATTTTTCCGAAGTAGTCCAATAAAAGGAGTAGCAGCCCGCTCAATTCTTTCACTTTGTTCATTAAAAACGACGATTTGGATGACTCGATTTTGCACTTGCATATCGATCATCGTTTCTTGTAATTGCTCAAGCTCCAAGTAAAATAAAATTCGACAATAATTCGGGTCCATACTCCCATCTTTTCTTTTTCTGCCACTCCATTGCAGAGTTAGATCCGTTTCAAAATTTCCTAGCTGTAAGGGCAGCGTGAGCAATAGATTTTGTAGGGGACCATTTTCCTGTGACATAATTTGCTGTGCAGTAATTCGATTCACCATTTGATCTGCTAACTCTTTTACTGTCGCTGGCTGCTGTTCTTGGAGTAATTTAAAAAGTAGCGGCTTTAATGTTGTTAATTCTTCATTTAATTCTGCTGAAGGAAGACGATGGGCATTCGCTAATACATGTTCAAATTGAAGTCCTAATAGTTTAACTATGTCTTTCAATTGAGTTGTAACTTCAGGAGAATTCCCCCAATTCGCCATTTGAGTTTGCCCCTGTTTTGGAGCAACAAGCGACTCTAGTACTCCTTTTAATTGAACGGTTGTCGTTGTTTCGTTAGCAGACAAGCTGATTTCAGTTAGTAATTGACGAAGCATTCCATGAAAAGATTCACCCTTGGCTTGTGTGAACAGAGCGTTAAATACCTCTTCGACAAAAGGAAGTTGCTGCATATACATCGTTTTTATTGCCATTACCCCTTCCTTAGGGACGTCAACCTGTTTGAGCCACTGCATTGCTAACTGCAATGAATCTTTGGTAATAGGGAATTGATTTTTCAGTAAAAAGTCAGCAAGTTCTATTGACTCGGTGTTAATTGATACTCCTAAATGACTTACTATTTGCTTAGCCGTTTCTTTGCCATTCATAGTAGGTGTTGCAGGTGAATCTACTACTTTTAATAGGAGATGACCTGTATGCTGCTGCACCTGAAGCAGATAGCGCTCTCCTGTCTGTAGCGGTGTCTCTAATTGAGCCACTATTTTTTGATGGCCAATTTGCACTTCTGCTATTTGATTAGGATACAATGTATTAATTTTCCCGAAAAGAATTTGCCCAGCTTTAAACGTTGGATTGGAGTCTGGTTTTATGGATCCATGAACTTGCGGAAACCCCATCGTCACAGATTTCATCATGTTCGTCTCCTTCCTTTCGTTTATCCTCTATTCTTCATTTCTTTAATAGGCGAAAAGCTTCGTCGATGCCATGGAGTTAAGCCGTATGTTCCGAGTGCCTCTAAATGAGCACTTGTCCCGTAGCCCATATGTTTCTCAAAACCATACTGTGGATACTGCTCCCCATATTCCTTCATCATTCGATCACGCGTCACTTTTGCAACAATAGATGCTGCTGCAATCGAAATACTTCTAGCATCTCCTTTTATAAGAGATAATTGCGGAATAGATACATCTAGTTTCATTGCATCTATTAATAAATATTCTGGTTGCTGTGACAATTGTGCAATTGCTGTAAACATAGCCTTCTTTGTCGCTTCATAAATATTGATTTCATCAATTTCTTCATTATGTATAATACCTATACCGACCGCAAGCGCTTCAGCCATAATTCTTTGATAAAATATGTCTCGGTTTGCTTCTGAAATTTTCTTAGAATCATTTAGACCTGGTAAATAAAAAGTTTCTGGTAAAATCACAGCACTTGCAACAACAGGTCCAGCAAGCGGCCCTCGACCGACCTCATCAATTCCAGCTATCATAGAAAATCCTTGCTCACGTAAATCCCGTTCAAATTCTGACATGTGGAAAAAGTGTTGCTTTACCTTTTGTTCTTTTTCATAGCCTCTATACCATTTATTGACTAAATTCAACGACACCTTTGCGCTCATCTTCCTTGCACTGTGCTAAAAAGACATCATTCGGATCCATTACTTCTTTTAATTTTAGCGAAATTTCTTTAATACTCTCTTTCATTAGATCACCTGTTATATTTATTATCGGTTCATTACGTCATAATCTTAAAAAACTTGATGACATGACCATGCACCTTTTATGTACTAAAACAATAAAAAACGGAGCGAAATAAGATAATGCATCCATTATCAAGAGATCCAACTCCGTTTATATCTACAATTATTCTTCTATCTTCGTCTCTGATTGGTCATCAGGGAGTTCAAATGTAAGTGGTCCCATTTTTTCAGAACGAATTTCACGAACAACCAGTTCCGCTGTCTTATCGTAGTCCACTAAACCGCCACCTGCTAAGCAGCCGCGGAACTTTCCAACTGCATCAAATAACTCCACCGTTTCTTCTGGAATCTCTTCCAAATTATAGCGAGATTTTAATCGTTCTGGATATTCTGTTTCTAAAAAGCGAAGTCCATATAAAGAGACTTCATGTAAGTTTAGAATGGTATCCTTAATCGCTCCTGTTAAAGCAAGCTTTAAGCCAACCTCTTGGTCTTCAAATTTTGGCCACAAAATACCTGGAGTATCAAGCAATTCTAATTCCTTACCAACCTTAATCCATTGCTGCGCCTTCGTAACACCAGGAGTATTTCCTGTTTTTGCAATGTTTTTTTTAGCTAAACGATTAATCAGCGTCGATTTACCTGCATTTGGAATACCGACAATCATTGCACGAATAGCACGAGGCTGTTTAATGCCTTTCGCTTTCATACGGTCGTATTTTTCCTTTAGCAATTCTTTTGCAGTCGCCGTAATTTGGTGTAAGCCATTTCCTGCTTGTGAATTAATCGCAATCGCTGTTTTTCCTTGCGATTTATAATAGTCAAGCCACTGTTTTGTTTTTATCGGGTCTGCCAAATCTGCTTTATTCAATAAAATAATTCTTGGCTTATGTTGAATAATTTCATCAATCATCGGATTTCTTGAGGATGCTGGAATTCTTGCATCTACCAATTCAAATACGATATCAATGAGCTTTAATTTCTCGGTTACTTCCCGCCTTGCTTTAGCCATATGGCCTGGGAACCACTGTATCGTCAATGAAATCAACCTTCCTGTTCCTGCAAAAATGATATAAACGCTGAGTTTTTTGTCACTACTAGTTATTCCACTTTTCGTATATCTTTTATCGGCCAATAAATGATATTCGTTTTACCTAATATTTTATCATACGGAATAACACCAATATGACGACTATCTTTACTAAAACGACGATTATCACCCATTACAAATAAATGTTCTTTTGGTACAGTTTCTTGATCAATAATATCCTTTAACGTGAACGGCTCTGTTAATGGCCCTTCATCTATTAGCTGTGCTTTATACTCGTTTAAATACGGTTCTACAAACGGCTTACCATTAATATATAATGTATCTTCCTTATATTCTATTTTGTCACCTGGCAGGCCAATTACACGCTTAATATAATCATTGCCATCCGGTGCTTGAAATACAATAATATCGAATCGCTTTGGTTCTCCAATTACATAAGAAGATTTATTCACAATCATTCGATCGGTATCCCTCAAAGTCGGCATCATAGAAAATCCATCGACAACAATTGGAGCAATTAAAAATTGACGAATGATGACTGCTAAAATAACCGCGATAACGAGTACTTTTATCCATTCCCGTATTCCATTTTTCTTATTAGCCATCGTCACCATCCTTTTGAATTAGAAAAGCGTAAGGCACCCGTTCAGCGACGTATGATACTTTCCCGCTCTGTATGAGATAAAGGAAACACGAAGAGCGAGAGCGATTCGATGTTGACTTATCGTAAGGAGGAGCGGGAAGTCCAGTAGGCGCTGGGTGCCTGGAGCTAGACATGTAGAAAAGCGTAAGGCACCATACTTATTTTACTACAAAAAAGGAGCCTGTATAACAAGCTCCCTTTTGTATAACTACTTTTTGTTATAACCGTATGAAAACTACAGAAAGCTCGTCTTTCTGAGTTTGATAAATTAGCGGCGAATTTCTTTAATACGCGCTTTTTTACCACGAAGTTCACGTAGGTAGTAAAGTTTCGCACGACGGACTTTACCGTAACGAACTACTTCTAATTTCGCAATTTTTGGTGTGTGTACAGGGAATGTACGTTCAACCCCAACACCGTAAGAAATTTTACGTACTGTGAAAGTTTCACTGATTCCGCCACCACGACGTTTGATTACAACACCTTCAAACAACTGAATACGTTCGCGAGTTCCTTCAACAACTTTAACGTGTACACGTACTGTGTCACCAGGACGGAACGCTGGAAGATCAGTGCGAAGTTGTTCTTGAGTAATTTCTTGAATAAGTTTTTGCATTGATTTCATCTCCTCATAGATGCTCTTATAAACCCACTTTTGTTTACAGCGGAACATCGTTATAAGACTGAGCAATTTGCCACAGTCACAAAAAATATTTTAACACATTATACATGTAAATACAACCATTCATTTTTCTTTCTGTACTTCATGTAATAATTTTTTTTCCGTTTCCATAAGTGAATAGGATTCAAAGAGATCTGGCCGGCGCAGCCATGTTCGTCGCAACGATTCTTTTACTCGCCATTCTTCAATTTTCTTATGGTTACCAGATAAAAGAGCTTCCGGAACCTTCATCCCACGAAAATCTGCCGGTCTTGTATAATGTGGGTGTTCTAATAGGCCAGAAGAAAAAGAATCAAGGACAGGTGAATCTTCATTACCTAGTACACCAGGTAGCAAGCGCACAACGCTATCAATCACGACCATTGCTCCCAGTTCTCCTCCAGTTAATACAAAATCACCTATTGAGATTTCATCCGTCACTAGATGTTCTCTAATTCGCTCATCATAGCCTTCATAATGGCCACAAATAAACAGAAGATGATCCTCTTTTGCAAGCTCTTCCGCTTTTTTCTGAGTATACGTCTCCCCTTGTGGACAAAGTAGAATGATGCGCGGCTCAGCATTTGCCTCATCTTTTAGCGCTGCTACCGCATCGAAAATAGGCTGAGGTTTTAATACCATCCCTGCACCCCCACCATACGGGTAATCATCGACCGTATGATGCTTGTTATCCGCATAATCACGAAAATTGGTCACTCTATACTGAACTGCTTGTTTCTCAGCTGCTTTTTTTAATATAGATGATCCAAACACACCTTCAAACATTTCCGGAAAAAGGGAAAGCACATCAATTTTCATTAGTCTAATAACCCTTCCATTGGTGTTATGATAACCTTTTGCGCTTTGATATCGACTTCTTTTACAATGTGCTCAATATAAGGAATTAGAATATCTTTGCCTCTAGGACCTTTGACAACCCAAACGTCGTTGGCACCAGGTGTTAAAATTTCACTAATGGATCCCACTTCTTCTCCTTGATCTGTATAAACGGTACAACCTATGATTTCATGAAAGTAAAATTCTCCTTCATTCAAATCGCTTAACTGAGATTCAGTTATTTTTAAAATTCCATTACGAAACGGCTCGACATCATTTACATTATGATAGCCTTCAAAGGTTAATAAATCAAAATTTTTATGGGTTCGATGTGAGGCAATTGTAAGTGTAAGCGGCTCTTGGTTTTCTCTAAATAAATGCAACGTATTGCCAACCTGATAACGTTCTTCAGCAAAGTCGGTTCGCGATATCACTCGAACCTCTCCTCTAATGCCATGTGTATTGACAATTTTTCCGACATTAAACCATTTTTCCATTGTTTCACCTCTAACGTATTTCAGAAACGACTCCGTCTTTTATAACGATTGTCTTTGTTTTCATCAGTTCTTCCCAGTTGGCTCCAACCTGAACATCAACTAGGCTTTGTACCTCGCGCTCCTTCAATTCGCTTCCAACAGGTAAAATTTCTAATTGTTCCATTTGAAATTCAAGCAATTTAATTTTTTCCTGACGATGATTAATTTCTTTTTCAAAATGAGATTTGAGAGTTGCGGGCTGCATATTACGAGTTTTCTCTAATTTTTTTAATTCAAACCGGAGTTGCTCACTTTCTTTTTGTAGTTGCAAGCGTTTTGATTTGTACTGACCAAGGAGCTTATTCTTACTGGATTCTGTTAACACTTGCGTAACAATTACATTTTGAAGAATCTTCATTCCCGCCCCCCCTATTATGTAGGATTACGTAAAATATGTATGTAGCTATTCTTTATATCTATACTACCCTGATAAAATCAAGCCCACACCTGCTAAACAAAGAATGAACAATGACCTTACATAGATGAACGGCATTTATTCTTTTATACAGTATAACGCAAAATATAAAAATATGCTTATACGAAAAAAGGAGGGGATTAGCCCTCCTTATTCGGAAATCTCCAAATAGATTTTCTTTTGCTGTGAAGATCCTGCTGCATATACTACAGTCCGAATTGCCTTCGCAACACGCCCTTGTTTCCCAATCACCTTGCCCATGTCATCCTTATGAACGGATAAGACATAAACTTGACTTTCCGCTTCTTTCCTAAAGGTTACAGTAACTGCATCTGGATGGTCAACAAGTGCTGAAACAATCGTTTCAATTAGAGTTTTCATCAACTAAGTCGATTACTTACCAAGTTTAACGTTATGGAATTTTTCCATAAGACCTTGTTTAGAGAAAAGGTTACGAACTGTATCAGATGGTTTAGCACCATTTTGTAACCATTTAAGAGCTAATTCTTCATTGATTTCAACTTTAGCTGGTTCTGCAACTGGATTGTATGTTCCAATTACTTCAATGTAACGTCCATCACGTGGTGAACGAGAATCTGCTGCTACAATACGATAAAAAGGAGATCTTTTAGCTCCCATACGTTTCAAACGAATTTTTACTGCCATTTTAAATAAGCACCTCCGAATAGTTTCACACAGGATAATATATTATCAAATACCCTGTAGGTTTGTAAAGGTTTTTTTCTTAACAGGCAGAAAAAACATGGTTATACAAAGATTTCTATCCGTTTTTCCTACCCAAAACCTTACATAAACGGGAATTTAAATCCCTTTTTCTTTCCTTTTTGCATGTTTGTCATTTGTTTCATCATTTTCTTCATATCTTCGAATTGTTTCAGCAAACGATTGACTTCTTGAATCGTTCTACCGCTTCCTTTCGCAATTCGTTTCCTTCGCGAGGCATTGATGATTTCAGGTTGTTCTTTTTCTTGCTTTGTCATCGAACGGATAATGGCCTCAACATGACCAATTTGTTTTTCGTCAACTTGAATATTATCCAATCCTTTGATTTTATTAGCCCCTGGAATCATTTTTAGTAAATCATCAAGTGGACCCATGTTTCGTACTTGACCGAGCTGATCAAGGAAATCATCAAAAGTAAAAGTAGCTGATCTTAGCTTCTTTTCTAATTCTTTCGCTTTTTCTTCATCGACATTGGCTTGTGCTTTTTCAATTAATGTTAACACATCACCCATGCCAAGAATTCTCGATGCCATTCTTTCTGGATGAAACACCTCAAGAGCATCCAATTTTTCGCCCATCCCGACAAATTTAATCGGTGTATTTGTAACGGAACGAATGGAAAGCGCTGCCCCACCACGTGTATCTCCATCAAGCTTTGTCAATACAACACCTGTTAAACCAAGCTGTTCATTGAAGCTTTGTGCAACATTGACCGCATCTTGCCCTGTCATCGCATCCACAACAAGGAAAATTTCATCTGGCTTCGTTAACTCTTTAATATCCTTCAGCTCATCCATCAACTTTTCATCGACATGAAGACGACCTGCCGTATCAATTAACACATAGTCATGATGTTCTTCCTTTGCCTTTGCAATGGCCTGCTTCGCAATTTCAACAGGGCTAACTTGATCGCCCAAAGAAAAAACAGGCATATCCAATTGTTTACCAAGTGTTTGTAGCTGCTTAATCGCAGCTGGACGGTAAATATCCGCCGCAACAAGCAATGGCTTGCGATTGTATTTTTTTCGAAGAAGATTGGCAAGCTTTCCAGTAGTTGTTGTTTTACCAGCACCTTGTAGACCTACCATCATAATGACAGTTGGGGGTTTCGTTGCAACGGCAATTTTGCTTTGCTCACCGCCCATCAGCACTGTCAATTCTTCTTTAACTACTTTAATGACCTGTTGACCAGGGGTTAAGCTCTTTAGCACTTCCTGACCTACCGCACGTTCACTTACTCGCTTCACAAAGTCTTTTACAACTTTAAAGTTAACATCGGCTTCGAGAAGAGCTAAGCGCACTTCACGCATCATTTCTTTAACGTCAGCTTCGTTTACTTTCCCTTTGCCGCGAATTTTTTGCATCGTGCTCTGCAGTCGGTCAGCCAATCCTTCAAATGCCATTATTGCCGCCTCCTAATCTAATTTCTCAAACTCTGTAATTGCCTGTATGAGATTCTCTTTTGAAACAGCTTCCTGTTCAATCAGAATTTTAAACGTAGCAATCCATTTATTGCGTTCTTGAAATTTTTGAAATAACAAGAGCTTTGCTTCATATTCCTCTAGCATCGCTTCTGTTCTTTTTATATTGTCATATACAGCCTGCCTACTAACTTCATATTCTTCAGCAATTTCCCCAAGAGAGTAATCATCTAGATAGTAGAGGGACATATAGCTCTTTTGCTTCTCTGTTAACAACGATTGGTAAAAATCATATAAATAATTAATCCGCGTTGTTTTCTCAAGCATGTTGTTTCCGAGCATGTTGGTCAACCTCCTTGCTGTTAAGTGAAAACCCTTTACAAGTTATTAGTTTACCTGCTGATTAAAGGGATGTCAAGCTAAACTCCTTACCTGTTTTACTGTTTACGTCGCTTCGCCTCTAATAGTCGCTTCATCTTCTCTTCACGCTCCGAAGCAGAGTTCATTTTATACGGTTTAGGCGTTAGAGCTTGTCCTGAAATCGACTGATTCGTCTGCTCTTGTGTCACTGTCCTTTCACGATTATGTTTAACCGCCTTTTGTTTCACCTGTTTAAGACGCTCTACGGCCGTACTACCTTGTACTTTCTCTTCTGCTTTCTTTTTCTTAAAGCTAAAAGAAAGCAGTCTTTGCAGGCCAAAGCGACGAATAACGATCTCAATAAAAAATAAACAGAATGCACTAAGCAACAGCCAGGTACTGATACTTTGTCTTTGTTTGGAAGCTACTTGAAGATTTCTAAAAGCTTGTCCCTCTTTCTCCAGCTCTTGCCCACCGGAAATAGCCAGCATCTCATCAATAAATGGTTGATGAAGCCCTTGTTGCCCATACTCCTTCGAATAAGGAATCGTAAAGCCTGTTTGGTATAGATTTCGACTTCCATCCTTATGCTCTTGCTTTACACTTAAAAAGTACATACCGGTTTGCTTTGGTACGGTTATTTCGTATTTTCCTGGAGCAACAAGCTTTGTATTACTATCAACAGATTCTCCATTTTCAGAAACAACGCTTACTGATAGCGGCTTTAGATTGCTAGTCGCTGACTGAAGAGATAAAACGGTTTCTTCCCCGCTATGGTCCATCGTAATCGTATACGGCTCACTATCATACTTCGGCAATGTTTTGGTAATGAGCTGATTTAAAAATAGACCCCATTTTTCCCAGTGCGGCCAATTACCAGACCATTTCCCGGTCAAATCGGAAGTAAAGGCGATTGTCGTCCCCATACCATACTGCCACTCGGCCAAAATAGGGTCTTCTTTAGCACTAAGCAGTGGTTGCCTAGCAAGTGGCTTTGCCGTTGTCGCAATATAGGCATTCATTTGCGGAACACCATCGACAAATAGATTACTCCATTCACCAACATTTTGGATGGTCGGATAAAACGGGTTGTCTTCAATATACGTTTTAGTTGCCATTACTGTTTCACGTGAAAGAATACTTGGAATAACCGACGAATCGATGACGTCGTAATAACGCCCTGCTCCCCAAGAGGCTAACTCCTCTAGCAATATCTTATCTGCATCATTGCCAATCGAGACGGTAGACAATGTAATATTGTCTTTTTTCCCTTCTTCAACAAGTGTTTCATAGGCATTTCCACTATTAGACTGACCATCTGTTAAAAGGATAATATGTCTTCGCTGCAGCTTTGTCTCCTTTAGCTGCTGATACGCAAGCTCCAATGAACTGTAAATTTCGGTACCACCACCAGCAGGCACCGTACGAATTTGTTCCATTGCTGCCTCCTTATCTTGTAGCGGCTCGGTTTCAACAATTTGCCACGGACGATCGTCAAAGGCTATGAAGCCAAATGTATCGCCCTCATCTAACAGCTCCACTGTTCTTGCAGCTGCTTCCTTCGCAAGAGATAGTTTATTCCCACTCATGCTGCCTGACCGATCCATCACAATGATTAAGCCAAGTGACGGCATTTCTTTTTTTCCTTTAATATCCATATCTACTGGCAGTAGCTTTTCAATTGGTGTTTTAAAATAACCACCAAGCCCAAAGCTATTTTCTCCACCTGTCATAACAAATCCATTGCCGAATTCCTTCACCGATTGCTCAATTAACTTCATTTGATTTTCGGTAATGGAGGTTGCGGAGACATTATTAAACACAATCGATTGATAGTCTAAAAATCCTGATAAAGTTGTTGGCAATTTTTCAGGAATAGTTGATTCTACGCGAAAACCATTTCCCTTTAAAATCTCCGCTAAAGAACTCGCTTGTTCTTCGACAAGAAGCACTTTGGGAACTCCTTTTACATTTGTAATCGCATGGAGCGTATTATTCTCGATATAGGCATCTTCATCCGCTACAATTTCAGCTTTATATACTTGCATACCAGTTTTTTGCACCGTATGTGAAAAGCTAAAAGTATTTGTCCCTTTCTTTACAGCAACGGACTGTTTTATTATTTCTTTATTATTTACTGAAATCCGAATCATTGCTTGTTGGACCATATCACTTGCAACCATAACAGAGAGATTCGCTTGCTCACCTTGATATAAAGAGGGAGAAACAGATAAGTCCTGTAAAGAAATATCATTTTTAGCCGGTATTTGCAACGATACAATATCTAATTCCATTCCAGTCCTTTTGAGCAACTTTATTGTCTCTACAGCCGAACCCATTGTTTCATTTCCATCTGAAAACAACACAATTCTGCCGTGTTTGTCATCAGAAATAAACGAAGACGCAAAACGAAGACCTGATTCAATGGAAGTTTCCGTTTCATCCACCTCACTACTAAACTGGGAAATCACGGATTCTTTGTTCGTTAGTGATTGCTCGGCTGCGACATCACCGCCAAACGAAGCAATGGCAAATGAATCATCGATATTTTTCTGTTCCACACTCTTTTCTATCCAGGCAAGAAGGTCGGATTCTGCCGTACTAACACTAGCTGACCGATCGGCTAAAAACACCACCGTTGTCCCTTTGATAGGTAGTAATAGCTGTGGGACCGTTAATGCAAACACAATCAGAAAAAAAACAAGTGAACGAATGACCGTTACCACCACTTTTTCCGTTTGGGTCGTTTTTTTATGACTCTTTTTCCAATACAAATAAATGAGGTAGGCACAGGGAAGTAATAAAAGAAAGAAAAACGGATAGGTTACCTCAATACCCACGACGGTACACCTCCCATTCAAGCATCAACAAAAATAATGCAATACAAGCAAGCCACAACCATAACTGATCATCCATTCTCTCTACTGTTCCTCCTGATTGGAGCGCGCTAGTATTATGTGTAAAGGAAGATGCAGCAGACTGCAAACTTTTTTCCCGTTCGTCTAATAAAACGGAAAAATAATAAGAATGCTCCCCCGAGACAGCCTCGTACACGCCTGGCTTAATAGGCGCCACAAAGCTCTCGTTAGCAAGATCTAACGTATTCAAATGTTGGCCATCCTCGGAAAAAATACTGACATCATTTTGTTCGTTATCTAAATTAAGCCATTTCTCTTCACCAGGCTGATAGTACCCCAAGAAATCCGATGCTTGAGTTAACCATTGATAGCTGTTATACAAAAACAGCGGAAATCCAGGCTGTAATGGCCAATCTGTATCAGAAAGAGCAAAGTTTAGAACAACAATCGGTTGACCACGATAGGTTCCTTTTTGAATTAACGGCTCCTTACCACTCATTAAAACAGATGGCCACTCTCCATTAAGCGACGAGGACGCAGATTCAATATAAATATTTTCACTATCCACATATGTAAGTAAAGCATCATTCGTTGCTTTTATGTTTTCCGTTACTTTTTGTTTCTTCTTCGCGTCACTGTTTATAAACAAGAGCGGAGATTGCCCAAATGTACTTAAATCCACAGCTTCTGCGATTACTACTCCATCATGCCCAATTTTCGCGGCATGATCAACTTGAACCACTTCTAGACCAATCGTTTGCAATCCAGCGATAAAGAACGCATTGACATCACCAACAGCATACACCTTGTCATAGGATGAGGTTGGAATCGTCGTTAGCGTATTATCCACTTCATAATCATCATTTACAATGATCGATGCTTGATAAAATGGATGGAAAGGTAAGCTCGGAATATCGATGGTCACTTCGGCATTCGCTGCCACTTTCACATTCCTTGTCAAAAGGACTTTGTCACCCGTTGTGACTGTAAACTTTACCTGTTTCATTTGCTCCGTTTGATTACTCGCTACGGCAACAGCAGAAATAGTCCCTTCCACCATAGCCGTTCCAAAAGAAAGCAAGGAAACATTATTCTGATGGCTGTTGTAATTATGTACGAAGACCGGGTCATCTTCAGGAAGCTTCGCTACATCATCTTCAACAATATGGTCAGAAAAAAGATGAATGACTGAGTTTTTTGTTGTCGCTAGTGATTGTGCTAATGCAATGGATTTATCCATTGCATCATACTCATACGTGAGCTCAAGCCTTTGAATCGCTTTACGAACAACCTTCGGATCTTGTTCATGATTCACAACAATGGTTGGCTTTGGTCCAGCTTGAATCACCGTCACCTCTTGATCGTCCATATCAGCAAGCAACTCAAGCATATCAACTTTCGCTGCTGACAAGCGATTCCCCTCTCCTTCTTTCGCACTCATCGTTGCTGACGTATCAACAACCAAAATGAGGTGATCACCAAGAAGCCCCTTTCCATACCAATACGGGCGAGTAAGTGCAATCACGATGAGTACAAGTGCGAGTAACTGCAACCAAAAAAGCAAATGATGCTGCAATTTATGTAGCCATGGGGACGCTTGCCATTCATGCAACGCTTGTTCCCAAAGCATATTCGAGGAAATCGGCATCTGCTCATATTGCTTCCGAAAGAAATATAGTAAAATAAAAGCCCCAATGAAAAAACTTAAAAGAAAAAAGAACGGATTAGCAACAGACATCTTCTCACCTCACTTCATAAACCCTTGCTTCGGTAAATCCTGAAACAAAATCGTTTGAATGTCTTTTTCTCCGTTCACCAGCATATACCTACAGCCCAAGACTTGACAAATCGCTTCAAGCTGTTGATTATGATGTTGCAGACGGCTTCGATAACTTTCAATAATAACAGAATTCATGCTCACGTTAATCGTTTGAGTTGATTCACTATCCACAAGCTTTACATCACCGTTATAGTTTGGCTGCATTTCTTCGGAGGATAGCAGCTGAAACAGCCACACCTCTTGTTTGATTGACCGTAACTTCTGCAATGTTGCGTTAACGCTATCTATTGGTTCTAATCCATCCGTAATCAAAATCGCCAGCTGCTGGTGCTTCACTATTTGCTGACTAACTTGTTCAAAAAAATGATGGGTACTGTTCCGTTCTTCTAAACTAGTAATCTCTTGAAAAATCCTCTTCCGATAGATTGCTCCTTTACGCCGAATAGAATGCATATCATTAGTAGCAACGGGTACGAACGAGAGCCGATCTTCACTTGAAAGCACAACATAACTTAACGAAGCCGCGAGCATTCGTGCAAGTTCCCATTTTGAGGTATACGTGCGCATGGATGAGCTCATATCCAGATATAGGGCAACGGACACTTCCTGTTCATCTAGAAATCGTTTAATATAGTGCTTTTGCGTTCGTCCGTACACATTCCAATCAATTTGCCGGACATCATCGCCTGGCTGATACATTCGAAAATCGGAAAATTCGAGCGATGAGCCGAACGCAGTAGATTGCCTTGATCCTTTATGTGAACCACGCTTCCGAGTCACTAGCTGCAATCGCCTCTTTTGCAATCTTTCCAAAAAAGCATACGACATCATGATGTAGCTAATCCTTTGTTTCGTTTATATGCCGCTTCAACAATTTCAGAAATGACCGTATCTGAATGAATCCCGCTTGCTTCCGCTTCAAAGTTTAGCAACAATCGATGCCGCAACACAGGAAGGGCCGTTTGTTTAAGATCTCCAACCGAAATATGATAGCGCCCAGCAAATAGGGCCCTCGTTTTCGCCATTTTTATTAAGCTTTGCAAACCACGAGGTCCACTGCCAAATTGGACATACTTCTGCACCATCTCCGGTGCATCCTCCGCATCAGGATGCGTCATAGAAACGATATCAATCGCATAATCTAGCATGTCTTCTGAGACCAGCACTTCTTTCGCTAAATTTTGTAAAAATAACACTTCATCCATTGAAGCCATCTTTTCAATAGAAATTGTCTCCGTACCCGTTGTTCGCCTAATAATTTGTTTCAATTCTGCCTTTGAAGGGTACCCGACCATGATTTTGCAAATAAAACGATCCATTTGCGCTTCAGGAAGCGGATACGTTCCTTCTAAATCAATCGGATTTTGCGTCGCTAATACAAAAAATGGCCGCTGAAGCTGTCTCGTTTCACCCATAGCCGTCACCGTATGCTCACCCATCGCTTCCAACAAGGCGCTCTGTGTTTTCGGTGTTGCTCTGTTTATTTCATCCGCTAGCACAATATGTGAAAACAGCGGTCCTTCATGAAACGTAAACTGCTGTTTTCCAGCTTCATTAGGTTCAAGCAGCATTGTCCCTGTAATATCGGCTGGCATTAAATCTGGTGTAAATTGAATCCTTGAAAAACCCAGGTCCAAACTTTCCGAAATCGTGCGAACGAGCATCGTTTTCCCTAAGCCAGGCAAACCTTCTAACAGCACATGTCCCCCAGAAAAAATACTCCAAAGTACTTGTTCGACCACTTCCTCTTGACCAACAATGAAACGACCAATCTCTTGCTTGACCTTTTCAATGAGGTTTTGAGCTTGTATAAATTGTTGTTCCTTTTCCGACATCCTTCCACTACCTTTCTGGATCGAGTTGTTCATAATACTCTTTAACAATATTCGTTAGGTCTGCTGGTAATCTAAGACGCTCCGTACTTTCTCGATAGGATTGGCCATATTGCTCATATACTTCCTCATAATCACGCAAGCTTCCCTTTAAAACAGGGGCATCTTCGGCCGTTTGCTGCTGACTGCTTCCTTCACCAAGTTCCCCGCTATCATTTTCCCTATTTTCTTGTCCTTCTGTTACTTCAGGAATTGTTAACATTTCGCGTGATCCTTGACCGAATCCACCTGCCGTACCACCTTGACCTGCTCCTTGACCATTGCCTGTACCAGAACCTGTCCCTGTCCCTGTTCCTGTTCCACCACTTCCACCTTGACCTGGCTGGCCATTTTGTCCACTCCCTTGTCCTTGATTCGACTTTTGATTCGATGAAGGAGTCAGAGTTGGTGATGATGGATTTTGATTATTTCCAGATGAAACGCCTAGCTTTGTTGGCATTCCATTGTCACTCAGTTGCCTTTGTACTTGTTGACTGACTTGTTGGATTTGCCCACTTGCCTGAGCCAACTGCTTGGACAGTTCCCCTGATTGCAGAGCTGTTTTTAATTGCTCAACAAGAGCTTGGAGCTGTTCCTCTGTTAGCTGCTCTTGCTGTTTCGTTAATTGAGCTAACGCCTCTTTCTGTTTATTCGTTAATTGCTTCCAATCTTGATTGAGCCTTTGCAGCTCTTGCTCTAATTTTTCAATATCCTGTTGTTCTAGTAGCTTAGCTAACTCCTTTAAGCCAGCGTTATTTGCTTGCTGCTGCCACGCTTCTAGCTGCTCCTGCTTTTCCTTTTTCTTCATCACTTGTAAATCTAATTGCTTTGTTATTTTTTCTAATTCCTTTAGCGCTTGTGCTGGCTCTTTCGCCTCAGCCAGCCTTTTCTCTGCCTCTTCTAATGCTTTCTTAGCTACAGGATCTTTTGTTTCCTTGGCTTTTTCTGTAATCTCTTTTTCTATCTCATCCATAATCTTGGCTACTTTCTCCTCTTTCTTTGCCTCATGCATCGTTTCATTTGGAAACAAAGCTAGGAGTGTCGCCACTCCTCCAAGCAGAAAAGCAGCAACAAGCCATTTCGGATATAAGGCTTTCTTTTTCCGTTTCCATACATCTTGTTCATGAATCTTCATGTGGCGAACCGCATCTCGAAGCTGTAATCTCTCCAGTTCTCCTTCTTGCTGTAAAAAGGATAGCGCAGTAATCACACGATCCTCTGGTACGTATTGATTAAATACAAGCGAAGCCGTCTTGATTGACGGCCGCCTTAAACAAATGCGATACACACTGACAATACCAAGCACGATCCATCCGATGAGTAAGAACCGAAGCACAAATGGAAAAACAATCATTCTTGCTAACAGATTTAACACCACTGCCCAAACACTGGCTCCTAGCAGGAAAAGCTGCCCCTCCTTCCACAATAAAAGCCAAAACAGCTGACGTTGCACCGGCTTGACTAGTCCAATAAATTGTTTACTCTCTTCCATCAGGACGCCCCTCACTTCCTCGCTTTCATTTTTGGGCGAAGCTTTCTGACACTAAACAGGACAGCTATTATAAAAATAAGAGTATACAAAATGAGATGTGCTGCCCAAAGCGGGAAAGAGACTCCGGACATTCGTCCAATTTCCTCAGCTATCGTCGGTTCAAATAAATTGACAAGAATAATGGGCGTATTAAACATTGAGAATAGATAGACCAATATATTCGTAGTCGGTGTGCCTGTTTGACTCATTTGTGTTACATTTGTCGCAATGAGCGTCAAAAATCCCGTTCCCCCGACTAAAAATAACATCACACCGTACGTCGTCACCATCGCTGCAATGGTTCTTCGAATAAACGTGGAAAACATGACGCCAAGGCTCCCGAATACAAACACTGTAAAAACGCTAAATCCAAACACCATTAAAAGCTCTACAGGTGAAATGCCTCCGTATAAAAAGACAATGCTATACAAAGGTAAGCTCGCAATCATTAATAACAGTAAATAAGCAACTGATGAAACAAGCTTACCGATAATAATGCTAGTTGAGCTTTGCGTCGTTGTTAATAACATGTTCAATGTTTGTCGCTCGCGTTCACTGCTAATCACACCGGCAGTCAAGCCTGGCGTAATGAATACAATGAGGGCAAGCTGTAATACGGAAAGAACCATAAACATCATCCGACTATCTTCTGGATTCACCCCACCCATACTACCCAGCTGCCCAACAAAAATAATCCCTAGGACGATAATACCTATCGCAAACACGTAAAAAAGGACGCCTAGAAAGCTTTTGAATGAGCGAAAACGTAGCTTAAATTCTTTATTTAATACAGGATTCATGAGCGTACGCTTCATCATTACTCTACCCCTTTCGTAATTTCCATAAATACATCCTCTAAGTC
This sequence comes from uncultured Bacillaceae bacterium, assembly GCA_963754185.1. Classification (GTDB taxonomy): domain Bacteria; phylum Bacillota; class Bacilli; order Bacillales; family DSM-1321; genus Peribacillus. The sequence goes on along the minus strand of CAVWEP010000003.1, from coordinate 1,470,684 downwards.
CGTTTCAATCTCAGCAAAGCTTATAATAGGAAGATCTTGAGCGATACATGCTTTTAATAACTGCTGCTGGGCACCGCGGTCGCCCCGAAACAAGAACTGAATGCTCTCACTATCCTCGTCTTGCTGAATTTCACTGATATCCGGATGATCCTCAAAAAAACGAATAGCTTGCTCGATATCACGATGAACTTTGACCACAATACTTTTTGCCCCTTGTAGCTTTTCTTGGATTTCAGCAACAGATCCTTGCGCTTTTAACCTACCTTGGTCAATAATTCCTATCACATCACACATTTCAGCAAGCTCCGGTAAAATGTGTGAAGAAATCAAAATCGTTTTTCCCATATGCTTTAATTCTTTTAAAACCTCACGCATTTCCACACGTGCTCTCGGGTCTAATCCTGATGCTGGCTCATCTAGGATGAGAACCTCCGGATCATGAATTAAACTTCTCGCCAAGCAAAGCCGCTGCTTCATCCCTCGTGAGAGAAGATCCACATATGAATCCCGTTTATCAGATAAATTCACGAGCTCTAACAGCTGTGGAATTAATTTTTTTCGTTCATCAATCGAAATTCCATAGCTGGCACCGTAAAAATCTAAATATTCCTCTGCCTTCAATTGATCATAAACGCCAAAGAAATCAGGCATATAGCCAATTTGCTCACGAACCTTCTTAGGATCCTTTACAACATTGTAGCCATTCACGAACGCTGTACCAGACGTCGGAGCCAATAAGGTTGCTAAAATAGAGAAAGTCGTAGATTTTCCCGCACCATTTTGCCCGACAAAACCAAACACCGTGCCTTCCTCAATCTGTAAATCTAAATGGTCAAGCGCCGTAAATTTTCCGTATTGCTTTGTCAATCCGATTATTTCAATCATGGTTTAATCACCCCGTCAACCGTAATGGCTGGCAATCGATTCTCTGCACCATTCGGATCATTTTGTTTAATTAACTTCACCTTTATTTCTCCGTCTTGAGAAACATACGAACTAATTTCTTTGCTTCCTTCAAACGTAGTCGTTCTCTCTCCCTCTTTAACAGCTTCATATTTTCTCGTTTTTACATTAAACAGCTCATATTTCAAGTTTGAATCATTCCACGTAATCGTCATTTTCTTAGCGGTAAAAGACGCATCTTTTATCACGGCTGGTATCTGACTACTCGCTTCATACTCCCCTACTTCAAACCAATAGGTCAGAGAGTTACCTGTATTCTGAATTTTTTCAAAGCTTCCATCCGCCACATTAATCCCCCATTGGAACATTTCTTTGGGCAGACTGACATCCCCTTTTAGAGATACAGCAGGCTCAAACGATTGGAACAGGAGATTATTGTTGTTTTCTTCCATTTCTCCGTTTTCTAGTTTCAACTCGGACACTTTGTCATTTGTTAAACCGATAATAACAGGAGCATTCTCCGTTGTTTGCTCGGTAAAGAAATACTGCCCCGTTAGATAGAGCAACTGATCGTTGCGGACTTTATGTAAATCTACTTTTTGTCCTGGATTCCATGACTGCATCCCTGGTATGGAGCTAATGGTTGGTCCCATTAATAAATCATTTTTAATATTTTGCTTAACTTGCAGTGTACCGCCTTGCTTTAATGCACCAAACTCCCATTTCTGATTTCCAGAAATGATCATAATATTCTCAAAATGATAAGGAAAATCATTTACAATCGTTCCAATCAATTCTTTGTTTTCTACTTTCAAGTTGGTCGTAAACTGACCTACCTGCTTTTGATTTACTTTGCCAATAATCGAACGCGTTGACCAATACTCCACATTTGGAAACTCAACAGCTATTTGTGTTGCTTTTTCTTCAACAACTGGTGACCTTCTCGGATTACTAGAGAACGCTTCAGCTGCAAACGGCAGAATAATCCATTCATCCTTCGGAACCGATAGCTGATAATCGCCACCCTTATTCGAAAGCAAAACATCTGATTGAATACCTGTTACATGACTATTTTTCACTTGATAGATACCTAGCTGATTTAATTGTGGCTTTGCGATACGATCCTTCGCACCTAATGCAAAAATAGCGATGGAACTAATAACCGCCACTATTGGAATAATCCACCAAGCATACTCACGCTTATCCCACTTTTTCAACACAACATATAAGATTGGAATCAAAATAAGTAAATATCCCACTAACAATAAGAGTAATTGACCAATAGAAAAGTTTGTATGTTCAAATATCTTGTTCGGTTCAATCATTTCCCATTCTAAATTATTTAATAGATAATCCATTTGAGTAAGCTGACTATTTGTTGTTGGAGAGAGTACTGCTGTATGAAGCCAAGCTCCATACTTGCTCCAAGAAGCGAGCGGTTCATCACCAAGTGAAAAGCTCGTTTGGATAATCGTCCCGTATCCATACTCTTTTTTAATCACTGCTGGCCCGGTATCACCTTTAATAACCACCTCAGCCTGCTGGTCAACCTCACCAATAAAAGCAGGCAGCTTTGAAAAGCTAGGCGCACCCTCGACCGTCGCGAAAAAGGAACGATCTAAACTCACTTCTTTATTAGGCTTCATTGGCAATGACTCATAAAGGGGGCCATATTGTTGACTCATATTTGGCGTGGCACCTGCAATCAGAATTCCCCCAGCTTGAATCCAATCGTCAATTGCTTTTTGCTGTTGTGTTTCAAGCGTGGACAGTGAAAACTCATCGACAATTAAATAATTTAATACATCATATCCACTTCCCTGATTTGGTAAGTCCACTTTGGACAAATCAATCACCTGTGTAGCAGACAAAGATGAAACACGCAGCTCCTTTAACCGGTCATAATTTTCACTTAAAACACCAATCAACACCTCACCATAATCAACAAATTTCGGTGTTAATACTTGCGGACCTGTATAGTCCACTTCTTTTCCCTTTTTCCAATCGCCATCATATAAATGAATCGTTTTTTTAATAGGCGAAGGAGAGGAGTACTCATCTGTATAGCCCGGTAAAATGATGGAATATGTTTTAGAACTTCCCTTAGGCAAGTCCACTTTAATAGCTTTTGAGCCACCATAATTATAATTCGCCTGAAATTGAAGCAATAGTGTTCCACTAAACGCTTCGCCCTTATTCTCCATCTCTATTTTCACTGGTAATGCCGACGAACGCTTAGCATACCCTCCTATCCCTTCGTCAATAGATATCCTAATCTTCGCTTCCTCAGCTGCAGCTAGAAAAGGATAGGTGACGAACACAACTAGAAACACAAGCCAAGCTGCTACTGGACGCAAATAGTTTGGCAAACGAAATTCCCCCTTTTTTCTTCTTTACATAACTACTTGATGATAGACACAATTCTGTTACAGGATCATTATGTCCATGCAAGCATTTTGTCGAATATACAATAAATTTTAGAGATTATGTAATATTTTATAATTCGATAAAAATATGGAAAACTCCTTCAAAAAAATAAAAAGGCCGCCTATGAGTCAAAATGATGGACTCATAGGCGACCTTTTCTACTTATTCTACTTCAATTAAATTAGCAAATAGTCCATAAACATATTTTTCAGCATCGAATTCTTGCAAGTCATCCATTTTTTCTCCGAGCCCTACGAACTTAACAGGAATGTGTAGTTCATTTCGAATCGCTAGCACAATTCCACCTTTTGCAGTTCCATCAAGCTTTGTTAGGACAATTCCAGATACATTTGTGGCCTCTTTAAACGTTTTTGCTTGAATCAACGCATTTTGACCAGTCGTCGCATCTAGCACGAGTAACACTTCATGTGGAGCTCCTGGTACTTCTCGTTCGATAACTCGTTTTACTTTTTCTAATTCTTTCATTAAGTTGACTTTATTCTGCAGCCGACCGGCTGTGTCACATATCAAAATATCGACATGACGGGCTTTTGCTGCTTGGATGGCATCAAACATAACAGCTGCTGGGTCTGAGCCCTCTCCTTGCTTGATAACATCAACACCGACGCGCTCACCCCAAACCTCTAGCTGGTCGATGGCCCCTGCCCGGAACGTATCTCCTGCAGCTAATACAACGGATTTTCCCTCTGTTTTAAACTTATGAGCTAATTTACCAATCGTCGTTGTTTTCCCAACACCATTAACGCCGACAAATAAAATAACCGTTAAACCGTCATTTTGAATGTTTAACTGTGACGTTTCTTCCTCGCCACTTTGATAAATCTCTACTAATTTCTCAGAAATAACCGCCTGTACATCCTTCGTATCCGATATATTCCGGCGCTTTACTTCCATTTTTAATTCATCAATTAGCTCCATAACCGTTTCAAAGCCAACATCCGCTTGAATTAAAATTTCCTCAAGCTCTTCAAAGAAATCCTCATCGACTTTACGGTAACGTGCTACAAGCTCATTTACACGATTGGAAAATGAATCACGCGTTTTTGCTAAGCCTTGTTTAAACTTTTGGCCAATCGATATTTGTTCTGCTCTTTGCTCTTGCTGCTCACTTGTTTGCTCATCATTTTTAGTACTAACAAACTTTTCTTTCAACTTCTTAAAAAAACTCATTGTCTCACTTCCTTCATTTTGCTTCTGCTAATTTTCCTGTCTCCTCCATTCGAACGGAAACAAGTCTTGACACACCAGACTCTTGCATCGTAATCCCATACAATACATCTGCCCCTTCCATCGTTCCTTTACGATGTGTAATGACGATGAATTGAGTTTCTTTACTAAATTCTTTTAAAAATTGACTAAAACGAAAAACATTGGCTTCATCAAGAGCCGCTTCCACTTCATCCAGTACACAGAATGGTACAGGGCGGACTTTTAAAATAGAAAACAACAACGCAATGGCTGTTAACGCTCGTTCTCCACCAGATAGTAAGCTTAAATTTTGCAATTTCTTACCTGGAGGCTGAGCCACAATGTCTATCCCTGTTTGCAGTAAATCTAGTGAATCTGTTAGTTTTAATTCAGCTCGTCCTCCGCCAAATAGAGCTTTAAATACCGTTTCAAACTGATCACGAATCGCATAGAAAGTCTCTGCAAAGCGTCGAACCATTTCTTCATCCATCTCACTAATGACTTGGAATAATGTATCCTTCGCTTGCTGTAGGTCACCTTTTTGGGTTAATAAAAATTCATAGCGTTCTGATACACGTTCATATTCGTCAATCGCTCCTAAATTAACCGTTCCTAATTCATCAATCGCTAATTTAATCAGCTTCACTTGCCTTGATGCTTCTTCCACCGGAAGCGTTAATGGATATTTCTCTTTTGCCGCTTCAAAACTTAAGAAGTAATCCTCTCTGAGCGTAGTAAGCCTGTTCTCTAGCTCTACATCTAACCGATTCAATTTTACTTCTTCATCTTTAATCACTTCAACAAAGCCTTTATACTGACGATTACTTTCTTTTAAATCTAACTCAACCGCTTCAAGCTCCGTTTGCAAACTCTCCTTATCTTGACGCAGGCTAGACATTTTTTCAATCGTATCATTTTTTAGTACAAGCTTTTGCTGAGCCTGATCTACTAACTGCTCTTCACCACTTGAACTATGATTCATTTCATTTTCCAAGAATGACAGGTCCTCTTCATATACCGTTAATTTATCTTGGGTCACTGCCCACTCTTCGTTAAGGCGCTGTAGATTTTCTCTTTGATTGCGAAGCTGTTCTCGCTTGGAGGCCAATGATACTTTTAATTCATTTGTTGCTTCCACCAATGACTCCTTAGAGGATGCTTGCGTTTGCTTTTGTTCTGTCAAATTAGCAATCGTTCGGTCTAGCTTGTCAATTTCGATAGAACATTGAGCCAAGATCTCCTCTATTTCTTCTAAACGAGACTTTCTTTGCTGTTGTTCTTCCATCAATTGTTTTTTATCTAAATCATAGAGATGCAGGCGATCATTGACCGTCTTTTCTTGCAGTTCAATTTCGCGAAATTCACCCTTGAACGATTGCTCTTTCTCACGTAATGACTCGCCTAATTGTCTCATTTCAATAAGCTGCTCTTTTTGTTCGCTAATATCCGCTTTTGCTTGACGCACTTGTTTTTCAAGCTGATTCGTTTTCTTTTCCATATCGTTCAGCTTAATTTTCAACTCATCTAGCTCCACTTTTCTTGATAGCAACGAAGACGTTTTTTGCTTAGAAGCACCACCTGTCATTGAGCCTCCTGGGTTTACTACATCCCCCTCAAGCGTAACAAAGCGATAGCGATGCCCGACCAATTTCGCAAGCTCATTCGCTCCTTTTAAATCGCTCGTAATGACCACCGTTCCCAATAAATTGAGCGCCACCTGTGCATATTTAGCTTCATATTGAATTAATTCAGCCGCTGTGCCAAGATAAGCTGGATGATTTTGCATAAGTTTAAGCTGTGACTGCGGAATTTCTCTTCCTTTAATGACGAATAACGGTAAAAAGGTAGCTCGTCCATGACCATTTTTCTTTAAAAAACTAATTGCCTGCCGAGCATGTTCTTCTTGTTGTACCACAATATGCTGCATAGCCGCTCCCAGAGCTGTTTCAATCGCGGTTTGATATTCCTTTGGCACTTTAATAAGCTCAGCCACTGCCCCTTCAATCCCCGGCAACGATTGTTTTGCTTTAAGCACCTCTTTTACACCCTGAAAGAATCCTGCATAATCTTCTTCCATTTCTTCCAACAGTTCTTTGCGAGACTTTGCTTGTTGCAAAAACTGATAGGCCTTATAGAGCATCGTTTCTTGTTTCTGATAATACTCTTTAGCGGCTTCCACTTGTTTATCAAAGGTGCGGAAATTCTGCACATGAGCTTCAAGTTCGCTTGTAAGTTCACGTAATGCTTGTTCATATTGCTGTTTTTTCTCAATCATCGACATTCGCTCAGTCAAATACTTAGCATTATCCTGATCTAACCTTGTACTTTTATGGTCATGTTGTTCAAGCTGCTGAGCTAAATATTGTTTTTCATTTTTAGCGGTAGCTTGCTTATTTAACCATTCAATATAGTCGCTTTTATGAAGTTCAATCGTTTCTTCAATATCCGTATTGAGCAAACTAAGCATTTTTTGTTTTTCTTGTAAAAACAGTTGTAAATCCTTTACTTCTGTTTCCAAACTCCCAACGACATTCGTTTGCTCTTCTTTTTCTACTTCTAGTCGTGCTATTAACTCTTTGGCTTCAGTAATCGATTTTTCAAGCTGAGCTTTATTTTGAGTAGCATTTTTTTTACGTTCTTTTAGTACTTCTTTACGGCCTTCTAACTTTTCTAAATCCTGACTAGCTGTGAGAAGAACTTCTTGTAGCGTATGAATGGACCTATCTAAATTCGCCATTTTTTGACGAAGTTCCTGTAGCATCGTTTCCTTCTGCACTAGTTCACTCGCCATGCTTTGTTCTTTCGCTGTATGCTCTTCAAGCTCCTTGGACAGCCTTTCCCATTTGCTATGAAGTTCTTCAATTTCGACTACCGTCAAGCCCACTTCAAATTGTTCGAGCTCTTCTTTCTTTACTAAAAACTCTTTGGCAAGAGATGATTGAATCTTTAACGGCTCCACTTGCCCTTCCAATTCAAATAAAATGTCTTGGACACGATTTAAATTCTCTTGTGCTTCAGTCAACTTCTGTTCCGCTTTTTTTTTGCGCGTCTTATATTTTAAGACGCCTGCTGCCTCCTCGAAGATTCCTCTTCTTTCTTCGGCTTTGCTGCTTAAAATCTCTTCTACTTTTCCTTGGCTAATAATTGAAAATGCTTCACGCCCTAGCCCGGAATCCATAAATAATTCCACAATATCTTTCAAACGGCAAGCTCCGTTATTAATAAAAAATTCACTATCACCTGAACGATACACTCTTCTAGTGACACTGACTTCATGAAAGTCTATCGGCAGAGTATTTGATGCATTATCAAGGGTTAAAGAAACTTCAGCGAAATTCAAAGGCTTTCTTGAATCGCTGCCGGAGAAGATGATATCTTCCATTTTCGTTCCACGCAGTGATTTTGCTGACTGCTCACCCAGCACCCAGCGGATTGCGTCCGTAACATTGCTTTTTCCACTACCATTTGGACCCACTACGGCCGTTACACCTGGCACAAAGTCGATTGAAATTTTTTCTGCGAAGGACTTAAATCCTACAACGTCCAAGCGTTTGAGGAACATGGTTTCTCCCCCTTCCCCATTACTTTTGTTTCATTTCACGTAACGCCAGCTCTGCAGCTCGCTGTTCTGCTTCCTTTTTGGACCTTCCAATTCCAGTTCCAAGTGTTTCTCCATTTAACAATACAGTTGAAACAAATTCACGATTATGAGCTGGCCCTTTTTCTTGTAGAATTTTATATTGAAGCGTGCCACAATTATCACGTTGAATCAACTCTTGAAGCTGACTCTTAAAATCCATCACATGAGAAAAAGCACCCTCGTCTATTCTCGGAAAAACGACTTTTCTTAAAAATTGAACGACAGGCTCTAACCCACTATCTAAATAAAGAGCTCCAATGAAAGATTCAAAAACATCAGCTAGCATAGCTGGTCGCTCTCTGCCACCTGTCATTTCTTCCCCTTTTCCGAGCAATACAAACTCTCCAAAGGATAATTGGTTAGCAAATACAACGAGCGAAGGCTCACATACGATGGCTGCTCGAAGCTTTGTCAACTCTCCTTCACTCATCATTGGATACTTTTCAAATAAATATTTAGAAACGGTCAATTCTAATACAGCGTCTCCTAAAAATTCAAGCCTTTCATTATCTTCATAAGGCTTACGGCGATGCTCATTCACATAAGATGAATGGGTAAAAGCTTGTTTTAACAATTTATCATTTCGAAAATGGATGCCTAAGCGATCCTGGAGCTGGTTAAATTTTTGCTCCTTTATTGATGGTTGACGATTATATCCGTTCTTGCGCATCTAATAAAACCCTCCACAACGGTTAAAAAGCTTATTTCCTAGTTATTTTATGAAACAATAGACATGCTTTAGCAATGCTCTACTATCCATCATACCTAAATGCGACCATAAGAGAAAGCTCCGTTTAAAAAAACGGAGCTTTCAACTTTGAGAGCATTTAATTACAATACACTCTGTATGTAATTCACAGCATCTCCAACTGTGACGATTTTTTCCGCATCATCATCGGAAATTTCCATATCAAATTCGTCTTCAAGTTCCATAACAAGTTCCACTACATCTAGGGAATCTGCACCAAGATCTTCTTTGAATGAAGCTTCAAGTTTCACTTGTGATTCTTCAACATTCAAACGATCTATCACGATTTTAGTTACTCTTTCTAATACGTCTGCCACTGCATTCACCTCCTTCAAAACATTAAGTAGTGACTTGATTAGTTTATTACATCACCATACCGCCGTCAACATGAAGTGTTTGACCAGTCATATATCGGCTTGCATCAGATGCTAGAAAAGCAGCAACTGCAGCGATATCTTTTGGATCACCAAAACGGGCAAGTGGAATTTGTTGCAGCATAAGCTGTTGTGTTTCTTCGTTTAGCTCATCTGTCATATCTGTTGAAATAAAGCCTGGTGCAATGGCATTTACCGTTATACCGCGTGATGCAAGCTCTTTAGCTGCTGTTTTTGTCAATCCAATAACGCCTGCTTTTGCGGCCACATAATTCGCTTGACCTGCATTTCCGCAAACGCCAACAATCGAAGCGATATTAATAATACGTCCACTGCGCTGCTTCATCATTTGTCTCGTCACAGCCTTCGTACATAAAAACACGCCTTTTAAATTCGTATTCATGACATCATCCCATTCGGACTCCTTCATACGCATTAATAAATTATCACGTGTGATTCCAGCATTATTGACTAAAATATCTAATTGTCCAAAATGTTCAATCGTCGCTTTCACCATTTCAGAAACTTGCTCGCTATTTGCTACATCACATTGAATAGCAATCGCATCTTGACCAAGCGCTTTAATTTCAGCTACCACTTCATTTGCTTTTGCCTCACTACCAGCATAATTGACGGCAACATCCGCACCTAGACGCGCAAACTCAAGGGCAATTTCACGACCAATCCCTCGAGAAGCACCTGTTACAAGTACTTTTTTACCTTGTAATGTCATTGTCCTGTCCTCCTTTAAAGCTTCGACTGTTTTCGCTAAACTTTCTAAATCAGAAACATTGTAAAGCTTCACAGAACGATCAATTTTTTTAATTAACCCACTCAATACTTTTCCTGGTCCTACTTCTACAAATGTATCTACACCTAATGAAACTAATGTTTTCACACTATCTTCCCACAATACTGGTGAATAGAGCTGTTCAATTAATTTTTCTTTAATGTCTGCTGGTTCACTAATTGGCTCCGCTGTTACATTAGAAATAACAGGAATGCTCGCTCCAACAATATTCACTTCATTTAACACTTCGTTTAGTTTTTCAGCAGCTGGCTTCATAAGCGCTGAATGGAAAGGACCACTCACTTCTAATGGAAGTGCACGCTTAGCACCCTTTTCCTTCACTTGCACCATCGCCTGGTTCACGCCTTCACGTGTACCAGAAATGACAATTTGACCCGGACAATTAATATTAGCTAATTGAACCGTCTCACCTAAAGCTGTAATGTCTGCTGTTACTTCTGCAAGCAATTCGCGATCCATGCCTAAAATAGCCGCCATTGATCCTTGCTTGTTCGGTACTGCCGCTTCCATAAATTCGCCACGTTTACGAACCGTATACACTGCATCTTCAAAGCTAATAGCTCCCGCAGCTGCTAAAGCCGTATATTCCCCTAAGCTATGTCCTGCCGTATAATCTGGTGTAATCCCTGCTTCCGTTAGTGCCGTAAAAAAGGCATAACTTGTCGTTAAAAGTGCTGGTTGTGCATTGTATGTAATCGTTAATTCTTCTTGAGATCCATTAAAAATAAGATTGGATAAAGCAACGTTTAACTTTTGATCGGCAGTTTCAAAGGATTGTCTTACTTGCTCATTTTCTTGATATAAATCTTGTCCCATTCCTACGATTTGTGAACCTTGTCCTGGAAAGACAAAAGCTATTTTACCCATGCTTTATTCTCCTTACTTCGTATTAATTTTTTCAATAGTTTCCGCAACAGTCTTAATCACATCGTGCGAAACCATATCTCTCGTTTGACGAATTGCATTATAAATCGCATTTGCATCAGAAGAACCGTGAGCTTTAATCACAGGTGCTTTTAAACCAAAAAGGCCTGCCCCACCATACTCTGAATAATCCATTTGATGCTTAATTACTTTAAATTCGGGCTTTAACACAGCTGCTGCAAGTTTACTTTTCAAGTTGCTCATCAACGTCGTTTTCAGCATGTTAAAAACACTCATTGCTGTCCCTTCGATTGCTTTTAAAACCATATTACCCGTAAACCCATCCGTTACTACAACATCAGCTACGCCATTTAATAATTCACGCGCCTCCACATTCCCGATAAAATGGATATCTCCAGATTGCTCTAGCAATCCAAACGCGTCCTTCGTTAATTCATTGCCTTTTTTAGCTTCAGTGCCTATGTTTAATAATCCAACGCGAGGTTTCTCAATCCCCCGAACCTTTTGAGCGTATACAGATCCCATAATCGCAAATTGGAGCAAGTGCTCAGGCTTAGCATCTGAATTGGCCCCCACGTCTAAGAAAATAAAGCCTTTACCATCAATGGTCGGCATCGTGGGTGTTAATGCAGGACGCTCAATGCCGTCAATACGACCGACGACAAACAATCCGGATGCCATTAAGGCTCCTGTATTGCCAGATGAAATACAGGCGTCTGCCTTTCCATCGGCCACTTGCTGCGCAGCCAGTACCATCGAAGCTGTTTTTTTACGTCGTACAGCTCGTACAGGTTCATCCGTACTTAAAATTTCTTCTTCTGTATGTATAATCGTAATTCGTTGATCATTTGTTAAAAATGGTCTAATCTTCGCTTCATTTCCAACTAAAATGATTTCAACATCTGAAAAAGCCTCAATCGCTTTCATTGCACCTAATACTTGCTCTTTAGGGGCGTTGTCTCCTCCCATTGCGTCTAACGCGATTTTCATCGTTTTTCATCCTCCAACTCACTATGAGCGATACATTTCAAATCTACCTTTAAAAACTAGTTCATTCCCAACATAGCTGTTTACTTCCACAATAGAACGACCCGTTTCAGTATCTGTTTTGTCTCACCTTTGCTTTTGCAACAACACGTTCATGTACTTTCACTGGACGTGTAAACAAAATAGAAGCCTTAGCCGTTAAGGCTAATTCATCATTTATGAGTGCAACAGCTAAAGAATTCGCTTGAGCAAATAAATGATGTCCCCTAGCAATTCCATTTCGACTAAATACATGTTCTTCTTTTATGTCCAGGATGGAAATCGCATTTTCATCCAAATTAATATCAATTACTTCTCCAATGATTTCGTCCAAAGGCAATGCTCGCACTTCGTCAGTGAATTTTTTCTCTGCCACATTCTTAATACGTTCACGCAGTTCAGGAATCGATAATTCAAGACGGTCAAGTCGTATCGTTTGGACGCTCACTGAAAACTTCTCAGCCAGCTCTTCATCCGTGACAAAAGGATTCTCTTTTATCGTTTCGACTAATAATTGCTGGCGCTCCTTCTTACTTTTCCTCATATATGAAGGTCACCATCCAAAGTATTAAGACTAGGTACTAATAGTAGTATATAAGTTATAATAGCAGATTGCAACCATTCTGTGAAGCTATCCTTTATTTTCTGCCCTAATCAAGTTTCTCTCCTGCCAATACTCCCGTTTGCTCTAAAAAGGTGCGCAATGGCTCATATTCTTTCATTTGCCAAAAGCTTTGTGAGGCAATCAATTTCGCGGCATCATCACGTGCCACTTCTAACGTTCGATAATCATGAACCATATCAGCAACCTTAAATTCAGGAAGCCCACTTTGTTTTTTACCAAAAAAGTCTCCTGGTCCACGCAGCTCTAAATCTTTTTCAGAAAGCACGAAGCCATCATTTGTGTCGGTCATAATTTTCATTCGTTCTTTCCCAACCTCTGTTTTCGGATCAGCAAGTAGAATACAATAGGATTGATCGCTCCCACGACCCACTCGACCACGCAACTGATGCAATTGGGAAAGTCCAAAGCGTTCCGCATCATAAATGACCATCACAGTGGCATTTGGAACATTGACACCGACTTCTACAACCGTTGTCGATACTAAAATTTGGACCTCATTCCGACTGAACTGCTTCATCACTTCGTCTTTTTCATCAGCATTCAGACGTCCATGCATTAATCCAACCTTAAAGCGAGTCGAGTAATAGGTTGTCAACATACTATGAACATCTAACACATTTTGCAAAGAATCCAACTTTTCCGACTCTTCAATAAGGGGACAAATTACATAAGCTTGACGTCCTTGACGCAGCTCTTTCTCCATAAAAACAAGAATCCGGTCAAGCATTTCATGCTTTGCCCAATAGGTTTCAATCGTTTTTCGTCCAGCAGGTAATTCATCAATAATAGACACATCCATTTCGCCAAAAACCGTAATCGCAAGTGTTCTTGGTATCGGTGTAGCTGTCATAAATAATACATCAGGATGCTGTCCTTTCTCACGTAATACTCGACGTTGCTCTACACCAAAACGATGCTGCTCATCCGTAATAACCAAACCGAGATTATGAAAATTAACTTCATCTTGAATTAACGCATGCGTTCCAATTAATACATCGATTTCTCCATCCGCTAATGCTTGTAAAAGCTCTCGACGTTTTTTTCCTTTGATTGAGCTGGTTAATAACGCTATTTTTAGTCCAACCGGCTCCAACATTGCAGAAAGGGACTCCGCATGTTGCTCTGCTAAAATTTCCGTTGGAACCATTAAGGCCCCTTGAAAACCAGCCGACACAGTAGCACACAAACTAATCGCTGCTACTACCGTTTTCCCTGATCCAACATCACCTTGGAGCAAACGATTCATTCGAAACGGCGACTTCATATCGGTTAAAATCTCTTCAACAACTCGCTGCTGTGCTGTCGTTAATGGAAAAGGTAAGGTCTGGGTAAAATCATCCACCTTTCCCTCATCAAACGTTTGACCGATTCCCTTTGACTGTTCTCTTTGAATTTTTCGTAACGCTTGCATTTTTAGTTGAAATAATAAAAATTCTTCATACACGATGCGTCTTCTTGCCTGCTTCACTAGATTGGCTGACGCGGGAAAGTGCATCGTTTTTAACGCCTCTTTTCGGGGCATTAATTTATATCGTGTTAATAACTGAGGTGGTAGATTTTCTTCAATCCATTCACCATATTGATTAAATGCATGCCCCATTAATCGACGCATGTTTTTAACACTTATGTTTCCCCGAACCGAATAAACCGGTTCAAACTCTTTATCTAAATGATTGGGACCAGTATGGCACTCTGATCCTGTAATCGTTTGGCGGTGGCGATCCCACTTACCGGTAACCGTAACCTGCCCTCCCATTTCAAGCTTAGACTTTAGATAGGGTTGATTAAAAAATATAACGTTAATCAGATAGCGCCCTGTTAGCACCTTAAACGTGAGTCGCGATTTTTTCTTTCCATAATAACTAAGAAGAGGTGCACTATGAACCGTACCTTCAATCGTTACCCGCGCTTCATGTTCAACCGTTTCCAAGTCCTTCAAGCGATAATCTTCATAGCGATAGGGAAGATGTTCTAATAGGTCAAAAACAGTATCAATTCCCATCTCATGCAGGGTTGCTGCCGTTTCAGCCCCAACTCCTTTGATATTTATAACAGGTTCTAATAATCCGTTCATTACTCATCTTCCTTTTTTAAAAACAATTACTGCCTATCCTTCAACAATTTGATTGACTTAAATCTTACTTTAGTAACCTACAAAATTAAACTGCATAGCCTAATGACATATGCAGTTTATGGTGATGTATCACTTTTAGCTTCAATCCGAAAGGACTTATTTTAAACCAAAGTCCTTTCACCCGGAATCACTATTCTATTCAATTGAAAAAATAAAGGAATATAATGGCTGCTTCCCATTATGCACTTCTACTTCAACATCCTCGAATGCCTCTTCGCAAAAGGCCACAAGGTTTTCTACTTCTCCTTCGGTTATATCTTCACCATACAAAATGGTTAAAATTTCGTCCTCTTCCTGCACCATTTCTGTTAAAAGATCCTTTGCCGCTTGAAGCTTGTTTTTATTAAGCACTTTAATCTTACCCTCTTGTAGACCCATAAAATCGCCATGCTCAATGGTAAAGCCATCAATCGTTGTATCACGTACAGCAAACGTAATTTGTCCTGTCTTCACCTGAGAAAGAGCTTCCTTCATCAATGATTGATTTTCCTCTTGAGAAAGAGCTGGATTAAAAGCAAGTAACGCAACCATACCTTGTGGTACCGTTTTTGCTGGAATAACAATAATATTCTCATCTACAAGATCTGCAACTTGCTCTGCCGCCATAATAATATTTTTATTATTTGGCAAAATAATAATATTTTCAGCATGAACAGCTTTAACAGCCTTCACCATATCTTCCGTACTAGGATTCATCGTTTGTCCACCTTCAATAACCTCAGCTGCGCCAATGCTTCGGAACAATTCACTAATCCCAGCACCCATCGCAACTGCCACAATTCCATACTTTTCTTTTGGTTTTGGTGCTGTTTGCAATGGTGTAGACGTCTTTTCACCAACAATAGCTGTATGCTGTTCACGCATATTTTCAATTTTCAGCTTGATTAAACTGCCGTATTGCTGTCCATAGTTTAAAACATTACCTGGTTGTTCAGAATGTATATGTACTTTAACAATTTCTTCATCAGAAATAACAAGCAAAGAATCCCCATATTGACTAATTTCTTGACGGAATGCATCTTCATCAAATGGATTTTCCACCAATTTATCTGCCTCTAACCTCACCATAAATTCGGTACAATATCCATATACAATATCTTCTGTATTCATAAAGTCTTGTACGTTCATATGATGTTCTGCACTCACTAATTCTTCCATGCTTGGAACATGAATAGAACCGGTTGGCAAAGCTTCACCCTTAAGCTCGGCAAGAAAGCCTTCATACACGATGACTAAACCTTGACCACCACTATCGACAACTCCAACCTCTTTTAAGACAGGCAACAACTCAGGCGTACGATTCAGCGATGCATGTGCTTCTGCAAGGATTTCCTCCATCACTTGTACAAGATTATCATTCTTTTTAGCGGAAAGAACGGCTTGCTTAGCCGCATCCTTGGCAACGGTTAGAATCGTCCCTTCAACAGGCTTCATTACCGATTTATAAGCGGTTTGAACGCCGGCTTCAAAGGCTTGAGCAAATTCTTGGCTATTAATAGTCGCTTGATTTTCAATTGACTTTGAAAAACCACGAAATAATTGAGATAAAATAACTCCTGAATTCCCACGTGCTCCCATTAGTAGACCCTTTGATAAAGCTGCTCCCACTTTTCCGATGTGCTCTTGCACATTATTTTGAACTTCTTTAGCTCCAGAAGTCATCGATAAATTCATGTTAGTTCCAGTATCTCCATCAGGAACAGGAAAAACATTTAATGCATCAACCATTTTCGCATTTGCTGCCAAATGATTGGCACCTTGAATAATCATCTCTGCAAAACGTTTTCCATCTAAACTAGTAATCGCCACACAGCTTTCCTCCTATGATTAAGCGTTCGTAACCCGAACTCCCTGAACAAAAATATTGACTGAGTCAACTGCAAGTCCTACCGTTTTGTCCAACGTATATTTTACCTTTGACTGCACATTATGAGCAACCTCAGATATTTTCGTTCCATAACTAACAATAATATACATATCTATATGCACTTGATCATTTTCCTGACGAACAATTACCCCTTTAGAGAAATTTTCTTTTCGTAAAATTTCTGAAATTCCGTCTTTTAATTGATTTTTGGAAGCCATCCCGACTATTCCATAGCAATCAACAGCAGCACCACCAGCTATTGTTGCAATCACATCAATAGAGATTTCAATTTGTCCATGTTTCGTTTGTAATTCGATAGACATTTCTTTTCCCTCCCAAAAATCATCATTTTAACTACTAACATTTTACTATAATCTACTTCGTTTTAAAAGCAAATGTCTTACCCTATCAATAATAAATTAATTTACACATATTATATGTCAAGGTTTTTTTCTTGAAAGTAATGAACTACAGTATTGCTTTCTTAAGACAGGTATGATAAATTATTAAGGTATTTAAAAGACTTAAGCTGAACTTAAACTTAAGCTTGCTGTAGTTAGGAGGGAATTAAACATGGCACGTCAATGTGTAATCACTGGAAGAAAAACTCGTTCTGGGAATAAACGCTCTCACGCAATGAACGCAAACAAGCGTACATGGGGCGCTAACCTTCAAAAAGTACGTATTTTAGTTGACGGTAAACCTAAACGTGTATACGTTTCTGCAAGAGCTCTTAAATCAGGCAAAGTAGAACGCGTATAATGTTGATGGCATCCTTTTTATAGGATGCCTTTTTAATTAGAAATTCGAAAAGCGGAAGGCGCCCGCGCTAGACATTAAAACACACATTTTAAATTAAAAATAACACCCAATTGGATTGGGTGCTATCTGTTATTATTGTATTTATCCCTTTTTAAATGCTCCAAGCATAGCCCTTACTAACCCGCCAAGGATCTTAGGCAATTTAATTGTATAAAATTTCATTTTGCCCCTCCTAATCTCTCCCACACTTTTTCGCGGAATTTTCTATCACCAGATAAGCTTTTTAACAGATTATGCGTAAAAGAATCCATTTGAATCTGTCTCAAGCATGATTTTTTAATCATTGCTTCTTACCATCATTATTATGCCTTTTTCAAATGAAACATTCCCACATTCAGAAATTAGTTCATTACTAATACAAAGCGTGGAGCCCCTTGTTAATTTAGCTCCATTAAGCGGATATTTAAATCCTGATAATGTGATTCCAGACACCGATTCTGTCACTGACAGCAGCGAAAAATATTTCTTCGTCGAATCCCCTTCAATTATATATGTTCCAGGTGTTTTCACGGTTAGACTATTTTTCTCATCAAGCATATAAATGTTTATATCTCCTATCCCCTTCAAGATTCGTTCTTTTTGCAGCAGTTGGATGTTAGCGAGAAAATGATCCATTCTCCCTCCTGTTGCCCCAAATATGTAAATATTACGTGGTTTTTGGTCAATTGCCCAATCAATAGCTAGTTCAAGATCTGTCTCATCCTTCTCTGAAGGGAAAAAAGTGATCTCTGACAATTGTTCTTGAATTATTTTTAACTCTTCACTCGTCACTGAATCAAAATCACCTAGGGCAAGATTCGGTACAATCCCATGTTGTAATAAAACGAAAGCCCCTCGATCGACGCCTACCCAAATATCCGTTCTTTCTTTATATAGATGTAAGTCTGGCAAAAATTCAGTTGGCCCCCCAGCCATGATGCAAATATTCATAAAAACCTCCTATTAGAAAAGCGCAAGGCACCTGTTTAGCGACATTTTGAAAAAAAGCCGCTCAAATTGAGTCGGCTTTTTCTATCTATTTATTTCTTATCTATCTCCACGAATTTTTCTTATTGCTTCAGATCGGTCTGCTTGATTATATACGGCAGAGCCGGAAACCAAGACATTAGCACCTTGTTCGATGCATAATTTTGCTGTTTCTTCATTTACGCCGCCATCAATTTCAATTTCAAGATGTGGATTAAGTTCATCGGCTAATCGTTTTACTTCAGCGATTTTTGGTAAAACAGAAGAAATAAACTTCTGACCACCAAAGCCTGGATTAACCGTCATTAGCAAGACCATATCTACATCCTGAATGATATGCTGAATATGAACAACTGGCGTAGCTGGATTTAATACGACACCCGCTTTTACACCAAAAGACTTAATCAATTGAATGGTGCGGTGCAAATGCGGACAAGCCTCCACATGTACCGTAATATAGTCAGCTCCAGCCTTCGCGAACGCTTCAATATACGTATCTGGATTTTCAATCATTAAATGAACATCTAATGGTAATTTTGTGATTGGTCGTATCGCTTCCACGATAAGCGGTCCAATTGTAATATTAGGAACAAAATGGCCATCCATGACATCGACATGAATGTAGTCAGCGCCACCTCGTTCAACATCCAAAATTTCTTCTCCCAGTTTTGCAAAATTAGCTGATAATATAGATGGAGCAATTTTAACCATCATTTAATACCTCGGCTTTCTCTCTCTAATTTCTTCCAAAAATTGCATATAATGATCATAACGAAACCTAGCAACATCCCCTGTTTCAACCGCTGCCTTTACAGCACATTTAGGTTCCTTATCATGTAAGCAACCACGGAACTTACAATTCTCACTTAATTCATGAAACTCAGGAAAACAATAGGTTAGCCGCTCTGCTTCCAGTTCAGCAAATTCAAGCGAACTAAATCCTGGTGTATCCGCCACAAGCCCTGATCCAATTGGAATAAGCTCCACATGTCTTGTTGTATGTTTCCCACGTCCTAAATGAGTAGAAATGTCATTTGTTTTTAATTCAAGATTTGGATTAATTGTATTTAATATGGATGATTTTCCAACACCGGATTGCCCAGCAAAAACACTCGTTTTCCCATCCAAGAAAGGAAGTAGCTCTGAAATACCTGCTTCAGTTACAGAAGAAGTAACGATAACAGGATACTGTAACTTCCGATAGTAATTCACATACTCATCCAAACGTGCTCGCTGCTCACCTGGTAATAAATCAATTTTACTCACAATAATAATCGGATCGATTTCATTATCTTCAATCAACACAAGAAAACGGTCCAATAACGCTGGACTAAAGTTTGGTTCTACCGCAGAAAAAACAAGAATGGCTTGATCCACATTGGCAATTGGCGGACGAATCAATTCGTTCTTTCTAGCTTTGACTTCTAACACATAACCATCTGTTTTATTCTCAGCTTGATACTTCACCTGATCGCCAACAAGAGGGTTAACTTTATTTTTTCGAAAAACCCCCCGTCCACGACATTGAATCACTTCTTTTCCGTCAAGAACATAATAAAAACCGCTTAAAGCTTTCATAATTTTTCCTTCGGGCATAGGTTCCCTCCTTCAAATGTATTTACTCAGAATAATGAACCTCTCCATCAGTAAATACTTCATTGTCACGCATAATCTTATATTTAGCTGTCTGATCTGTTGCCACAGTAAATTCAAGTGTTCTTTTTACTGTTTCAACAATATAAAAAGTTTCAACTGGTTCATTCATATTTCTTGTTAAATCTTCTACATAAATTTGAATATGTTGAGCTTTGCCAACTTCCTGTGGCTCATATTCAATTACAACTTCCTTTTTCACAATTTTCGGTGGAACTTCTTCTTTTCCCTTAGATAGCACCACTTTCACTGTACTTCCTTTATCTACCTTAGATTGAGCAGATGGTGTTTGTTCAATTACTTGTCCTTCTGAAATAGAGTTGTGATATTCTTCTTTCTCTACTTCTATTTTCAAACCATTTTCCTCAGCATAATCTTTTAACCCTGCTTCACTGTATCCTGTTAAATCTTTAAGTGTAATTTGATTACTACCTTTACTAACTGTGAACTCTAATACAGTATCTTCTGGTAAGACTTTGGAATTTGCGGCTGGTTGTTGACTAATAATCATTCCTGCCTCGACTTCATCATTATATTCCTCTGTTATAACAATATCTTTAAACCCAATCTCTTCAAGTGACGGTTCAATATCTGTCATCTTTTTACCTTCATAATTGGAGAGTGTGATCTTCTCTTTCCCTTTACTTTGATAAATATCTACCGTGGCCCCTTCTTTTACTTTCTTGCCAGCCATTGGGTTTGTCTTTATCACATCATCAGCTGGAATGGTATCATCTTCTATTTTAATCGTTTTTCCTACGATTAATCCTTGATTCACCAATTCTGTAATCGCATCATCTAACTCTTTCCCTTTCAGTTCAGGGATAGTCACTTCTTTCGTTCCAAATAATGCTGGGTATAGAGCAATGCTTAAGAAAACGAGTGCTAACAAAAGAATAAAGGAAAATACTAAAATGGCAGGCCCTTTTTTCCGTTTTTGCTTGTCTTTCTGCTTCTCCTGCTTATCGTGATTTTTGTTCTGTACTTTATTATTTGGTAGGTCCGATGTATCTTTTTCATAAACAAGCGTTTGTTTTTCGGGCTTTCTTATAATCGTTTCATCTGTACTTTGTAGCTGCTCTTTCGTAATAACGGGAATAGCCTTTGTTGCATCCTGATCCTCCGGTATAACAAAGGGAGGCTCATTGATTCGATTGGGATCTAATGCGGTTCGAAGATCTTCCCACATTGCATCGACACTTTCATATCGGTAAAAACTATCTTTAGTCGTTGCTTTTAAAATAATATTCTCAACACTTTGGGGAATATCAGGATTCCAGCGCTTTGGCGAAGGGGTTTCTGATTGCAAATGTTTGAGAGCAATCGAAATGGCAGACTCTCCCGAAAACGGAAGTCTACCTGTGAATAATTCAAACATCACAATTCCGAGTGAATAAATATCTGATTTCTTATTTGCCATTCCACCCCTAGCTTGTTCAGGTGATAAATAATGCACAGAACCAAGTACGGCATTCGTTTGAGTAATATTGGTGGAGCTTAAAGCAATTGCTATTCCAAAGTCTGTTATCTTTACATTTCCTTCATGATCAATCAAAATATTTTGTGGCTTAATATCGCGATGAATAATGCCATTATGATGGGCATGAGAAATAGCTGCTGTAATTTGTTTCATAATATCCAATGCTTTTTCAATGGGAATTGGATCATTCTTTTGTATGTATTGTTTAAGGGTCATACCTTCTACATATTCCATGACAATATAATAGATATCCCCATCTTCGCCAACATCATAAATACTAACAATATTAGTATGAGCCAAACTCGTTGCTGATTGTGCTTCGCGATTAAAACGCTTTATGAATTCTTCATCATTATTAAAATCCATACGTAATATTTTCAATGCTACATCGCGATCTAAAATCATATCTCTTGCAAGATATACATTTGCCATGCCGCCACCACCAACCATCTTGAGCAGCTTATAACGGCCATTTATTCTTTTACCAATCAGCACCTAGCTCACCTCCCTGCACGTTCATCATGAAATTGAATGAGCACAAGAGTAATATTGTCTTCCCCACCATAGTGATTGGCTAAGTCGATAAAAGAATCTGCTTTTTCCTCTAGTGGCTGATCATTTTTAATGATTTCATACATTTCTTGTTCATTTACTTTATTCGATAATCCATCCGAACAAAGCAAAAGGACATCATCTTCTTCAAATATGACCGTTGAGATGTCTATGTCCACTTTCATTTCTGTACCTAATGCCCGTAGCAAAACATTTTTGCGCGGATGATTTTCAGCATCTTCCTTTGAAATTTGTCCAGTTCGTACGAGTTCATTTACAAGGGAATGATCTTCCGTTACTTGTTTAAATCCACTTTCATTATATAAGTAACATCGGCTGTCACCAATATTCGCAATAGTCGCAAATTTTTCTGTACAGATGGCTGCGACAATTGTCGTACCCATCCCTTGACATTCTATATTTTCTTCTGCGTGCTGAAATAAAGATTCATTTACCTTTGTTATATAATTCTCTTAACCATTCTTCTGCTTCATTAGCCGTTTCAATTTGACTCGATTGTTTCCAACTCTCTTTCAGAAGATCAATCGTCATCGTGCTAGCGACATCGCCAGCACGATGACCTCCCATCCCATCAGCAACGATGGCAAGATGGACACCCTCTGAATTAACGAAAATACCACCATTATCCTCATTATGCTGACGGACTTTACCACGATCTGTTTTAAATGTTGTCCGCATTTAAGTCACCTCGTCTCTTCTTTGCGCTCCTTGGCCCGAAGCTGACCACAAGCCGCGTCAATGTCATGCCCTTGTTCTCTTCGAATTGTCACATTAATACCACGTTTTTTCAATGTTTTTTCAAATTCAAAAATCTGTTCACGAGGTGTTCTCACATAATTACGCTCTGGTACATAGTTGACAGGAATTAAATTCACATGGCATTTTATGTCTTTAATTAAGGCCGCTAATTCTTCAGCATGTTCAACGGAATCATTTTCACCGCCAAATAAACCATATTCAAAGCTGACACGACGACCCGTTTTCTCTGTATAATATTTAACAGCCTTTAATAATTCAGGAAGCTTATACGCCCGGTTTATTGGCATTAGTTTACTGCGTAGCTCTGTATTTGGTGCATGAAGTGAAATGGCAAAATTAATTTGCATCGGCTCTTCAGCAAATTGATAAATCTTTGGAATAATTCCGCTTGTCGAAACCGTAATATGACGAGCACCAATATTTAATCCTTTTTCATTATTAATGTTTCGTAAAAATGACATCATATTATCGTAATTATCGAATGGTTCACCAATTCCCATGATGACAACAGAACTCACGCGTTCTCCCACTTCATCTAATGCTTGCTGAACCTTGACAACTTGAGCTACAATTTCTCCTGACTCTAGGTTTCGCTTTAACCCACCTAGTGTTGAAGCACAAAACGTACACCCGATTCGGCAGCCTACTTGTGTTGTGACACAAATAGAATTTCCATAATCATGACGCATTAACACCGTTTCAATTGAATACCCATCATGAAGCTCGAATAAAAATTTCATCGTGCCATCATTCGAAGTCTGTTGAATCAATGTTTTTAGTGTAGTAAAGGTAAACTGCTCTTCTAGTTTATCACGTAATGATTTGGATAAATTCGACATTTCTTCGAAGCCTTTTACACGCTTTTTGTATAACCAATCATAAATTTGGTCACCGCGAAAGGCCTTATCTCCATTTTCTACCGCCCATTCCTTTAACTGATGTAACTCTAATGAATAAATGGATGGCTTTTGAACGGTTGTATCACTGTTTTCTTTTGTTGACTTTGAAATTTCTGTCATTCCCGTACCTTCTTTCTAAAGCTTGCGATAAAAAATCCATCACTTTCAAAATGTTGCGGAAACACTTGAAGCATATTTCCTTTAACAAATGGTACAACTTCTTCAGGCATTCTCTCTATTAAAGATGCATCACTTTCAAACTCCGGATGGCTCGCTAAAAAGGCTGCAGCCACTCGGTCATTTTCATCTCGATCTACTGTACAAGTACTATATACTAAACGTCCACCAGGCTTAAGTAATGGAGCAGCTGCCTCTAACAATTTTTGTTGAATAGAGGAGAGCTTTATTATATCATCTTTTGTTTTTGTATACTTCACATCTGGTTTTCGTCTCATTACACCGAGACCAGAGCATGGAGCATCGACAAGAATACGATCAAAGCCTTCTTTATTAAATAATTCTTGAACATTCCTACTATCTGCGACTTGTGTTTTAACATTTTTTAAGCCAAGACGTTCAGCCTGATCTTTAATGAGCTTCACTTTATGCTCATGTAAATCTAAAGCATATACTTGCCCAGTCGTCAATCCTTCTGCAATATGAGTTGTTTTTCCACCAGGAGCAGCACAGCAATCTAATACTAGCATCATTTTCACTAGCACCTAATGCATGCGCGACTAACATAGAGCTCTCATCCTGAATCGATAGGTAGCCTAGCTTATAGGACTCAGAATGAGCAAGATTACCACGATAACAAATAATTGCTTCAGGAACGATTTCACTCGCTTCTACATCATAGCCTTCTTCTCTTAAGATGCTAACAACTTCACTACGAGAGATTTTCTTTACATTCACTCGTGCTGTTTGTAGTGGTGCCGTTACATTCATTTCGCACATTTCTTTTGTTTTTTCAAAGCCAAATTGTTCCGTCCACCGCTTCACAAGCCAAAGAGGATGGCTCGTTTCAATAGCGAGACGTTCATGTTCATCTGCAATATCCTCAAAGGAATCAACACCATTTCGCTGAATATTCCGAAGCACACCGTTTACCATCGAGGTGATTCCTTTATGCCCACGTTTTTTGGCAATTTCAACTGCTTCAAAAAGAATCGCATGATCAGGAACTTTATCTAAATAAACCATCTGATAAACAGATATTCTTAGTAAATTAATAACCCACGATTGTGTCTTTTTCGGATTTTTTATATAAGACTTTAGAAAATAATCTAAGGTCATTTTTCGTTGAATCGTTCCATACGTAATCTCGGTCAACAACCCGCTATCTGCACTCGAAAGCTGATGCTTGTTTATTAAGTTGTTTAACAATAAGTTGCTATACGATTGATTTTTCTCAACAGATTCAAGAATGTCGAGTGCAATGTCCCGAACGCTCTTTTTAGTTTGTTTCATGTTCTACTCCTACCTTCATGCCCGCTTGAATAAACGAACCTGCTCCACGTAAGTAATCCTTCGCAAGCATTTTCTTCTTACCTGAAGGCTGAAGCTCTGTAATAAGGATGCTTGTTTCATTTCCCGTTGTGACTACAAATCCTTCTTCTTGTACAGCCATAATGGTTCCTGGTTCTGCTTGCTTGAAGCCTGTAATCTTTTTTGTCTGCCAAATTTTCAATACGTTTCCTTCAAGCAAGGTATAAGAAACAGGCCAAGGGTTCAAACCGCGAACATGATTATAAATTTCCTCACCCGTTCTTGTCCAATCGATTTTTTCATCAGATCGTTTAATATTTGAAGCAAAGGTGGCTTTTGCTTCATCTTGTTTAATTGGCGTAAGCTCACCGTTTAACAATCTAGGCAGCGTATCAGCTAATAAATCCGCACCAACTTGACTTAACTTATCATGCATTGTACCAACATTATCTTCCTCTTCAATGGCTACCTCTGCTTGTGTTAAAATGTCACCCGCATCCAGTTTTTCAGCCATATACATAATGGTAATGCCTGTTTTCTCTTTTCCCTGTATAATCGAATAATGAATAGGAGCACCACCGCGTAGTTCTGGTAACAGTGAGGCATGCACATTAATACAGCCATATTTTGGTGCTTCCAATAATTCATTTGGCAAAATTTGCCCAAATGCTGCTGTAACCACTAAATCAGGCCCAAGCTCAAGTATTTTGGCAAGCTCTGCTTCATCACGAATTTTCTCTGGCTGATAAACAGGAATGCCATGTTTTTCAGCTTCTACCTTTACAGGTGGAGGGGTTAGCACCTTCTTCCGTCCAACTGGTCGATCTGGCTGAGTGACAACTGCGATCACTTCATACCCCTCATCAATGATTCGGTTCAATACAGGCACTGAAAAATCAGGCGTCCCCATAAATATAATCTTCGTCATTCTTCCTCAAACCCTTCTAACTCTTCTGCCGTCAAATAGCGAGAAACCTTACTTGTAAATAATACACCATGTAAATGATCAATTTCATGTTGAATCGCACGTGCTAAAAAATCTTCCGCTTCCAGCTCATAGTACTTTCCATGTCGATCTTGAGCACCAATTTTTATTCGATACGGTCTGGTCACTTCACCATATACATCAGGAAAGCTTAAACATCCTTCTATACCCGTTTGTTCACCTTCAGTCTCTAAAATTTCAGGATTAATCATTTCAATTACTCCAGACTCTTCATCTACTTCCACCACAGCAATTTGCTTTTTGACATCAACTTGTGGAGCCGCAAGTCCAACTCCATCTGCTTCAACCATTGTTTCATACATATTATTTAACAGCTTAGCCAAATTTTTATCAAAACTTGTAACTTTCTTGCATTTTTGTTGCAAAATTTTTTCAGGAAACATGACAATTGGTAAAATAGTCACAATATCTATCCTTTCTCATAGAAAGCGCGAGCGCTATAAGCTGCTCGCGATTCATATCACATCATAATTTGTGGATTTAAATCAATGGAAACTTGCAAATGATGTTGCGTCATTTCTTGTTGATAATGCTCTAAAATCGTTCGCAAGTAATCGATGCAATTGTGGCTCCCGTTTGTATTTTATCAAACATTGATACCGATATCTATTATTGATTCGACTTAATGGTGAGGCAACAGGACCTAATATAATAGTATTCCGGCTTACAATTTGCTCGTAAATATTGGCTAATTTTCTCCGTTGTTGCTACCGTTTTCATGATGTCTTCATGTGAGACCGTAATAAGAACAATATAGAAATACGGCGGATAGTGATTTTGACGACGAATAAACATTTCTTGTTGAAAAAAGACATCATAATTTTGCCAGGCAGCGAGCTCAATACTATAATGCTCTGGCGTATAGGTTTGAATCACCACTTCACCTGGAAGCTGATGTCTCCCTGCACGGCCACTCACTTGCGTTAATAGCTGAAATGTTTTTTCCGAAGAACGAAAATCAGGTAAATGCAGCATCGTATCGGCGGATAACACACCAACAAGTGTGATATTAGGAAAATCAAGTCCCTTCGCAATCATTTGTGTTCCAAGAAGAATATCTGCCTTTCCTTCACCAAATGCTTGAGAAGCCGCTCATGTGACCCCTTCTTGCTCGTCGTATCTACATCCATCCGAATGACTCGTGCTTCAGGAAGAATTTTCGCTAATTCTTCCTCTACCTTTTGCGTACCTGTTCCGAAAAAACGAATATGTTCACTTTCGACATTCTGGGCAAACCTTTGGCATTCCTTCCTCATGACCACAATAATGACATTTCATTAAATCATTAAAACGATGGTACGTGAGCGAAATATCACAGTTTGGACAATGAATAACATATCCACAACTTCGACACATGACAAATGAAGAATGTCCTCGTTTATTTAACATTAAGACTGTTTGTTCTTTCTTTTCCAACCGATCCTTTAGCTTCGTAATAAGGATTCTGAAAACATCGAGCGATTTCCAGTTCGCAGTTCCTCTCGCATGTCAACGATTTCAACAGAAGGTAGTGGTCCTTCATTCATTCGTTTACTCATCGTTAAGAGCTGATATACCCCTTTTTGGGCACGAGCAAATGATTCCAATGTTGGTGTTGCACTGCCGAGAATAACGGGACAATTATGTAATTTTGCTCGTTCAATGGCCACATCTCGCGCATGATAACGCGGATTTTCTTCTTGCTTATAGCTGGATTCATGCTCTTCATCAATAATAATAAGCCCAAGATGTTCAAATGGCGCAAACACAGCTGATCTTGCGCCGACAACTACTTTCACTTCTTTACGATGAATCTTTCGCCATTCATCATACTTTTCACCAATGGACAAACCACTATGCATCACAGCTACTTGCTCACCAAATCGTTCTTTAAATCGTTTAACCGTTTGCGGAGTTAACGAAATTTCAGGAACAAGCATAATGGCCTCTTCCCCTTTTTCAAGAACAGAAGCAATGGCTTGAAGATAGACCTCAGTTTTCCCACTCCCTGTTACTCCGTATAAAAGAAAAACTTCATGCTGATTTTCTTTAATACATTCTTGAATCGGTCCAATGGCAGCAGCTTGTTCAGCTGTTAACACAAGTGGCTCTGATTTTTGAAAAACTCGGCTTTCGTACGGATCCCGATACACCTCTTGATTTTCTTCGATAAGTATTCCTTTAACAATCAACGTTTTAATCGTTGCATTCGATACATTGATAGCTTGTTGTAACTCTTTCACAGCAATCTGTTTTGGGTTTTCCTGAAAATAACGTAGTACTTCAAGCTGTTTTTTCATATTTCCCTTAAACGTAAGAATGATTTCTGCTAGCTGTTCTGGTGAGTAAAGAGATCGAATCATACGGACTGTTTTTTTATTTAGTTTATTTTTTACATTATAAACTAATTCGAGATGACCCTTTTGCACTTCCTTTTGAAAAATATGAGCATGCTCTCCTTCAATAACTTCCTTCCAAGTAATAGAGGAACGATTTTTAAAGATTGTCAAAATCTCGCTTGGAAGGTTATTCTTTTTTTCGTCAATAATATTGAGCACTTTTTCATATTTCGCTTTTAACGCAGCTGGCAGCATTGCCTGCAGCGCTGAAATCTTAAAGCACATCGCCTCATATGTCATCCAGTCACCGAGCTGAAGCAATTCTTGATTTAAAACGGGCTCAAGGTCCATTGGTTCTTTAATAGAACGTAACTTTTCGAAACTGCTTTTTTCTTTCAGACTAGTAACAAATCCTTGCACCATTCTTGGGCCAAAAGGAACAATGACACGCATACCAGGTTGAATAATCGTCTTCCATTTTGGAGGAATTCGATAATCAAATTCTCGATCTGTTTGTTTTGCGGGTACATCTACAATAACCGCTGCAATATCCATTTCTAATCAATCCTTTTTAAACAAGGAAGCTACTTCGGCTAAAATCTTTTGTGCCGTTTCAGCTTTCGTAAGCTTTGGTAATTCAATCGCACTGCCATCACGTTTAAAAATAGTCACAATATTTGTATCCGTTCCAAAACCAGCGCCTTCTGAAGTCACGTTATTGGCAACAATCATATCCGCATTTTTTTTCTTCAGTTTTTCACGTGCGTACTCTTCCACGGCGTTTGTTTCGGCAGCAAATCCGACAATCAACTGATGCGTTTTTTTAGAACCGAGTTCTTGTAAGATATCCTTCGTTCGTTCCAGTTCAATGACATTGTCACCCGGCTGTTTTTTCATTTTGTTCTGATGGTATACTTTCGGCTTATAGTCTGCCACCGCCGCTGTACCAATTACGACATCCGTCTGTTCAAAAAAAGGCCAAACCGCATTATACATTTGCGAGGCTGATTCAACCTGAACAAGATGTGCTTTAGCAGGAGCCGTAATATGGACCGGACCTGAAATAAGCGTCACCTCTGCCCCAAGCTTAATCGCTTCTTCTGCTAGAGCATACCCCATTTTCCCACTAGAGTGATTCGTTAAAAAGCGAACGGGATCAATCGCTTCTCGAGTCGGCCCAGCAGTAATTAAAAATTTCTTACCAAGCAACGGTAAATGATGTTTTTGAGAAAAAAATTGTTGAAGATGACTGACAATCGTTTCTGGTTCTTCAAGTCGACCTTTCCCTACATAACCACAAGCTAAATAGCCTTCTCCTGGTTCAATGAATTGATAACCAAAGGAACGCAATGTATTCATGTTTTTTTGAACAGCAGGGTGAGCATACATATGTACATTCATCGCTGGTGCCACCCAAACAGGAACAACAGCCGCCATAATCGTTGTCGAAATCATATCATCAGCTATACCATTTGCCAGCTTACCAATGATATTTGCTGTTGCTGGAGCAACTAAGATTACATCTGCCCAATCCGCTAAATCAATATGCGCAATAACAGCCGAGTCCTTTTCATCAAACGTATCTGTATATACATCATGACGTGACAAAGCTTGAAAAGTAAGTGGAGTGACAAATTGACGAGCTGATTCACTCATGATCACTTTTACCGCTGCACCCGCTTGGGTTAACTTACTTGTAAGGGCAGCAGCTTTATAAACAGCAATTCCACCCGTTACACAAAGTAACACTTTTTTATCGGTAAGCACGCTAATTCCCCCATTCATTTTATGATAGTAAAAAAAATCTGACAACGTTGCAGAAGATGCATGGAAACATCCACGCATCCTCTTTACTTTACGGTGTCAGACCTGAAAGACGAAGCAACTCATTAATTTTCTTCGTATGGGTTCGTATACGTTAATTTCCCTGCATAAATTTCCTCAAGTGCACGACCAACTGATTTATATGACACGGGTTTTTCAATTCGACAATCATTTTTCAATCTGCATTTCACGTGCACGCTTAGCAGCAACCGAAACAAGTGAATATTTAGAATCAATTTTTTGTAACAATGCATCAATAGATGGATATAACATATTTATTTAACCTCCAACATTTTTTTATAACGTACTTCCACTCGTTCACGTCGGCAATGTTCGGCGACGATAATACAATTAATTCTTTCACATGCCGCTTCAATAGAATCGTTTTCAACAACATAATCATATAAGTGCATCAGTTCAATTTCTTCTTTCGCAACTTGCATCCGTTGTTGAATCACTTCTTCCGTCTCAGTTCCACGGCCCACAATTCGACTTTTTAATTCAGAAAGACTTGGCGGTGCTAGGAAAATAAACAATCCTTCTGGAAACTTTTCACGAACCTGCTTTGCACCTTCCACTTCAATTTCTAGAAAAATATCTTTTCCAGCATCGATTGTTTCTTGTACGTAATCGACAGGGGTACCATAGTAGTTTCCAACAAATTCTGCATATTCAAGTAATCTCCCTTGTTCAATGAGTTCTTCAAATTCTTCTCGAGTTTTGAAGAAATAATCTACTCCGTCTACTTCCCCCTCTCGAGGAAGACGTGTAGTCATCGAAATAGAATATTCGAATGCCTTATCAGGTTCAGAAAAAATAGCCTTTCTTACTGTTCCTTTTCCAACTCCCGATGGCCCAGATAATACAATTAATAAACCTTTTTCTTTCATAATTTTCATTTTACCTCTCTTCTACGCTGTCATCTCGCCCTTGAAGACGTGCAGCAACTGTTTCTGGTTGAACAGCAGATAAAATAACGTGATTACTATCTGTTATGATAACGGCTCTTGTTCTTCTTCCGTATGTAGCATCTATTAATAATCCGCGATCGCGGGCATCCTGAATAATTCTTTTAATTGGAGCCGATTCTGGGCTCACAATGGAAATAATTCGATTTGCAGAAACAATATTTCCAAAACCGATATTTATGAGCTTAATAGGCATCATGGTCCTTCACTCCTATACTATTGTCACCTTGTTGAAACAATCATAAACAACCTATTCAATATTTTGAACCTGTTCTTTCATTTTTTCAAGCAAGCTTTTCATTTCAACAACTTCCTTCGTAATGAAAGAATCATTTCCTTTTGAACCAATTGTATTGACTTCTCGATTCATCTCCTGCACAAGAAAATCTAGCTTGCGACCAATCGGTTCATTTTGCTTCAATGTTTCGGAGAATTGCAAGCGATGACTTTCTAGCCTAGTCAACTCTTCATTAATATCGCATTTATCCGCAAAGATTGCTGCCTCTGTAACAAGTCGGCTTTCATCCATTAATCCATCCGTTAGCTCTGTTAATCTCATTGCTAATCGTTCTTTATATGCCCTGACAACAGAAGGAGCATATTGTTTTACTTTCTCAGCAATGGTTGCGAATTTTTGTAATTGGGCTTGTAAATCATTTGCTAACTCTTGCCCTTCCTGAATTCGCATTGCTTTTACATTCTCTAACGCACTTGTCAAAGCACTCAAAATTGTTGCTTCTACTTCATCGTTTTTTACCGCTTCTTCTTCTATCGAAAAAATTGATTCAAGCTGTAAGAAATTTTGTAAAGATACTTCAGATTGAATATGATACTTTTCTTTTACTGTATCCATAAGCTCAAAAAACTGATCGGCAATTCCCCAATCAAGCTTGAGCTTTTTAGTCACAAAGTCTTCACCTTCAATAGTGATAAAAATTTCGCTTCGTCCGCGGCGAATATATTCATTCGCCTTTTCTTTACTTTATCCTCTAAAAACAGTAACTGCCGCGGCATTCGAATATTATATTCACTAAATCGATGATTAACCGTTTTAATTTCAACTAAAACCTTTATATCATCATTTTCCGCTTTCGCTCGTCCATAGCCTGTCATACTAATAACCATGGTTACCCTTCCTTTAAACAGAATGCTAATCAAGCCAGTTCCGCTTTTCTTCTTTATTGTCTAGCTCCACGTGCTCAGTGCCCAATAGACTTCCTTTATTGTAAGAAAAACAAAAAGGTAATAGAGGACACTCTACTACCTAATAGATTATAACATAAATTAATTTGATTTTCTTGCTAAAAAACTACCTGCTAGTAAAAAAGTTGGTATGGATGCCATTCCCATGATTAGCAACCAATCTCGCGGTGCAATGGAAACCGTATGGAACACTAATTGAAACGGCTCATAATAGATGACCGCGAACATAGGAAGTAAGGAAGACAAGACCGCCCCTACCAAATACTTATTCCCAAATGGATTTCTAGAAAAAATCGACTTTTCACTGCGACAATCAAAAACAAGAATTAATTGTGTCATGACTAATGTTGCAAAAGCTACCGTTTGTGCATAAGCGAGATTGTCTGGATTTGCACGATAAACGATATAAAAAGCAATCAATGTCGAGATTCCAATTAAAAAACCACGAGAAATAATTTTCCAGCCTAATCCCCTTGCAAATACCCCTTCATTTGGACTTCGTGGTTTTTGCTTCATCACATCAGCTTCCGGTTTATCTAAACCTAACGCCATAGCTGGCAATCCATCGGTTACCAAATTGACAAACAAAATTTGAATAGGTACCAATGGCAACGGTAATCCAATAAGCATCGCAAAAAACATAACTAAAATTTCGCCGACATTTGAAGCTAATAAATATCGAATGAACTTACGAATATTTTCGTAAATATTTCGGCCTTCTTTAATAGCCGACTTAATGGTTGCAAAATTATCATCTACTAAAATAAGCGAAGAGGCTTCTTTCGCAACATCTGTCCCTGTAATCCCCATTGCAATCCCGATATCTGCCGTTTTAATAGCTGGGGCATCATTGACACCATCCCCTGTCATGGCTACAATATGCCCTTTATTCTGCAAGGCTTTGACAATTTTCAATTTATGTTCCGGAGAAACTCTGGCGAATAC
Organism: uncultured Bacillaceae bacterium; assembly: GCA_963754185.1. Taxonomy (GTDB): domain Bacteria; phylum Bacillota; class Bacilli; order Bacillales; family DSM-1321; genus Peribacillus. The sequence continues at coordinate 1,437,131 of CAVWEP010000003.1, read as the reverse complement.
ACTTACATCCTCCACAACATCTTCTAGCTCTTCAACCGACATATTATTTAATTGCTTGCCTTCAATAACCCGTTCTTTCCCCTTTATAATACCTAATTGTGCAGCAATGGCCTTAGCTGTGATCACATGATCCCCGGTAATCATAACCGTTTTAATCCCCGCTTCTCGACATTCTTTAATTGCTTGCTTTACTTCTGGTCGCGGTGGATCGATCATTCCTTGTAGACCAACTAAGATTAGATTTTTTTCAGCCTCTGCTTCATGCAGAATCATATTTCCAGAAGATAACGGCCTATATCCAACGGCAATCATCCGTAAAGCATGGGATGCTAGTCCCTCCATTTCACGGTTTACGACCGATTGATAGTCTTTATTGAATGAAGCCGTTTTCCCATCCCATAAAATGGATTCGCAACGAGAAAACAGCACGTCTGGAGCTCCTTTTGTTACAACAAAATGCTTACCAGCTTCATCCTTAACAATGACACTCATCATTTTTCTTATCGAGTCGAAAGGAAACTCCTTGACAATTGTAAATCGATCTTGCAATTGCTCTTTTGTCAATCCAGCTTTTAATGCGGCAACGAACATCGCTCCCTCTGTTGGATCTCCATCTAAGACAAATCCATCGCCCTTTTCCACTAAATCCGCATTATTACATAGTATTCCAAATGTTAATAGTTGAAGCAGTGACTTCTCTGTCTTTAATGAAACAACCTGCCCACCTGAAGAAAACTCCCCTTGTGGCACATATCCGGTTCCTGTTACATCCCAAGTCTTCCCACCGCTCCAAAGCTTTGTCACCGTCATTTTGTTTTGTGTCATCGTTCCTGTTTTATCTGAGCAAATAACAGAGGCACAGCCCAATGTTTCAACAGCTGGAAGCTTTCGAACAATCGCTCTCTTCTTAATCATTCGCTGTACACCTAACGACAGGGCAACCGTTACAATTGCTGGTAACCCTTCTGGAATAGCGGCAACAGCAAGAGAAACTCCGGCTAAAAACATGGTATAAAGACTATTACCTTGTAGCACGCCTATTAGGACAACAATGATCGTTAAAATAAGAGCTGTAACAATTAAAATTTTTCCAAGCTGTTCAAGCCTTCTTTGTAGCGGTGTTGTAATTGTTTCAGCAGACTGGAGCAGATGCGCAATTTCTCCCATCGCTGTATCCATTCCTGTAGCAATGACAATCCCTACTCCGCTCCCTCTTGTTACCATTGTCCCCATGAATGCTTTATTCTCTTCATCACCAATCCCCTCGGCCTCAAATAGTAAAGGTTCAGAAGTTTTGACAACAGGCTGTGATTCTCCTGTTAATGCAGATTCTTCGATTTCAAGACTTGATGCTTCAATGATTCGAAGATCGGCCCCAATTCTGTCACCACTAACAAATTTTAAAATATCCCCAACGACAACTTCCTTTGAAGGAATCTTAATCCACTTCTTATTTCGCAATACATGTACTTGTGGTGCGGACATTTCCTTTAATGCATCTAAGGACTTCTCAGCCTTTCTTTCTTGAAAAAAGCCTAGAGCACCATTTAAAAATACAATCGCAATAATCGCAATCGCATCTACATATTCCCCTAATAAACCTGAAATTAACGTAGCAACCAATAAGACAAGTACCATAAAATCTTTAAACTGGGCAAAAAACAATAGCAACAAAGATTGTTTTTCCCCTTCTTGAAGCTCATTGAGACCATATTTTCGGTGTCGATCCTTTACCTCATCATCACTTAATCCAGTGTATGAATTTGTTTGAAGTGCCTCCTCTACTTCTTGCGTCTTCATTTCCCGGAACTTCATCGAATATCACACATCCTCTGCATAATAATAAGAAAAGCGGAAGCGCCATGGTTACCCCCGAAATGCACTAGAAAAATCAGAAGAGGAAGTAACTCTTTGAGGCCACGACTCGAGGGCTGAGTTGCTTTCGCTAGACACATAATGTCTTTCGTTTAGATATGTCGTTCAAACTGGCAACGGTCCTCAAAAATATCTTTTTATATTGCATTACTTGTCCTAAACCATTTCACACACACGACACAGCCCCCACTATCCAGCCACTTTCCCCATCCTCCATCCTTCAAAAATACTGCAGCCACCCTTACTCTTTCTCCTCCCATACATATTCAGACTCGTCCAAAAAAATGCTATAATAATTAGAAAAGCGGAAGGTGCCCGTTCAGCGACGTATGGACTGGACCGCTCCGCAGGGAGATAAAGGAAACACGAAGAGCGAAAGCGATTCGATGTTGACTTATCGAGTGGAGGAGCGGGAAGTCCATTAGGCGCTGAGCACCTGGAGCTAGACATGTAGAAAAGCGGATATGCCCGATTCGCTCGCGCAACCGGTTTAATCAAATATTTTGTAAAGGATGTATAGGTATGTCATTTGATGGGGTATTTACGAAGGCGATGACAGAAGAAATCGCTTCTTTATTAAAAGGTGGTCGCATCAATAAAATACACCAGCCATATAAAAACGAATTAATCTTACATATTCGAGCAGAAAAAAAGAATTATAAACTTTTACTCTCAGCTCATCCAAGCTATGCACGAGTTCAAATAACCGAAGAAAACTATGAAAATCCAAAAGAACCGCCAATGTTTTGTATGCTTTTACGCAAGCATATCGAGGGCTTTACGATAGAGGATATTCGTCAACATGAACTGGATCGAATGATTATTTTTAATGTTAGAGGAAGAAACGAGCTTGGCGATGTCTCTCAAAAGCAATTAATTATTGAAATCATGGGACGGCATAGTAACATTATCTTGGTCGATCACGAGCGTAATGTAATTCTTGATAGCATTAAACATGTTTCCTATGCAGTAAATAGTCACCGCGCCCTTTTACCAGGTCAGGAATACAAACTTCCCCCTGCCCAAAATAAGCTGAATCCATTTACTTCGTCGACTGAAGAGATTCTTAAACAATTGGATTTCAATGCAGGTAAATTAGATTCACAACTCGTACAGTGTTTCGCAGGTGTTTCGCCACTACTCGCGAAGGAAGCTATATTTCGAGCGGGACTTGCAAATGCCGATACATTACCATCTGCATTTCTATCCCTAATTGATGAACTAAATAAGCAAAACTACACACCTATCATTAAATATGATGGAAAAAAGGAAGTATTTTATATGCTACCGTTAGAGCATATTGAAGGTGAAACAAAAACATTTCCCTCGTTGAGCTTGATGCTTGATCGTTTTTACTTTGGAAAAGCCGAGCGGGACCGCGTCAAACAACAAGGTCATGACCTTGAACGCTTTATTACAAACGAAATAGAAAAAAATAGAAAGAAAATAAAAAAACTTGAAAGAACCTTAGCTGAAAGCGAACGAGGGAATCAATTCCAACTATATGGCGAATTACTAACGGTCAATTTATATCAAATGAAAAAAGGGTTAACAGAAATTGAAGTGACCAATTATTACGACGATAGCATCTTGGTCATTCCACTTAATCCACAAAAAACACCGACTGAAAACGCCCAAAAATATTTTTCTAAATATCAAAAGGCGAAAAACGCCGTCCATATTGTTCAAGAACAAATTGAAAAGACAAAAGCTGAATTGATCTATTTTGAGATGCTGCAACAACAGTTACAATCTGCATCACCAAAGGATGTTGAAGAAATTCGTGAAGAACTGCAAGAGGAAGGCTACCTACGCCAAAAACAGAAAAAGGGTATGAAGAAACCAAACAATCAAAAACCACAGCTTGAAACTTTTTACTCTACAGATGGAGATTCCATTTTTGTTGGAAAAAATAATAAACAAAATGATTACTTAACCAATAAATTTGCTCGTCGTGATGACATCTGGCTTCATACGAAAGACATTCCAGGCTCACATGTTGTCATTCGCAACGAACACCCTAGCGAACAGACGATTCAAGAAGCGGCTATACTAGCCGCCTTTTATAGCAAAGCAAAAGATTCTAGTTCTGTTCCAGTAGATTACACAAAAGTACGTCATGTAAAAAAACCAAATGGCTCAAAACCAGGCTTCGTTATTTATGAACAGCAACAAACCCTCTTTGTCACACCCGATGAAGAAACGGTCATTGGATTAAAACACAAGGATTAATATAGAAAATTTTTATACTTTTTCTTATCTGTTAACACTCAAGGCTGCCAACATGTGCTGTCAGCCTTGAGTGTTAGCTCTTATCTTTGACAAATTCTTTCAAAGCAAGCCACGTACGATTTTGTTGATGTTGGATCGTGACTGGTCGTTCAAAAAAAGCTGAGAGATTTGCTTCTGTCAGTTGTTTTACCCGAGGCACTATTCACCAAAAAGATTAAGTTTATCTATATGACGAACTAATTCGTAATCATCTACTGTCAAAATCGTTTTATATTTATTATCAAATGAAAAATCAGCAATCATTAACGCCATAATCATTTGTTGGTGTGTCAAGCCAAATATGCCGCGTGAGAAAAGGTATTTCAAAAATTTCTTGATTTGCTTAGCATCACTTTCCTGCCTTTTCAGCAAGAATACAGTAGAAATTTTAATTAACTCCTCATCTATCTCAATTGTCTGATCCTCTTCAATTAATGGTTTACATCGTGACAATGCACGAGAAAGGTAATGATTATATAGCTTTTCAGAAATATTTTGCTCGAACCAAAATTTGCTCCACATCTCGTTCGAATACATCCTTAACAATTTCTCCTTTTAATATGTAATCCAAGGCAAACCCTTCACGCAAACCAAATTTACTTAAAATTAATGTTTGATTATGCACATACTTCATAATGGAAAGGACTAATGTTAAAGCACTTGGAAAAATCGTTGCCCTCGATTTTTGAAGTTCAGCAAGATTCAATCGTTCTTCTTCCGTTAATATACGTAAGTCATTAAAAATAGTTTGGACACGATCTAAGTCCAATTGATAATTATGCTGAATCGATAGTGGATAACCCATTTTGGCTCGCTCGTACTTTCCAATCGTACGCATTGTACCGCCAACCCCAATAATGGCATCAATTTCAATTTCTTGAAGCCAGTGCGTATCATCTAAAACTTCCGTAAAATAATTCCATCATTTGCTGAGCCAATTCATCTTCTATCGTATTGGTCGAATCAAATAAATCACAAATATTCAAAGAACCTATAGGTAAGCTGATTGATTTTTTTAACTTGCGATTTTTTACGTAAACAAGCTCCGTACTGCTTCCACCGATGTCTACCGTTAAATAGCTGCGTAACGCAAAGCTGTTAACAATCCCATAAAAGCCTAAATATGCTTCTTCATGACCTGAGATTAATTCTATATGAAGACCAATCTGATCTTTTATTAGCTTCATAATTTCCTTGCCATTACCTGCTCGACGTAATGCCTCCGTTGCTATACAGAATATTTTACGAGCTTTGTGTTGTTCAGCTGCCTTTTTAAACCTCGTTAAAATGGATATAATTTCCTTTATTTTTTCTTCCTTAATTAAATCGCCTTTTTTAAGATTCGCCCCTAAACGAACATACGCTTTATAATCATCTTCATTTACAATTTTAATTGGATTTAAGTACTCTTCACTCACTTCACAAATGACCATATGAAAGGAGTTTGAACCTAAATCTATTACAGCAATACGCTCCAATAACAGCACTTCCTATCACACAAATATAGTACGATATTAGAAAAACACGACTTATCGCCCTAATGGCGAAAGTCGATATCTTTTCTTATACTTTAATCCTTTAAAAGAATTAAACCTTCTTAAAGTATAAATAAAATATCTTTAATAAATTATTATACAATATAAATATTTCTGTTTTGTAAAGGGATTATTAATTTGTTCATTTTACCCAATATGAAAACTAGACGAAAGTACCAATAATTTTGATAGTATAAAAAAGGATGACCTAAAATTTCAAGTGGTCATCCTCTTTTTATCTTTTGGCTTTATCAACAATGTGTAAACAAAGCCTATCTTTTAAGCGTTAATCCATGATTCATCCTCTGGATTTTCACGCCATTTGGTTAACTTTTGAAGATCATTTTCGTTAATATAGCCTTTTTCTTTCGCTACGCCAATCAGTGTAGAATAATCACTGAGCGAATATGATGTAAGTCCTTCTTCTGCAAGCTTTTCTTTTCCTTTTGCAAGCTCATATGTAAAGATTGAAACGATTCCTAACACTTCACAGCCTGCTTCTTTTAATGCTTTAGCGGCTGTAATGGCACTGCCACCAGTCGAAATTAAATCTTCTACTACTACCACTTTTTGACCATGGAGAAGCATTTCCTTCAATTTGATTTCCTTTACCATGCTCTTTTGCTTTTGAACGAACATAGCACATTGGTAAATTTAATAAATCACTTACCCATGCTGCATGCGGAATTCCTGCTGTTGCTGTACCAGCGATTAATTCTGTTCCAGGAAAATGCTCTTCAATCAATTGCTGTAATCCTCGAGCAATTTCCTGACGAATAGGCGGATACGATAACGTTAAACGATTATCGCAATAGATTGGTGATTTCATTCCTGATGACCATGTAAATGGATCATTTGGCTGTAAGTAAACAGCTTTAATTTCTAATAAATGTTCTGCAATGTTTTGTTTTGACATTAAAGAGTATCCCTCCCAAGCTTTCTTCATTGTTAAATAAGCTTCTAGCGGATTTGTCTGCTTTTGTAATGGAACGTCCAACGACAATGAAGTCAGAGCCAAGCTTCCTTGCTTGTTCTGGTGTCGCAATCCGTGCTTGATCATGTGTATCACCTGTCGCATTACGGATACCAGGGGTTACCGTTAAAAATTGTGGACTAATCACTTCATGAATTTTTTGTACTTCATGTGTCGAGCAAACCACTCCATCCAGACCAGCTTGTTTTGTAAGGGCAGCATAGTGCAGGACTGATTCCTCAATTGTACCTAAAATGTTTTGTTCCTCATTCATTTGTTGTTGAGTTGTGCTTGTTAACTGAGTAACCGCAATACAAAGCGGACGATTTTGGCCGCTAGGCGTACCTGCATCCAAGCCTTCTATCGCTGCTTCCATCATTTTTTTACCACCAGCCGCATGAACGTTAACTAAGTCAGCTCCTAAACCAGCCAAACCTTTCATTGCCATTTTTACTGTATTCGGAATATCATGTAATTTCAAATCAAGAAAAACTTCATGTCCTTGTTCTTTTAAGTACGAGATAATCGCTGAACTATTTTGATAATAAAGCTCCATCCCTACTTTAACAAACAACTTTTCAGAACCAAAGGGCTGTAAAAATTGTTTTGTTTCTTGAAGGTTTGGAAAATCAAGTGCGATAATGAGTGAATTTTTCACTACTTCCAGCTCCTTCCCTGACATTCTGAAATATGGTCAAATCCGAGTTGATCTAGTAGAGCTGGTAATTCTTCAATAATAGTCGGACAAACAAATGGATCAACAAAATTAGCTGTACCCACTGCGACTGCACTTGCTCCTGCATAGAAAAACTCAATAACATCTTCAGCGTTTGAAATGCCACCCATTCCAATAATCGGAATGGACACTTTTTGACTTACTTCATAAACCATTCGAATTGCTACAGGTTTAATCGCTGGGCCAGAAAGACCACCCGTTCCATTCGCAATAACAGGCTTACCTGTTTTTACATTAAGACGCATGCCAACTAACGTATTAATCATTGTTATCCCATCAGCACCGCCAGCTTCAACCGCTTTTGCCATTTCCACAATATCTGTCACGTTCGGTGATAATTTCACATAAACAGGAACTTCAGAAACTTCTTTTACGGCTTTCGTCACTGCTTTCGCTACATCTGGATCGGTTCCAAAAGTAATTCCGCCTTCTTTAACATTCGGACAAGAAATATTTAATTCAAGTGCATGTACATTCTGGTGCTTTGCTAATTTCTCGAGCCACTTGAACATAATCTTCTATCATTGAACCCGCAATGTTTGCAATAATCGGAACATCATAGCCATTTAGAAAGGCCAATTCTTCTGAAATTACTTTTTTTAATCCAGGATTTTGAAGCCCGATTGCATTTAGCATTCCTGCATCTGTTTCGGCAACACGTGGCGTTGGATTACCATAGCGAGGCTCTGGTGTTGTTGCTTTAATCATGATGGCGCCAAGCTTGCTTAAATCATAAAATTGGCATATTCTCGACCAAATCCGAAACAGCCTGATGCGGGCATAATTGGATTTTTTAATGATAATCCAGGTAATTCAATTGAAAATCTGCTCATAGTATCACCTCCCCAGCGCGGAAGACTGGTCCGTCACTACATACTTTTTTATAAGAAGTTCCCTCATCATTTGTATGACATACACAAGCGAAACAAGCACCAATACCACAGCCCATTCGTTCCTCCAGTGAAAGATATAACTTTTTGGTCAGAATATCCAGTTTCTAATGCTTTTAACATCGGTGTTGGGCCACATGAATAAATGGCTTGATAATTTGTCAAATTCCTTCATTACATCGGTAACAAATCCTTTTGTTCCATATGAACCGTCCACTGTTGCGATATATGTTTCACCTAATTGAGCAAATTCTTCTTCATAAAAAACGACTGTTTTTGTTGCAAATCCAAGGACATGAATCACCTTTACTCCCTTAGCTACGAGCATTTTTGATAGCTGATAGAGAGGAGGAACACCTATCCCTCCACCTACTAACAGCGCTGTTTCCCCACTTCCAACCGCATCTACTGGGAAACCATTTCCTAAAGGACCAAGCACATCAACTATTCATCGGCCTGTTTATGAGAAAGTAATGTAGTACCTTTCCCTTCCGCACGATAAATCATCGTAAAGTGAATTTTCACTTTGATTAATGGAACAGATGGAGATCGGACGTCGGAGCAACGGATCATGGCTATCACTTGTCTTCGACATGGACAAATTGCCCCGGTTCTTGCATTTCTTGAACCAGTTGACCTTTTAGTGTTAGCTCAAAAATAGCATGGTGCCAATTCTTTATGCGATAAGACCTTCATCGATTCCTTGTATAATCATGAAAAATTCACCTCCGCGTTTTTTCACTTTTTTGCATCGCTTCTGCTGAGAATGTCATCGATTCAATTACTCGTAGCATTGCTTCTGCTGTATCAAGTGATGTTAAACAAGGAACTCCATTTTCAACTGATTCACGACGAATTCTAAAGCCGTCACGTTCTGGTTGTTTCCCTTTTGTTAATGTATTAATCACAAATTGCGCTTCACCGTTTCGAATCACATCAATAAGATTTTGTACCTTCTTCACCAATTTTACCAACTATTTGTAACCGGAATACCTGCTTCTTCAATGGCAACTGCTGTACCGCTTGTTGCAATCAATTGGAAACCAATATTTTGGAAGCGTTTAGCGATTTGAATGGCTTCTTCTTTATCTTTATCAGCAATCGTTAACAGAACAGAACCATGACCTTTAATCTCCATACCAGAAGCAACTAAGCCTTTATACAATGCTTTTTCAAGCGTAAGTATCTTTCCCCATTACTTCACCAGTTGATTTCATTTCAGGTCCAAGCGTAATATCGACTCGTCGTAATTTCGCGAAAGAGAAGACCGGAACTTTCACATATACACCATTTGTTCTCAGGAACTAAGCCATTTTCATAGCCTAGACCTTCTAACGTATTGACCTAGAATAACTTTTGTAGCTATGTTTGCCATTGGCATATTCGTAATTTTACTTAAGAACGGTACTGTACGACTTGAACGTGGATTCACTTCAATGACATATACTTCACCTTTACTGAATGACATATTGAATATTTAATAAACCAATGATGTTTAAGCCTTTTGCAAAACGTGTTGTGTAATCAATAATTGTTTCTTTTTGTTCTGCTGTTAAGTTTTGTGGTGGATATACAGCAATCGAATCACCAGAGTGAACACCAGCACGTTCAATATGCTCCATAATCCCTGGAATGACAACAGTTTTCACCATCACTGATTGCATCTACTTCAATTTCTTTACCTGTTAAATAACGGTCAATTAGGACTGGATGCTCTGGATTTACTTTTACCGCATTTTTCATATAATGTAGAAGCTCTTCTTCTTGATACACAATTTCCATTGCTCGTCCACCAAGTACATAAGAAGGACGAACAAGTACTGGATAGCCGATTTCTTCAGCAATCCCTACTGCTTCTTCTACAGATGTCAGCTGTTTTTCCTTTTGGTTGTGGAATATCTAATCTCATGAAGTGCATGTTCAAACTTATCACGGTTTTCCGCACGATCAATATCTTCTAGTGATGTACCTAAGAATTTTCACGCCACGTTCTTCTAGTCCATCTGCTAAGTTAATTGCTGTTTGTCCACCAAACTGAACGACTACCCCTTCTGGTTGCTCTAAATCAATGATGTGCATAACATCTTCAATTGTCAGTGGCTCAAAATAAAGCTTGTCCGAAATACTGAAGTCTGTTGATACTGTTTCTGGGTTGTTGTTAATAATAATTGCTTCATAGCCAGCTTCTTGAATTGCCCACACAGAATGAACTGTTGCATAGTCAAACTCGACGCCTTGTCCAATTCGGATTGGACCTGAACCAAGAACGATTACACTTTTTTTATCTGTTACGATTGATTCATTTTCATCTTCATATGTTCCGTAAAAATAAGGTGTTTCTGATTCAAATTCGGCTGCACATGTATCAACCATTTTATAAACAGGAACGATTCCTATGTTCTTTCTTGCCATTCATAAACTTGTAGCTCTGTCACGTGCTCCAAGTTCTGCAATCGTTTCATCAGAGAAGCCCATGCGTTTTGCTTTGCGCTAAAATCTCATAATCAAATGGATCTTCACTAACTTGCTTGTTCAAATTCAACAATTTTCTTCAATTTGTGAAGGAAGAATAAATCGATTTGACTCCATTCATGAATCGTTTCAACTGTTACACCTCGACGCAGTGCTTCACCGATGAAGAATAAACGCTCATCTCCTGCATGTACGAATACGTTTTTCAATCCATTCGTCTGTCATTCTCGACATTCTTCATCTAAACCTAATTGATATACACCTGTTTCAAGTGAACGAACTGCTTTTAAAATTGACTCTTCAAATGTACGGCCAATTGCCATTACTTCTCCAGTTGCTTTCATTTGCGTACCAAGCTTACGTTTAGCAGATTTCGAATTTATCAAATGGCCAGCGTGGAATTTTCGTTACGACATAATCAAGTGCTGGTTCAAAGCATGCATATGTTTTTCCTGTAACCGGGTTCATCATTTCATCAAGTGTTAAACCGACAGCAATTTTTGCTGCTAATTTCGCAATTGGATAACCTGTTGCTTTTGATGCAAGTGCTGATGAACGGCTTACACGCGGATTTACTTCAATGATATAATAGTTAAAGCTGTTTGGATCAAGTGCAAGCTGAACATTACATCCACCTTCAATTTTCAAGCGCACGAATAATTTTTAGAGACGTATTACGTAAGCATTTGATATTCACGGTCAGTTAATGTTTGGCTTGGTGCCGCGACGATTGAATCACCTGTATGAATGCCGACTGGATCAAAGTTTTCCATATTACAAACAACGATTGCATTATCGTTCGAATCACGCATTACTTCATATTCAATTTCTTTAAATCCGGCAATGATTTTTCAAGTAAACATTGTGTAACAGGACTGTATTTCAAACCACTTGTCTACGATTTCAATCAAGCTCTTCTTCATTGTCACAAATTCCGCCACCTGTTCCGCCAAGTGTGAAGGCAGGACGAACGATTACTGGATAACCGATTCGTTCAACAAATGCATATGCTTCTTCCAGATTAGTGGATAATATCACTTTCTGGAACAGGTTCACCAAGTTCATTCATTAGTGTACGGAATAAATCACGGTCTTCTGCTTGTTGAATTGCATCAAGCTTTGTACCTAAGAATTTCAACACCACATTCTTCTAAAATACCTGATTCTGCAAGTTCAATCGCCATATTTAATCCTGTTTGCCCACCAAGTGTTGGTAAGAAGTGCATCTGGACGTTCTTTACGAATGATTCGGCTGACAAATTCAAGTGTAATTGGTTCAATATATACTTTATCTGCAATTTCAGTATCTGTCATAATTGTTGCTGGGTTTGAGTTAATTAAAATAACTCGATATCCTTCTTCTTTTAATGCAAGACATGCTTGTGTTCCTGCATAATCAAACTCTGCTGCCTGACCAATGACAATCGGACCTGAACCAATTACTAAAATGTTTTTAATATCTGTACGTTTAGGCATGTTATATTCCCCTTTCTGTTGTTGTTTCAATAACTCCATAAATTCGATCAAATAAATAGTTTGCATCTTCTGGTCCTGGTGATGCTTCTGGATGGTATTGAACGGTAAATGCAGGGTACTTTTTATGTGCTAAGCCCTTCAACTGTACCATCATTTAATGCTATATGTGTCACTTCTAAGATCTGTACTTAGCAAGTGATTCTTCATCTACTGCATAGCCATGGTTTTGAGATGTTAATGCTTACTTTGCCTGTTCGCAAATCTTTTACTGGGTGATTTGACCCACGATGACCAAATTTCAATTTTACTGTATTTGCCGCCGCTAGCAAGTGCAAATAATTGATGTCCTAAGCAAATTCCGAATATTGGAACTTTTCCTAGCAATTCTTTAATCATTTCAATGCACTTTGTCACATCTTTTCGGATCCCCAGGTCCATTTGACAGCATGATACCATCTGGATGTAACGATAGAATTTCTTCTGCAGTTGTATTATAAGGAACGACAATAACATCACAATCTCTCTTATTTAATTCACGTAAAATACCATGTTTCATTCCATAGTCAACTAGGACGACACGTTTCCTCGGCCTGGACTGGGATAAGGAGTTTTTGTTGAAACTCGTTCTACTTGATCTGTTGGAAGTACGATAGCTTTCAATTGAGAAATCATTTCATTTGCGTCTTTCTTCGCATGCTGCAAATTGCTCCTTTTAATGTTCCATATTGACGAATAATTCGTGTTAGTTTTCGAGTATCAATTCCTCTAATTCCTGGAACATTTTTACTTCTCAAAAATTCATCTAATGATTCTTGATTTCGCCAGTTAGATGGGTCATCAGCAAGCTTCTCTAACAACCAAACCCTGCAACAGCTGGATCAATCGATTCAAAATCATCACGGTTGATGCCATAGTTTCCAATTAATGGATATGTCAATGTTACAATTTGTCCGCAATTAGATGGATCTGAAATAGTTTCTTGATAACCTGTCATACCTGTTTTAAAAACTACTTCACCAATTTTATCGATATCACTACCAAATGCTTCCCCTATAAAAACTGTACCGTCTTCTAAAATAAGTTGTCTTTTCATCATTGTACACTTCCTTTTTGCCATACTATTTTTCCTTCTACAATTGTTATTACTGGCCATCCTGTGCATTTCATACCGTTAAATGGTGTATTTTTTCCTTTTGAAACAAATGTCTTCTGCATCTATTTCTTGTTCTGTTTCTAAATCAATTAATACGATATCCGCAATGGCCCCTTCTTTTAACTGTACCGTATGGAAGCGAAAAACTTTCAGCTGGTTTTACCGTCATCAATCGACTAATTGCTGTAATGTCAAGTACCCTTTTTTAACGAAATGTGTATAAAGAAGTGGGAATGCTGTTTCTAAACCAACAATTCCGAATGGTGCTTTCAGCATGCCTCTCGCTTTTTCTTCTGCTGTATGTGGAGCATGATCTGTTGCAATAAAATCGATTGTTCCGTCTAGCAATCCTTCAATCAGTGCTTCCTTGATCATCTTGCCCTCTTAGTGGCGGATTCATTTTACAATTCGGATCGAGTCCCGGAATATCATCTTCACATAACAGTAAGTGATGTGGACTTACTTCTGCTGTTACATGAATACCTGCTTTTTTCGCATCACGTACAACGCGAACTGATTCTTTTGTACTGATATGACAAACATGATAATGAGCACCTGCTGCTTCAGCTAATAAGAACATCCCGAGCAATATGAACCGATTCACATACAGAAGGAATTCCGTTGATCCCTTGTTCTGTTGAGAATTTCCCTTCGTGAACAGCACCGCGATTAATTAAGCTATTATCTTCACAATGTGCAACAATTGCCATATCCAATTGCTGCTGCTTGCTTCATCGCTTCTACATCATGCCCGCTTGCTTGTACACCAACACCATCATCTGTAAAAGCAAATGCACCACGTTTGTTTAAGGCTTGCAAAATCGGCTAGCTCTTTACCAGCTTCACCGAGCTGTAATCGATGCATATGGGAACACACGAACATGAGCCGTTTCTTCAATCTTTGCGTTTAATGCTTCAAGATTTTCAACCGTATCTGGAACTGGTCTTGTATTTGGCATTGCGGCAACAGTTGTAAAACCACCTTTTGCTGCAGCAAGTGTACCCGTTTCAATCGTTTCTTTATGCTCGCCACCTGGCTCGCGTAAGTGTACATGTAAATCAATAAAGCCAGGAGCTACAAGTAATCCCTTTGCATCAATAACCTCGCTACCTTCAGTAGGTAGATTTTCACCAATCTTCGTAATAATTTTTCCCTCAATTTCGATATCTACTTGTTTAAGTTCATTATTATTATCGAGCAATTGTCCATTTTTGATGACTGTTTTCATAGTGAAATTCCCCCTCCGAATTGTTGTAATACATTTTTTAATAACCGCCATTCTTGCAAAAACACCATTTTCCATTTGTTTGAAAATTCTTGAACGGCTACATTCTACTAAATCACTATCTATTTCAACTCCACGATTAATTGGAGCTGGATGCATAATAATCGCGTTTGGCTTCATGGCTTGCTCGCGTTGTTTCGTTAAGCCATATTGTTCTAAGTAGTCCGTTGTTTCTGCGCTTGATTCATGTCTTTCATGTTGAATTCTAAGCAACATTACCACATCACTTGTTGCAATCGCTTCATCAATTTCTTCATACTCACCAAGACCACTATTTTCATCAAACCATTCTGGAGGACCAGAAAAAACAACTTTCGCTCCAAGGCGTGTTAATGCAACCGCATTAGATCTTGCCACGCGGCTATGAGTAATATCACCAATGATGGCAATTTTCAAGCCCTTAAATTCTTTAAATTCTTGCTTAATTGTCAGTAAATCAAGTAGCGACTGCGTTGGATGATTTCCACAGCCATCTCCTGCATTAATAATGGGAATATTTAAATTCTGACCGAGTAATTGATCAAAATAATTATCTTCTACATGTCGAATGACTAAAGCTTTTACACCAATTGATTCCATTGTTCTTGCCGTATCATATAGTGTTTCACCTTTCAACACACTTGAAGTTGATGGGTCGAATGGAATGACTTCTAAACCAAGTTTTCTCTCCGCCATTTCAAAGCTTGATTTTGTACGTGTACTTGGTTCAAAAAATAAATTCGAAACCATTGTTTGCTCTTCAGGTCTCCAAATGGCTCCATTCGCAAAACGTTCAGCGTCCTCTAAGATTTCCTCCATTTCAGAAATCGATAACTCATTCATTGCTAGTAGATTTTTCATTGTTCCTGCTCCTTCCACAATTTTGTGAGACAAGGTTATTTTTTGTACAAAAAAACCCTGTCGTTAAGAACAGGGTGTAGGACAGCAAGACACGGCAGAACAAAGCCTACCTTTGCTTTTTTGCTGCGAACACCCTTCTAAGCCTCTCTGGACTTCTTTTAAAAGGTGATACGACTATTCAGTTCCTTTTATAGTATTGCACTATTCTGCAAATATGTCACCATCATTTTTCTCTCTTCCTGGTAACACTAAGTTTAGTATTACACCAACAATTGCTGATAATGCCATACCAGATAATTGCACATTGCTTGGTAATTGAATATAAGCCCCACCAATGCCTAATACAAGAATAACAGCAGCAATCATTAAATTGCGTTTTTGATCAAAATCCACTTTATTGTCTATTAGCATTCTTAATCCACTTGAGGCAATAATTCCAAACAGAAGAATGGAAATTCCACCCATTACAGCAGTTGGAATGGAACTAATAATTGCTGAAACCTTTCCAACAAAACCAAAGATAATTGCAGATACAGCTGCTCCACCAATAATGTACACACTAAATGCTCTAGTCATCGTTAAAACACCGATGTTTTCACCATAAGATGTTAGCGGTGGTCCTCCGATAAGCGATCCAATAATAATTCCTGTTCCATCACCTAGAATCGAACGATGTAAACCTGGTTTTTTTAGAAAGTTCCTGCCTACTACTTTACTTAAAACCATCTGATGTCCAATATGTTCTGATAAAGTTACAATTGAAGCTAATAGCATAACAACAATAATAGACCAAGAGAAACTAGGTGTATAGGTAGCAAAGGGTATCATTAAATCTGGAACTTCCAACCATTTCGCTTGTTTAATTCCTTCGAAATTTACTATTCCAGCGATGATTGAACATACATAACCAACAATAATTCCAATTAAAACTGGAATAACACTAATGAAATTTTTAAAGAACACATTACAACAAATCGTTACGGCTAATGTAATTAAAGCAATGGTAATATGAGTTGTACTATAAACCAAAACCTTTGCATTAGGATCTTCGTACATCGCCATTTTAACCGCTGTACCTGATAAGCTTAATCCGATAACCATTATAACTGGACCTACTACAACTGGAGGTAATAAATTCATTAACCAATGAATACCGACCCTTTTAATAATCAACGCTATAATTCCGTACACAATACCCGCTGCAAAACAGCCAATCATCGCTGATTCGGGACCATCAGATGCTTTCGCAACTAGAATTGGTGTAATAAAGGCAAATGATGAACCAAGATAAGCAGGAATTTGACCTCTTGTAATTAATAAATAAGCTAATGTTCCAAGACCACTTGAAACTAACGCAACAGCTGGACTAAGTCCTACTAGAATCGGTACTAAAACCGTAGCTCCAAACATGGCGAATAAATGCTGGATACTTAGCGTAATCCATTGTCCTAGTTTAGGGACATCCTCAACATCTAATAAGACATCTCTTTTTGCTTCTTCCATTCTATTCCTCCTAAAGTACTGCGATGATTGTTGATATAAAAAAACTCTTAGATGTTATAGAAAGAGGGTTCCCTAGAAACTACAAGCTATACAACACTTGAAAATCTAGTTCATCGTCCTCTTTCTAGCCGCTCTGAACCATCCTTTAAAAGGAATTACTTTATTATTCCAATATACTTACTTGATCAATACCGTCTTTTTCCACCAACATCACGGATATCTTTTCAGATTGTGATGTTGGCACATTTTTACCAACAAAATCTGCACGAATTGGGAGTTCTCGATGACCTCGATCAACCAGAACAGCCAACTGTATTTGTGATGGTCTGCCAATATCAACAAGTGCATCTAATGCAGCTCTGACCGTTCGCCCTGTAAAGAGAACATCATCCACTAAAATGACTGTTTTATCCGTAATATCCACAGAAATATGAGAACCTTTTATTAATGGCTTACCATCTTTTTTAGACAAGTCATCTCTATACATCGTAATATCGAGTTCACCTATTCCAATCGGCTTTCCTTCGATTTGCTCGATACGCTGTGCAAGTCGATTGGCAAGATAAATTCCGCGTGTACGAATCCCGATTAATAAGCAATTTTCAATTCCCTTATTTTTCTCAATAATTTGATGAGCAATTCTTGTTAAAGCCCTATTTATTGCTTGTTCGTCAAGGACGATTGCTTTCTTGTTCAAGTCTCGCCACCTCACTTTTATCCATTTTTTATAATCTAATACAAAAAAATTCTCATACCTTGAGGGCATGAGAATTACGCAGCATAAAATAACGCAGGCATAATTAGCCTACTTCATATCCGGTACCTTCTCAGCCTCTCTGGACTGTGTTAAAGGTTCATTCAGTTGTTATTATAATATATCATTGACTAGACATATGTCAATTTCTTTTCCGCAAATTATCTAGCAAATCTTCAAAGTCCTGCGGTAGCGGTGCCTCAAATTCCAAATACTCTTTTGTACGTGGATGAATAAAACCAAGTAATCCAGCATGTAACACTTGTCCATTGAACTGCAAGGTTTTTTTCGGGCCATATTTTGGATCGCCAGCAAGCGGAAAACCGATATATTTCATATGAACTCTAATTTGATGCGTTCTTCCTGTTTCAAGCTGGCACTCAACTAGTGTAAATCCTGTAAAACGCTCAATCACACGAAAATGAGTCACAGCATGCTTCGAGTTTTCCTCAGTCACCGTCATGCTTTGTCGATCTTTTTTATCACGACCAATCGGTGCATCAATCGTGCCATAATCATGTGGAATCACGCCATGAACAACCGCTTGATATTTACGTGTAACAGTCTTATCAACTAGCTGCTGCACAAGGCTTTCATGAGCCATGTCATTTTTGGCAACCATTAGTAAACCGGACGTATCTTTATCAATTCTATGGACAATACCTGGACGCATAACGCCATTAATCCCTGACAAATCGGTACAATGAGCCATTAACCCATTAACAAGCGTACCAGATGTATGCCCGGGTGCAGGATGAACAACCATGCCTCTTGGCTTATTCACAACCAACACATCAGTATCCTCATAATAAATATCTAAATCCATTGGTTCAGCAACAACATCTAACTCTTCAAGCTCTGGTACGTTAATTTCAATCACGTCACCCAAATTACATTTATAATTTGTTTTCACAGCAGTACCATTAACTAGGGCACACTGATCTTTAATCCACTGCTGCACGTGCGTGCGCGACCATTCTTCATTTAAAGTAGACAAAGCCTTATCAATCCTTACTCCTTGTAAGCTCTCATCTATGCTGTATTGAAATTTATCCATTTGATTTCTCCTTAGAAAGTTTTTCCTCAATTAACATATAAATAATAAGTAGTACAACTCCCATTGTTAATGCAGCATCCGCTACATTGAAAATCGGGAAACTGTAGCTAAAAATATAGGTATGTACAAAATCAACCACTTCTTGACGAAATACACGGTCGATGAAATTCCCAATCGCCCCACCAAGCATCAAGGCCAAGGCAACACCGAGCAAAACACTTTGTTTTGCCATTTTTTGAATATAGTAAACAAGCCCGATAACAACTGCAATTGTAACAATGTAGAAAAACCACATTTGTCCCTGTAAAATGCCCCACGCCGCTCCACGATTACGATGAGAGGTAATATATAATAGATTCTTAATTACTTCTATACTTTCCCCATACTGCATTTTTTGAACAATCAGCCACTTAGTTAGCTGATCACAAGCAATTACAAACAAGGCCAAAATATAATAACGCACAATCCTTCCCCCAAACCTATTCTACTTTACTAATGAATTGTAGCATAACCTTCAATCAATGACCAAAGAAAAAAGGCACTCCAGTAATAACACCAAAGCACCTTTTTCCACAATTTTATCTACAATTTATCCACAATCCAAAAAGTCACTGTGACTCGATTCGTTTATCATAAAATGCAGCTAGAGATGTTGATACATATGGGATAAGCCATAATAGTCCTATTCCTAATGTAAAGAGTGAAAGGATTCCCCAGCCAATAAAGCTTAGGTTCAATAGAAAGTATTTCCATTTGTACCCTTTCATAATTTGTTTACTTTCAGTGATCGCTTCTGTAATCGAAAATTCCGGATGGTCTCGTAACAGGAAGAAGGTTTGAGAATAAGATAAACTTTTAATAATACCAGGAATAATCAATAATAAAGACCATAGAATAACAAAAATACTTACCACAATAGATACTCCAATTAGTTTTAGAGAAGTCTTCCAATCAGAATAAATGGCAAACAGCTGTGAAATCTTTGGAGCCTCTGAACGTAATAAAGACAGAAAGAACCAATAAAACGCGATGGAGAAAGGAATTAAAATAATGGAAAAAATAATATTAAATATGTCAGCTCCAATTGCTACTTCATCTGCATTGATCCATGCAGTAAATCCTCCACTTAAGGGAATTTCAATAATTAAAGGAACCACCATATAAATTAGGAAAAACACGAATGTGGCCAAAACAGCTAATCCCCAATTTCCCTTTAAAGCTCCCAATGCCTGTTTCTTAATTTCTGAAATTTTCATTTATCATTTTCCTCCTTTCATCAAGCATGAGTATAACATAATAATATGTATATTTGAGATTTATATGAAAAAATTCATTATATTACCTCATAAAAAAAACCAGACCCTAGGATCTGGCTTTTTTATCAAAAGAATTATTGATGTGAATAATGCTCTTTTACAACTGTTGCACAGCGCGTGCATAATGTTGGATGTTCTTCCACTGTACCAACTTGTCCGTAACATTCCAGCAACGCTCACACGTTTCACCCTCTGCTTTTGCAACAACAATAGAAGCATGCTCTAATGTTACGGCATCTGCCGGTGCTTCAGCAACATCTGTAATTTCAAATTTAGAAACAATAAATAGTTGCTCCATATTTTCAGTGATACTTGCTAGTAAGTTTTTCACTTCTTCTTTTACGTACACTGTGACTTTCGCATTTAGTGATTTACCAATTACTTTTTGGTTACGCGCTTCTTCTAACGCTTTTAACACATCGTCACGAAGGTCCATGAATGCATTCCACTTCTCTTCAATCGTCTCTGCATTCGCAATTGCAATTTCTTCAGGCATTAACGTAAACTGCACGCTTTCCTCCGTAACACCTGGGATAAATGCCCATACTTCATCAGCTGTATGAGATAAGAATTGGAGAAACTAATTTTGTTAAGCTTACTAATGTCTCATATAGCACCGTTTGAATCGCTAAACGATCTTTTCCGTTCGGTGCTTCGCAATATAAAATATCTTTTGCATAATCTAAGATAGAATGCACTTAAATCCTGTGTACAGAAATTATTAACATGATGATAAATTGTTGCAAATTCATAATTGTCATACGCTTCAATTGTATTTTTAATCAATTTGTTTAATTTGATTAACATGTATTGATCAACTTCACGAAGATCGCTAACTGCCACTTTATCTGTTTTCAGGATCGAAACCATCTAAGTTTCCAAGCAAGAAACGGAATGTGTTACGGATTTTACGATATACTTCCGCTACTTGTTTAAGGATTGGATCCGATACACGAACATCCGCTTGATAATCGACAGAAGCAACCCAAAGACGTAAAATATCTGCACCTAATTGGTTCATTACTTTTGCTGGAACGACTACATTACCAACTGATTTACTCATCTTACGGCCTTCACCATCTAAAGCAAATCCATGGCTTAGTACCCCTTTATATGGAGCTTTTCCAGTAACTGCTACCCCTGTTGAAAGAGATGAGTTAAACCAGCCACGATATTGGTCAGAGCCTTCTAAATAAAGATCCGCTGGGCGTTGCAACTCTTCACGTTCTACTAAAACTCCTTGATGGGAAGAACCAGAGTCAAACCAAACATCCATAATATCTGTTTCTTTTGTAAAAATACCATTCGGACTGCCTTCATGTGTAAAGCCTTCTGGAAGAAGATCTTTCGCTTCACGCTCGAACCAAACATTTGAACCATGCTCACGGAACAAGTTAGAAATGTGTTCAATTGTTTCATCCGTAATAATTGGTTCACCATTTTCTGCATAAAAAACTGGAATTGGAACACCCCAAGCACGTTGACGAGAAATACACCAATCGCCGCGATCACGTACCATATTATACAGTCTTGTTTCACCCCAAGCCGGCACCCATTTTGTTTCAGCGATGGCATCCAATAAATCTTGACGGAAATCTTTAATCGATGCAAACCACTGAGCTGTTGCACGGAAAATCGTTGGTTTTTTCGTCCGCCAGTCATGTGGGTAAGAGTGGGTAATAAATGTTAATTTTAATAAAGCGCCTACTTCTTGTAATTTTTCCGTAATGGCTTTATTAGCATTATCATAGAATAAACCAGCAAATCCTTCTGCCTCTTCCGTCATAACTCCTTTTTCATCGACTGGACAAAGAACATCTAATCCATATTTTTGACCGATGATAAAGTCATCTTCCCCATGTCCAGGAGCAGTATGAACACAGCCCGTTCCCGCATCTGTTGTTACATGTTCGCCGAGCATGACAAGTGATTCACGATCATAGATTGGATGTTTGGCAACAGCACGATCAAGCTCTGCACCTTTCACCGTTTGCACGACTTGTGGATTTTCCCACTGTAATTCTGAAGTAACTGATTCAAGCAACGCTTCCGCTACTACATATTTTTCTCCAGCTACTTCTACAACAACATAGTTCAATTGAGGATGAAGTGAGATTCCAAGGTTAGCAGGAATCGTCCAAGGAGTCGTTGTCCAGATAATAATCTTCACACCATTTTCAATAACACCTTTTCCATCTGTCACTTCAAAGGCAACATAGATGGATGCTGAACGTTTATCTTGGTACTCAATCTCAGCTTCTGCAAGAGCAGATTCACTAGATGGAGACCAATATACTGGCTTTTTCCCTTTATAGATATAGCCCTTTTTCGCCATATCACCAAACACTTTAATTTGTTGAGCTTCAAATTCAGGCTTTAATGTAATATAAGGATTTTCCCAATCACCGCGAACACCTAGACGTTTAAATTGTTCACGTTGATTATTAATTTGTTCATATGCATATTCTTCGCAAAGCTTACGGAACTCAGCTACACTCATTTCCTTGCGCTTTACACCTTTTTTCGTTAACGCTGTTTCAATTGGCAGACCATGCGTATCCCATCCTGGAACATATGGTGCATGAAAACCATTCATCGATTTAAAACGAACGATAAAATCTTTTAAAACTTTATTTAACGCATGACCCATATGAATGTCACCATTTGCATATGGAGGTCCATCATGCAAAATGAATAGCGGGCGACCTTCCGTATGCTTTTGAACTTGTTCATAAATATTCATTTCTTCCCATTTAGCTTGAATTTCTGGTTCGCGCTTTGGTAAATTCCCACGCATCGGAAATTCTGTTTTAGGCATTAACAATGTATCTTTATATTCCATTTGTAAATCCTCCATCCAAATTTAGACCATTTTCTATGATGACGATAAGAAAAGCGAAAGGTGCCCGTTCAGCGACGTAGGGACTGAGGCCCACACGATGTGGGTCACACAGACGAAGACATAAGGACGTGGCGGTCTTAGTCTGTGTTCATTTCCTCCGTATGAGATAAAGGAAACACGAACGAGCGCAAGCGTCGATGTTGACTTATCGAGTGGCGGAGCGGGAAGTCCATTAGGCGCTGGGCACCTTTCGCTAGACACCAGTACGCATTGAGAACACTTAACTTAATTTCTAAATCAAATAAAAAAAGCCCTCTCATCCCAAAAAGGGACGAGAAAGCTTGGATTCCCGCGGTACCACCCTAGTTAGATTACTGATGTTTTATCTCAGCAATCCTCTTTAGCATTCGTAACGTGAATGAATCGCCTCATCTACTTGCAAAATTGCTTTCAACTTGGAACTCTCGGGTGATCTTCTATTTTTCCACTTATTCTGAGCTCGCACCATTTCTCAGATCGCTTATATAAGCCTATAAAAAATATACTGTCCCTGTCATCGTCTTCTTATCATATAAATATTGGTTTTGTTAAAAAATTATATGCGAAATAAGTGCTTCTCGTCAAGGAAACGTTTAATTTTCTTCCTCAATCCCAGTATTTATCTCTATTTCAGTCGCATCTACGTCATATTCGAGGAGATGATCCCAATCCTCATTATCTAATAAATCCAACTGCGCAGCCACAAGCATTTTAAAGCGGGTACGGAATACTTTAGATTGTTTTTTCAACTCTTCAATTTCTACAGTTATTTTACGTGCCTTTGCAAGCGAATCATTAACAATTCGATCTGCATTTTTTTCTGCTTCTTTAATGATTAGTTTCGCTTCTTTTTGAGCGTTACGTTTTACTTCCTCAGCTGCCTCTTGAGCCACAATGATTGACTTATTAAGAGCACCTTCAATATTTGTAAAATGCCCAAGACGGTCGAAGGTTTCCTCTAGCTTATCCTCAAGTTCTTTCTTTTCCCGCAGTAAAATTTCATAATCTTTAATGATCTGGTCAAGAAACTCATTTACTTCATCTTCATCATACCCACGAAATACTTTGCTAAATTCTTGATTATGTATATCAATCGGGGTTAAGGGCATAACGGCACCTCCAAAACAAATTCTTCTCTTACTCTTCTATAGCCCAACATCCTACTATTCGACAAAAAAAATAAAAATCCTTTTTATTCTTCAAATTACTTCTTCTTACCTAGTGTTATTTTCCACTTTTCTTTTTTAGATTGTCCATTAATGGAGATAATTTTACAACGACCAAACCCTCTAATCGAAATGGTATCACCAACTTCGCAGTCTGCTGATGTTTTTTCTGTTTGTTTAAAATTCACCTTCACCTTGCCTGAACCTATAAGCGCTTGAGCCTTTTGTCGCGATATATTCAAGGCTGTTGCTAAAATGACATCCAATCTTAAAGAGCTCACTGTATAATGATGCTCTCCCCAGCTTTCTTCAACTTGAATCATTTTAGTAAAAGGAAGCTTTTGAATAGCTACGGATGCTTTTCCAACTTTCTCTAGACTCACAGTTATATACGTTTCGATTTCTTCGGCAGCTATAAATTGAACCTGATCATTCTCGATTAGGATATCACCAAACTTTTCTCGTTTTAATCCAAGTGACATCAAGGTTCCTAGAACTTGTCGATGATCTAGAGTGATAAATTTTTTAGGATAGATAATTTCAAACAAACAAAGTTGAAAGTCGCTTCGTTCCGGCGAATAATAATCTGGAAATAGCAAAGCCCGCTTGCGCTCTAGGCCACTCGCTCCACCAAAAAATTCTATTTTCACTCCATCGCCATGACCCAGTAAGGAGCCAATAATTTGTTGCTGACGTGGATCTAAAAAATCAGTCAATTTCGGCGCATAGGAGTATTTGACTTGCTCAATCCAATTCAAAGCTTGGTCAATAAATTCCTTTTCCTCAGGTCTAAAATGCTGATAAATACTCATTCACAAACTCCCTATGTATTCCTACCCATTGAAATCATGTGTATACCTTGTCTATGAACTTTGAAATCTCCATAGTAAAGCAAGACAATTCTACTACGAAGATTTCAGTCAAATTCATCATTAGGTAATCCAATTAAAAAGTTGAAAAACCCCTGATTTCGCAAGATTTAAGACAAGCAATGCTACAATTGGAGAAATATCGATCATTCCTAGCGGAGGAATGATTTTTCGAAATTGCTCTAGATAAGGTTCGCAAATTTTAGCCAAAATTTGACCAATAAACGAACCTCTTGCATTAGGAAACCATGACATTAAAATATAAATAATTAATGCAATCGAGTAAAATTCAATTAAATAGACAAATAACGTTAATACTAGATTCATAAAATACTACCACCTCGCTTCTTCGTACTCCTCGTCTGGACTAAAGCCCGTAATATTTCCGGAAACATCGACGTTTGCAGGGGTGCATAAAAAAATATCTGTCCCTATTTTTTGGATATCCCCACCAATGGCGTAAACAGTACCACTTAAAAAATCAACAATTCTTTTTCCTTGATCACGTTGTATTCTTTGCAAATTGACAATGACTGCACGTTTATTATTTAAGTTGTCTGCTACCTCTTGTGCATCGGCATAAGCTCGTGGCTCTAATAATACTACTTTAGAAGATTTTTGAACACTTTGCAAACTTACGATATTATTATTTGTTCCATGTGCATGATTTTGTTTAGCGGGCTTTACAACTTTCGGTTCTACTATCTCTTCTTCTATCACTTCTTCTTTGTATTCAACCTCGTCATCCAATGCAAAATAAGATTTCAATTTTGTTACCAACGACATTCGTGTTCCTCCTTAAGTTTCTTCTCCTACTAATGCAGTACCTATTCGAATCATAGTTGCTCCCTCTTCAATTGCTATTGTAAAATCATTAGACATTCCCATTGATAATTCCATACATGGTGCATGAACAAATGCGTTCTGTTGAATCTCATTTTGAAGTTCTTTAAGGTCACGGAAGCACTTTCGCAAAACTTGTTCATTATCCGTTAGTGGTGCCATCGTCATTAATCCTGCTATGATAATCTTATCGAAGTTGGCTAATTCTTGGACAAAATGGAGCAATTCACTCGGCTCAATCCCATGTTTAGATTCCTCACCAGAAACATTTACTTGTACTAAACATTTTACTGGCTTATTAGCTCTCTTTTGAATCTCCTCTGCTAAAGAAATTCGATCCATAGAATGAATATAGGCAACCTTATCAATAATATTCTTCACCTTACGCGTTTGTAGAGATCCAATATAATGCCAATTTGGTTGATCTCCTAATATCTCATATTTATTTAAAAGCCCTTCGTCACGGTTTTCACCAAGATTCAAAATTCCCGCATCCATTGCTTCTTTTGCTCTTTCAATGGTTACATATTTCGTAACGGCAATTAACATAATTTCCTCTCGGTTACGGCCACTATTTTGACATGCTTGTACAATTTGTTCTTCGATGCGTACTACATTCTCTGCTACTTTCACAACTATTCAATATCCCCCTTCCAACCAATAAAGCTCATTAAACGGCCTGTATGACCCTTGTCACGTCGATGAGAAAAGAATAAATGATCGTGACAGCTTGTACAATAGGTTGATAGTTCAATATGGCTTTTTGGAATACCTGCTTTTTGTAATAAAAGCAGGTTCAGCCGTTTTAAGTCTAACTGATATTGTCCTTCGCTTATTAAATTATATGGCTTTTCGTCATTTTCTTCCAGCAATTTTTGCACATTGTCCATAACTTTATCATCCACGACATAGCAATTTTGACAAATAGAAGGTCCGATTACAACTAGAATTTCATCAGTTGAAACGCCCTCCTGTTGCAGCGCTTTAACCATTTTCGGAGCAATTTCTCCAACTGTGCCTTTCCAACCAGCATGAACAACTCCGATAAAGCCATGCTTAGGCGCATAAAAATAGATAGGGACACAATCAGCAAACACAAGCGTTAACAATACATTTTTATCTGAAGTATACAAACCATCTGTCTTTTTAAGGCTAGATTCATATTCCTTTGCTCCTTTTCCACAGTCGGAGCGGAAAACCTTCTGGATATGAGTTTCATGTGTTTGCTCCGCTCCAACGAAAGCATCAAGAGGGATAGATAAACGATCTGCCAAAAGGCAACGATTCGTCTTGACATCTTCAAGAGAATCGTTAACATGGAAGCCCAGATTTAATGTTTGAAATTCATGTTGGCTTACTCCACCATTTTTCGTTGAAAATCCTACCACTAGCTGTGGGTTTTGCTTTGTCCATGAATCAATGACAAAATATTGTTTTTCTTTTATTTTAAATGGTTCTGACATACATATACCCTCATTATTTTTTAGTCTAGTGTATCATACTTCTTTCCCCCTAAACCATGTTAAAATCGATCATCTTTCAACTCAGTTTGAAACAGCAGCTGATGCTCCACAAGAATAACGTCAGCACCAATTTTTTTAATTTTATGCCATGGTATAACAATTTCTTGATCTTTCCCAAATACTCCCATCCATCTACTGCTATTCGAAACGATAATCGCTTCAATTTTTCCTGTAGCTGTATTAATTTCTAAATCCGTCATGTTTCCTAGCTTTTTTCCGTCCGCTATATTCACAATATCTTTCACTTGAAATTCAGAAATTCTTGTCAAAGCATTTCGCCCCATTTCATTGGTGTATACACTAGTTTATTCATATATATGACATAAAAGAGTAACCAATGATAAACAAAATAAAAAGCCGTCACGATTGCTTTTAGCTATGGGGAAAAGAATCATACCCTTCTTCCCCCCACCTAGCAAACTCTAGACAAGCTTTAATATTGAATATTCTTATTCATTTGTTTAATGGCCGCTTTTTCTAAGCGTGATACTTGTGCTTGTGAAATGCCGATTTCCTCAGCTACCTCCATTTGCGTTTTCCCTTGAAAAAAGCGCTTACGCAAAATCATTTTTTCACGTTCATTTAAGCGACGCATCCCTTCATTAACTGCAATCTCATCAATCCAAGTACTATCTTTGTTTTTCTCATCACTTAATTGGTCGAGTACATAAATGGGGTCCCCACCATCATTATATATAGGTTCAAACAAAGAAACTGGATCTTGAATTGCATCTAGCGCAAATACAATCTCCTCATGAGGGACATCAAGAACCTTAGCAATCTCTTCTGCTGTCGGCTCTCGAAGCGTCTGACTAATGAGCTTTTCCTTCACTTGTAAAGCTTTGTAGGCGATATCTCTTAAGCTTCGGGACACACGAATTGGATTGTTGTCACGCAAGTATCGTCTAATCTCACCAATAATCATGGGCACAGCGTACGTTGAAAATTTTACATTTTGACCGAGGTCAAAATTATCAATGGACTTCATTAATCCTATACAGCCTACCTGAAATAGATCATCTACATATTCCCCGCGATTATTAAAGCGTTGAATGACGCTCAATACGAGCCTAAGATTCCCGTTTACCAGTTTCTCTCTTGCAGAAATATCGCCAGCCTGCATTTCCTTAAAGAGTATTCGCATTTCATCATTCTTTAAAACCGGTAATTTTGATGTATCGACACCGCAGATTTCAACCTTGTTACGAGACAAATTCTTTCCCTCCTCACAGGAGTGCTGTACATAAATCAGTATTTCCGTGGGAGGAAAAAATATGCACCTACATCTTGTAGAAACACGAGAAATTATATCAAAATATTGATTCTGTCGCGGTTTTCAGATGACATAAAAATTTTTTTAGACCATCTTATTAAATTCTTTTCGAAGCCGTTTTATAATCCTTTTTTCCAACCTAGAGATATAGGATTGTGAGATGCCCAACATATCGGCCACATCTTTTTGCGTTTTCTCTTCTTCACCTGCAAGCCCAAACCTGAGTTCCATGATTTGCTTTTCTCGATCAGATAACTGCATAAGTGCTTTTGATAACAATTTACGGTCAACATTTGCTTCAAGATCCTTTGTAATAATATCATCCTCTGTTCCTAACACATCAGAAAGCAGTAACTCATTTCCATCCCAATCAATATTTAATGGCTCATCAAACGAAACCTCAGACCGAATTTTGTTATTCCTTCGCAAATACATGAGAATTTCATTTTCAATGCATCTCGATGCATATGTAGCCAATTTAATTTTTTTCTCAGGATTAAACGTATTAACAGCTTTTATTAACCCAATCGTTCCAATACTTATCAGATCCTCAATATTAATACCTGTATTCTCAAATTTACGTGCAATATAAACGACTAACCTTAGATTCCTTTCGATTAAGATCGACCGTGCAGCTTCATCACCATTTGGTAATTTATTAATTAAAACTTCCTCTTCCTCTTTCGAAAGAGGAGGTGGCAATGCTTCACTACCCCCAATATAAAAAACTTCATCCGTTTTTAATCCAAGTTTAAATAACAGTTTGTACCAATAATAGGTTAAACGTAAAATAAATTTCCGCAAATGAATTCTCCCTTCTATAATGGAAATTTAACCACTAGTGAGGCAACAAAGTTAAGAAGCACTCTGAACTGATACTCCCGTTAACATTTTCGGATGAACAATACATTGATAGGTGCCGTCGGCTGAAAGCTGTTGCATGGTAAATGAGATAAGTCCACGAGAAACCTTGTATTCTTTTCCATTATGCTGAATTTGTAATACATCTGGTTTAATAGCCGTTAGCAATTGATGGTTTTGTCCTATTACTTTATAAGGAATGACACGAATGCGGTCTGCCCACGTATACTCCATTACCTCTTCCTGCTGCAGTAACTTATCAGGATTTTCAAAAAGGGGCAGCATATCCGCTGGTATTTCTGACTCCCTTCCAACAATAGAAACAATCATCACCGGTGACTTACTAATCGGGTCATACAGCTGATTCCCACTATCTATTAACCCTTGAAACTCAGCTTTAAAATCTCCAATTTCTAGTCTAACTCTTACCAATTGATCATAATGTAACTTTGTCATTTCCATCCCATCGAGCGTTCGTTTCGAATACTGCCATGCAAGTGGAAAACCAACTATGACAAAGAACCAACTCATCGGATCGCCAAAGCGGTTAATTCCCATCTGTGTACTAGTCGCCATATCAGCTACTTGAAAGGAAAAAAAATAATGTAACCCAAGGAGTATTCCCCCTGATAAAAAGGTTATAAAATAGAGGGTCATCAACGACTTCAAAAATACCTTTAATCTAATAAAACCAAATACCGTCATAACCATGAATATAGAGATCAAGAATTTGATAAAAATATTATCAACCCATGCAGAATATGAAGTAAATGCTAATAGGATAAGCATAGAACCAAGCAAGCCACCAGCTAGAAGTCTCCAAAAGGCCACTCTTTGCTTGAGGATAATAGACGTCCAATACAGAAGCAGACTATCAAAAAGCCAATTTAATAGCCAAATGATATCAACATAAACCGTCAACCCCTCACTCCTTTAAGGACAAGGAGCAGAACTTTGTAGCTTCATTTCATATATAGCCTTTAGCGAGCTGCAGACTATTTTTCTGCTACTGCGTTCATACCACCTTTGTTCTTCAACTTATTTGTTCTTGAAAGAAGTATAGCGTACATCCTTCAAAAAAGTGTGTCACTTTTTGAGTATGAATTGTAAGAGTTTTTCAATCATTTTGTTGAAAAAACACACATGATTTTATTCATATACAAGAAAAGCGAAACCGGCTCGTTCAGCTCGCGTAGAAAATAGGAAGAGGCCCTAAAGGCGTTCTTTGCCTTTTGGTGACTCTTATCTTTTTCTTAGCGAGCTAGCCGGTGGGGCTAGACACTAGTACGCGTCGAGAATTTCACCCTTTTTATACAAAAAAAAAATTCAAAGGCTACTTAGAATCGTAACCTTTGAATCCTGTTGTTTTTTCGAGAACTATTGTCGACGTTTATTGCGATTTCGTAAAAATGTTGGAATATCTAGCGCTTCCTCTACTTGATGATTTGAATTACGAGTTGGAAGTTCAGTTGGTTCTTCGCGCTTTACTTCACGCTTAGCACTTGGTTGTTGTGCCGGAGCTTGCTGCTGTCTTGGTTGCTGCGGTTGTCTTGGTTGCTGCGGTTGGCCAAATGATGGACGTGTAGCAGGACGAAGAGGTGCTTCAGCTTCATTAAAGCCTGTTGCAATCACCGTTACTACAATTTCATCTTTTAAATTTTCATTGATTACTGACCCAAAAATCATATTTACTTCTTGGTCAGAAGCTGTAGCTACGATATCAGCTGCCTCTTGAACTTCAAAAAGACTTAAATTCGCGCCACCAGTAATATTCATCAGAACACCTTGTGCTCCGTCAATAGATGTTTCTAGTAGCGGACTTGAAATCGCTTTTTTGGCGGCTTCAGCTGCACGGTTTTCTCCCGAGGAAATCCCAATACCCATAAGCGCAGAACCTCTGTTTGACATGATTGTCTTAACATCGGCAAAATCGAGGTTAATAAGACCTGGAACTGCAATTAGATCTGAAATACCTTGTACACCTTGACGAAGAACATTGTCTGCTTCTCGGAATGCTTCAAGCATTGGTGTGCTTTTATCAACAATTTCTAATAATCGATCATTCGGAATGACAATTAATGTATCTACAGCATCTTTCATCGCTGCAATTCCGCCTTGTGCTTGTGTCGCACGTTTTTTTCCTTCAAACGTAAATGGACGTGTTACAACGCCTACTGTTAAGGCGCCTAAGCCTTTGGCAATTTGAGCGATTACTGGTGCCGCACCTGTTCCGGTTCCGCCTCCCATACCAGCGGTAACAAAGACCATATCTGCACCACGTAGTGCTTCTTCAATTTGCTCTTTACTTTCTTCGGCAGCTTTTTTTCCTACTTCTGGATTAGCACCTGCACCTAGTCCACGTGTAAGCTTGCCACCAATTTGCATTTTTACTTCAGCTTTAGATAGATTAAGAGCCTGAGCGTCGGTGTTTACTGAAATGAATTCTACACCTTGTACTCCATGCTCAATCATACGATTCACAGCATTGTTACCGCCGCCGCCAACACCTATTACTTTTATCGCTGCTAATTGATCTAAATTAGAATCAAACTCTAACATGACAATCCTCCTATTTTAACGAAATCCCCATTAATCTTTTTCTTATTCAAAAAAATAACCAAGAAATTTTTTAAATTTAGATTCACCTTGTTTTTTAGCAGGTGCTTCTTTTTGCTTTTGTGGTTGAGTTGGTTTGTGTGACTCAAAGGTATCTTGATCTGGTCCTGAAACAACAGGAGACTGCGATGCAGTCTGTTGTTTATGCACTCTTTCTCTTTTGCACGCTTGCTTTATTAAACCGACAGCCGTTGTGTATTGCGGTTCACGAACGCCAATATAATTCGGTTCAGCTGTTCTCACTCGATTTTGGAAGACATACTGTGCCAGATCTAATACTCCAGGCATCTTTACAACACCACCAGTCAACACAAACCCACCAGGTACATCCGAAAATCCAAGGCGATTTAATTCATCTAAAATCAACTCGAAAATCTCAGTCATTCTTGCCTCAATTATTTCTGCTAACATTAATTGATTACAAGGTTGCTGCTGATCACTGCCGATGATTGGAATTTGAAATACTTCCTCTTCGGAAGCATCATCATAAAAGGCATGTCCATGTTTAAGTTTGATTTTTTCAGCATTTTCCATCGTTGTGCGTAAAACGATAGAAAGATCTTTTGTTATCGTTTCTCCGCCAATCGGAATTACGGTTGTATATTTTAAGTAACCTTGTTCAAAAATGGAGAATGTTGTAGAGCCTCCTCCGATATCGACTAAAGCTACACCAAGATCTTTTTCATCATTAGATAAAACTAAAGCTCCAGCAGCCATTGGTTGTAGAGCTATATCAACAATCTCTAATCCAGCTTTTTCTACGCATCTTAATGAATTATGTAAAATCGTTCTTAAACCCGTAATTAAAATGCCATTCATTTCAAGACGAACCCCAATCATACCTCTTGGATCATTAATTTCGTCTAATTCGTCTACCTTATAATGAATTGGTACAACATCAATAATTTCACGATCTGACGGAATCGTAACAAGTTCTGCCGCTTCTCTCACACGATTCACATCATGTTGAGTAATTTCTTTGTTTTCACTAGAAACAGCCACAACTCCATGACAAGGCTGAAGCACAACATGATTGCCGCTAATTCCAACAATCACCTCTTTGATTTCCATTCCAATCATTCTTTCCGCTTGTTCAACAGCTTTTTGAATGGATTGGACCGTTTCATCTATATCGACGATGGACCCTTTTTTTAGTCCCGTTGATTTTATATTTCCAACACCAATAATGTTCAATGTGTCATTGACCATTTCCCCAATGATTACTTTTACACTGGATGTACCGATGTCAAGACTAACGTAAATTTCATTGCTGTTCATCCCATGGCACCTCCTTATAATGCTTTTTTTTAATTCTATCTTTTTTATAGAAAAAAATAAATGATGGAAAGTATTCTCGCGTACAATTTATTTTAAAATCTTACTTTTTATTTTCAGATAAGAATCATAAGTGTAAGAAATACTTCTTTAAAAATTATTCGTCATTTATACTTTTTTTCCTTTAAAAAACTGCTGATTTTTTCATTTTTTATGAAATATCTATATACTCCAAGTGAGATTCATCAATAAATGCTAGCTTTCAAAAAATTGTGTAACAATACAAGTCTACACTATTAGGAAATTCTAGAAAAGATAAAAGTACAATTGAAACAAGTTTATTACTATCCTGTCATAAACTTGTTTTCATATTGTTCATTGACAAAAAGAAGGAAGATATCTTTAAAGTGACCATATCCTCTCCAATTATTTTCCCTACATAATTTTAAATTATTTTATCATAACAATAAAGAAGGTACCTGTTATTATATTATTTCAATTTTATTTCGTATCTTTTTACTGTACACTATGCCAACTAGGATAATATACCTATACTTTACTCCTCCTTTTTTTCTTTTGTTTGTTCAGGTGCTTGATACGCTTTGAAAAATGAGCCTACCTCTAAATCAATGACCCCCTTAACCTTGGGATCTAACTGACTTGCAATGGAAGAATAATGTTTCATTTTATCAGATAAGGTTAAGCTTGTTGCACTTACTTCAAAGCCATCGTTCATATACATCGTAATATGATACTTATCTGTCTTTGTTGGAGTATGATGGATTTCCGAAATTGAATTTTGAATCTCTTCTGGTAATCTTGCCAATTCCTTTACGAGCTTGTTTAAGACTACCCCTTCTTTGAACTCTAACAATACAGGAGCAAATACGGGAATCTCAGTTGACTCTAGCCCATCTAAAATCTTTCCATTTTCAAGAATCGGATAAAAATGCTTTCCTTTAGATAAATAAGCAACTTTATTATGTTCTGTCACTGTAATTTTTACTGAATTAGGAAAAACAGGAGTTATCGAGACACTTTTAATTTCAGGATTTTCTTTTAAATGAGCAGCCACTTGACCCGTATCAATTTTCCATATACTTTGGTCTTTGTTTATATCACTCAGTTTAACAATTTGCTCATCAGATAAATATCGATTTCCCTTTACTACCACATTTTTCACGTGACTTAACGGTGATAAAAAATATAAAACGCAGCCAATAAGAATAAAGAAAAAAGAAAGCAATAAGATTAAGCGACGATTTGCTTTTCTTTTTCTAACCTTTTTAAGTTTAGGGATGCGATCCTCGATTGAAATAACTTTCCCTTTCCCCACCTTTTCACCTCTTTCTAAAAAATCGGATTACCTATTAGAAAAGCGGTACTGGCTTAAAAATGAGTGACAACGGAACCTAGCCCCTAAGCTTTCTTTGAAGAATTCGAGACTTTTCAAAACAAGCCAGGCGGCTAAATTCCTTATATTCCAAAAAGCGTCTCATGATTTGAATACTCGTCTAAACTCGAATTTTCTTCGATTTACGCTGTTTATTATAGCACATAAGAAGGACATATTAATATAGCGTTCTGTTATTTCCGACCTATTATTTCCACTTCTGTTTCAATTTTAACGCCAAATTGTTCATAAACGCATTCTTTTACATGTTGAATAAGCGCCAATACATCTTCTGCTTTACCATTTCCAGTATTCACAATAAAATTCCCGTGCATAGGAGAAATTTGTGCCCCACCAATCGTATACCCTTTTAAACCAGCCTCTTGAACGAGCTGCCCTGCATAATGAGGAAGTGGATTTCTAAAAATACTTCCCGCACATGGAAGATTATATGGTTGTGTTTCTTTGCGATAGTTTTTATTATTTTGCATTTTAGCAACGATTTCCTCACGATTACCTAGTTTTAACTGAAAAACAGACTCTAGCACAATGCCGGGTCGTTTCTTTTGTAAAATCGAGGTGCGATATGAAAACTCCATTTCTTCTTTAGAAAGCCAAGCAAACGTTCCATCATCAAATAAAACATAGACCTTTTTCAATATTTCGCTCATGTCTGATCCATGTGCTCCTGCATTCATATAAACCGCTCCACCAACAGAACCTGGTATTCCACTCGCAAATTCAAGACCTGCTAACCCTTTTTTGCTGATTTGTACAGAAAGACTAACAAGTGAAAAGCCTGCTCCAACTTTCAATTCTGTCTCATTTATTTCAAGATGATCTAAGCCTTTCCCCAATTTTATAACGACACCTTCAATTCCCTTATCACTCACGAGCAAATTAGATCCTCTGCCCATTGCTCGCCAAGGTAAATGATGTTCTTTAATAACCTTCATTGTTTTTTCTAAATTTTCAATAGAAGAAGGCTCAACAAGTAAATCCGCTGGTCCTCCTATTTTCATCGTTGTATGATTAGCAAGTGGTTCATTCACAAGAACTTTTCCCACCTGTATATCTCTTAATTGTTGTACAATTGCCTCCATACTAAACCTCCTCGATATTAGAAAGACACGGCCTAATTATCCGTCCATGTATAAAAATATTAATGGTCAATGAAATTATTTTAAACGTTTTTAACCTTTTATACTATAGTCTATACAGGGCATTAATGCCATTGTTAATATTTAATTTCCTGATTATACACTTGAAATTTTCATATAAAAAAAGCTCTCCATAGCAAAGAGCTTTCTTCATTAAAACCGCGAATAGCGACTAATATTTAATAATACACCAATTGCCATAAGCATTAAAGTTAACGAAGACCCACCATAGCTGAGTAAGGGGAGAGTTATTCCGGTAACTGGCATTAAACCTGTTACAACTCCAATATTAATCATCACCTGAATGGCCACCATTCCAATAATCCCCACAGCGACGAGACTGCCATATAAATCAGGCGCTCCAAGAGCAATCCTAATTCCTCGCCAAAGCATAAGTCCGAATAAGAAAAGCACAAGCGATCCGCCAATAAACCCTAGCTCTTCAGATATTATCGCAAAAATAAAATCCGTTTGTGGCTCTGGCAAGTAAAAGAATTTTTGACGACTTTGTCCCAATCCTAAACCAAACAATCCGCCTGGACCAATTGCATAGAGGGACTGTATCATTTGAAATCCACTCCCTAGAGGATCCTCCCATGGATCTAAAAAGGATGTAATTCGCTCCATTCGATATGGAGCTGACAAAACAAGACCGACAAAACCCGCTACTCCTAGTAAGCCTAAACCTACAAAGTGACTGATTCTTGCCCCAGAAATAAAAATCATGACCAAGCATGTACCTACCATTACTGTACCTGTTCCAAGGTCAGGCTGCAACATAATTAATCCAAAGGCTAAAAAAACAAGACTAAGTGACGGTAGCATTCCTTTCTTAAAAGAAGTAATCAACTTCTGCCGCTCTGACAAATACTTGGCTAGAAAAGCAATCATTGCAAGCTTCATAAACTCTGATGGCTGAATAGAAAAAGCCCCAACTCCAATCCAGCTTCGTGAACCATTACGCTCCATTCCAATCCCTGGAACAAGAACAGCTAATAGTAAAACAAAGCAAACAACAACCAGTAGCTTAGCCCAGGTACGCCATGTCCAGTAATCGACGTTCATAATAAAAAACATCGCAATAACGCCCACACAAGCAAAAAGCAACTGACGCTTCGCAAAATAAAAGGAATCATCAAACTTATAGCCTGCCCAAATAGCACTTGCACTGTAGACCATAATTAAACCAATAGCCAAAAGACTTAATGTTACGATAATCAGAATCAAATCTGGATTCGATTTTTTTAATGGCACAGACATCCACCTCTAAGCAGTTTTTAGAGCCTTAATGAGCAAGATTGCCGTAAATATAAGAGATTAAGACAACAATCTAGCTAAAAAAGCGATAAATACATTATCGCTTTTTTCTATGATGTCAAATGAAAGCAGAATTGCTTTCTTCTGTACAAGCTCGTAAACGATAAATTAAGCTCTTACTTCAGCTTATGCACAGCCTCCATAAACATGTCCCCTCTTTGCTCAAATGTTTTATATTGATCCCAGCTAGCACATGCTGGTGAGAGAAGAATACAATCACCTTCATCTGATAATTCGAATGCAACCGGAACAGCTGTAACTACATTATCGACACGTTTAATCATCGTTATTCCAATTTCTTTAGCCACACGTTCAATTTTTTCAGCAGTTTCACCAAACGTAATAACGGCTTTTACATTTTTCATACTAGACTTTAACTCATCGAATTCATTTCCACGATCAAGTCCACCTGCTAGTAAAATAACCGGCTCTGAAAAAGAGGTTAGCGCCTTTGAAGCAGCCAGGATGTTGGTCGCCTTCGAGTCATTATAAAACTTACGCTTGTCTACTGTTGCTACATATTGCAGACGATGCTCTACACCATGGAATGATGACAATACTTCTTGAATCGCTTCGTTTGGAGTGCCTTTTAATTTTACAGCTGAAATAGCAGCTAAAACATTTTCCAAATTATGTTTTCCAGGTAAAGCAATGTTTGCCGTTTCCATTACTTTTTCTCCACGGAAATACACTGCTCCATTTTCGACATATGCCCCGTTTTCATATTTATCAGAAGCTGAGAATGGAATTAAATTTGCAGAAGAATGAGCTGCCATCTTCCTTACATCCTCTTGGTCTGCATTATAAATAAAGAAATCATCACCTGTTTGATTTTTCGTAATTGCCTCTTTCGCCTCAGCATACTCTCGTTTGGAGCTATGATAATCGAGATGGGCGTCATACAGATTCGTTACAATTGCAACTTCCGGACGAAACTCTTCAATGCCCATTAACTGAAATGATGATAGTTCAATCACAATAGCATCCGTTGACTTTGCTGTTTCAGCAACGCCAGAAGCAACCGTACCAATATTCCCAGCAATCAGTGGAGATTTATGTCCGGCCTTCAACATTTCAAAAATTAACGTTGTTGTCGTTGTTTTCCCGTTTGTCCCGGTAATGCCAATAAATGGCGCTTCACTAATTTGATAGGCAAGTTCCACTTCCGTTATCACAGGGATTCCTTTTTCTAATGCACCTTTTACCAAAGGATTACGATAGGGAATGCCCGGATTCTTTACAATCAATTCAAATCCTTCATCCAGCAGCTCAATCGGGTGACTACCGCATATTACTTTAATTCCTTGCTCCAGTAACCCTTGCGCCTCTGGATTCTCAGAAAGTGGCTTCATATCATTCACCGTTACGAATGCACCAAGTCTATTAAGAAGAGTTGCAGCACTAACGCCACTCTTTGCTAAACCCAACACCAATACTTTTTTTTGCGAATAGTTTGTTGTCTCTCTCATATTACATCCACACCTCTAAATAGATTCCGAGCACTGCAAAAAGTAAGCCAACCGTCCAGAAAGTGACAACAACACGCCATTCTGACCAACCAGATAGCTCATAATGATGATGCAGTGGACTCATTTTAAATATTCTTTTGCCTCTTAATTTGAATGAACTAACTTGCAAAATAACCGATAATGTTTCAATAACAAATACACCACCGATAATAACAAGAATCAACTCTAAATTAGTTAAAAGTGCGATTGCAGCAATGGCTCCACCTAAGGCAAGTGAACCTGTATCTCCCATGAAGACTTTAGCCGGATGGGCATTAAAGACAAGAAAACCAAGTACTGCCCCCACGACGGCTACAGAAAAAATGGCGACATCATATTGTGATTGATTCCAGGCAAGAACAGCAAACGCTCCAAAAGCAATCGCCGATGTACCTGAAACTAGTCCATCTAAGCCGTCTGTTAAATTAACCGCATTGGAAAAGCCGACAAGCCAGAAAATAATAATGATGACATAAAACCAACCAAAATCAATAGCTACATCCGTTCCTGGAATTCTTAACGATGGAACGAAATGATCAGCTTGTCTATATATCAAATAAAAGATAATTGAAATCACAATTTGTCCTACTAATTTTTGCTTAGATGTTAAACCAAGATTCCGTTTCATCACAACTTTAATAAAATCATCTAAAAAGCCTAATAAACCAAATCCAAGTGTAACAAATAATAATAAATAGGTTTCAAAGGATGGCTCTGAAAATTTAAATGTCATCACGAGTGTAGCAATCGTAATGGCTAGTAATATCATCAATCCACCCATCGTTGGTGTACCTGTTTTCTTTTGATGAGATTTTGGCCCTTCCTCACGAATACTCTGCCCAAATTTAAGTCTTCTTAAAAATGGGATAAAAATTGGAGAAATCAGTACGGTAATTAAAAAAGCTACCAAAATCGTATAAAAAATCACTTGTTCTAACATTTCTTACTCCCTCATTCCTAACACAATCACAATGATTTATTTGTTTAAAATAGCGTTCTTTGCTTCTTCACGATCATCAAAATGTAATACTTGATCTCCAATAATTGATATGTTTCATGTCCTTTACCTGCAATTACAATCACATCTCCTGCTTCAGCCTTCGTAACAGCATGCTGAATCGCTTGACGACGATCCTCAATCACCTGATAAGTCTGACCAATAACCCCCGCTTCCATATCACGCAAAATTTGAGCTGGATCTTCACTTCGAGGGTTGTCCGATGTGAAAATTGGATCAGTCGCAAGCTGACAAGCAATCTTTGCCATAATTGGTCGCTTGGTTTTATCTCGATCTCCGCCACAGCCAACGACTACAAAAATCTTTTTCTGAGCAAACTCCTTTACTGTTTTCAGAACATTTTCTAAGCTGTCCGGAGTATGAGCATAGTCGACAATAACCGGAAACTCTTGCCCTGCTGACACAAGTTCAAAACGACCAGAAACACCTGAAATTTCTTCAATAGATTGAATACTCTCATCTAAACTTACACCTGCACATAGCGAGGCGGCAATGGCTGCAAGCACATTATAGACACTAAATTTACCGATAAGCTGCAATTGCACATGACGTTTTTGTCCAGCAACTACTAATGTGAAAGCTGTCCCTTTTGCCGAAATTTTAATATCCTCGGCCGCCACATCAGCGCATGTTTCAATTCCATATGTAACAACTATTGCCGCAGTAGACTTAATAAAATCCTCTGTTGCCTGATCATCTGCATTTAAAACGGCATATTTCGGACGATTTTCATAATAAGTATTCCCAAGCTGAGAAAAAAGCAATGATTTTGCTTGTTGATAACGTTCCATTGTTTTATGAAAATCTAAATGATCTTGTGTTAAATTTGTAAATACAGCAATATCGTAATCACAACCATGCACACGGCCTAATTCTAACGCATGCGATGATACTTCCATAATGGCCGTATCGACATTCTCTTGAGTCATTTTAAAGAATGATTGCTGCAACGTTATGCTGTCAGGCGTCGTATTTTTCGTTTCAAATATTTGATCTGCAATTTTTGTATACATCGTCCCGATTAAGCCTGTTTTTTGCTTTTGATCATCAAAAATCTTTTCAAGTAAATGACTTGTTGTCGTTTTACCATTTGTTCCAGTTATGCCAATCAAGCGTAACTTTTGAGTTGGATGACCATAAAACGCATCCGCAAGACCGCCATCGCCCTCGCTGTATCTCGGACAACAATAACTGGAACCTTCAAGTCTAACGGACGTTCTGCCAAGACAGCAACCGCGCCATTGTCTACAGCAGACTTCGCAAAATCATGACCGTCAACGGTATACCCTTTAATACAAACAAATAAACTTCCCTCCTTACATTTACGATTATCATTTTCAATGGAAGTGATTTCTGGATTGTCTCCTTCGTACTCTAACTAATGAGTGTAAATTAGATAATAATGTATGTAACTTCATCAATTTTCCATCCCTCTCAACTTCTTTAGAAAAGCGGAAGCGCCTAACCCGTAAAACAAGCGGCTGAAACTCCAGCCGCTTTCACTAACCATGTTTATTTTATACTTAATCTGTATTTTCGCCAAGATAAATTCTTATCGTCGATCCTTCTTTTATTTTCACACCCGGTTCTGGAGCTTGTTTAATCACTCGCTCTCCTTGTCCCGCAATATCAAGTTTCATATTCAATAACTGTGTTTGGAGGTCTTTTTTGGTCATTCCCACCACATTTGGTACTTCAATCATAATCGGATCGTTCCATTTCTTTTCTTTTTCAATTTGAATTTTACGCGGTTTAACATCCATCACCTGCAATGAATCCTCAATAATTTTCCCAACAATAGGAGCTGCAACCACTCCACCAAATTGTACCGTTCCTTTTGGGTTATCCACAGCGACATAAATAACAATTTCCGGTTTGTCTGCTGGAGCAAATCCAATAAAGGAAACAATATGATTATTTTCTAAATATCGTCCATTTTCTGCTTTTTGAGCTGTTCCCGTTTTCCCACCTACTCGATAGCCTTCCACAAAAGCTCCTCCACCACTCCCTTTAGCTACAACTGATTCAAGTGCTCTACGAACCTCTTTTGATGTTTCCTCGGAAATAACTCTCCTTTTTGCTTGTGGCTTCTTTTTCATAATAGTCTGACCAGTTTCTGAATCAATTAATTCCTTCGCAATATATGGCGTGTACAATGTTCCGCCATTAACAGCAGCAGAAACAGCTGTAACCTGTTGAATAGGTGTAACAGATACCCCTTGTCCAAAAGCAGTCGTTGCTGCTTCAACAGGACCCACTCGATCCATTTTAAACAAAATTCCTGTACCTTCCCCCGCTAAATCAATACCTGTTTTTGCACCAAAACCAAAATTTTTAACATATTGAAAGAGCTTATCTTTTCCAAGCCGATTCCCTAACTCAACAAATCCTGGGTTACATGAATTTTCAACAACTTCCAGAAAAGTTTGTAAGCCATGCCCCCCTCTTTTCCAACAATGCAAGGTGGCACCTGCTACTTCCACGTGTCCTGGGTCTATAAAAGTCTCTCTATCTAAATCGACCTTTCCCTCTTCAAGAGCGGCGGCAAGCGTAATAATTTTAAAGGTTGACCCTGGTTCATATGAACTCCAAACGGGTAGGTTGCGATTATACACTTCCGCAGGTACCTTTTGAAAATTAGCAGGGTCAAACGAAGGCCTGCTTGACATCGCTAGAATTTCTCCAGTATTCGGGTCCATCGCAATCGCAATAATGCCATCAGGATTGTAAACGGCCTCCGCATTATCCAGTTCACGTTCCACAATTGTTTGAATTTTACTATCCACCGTTAACTTTAGATCATTTCCATTAACAGGCGCTGCATAGTCATCCGCCATATTTTCCAGTCGTTTTCCTTTTGCATCTGAGTAAAATTTCACATATCCTCTTTCGCCACTGAGCTCCTTATCATACGTTAATTCAACCCCCATTAACCCTTGATTATCAGAACCCGCGAATCCAAGCACATGTGATAAATAAGAGCCGAATGGATAATGACGTTTCGAATCTTCTGCAATATAAATGCCCTTTAACCCTAACGCTTTAATTTCTTTTGCCTTTTCGTGAGATATTTTTCTCCCTTCAGGAATTCGAACACTCATTGCCTTCTTCGTTAACAGTTGATACGCTTTTTGTTTGTCCATATTTAAAATGGATGCTAGCTGCTCCGATGCCTCCCCAGGATTTTCAATTTGTCTTGGTATGACATATACAGTAGGTGCTGAAATATTCGTCGCCAGCCCCACTCCATTACGGTCTATGATTTCACCACGCTTTGGCTCAAAAGGAATATTACGACTCCAGGAATCTTCAGCTTTGCTTGTCAGCTCATCGCCTAGTAAAAATTGCACAATTCCTAGACGTATATCGATAATGAAAAATATCACTAAACCGACTACTAAAGCCATTGCCAGTCGTTTCCGCACCGTTACATTCGAGACACGCAAAAAAGACACCTCCATTCACAGTTGCTACAATATATGCTTGTCTAATGGAGAGTAGAAGTAGAAAAGCGGAAGGCATCAGCTTGCGAAGAAAATGGAAAAGACCCAAAAGGCGTTACCTTGAGGGCTTTTATCCTTTTCACAGTGAGCTAGCCGGTAGAGCTAAACTAGAAAAGCAACGCCTTGATCAGCCCTGACAGTGCGAAAAGGTGAAGGCATTCTTTGCCTTCATCGGCTGACCGAAGCAATCGAGGTGCAGCTAGACACCAGTACGCATCAAAAATTTCCCTCTTATTAAAGCACAAAAGAGGCTGTCCCCAGACTGAAAGGGACAACCTCTTTTTTAATCATGTTTTTCATCTTTTTTTGTTTCTTTATTTTTATCAATTTTACTTGGTTCTGTTAATTCGATAATGAAGTAGTCGCCTTCTTTCATCGTCTTTCCAGCTTTAATATTTTGTTTTGTTACATATCCAGTTCCTGCCGTATTCAACTGTAATTTTGAAATACTGGCTACCTTCATAGCATCACGCAAGGACCAGCCGGTCATATCCGGAGCTTTCATTTCCCCGTCTGTTCGTAAAATAATCTTTTCACCCTGAAGCAATATTTCTCCTGCTTTTGGTGCTTGATCAATAATTTTGCGCCCACTTCCTATCGTCACAACCTCATATCCTAGTTGTTTCAACTCATTCGTAGCTGTACTTACTGATTGATTCCCATAATCTTCAAGATTCATTATCTTTTGTTGTTTAGTAGTAGATGGTTTAATATTGAAAATTTGCAAACTAGTCTGCATCACTGGATTAAAAATCTCTGATAGAGGATCAGAGCCTACATAGCTCACACCTAAATTCGGTTGCTTTACTGCCACATACATGACAAGCTGTGGGTCATCTTTCGGAGCCATTCCAATAAATGAAAAGACATAATTATTTCGTCCAACTAGATAACGTCCATCAGGACCTGCAATTTGTGCTGTCCCCGTCTTACCAGCTACCTCGTACCCATTTAACGCATACTTTGAAGCTGTT
This sequence comes from uncultured Bacillaceae bacterium, assembly GCA_963754185.1. Lineage (GTDB taxonomy): Bacteria > Bacillota > Bacilli > Bacillales > DSM-1321 > Peribacillus. The sequence continues at coordinate 1,392,814 of CAVWEP010000003.1, read as the reverse complement.
CCATGTTCACCCGTAACGACCGTTCCTAAATAATCCCGAACTTTTTTCGCTGCTTCCGCTGATATTGGTTCTCCGGCTACTTTTGGTTTTGTTGATTTTATTACTTTCCCTGTATCTGGATTTGATATATTTTCAATAACATAGGGCCGCATCATTTTTCCATCATTCGCAATGGCTGATGCGCCTTGAATTTGCTGAATAGGAGTCATCGTAGAGCCTTGACCAAAAGCCGTTGTGACTTTTTCAATTTGATATTTATATTGAATCTTTCCAACAATTTCATTCGGTAAATCAATCCCTGTTTTTTGATCGAGACCAAATTTAGTAATATACTCTCGAAACTTACCCTCCCCTATTTTATCCATAGCCAATGTAGCAAAGGCAACATTAGATGATCGTTGAACACCTTCCAGAAATGTCATTGTTTTCCCAACCGGTATCCCGCTATGATCACTAATCGTTGCACCAGGAACACGATAGGACCCACTTACAAACGTGCCATTGGGATCAAACACCCCTTGATCTACAGCTGCTGCTAACGTAAATATCTTCGCTGTAGATCCCGGCTCAAAGCTTTCTTCAATCGCTAAATTGCGCCAATTGTCACCCAATCCTTCCTTCGTTGTTGGATTAAAACTTGGTCGCTGGCTCATCGCGAGAATTTCACCTGTCTTTGGATTCGAAACAATAGCAATAATCTGCTCTGGATTATATTTTTTCTCCACTTTATTCAAAGAATCTTCCAACACGGTTTGAATACTTTCATTAATGGTTAAGGTCACATTTTTACCATTTGCTGGAGGTGTGACATTTTCTTGGCTATTAGGTAATAAAATCCCCCAAGAATCACTATCAAACACCAGTTTCCCATCTGTTTCTGCTAACTCTTTATTCAAATACCTTTCAATACCAAATTTCCCTACTAATTTATCTGTTTTTTCCTCTTTTTCCACATATCCAATTAAATGAGAAGCAAACACACCATTTGGATAGAAGCGTTTGTTCGTTCTTTCAAACGTAATACCGGGTAGCTCTAGTTTTTCTATCTTTTGTTTTGTTTCCTGTGTTAAATCTCGTCCAGCTTTACCAAATTCCACTTGAAATGCACCTTTTTTTATCAAACGCTCATAAATATCTGATTCCTTCATATCAATATATTTAGCTAGCTGTTTAGCTGTCTCTGCTGGATCCACAACATGCTCCGGTTTGTTCTTATTACTTGTTACTGAACTACTCAATACAGCTCGCATTGTATAGGAGGATGTATCTTCAGCGATGACTTCACCATTTGTATCTAAAATACTTCCTCGTTTCGCCTCAATGACTTGTTCTTTTTCATATTTTTTTTCAATTTTTGCGGCTAACACTTCGCCGCCGGCAACACCTGTAATCTGAATATATAAAAATCGCACAATTAGTACAAAAAAGAGCAGACTGAAAAAGAAAAATAATCCAGCTGCCCCATACTTCATATTTTTTTGTTTGAGCATTATTGTTGCACAACCTTCACGTTATTTTCATTACGCTTAAGTCCAAACTCTTCCGCTTTCTTCCATAATCTTTCGTACCCAGAAAGCTCCTTCACTTGTACCTTTAAATCTTCATTTACTTTCGCTTGTTTTTGAATAGAGGCCTCTGCTTGTTGAATTTGTTTGTTGACCGTATAAATATTAGATTGATTAGAAATAATTTTTATGCTAACTATCGAAAGGATACATGCAAGCGCACAAATTAGGACTAACTCCCCGATAGAAATTTTGACTTTTCGTTTTACAACCGTTTGTACGGTTTGCTGTGGTTGCTCAAATTGTTGCTCCTGAGTTTTTTTAGCAAACGAAATCATTCAATTCACCCCTAATAAGTTTCAGTTAATTATTGTTTTTCGGCAATTCTTAGTTTCGCTGATCGCGCACGATTATTATCTTCTAATTCTTCTTCGGAAGGTAAAATCGGCTTTCTTGTAATCAACTTTAACGTCGGCTTATACTCATCAGGAACAACTGGCAAACCATGAGGAAGATCTGGTAGAGAACTTGCTGTTTTAAATACCTTTTTACAAATTCGATCTTCTAATGAGTGGAAGGTAATAACAGAGATTCTACCTTTGGGGTTTAAAATTGAGATCGCTTGTTCTAAAGAGTCTTCAAATACATGTAGTTCATCATTCACGGCAATTCGGATTGCTTGAAATACCCGTTTTGCTGGATGCCCACCTTTTCGTCTTGCAGGTGCTGGAATTCCATCCTTAATAAGCTCTACTAATTCAAATGTTGTTTCAATTGGTTTTTTTTGCGCGGGAAGCTTCAATCTTTCTAGCGATTTGCTTTGAAAATTTTTCTTCACCGTATTGAAAGAAAATGCGAACCAAATCCTCGTAGGCCCAAAAATTAACCACGTCAAAAGCAGAGATGGAAGCGCTTTTGTCCATTCTCATATCAAGTGGTGCATCGTGCTGATAACTAAATCCCCGTTCAGGCGTATCTAGTTGTGGGGATGAAACACCTAAGTCATATAGCACTCCATCTACTTTTTCAATTCCATGAGCAGATAGTTCTTCTTTTAAATATTTAAAGTTACTTTGAATGAGAGTTACACGGTTAGCATATTGACTTAGCCTTACTTTTGCGTTTTCAATCGCTGTTTCATCTTGATCAAAAGAGAACAGCTTTCCTTGATCCGACAATTTTGAAAGTAAATATTCGCTATGTCCTGCGCCTCCAAGTGTACAATCCACATAAATCCCATCTGGCTTAATATTTAAGCCATCAACTGTTTCTTTAAGTAATACAGTAGTATGTTGAAACATGTTTGCCATCCTTCCAATCGATTAATTGAATCCCCTAAAGTGGGTAGCCTTAAATATCAAAGCCAATCATATTTTCCGCTATCTCAGCGAAAGAATCCTCAGATGCTGAAAAATAGTCTTCCCAAAGGGGCCTGCTCCAAATCTCAATTCGATTGGTAACACCAAGAATGACACATTCCTTTTCCAATTGACCATATGAAGTAAGCGGAGTAGGAATATTAATTCGGCCTTGTTTATCTATTTCACATTCTGTTGCAGCTGAAAAGAAAAAGCGAGTAAAGGCACGGGCATCTTTTTTGGTCAATGGTAAAGCTTTTAGTTTTTCTTCAAGCTGCTTCCATTCGTCCATAGGATATCCAAATAAACAGTGATCAAGACCACGTGTAAGCACAAATTGTGCTCCTAGTTTGTCCCGAAATTTCACAGGTACAATTAGACGACCTTTATTATCAATGCTGTGATGGTACTCTCCCATAAACATGCCTAGGAACCCCACTTTCTATTATCAATGTACCACATTTCCCCACCTATCTCCACCAGTTTTATTTTTTAGTCATTTAGACCTATATACAAGCCAAAATTTAACACATATTACCTTTTGTTTTTTCTAAAAAACTTAAATAGCATAAAAAAAAGAGATGGGCTCCCCCCACCTCTTATACATAAATTACTTTATGCTTATTATCAAAACTAAAGGAAAGCCTCATAACCTCTTGTACAAAATTCGGTCCATATTTATTTAAATAATAAAAAATATTCCAAATTCGTTCCTGTGGTGAATGTAATGGATACAAGGATTGTTGAATTCTTTCATATTTACGAACAACAATATCATATTTTTCCTTTGTACGGGCTTCTATCTTTTTGTTTAAAAACTCTAACTGTTGCTCAAGAAAAAATAAATTTTTCTTGAGCAACAGTTCCATTCCCTTATCCCGATTCACCATATACTGCGACAACTGTTGATGATTTTTCAACAAATCGGTCTTCATCGTTTGAAACAAATCATCAAGGGTATGGTCTTTAACAGACTCCAAATATTGTACTATCGACTTTTCCGTTCCCTCTGTTAATACTGTTTCAAGTGTCAAGTCTACTTCCTGAAGATCCGTTTCAATTCCACGTTCGACAAAAGTAATATTAAGCCTTGGGACAATCGGCGGCATTTTTATCAAAAATAGTTCAAATACCTTTTTTAACTCAGCCCAGTACGCAATTTCTCCCGGACCTGAAATAAAAGCCAGTACTGGAAACAGCAATTCTTGCATAAGTGGACGTGTCACAACATTATTACTAAGCTGCTCCGGCGTTTCTTTTGCCATTTGTAAAAGCTGTTCTTTTGTAAAGAGGATTTCTCCATTTTTTATAGAGAATCCTTCTCCATTTTTTTCTAACAAACAGCGATCTTTCTTGTCTTTCATATAATAAAATAAATTAACTGCGCTATCTTCCATTTCAATCATGCGCTTATATCTCTGCTTTTGAATGCAGGCTTGCTGTGTCAAAACAGCCGCTGTAATTTCTTCGTTTCGTTCAATAATTTGCTCAAAAAAACGGGACTCTATTTTCCGTAATGCTGGATCCCCTGCATCCATTAATAATAACCCATATTCTTGGAACCACTCATGAATCAATGAAGAAAAGAAATCAACGAACGTATTTGATCGCTCAATAATATCTTTCATATTAGCTAGTAACTGACTCGTAAAATTTGTTTCCCCGTATGTTTCAACAATCTCCTCAAACCACTGTTCCATCTGCACTGAGTCCAATTCAATATCCGTAACCATCGTTTTAAATGACTGATAAGAAGAATATGTTTTCTTCGATGGCTTCCCATCTTTCATCACATAAACATGGTTCACTTCAGCGACATCATGATCTTCCCCAGCAATCCAGAAAACAGGAATCACACGTTTCTGAAGTTCTTCTTCCTGTTCCTGGGCAAGCTTAATAATAGAAATAACTTTATGAATTGTATATAAAGGCCCCGTTAGTAAACCTGCTTGCTGTCCTCCAATGACAACCACCGAGTCTTCCTTTCTTAAATCCACTATATTCTTCACCACAGCAGCGCTTTTTGGAAAGCGAGCCATATAATCTTCTATATAATCCGCCAACTCCTGGCGCATAAATGTCCGGTTCATCAGTTCTTGATATCTATTATGATACATTTTTGAACTCGCCAAATCATAGTGAAAATAATCTTCTACTTCAAGATGGCCTTGCAAATAATCTGAAGCAAATCGATTTAAAGATGGTAACGCGAGATCTCTCATCTCCATTTTATGTACTACTCCCTCTCTCTGCATCTTCCGCACTTTTTAGAGTATACCATTCTGTTTCAAAAAAATAAAAAAACCTGCTTATTAACAGAATTATATTGTAAAACGTCAAGCCTGCTTGTGCAAATCAAACTGTCACAACGTTCAAGATTCGAGTAACGATCCCATAAAAAAAAAGCAAAAAATACACGAAAAAAAAGCAGATAAAATTTAATCTCCAAAATCCTTTTAACACTTTTTGGAACACAATTTCTTGCTTTACCTTATAGTGAACAATTACTACACTACATGCAATAGCTAGGATAACCAGCATAATCATCCAAAATAAGTGCTTGTCCCAAATGGCTATAATTAAATAATGAACTGAAAAAATAAAAAAAAACGTACTCAAATCCATGGCCATTCCAACTGATCGACGATGATTTTTGGTCCATTTCTTAGCCATAATAAAAATCAAGAAATAGCTAAGTAGCGGTAGTGTTACCAGCGTCGCTAATAAACTTGATACAACTAGCTCCACTACCTTCATCCTTTCTGTTTTTCTTTTCCCTTTATCATCATATAAAGAAATCGTGTCATCGGGCAATCTTGCTTGGTTTGTTGTGCTTCGTGAAGAACATAACCTAAAATAGCATCAATCTCTGTTTGCCGACCATTTTCAAGATCTTTAAGCATCGATGAACGATTTCCTGCCGTTATCCTACACACCTGTTTCACATGCTCTCGCATATCAGCAACGTTTTGTATACGAAGAAGGACAGCAAGTTCATCCACATACATATCCATTAATTGTTCATAGGAAAAGTTTGTTACGAGTTCTCCGTTAGGAACACTAAGAATTGCTGTTAATGGATTAATCACTGCATTAACCATTAACTTTTCTAGTAACATCGAATGAAAATCCTCATGCCATTCAAATGGAAAAAATGGAATTGATTCATCCATAATTCGTAATTTACTCTGATTCCCTCTAAAAACAGCAAGCTTGGTCTTCCCTAGGCCTGTATGCTCAACGGTATTTGGATTATGCCTTAGTGCCCCATGCTCAACGACTCCAACAAAAATATCTGAAGACCGCAACTCCTTAATAAACTCAATATGACCATAACCATTTTGTAAAAACAGCAACGGTGACGTAATATACTTTATCCATTCATCAATTGCTAAAAGATGATACTGTTTAACCGTGACGATGACTAATTCTTCATCCCTTATCATTTCTGATATTTGATTTGCATTGACCTTTCTTGTCCACAATTGTTCATCCACAACGAAATGCAATCCATCATGTTTAAGAAGTTCCGCTTGTTCTTCCGTTCGCGTATAAATGGTCACGTCATGATTCTCACTTAAATAATGGGCAAACAGTAACCCGATTGCTCCGCCTCCAATGATTCCAATTCTCATAAATATCTTCCCTTTTTCCCATGATTATCTCTATATTATCATATTTTATCTATTTCCTTATAGACTTGTTCACTATTCAAATAAAAAAATAAAAGCATATATTAAAAAGAATTATGCTATAATACAAGTAAGCGTTTTCTCAAATAAAATATTAATCACGATTTGGATTTTTTAATGGGAGAAAATCCAGAAAAATGGCTGTGTTATTGTTCATCCAACGATTTTTGGCTTATTTCGTGTGAAACTACTGTCTCATTCGAAATAAGCCAAAAATCAGCAGCGTTATACAACAGAGCTGAAAGAAGAAAATAGGGATATAAAAAGATTTAAGGGGGAATTTTATATGGAATACAAAGTGGAACGTTTACTTGTCAATTTTAAAACAATGGAAGAATTTAAGAAATTCAAAGAGTATGGAATGCAAGAATTATCTATGCTAGAAGACTTAGAAGAAAATATCATTGAAAACAATAGTGAATCTCCTTTTTTTGGCGTTTACTTTGGCGACTCACTTGCTGCAAGAATGAGCTTATACAAAAAAGATGCAGATTCCGATCATTATTTTGATGGTCAAGAGTTCCTTGTAGTTTGGAAGTTAGAAGTTCTTCCTGGTTTTCAAGGAAAAGGAATTGGGAAAGCATTAGTTAATTTCACAAAAAGCTTTAATATGCCAATCAAAACAAATCCAAGAATTCAATCACGTAGTTTTTGGGAAAGTATGGGCTTCGAAACGGTTCCATATGACATCGAGCGAGATCTTGGTGAAAACCCGGTCATCTGGAATCCAGCAAACCATGCTCAAGCTACAGCATAATAAGAATTCTATTGATTTATAAGCTCATTAATACACAATATGATAAATATAAAATCGTGGTTGGATTTTCCAACCACGATTTTATATTTTATAATGATTAGGCATACACTCACGGCACCTTTAAGTTAAAGAATTGTTGATTTATTTATTCACTCTTTCTAAGTTTCCGTTTTTATCCATTTGAAATTTCACTTTGGAATTTGCTTTATCTTCTTCATGAACAATTAATTTTCTAGCACGCTCCATGATTTGCAATAATGCACGATAATCTTCCTCTACTGACATCAATTGAGTTTGCAATGATTGAATTTCATTACGCAACTGCTGATTTTCTAGTTGTAAATTCTCAAACTCTATAGAGTGCTGCTGCTTTTCCTGTTCATATTGTTGAGAAAACTCCTCCTTTTCCCTCAAGAAAGCAACGATGTCATGAAATGAAATAGAAGGCTTCGCTTGCATTTCCTGAATCATTTCCGGTTGAGTAGTTAACTCACTTGCAATCTCGTTAACTAGCTGCAACTCTTTCTCTTCTTTCAGCCTAGAATTTTCATGTGCTTTACTCTCTTTTCGTTGCTTCTTCGCATGTTCAATTCCAGTTTTATACTGTTTACGCACAAAAGAATTCCAACGAAAACCACAGGCAGCAGATGTTCTCGATAACTGCCTACCAACCTCTTCAAAAGCTCTAAGTTGTGTACTCCCCTCTCGTATATGCCGTAAAACAACTTCCGCTAATAATAAATCTTCATCCTGATTCCAAGCATCTTGTCTTGCAATTGACATAACTCTACCTCCTAAGCAAGTTTTTCTTCATATATATGTACTTACTAGAAAAGATAGAAGAAAAGAAACTACCAAGTCTGAATTATTTTTCATTTTAAAAAATTCGCTACCGCTTGGTGATGAGTTTCTGTTTCCCATAGTTTTACACACTCTCTAATCTCCTTATCCATATGACCTTGAAGATTGGTAACCTTCACTTTTCAATCAATATAAGTCATTGTGTCACCTTCCTAGTTAGTTCTGCTATTTCTATTTTACACCATAATTTGAACATTCTGTTAATTTTTTCTAAAAAATCTGAAAACTTTGTATAATAGTCTGAAAATTCCGAAATATAAAACATTCATTTATCCCCAATAAGTGTCGAGGACCTCATATATGACTATACCCGACTCCAAGGAAAGAGACTACTTTTACAAAACACCTGAACCTATCACGAAAAAATACTGATTATAAAAAAAGCACAGAAACATAATGTCTCTGTGCTTTAATCAGCGTATTGCATTAAGAAAGTCAAATTTACATGACTTCAAATTATTTGTTTACAACTTCTTTTCCGTTGTATGTTCCACATTCTTTACAAACGCGGTGTGAAAGTTTCATTTCACCGCAGCTTGGGCATTCTACCATACCGGGTACAGAAGTTTGAAGTGTGTACGACGTTTTCTTTTTACAGTTTTAGACGTTCTTCTAGCTGGTACAGCCATTATTCCCACCTCCTTAAAAAATATGAGAAAGCTGTAAAGATCGGATAACCGATTTTCACTTCTCCAATTAAGATTTCTTATTGTTGTCAAAAAAATCAGCAAGCTTTGCAAATCGGGGATCGACTTTCTGTTTGTTTTCTTCTTCAGAAATAACAGTCCAGTCGTTTCCAGATTGAGGAGCAGCTTCTTCTGAGTTGACATCCTCACAAAAAACCTGCATCGGAATTTCTAGCAATAAATTTTCTTTGATAACCGGTAAAAGATCAACAACATCCCCTTCTACGACAGTCACATCATCACCATCGTAATCAAAGCCTGTTGACTTTAACAAAAAGGTTTCTGTTGTGTCAATATCAATTGGATAATTGACATCTACCAGTGTTCTGGAACAAGGTAAGATAAGCTCACCTGATAAATGAAGATGAAAAGTAATTTTAGTTGAACTGATATCCGCTCTTCCTGTTACTTTTATAGGAGAAACGTTGCGTATTTGCGGGTCTCTTTCCTTGATGTTTGTAACATCCACCACTTCATCAATCTGTAAATCTTTGTCCCGTATTTTTTGAAGTTGACTAATTGTCCATTTCAAATGAAATCACCTCAAGGCAACAAAAATAATTATAGCTTTCAATTATTCGTTTGTCAATATTTTTTCTTTACACTATAATGTAGTCATTCTAACTGATTTCACAATTTTTCCGAGTAGCATATGTAGAATAAAACATCTAGTTATGCTTGAATTACTATTTTAGCACGTACAGAGTAAATTACAAACTTTTTTTAAGAAGGGTGATGAAATGAAAGCTGTTGGTATAGTTGTTGAGTATAATCCATTTCATAACGGTCACAAATTACATATTCACGAAAGTAAACGTCAAACAGAAGCTGATATCGTGATTGCTGTCATGAGTGGTTCTTTTTTACAACGAGGAGAACCCGCGTTAGTCAGTAAGTGGGCCCGCACAGATATGGCTTTACAAGGCGGGGCTGACCTTGTCATCGAGCTTCCCTATTATTTTGCTACAGCGAATGCTGAACTATTTGCCAGAGGTGCCATTCACCTATTAGAAGCTCTACATTGTGATTCATTCTGTTTTGGCAGTGAAGACGGACAGATTACCCCCTTTATTCGTACCTATCATCTACTTCAAGAACACAACAAAGAGTACAAAGGTGCCTTAAAGCAATTTTTAAAAGAAGGACATAGTTATCCGACTGCCGCGTCACTTGCTTTCCAAACAATCTCTACCGCTAAAAATGAACTAGATTTGTCAAAGCCAAATAATATTCTTGGTAAAGAGTATGTCCACACAACTTTAGCTAACGGCTATTCTATTCGGCCTTTTACGATAAAACGAGTAGCAGCAGGCTATCATGAAACGATTCTTTCTACTGAATCAATTGCTAGTGCCACGGGCATCCGAAAAGCCATTATAGAACAAAAAAAAGCATTACAAACCATTGCTCACTATGTTCCCATTTCAACTCTTTCTATTTTAGAAACATATATCGCTCGTTATCAAAGCTTACATCACTGGGACATGTACTGGCCGTACCTTAAATATCGAATTCTTACCACATCTGCTATTGAATTAGCCCAAATAGGCGAAGTTGAAGAAGGCATTGAAAATCGTTTAATAGAAAATGCAAAACGTTCAAGCTCATTTCAACAATTCATGACACTTATGAAAACAAAACGCTACACATGGACAAGAATTCAACGAATATGCACCCATATTTTAACGCATTGCTCAAAAGAAGAAATACAACAAAATTCATTTCCAACTTACTTAAGGCTACTTGGTATGACTGGAAACGGTCAGCAATACTTACGAGAGGTGAAAAAGGAGCTTCCTCTCCCGTTCGTTTCTAAGCTATCTGCTTTTCATAATTCGTCTATTGAAGCAGATTTACGTGCAGCCTCTGTTTTTGCCCAATGCTTACAAGAGCCTTTTCAAACAGAGTTAATGAAGCGAGAATTCACCGCTCCGATTATTAGAAAAGCGTAAGGCACCCGTTTAGACAATGAAAAGCCGATTAAATCGGCTTTTCTTCATTAGATAGATTTGGGTTTAAATGTTTTACAGCAGGTGTCTGCAGATTGATTTGCTACTTCCGTACGATCTGTAAAGTCATCAAATTCCTGTGAAAATTCTGTATCATACTTTGATTGGTTCTCCATATCAATTTTGATTCTATCAGCTCCACAGATATTTCCTTCCGCATGAAAAGTACAATTGGCTATTGAACAGCTAACTTCTACATTTGGCATAATGATCCTCCTGAATTAATAAAGCTAAGAATAGGGGTTTGAAAATCAACATCCTGCCCCCACAACCTACTAAAAACAAAGTTCTTACACCATTATCTTTGCCCCATTTAATTCATGATTATTATGAAAACGTACAATAAAAAACTGACATCAATGTCTATTGTGTCAGTCCTATTATCTACTTCTGTTTTAACTGTTCTAAATAACTCACTGCATCATCAAATGTGTCCACTGGAATAATTTTCATCTTGGTACCAATGTCCTGTGCTGCAACTAGTGCATCCTCATAATTGGAGTGGTTGGCTCCGTTCTCATTTGGAGCAAAGAAAATATCAGCCCCTGATTGGTCCGCAGCAACAATTTTTTGTCCAATACCACCGATTGGTCCAACCTTTCCCTCCTCATCCATTGTACCTGTTCCGGCTATTTGGTAGCCTTTCGTCAAATCTCCTTTTGTTAGTTGATTATAGATTTCTAAAGAAAACATGAGTCCTGCTGATGGACCTCCAATTTGCTCCGAGTCAATTTTCACCAACGGATTTGTTGTAACTCTCGTATGATCATCAAGGGAAATTCCGAGTCCCACTTGATTAGGACGATCTTTAAATGGCCGCAAAGCAATGGTTGCTTGCTTTTCCGTTTCCTCACGTTTATAGACGATTTGAACCTGATCCCCTTCTTTTTTCGTAGCAATGTAATCCATAAACTGTTTTGATGATGTAAAACGAAGATCATCCACTTGAATAATTTGATCACCAGCTCTTAAAACTTCCCCTGCTGGCATATCTTCATGAACATCCAAAACGTAGATACCTAAGTACTTATAAGAAAATTCTTTCCCTGCTTTTTCATACGCTACTTTAATCGCATGATTTTTAGAATTGTCCATTAAGTGTAACTGCCTAACCGTATATTCCTCATCAGTTTCACCCTCGATACGAACCGATGCCTCCTCATAAATTTCTTGGTATTCACTCCATTTAGCTAAAAAATAAGAATAAATATTCGCTCTTCCCATTCTAACGGTTGTTAACATAAAACTTCCTTCTGCTTCATCCCCGCCTGACACTTCAATGATAGGTTCTAGTTCTTTAGCCATACCCGGTTTTGTCACATAATACGGCAAATAATATAAGGATGATGCTAAAATAAGCGCAACCACTACTAGAAATGTGGTAACATAGGCTTTACGGCTCATTTTTAAAGGGCTCCTTCCAGTTCTCAATACACATTTTAATACTGTCTATTTTTTGTCTAGCGGCTTCTTCTCCAATAGTAATTATTTCAGGTATGTTTGTAAACGACTTAGAACCATATTTTTCTACTCTAGGACGAATCATCACATCTGAAGCTAATTCTCTGCTTTCAACTAGCTCCATTTGCAAGATTTCTAAGCTTTGAAAGATGACGTCATAAATTGACGTAATTTCGACTTCCTGATTCACGTGAGATACATCTACAGCAATCACAATATCCGCTCCCATCTCTTTGGCGACAGAAACGGGAACCCGATCCACAACACCGCCATCTACTAATAAACGATTATTAATTTTTTCAGGTACAAAAATCCCAGGAATCGATATGCTAGCTCGAACAGCTGGAGCAATAGGCCCCTCTTGAAAAATGACTTTTTCCCCTGTTTTAATATCTGTGGTTACAACAGCAACCGGTATATCTAACTCCTCTAGCCTTTTTCCATATGTAAATACACGAATTAATTCCTTTACCCGATTGCCAGAAACAAAGCCCATTTTCGGAAGTGTAAAATCTAAATAATACTTCCTTTTAAATAGACGTGACATCCTATATAATCGTTCTGTATCTGAACCTGCAGCAAATAACGTACCGACTAATGCTCCCATACTGCTTCCCGCAATTAAATCAATGGGAACTCCTTCTTCTTTTAATACATTAATAACCCCCAAATGAGCAAATCCACGGGCTCCACCTGAACCAAGCGCTAACCCAATTTTAGGTTCTCGCACTGCTATTCCCCCTTATTCATCTACCTTAACATTTCATGAAAATTATTGTTTTAAAGCCTTTCATAGTAGCATAAGGATTAAACAGGGGACAAGACGGAAAAATGCCATATCCTTTATTCATCATAATAAATGTTTGTCAAATATATACCTCTATACAAACTCATATGCAAGAAGTATCTAGTAGATTCCATATTAAGGAGGAGCAATCTTTGTTATCTTCAAAACTTAAAACAATTAGTTTAGCAACCATTGTGACAATAATGGCTGTTGCATTAGTCGTCTTTCCTCAAGAATCCTTTGAAGCATCAAAGAGCGGCTTACATATGTGGTGGCAAATTGTATTTCCTTCCCTTTTACCATTTTTAATTATTTCAGAGCTATTAATTAGCTTCGGCGTTGTTAGCTTTTTAGGAGTCATTCTCGAACCGTTAATGCGACCTTTTTTTCGTGTTCCGGGTGTGGGTGGTTTTGTATGGGCGATGGGACTAGCATCTGGATTTCCTGCAGGAGCTAAATTTACTGCACGACTTCGATTAGAAAAGCAACTGACTCGAATTGAGGGGGAACGCCTCGTTTCTTTCACAAATTCATCGAATCCCTTATTCATTTTTGTTGCCATCTCTGTAGGGTTTTTTCATAATCCCAAACTTGGTCTCATTCTTGCTGTTGCTCACTACGTGGGAAATGTGATTGTCGGCTTTATAATGCGTTATTACGGAAGAAAAGAAGAAAAAACTCCAACAAAACGAAAAATAAAGCTGCCTTCCCTTAAATCAGCCATCATTCAGATGCATCGAACTCGTTTAAAAGAAACTAGACCCTTTGGAAAAATTCTTGGCGATTCAATCATGTCATCTGTTCAAACATTATTGATGATTGGAGGCTTTATTATTTTATTTTCTGTTATCAATCAATTGCTTTACCAGATGAATATTACTTCCTTGCTTGCAAAAGGGGTGACAGGATTTTTACATTTCTTCTCTTTCCCATCTTCCTTTAGCGTCCCGCTTATTTCTGGCATGTTTGAAATGACACTTGGTGCTCAATTATCAAGTACCGTAAACGAACCAAATTTATTACAACAAATCATCGTGACAAGCTTTATCTTAGCGTTTAGCGGTTTAAGCGTTCAAGCTCAAGTTGCAAGTATCTTAGCCGAAACAGATATTCGCTTTGCTCCCTTCTTCTTTGCACGTATCATGCATGGTTTTATTGCAGCAGCACTCGCCTATCTGCTTTGGAATCCGCTTTATATAGAATTTTCACATTTTGGAAATTCAGCCTTAGAGTATCCTGTTAGTATAATGTTAGGCGATGAAACCCTTTCGCTCTATGAACTTCTATTGCAAGTTGGACCGCTTTTCACGATTGTAAGTTTGATTCTATACATTTTTATTTTAATGAAAAATATGCGTTATCAATAAAAAAAGCTTGAGTCAAGACTCAAGCTTTACCTGAATTGCCATTATGCATCCAGCTCAGAAAATTTTTCACGCATCGCCTTTACAACGACTGCGGGTACAAGCTCTGAAATATCACCGCCATATTTGGCTACTTCTTTTACAATACTGGAACTTAAAAATGAATATTGATTTCTTGTCATAATAAAGAATGTTTCCACTCTATTATCTAATAGTCTATTCATAGAGGTAATTTTCATTTCATACTCAAAATCTGATACGGCGCGAAGTCCCCGAATAATCGCACTAGCGGAAACGCTTTCAGCATATTCTACTGTTAAACCATGATATTCATCCACTATCACATTTGGAATATGTGCTGTTGCTTGTCGAATTAACTCCATTCGTTCTTCCACTGTAAATAATGCATTCTTCGCTGAATTCACTAACACAACCACATACACTTCGCTAAATACATCTGCAGCTCTTTGAATAATATCAAGATGACCAAATGTGATTGGGTCAAAACTGCCTGGACAAATCGCTACTTTCCCCATATATTCTTATACCCCCAATTCCTCATCCAGATTGTTCTATTGATATATGGTAATCGCTATAATTCCATATACCTCTTTTCTTTTTATAACTAAATCACCAACTTGATCTGGCAAGATGACATCATGGCTATGTTCACAAACAATATACCCCTTATCATTTAGAATTCTAGCCTTAGATATTTCCTCCAACAACTCAATAAGCTTTTGTTTCTTATAAGGTGGATCAAGCATAATTAAATCAAAAAATAATTCTCGCTTTATAAGTGCCTTTAATGCACGCCCAGAATCATTCTTATACACTTCAGCCTGATCAGACAGTTTACATAACTCTAAATTTGTTTTTACTGTTTGAAAAGCCGAATAATCCCGATCAACAAATATCCCCTTATCCATCCCTCTGCTTAGTGCCTCAATCCCAATTCCACCACTGCCCGCAAATAAATCAAGGACACGGCCTCCATCAAAATAAGGACCAATCATATTAAAAATGGATTCCTTTACTTTATCGGTTGTTGGCCGAGTTCCTGTCCCCGGTACAGCCTTTAGTGCTCTTCCTTTGCATGTTCCAGAAACAACTCTCATGTTCTCACCACATTTATTGACAATTTTGTATACCCAATAATCCTACCATATTCAAAAAAACTCGCCAATACTAATATAAGAAAAGATGAAATAAACCTAATCGAAATCGATTCCTTTTGAATAAGAATATGATTTTTGGTCATAATAGGACTAACAACATCCAAATCGTTGATGTTGTTGCCAACCGCGGAGAAGACTTACGTTTCCCCATAAGTTCTTCCTCCGGTTTCTCCTCTCCCTTTGCCTTCTAGTCCTTAATTCTGACATAGAAGGACCCTGCAGAATTCTGCAGGGCTTTTTTTCGGTACAGGGGCGGAACTCCGCAGCTATTTATCTTAATCCTTACGTTTGAGAAAAATGAGATTTCACTTCAACCTTTTGTTGGTGCTGGCTACGTTCACGCCACCTTGTTCTTCAACTACATTTTTCGTTATCATATAGCGATACTTTGAAACTTTGTTGATTTTGTAGGTCGGAACTTCCCTTCTCTTTACATATAACCCTTAAAATCTAAACAATTGAATTCAAATTTATTAATTGAAGTTCATTGTTTTGCTCTCGAACCATGATATTAAAGATTTTTAGCATATACTCTTCACTAATATAAAATTGATTATTTAGTTCCTTTAGTAGCTCCCCTTTAATACTATAAGCTTTTTCATTATAAAGAAAAGTATTTTCCCCAGGATATAGGCGGAACGACCTTTTACCATCTGTTAAATAAATATGTGTATGACTGATAGGTTCCATTTTAAAGCCCAAATGCTTTGTAACCTGCGTTAATGAATAATATCGCTTAGAATTCATCGTAATGGAATCAACGTCAGAACCTTTCCCATTTTCATCATACCATTTAGCATTATTCATAAAATAGAGCTGGCTTAATGAACGATTTTCAAATTTATTACGAGTAAAATAATCTGATTTCATCCCGATTGCTTCCGAAAGTAATTTATCTAAATAAACAGCTGAAAAATTCTGACCACGATTTTTTTTAAGTAAAGAAGAAAATTCAATTTGTTCTTCCTTACTCAATTGCTTAGACAATTCTAAAACTAACTGTTTTACTTTTCCGTCTACCTTTTCGTCTAAAACATAAGCACCAATGACTGCTTGCAACCATTTTTCCTTTTTGTTTGTAAAAGGGTAGTTTCGATTATAGTATCGCTGTGAAAGAACTTGAACCATTTTTGCTTCAGTCGGTCTAATTAGTAAAGATTGGGATGTAAACGAAGCAATTTTATTTGATATAACAAATGTAGCAGGCAACTTAGCTTCATACTTCGTAGCAGCTGTTATCGCAGGATTTCCTGAGTTCCCATATATGGTAAACCCATTACTCTCCACTTTTTTTAACACGTTATTTTGATAATATAACGGGAAGAGACCGTCATATCCCTCAAATACAAAGTAACCTATGTTTTCTTTTTTAGTTTGGCCGATTAAATCAGCACCTGCAGCCCACATGCCTGCAGCCTTCCCATAATCGGTAATTTCAACACGGGTTTTATTCATCTTCACATCTTTTAACTCAATCGCCCATTGATCTAACACATAAGCTACAGACGAAGGTTTTTTTAATGAATACGTTAACTGAATAAGGCCACCATTTGTTGTAAACTGTTTATTGTTAGAAATCTCACAGTTCTTTTCATCTTCCTGACAGGAAATTTGTTTACTTTTTACATTTTGTAATGAATAAGTACCAGCAGGAAGACCAGACATTTCATGAGTGATTTCAATATTTTGTTTCATCACGGACATATGAATTGTTTCATTTGCTTCAAACATCTTAAGATTTGAATCCGATCCTTGATTTGAATAAGCATTCCATTGCCACCATAACACTCCACTGGTAGCTAGAAGCAATAAAAGAAGGAGTGTAAAAAAAATTCGGTTCACAGGATGCTTCCTCCTTTTTCTCTCTCAGTAAAGTTATGTTCATAGCTTAAATTAACAAATACCATGACAAAAGTCACGGGAAAATTATGTGAACTTATAGGAGAAGGGGCGGGGTTTTTCTTTTTTGGTTAGATATGTACCTTTATAAATATAAAACCTTCTTTTCTACTTCTCCATTTTATTGTGCCCTTTCTTTCACGGAATTTAATAGGTGGATTTACATATTCCGACTCCATCGGGACATCTTCTCTTTTAATCTAGGAAATGATAAAGTAGGAGGGAATACTTACATAAGGAGAGATTATTTTGATTCAACGTTTTATTGAGCTTGGACAAGGATATTCTGATATATATGAGCTACTTGAAATTGGAAGAAGCAATAAACATCGAGTTGTTCGACTGTTAGCACTACATACAACGATAAACAATAAGGAAATGACTTCCCTCGTGATTGTCATGCACCCAGCAGAACAAGGTGAATTTCAACCATTATACATGTGCCGTGAGGGGATTCCGAATCCAAATATCACTCCAAATAAAAGATATGGACTTTTTGAGGGACTCGCAGCAGAACTAGAAAAAAAGATTATCGAATTGGATGTGAAGCAAGCAAACCTTTTTGCTGAAATCGGACTCTACCACCAATATTTAATCGGTATACTACGCATGAACAAATACTTACCACCAATGAAATAGAAAAGCGGAAGACACCCGTTTAGCGACGTATGGGCTGGACTGCCCCGTATGAGATAAAGGAAACACGAAGAGCGTTAGGGATTCGATGTTGACTTATCGAGTGGAGGAGCGGGAAGCCCATTAGGCGCTGGGTGCCTGGAGCTAGACAAATAGAAAAGCGGAAGACACCCGTTTAGCGACAGAGTATATAAAAAAAGCTGACAAATCGCTGTCAGCTTTTTTTATATTCCCATCTTATAGTCATATTCTTTTGCTTTATCTGGTTTAGAATTTTCGTATTCCACTTTTAAAAACGGCTTATAAGAAAAATCTACTCTTTTTACAAAAGAATACCCTTTTAACTTTTCTGCTAGTGCTTCTACTTCATCCATATTTGTATACAAAATAACATACTTCAATTTTTTAGAAACATAATGGATATTTCCAAATTTTCTAAGCATCTTTGCTTGTTTTAATGTATGTAAATAGACGATAATCCCCTGTCTAGCTCCAATCATTACTTTAATCTCCTATTATCTAAAGGTTTACAATAAGTGTAGCATAGCACAAACTTAGCTTTCAACAAAAAAAGAAAATGACTCAAAGTCGAGCCATTTCTCTACCCTAACATGATTTACTTATGCACAGCCACAACTGCCGCCACTACCACAGCCACCACTTGAACAGCCTGAACCTGAATCGAAAAATGGATTACCTGTTGGAACTTTAATTTGCGGCGAAACAGCTCTACCAATCTTCATACTAATTTCATCTAAAATTGTTTGTAGATCCATTTCCGCTTTTTTAAAATCAGCAATAGTCGAATGCAAATCCATCTCTCGTTTCGCTTCTCGAATCTCTACATTAACCCGTTTGTATTCAGGATGGTACTTTCCAAATCGTTGCACTTCTTCATATAAATCTTTTAAAGCAACAAATCTATTCATCTTTTGCTGTGCAACTGAGTCATTCTTTAGTTTATATAAATGAACAAAATAATTTTCACCAATTTCAGATTGCATGACCATTTTAGCCAATGCTTCTGCTTTCTCAACAATATTAATTGTTTCCATAGTAGCAAGCATAAAAAAGCCCACCTCCACCATCATTTTACCATGTCTTTCTGAAAGATGCGAATGGTTCTAAATGGCAGACTGAATATGTACATCAAATTCCCTTGTTAAGCCTATCTTTGTCCCCTTATCCTTCATTAGTTCGAGCTTAATCGTATGCATTCCATTAGGTATATCCTTTATAATAAAAGCAGCTGTATTGCGCTCGCTATGCTTTTTTCCGTCAATAAATACGGAAATAGACGCTACCTCTTTTTGATTCGATTGTATAAATTGATAATCTCTTACATAGCATTCGATATACACATCATTGCCCTTAACAAATGTTTTCACAGAAAAATTTTGATCAGGCACATGATAAGTAGCTGCTGCTGTTTTTACAATAAACATATTAGGAACAAAATGATAAATAGTCATGACTACCAACGCAAACAAAATCATGGTTAATTTTTTCATTTTTATACCCTCCTTTAACCCTTATTGTTGGCTGAAAGAAGCAATTTGATTCTACTCACTCCGACTATTTACGGCTTGAAACATATGGAGCATCATCGAAGCAACTTGGACACTTTCAGTAAATTTAGAAATACGATCAGGAATTGATTTTTTAAAGAAATATCTGGCTTCCGTTTCCAATTGCTCGATATGATGAGGATTACGCATTAATCGTTTATACCAAATTGGCTGGATTCGGAGATATTGACGAAGATCATCATTTTCTTCAATAAACTTATATATATTTTGGCGCAAATCAAATCCCCCCTTAATCTTTTCTAAACATAAAAGGATTATTTCGCTGCTCCATTTCCTGCTTTGGAGGCTCCTCTTTTGTTGCTTGACTACCTTGAAACATTTCTAACAGACCTTGTATCGTTCCAATCGCTTGATTTGCACTTTTAATATATTGTTGAATTTGATTAATATCCATGTTTTTTAGTGCCCCTAGAACCATACCAATCATTTCCATACCCTGTTCAGGATCATTATTTTGTTTTTCCACTTCTTTCAACTGCACTTTTGACATTTCCTGTTGATCAACTTCCCAGCGGGGATGGCTCTCTCCTAGTAGATACCATTCTTCAAATAGCTCCTGCCAAGTCGTCTGTTTTTGCTTGACTTCATTTCGTAAATGGGGATGCTGTTTCACAAACTCTCGAAATTGTTCAATCGACTGGCGTTTTTTTTTAGCCATTATTCTCACCTCACCAAGACATTTGACTATTGTAAAATATGCAACTTTTAAAAAAATGTGCCAAGAAAAGCGGAAGATGCTCGGTTAGCGGGTCTATACATCAGCAGTTTTATATAACATAACTTAAAATAAAAAACGAGTTTCATTTGAAACCCGTTTTTTATTCTCTAAACCGTATTTATTTAGCAATAAAATTTTGTGTGTAATATTTTTCGTATACTCCCACGCCAAGATAGGTGAATTCTTCATTTAATAAAGCGTCACGATGTCCCTTACTATTCAGCCAGCCTTCCATTACTGCAATAGCATCCACATAATTAGCTGCAATATTTTCTCCCGCAGCACGATAGGTTACATTCCCCGCTTCTAACCGATCGCTCAGGTCACCCTTTGTTTTAGAAACGTGAGAAAAATATTGCTCATCGGCCATATCATAGCTATGAAGATATGCCACATTGGAAGTTGCTTCATCCCATTTTAGTGCTGGTACATCAAATCTTTTACGCATAATATTTGAAATATCAAAAATTTGTTGCTCATTCCCTGCCTGAATCTTCTCCCAATCTTCTTCCGACAAAACTTCTTCGGGCATTAATACACCACGATACGTTAATTCATACGGCTTTTGTTTTAACACTGTCGAGTCATTTAAGAAACGTACACTAGAAAGTGTACCAGTAAACTTATCTAAATAAAGCTGAGCATACGTATCACCTAATTCAATGATCGGTCTCATATTCAAATCTTCCTCCGACAATTCAAACCGATACTCACTTCCATTTGCTTTAATATCAATTGCCGTTTCTGCATATAAGCTTGAATAAATTTCATCTATGGACTGCCCAATCTTAAATGGGGCCACATTTACCTGATTACCAATCCCATAAGCAGAAACCACTTTTCCATTCTCAATCGCTAATTGGAAATAGTTATCTTCTTTTTGATTATATATCCACCAATCATAGCCGTAGGAAGATAAATCGATTCGAGTCGGCTTACCATATTTCTGTTGCATTTCTTTTGCAGTTTTACCTATTGTTCCGGCTAGTCCTTCCTCAATTCCTTTTTCATTCTTTTTCTGTTCATCAGCTTGATTCGTCTCAAAATTACTTTCATATGTACTAAGTTCTTTATTTCCTATGAGAACAGGGTTCAACTCATCCTTTTCACCCATATTTATAAAAATTCCTGCAATAAAAAAAATAATAGCTAAAATAATAACTCTCAAAGCTTTCTTCAGAGGATCACTTCCTCTCATTTTTATGCTAATTATAACATTGTTTTTTACCTTCATAAGTATAAAGATTGTAAAATCTAAGTAGATTTCTCTTGACTAAAATTACAAACTAATATTTCTATTATTAATTATTAAAATACTAATAGTATGTTCATTGCAACTTTATTGGATTCATACTATTATAAAATATAAGGAATTTTTTTACATTACATACTCATTTTCCGCATATTTTACAAACACTTCTATCCGAATAATAAATATTAGGAGGTATCATTCGTGAGATTAGAAAACGCTGGAATCCAAAACACGACTGCAGACTTAAACCATCTAGATCATTTGTTATCAAAGTTTGGTTTCACACGAGGAGAACATTGGGATTACGAAAGAGTGACGTATGATCGAAAATTCGAATTATCAGAGGGTGTCTATTACCTTAGAATGCTGGGGTATGCTACTGAAGGAGATGTAGGTGCTCACAAAGCAACAATCAAATTCCTAGTGCCACTATTAGGAAAACATTATTATCCGCATGGTGTTGAATATGGGGATGAAGAATACTTCCCTGTCCCACTTGTAAAAGAGTGTGAAAAAATCTTATCTAATGTAAAAAAAGAATTAGATGAATTCAATGGGCTTTAAATCAGAAAAGCGGAGGGCACCCAGTTAGTGAAGTATAGAGCTAGACATCCGCATTCGTCGAGAATGGTATACATTCCGATATTATAAAGAAAACGCATGGACGCGTTATCCATGCGTTTTTTTGTACACGCTTGTAGGGAAGTGTACTCATTAAAAATTAAAGAAAGAATTCGTTTCAAGTGCACAAATTGATTTAGAAGTGCTTTAACCAAAATCAATCGGATCCAAAAGTTATATTAATACCCTAAAATAGCTCTAAATACAGATACCGTTTCCCCGCCACGATAGAAAACATATAGAAGCAAGTATACGGCTACACCCGTAATGGCTGTAAAGAACCAAATCACACTTGTTGTAGGACCAAGCTTGCGATGAACTTTAAAGTTCTTTTTGTAACCTGTCACAAGCATAATAATTCCAAGTACTGCCCCAACAGTAGCTAAGGTAATATGAAAAATTAAAAAAATCGTGTAATAAAGCTTTAAGCTATCTGGTCCACCAAAGGATGTATTCCCAATAAATACGGTTCGAGACACATAAATGACAAAGAAAATGACTGCAAATACCGCTGCCCATGTCATCGTTTTTTGATGAGTTTCAAGTTTACGCTGTTTAATTTGATACCAGCCAATAGCTACAGTAATCGCACTAAGCACAATAAAGGCTGTACTAATTGTCGGAAGAATTGGTAAAGACATAAAATATGTAACGTCCCCTCTATTTTGGATTATCCTTTTATTTTATAAGAGGGGATAGTAAAAAACAATAACACAGTGGTTTTATTAACAAAATGATCACTTTTATGAAATATTTACCTGTATGTAAAATACTGCTTTTAATCCACTGATTTCCACTCCGTCGGGATAGGATCAATCTCATTTTCTCCCGCATTCTCTTTTTTAAACCAAGCGAAGAAGATTACTCCTAGCACGTAGCCCAATACGATTTCTTGAATCACTTTCATTAACACTCCACCGAGTTGTTGATCGTCAAGCGCCGGTAGCCCACTAAACACCTCTGGTCCACTTAAATTTAACCCTGACAAAGTCGAGGCAGGAACACAAAGCCTCATTGCATTCGCCCAACTATCTGGATTCGTAAATGTACTATAAATCGGAGCATTTGCAAAAATAATAAGGGCACAGGCTGGTGTCATTAACACTCCACTTCCAAATATATAAGCAATTTTTTTCACCCCGGAAAGACTTTCTCTCTCAGGAAGCGGATTGACGAGCGGAAACCACATAAACATGGCTGTCATAAATAAAATGGTCGTATAGCCGGCATGCAGTACCATGTTTGATTTAATAAAATCAAACACTAATGGAAGATGATAGAGGGAAAATAAAATATTAAATAATAACAAAGCGATGAGTGGTTTAGTAAAAAAGGAAAAAATAGCTTGTCTAACGTTCCAAGATCCCTTTCCATCAATCCACACTCTCCATAGCCCATCAGGAATACTAATAATAAATAATGGTGGTATAACAAGGTAGAGAATGGCCATTTGGGTCATATGGGCACTAAACATAATATGACTCATCAAATCGATAGGGGACCCCTTCACGATATATAGCAAGAACATCGCTAATAAAAAATAAAATACTTGTCGCTTTGACAGCACGAAGCCTTGTGATCGTTTCTGACGATATTTCGCTACAAACCAAAAATAACTAATTGTTACAATAACAAGGCATGTTAAATAATAAGGGCTCCATAACGCACGAAAACCAAAAATATCAATAGACATACAATCACCTCAAATAAAGGTTTTTCTGAACCTCTGACTCATTAGCAAAGGGTCCAACTCCATACTCTAGGAGTGTTGGAATCAGACCCTTTTGAGTCACTTTTTTTACATGCGCTTAAATCCAAACAATCGTGACAAAAGTTAAGACTGTAAGGAGTCCGACGAGTAAACCGGAATATAAAAACAAAGCAATCGTTTCATGACCCTTATGCTTCATATGCATAAAATAATAAAGCTGAAAAATAACCTGAACAACTGCTAATAGTAAAATAACCGGTTTAATATACCATGTTGAAAACTCAAGCCAGACGGCAATGAACGCAATAAGCGTGAAAAAAATCATCATAATAAACGTAATTACTTGATGCTTCATTTCTTCCGCATTTTTCTGACGGCGATACTTCAGGCTAAGCCTTGGGTTAGTTGAATTTGAATTTGACTTTTCCATTCTTCTATCCCACCATTCCCATTAAATATACAACGGTAAAAATAAAGACCCAAACCACATCAATAAAATGCCAATACAGACTCGCAATATAAAACTTTGGTGCATTATATAAATTTAATCCACGACCTGCATTCCGAACCATTAACGAAATAATCCACAATAGCCCAAATGCAACGTGAGCGCCATGAAAACCAACTAACGTATAGAAAGCTGATCCAAAGGCACTGCTCGTAAATGTGTGATGAAACGTATGCACATAATGATAAAACTCATATACTTCTAATCCTAAAAAGCCGGCTCCTAACAGGACGGTTATCAGTAACCACGCCTGCATTTTTTTAAAATCATGATTTTTCATATGATACATCGCATAAACACTTGTTAAAGAGCTTGTTAATAATAACATTGTCGCTACAAACGTTAAAGGAAGTTCAAATAAATCTTTCGCAAGTGCGGCATCTCCATTTGGGACTTTATCCTTTAGTGCAAGATAAGTAGCAAATAGCGAAGCAAAAAGCACAGTCTCGCCACCTAGAAAAAACCAGAATCCTAAAAATTTATTTTTCCCTTCTAAAGTAGCTTTTTCAGGAGCTGCTGGCCAAGTCGTATCAGTGAATTTTTCATTGATCTGCATTATGCCTTAACCCCCTTATCATTAGGATCATCCATTAATTCTTCTTTATGAATATGGTAGCCATGATCATCTTTAATAGAGCGGATTAGCATAGATCCAAAGGTAATTAACAAACCAATAATGATAACTGCTGTCGTCCATGTTTTGTCTTGTTCCATATTATATAGAGCTCCAAAGGCAGCTACGAATAAACCGAAAGATATGGTTAACGGCAAAATAGATGAGTTTGGCATATGAACATCACCAAGCGGCTCTGCCGGTGTCATTTCCGTCTTCCCCTCCATTTTTTCGATCCAATAAGGGTCTAATCCACGCACAAGTGGAAGCTGCTTAAAGTTATAATATGGTGGCGGAGATGAAATCGCCCATTCTAGCGTACGTCCATCACCCCATGGATCATTGCCAACCTTCTTATTTTTCACGGATGTTACGATAATATTAATCAGCAACACAATAACCGAAAAGGCCATAAAGAAAGCACCAATGGTACTAATCAGATTACCTGTATTTAATCCTTGATCATCCAAGAACGTAAAAATACGACGCTGCATTCCCATTAAACCTAAGAAATGCTGAATAAAGAATGTTAAATGGAAACCAATTAAGAATGTCCAGAACGTGATTTTTCCCATAAATTCATTTAACATCGTACCAAACATTTTTGGCCAATAAAACGTCACCCCTGCTAAGAGTCCAAATACCACTCCACCTACGATTACATAATGAAAATGCGCGACAACGAAATACGTATCATGATATTGATAATCCGCTGGTGCCGAGGCAAGCATAATCCCTGTTACCCCTCCCATTGTAAAGGAAGGAATAAATGCAACCGCATACAGCATTGGAACCGTAAACTTCACACTCCCGCCCCACATCGTAAACAGCCAGTTGAATATTTTAATTCCTGTAGGTACGGCAATGGCCATTGTGGCTATAGCAAAAATAGCATTGGCAATTGGTCCAAGGCCTGTTGTAAACATATGATGCGCCCACACCATGAAACCTAAGAAGCCGATTAACACAGTCGCAAATACCATGGAAGAATACCCAAATAATCGTTTTCTTGAAAAAGTCGCTAAAATTTCCGAAAAAATTCCAAAAGCCGGCAGAATTAGAATGTATACTTCAGGATGACCGAATATCCAAAATAAATGCTCCCAAATAATCGTATTTCCTCCAGCAGCTACATCAAAAAAATTAGACCCAAACATACGGTCAAACATCATTAACACTAAACCAACTGTAAGCGGAGGAAAAGCAAATAAAATGAGTGAAGAAGCAACAAAG
Source organism: uncultured Bacillaceae bacterium (assembly GCA_963754185.1). Lineage (GTDB taxonomy): Bacteria > Bacillota > Bacilli > Bacillales > DSM-1321 > Peribacillus. The sequence goes on along the minus strand of CAVWEP010000003.1, from coordinate 1,366,376 downwards.
GTAGTCCAAGTGAACAAAGGCATTCGCATATACGTCATTCCTGGAGTACGCATATTGACAATCGTTACAAGAAAATTAATTCCGGAAATTAACGTACCTAGTCCCGATATCTGAAGACCTAACACATAAAAGTCAATTCCGTGACCTGGGGAATGCAAAGAAAGAGAAGCATAAGAGGTCCAACCTGCATCCGGCGCTCCCCCCATAAACCATGAAAGATTTAAAAAGATGCCACCAAAAAAAAATAGCCAAAAGCCTAACGCATTTAAAAATGGAAATGCAACATCTCGCGCCCCAATTTGTAAAGGAACCACTGCATTCATCATCGCAAAAACGAGAGGCATAGCGGCTAGAAAGATCATCGTCGTGCCATGCATCGTTAAAATTTCATTGTACTAGCCTGCACTCACAAAATCATTATTCGGAATAGCAAGCTGAATCCGAATAAACATAGCTTCTAAGCCACCTAAGACAAAAAACAATCCTCCGGCAATAAGGTATAAAATAGCGATTTTCTTATGATCTACCGTCGTTAAGTAATCCCATAGAATGGACGCCAAATCCTTGTTTTTTAGCGTACGTATTCACGATTTAACCCCCCCTTTACTAAATCCTATTTTTCTTCCACCTTTAGCTGCATTAAATAAGCAGTAAGGGCATCAATTTGTTCATTTGAAAGCTTCCCATAAGTACCAGTCATTGCATTTCCTGGTTTATATGTGTCAGGAGACTTTAGCCATTTTTCTAAATTATCTTCATGTATGCTCTAACACTCCAGCAATTGTTTGGCGCTCCCCAAAGGTGGCTAGGTTTGGAGCGGTACGCGCTGCCTCAGGTCGACCGTCGTTTGGAGTAACCGCATGACAACCAATACAGCTTTTATTAAAAACCTCTTCCCCTTGTTTAGCTACGTCTCCTTCAATTACAGGCTCCTTAACCGCCTTCATTTCCTTAATCCATGCATCAAATTCATTTTTTGATTTTGTTACTACCTTAAAATCCATTAGTCCATGAGAAGGTCCGCAAAGCTCTGCACATTTTCCATAAAAAACATTCTTTGCTTCGTCTGCTTTATCACTGTCAAATACTAAAAACAACTGATTATCCCCATCCGTGTTTGCATCCATCTTTCCTCCAGCTGCTGGAACCCAAAATGAATGTTTAACATCCGAGGCCTTCAAATTAAAATATACCTTCTCATCAGTAGGAACAACCAAATCTTGGCTCGTTACGATTCCGAGATCCGGATATTCAAACTCCCACCAGTAAGCATTGGCCCGAACATTCACAACTAGGGCATCCTTTGTTTTTCCATCTTCCCCCTTCTGATCCATTGCTTTTGTATCCGCTAAATCAAACGTCGTTTTGATTGTGGGGATAGCCAAAATGATCAGAAGAATAATAGGAATAACAGTCCAAATAAGTTCCAGCTTATGATTTCCTTCAACTTGCTCTGGAATCGTTTCATCTCCGCGTTTTCGACGAAAACGGAATATGACAATTAAAAAGATAATCGTTACGACAACCACAACTAAAACCATTATAATTGTACTTAACAGCATTAAATCGTACTGAGTTTGTGCTACCTCTCCTGCTGGCCGTAATGAGGATAATGAAGCCATCCCACAACCTGAAAGAATAAGCGTCAACATCCCTAATAAAGGTAGCCAACGCCATTTGGACAACTTTCTTTTCATAAGCTTAAAAACCCCCTCTTTCATAAAATTTTCTTACAATCCCCTTTTTTGTGCTTTTTCTAAAAATTCTTCCTATATTTAAATTTCTCTTAACAAGAAAGAATTCCTAAAATAGTTAATATTTACCATTTATAGCCGCAAACGTTTGTATGAATGCCGCTAGTTATTGATATGCTTGTTCATCAGACCAAACATTGTTATGTATATAAGCGACAATTCATTATCCATTCTATAATATAGATAACTAAAAAGAAAAGGACTCTGACCCACAATATCATATCAAGTATCAAAAGAGTGATTAGCAATCTAGATACGGATCATGTTGTGTGAGTCAGAGCCCTTACTTGAGTCTGTAATAAAAAAATTCTAATGTAGCAGCTAAATCAATGTTACAATAACCATCGCTACAAATAAAATAGTCATATAGTTTAGTGAATAGACAAACATTATGCGCGCCCACTTTAAATCATCTTTCATAGTAAGTCCTTTTAAGCCTAAAATGAACCAACCTGCCCCAAGAATGGCAGCCAATACAACAAGTGGTGTTCCTAACGGTGTTAAGAAAAATGGGACAATCAGTAAAGTTGCAACCCATAGAATAATGGAACGTTTCGTCGCTTTAAATCCTTTTACAACTGGAAGCATTGGGATATTTGCAGCTCGATATTCTTCCACTCGCTTCATAGCCAATGCATAGAAATGCGGTGGTTGCCACAAAAACATAATTGCAAACAATACCCATGCTAATATATCTAAATTCGAATCAACAGCTGCCCAGCCAATAAGTGGTGGTACTGCTCCAGAAATGCTACCAACAATAGTATTAGAGACATATCTACGCTTTGTAATCATTGTATATAAAACAATATAAGTAAATACCCCAATAAATCCTATTATAGCAGTAACAATGTTTGCAAACGCCAACAAAACTAGTCCCAGTGCGATAAAAACGAAACTCATTGTTAACACTTTAGAATTACTTGCTTTACCTGTAACAGTTGGTCTATTTTTGGTTCTTTCCATAAGATGATCAATATCTCTATCATAATAGTTATTAAAACTACAAGAACCCGCAATGATAAAAACAGAGCCTGCTAAAGCAAAGAACACTAAATCAAGATTTCCTAAAAAACTCATCCCTGAAAAATGAAGAGCTAGCCACAGACCTGTAAAAGTAGTAATCATGTTAGAATTTACAATTCCTACTTTAATAAGAGCTTGAAAGTCTTTCCAGGCTGATGTTTCCTCTATATTTGTATGAATGGGCCTTTTATCGTTAACCGATTCTGTCACAGCCCTTAGATTCGCCATGATCCATCCTCCTTTAATTCTTACCAAAACAAAAAAGATATATAAGCATTATTTCATACTTTTATGTTTTTGTAACCTATGATGCTTAACAAAATTGGTCTTTTTTACCTTTTCTATTACGAAATGACGATTATTCAAATAAAGTTAATGACTCCATGAAGAGCATCACCTCTTAATCATAAATAACTTTTCCACTTTATATATAGTGCATTATCTTAATTAAATCATACTTTTCAAAAAAATTATGAACGAATTTTGTATTTCTTTTGACGATATTGTGACGTAAATAATCATTTAAAATTTTAACAGATATTTATAATTTAGCAACCTACCATTTAGTTGATTAAAAAATAATAAATAACAAACTTGTAAAATTATGTTATCTTTTGTACTATCAAAAGAAAGATATTAATGTTGAGCTTTTCATTCTTAAAAGCCAATAAAGAAGGTGAAAATAAGTGAAAGCATCTCTTAAATGGTTTTCTGTTCTAACTTCAATCGGCATGCTTTTTGTCCTACTAGGAGGAGCATTAGTGACAAAAAAGGATGCAGGGCTCGGTTGTGGTCGTTCTTGGCCACTTTGCAATGGTGAAATCATTCCAAGTGATATATCCGTTGAGCTAGTGATTGAGCTCGCCCACCGCCTTGTTTCAGGAGGAGTAGGTCTCATGGTTCTCCTACTATCCATATGGACATGGAAAAAAATTGGCCATATTCGTGAAGCAAAATCTCTTTCACTAATCTCTTTTGGCTTTCTCGTTCTCCAAGGCTTAATTGGTGCCGCTGCTGTTATATGGGCACAATCTGATTTTGTATTAGCTCTTCACTTTGGCATTTCTCTTATTTCTTTTGCTGCTGTCTTATTATTAACTTTACTCATATTTGAAGTTGATAAAAAATTTGAAGCGGACAAGCTAATCATTGACCGCAAAATGACCTTTCATATTATTGGTATTACACTCTTTAGCTACATCGTTGTTTATTCTGGAGCCCTTGTTCGCCACACAAACGCAAGTTTAGTCTGTAAAGATTGGCCCTTTTGTACGAATAGCAATATCGGTATGCCAGAAAATCTATATGAATGGATTCAAATGGGACATCGCTCACTCGCAGGACTTATTTTTCTCTGGGTCACCTTTGCCATGATTATAGCCTTTACGCGTTATAAGCATCAAAAAGTTATTTATTTCGGTTGGATGATTGCCTTTATTCTTGTGTTATTACAAGTCACCGCTGGAGCTTTTATTATATTTTCAAGACAAAACTTGTATATTGCCTTAGCTCACTCTTTGTTCATTGCTTGTTTCTTTGGCATTATGTGTTATTTACTGCTACTTACCTCAAGAAATCGTAAACACACACTTCAAGAAACCCCTTTCAAAAACGATTCCAATCAAGATAAAGATTCATCAGCATCAATACCTTTATAAGAAAAGCGGAAGGCACCCGTTCAGCGACGTATGGACTGGATTGCTCCGTATGAGATAAAGGAAACACGAAGAGCGAGAGCGATTCGATGTTGACTTATCGTAAGGAGGAGCAGGAAGTCCATTAGTCGCTGGGTGTCTGAAGCTAGACAAGGAGAAAAGCGGAAGGCATTTGGAGCTAAACCATAGTAAACATTTTCTCATAGTAAAATAAAAGAGTGACTCTAAAGAATCGCCTTTCAACGACTTTCTAAAGTCACTCTCTTTTTCATTTAACAATCTTTATTTTGTGATTTCAATTAATAAATCACCTGTACTAATTGCTTCGCCATCTTTTACATAAATATCTGTAATCGTACCTGAGAATGGTGCTTGAACAGTTGTTTCCATTTTCATTGCTTCTGTAATAATGAGATGATCCCCTTGCTTCACTTGATCACCTTTCTCGACAACTACTTTGATAACTGTTCCAGGCATTGTTGCCCCGATGTGATTTTCATTTTTCGGATCAGCTTTTACTTTTGTAACAACAGATGACTTAATACTTTCATCTTTAATCAACACCTGACGTGATTGACCATTTAACTCAAAGTAAACAACACGTGTACCATCTGGCATTGGTTCACCCAATGAGATAAATTTAACGATTAATGTTTTTCCTCTTTCGATTTCGACTTCAATTTCTTCACCTAATCTCATCCCGAATAAGAATGTTGCCGTATCGAGATTTGAAACATCGCCAAACATCTCTTGCTTTTTCACATACCCTAAGAATACTTTTGGATATAAGGCATAAGCAAGTACATCCTGATTAGATGGTGTACGCCCCATTTCTTTCGTCAATTCTTCTGTTAATGCGTCAAAATCAACTGGCTCGAGCAACTCGCCTGGTCGAACAGTAATCGCTTCTTTCCCTTTTAAGATAACTTCTTGCAGTTCTTTCGGGAAGCCTCCTGTAGGTTGTCCTAAATAACCTGAAAATAACTCGATTACAGAATCTGGGAAGTCGATTGTTTTCCCTTTTGTTAACACATCTTCTTCTGTTAAATCATTTTGCACCATGAATAGCGCCATATCACCGACAACTTTAGACGATGGTGTTACTTTTACAATATCACCAAACATTACATTTACACGTTGATACATTTCTTTTACTTCATCCCAACGATCGCCAAGTCCAACACCTTTTGCTTGTTGTTGTAAATTACTATACTGACCACCAGGCATTTCATGTTTATACACTTCGGTATGTGGTGCATTCATGCCACTTTCAAAGTCACGGTAATATTTACGAACCTCTGCCCAATATTGAGATAATTGCTCAATTGACTCAATTTCAACCTTAGGCTGTCTTTCACTTCCTTCTAATGCATAATATAAAGTTTGTGCACTAGGTTGAGATGTCAATCCAGCTAAAGAACCAACTGCTGTATCAACGATGTCAACACCGGCTTCAATTGCTCTTGAATACATAAACACACCGTTACCACTTGTATCATGAGAGTGTAAATGAATTGGAAGAGAAACAGTGTCTTTCAACTCTGAAATTAAGCGGTAAGCTGCTTCAGGTTTTAATAGACCAGCCATATCTTTAATCGCTAAAATATGAGCCCCAGATTGTTCTAATTCTTTAGCCATGTCTTTATAGTACTGAACATTGTATTTTGCTCGACTTGGATCATTGATGTCCCCTGTATAACAAATCGCCGCTTCTGCAATTTTGCCAGCTTGACGAACCGCATCGATAGAAACTTCCATACTTTTCACCCAGTTTAAGCTATCGAAAATACGGAACACATCAATACCTGACTCTGCCGCTTGCTTCACAAATTCACGAATCACATTATCTGGATAGTTTTTATACCCAACAGCATTTGACGCTCTAAATAACATTTGGAAAAGCGTATTAGGTACTCTCTTTCTAAGTCTTTCAAGTCGAACCCAAGGATCCTCATTAAGGAAACGATAGGCTACATCAAATGTTGCTCCGCCCCACATTTCCATTGAAAACAAGTTAGGAAGTAATTTTGATGTTGGTTCAGCAATATTTAAAATATCTTTAGAGCGAATTCTTGTTGCAAGTAATGATTGATGAGCATCACGGAAAGTCGTATCGGTAATCAATACTTCTTTTTGTCCTTTAATCCATTCAACAATACCATCTGCACCTTGCTCTTCTAAAATATTCTTCGTACCTGCTACAAGAGGAACATTTTTTACATTTGGAATAATCGCTTCGTCAAATACCGGTTTTTTATGTTTTTCAACACCTGGGAATCCATTTACCGTGACATTTCCAATATAAGAAAGCATTTTTGTTCCGCGGTCTTTAACTTCTGGGAAATCAAATAATTCAGGAGTTGTATCAATAAATGATGTATCATATTCCCCAGTTAAAAACTTTTCATTTTGAACTACATTTTCAAGGAACGGAATATTTGTTTTAATACCACGAATTCTAAATTCTCTTAGGTTTCGTAGCATTTTAGTTGCTGCTCTTCTAAATGATGTTGCATGTGTAGAAACCTTCACAAGCAACGAATCATAATAAGGGGTAATCAATGAACCTTGGAAGCCATTTCCTGCATCTAAACGAACTCCGAAACCGCCACCTGAACGATATACGTTGATTCGTCCAGTATCCGGCATAAAGTTATTTAAAGGATCTTCAGTTGTTACACGAGATTGAATGGCATAACCATGTAGTTTTAATGTCCGCTTGCTGTGGGATACCGATTTCACTACCATGCAAATTATGCCCTTCTGCAATAAGAATTTGCGATTGAACAATATCAATATCCGTAATCATTTCTGTAATAGTATGCTCTACTTGAACACGTGGATTTACTTCAATGAAATAAAACTCTCCGTTAGCAACTAAGAATTCCATTGTTCCTGCATTCACATAGTTTACATTCTTCGCTAATTTGACAGCTGCTTCACAAATTCTTTCTCTTAATTCTAAAGGAAGCGATACAGATGGTGCTACTTCAACAACTTTTTGATGACGTCTTTGTACAGAGCAATCGCGTTCATATAAATGAACAATATTCCCATGAGTGTCACCTAAAATTTGAACTTCAATATGCTTTGGATTTTGAATATATTTCTCCACATATACTTCGTCATTACCAAAAGCCGCTTTTGCTTCTGATTTTGCACGATCATAAGCCTCTGTCACTTCTTCTAGGCTATTGACAATACGCATGCCTCGGCCGCCACCGCCAAGAGAAGCTTTAATAATAAATGGGACTCCATGCTTCTTACCAAACTCGATGACTTCATCAACACTTGAAACTGGACCATCACTACCAGGAATAACCGGAATCTCAGCTAGTTCTGCTTGTGTACGTGCTTTTACCTTGTCTCCGAACATATCTAGATGCTTTGATTCTGGACCGATGAAGATAATTCCTTCTTCTTCACATCGTTTTGCAAATTCAATATTCTCAGAAAGGAATCCATAACCCGGATGAATCGCATCCACTCCGCTCATCTTTGCGATTTCAATAATTCCCTCAATATCTAAATAGGCATCAATCGGCTTTTTACCTTTTCCAACAAGGTATGCCTCATCTGCTTTATAGCGGTGATAAGCTCCATAATCTTCTTTTGAATAAATGGCAACCGTACTAATATTTAATTCGGTACACGCTCTAAAAATCCTAATCGCAATTTCTCCTCTGTTTGCGGCTAGAACCTTATTGATTTTTCTTTCCATCGTATACCACCTTCTTTATGTATTTTTAATCTATATAGAAAAAAAACGTGATAACTACCACAGCTTTTTATTCTCAAACTATTTTACCTGAGTTTACGTAATTATCTAATTTTAAGAATCGATTACTATTATTTCAATATATCTTTAAACCATACTCTCTATACTTGAAAATTACAAATACAACTTTTATAATTTAAACTATCCCTTTAATACCTTCATTAGATCATTTATTAGTTTTTTAATCTGATTTTTAAACAATAAATACATTAAATCATATATTTTCTTTATGCAATACTATTACAATAATATGATTTTAAGATTTATTCAATAATAAAATTAAAAAATTTGACTTCTTTTATTTCTTTTATATAATAAAAAACTCAAACAATCATCGAGGTTTGTTTGAGTTAAGTATTTATTATTTCCTAATAGATGCCTCATGTAAAACAGATAACTCTCTTTCCAGTTCCTCTATCAATGCCTTTCCCTCTGTTTCCTCTACTAATCCTAAACGGACTGCAAAATCAATTTCACGTGATAGACCGAACATTTGAGTATCAAGAACTTCTTCATAAAGAGGACATTGAGGCATAGTCAAATTGTCTATTTGTACTTTTATCAATTTCAATATCTTGTCAGCATCTGCTTTTAATAAAGCATAAGCTTTTTCTCGATGATTGACAAGCATTTCAGATGCCATGTTAAATCCCCCCGCTCAGAGCGATTAAATCTTATCTTTAAATTTTACCTTTACTTGTCTAAAAAAGCAAGAACTAGCTTGACAATTCAAAATAAGAAACTAAGTGTTTATAAGACATTAGGTCTCCCTATGTGACAATTTCATCATTTTTGCTTATACTAAGAAAAGTGGAGCCGGCTCGATCAGCCCGCGAGGAAAATAGGAAAAGACCCGGAAGGCGCTTTTTGCCTTTCGAGGGCTTTTATCTTTTTCCGTGCTGAGCTAGCCGGCAGAGCTAGACAACCAGAAAAGCGAAATATACATTCTATTTTAAACAATTAGGGGATGAGAAATTTGGGATCGATTTTATTTATTAATGGTAAAGTAAAATTTCCAATTACTATTGATCCATTAGTTTGGATTTTTGATGATCGAAAAGTTGAAATTGATACATATTTTCACAAAGAAGCAGAGAAAGTTGACGAAATTAGAAGACTACACGAAAAAAGCTGCTCAATTTTGGCAAAAGGAAATCCAAGAAGGTGCCATAATGCCGCCGACATTAAAAACAGAAAGAAAATTTAAAAAAGTAGAGCTCATCACAGGTTCATTCGGTATTCCTTTTAAATCTTTTATAGAAAATGCTGAACCTGAAGAAGGAGCATTGAAGTTGTCGTTACTGCCGATGGAAAGGAATTAAGCTTTCCAATTGAAGAAGCTAAAAAATTCTTTATCGGCTTCTCTAAAGATGGCAAGCCTTTAAACTAGAGGAAGAAGGCGGTCCGATTCATATTTATTTTGGAGACGGATCAAATCTTGACAATCCAATTAAAAACGTAAAATCCTTCACTGTAAAATAATACATGCAGAAACGGCAAGAGTTCCCTTGCGCGTTTTTTCGTGCTCGCTTTTCTTATAATAAATTAGCAGCTAACTGGGCAAGTCCTGATCGCTCTCCTTTTATTAACTTCACATGCCCTGAAATCTTCTCCTGTTTAAATTTTTCCACTACATACGTTAACCCATTATTATATTCATCTAAATACGGATGATCAATTTGTTCTGGATCTCCCATCAAAACAATCTTACTCCGATCACCAACACGCGTTAAAATCGTTTTTACCTCATGCTTCGTTAAATTTTGCGCTTCATCAATAATAATGAACTGATCCGGTATACTCCTTCCTCTAATATACGTCAAGGCTTCCACCTCAATTGAACTCATTCCTGCTAAAATAGCCTCTAATTCTCCTGGTTTTTTTGCATTAAATAAATACTCTAAATTATCAAAAATAGGTTGCATCCAAGGCCGTAATTTCTCCTCTTTCTCTCCTGGCAAATACCCAAGGTCTTTACCAACCGGAACAATCGGCCTTGCTACAAGTAATTTCTTATATAGGCCTTGATCTTCTGTTTGCATAAGCCCTGCCGCTAAAGCAAGCAAGGTTTTTCCTGTACCTGCTTTACCAATTAATGTAACAAGCGGCAGGTCAGAACGAAGTAAAATTTCGAGAGCCATCATTTGCTGCACATTTCTAGGTTTAATACCCCAAATATGCTCTCCATCGTACCTTAATTTTTTAACAAATCTATTTGCATCATCCACAATTCCTACTGCCGATGATGACCCTCCAAGCTCATCCTTGATTAACAAAAACTGATTTGGTAAATACTGCTCTTTTGCTACTACACTTAACGGTAAATATCCTTTTACATAAAATTGATTTAATAAATCAACAGAAACAAATACTTCTTTAAATCCGGAATAAATATGATCCATTTCTACAACTCGGTCATTCAAAAAGTCCTCTGCCTCAAGACCAATGGCATCAGCTTTTACACGAACGAGTGTATCTTTACTAACAAGAATTACTTTTTTCCCCTCTTGCTTTGTTGCTTCCTCTAATGAAATATTTTTAGCTACTGCTAAAATGCGATTATCATTTGTTTTTTCCACAAAAATTTCTTGTAGCTCATGAAACGAGCGATGGTTCAATTCAATTCGTAATTTACCACCATTGTGAAGCGGGATTCCATCATGTAGCTTTCCTTTTTCACGAAAGCTATCGATTAATTTCGATACATGTCTCGCATTTCTCCCAATTTCATCCATGTAATGTTTTTTTGAATCCAGCTCTTCTAACACGACTGCTGGAATAACTACATCATTTTCTTCAAAAGAATAAATGGAATACGGGTCCTGCAATAGGACATTTGTATCTAATACATAGATTTTACTCAATATGATGCCCCCTGCCTACTTTTCGGTATTGTCGTACCCTTTAGACTGCTTTCTGCAGTTTATGTAGCGGACGAGACTGTTGATAAAATATATGTTTCATTGCATAAAGATAGAAGAAATTTTACAGACTATAATAGTGAAACTTCCATATTTCTTAAAAATTTGAGGTTAGGGAAATAACAACCTGTTACATCGGGATAAATAATATGTCGTAAATGGAGGTTAAAATATGCGGAAATATAGTTATATCATCCTTGCCACGTTACTGATTGGAGGATGTGCCCAAAACGAACAAAGTCAAGAGCATAACACGAATCAAGGACCTAAAGTAACAGAGGTAAAAAACACAAATATCCAAGAGCCAACTAGAGAATCTGGACAACAAATTGCTGCAAGACTTTGCGATTTAGCAGAAAAAATACCTCATGTAAATGATGCAACAGCAGTTGTACTCGGAAAATATGCCATTGTTGGGATTGATATTGATGAAGATATTGAACGCTCTCAGGTCGGCACCATTAAATATTCTGTAGGAGAACTTTTACGAGACGATCCGTATGGTGCGAATGCTACTATTGTCGCTGATCCGGATATGAATGAACGAATTAGAGAAGTTGCAGCGGACATTCAAAACGGACATCCTATTCGCGGAATTTTAAATGAGCTAAGCGATATTACTAGCCGTGTCATTCCTAAGTTCCTGGAGATCCATTAGAACCAGCACCTACCAAAACACTCGAAAATCAAAAACAAAATGTGGATAAAAAAGAACAAAATAAGCTTGAAAAAGAACAAAATAAACAGTCCAATTATCATAAAGACAACATCACAGATTAAAGATTTACTTAATTACCCCATCTCTCTTGAGTGAGATTCTCGTCTATATTTTAATACAATAAACCCATAAGAGTCTGACGCCGCAAAATAATCTGTATCGAAAATCGACTTTTTCCTAATGATACTAAATATTTTAATGTGGCGACAGGGTCTTTTTTGTTCTTTTTTACCACTATTTCTACGCCAAACATAACAAACATGGTATGATATATATGAGAAATAGAAATTAAAGTGAGGGTATATCATGAAGGTCAAATGCGTCATTTGTGATCAAATCGAGTCGATTCCAGATGATTCCGCAGAAGCAAAAAAATTGCGTAATCGTCCTATACATACATTTATGTGTCAAACCTGCTATATAAGAATTGAAAATCGTACGAACGAACGAATTGCAACAGGAAATTTTCGATTATATCGAACTATAACGAAAGATGACGAATGGTAAAAAAGGAGCTGTTTTCTAGGTCGGTTAATTGACCTAGAAAACAGCTCCTTCTTTTATTAAAATTTTATCCTAATAAAGGGAAATTTCAACTATATCTGTTCCTCTCTTTTTATATTTCTTAAACGCAGCCTGTAAATGGCTAGTACAATTGCCGCAATAATAAGTCCCTCTGCCATAGGAAGAAATACCGCAAAAAAACAAAGTATAGTACATCCAAATGCCATAATCGCATAAATCACGATGTTCTTTAGCAAAGGTAGTTTTTTAGCAAATCCTAGTTGATAGACAACGATGCATAATCCAAAAATCGTTAAATAAAGATACCACATCCCTGCTTCGGGATTTTCATCAACTCGGTATAGTGCTGCAAAAAACGATAATCGCTCTTGGATATCCATACTCTCTCCCCCTTTGTACAAAGATAAGAAAATATAACATTTTCGACGTATTTTGGTACCTAGCTTTACCAGCTGATTAAGCCGGTTTCCCTTTTCTTATTAAACTGATTCTGCTTGTTTTTTCTTTTTCGCTGATTTTTCACGTTCATTTTTATCTAGAATTTTTTTACGTAAACGGATTGATTCTGGTGTTACTTCCAAATATTCATCATCATTTAAATACTCTAACGCTTCTTCAAGAGACATAATTCTTGGTTTTTTCATTGTAGATGTTTGGTCTTTATTCGCTGAACGCATGTTTGTCATTTGTTTCGCTTTAACAATATTAACAGTCAAATCGTTTTCACGATTATGTTCACCAACAATCATACCTTCATAAATTTCTGTACCTGGCTCAACAAAAATGATACCACGGTCTTCCACACCCATAATACCATATTGTGTACTCTTTCCTGTTTCCATTGAAACAAGAACACCTTGACGACGTCCACCAACTTGACCTTTTGCATTGGTTGATAGCTATCAAACGTATGGTTCATAATACCAAAACCACGAGTAAGTGTTAAGAATTCTGTTGAATATCCAATTAATCCACGTGCTGGTACGTTGAAAATTAAACGAACTTGACCGCTACCGTTATTAATCATATCCAGCATTTCACCTTTACGTGCACCAATTGATTCCATGATTGCACCTGTATGTTCTTCAGGTACATCAATTTGAACACGTTCCACTGGTTCACATCGTACACCATCAATTTCTCTTACGATTACTTCTGGCTTAGATACTTGAAACTCAAAGCCTTCACGACGCATGTTTTCAATTAAGATAGATAAATGAAGCTCACCACGGCCAGAAACTGTCCAAGCGTCCGGAGAATCGGTAGGATCTACACGTAAACTATACATCTGTTTGTAATTGAGTTTGAAGACGTTCTTCAATTTTACGAGATGTAACCCATTTACCTTCACGACCTGCAAACGGACTATTGTTTACTAGGAATGTCATTTGTAGTGTTGGTTCATCAATATGAAGAATTGGAAGTGCTTCTGGGTGTTCTGCTGGACAAACTGTTTCCCCAACGTTAATATCTTCCATACCAGAAACAGCTATTAAATCACCTGGGAACGCTTCTTCGATTTCAACTTTTTTCAAACCAATATAACCAAATATTTTCGTCACACGGAATTGTTTAACAGTTCCATCAAGCTTCATTAATGCTACTTGTTGACCAACATGCATTTTTCCACGGAATACGCGTCCAACACCGATACGGCCTACATAGTCATTATAATCAAGCAAAGCTACTTGGAATTGAAGTGGTTCGTCGCTATTATCTACTGGGGCAGGAACATTTTCAATAATTGTTTCAAATAATGGCACCATATTTTCTTCTTGTTTCGCTGGATCTGGATCCGTGCTAGATGTACCTGAAATACCTGAAGCAAAAATAACCGGGAATTCTAATTGATCTTCTTCAGCACCTAATTCAATAAATAAATCAAGTACTTCATCTACCACTTCTTCTGGGCGAGCTGAAGGTTTATCAATTTTGTTCACAACAACGATTGGAGCTAATTTTTGCTCTAACGCTTTTTTCAACACGAAACGTGTTTGTGGCATACAGCCTTCGTATGCATCGACAACAAGTACTACACCATCAACCATTTTCATAATACGTTCAACTTCACCACCGAAATCAGCATGTCCAGGTGTATCCATAATATTGATACGTGTGTCTTTATATTGAACAGCAGTATTTTTGGCAAGAATCGTAATTCCGCGTTCTCTTTCAATATCATTTGAATCCATTGCGCGTTCTTCTACATGTTCATTTTCACGAAATGTACCAGATTGCTTCAACAACTGATCCACTAGTGTCGTTTTACCATGGTCAACGTGGGCAATAATGGCTATATTTCGAATATTTTCTCGTAATTTCAAAAAATTCACTCCTAAAAAAAGTTTGTGTATTCGTATCTTTATCTTTAGCTTTCATATTATATCACAAACATAGTAGAAACAAATACAGAAATTATGTAAAATAAAACTATTAGGGGTGAGAGAAAAATGAAAATCAAATGGAATTTTTTAATACTAGCATCATTAGCAACCATCGCTATCGGTTCCATCGGTGTCTCCATTGCGGAAAAAAGCTGGATTGGAATCGTAGTAGCCATTATTTTATTATGTGCAATTATGGGGTTTGGTTTTTCAACGAAGAAAAAAATGCGTGAAGCAGGAAAGTTATAAGAAAAGCGGGAGCGTTTTAAGACGCTCCCACTTTTTTATTGTCTAGCTCCACCGGCTAGCTCGCTGTGAAAAAGATAAAAGTCCTCGCAAGGCAAAAAGCGCCTTACGGGACTTTTCCTATTTTCTTCACGAGCTGATCAAGCCGGTTCCGCTTTTCGTATTTCACTTATGCGCTAGAATGTACTTTTCTAAAACAGATTTATGTAATCCCTGCTTTGCTCCAAAAAATGAACCACCATTTATATAATCCAACTCATTACCAAATAAGTCCGTTACTCTGCCACCTGTTTCTTCAATAAGAATGGCACCCGCTGCATAGTCCCAAGGCGCTAATCTCATCGTAATATAGGCATCTAATCTTCCTGCTGCTATATAAGCCATTTCTAAAGCTGCTGAACCATATGAGCGTGTACCTCGCACATCGTTTACCAGCGTTGCCAAAATCTCTGGATTAATTCTTTTATTCTTGATAACCCAGCTGGCATTTATGGATAAAATAGCCGTATCTATACTCCCCTCAGACAGTCGACTTAACTTAGTCTCATTTAAATAAGCCCCTTTTCCTTTAATCGCATGATAAAGTTCATCATGCACCACATCATATATCATTCCTATTTTTCCAATTCCATCCTCATAAATGGCTAATGATATCGCAAAGTTTCTTTGTTGATGGATAAAATTCAATGTACCATCAATGGGATCAATAATCCAGACAATCCCTTTTAAATCTTGTATATCATTCCCCATTCCTTCTTCTCCAAATATACGATGTTCTGGAAAGGTTTTTTTTATCTGACTTACAAAATATCTTTCTGTATCTTTATCGATATTGGTTACTAAATCATTTCGATTTGTTTTTGTTTCAATGTTTAATGTTGTTTCAAAGGACGCTCTTATTCTCTCTCCAGCTTCTTTAACCCATTGTTTTGCATATTGATCCATTTCTTTAATTGATGCCATTTTGAATCCCCGTCCTGTCTTTTCAACTTATATAAATATAAATATAATTATGAAAACATCCGTTCAATTTTTTAACAACTTATTTTCTTAATTTTGCCACATTGATTGGGAAAAGCCAAGTAACTTTTAAGAAAAGCGAAAGGCGCCCATATTGTTTATCAAAGCCTTAAAATAAAAGACGGACACATTAACTTATTTTAAAGTGTCCGTCTTTTTTTCGTATAAGGTTTTATGAGCAGCATAATTCATGATAATTACAATTAGCTCCTTTATCAGTTAGGGTATGTTTTATAGGGCTTTTAGCTTTAATAATTCTAGACGAATTCTTTCAAGCCTTTGTTTACATTGCGACTTTTTATTTTCATTTTTTTCTTCAAGCGCTTCGAAAAGAGTTGCTAATTCATAGTCCATTTCCATTCGTAAAACCGCTGCTCTATGTCTCTCAACTTCTTTTGCCTTTAACGCTTGGTTCATGACTTGTTTCATAATTAACATTCTCCCTTCATTAATTAACAAAATTTTCAGATTTATTTATATATTTATCTTATCATATGATGTCCTACGATAAATAGCAACAATTTTATCTTGCACACGAAAAGAAAATTTTTTTATTTCATGCTAGAATGTTTGCATATAAGATTTTGTAGGAGAGATAATTATGAATAACATACAATTTACAGATGAAGATTTCAACATTTTTACTATTGAAGGCTTTCAGGAGCGAATGGATGCATTAATCAAAACCATTCGTCCCAAGCTTCATGTGCTGGGCGATTATTTTGCTCAGCAATTATCCGTCATGACAGGGGAAGAAATATTCCCTCATGTCGCCAAGCATGCCCGTCGAACGGTTAATCCACCAAATGACACTTGGGTTGCCTTTTCCGCAAATAAACGAGGCTATAAAATGATACCTCATTTTCAAATCGGTTTATGGGAAACTCACTTGTTCGTTTGGTTTGCCGTTATCTATGAAGCACCAAATAAAGCAGAGCTTGGAAAAAGACTAGAGGAAAAGGCTGAAGTATTAACAAAAATAATTCCACAACATTTTGTATGGTCGATTGACCATATGAAGCCTGATGCAATTCCTCATAAGAATCTTGATGAGGAACAATTGCTTTCCATGTTCAAACGGCTTCAAATCGTAAAAAAATCAGAACTTCTATGCGGCATTCACATTCCTCGGGGAAAAGCGGTACAGCTAACGCATGACGAATTACTAGATACAATCCAAAACACGTTTGAAACGTTGTTGCCTTTATATCAAATATAAAGCGGAAGGCGCTGATCCTTGCGCTAGACACCAGTACTCATCGAAAATTTTATACTTTCTTTAATCTTTTAAGATAAAAACCAGACCCATTCTTACTTGCGTAATTTCGGTCTGGTTTTATTTACATACAATGATTTATAAGAGCCGCTAGTTGATTACTCAGCTTCTGATACAACGGTAAAGCGTTCGTTAACATGCTGCGGATTTTCAATTTCATCTACAATCGCTATAGCATAATCCTCATAACTCACATAGCTCTCTCCTTTAGAATTGACAAGTAAATTGTCTTTCCCCTTTTGGTAGGAGCCTGTTCTTTTTCCAACCGCAAACACGGCAGAAGGACTAACGAATGTCCACTTAATCCCTTCCGTTTGTTGTAAATCCTCTAAATTTTTCGCCTGATTAGCCGCTGTTGGTTTAACAAAATCAGGGAAGTCTGGTGTATCAATGACTTTCAATGTTTTTGCTTCATCTACATATAAACTTCCTGCACCGCCTACAACGATTAGACGAGTATTAGGTGCTCCTTTTACAGCTTCAATCAATACCTTGCCTGCATCTACATGAAGATGTTCCTGACCCATTGGTGCACCAAATGCATTCACTACTACATCAAATGATTTTAGATCCTCTGAAGTCAAATTAAAGACGTCCTTTTCTAACACAGATAAGCTTTTATCTTCTAATTTTGCTGCATTTCTTACGATTGCTGTGACTTCATGCCCTCTGCTTTTCGCTTCAACTGAAATTCTGCTCCCTGCTTTTCCAGTTGCCCCAATTACACCAATTTTCATAAAAAACTCCTCCTTATTATTTGTAACAATTTTAGTTACAATAAAGTGGTAAAAAGACACCTCTTGTAGTTTAGACAAAGAGATGTTTAATTATGTCATGTAGCGATTGTTTTGCCAATTCATTTTCCATTGCTAATTGTGCCCGGTGAAATGACTCCTCTAACGTATGCTGAATATTTTTTCCCACCGTACAATTCGGATTTGTATTTTCGTGAATGGAAAAAAGATCATCCCTGCTTTGTACAGCATGATAAACTTCCAACAAAGAAATATTATGAGGATCCTTTGTTAAAATAGAACCTGGCGTCCCGACGTTAGATTGAATTAATCCTGCTTTTCGTAGCATGCCACTAATACGGCGAATCACAACAGGGTTCGTATTAACACTTCCTGCAATAAACTCCGATGTGACTTGTTCACGTGGACCAGCAGCGACTAAAGCTAAAATATGAATCGCAACTGCAAATCGACTATTGATCATGCCTTTCACCACCTGTTGTAACTATTTTAGTTACAATATAATCGTTTGTCAATGTATTTGCTCCCCTTATCATTCTGTTTGTTCTTCCTAACATTCAACGTCCTGATTAGTATGTTCGTAAATTAGGCGCACAAAATACGGTATACATAAAATCTGTATACCGCACAATGATCAATACATTTGCTTTGCATTCGCAACAAATGTACGCATCTTTTGGTCATCCTTCACGCCATCCGTTTCAACCCCGCTTGCCACATCTACACCAAACGGCTTGACGATTTCAACCGCCTCGGCAATATTTTCAGCCGTTAACCCGCCAGCAAGTAGAATCTTCTCTAACGGCAATGAAGAAGCAGCAAGTGCTTCCCAATCCAATGTTTTCGGATTATGTCCAGAAGCCTTAGGTTGCTTTGGTAAATCGACTAAGTAATACTCGGCAGGATAGTTTTCTACTTCCTTCACATCCTCCATTGACTCAATCGAAAAAGCCTTAATGACAGGAAGCGGCATCCGTCTTGCAAACTCAGCGGACTCCCTGCCATGCAGTTGAATATAATCCAATCCGACAAGCGAAGCAATTCGTTTAATTTCCTCTTCGTCTTGATTCATAAACACGCCCACTTTTTTTATATGAAAAGGCAGTTTTTTTACAATAGCAGCTGCTGCATCAGGCTCGAGTTTCCGACTGCTTTCGGCAAAAATAAAGCCCATAAAATCTGTACCAGCCGAAGCAGCCATCTTCGCTGCTTCAACTGTCTTAATCCCACAAATTTTTACAATCATTTTTCTTCTCCTTATAGAGGCAAGCGAAATTGCTTTAACGTTTCAGTTACATCATCGGCTTGCATCAACGTCTCACCAACAAGGATACCCCTCGCTCCTGCTTTTTTCACACGTTCAACATCAGCAACGGTCTTAATGCCACTTTCACTAATAATAATGTGTTTATTATGATCGAGTTTGCTTGCCAATCTTTCTGTAACCTCTAAATCGACAACAAATGTTTTTAAATTACGATTATTAATGCCAATAATTTCAGCATTAATTTCTAATGCAATTTCTAATTCTTCTTCATCGTGGACCTCTGTTAATACATCTAACCCTTTTTGTTTCGCATAATTATATAGTCTTTGTAATCGCTCTTTAGACAATGCCGCTACAATTAGTAAAATAATCGTAGCACCAGACTCATAGGCTCGATCAATTTGAATTTCATCAATAATAAAGTCTTTGCATAATCTCGGAATGTCCACATGCTGACTCACATTTTGTAAATCTTCAATAGAACCTTTAAAAAATGTCTCATCTGTTAATACCGAGATTGCTGTCGCACCCGCTCGCTCATACGTTAACGCTTGTTGGATCGGATCTACATCTAATTTAATTTCCCCTTTGGATGGTGAAGCACGCTTAATTTCCGCAATAACAGCCATTGATGTTGCTGAACGTAAGCTTTCTACCAATGAAGGTCTAGCAACCTGAAGTGCAGTTCCTGTCAAGCCTGCTTCCTTCAATTTTGGTACTTCTATCTTTTTCTGATCAATAATTTTTGTTAAAATATTACCCATTTATCGCACCACCTTGTTTGATTGACTATGTTTAATTAACTCTTCAAGCTTTGCTAATGCTGCTCCGCTATCAATACTCTCTTTTGCAATATGGATTCCTTCTTGAATCGTACCCGCATTTCCGTACGCATACATTCCTAAGCCTGCATTCAATAGCACAGTATCACGATACGCCCCTTTTTCTCCTTTTAAAATACGCAATAGGATATCGGCATTTTCTTTTGCATCTCCGCCTCTAATCGCTTCATTATTATACACCGATAAGCCAACTTCTTCAGGATGTAATGTCAAAGAAGTAATCTTACCTCCGTTCAGTACAACAATCCTGTTTTCCCCTTGTAGACTCGCTTCATCCATAGAGCCTGCCCCATTTACAACAACGGCGCGTTGTCTGCCTAATTGATGTAACGCTTGTGCGAATGTTTCAAGCATATCAGCTCGATTACTCCCTAATAGTTGTGTATTTAAATTAACCGGATTCGTTAATGGTCCAATGTAATTAAAAATCGTGGAAATACGAAGATCTTTTCTGACCTTTACAATTCGAGCTGTTTTCGGATGCACAGATGGTGCAAATAAGAACGTAATTCCCAAGTTTTCAAAGACTTCTTCCATTTTTGCAGGCTCAAGATACAGCTCAATTCCTAGTTCCTCCAATACATCGGCACTGCCTGTTTTACTAGAAATACTACGGCTGCCATGCTTTGCCACCTTCACCCCTGCACCTGCTAAAACAAACGCAGATGTCGTACTAATATTGAAACTTTGCGATCCATCGCCGCCTGTTCCACAATTATCCATTACATTCAAACTATTTGCTTCTACAATCTTTGCTTGCTCACGCATCACTTTAGCTAAACTTGCGATTTCTTCTGCTGTTTCCCCTTTTGATTTTAAACCAATCATAAATGCAGCAATTTCACTATCTGTGACTTCTTCACTAAATAACGTTTGGGTTGCTCTTCTCATCTCTTCTGCTGTTAAATGTTGTCCTTGCGCTAACTTTTCTAAATATTCTTTCATTCTAAACTCCCCCATTCGCCTTCTTTTATTAAATTGATTGTTCGATGTTTTCTAAGAGTGCAATTTTATAAAATTCATGTAAAAGCTGCTTTCCTATTTTTGTTCCAATCGATTCTGGATGAAATTGCAAACCATATAACGGGTATTGTTTATGCTTCAAAGCCATGATTTCTCCATCATCTAATGAAGTTGCTGTAATTTCTAGTTCCTCGGAAAGGCTTTCTCTTTCTATAACTAGAGAATGATAGCGCATCACAGTTAATGGTTGTTCTTGTCTAGTGAATAAATCTGTCCCAGTATGGTCAATTTGTGATGTTTTTCCATGCATAATTTGTTTAGCTCCGACTACATTTGCTCCGAATACTGCCCCGATTGCTTGATGTCCCAGACAGATGCCAAGAATCGGTATTTTTTTATAAAAGCTTTGAATCACTTCCATACTAATTCCTGCTTCTTCCGGTCTCCCTGGACCTGGAGAAATGACAATTGCAGTAGGGTTCAAGGCTTCAATTTCTTCAATCGTGATATCATCATTTCTCTTTACAATAATCTCCTGCTCCACTTCGCCTAAATATTGATATAAGTTATAAGTGAAAGAGTCATAGTTATCAATGAGTAAAATCATTTTTTATGAACCTCCATTAGAGCTCTCGCTTTATTTTGTGTTTCTTCATATTCTTTCGTCGGATTTGAATCATACACAATACCCGCTCCTGCTTGCACATATGCTTTTTCATCTTTAATAATCATCGTCCGAATTGCTAAAGCCATATCTAAATTTCCACCATAACTGATATATCCAATGGAACCCGAGTAGGCACCACGCTTATTATTTTCAAGCTTATTAATGAGTTGCATCGCCCGAATTTTCGGAGCACCTGAAACCGTTCCTGCAGGGAGCGTTACCGTTAACGCATCTAAACTTGTATAGCCATCACGTAATGTTCCAACAATTTTAGAGGCAAGATGCATGACATGCGAATAACGGACAACTTCCATTTCTTCTGTTAATTGAATCGAACCAATTTCACATACACGTCCTAGATCATTTCTTCCTAAATCCACTAACATGCGATGCTCTGCTAATTCCTTTTCATCAATCAATAGGCTTTCTTCCAAATCTTTATCTTCCTCCACCGTTTTTCCTCGTGGTCGAGTACCAGCAATCGGATTTACACGGACTGTTTTATCAGAAACGCTAATTAAACTTTCTGGTGAAGAGCCTAACACCGTATATTCTCCAAACTCTAAATAGAACATATAAGGTGAAGGATTCGCCAAGCGAAGACGACGGTATGCATCAAATGTTTTTCCGCTAAATGGAGCCTCAAAACGCTGAGATAACACAATTTGGAAAATTTCACCTGCAATAATCGCATCTTTTGCTTCGTTTACCATTTTTTCAAATTCACTTTGGCTAAAATTCGATGAGAACTCCAAAGTTTCTGTTAAAATATCTTCAGTATGAGCATTCGGTTCTGCAATCATCTTTTGCATATTAGCGATACTCGCTTCATAGTCTTCTTCACCAGTAATCAGATGAATTTTTTGCAACAAATGATCAAATACAATCAGTTGTTTAAAGAAAAGAAAATGAGCGTCTGGCATATTTAACTTATCCTCTGGTACTGCTCCAATATTTTCATACTGACGAATTACATCATAACCAAGGTATCCCATAGCCCCACCGTTAAAAGGAGGTAATTCTACATCATCAGCCTCTACTTCAATCAGTAATTCCTGCTTCAAAAACTCAACTACCTTGATTGTTTCTTCTCTCGTTTCTCCTGTCTCATGATCAGTGACCAGCACTCCTTCCCCTTTTGCCTTGACCTCTAAATACGGGTCACTACCTATATAGGAATAACGTCCATTATCTTGATGCGAATGAGAGCTTTCTAACAAAAATTTCTTCTCACCCTTTAGCTTTTGAAAAATAGCAATAGGTGTATGAATATCTCCTTCAATTGTTTTTCCTTTAAAACGAATTTTTTTCTGCGCCATAGATTCTGTCATTTAAATCCCCCCAGTTAACGTTTTTCCTAAAAAAAAAATCGTCCTCTACAAACGCAATAATACGTTTGTAGAGGACGATTTAGACCGCGGTGCCACCTCAAGTTGGAAAGATCCTGTCTTTCCCGACTCATTCGCATGAAAATAATATTTTCACACTCTTCCATTAACGGTGGAAAACCGGGTCTCCCTACTCTTATATTTCAAGAAACCACTCATAAGTCCATTCATCCTTATCTATCGTACCGGATTTCACCACCCCCGGCTCTCTGCAACGCCTCAATAAAGATTACTACTCTTAATCATAGAATTAATTATTAAAATCAAGGCCTTGGTCAGCCCCGACAAGCTGTTTGCGAGCCATTCGGATGAAGGCGTTCTTTGCCTTCATCGGCTGGATCGAAACGTCTCGAGGGGCTAGGCGCTGGAATTAGAAACCAGTACGCATCGAAAAAGAAACATTTTTTAATACTTTTCCAAAAAACGCAAAAAGGGCCCTCATCCAAAGGACGAGGAACCCGTGGTACCACCTTTATTAGCTCAAAAAGCTCACTTTACAGCATTCATTAGAATACCTATCTCCATTAACGATGAGATATGTCGCCAAAGCCTACTCCAACACATGTTTCGGTTTGGGGCTCGGAAGTCCATTCACCTAACTACGTTCACCAGTTTACACCAACCACTGGCTCTCTAAAGAACTTCATTAAGCTACTACTCTTCGTCTTTGCCTTTACATATATAACTCTTGATTAAAATATTATATTATTCTTATAATTTCGTCAATCCATTTTCTAAATTTTTTTACTTTTCAACTATCCTTATTTCATTTGAACCCAGCCACCATCGGCTGTTTCTTTTGCTCTTTTCACAACTAAATAAGCAGAATAATCACTGCTTTCCTGAAAATCATCCGTATAATTTTTTTCATCGGCTTTACCTGGAACAATTTCTTTAAAACGACGATATGCCTTCATCACATCTTCTTTTAATACTTTGCTCTCATATGCTTTTTCAACGACTTCAAAGAAATGAATCACATCAACAATTTCATCGGTTGTCCACGTATAATCCACAGGATATTGATATTCCATTATTTTTTCACCTCTTCCTTATATAGTAGGTTAGTGTTACTTGTTAGTCTGCCCATTTCTTGCGAATCGCTTCGGCTTGGCGAATGATTCTGTTATATTATGACAAATCCCACAGCATTCTTCAATTTTTAAAGAAAACTCGACGATTGGTGATTCTGGAAAAGGGAGAGAATAAGCTTAGTTACGTCGATACGATTGTTCACTCGTTATTTATTTTGGCCATATAAGAAATACTTATCTAAAAAATTAACTATGCACAACCTGTAAAACGTGCTATAATTCATATGTTTTCTGTGAATTTTTATCTATCCATCAAATGCGAATAAAAATTACTTAATAATGGAGGTTTCGCATTGAGAAATATATTGATTAGAAAAGAGGCCAAGAAAGAATTGTCACAATATGAAACTCCCTTATTTACTGGCTTAGTTGAGCACGCTAAAAAAAATCCGGTTCAATTTCATATTCCTGGTCATAAAAAAGGAACAGGTATGGATCCGGAATTTCGTGAATTTATTGGTGAAAATGCATTATCCATTGATTTAATTAATATTGCACCAATGGACGACCTACATCAGCCAAAAGGTATTATCAAACAAGCTCAAGATTTAGCGGCTGAAGCATTCGGTGCTGACCATACATTTTTTTCAATTCAAGGAACAAGCGGAGCCATCATCACAATGATTATGACGGTTTGTCAGCCAAAAGATAAAATTATCGTTCCACGCAATGTGCATAAATCAGTTATGTCAGCGATTATTCTCTCCGGAGCAATCCCTATTTTTATTAACCCTGAAATTGATAAAAATTTAGGAATTTCACATGGAATTACAATTGATCAAGTGGAAAAAACCTTACAAGAACATCCTGATGCAAAAGGATTACTTGTAATTAACCCAACTTATTTTGGAATTGCTGCCGACTTAAAGCAAATCGTCGATACCGCTCATTCCTACAATATTCCTGTGCTGGTCGATGAAGCGCATGGCGTTCACATTCATTTTCATGATGAACTGCCTCTTTCAGCGATGCAAGCTGGGGCGGATATGGCGGCTACAAGTGTCCACAAGCTTGGCGGCTCCATGACACAAAGTTCGATTTTAAATATAAAAGAAGGGCTTATTTCGGTAAACCGTGTTCAGTCTATTCTTAGTATGCTAACAACCACTTCAACATCTTATATTTTGCTTGCCTCACTTGATGCTGCTAGAAGACAACTAGCCACCAAAGGGCGGGAAATGCTAGATAAAGCCATTAAATTAGCAAACTACACACGAGATGCAATTAATGAAATTCCTTTTTTGTATTGTGTGGGCAAAGAAATTTTGGGCAAAAAAGCGACATTTAATTATGACCCGACCAAGCTCATTATTTCGATTAAAGGATTAGGGATTATGGGTTATGAGGTCGAAAAATGGCTTCGTGAACATTATAATATTGAAGTCGAATTATCCGACTTATATAATATTCTTTGTCTTATTACGCCAGGTGACTCTAAAACAGAAGCCGATTTATTAATAACAGCTTTAAAAGAGCTATCGGAACAATTTAAATCTGAAGCTATCAGCCATGACCCTATTCGAGTTATGCTACCTGATACCCCAGAGCTCGCTTGTACACCAAGAAGAGCCTTTTATGCCGAAACTGAAATTGTACCGATTGATGAATCGGCAAATCGGATTAGTGCTGAATTCATTATGGTCTATCCTCCAGGTATTCCTATTTTCATTCCTGGAGAATTGATTACCGAAGAAAATATTTCATATATCAAGAAAAATATCGAAGCAGGACTGCCTGTTCAAGGTCCTGAAGATCCTGACATCAAATATTTGAGAGTTATTAAAAATGTAAGAACATTAAATGACTATGGCGCCTAAAAGAAAAGCGGAACCGGCTTGGTCAGCTCGCGAAGAAAATAGGAAAAGTCCCGAAAGGCGCTTTTTGCCTTACGAGGACTTTTATCTTTTTCACAGCGAGCTAGCCGGTGGAGCTAGACATCAAGAAAAGCGGAACCAATTAGACATCCTCACTCGTCAATAATAATCTAATTTCTGATAGTCTCCAAAAAGGAGCTTGGATTTTCCAAGCTCCTTTTCTATTAGAAAAACACGATTTATCGCCCCAACGGCGAAAGTCGATGTACCTAAAGGCTCTCGAATCTTTACTATCGTCCATTCGATATAAATTCTGATAGTATAAAAAAAAGAGTGCCCAAAATTTACAGGGTACCCTCCATTCGGCTCATTATTTATTTTTCTTCATCGGTCGTTGTATCACAGTTATTGCACTTGTTGCTATGCGCATATAGTACACTTACCTTTTCATCTTCAAAATAACCTACTGTATTGTCGCAACTTTGGCAAATAATTGTTCCCATTTCTACAACTCCCCTTAGTTTGAATGTAAAAATAAATTTGAATCTGAATTTGTACTAGCTTTATATTTATTGTAATCAACTATAAAGCTCTAGCCTGTAAATAGTGTCTAATAAATTATTCGTTTTCAACTTTTTTTGACGTTTGACAACAATTACATTTTTGACTAGTTCCATAAAGAACAGTTGCTTTTTCATCCTCGAAATGGCTTATAATACTATCGCATTCTTTACAAACAATTGTTCCCATCTCTTAAGTTCCCCCTTAAGTTGTATGTCCAAAATAATTTTGTAACCGCTTTATATTTATATAATAATATAACACATTTAAAAAATCAAGCTAAATAGTATAACATATTTATTTTATTCCTTTCTATTTGAGGAACAACTACGTAGCTCGCCATTAAATTGGAACAATTGTCATCAAAAGTAATTGTAGTGCTGCATAACATATTAAGCTAATAGCTGTCACAACTAATGTTTGCTTTGTTGATTTTAAAATTACTTTTCCAATATAGATTGCCAAATAAGAAAACAGTAAAAACATCATACATTTGAAAATAAGACGATCATAGACTGACAGCCATTCGGCTAGCGTATAAATACTCCAAACCATAAGCTGAAATAGAAAGACTAAATAATTTTTCAAAGTAGTCACCTCATTTATAAGGAAAGCGCTAGGCTTCTTGAGTTAGACACCAGTACGCATTGAACGAATCACTAAATTGACTGTTTGTCTTATAGTCTATGTAAAATCTAATTTTCCATTGCTAAAAATATGGCTTTCTTAAAGAAAGCCATATTAAAAAAACACACTGCCGAATAAAGAGGCCACTGAAAAACTAACGTTTTTAATTTCGTAAAATAAATTTCAAACAAGAAAGGTGACTTTTCGTTCAACACTGAATGAAAAGTCACCTTTCTCTATGCTCTTTTTTACCTTGTTTCTTTCATCAGGGTCATAATTCGTTTTAGATTGACTGCGAATATCGCCATTGCTCCTTGTAAATTCATACTAACGAGACCCGAGGATGATGCTACATTGTACCCGTGTCTGTGTTTGAGTTCACTATTTTTCGCTTCAATTTTATAGCGTGATTTTGCTTTTTCTTTAAATTCCTCACTATTTTGAAACGCTTCTTGATCTTTATGTTCTGTAGATTTAATGGTCACAGAATAGGTCTTACTTTTCGCTCCTTCTTTATAACATCCATCCCTTGTAGGACATATTTTGCATGTTTCAATATCAAACATGTAGGTATCTTTTTGATTTTTATTAATCCCCTTTTTTCCTGTGCGTGCTTTGCGAATCGCCATATGTCCTGCTTTACATACGTACATTCCAGCATCTTTATTGAATTCGAATTCATCCTCTTTTTTTCGGATTCCTTGTGTAATGTTTGGATTTAATTTTGATACTAATTGTAATGTATGTTCGTTTGCATATTGGATATTATCCTTTTCAGAATAGGCGGTATCCCCAATGATTGTATCGACTTCCATTCCTGTTTTTTGACTTTTTTCAATTAAAGTTTGAAGATACTTTCCGTCACTCTTTTCACCAGTTGTAATCACCGCAGCCGTAATAATACGTTCTTCATTCATGGCAATATGTGTTTTATAGCCAAAGAAAGAAGAATCCGCAGTTTTATGCCCTACACGTGCATCGGCGTCTTCTGAATAAAAGAGATGTTCTTCGTAATCTTCGACAACTTCTTTTAAATAGTTGAGCTTTTCTTTGACATTTGGATGGTGGAGAATGGTTTCTTCTTTTTCAACTGTTTGAATGACTTTTTGGCAATAATTTAATTCATCTTTTAACTCATTCGTTGTAGTTTTTGGAGGGAATTTTTCCTTCATATGTTCGTCGACTTGATAGACAGCTTTACGGAGTAATTTGGATTTTTCTATGAGAAATTCTTTCGGTGATTTTGAGTTATAACGTGCGTGCGTATGGGTGGCATCAACAATGATGGATGTACTTTGAACCAGTTTCTTTTCCAGTGAGATTTCGACCGTTTTTTGGATGAGCATATCTAATAAACCTACATCTTTTAGACGAAGTTTGCGGAATTTCGTTAATGAACTTGGATTGATGACATCATCTTCTGGTGCCATATCAAGGAAATATTTAAAAGACATATCGTATTTAGAACGTTCCACAACATCAACATCAGATAAGTCAAACATCGATTTGAGTAATAAATATTTGAACATACGAATGGGCGGCACGGCATTGCGACCGTTATCCAGGCAATATTTATTCTTCAATTCTTCGTATACAAAGGAAAAGTCAACGAGGTCATTGATTTGACGAAGCATATTATCTTTAGGTACGACAAGATTGTAAATCGCCATAAAAGGACTAGAATTTGGAGATTTTTTGTTAGAAATCATTAGAAACACCACCTTTTATTAGTATAGCTATTATAAAAGAAAATAGCGTTGCCTTCCTCGATAGAATCGAGGAAGGCAACGCTTATTCAAACTATCTGGACTTTTTCAGTGGCCTCGAATAAACAGTGTGTTTTTTACATATCATTAAAAATTATTTAATAATGTGAATAGGAGTGCCAAGTGCTACTTCTGCAGCTTCCATTGTAATTTCACCTAATGTTGGATGAGCATGAATTGTCATTGCAATATCTTCTGCTGTCATTCCAGCTTCGATTGCAAGACCAAGTTCAGCAATCATATCAGATGCACTTGCACCAACAATTTGTGCACCAATAAGAAGTCCATCTTCTTTACGAGTTACAAGCTTAACGAAACCTTCTGTTGCATTAAGTGAAAGTGCACGACCATTTGCTGCAAATGGGAATTTAGCAGCAACTGCTTCATATCCTTCTTCTTTTGCTTGTTGCTCATTATAACCAACAGTTGCAAGTTCTGGATCTGAGAAAACAACAGCTGGAATTGCCAAGATAGTCAACTTCAGATTTTTGTCCTGCAATTGCTTCTGCTGCAATTTTACCTTCATAAGATGCTTTATGAGCAAGTTGTGGTCCAGCAACGATATCACCAATTGCATAAATATTCGGAATATTTGTACGGCATTGTTTATCGACTTCGATTAAGCCACGTTCAGCATATTTGAATGCCAACTTGTTCTAAGCCCATTTCATCCGTATTTGGACGACGACCTACTGTAACTAATACATAATCAGCTTCGACTTTTTTCTCTTCGCCTTTTACTTCATATGTTACTATTACGCCAGTTTCTGTTTCTTCAACACCTTTTGCAGATGCTTTAGTAACAATTTCGACACCTTTTTTCTTCAAGCCTTTTTTAACAATTTGTAGTCATTTGTTTTTCAAAGCCACCTGAAAGAATATCATCTGCTCCTTCAATAATCGTTACTTCTGACCCAAGTTTGCATAAGCTGCACCTAGCTCAGTTCCGATATAATCCTCCACCAATAACAACAAGTTTACCTGGAACTTCTTCAAGATCAAGAGCACCTGTAGAATTAATAACACGTTTTGAATATTTGAAAGTTGGAATTTCAATTGGACGAGATCCAGTTGCAATAATTGCATTTTTAAATGTATATGTTTGTGCAGATGTTTCAGTCATAACACGTACTGTATTTGCATCAACGAAATAAGCTTCACCTTGTAACAACTTCTATTTTGTTTCCTTTTAACAGACCTGCAACTCCACCTGTTAATTTTTTAACAACACCACCTTTGAACGCTTGCGCTTTTGAAAAATCAATTTTCACGTCTTCAGCTGTAATTCCCATGTCTTCTGAATGCTTTGCATCTGCAAAACGATGTCCAGCTGAAATTAATGCTTTTGAAGGAATACATCCTACGTTTAAACAAACTCCACCAATTTTTCCTTTTTCAACAACTGTTACTTTTTGGCCAAGTTGTGCTGCACGAATTGCTGCTACATATCCTCCTGGGCCAGAACCTATTACTAATGTATCTGTTTCGATTGGAAAATCTCCTACTACCATTTTTTACGCCTCCATTAATAATAGTTCTGGATCGTTCAGTAACTTCTTAATATGATTTAAAGCATGTTGAGCAGTTGCACCATCAATCATTCGGTGATCAAAGCTTAATGACAATGCTAACACAGGTGCAGCTACAATTTCACCATTTTTAACAATTGGTTTTTCAGCAATTCGACCAATTCCAAGAATTGCAACTTCTGGATGATTAATGACTGGAGTAAACCATTGTCCGCCTGCAGAACCAATATTCGTGATCGAACATGATGCACCTTTCATTTCAGCAGGTGCTAATTTACCATCACGAGCTTTTACTGCAACTCATTAATTTCATCCGAAATAGCAAAAATTGATTTACGATCTGCATGTTTTACAACTGGAACAAGAAGTCCTCTGTCTGTATCTGCTGCAATTCCAATATTGTAATAATGTTTTTGAACAATTTCTTGTTTCATCATCAAATGATGTATTAAGCATAGGGAATTCACGCAATGCACTTGTTAATGCTTTTACAACATATGGTAAGAATGTAAGTTTAATATCTTTTTCTGCAGCAATTTCTTTGAATTTTTTACGGTGTGCAACAAGTTCTGTTACATCTACTTCATCCATTAATGTAACATGCGGAGCAGTATGTTTTGAATTTACCATTGCTTTTGCAATCGCTTTTCGCATTCCACTCATTTTCTCACGTGTTTCAGGAAATTGCTCCTTCTGGAATAGCTACTGTTTGTTGAACAGTTGTTTCCGTTTCATTCTGTTGTGCAGCGTCTGCTTGAGCTAGTTACTGCTGCTGGAGCTTGTCCACCATTTAAGAATGCATCAATATCTTCTTTCATAATACGGCCATTTTCTCCTGAACCAGCAACTTGCAATATTTACCCCTTGTTCGCGTGCATATTTTCGCACAGAAGGCATTGCAATAATACGACGATTTGGATCAACAGTTACCTCTGCTTGAACAGGCATGTTGACTTCTGTTTGAGCTGCAGCTGCTTCTTGAGCTGCTTCAGCTGCAGTGAGCTTCTGCTTGCGTATTGTTGTTTGCTTCTGCTTCGTCTCCATGATCCCCTTTGAACTTAAGATCTTCATATCCAGGAGCATCAAATGTGACAAGAACATCACCAACTACTGCAACTGTTCCTTCTTCAACAAGAACTTCTTCTACCGTTCCTTCTACCGGTGATGGAATTTCTACGACTGCTTTATCATTTTGGACTTCACATAAGATGTCATCTTCTTGACTTTATCTCCTTTTTACAAACCATTTTACGATTTCACCTTCATGTATACCTTCTCCGATATCTGGTAATCGAAATTCAAATGCCACTGAATTCAACCTCCTATATTAAATCATACTTAATGCTTGAATAAAGTGATTTATTTAATTTTGAATTATACGTATATTTATACGTAAAATCATTTATCCATTTCTCATAGATTATTAGAATTTCAATACTTTTTTAGCTGTTTCAATAATATCTTTCACATTTGGTAACCAAACTGTTTCTGCTTGCAGAGAATGGGAATACTGTATCTGGTGCAGTTACACGTAATACAGGAGCTTCTAAGCTTAAAATTGCACGTTCATGTAATTTCTGCTACTACATTCGCAGCAATTCCCGCTTGTTTTTGTGCTTCTTGAACAACAATTGCACGTCCTGTTTTTTCAACAGAAGCAATAATTGTTTCAATATCCAATGGATGAAACAGTACGTAAGTCAACGACTTCAACTGAATATCCTTCTTTTTCCAATTCTTCTGCCGCTTTCAGAGATTCTTGAACCATTGCACCATAAGTAATAATTGAAAGATCTGTTCCTTCACGTTTCACATCCGCTTTTCCAAGTGGAATTGTGTATTCTTCTTCAGGAACTTCTTGACGGAATGAACGATATAATTTCATATGTTCAAGGAAGATAACTGGATCGTTATCACGAATTGCAGAAATCAACAATCCTTTTGCATCATATGGAGTAGAAGGAATAACTACTTTCAATCCAGGTGTTGAGCCATTAATCCTTCTAAGCTGTCAGCATGCATTTCTGGTGTATGCACGCCGCCACCAAATGGAGAACGAATTGTAACTGGTGCATTATAACGTCCACCTGAACGATAACGCATACGTGCAAGTTGACCACTAACTGAATCCATTACTTCAAAAACAAAACCGAAGAACTGAATTTCTGGAACTGGACGGAAACCTTGTAAAGAAAGACCGACTGCTAAGCCACCAATTCCAGATTCAGCAAGTGGTGTATCGAATACACGCTCTTCGCCAAATTCTTTTTGCAAGCCTTCAGTTGCACGGAATACTCCACCGTTAACTCCAACGTCTTCACCGAAAACGAGGACATTTTCATCATTTTTTAATTCTGTACGTAGTGCATCTGTAATTGCTTGAATCATCGTCATTTGTGCCATCGGTTACTTCGACTCCTTCTCTGTATAAATTTCATATTGTTCTTTTAAGTTGTATGGCATTTCTTCATACATATTTGAAATTAAATCTGTTACTTTTTGTTTCGGAGCTGCATCTGCTTCTTTAATTGCTTCTTTAATATCTTCTTTTGCTTTTTCAATTACTTCGTTTTCTATTTCTTCATTCCAAATACCTTTTGCTTCTAAGAATTTACGGAAACGAACAAGTGGATCTTTTTTTTCCCATTCATTATCCGTTTCTGATGTACGGTAACGAGTTGGATCATCTCCAGCCATTGTATGTGGTCCATAACGGTAAGTTAATGTTTCAATTAATGTTGGTCCTTCACCATTAATTGCACGTTCACGAGCATCTTTAGTTGCCGCATAAACTGCTAATGGATCCATTCCATCTACTTGAATACTTGGAATTCCTGCTGCAACCCCTTTTTGAGCAAATGTTTTTGCAGCTGTTTGTTTATTCAAGTGGAGTTGAAATTGCAAATTGGTTATTTTGAACGATAAAAATTGCTGGAGCTTTGAATGCACCTGCAAAGTTAATTCCTTCATAGAAATCACCTTGCGATGTTCCACCGTCACCTGTGTATGTCACAGCAACCGCTTTTGTTCCGCGTTTTTTCATTCCAAGTGCAACACCAGCTGCTTGAATATATTGAGCACCGATAATAATTTGTGGTGGAAATACATTTACACCTTCAGGAATTTGATTTCCTTTAAAATGTCCACGTGAGAATAAGAATGCTTGAGCAAAGGGAGACCGTGCCAAACAATTTGTGGAACATCACGGTATCCAGGTAAAATAAAATCTTCTTTTTCCAATGCAAACTGTGAAGCAATTTGTGAAGCTTCTTGACCAGCAGTCGGTGCATAGAATCCTAATCGTCCTTGTCGGTTTAATGAAATTGAACGTTGATCTAAGAATTCGTGTATATACCATACGACTCATTAATTCTTGCAGTTCTTCATCACTTAAATCTGGCATAGCTGATTCGTTTACAACTTCACCTTGTTCATTTAATATTTGAAAAGTTTGAAACTGTTCTTCAATTGCTTGAAGCTGTTCCTTAACATCAATCTTATTTTGTTTGTTTTTGGTGCCATCTACCATCATCCTTTCGTTAAAAGGTTATTCATTATTTCTATAGAACATTTTCTAAAATTCATTCTATAGCACATCTACCTAACTATCTTCCCCTTAAGCTTTACCCAACAAACCATAATTAATGAATAATCAATGAAAACTAACAACTTTTCTCTCTGTATCATTAAATCAACGATTCAAAATGATACAATTGCTTTTCATGTTTTTTAGTTTACAGGATGAATATTCAGTTCGTCAATCCCTTATTTGCATACGTTTAATAGTTTAAACCCAAAAAAGTAAATTATAATATATTATCTTTAACATATCTGTTATAGTTTTTAAAAAATAACTGTACTGTTTTTTCTGTTAAATCCATATTCGCTATATTGATGTAACATAACATTTTATTTTTATTCAAGAATAAAAATTTAAATATTTCCTTATATAACAATAAAATTTACTTGATAATAATATTTCATTAAAATAACTAAAAATCTTTACATAAACAAACTGTTTAATTTTTCGTCCTTCATTCTTTTTAATACAGATGTGAGAAGAGACGCTGAAATCAGAATAATTTTACTTTTTTTAGCGCCTTGTTTTTGAGCAAAAAAATAATAATCGACAAAATTTTACATAAATATTTTATATTCATGAATCCTTTTTTGTATAGATTTTGTTAAAATAATGACAGAACTAAAAAATTGGGGTGTGAAATATGTTAACAACAAAAGATATCATTAAAGAAGGTAACCCTACCTTAAGAAAAACAGCAGAAGTAGTGTCACTTCCTGCATCAGAAGAAGATAAAAAAATTTTAGCAAGCTTAATGGAGTATGTGCAAAATAGCCAAAACCCAGATTTTGTCCAAGAATATAATCTTCGCCCCGGGATTGGACTCGCTGCTCCACAAGTAAATATATCTAAACGCATGATTGCTGTTCATTTAACAGACCAAGACCAGCTCTATAGTTATGCCCTTTTTAATCCTAAAATTATTAGTCATTCTGTAGAAAAAGCTTACTTAACTGCTGGTGAGGGATGTCTTTCTGTTGATCGGGATGTACCGGGGTTTGTTCCACGTCACGCTAGAATAACTGTTACTGGTACAACACTTGAAGGAGAAGAGGTAAAACTTAGACTGAAAGGACTACCAGCCATTTGTTTTCAGCATGAAATCGATCATTTAAACGGCATTATGTTTTATGATCATATTAATCAACAAGACCCTTTTGCTACGCCGGAGAACGCTATTGCAATTGGTAGGTAATAAGAAAAGCTTGTAAAATAAGCCTCCCTACAAGATGTAGGGAGGCTTGTCTATTTATCCTAATTGGATGAACTAGTAGTGGACATTCATAGTCCCTACTCATACAAATTTCACATCATATAAGCTTTAACTGTTTTAACCCATAATAAATACCTTCATCCCCCACATCTCTTGTTACATAATCTCCATGCTGCTTTACGATTTGTGAGGCATTCCCCATGACCACTCCATGACCTACTGCTTGCAACATTTCAATATCATTTAATCCATCACCAAATGCATACACTTCATCTAGTTGAAAACCAACCCGGTCCATCAAGATTTTAATCCCTTCCGCTTTAGAGCCCCCACGTGGTAAAACATCTGTTGAATATTTATGCCAACGAATAAAGCGAAATTCATCATCATGATTAGTAAATGACTTTTCTTCCTCTTCTGTACAAAATAATAAAGCTTGATAAATATCGGACTCTTCATAAAAATCGATACTTACCTCAGGATGCGGAAATTTCAAGCTTGCCAGTGCTTCTTCTACACGCTTATTATTTGCAATACTTGATTTCATGGTCGCTTCATTCATAAAGACAATCGGTGTTTGATTATATTCTTGTGCCACTTCATGTAATTCTTTGACTTTCGTTCCTTTTAACGGATTTCGATAGACTACTTCATTTTCAAACACGACATATTGACCGTTAAAACTAACAAATGTATCAATGTCCAACTCTTTACGTAATGATTCAAACATAAAAGGTGCACGACCTGTTGCAATAGCTACAAAAACCCCATTTTCTTGTAGCTGTTTAATCGCTACTCTCGTTGAATTTGGCAATTTCTTATCATGATCTAATAAAGTCCCATCTATATCAAAGAAAACAATTTTCATCTATATCCACTTCCTAACATTTGGTGATTTTTACCTATATCAACTAACGTAAGCTTTTTACAAAATAGCACATACTCTATATTGAGAGAGTATCCCATTCTTTTTTACTAAAATTGGTCAAGTACCACCAAAGATATATTTACTTTATTAAATATTGCTATACAATAAAATTAAGGGAGTGTGATCGCCATGTTAAGAAAGCTCGAAAAAAGCTACTTAAACAATGGAAAGATCTTATGAGAAAAAAAACAATCGCATAAAGTAAAATCTTATATCTATCGTATTTTTATTTTACTTTCAAAGTATAACATTCGCGATATTTTTTTCAAATGCCCTTCTAAAACTTGCGAAGGGCTTCTTCCTTATTGTAAAGTTCTATTTAAGTATATTTACAAACAATGTTAATGAATATTTACATATTTTGAACTACCACTACTATATGAGCTATTTTTTCAAACCCATCCTAATAAATCAATAACTGTGGGTTTATGATTATATGATGTTGTAAAACATGAAAAATTTGTTGTTTTTATATATAATGAAACAAGCAATGTAAACAAGTGAGGAGAGATTATTATGATTTTTAAGGTATACTATCAAGTAAATGCAACAGAGGTAGCGATTAGAGAAAACACAAAAACACTTTACGTGGAAGCTGAATCCGTCCGCGCCGTTCGTCAATTATTAAAAAAGGAACCTTATAACGTAGAACGAGTTGAAGAAATATCAGGGGCCTATTTGGAATATGAAAAACAGCAAGAAGATTTTAAAGTATTGGAGTTAAGATAATTTATGAAATTTGTAAAAAATGATCAAACAGCTGTTTTCGCTTTGGGCGGTCTAGGCGAAATCGGGAAAAATACATATGCTGTTCAATTTCAGGATGAAATTATTATAATTGATGCCGGAATTAAATTCCCAGAAGATGAACTGCTCGGAATTGATTATGTTATTCCTGATTACAGCTATTTAGAAAAAAATGTAGATAAAATTAAAGGATTATTTATTACGCACGGACATGAAGATCATATTGGAGGTATTCCTTATCTCCTTCGCAAAGTAAATATTCCAGTATACGGTGGTAAACTTGCACTTGGACTACTTCGTAATAAATTAGAAGAGCACGGCTTGTTACGTCAATCAAAATTAATTGAATTTACAGAAGATGATGTCATTAAGTTCCGAAAAACATCGGTTTACTTTTTCCGTACCACACACAGTATTCCAGATTCATACGGAATTGTCGTTAAAACACCGCCTGGCCAAATTGTGCATACAGGTGACTTTAAATTTGACTTTACGCCTGTCGGTGAACCGGCAAACTTAACAAAAATGGCGGAAATCGGTAAGGAAGGCGTACTTTGCTTACTATCTGATAGTACAAATAGTGAAGTCCCTTATTTCTCAATATCAGAGCGTCTGGTTGGAGATACGATTCAAGATATTTTCCGTAAAGTCGACGGTCGAATTATTTTTGCCACTTTCGCATCTAATATTCACCGACTTCAACAAGTAGTAAAAGCAGCTGTAGCAAATGGTCGTAAAATCGCTGTATTCGGTCGCAGTATGGAAGCTGCTATTAATATCGGACAAGAACTTGGCTATATTACAGCACCAAAAGATACATTTATTGATGCTCAAAGCTTAAATAGAATGCCAGCGAATCGGGTTACCATTCTTTGTACAGGTAGCCAAGGCGAACCAATGGCGGCGCTTTCTCGAATTGCTAATGGTACTCATCGTCAAATTCAAATTATTCCTGGAGATACTGTTGTCTTTTCTTCATCACCTATCCCAGGGAACACAGTTAGCGTTTCAAGAACAATTAACTTATTATACCGAGCGGGAGCAGATGTCATTTCTGGTCCATTAAGTGACATTCATACCTCTGGGCATGGTGGTCAGCAAGAACAAAAGCTTATGCTTCGTTTAATTAAACCTAAGTTCTTTATGCCAATTCACGGTGAATACCGCATGCAAAAACTTCACGCACAGCACGCTATTGATTGTGGAGTGCCTGAAGAAAATTGCTTTATCATGGACAATGGTGAAGTGCTTGCTTTAAGTGAAAATACAGCTCAAGTAGCTGGTAAAATCCCTTCAGGCTCCGTCTATATTGATGGAAACGGGATTGGTGACATCGGTAATATTGTCTTACGTGACCGTCGTATTCTTTCTGAAGAAGGATTAGTTGTTGTCGTTGTTAGCATCAATATGAAAGAATTTAAAGTTTCCGCTGGACCAGATATTATTTCTCGTGGATTTGTGTATATGCGAGAATCCGGCGATTTAATTAATGATGCTCAAGCGTTAATTTCCAAACATTTAAGTAAAGTGATGGAACGCAAAACAACGCAATGGTCTGAAATTAAAAATGAAATTACTGACACATTAGGTCCATTTTTATACGAAAAAACAAAACGTCGTCCAATGATTTTACCAATTATTATGGAAGTATAAATAAAAAAAGCTGACTCAAAGGTCATTCAAATTAGCCTTTTGAGTTAGCTTTTTTAGATATATTACTATTAGAGAATTATGTATATAAAGTAGATATGGAAGATAAGCAAAGCGAAATAAATAAATTACCGAAAGGGTTAGCAGAATATCTAAAGGATAAAGCACTTTCTGATGTGCTTACCCCGTACTTTGTCGATGTAGCTGATGCACCTCTCGGAGGCTCGACAGATGTTGGTGATGTTTTTTAGCTGGAACGTACCAACTGCCCAAATTGGTACGGCATGCTGGGTATTAGGCACACCTGCACACACCTAGCAAGTCGTTACAATTGGTTCAACATCCATTGCTCATAAAGGGATGCTACAAGCAAGTAAAGTTTTAGCAGGTACAGCACTTGAAGTGATGAAAAATCCCGAACTTCTTGAGGCGTGTAAATTGGAACTGAAAGACCGTTTAGGAAATGATGTATATCAATGTCCGATTCCTGCAGATGTTATGCCTACAAAAAATCGACGCTAAATTTTCAAAAGCGGAAGCATTCCAATGAATGCTTCCGCTTTTCTTATTGTCTAACTCCACCGGCTAGCTCGCTGTGAAAAAGATAAAAGTCCCTAAAAGGCAAAGAACGCCTTTTGGGTCTTTTCCTATTTTCTTCGCGAGCTGACCAAGCCGGTTCCGCTTTTCTATTTGTCTAGCTGCAGGCACCCAGCGACTATTGGACTTCCCTCTCCTCCACTCGATAAGTCAACATCGAATCGCTCTCGCTCTTCGTGTTTCCTTTATCTCAATACGGAGCGGTCCAGTCCATACGTCGCTAAACGGATGCCTTCCGCTTTTCTTACTTATTGCACGATTTTTTTCTCGAAGCGGCTAATATCTGTATCAGCACCGATGACAATGAGGATATCACCCGTATGAATGGCATCACCTGCTTGTGGTGAAACGTTTATATCGCTGCCTCGTTTAATTGCCACAATATTTAAACCGTAACGAGCACGAATGTCCAAATCAATAATTGACTTTCCATTCATTTTTTCACTTGCTGCGATCTCCACAATGGAATGGTCCTCTGATAAATCTAGATAATCTAATATATTATTTGAAACAATATTATAAGCAATTCGTCGACCCATGTCGCGCTCCGGGTGAACAACTGTATCAGCACCAATTTTGCGCAATACTTTTTCATGATAATCATTTTGCGCTTTAACCGTTACATGGTTTACCCCTAATTCTTTTAGGATAAGCGTCGTTAATATACTTGATTGTATATTTTCACCTATCGCAACAATAACGTGGTCAAAATTACTGATGCCAATACTTTTCAAAACATTTTCATCTGTAGTATCACCTACTATTGCATGAGAGGCAATTTTAGCATATTCATTTACTCGATCCTCATTCGCATCAATCGCTAAAACTTCCAGACCATCTTCCGCAAGGCTTTTAACAATACTGCCGCCAAAACGCCCTAGACCAATTACTGCAAACACTTTTTTCACAGCAATACCCTCCCCAACATTCTTCTGTCAAATATGTTCATATTTTAACATACTACATGTTAGGAGGGTATTAATCAATCTCTACGTCAACAGAATGTCGTAGACTATTATTCAGCTTTTTCACTTTCACTAAGAACACGATTCACACGTTTTTCAAGCATCTTCATACCGCCGCCACCTGCTTGGAAGTGACGAAGCTGACCCTCTTTATCAAATACATAATAAGCTGGAACATATTGATTTTCAAAAATATCATTTAATTTCATTTCACTATCCACATAAATTGGTTGAGTAATATCATGTTCTGCAGCTACTTCTTTAATTTCTTTTAAGTCAAGATCCTTTTCTGAACGTGGCATATGAACAGCAACTACATTTAATTTATCTTTATATTGATCTCTGAATTCATTTACTTGTGGCATTGCTTCTTTACAAAGATGACAGCTAACAGACCAGAAATGGATTAGAGTTGGCTTTTCACCAATTAACTCCTCTTTTGATAATTCACCATTTAACCATTCTGCAGCACCATCTAATTCTGGCATTTGATCACGTAATTTCATTATCGTTCCCTCCATTAATTGATATTTCAAGATGTTTGAAAAAAAAGACCTAACATGACGTTAGGCCTTTTTAGTTAAGAAACATTATCAAACTTCAAGAGTTTTTTGACCTGGTCTCCAGTTAGCTGGGCAAAGGCCACCAGTTTGAAGCGCTTGTAGTACACGTAATGTTTCATCAACATCACGACCAATATTGTTATGGTTTACAACTTGATATTGAAGTTCGCCTTCTGGGTTAATAATGAATAATCCACGAAGTGCTACACCTTCTTCTTCAATTAACACACCATAGTCACGAGCAACTTTTTGATTGTGGTCAGCTGCAAGTGGGTATTTTAATTGGCCAAGACCATTATCTGTACGATCTGTATTAATCCAAGCTAAGTGAGTGTGAATTGTATCTGTTGAAACACCGATTACTTCTGCATCAAGATCTTCAAACTCATCATAGCGATCAGATAATGCTGTGATTTCTGTTGGACATACGAAAGTGAAGTCCATTGGATAGAAGAATAATACTGTCCATTTATCATTTTTCATGTTTTCTTCAAGACTTACTTTACCAAATTCTTTGTTTGCTAATACTGCTTCCATTTCAAATCGTGGTGCTTGTTTTGCTACTATACGTTCTGCCATTGCTATTCCCTCCAAA
Organism: uncultured Bacillaceae bacterium; assembly: GCA_963754185.1. Classification (GTDB taxonomy): domain Bacteria; phylum Bacillota; class Bacilli; order Bacillales; family DSM-1321; genus Peribacillus. The sequence continues at coordinate 1,324,962 of CAVWEP010000003.1, read as the reverse complement.
TAATATGTAGTGTAATTGAGAATAAGTGATAATATTCTCAATTAATAAATCTTACTATGTTCTATTGTATGGGTAAATATCACGAAGGTCAAGAATTTAGCTTCATTTGTCGAAAATGCTTCACTTTTTAAAAATTATAATTTCATAATGATTATGAATTACCTTTATATGTTAAATATTTAACAATATGTTTAACGGCAACATTAATAGCTTCCTCATTTGGATTTAATCTTGCATGATGTAATCCATACTGGGATTGAACACCTAACCAAAACATAAAGCCTGGTATTTCTTTTAACATATAGCCGAAGTCTTCTCCTGTCATCGCCTCTTTACAATGATAAAGATTAACGCCTTCTGCTTCATCAGTGAACTTCATGAACTCCCTTGTTAATTGTGCCTCATTATCTACTTCATAATACATTGCCCCGAAATCAATTTTGGCTTCACATTCAAACCCCGTTTTAATACCCTCTACAATCGCACTAATTCTTGATTTGACTTTATCCATTGTTTCGGCATTTAGCGTACGGATTGTCCCCTCTAAACGTGCTTCTTCGGCAATGATATTCTGAACCGTACCACTTGCAATTTTACCAATTGTAATCACAGCTGAATCAAGCGGATCAATATTACGAGATACAACAGATTGCAGCTGTCCTACTAGTTGGCACGCCGTAAGGACCATATCATTCGTTTCATGAGGATAAGCTGCATGTCCACCCTTCCCTTTTAAATCGATAAACAATTCAGATGTATTAGCAAAAAGTAAACCTTCTTTGATGGCAATCGTTCCGACAGGGTGTTCTGGCGCGATATGAAGAGCAATAATCATATCCGGCTTCCATTTTTTCATCGGTTCTGATTGCATCATCGGTTCTGCACCACCAGGCCCTTCTTCTGCTGGCTGGAAGATAAATAATAAATCATCGTCAATTGGATTTTCAATAAAATAAGTAAGCACACCGAGAGCAATACTCATATGAAAATCATGACCACAAGCATGCATATTCTCTTCATGCTTCGAGGCAAAGGGAAATCCCGTTTGTTCTTTAATCGGCAATCCATCAATATCTGCTCGATACCCAATTGTTTTCCGTGGATTTCCCCCTAAAATTTTGACAAAAATCCCTGTTCTCCAAGTTTCAATTTCTAATCGATCATTCGGAAGCGCATTCAAATAATTTAATAAATACGCTTGAGTTTTAAATTCTTGAAATCCTAATTCCGGTATTTGATGTAAATCACGACGAATCGCGACAAATGGACTAAGCTGAGACATTTATAGTACTCCTCCTTTACAAAAAGCGCGGATAAAGTATCCACGCTTTTTTTTACAAATAATTAAAGTTGACGAAGTTCTTGTAAAATTTCTGTTTTTGATTTCGTTTTTTCATCAATTTGTTTAATAACGCGAGCTGGAATTCCTGTAGCTACAGAATATGGTGGAATGTCTTTTGTTACAACCGCACCTGCACCAACTACAGAGCCTTTACCAATTGTGACACCTTCTAACACAACAACATTAGCTCCAATTAACACATCATCTTCTACGACTACTGGTTTCGCAGAAGGCGGCTCAATAACACCAGCAAGAACTGTACCTGCACCAATATGAGCATTTTTACCAACTGTAGCACGTCCACCAAGTGTTGCATTCATGTCAATCATTGTACCTTCGCCAATTACAGCACCAATATTGATCGTAGCTCCCATCATAATAACTGCATTGTCACCAATTTCAACTTGATCACGAATTGTAACACCTGGTTCAATACGCGCTTTAATTCCTTTAAGATCTAGTAAAGGAATCGCTGAATTACGACGGTCATTTTCCACTACGTAATCTTCAATTTTGCTGCCAGCAGCTTCAATTGCTGCATTGACTTCTTCCCACTCACCAAATACAACACCAGTATTTCCGTTAATGAATGTTTTGGATTGACCAAAATCTATTCCTTCTAAATCACCTTTGATATACACCTTCACTGGTGTCGATTTTTTGCTATTTGCAATAAATGAAATAATCTCATTTGCATCCATCATCTTCATTTTATTTCCCTCCTAACTTATGTATCATTACCAGTTTTTAATTTATCAGACAATAGCCAGTAAAACAAGCTGTAAGTTTCAAGAAAAGTGCAACCGATCTAATCAGCATGCTTGATCCTTTGCTCGTAAATATGCTGCTTAACCACTTCACTAAACGCCTGAACTTGTTTAAGTTGAAACGCAGATTCATAGCCACATAACCACGTATCGCGCTCAATCGAATGATTTTGACCGTTTACGAGAGGAATCTTAAAAATATTTGTATCTTTATCATGAAGTGTAATAGCCGGTAAAATAGCATACCCTATGCCGTTAAACACCATCTGCTTGCACGTTTCAATTTGGTCGACAATAATCGTATTTTTAGGAGTAATTTGGAATTGACGATGCCACCAATCCTGAATTTCTTGATAATAGTTGGAATCACTCTTAAACTGGATAAATGGTCGATTTGTTTCAAGCACTTGATTTAGCTCTTGCATTTCTGTATCTACTAAATAAAGCATATCAGTAAATAAGTGATGCTTAATTCCCTTCCAATCAGGTGCCCCACGAATAATGCCAACATGTACCTGACCTTCATACAGTGATTTTAAAATTTCACTACTCCAACCTGTAATCAGAGAAATCTTGGCATGGGGATATTTTTGGACAAACTTTTTTAATACTTGTGGCAACCAATTTTGTCCGACGATAGAAGCACAGGCGATTTTTAACGTCCCATACACCTCGTGGTCCATCGCCTGAATACTTTCACGCGTTTTCTCTTCTTTTTCACGAACTTCATTCGCAAATTGGATTACCGCTTCACCAGCAGGCGTTAAGGATAGGCCCTTTTGTGACCGCAAAAATAATTTTGTCCCCCAATCCTTTTCAATCGTTTGCAACCGTTGCGATAATGCTGGCTGCGATACAAATAATCGCTCTGCTGCCTTTCTCATATTCATTTCTTCAGCAAGAACGGAAAGTAATTGATATTCAGAAAATGACATATAACATCCACCTTGATTATTTTTATCTCTATTTAGTTTACTTTCTTTTTTCCCACAAACAGTAACAAGATAAAACTCATCATCGCAAGCAATAAAACAATAAAGTATACAGTATGCAAGGAAAGTGTAAGACCCTTCTGTAAAATCGTAACAACATCGTTTGGAAGTTGGCTACGTGCTACACGATCTAATAATTGATTCGCTGTATCCAACGTTACATTGTCTGCTGGAGAAGTATGTTCCGTTAAATAAGCCTGAAAACGGCTATTTAAAATTCCCCCTAGTAAGGCTGCCCCTACTGTATTCCCTATATTTAACATAAACTGATTCGAAGCAGTCGCGATCCCCCGTTCTTCCCAACTAACCATATTTTGAATAAGTACAATGAAAGAGGTGGAGGTTAACCCCATCCCGATTCCGACAAAGAATGATCCTGCTGCTGCCATTAGTGGCCCTGATTCAGGTTTCATTAACACCAGAACAATACTTCCAACAATAAGTGAGGCGCCTCCAATAAGCGCTGTCATCCTAAAGCCAATTTTCAGCATTAATCGACCAGAAAGTGCAGAAGCAATAGGCCAGCCAATCGACATCGCCGTTAGCGTAAAACCAGCAACTGTTGCTGAACGTTCCATGACTCCCTGAACAAATGTTGGTAAAAAGCTAGACAGGCCCATAATCATCATTCCTGTAAAAAACGAGACCATATTGACGATTAAAATGACTCGTTTTTGCCAAATACGAAAAGGCATCATCGGATTAGTCGCTTTCTTTTCTACTCGTACAAAGAAGAAAAACATCACTAAGGCAAAAAGCGTAAGCAATAAAATAGGCCATGAACTCCATGCCCACTTCACGCCACCTTCAACAAGAATAATCATAAAAGTAGAAATACCCATTGTTAATAGGATGGCTCCTTTATAATCAATACTCTGTTTTTTCTTTTCAATCTGTTCATGAAGAAAAAACCAAATTCCAATGATAGAAAGGATACCTAAGGGAATATTCATCCAGAAAATAAACCGCCATGAGAACGATTCAACCATTAAACCTCCGAGTGCAGGACCCATAATGGCAGAAATCCCCCAAACGCTCGACAAATAGCCTTGAATATGTGCTCGCTCTTCCTCGGCATAAATATCACCAATAATGGTCATGGACACAGGTGCTATTGCTCCAGCTCCAAATCCCTGAATAAGGCGAAAAATAATAAGTTGCGGCAACGTCTCTGCAAAGCCGCAAAGAAGCGAACCAATTAAAAAAACAATAATTCCAAATAAAAATATTGATTTGCGACCTAATAAATCGGACAGCTTTCCGTAAATTAAAACGGTAACAGTATTCATTAATAAGTACCCTGAAAACACCCAACTATATTGTGAAAACCCTCCTAACTCATTTACAATGGCTGGCATCGCAGTCGAAACAATCGTTGCTTCAATTGCGTTTAAAAACATCGCTAACATGACGGCTGCAAGAATGAAAGGTCGTTTTAATGCATTATTCTTATGTAAGTCCATTTTAGATTGATCCATACCTACACCCTTTCATGAATCTTTTTCAAGCAGCGATACCGTGAAGTAAACACAAAGATGATGTACACATAACAAAACGGGCATATATGCTATATGCCCCACCTACCTATTTCCCTCGTTTTTTCATATGCTATTGTTGTAGTTCTTCACCGTAAACATTTTTTAATAAAGCTCTTCTTGTTAAAATTCCCTCAAAGACACCTTCATCGTTTTCTATACAAATAAAAGGATGATCAATTAGTAACTCTAACCCTTTTTTTAGTGAATCTTCCACATGAAGTCGAGGAATATCTTGAATCATAATTTCAGAAACTTTTTTATTCGCGAGATTATCAAATTCAATCCTCTCTAATCCCAAAATCGATTCAAGAATTACGGGTGTGCTAATTAATCCATGTAACTTATACATTGGGTCAAGTACAGGAATCGCCGTATAGCCACTTTTCGTTAAAACTAAAAGCGCATGTTCAAGATTGTTGGCTACTTGCACGTGGGCGACTCGTTCCGAAGATATCATCAAGTCTTTCACACTTGATTCTAATAAATTCCCATCATGAGTACCAATCATGTGTAAAAACCCCTTACTTAAATAGTATTAATCTTCCCTTACTTTCCAGTTTAACACAGGTAAGAAAAATTCGCTTGCATAAAAACCCTTGATTTTAAAGAATTGTAAACGCATTCAATACTTTCTACTTGTCTGACTGCATCTTCTCATAATTAAGATATTCATCAAGTGCAACTTTCATTAAAAAGAAAAACCGTCCTTAAAACAGGCACGGTTTTTCACTATTTGAATTATGATTGAAGCAGTTCAAAAATTTCAATTGTAATCATATCAACATTATCAAATTGATATTTTGAAGGCTTTCCTTTTTCACTATACACTTCAAGCTCAAACATGTCAGTTTTACTGAAATATGTAACTTGGCAAATCTTTCTTCCATCTATTTCAAAAAAACGTTGAGCAGACTCTGTTTCCTTGGCTTGCTCTTGAAGATTTTTCAATCGGGTAAGAATGCCTTGTAATTGAGACATACTGTCCCTCCTTTCTAAAATAAAACCTTTTCGATAGGTTTCACTATATCATACTTTTCTATCCAGTAACTACAATGAGACAAATTCAGAATAGTAAAATTCTCATCCTTCACGCAGCACTATTAACAGAATAAAATAAGGGAAGGCATTTGTACATGAAAAATAATCTAACCGTTCAAACAAATTTCTTTTAAAAAATGGTCATACAGTCTAAAATGAACATCATCACACATTTTGGAGGTAACAAATGAAAACTGTCACGTTATATACTCAACCAGACTGCCCTCCTTGCCAAATCATGAAAATGTTTTTTAAGGAGTACGATATTTCTTATCAAGAAAAGAATATTAAAGCTGATAAAACCGCACTTCATGAACTCACAAAAAAATACGGCTCCTATTCCACGCCAACTGTTGTCATTGATGGAAAAGCAATCATCGGCTTTGAAATTGAAGAAATTAAAAAAGAACTACATTTAGACTAGAAAAAGCAAAAGAAGCAGGGATGAATCGTAAGTATTCTTCCCTGCTTCTTTTATTGTATAATCAAGTGACACCCACCAGAGCTTATTCCCCTACAGCAAACCATCATTTTCATACAGATAGCTATAGGATAAGTCGAGAAAAATATATTCCTTATTATTCACTGGATAAGAAAAGGTTCGAATCGTTTCACTCGTTTCAATGTCGGTATATAAATCGGATAAAATTCCTTTCTTTTCGTTTCTCATTTTTATGATATTTTCAAGAAAGTATGGTCGCCAGCTCCAATTGCTATTTACATATTGTTGTTGACTAAGCCATTTACCATCTTTATGAAGGATATTCGGCGATGTTTGATATCCTCGATCATCACATACATACAATCTGAAACAAACATTTTCCAACTTACTTGCTAACACTCTTAACATTTCTTCATGGGATTCATAACGTTTTTGTAATCTTAAAAATTCATATAATTCTTCATTGAACCATTGCGTTTTTTGGTAGACGATCTCCAATTTTTTCATTTCGTATGAAATAAAGTTTTGACATTCTTGTTGAAATTTTTCACGCAATAAGTGCTTATCAATAAATAAAAGATCGGGCTTGGCTAAGTAGCTCCCTTGATAATAACGTCCTCCATTTTTCCATGCAAAACGAAATTGAAATGCTGTTTCAATATTTTCAAATAGTAGGCTTGCACCAATCTTACGAGCTAACATACTTAAAGAAAATAAAATAACTTGATAGGAGTCACCCCCAGATCGTCGAATTTGTTCGACATTCACCTTTAAAATATTGGGTGATAATTGAGCGATTTTATCCAATTGGCTATGTTCCCCTAAGTGATCAAACGCAACCTTTATGCCATATGTTCGATAATAAGCTAGAACATGCTGTAAAGGTTCAACGTTGCCCATCTTCTGAATCGTATCAGAAAGCTCTAACACAACGCGAGGAAGTTCTTCAAGCGTTAAATGTCGTTTTAACGTTTCCATAAACTCCTCACCGTGGTCGAACATCAGTAAATTAGGATCACGATTAATAAAAATTAAAAAATCCTCACCATATTCTTTTATTTTTTCTAATCCTTTATCAAGAATATAATTGTCTACTTCTATTCGATATTCCTCTGGAATCGTTGTATCGTAAATGAAAGATTCAAGACTCGTATAATTCGATTGTTCTTCAAATCGGCCAAAAATTTCATACCCGATGACTTGATGCTGATCTGCACTAAAAATTGGTTGAAAGAATGGGACGACCTGATCTGAGTTCGCCAATATTTTATCTGCATCCATGCTGTATTCCCCCTACAAAAACACAAAATAAACATCATTATTTAAAATGGAAAGAAAAATGGGATAGCGATAATCAAAACTATCCCCACAAACGCTTGCAATAATAGACCCATAAGTGCAAAATCTTTAGGGCTATACTCTCCTGCTGTCATAACTAATGTATTACTAGAAGAGGCTTTCGGTGAAGATAATGCTAAACTCGCTGCAATTGCAACTCCAATCAAAACAGGTATCGGACTTACCCCTAAACTAGAGGAACATAGTAGGGCGATTGGTGCTATAACAAGTGCAGCAACTCCATAAGGAATAAATGAACTTAACATCATTGTTAACAAGTAAAAACCTGCTAGCAGACCATAAGGGCCTGTACTTTCCAAAATTACCACTATTGAATCACTAATTAATCTAACCCCACCTGTATTTTCTAACGCTTGCATAATTCCTAGCATTGCTGCGATTAATAAAACAGGTTCCCAATTAATCTTCTGATAAGCTTCCTCCATGGAACGTACACAGCCAGTAATAACCATTAATAACGCAGCTGTCACAACTGATAATACAGCCGGAATCATGTCTATTGACAAAAGAACAATCATTAAAATAGTGATACATGCGGCAATGATTACCTTAGATTTAGAATAAGATTTTGTTTGAGGAGTAGCCGTTTCAGTTGAAGCACTCCCAATAACAATTACATCTTCAAGGTCGGCAGAAATCCGCTCAATATTTTCCCATTCTCCATGAATGAGCAAAGCATCACCAGGTTTCAATTTCACTGTTCCGACATCCGTTTGAATATATTCACCATTACGGTTAATCGCTAATACATTACAGCGATATTTTTCACGAAAATGCACATTCATTAGCGTTTGATTTTCATAAATAGAATGAGGCATAATCAATATTTCAGTTAAACCAAATTTACTACTCACAAAATATTTTCTAATTTGCTCTGGATTAAAATGCTTATATTCCAATTCGTAATCAGCCGTCAATCGTTCTACATTCTCTTCTTCCCCAAACACTAAAATAATATCGTCTGGATGAAGGACTTCATCCGCCTTTGCTGAAATGACAATTTGCTTTGGCAATAATGATAATTGCTTTTCTTTTACTTTTCGTTTAATTTCAATTAATGTAATTTCATAATTCACCGGAAGCTGTAAGTCTACCAGTCTTTCTCCGACAATATCCGAGCTTGCCGGTATATGTAAATAATGTAAGAGGTCATACACCTTATACATTCCTGCCAATTCCCCTGCTGACAAACCTTTGACACTATTTTTCGCAACAATAGAATCCTGTGGAAGTAGCTTTCGTCCCAATACCATCATAAATAATACTCCAGCAATAAAGGCAACAAGACCAATTGGAGTAAAATCAAAAAAAGTTAACGTGACAATTCCTTGGTTTTGTAAAATATTACTAATGTAAACATTCGGCACCGTACCGATTAATGTTACAACCGCACCAAGGCTACTTGCATAAGCTAACGGTAATAAGTAACGAGAAGGGCTCATTTTTTTCTTCAATGCCAAGCTCATCACAATCGGTATTAAAATAACAACAATCCCTGTCCCACTAAAAAAAGCGCTTAACACTCCACCAGTGAGCATAACAATAAACAACAATTTCGACTCTGACCCTTGTCCAAATCTCAATAAATAATGGCCAATTTCATCGACAAGACCACTATTAAAAATACCAGCACTTATAACAAAAAGTGCTGCAACAATAATCACAACTGGATTACTAAACCCTGCTAGCAATTCCTCCAAAGTTAAAATTCTAGTTAAACCCAATACAGCTAACCCTACTAGAGCAATCAAATCTGCTCGATATTTCCCTTGTATAATAAATGCAATTGTACATACAAGTATAAGAAATGTAATAAACAAAGGTTGATTCATCATAAACCCCCGTGTAGATTAAATAAAAATCCACCTATATATTTTATTATGAAGGTGACCTGTCACTATCATAACGACATCACAGCAACATTTCCAATAAAAAATGAAATTAAACCTGAACGAATGTCTCTATTATAGCAGAATAAAGTGGAACAGGCTCTTTTCCCACAAAAAACCATACACTATCAAGAAAAGCGGGGGGATTATTCATATAAAATTAGACATTTCTATAACAAATCTCATAATGATTTCCTTAAATATTGTGAAGTGGTATAATTATAAGTAAACTAAAGATGTAAACGATTTAAAACATGTCAAAATAACCAATAATTTACGAAAGGCCTACAGCCTATGAAGAAAAGGAGTTCTTGAAATGAACGAAACGAAAGGACATTCTGACATGAATGCTACCTCGACTGACTCCCTTGCTCAAGCCATTTTTATCGTCAATAAGCACGCAAAAACGGCGTTAGAGCCCAAAAATCTGTATAACTTAAAACGCCTCGCCTTAAACAAACTATTGCAAGAAGGTAGAGCGAAGAAATTAGGTCTCCATTTTTCAGATAACCCACGCTTTGCCGCTCAACAATCAGACGTCATCATCTCATGCGGTGCATATATTTTTCATCTTCCACCAACAAAGGAAGATTTTAAAAATTTACCTCATCTTGGTAACCGTTCAGACTGTATTCGAAATCCCAAAGCTATCATGTCGTTATCTAAAGCAAAGCATCTCCTTCAAACTTATGTTGGACAAACATCAGACATAAATATCAAGCATGAAAAAATGCAAAAAACAGAAGGATCGAACAAACAGAAGCAGCGCTATCACAATCCATTCCCTTCATCATTTTTAGGCAAAGGACCTAAGTATTAAGAAAAGCGGAAGCGCCTTGTTCAGCCCCGACAAATGCTGGAGGGCCAGAAGGTGAAGGCGTTCTTTGCCTTCATCAGCTGGACCGAAGCAATCGAGGGTCTAGGCGCTAGAGCTAGACAATAAGAAAAGTGGAAGGCACCCGCGTATTTGGAAAATAAAACGGGTTGAATGGTTTCTTACCTTCAACCCGTTTTTATTATAGACTATATTGATCGATTAATTTAATTAACTCTGCAATTTCAGGCTTACTGATTTGTGCATTTGCGCCAACAACTTGACCTTTATGACGAAGACTATCTGTAATAAGTGAAGAGAAAATAATAACCGGTAGTTTTGAAAGTTGTGGATGTTCCTTAATTCTCTTTGTTAAATGATGTCCATCCATTTGTGGCATTTCAATATCCGTAATCACTAAGTGTACCTCATCTGTTAAGTTTGTTGAATCCTCAGCTAAGTTTTCTAAATAATTCAATGCATCTAGTCCATTTTCAAAGAACTCGATGTAGTGGAAACCAGCTTCTTCTAACGTATCATGAAGTAATTTACGTAACAGCGGGGAATCCTCAGCAACAACCAATCTTTTTTCAGAATTTGGACGTTTTCCAAGCTTTTTCACCTGTTGAACATTTATCCCCGTTTCTGGATTAATTTCGACAACAATTTTTTCAAAGTCCAGTAGCAGGATCATTTCCCCATTCAATTTGATAACCCCAATAATTTGGCTATCGTGCCCTTGATACATATCAGAAGGCTTTTCAATCTGCGTCCAAGAAATACGGTGAATTTGTGTGACAGAATGAACATGAAACACAACCTTTTGTTGATTAAACTCCGCGACAATAAACTTATCCTGTTGCGGAGTTTCCGAAGGAGGAAATCCTAATGCGTCCGCTACATTGACAACTGGCAGTACCTCGCCGCGTAATTCAATAATCCCCTCTACATGATGATGTGCATGTGGCACGACTGTAATCGGTACCGGATTAATAATCTCTTTTACCTTTATCACATTGATACCAAATTTATTTTTCCCAATCCCAAACTCCACAATTTCCAGTTCATTTGTCCCGGTTTCAAGCAAAATTCCTTTATTTTCTTCCATATGTATCGTGCCTCCTATACTATTCCGCTTCCTACTATTCAATATATCATGTTTAGCAAAAATGAATCGTGCATTTTATGGTGGAATATTAAAATTTTATAAAGTTTTAATAAATATTTATTTTTCTTATTAGGTATTGAAGTGATAAAATATACACATATCCAAAGGAGGAATTTTTTAAATGGAGCATATAGTCAATCCTCTAGTAAAATCAGTGGAAATATCGGGTATTCGTAAATTTTATAATATGGTTGCTGATATTGAAGGAACAATCTCTCTAACAATCGGTCAACCTGATTTTCCAACACCACTTCATATTAAAGAGGCAGCAAAAAAAGCAATTGATGAAGATTATACGGTTTATACACATAACGCTGGTTACATAGAATTAAGAGAAGCCGCATCGGACTATGTTAAAAAGAAATATAATCTCTCTTATCGTGCACAAGATGAAATTATTGTTACAACAGGAGCTAGTGAGGCCATTGATATTGCCTTTAGAACCCTTTTACTTCCAGGGGCAGAAGTCATTTTACCTGGTCCTGTTTATCCTGGCTATGAGCCTATCATTAAAATGACGGGTGCGATTCCTGTTTATGCAGATACAACAAAGAATGGTTTTAAAATGACAACTGACATTATTGAACCCTACCTAACAGAAGATACACGTTGTATTGTATTGCCTTATCCATCTAATCCAACTGGAGTCACATTAACGAGCGCTGAACTGCAGGAAATTGCCGAACTTGTTCGAGGCAAAGATATTATTATTATTGCTGATGAAATTTACAGTGAATTAGTGTATGAGCAAGAACATGTATCGATTGCAACTTTCTTAAGAGAACAGACAATTGTGTTAAATGGACTATCAAAATCGCATTCAATGACCGGATGGAGAATTGGTTTTTTATTTGCTCCAGCTAATCTTTGTCAACATATTTTAAAAGTCCATCAATACAATGTCACCTGTGCCTCTTCTATTTCCCAAAGAGCGGCTTTAGCTGCCCTAACAGATGGTTTTAATGATGCGCTTCCAATGAAAACCGAATATGTAAAGCGCAGAGATTATGTATATGAACGACTTCAAGCTATGAATCTAGAAGTGGTTAAGCCTGATGGTGCCTTTTATTTCTTTGTCAAACTGCCTCAAGGATATCATTCATCCCTTGATTTCTGTCTAGAATTAGTAAAGAAAGCAAAAGTCGCTTGTGTCCCAGGAGATGCGTTTTCACAGCTAGGCGATGATTATTTTCGAATTTCCTATGCATACTCTATGGAAACATTGAAGGAAGCATTAGACCGCATGGAGAACTTTTTACAAGAAAACTGATACATATTCTTTAGCATCAAAAAACGCTTGGAGTTCCAAGCGTTTTTTGATAAACAAAGGCTGTATTCATTTATACCATTTATACAACGCTTGCGTACCGCTATTTTCCTCTCCTGCTTCTGCCAGTTGATCATACAATGTTTTACTTAACGCAAGACCAGGAGCATCCATTCCCATTTTTTCCGCTTCTTCAAGCGCAATATTCATATCTTTAATGATATGTTTGATATAAAAGCCTGGTTCAAAATCTCCTTTTATCATTCGTGGTACAAGGTTAGAAAGCGACCAGCTACCTGCAGCCCCAGACGTAATACTTTGTAAAACTCGATTTGGATCCAAGCCTGCTTTTTGGGCATATACGAGTGCCTCGGTAACACCAATCATATTGGAAGCAATCGTAATTTGGTTACACATTTTCGTATGCTGTCCTGCTCCAGCAGGTCCTTGATACACGATATTATTTCCCATTACTTCTAAAATGGGTCGAACTGCTTCAAAATCTTCTTCTGCTCCTCCTACCATAATGGAGAGTTTTGCATCACGTGCACCAATATCGCCTCCAGAAACAGGGGCATCAAGTGCTGAAATTCCTTTTTCCTTCGCCTCACGATAAATTCGCTCTGCTAAGGAGGGAGTTGAAGTCGTCATATCAATGGCATATGTACCAGGCTTTCCATTCGTAATAAGTCCTTGTTCTCCCAGATACACATCTTCAACATCCGTTGGATAGCCAATCATGGTAATGATGACATTGGTATGTTCCATCATTTCTTTTGGAGTCTCTGCCCATTTAGCCCCTTCAGCAAGTAGTTCCTCTGCTTTTGCCTTTGTCCTCGTATACACATAAAGCTCGTACCCTACTTTTAATAAATGCCTAGCCATGCTTTTTCCCATTACACCTATTCCAATAAAGCCAATCACCGTTTGCTCTTTGATTAGTGCCAACTTCATCCCTCCACAACATCATATTCTAGTTCTTAAATTGATTTAACCATACCGCCATCTACTAAATAAGATTGACCTGTGACATACGTATTGGCCCCAGAAACAAGGAACGTCACAAATTTTGCAAACTCTTCTGGTTTTCCATAACGACCGAGCGGAATCTGTTTCTTAGCTTGCTCTTCCATTTGCTCCTGCGTTGTTCCCTGTTTTTCCGCCCTTACCTTATCTAAATGTCCAACGCGATCCGTCGCAATTTTTCCTGGTCCAACTGTATTAATCAAAATATTGTCTGGAGCCAATTCGACTGACAATGTTTTAGCTAAACCAACGATTGCTGTGCGGAATGTATTCGATAAAATTAAACCTGGAATCGGCTCTTTAATGGAAGAGGATGCAATATTCACAATTTTTCCGCCTTGTTTCTTTAAATAAGGTAGACTTTCACGAATTGTGCGGATATAACTTAATAAATTCAGTTCAAATGATTGCTGCCATTGCTCATCACTCATATCATTAAATGTTCCTGCAGGCGGTCCTCCCGCATTATTCACGAGAATATCAATTCCGCCAAGCGCTTCTACTGTATGTTGCACAAGAGCTTGAATATCTTCCAATTTGCTTATATCCGCTACTGTAAAAAGCACTTTACCTGAGCCTAAAGATTGAAGTTCTTGTTGCACTGTAGCTAACTTTTCTGCATAACGACCAACGAGCATAACATTTGCCCCTTCTTTAACAAGCTCCGTTGCAATTGCCTTTCCAAGACCTTGGCTCGATGCTAGAATCAATGCATTTTTATTTTCTAATTGAAAGTCCATGATACACCTCCACTTTTTCAAAGTTACTTTATCGCCTCTATTATAGCTTTCTTCTATAAAAAATAGGAAATAAATTCATCATTTTTTGTATTTTTATGGTATACAAAAAGCCATCTACAAGATGGCTAATGTTGATTTACTTTCATTGTAATGAATTGTTGGACAAATTTCTGCACATCCTCTGCGGATGCCATTTGTAAGACGATTTGAGATATTCCCTTCATTTCAGATAGGGAAAGCTGATAAATGTAGGAGCGCGCTTGTAGAATAGACGTTGGATTCATCGATAATTCATCTAATCCTAAGCCTAGTAAAATCGGAATTGCCACTTGATCTCCTGCCATTTCGCCACACAAACTGACCCACTTCCCTTCCTTATGGGCTGCATCAATAACCATTTTAATTAAGCGAAAAATGGCTGGATTATGCGGTTGATATAAGTAGGCTACTTGTTCATTCATGCGGTCAGCCGCCATTGTATATTGAATAAGATCATTTGTACCAATGCTAAAAAAATCAACTTCCTTTACAAATGCATCTGCCATTAAAGCCGTTACAGGCACTTCCACCATAATGCCAATCTCAATATCTTCAGCCACTTTTTCATTCCTATTTTCTAGCTCTTTCTTTACTTTGTGTAAAATTTGCTTAGCTGCTCGCAATTCCGATAAGGTAGAAACCATCGGGAACATAATCTTTGCATTTCCATAAACGCTAGCCCGTAGAATAGCTCTTAGTTGAGTTTCAAAGGGACGTGTTTCTTTTAAAGAATAGCGAATAGCCCTGTAACCAAGAAAGGGATTATTCTCAATGGGACGATTCCAGTAAGGAATAAATTTATCACCACCAATATCAAGGGTTCGAATGATGACAGGTTTTCCTTTCATTTCCATTAAGGTATTTTTATAAATCTCAAACTGTTCTTCTTCACTTGGCATTTCATTTCGTCCCATGAATAAGAATTCTGTCCGAAATAACCCAATGCCTTCAGCCCCGTTTAGTAAAACATTCTGACTCTCGTCAGAAGAAACGATATTTGCCCCCAATATAACTTGATGACCATCTTTTGTCATCGTCGACTTATTGACAAACGTACCCCATTTTCTCATTTCTTCTTCTCGATCTCTTTGTTCAGATTGGTATTGTTTCACTAATTCAGGAGTTGGTTGAATATGTATTTGTCCCCTATACCCATCAACAATCAGAAAATCACCATGTTCGATAAAACAAGTTGCCTCTTTCATCCCAACAATCACAGGAATATTTAGCGACCGAGCAATAATTGCTGAATGTGACGTACTTGCTCCTCGTTCGGTTATAAAGCCTTTTACATATTGAGGATTTAATTGGACTGTATCTGAAGGCGACAAATCCTTTGCAATGATAATAACATCTTCAGCAATTAAACTTAAATTGGGGAGATTTACGCCCAAAAGGTTTGACAATAATCGATTTTTAACATCGTTAAGATCAATGACACGTTCTCTCATCCAAACATTATCACTTTGCTCGAACATTTTAACAAACATGGTGACAGTTTCCTGTAAAGCAAACTCAGCATTTATCTTTTCAGTTTTAATTTTTTTTACAATTGAAGACAGAAATTCTGAATCTTCTAAGACAAGCAAATGGGCATCAAAAATTGCAGCCTGCTCTCTACCAATCACTTGCATTGCATTTTCACGTATAAGCATGAGCTCTGTACGCGACTTATATAACATCTGATGAAAGCGGTTAACTTCTACTTCACTGTTTTCAATTGTTCTTCTTTCAACCAATAGAATCGGTTCGTCAAGTCGATAAGCTTTCGCCATTGCTATTCCGTCAGAAGCTGCAATTCCACTTAAAAGCGTGGACATACGCTTAGGCCAAACCTTCCCTTGTTAACGTTTCCGTCAATGTGTTTATCGCATCGTTTTCATCGCTACCAGTAGCTGCAATGGTAATGTCAGCATTTTTACCAACTCCTAAAGACATGACACCCATAATAGATTTCATGTTTACACTTCTTCCTTTATATTCCAAAGTAATTTCCGAATCAAATTTTCCAGCTGCTTGAACAAGTAAAGTAGCTGGACGAGCATGTATGCCTGTCTCAGCAACAATCTTAAATTTTCTTTCTACCATATCAATCAAACTCCTTTTATAGGTCATAATTATTGTGGGATTATCTCTATTTTAGCAGCAAAAAGCTCCCTACACATCAGAATAGCACTACTGCCTCCTACAGACAAATCAAAAACAAAGAAAAAACAAGATTATATGTAAACATTGACAAAATAATTAAAAAAGTACAGAATTTATAAAAAGTTTAACGAGAGCGTTCATCTTTCATTTTGCCGCTTATTGTATTAGACTAAACGATTATAGTTGAATGAAACATCATTAAGGGGAGGAAAATATGCACCAATCCTACATAAGATTCGTCTTACTTGCCTGTATGAGTATCCTTATGCTTACAGCTTGTAGTGACAGTAATACTGAAAACACATCACAAACTGACTCCACCCAGAACAATCTAACCGTTCAAGAAACAGAGTCTGAAAACAACGAAACGACTCAAGAAAATATCGCCCAAAAGGATACAGATGAAAACAATGTAGACGTTCAAGAAAAAAAGGGAAAGACGTTTCTTGCAAAAGTAGTGAAAGTAATTGATGGAGATACGGTCAAAATTAAGCTTTCAAATGGAAACGAAGAAACCGTACGATTACTATTAGTCGACACACCAGAAACTGTTCACCCTACTAAATCTGTTCAACCGTTCGGACCTGAAGCCAGTCAGTTTGCCAAAGAACTAATGCCTGCTAATTCTGAAATCGAAGTTGAACTAGGTATTAGTGAACGCGATAAGTATGGACGTTTACTTGCTTACTTTTATGTGGATGAAAAAATGGTAAACAAATTACTTCTTGAAAAGGGACTAGCGAGAGTCGCCTATGTATACGCACCAAATACCAAATACATAGATGAATTTGAAGCTATTCAAAAAAAGGCGCAAACAAAAGAAGTAGGAATTTGGTCTATTGAAAATTATGTAACATCTAGAGGGTTTAATGATAACGGAAACTAAGCCTAAACCAGAAACACCTGTCACAGAAAACAAAACATGTACAGAACCAACCATTAAAGGAAATATAAACTCTAATGGAGAAAAAATATACCATATTCCTTCAGGACAATACTATCAAATAACGAAAGCTGAAGAAATGTTTTGCACAGAGAAAGAAGCACAGGAGGCTGGCTTCCGTAAATCAGAACGTTAACCAGAAAAGCGGAAGGCACCCGTTTAGCGACGTAGGGACTGGACCGCTCCGTATGAAGATAAAGGAAACACGAAGAGTGCGCTAGCACGATTCGATGTTGACTTATCGTAAGGAGGAGCGGGAAGTCCATTAGTCGCTAGGTGCCTGGAGCTAGACACCGGTGCTTATCGAAACTTTTCTTTCTTATCCTTCATAAAAAGCAAGAGGTGAACCAAAACTTATTGGATCAACCTCTTGCTTTTTTAACTTCTTGCTTCATCTAAATACGTATAAATGACTTCCCCATTATGTCTCGCATCGCCACGAAAATGTTTAAAATCTGCTCGTTTAACAAGTTGCTCTCGAAATGTCATAAAATGTTCTTTCGTAATTTTATACTCGTTTATTTCTCGTTTAGCTAATTGATCGAGGATAACCTGCGCTTCTTGTTCATTCATATCGATTCCCCTTTTTCTATCTATATTAATAGTGAAAAATCCTTACTTATTGTAGCACAGAAATGTCTTTTTACGGGTATATTTGAATATTTTGTAATAAATTCTACTATTTTCTTTACGAATCTATAAAAATAGTGCAAACTGTATTATATTATTTATCTTTAAAAACGTTTTCAATATTTTTTTGATTAAACTACTTTATTATTAGTTTCATTGAATTAAAACGTTATTCGAACAATAGATAAATAAAATATATTGTTTCAATTTTCTTTTTATCAATGACACTGAAATTGGAAAGGATGATTGTTATGAAAAAAGCAGAAGTGGGAAATATTATTGAATTTC
The DNA here is from genome assembly GCA_963754185.1 of uncultured Bacillaceae bacterium. Taxonomy (GTDB): domain Bacteria; phylum Bacillota; class Bacilli; order Bacillales; family DSM-1321; genus Peribacillus. The sequence goes on along the minus strand of CAVWEP010000003.1, from coordinate 1,306,532 downwards.
GTGATGGATTAAAAGGCATTGTTGAAAAAGTAAATGAAAATTCCGTAATTGTCGATGTTACGTATATGGACAATTATCGTGATTTGATCTCGAACAAAAAACAGTTGTTAATCATAAAAACTACAAAGTCATTGGATAATTGCTTTTAAACAAATCACACAAATTATTACATAAAAATAACATTTATAAAATAATAATTAAGATTTACGGCTGTTGTTATTCTTTTTTGGGGCAATCGTCTATAATGAGGAAAGAGTATGAAAACAATTTCAACAAAAGAATGTTCTAACAGTGGAGGGATTTACATAATGATAAAATGGACAACTTTGTTTTCAGGAATGGCAGTAGCTACCTTACTATTAACAGGATGCGGCACTGCTAGCAACGATGAAGCAACAGATACTCCAAGTACAAATGAAAGCCAAAAAATTAGTACACAAACTGAAGAAGCGAGCACAACAGACAGTCAAACTAACGCTTACAAACAGAAGACACAAATGCAACAGACAACCAAACTAGCACTTCACAAACGGAAGACACAAATGTAACAGACAACCAAACTAGCACTTCACAAACGGAAGACACAAATGTAACAGACAACCAAACTAGCACTTCACAAACGGAAGACACAAATGTAACAGACAACCAAACTAGCACTTCACAAACGGAAGACAAGAATGCAAGTGAAGTTATAAGTCAAGAGCAAGCTAGTGAAACTACAAATGAAAAAACACTACAATATTTGCTTAATAATGAAAGCAAGGAAGAAACTGCTTTTTTAAAAAAGAGCGACAATCAACCATTCAGTCTTTATGTGCTACCAAGCTTTGAACTAAGTGCTGAAGAACCTGGAAAAGATGTCGTTTTACTTTCTGAGAATGACAAGATCTACATGCGAATTGAACTTCTATCTGATAATGTAGATTGGACTAATAGCCGAAGAAAATGCAAAAGCATTTCTAAATGCTATTTCAGATTCTATTACCGAACCAGAACTAAACATTAACAACGGCTTAAGCTATGAAGTGACCAGTGGTAACGAAGTCGTCACTGCGGTTTTATTAAAAGATGAAAAAACTCCTGTTCGCCTAACCATGTTTACAACGAAAGATGCCGACTATCGACATGCCTTTTTAGAAATGGCAAAAACAATTCAAAAACAATAGAAAAGCGGATATGCCCGTTTAACGACGTAGGTACCGGACCGCCCCATTATTAAAGAGAAAGGATCCATACACAGGCCTTTCTCTTTTTTTAATCTATCTTACTTCTCCAAACTAACACTAAAAAAATCAAACTAATATAACCGAATAGCGGATATAAATAACTCAATAATCTTCCATATCCTATTTCACTAATCATGATAGCAAGCATAAATAGAAATAAAATAATAAAAACGCTCGGCACTTTCCAGAACTTACCAATCTGACGCTCTAAACCAAAAATATTGCCAATAACTGATGTAAATATTTCGCCATAAATGACAAAAATAAATACCCAATAAAGTGTTTCGGCCACAGATTTCATAATAATGGCAGCAGGAATTTCATAATTGACTACATCAGGTAGCGTCATCAGCGCAATATGACCAGACAGCAAGATAATGGTGAGAAAGATGCCTCCAAGAATGCCCCCTCGCTTAATGATCTGCTTATCTTGAACTTCATAAGCAATTGGAACTAGTACAGCTTGTGCCAGTGCCAAATTAAGAGCTGTATAGGAAAATGGAGAAAAGAAAATTTTCCATGTTACTCCGGTATCTGGTATTTTTACTAATGAATCAATAAAATTTCCTTCCCCAATCGTTAAAAAACAGAGAATTAAACTAAAGCTAATCATAATTGGTACAACAAATGAATTAATCGCAAACAAGCCCCGTGTCCCAAAAACAAGAACGATTGTCGCCAAAACAACTGTCAGCCACACCCCAAATCGTTTTGACATGCCAAGCTGTTCTTCGAATACCGCACCCGCTCCGGAAATCATAACAGCACTAACCCCTAACAACATAAGCATAAAAAATAAATTTATGATAAAGGCAGCTTTCTTTCCAAATAAATATTCATTAAACTCCTCGTAAGAAGTCGCATTAATACGTGCAGCAACAAGCATCAATTTTGTTCCAGTAAAAATAAACAAATAGCCTGCTATTAAAATTCCAAAGAATCCATAAAAGCCATATTGAGTAAAGAATTCAACAATTTCCTTTCCAGTTGCAAACCCAGCGCCTACAACGGTCCCTACATATACCGCTGCAATTTGAAAAACCCCTGACCACCTTGACAGCATGCGTTCCCCTCCTCTATCCATCTATATGAATAGAAAAAGGATTTTAGACAAGCATTTAAAAAAGCGAATTAACTTGTTCAAATACAAAAAAGAATGAATTATGAAAATAATATGTAATTACATCAAACCTCGAGCAATTCCACAAAATTAACGATTAAAGAAGTCCATGTTACTTTTTTCTTTAAAATGAAGCTAAAAAAAGGTGATTTTATAATCATCATGTCAAGAACATAATGGCTATAGAATCACCTTTTTAGTAATGGGTTGTGAGGGGATCGAACCCACGACCCGCTGATTAAGAGTCAGCTGCTCTACCAACTGAGCTAACAACCCGTATCGGAACAATTATTATTATATTACAATAAAAAATATTTCACAACCCTAAATAATCACCAATATTAAATAGAGTATTTTTTCTGTACGAGGCAGACCAAAATACATCTTCTATATAATAAAATAACAAAAATGCCTACATGTAACATACAAGTAGGCATTTGGAAATTTCACTTTATAAAGCTTTATCGTTCACTTTAGCAAGCCAGGCATCAATGGTCTCCACAACTTCTTGGACAGTCCCTTCTGCAAATGGTGACTTTAAATTCGCTGCTTCCACTAGACGAAGAAAGGAACGGCTGCCACCTAAATCACAAAGATCCAAATAATCCTTCCAAGTATTAAGGTCTTCTTCGATTGAACGTTTCCAAAATTGAAACGCGCAGACTTGAGCTAATGTATAATCAATATAATAAAATGGTGACGTATAAATATGATTTTGTCGTTGCCAAAAGCCGCCATTTTCTAAAAAGATATTGCCATCATAATCACGATGAGGCAAATACTTTTTCTCAATTGTCCGCCATGCTTGCTTTCTTTCAGCAGGTGTTGCTTCGGGATGTTGGTATACAAAATGCTGAAATTCATCCACAGCCACCCCATATGGTAAAAATACTAACGCAGAGCTTAAATGAGAGAATTTATATTTTTCCGTATCTTCTTGAAAGAATAATTCCATCCATGACCAAGTTAGAAACTCCATACTCATCGAATGAATTTCACATGCCTCATAAGTTGGCCAATAGTACTCCGGAATCTCTAGTTCACGACTTCGATACACTTGAAAAGCATGACCTGCTTCATGCGTTAATACATCAATATCACCTGATGTTCCATTAAAATTAGAAAAAATAAATGGTGCTTTATAATCCTCAATAAAGGTACAATAGCCGCCACTCTCTTTCCCCTTTTTCGCAACTAAATCTAACAACTCCTGGTCAACCATAAATTCAAAAAATTCTTTTGTTTCTGGAGAAAGCTCGCTATACATGTTCTTTCCATTTTTAAGAATCCAATCAGCATCCCCTTTAGGCTTTGCATTTCCAGATTTAAATTCAAAGCCTTCATCATAAAATTTCAAGGCTGGCACTTCAATCCGCTCCGCCTGTCGCTTTTTCAAACCACTCACAAGCGGCACAACAACCTCTTCTATCTGCTTACGATATTTCGCCACCATATCCGCATTATAATCAGTACGCGCCATCCGATCATAACCAAGCTCCACGAAATTGTTATACCCTAACTTGATTGCAATCTCATGTCGGATTTTAACAAGCTCATCAAAAATGCGATCAAGCTCTGTTTCATTTGACGCTAAAAAATCATAATACGCCTGACTCGCTTTCTTTCTTAGCTCACGATTTGGATCCTCCATAAATGGCTGTAATTGGGCAAGCGTACGCTCTTCTCCTTCAAAATCGATTTTTGCTGAAGCAATTAAGCGAGAATATTCGCTCGTAAGCTTGTTTTCTGTTTGCAATAATGGAATGATTTCCGGGGAAAATGTTTTTAACTGTGTCTCTGCTAATTGAAATAATTGACTTCCCCATTTTGCTTCAAGCTCTGTTCGAAATGGGGACTTCACTAATTGTTGATAAAATAATGACGTCAGTTCTTCCATCTCAGGAGCAAATTCATCCATATAATCATTTTCATCCTTATAAAATTTGTCATTCGTGTCAATCGAATGACGAATATATACAAGATTAATCATCGTACTGACAGAATTTCTTAACGTATTAATCTCTCTAATTGCTTCCATTTGTTCTGTAATATCCTGTGCTCCTTTAAAACGATTTAGAGCAGATGAAAACATCTCTTTTACTTCATTTATTTCTGGACGCTTATATTGATATTCTTTAAATGTCATTACAACACTTCCCTTTTTTCTATACGCTTCAAAATTAAGCATAGCATATTATGATACACTGGAAATCTTTTCAGATAGCATTTGATAAAAACGTTGCGGATCATCAACACGAATATGAATGATAGCATAAGACCTCTTTGTTCCGAAAGCAAAATAGGCTGGATTTTTATCTTTTAATACAATTTCAAATTGTGGATCTTCTGGGAAAAAGTCTGGCAGCGTCACTTGAAATACTTGCTTCTTTTCCTTTTTCGTTAGATGTTGGCCTTTAAACGGCCGAATTTCTTGAATCGCAGAATACTCAATCTCCATCCTTTTTGTTAATCCAATTTGCATAATCAACCTTGTTTCATCTAGCCGAATCGGACATAAACGAACAGCCTGCAAGTCTCCTAAAAAATAAAACAAACCATATATATTCAGGATTAGTAGCCCTAACGCAATCCATTCATTCCACTGATGCAGAAAAAAGTGGAAGCCGATTGATTCAATGACCATGGCATGAATCATCATAATAACAAAAGCGATATAGCTTGTTTCCACGTGATACGTAAAATACCTAGTATCCTTCTCCATTCTTTTCTTTCTCCAAGAAAACAAACTATAATACAACATGCTTATATCAAATGAAAATAGCCCGATTATCTTGTTTTCACCCAGTACTTGTTGACCTGTTGCATGAAAAGCTTTCATAAAATATGGTTCTGTCGGTCGAATTTCTTTCCAAATAGCTAGTAACTGCGGAGCCTTTTTTACAATACGGAAAACGATATACAATTCTACGAGGATAAATATTGCTTCTGCACCAATAATGAGCCACTTAATAAACGTGAATTGTTGAAGATGCTCACTAGAGATAATAAAAGTAGCAAGAATATAACTAGCAAGAATAACAGGCAGTATATATTTTAGAGAGTGTTTTTTATGTAGAAAAAGGAAATAAACAAGCAGCGGAATCGTCACAAGAAAATCAAGCATAGAGCCTACAACAACTTCCTTCGGCAACGGTTGAAAAATTGGATGCTGATTAATCAGCAGGTTCGATAGTAACACGAATGCTAGTAAAATAAGCAAAAACAACTGTTTTTTCTTTAATATGGTATTTATGGAAATCCCCCCTTACCTTCAGTATATTAAACCCCCCCTTTCATTTACAACAGAAAAAGGATAAATAAAGCGTAAACAATTCGCTTTTATCTATCCTTTTCTTTTTCCTTGATAATATGATTGAAACGTAAATCATTGTTGAGCTTGTAAGCCAATTTTCTTCAATAACTCAATTGCCGTTTCTTTTTCTTCAGGTGTAAGCGCACTCATAATATTGTCAATTTTTTGTTCATGTTCAGGAAAAATACTTTCAATAAACGATTTTCCTTTTTCCGTAATTTGTGCAAATGTTACACGACGATCATTTTTACAAGCCACACGTACTAAATATTCCTTTTGCTCAAGCTTGTCCACAACATAGGTAATACTACCACTTGCAAGGAGAATTTTCCCGCCGATTTGTTGCAATGGTTGATCACCCTTATGATAGAGCAATTCCAAAACAGCAAACTCTGTCGGGTTTAGTCCTTGTTCTGCAATATGCTTATTCACCACATCATTTATAGAACGATTCGCTCTAGACAATACGATAAACAGCTTTAAAGAGCGCTCTACGCTATTTTTTTCCATAATTATCACCACTTTTCATTACTCAAAATTAAGATATCTCGAATTAAAATAATTATAAAGGATTACTCTTAATTTGTCAATTAGCCCTTTCAAGAAGCGACTGGAAATTGTATACTTTCATTTATATTAATAAAAAAGGTGAGTCACTTCATATAGTATTAAATCCTTTAGTATTAAATCCTTACATATGTTAAAGACTGCTTTATTATTCTACTATCCAACAAATAGTATATTAAGCACAATCAGAAAGAAGGAGAGCGTTATGAGCCAACTATCAGCATCTATTCAGCAACCCAATAAACAAAGTCAGGGAATGACATTGCGCGTACTATTAATCATCGGTGTATGTCATTTACTAAATGATTCTCTTCAAGCCGTTGTACCAGCTATGTTTCCTATTCTTGAAAAATCAATGTCACTCAGCTTCACTCAGTTAGGGATGATTGCCTTTGCCTTAAATATTGTTTCCTCCCTTCTGCAACCTGCTATTGGTTTTATGACCGATAAAAAGCCAATGCCTTATGTACTTCCCATCGGGCTTACAAGCACATTAATTGGGGTTACGTTACTTGCACTCTCCCCTAATTATGTGACCATCTTACTTTCTGTCATGTTCATGGGACTCGGTTCTGCCGCTTTTCACCCAGAAGGGTCACGCGTCGCCTTTATGGCAGGTGGACAACGTCGAGGTCTTGCTCAATCCATTTATCAAGTTGGGGGAAATTCGGGACAAGCGTTGGCACCACTTATTACAGCACTGATTCTTGTACCACTAGGACAAAGAGGAGCACTTTGGTTTACACCAGTAGCCTTTATAGCCGTCATGCTACTGCTGTATATCGCTAATTGGTATTCCCGTCAGTTAGAAACGTTTAAACCAAAATCAAAAAAAGCAAAAACTCAAAATAAAGCATTAACAAAAAAAGTATCGATTGCGCTAGGCCTTATACTATTTCTTATTTTTGTTCGTTCCTGGTACATATCGGCCATGACTAATTTCTATACCTTTTATCTAATGGAGCAATATGATTTTCAGATTAAAACAGCACAGCTTTATCTATTTGCCTTTTTAGTGGCGGGAGCACTTGGAACATTCTTTGGAGGACCACTTGCTGATCGTTTCGGCCGCAAAAACGTCATTCTCTATTCTTTTGTCATAAGTACGCCATTAACGATTGTAATGCCATTCGTATCACCTATTTTCACGTTCTTTCTATTACTACTAATTGGGTTTATTATTATGACCAGCTTTTCTGTAACCGTTATTTTTGCTCAAGAATTATTTCCAGGTAAAGTCGGGACGATGGCTGGATTAACAGTTGGATTTGCCTTTGGAATGGGAGCAGTAGGTTCTGTTGCCTTAGGAGCCATTGCTGATAGCATCGGAATGATCATGATGATTAAACTTGTTAACATATTACCTATATTAGGAATATTAGCTCTTTATCTCCCCTCTGACATCACATTAAAAAAATGGTTTGCGTAAGAAAAGCGGAAGACGCCCGTTCAGCGACGGATGGAGCTAGACAAGAAAAGATGGAATAGCACTAAATAAACTAGGCTGACCGAGGTCAGCCTAGTTTATTTAAGGGCTAGTATATCACTAGCATAAAACTTATCGATTTCTAGTCGCTTAATTTATAAATAAAATAAATGCATTATTATTTTGTATTACATTCTATATGATTCTTGAATAACATGAACTTCATTATCGCTCTCTTGTTTTTTCATTCTAACCTTTATTGCATAAATATTCATTCATCAATACATCTAATTCTTGACTAGAGCGTACGGTTTTCTCACTATTCATTCCATATATTTGTGCCAATTCTATCATTTCTAGTCTTTTATTTTGAATATCCGCATAAACTTCCAAGGCACATCGTAACGTCATCCTGTTATTCACTTCCCTCCACATGTAAATCCTTTTTCTAGTATTACAAAATAAGTATTATCTGTAAATAGATTCGCAAAATAAGACAAAACTTCCTATTTTATTCTCCAAATTTGGACATGCAAACGAAAATGATGTTTCTATTTGAGGAAAAATATTTCTTCTGTATAACGATTACCTATCATTTTTATATGTTCCCATTGAGAAATTTGCTTATTGCAACGATATAGGGATAGCGATATGATATTTTAGGGGAAAATAGACTATCCTATATGAAATCATTGATTCTATTCATATTTTACGGGAGGAAAACATGGGACAGCGTGATGCTTACTTTGACAATGCAAAGTTTACTTTAATCACTCTCGTTGTGCTAGGCCATTTCTTCACTACACTGGCTCACCATCATGAGATAATTGAAGCAATCTATAAGACGATTTATTCTTTTCATATGCCCGCTTTTATACTCTTATCAGGATTATTTGCAAAAGGCTTTTATGAGAAAGGGTATCTGGTAAAAATAATAAAGCAAATTATTGTACCCTATCTCATTTTTCAAATCATCTATACCATTTACTATTACTTTTTATATGATCATTCTACCTTTTCACTTGACTTTCTAGTACCACAATGGTCCCTTTGGTTTTTATTAAGTCTATTTTGCTGGTATCTCCTATTACTCGGCTATGCTAAATTAAAACCTTCCATTGGTATTGGGCTTTCTATTATAATTGCTTTACTAGTAGGATATCTAGACTCTATTTCTAATCCTTTAAGCCTATCTCGAACATTTGTCTTTTTTCCATTTTTTTTAATTGGATATCACATAGATAGAGAACGCTTAAAGCAATTAACAAAACCAAGCATTCGTATAGTATCCTTCGTCTCCATGCTTATTGTGTTAGTTGGATTTTATATAGATTCTGATTTTAGTTCTAAATGGCTGTATGGATCGAAACCATATACAGAAATGGAAATTGCGACAACCCTTTCTATGTTCAAACGACTGGGTGTTATTTGTTTAAGCTTACTTATGATATTTAGCTTTTTATCTTTCGTTCCGCGAAAGCAGCACTTTTTCACTAATTGGGGTAAACAAACGCTCTATGTGTATTTATTACAAGGCTTCATTATTAAGTACTTTCGAGAAAATGAATGGGAGAAATACTTTGATGGAATCGGAAGTTTTATTATTCTTACAGCTATTTCAATCCTGGTTACCATTTTCCTTTCAAGTAAAATTGTAGCTGCAATTACTCAGCCGTTTATTGAACTCAAAATTTCTCGCCTTAAACAATTACTAAAACCAAGAATGACAAAGGAGGCCATGCGTTAATACGCATTGGATTATTATGAAAACTATTTTAACAACATTAAATGCAAAGTATATCCATACTTCTCTATCAATTCGCTATTTAAAAGCCTATGCTGAACCAGACTTTTCTGTTCAATTAGCAGAATATACAATCAAAGATCCAATTATGAATATTGTCAGCGATTTATATGCAAAAAAGCCTGACGTAGTTGGATTCAGCTGTTACATTTGGAATATTGAAGAAACGATGAAAGTGATCGCCATGTTAAAAAAAATCAACCCAAACCTATGCATTATACTCGGCGGGCCTGAGGTAACCTATGATGTTAGTGATTGGCTCGATACGATTCCAGGAGCAGATTTCATTATCATCGGCGAAGGAGAAGTCACATTTAAAGATTTATTAACAGAGCTCAGTGGGGAGCAAAATTTCAAAAGAATTGGCGGTATTGCCTATCGTAAAGCTGGAAAAAAAATCATTCAGCCACAGATAGGAAAGCTTGATTTAAAGATAATTCCCTCCCCCTATCGATTTGAAGAGGATCTTGATGCTTTAGCAAAGCGTGTCGTCTATATTGAAACAAGCCGTGGTTGTCCATTTAACTGCCAATTTTGTCTATCCTCGATTGAAGTAGGTGTTCGCTATTTTGACCGTGAGAAAATAAAAGACGATATTCGTTATCTGATGGACAATGGCGCTAAAACCATTAAATTTGTCGATCGGACCTTTAATATTAGTCGCAGCTATGCAATGGATATGTTCCAATTTCTCATTGATGAACATCGACCAGGAACGGTATTTCAGTTTGAAATTACTGCTGATATTATGCGCCCTGAAGTCATCCAGTTTTTAAATGAGCAGGCACCTGCTGGTCTTTTTCGCTTTGAAATTGGTGTTCAATCCACAAATGATTATACAAATGAACTCGTCCATCGTAAACAAAATTTTGAAAAGCTAACTCGAACGGTCAATATGGTTAAGGAAGGGGAAAAAATTGATCAGCATCTTGATTTAATTGCTGGTCTGCCAGAGGAGGACTATCACTCTTTTCAAAAAACCTTCGATGACGTTTTTGCACTTCGACCTGAAGAATTACAACTTGGCTTTTTAAAAATGCTACGTGGAACCGGACTACGCATACGGGCAAACGAACATGACTACATCTATAGCGATCATGCTCCTTATGAAATTCTCGGAAACAATGTACTATCTTTTGATGATATTATTCGTATTAAACAAGTGGAAGATGTACTTGAAAAATATTGGAATGACCATCGAATGGACATGACGATTGAATATCTTATTAGGCATGTATTTAGCTCACCATTTGACTTTTTCCAACAATTCGGCACATTTTGGGATGAAAATGGCTGGTCACGAATCGGTCATCAACTAGAAGACTTATTCCGCCGATTACAGCAGTTTTTAGCTACAGAGGAACGGATTGATGTCAGATATTGCCATCGGTTTAATGAAATACGATTATCTACACAATCACAAATATAAACCACGAAAACCATGGTGGGAGCATTCTCAAAAACAAGAACGCAGCATGCTGTATAATGAAATCTTGACTCATCCAGAACAGCTTGGTTCAGCCTTCCTCTCATTACAGCTACCTGAAAAAGATTTACGAAAACATACATTAATAGAGGAACTTCCCTTTGACCTGCAAACATATTTAGAGACTGGACAAATTGTTCGTCAACCATCAATTATGCTTGCTTATTTTGACCCTAGCGGAAAAGGCTCTACTATTTTTTCAAAGACCACGATTACAAACTAAGCTATATTAAATAGGGCTCATTCTAACGAAACTAGAATGAGCCCTATTAAATGCCTTCCGCTTTTCTAATCACCCAATAATAATTCTTTCTTTTGGATAGTGAAAGGTTTCTGTTTCGATTTTTTTGACCATGAAAAAGAGTAATGCCGTAATTCCGACTCTACCAATAAACATGAGAAGCATAATAACTGCTTTACCAAATTCACTTAATTGAGATGTAATGCCCAAAGATAAACCTACTGAACCAAACGCTGAACCAACTTCAAAAATAATCTGAATCAATGTAAAGTCTTCAGAAATCATTAAAACAAATACACTTAGCATACATATTAAAGATCCTAACAGCATGACAGCACTTGATTTTAACACGTCATCAGGGTGGATTTCTCGTTCAAACACCTTAATGGAACGTCTACCTCTAGCGAAGTTCCACACAAATAAAAACATGATTGCAACGGTAGTTGTGCGGATTCCACCACCTACTGAGCTAGGAGAAGCCCCAATAAACATGAGTAGACTTAAAAGTAATAACGTTGGCTCCGAAAAAGCTGTAACATCCATTGTTGTAAAGCCAGCACTTCTTGTCGTCGAAGACATAAACAGAGCATAAAACAGGGATTCATGCCAGCTCTTCCCCTGAAGAAATCCTTTCCATTCTAATAATAAAATAAAAATTGTTCCTCCAACAATCAAACCTAGAAATGTAATAGACGTAAGTTTTGTAAACAAGGAAAATCGAAAGTGCTTCTTACTTTTTCTAGATGAAAAAAAGCCCCTTAATTCTATTAATACGGGAAAACCTATTGCTCCTAGAATTAATAAGATCATAACTACAATTTGTACAAAATAATCCCTTTTATAGGGAATCATGGACATACCTGTGATGTCGAACCCTGCATTGGTCATTGCACTAATTGATAAAAAAAGACCATTTAAAAAGGCTTCCCCCCAATGTGATTCATACCTTAATAAATAGGCCCCAAGTAGTAAAGCACCAATCAATTCAATAACGACAAATATTTCAATAATTTGTTTAAGTAGTTTTACTAACCCTGACAATTGTGTCTGATTTTGGTCCATCATAATGAGCTGACGTTCTCTTAGACCAATTTTCTTACCAACTATCAGCCAAAAAAATGTGCCAAGTGTCATGACACCTATACCACCAAATTGAAGCACAAACATTAAAATAAAATACCCTGGTACCGTAAACACTTCCGATATGTTCACAACAGACAATCCAGTCACACTAACAGCACTAACTGCCGTAAAAAGTGCATCGCTAAATGTCCATTTCACTTCTTGTTTAATGGCAAATGGTAACGAGAGCAATGCCGTTGATATACTGACCGCTAAAAAATAAAAACTGATAATTAACTGTGCTGGCGAAAGTTTCGCTACCATTTTTTTGAATTTTTTCATTCATTTCTCGTTCCTCTCATCCTGCAAATCCCAAAACAAGTACTTCAACTAGTTTACTCGTTTTTATATCATTTTCCAATCCCTCTTTACTATTCCATTATTTCTACTATTAGGTCATTATTCCATTTAAAAAACAAAATAATGAAAAGTAAAAAGTTCTCTACCTGTCTATACTATCATTACAGCGAAATACTCGCTGTAAACTTAATAAATGAGGAGACTTACAACATGACAAACAACAGCAGTAATCAACTACTCGTTCCTGGTATTGAACAGGCTTTAGAACAAATTAAATATGAAATTGCTTCAGAATTTGGAGTTCAGTTAGGATCAGATACATCATCTCGCGCAAACGGATCTGTTGGAGGAGAAATTACGAAACGACTAGTCCAACAAGCACAAGCTCAACTTAGTGGTAGATAACAACTAAATAACATGGCTAGAGCCCAGCATCTGCTGGGCTCGTCTATGGTCACTGGTCTATTCGTTTCTTTCATCACCTTTGTTGTTTGAATTCCCTTTATTTTTGGAATCGTCCTTATTTCCTGAATTGCCCTTATCCTTGGTAGTATTCTTGTTTTCTGAATTTCCTTTATTCTTCTTATCATCGTTTTCTGAATTACTTTTGTTCTTCGTATCAGCTTTATTTTCTGAATTTCCTTTAGCCTTCGTATCAGCTTTATTTTCTGAATTTCCTTTAGCCTTCGTATCAGCTTTATTTTCTGAATTTCCTTTAGCCTTCGTATCAGCTTTATTTTCTGAATTTCCTTTAGCCTTCGTATTCGCCTTATTTTCTGAATTTCCTTCGGTCTTTGTATTCGCCTTATTTTCTGAATTTCCTTTGGCCTTTGTATTCGCCTTATTCTCTGAATTACTCTTGGCCTTTGTATTCGCCTTATTTTCTGAATTTCCTGTGGTCTTTGTATTCGCCTTATTCTCTGAATTACTCTTAGCCTTTGTATTCGCCTTATTTTCTGAATTACTCTTAGCCTTTGTATTCGCCTTATTCTCTGAATTTCCTTTGGCCTTTGTATTCACCCTATTCTCTGAATTACTCTTGTTCTTCGGCTCAACCTTGTTTTTCGAGACATCAGGCCTATCTTCTTGCTTATGTTTAATAGGTGTTGTAGTATCAGCCTTTTGATTGTTAGTCTCATTATGTCTAGTTTGCTTATTGTTGTTTACCGTTTCAGGATTATCCTTTACAGAAGCGTTAACATTCTCTTTTTTATTTTTTTCACTTGTCTCTTTTCTTTGACTATCTTTTTTCAGCTTTCCGTTTTTTCTTTTTTGTTCATTAAGCTTTTGCTCTACAAACTTCCCTGTAGAGATGCCCTGCTGTTTTGCTTTATCCCGATCCTTTTCAGTTGCCTGAATGAGTTGAACTTCACCATTTTCAATGGGAAGTTGTTTTGAAAGAGTTTTTACCTCTTGATTTAATTGCTGACTAAGTTTCTTATCCTCATCAATCATCGTCTTAGAGAAAATAACTTTTCGAGTAGAAGCATTCAAGTATCCTAATTCTTTTGTCTTCAAAACAATTTTCTTGGCAACATCTGAAATCTCTTCGTTTTTCCAATCATGAAGTTGAGCAACAACTTGCTTCCCATCCTGATTTAAACCATGCACCTCAATAACCTGTAATTCATCATCTAACCCTAATTCAATACTCGGATTAACATCGATGGTCATATATGCTGAAACATGATTCGAAAAACGTGGAACCGCTATTGAAAAAGCTAACATACAAGTTGCGAATACACTAATCACAGCAGCTTTTTTACTTGGAAAATATAAATATGATTGCAATAGATTTCCTGTTGGTGTATAGGTAATTTCCTCACCAATTTGATAATCCCGATTGAGCCGTCTACTTTTTTCAAATTCACCATCCGGCGTTAACACCGTAATCGAAAATTTATGAACAGATAAAACGACACCTTTCTTCATCAATCTGTCACCCCTCTTATATACTGGGCAAGATGCAGAAATTCTCCGTTTAACAAAACACAGATTGCGATAATATATTTACGGTTTCTTTCAATCGTTTTTCTACTTACCTGCACTTTTGATTCTAGTCGCTTAATCGGGAGCCTTTTCGTTGTGAAAAGAACTTCTTTTAACGCCTCATCATTCATCACGATTTTTGCAATAGAAATAGCCCCTTGTCGCGCATCTTCATGCTTAGGTGAAACAGCAGATAACTCCTGAAATGATAATCCAAATTCACGCAAACAACTATTATAGCGAAGAATTTCTTCTCTTCTTTTCTCCGTTTCTTGTTCTTTTTCAAATACACGCATCGAATTTAGCTGATCAAGAACGGATTGATCCTTTCCTCCCTCATCAAATACAGAAGTAAAAACAGATTCTTTTTGCTTAGACTGACTTCTTAAAAAGTCAATGACACGACGCTTAATAATAATCTCAGCAAACGCAATTAAGGAATGTCCTTTATCTGAAGAGTATTTGTCGATTGCTTCATTAAAAGCAATCATCCCAATACTGAATTCATCATCTGATTCGTTTATGTATCGATTGCATACGGTTGAAGCCGTTTTAGCAATAAAGGGTTTATAGGAATGAATCAATTCATTTCGAAGATTTGAATCACCTTGTTGAATTTTTAAAATCTTTTCTTCCAATGAACGTTTCTTTTTCAATGGTGTAAATATTAAACCTAACATTTGCTCACCTCATCCCGATAGCCAACCTTATACGGTCAACATCTTAATCTTAAGCTGAGGGAGTCTAATTCACAGTTCCGAAAGACCTATTTTCTTTTTTTGAAACGTTTGTGTAATAATATGTAGGAATAAATACCTGTTATTTTTCTTTCATATTACTTCTTTATAACAATTCGAAATCAAAATGTATTTTATGTCGGTATAATTTCATTTGTTTTTTATATTATATACGAAAAGGAGAAATCCGTATTGGACTTCTCCTTTTCTTTTCTATTGTATTTAGAAATATTGATTTATACTTCTTGAACTTGTTTTTCTTCTTCTGTTCCTTTTTTACCTGATACGAAATAAGCAATAATCGCAATTCCAAGTAACACACCCCAGAAGATTGTTTTCCATAATGCTGACTCTGGGAAATGGTGATCTAGCACACCTACATTTGGATGAGCAAGAGTGTGAACGGCTAACTTTACACCTACCCAACCAACAATAAGGAAAGCTGCTGTTTCAAGAGATGGTCTTTGGTGAAGCAATTTAACGAACCCATTAGCCGCAAAACGCATAATGACTAATCCAATAATACCACCTAAGAACATAACAGAGAATTGACCACCGTCAATTCCACCAACTTCAAACCAGCCTGTTTTTGGCAAAGTTACAGCTAAAGCAACAGCGGCAAGCATAGAATCAATAGCAAAGGCAATATCGGCAAGTTCTACTTTTAATACAGTCATCCAGAAACCAGATTGTTTTTTAGGCTTCGACGCAGCATCCAATGTTTGACCTTGCAAACTTTTTTCTTTATGTCTTTTGTAAAGATGATTAAAGGCAATAAACAGAAGGTAAAGAGCTCCAACAGCTTGAATTTGCCATACATTAACAAGGTAAGAAATAATTAATAAACTAAAGAATCGGAACACAAACGCTCCAAGTAACCCATAAAATAACGCTTTTCGTTGCTGATCTTTAGGTAAGTGTTTAACCATAACAGCCATAACAACGGCGTTATCTGCGGCGAGAATACCCTCGAGAGCAATTAGTACGAGAAGTACCCAACCGTATTCCAATAAGATTGATGCATCCATGTAATTTTACCTCCAATAATTATTATGTCTTTTGCCTTTGTCCTCATTCAGCAAAATAAAAAGACCTCTGCCGTTGATAGGCAAAGGTCTTGCTAAACATGAATTCATGTCAACAAAGCCGATGAATGTTTCCATTCATGTAATGACGACTTTGTTTTAGGGCGAACCCTAACGCTACTCCCCTTTGATTAAAGGAAAACCATATTTAATATATTAGTAGTGTACCTGATTCTGTTCCAAAAAACAATCTTTTTTTAGAACTAAGTAAGCATCATCTATTCCTGATTACCGAAAGATGTGAAACCAGGGGTTTAAGCACCCTAAGATAAATGATTTTTTCACTTAGTCCACTTCATACAAAAATATCGTTACTGATTTTCCTTTGAATCTGAAAGCTTTCGCAACTTTCGATATAGCTTGGCAAAAGATAACCAATTTATTTGTTCCGCAAAGTATTGTTGAAAAAGCGAAAGAAAGTACGGATACTTATCTTTATACGGATACCACTGAATTTCACTCTTCTTTTTACCCGAATCAAACATTATTGCTTTTTCATGACAAAATGTACGAAGACCATACTCGCCATGATAACGACCAATTCCACTTTGTTTCGTGCCCCCAAAAGGTAAATAATGATTCGCGACTGATACAAGTACATCATTAATATTCACTGCACCTGTCACTAATTGTGCGGCCACTCTGTTCGCCTTTTGTTCATCAGCCGTCCATACACTTGAATTCAATCCATATTGGCTATCGTTTGCAAGAGAAATGGCTTCTTCTTCTGTATCAAAAGGAATAATCGGCAGCAAAGGGCCAAATGACTCCTCTTGGATGACTTTCATGGTATGACTGACCCCAGATAAGATGGTTGGTTCTAGGAAATAAGTACGATCATGTGTCCATTCTTCAGGAGGAGTCCCTGTTTCAAGTTTAGCCCCCTTAAATAAGGCATCCCGAATATGCTCGGCCACTATTTCTAATTGTGCAGGATACGTCATCGAACCTATATCATCATTTACCTGGGTCCCTTGCTTAAGCGAAGCAACTTTTTCCTTTAACATTGATATAAATGTCTCAAATATAGGACGCTCGACATAAAGTCGTTCCACACTCATACAAACTTGTCCACTATTCGTAAACGCTCCCCATACAGCAGCATTTACGGCTCGTTCTACATTTGCATCTTGAAAGACAATCATCGGGTCCTTTCCACCTAGCTCAAGTGTTGTAGGAATCAATTGTTTGGCAGCCACTTCAGCAATAATTTTGCCCGTTCTAACTGATCCTGTAAAAAAAATATAATCTGGTTTTTGTTCCGTTAATGCTGTCCCAAGTTTTTTACCACCATGAGCAAACTGGATGACCCCTTTAGGAAAACCGGATTCTTGAAACAAACTCTCCATCATTATTCCAACTAGCGGTGTCACTTCCGATGGCTTGACAATCACAGTATTCCCACCAATAATAGCAGAAACAATAGGAATAATAGTCAATTGAAAAGGATAATTCCAAGGTGAAATCACGAGTACCGTTCCTCTTGGCATATAGTCAATATATGATTTTTTTCCAATTAACAATAAACTTGTTTTTACCCTTTGACGCTTTAACACTTGAACAGCATGTCGTTCCATATGACGTAATGCATCGAGAGTTGGCATGATATCTGCAATAAGGGCCTCTGTTTTCACTTTTCCAGTATCTTTAGAAATAATGTCAACGATTTCATCCATCTTTTTTATGATTAGCAATCGAAATTGTTTAATATACTGAATTCGTTGCATAATTGAAAATGTTGACCAGGTTTCAAATACTTGATGAGATTGCCGATACAGTTCAGGAACCTTATCAAGTGGGGTTTCTTTTAATTGGCCAATTTCCTCTCCTGTAGCTGGAGAGAAGATTTTCCCGTTCTTTTGTATTTGAGTCATTACGTCGTATCTCCAATCTTACGAAAAAAGTATGGAGCTATACTCACATCACTTTTATTATGTTTTTTGTACTTTGAACTAAATTAATTTTAAGGCATGAATGCTAAAAAATTATTCAATATTATTTTTTATCCATATCTTCAGCTATTTTAAATAAAAATTTTTACCATTATCCCCACTTTTCCGTTACTATAGAAGAAGACGACTTTCGTCCCTGATACATGTAAGAGGTGAATGCACAGGTGAACTCACAGGTGAAAAGAATAATTAAAGCATACGATTACCCGATTTTTATCGCTGTTGTGCTACTCTGCTTATTTGGACTGGTAATGGTGTATAGTTCAAGCATGATTACGGCTGTAGCTCGTTACGGCTATGAGATGGATTATTTTTATGAACAGCAGAAAAAAGCAATGATTCTCTCTTTTATTGCCATGATTGGATTCATGATTCTACCTTATAAATTATATCAAATCAAAGGATTTCTCATGTTTATGATGTTTGGTATAACCGGATCTTTACTATTTGTTGAAGTTTTTGGTCATACAGCAGGTGGTGCCCAAAGTTGGATTAGATTCGGCTCTAGCTCCATTCAACCTGCAGAGTTCGCCAAGATTGTCATGATTATTTATCTTTCGGCGATCTATGGAAAAAGACAAGACCGAATTAACAATATTGATAAGGCCGTTATACCGCCTATTGGCTTTTTAGCTTTCATTTGTATATTAATTGCTACCCAGCCGGATTATGGAACTGCAGCTATCGTCTTTTTAATCTCTAGTTCCATTATTATCTCATCTGGTATGAGTTTTAAAAGCATTGGAAAGCTATTGGTTATTTTCTTAGTATTAGCCAGTATTATCGCCTTAGGATTTCTCGCTACTGGATTTTCCAACATTTTATCTGGAGAGCAATTATCGCGCTTTACAGGTTTTCTGCATCCCTTCGAAACAGAAGAAGGAAGTGGCTATCAGCTTGTGAACTCACTAATCGCTATTGGACAAGGTGGGCTTACCGGGGTTGGGCTTGGAGACAGCGTTCAGAAATATGGATATCTTCCAGAATCTCATACCGATTTTATTATGGCGATTATCGCAGAGGAATTAGGCATTTTCGGTGTTGGTTTTGTTTTACTTACTCTTGGGTTTATTGTCCTTCGTGGATTTAAGCTTTCTGCAAAATGTAAAGATCCTTTTGGCAGTCTACTCCTCATTGGTATATCATCGATGATCGGTATTCAAGTGTTTATCAACGTCGGCGGGGTTACTGGTCTCATTCCGATTACAGGTATTACCCTGCCTTTTGTTAGTTATGGTGGTACCTCATTATTGTTACTTATGGGTTCAATGGGTATTTATCAAAATGTAGTCATGCGCATGAATTTACTTGAGGAAAAAGAAACAAGCAAGTGATTTTCCACTTGCTTGTTTCTTATACATACGGCTTTTCTTATTATTTTCGATCCATTGGATTATATAATTTAACATCTGAATTTTTCTCTTCGAACCAACGAAGTGCAAAATCATTTTCAAACAAGAACGCATACTTCTCATAGCGGTCTTTGACAAGGATACTTCTAGAGTTATGGAGATTTTCATCTACTTTTTCCCCTTCGACCCAACGTGTAATCTTACTGCCGATTCGTTCCATTAACACTTCTACGTTATATTCATTTCGCATTCGGTGTTCAAATACTTCAAATTGAAGTTGTCCAACCGCTCCAAGTAAATATTCTTCCATACGTACTGTTTTAAAAAGCTGAATCGCTCCTTCTTGAACAAGCTGATTAATCCCTTTGTGAAAATGCTTTTGTTTCATGCACATTTTTAGCCATTACACGTACGAATAACTCTGGTGTAAATTGTGGCAGTTTCTCAAACTGATACATGTCTTTGCTTGTTGTAATCGTATCGCCAATTTGATAATTCCCTGTATCATATAGACCAATAATGTCTCCACTTACCGCTTCATTGACCGTATTTCGATCATCCGCTAAAAATTGAGTAGAAGACGAGAGGTTAATTGGCTTGCCTGTACGACTCAAATTAACGGTCATTCCCCGCTCAAATTTTCCTGAACAAATACGTAAGAACGCAATTCGATCACGGTGCTTTGGATTCATATTTGCCTGAATTTTAAAGATAAAGCCTGAGAAATCCGAACTTTCCGGATTCACTTCACCACTTGTTGACATTCTCGCTTGTGGCTCTGGGGCAAATTTTAGATAGGCATCTAAAAAGGTTTGCACACCAAATGTCGTTAACGCACTTCCGAAAAATACTGGGCTTAATGTACCATTCGCAATTTTTTCTTCAGAAAATTGATTGCCGGCCTCACTTAAAAGCATAATCTCTTCAAGTGTTTGTTCATAAAGAGGTGATTCCTTGATAGCATGATCGATTCCAAGCTCTCCATCTTCATTTAATGGAAGGAAACGGCTTTCTGGATCATCCGTTTTGAATTGCTCAATTCGATTATTAAAACGATCATAAATTCCCACAAAGTCTTTGCCCATCCCTATTGGCCAATTCATCGGATACGTTTCAATTCCAAGTACTTCCTCTAATTCTGCCAATAATTCAAGTGGCTCCTTACCTTGTCGGTCCATTTTGTTAATAAAAGTAAAAATTGGAATTCCTCTCATTCGACAAACTTTGAAAAGCTTCATCGTCTGATCCTCTATCCCTTTCGCTGCATCGACAACCATCACTGCGCTGTCCACAGCTGTCAATGTTCGATACGTATCTTCACTGAAATCTTGGTGACCTGGTGTATCTAAAATGTTTACACGGAAATCCTCATAATCAAATTGCATAACGGAAGAAGTAACCGAAATTCCCCGCTGCTTTTCAATTTCCATCCAGTCACTTGTTGCATATTTTCCGGTTTTTCTCGCTTTAACAGTACCCGCGTCACGAATGGCACCACCAAATAAAAGTAACTTTTCTGTTAATGTTGTTTTCCCAGCATCCGGATGGGAAATAATCGCAAAGGTTCTTCGTGATTGAACCTCATCATGTAATGTTGGCATAATATTTTCCTCTCATCATTCATAAGATCATGTTTAAAAAAATATATCATATAGCTGTATAATTGGCTATATTCATCTATGTGTTCAACCTTACTATTCTACCATGATAAGAAAAAAGATGTACATCTAAAATGAGACTTTAATCGCTATTAATTAGTTGTTTTTTAAAAAAATCTAGTTTATAATTAAAATAAGATTTTCCATTTTAACAAAAAATTTACATATTATCAAACATCTTCTCTTTGATGATTTTTGATAATGTGTGAATGCCTTTTCTTCTTAAGGTTAAGAAAAAAGTGTCACCCATTAATCTTTGTTTAATGTTTAGGAGGATTTATTGAATGACAGTATCAGGTAAAGTAAAATGGTTTAACAGCGAAAAAGGTTTTGGTTTTATCGAAGTTCCAGGTGAAAATGATGTATTCGTTCATTTCTCTGCTATTCAAGGCGAAGGTTTTAAAACTCTAGATGAAGGCCAAGAAGTTGAATTCGAAATCGAAGAAGGCAACCGCGGACCTCAAGCTAAAAACGTTGTAAAATTATAATTTAGGATTTACCATTATAAAAGAAAAGCTTAATACGCCCATTTAGTGACGTATGGAGCATCAAGAATGAATAAATTCTTATATTCAATCATTTAAAGAGGATGTTACTCAAACTGAGCAGCATCCTTCTTCTTTGTTTATCATTTTAACCAAGAAGACCCCATCTTCAAACCATAGCTATGCGATAGCGAGCGAAGGGTAAGTGGGGGTAGTTCAATGGAAACAGCTATTTTCTTCTTTCCATTTGACTATAATGTGTTATAGTAGAGAGAATCTTTTGAGTAAAATATATTAGGCTTTCTACACTTATCTTTTAAAATGAGGGATTCCTATGCTGGAATTATTAATCGAGTTTGATTACCAAACAATACGTCAAGCATTATTAGCTACTTATATTATGGCAATTATTTTTCCAATTGCTGCTTGTTACTTTTTTCATAAACAAGGCATCTTCCTAAACGATAAATATCAAGCTTCTTTTGAAGCAAAACAAGATATACTGCTACTTCGCTTTAGCAGCTTCTTTGATTATCGTGGAGCACAAAGATTTTTTACAATCGTACGACGAAAAAGTGGACCACTTGATTCAGATGAACCAAGCCTTCTTCTTATTGTTTAATAAAAAAACAATTTGAGGAGGAAATAAAATTTATGTTTCATACGTATATCGTTAATCCACTGACAGCTATGATTGATTTTAATGCTACCCTTTTTCATGGAAATTACGGCTTAGCCATTATTCTAATGACCCTAATTATTCGTCTCGTCATCATGCCGCTCACCGTTAAGCAATATAAAACACAAAGCATCATGAAAGTAAAAATGGATGCATTAAAGCCTGAAATGACAGCTATTCAAGAAAAATTAAAGACGGTTACGGAACCAGATAAAAAAGCAGAATTACAAAGAGAATTAATGGGTCTTTATCAAAAGCATGGTGTCAATCCATTAAACATGGGCTGCTTACCAATGCTAATTCAAATGCCTATTTTAATGGGATTTTATTATGCTATTAAAGATTCCCATGAAATTGCCACACATAGTTTTCTTTGGTTTAATCTTGGGCAAGCTGATATAATCATGGCGATTATTGCTGGAGCTATCTATTATTTTCAAGCAAAAATTTCACTACAACAAATGCCTGACGAGCAACAAAAACAAATGAAGATGATGACCATGCTCTCTCCTATGATGATTCTCTTCATTTCGTTTTCGGCCCCTGCTGCTCTACCACTATATTGGTCAATCGGCGGATTATTTTTAATCGGGCAAACATTGTTATTAAATCGAATCTATAAAAAACAACCTGCCACGCTTCCTATTGAAGCTCAACCAGCATTGAAAAAAAGCTAATCCAATTCGGATTAGCTTTTTCTTCTTTGTATAGAAGCCTGTAATTGTGAACTTTCAAGAATTATTCCGTTTTTTATAAAATAACAGATTACTTTTCCTGAATTATTCTTTTTTAGACTATAATAAAAAAAATCAATGATTTCCTTGCTTCTTTAAGCAAGCCCGGACTGCAAATAATGAGCCAGTAAAGTCGCTGTATGTTTCAAGGAAGAAATATGGGTCCGCTCAAAAGCATGTGAGGCATCAATTCCTGGACCAATTAATCCATGAACAATGTCCGATCCTGCCCGAATCGCTGCAGATGCATCTGAACCATAATGTGGATAAATATCGACGCGATAATCTACGTGATGAGCTTTCGCCAAAGACACAAGATGTTGGCGCAGCTTATAGTTATACGGACCTGACGAATCCTTGGCACAAATGGACACACTATACTCATCTGTTGCCTGACCATCTCCAATTGCCCCCATATCGACTGCCAAATATTCAACTGTTTCTGTCGGGATATTTGAATTACCCCCATAGCCAATTTCTTCATTATTAGAAATTAAAAAATGAGTTGTATGTGCTAATTGGATGTGCCCCGCTTGAATTTGATCAATTAGATGCAGCAAAATCCCAACACTTGCCTTATCATCTAAATGGCGCGATTTTAAGAAGCCACTCCCTGTTTCTTCCACTCTCGGTTCAAAGGAAACAAAATCACCCACGGAAATACCTAGTGCTTCCGTTTCTTCTTGTGTCTTCACCACTTCATCAATACGCACTTCGATATTTTCCTCATCGCGCTTCACATCGCCCGCATTTTTATATACATGGACAGATGTCTGATGAATTAAAATTGTACCACTGTATACCTTGCCATCTACTGTATGTATGTTGCAATATTCTCCTTCGACTGCATTCCAACGAAAGCCACCAATCATCGTCAGCTTTAAGCGGCCACTTGGTTTAATCTCTTTTACCATCGCTCCAAGGGTATCCACATGTGCGGTTAGTAAGCGGTGCCTGCTGTCATCCTTCCCTTTAATGGTCGCCAGTAACGCTCCCTTATTCGTCAGTTGATATGAAACTTTTTTATGTTCCATACACCCTGCTACATAGGCAATAGCTTGTTCCGTATATCCTGATGGACTTGGAATCGACACTAACTCTTTTATATAAGAAACCATTTCTTTTTCGTTCACGACTGAATGCAAATGAAACTCCCCTTTCTTATCAATGATACTATTATAGCGTTTTTTTAATACAAACAAAAAAACAGCCGACTCCATCAACGAATCAACTGTTTCACATACTCTTTATTCTACTGCCTTTTCCTTCGTCACAGACACTTCCGACCAATCCATACTTGTTCCAAAATCAAGATCTTTCACACGCTTATTTACCCCAAGCAGCGTATAGCGAAATAAGGTGGGAATAACCGGGGCTTCTTCATGTACGAGTGCCTGCCACTGTTTATAAATATCGGCACGATACGTTTCCTCAAAGGCTTGAGGGGAGGTGCCTCTTTTTAATAACAGATCATTTTGATCGTTCACCCAGCGCGGATAGTTAAACGTTGACGCACTTGCCCAAATCCCGGATGGATCAGGATCCGATCCTGTCCCCCATGCCGCTAGATACATATCAATTTCCTTGTCATCCATTTCGATTCGTTCATAAAAAGAATTAAATTCATGAAGCCTTCCTTCTAATAGCTCCACATGAAGTCCCACTACTTTCCATTGCTGGATATAATAGAGAGTGAGCGGCTCGACTGCATCCCCTCCAGCCATCGATGCAAAATGAAGGACAAACTCATTTCCATTTGGATCTTCACGGAGGCCGTCCCCATTTCTATCAATATAGCCCGCTTGATCTAACAAAGCTTTAGCCTTTTGAGGATTATACGTATAGCCTGTAATACTTGCATCATGATATTTTTGAAAAACAGGTGGAATCACCGTATTCGCTCGAAAACGGAGTCCTTTATAAAGAGTCTCCCCTACTTCATCATTGTTAATGGCATATCCAATTGCTTGACGTACTCGTTTATCGGAGAGCTTAGTCCCTCCCATCACATTTACCTTTTTATCCGGATCAAAATGACCTAGTTTAAAACCAATATACGTATACCCTAAGTCGATTTTTCCTAATAACTCGATATTAGGTAATGCTTTTGCCCCCTCATATAAATCGGCACTAAGTTCTGCGATATCAATTTTCCCTGATTCTAATGCTTTCACGACTGTTGTAGAATTGACAACAGATAAAGTAATGCTATCTAACTGTGGGTTACCCTTCCAATAATCATGATACGCTTCGAATTCAACAGCTTCTCCTTGTACCACTCTCTTTACCTTGTATGGTCCAAAACCAATTGGATATTTACGAATTTTATCAGAGGATTCCATTTCACTTAACGAAAGATTACCTAAATATTTTTTATGGAGTGGGTAGGTCCATAAACCGGTTAAAATAGACGGATTGACCTCCTTAAAGGTAATGGAAATTTTCTTTCCATCGGTTTTAATGCCCGAGATCCGTTTTGTTTTTCCTGCATGATATTCTTCCATTCCTTCAATCATTTGAAATAGAGCGTCATAGCGAGCCCCTTTGTATTCAGGGTGACCAATGGTTAAGTAGGCAAATTCTAAATCTTCTCCGGTCACAGGGTTCCCATCGTGCCAATTGACCCCATCTCGAATGGTCAGCGTAATCGTTTTACGATCCTCAGACAGCTCATACGTTGCTGCTCCATCCCCATTAAGCACATAGTTTTTATCCGTTGAAAGAAGCGGTTCATCAAACACCTGCAAAATCGCAGCATCATACCCACTTTGGAAAAAGGCCCAGTTTAATAATCCTTCAAATGGGCTATCACTTACTAACCCATAATTCAGATGACCTCCTTCAATTGCTTTGGCTCTATTAGATGTTTTCGTTGGAAATGAAAAACCGTCATCATCTTTCATTACTTCTTTTTCATTCTCCATTATTTCCTTGGAACCTTCTACATGATTAAACGCAGCTAGGAAAAATACAGCACATACCATCATACTAAATGTCTTGAAGCCTATGCCTTTCATAAAAAAATCCCTCCTATGAAAAAAGTATGGGCTTTTCCCACCCTTTCTACACAAGAGGGATGATATGAATTAAAATCGGCTTTGTGTGACATCTGTCGCTCGCTTTATGGCTTGGCCAACAAAATTTATACTCAACATCAGTACGAGAATCATAACCGATGCTGGCAACCACACCCACCATTTATTTTCTAATACATCAGGATTTCTTGCATAACCAATAAGCGTCCCTAAGCTAGGCGTGCTTTCTGGCAGGCCGAATCCTAAATACGTTAATGCAGACTCAAGCCCAATATTCCCTGCTAGATTAAGGATAAAGTTCACAATAATCAACGAGCTAATATTAGGCAGAATTCCATACAACATAATCTTCCAATCAGGTGTGCCTAGCGTTTTTGAGGCCAAAACATAATCTAACTCCCTCTCTGCTAACACCTTGGACCGAATTAACCGAGCCTTGCCTGTCCAATAAAACAAAGTCATAACCAAAATAAACGACCATACTGTAAACTTTGGAATAATCGTGACTAATACAATAATGAACATCGTCGTTGGCATTGTCAGCACGAAATCAATGATGCGCATAATCACCTGGTCGACTACGCCTCCGTAATAACCAGCTAATAGGCCCGTACTCAATCCAATGATTGCTGTCAATAACGTAATACAAAAACTAATCGTAAACGAATTTCTCGTTCCAATCATTAATTGTCCAAAAATATCGCGACCACCATAATCAGTACCTAAGCCAATACTCGGCAGAAGGAGGCTGATGAATGGCTAAGAAATTCACCTTGGTAATTTCGTTTACATCCAACACAAAAGCTGAACCGTATACAAAAAGTAAAATAGCTATGAATATAAGGAAAGAGCCCATCGCCATTTGATCTTTTTTAAGCTGCTGCCAAATCAATTGAAAACCTGACGGAGTCACATTGACCTTCCCGCTATGTTTTTCCCGATCAATCTTCACTTCCACCTCTTTCACCCACCTACTCTATCCGGATTCGCGGATCCACCACACTTAAGATGATGTCTGAAAGAAGAGTCCCGAGCAGCGTAGCAAAGCCTGTCATCATGACAAGGGCCGTTACAATACTAAAATCACGTGCATGAACAGAACTCAAGAATAGTTGTCCGATCCCTGGATAACTAAAAATGGTTTCAATAATGACAGCACCACCTATTAATCCAGTAATCTCATAGCCTAAGAAAGCAGCAATCGGTAAAAAGGAGTTTCGTAGAATATGCTTTGAATAGATTTTTGCCTCTGGTACTCCTTTTGATTTCGCTGTTCGAACAAAATCCTTACGCTTATTATCGATTATTTCACTTCGTAAATATTGAATAATTGAAGTCGTTGAAATTAAAGCCATACTAAAGGCAGGTAAAATCATATGATTCAATTTACTAATAGCATAAGCAAGTGTGCCTTCCTCTACTTTTGGACTCACGCTTCCTCCTGTCGGAAACCAGTCTAGTCCAAACCCAAACACAAACAACATTAGCATCGCAAAAATAAACATCGGTGTTGCAAATCCCAAATACGTATAACCTGTAATCGCTTTATCAATCCATGAATCACTATAACGACCACTGATTACGCCAAGGGGAATGGCTATAAGGTAAGTAAAAATTAACGTCAATAAAGCAAGATTAACTGTGTTCCAAATACGATTTTCAATCACATCCGTTACGTTCACTTTAAAGGTATAAGAAATGCCCCAGTCTCCTTTTGCGATATTCTGTACCCAACGAATATATTGCTCATACCAAGGATCATTTAAGCCCATTTCGTCCCGTTGCTCTTCAATAACTTGCGGATTTGCTCTAGGATCAATTTGTCTTCCTGTTAAAGCATCTCCAGGCATCGCTTTCGCCATCATAAATACAATCACACTTAAAATAAATAATTGTGGAATCATCATCAACAACCGTCTTACTATAAATTTCCACATTTACCTTCTCCTTTAAAATGTGTTTAAATATGCTGAGATATATGTTTTATACGTTTAATCAATGTAATTTATTAAATCTCCACATTAATGGAATACTCCTAAGGTAATGCAACTTTATGTGTTGAAGTAATGGACTTTAGATCGTACGCGCGCCCACTTTCATCAAAAAAGGTAGCATGTGATTGCTTATATTCAGCAGCTACTTTTTTTCTGAATGCCATTCTTTGTTCCCGTTGATTTATTTCTAAATCAGGAATCGCGGCAATTAATCGTTTCGTGTAAATATGCTGTGGATTCTCATAGATTTCTTGACTCGTCCCTTCCTCTACTAATCGTCCCCGATACATGACACCAATCCGATTACATATATGCCGAATGACACCAAGATCATGTCCGATAAATAAATACGTTAACCCAAATTCTTTTTGTAAATCCCGAAGAAAATTTAACACCTGTGCTTGTACCGACACATCTAATGCTGACACAGGTTCATCAGCAATAATGAGCTTGGGTCTTAATGTTAACGTGCGAGCAATCCCAATCCGCTGGCGTTGCCCACCTGAAAATTCATGAGGGTATTTATAAATGGAATCTGGACTCAAGCCTACTTTTTCTAAATATGCTTGAACAATTTCTTTTTCTTGTTTAGGTGTAAGACGATGAAAGTTTCTAAGAGGCTCGGCAATAATATCCAACACTTGTTTTTTGGGATTTAAAGACGAATACGGATCTTGAAAAATCATGCCAATTTCTTTACGATATGGTTTCATTTCACTGTCTGTCAAATTGGTTATATCTTTCCCTTGAAAAAAAATCCTTCCGGATGTTACCTCATTTAATTTTACAATGGCCTTACCAATTGTTGATTTTCCACTCCCTGATTCGCCTACAAGTCCATAGGTTTCTCCTTGCTTTAATTCAAATGAAACGCCATCAACTGCGCGAACGTGGTCCACTACATTTCGAAATAAACCACCGTACGATTGGAAAATGTACTTTTACATCATCTACTTTTAGTAAAGTCATCTTTTTCACCCCTTTCTTATGGAAAATAAAAATGTTGATAGCAAGTACATCGAACAAAATGATCTTCCCCTATTTTATGAACGTAGGCTCTTGTTCATGTGCTTGTGTAAGAATCCACGGAATCCGATCTTGAAATCTGCAACCACTTCGTCTTCATATTTACAATAGATGGTACCATCCCTTGAATCACATGCAATCGTTCCTGATTCCGAGCAATTGAAGGAATTGAGCGAAAGAACGATCTCGTATAAGGATGGAGTGGATTAGTAAAAACAGCCTTTACCGTTCCTGTTTCCACAATTTGACCAGCATACATCACGATAATTCGATCGGCAACTTCAGCCACCACACTCAAATCATGCGTAATAAAGAGGATGGCCATTTTTGTTTTAACTTGAATATCTTTTAATAAATCTAATATTTGTGCTTGAATCGTAACATCTAATGCCGTTGTTGGTTCATCAGCTATGACAAGAGAAGGCGAACAAGCAATGGCAATCGAAATCATAATTCTTTGCCTCATCCCACCCGATAACTCATGTGGATACTGCTTGTATACACGTACTGGATTCGATATCCCAACTTGTTCTAATAATTGCAATGTTCTGGCAATTTTCTGTTTTTCCGATAAATGAGTGTGATAATCTAAATTTTCCTCAATTTGTTTCCCAACTGTCATTAGCGGATTTAATGCTGTCAAAGGTTCCTGAAAAATCATCCCGATTTCTTTCCCGCGAATTTTATTTAACTTTGAATCGGTTAACGTTAATAAATTGATGTTTTGATATTTGATTGTTCCTTCTAATCTTATTCGCTCTTTACCATGCAATCCATAATAGATAAAGCTAGTGCACTTTTTCCACACCCTGATTCACCTACAATTGCCACAATTTCATTTTCACTGAATGGCAAAAGATACATTATCTACCGCAGCATAATACTGATTTTGAATGAAAAACGAAGTCGTTAGGTTCTCTACTTGTAGGATGGTCTTTCCCATTGAGCTTCCCCCTAACTTTTTCAAAAAAAATATTTTCTAATAATTCCTAATAATACCATATTTATATACTTATTTTAACCTTTTATCATTTTTTTGGAAATAAATTAACTAGAAGGATTAGATAACCAATAAAACATAAGTATACATCGAAATTGGCTTATCTTAAGGAGGATTAGAAGTAAGACATCTACACTGTTAGAGGACAGTATAAATCTGATTGTATAAAAAAAATCGAGTAGACGTCTGCTCGATTTTTTAAGGCTACATCGGTTCAACTCCAATGGTATCGACAATATATTGAGTATCTTTTCTTCGTTTCTTGCGTGCTTCTGCACGTTCTATTGCAGATTCATATAAAGTTTTTTCCATATCTGTTTGTGGAACTACACGCGGAACAGAAACAGGTTTTCCATTTTTATCGAGTGCAACAAAGGTTAAGAAAGAAATTGCACATAACTTACGAACGTTTGTTAATAAATCTTCTTCAATTACTTTTACTATAACTTCCATTGAAGTACGACCTGTATAGGTTACAAAGCTTTCTAAACAAACAGCATTTCCCTCATGAATCGGGTTAAAAAATCAACTGAATCTGTTGAAGCTGTTACAACATACGACCTAGAATGACGCATCGCAGAAATCGCTGCTACGTCATCGATGTACGCCATTAATTTACCTCCAAACATTGTGCCAAAATGATTCGTATCTGGAGGGAAAACAATACTTGTTTTAACGACAAGAGACTCTCGACAATATTTTATTTCTTCCATAGCTCTTATTCTCCTTTTTCATAACTCTTCCCTTCACTTTACTTAATTCTCCTCAATCTGGCAATCATACTATTTGTGATGAAGTGAGCATAATATATGCAAAGACTTCTATTTCTTTACCTTTTTTGCCATAATATCAAAAAAATCTTTGCATACATATTGTCTATTTCTTAAAAAATGACTATATTACAATTACACAGTTCTGTAAAGCTGATTGTAAAAAATATTTTCTAAGGAGTTATAGCTATGAATGAAGCACATTACTTTTCGCTTAGCAACAATAGATGATTTACCCAAAATTGTTGAGATTTATAATTCAACGATCCCCTCCCGAATGGTTACTGCGGACACCGAACCCATTACTGTTGAATCTCGTCTTAATTGGTTTAAAGAACATGTTCCCGAAACGCGACCACTATTTATTATATTATTAAATGAACAGACAGCTGGATGGATGAGTTTTCAGTCCTTCTATGGTCGCCCTGCCTATCAAGCTACTGCTGAAATTAGCATATATATCGACGAACGCTTTCGTGGCCATAAAATCGGACAAACTGCTATTCAAAAATCGATAGACATATGCCCTTCATTAGGAATAACCACGTTGCTTGGGTTTATTTTTGCACACAATAAACCGAGCCTCGGTCTCTTTACAAAATTCGGATTTGAACAGTGGGCTCATTTGCCTAAAATCGCTGTGCTAGATGGCATTGAACGAGATTTAGTCATTTTAGGAAAAAGACTTATACCCTAATTTATTAAATGAAATAGCTTTCGATACCATTTATTTCAATAAAACAGCATTTAAGAGGGAATCAAGTTCTTGACTGACTTGAACAACTAAATGACTTGTATAGCCATGGTCTAATGCTAATCGAATCATTTCTTGTCGCTTTTCCTCAATAATCTTGTTTGTTAGTTCTTCACACTGTATCATCATGGTACACTTCCCACTTTTTCAATATATTTACATGATTATCATAATAGATAATTAGTCCTAAAACAATCAATAATTAGGGTTTTTTATGAACATTTTTAAAAAAAATAAGACCAAAATGACCAAAAGTCATACAATACATTATTTATATGGAATATTTCACTATAAATTTCGATTAAGGACTACTTATTCTCACTACACGTATAATTTGATGATCAGTGAAGCTTGCACGGGTAAAGGCTTTGCGGGCAGTTCATCTTGTTTCTTGCTTGGAGTTCTAAAGCAAGAAACAAGATGAACTGCCTGCTACAACTGAAAGTATGTTATGATAGAGAGAAATTATATATTTAAAGCACTAGGGGTGCCTGTATAAGGCTGAGACGGAACTTTGTTCTAAACCCTTTGAACCTGAACTGGGTTATGCCAGCGGAGGAAAGTGAAAGTACGAGTAAACCTCTCTACTAATCCTTTCCCCGTTTCGTTTTTGAATCGGGTTTTTTGTGCTTAATATAGGAGGAACTATAAATGAAAACAGCTTTGACAATTGCAGGATCAGATTCAGGAGGTGGCGCTGGCATTCAAGCCGATTTAAAAACCTTTTCTGCTCATCATGTTTTTGGCATGTCCGTTATTACCGCAGTAACTGCTCAAAATACGGTAGAAGTTCGCTCTATCCAATCCATTGATACGAACATTATTGCTGATCAAATCGCTGCTGTCTTTGAAGATATCTCGGTAGATGCGGTGAAAATTGGCATGCTTGGCTCAAGTGAAGTCATTGAAACAGTCGCCGAGCAATTAAGAAGATTTAAGCCAACCAATCTCGTTGTTGACCCTGTCATGATTGCTAAGAGCGGCGATCGTCTCCTTTCTGAAAATGCCCTAACTAGTTTAAAAACAAATCTGTTGCCACTGGCTACGCTTCTCACTCCGAATCTTCCAGAAGCAGAAGATTTAACAGGACTAGACATTCAAACGAAACAAGATTTATACACTGCCTGTCAACAGCTACATGAATTAGGTGCGAAAAACATCTTATTAAAAGGCGGTCACTCTCTTGGTAATCCGAATGATTTGTTTTATGACGGTGAACATTTTCATTGGTTAAAAGCAGAACGCATCCCAACCAAAAATACACATGGAACAGGTTGCACCCTATCTTCTGCCATCACAGCAAACCTTGCTAACGGATTGTCCCTAAACGATTCAATCCAAGCTGCCAAGACATATATTACGGAAGCCATTCGCCATAGTTTTCCAATTGGTCATGGACATGGTCCTGTGCATCATTTCTATTCATTTTCAAAGGAAAAAGTAGGAGGTACGCTCAATGAGACAACAAGTTTCTAATTTATTTTCCACTGTCTCTACTAAAAAACCACTCGTTCATCATATTACTAATGAAGTAACGATTAATGATTGTGCGAATGCAACCCTTGCAATCGGTGCCTCACCTGTTATGGCCTCTAGCGTACATGAAGCGGCTGAGATGGTTCAACTTGCCAATGCACTAGTGCTAAATTTTGGAACGATTCGAGATGAAACTTTCCAAGCAATGCTGCTTGCTGGAGAAGCAGCTAATGCTCTTTCCATTCCTATTATTTTGGATCCAGTTGGCGTTGGTGCGACAACATTTCGTACCAACAAAGTATTTGAGCTACTAAAGAAAGTTCAAGTTCAAATTATTCGTGGCAATGCTAGTGAAGTATATCGACTACTTGGTGGAGAGACAATCACTCGCGGGGTTGATTCTGGTGAAGTTTCGATTAGTCAAGCTCAACTAGCAAAAGAGGCTGCTCAGAAACTCCAATGTACGGTTATTGTTAGTGGTGCTCAGGATGCAGTAAGTGATGGAGTACGCACAGCTACCATTGATAATGGTGATATCTTGCTTACAAAAGTAACAGGTACAGGCTGTATGACTACTTCATTAATCGGCTCTTTCGCAGGCGTAACGAATGACTACTTCGCTGCCGGTATAGCGGGCATGTCTACGATGAGTCTTGCTGGAGAAATTGCAGCAAAGCTTTTACAACCAAATGAAGGAACTAGTACGTATCGAACACGAATTATTGATCAAATTTCTCTTATAAACGAAGATATATGGAATAGAGAGGTAAAGTTACATGCAGAACAAATTTCAATTTAATAAAAGTCTCTATTTAGTAACGGAGGAATCTGTCCCTCTGGACACATTGCTCACTATTATCCAACAAGCGGTAGATGGAGGTGTAGATGTCGTTCAATTACGAGAAAAAAGAAGCGACGGCAAGTTGTTTTACGATAAAGCACTCGCTGTAAAACAAATGCTCAGTGAAACAAATGTGCCACTCATTATTAATGATCGAGTCGATGTCGCACTTGCTATAGGAGCGGATGGTGTTCACCTAGGACAAAGTGACCTTCCTTTACCAGCGGTTAAAAAAATCATTCCGGAAACGATGATTGTTGGGATTTCTGCTGCTACTCTTGAAGAAGCAACAGAAGCAGAAAGAAATGGAGCAGATTACATTGGCGTAGGGGCCCTATTTTCAACATCATCCAAACAAGATGCCACTCTCCTTCCAGAAGGAATGCTCGAAGAAATTTGCCGTCAAGTTTCCATTCCAGTCATTGCAATCGGTGGCCTTACAGCAGAACGACTAAAAACACTATCAAACAGTGGCATTTCAGGAGCAGCAATCGTCTCTGCGATTATGGGAGCACCAAACCCAAGACTCGCCACAATTGAATTGAAACAGGTATTAATCTAAAAAAATAGAGTATCTACAAGTATAAGATCAAATAAAAAATAGTGTGATTTCATTCGTGAAATCGCACTATTTTTTATTTTCTATTCCTTTATTCCGTCCAATCATGATGCTAAATATATGTTTGTTCAAAAAAAGAAACGCATAATTTCATCGAAACTGAGAATGATAAATAAAGGCATATCATTACTTTTTAAAATAAGAAAGGGGTAAGTATCATGAATAAAAAATGGTTTCTCATGTTAACAGGTACACTTTTATCAGCTATGCTCGTCACAGGTTGTAACGCGAATGACAATGACGGAAATCCTCCACCAGAAAACAATGTGGATGACAATGTTAATGACGATAACAATAATAACGATGTTAATGATAACAACAATGTTGATAACAATAACGTACCAGGCGTTGATGAAAATGATAATATGTTAAAAGATGATGAAAAGGATAACGATCCAGATCCGGAAGACGTAGTTGAAGATCCGAAAGATATGACTGATCCAGATAATAAAGATGAATAATTCATAAGCCTAAAAAAGAAAAAGCAGTGTTATTTCTATGATGAAATCCACTGCTTTTTTTGTTGATTATTTATATGTTTTTCATTCTAGTATCGTACTTTTTGTTTCCTTACCAAAAGCAACGGCTATGACTCCAATGAGAATAGCAATAGTGAAAATACCAAAGATGAAACCAATAGAAGAACCTGCTGCTACTAAATAGCCCACTAATAACGGTCCTAAAATTCCACCAATCCGACCAGCAGCTGCTGCCATACCAGCCCCTGTCCCTCTAATGACCGTTGGATATTGTTCAGGTGTATAAGCATACAAGGCTCCCCATGCTCCTAAATTAAAGAAGGAGAGCAGAATACCTGACGTAATTAATAACGGTAATGACTCCGCAGCACCAAAGAAATAGGCACTGCCGGCCGTACCAAGCAAATACGTAATTAATACAAATTTTCGCCCCATTCTTTCAATGAACCATGCTGCTGTAAAATATCCTGGAAGCTGAGCAAGCGTCATAATCAGTACATATTGAAAGCTCTTAATTAAGTCAAACCCTTTTATAATCAAGACACTTGGTAACCATAAGAACATTCCGTAATAAGAAAATACAACACAGAACCAAAGAATCCAAAGGATTAGCGTTTGCTTAGAATACTCTTTTGCCCATACACTTTTCATATTGTGAAGCATGGATTTCTTTTCCCTTTGATTCAACTGCTCATACTGTGGTGAATCAGGCAAGCTGAAACGTAAATACAAGGCATAAAAGGCTGGCAATGCACTTAGTAAAACAGCAATTCTCCAACCAAACTCTGGAATAATGAAGTAAGAAATAATCGCTGATAAAATCCACCCTACTGCCCAAAAGCTTTCTAGCAACACCACAACACGTCCACGCTTATGAGCCGGAACACTTTCAGAAACTAATGTAGAGGCAACTGGAAGCTCCCCACCTAGCCCCATTCCAACAAAAAATCGTAAAAGCAAAAATAAGCTAATCGTACTGACTAATGCTGATAAGCCACTACCAATCGAAAACAACAAAAGCGTAATAATTAAAATGTTTTTACGCCCCACTTTATCAGCCATTGCTCCAAATAATAATGCTCCGACAGCCATGCCAATCGATTGTGTACTACCAATCCACCCTGCTTGAACATCCGTTAAATTAAAATTTTTGTCCATTTTTAGAGCCGCAATGACGAAAGATAGCATTCCAACATCGAGAGCATCAAACATCCATGCTGCACCTGCAATCCCCAACAGCTTTCGATCTGTAAGAGATTTTGTTTTCTGCATCATAATACATCCTGGTTACTAAAATCTATCAAAACCTACATTTCGCCCCTCAACCAAGAAAAAAGGGACCTACTGTGACGATTCTCACGTCATTCCATCAGGAAGGGAATCTCACCCTTGTCATGAACCTATTGTCCAAAACAACCTGTAGTGCTCTGTTAGAGCCAGCGGGGGTGCGACAAACCATTCCTTTCTAGGTCAGTTTACCGCTAAGATTTTAGCACCAGGATTACACCTCCTTCAGTTGTAATTCCTGGTTTTTGATCCTTCCTGTTTTATGCACGACACTCCACAGTTTCCAACTGTGATGTTCTTTAAACTTTTCTATATTTTTGAGCATCATGCCCATGAGTTTTCTTCTTTGTTTCCCATTGTTTGATTGTTTCTCGGATTCTTCCATCGACCCAAGAATGTGAATCAAATGAGGTTTTACCTTTGTCCTAAGTTGTTTGAGCAATTCCTTTGGCACTTTTTCGTCAAAATCTAAGCCCCTCCTTCCAATCACGAAAGCAGCCGCTTCATGCACAGATAACCCGTACATCTTCGCATATTTCCATCGTCCAATCACCGACGTATACGCTGGATTAACCTTTTTGATGTGAAAACCAAATTTTAGTCCTCTTGAGATGAGCGCCTTTTGCAGTTTATTCTTGGCAAAAGAATGAACCAAACGATTGAACCGATGATTCGTATCATGATCTTGTTTAAATGTGAGATCTTCTACTACGATGGTTCCCACATTCCAGCTCAATAAGTAGTCGATAATTTCTTTGGCTAGTTCACCTGTGATATTGCTTCTTCTATTACCCCGAACGTACTCCATTTCATGACAATAAAAGGTTTTGGACTCTAGCAAATTTCCTTGTTTGGATACGACAGAAACCGCTACTCGATCGATATTCGCATCAATCCCAGCGATATAATCAGAAGTGATTTTGTCGCTCCATGTTAGTTCAGAGCCTACTTCATCCACATCATAGGTGATGTGTACATAATATCGCTCTTTTTTGCGTTTGACTTCAATGGAATAGACCTTGTATTCTTCTATCAGTTTCCCTTTGGCAGCCTCACCTACAGTAGTAGGCATCACCACGTCCACAATTTCAGCAAAGTATTTATCTGGAATGCGCAGTTTAAAGCGCAAACGTGGACTATTTTTCCCCTTTTCCACAAGTAATGGATTAGCCACCTCTAAATAAAATTGCTGGTCTTGATCATCGAATACAATTCTGGTATTCAAATTTCCTTTTTTAGATTGATCGCCACGAGAGTAAAGGGTATTGGAACGTAATTCCTTCCACTCTTTGTTGGTGATTTTCCCTTTTATCCGTTCATAAAACGATTTCTTTCCACCAAAAATAACAGGGGGAATGGTGTCTGTTTTCTGATGTTTTAAAAGAACCGCTTCTTTTTCTCTTAATTTGTGTAAACGAGCCTGTAATCCTTTCAAACAGATAGCAACCGAAACCTTTTTAGGTGTCTTTTTGCCCGTTTGGTAATCCTCTATTTTTTGCTCTGTTTTTTGAATTTTTGCTTGCACACCTTCTATACGGATAGGCAATAACTTTTTTTGACTAGAAAGAACCGCTTTTGCTTGCATAACAGCATCTTCTGCATATCGTTTATTCAAATGAAAAAGCGCATGTACCTTTTTAATGAGTTCTTTCTCTCCTTCCCCTTCCACTAATCGATTAAAGGAAAAACGCAAAGCGGAACAAAAGACCGCCATTAATTGATGTAATTTTTCCAATTCTACTGGTTTTGCTTCCTCTAATCGAACGATTTTTGTGATTTTCATACCACTCACCTCTTTTTAGAACGTTTGTTCTATAACTATTTTACATGTTCCGAAGATAAATGGAAATAAAGTACAATATTGTTCTCAAAGTAATTTTTTATACAATTTAATAGATTTTCATAGTTTTTTTTAAGCTGTTGTAACCTCCTGAAAACCTTCTATAACCTACTTTATTTATTATTCCGCTTTTTATTTTAACTATAATATTTAATTTTCTCTATAGTATTTACAACTGTCATGACAAAGTATTTTATTTTTCTACTAAACACCTTATCATTAACAAAATTTTCAAAATTAATAACACTTTATATTTGTGGAAAATAATACCATTTGTTAAGATGAACTAGTGATCATTTTAAATGATCATTTTTTTCCCACATCATGATTTGCACAATATCCATTTACTGATCATTAGGAGGGTATTTATGTCAAATCTTACTTTACAAGTTAGCTCAAAGTTACAAAAGTTTTTACAAGGACCGAAAAAACTATTTATCAACGGACAATTCGTTGAAAGTGTTTCTAAGAAAACATTCACTACTCCTAATCCGGCGACTGGACAAACACTTGCTCAAGTGTATGAAGCCGATAAAGCAGACATTGACTTAGCGGTAAAGGCTGCTCGAAAAGCTTTCGATGAAGGTTCATGGTCGAAATTAAGTGCAGCTGAGCGTGGTCGTTTAATGTATAAACTGGCTGATTTAATGGAAGAAAACAAACTCGAGCTTGCTCAATTAGAAACATTAGATAATGGGAAACCCATTAACGAAACAACCAATGCAGATATTCCATTGGCGATTGAACATATGCGCTATTATGCAGGTTGGACAACTAAAATTGTTGGACAAACCATTCCTGTTAATGGCAATTATTTTAACTATACAAAACATGAAGCAGTTGGCGTTGTCGGTCAAATTATCCCATGGAACTTCCCTCTCTTAATGGCGATGTGGAAAATGGGAGCAGCTCTTACTACAGGATGTACAATCATTTTAAAACCTGCAGAGCAAACACCACTTTCCGCTCTTTACTTAGCTGAATTAGTCGCTGAGGCAGGCTTCCCTAACGGTGTGATCAACATCGTTCCTGGTTTTGGTGAAACAGCTGGCGCAGCACTTGTTGACCACCCTGAAGTTGATAAAATTGCCTTCACTGGCTCAACAGCAGTTGGTAAACAAATTATGCGTTCCGCTTCTTATTCTTTAAAAAGGGTAACCCTTGAACTTGGCGGCAAATCACCTAATATTATTCTTCCAGATGCTGATTTCTCAAAAGCGATTCCAGGTGCTCTTAATGGTGTCATGTTCAACCAAGGTCAAGTATGTTGTGCCGGTTCTCGCGTATTCATTCAAAAGAAACATTATGATAACGTTGTAGCTGATATGGCGAGCCATGCGAAAAATATTAAACAAGGTGCTGGTCTTGACCCATCGACACAAATTGGACCACTTGTTTCTGAAGAACAGCAAAAACGTGTTCTTGGTTACATAGCCAAAGGAATTACAGAAGGTGCCGAAGTCCTTGCAGGTGGAACAACACCAGATGAAGATGGATACTTCGTTTCGCCAACTATTTTTGCTGACGTAAATGACAATATGACCATTGCTAAAGAAGAAATCTTTGGTCCTGTTATCGCAGCTCTGCCTTATGAAGATTTAGATGATGTCATTAAACGTGCGAATACAAGTGAATACGGACTTGCTGCAGGAGTATGGACACAAGATTTAACAAATGCTCATTATATTGCTAGTAAATTACGTGCAGGAACAGTTTGGATTAATTGCTACAATGCCTTTGATGCTGCTTCTCCATTCGGCGGCTACAAGCAATCTGGAATCGGACGTGAAATGGGCTCCTACGCTCTTAACAACTATACAGAAGTGAAAAGTGTTTGGGTAAATTTAAACAAATAATCAAAAATATTATAATTTATGATTATATTAGTAGTATAAATACAAGTCATTTACAGTTTGATTTTCACACAAAAAAGGGCATAATCTTGATAATATGCCCTTTTTCTTATTTCAAAATACCTACTTGTACTCAATAAAATGTACCCACTTTCAGTTGTTAATGTTAGCAGTTAACTAGTCTTTTTTGTTATGATAATCATGCAAACAATAAAAGGAGGAATTTACATATGTATGAAGTAGCAGTTATTGGTGCAGGACCTGCTGGAGGAAGTGCAGCTATATTTACAGCAAAGGCCGGTAAAAAAACAGTCATTCTGGATAGCAATCAAAGTGCAACAAAAAGAGCTTGGATGGAAAACCATTACGGTGTAGCTGAAATATCTGGTCCTGATTTAATCGAAACAGGAATTGCTCAAGCGAAAAAATTTGGTGCAGAACTTATCGAAACAAAAGTAACTGGTCTTACTAAAACAGATGTAGGCTTCAAAATTGCAACAGAAAACGGTGAAGTGGAGGCAAAACATATTATTATTGCTACAGGCTTCCTTACTGACTTAGCGGAAGCTGCTGGCCTTCAAACAAAAGACGGTACAGAACCACGTGTAAAAACAATTTTTGATGTTGATGCTGCTGGTAAAACAAATATCGAAGGCATTTGGGCTGCTGGTACTTGTGCAGGCGTTAGTGTGCATACAATCATTACTGCAGGTGATGGTGCTAAAGTAGCTATCAACGTAATCAGTGAATTAAACGGTGAACGCTATGTTGACCATGATGTACTAAAAAAATAAGCTAAACCATTTTAAAGAAGGAGCTTGAACATTCAAGTTCCTTCTATTTCTAAAAATACCCTTTATAAAAACACACTTAGATTTTCTTGTTCCCTTCTTTTAATCAAAGAACTGCCTAACCATACAAAGCCGCCACAAGTAATGGCTGACCCTAACACTGTAAATAGTGGCTCTGCTGCTCCTGCTATACTTCCTGATGCAAATACAACATCTCCTAAAATAAGCAGGATTCCTCCAAGACGAGGCAAGATTCCAACTAAAATGGTTGAGATCCCTACACATAATACTCCAACAACAAACATCAATGGTCCAACTATCAGAATAAATCCTGGAACACTTTCATTAAAAACTGAACTTACATTCGCTCCCGCTGCACCCGCAATTTCAACATAGACAATGGCAGATACGCTGATGGTTCCTATCGTACTAAGGATCATCCCAACTAATCCTAATCTCCTGTTTTTTTGTCCCTGTGAAATATATATTGCAATAAAAGCAAAAACAGCGATGATATGAGCAATAAACGCCAGACTTTGACCTAATACTGTACCCTGTTCCGATCCATCAATAAAATTTAATAGATGGGCAATAAAAAGGAGTAAACCAGTTACTATAGCCGCGACTCCTCCCTCATAGTTTAACTTGCGAGTGAAATCCATGTTATCTCTCCATTCAGTAGGATTCTTTTCAACACAAGAAAATAATACCAATTATTTTCATTCTTTATATTAATTCTTTGTAAAATAAAAAAGACATTTTAATTTTGTTTTTTCTTCGTTTTAACCCTTTAGATTTTCTTTTTCAGTCATCTATCGGTACAATATATAGAAAATGGTAAAGGAGAGAATGCATATGACTGATTTTCAAACGAATTTAGAAAAATATGCGGAACTTGCGATTAAAGTAGGGGTTAATATTCAACCTGAGCAAACACTTGTTGTCAATACAACATTGGAAGGTGCAGAGCTTGTACGCATTATTGTCAAAAAGGCGTATGAAGCAGGCGCACGTAATGTGATTGTGAACTGGAACGACGATACCGTAAATCGAATAAAATATGAACTAGCTCCTGACGAAGTATTTAATGAATATCCCCAGTGGCGTGCAAAGGAAACAATTGAATTAGCGGAACAAGGAGCAGCCTTTTTATCCATTATCTCTTCTAGTCCGGATCTTTTAAAAGGCGTCGATCCAAAGCGAATTGCTAATTTCCAAAAAGCGGCTGGTACAGCATTAAAGCCTTGGCGTCAAATGATGCAATCCGATAAAGTGAGCTGGTCGATCGTGGCTGTCCCATCTCAAGCTTGGGCTGATAAGGTGTTCCCTGAAGAACCAGCAGAAAACCGCGTACATAAGCTTTGGGAAACCATTTTTAAAACGGTTCGCGTCGATACCGAAAATCCGGTAGATGCATGGAAGCAGCATGATGAAACACTTCATGAAAAAGTAGACTATTTAAACGAAAAACGCTATAAAAAGCTACACTATACAGCTCCAGGAACCGATTTAACAATCGAACTTCCTGAAAAACATCTATGGTGTGGTGCTGGAAGTATTAATGTAAAAGGTCATCCTTTTATGGCTAATATGCCAACTGAAGAAGTATTTAGCGTACCGTTAAAAACAGGCGTAAACGGCACAGTGGCCAGCACTAAACCATTAAGCTACGGTGGAAATATCATTGACAACTTCTCGATTACCTTTAAAGATGGACGAATTGTCTTCGTCAAAGCGGAGCAAGGCGAAGAAATTTTAAAACAATTAGTCGAAACTGACGAAGGCTCTCATTATCTAGGGGAAGTAGCACTCGTTCCATACAATTCCCCTATTTCTCAATCGAATGTGCTATTCTACAATACATTATTTGATGAAAATGCATCGAATCACTTAGCCATCGGCAGTGCCTATGCCTTTTGTCTAGAAGGTGGCAAAGAAATGAATCCTGAGGAACTAGCCGCAAACGGACTAAACGAAAGCTTAACACACGTTGACTTTATGATTGGCTCTGACAAGATGGATATTGACGGGATTAAAGCGGACGGAACAAGCGAACCGATTTTCCGTAATGGGGATTGGGCATTTTGATTGAAACCCTGATATATAAGTTTTTATAGAGCATATTGTTTTGAATGGTCACATATCCTTAACCCTAAACAATTTATCTAATTCATTAGCCACGTGTTTCTGCATACTCGGAAGCACGTGGCTATATTTATCTAACGTAATTTGAATGGATGTATGCCCCACACGCTCGGAAATGACCTTTACATTCACATTTTGTTTGATAAGCATGATAACATGTGTATGTCTTAAATCGTAAAATCTGATTATAGGTAACTTTGTTTACTGTAAGTGTTTTAGGTGCTATTTTATCTGGAAGAACTAACAATTCCCTAATTCTTGGAGTGCTCCCACCCTTACAAAATTGGTTAACCCTGTTGTTGAAATCGTAAAAAACACATGACCTTATCTTCCGCCTATCCACTTCAATTTATCTTGAGATTGCTACTTCTATTTTGAGCCAATAAAGCCTCCATCATTTGTTATAAATTAAATAAGATTCAATATATATATTAAATTTATTTAACTACTAATAGTGCCGTTTCAGATCATATCCATTCTTAATATAATAACTTATCACAATAGAAAGGAGGGGATATAAATGGATAACAAAATAAAACACGATAAGAAAGTGGACAAGCAAGACGACAAGAAACACGACA
This sequence comes from uncultured Bacillaceae bacterium, assembly GCA_963754185.1. Taxonomy (GTDB): domain Bacteria; phylum Bacillota; class Bacilli; order Bacillales; family DSM-1321; genus Peribacillus. The sequence continues at coordinate 1,262,765 of CAVWEP010000003.1, read as the reverse complement.
AGAAAAAGCACAACAAGAAAAAGCACAACAAGAAAAAGCACGACAAGAAAAAGCACGACAAGAAAAAGCACGACAAGAAAAAGCGCGACAAGAAAAAGCACGACAAGAAAAAGCACGACAAGAAAAAGCGCGACAGGAAAAAGCACGACAAGAAAAAGCACGACAAGAAAAAGCGCGACAGGAAAAAGCACGACAAGAAAAAGCATGATAAAAAGGATTAGAAAAAGAAATCCCTTGGAATAAAATTCATTTGAATGTTTTGTTAGCTTTACAAAAAGCCCCTTGATAATTAGATTATAAGTTTTATCAATACAATTATTTAAGTTCACTAAGAGGGCTATAGGGAAACCCCTTTACAAAGCTACTGAGAAGTACTTGTTGAACTAGAGAAATTTACCTTATTAAATAATTTTCTTCTTCCAATGCCTGTAATATTAATACTAACTATTGTGACAGTATTGGGGTTTTCTTCCATAACTTCCGTTTAACAAAGCTCTGGTATGTCAACATTAACTGTTTTCCACTTAAATATAATTATTTACATTATACTACATACACTACAGTGTTCCATCCCATGTCTAGTAGTAATAACTCCTTCACCACCACATATTGGGCATCTGCGAATCTCGTTCTTTGGCAAGTCTCTATTATAAATTACGTCCTCATTAGATTCATCTGTATAAGTACCTTTTTCTAATTCTTTACTTCCACATTTAGTGCATACCTTTGCAGAATTACTCGCTAACGTTTTACAATTTGAACATCTTTTCATTTTAACTTCCACGCTAACTTCACTCCCATAAGGTTTACTTACCAAATAACCTAGCAAAGAATCCTTTTCATTTCGCTTCTTGCTCCTGTTCAGCTGTAGCCACTTCGATTTCGGCTTGTTGCTTATCATTGATTATCGAATCTACTTTCAAAATCATTTCCGATTTCGTTTCCGCATCAGCTCTACTTCTCTACGCAGATGTGGAAAGTTCTAAGATTGTAATTATAGCCCGACTACCCACTATCTCAAAACCATTACAAATATTGTTGCTTTTCTCTAGCCTCATATCTCGAATATACTCCATTCTAAGGCGTTTATTCCTTGTTACTTGCACGATTAGAACCTTAGATTAAAATAACTATATGAAGCTCCCTATAGGCTTATTAGCTTTAAAGAAAAAGTTGTCCCAAAAGTACAATTGTTCGGAACAACTTCATAGGGATAAATATATTGACTGTCGGGCATTTTATTATGGTCACGCTTGGCCACAAACCGTTCTAAAAACGAAAGCTTAACACACGTTGACTTTATGATTGGCTCTGACAAAATAGATATTGATGGGATTAAGGCCGACGGAACAAGCGAACCGATTTTCCGTAATGGAGATTGGGCATTCTAATTAAAATAAAAACTACTTTAAATTGGAAATCTCAAATTCAATTCGGTATCATTGGAAGTGTACATATTACTTTTATGAGGGGGAATGAATGATGGGTTTATTTGATATGTTTAAAGGCGATAAAGGCGAGGAAATGACACCTCATTTTGCGTTTGCTACTTCTTTACTTTACATGATGGGTGCAGATGGCGAAATGGACCAAGAAGAAGTTGGACAACTGTTAGCAGTTATTGGTGGGACAGAGAAAAATGGAACGATTTATGTAGGTGGAAATAATGATGACATGTTTGGACGTGCCATTAAATATGTGAAAAAAAATTCAGTTAATACATTTTTAGCTGAGGCTGCTCCAATTTTAACAGACGCTCAAAAAATGTGTATTATGGTTAATTTAATCGATTCCTCATTAGCTGATGGTGAACCAGAACGTGAAGAACAAGAACTATTCGCTAAATTCTTACAGGCTTTCGATATTACGGAAGAACGTTTCAGACCTTTCTTCGAAGTCATCGTATTAAAAAATGATCGCTCTGTATTCATCAATCAAAATCACCCTAAAAACCAAGCAGGCTATAAGGTAACATTGCCACAATAATAAGATTTCTTGAAAAGAAGCTCGAATCCATTTAGATTCGAGCTCCTTTGCTTGCAATTAAAGGCATAATGCCTAACAATATTTTATTACTATACTACTTCTACTGCCTCTAGTAGAGAAGGTTCATTTTTCTTTTTAAACACTTCTACTCGTTTAATATGGTGTTCTTCCATATCGATTACTTTAAATTCATAGTTGTTAAATGAAACAGACTTCCCTTGTTGAATATCAAAGTTTTGAGTCAAAATCCAGCCACCAATTGTATCCATATCTTCTTCTTCAATATCTGTTCCTAACACGTCATTGACTTCATCAATTAAGACTTTAGAATCCAAAATATAGTGATTTTCTTTTACTTTCTGAACAGATGCTACCTCATCTGCGTCAAATTCATCTCGAATTTCTCCGACGATTTCCTCTAGAATATCTTCTACGGTCACAAGACCAGCTGTTCCCCCATATTCATCCGTTAAAATCGCCATATGAATACGATCTTTCTGCATACGCAGCAATAAATTGTGAAGAGGCACTGATTCGAGTACTTGAAGAACGGGTTTTACATACGATTCAATCGTTCTTTCCCCCATGCCCTCTTCTTTGACAAAATCAGTTAAGATTTCTTTAATATTCACTAAACCAATAATCTGGTCTTTATCGTCCTCTAATGCGACAGGATAACGAGTATATTTCTCCTCTTTAACAATCTTTATAAAGCTTTCAATTGTATCATCCTTTGAAACGCTAACTATTTCTTTTCGAGGTACCATAATCTCTCTAGCCACACGATCATTAAATTCAAAGATGTTGTTTACATAGTTAAATTCAGATTGATTGATTTCGCCACTTTCATAGCTCTCGGATAAAATCAAACGTAATTCTTCTTCACTATGAGCACCTTCATGTTCTGAAACAGCTTTTAAGCCAAATAACTTTGTGATAGCACGCGCTGAACTATTAAGAGCCCAAATGAAAGGGTACAATACCCGATAAAATAGAATAATGGGGCGAGCAAATAGTAAAGTGACTCTCTCAGCCTTTTGAATAGCAACAGTCTTTGGAGCTAATTCTCCTACTACAACATGGATAAACGTCACAACGGAAAACGCGATAATAAACGAAAGGATATGAGATACTGATGCTCCCAAATGAAACTTCTCAAATAAAGGTTCTAATAAACGAGCGGCGGTAGGCTCTCCTATCCACCCTAGTCCTAACGCAGTAACCGTAATCCCTAATTGACAGGCTGATAGATATTCATCTAAGTTTGATACTACCTTTTTCGCAGCTATAGCCTGTTTATTACCCTCTGCAATTAATTGATCAATACGTGTACTTCTTACTCGAATCACAGCAAATTCTGTTGCAACGAAAAAAGCCGTTAATCCAATTAAAATTGCAAATATGACTAAGTTTAAAAATTCCAATTAATTTCCTTATACCGTAAAGACGGCTAAGGAAACACCTCCTATAAAAATAAAGTTTGATCGATTTGCTTATTGAAAGATATTTCTCTTTTATTTATTCGATAGATTGCCCAACCTTTTTTTAGTTTTGAATAGTCGTTTCCTTCCTACCTTGATGTATTGTAACCGTAAAAACAAAAAACCCTTACCAGTAAACGGTAAAGGTTTAAGTTACAAATAAAGACCCTTACCAATAGGCAAAGGTCTGGCTAACAACGTTAGGTTGCCAATAAAGCCGGAAGTGGTAAACTCCGTAATGACGACTTTATTGTAAAAGCTACTCCCCTTTAGGAGAACTATTCAACTATTGAATTCTATTATATATGAAGTCTAGAAGAATGTCAAAAAATTTTCTAATCTGTTAGTACCTCATATTTCACTACTTTATCTTAAATTTTCCAAATAATATTTCGTAATCGCCAAGTATTCTCTTACATAGGACTTCACTACAGCCAATCCAGGTGTTTTCGCAGGAAGACCTGTTATGGCTAACCCTTCTTTTTTCGCTATTAAACTCGCTCGATATAAATGATAATCATTGGTCACAAGCAATCCAGTTTGTAAATGACTTGGAATTAGTTTTTTTGAAAAGATAATATTTTCATAAGTACTCGTAGACTTATCTTCTATAATGACTCTCTCCTCATCAATCCCTTGCGCAACAAGGCCTCGTCGCATCACTTCCGCTTCAGATATATCTTCATCCGCTCCCTGCCCTCCGGAAACAATAGCAATTGTTTCTTCATGATTAGCTAGAAAACGAGCAGCCGCATCGATTCGATTCTGCAGGGATAAAGACGGTGTCGCCCCGTTCACCTTCGCTCCAAGTACAATGATGTAATCCACTTGTTTCGGAATCTCTTGGTGACTGCTTTGATACATTTTCATATGGATATACGCTATATAAATCATTCCGATGATTATGATACTACCTAAAATGACGCTAATCTTTCTGCTCATTCCCTCACACTTTCTGCTTTTTCTTTCTATTATATTATATAAAAACTTTTCTTTGAGCATATGAATAATTCTGACTTTAAATCAAAACTTATAATCAATAAAAAGCCTGTAGAAAGTAACTACAACTCTCTACAGGCTTTTTATCATTTGCTTACATAATTTTCTTTCATCATCTCATCATAAACCAATTTTCCGATTTTACTAATAATTTGACGGCTATCTTCCTGTGAAGCAAAGTCTTCCGTTAACACAGCTGCATAAACCGTTTGTGTTTCAGAACGAACAATGGCAATATCATGAGCCACTCCGCGAATATTGCCTGTTTTATTTCCTACCCTTACGCCTTTCCCCATTTGGCTTGGAAGTTTATCTGTAATCTGTTGCTGTTCAAAGATAAACAAAATCTTCTCCTGGCTTGCTTTTGTTAAAAAATCACCAGTATGTATTGCTTTTAAACAAGTTATCATATCAGTAGCTGAAGTCGTATTGTCACGACCATCCTTTAATGCTTTAAAATCAAACATTCTTCTTTGTAAAATCGTATTCTGTAAACCTAGATCTTGAATACACTCATTAATGTCATCAAAACCTAGTAGATTCATCATCATATTCGTAGCTGTATTATCCGAAATCGTAATCATAATGGTTAACAAATCTTCGACCGTTAGCATCACTTTATCTGATAAAGTATGAAGAACCCCTGACCCTCGAGTGATTTCAAAACGCGGAATCGTCAACGGCTGATTCAAATAAATTTGTTTTGTTTCTGCTTGACGATATCCTTCAATAATCATTGGAACTTTGATTAAACTTGCCGATTGAAAAGATTCATCCTCATGATAGGAGATGGACTCACCGCTATCACTTTCAATTTTGTAGCCTATACGCCCATTAAATTTTTCTACAAGTTCTAAAATGTTTTGTTCGATAGATTGTAAACTCATATTATCCCCCTTTTCCCCAAGTATCAGAGTGTCTATCCCCCTATACACTCTCTTTCTATTTTATCATGGAAAAGATAGATTGGATATTTATTCTTAATTTTTCCATTTATTATAAATAGTTCTAGTAACATAAGAAAAGCGCTGGGTGCCTGGAGCTAGACACCAGTACACATCGAAAATTTTATACTTTCTTATCTTTGAACAAAAAAAGGGATGCACCATTTTCTTTCGGTGCATCCCTTTTTGTTAATTAATAATGGCAAGAATACCTTCTTCATCGTCAAGCACTAATTCAATCCCTGAATATGGATCTCGATTTAAATATTCTTCCAGCCACATTCTTATTGCTTCGATCAAGTTTACTGTAATTAACACTTGTTTTCGTCCGTCTACATAAGCCTCTGCAGAAAATCCATATTCATCATCATACATCAATTCCACTTCAACTTCTTCAGGCTTTACTTGCTTTTTACGAGAAATATAAATGCATAATGCATTTATAATATCTTGTTCAGAAATAATTAATTTCTCCATGGATTAGGATCCTCTTTTTTCTTTTTATCCTTGAAGTAGACGAAAATTTTGCGAATAACAGCAATAATCACTACAATCGCTAATACGTTCACAATTAATCCTAAAATGGAACCTAATACGCCCATATTGGCAAATAAGCTACCAAATAGAAGGCCTGCAAGTCCACCTAACATAATACCTTTCATTAAGCCGCCTTTATTAGTTGCTGTTGTCTTATTGTTTGTTGTAGCATCAGACTTTTTCGTGTCTTTGTTTTGGAAAAGTGAATTGTTATTAGTTTGATTTTGATTTGTGTTAAAGCTTCTTCTTCCCGACTTATACGATTTCGCATCTGCGGTTGTTGCATGGTCTTGGAAAACAAAGCTTCCAACAGGTGTGAGTGCAAGCATTACTGTTAGTATGGCTGCTATTAATTTCTTCATTTACATTTCCCCTCCGTATAGATCTTTCCTTAATGTAGTAAAGTGACTCATCATAATTAGATAAATATAGCATCACCTTTCATATCATTTTATAGTATTTACGTTAAAAACAAAATAAGTTTCATTATTTTTTATTTTTTTATAATAGAATAATAGAAAAAAATAAGCAAGATAAAATCCCTGCTTATTTCCTCTAAAAATATGATTAGTTTACACGAACTACTCGACCGTTGAATTTTTGAGCCCAATATCCACTTCTCATATTGGCAATCGCAACACCTGTTGAACTTTGAGAACCGATAAATTTACCGCCTCCTAAGTAAATTCCAACATGGCCATCTGTTTTATACGTATTGAAGAATACTAAATCACCAGGTTGCATTTGATTAGTTGATACTTGAGTTCCAGCATTTTTCAAACCATCTGTACTGTGCAGGAAGGCTTACACCAGCTTGACTATATGCCCATGCAACGAATGCAGAGCAGTCAAATAACCCATTTGCAATATCTGATGCTGTTCTTCCGCCACCAAATTTATACGTAGAATTTCCAATATATTTATATCCCGCAGTGATTGCCGCACTTATATTGCCACTGCTTGGCTTAGCTACTGCTGGAACCGATGCCTTAGTAGTAGTATCATTTGTTTCTTCATTTGTTTCTTCATTTGTTTCTTCATTGTATTTCATTGATGTTATTATCTTCATTTGTTTTCTCATTTGTTTCTTTATTTGTTTTCTCATTAGTTGTATCATTACTAGATACATTCGTACTAGAATTTGAACTTTCTGCTTGTTTTGCCGCTTCACTTAACGTCTTCTGCTGTGCTGCTTGTCTTGTGCAGCCTTTCTCTTTTCTGCTTGAATAGCAGCCGCTTGTGCAGCAGCAAGATTCAGCATCTTTTTCCTCTAAGCTTTTTTGAAGTGCTGCCGTTTGTGTTGCCTTTGCTTCTACTGCTGCAATAGCTTTTTCACTTTGTACTTTTTGCTCTTCAATTTGAGCTTGCATGCCTTCTAACTCTACTTTTTCATCTTTTTAATTCGCTTAGTTTGCTCTTCCACTGTTGCTTTTTTATCTGCTAAATCTGCTTTATCCGCTTGTTGTTGGCTTACTATTTCTTGGTCCGCTTCAACAATTGTGGCTACCGCTCCAACACGGCCAATGAAATCTGAGAAGCTTGTTGATCCAAATAATACTTCGATTACATCAACATTTCCACCGCTTTGTTGGAAGGAAAGTGCACGTTCTTTCAATACTTCTTGTCGCTTGTGCAATTCTTTCTTCCAACGCAACAATTTCCTCTTTCAACGTATTAATTTCTACTTGTGTTTCTTTAATTTGCTTTTCTGTTTCGTTTATTTTTGCTGTATTTTCTTTAATCGCTTCATTAACTTGTCCAACTTGTTTTTTCTAATGTTGCTTTGTTCTGCTTGTAAGCTCTTGAATAAGTTGTTTAGCCTCATCAACTTTTGATTGAATCTCTGTACGTTGAGATTGAATAGAAGTTTCTGCTTGTACTGATGGGATAGCAAAAACACTTCCTAATCCAAGCATAATGGTTGTATTAATTGCAATTAATTTTTTTTCAACTAATTCCCCTGCTCTCTTTTTTAACAAATTTTCTTCATCCTAGCATTCTCTTTGTTAATAGTGCATTTAGGTTTTGATATTATGTATGATTTGTATGTTATATGTAAATTGCCTTATTGGTCTATTCGGTGATTTCACATCCAACTTGCAGTATAGCATCATAACTTATCAGAACGATGTTATTTATATTACATTTATATTTCAATTTAAACAAAATAATGTATTTTTCGACTTTTTTCGCATTATTTTTATAAACAATTTATCCTATTTTTTCGACTAATTTTCATAAAACCCCCTTAATTCAAGTAAATTACAAATAAATTTCCTATATTATGGATTAAAAACTACATCATTATTACAGATTTTTTCCTACAATATTTAATAAAAAAAGACTCCCACCCACTGGCAAGAGTCCTTCAACTTACAACTTATCATTATTTTTTAAGCATTTTGTACACTTGGTCGACATCTTTATCACCACGACCAGATACTGTACAACAATGATATCATCCTTTGACAATTCTTTCGCTAATTTAAGTGTGTAAGCAATGGCATGAGAGCTTTCTAACGCTGGGATAATTCCTTCTGTTTTAGATAATACTTGGAAAGCTTCTAGTGCTTCTTGACCTGTTATCGTACATATTCAGCACGATTGCTTTCTTTTAAATAGCTATGCTCAGGACCTACACCTGGATAATCCAATCCTGCCGCAATCGAGAAAGTTGGTTTAGGATTTCCTTCTTCATCTAATAATGTTAAGGATTTAAAGCCATGCAGAACAGAAGGTACCCCTTCAGACATCGTTGGTGCTTCTGCTGGCTCACAGCCAATTAAACGAACGCTTGGTTCATCAATATAATGAGCAAAGGACCCAATTGCATTACTTCCACCACCCGTAGCAGCAACAACTGCAGTTGGGAGTTTGCCTTCTTTTTCAAGAATTTGTCGTTTGGATTCTTCACTAATAACTGCTTGGAAGTGCTTCACAATCGTCGGATATGGATGAGGACCAACAGCCGATCCTAATAAATAAAATGTATTTTCATAGTTTTCCATTAAATCCTCAAGTGCTACATCCACTGCATCTTTTAGACGACCTTGCCCTTTATCTACCGCAACCACTTTTGCTCCTAATAATTCCATTCGGAACACATTAAGTGCTTGACGTTCAGTATCAACTTTCCCCATATAAACCACACATTCAAGTCCAAACATTGCACAAGCAGTCGCTGTAGCCACCCCATGTTGACCTGCTCCTGTTTCAGCAATAATTCGTTTCGCACCCATTTTTTTTGCTAATAAAATTTGACCAATTGTATTGTTAATTTTATGAGCACCTGTATGATTCAAATCTTCACGCTTTAAATAAATTTTTGCTCCACCGATTTCTTCCGTTAAATTTTTAGCATATGTTAATGGATTTTCACGTCCAACATATTCTTTTAAATAATATTGGTATTCTTCGTTAAACTCTGGATCGTCCTTGTATTTTAAAAATTGTTCTTCAATAATATCCATCACTTTTTGAAGATTTTCTGGTACAAAACTTCCACCAAATTCACCAAAATAGCCTTTATTTTCTGCACTAGTACTCGTCATTCTGAACTCGGCTCCTTTTATACTATTTTTTATTTAATTATAACAATTGTATTTATATATTCAAATATTTCTGTTAATTTTAAATAAGATACCAAAAATAGGAATATGAAATCCATCTAGAAAGGAGAGAAAAGGTTATTTCTTCATTTTTCTAAGTGGAGAAGGCTGCCTGATTTATATGAAAAAAAGAAAGATTGCTAGATTTATTCTTTGTCTCGCTATTATTCCAATGATTTCTTTCAATCTAGGAGTTCCAGCTAAGCATCTGGATGCAATTGTTGAAGCACCTGAACATGCTGAAGCTGAAACCAAAGCTAAAGTCACAGCTGCATCAACCAAAAAGACAGTGCCTAAGCCCATTACACTCACATTTACAGGGGATGTATTATTAGATCGAAGCGTAGGGGAATCACATTCGAACAAAAGGAGTCGACTATCCATTTCAATATGTCTCTCCCCTATTGAAAAAAGCAGATTTAACTTTTGTAAATTTAGAAACAGCCGTCTCAAATCGAGGAAAGCCACAAAATAAGCAATTTACGTTCCGTTCTAAACCAGAAACATTACAAAGGACTTGTAAATGCAGGTGTTGATGGTGTTTCTCTTGCCAATAATCACACGATGGATTACGGAACACTCGGCTTAACCGACACGATATACTATTTACAGAAAGCAAAGCTAGGGATTTACAGGGGCTGGGAAAAATAAAGAACAAGCTTTTTCGGCCTACTACAAAAAGATTAATGGAAAAACTGTTGCTATATTAGGACTTAAGTAGAGTTCTACCAGATGGATCTTGGTTTGCCAATGGAAGCAAACCTGGAATTGCCTATGCTTATAGTAAAGAACCGATGATGTCTTATGTCAAAAAAGCCGTCAAAAATAGTGATTATACAGTCATCATGATTCATTGGAATCGTGAGCGTCAAAACTATCCAGAAGCCTATGCAAAGGAAATGGCTAAAGACTTTATTAATGCGGGAGTCGATGCAGTAATAGGTTCACATAGTCATAGTTTAATGGGAATTGAGTATTATAAAGGAAGACCAATCTATTATTCCCTTGGAAATTTTATTTTTACGAACTCTAGCGACCCTCGCGGCAGTGAAACGATGATTGTGAATCTTACGATTCAATAATAATCGAGTTTCATCTAGCTTAACACCAGCTAAAATTGTAAATGGACAGCCAAAATTAATGAACCAATCTTACAATAAATCGATTATCAATAAACTTAATCAACTTTCAACCAATGTGAAAATTGATACTAATGGAAATGTTAAGCTAAAATAGAGCCATCTGGCTCTATTTTAGCTTAACTATTAATGGTGATGATGTCCGTGATGATCTTTAGAAGGATTCGTGATTTCAAAGCCTGCTTCTGGCACATAAAAATATTTAATCCAAACACCATCTAAAAATTCATCACGCTTATCTACTAACACCTCAATATCCTTATCCGTTTTCACAATTTCATCATGTTCTGTGGGCGTATCGAGTTTTATATCATAGTGAGCATGATCACCGTGCATATGCGTAACAAAGACGCGAAGATATTTTCCCTCGGCATCTTCACTGCTTAACATATTTTGCAGCACTTTCGCTGCATTGCGGTTAATTTTAACATTCATATATGCTACCTCCAATTACTACTATTTTACCCAAGTAAACCGAGCATATATCAACTTATACTATTTCTTAGAACACTTGTCCATGTTTCCAAATGAATAATTTGGTTGTTTTTGGTAAAATAAATATAATACTTTTATTAGTTATTGTCCGTTAAACCAAAGAGGAATTTTGTTAAATGAGGAGCTGTGAAACAGTAATCAAAAATATATACAAATATAAACAGAAAGAATCAAATGTATGCAAGAATGTTTTTTTATTCGTTCTAAGAGGATTGTTGTGTGTATATGGTCATTCCTTAATTCTTGTAGGACTTCATTTGTTCAAGAAGAGATGCTAAAAGTTTTCTAATCTATTCTTATTCATTTTTCTGATATTGCTATCATTTCCATTCACTATTTATTGTAAAATGTACCTATAATAAGGAGTGACAGATCGGAGGTGATGAGGATGAAAAAAGCCTATAAGACGGAGATTCTTTTAAACGAAAAGCAACGTCAAAAATTTCATCAAACCATTGGTGTTTGTCGGTATGTGTATAATTTGTATCTTTCTACTGCACAACATCACTATAAAGAAACAGGCCACCATTTATCAGGCTATGATTTCTCTAAATGGTTGAATAATGTTCACACAAAAGAGAAGGATCTATGGATTAAAGAGGTATCTAGTAAGGCTGTTAAGCAATCCATTATGTACGGAGACAAAGCGTTTAAAAACTTTTTTAAAGGGTTGGCGAAATTTCCGAAGTTCAAGAAAAAGAAAAATCAAGATGTAAAAGCATATTTTCCAAAGAATAACCCGACAGATTTATTGGTTGAACGACATCGTATCAAAATTCCGACGCTTGGCTGGATAAGAGTAAAAGAATTTGGCTATATTCCTTCAGATGTAAATGTGTCTAGCTGTACCGTTTCAAAAAAGGCAAATCGCTATTATATATCGGTGTTGTGTGAAGTTGAGCCGAAAGAACAAAGTCAAATCAACACGCACGATGGGATTGGTGTCGATCTTGGCATCAAACATTTTGCGACATGCAGTCATCATCAAACCTTTCAGAATATCAATAAGACCATGAAAGTAAAGAAGTTTGAAAAAAGGTTAAAACGACAACAACGGAAACTAAGCCGAAGTTATGAACAAAATAAACATCGAAAGCGAGGTGAATTCTGCGCTAAAAACAGACAGAAGCAACTTATCAACGTTCAAAAATTGCACGCTAGACTAGCCAACATTCGAAAAGAATATGTTCGATTTGTGGTGAATCAGTTGGTAAAAACCAAACCAACTTCTATTACAATTGAGGATTTAAACATTAAAGGCATGATGAAAAATCGGCATCTTTCTAAGGCAGTTGCTCAACAAAATTTTTATCTATTTCGGGAATGGCTTCTTGCTAAATGTAAGCAACATAGCATTGAACTTCGTGTAGTAGACAGGTTCTATCCATCTTCTAAATTATGTTCTTGTTGTGGAGTCAAAAAAGTAAAACTAAGTCTATCTGAACGAATATTCAAATGTGATGCTTGTGGTGCAGAATTAGATCGAGATTTCAACGCTAGTTTAAATCTGAAATGGGCAAAAGAATACACCGTATTAACCTAACTAATGGGTGTATATGTAGGGTGGGCTACATCCGAATTTAAGCCTGTGGAGAGCTATACCAACGATAGTAGCGAGCAGATAGCGAGGTCGGGTTCGATGAAGCAGGAAACTGTCTAGCGTAGTGGAATGATGATATTTGACTATGTTTTTAGTAGCAGATTATCAATGACCAAATTAATGAACAATAAAGTAGCGATTATAACTGGTGCTGGTTCAGGTATTGGGCGCAGTGCTGCATTAAAGCTAGCAGAACATGGAGCAAAAATTGCCCTTCTTGATGTATTAGAAAAAAAAGCCAATGAAGTTCAAGAGGAAATTATTCAACTTGGAGGTGAAGCGATCGTCCTTAAAACAGATGTATCAGAGTCGATACAGGTTCAACATGCTATTGAAGAAACCTTCAACCGTTTTGGGCAACTTGACTTTGTTTTCGCCAATGCTGGGATAAACGGTGTCATTACACCTATAGAAGATATGAATCCTGAAGAATGGGATAACACAATGGCGATTAATGTAAAGGGAACTTTTTTAACAGTCAAACATGCCATCCCTTTTATGAAGAAGAACGGTGGAAGCATTGCTATTACAAGTTCCATCAATGGAACACGTTACTTCAAAAATTTTGGCTATGCTGCTTATAGTTCCTCCAAAGCTGCTCAAGTCGCTTTCGGTAAAATGGCCGCTCTTGAATTAGCTCAATATAAAATTCGGGTGAATATGATTTGTCCAGGCGCAATTGATACGAATATCGATGATCGTACCTTTAAGAAGACGGAGAACCTTACGAAAATTACCATTCCAATCGAATATCCAAAAGGCTCCCAGCCACTTGCACACCAAGCAGGCACAGCAGAGCAAGTAAGTGATCTCATCCTCTTTCTAGCCTCCCACCTCTCCTCCCATATCACAGGAACAGAGGTCTATATTGATGGGGCGGAATCCTTATTATAAAAAAGAAGCTGACTCAACATGTCGTTTATAACAACTTTTGAGCGTCAGCTTCTTCCGCTTTTCTATTTGTCTAGCCACTTCGTTACTTCTGAAAAGTGCTTTCTTCTTCCTTCTTTTTTCATATCAGGGTATCCAATATAAAGGAAGCCGACAACTTCGGCTTTACCAGTGAGTCCAAAATACTGCTTCACCTCTGGCGCATAACAGATTCCACCTGTTCTCCAAACTGCGCCTAAGCCCAATGAATGTGCTGCTAACAACATATTTTGCACGGCTGAATGAACCGCTGCAAACTCTTCTTGAATAAATACTTTGCTGTTATCAGATGGCTCAACAGCAACTGTAATAAGAACAGGCGCTCTTAAAGGCTTGTTTTGTTCACGTTCCAACCGTTTCTGATCTTCCTCACTAATAGGTTCCTGCATAGTTGCCTTCGTTATTTGTACGAAGACATTCCCGAGACCTTTTCGTCCATCTCCAGTTAAAACAAAAAATTTCCATGGTTCTGTTTGATGGTGACATGGTGCCCACGTTCCCGCTTCCAAAATGGTTTCAATCATTTCCTTTGGTACAGAATCAGGTTTCACCTTTCCAATACTTCTTCTTGTTTTTATAGCTGTCATAACATCCATTAGTAAGCACCTCTTTTTAACTTTTTCATCATACATATAGTAACGTAACTATAACAAAAAAATCTTTCCATTAAAACTTATATTACCTTTATCTTTCACACATTCTCACTACTAGTATAAAGTGAAGAATACATTTTTTCTTCATCATCATTCGCCGACACAAAATATGTTGAACCTCTACTTAGCAAAAAAAGTTTGCAGGAAATGACTTCCCTACAAACTTTTTTAAATGAACTTAAATATTTAGATTTCGTTGATCAACAGCTTTATCCAGCTTTCTTCGCTGTCTTTTTGATTTTTCAAAATGCAGCAATTCATAAATACATGGAATGACAATAAGTGTTAATAATGTCGAAACGGCTAGCCCACCAATCACGACGATCGCTAAGCTTTGAGAAACCAGACTGCCTGCTTCTGCTTTTTTAAACAACAGTGGCAGCATCGCACAAATCGTAGCAACAGCCGTCATAATAATCGGACGAAATCTTGTGGCTGACGCTTCAACGATGGCTTGGCGAATAATCATTTTTTGTTCATTTTGTTTAACTCGATCTAATAGCACAATCGCATTCGTTACAACGATTCCAATCAACATAAGTGCACCTAATAATGCAGTCATATCAACGGAAATCCGACTAATCACAAGTCCTAACACAGCACCAATCGCTGCAAACGGCAGTGAGAACAAAATAGCAATTGGCGCTTTAATCGATTTAAATGTAATGACCATAATCATGAACACAATGCCAATGGAGAGTAACATCGTTAAAAACAAATCAGTGAAATCATCCGCTTGTTGAGCACTTGCACCTCCGACAACTACTTCTACATCTTCAGGAATATCCATTCCTTTATTCTCTTTATTATCTCCGAATATTTCCATATTAATAGTATTCGAGATTTCAGAAAGTTTAGCAGGATCGACTTTTGCTGTTATTTGGAGGTACGTGTCTCCATCCTTATGAAACTGCTTTGTTGAACTTTCTTCACTTTTTAATGTCGCCACCTTAGAAACAGGTTGCATGCCTGTGTCCGTCATGACATTGATTTCCTTCAAATCCTCTGGATTTTTAGGATTAAACACTGGCTCTAGCATAACCGGAGTATTTTGTTCTTCTAGAGAAATCGTACCAATTGGCGTTCTGTTTAGCATCGCTCCAAGCTGCCCACCTATTTGTTCTGGATTTGCTTTTGTTGAATCCACTTCGAACGAATAAATAGTTTTCTTCTCCTCCATATTGGTCGTGACTTCTTCAATTCCATCAATGTCTTTAATATTTTCGGTAATGGTATTCGTTGTTTCTTCAAGCTCTTTCGTATCATTGCCAATTACATCAATGGTAATATTCGTTCCTGCTGCACCCATCATAAACGAACCTGCGGACACTTCTAATTTTGCCCCGTCATAATTTCCTTCTTGCCTTTCAATCTCATCTATAATTGTATCAATACTTTCTTTATCTTTTACTAAAATACTAAATATAGCTTCAGTAGGAGACGATACAACCCCATATTGGGCAGCTTCAGCAGAATTTCCCAACTGTAGGTATACATGTTCTACCTCATTTATGCTGCGGATTGTTTCTTCCAGTTCTAAGGCATGATTTCTTACCTCTTCTAATGGTTCATCATTCGGATAACTTAGCGTTGCAGACACATAATCAGCGGTAGAATTATCCACTGCCCCCTTAGGCATCGAAAAATAGGTAGCAATCGAACCTACAAATAACAGGAATGCAATCGTCAGGACAATCCATTTATGATTTAACGACCACGTAACTAAATTTGTAAAACGCTTTGAAGGACGATGCTTAGACAGCTTTGTCTTCTTCAATAAACTAGCACTCATTAGCGGCACAACTGTTAACGCGACAAGCAATGAAGCCAGTAAAGAGTAAGTGACCGTTAAAGCAAAGGGTAAAAGAAACTCTTGAAGTCCACCATTTAATAACGCCACTGGCAAGAAAACAGCTACTGTAGTAAGTGTGGATGCCGTAATGGCCACTCCTACTTCCTTTGTTGCATCAATTACCATTTGAATAGAAAACTTCTCCTGCTGCATTTTCCGGAAAATATTTTCGATGACTACAATACTGTCATCCACCAATCGTCCGATTGCTACTGCTACTCCTCCAAGTGTTAAAATATTCAAGGTTACCCCTGACAAAGATAGTAAAAACATTGTGAAGGCAAGTGATAAAGGAATGGAAACGATGGTAATAAAAGTAGATCGTATATTTCGTAAAAAAATCATAATGACAATGGTGGCAAATAATGCACCTAGAAGCACTTCCTTCACCATCGTTCCAACAGACGTTTCAACCATATCAGCAGTAGATATATAGATTGTAGACTTCTGATCCGGATACTTGTCATTAATCTGTTCGGTAACGTTTGCGACTTCTTTACTGATTGTCACTGCATTAGATTGACTATCCTTTACAATACTCATGTCAATGCTATCTTGTCCATTAAAGCGACTAATGGTCGTGTCACCCTTTGTTTCTTTAATGGTTGAAATTTCTCCAAGTGTTGTATCTGAAGTAACCTTTAATTTTTTTAATTTATCAATACTTGTCACGTTACCTAGTACTTTTATATTACTTGTTTTCCCATCAATTACGTTCTCGCCAATGGCCATCGTAGTATTTCTGCCATTAAGCACTCCCATAACTTGTTGGAGTGATACTTTATTTTCCGTCATTTTTTTATTATTTATGGTGACCGAAATTACGGGAGTCGACATGCCGTATGTTTCTACATTAGAAACTCCTTTGATATCTTTATACAAAGGTTCAAGTTCTTCCTTAACGAGGGCAAGTTTTTCAGCAGTAATCCCATCCTTAAAAGTAACAGCTATATTAGAAATAGGAATCATCGATGTATTAAGTTGAGAAATGGTCGGTTCTGAAATATTTTGAGGTAATATGACGTTAGCTACTGCTTCTTCGACATCTTGCTTTGCTTGCTTCATATCAGAGCCTGGTTCAAAGAACAGATTAACTAGTGTAAAGCCATCTCCCGTAGTGGAGTAAACCGAACGTTTTCCTTTAATACCGGTAACAGCTCTTTCAATTGGATATGTAACCTCCTGCTCCATCGTTTTTGAATCAGTCCCCTGCCCCATGGCAACGATTGTAACTTGTGGATTATCGGCTGATGGCAAAAATTCCATTGGTAATCTGAAATAACTAATAACACCAATTAATAAAATAAAAATGGTTAGTAGTGCAATGGCGGCCTTATTCTTAAACGACCAATTCGTAAAAACATGCATGTAATGAATTCCCTCCTTAACGAGATAAAGTATTGTTCACAAACAATAAAATATTACCAATATATCTATATATTGTAAACAAGCAAAATTCACTGACTGCCTTACTTTTCCCTCTATTAAGTTAATAAATTACGAAAGATACACACTTTCACAAATCAAAAGGCCC
The DNA here is from genome assembly GCA_963754185.1 of uncultured Bacillaceae bacterium. Classification (GTDB taxonomy): domain Bacteria; phylum Bacillota; class Bacilli; order Bacillales; family DSM-1321; genus Peribacillus. The sequence continues at coordinate 1,245,007 of CAVWEP010000003.1, read as the reverse complement.
TTTAACATCATGTTTTGTCAAAAAAAAATTCAATTCAATAAAATGTAAAAATTCCGTAAAAAAAGTCACATGCTCATTTCTTGATAGAAATGAGCATGTGACTTTTTTCATCCATCGCAACCATTGTAGTCCCCCAACCACAATGGTTGCCTCTCATTGAATCATTAAAAATACCACAACCCGCACATGTGAATCACAATTACTTTCCCCTATAAGTCTTTCTTTACTCCCATTAGTGTAATATGTACTATTACCATTCCCCAAACCATATGTTATCCCCCAATAATCATATGATTCATTCATTTTATGTTTAACACATACAATCTGTTTATCCAAAAACAGAATCATCAAATACTTTATACAAGTGCTATTTGTATTTTCTATTTGACAATTGTATGTACTTTTTGAATACGCTTTCATTGTAACATGTAAATCATATATTGTCGATACTTTTTTTAGATTACCTCACTAGACCTATTAAAAAACGAATATCAGCGAGAGCTAAAGAAAAATTCCACTAATATCCGTTTCACTTTATTATTTTTGGCAGATGACACAATCTTGAAATCCTGTTATTATTTCATTAGTCTCTTGAAACTACTTACAATAATTCAATTACAGGTATGGTGCAGCTAATGGATCTTATTACAAAGGATTTACTCATCAACTTTTTATTTATCCTTCTTCCACTGTTTTTCGTTCAAATGTTTTATCTTATGAAATATACCTATCGTACAGAGAAATTAAATAGATGGGGTTTTGCTATTTTTCCTATCGTCTCTCTTGTTCTATGTATGTTGTTTCCTGTTAAAGTTGGCGAGAATTTTGTTTGGGACTTGCGTTGGATTCCATTTATTTTAGGTGGATTATACGGCAGCTATAAATTAGGATTTTTTTTATTAGCTATAACTTTATTTATTCGATATCTCATGGGCTACGAGGGCTTTTACATCGTTTGTATTACATTCCCTCTTTTACTAGTTTTTGTCCTTTTGTTATCCAAACCTTATTTACGGATGTCAGTGAAACGAAAAGTAGTAACAAGTAGTCTATTAACTTTTCTCGCTATAGCACTCTATACATTCGTATCCACTCAGTTTTTTGACCTTAACGTTAGCCTAAGTATATGGATTCAATTTATTGTCGTCCAAGTATTTGGCATGATCATCGCCACACTCCTTTGGGAAGTTATCACAGCCAATTTTCAAGTACTACAAAAATTAATTAAAGCAGAAAAGCTGCAAATGGTGAGCCATCTTGCCGCAAGCATTTCCCATGAAGTTCGAAATCCGCTCACTGTAAGCAGAGGATTTATCCAAATGTTAGGTGGAGAGGCTTCAGTAGAAGAGAGAAAAAAGTATCGAGATATTGCTATACAAGAATTAGACCGAGCCACCGAAGTGATTAATGATTATTTAACATTTGCAAAGCCTGCACTTATGCAAAGTGAAGAAATCAATATATCAGAAGAAATGAAATATGCCGTTAATGTGATTATTCCTTTAGCTAATATGAATGGAGTCGAAATAAAGTTAGCGCTTTCAGAAGAAGAAACCTACTTTGTTAAAGGAGAAAGAAAAAAATTTCAACAGTGTCTCATTAATATATTGAAAAATGGCATCGAATCGATGCCAAATAATGGGGTACTCACAATCCAGCAAAGCCCTAAACAAATTACAATCCAGGATCAAGGAACGGGTATGACACAAGAACAAATCAATCGTCTTGGTGAACCGTATTTCACAACAAAAGCAAAGGGTACGGGGCTTGGAATGATGGTTTCCTTTAGCATTATTAGAGGAATGGGTGGAACGATTCATGTGGCAAGCGAACTAGGAAAAGGAACTTGTTTTTCTATAAAACTCCCATCCTACACTAAACACTCCCATTAACTAAAAGAACCAGGGTCAACTCTTTATCTCGATTTAAGAGCTGACCTTGTTTCTTTTATGAATTATGGCTTAATCCACTCAAAAATGGGGATCAACGAAACGAGCGGGTTCGGTAAATCTGGATAAAACAAAAAAACAATAGCGAATACCCAATCAAAAGCTAAAAAGACTAGAAATAGTTTTTTCTCCTTTTGTTGGTTCTGCTTCATCTTTGGCCATTCATATAGAATAAGTACGCCTACAAGTATTGTAATGCCTAATAAACCAATTACCTTCATCATTTTTCCCCCATCAATGTGCTGTTCCGGCACCATTTGCTCTAATATTTACTTTCATATCATAGTCTACTTCTACATTTGGATAAATTTCATCCCATCGGTCTTTTACTTCGTTCCACCGTTTAGGATATTTTCGGTTAAAGGCTTCTCCAAGTTCAAACACGCGCACTCTTTTTTCCTTTTGCACGTATTTCATTGTTTTAGCCATCTGCTGCTCAATTTCTTTCGCAAACTCTTTTTCCAATTCATCAATCGTTTTTTTATCTCGTAAATTTTGGTCTGTCTCACTCGAGATAAGAAGTCCCGATGCTTTACCTTTAATGGTCATTTTCCACCGATTGCCACTAATTTTTGGAACAAGCTTTGTGTTCGCATTCAGAACCGATAATGTGACCGATTTAGTTTCATTTTTCGGTATGATGGAAATACGTGCTTCTTTGACTTCATTCCGAATCCACATCGCTCCTCTCGTCATGGAATCATCCATTGAGCCAACCATTTTATCCTTATTAAAAATAGCGGTATGATTTAAATAGGGAATCGTTTGATTTGATTTTTTCCCTTTCGCTGGCGGCAATTTTTCAATCATAGGAATAGCCGTATCACCATCCTTTAACATTTCGAGTACCTCTAGTGTTGTCACACTCATCAACGTTTCTGTTCTGGCTATACCTCTCATGAGCTCAACAGGGCTGTATAAATCCGTTTGCAGCGATAGCAGCTCCTTGGCACTTCCTTTTGAAATAAAGACATACGTATGTGTACTAGGTCTTGGATGACGTAAAAACAGATCTAAATAGTCTTCAATTCCTTCCTTCGCTACCTTTTCACTTATGATAATCGCTTGGAGATGTCCCAAAAATACTTTTCGCGGAATTTGTGTTTGTACTTGCTCTAGAGCTTTAGCAACATCGTCTCCTTTCGCATATCGAGCTGCTACTAAATGTGTACCACCTGCTCCTTTTCCTCCTCCTTCTCCTCCACCCCCTCCACCGCTTTGCGCTTGGGGGATTGCAATTGAAACCGTAACCGCTACTTGACCATCCTTTGCCTTATCAATCCCTATTCCATCAATTAAAACCAGTTCGTTCAGCTCTTTTTGATCCCAGCATCCAGAAAGCAGAAACATCCATATCATCAAGAAAAGCACGACAATTCTCTTCATGTCGATTGCTCCACCCTCTGCTTTGACTTCTTTTTTCTTTTCATAAAAGCAATGAACAACAGTAAAACTGGAATGAGTATACCAAATAGATGGGATCCTACAGCACCTATTGACGTGACAAAGGCAAAATACGTCGCCACATTTGGGATTTGCCAAAAGGCAAGTAAAATAACAAGTAACGCCACTGGAAATACAAGTGGACGATACTCTGAAAGGCTAAACCATTGGGCTATTCCTAGTGAAAGAATATACAACAAGACAGCGATTTTAATAAAAGCCCCCATAATCCAAAAAGCCATCACTAACGATTCCAAGTGCGCTAAAAAATCGCCAATGTTGATATATTGAACCGCCGTTGAAAAGGGAACAGAAAGGCCGTCTATTGCCTTTCCGAATGCTAAAAGAATAACGATATTTAAGCTCACCATTGTGAACATGACAGACAAAACGGAAATCATTCCCCATTTTCTCCCTCCTTGCTGATTGACTAAAAAAGGGAGTAAGAATCCCATAAGCATAAATTCACTAAACCAAAGATTCAAGAAATACGATGCTTTAATAGAAGGTATCACCCCTCTACCAAAAATAGGGAATAGGTTCCTCGTATCCATTTCTGTAACCAGCAAAATAAAAATAAGGCTAAAAAGAATCAGGAGGAGAGGCGTAATGAGTTCTGCCAATCTCCCAATTACCTCGATACCTCCACGGACGGCACAAGCACAAACAAATACTAAACTCCCTAAAATCACCGTTTTGGGAGTTTCGGGTAGAAAGTAATCGTTGACAAACGATGCATAGGACCAAAATGACATGTATCCGATATAAATCACATACAGTAAGGTCAGAGCACCGATTATTCTTCCACCTACTTTTCCAAGAATCGAACAACTATATTGAATAATCGTTTCTTTAGGATAATAGTGATGTAATTGACACATCACTCCAACCATCATAAAACCAACAACAGACGACAAGATGGGAGCAATCCAAAAATCTCTTTCAGCAAAACGATAGCCTATAATCGGCAAAAACAGAATACCCGTAACCATGATCGATACATAAAACATCATCGCTAGTTGTAAGGGTGATATTTTCCCTTTTTCTATCATATTACTCTCCTCCTTGTTTAGGACCCGGCTTTTGATTCGCTCCTTGACGAGATTGGTTATACTCTCCCGTTAAATGAGGGCGAGTCGAAAGCTTCCATATCGGAGCTCGGACTAATACATCCTTTAGCTCTGATATTTTTAGCGGAGCCAGTGGAGACAAATACGGCACCCCAAAGGAGCGCAATTTGCATAAATGTGTGAGAATGGCCAAAATCCCAAGCATCACACCTAATAGACCTAGTGTTCCAGCAAGAAGCATCATGGGAAAGCGCAGTAACCGTAACGTAGCTCCTAAGTTATACGTTGGTATAGTAAAAGACGCAATACCTGTTAATGCGACTACCATGACCATCGGCGGAGATACAATCCCCGCCTGAATCGCAGCTTGACCAATAACGAGTGCCCCAGCAACACTAACTGCCATGCCAATTTGTTTAGGAAGTCGAATCCCCGCCTCTCGTAATACTTCAAACGTGACTTCCATAATCAGTGCTTCCACAACGGCAGGAAGCGGTACATTTTCTCGTGAGGAAGCCATGCTCATAATCAGTTTAGTTGGCACCATTTCCTGATGAAAGCTTAGGGCAGCAACATAGAGAGAAGGAAGCAATAACGATATAAAAAAACACACGTAGCGCAACCATCTAATCACCGTACTTAATATCCAATTTTCATAGTAATCTTCACCAGATTGCAGCATTGACATTAGTGTAAACGGTGCCACCAGTACAGAAGGAGAACCATCTACAAAAATGCAAAGCCTGCCCTCCATTAATTCTCCAGCACAAGTATCAGGACGTTCGGTACTCCACAACTGTGGAAAAGGAGAGAAAGGGGCATCCTGAATGAACTCCTCAATATAATGGGTGCTGAGAATGGCATCTGTATCAATTCGGCTTAATCGATTATGAACTTCTTCAATTAACGTTTCATCCGCTAATCCTTTTATATAGGCCACAATCACCTCCGTTTGGGTGCTGCGTCCTAGTTTCATTGATTTCGTTTTCAAATTTGGGCTTTTTATTTTTCTTCGCAGCAACGATAGATTGACACCAATGGATTCAATAAACCCTTCACGTGGCCCTCTAATCATGGATTCCGATTCTGGCTCGATAATCGAACGCTTCTCAAATTGTGTAAGCCCTAAAGCAAAGCCTTGGCTTTCCCCTTCCACTAGTAGGACTGGATTCCCGATTGACATAGATTGAATACACTCATCTATCGTTTTGACTTCTGCTACCTTGGCAACCGATAATTTTTCCTTCATCCAGCTCTGAACATCCAATGATTTACCAGCCATATCAAACATCAACGGTGATAGCACACTAGCTTCCAATTCTTGTACATTGACTAAACCATCAATATACATCACTTCAGCTTTTACTTTTTCTCCAATTAAAAAAGAACGGAACGCCACATCTGAACAGTCTTCATATACGGAATGAATTTTCTCAACGTTTTGAAAAAAATCAGAGGAAAGTGGCTTTTGCTTGTTTTCAACCTGCTGCTGATGATTCCCTTTTTTCTCTTTCGAACGTTTAAAAAACATAAAAAACCCTCTTCCTATTTAGAAAAGCGTAACCGGCTCGTTCAGCTCGCGTAGAAAATAGGAAGAGGCCCTAAAGGCGTTCTTTGCCTTTTGGTGACTCTTATCTTTTTCTTAGCGAGCTAGCCGGTGGAGCTAGACACCAAAACGCATCGACAATTTTTACTTACCTTTTAAACAAATGATTATATTGTTCATTTTTCCCACTATGATAAAGATTATGTAATAAATGGGGGTTGTTTGAAGTTTTGGAAAAGTACAGTGGTTATACATTAAATTAGATTAGTAGAATACAAAGAGTAATAAGGGGAGTCCTAAGATTGTTACAAAGCGATTTTTTTGGGTTTTCCTTTGTAATTCTAGAAAAAACAAAATAATTCTCGAACGTTCACATTTGATTATTGAAAGTTCACGAAAATAAAAAAGGCCTCCCATAAGTCACCGATACGGCCTCATTGGATAGCCTCTTCAATCCGAAGTGGTCATTAAAAATGAATAGCATTATTCATAAATCATGCCTTCCCACTTGCTTTATGTTTTCTTTTCCGTACAACTGCAATCACTAGTAAAAACAGAGGAATAATTGTTTGAATCAATAGTAGGTAGTAAGGGAGAACTCCCTCAAGATAACGTGCCAAATCCATTGTGTTAGGAAGCGACCACAAGCTGAATTCTACGATTAAAATCCCTATCGGCCATACAACAGGCCGGTAATCCGAAAGATTCAGCCACTGCGCGGTACCTAAAGCAGCCGCATAATAAAACACAGAAATTTTGACAAATGCCCCTACTATCCATATGGCCATGACGACGGACTCCAAATGTTCAAAAAAGCCCGCGATACTGATGTAGCGAGCTACCTGCATCAGGGGATAAACCCTAGAGGCTGTCGTTTGCCCAAGTACAAAAAGAACAATAAGATTCACCATCACTAACGTCAGCATCACGGCAAAAACCGTCATCATTCCATGTTTCAAGCCTTTTTTCCCATCCGCCACAAAAGGAAGGAGAAAACTGATCAGAAAAAATTCTGTAAACCAGCCGCCCGGAACAATCGCCCCCTTGATTGAAGGCATAACCCCCTCCTCTAATATCGGAAATATATTTTTAAATTCAAAATCGGGGAATACTAAGATAATTAAGACCAATTGTGGTAAGAAAAAAATAGGAAAAAACAATTGAGCCGCTCTCCCTAATCCTTCTAACCCTCCGCTTACGATTAAGGCACAGAGGAAGACCATCGATGCTATGATCAGGCTAATCGGGGTATTAAACAGAAACGAATCAACAATAAACTCTGCGTAACTCCTGGCTATTTGTCCCGTGGATTGGATATATAAAAATATGAATAAAAAGCTGAGAGTTTTCCCGGCAAACCGACCAAGGATGTGTTCACTAAATTGGATCACCGTTTGTTTTGGATAAAGTTGATGCAGTTTATAAGCGAGATACACCGTCATATACCCGATTATAGACGCTAAAATAGGGGACAGCCATAAATCATTTTTGGCATATTTCCCTGTGATGCTTGGAACATTGAGAATAGCGGTGGCCACAATCGTAGGATACATCATCACTGCCATCTGAAATGCTGAAACTCTTCCTTTCTCCATCATCTTGCTCCTTTCCATTCTAGTATGGAAAAACAAAATCACACATTCTGCTAATAATCATCCCGATTTGGTTCCTTTATGTTTTTGTTTTCTTTTCCGTATAACAGCAATCACCAACAAAAACAGAGGAATAATCGTTTGTATCAATAGTCCGAAAAGGGGAAAGGCTCCAACAAGATAACGTTCCAATCCCATTATGTTAGGAAGCGACCAAAAGCTGAATACTAAGATCAGAATCCCTAACGGCCATACAACTGGTCGGTAGTCCGAAAGATTCAGCCATTGTGCGGTACCTAAAACAGTTGCATAATAAAACACAGATATTTTGGCAAACGCCCCTATGATCCAAGCTGCTATGATGGCAGCCTCTACATGTTCAAAAAAGTCTCCTATACTGATGTATCGAGCTACGGTAAATGCAGGATAAAAGTTAGAGGATGTCGTTGGCCCGAGTATAAAAAGAACGAAAAGATTGACCACAACTAACATCATCATCACAGCAAAAACCGCCATTATTCCATATTTCATTCCTTTTTTCTGATCCGCTAAAAAAGGCAGGAGAAACGTGATAAGAAAAAATTCTGTGAACCACCCCCCCGGCACAATCGCACCCTTGATTGGAGGCATTATCCCATCCCCCAATATCGGGAATATATTCTTAAATTCAAAATCAGGAGCCAAAAAGATGATAAAGATGAGGAGTGGAAATAAAAAAACAGGTAATAACAATTCGACAGCTCTCCCCAATACTTCTAAATCCCCCCTTACGACAAAGCCACAGAGGAATATCATTGATGCCATGATCACGCTAATCGGGGTATTGGGGAGAAAAGAGCTGACAATAAATTCTCCGTACTCTCTAATAGTAAGTCCCGCGACCTGAATATAAAAAAACAAGAATAAAAAACCGAGCATTTTTCCCGCGAACCGACCCATGATGTGTTCACTGAATTGGATAACCGTTTGTTTTGGATGCAGTTCGTGCAGTTTATAAGCTAAATACACCGTCACATACCCGATGAGGGAAGCCAAAATAGGGGACAACCATAAATCATTTTTAGCATATTTCGCTGTGATGCCTGGAACCCCGAGAACAGCGGTAGCCGTAATCGTAGGAAGCATCATGAATGCCATCTGAAGAGCTGAAATTCTTCCTTTCTCCATCATCTTGCTCCTTTCCATGCTAGTATGGAAAAACGAAATCACTCATTCAGTTATCGCTATCTCTTTAAGTTAGAATGTACCGTTTATCCAAATGTTCATCCCGATTTGGTTCCTTTATGTTTTTGTTTTCTTTTTCGTACAACTGCAATCACCAACAAAAACAGAGGAATAATCGTTTGTATCAATAGTCCGTAAAAGGGGAATACCCCGAAAAGAAACCGTTGCAATTCCATTGTGCTAGGAATGTGACCAAAAGCTGAATGCTACGATTAAAATCCCTATCGACCATACAATGGACCGGTAGTCCGAAAGATTCAACCACTGTGCGGTACCTAAAACAGCCACATAATAAAACACAGAAATTTTAACAAACGCTCCTACTACCCAAATAGCCATAACGATGGACTCCAAATGTTCAAAAAAGCCAGCAATACTGATGTATCGAGCCACCTGCATCAGGGGATAAACCCTAGAGGCTGTCGTTTGCCCAAGTACAAAAAGAACAATAAGATTTACCACCACTAACGTCATCATCACAGCAAAAGCCGTCATCATTCCGTATTTCTTGCCTTTTTTCCCATCCACTAAAAAAGGCAAGAAAAAACTGATCATAAAGAGTTCTGTGAACCATCCCATCGGCACAATGGCACCCTTGATTGGAGGCATAATCCCATCCTCCAATATCGGAAATATATTTTTAAATTCAAAATCAGGAAACACTAGGATGATTAAGATGAGAAGCGGAAAGAAAAAAACAGGAAAAAACAATTGAGCAGCTCTCCCTAATCCTTCTAATCCTCCGCTTACGATTAAGGCACAGAGGAATGCCATCGATGCTATGATCACGCTAATCGGGGTATGGACTAGAAAAGAGTCGACCATAAATTCCGAGTAAGATCTAAGAGCATGTCCCGTACCCTGGATATAAAAAAGCAAGAATAAAACACCAAGCACTTTCCCCGCGAACCGACCTATAATCTGTTCACTAAATTGGATCACCGTTTGCTTTGGATAAAGTTGATGTAGTTTATAAGCGAGATACACCGCCACATATCCGATTACAGACGCTAAAATGGGGGACAGCCATAAATCATTTTTTGCATATTTCGCTGTGATGCTTGGCACTCCGAGAATAATAGTAGCCACAATCGTAGGATAGATCATGACTGCCATCTGAAGTGCTGAAATTTTTCCTTTCTCCATCATCTTTCTCCTCCAGTATGAAAAAGCGAAATCACGGTCCCCTGCTCCAACCTTACTTTTCCATAAACCGTCCAAACGGCTTGAAAAGAGCTTCAATCCATGCAGTCGGTCCTCCCATATGCGGGAGGTCGAACATGGACAACCCCCAGCCGATGAGAAGCAGTATCGAAAAAGCGATCTTGTCTTTTTTAGGGTTTTGTTTCATGCTCGGCCATTGAAACAAAATAATCAGAGCCACGATTGCAGTTGTAGCAAAAAATGCTCCCCATCTCACTTTTCTCTCACCTCTTTCTCAGGCATGCCTCCCGGTGTAGTTATATAGCCCTGTCTGCGAATATGGCCGTCAACATCAATCGTCACTTCCACCTCTGGATACACCTGCTCCCAGCGATTTTCGTTTTGTTTCCACTGCTTAGGGTATTTCCGATAGAACTCTTTCCCAAAGCCTACAATATCCACTTTCATCCTATGCTGCGCTTCCTGAAGTGCAAGCTCAATACGCTTTTTGATAGATTCTTCAAACGCCTTTTCTACATTCTTTATAGATTGTGGACTTGAAAGGAGCAAATTCGTTCCATTTTCAATAACAGCTCCTTCTGTAGTAACCTTCACAAGCATTTTCCATTTTCCGTTTTGAATATGCGGTACCATCTTGACATGTGCCGATACCGGATTTAAAGTTATTTCACCTGACACACCTTTAGGTTTTACAGTCACTGTGTATGCTTCCATTTCATCTCTTAACCACAATATTCCTCTAGTTGCCCTCTCTGATATCTTCCCAATCATTTTATCCTTCTTAAATACGGCAGTTCCGGCAATAGAAGGATAGGCTTGTTCTTTCCCTAAAGATTTATGTATTACGATGGGAATGGCAGCGGCTTGGGATTTACCGATCAACATTTCATCAATATCCTGGACTGTGACCTGCATCCCGATATGTAAGGCAGACAATTCCCGAATGCTTTCAGCAGAATACCGTTCTAAAGTAGCTTGAAATTCAAGTTCAGACTTCGCTTTCCCTTCACTAACAAACAGATAGGATCTCTCTCTTGCCTGTGGATGACGAAGGATAAAATCTATCTCCTTTTGGATTCCTTTCTTCGCTAACTTGTCTCCAAATATAAACACTTTACATTGCCCCCAAAAAATTTTACGTGGAATCTCAGCTTTGAAGCTTAGACATGGCATCTGATACATTGATTCCTTTATGAGATCGTAGCAATGTAGTAGCTCCTCCTCCTCCTCCTCCCCCACCACCTTGCCCTCCTCCACTGCCTAATGCTTTAGGAATAAACACCTGGAGGGAAAGTTCGATTTGATTGTCATCCGTTGCATCAATAGCAGCTGCTGTAATAATGGCCAAATCATTAATCTCCACTCGATCCCAGCATCCGCTTAGAAGAATTATCCCGCACAAGGACAGCATACAGAGAACCTTTTTCATCCCTGTCGCCCCCTTTTTTTGGATTCGGTCTCAGGTTTGGAGACTGACGTTTTGAGTTGAACTTCCCTGTAAAATGTGGACGTGTATCCATCATCCACCAAGGAGCTCTCCATAGCACATCTTTCAGCTCTCGGCCTTTTAACGGTGCCAGTGGCGCTAAGTAGGGAACGCCGAAGGAACGCAAGCTGCACAAGTGAATGACGATAGCAATGATTCCCATCATGACGCCAAGCAGACCTAAGGTACCGGCAAGCAGGATAATGGGAAAGCGCAACATCCGGATCGCAATTCCTGTAGCATAACGAGGTATCATAAAAGAAGCAATCCCCGTAATCGCCACTACAATGACCATTGGTGCTGAAACCAGCCCTGCTTGAACGGAAGCTTGACCAATCACTAGCGCTCCAACAATGCTGACAGCGGAGCCGATCTGCTTCGGCAATCGAACCCCCGCCTCTCGCAACGCTTCAAACGTAACTTCCATTATACACCGCCTCGACTATGGCAGGAAAAGGGACTGCTTCCCTAGAGGCTGCCATGCTCAGCAACAGTGCAGTTGGTACCATCTCCTGATGAAACGTCAAAACAGCAACATAAAAGGAAGGAAGCAAAAGGGAAATTCCAAGAAAAACATAACGTAACCAACGGATAAGAGTGCCTACCATAAAGCGTTCATAATAATCCTCATGTGATTGAATCAAAGAAAAGAAGGATATCGGAGCAATTAAAGTAAAAGGAGTTCCTTCTACCAGAATGACAGCCCGTCCCTCTAGCAAATGAGCACAAGCTACATCGGGCCGTTCTGTTGCTAGAATCTGAGGGAAAGGAGAATACGGGTTGTCCTCAATCATTTCCTCGATGTACCCGCTTTCTAAAATGCCGTCCATCTCAATTCGCTGCAGGCGATTTGTAATCTCTTCAATCAGTGTTTGATCGGCAAGTCCATCAATATAAGCAATCGCAACAGTCGTCTGAGTATACTTCCCGATTTTCATCGATTGCATTTTAAGCGCAGGACTTTTAATAATCCGTCGTAATAGGGACGTATTTACCTCCAAAGCTTCAATAAATCCCTCTCGCGATCCTCTGATTCCCCCCTCTGCTACAGGTTCTTCAATCGACCGCTTTTCCCATTTAACCAATCCTAATGAAAATCCATCACTCTCCCCTTCATAAAAAAGGATAGGATTTCCTAATGAAATCGATTCAATACAATCTACCAACATGTTTTACTCTATTCACTTTGGAAACGGGCATTTTATGTTCAAGAAACTCATTTATAGATTGTTGCTCATTAGCTGGTTCCTGCATGAGTGAGGAAAGCACAAATTCTTCTATCCCCTGAATATCTGAAAGACCCTCAATATAAATAATCATGGCTCTCGTTTTTCCGAAAAGTAAGAACGGACGGAACACGACATCTGAACAATTATCATAAATCGAACGGAGTGTTTCGATATTTTGACTGAATTTTTCTTGAAGAGGATCCTTTGGCTTAGAATCTTGAATCTTTTTTTGCAAAGATTGAGGTTTCTTCTTTTCTTTCGGTTTTCTTAACAATTTATCTACGTTACGAATCAAGCTGGTCACCCCTCCATCTCTTCCAGGCGGTTTAAACTCTTTTTCTAGCATTCATCATTTAGGTTATTTTATACAGAAAATCCTCAGCTTAGCAGGAACACCATTTATAACCGTATTTTCTGAATATTCCATAGTAACGAATCAACACCTTCAGAGAAGTGAGAAATAGATTGTACATTCTGAAGGTCCATATTAAAAGGCTCAAAAAGGGTGTGCCTCGTTATTTCTGTTTCTACTTTTTGTAACGGCCATGGACGATGATGAATTTCACCGCAATAGATGTTCGCTCTATGATCGGTGCTATAAAGGCAATAACGCTCGGTGAGCCAATGATCTAGCGTCCCTTCCTTTGGAAAAAAAACGTCCAATAAAGGAGTGTACGACCCTTTACTTGCTATGGACAGATTGTTTTTTCCTTTCCGAATACTCTCGTAATGAAAGGTTTGCCCTTCTTTTCGAATCGAAATGTGCGCAGGATGATAAGACAAACGATACCATCTTTTTGCTATCGTTAAGGAAGCCCAATCGCCAACGTCAAGAGACATGAAATAAACACCGGGTTTCCCACGGTATTGAACATAAGTTCTTACATTAACTTCGGAAAATTTAGGCGTTAATGAGACAGATGACAGTCCACGGGGATAAATTCCCTCCAGGACAAATACAACGACTCCTAGCCAAGCAGAACCATCAAAGGTATCAATTTGTAGAGAAGAAGGAATATACGGTCGGAGTATTTCAGGAGAAATAGGCCAATGAGTGAACAATACATTACGCCAAGCTTGTCTCATAATCCAGTTTGTTGAAGGCAATGGCCAAGAACGATGAGCGATATCATTCAATAAGTTCAAGAAAATGATCTCCTTTCTATTAAGAAAAGCGGAGCCGGCTCGGTCAGCTCGCGAAGAAAATAGGAAAAGACCCGGAAGGCGCTTTTTGCCTTTTGAGGGCTTTTATCTTTTTCACAGCGAGCTAGCCGGTGGAGCTAGACACCAAAACGCAGCGAAAATTTTATACTTTTTTATCTTTAAATAAACATTAGCTTTTCTATTCATCTAGTCTATTCTCCACAGACCTTTTCATACATATAGGTCTCCACTCACACTCTCCAATCATATAATTTTCTTTCTTTAGGAAACAATAAGCGAAGCGAATGATATTCTTGAATTTATGTAGATAGTGGAGATGTGAATATGTTGAACATTTTATCCTATTTAACTTTTGCAATGCTTTCCATATTATTCGTTCTTATCTTATTCATGCTTGTTGGTTGGCGTTGGATCATAAAACGCATGGTGAAAAGGTTCGGAAAGATCATATTAACCGACAGTTATCAAGAAAATGTGATGGAGTTGATGCCAGGTCTTCGGCATATGGGCATTCAAAATATGCTGGAAAATAGCTTGCGTGCTGAAACAGGCGACGTCCTTCATCGGCCACTAGGCTCTTCAAAAAAATGGCCGCATTTAGATCCGATTACCTTTATTCCTGCACAGACTTCACCGTTTCCTATTGATGGTGAAGAAGACGTAGATGTTTCCGTCACGATTGGACCAAAAGCAAAAAAACCGATGAAAATTAACATTCCGCTCATGATCAGCGGAATGGCCTATGGAATCGCCCTTAGTGAAGAAGTCAGGCTTTCTTTGGCGGAAGCTGCTAACAATGTCGGAACCGCGATTAACTCTGGTGAAGGTGGCGTTTTACCTGAAGAATTAGACGCCGCAGGAAAATATATTTTACAGTTTTCCAAAACAGAATGGTCAAAGGAGGAAGACCTCATTAAGCGTGCCGACATGATTGAAGTGAAGTTTGGACAAGGCGCTCTTTTCGGGACAGGTGCGAAAATTTCACCCAAAAATTTAACAGGGCGTGCTCGAGAAGTAATGGGACTTAAAGAAAACGAAGATGCTGTGATTTATGACAATTTTTTTGAAAATCAAACATTAGAAGATATTAAGGAACTGGTTGATAGTCTTCGAAGAATAACAGGTGGTGTCCCCATTGGTGTAAAAATGGGGGCCGGTGGAAAAATTGAAGAAGATATCGACCATGTGATAGAGATGGGAGTGGATTATATTGCGATTGACGGTGGTCAAGCAGCTACACTCGGTGCTCCTCCTCTTTTATCTGATGATATAGGAATTCCAAGCTTACATGCAGTTGTCCGAGCTGTTCGTCATCTAGAAAAAAGAAACATGAAAGGACAAATCAGTCTAATTGTCTCAGGAGGACTTTTAGTACCCGGACATTTTTTAAAAGTGCTTGCACTTGGTGCTGATGCTGTGTATGTCGGCTCTGCCATGTTATTCGCTGTTTCACATCCTCAATCCTTGAATGCCCTTCCATTTGAACCGCCGACACAGGCTATTTGGAATCAAGGAAAATTTAAAGACCAATTTAAAATCGAGGATGGGGTAAAATCAGCGGAGAAATTCCTAACAGCAAGTATCGAAGAAATGAAAATGGCATTAAGAGCGATGGGAAAGCGATCTTTAAAAGAGCTATCACCAAAAGATTTAGTATCCTACGACGAGCTGACTGCTAACATGATTGGCATTCCGTTTTCATTTGAACCTTGGGAAGACAAACAAAAAGAAGTATCAGGGGACTGACCCCAACTTGTGGAATTTAGCAACTATGGAGAAATGACTATGCCAAATATTTTACATTATGTAACTTTTATAATGATATCCATACTATTTATCCTCGCTTTATTCATGCTTGTTGGGTGGCGTTGGATTATGAAACTAATCGTGAAGAAGGCTGGAAAAATTATTTTAACAGACAGTTATCAAGAAAATGTGATGGAGTTGATGCCAGGTCTTCGGCATATGGGCATTCAAAATATGCTAGAAAATAGCTTGCGTGCCCAAACAGGCACCGTCCTTCAGCGTCCACTCACTGGCTCTTCAAAAAAGTGGCCGCATTTGGATCAGATTACCTTAATCCCTGCTCAAGTTTCACCATTTCCAATAGATGGTGACGAAGAAGTAGATATTTCCGTTACCATTGGACCAAAAGCAAAAAAACCGTTAAAAATCAAAATTCCACTGATGATTAGCGGGATGGGCTACGGGGTCGGACTTAGTGAACAAACAAGGCTTGCTTTGACGAAAGCCGCTAAAAATGTCGGAACCGCCATTAATTCTGGTGAAGGAGGAATTTTACCTGAAGAGTTAGACGCAGCAGGAAACTATATTTTACAGTTTTCTAAAGCAGAATGGGCAAAGGAAAAAAAAGTAATTCAGCGTGCGAATATGATTGAAATTAAGCTGGGACAAGGTGCCCTAGCCGGGATGGGCAAAAAAATTCCTCCTCAAGATTTAACAGGTCGCGCTCGTGACATAATGGGACTTACCGAAAATGACGATGCTGTGCTTAATGAACTTTTTTTTGAAAACCAAACATTACAAGATATCAAAGAACTTGTTGCGGAACTCCGAAGTATATCAGGCGGTGTTCCCATTGGTGTAAAAATGGGGATGGGTGGAAAAATTGAAGAAGATATCGATCATATCATTGATATGGGTGTCGATTTTATTGCGATTGACGGAGGACAAGCAGCCATGAAGGAGGCCCCTCCCATTTTAGCTGATGACTTTGGAATCCCAACATTACACGGACTTGTTAGGGCTGTTCATCATCTAGAAAAAAGAAACATGAAAGGACAAATTAGTCTAATTGTCTCAGGAGGGCTTTTAGTACCTGGACACTTCTTAAAAGTGCTTGCACTCGGTGCTGATGCCGTGTATGTAGGCTCGGCGATATTATTTACTGTCTCGCATACTCAATCCTTGAATGTTCTTCCATTTGAACCACCTACACAAGCCGTTTGGTATAACGGGAAATTCAAGGATCAATTTAAAATAGAAGACGGAGTAAAATCAGCGGAGAAATTCCTCACAGCAAGTATCGAAGAAATGAAAATGGCATTACGAGCAATAGGAAAACGCTCTTTAAAAGAATTGTCCAAACAAGATTTAGTATCCTATGATGAATTGACCGCAAAGATGATTGGGATTCCGTTTTCGTTTCAACCATGGGAAGACAAACAAAAAGAGCAATAAGAATACTAAGGTTGCTTTCAACTACATTCTAAAAAGTTTACCTCTTTATGAATTTACGGATGGAAAAATTAAGTATACACTTATATATAAAATAATGAAAAAACGGAGGTAATCAGTTAGATGTTTTTTGAAGAATTTGAAATTGGACAACAATTTCAATGTGAGCCTATTATCGTAACATCAGAGGAAATAGAGGATTTCGCAATGAAGTATGATCCTCATCCAATTCATACTGATCCAGAATTTGCTGCGAATTCGATGTTCAATGGAATTATCAGTTCAGGCTTTCTGACACTAAGTTCAATGTGGGGACAATGGATTCGCTTACATAAATTTGGAGATGAGTTTATTGTAGGACAAGGTCTTGATAATGTGACATTTACAGCACCGGTTAGAATGAATGATGTATTAACGACAGAAGTAGAAGTGGTTGATTTGACACCTTCATCAAATCCTAAGCGTGGAAAAATCACCTTAAAATTTAATGTAACAAATCAACACGGAGAAGTAGTCTTATCAACCCAAATAAAGGCGCTGCTAAAGACAAAAGGTTTAGTTGAGCACTCCATATAATTTTTGATAATCGTATACAAAAGCAGACCTTCCACAGAATGGTCTGCTTTTGTATATAAGAATAGATATTATTTTGTATACATCAAATAGAGATTCTTTTACTATTCCCCTTCTCTTAAAACCCCCTGTAACCTTATATATAATTTCACCTGTATGAGCGTTTATTTTCTCAATATGACCATTCGTATTAGGAAAATCAATTCAATAACTTACTCCATACATTAATTGTAAAAAAATCATAAAGTTTGTAAATGTTTTAAAAAGGATTTTATAGACTAGAATAAATAAAAATCAACTTTTAATCTATACCCATAGTCATAATTAATCTTTCCTCCAAACATTCTTTTACCATTTTTTTGGAGCTTCCATGCTAAAATTCGTTAAAAAATTAGGTCATTACACGCATTTTATTGCATATACACATCCTTAACCCTCTCTCAATTGCTCCTTAACACTAGCAATCTATAATCAACTCGTTAAACAATATTGAGGAGGCGAATTTATGTTCAAAAAAAATTTCAAAAAGAAACTATTGCCGTTCGCAGTCGTTTCATCGTTAGCTCTTACAAGTTTAGCAAGCTCTGTTTCAACTGCCGAAGCAAAGGAAAAAGATGATAATAATGCTCAAGTGAAAAATGTGATCTTCCTTATTGGTGATGGAATGGGTGTTTCTTATACTTCTGCATACCGTTACCTAAAAGATGATCCATCAACAAAATTTGCAGAAAAAACAGCATTCGATAACTATTTAGTAGGTCAGCAAATGACCTATCCAGAAGATCCAGCACAAAACGTAACAGATTCAGCGTCTGCAGCAACGGCGATGTCAGCTGGTATTAAAACATATAATAATGCCATTGCAGTGGACAATGATAAATCAGAAGTAAAAACCGTATTAGAAGCTGCTAAAGAAAAAGGAAAAGCAACAGGACTTGTTGCTACATCAGAAATTACGCATGCTACACCTGCTTCATTTGGTTCACATGATATTAGCCGTAAAAATATGAATGCGATTGCTAATGATTATTATGATGATTTAATCAATGGAAAGCATAAAGTTGATGTTCTATTAGGTGGAGGTACAGACCTGTTCGTACGTCAAGACCGTAACCTTGTCGATGAGTTTAAAAAGGATGGCTATAGCTACGTGACAAATCGTGATGAACTGCTTGAAAACAAAGATGAACAAGTGCTTGGTTTATTTGCTCCAACAGGTATGCCTAAAATGATTGACCGTGCCGAAGGGACACCATCATTAGCGGACATGACACAATCCGCTATCGACCGTTTGAAAGAAGATAAAGACGGCTTCTTCCTAATGGTTGAAGGTAGCCAAATTGACTGGGCTGGTCATGATAACGACATTGTTGGTGCCATGAGTGAGATGGAAGATTTCGAAAAATCTTTTGAAGCAGCCATTGAATTTGCTAAAAAGGACAAGCATACGCTAGTTGTAGCAACGGCTGACCACTCTACAGGCGGCTATTCCATTGGGGCTAACGGAATTTATAACTGGTTTGGTGAACCAATCAAAGCCGCCAAACGCACACCTGATTTTATGGCCGAGCAAATTTTAAAAGGAGCAAGCGTTGAAGATACATTAAAACAATATATTGATCTTGAGTTAACGGACAAGGAAATTCAAGCTGTTAAAACGGCAGCTGAAACGAAAAAGTTTGCAGACATTGACAATGCGATTGAAAACATTTTTAACGAACGTTCCCATACAGGTTGGACAACTGGAGGACATACAGGTGAAGACGTACCAGTATATGCCTTCGGACCATCTAGTGATAAATTTGCAGGCCAAGTCGACAATACAGATCATGCCAAAATTATTTTTGACTTACTAAAAGCGAACGTAAAGATTGATGATAAATAATTAAAGCGGAAGTCCATTAGTCGTTGGTTACCTGGAACTAAATACCAGTACACATCGAAAACGATAGAAATTCTGATGTATGAAAAAATAAGTTCCTATTGTATATATACAATGGGAACTATTACTGACCACTCCCACCGCTAAAGCGATGGGGTTCTTTCTCACAAACATCCCACTTACCAGCTTCCATGAAAAGAGGCAGAGGTCGAACTTTTAGTGAGCAACATTTGAGAGAAAAACAGTCTTTCAAGAGGGCAAGGTCGGTGCCAACTACGCCGTTCAATCGGCGATACTTTTATAGGGTTACGATGCCGCACTCTCTACAATGGAGAGTGTTGGTCGGCAGAACGTTGAACATTTTACGTGACAGACGCTTTTCCTGTCACAACCACCTATGTTCAGTTTTCAAAGAACATCCTATATATATAAATTATACCATTTCAAATACTTAATGTGTAGAACGTGTATCCGACATGTATCTACACACCGCATTTGAGCAAAAATTCTGTAAAAACAGATAAGGAGTCCATTATGAAAAAAACAATCTTTCTATTACTATCATTGTCCCTTCTACTCATAGGTTGTTCTAACAACGATACTGAGCAATCTGTATCTGCAGAAAAACAAACTAATTCAACAAATTCCAACACTATCCCTAGCTACTATAAAGACTACGTTCGAAATCCCCAAGTATCCGATGACAAGTCGATTCTAGAGGTAGGTCAATCCTCTCGCGATCAAAGGGGAGAAATAACCTTAAAGGCTATACAAAATGAGAGTCAGACTTATAAACTAGATGCCATTGAATTCACGATAAGAGAAGCAAAAATCCTTCATTTTAAACCAGACTACAGCTTAGTTGATTTTTATCATCCTTATACACATGAAGAGGAGTTTGATTTTGTAAAACTGTTCGTAGAAATTAAAAACACCTCAAATAAGCCACTCAAATTTGCACCTGTTGCCCTTCTAAATACGAGTTCAGGTGAAACAAAGACATGGGAAGATGATATTTACTTAGAAGAATTAAATGGAGAAATGGAAGCAAACGGAATAAAAAAAGGAAATCTTGGGTTTATCGTTAAAAAAGCTAATTTTGATTCCATTGAAATCACGACTAGTGATGTGTTTAATAACCTAGACCAAAAGCTAACGACTGCTGAAAAGATAAAAGTTGAATTTTAAACAGATTAAAGACAATATATGCTTCATTCAAAATAGATAGGAGGAGCTGACCCACAAGTTCGTTAAAAGCGGATTTGTCAATGTCAGTTCCTCTTTTATTGGGCCTTATATAGAATTCTGTCGACTTTTGTCAACATTGTTGTTTAGCAACGAATTCTGTCACATAGCTTTCTATCATAGATAAAAGTTATGATAGCGATAGTTTTTAACTATTTTACATTCTCTAATAATAAGGGTACAATAAAGAAAACTATATCTCTTCTATTTTTTTTAAAAGAAAAATGTCGAAAAAACAAGAATGATAGAGAGATTACTTCAAGACTTCTTTTACAAAGAAAAGACACTATCATAAGTATCTCTTATCTGCCAATAAGAAATATCTTGATAATGCCTAATAAAATAGTTATTATGAATCTTTATTCATACTCATAAATATTTACTTACTAGCTGCTACTTGAGCCATAGCTTCTTGTTGTTGTTCTTGTGCTTTTCGCATTTTTAACACATCGGCACGAAGGAAAAGTGCAATAATCATAGAAACAGAAACTAATCCAAGGAAAGTATAGAACACAGGAGTATAACTTCCAGTACTTTCTTTAATGATGTTTACCAACAGTGGTCCACAAACCCCGCCTAAAGACCATGTCGTTAAAAGATAACCATGGATCGCTCCAACTTCTTTTGTTCCGAATAAATCGCCGGCAAATGCAGGAAGATTGGAAAATCCTCCACCATAACAACTAACTACTAATAAAATTAAAATTTGAAATATGATAGCATTTGTTGTCATTGGTAGTGTAACGAACGATACGATTAGAATGGTAAAGAAAATAATGAACACGTTGTGACGACCAAGATAATCAGAGGCTGCTGCCCAACCTAGTCGACCTCCACCATTGAAAAGTCCCATAATACCAACTAAAGTAGCAGCTCCTGCTACGGATAACCCCACTACCTCTTGAGACATAGGAGAGGCTACCGAAATCATCATAACACCTGCACTAGTGTTAACAAGCTTCATTGTCCATAACATCCAGAAATGCTTTGTTTTAACCGCTTCTCTTGCAGTTAATTGACGTAAATCTTTCTTAATTTCTTTTTTACCATTTGCAATTGCTTTTTTCATTCCATCAGGCATATAATCTGCTGCTGGCTTTGCAATATACGAAGCACCTGCAAACATTAAGATGAAATAGCTAGCACCCAAAATGTAATATGTAGTTGAAATACCAACAGATCCCATTAAGTTTGCTGCAATTGGAGCTGTAAGAAGCGCCCCTGTACCAAAACCAAGTACCGCCATCCCTGTTGCTAATCCCCTACGATCCGGGAACCATTTGATTAGTGTAGATACTGGTGAAATATACCCGATCCCCATTCCAAGTCCACTTAATACCCCATAAGTCAGCCAGAAAAGTACTACAGAATCCATTTGAATAGCTAATCCAGAACCTGCTTGTCCTAGACCAAATAGCACCGCTGCAACCAAGGCAGATTTTCTTGGACCCTTCTTTTCAACAAATTTTCCAAATACAGCTGCAGAGGATCCCCCAAGAGCCATCATAATTGTAAACGCTATCGTTACCTCAGTTGCTGACCACCCCATCGTCTCAACTATAGGTAGCTTGTATACACTGTAAGCGTAAACCCCCCCAATCGAAAGATGAATTGCGATAGCTGATAAAGCAATTAACCATCTGTTTTTCATCATGTCGTTCCCCCTTATTCTGTTTTGTCGAAATTATTAAATAACTCCTCAAGATATAAAATATCATTTTACTAGATAAAAAATCAACAAAAATTTTAAAAAATGCTATTAAAATCAAAAATTAACTTTTACTGGATGTTTTTTCTGTATTTTCTTGTAAAAAAAGGGAATTATATGTTAAAATCTTAAAAAATTTGAATTTAATTGTATGTCTCAATCTGTCATATTCAATTTGATCATTACCTGTTCATACTGAATAATTTGTCTAAGACAATAAAATTAAGAGATTACAAGGTTTGTATCTTAGTAGATTAACTGATAGCTTAGTAAAGACTATATTCAAGACGATTTTCAGCATCGATAGAAAGATAGCCCTGGCTTTATGAAACCAGGGCTACAATAAACTACTATGTTACATCTTAATTTTTAAAGCCTTGAGGCTGTTTATCCCCCCTCTATCCTCTTCCATTTTTCTTGAGGTTCTAATGTGGAGAAATTATAGCCTCCTAAACTGAGATAAATATTCCCTTGGAGTTAACGAAGTGATTTTCTTAAAAACAGTACTGAAGTAGTTATGATTTTCAAAGCCTACCATGAGTGCAATTTCCGTCATAGAGTACTGATTTTGTCGAATTAAAAATTGAGCTTCCTTAATCCTTCTCTTATGTATGAATTCAGTAATTGTATGATTCGTCTCTTTCTTAAATTGTCTTGAAAGATGGGATGAATGAATGTTTATTTTTTCAGCAATTATATGAAGGGATAACGGCCTATCAAAATGTAACTCAATATACTGAATGGCTTTCTGGATAATAGGGCTATAACCTGCTGTTGACATTTCTTTTACTAAATCGCAATACTCTACAACCATGTTTGTCTGAAGACCTCTTAAATCCTTCATATTGGATACTTTTTCAATTAAAATAGCAATTTTATCAGATAAATGGTGAATATGAGCTGGCGCAACACCCCCTTGCACTGCAGCTAATCGAAGTAATGTATTAAAAGAAAAACAGGCGTTTTTATAAGCCCTTAAAGGATCGTTTGGTGTCCGATAACTAAAATCAAATTGAAATAGCTGTACTAATTTTAAGGCCTCTTCTTTTGAACCAGTTTCAATGGCATGAAGAACTTTCTTTTCAAGTTGATACCTTAATTCTATTTCAGAATAAAATGTTTCACTTTTGAATTCATTTTTTTCTATAGGAATCATCCAGTTTTGTTCCTCAGCTATTAACAAATTAGCTTCCATAAAAGGATTTTTAGCTAAATTCACCACTAATCTTCCAATATTATGAAGTGAGTTAACATTTAAGATTTGAAGAACATGATAGTATCGATGAAGCTCTATCCTAGATTCATGAGGTAAATGATTTTTTTCAATGACGCTAAAAAGAAACGCATCATCTGGAATGCTAGAGAGAAAAGGTCCAACAATGATGGCCCCTTTATATGCTTTATCATTCCATAAGCCTATCCCTAAATAAGTAAGCTGAAACGAATCCGTGTAATAGAAAAGATCATGAGAATCCTTATCCTTTAAATAGTTATACATGTATAATGGTGTTTCATTCTCTCCTAATTGTAAGACAGCTGGTAAATCAGAATGAAACAGTTGAAAAGATGCTGTATAATGGTGATCGATAAATTCTACATTTAGCTTTGATAAGTTATAGATTAATGAACAAATATGATAAACATATTCCTCTTTTTCTTCCATTAAGGTAAGCATCCGAAACCTCTCTTTTCAAATGTGTCTATTTTTTAAAGAATAGCAATTCCAAAATCGTAATGCAAAAATTTTATACAAAACAACAAAATGATGAAAGTATCAATTTGTGAAATAGTATACATTATAGATGTTAGGTGTGAAAGCGATTGCTCACACGTATACATATAAAAGAATTGCAGCATCATATTAGGTGTTTACAAACTATTTGGGAGGCTAACATTTATGGTAGATTTAAAAGCAAAACCTTATAATCTTGATGATGAAGGTGTTAAATGGGTAAAAGATACCATTGCATCTATGACAACAGAAGAAAAGATTGGTCAGTTATTTGTAAATATGGGATCTAGTCGAGATGAAGCATACTTAACCGATGTTCTAAATAATTATCATATTGGTGCTGTCCGCTATAATCCTGGCAAAGCTGAGGAAGTATATGATCAAAATAAAATTCTCCAAGAAAATAGCAAAATTCCATTATTAATTGCAGCTAATACAGAAGCAGGCGGAAACGGAGCTTGTACGGATGGAACAGAAGTTGGTGTAGAAGTCAAAATTGGTGCAACGAATGATACCAAATGGGCGTATGAAATGGGTAGAGTTTCTGGTGTAGAAGCCGCTGCTATCGGATGTAACTGGAGTTTTGCCCCTATCGTTGATATTAATAAAAACTGGCGTAATCCAATTATCTCAAGCCGTTCCTTTGGATCCGATCCAGATTTAGTACTAGAAATGAGTCTAGCCTACATGAAAGGAATTCAAGAAAGCGGAATTGCTCCTGCAGCCAAACACTGGCCTGGTGATGGAATTGATGAACGCGATCAACATCTATCATTTAGCGTGAATAGCTTATCCTGTGAAGAATGGGATGCGACATTCGGAAAAGTGTATAAAGGATTGATCGATGCTGGCCTACCATCCCTTATGGCTGGTCATATCCATATGCCTGCTTATGAAAAATTCTTTAATCCTGAATTGAAAGACGAAGAGACTCTACCAGCTACGCTTTCTAAAGGTTTAATGACAGACCTATTACGTGGAAAGCTTGAGTTCAACGGTGTTGTTGTAACAGATGCTAGCCACATGCTAGGTCTGACAGGTGCAATGAAGAGAAGTAAACTACTTCCTACAGCAATTGCTGCTGGTTGTGACCTATTCTTATTCTTTAATGATCCAGATGAAGACTTCGAATACATGATGAACGGATATAAAGAAGGAATTATTACTGAAGACCGCTTACAAGAAGCTTTAGAGCGTATTTTAGGTTTGAAAGCTAGATTAGGTCTTCATAAAAAAGCAAAAACTGAAATTTTACCACCAAAAGAAGAAGCAATGGCAAAAATCGGCCTTCCAGAAAACAAAGCATTGTTCAAAGAAGTTGCTGATAAAGCTATTACGTTAGTAAAAGACAAACAAGATATCTGGCCAGTAACTCCTAAAAAATACAAACGCGTATTATTAGTAGACGTAAAAGGTGTACAAGGCGGATTCGGTGCATTGATTGGTAGTAAAGAAAAAGCTGTCGATATCATGAAAGAATTGTTAGAAGCACAAGGATTCGAAGTAACGGTTTGGGAATCAACAGAAGAGAAAATTATGAAACTTCCAGAAGACGAAAGAGCGGCAGCTATTGCAAATGTATATGCACAAAAGAGACCGATAACTGAGTTAACAGATAATTATGATCTGATCATCAATATCGCCAATGTGAACCCAGGAACTGTACAAAGAATCGTATGGCCAGCAAGTAAAGGAACACCAGATATTCCATTCTATGTACATGAACTTCCTACTATTTTTGTTTCTGTTCAATATCCATACCACTTGGCAGATGTACCACAAGTCAAAACATACATCAATACGTATGATAGCAGAAAACAAACATTAGAGGTATTAGTGGAAAAATTAATGGGACAATCTCCATTTAAAGGTGAAAGCCCAGCAGATGCTTTCTGTGGCATGATCGATACACGCATCTAATTATAAAAACTTTGCAAATAGCAAAAGCGGATTCTTATGAGTCCGCTTTTCTATTTTATAAAAAACCAAACATGTGTGATCATTTTTATTGCAATATGCGTAGTGGCATGAGCCATCATCGCTACTTCAAGTCCTTTTTTCCAAAACAGCCATCCGTAGATAATGCCGCCAATTCCATTAAGAAGAAGCATCCGAATAAAGATGATTGGCGTGATTACCGGTACAGCCAAAGCAGTCGCTCCCCAATGTCCTAATGCAAATAGGATTGAGGCAACAACAATACTAATCCAGAATACGGATGAAGAAGGTGCATTCCTCCCCCTTTGGAAGACTTTCCATCCTACCCAGACAAATAAGGACATGACTCCCCAACGAATTAATATTTCTTCTACGATTCCACCATAAAATACTCCCCCAAGCGTATTCACAAGATTCCTTGACTCAATACTTATTATTTTTAATGCTTCTGGCACATATGACTGAAATATAAGCTCAAAAATAAAGAAAATAATAGATACAAAAGTTCCTAGTATGATGGCGATTGGAATAGTTGATGTAAACGACTTCCATACATCTTTATTTCCCTGCATGTGCTGATATAAATAGGAATGCAGTTTTACTTTTGGAGCTATTACCTGACCTACAATAATCATAATGATTAGCAAAATGAATGGATTGATTAATGAACTGATGACAATGACCGCAAAAGGAACATCAGGTACATTAGGAAGTGATTGTAGCTGCTGTTCCAATGCCGGAATTATAGATGGTACTAAAAATGCTATTCCTATAAGTCCTATACCAAAAAACGCCAAGAATGTTTTCCAAAAGCTCCAGTTTTTCATCGTTACATTCCCTCCCCTCTTTATCATTTTGACGTTTAAGTTGCTCCATTCGTTCAGAAAAAATATCATATATTAAGCTTCTATAGCTTGCTCTCTCCTTACATTACAGTCATAGTTGCAAGCTGAATGACTAATTGCAAATCCATTAAAAAATGAGCTAGCACAATCGGAAATAACCGTTTCGTTCTTGTATAAATTAACGCTAATACTAAAGCAAGTGGAAGAAACGATAAAAACCTCCAGAGCATATATGGTAAATCAAAAACTAATGGTAAAGCAATATGTTGGAGCGCAAGTGCTAAACCCGCAAGTAATATAGCTAGCCACTGCTTTCCTGTTCCCGCCTCAATTCGAGGCAGAGCATAGCCGAGATAGGTCGGTATTTCAACAAATGCATTGGACAATGGGAAGACAACCAAGGCAATAATAAGAGCCCATAGAGGGATTTCTTGAAACATAGTAGTTGGTAGACGAAACGTTCCTAATAAAAGATACGCACATAAATACAATGGAATTGCGCCAACAATCATTCCAACTACCAAAAGCCATAAAGTTTCTAAAGCATCCCTTTTCTTCCTCCCCTTCTCATAGTTAAAGATACTTAGGTAGGTAAGACCCTCTTTTTTCATAAACATCCGTAGAATGAAATAGGTTGCTATATTCGACAAAATAGCTTGAAACGGCCACCATTTTTCTGCAGCCTGTAGTGGAGTTTCATTTCCTAATAGGGCAAACAAACCAACAATAATCGCACCAAATAAAATGAATAACAACGTACGCATCATTAATGAAAAAAATGCCCTATTGCTTAGCTTGTTTTGAATAATCCGTTGGTTTATACTTATATGCTGCTTCTGTATGTGGGAATTACTCATATTGCACCCCATTTTCATTTTTGCTCGTTTAGATATATTCCTAAAAATGAACAATATTCATAATTAGCTAGCATTCATTAGTTTTTCAATCTAAAACAAAAAAGAAAAAGCCAATCATATAGATAACGGGTTTACTTTAGAAGTACAAATAAGAATATAACAAAGCAATGCACAAGAGATTTCACATATGCAATCTCTTGTGCATTTTTATTGTAATACTACGGTTTTATAGCGTTTTTATATAAAATTCACATATCAAATCATCAGGATGAAATATTTTTTAATAAGGGGAACAAGTAGTAGTGTTTTATCGTGCGAATGGAGACTAAGATGATATGTCTGCAACTTATTTCCTTTTTTAATCCATTTTCAATCGCAAATAAGTGTGTAATGCACAAAAATAGGTCAAGCGAGAAGAAAAAGTCCCTCATCAGGGGTATGAAAGACAAAACTGGGTCAAGCGAGAAGAAAAAGTCCTTCATCAGGGGTATAAAGAACAAAACTGGGTCAAGCAAGAAGAAAAAAGTCCTTCATCAGGGGTATGAAGGACAAAAGTAGGTCAAGCGAGAAGAAAAAAGTCCTTCATCAGGGGTATGAAAGACAAAACTGGGTCAAGCGAGAAGAAAAAGTCCTTCATCAGGGGTATGAAGGACAAAAGTAGGTCAAGCGAGAAGAGAAAAGTCCTTCATCAGGGGTATGAAGGACAAAAGTAGGTCAAGCAAGAAGAAAAAAGCCCTTCATCAGGGGTATGAAGGACAAAATTGGGTCAAGCGAGAAGAAAAAGTCCTTCATCAGGCGTGTGAAGAACAAAACTGGGTCAAGCAAGAAGAAAAAAGTCCTTCATTAGGGTTGGGAAGGACTTTTTTCTTATTTAAATTTTCCTGTGAATTAAGTTATGAAAAAATATGAGAATGAACAAGTAATTTGCCCCGCTATTCCCTGTTTTGCACCCCATAAGTAAACCCGTTATCATATAGATTAGCTTTTTTAATAAGCAGCACTCTCATGTTAAGATTACTTTCCCCTTTACGACCACTTCATTTTTATTTTTTCCTACGATTACAAGGTTAGTCGTATCACGCCCAAACTTGACTTCCTCTACGACTAGATGAATTGTATCATTCTGAAATACCGGTTTAAGAAATTGCATCTCATACGCAGAAACTCTCATTCCTTCCCCAGTAAAGCTAGCAGCTATTTCTAATACAAGCCCCATTGTCAGCATTCCGTGAGCAATTGGCGCTTTAAATCCGTAACGTTCGGCTGCCTCTTGATGTAGATGAATCTCATTGAAATCTCCCGAGAGAAACGCATATTGTTTAATTTTTTCTTCCGTTAGGGTAATACAACAACTAGTTCCGACACGCATCGAAAACACTCGCTTCCTTCTATGTTATAGCCAATGAGAGATTGCGTATAAAATGTATACTTTCCTTTTTGTATTTCTTGGTCAAGTGTAACCACACACTGGTAGCTTTCTCCAATAGAAAGTTCCCTATGACAAACGCAAGTCTGCTTTCTATGAATAGGAGCAGCCTTGTAGCTCCATGGTACCTTCAGATAACGATAAAAAATCATCGGAAACGTTGCTGGTAAACTAGTTTGTTTTCCAAAAATCTCTTCATAGTTTCGCACCATCCCTTCTGTGATGGTCACGATAACAGCCTCTGTTTTCATACGACCCTCTCCCATAAGACAGCAATTCCGATTCCACCGCCAATTCCAATCGTCGAAATGGCATAGTTCGCTTCATAGCGCTGTACTTCATAAAATAATCTGGTGACCAAAATGGCACCCGATGCCCCATACGGATGACCTAAAGCAATAGCACCTCCTTCTACATTTAACTTGTCATACGGAATCGACAGCTCTTGAGCACATGCGACCACTTTAGAAGCAAATGCTTCATTCAATTGAATTAAATCAATATCTCGAATTGACAATGAATGCTTAGACAAAATGTCTGAAACAGCAGGAATTGGACCTGTACCTGGATAGTTTGGATTCACTCCAGTCACCACACTATCAACAAAGCGCAGAATTGGTTGATAGCCTAATTCCTTTGCTGTTTCCTCAGACATAACAAGCACTGCAGCTGCCCCATCATTAATTCCACAGCAATTTCCCAGAGTTACCGTTCCATTTTCCTTAAAACAGGGTGACAACCGACGCAGCATTCTCTCGTAATTTTGCTTTGGATTTACCCCTTCATCTTGCAATGGCAGATTTTCAATGGTTACAAGCTCATCAGAATAATAGCCTTTTATGAATGAATCGATAGCTCGTTGATAACTGAGCAGTGCATACTCATCCTGCATTTGCCGTGAAATTCCATATTTTTCAGCCACATATTCTGCCGCCATCCCCATTTCAGGATCACCCAATCGCTCAGGTGAAAAACGTGCTCTTTTTTCGTAGGGGGATTGACTTGTACTTTCAACCCCACCTGCAATATAAATATCACCTGCTCCTCCTTGAATGAGATGACAAGCAAGGCGGATTGCTTCTAATCCGGAGCCGCATTGCCGGTCAATTGTTACCCCGGGAACAGAAAACGGCAAATCACTCTCTAAGCTGGAAACTCTTGCTATATTCCCTCCCGGACCAACTACATTTCCTAAAATAATGTCATCTACTTGTTTCGGCAAACCTTGAACAAGATCCCTAATGACAGCGGCAGCTAATTGTTCGGGGGCATATTCTTTTAAAATTCCACCTTTTTTCCCAATCACTGTTCTCTTTGCTTTGACAATGACGGCTCTTTTCATCATAACGCATCCTTTTCCAACCACTTTCTGACTTCTTGACGTGAAATCTTACCTCCCGTTGTGTAGGGGAAAGTTTCGACCTTTCGCCAGACACGTGGAATTTTATAAGAAGATAAAGTTTGAAGACAATCCTTTTTCAAAGAAGCTAACGATGCACTTCCTTTAATACAAGCTGCTACCTTCTCGCCCCAATAGTCATCCTTGATTCCTACAACAACGACTTCTTCGACACCATCACATTTAATTAATGCCTGTTCAATTTCTTGAGGATACACATTGATTCCACCGTAAAGAATCATATCATTTTGCCGACCAAGAATGTAGATAAATCCTTCTTCATCCATTTTGGCGACATCATAAACCGTTGCCCACTCTCCTTGTAAGACTTTTTTTGTTTCCTCCTCTTGATTGATATACCCATCAAAAATCAGCTTACTTTTAACAAACAAAACGCCTTCTTCTCCAATAGCTACTTCCTGCCCTTTTTCATCACGAATGCTAATTTCAACATTATGAAAGGCCCTTCCAACTGAATCGGCATAATCAACCTGTTCACCATTTTTTAGAACGGAAACATAACTAAGCTCTGATGATCCGTAAAATTCAACAAATTGAGCGTTTGGAAACTGTAGGCGCATTTTCTCCTTCACTCGCGGAAGCCACTTTGCACCTGTCGAAATAAAAGTCATAGCTTGATTGTATGGATATCCCTCCTTTAATAAAGCATTGAGCATCGTGGGTACTACATACACATGAGAAATCGGATATTGCTGTAACACTTCCATAAATCGGGCAGGCGAAAACTTTTTCAACACATAAATTGTTCCACCTAAAAATAACGTACTTAGCGCTCCATATAAAAAAGTAGAATTCACAAACGAACCTGGGATTAAGACATGGTCTTTTTCCGTCATCCCGAGATCCACTTGATTACATCGAAAGCTCTCTACCCACGAGTCATGGGATCGAAAAAATGCTTTTGGTTTCCCTGTTGATCCTGAAGTAAAGCCGATATAAAAAGGAACGTTATCGTCACTTTCAGGAACGTCACTTTTCAAACACATCCAATCCTCTATCTCATTTGAATAAATGACTTTCGTTTGCACATTTTGAAAAAGCGACTTCAGCTTTTCATCCGCAATAATCAAATCGGGAGACGTTTGTTGAAGGCGATCCTCCATCTCCTGCTTCTTCCATCTTATATCTCCGACAATACTAGCCCAACCAGCTGCACACGCTCCAGCAAATACCTGTAAAAACAAGGAGCCATTTGGTAGGAACAAAGCTACTCTTTTCGTTCCTTGCACTTCCCTAAAAAAAGAGGCAGCTGTTCGCTGCACTCCATCCATCCATTCACCATACGAAATGCTTTCTTCGTCTGTTATAATAGCAGGCCGATTGCTATTCAGCTCAGCATACATTCTATAAGTACTGGTAATTCTCACTTACGCTTGAACCCCCTTAGCTAACGGGATATAATTTCGTAGCTTAATAGTTAATAAAGAAGCAACGGCTACTTTGATTAGATCACCAGGAAGATACACAAGACTTAACATGATGGCTTTATCAATCCCAATATCCATCAGCAAAGCTTGAATAGGAATACCAAATAAATACACAACACCTAAACCACCTAGAAGATTAATAAGAACGACCTTTATAAGAGAAACATTTTTCATATGATAAGATAAAAGTCCAATGACATAAGCACCGGCAACATAGCCTAAAAGATATCCGCCTGACGGACTGAAAAAGACACCTATTCCACCGCGGCCACCAGATAATAACGGCAAACCTGTCATGACCAATAATAAAAATAAAATTTGACTAAGTGCTGCATATTTAGGACCTAGACGTGCTCCTAATACACTACCAGATAACATAACGCCTAAAGACTGTAAGGTAACAGGTACAGGAGTAAATCCTAAAAATAGCGGAGGAATAATCCCAAGTACCCCCATAATTGTTGCAAACATTGAAACATACATTAAATTTCTTAACTTCATAATGTTAACCACCTCTGTTATTAAGTTAACATTATTATAAAACCCCTCTCCTTTATTTGTAAAGCTAATCTTGCTCACTCTTACAAATAAAGAAGTCCTTCTCCCTTCATGTGAGAAATAAAGACTTTTTATATGACTTACATAAATAAGCGGAATAAACATTTACTTTCAAATGTTTATTCCGTTTATTTTGTTCTATGAACGTACTCCGTTATTATTCAACCAAACAAAATGGAAGCCAAATAAACCACCGCAGTAACCGTAATACCGCTCAAGATCGTTGTAAAAAGCACCGTTTGAGCTGCTAGATCTGGATGCACATCATTTTCTAAAGCAAGTGTTGCACTATTTCTGGATACTGGAAATGAACTCGCAATAAACAGTGACTGTGCTACTACCCCGTCCAGTCCCATGATATAAATAAGGAGCAGCGCAATGCTTGGTCCAATGACGAGCCTACCAATGCTACTGACAATAATCGTCTTATTTAAGATAGTCCTCAATGAAATTTGTGACAGTTGTGCTCCTAGCAAAATAAGAGCAATGGCAATTAAAGAATTAGCCAGCTGATCAACCGGTACCCATACAAAATCAGGAATATTAATCTGCAAAGCATGTAACAAGCCGCCTAATATGATGGCGTAGATAATAGGCAACTGCAGAAACGACTTAATGATTTGCCATCCCGTTTTACTTGCCGAAATCAAGTTATATAAACCATATGTATACGTCAACATATTTTGAAAAACTAATACAATAATCTGAATCGATAGACCAAGAGGATTAGCATGAAATAGTAGTTGACTAACTGGCAACCCATAGTTTCCTGCATTCATTAAGACAACACTGTTTTTTACTATAGCTGTTTCCCCTTTATCCAATTTCATTAATCTACTTGCTAATGAACCGAGGATCATGGAACACAGGCTAAAAATCAGCAAATAACCGATGATATCTAGTAGAACTTTAAATTGAATTTCCGTTTCGTAAATATTGGTAAATACAGCCGCAGGCATTAAACAATACGTAATAAGACTTGAAAAAGCCTTCAAATTAAAACTAAATTTCCTTTGTAAAATCGCTCCAATTACTAAAAGGAGTAAGATAGGAATAATTACGTTCAAAAAAATAATACCTAGATATGTCATTTCATTTCTCCATTCATAAAATCAATCAGAATATTTTAAAAGCTCTGGTTGTTATTTTACTATTGGAAAACTAGCCGAGCAATCTAAATATAAGCAGTCTTACTTTTTTGGTTCTTCAATTTTTACAACAAACCATGTCTGGCCTTGTTTGTCCTTCTTATATTCTTTTATTTTTCTAATCAAATTTTAATGTTCTTCTCCCCTTCCTTTAAGCTTACATGGATAAGATAGCAATGTAATCAAATAAAGGGAGGTTTCAATGATGAAATTAGTCACAGTTCTTTTAACAAGTGCTTTAGTTGTAGGAGGTCTAGGTGCAGGCGTTTATTCGATGGCAGAAGGTCAATCTCCAACTATAAAAACGAATACAGCTGTACAAGAGGTCATTGCGGAACAAACCGTTAGTGCTGAAAAAGCAAAAGAAACGGCGTTAGACGTGACAAAAAGCGTACAAGTAACAAGTGTTCATTTAGACGATGACGATGATGATGATACCGAACTCCAAAATGTCTCTCTAAAAATTTCTCTAGAGGAAGCAAAGAAAATAGCATTAGCACAGGTAAATGGGACAGTCACAGAAACAAAATTAGACGATGATGACAACCGTTTATTATACGAAGTCGAAATAAAAACAAGCGATAATCGAAAGGTCGAAGTAAAAGTGGATACAATGAATGGAGAAATTTTAAAAATTGAACAAGATGATCGCGATGATGACGATGATGATAATAACAACCTCCAAAATGTTTCTCCAAAGATTTCTCTAGAGAAAGCAAAGAAAATAGCATTGGCAGAGGTAAATGGAACGATAACAGAAGCAGAGTTAGATGATGACGATAACCGCTTACTCTACGAAATCAAAATACAGACAAGCAATTATCATGAAGCAGAAGTGAAAGTAGATGCGATGACTGGAAAAGTTTTAAAAGTTGAAATGGACGATTAAAAATAAGAGTGCCTGACCCCCGTCAACACGTCGGGAGTCAGGCACTCTTATTTTTCCTCAAAACAATTACAGCTTCACTTTTTAGTAGCTTCAGATACTTTCAATACCTTGCCTTTTATTGTCGTGTTCTTCATCGCTTTCAGCACCAGTGAACCTTTACCATTTAGTATTTCAACATAAGAAATAGCATCTAGGATCGTAATAATCCCAATATCCTCCGCCGTTACACCTTCAATGTTAGCAATCGTTCCAACGAAATCAATCGCTCTTAGCTTCTTTTTCTTACCACCATTGAAATACAACTTCATAATCTGCTTGTTTAATTGTTCGCTTTTCGTTTTTTTCGCCGTTGGCTCGACATTCATTTTGGCTTCAAAGGCCGCTTTCTTATCGGAAACTTCCTCTTTTGAAGGAGCGGTCAGCTTCCGGATTTCAAAACCAATATATTCTTCAATTTCGTTTAAAAATCGATCTTCAAATGGTGTAACGAAGGTAATGGCGTTCCCCTTTTGCCCCGCCCGTCCCGTTCTTCCTGTACGATGGACATAGCTTTCCTTCTCTAATGGAAGGTCATAATTGATGACATGAGTGATATTCTCTATATCAATTCCTCTAGCAGCTACATCTGTAGCAATTAAATAGCGGAATTCCCCCCTTCTAAAATCATTCATCACATCAAGTCGGTCTTCTTGTACCATGCCTCCGTGGATTTTATCACAGTTATAATCCAAATCCGTTAACCGATCACACACCACATCAACTCGATCTTTTGTTCGACAAAAAATGATGCAGCTATCTGGGTTTTCAACAACCGTTACATCTGTAAGCATAGAAAACTTATCATTTTCAGCCACTTCATAAAGAGAATGATCAATTTTATCTGTTGTGAGTCCAGTAGCTTTAATTTCAATATCAATTGGTGTTTTCATATAGTTAAGAGATAAATTCTTCACGGCCTCCGGAAATGTAGCTGAAAATAACATCGTCACTCGTTTTTGAGGTAACTCTTTTATAATAGCTTCTACTTGTTCAATAAATCCCATGTTTAACATTTCGTCAGCTTCATCAATAACAAGAAAGCTAATCTGCTTTAAGTCCAGAGTACCTCTGTCAATATGATCTAACACGCGTCCTGGAGTCCCGACGACTACATGTGTTTTTTGCTTTAATTCTGTTTTTTGAATGGCAAAAGGTTGTTTTCCATAAACTGCTGTGGCTTTAATTCGTTTAAATCTACCTATATTGGTCATATCCTCTTTCACTTGAACAGCAAGCTCTCTTGTTGGTGTCAAAATTAACGCTTGAGGCTTATTTTCCTTCCAATCGATTAATTCGCAAATTGGAATTCCATATGCTGCCGTCTTCCCACTTCCTGTTTGTGATTTCACAACAAGATCAATCTTCTCTAATACTAGAGGGATGACTTTACTTTGAACTTCTGTTGGATGTTCATATTCTAAGCTATGTAACGCGTTTATGATTTCCTCACTTAATTGATAATCTTTAAAACTTCTCTTACTCATATTTTAGCCTCTTTTATTTTATGGTATCTTCCCTATTATTTCCATGCAGATTATACGTTATACAAACTACCATTATACACTGCAAGCACAATGGATGAAATTGATACCAAATCACTATGTAGCATTTTTTACGTAAAAAAATCAAAAAGAGCCATTCAGTTCCTTCTTCAAAATTCCATTAGAATTTTGAAGAAGGAACTGAATGGCTCAAGATCATTAAACTAGAGGACTTATTTTTCATCATTTACAGGAGAAACTAGTGGCTTATAATCTATAACTGATCTAACCTCACTGCAATATTTTAATAGCTCATTAAATTGTTGTCTCCAAGTATGATGCCCTGGGTCATCCCTTCGAATATAGACAAAATGATTTTTATCAGTGACGTACACTTTTATTCCCTGTTTCCGACAATCTATGGTAAAAAAATCATCTTCATCACAGTTTTTATCTATAAATTTCACTTTATTATAAACATCCTTTTTGAAAACTAAGGTCGCACCCTTCAGATTCAAATTCTCTGGTAGGTACTTATTCTCATTCCCGGGCATATGAACAGTTAATAAGTTTTTATCTTCAAAATACATATAAGCTGATATTTTTCCAACAACAGATGCTCCCTTCCTCCTTAACTCACTCATTGCGTGTGTAAGATATTTCGGAGCATAATAATCATCATCATCAAACTTAGCAATATAGTCATATTTTGATTGTTCGATACCAAAATTCAGACAACTTCCTAATGAAATCGACTCTGATAACTGATATACGGAAATATTTTCATAGGATTTAGCTTTATTTTGCCACTTTCTAAGACTCATTGCATCATTATTGAGAATGATGATTAATTCTTTATCCTGCCATTCTTGCCTTTGATAATTTTCAAACACAGTTTCAATAAAATTTTCTCTTTGCGTACATGTGATGATAGAAATCATAAACATCCCCCCTTCCAACAAAATTAGAGGATTGTTCTCATTTGCCGTTACCAATCTAAATCATTTGTGTATAATAGCTATAAATTTCTAAAAAGGATGTTGGCATTGGCGACTTCTAAAGCAAAATTTGTTTCACTTACCTTTGATGATGGCCCTTCTATCTATACAAATCAAATTCTCGCTATTTTAGATGATTATCATATTAAAGCAACATTTTTTGTAGTTGGTGAAGCAATCATAAAGTATCCTGACATCATTAAACAAATAAAGGCAGAAAACCATGTTATAGGAAACCATACTTGGAATCATCCATCCATTATAGATCTAACCCCCGCAGAGTTATCCGATCAAATATCACAAACCAACTTAGCAATAAAAAATATCCTCGGTGAAGAACCCACCCTATTTCGCGCTCCCTATGGAAACATAAATCAGGCTTCCCTCCACGTTATTCATACTTTACGCCTGACATCCGTATTATGGAATGTTGATAGCCTAGACTGGTCCATCAATGACAGTTCTTTGCTATTAAAGCGCATACAAACATACACAACGACTGACAGTATTATTCTGTTACATGATGGGGATCAATTCGGTAGTGGTCCGCGAGACGTTACGATACATGCCTTACCAAACATAATTGAAGGATTAATAGCTGAAGGCTTCCATTTCCTAACGATTCCCCAATTTCATAATCAGTGCTTTACCATAGAAAAATGGAGAAATAAGAAGCAGGATAAAAAACAATAGCCATTTTATTTTGGATAATAAAATAATCGTTACATTCTTATGATTGAACATACTCGCTTATCATGTTAACCACCTCAGGTAAAACCTGTTTGGCTTCTACAATATTCTTGTAAAACTCCTTTTTTTCTATATCAGAGATGTTCCAGTCATTGGGGATTGAGTGGATGAAATCCCATATTAATTCGTCCTTCAAATTTATTATTTTTTGAAGAAAATACGTAAATTCTGTTTTATCATTCACCATTGAAAGACACCATTTATGCACCTCCGAAAGCTCAAGCTCACTAGGGTCAGCAAGTAATTCCAATAATGCTTTTTTACTTGGATAGCAATTTCCGTGATCAATCATATGGATATAGTACTCGGACTGTCCAACCGGTTGTAATAATATATTACTCTCATCACGGTCTTTATTTCTCAACCAAAAATCAAATACAATCATACCTGCAAGAATATGACGATTTTGTATCTGATTTTTTTCTGGATATAGCCATAAACCCATACAATTCTCTATATATAAACTTGCAAACTGGTTACCATATTCAAATTTATATTGATTAAGCTCCGTTTCAAAAATGAAACTTTCAGGTATATACACAATCTCACAAGGAGCAGCGGGGGTACCTAATTGTTGCGCCAACATCGTAGCAACATATTCCCTCATCAACATTTTATCCCCTTGTGGATTATTTTTGAATTTAACTAAATATTTGTTACCGTTATCAAACAATATAATTTGAGGATGGGATTGGGCAATCTCAGGTTGCCCTTTTTTGTTTACCGTATCCACGTACTTAAGTGGGCGCAGTTTATTCATGAAAGCCTCCTCACTCTAGGCATATCCATTCAGTTGAATAGATCATCTTAGTGATTTATAGAGCTATTAAAACAACGTATGTCGTTTTAAAAATTTTTATGTCCATTACATATGCTATTTTTTTAAATAGTGCCCCCACTTTAATCGCTTAGAAGATGAATCTATCAAATATTTTTAAAAAAGTATTTTAAATATTACATTTTTCTTATAATATATAACATGTGAATAGGAAAAACCTTTCCAATCTAATAAAGAAAGTGTGCGAGGAAAATCTATGAATCTCTTAGAAAAGTCAAATGAGCATGTAGAAAGCATACAAGGAAAATCTATACATCTTGTAGAAAAGTCAAATGAACGTATAAAACGTCAATCTTTAGTAAGTTTATCTGCATATTTACATAAAATGAAGGGGGTAGCTAGAAAGGAAACTAGAATCGATTATCTCGATTCCCTCGTTTCTGCCACAGGGGTTCTTCTAGCTGTTAGTATTATTTGTTTTTTAGCTGTTTCTCTCGGTTACTCTATGGCAATGGGACCTTTAGGAGCTAGCTGTGTTCTCATATTCGCAGCGCATAATGGTCCCTTATCCCAGCCTAGACAAGTCATTGGAGGACATATCCTCTCTACTACTATAGGCCTTGTCATTTGGAGTATATTTGGTAAAAGTTTATCTATTATTGTGATTACCTTGGTTATTGTTCTAATTGTCATGTCCCTTACCAAAACTATTCATCCTCCCGCAGCGGCGAGTGCTCTAGTAGCAATCAACTTTGAGACAGGTTGGGGATATCTGATTCCAATTGTAATAGGCACCTTTTTAATTATTTTTATTGCCATGATTTATAATAACTTATTTCCTAAAAGACAATATCCAAAACATTGGTTTTAGCTCACTTACAACTTCATTGTATACATTAGAGTCATCTCAATAAGTACGACTATTCCAAAAATAATAGCAAGCATGCTTTTTTCCGAGAAATACAACGCTGCTACAGCCGAGCCAAATATGATGAGTTGGAGAAATATTCGTAGGGGAACAGCCACAGGAATAGAAGCCTTTGGAGCAATGAAAGTTCCCCAAATAATCGCAACAAGAATAGGAGTACCGATACCAAGCACAGTTTTCATTAGTATTTCTTTATCCATATGGAATCCCCAGTACATCAATGCCGCAAGCGTAGCAAGTTCGAGGAAAAAAAAGAGAGCCATAACTGCATATTGCACAATAATCACAAGAAACACATCCTTCATATTTGTTATCATGCTTAAGTCAACTAGTAATCTAAGATTTTAAAAATAATCCTATTCCACCTAAAAATATTTTCCCCTCTTTGACTACGAAAGTTTCTTCTCCATTTTTTGCACATATTCTTTTAGCTGGTCGACAGGATGAAGCACAGATTCCCCATGGCAAACCTCCAACCTTTTTGGTTTTAATTGCTCTACAACGGAACTGCTTCTTACCGCTTCAGCCATATCTGCCGTAAACATCGACATAGGTTGATGAAGCCTCCCCCTTTTGGAGGTAAAGAGATCACCTGCTAGTAACACTCCATCCTGTTCATGATAATAGATGACATGACCAGGCGAATGTCCTGGAGTTAGATAAGGCGTTAGACCAGCCATGGACTTCAACCGACCTTGTTCCTCTTCTTGAAGGGGTTGTGCTAGTTGCTTTTCCACATTCTGTTCCAATTTTTTTCTTCTCGGATATAGAAGATCACCTTCCATATAGGGAATTTCAATCCTATGTGCATATACGGGCACTTTCGTTTCTGTCCAAATGGTTTTTATAGCGCCAACATGATCAGAATGGCCATGAGTCAAAAGGATTCGTTGCAGAGGTCCAGCTTCTAATTGTGTGATATATTTCATAATTCCCTTCGCCATCATCGGTAGCCCTGCATCGACTAATGTGACTCCTTTCTCATCAACGACAAGCCATACATGAATCGGGATAAGCATCCACGTTTTCAAGCTCCATATATGCGCTGAAACTTGTGTTAGTTTCATCATTCTCCATCTCCTTGCTTTATTTTTTCGTTACATCCTAAAAGAAAAATATCGACAGCAAGTTCAAAAGTAAGGGTTAATCTTTCCATTAATTCTTCTACCGTTTCATGCAGATACGAGTAAGTAGCCAAAATACCATTAATGTTGTAAAAAAAGATTCTCGTAAACGCCAATAATTGATCATTCTTCTCAATCGAAAGACATTCTTGAATTACTTGCATAAGTACCCCAAACATGTTTACTCGAAGTTTATTAATCTCTAATTCCGGTTCATCTTCATCCACTCTTGATGACTTAGCATTAATGAAAATGTCGTACATATTTCGATTATTTAAGCCAAAGAGAATATATTTACGGCTCATTTCTTTCAGTTTGTCTTCGCCTGTTAATGTATTTATACTTGCTATTTGTTGCAATTGTTGATGCAGCGCATTCAAGGTTGGCATCGATAGCTGATAAAGCAGTTGTTCCTTATCTTTAAAGTAAAGATAAATCGTCGTATGTGAACACCCTGCCTCCTTGGCAATTTCTCGCATCGTAACAGAATCATATCCCTTTTTGGAGAATATCTTCCCAGCAGCATTCAAAATCATTTTTTTTGTTTCTTCAGAACGGAGCTCCTTTTTACTTACCCTCACTCCATTTCAACTCCTTTCTTGCATTGTTTCTACAAAACTAACCATTGGTTATATTTATTATATAACCAATGGTTAGTTTTGTGTCAAAAAAAATAAAATTTTTACCATTTTTAATTAATTTTCCTTATTTCCCGTCAAGGGTAAATATAAACCAACGAAATGGTAAAAATAATAAACAATATTACACCCACTCATTATCAACTTTTTCAAATCTATGAATTGAAATGAGGTATCATTACATGCTTCAAAATAACTGTGACTTTTCGCCATTAAAAGAACAGATTTCAAAAGGACTTGCGGAAATTTCGTTGGAAATTAGTAAAGGAATCCATACATTAGAAAATGATAACTATTGTCTGTTAGGAAGTCTTGAGGATATTAAAGAAAAACTGCAAAGAGTTGAAACGATAGCCGCATCCTTTTATTTAAACTGTTATTTGTCTCCCTTTACTGAAAAGTATTTGGCCATCTCTACCTGTATTCAAAATCTTTCTAATCAAAGACATGGCGCCTTAATTGTCATTGAACGAGAAGATTGTGTAGATTCTTTAATCCGCTCTGGTACTCCTATTCATGCAACCTTGACACATTCATTATTAGAGTCTATTTTTTACCCAGGAAATCCGTTACATGATGGTGCAGTATTAGTTCGTGGTAATCAAATTATTTCTGCGGCAAATATTCTTCCTTTATCTACTATCGTTACTAACGAGAAGAAACTAGGTACTCGCCATCGATCAGCATTAGGTCTAACAGAAAAAAGCGACGCGATTGTACTCGTTGTTTCTGAGGAAACAGGGAAAGTTTCTTTTGCTATAGATGGAAAAATGCATCCCATTATTACAACGAGTTCTTTATTAATGTAACCTTCCATGAGAAGTTATTTCACTCCCATTTTTAAAAAGTCTAGAGTAACAAAAAAACTGCAAAGCCTTGAAAAGGCAGTGCTTTGCAGTCTTTACTAAATCCTTCACATCGTCTTTTTCTGTGTCATAAGCTCTACAATTTGCTCTTGCGTAGGCAACGAATAAATGGCACCTTTACCCGTTGTCGTAAGAGCACCACATGCATTTGCAAATGAAAGAAGCTCATCATGATATTTCTTACAAAAGGCCTCTAGCTGTGATGATTTAACATCGTGTTTTAATAAATGATATAGAAAAGCTCCTATAAAAGCATCACCTGCTCCAGTTGTATCCTGCACATGAACAGAGAATCCGTCAGCTTCATATTTACTATTTCCTATGTATAATACGGACCCTCTTGATTCCTTCGTGCATATTACAACTTTCACGCGACCGATGAAAAGAGAGGAAATGGCTTCGGCTTCATCCTCTATCCCTGTAATAAAAGATAACTCTTCATCCGATATTTTCACTAAATCAGCCTCGGGCAGAAATTCCAGAATCGCTTCTCTGCATGTTTCCCAATCATCCCATAATGGTAGTCTAACATTCGGATCAAAACTGATAAGACAGCCCTTTTCCTGAGCTTGTTTAATAGCTTTTCTATGAGCATATTTCATCGGACTCTCAATTAAATCCACTGAGCAAAAATGCAAAATATCCCCCTCATCAAACCAAGCTTCCTCTATTTCGTTTTCTGAGAGCAATAAATCGGCAGAAGGGTTGCGATAAAACGAAAAATCCCTCTCTCCATCTTCACAAAGCGAAACAAAGGCCAAAGCTGTATTCGCTTCTTTTGTTTTCAATAATTTGTCCGTTTTAACTCCGACCCCTGCTAGTTGATCAAGTAAAAATTGACCAAAGGCATCATCGCCAATCTTACTAATCATATGAGAAATGCCACCTAGCTTAGCAACAGTTGCAGCCACATTCGCAGGTGCACCGCCCGGAGTACGCTCAAATGAAACAACATCCTTTAAAGCCACCCCTTTTTGGAGTGGGATAAAATCAATTAATACTTCACCTATTGAATATAATGCTCCCATTTTTAGCCCACCTTTCATTCCATCTTAATAAATTGCTTGGAATCCATCAATAAACAAGCATATTAAAAAAGGGAGATAAGAAATGATTAGTTGATCATTTCTTATCTCCCTTTAAGTCATCAAAGATTAATTCTCCGCTAATTTCGTTGTAACTTTTTTAACAACAGGCTT
This sequence comes from uncultured Bacillaceae bacterium, assembly GCA_963754185.1. Classification (GTDB taxonomy): domain Bacteria; phylum Bacillota; class Bacilli; order Bacillales; family DSM-1321; genus Peribacillus. The sequence continues at coordinate 1,201,493 of CAVWEP010000003.1, read as the reverse complement.
TCCTTCAATGGAATCTGGTGAAGGCGTTGCCCGTTTAATAAAGAAAGCAAGAATAAGAGCAACAACCGTAATACCAGCAGCTACTAAGAAAGCATCATTAATCCCTTCCAGCATCGCTTGCATACCAATTTGTTGTTTCATTTCTGCAAGTGCCGTTGCTGATGTATTCCCTGCCATATTGTTTGCTGCCTCTTTAGCTATTTCTGCAGCATGCGTTTCTGTACGATTTGACATAATCGTTACTAACAACGCTGTACCGATTGCACCCGCCACTTGATTTAATGTATTATTCATTGCTGTACCATGTGGATATAGGCGCTGTGGCAACTGATTTAAACCATTTGTCGAAACTGGCATCATAACCATCGCTATCCCTACACTACGCACAGAATATAAAATCAATAGATGTGTGTATGTCGTATCCAGTGTTAATCGACTAAAATCATACGTCGTTACAACCATAATTGCTAAACCAATAATAGCTAAGACACGTCCACCAAACTTATCAAATAATTTCCCTGTAAGCGGAGACATGAAGGCCATTAAAAGTGCACCGGGCATCATTAATAACCCTGCATCCATTGGCGATATACCGCGAAGTGTTTGAATATAAATCGGTAATAAAATCATCCCGGCAAACAAGCTCATATTGACGATCATTGATATAACAGGATGATAAAGCAAACATCGGATATTGATAGACCTTAAAATTAAGAAATGGTTCTGCTTTCCTAGTTTGACTTACTACAAACCATACTAGAGAAATAACCCCAACAACGATTGTTCCATAAACATAAGGACTATCCCAGCCTCTGTCACCGGCAGAACTAAAGCCATATAATAAGCCTCCAAATCCTATACTTGATAGTAGAAGCGAAAAAAAGTCTAAACGAATATCCACTTTTTCTTTTTTATCCTTAAGAAGGAAAAAGCCAATTAAAACAACCATAACAGCAATTGGCGTAATAAAATGGAACAGCATTCTCCAGTTATAATGTTCAACAATCCACCCTGATAATGTCGGTCCAATTGCAGGTGCAAACATTAAAATTAAACCGAATACCCCCATTGCCGCTCCCCTTTTTTCTACCGGAAAGCTTACTAACATCACGTTCATTAAGAGTGGCATCAAAATTGCTGACCCAGCAGCTTGCAGCATCCGACCGGCTAATAAAATTGAAAATATATGAGCAACTCCTGCCAAAATCGTGCCGAGTGTAAATAAACCCATAGCCGCTAAAAAGAGATGACGAACAGAATATTTTTGAATTAAAAATGCAGTAGTTGGAATCAAAATCCCATTCACTAACATAAATCCTGTTGTCAACCATTGAACAGTCGATGCCCCAATCTCTAATTCCTTCATAATTGCAGGCAAAGCGATATTTAATAACGTATTATTCAAAAATGAAATAAAAGCTCCAATCATCAAAACCGCAATAATTCCATACGGCGGACGATCAGTTTGTTTTTGAGAATGATTCATTGTTCTTCCCCCTCATGTACCTTCAGTCCAATATTTTATACTGTTGTTTCACAGAACTATATATTATACCATCGGTTCAAATAATGCAATTAAAAAATATCCGTTATTTTTTGATTTGTGCTAACTTTAAAAATCATGTACTATAATTTTTATACAGACTGTCCAATTCCAATTATAGGTGATGATATGAACGATAGAAAACAGCATGTAATCAATAAAGCTCATCAATTATTTATTGATAAAGGATTTCAAGCAACATCCATTCAAGATATATTAGACTATAGCGGTATCTCCAAAGGAACCTTTTATAATTATTTTTCTTCTAAAAATGAGTTATTAATCGCAATTTTTAAAAACATTTTCGAAAAGGTGGAACAAGGTCGAAATGAATTGCTTATTGGTCAAGATGCTTCTAATATTGAAATCTTCATGAAACAGATTGAATTTCAATTAAAAACAAACCATGCCAATAAATTACTTTCTCTTTTTGAAGAAGTCCATTTTTCCAATGATGAGGATTTAAAACAGTTTATAAAACGTGGTAACTTTCAGTCCCTGCACTGGTTATACGGAAGGTTCATCGACCTATTTGGAGAAAGTAAAAAACCTTATTTATTAGATTGTGCCATTATGTTCATGGGCATCTTATATACATACCCTTAAATACAGTCGTTTTGCCTATGAATCTAATATGAACCTAAACGAAATAGTCCGTTATTGTGTAAAACGAATTGTAAAGATTGTAGACGATGTGGCAGAAGCAGATGATCAATTAATTCATCCTGATCTTTTTGATAGCTGGTTGCCAAAGTGTAAAAACACGGATCAAGCACTCCAAGAAAAGCTTTATCATATTGTCTTAACATTAAAAAAAGCGCTCTGCCACCCTGACCATCAGGAGCTTACAAAATTCACTGAATTATTAGATTTTGTTCAGGATGAATTATTAAAATCAAACACTCCCCGAAAATTTCTGATTGAAAGTGCTCTTTTATCGTTAAAAACAGAACAAACAGTCTTTAAAGAAAAAGAACTGCAACAGCTCGATGAAGTCGTAGCGCAAATTTTAGAGAAAAATGCTGAATAGACTTCTCTCATATGCAGTACGTTTCTTGACCACATCAAAAATAGGAAGAAGGAATGGACGTCCATCCCTTCTTCCTATTTTTATAAACTGAGTAAATTATATAGAATACCCCAATTGATTTAAATGGAAATTAATAGATTCCTATATTTTCAAGAATCAGCCAAAATAAAAATAAAAATACCCAAAATCGAAATCATTTATGTCTCGTTTTTTGGGTATTTCTAATAAAGCTTATACTTTTTCATTCACGGTTTTGTTATGGACCATTTCTTGCTCATTTTCTCCAAACTCCTTGATTACCCACTCACAAAATAATTCATAATCTCTTTTTACTTGTTCCTTATATGTCATGGAGGCGAAAACAATCTGACCACAGAACGTATGGAAGTTATCCCCTATTGCTTGTAAAATTTCTTTCTCACTATGATATGAGAATAAATCTTCTTCAAAATCTACATCTGCACGGGCATGAATTTTTGCTGTAATTCTTCCCATTATTTCAAGTGTTGCATCTACATCTTTAACATTTTGCAGCATCGTAGCTTTTACTTTCTTTTTATAAGGAGATCGTTCCCTCACATAGAAATGACGATCATCTATTGTAAGATAACCTAAATGCGGATCTTCAAGGTGATGCATCGCTTTTTGAGTCGCAACCACTCGCTCTCCCTGATGCTCATATTTCTCCCAAAACTGTTCCCGATACGGTAAGAAATAGGCGGGTACTGGGGTACGAACTTCTTTGACTTCTAATACTAAATCATCCATTCCATGAGAATCCTTTCCTCCTTCAATCAGAATATAGTATCGATCCAATCCAATTGAAGCAGTTCCTGTTCCATGCTTACGAGCAATATCTTTAATAGAATAATAAGAGCGATCCTGCTTGTCTTCCACATCTAAGGAATGAAAATAAGCGTCAGATAAAGAGTTAAGAGTCACACGTTCTTGTTCAGTCACTGGCTGTATCTCATCAGACCAAGCAAAAATACGCTTTTGCTCATCATTAATATACGTTATATCCTTTAATAGATGATCATTCTGTCTTTTAACTAGTTTTTTTAACACCTTCCGTACAGGCCCTTTTGTACTTTCCTTCGTAAACGTTAATGTAAAAGGATCAGCCTTCTTCTTCTCAAATCGTTTCAACTGTTGATAATAGGATTCAAGATATTGAACAATTCGTGCCTTCTGTTCCTCTTTACTTAAAGACTGTGCATCACAAAACAAGGCGATGCTAACAGACATACGTAAAATATCATATAAGTAAGAACCAATATACCCCTCGTCAAAATCATTTACATCATAAACAATTTCCCCTTGTTCATTCTGAAATGCGCCAAAATTCTCCATATGCAAATCACCTTGAATCCATGTTGGTTTATCTTCTGGAGTATGAAAGGAAAAGGGGATTTTCGTCATATCAAAATAAAATAAATAAGCGCTCCCCCGAAAAAATCGAAATGGACTTTCCATCATTTTTTTATATTTTTCTTTTCTCTTAGTATGATCAAGCCCCATGCATTGCTCATCAAATTCATTTAAAATGGTTTGAATCATATGTTTCCGCAACGTCGTCCTCGTATTTTTCACACGATCAAGCATACCAGTCCCCATAGCATTCATCTCCCACACCTCTATTAATATCTCTACTAGTTAATTATACCAGATTTCACCACTGCTTTTTATATTTTCCAGAATCTAGATTACTAGTAAGTCTATTAAGAGATTCAGAGAAATTATAACCATCAAGGGAGAAACGTATATCGATTCCTTCTTTATTACTCAGTTATATTTTCTCTTCCTTTTAATTCATTAAAAGCTAATTCAATTTTGAGGCTCAGTTCCGCTATCTCAGCAGACATGGCTGCAAATTCCTTAATCTGGGTCTCTAACGTAATAAGTAGCACCTCATTTGATTCATTTTCGTACATCTCAACACCTCATTCATTCGTCCACAGTTCTCTTTTTTTAAAAAATAAAAACATCACAAAATAACCTCTTTCATGTGCCCCTTGCCTCTAGCTTACATTTACTCCTCCATACTATAGTGTGTCCAATTCCATCAGAATAACACGACTTATCACCCTAATAGCGAAAGTCAATGTACCTAAAAACACTCGAATCTTTACTATTCATAGATAAGATATACGTTCTGCTAATAGTATAAAAAACCTTTTAGTGCAAGCACTAAAAGGAAGATCGTTCTATATTTAGATATCACATATCATTCGGATTAGATAAAATTAAGAAATAGGGGCCTCCAAGTCAAGTCCTCACTTTACAAGTCCTCACTTTAACACGCCTTTTAAGAAGGCTAGCCTTTCCGCCACATTGCCTTCTGTAATAATATCTACATCACTATCAATGTTCTCACTTACTTTTTCTCCATTTATCACCTTTGATGCGGCTTGAACACTTAGATATCCCATATCATAAGGATTTTGTGCGATTGCACTAGACAATTTTCCTTTTTCCACTAACTCAAGCATTTCAGTAATTCCATTTGCTCCTACAACAGGCATTTTAAGTCCTTGTTTCTCAATGACATTTAACGCAGGAAGTGCAATATAATCACTTGTAGCAACAACACCTTTAAGATTCGGATGTTCTTGCAAAATCGTTTCCATTAGGTTTGTAACTACTTCAGAATGAATATCATCATTTGGTAATCCTTCTTTTTCTGTCACTATTTTGATCCCTACGGCTTCTAAACTAGCTTTAGCTCCTTTTAATCGTCTATTATCAACGGATGTTCTCCCACTAAGAAGAGCCACCTGATCCCCTGGCTGCAGTCGCGATGCCATTAATACCCCAATTCTTTTGCCTAATTCTAAGTCATCAGTCCCTATATACGAAGTCTTATTTTTCCAAGGATCATCTGTCTGTATCAATAATACTGGAATATCTCGTTCAACAAACTCCTCCATTTGAGGAATGACACTAGGTGCATAAACAGGAGAAACAACTAATACATCTGGCTTTTCTTTCAAAACCCTCTCTAGCATCTCCGTTTGCGCTTCTACTGTTCCAATTTTCGGTGCTATCACTTTACCCTCTATTCCAAAATCTTCAAATCCTTTTTCCGCCCCTGCCTTAATATATTGCCAATACTCAAGATCTAAATCCTTTAGAACCAGAACTACCTTTGGCTTTTCTTCTATAAACTGTTTATAGATAAAGACGATAGAAACCATACAAATTATAACGATTATAAGAAGAAATCGTCTACGTTTTTTAAACATTTAATCTCCCCTTCTTCTCCATGAAGAAATCCAGATGACCTAACGATTTATGCATCATTTGTTTTAAATCGGATAGAAAAGGTTGTCCCTGTATTTCCTGTTTCTATGTCAATCTCTGCTCCATGTCTTTCCGCTACACTGTAGCAAATCGCTAAACCTAATCCTGTTCCCTTCTCCTTCGTTGTAAAGAAAGGTGTTCCTATTTTTTTTAATACCTCTGGACTTATGCCTTCTCCTTGGTCTTTTATTTCTAATATAACTGCCTGTTCGTCTCTATACGTTTTGATCGTAAGTTTCCCCCCAGAAGACATCGCATCAAGTCCATTCAAAGCCATATTTAAGATTAATTGACGAATTTCTTTTTCGTCGATGGAGATATCGGGGCATTTACTTAACTCCAGCATCACTTGCTTATTAGCTCGTAATGCTTCTGCTTGAATAAGTGGAAATAATGCTTTAATAATCGTATTGATATTTTGCATTTGTTTATCACTTACTTTATTTTTAGCTAAATTTAGAAATTCGGTAATAATAGAGTTCGCTCTAGTTAATTCATCTAACATAAGATCAATGACCTCTTCTGATATTGTCGCGTCCTTTGCTACTTGTAAAAAACCATAAACTGTCGTCATTGGATTTCGAATTTCATGAGCAATTCCTGCGGCCATCTCCCCAATTAAATTCAAATGGTCTAATCGAGCCATCTCTTTCTCAAACATGAACTCTTTCCGTAATATCTGTCAATACAAATAGAATACAAGATTCTGGCTCCATATCAATCATTTCTGATGATAATAATCCAGCACGCATTTCACCTTTTTTTGTTTTATATTGAATCTTCACATTACGAATAGGCTGTGCTAAATTAATAGCATGTCCACCAACTTCTTCAATAAAATCTTGTACATTCATTTTTTGATTTTTTAACTCCTCATAACTATAACCAGTGAATGTCACCCAGCTCGTATTTACATCAATATAGGTTCCATTCTCTTAGTGAAAAAATGGCCATTAAGCTAGGACTGGACTCAAATATTTTCCGAAACCGTTCCTGTGAAACATAGAAGATGATCGGTCATCTTTTTTCTCTCCATCAATTTCTTGTTGTAGCTTTTCATTTGCTACCAAAAGATCAATTGTACGTTCTTCTACCATTTTTTCTAAATCATTAAATTGTTGCTTTTTTACTTCCTCTATTTGCTTTCTTTCCGTAACATCACGAATAGCGCAAACAAAAATTTGTTGATTCTCTATTTTCGTCTCACCAATTTGGATATCCGCAGGAAAATGACTTTCATCTTTCCGTAATGCAACAGATTCAATGACTTTTCCTACTCCTTGTTTAATTAAGGTTAAAAAATCCGAAGACTTCTCTTCGTTATCTCCCATCATTTTTAGAAAGAGCTTAGAGATGTTCTGACCGATTAGTTCATCAGGCTGATATCCAAACATACTTTTTACAGCAGGATTCACTGATAAAATACATTCTTGATCATCAAATGTAACAATCGTATCAATTAACGTTTCACCAATCACTTTGGATAATGCCTCTGTTCGACGCAAATCCAAAGTGGTCCGATCTAACTTTTTGATTCACTTCCTTTAGTTCGACAGAACGTTTCCACTCACTCTTATTAATTTCTTCCTCATGCTTTTGATGGATCTCAACAAATTTTTCTATTTTTTGCTTTAATGTTTCCGGATGAAACGGTTTAAAAATATAATCAATCGCTCCAACGGAATAACCATGTTGCACATGTTCACGTATCTTGACTAATCGCTGTAATAAAAATAATCAGGAGTATGCTTTGTTTTTTCTCGCGCTCGTATAAGCTTAGCTGTTTCAAAGCCATTTAATCCAGGCATCTGTACATCTAGTAAAATAACAGCAAATTCTTGTTGTAACAGACATTTCAATGCTTCTTTTCCTGAATGTTGCACTAACTAAGTTATAATTGGGAGATGTAAAGCACAGCTTCCAACGCTAATAGATTTTCAGGATGATCATCCACCATTAAAATATTCACTTTTTGAGAAGTTGCACTATTTATATTTACGGTATAGTTTTTCTGTTGCGTCAACTTCTTCATAGCAGTTTCCATAACTTGTAAATCTAATCCCCTCTCTTTTACCCAACCCAAGAAAGCCTGATACGCTTAGACTTTCATATAAAAGCTGATGAACATCATTTTGTAAACTTTTATTAAAATAGATTAGAACATTTCGACATATAATAATATCAAACTCATTAAATGAAGAATCTGTTACTAAATTATGCTCTGCAAACACAATATTTTTTTGAAGAAAGGGATGAAAAACAACTTTTTCTCCTACTACCTTATAATATTCTGAAAAAGCCCTTCTTCCCCCTGCCTCAATATAATTTTTGGTGTATAGCTGCATATTCGCTAAAGAAAAAGTACCTTTCTTCGCCTGTTCTAAAGCATTTTGTGTTTATATCTGTTGCATAAATCTTAGCTTTTATCATAAATCCCTTCTTCATGTAAGAGAATAGCCATTGAATACACTTCCTCACCCGTAGAGCAGCCTACATGCCAAATTCGAATATCTGGATAATCTCTTACCAAAGGGATGATATTTGTTCGAAAAGACTTAAAAAATGCAGGATCCCGAAACATCTCTGTCACATTTATAGAAAGATCAGAAAATAACTTCTTCATCACTTCAGGATCACGAAGAATCTTTTCCTGCAGGGCAGAAATACTTGTTAGATTCTCATTATGAACACGATGCAAAATTCTCCTTTGAATAAAGGAAAGTGCATAATTTCGAAAATCATAGCCATAATATCGGTAAATCGCTTCTAGCAATAAATCGATTTCTATTTTTTCTATCTCTTCGGTTTGTATTGAATCTTGTCATGATTTGATTTTCCATTCGTAATTTGCTTATCCTTCCTTTCTATACAGCCATACATGCATCAACGAAAATAACTGATCTAAGTCAATTGGCTTACTGATATAATCCGTTGCTCCTGCATCTAAACATTCTTCTCGACTCTGTTTCATCGCCTTCGCCGTCAAGCGCAATAATCGGTAATGTTTGATACTTTGGTATTTGACGAATTCTATCGCATTGCCTCAAACCCATCCATTTCCGGCATCATAATGTCCATTAAAATAAGATCTGTATCTGGATTACCTTGTAACATTTCAATCCCTTCACGACCATTTTCAGCTACAATAATATCCATTTCATATTTTTCAAGCGCAATCGTTAAGGCATAAACATTTCGTATATCATCATCGACAATCAGTACTTTTTTATTTTTCAAGTGAAGATTTTCCGTATTCCTCATATATACTCTTCTTCATCTATTCATAGTATCTATGTCACTGAATAATCCTCATACTCAAGATCTGCTGCCACTTCTTCTATATAGGATTTCATCTCACTGCAGTTCGCTTGATTGTTTGATAGGTAAATAAAGTGTAAAGTTGCTTCCTTCTCCCACTTGTACTCGTTAACTCAATAAATCCACCTAATACATTAGCTATTTCACGACTAATGGATAATCCTAATCCTGTACCACCGTACTTTCGGCTTGTCGTTCCATCAGCCTGTTTAAAAGCATCAAATATCACCTCTTGTTTTTCTTCTAGGAATTCCAATACCTGTATCAATAACGGAGAATGCTAGCATATATTCTGCTTGATTGCTCTCAAGCATTTGGTTCACCACTGTCTTCTTTCAATACCTTTCGAACTTGCAGTGATACACTGCCGCTTTCAGTAAATTTAAAAGCATTGGACAGCAGATTTTTTAAAATTTGCTGTAAACGTTGTTCATCCGTATATAAATACCCTGGTCCATCCGGTTCCAGTTGAATACTAAACTGAATATCTTTCTGACTCGCAACTGGAGAAAATTGCTTAAGCATATAATCTTGCACATCCTGTAAATCTACCTCTTTAGGAATCACTTCTAATTTACCTGATTCTACTTTTGCTAAATCTAAAATATCATTTATTAAATAGAAGTAAATCATTACCAGATGTATAAATTGTACGAATATATTCCTCTTGTTTCTCTGTAAGATTACCATCTTCATTTTCAGAAAGAATTTGGGCTAAAATCAGTAAACTATTAAGTGGCGTTCTAAGCTCATGAGACATATTTGCTAAAAACTCCGATTTATATTGTGAGCTAATCTCTAATTGCTGCAGCTTTTTCTTCAAGCGCCTCCCTAACTTTCTCTAATTCTTGTTTCTTCTGTTCAGAGGCTGCATACTGTTCCTCAAGTTTTTCATTTGTCGTCCTTAACTCCTCTTGCTGCAATTGAAGTTCTTCAGATTGAACTTGAAGTTCTTCTGTTAAGCTTTGTGACTCTTGCAATAATCTTTCTGCTTTCATATGATTTAAAATACTATTGATCGTAATTCCAATCGTACTAATGACTTCTTCAAGAAGCTTTAACTTGACTAGAACTAAAGGATTCAAATGATGCAATTTCAATGACTGCTAGTACCTCTTCTTCAAATTGAACCGGTAAGATAATAATATTTTTCGGTGACCCTTCTCCTATACCAGAACGTATTTTTATATAATCATTTGGTACTTGTTTAAGTAATATGGTCTGCTTTTCAAGCGCACATTGTCCAATAAGTCCTTCTCCCATATAGAAAACCTTCATACTCCTTATGATTGATCTGAATAGCATACGCGGCAATCCTTTTAAGATACGGTCTGTCGCCTGTCTCACTCTTCAAATAGAAAACACCGAAACTTGCCACCTACCATCGGAACAAGCTTTGAAATTAATAATTGTGCTAACATCTGTATATCTTTCGCTTCAGGATACATTGTTGCAATTTCAGCAATTTTCGTTTTAAGCCAGCTTTGCTCTTCTGCTTCTTCTAATAATTGTTTTTCTAATTGGCTATGTGCCTCGAGCTCCGATAACCATTTTATTAAAAGCAACAGCAATTGCACCAAATTCATCCTTAGAAGAAATCTCAATCCGAGGCAAATCGTCCATATTACTATTATTCACACTTTTCATAACATGCGTTACCTTGTTAAGATTCTTTGTCATACTTCTAATAATCCAAATAATGAGTCCGATTCCTAAGCTCAAGCAATTGCTAGATAAATGTAAATCGATGTGACAGCCCAATTGTACGTTTCTCGAGATCTTAAAAGTTCATTTTTCATCTCTTGTTCTTGCAATCCAATAGGAGATCTGAAATTTGAAGCATTCGTTCTCGAGTAAGTTTGATATCATCCACTAGTATCTGTGGAATCTTCACATCCCCGTCTACTTTTTTCATAGTGATCACTTGTTGCACCTTATCTTGATAGGAATCATGCAAGTGCTGTATATTGTTCCATTAACTCCTGTGACTTTTCTTGAGTATCCTTTTCTTTAAGTGACTCAATTCCTTGTCTAATCTTTAAGTTTGATTCTTCCCAAGCATTCACAGAGGTTGTAGCGCTTTCATTTTGTGGCTCATCCATAATCTCTCTAAACGCCCTACCCGCATTAGCCGTCTCGTATTTTACGTCTGAAGCAATATTCAATTCGTTCATATAGTTCATTGACAACGACTTGCATCTTGACCATAGACTGCTCAAGCATATTCAGCAAAATAACGACGCTAATAGAAATTAATAATAAGATTACTCCTATGCTTGCATAGAGTTTCGTTGTAAATTTCATACTTCCTCCTGCTCACCGTATTTGTTCAATAGCATTATCATTAAGGTTACTACTGATTACTTAACTTTCACATAAAAATTATGAATGCTTTGATATTTTAGCATAAAAATCATCCTTCTCTCTTAGGTGCTAACGCAATCAAAAAAACAGCATTACATGAAAAATTATAGCATACTTTTACAGGGATTTATTTACTAAAGTAAAAATAAAATGGTGCCTCCTCCCGCATAATAAAACTTTAATACACTAGGAGTAGGCACCACTTGGCTAATATCTACGTTCAATCTCTATAATCCTATTAATAGTCTGTTCTCCGACTACTTTTTTCTCACTTTATTATATGTCAATATTCCATATTAAAAAGTAGTTACTAACACAAACATGAAAGAAATATTCTCCATCCAGGACGTAAGTCTGTGATAAAATAGGAACATATTGAATTTATGGAAGTTCATCCATTAAATAGAATACTAAACAAAGGCAAAGGACAGGAAAATGAAAAAAATAATTATGGGTATAACAATCGTTCTACTATTAACTCTAGGAGGTGTCATTGCAGGGGCTGCAGGTTTTCGGCTAAGTTCCGAACCATCCATTCAAAATCAAATCAAAATAAATGGCGGAGTTATTCGTATTGATCCTACTAAAGGTGTTTATTTACACACAAATAGTAGTCATCATTCTGTAGGAATTGAACAAGTCTATATAGACAAGATTGACGGTTCGCTAGTCGTTATTCGAGATACTAAGGATTCAATCGTAACAACATCGGTAACCCCTGACGAAACCTTGACCAAAAGAGGAATTGCTGTGGGCTTCTCCGGTGGAGGAAAAGTGTCGAAGGTTCTTTTCTACAAAAATGGGAAACAATTAAAATTAAATAAAAAACAAGATTTCAATCAAGTAGCTTCACCAATGTCCAATATATGGTTTATGGTTGTATCACATTAGACAAAGCTTTTATTGAAATAGAAATCTAATAGAGAACCTTTCCCGAAACGGTTCTCTATTGTATATAGGGCTAAAAATGATAAAAAGGAAGTACAAGTATAGTAGCCTTGAAGGCGTTTACTTTTCTTCAGAAAAAAATCAAGAAAACACAATAAATATATATTGACACCAATTATTTGAGCATGTTATATTTATAATTTTGATTAAAATCCAATTATATGCTATCATATAGATAGATCTATATGGAGGTGGATGATTTGTTTCAAATTGGTGACAAAGTTTTTTATCCAATGCATGGGGCGGGTACTATAAAAGCCCTAGAAGAAAAAGAAATCTTAGGGCAACTACACGAATATTATGTAATTAACATTCCAATGTGTAAAATGGACATTATGATTCCGATGGAAAAAATCGAAACATCCGGTATTCGTTCACTTGTTGATAGGGAAACGATGAAAGAGATATTATTTGATTTTCATCATGTAGAACCACACAACTCACTTTCATGGAAAGAAAGATATACCTTAAATTTAGAAAAAATGAAGACAGGGGATATACATGATTCTGCTGAAATCGTTCGTGATCTCTTGTTTTATAGTAAGGAAAAAACGCTGAACTCCAGTGAAAAACAAATGTTAAATCAAGCACGAAAAAATGTAATTAGTGAACTCACCTTAATTACAAATCTTACGGAAAGCCAAGCAGCTGACTTATTGAAAATATCAAGTTAACAGCATTTCCACCATACATTATCACTTGGTGGTTTTTTTATTTAAAGACACTTAGGTGACAACTTCCCTTCCAAATGGAAAGGAAGTGTCAAGGTGTTCACATCATTTCCATACAGACAGCTAGAAAGTCATGGAGCCTTCGTTTTTCAGGATCTTTATCCTTTGCTTCCAAGTTTTCAAAGTAAGATTTCCTGTACTTCACCATCAATAATTGTCATTTCAACCTCTGTGCTTAATAATTCATCTGGGTGCTCCATAGCAAATAAATCCTTTGAAAATACCGTCATATCAGCGAGCTTTCCTCGCGTTAATGTGCCCTTAACATGCTCTTCATTTGTTGCATAGGCACCACCAATCGTAAATAATTGAACAGCTTCCATCATAGACAGTTTTTCCTTCTCGTTCCATCCTGAATGGGATTGTGAAGGTAATCTTCTTGTCAATGATGCATGAAGACCTAGTAATGGATCGAAAGGTTCTACAGGTGCATCCGATCCACCCGCACAGATAACTCCGGCTGAAAGCAGAGTTTTCCATGCATATAGATTCTTTTCCCTCTCCTCACCAAGTCTATCCATGATCCACGGATAATCACTCACGACAAATCTTGGTTGAATATCAGCGATGCGACTAGGGTCGGCTAAACGCTTAACTAATTCAGCTCGTGTAAGCGCCACATGAATGATACGGTCACGATATTTTCCTTTTGGTAACTCATCGAGTACATCCAACACGTTTTCTAACGCCTGATCACCAATTGTATGAACAGCGATTGGCATTCCGTACTCTCTCACCTCTTTGAACATTTCTAAAAGAGTTTCTTGATCCTGCATCGCCTCTCCAAATTGTTCTGGTGCATCATGATAAGGCTCTGAAAGCAGAGCTGTCCTTCTTCCAAACGCACCGTCAGCAAAAAATTTAACCGCTCCAATTTGCAATCTCTCATTTCCAAATCCTGTACGCATCCCTCTGTCTTTTAAATCTTTCAGATATGGATAGTCAATTAGGAGATTACATCTCAATCCTTTACGTTCATGATTAATGATGTCATCGTACAATCGATATGTTTGATCTAACCCGCCAAAGTATAATGGATCATTCGTATGAACACTTGTCAAACCCTGTTTTACAGCAAGTCCCATTGCTTGTTTTAGCCCTTGTTTCAGTTCATCATACGATTTTTCTGGTATGTGATTTGTAATAAGCTGGGATGCAGATTCAAGGATTAATCCGTTCGGCTGATTTCTAACAGAATCAAGAACAATCTTTCCTCCTTTTGGCATTGCCATCGACGGATGATAGTTACACACTTCAAGCGCCTTACTATTTACTAGAAACGCATGATGACAAATTCGTTTTAGAAATATCGGACAATGAGGAGCAACATAATCTAATTCTTGTATAGTTGGAATGGTACTTCCATCAGTAAATAGATTTTCATCCCAACCAAGTCCAACTAACCACCTTCCTTCAGGAATCGTTTTTGCTTTTTCTTTTATCTTATGAAGCACTTCACTTTTTGATGTAACACCTATTAAATCCAAATCTAATAGATTAAAGGCAACACCAGATAGATGCATGTGGCTATCAATCAGGCCAGGAGTAGCCGCCTGCCCTTGCAAATCAATAATAGTAGATCCTTGTCTCCCCCATTGAAGGATCATATCTTTATGAGAACCTATATCTACTATTTTTCCATGCTCTACAACCACCGTTTCAACAATCGGTTGAACGGCATCTAATGTATAAATTTTACCATTTGTAAAAATATTCTTTGACATTGTCACTGCTTCGTCTCTTCTTCAGCCACTCTCATCGTATCATCAACAATCGCAATTAAATCTTTAATGAATAGCTCATCATTACAAATAAGACTATGCTGATTCGTTGATTCATTTTTTGAAGAATAAGCATCTCGCTCTTTGTCATCCATCGTTGTCCCTCCACATGCATTTAGATAGTTGAACTTACTTTCTCCTTATCCCCTTATTCCTATTCAAAAATCTTCTTTATCTTGGCTAAAATAATAAAGACAAGCTATTAGCGACTGACGTTAAAAAAAGCTATCCGATAAGTGAGTGACATTCACTTATCGGATAGCTTTTTATTTGTTTTACAATTAAAGATTACCAATTGACAAATACTTTGTTTCTAAATATGGCTCGATTCCTTCTAGACCACCTTCACGTCCAATCCCACTTTCCTTCATTCCTCCGAATGGGATATGCGCGCCAGATGGAGCACCATCATTCCAACCAATAATCCCAAAGTCTAAATGATCATGAAAGTACGTTCCCATTTTATAATCATTTGTGAAGAAATAGGCTGCAAGTCCGTATGGCGTACTATTGGCGATTTCTACAGCCTCTTCTTTTGTCTTATAGGTAATAATAGGCGCTACAGGACCAAACGTTTCTTCATGTAAAATCTTCATATCACCTTGCACATTTTTTAATACAGTAGGATATACAAAGAAATACCCTTGCTCTCTGTCCGCATTGTACTCATTTCCAACTAGTACTTCAGCACCTTTTTCGATGGCATCCTGAATTTGTGATACAACTTTGTTATACCCTTTTTCATTAATAATCGGACCAATTTGGGTATCCTGATCAAACCCATTACCTACTTTTAGTTTTTTGACTTCTTCTGCTAATTTTACTGAGAAGGCATCTACTACATTTTCATGGACGATAATTCGATTCGCACACACACATGTTTGCCCTGCATTTCGAAACTTCGTAATAATCGTTTGATTCACGGCATATTCAAGGTCAGCATCCTCTGCTACAATAAGCGGAGCGTGTCCCCCTAATTCCATCGTTACATGTTTTACTGTATCTGCACTGTTTTTCATTAAAAGCTTACCGACAGGCGTCGAACCTGTAAAGGTAATTTTGCGCACATACTCACTACTTGTAAATTCTTCACCGACCTCTTTCCCATATCCGTTTACATATTGAATCACATCGGTAGGAATCCCTACTTCGTGAGCAAGTTCCACTAATTTCATAGTTGTTAATGGGGTTTCTTCCGCAGGTTTCACAATAAAGGTACAGCCAGCTGCTAAAGCGGGTGCTGCTTTTCGAGTCATCATCGCCGCTGGGAAATTCCATGGTGTAATAGCTGCGACTAACCCTATTGGCTGTTTACTGACAACGATTTTTTTCGTTTCGCTAGCTGCCGGAACGGTACGTCCATAGATTCGTTTCGCTTCCTCTGCATACCAATCGATATAGCTAGTTGCATAATCGACTTCCCCCAAAGATTCATACAATGGTTTACCGTTCTCTAACGTCATCAATTCTGCTACTTCTTCTTTATGCTCTTGAATTTTGCTAGACCAATCTTTTAATAGTCTTGATCGTTCATGGGCATTCACTTTTGCCCACGTTTTAAAACCTTCATGTCCATTTTTTAATGCTTGTTGAATTTCTTCTGTCGTATTCAGTCTTACTTCTTTAATGACTCGACCTGTTGCAGGATTTTTCACTTCTAATACATCTACCATTCGCTGGCACCCCTTTATGCACTTCGATTTGAAATTATCTCTTTATGTCGGACTTATTGAAAAGCTCTTTCAAGGATTGATAATCCCTTCACCAATTCTTCATCTGTAATAACTAATGGTGCTAAAAAGCGAATGACATTACTTCTCACCCCGGCAGAGAGCAGTAATAAATCATTTTCATTCGCATAGTTGACAATTTCCGATGTTTTCGTTTAGAAACGGTCATTAAATCTGGAATTACATCAAAATGTTCAATAGCAAATAATTTTCCTGTACGCCCAAATCCAGTTTGGATTTCATCCACTACCAAAAGTATACCATGCTGCTTACAGAAATTGCTTACAGCTTGCACGAATTCTTTAGGAGGAATAACAAAACCAGCTTCCCCTTGAACAGGTTCCATTAACCTGAAAGGATGGCTATTTTTCGGCAATTCACATCATGAGACTCCAGATTTCCATTTGTCCACCCACCGTAAACAATTTTTCGAAAAATACACATACGATCCCTTAATTCTTACACTTCGATAGCCTTTGAGAAACGGAAACCTCAAAAAAGAGACAGTCCCCTTTTGAACTGCCTCTTTTGTATAAAAATATACCTTCTATTTAAACGTTAAGGATAAAATATCCTTGATTCTTAGCAGAGAATCGTGTTCTTCCCCAATTGAAAGTTGCCCTTCTTCTCTTTTGCTTTCAACTTCCTTAATCGAACGGATGATGACATCAATAAAGATATTACTGGAGGTCATTCCTTCTGTTATCATTTGATAATAATTCACGGCTTCTCTCATATCTCCGTTAATGAGTTGATTTAAAAAAGAATGCCAATAAATTTCCTGTTTATTAATAGCTTCATCTAGTTTTACATCAACAATCTGATCCCATTTAATAAAACTAATAATCGTAACGGAAAAATTTAGAGGAAGTTCATATATTCTTGATGTACCGATTTCCTCTAAGATTGGACGATAGGGCTGATTTTCATTTACTGATTTTACCCTCGCCTTTTTTCCATTTGATAATCTGACGATGCAATCCGTTGGATAAATATTAATTAATTCCATTAATTTAATCACATATTTTAGATCGTATTTATTTTCTTTACTAAGTAGCAGCTCAATAGCTTTCGTAGAAATAAATGGCTCTCTATATGGGCGATGTAAAGTAAGCGCAGAATAAGTATCGACAATTGCTAATAGTCTAACCTCTTCTGAAAGTGCATTCCCCTTTAGCCCTTCAGGATATCCCGTTCCATCTAGACGCTCATGATGAGATTTTACTAACTCTAGATATGTGAATGGCAAATCATTCTCTTTCATAAATTCAATCCCATAAAGGGGATGCTTTTGTATTTCCTCAAATTCTACCTTGGAAAGGGCTCCATCTTTTTGTAATAGCTTTTTACTAATTTTTAATTTACCGATGTCATGAATGAGACACCCAATTGCAAAGGAACGAATATCACGTATACCAGACCGCTCTGCTAATAAAGATCCTAGCAAAAAAACATCAAAAGAATGAAAGTAGCTATACGGGTCCTTCTTTTTTAATGAAAATAAACTCATTGAAATTCGACTATCTAATAACGAAGAAATAAATAAATTTTCAAGCCATGAAAGCTGCGTGTCACTATTAAGAATTAATCCATACCTTGTCTCACTAACCACATATTGTAGACTTTCATAAAATAATTTTTTAATATCAAATAGTTCTTTTGAATAAAAAATCTTTTCTTTTTTCTTTATAGGATGCTGATTGTCTATATTTATAACAGGAGGTAAATGATTTTGACTATGTAAATGATTGAGGTTTGTAATTCCCCAATGCTGTAAATTCTTTAGGAGGGCATCGTTTACTTCGGTGCCAGCTTTAATTAGCAATGTTTTATTAAAATAAATATCGCTTGTGATCACATCACCATTTTTTAATTCATTAATAAAGTTCATATTGGCTTGCACCATCTGTCTCTCCTTTCTTGAGTACTTAACATCAAAAATTTAGTACAATGAGTAAAATAGTAGGAAATTTTAACTATATTATACACTAAAATTCCTAATCTTAAATCTATTATAGTAGTAAAGTTAGCAGTTACAAAAGATTTTTTTGAAAATGTATTCATATACCAGTATAAGATAAAAATATATCGCAATATCAACCTATCCTTTACTTTATTACCATATAGATTTAGCTTTTTTTCAAAAAACTAGAAAGTATATAGCTTATAACACTTCTATCCAGATTATTTTCTATTTATGATAATACTAGGTTAAGATAAAGCATATTATGCAAAGTGCCCTTTCGTACATGTTGAGATGATTAACTTGACCTGGCAATAAGATAAAGAATAACAGGAGATGAATGTTATGCAATCTGCACCTATATCCAACCAGGAAAGAATATTGACGATTGACATTATTCGCGGCTTTGCTTTACTTGGTATATTTCTAGTTAATATGCCTGCGTTCCACTCGCCAGCTTTTATGATACCTCGACCAGAATATATAGGAATGGATTATTGGCTAGATCTTTTTCTACAAATGTTTGTCCAAACCAAGTTTTATACCATCTTTTCCTTCTTATTCGGTTTAGGCTTTTACATTTTTATGAGTCGTGCTGAACAGAAAGGCTTAAACATCAATCGTTTATTCACAAGACGACTTACAGTCCTTTTTCTATTTGGTGCTATTCATTTCATTTTCATTTGGTATGGTGATATTCTACACACTTATGCTTTAGCCGGCTTTTTCTTGCTTTTATTCTATAAAAGAAAAACAAAGACCATTCTTATTTGGGCATTTAGTTTGTTATTTGTTTTTCATTCACTAATTAGCCTTCAGTTTTTGATTCCCGCGTCTACAATGAAAGAAGGAATACAAGCACTGGAACAAGATAAAGAAAGTAAGCTTACAGAGTATATGGATATGTATGAAAATGCGAGCTATGTAGACTGGGTTTCATATCGTTTTTATACCGAAATTATTCCACTCACGTTAGAGCTCCCTATTGTTTTGATGACCGTTTTAGCTATGTTTTTATTCGGGCTTTATGCTGGGAAAATCGGAATTTTTCAGCCCCATTCATCACATCTTCCTAAGATTAAGAAAATTTGGTTCATCACCCTTGTATTAAGTATTCCACTTGTCCTACTTTTAGCTATGCTGAAAGTAAGGATTCTTGATTGGAGTGTTTACACAGAAAATGCAATCTTTTTATTTACAAGTTTAAGCGGTTTGACGCTCTGCTTTTTCTACATGTCCTCCTTAACGTTACTACTACGAAAAAAGCATTGGCAAAAGTGGCTGAGGCCTTTAGGGTTTACAGGACAAATGGCGCTAACGAATTACCTTTTTCAAACATTCATTTCCGTCTTTATTTTCCTTGGACTTAATTTTTTTGGAAAAGTCAGCCTTGTAACAGGTACATTCATTTGTCTTGGAATTTATATAATTCAAACTGCCTTTAGTTACGTCTGGTTAAAAAACTTTAGATTTGGACCATTAGAATGGCTATGGCGCTCATTAACATATGGCTATTTCCAACCTATGAAAAAAGAGGAAAAGAAAAATCAGGTTACTAACGATATAGTTTAATAACAAAAAGCCCTATGCAAAACTTTTTGTTACATAGGGCTTTTTACTATCGAATTCAATTTTAGTTAGGGAGAATCTTATGTGCCAGTTTATGTCCCCCTAACACAAGAACAATCGTCAAAATTCCATAAGGAGCGTTGATGACTATATCGTATACATTAATCAAGCCTTCATTTATCAATCTATAAAACAAGTAAATAGAATAAGGCAACGTAACAAGTATCGCGCTTCCGACTCCTAATGCGTATACTTTTACATATAAAGATTGACCGACATGCATAAAGACGTGAAGAAAGAGAATGACATTGACTCCTAACAACAGTCCATAGATTTGTTGTTCAACCGCAATGAAAGAAGCAAAAACATACACAATAAACTGTAAAAATACCGGGATGGAAAATCTAGCGGCTGTTGTACTGGCCAATTCTTGAAATGTTTTTTTTATTTCATTTGGGACACGTGGCAAAATTCTTTCATAATATTTTTTAAACCAAGCTTCAACAAAGATAATTTCTTCAAAATCGTGGATTAAAAAAGTAATAGGAAATAACCAAATTAAAGTTTCTACACTAATATTGCTGTCTAGCCAATTCAGCATGGATTTTTCCCCTTTCCTTCAATGACCATACTTCCACTTGTAAAAATACTCCACTTCTACAACTAATTATAAAACAAAACAAGCATCAAGCAATCCCGCTTGATACTTGTTCTAAAAATATAAAAGGTTCACTTTATTTGACCCACTTTTGTTGAAATTTTGCAATATCTTCATACTCATTTTCCAAGAGACGAGACAGACGAATATAAATGGGGAGTAAATCTTGATAAATTTCTACATTCCCTTCAATCGGTGTATGTACATGGGTAGAACCGACCCATTCTGAGACAATAGAAAAGTCATTAATGGTTCCAAGAGCATACATGCCAAGAACGATGGCTCCTAAACAAGAACTCTCAAAACTTTCGGGAACAACAACTTCCTGATGAAAAATATCAGCCAGCATTTGGCGCCAAAGTTCTGACCTTGCAAAACCACCTGTCGCTTGGATTTTACTCGGAACACCACTTATCTCTCGAAGTGCTAACATAACAGTATAAAGATTTAAAACAACTCCCTCAAGTACGGCACGAATCATATGCTCTTTTTTATGATGAAGTCCGAGTCCAAAAAATGAGCCTCGCGCATTGGCATTCCAAATCGGTGCTCTCTCCCCTGCCAAGTATGGATGAAAGAGGAGTCCATCTGCTCCCGGGGAAACACGAGTTGCTATTTTTGTTAAAACATCATACGCATCAATTCCCAGACGCTTAGCTGTTTCCACTTCAGCAGAGGCTAGCTCATCCCGAACCCACCGTAATGTCATCCCTCCATTATTGACTGGACCACCAACAACCCAATGTTTTTCCGTCAACGCGTAACAAAAAATTCTTCCTTTCGGATCCGTTACAGGTTTATCCGTAACCGTACGAATCGCCCCACTCGTCCCAATCGTGACAGCAACGACCCCAGGATCAATTGCGTTAACCCCTAAGTTAGAAAGAACACCATCACTAGCACCAATAACAAATGGAATCTCTGGAGAAATCCCTAATTCTTCTGCGTACTCCGGTTTTAATCCTTTCATATAAAAAGTCGTTGGCACTAGTTTTGATAAATGTGTGTCGGTAATACCAGCAACTTCTAACGCTTCCTTATCCCACGTAAGCTGTTCTAAATTAAACAGTCCGGTAGCAGAAGCAATAGAATGATCGACAATATACTGATCAAAAAATTGATAAAAGACATATTCCTTAATCCCAATAAATTTAGTAGTTTTCAAAAAAATATCAGGATGATTGGTCCGTAGCCACGCAATTTTAGCAAGTGGAGCCATCGGGTGAATAGGCGTTCCCGTTCTTTTATAAATTTCAAGTCCATTTAATTCATCTTTAATTTTTTTTGCCCATTCAGTAGCTCGACTATCGGCCCAAGTTATACATCGAGTTAGAGGCTTTCCCTTTTTATCCATCGGAATGAGACTATGCATCGCTGAACTGAAAGACACAAGTTCTAGATGCGCAGAATCGATTCCACTTTTTTGTATAGCCTCTTTTATCGCTGCTTTTACAGCTTGAAAAATTTCATCCGGATCCTGCTCGGCAATGGAAGGTGTCGGACTGTAAAGCGGATATTCTACATGATGCATACTAATAACCTTTCCATATTCTCCGAATAATACAGCTTTCGTGCTAGTAGTTCCAATATCAACACCTAAATAATAAGAAGCATGAGCCAAAGCATTCATCTCCTTCCCTAGGAAAACTCGGTTTTTTATACTATAAATCTGTTTATCTTTTTTTTCAAAAAATACTTCTACTTTGCCCATCATATAAAAGTGGAGAGCGACATATTCTCTCCACTAATCAATAAAGATTCTATCAGTTTTAGACGGGAGTACCCCTTCTCAAGGAATATGGAGGACGTTAGTCCAATGAGTAGGGAGGGGTTGGGTGTTTTTAGCACACCATTGTGTCAACTCCCCCTAATGTTAAGCGTTCAGAAATGTCCGATACATTAGAAACCCCCACTTCAAGGCGTTAGCCTAAGTGGTAGGAGTATTCATTCAGTAAATGAAATGGGAGACCCGGTTGAAGTATGCTGGTTAACCCAGTCAAGCGACACTTTTGAAACATCTTGCCAATCAGGTATTTGTGATTTGTGTTGTTCTACCCAACTCATACAATATTGCGGGTCTATATTATTTTCCTGGCATTGCTCTAAAAATGCCTGAATGTTTGATTCTGTACAGTTTTGCCATGACTTGCAAGTGTTTATAAAAAGATTTTCCATTTTCGTTTGTATAGAACGATCATTTCCATTGGACATTGTTGTAACCTCCTTTTGTTAAAACACAAAATGATACTTTACCACTAACAACAATAAGTATGTCCAATGTTTTTTTAACTATGAAACATTCTCGAAAAGCATCCAAAATAAAAGAAATGAGAATTGCTAACCAATCCACTAAACCCATTCTCATCATGGGAATGGGTTTAGATAGGTCATCTGATTGTATACCTGATTTAAATAGAACAGATATCGATTACACGAAATGGAACTTTTGTTATGATGTATGACGACATGTGAAATTTTATCAGCAGAATAACCTCGTGACGGCATCGAAAATTTCGCCAAATGTTTAAAAGACGGCCTTACGACTACATTTGTCAGATAGGCTGATCGATTACTCCCTGGCTTTCTCGTTTTATTCAGAGCTCCAATTATTTGTTCAACGGTCCCTATTCCCAATCCATGTCCAAAATATGTGCCATCTCCGAGAGAAACGGCATTTTCTCCTCTCCACCAGGAGGTTTCTGGATTAACGTCCGGATTATTAAAATAGACAACATCTCCAGGTAAGAAATAATCCGTATGAATGGACTGTATTCCAAGGTCAGGATCCGTATGCCAACTGTATAAATAGAGGTTTTGGAATAATTGATTAAATAAATATTCACCGATACTATTTAGAACGGCATGGTAATAGATAATTACTTTTGCTGTGGCACATTCGAATGCGTATAGTGAACTGTTGTTGAAAATGTCCTGAATCGCATCAGAGGGTCTTACATCATCCCTCAGCTGAAATCCGCCGGCATCTGTCAAATACCAGTATTTAGAGTTACCACGAGAATTTTCAAAGATTTCAAACCGGGCCTGACCTTCATTCATAGCTCTTGCACTTACTATAATATTTTTCCGTAATTTGAGTTCAAACAATAATTCATCGATGGATTGATACGAATAAATGGCTGAATCCTCATGCATTCGTTGAACAATTATACGTTCAATACTCCCAGATGGCCACATCCCATTTTGTTGAAAGGGCATCCCCGCTACCTGTATCATACTATCCCTCATTTCAAGCTTACATATCAATTGTATTATTACCTAGTGTATTCGGGCTACGTTTTTATGTGTATGTAAACAAAAAAAAACAATCTGTTTATTTTAACTCGGAGGGATTAGAAAGGATGAAAGATTTAATAGGCAAAAAGATTTGCACAAAAAGCTATATAGAGCGCCCTACTCTTTTTTATTCCTCAAAGCTTGAATTTGCGTTTTTAATGATGCATATACTCCGACTGCAGCATTTCCGTAGAAAAAACCCATAAATATCCCAGCCCAAAGGTTATGGCGATGTGCAAAGAAAATCGAAATAATCAACCCGATCACAGTAGCTAAGCCTGGAATAAAGGATTTAGGAATCGGCAAAAGCCATTTTACGATTTGTGTAAAAATAATAACTAAAGGAACAGCAATAATTGCATCCCAAAAGTTCATATGTATAATTGGAAAAGTCTCCATTTTCCACACCTCATTTTTAGTGGATTTTCTAACTTATTCAACATCTACAGGTGAAGATAGTTTATCTTCATACTTGTCTATAAAAAGGTATTCATCGCTATTGACTACAGCATAATAAACTTCTTCTATTCGTACATTTCTTTTTTTGCATTCTGCTTCAATCCACTCACGATTATAAACGCCGGTAGCATTTTTTTTAATGATTTTCCCGTCCATAATCAACTCAACCGGCAAAGACTCCAACGAATTGGGCAAATGTAAATCTTGTTTTGTTGCATGCTGAAACGATTTCTTTTTAAGAATAGATAATTCCCCGCTCACTTCTAACAGTGCGTATTCCACTTCAAATATATTAAAAATATCCTTTTCCCTCAAAAACTGATTAAGATCGTCAATCGAAAACTTTACCTTTTTCATATTCTCCTCAAGTAATTTTCCTTTTTCTATTAGCACGGTAGGTCTACCAGATAACCATTTCCTCATATTTCGGCTCCTAGAAGATAACGAGAGAAACAAGTAAAACAATACAACTAACGCAAGAAAGGATATGAACATTTCTTTGAACTTTAAGTTCGTATCAAATCCCATGTTGGCAACAAAAGAACCAATTGTAATTGATAAGGCAAAGCTATAGTGATTTTTATGAGAATTAATATGCTTTCCAATAACCATAGTAACAAGTACTAAAATGATAAAGCTGACACCTGTTCTCAGAATCGGTATAAGTGTATCTTCCATTTAAATCTCCCATTTACTTAGAATGATGGGATAAGAATTCCTATCCTAATCTATTCTTTTTTATTATTTATCTTTTCAAGTTGCCATTTTTTTATCCATCTTTTTCATATACCTGCAGCCAATTACTTTTGCATGTCTCCTACCAGTAGGAAGAAAAAATTTGAGGCAAAGGAAGAAGGAAATCGGAACCTGAATGTCAAATTGATTACACAAAATGCTTTTCGACTTCCTTCTTGCTAGGGCAATCAAAAATTTTGCGATAAACTAAATGGCAAAGTTACGATTCCCCTCTATTCATTTTACTTCTATACAATGAAGGAGTGCTCTTCATCTTGAGTAAAACTTCCGATTGTCCCCTGTAAGAACAGTCCCCTTGCTCTCAACCCTGCTGCACCTGTGACAAGGATTTTCATGAACGAGCAACTCCGATGTAGCGAAGTCCTTGTTGTTCAACAACCTGCGGATCAATGCAATTTCGAGCGTCCACTATACAATCACCTTTCATGAGCTTTTTCATTTCCCGCCAGTCCAGATGTTTAAATTCGTCCCAATCGGTTGCGATAATCACACAGTCCGTGCCTATGATTGATTTTTTCATATCATCATGTTGAAGCACATTTTTTTCCCTTGAAAATGGAAGATGAGCCTCTGGATCATACGTATGAACCTTACAGCCCAAATCGCTTAATTTTTTAATAAGCTCAACGGCTGGAGAATATCTTGTATCATCGGTATTTGGTTTAAAGGCAATCCCTAAAACAGTGATGGTCAGTCCTGAAATTTCAGGAAAAACAGTAAGCATTTTATTAATATAAACATCAACTTGTGTATGATTAACGGATTGAACCGCTTGTAAAATAATAGGTGTCACATTTTTCTTTAATGCACTATGCTCTAATGAACGAACATCCTTTGGAAAACAAGAGCCTCCATACCCAATCCCCGATTGAAGAAAGTGAGGGCTTATCCTTGGATCGAAACCAATCCCTTTTGCTACATCCGCAATATTGACATCGTACTTGTCACATATTCTAGCGATTTCATTGATAAATGAAATTTTTGTAGCTAAAAATGCATTGGAGGTATACTTAATCATTTCCGCTCCAGATAAGGTTGTCACAATATAAGGCGCATCTATTTTTTTATAGATTTCTTTTAAAATATCTACGGACTTTTGATCATCTTTTTGCTTTCCTACAACAATTTTATCTGCATATAACATGTCTGAAATAGCAGTACCTTCCCTCAAAAATTCAGGATTAGAGACAATATCGAATAATTGGGGATCCAGTCCTTTTTGAATCAGTGTTTTAAAAATCCATTCATTTGTTCCAGGTGGTACCGTACTTTTTGTGATAATTGTTTTATAGGATGTTAGAGCAGCTGCAATTTGATTGACGACGGATTTGACATATGATAAATCCGTCTGACCATCCGGGGATGAGGGTGTCCCAACAGCAATGAAAATAATAGGGGATTTTTTGATGTTTTCAATTGTTGAAGCACTAAAGGTTAATCGGGTACGATTTTTTTGAATTAATTCTTTTAATCCTGGTTCAAAGATTGGAACCTCCCCTCTTGTTAACAATTTTATCTTTTCAATATTTGTATCTATACAGCAAACAGAATGACCAAGGTCAGCAAGTACAGCGGCCGATGTTAAGCCAACATATCCTGCGCCCACCACACAAATATCCATGTATCTACTCCTCCCACCACTTTTGGTACTCTTTATCTTATTAAATGGTGTGAGGGAGCGATAATCCATTCACCTAATTTATGTAAGGATTTAAACAATAATCCATGACATGAGAACATTTTTTCATCTTTATAAAAACAAAAAATGAAACCCCTTGATATTCAACAACATCTAATTTAACATAGCCACTAAAAAAGGTTAAAATAAAATAGAAAAAGCAAAATGAAAGGAAGATGAATGATGGAAAAAATCATGTTTATTGAAACAGGGATGGGAATTGATGTCCATGGTCAAAATGTAACAAAAGCAGCAGTTCGCGCCGTAAAAAATGCTATTCACTATAATTCGATGCCAGGTATTCGCTCTGTATTACCTGGGAACAGTTTACATAATATGAAAGTTCATGTGAAACTCGCTGTTCCTTGTGATAAAGAGAAACTAGATATTGAGGCTGTAAAAGAAGCTTTGCCATATGGGGAAGTAACAGTGGAAGTGATGGATGGGGGAATGCTGACGACAAGCGGGATTGCTCTAGAGGAAAAGGGAGATAAAAATGATCTGATGTATATTGTTGTCGCATCAGTCGAAGTTGGCTATTAATGGTTAAGTAAATGAGAGTGTGTTCCCTACTGCGGTAATCCTTTACATACCGTGTACCATTCGCATGTAAAGGGCATATAGTAAGTAAGGGCAAGGCGTTTAGTCATCAATACGAATTAACACCAGCTTGCCTTGCTCCTTCGCTTTTTTAGCGTTACAAAAATCCCTGCTTATTTGTGTCTGCTATTACTTTAATTTCCGAACTATGTACAAGGAGAACAGTATAATAGTTTTCCACTTCTTCATACGTCATAATAATTCGCATCGTCTTTCTCTTCCCTCAAAGTAGAAAAAGGACTTCCCACAAAGGGTGAAGTCCTTTTTCAATAGAATAGTAGAACGCGTACTCTATGATAATAATATATGCTTGATCTTTAAGTCGTTACATTTTGGGTTATAGCTTCAAAAAATTCGCACCTACTTATGATACGCTTTGACCTGTCTGTGACGGCAAGTTTGCGCTTAGACCAAGCGCCTGCGCTGTTGAAGTATGAATTTCATGGTTAAGCTCTGGGTTTTCCACTAGTGACACACCATAAGAAGGAATCATTTCTTTTATTTTCGGTTCCCACTCTTTTATATGTTGCGGGAAGCATTTTTTCATTACATCAAGCATGACGGAAACAGCTGTAGAAGCACCAGGAGAAGCTCCAAGCAATGCAGCTACCGAGCCATCAGCAGCACTCACAACTTCCGTACCAAATTGAAGCGTTCCTTTACCGCCCGCAGCAGTATCTTTAATAACTTGTACACGTTGGCCCGCTACCACGATATCCCAATCTTCACTTTTGGCGGTCGGAACAAACTCTCGTAACTCTTCGATACGCTGTTCTTTCGATAACATAAGTTGTTGGATCAGGTATTTTGTCAATGGCATGTTTTTTGCACCTGCTGCTAACATAGTTGTGACATTATACGGTTTTACGGAACCTAATAAATCCATATTTGAACCCGTTTTTAAGAATTTCGGTGAGAAGCCGGCAAACGGTCCAAATAGCAATGATTTTTTGTTGTCGATAAATCGTGTGTCAAGATGCGGAACAGACATTGGAGGAGCACCAACCTTAGCTTTGCCGTATACTTTTGCATGATGCTGCGCTACAACCTCTGGTTTGTTACATACTAGGAATAGTCCGCTTACTGGGAATCCTCCAACATGCTTACTTTCGGGAATACCCGTTTTTTGCAGCAAATGAAGGCTTCCGCCACCGCCGCCGATAAAGACAAATTTTGCAGTATGGCGTTCGACTTTACCGCTAGCGTTACGCACTTTTAATTCCCATAAGCCGTCGCTAGTGCGTTTAATATCATCAACTTTATGTTTGTAATTGATATCGACGTTTTTATTTTTTAAATGGTCAAACAACATACGCGTTAATGCACCAAAGTTGACGTCAGTTCCAGAGTCAATTTTTGTTGCCGCTATAGGTTCATTCGATGTACGACCATTCATAATAACCGGAATCCATTCCTTCAATTTTTCCGGGTCATCAGAAAATTCCATTCCTTGGAACAGAGGATTTTTTGAAAGCGCTTCAAAACGTTTTCTCAAAAACGTTACATTTGTTTCCCCTTGTACTAAACTCATATGAGGTATTGGCATAATAAAGTCCTGCGGATTACATATCAAATTTCTGTTTACAAGATAAGACCAAAACTGTCTTGAAACCTGAAACTGTTCATTAATTGTTATAGCTTTGCTAATATCTACGGATCCGTCCGGTTTTTCTTTCGTGTAGTTAAGCTCACACAGTGCAGCATGCCCCGTTCCCGCATTATTCCATTCGTTAGAGCTTTCCTCTCCTGCTTTTGCGAGCTTCTCAAACACTGTAATTTTCCAGTCCGGTACTAATTCTTTCAGCATTGACCCCAAAGTCGCACTCATGACTCCTGCACCAATTAAAATAACGTCTGTTTTAGTTTGTCTGTTACTCATTTTCCCCATCCTTATCCCCTAAAATTTGCAGAAAGGATGTAGGCGCTCCTGTTTAGGAGCACAGCAAGCCAGGGCATGATCTAGCTACACACCTCTTCTGCATCAATTATAACCTAATTATATTATATCACTATTAGTTATAGATTTAAATACCTACTGTTATATGATAGTTATAAGCTATTTAAAAGCTGGAAAAAGTGACATGAAGAAGAATTTAACGTAATAGATACAGAGGACAAAGATAGAAAGCAAAAGATGATTATGTTATCTGTTTACATCCCAACTATAAAGTACGCTACCATTTGGATAAATTTACTGTAATTTCTATACGTATTGAAATAAATGAGATAATAGAATAAGAACAAACTTAGCCCACGTCTTTCCAAAAGAGGCAGGCTAAGTTGTTCTTTACAACCTAAAACTATAGGGCACTCGATTTGACTTCTTGCTCTGGAGTTGATTGTACTTTAGATGGTGCTGTTTCTTTGAAGAATAATGAGAATAGTAATGCCAACACACCGCTACCTGCAGCTACCAATAATGGTGTTTGAATACCATACATGTCTGCTAAAGCTCCATTCACCATTGGATTTAAGAATCCACCGAAGAACTCACCAATACCGATTGTTAAACCTACTGCAAGACCTGAATATTGTAATGGAGCAGACTCAATAGGAATAACTGACATCGACATACCAATTACACCTGAACCTGCAGCACCGATGAATAAAAGAACCATCATTAATGGAACTGAATCCACGAATACTACAGTCAATGGTACGAGAATTAACAACAAGCCAGATACTAAAGAAGCCGGTTTACGACCAGTACGCTCTGAAAGCATTGGGATTAAGAAACCGAAAAGTGCATAACCAGCACCGAATGCAGCCATTACGAAACTCATTGTCGTATCTGATAAACCTTTTGCTTGTACTAAATATGTTGGTCCGAAAATTTGGAACGCCATAAGTACTGTCATCACTAAGCTGAAAACAATAATGGATAACCAAATATTACGGAGCTTAAGAATATCTTTAACTTTAACTTTTTCAGTCGATTTTGTAGCATGCATAGTATGATATTTCGCTGGATCTGGATTTTTAACTCCTTTTAGGATGGCTATGCTTAAAATAATCCCTGGAATAATCGTTAAATAGAACGCCATATGCCAGTCAAAATTAGTTGCTAATGCAACGATTACTACAGGCGCTAAAATGCTACCGAATAATGCGTTACTTGTGTTCATGGTGAAACCTAAGTTAAATCCGCGACGACGCTCCGAAGATTCCATTGCTAAAATCGATTGTGTTTGCGGAATCAGTGGACCTTCTACAATACCCATTAATAGACGTAGTACAAATAACATAGCGAATGATTGTGCTAAACCATGAAATAATGAAATAACCGAGAATGCGAGTACTAAAATTGCTAACATTGTTTTCTTACTATTAACTTTATCTGAAATGAATCCACCTAATGGACCAGCAACTGACCAAGTTAACGCAAGAGCTGCTCCAAGTAAACCTAATTGCGTGTAGTTTAGTCCTAAATCTACAGAAATCATTGGGAATAGGTAGTTAATCGCTAAACGGTCAAAGAATATGAATCCGACTGTGAAGAAGAAGATTACTACTAACTTATTTTCATAGGTCCAAAACTTTTTATTTTCCATAAAATAAAACACCCTTCCTTAAAATCACGTATTGTTATAGCTGTTTATATAAATCATAAAATACGATGATACCGAGTTTATTGGTGTTGCTTTTAAAAAAGATCTCAGAATATTGAGAATATTTTTAGTAGATTTGTTCCTTTAGCTACAAAGATATTACTATTTCCAATGATGCTCCTCTTTAAAAAGTGCCCAAGCCCATCAAAAGATACGACTTGGACACTTAACTACAAATTCATAACTTGTCCTTAGTGATTGATCGTCCAAACATGATTTATTCTACTTCATATGATTTGTGGGTTTCCGCGATTATTACTTCTCCCTCATAACCTTGTTTCCTTAATACTTCGATTGTTCGTTCCTTGTCCATTTCCCCATTGAACAAATGAGTTAATACCATCTTTTTATAATTTCCTTCTGCTGCTGTTTTCCCAATTTCCTCTAAACTCATATGCGCATTTGACAGATTTGGTTTTAGACGTTGGAAGATGTCGTAAAATGGATCATCTTCTTTTACTTCCGTCAACATTCCATCCATCACCACTAAATCCGCACCCTTTGAAAATTCGATAAGGTCTTCACTAAACTCGGTGTCCCCCGTTATCACCACAGACTTGCCATCAGCCTCAAATTTATAAGCGACTGCTTTAATAGAATGAGGAACCTCGATTGTAGAGATCTTAACTCCATCCAGTTCAAATTCTTCTCCGCCTTCAACCTCCTTTACTTCAACATTTTCAATGATTCCCTGAGGAGATGTAAAACCTGCATCAATTCGATATTGGATATCTTTTTTATAGAAATCAATGGAAAAATCATATATTTCCTGCGTGCCTTCAGTTCCGACTAAGTTTAACTTTGGCCTCGGGCTATCTGTCGCCCATCCAGCGATTAACATGGTTAAAAAGTCAGAATCATGGTCCGCATGGTGATGAGAAAACAAGATATTATCAATATCAGATGGTTTGATGCCTGCTTGGGCAACCCCATTCGTACATCCTCCACCACAGTCAATTAAGAAATATTTATCCTGATACTGAACAAGTGTAGCCGGCCAGGATTTTGTATCATAAGTTGACGGAGACCCTGCTCCAATTGTGATGACTCTAAAGCCATCAGGTGTATCTTTTGCTGGATTTTCTTTCTCTTTAGCTACTTCTTTTTTGTCTTCTTTAGAAATCTCTTCATTTTGAACTTCTCCATCGGTTTCCTCGTCTGTTGCGGCTTTACTACTACACCCTAATAAAAGTGCCATCGACAATGCCATCGAAAACAATAAAAGAATCCATTTGCTACTTTTCATAATCTCTTCCTCTCCTGAAAACTTTTATAGTTTCCTAAGTAGTTAAATAGACTGTCGGGGTTTCTCAACAGTCTATTTGCCCCTTCACGAAAGTTTCTCTTTTCTTACAAAATGACACCCATTAGATCTCTTTATTTAAAAAATCAGCTGTACGTTTGTAAACGTCTTTATATTCATCAAGATGAGTGAATTTACCTAAGAAACCGTGAGTAACACCTTCATATCTTTTGGTTTCAACATGTACACCACATCTTTTTAAATTCTCCGCAAATAGTTCCCCTTCATCTCGCATTGGATCATATTCTGCTGTGATGACAAGTGCTGCCGGAAGATTTTCTAAATTTTCTTCTCGAATTGGTGAAACAAGCGGATTATCCGTATCTACATTTCCTGATAAATAGAAAGAGTTATACTCAGCTAATTGATCACTTTCTACGAAATATCCCTTTGCATTTTCCACTAATGATGGGTAACGAAATTCACTGAAGTCAAGGTCTAGAGATGGATAGAATAATACTTGTTTCGTAATAGCAAATTCCTTTTTCTCACGGGCCATTAGAGAAACAGTCGCAACTAAGTTACCACCAGAACTATCCCCTGCAATTGCAAGGTTCTTCCCATCCCATTTTAATTCATCCTTATGTTCTGTTGCCCATTTTGTTACATTATAGCAATCATGTAATGCAGCAGGGAATGGGTGTTCAGGAGCAAGACGGTACCCAACAGAAATGACTTTATAGCCGGATTCCATGCAAATCGGGCGAACAACTTCATCATGACTTTCTAGATTTCCCGAGAAAAATGCTCCACCGTGGAAATACATGAGAAGTGGAAAAGAATCTCCTTCCTTCGGCGTATAAATTCTTACTGGTATATCCGCCTCAGCAGTCGGGATTGTTTTTTCTTCAACAGAATAAACTTGTACACGTTTTTCAACAGGTAAAATAGGGTTATCGAACATTTTTCTATGTTCTTCCGGAATGATTTTTGGTTTCGTGTCGGATTGTGGAATAAAATCCAAAATTTTTTTTATCTCAGGATGTACAGGCATATGTGAGAACCTCCTTATTTCATTATTTCGATCCATTAATAGAACAGAATTTTCTTACTTAATGTAAATATTCGGGGAAAAATTACTTATTTTTAGTAAATAAGTGCTTTTCCCCACCAGTTTAATAAGCTATGTTACAATAAGACTGATTATTTTCCCAATTAAAATAATCAGTCTCCAACTTTTTCGAAGTAAGCTTTTTCAGGGAAAGCTGTTTTTGCTTGATCAGTTGGGAATAGACGAGATAAGTTTTGATAAAGCTTCGTAATTGGTTTACGTTGCTCTTCATACTTTTTAAGTGCTTCTGCAACTGTTACAGTTCCAGCAACTGCTTCAGCAATTGCTTCTGCTAATACATCTGCATCTTGGATTGCCATGTTAGCACCTTGACCTTGGTTGTGAAGCATAGCATGTGCAGCATCACCAATTAATGTTACAGTGTTTGTGCTCCATTTATCCATTGGTTCAAGGTCACTTAATGGACGAGATACGATATCTTCTAATTTAATGTTTTCAACAATTTTTTGTAATGTAGGACCGAAGCCTTTCATGCTGTCCATAATTTGTTCTTTCGTTAATTCTGGACGCAATGCGAATTCACCAGGGACTGTGATATCTACAGATACTTGACGACGATGTTCGATTGGCAATAAATAGAAGGAATTATCACCATCTACATAAATACGTAACTCGTTTTCTTCTGAATGCATACCAAGTGCGTCTTCATAAGGAATTAATGCACGGTGTGCTAAGTAGCCAGAATAGACTGGGTGTTTGTTGATTATTTAATACTTGACGACGGATTGGTGAATGAATCCCATCAGCTGCAACTACGATATCAGCTTCGATTGTTTTCCCGTTTTCAAATTTCACTTCTGCATAATCACCATGGTCGATTACTTCTGTTACACGGTGGTTTAAGTGAAGTTGATCTTCCGGAATATGTGCTACTAATGTATCTAATAAATCTGCACGGTGGATTAAACGTGTATATGCTTCAGATTTATCATCAGTTAATACTGGAAATGTTTCTCTAATTAATACTTGGTCATCACCAGCGATGATTTCCATGTATCTGCTTTCTTTTGATACTTTTTCGAAGTCTTCTTTTAACCCCCATTTATTGATGGCGTGCACGCTAGGTGGACGGACACCGATACCAGCGCCTACTTCTGTGAATGCAGGAGCTTGCTCATACACG
Source organism: uncultured Bacillaceae bacterium (assembly GCA_963754185.1). Lineage (GTDB taxonomy): Bacteria > Bacillota > Bacilli > Bacillales > DSM-1321 > Peribacillus. Next base: position 1,166,662 of record CAVWEP010000003.1, on the reverse strand, counting down.
TCTGCACGAATTCCTTTACTTTTTAATGCAACCGCAGTTGATGACCCAGCAATACCTCCACCAATAATTGCAACTCTTAATTCAGATTTTGATTTCATACATATTTCCCTCCTCAGTTATATCTATTATTCTTTTTATTGAAAGCGGTTAAATTTACCTTCATTAACAATGTCGGTAATATTTATCTTAGGTATCCAAAATCTACTAGTGGTATAAAGGGCATATAAAATAGGAATAAATTACCAAATAATGCTAAAAAAATAGCTCATGATTGTATCTATGCGCAACTGGTGTATTGTTAAAACACGCTTGAATATTCAATAGCCGGTATAAGACAAACTCCAAAATTCTATCTTGAACCAAGGAGTTTGTCCGCAACCTGACATCCTGGATTAGTGGCTTTTAGCCACGCTATCAAAAGCATAACGTGTCGTTTGATCATTCCAATAATCCAATTTGTCTTCGTTCTCTCCAAATTCTTGTCAATCTCAACGATTCACCGTGAAGGAGAACTTATAGTCATCTGCTCGATGGATGACGCGTCTCCAGCCAATAAGGCAATCTTGACGCGTGTATAATTTGGTTTCCATTATAAGAACAGGGTCTCCGATTCTGATATTTAAAATCTGCGCTTCCATACTGCTTGCGCTTGCGGCCCAAATTTGGTGATCGCCTCGAGAAATGAAGATACCTTGTTCTCTCTCAAGGAGCACGAAGACACTATCGGCCTCTTCAAGTTCCCGTGCACTCGGTTGAAAATCATCCGATACAGCAAATAAGTCTGCGCCCACGCAAGCGGTTTTTCCTTGAGAAAAATTAAGCGAGAAATTCTCAATACTTTGTCATCCGGTTCAGTACCAAGAATGCTGCACAGCTTCTCTGTAGGAAAGACATGATCGACAGCTAATATTTTCGAATTACAATGTATACCTTGTTCACGAAGGAAGCCAACGAGTCCTCCTAATTCTAACCCGGCAGGACGCACTGGAAGTTCCTGAACTGGGAAGGTGCCCTTCGCACGCTCTCGGTAAACGTACCCCTCATTGGCAAGCTCCTTCAGTGCCTGGCGAACAGGTGCCCGACTCACGTGGAACCGCTGAACAAGCTCATGCTCGGTGCTGAAGGGGCGACCAGTCTCACTCCTAGCAGCCTGTAACTCCTCAATTAAGATTTCCTTAATCTGTTTATAGAGTGGAATGGAGGAACTACGATCAATCGTGCTTTTTTTAGTAGAACTAGTCATTGCTGTACTCCAAGAGCCTCTGATTGCACGTCATTCTTAAGTGGAGCAGCAGTACGTTCCTGCACGTATTCAAACGTAACACCAGGAGCTAGTTCTCGAACAACAAGACCATCATCTGTCACATCGATTACCGCAAGTTCTGTATAGATACGATCTACACAGCGAGGCGCAGTTAATGGATACGTACATTCCTCAACGATTTTCGACATCTCCCTTATTTGAGCAATGTTGCATAAATAGGAAGACACGCTTACTGCCAACAGTCAGGTCCATCGCTCCACCAACACGTCCAAGAGGTAGCGTTAGGAAGCTTCCAACTAGCAAGATCACCGTTCATCGAAACTTGGAATGCACCAAGTACTGCTGCATCAAGGTGACCGCCACGAATCATTGCAAATGAATCTGATTGTGAGAAGTAGCTACCACCCGGTTTTAATGTGATTGGTTCTTTACCAGCATTCACAAGGTCCGGATCCTCTTCGCCTGGTTCTGGTTTTGGTCCTAATCCAAGAAGTCCATTTTCACTATGCAAAATAATTTCTCGACCTTCAGGAATGAAATCAGCTACAAGTGTTGGTAAACCAATACCAAGATTTACGAACCAGCCATCTTCTAAGTCCAAAGCTACTCGAGCAGCTAATTCATTCATTGTCCATCCAATTGTTTGTTCTTCTTTTACTCATTTACTAACACCTTCCCTTCATGTTGCGAATCGAATTTCACTAAACGATGTACGAAAACACTTGGTGTCACGATTGTCTCTGGATCAATTTCTCCAACTTCCACGATTTCATCTACTTCAGCGATTGTTATTTGTAGCTGCTGTCGCCATCACTGGGTTAAAGTTACGCTGTGTTTTTCGGTAAACAAGATTCCCCCAACGGTCCGCTCGATGTGCCTTAATAAAAGCATAGTCGCCTGTGATTGCTGCTCTAAGATGTGTAAACGATCATTAAACACTCGAGTTTCTTTACCTTCTCCAAGTTCAGTGTGCGCCGCCGTCGGTGTGTAAAAGGCTGGGACACCCGCTCCACCTGCACGGATACGCTCCGCTAATGTTCCTTGCGGGGCAATTTCTAACTCGATCGTGCCTTTTTGAAGACGATCAATCAGATCGTCAGCGTGTGGACCAACAGGGAAAGAGCAGATAATTTTTCGTACTTGGTTGTTGCTAATAAGTGCTGCCACACCATCGCTAACTGCGCCAATATTATTTGATACAACCGTTAGATTCTTCGCTCCCTGCTCTACAAGAGCGGCAATTAGATGTGACGGTAGTCCGCTTCCACCAAATCCTCCAACAAGCAACGTTGCCCCATCTTGCATATCAGCAACAGCTTGTGCAGCATTTTCAAACTTTTTCTGGATCATTTAATTTCCTCCTCTCATTTATTACGTACACCAATAAGTTCTTCTTGATAACCATTCATCGTCACAAAGAACGCACAAGGTAAGTTCCGTGGATCACCTGTATAGCCAATCTCATCAGCAATCGATCCAAACGGTCCATATAGTCCATTGCTTTCTGTGGACTGTGCATTCCTGATAGGTGTCGCTCGACAACGTCCGCTAATTTCGCATCCATTTCTAGACTTGCTTGTAGTACAGTTGCAACTTGCATCTCCTTCCACTTGTGGACTGACAATATCTCCGTTTGCGTCGCGGAATGATGTCCTAAGTATAAACGCTTCGGACGAACTTCCTCTAAGAAGATGCTGTACACTTTGACGATAGAGAGCTGGATATTCAATTGTAGGAATCCCACTCTTTGCCCCACCATACATTTGCACAGCATCAGCTGCAAAAGCCCATTCTAGACCATCAAGGACAAATGTCACTGAACCAATTGAGTGTCCTGGCGTTTCCACTACAGTGATTGACACATCACCACCAAGTGAGATAGTAATCGCCACCAACAACTTCAATGTCTGGTTCCAAATCTTCCCCGATATCATTTAACAGGATGGCTGATATGCTTTTCCTGCGTTTCGGCATCCAGGTATTTACCTTGAAGTGTTTGTAATCTGTAATATGTTCATTACGATTACGTAGTAAATATGCTTCCTTTTTAGGAATCACTACTTTTGCGCGTCCTCCTGTTTTCTCCCATACTGCGCAGGCACCACCGAGATGGTCCACATGGCCATGAGTTAATAAGAATCCAACGTATATCTTCAATGCGTATACCATGTTCAGCAAGAACTGTCTCAATTTCTTGTGAAGCTGATGATGCAATACCTGTATCGATAAGTGCTGGCTCTGGTGCATCGATATAGTAGGCATATGCAGAAGTTGGACCAAATTTACATTCAATCGGTATAACACGTACTGAATTTGTCATGTTGTTCACTCCTCTAATCTAATTTATGATCACAACGCCTTCTATAGAGGAGACGTTGTGGATGTTCTTTCAGCAGGAGATGCAGCCAATTCAGCACGCTATTATTTGTTTGTAACGTCGAATTGTTTAGGAATTACTGGTAATACTAAACGTGATGGATGATCTGCGTCACGATAGATTTTGTGCGTTGTCGCACGTCCACTTGGTAAGTGGTAGCTATCTGGTGGTAATAATTTTGCATCTTCTCCATCAAGTGGTTCGTTACATGCAAGTTCTAATTCAATACGATGTCCTGGTTTAATTAAGAATGAGAATGGATATAAACGAATCGCATACTCATTAATTTCGCCAGGAGTTACTGGTACCGCACGGTTATGTGGATGCCATGGCTCACCGTATGTTGATTTTTCTTCATCTAATTCACGATGAGACGCTTTTAAATAACCAGATGTCATTAAAGTACGTTTCCGCTTGGTGCTACATCATAAAGCTTTGCAATGAAGTTTGTATCATCTGTATCGATTTCAGCGAAAATATGCAGAGCACCTGTACCTGTCATTTCTACAGGCTCTAGGAATTTATCTCTAGTCCATTTAATTGTTTCTGATGTTGTTGTTACTGTTAATGGCGCTTGGTAGAAGCCATCTGGATGTGCATATTCAGAATGTTAATGGTTCTGGTTTCTCGCTAATTTTGTGGCGAGGACGTAAATAGAACTCTTTCTTTTCTTCATATGGCAATGGCCAATGATCTTCTCCACGCCATTTATAAGAACCTTCTACAGAGAACTGCACTGTTGGTTCATCCATAATGCCTGTGTCGATGCCTTTTAACCAGTAATCATACCAGCGGAACATTTCGTCATGGCTTTCATGGAATGGACGCTCTAACATTGGCGGAAGCGCTTGGATATCAAGCTTCTTAATACCGCCTACTTTGTGGAAGCATTCGATTGTCCCTTCAACATTCCAACCACGGCCCCATTTTGCTTGGAAATAAGTTGGAATTTCAACTTTATTTGCCACTTCGATTGCACTATTTTCTTTGCCAGAATGGTCCATCAAGTGGATTTAATAAGTAATCCATCCATAATTCGTGACGGTCTTGATAATGTAAAAGGTGGACGAAGTCTGACCAATGGGCAATATCTGGATCATTTAGGCGTTCTTGAGTAAGCTCTTTAAGTTCTTCTGGTGTATAAACTTTCGAACTCTTACTTGCTACGTTATTGAATGCGTTACCGCTATCACCACCGCGTCCTTCACGAGAAGCACGTGGCATTAACCACATAATACCGCCGTGGTAACAAAGTTCATAAAGATCGAAGTGACCACCGTTCGCAAAGATTGCCTTTAAGTGCGGTGGTCGTTCTGCTGCACCTAAAATTTGAACAGATGCAAAGTATGAAATACCAATCATCCCGATATTTCCATCACACCAATCTTGCCCTGCTAACCATTCCACGAGGTCATAGATATCTTTTCCATCTCCATGACCACCAGAGTTATAGTTACCGCACATTTGACCTTCAGAACCACCTGTACCGCGTACGTCTGCGATAATATGCGCATAACCTCGTGATACTACTTCATGAATGTCTCCTGCCTCAATCGCTCCGTTCCAAAGATGACTTGGACGTGCTTGTGGAGGTAATGTTAGCGCTTGTGCTTGTAGTTCTTTACCGTATGGGCTAAGAGCAAGTAATGCTGGTACTTTTTCTGTGCCTTCAGGACGGTAAATATCTGCAGCGATATGCACGCCGTCACGCATTTTAATGCGTACGTCCTTATGATTATCATTTAAATTCGCTCCTCTTCTTAGTCTTTCTAAGTATGTTTTGAATCTGTATAGTGATAGTTTAATTCACAGTAAATTCATTATATTCATAATAGTCAGATTTTTAATTATTCATTATATCCGCCTATGTTTTAATAAAACGAAGGATCAAAGCCTATTCATTAAACTCCTCAACAGGTGTGAAGCACGGTATAAAAGAACCTGGATTATTTTCATCGCCACTTTGCTTAAATACCACTTTTACCTTTTGATTGATATGCACCGTATCTAGGTCACAATCGACGATATTTGTCATCATTCTTGGACCTTCATCGAGCTCAACGAAGGCGATGGCATATGGCACTCCTCGTCGCATCACACTATAAGTGTAGATACTACCAGTGCCTTTCGCTTCTTTCCATGTCGTTTTCTCGCTCATACAATATGGGCATAACACACGTGGATAATAATGATACTCACCACAGGAATCGCACTGCTTTATCAGAAGCTTTCCTTCTGCAGCAGCGTCCCAATATTCCTTGTGTTCTGGATGAATCTCAGGGATCGCCATCTGTTCTATCTTGATATTGAGTTCCCATTCTCTACACCCTCTCCATGATCAGTGTTGCACTACCGTGACGGCTTGCTAGCCCGCCACCAGTACCGTGAGCTAACGCAATGTCACAATTTTTTACCTGCACTTGCGGGTGTGCTTCGCCACGTAGCTGACGGACAGCCTCTATCACTTTAATAATGCCACCTCGGCTTGCTGGGTGATTATTATTCAACCCACCACCATCCGTATTGATTGGAAGCTTGCCTACTCCTGAAATCAAGTTCCCATCAGCGACAAATTTTCCACCCTCGCCTTTTTTACAAAAACCTAAGTCTTCAAGCTGCATCAACACCGTAATAGTGAAGCTATCATAAATGGACGCATATTTAATATCTTGAGGTGTAACCCCAGCCTCCTCGAAGGCTCTAGGTCCTGACCAAATAGCGCCTGTATACGTAAGGTCCGTTTTGCCACCAAGTAATCCTTTAGGTGCTTCGCCACAGCCCATCACTCGGACAAGTGGACGTTTCAGACTTTTGGCAATCTCAGGTTTTACGACAACTAAAGCACCGCCACCGTCACTTACTACACAGCAATCCATAAGGTGTAACGGATCCGCAATGATAGGGGATGCAAGTACATCTTCTACTGTTACTACATCTCGTAGCATTGCGTTTGGATTGTATTGGGCATGATGTGAAGCCGCGACTTTGACCCATGCTAATTGCTCACTAGTTGTGCCGAATTCATGCATATGACGCATCGTAGCCATCGCATACTCATTGACAGCAGTTGGTCCAAAAGGAAGTTCAAATGGTGTATCTGGAACATTTGCACCAACTATCTTCTGTTTGACACCACTTCTGCCTTCTGAGCGTGGGCGACCTCCCATTGTGATCAATGCGACATTACATTTGCCTGCTGCGATCGCTTGTGCAGCATGTGAAACGTGCGCAATGTAAGAAGAACCACCTGTATCTGTACCATCTACATGGCGTACATTAAGCCCTAAATAATCGACCATAGATAGAACGCCACCTGGTGCGTCACCAGCACAGAAGTAACCATCTACATCCTCAAATGAGAGCCCAGCGTCCTCCAATGCTCCCTTAGCACATTCAGCATGTAAGGCTGCAACGGATTTATCCGGAGCCTTGCGCGTTGGATGCTCAAATGCCCCAGCAATATAAGCCATTCCTTTAATACTCATCTTCTTTAACCTCCCGTTAATGTTGTTCAACCATTTTTTCGAATTAACGAGATTCCTGCATTGTTAGAATTTTCGCAGGAGTATGCACTCGAGGTTCTTGCATTGTTAGGAATTTCGCAGGAGTGTGTACTAAAAGCTGCTCAAATACTTCTTCACTGACACCTGCTTTTCGAAGATCCGGTAAAAACTCTTCAAATATATAGTTTACAGAATGTCCTTTTAATCCTGGCCAACCTAAGGCACAGCAATTGGCATCAGCTGAAATAACGGCACGATCTAAAAATCCTTTATTAATGAAACGAAGGAAATGGTCTACACGCTCTTGACGTGGACGTGACCAATATGGTGCATTTTCCACTTCTGTGTCATAGCCAATTGTATCGAATCCTACGTAACCGCCTTTTTTTGCAATCATCTCATCACGTTCTTCATCCGCATCTTGTCCAACATCGGCATGTCCCATTAACACGCGGTCTAAAGATAGTCCTTCTTATTCAAATATATCAATTGCAGTCGTTGGATCTGTTGATAAGTGTGTAATAATTGGAGCGCCTGTTTTTACCGCAGCGCGTGCAGCTGCACGATAAATACGTTTATCAAGTTCGTTTAGTTTACCGCCACGACTTACACCTACTTTAATCGCACCTGCTTTTGCACCCGTATCATCAATCCCAACTGTCACTTCATGAACGAATAAATCCGTAAGATACTCAACTGATTTGTCACGGAAATATGGTAGAGCCGAGTCAGCAGCTACAAAGCCTGTAACAGCTACAATATGAACGCCCGTTCTACGTGAAAGCACTTGGAAATATTCGACATCGCGTCCGTTTCCAATCCCAGTACAGTCTACGAATGTTTTACCTCCATGTTCACGGAACCGACGTAATCTTTGAAGTGTAACTTCAAATGCTTCATCTGGTTTTTTCCACCATTGTGTATCTAAGTCACACCCTGGTAGACCAAACCCAATATGCTCGTGCATTGCTACAATTCCTAAATCTTCTGTAGCAATTGGGCCTAATACCGTATTTACCTTACCCATTTTTTTCACTCCTCACCTTTGTTTTACTCTACTGAAGCTTCTACAGTAATTTTTTTGTTTTTTATTAATGAAAGCCGAAATTGGTCATCCGTCACGCCTATAATAAATCAACAGACTGGAACAAATTTCTCCAATTAGTAGCCGAATATTCAGAGATTTTTTGCTCTGCTGAAGCATCAACAGTAAGTACACGTTGTGGATTTTCTTCTAATAGAATGCGAATTTGTTCATCCGTTGCACCAGCTTTACGTAATAATGGTACAAATGTTGCTAGTAAGTAATCGAATCCAAGATCTTTCGCTTCATGACCTTTTGCTACTGCAACTGCATTCGTTGAAATTAGTACACGTTCTCCAAGACCTTCTTCAAATAATTCTAATACTAATTGAGCACGTTGCTCATCGTTTACATAGCCATCATTTGTAGACCATCCAACATGATCAAGTGCCACGTAAGCACCTCGACGAGCAATAGCGAATGCTTCTTTTCGTTCAACAGCATTTACACGGTCTAACCCACCGATAATCACACGGTCTGGTGCAATATCCTCACCTAATAAAATTTCTAAGTCATTTACAGCATCTTCACCGTATTGTACAGATGCAGCTACTCCTGTTGTATGAGCTGCTTGTGCAACACCGCGGAACAGGCTTTTTTCAATTTCAGTAATTCCATTTTGACTAGCAATTGACGTCACGAATCCAGCTGAAGTTGAACGTTCAACACGCGGTACAACAATACCTTCTGTCACCTCTTTGGAGAACAAATCAGCAAATTTTTCTGCTGGCCACGGTGTAGGTGGATTTGTTTGCGGTGCAGTAAAGTACCCTCCTAACATCGGTTCAGGTCCTAACCCTGTTGACGCTACAATGTGTATACCTGTTGCTTTCGAAAGTGACTGATAAAGCCACACATCACGACCGTGAAACATACCGCTACGATCAACAATTGTTTTTCCTCCAAGTCGACGGTACTCAGTTAGTTGACGTTTCAATATCTCAAAAATTTCACTCTTGTCCATATTAATCTCAGGCGCATATTCTGCACCAGGAATAACGGAAAGAAGTGACTCATGAATAAGCACAATACCTAGTTCTTGAGTCGGCACCGGTCCAAGAACAGTACGAACAACGCCTGAATTTTTTTCTTGTAAATTATCTAGCATTGTAAAACCTCCTATCATTTAATAGTTCCTCACCTTAGAAATATCGAAGGCGTTGATTTAGTTGAAAAGAGAATCGTCTAAATAGACTCGTTGGTATAGTTATAGACAATACAGACCAGTCGGTATGGATATGACATAGTACAGACTGGTCGGTCTAATTATAGCGAAGTATAGACCGATTGGTTTACATATAGCAAAACCGTGTCGCACTGCTAAAGCCCGTATACACAACAAATTCCCTTTAGCATTCCTCTACTAATAAAGAGCCCCTTGCTTGAAAAAGTGAGGTGTTAAACCACCCTACCTTCCCGGAGATTCCTTTTTTTGAATGTAATCGTTTTCTTTCCTAGTAACAACAGTAATGGAATAAGTTGTTAATAGGATATTATAATATTGTTATACCAAAGTCAAACACCTTTTTTGTATTTTTCTGAATAAAATGAAAATTGAGTTTACAAGTTTCGGACTTACATAGCTATAGTTCCTCACCTGTTTCCACACCTTCTATTCGTCGAAGAAACTGATTAGGTTGAGAAGAGAATCGTGGTATAGCTCAATTAGGTTGAACTTACTCACTTTCCTAAAAACCCCATTTTTAATGTAACCGCTATTTCTTACAGTAAATGTAATATCTGGGTTATTAATAGAATATTATAATATTGTTATACCAAAGTCAAACATTTTTCTGAAAAAATCGAAAATTAAATTTACAAGTTTCAGATTTACATATAGCTATATTTCTCAAATACATATTATAGAGAAAATAATGTTTTTCACAGTAAAAAATGCATATAAACAGATTTTTTTAATTATCGGATTAGCACTAATTCAATCTAACAAAGATCCACAGAAGAGACACATTCATCTTTCGCTTCTAAATACACGTATAAATGCCAATATATTAATTATTTTGATATAATGTTTGGGGTCTTTATCAATAATGGCTTCATGGTATACAAACATGAAGTAAATTTCGTCTCTACATCAGTAAGTTCCTTTTTAGAATTTAAAATAAAAGCCAATTTGTTTGGCATTTCAAGTATAATGAACCATGTTCAGATGATGCATATGATATTTCTTCGGGAGAATCCTATACAAAAGTCAGATAATACAAAAAATGAGGTAAATACATGAATGTAAAAAGTTTTAAGGATTATAATTTAAGCGATGAAATAACAAGAGCACTTGCTGTATTAAAATACGAAACTCCTACAGAGGTTCAGAGTGAACGTACTACCATTAGCAATGGAAAAGCAAGATCTTGTAGTAAAATCTCAAACAGGCAGTGGCAAGACTGCATCCTTTGGTATACCTATTTGCGAAATGATTGAATGGGAGGAAAAAAAACCACAGGCATTAATTCTTACACCAACTAGAGAGCTTGCTGCTCAAGTTCGAGAAGATATAACGAATATTGGACGATTTAAACGGATTAAAGCTATGGCCGTTTATGGAAAAGAACCTTTTGCGAAACAAAAAGAAGAATTGAAACAAAAAACTCATGTAGTCGTCGGTACACCTGGCCGTGTCACGGATCACATCCAAAGAGGAACCCTAGTTTTAGACCAAATAAAGTATCTTATAATAGATGAAGCTGATGAAATGCTAAATATGGGTTTTATCAACGAGGTAGAAGCGATTATAAATGAACTTCCTTCAAACAGAGTAACGATGGTATTTTCGGCTACATTGCCTAAAAATGTTGAAGATCTCTGCCATAAATATATGAAAAGTCCTATTCATATCGAGATTGCATCTACTGGGATCACGTCGGATACCATTGAACATCGTGTAATCGAAGTGAAAGAAGAAGAAAAGATTTCACTCCTTAAAGACGTTACGGTCGTGGAAAACCCAGACAGCTGTCTCATTTTTTGCCAAACCAAAGAACATGTAAATACAGTGTTTACCGAATTGGAAGAAGCCAATTACTCTTGTGAAAGACTCCATGGAGGTTTAGAACAAGAAGATCGATTTGCCGTTATGGATGGTTTCAAAATGGGGAATTTCCGTTATCTTGTAGCCACTGATGTAGCTGCGAGAGGAATTGATATTGATAATGTGTCACTTGTCATCAACTATGACGTGCCAATGGAAAAAGAGAGCTATGTCCACCGAACAGGAAGAACCGGTCGTGCCGGCAATAAAGGAAAAGCGATTACGTTTGCGACACCTTATGAAGGAAAATTCCTAAGAGGAATTGAAAGATACATTGGCTTTGAAATCCCTGCAATGGAAGCGCCTAAGCCAGAGGAAGTTGCTGCAGGAAAAGCCGCTTTCGAAGAAAAAATTAGTGGCCGCCGAGTTGTTAGAAATAATAAAACGGCTCGAATAAACCAAGATATCCTTAAACTCCATTTCAACGGCGGAAAAAACAAGAAGATTCGAGCTGTAGATTTTGTTGGAACTATTGCAAAAATTCCTGGAGTAACCGCAGATGATATTGGAATTATAACCATCCAGGATACTTTGTCATATGTAGATATTCTTAATGGAAAGGGCTCACTAGTCTTACAAGCCATGGAGAATACAACCATCAAAGGAAAGAAACTAAAAGTTAGCAAGGCCATTAAATAAGTAAAGCTTTAAAGGACGATTATGTCATTATAATCGTCCTTTAAAGCTTTTTTGAAGAATTAATACTTCTACAAGTCTAGAGCGAATGTAGTAACAGGATAACATGCTCCCATTTTCAGGTCTCTTTTGGGAGATGTTTTCATTTTCGGTATTATTATTTTGTTGTAACTGGTTGTTTTACTTCTATATTTTCAAATGGCACAAATTTATGTTGATATACTGCTGCTTCTCTTTTATATCCATGTAACCAATCAGTATAGAAGAAGTCATTTGCTTCACGTTTCTTAAAGATATCATCACGCAGTGCAATTGCTACTGGGTCAACAGCGTGAATGATTTCACCCCAGAAACGTGCAGTTGTTTGAACACGTGCAGAACGAGGAATACGTTCTTCTTGATATGCTTTAAAAGCAGCTTCATAGTTATCACCATATTCTTTTAACGTATCAGCAAGTTTTGCAGAGTCTTCTAGAGCGGCAATTCCACCTTGAGCTAAATATTGTAACATTGGGTGTGCTGCATCGCCTAAAAGTGTGATATTACCTTCTGACCAATTTCTAATTGGGTTACGGTCATACATTGGCCATTTGAAATCTTTGTTAATGTATGCTAGTGCTTTTGCAACTTTTTCATGACAGCCTTCAAATACTTGATACATTTCTTCAGGTGTTCCCCATTCAGTAGATGCAGGTGTCCAAGTTGGGCTTTTGAAAACAACAACTTGATTATATAAGTCTCCACGACGAACACAATATTGAACTACGTGTAAATTTGGCCCAATCCACATAATTACATCATCCATCTCAGCATCTTCAGAAACAATTTCAATTGGAAGAGTTCCGCGATATGCAACATATGCTGAGTTAACTGGTTCGTCATCTGAGAATGCTTTACGAACATTCGAACGAATTCCATCTGCTCCGATGATGGCTTTCCCTTTAATTTTTTCACCATGTTGATTTGTTAAATACACACCATCTTCCGTTTCTTCCGCACTCTTAATTTCTGTATCTGTATAAAGTGAAATTAGTGGATTAGCCTCACAAGCCTCTAAAAGTACTTTGTGTAAATCAGAACGGTGTAATACGATGTATGGAGCACCATATCTTTCTTGATAGTCTTCACCTAGGTCTAAAGCTGTTAATTCTTCACCTGTAAAAGCATCTTTTAATACAAGACGTTTTGGATATACAGCAAAATCATTAATACGATCCATTAAACCGAATCGTTTTAAAACAGCTACTCCGTTTGCTGCTAATTGAAGTCCTGCACCTACTTCACCAAATTGTGGTGCTCTTTCAAAAACAGTAGCTGCTTGACCAGCTTCAGCTGCTGCAAGAGCTGCTGCTAAACCACCAATTCCCCCACCTGCGATTAAAATTGTGTTTTCTGTATTTTCATAAATCATCTAAATTCCCCCTATTTATCTATTTGGTATATTCGATTAAAAAGTAAGCAATAAGTAGCAGCAAGATATAAATTTTGAACTGCCTAGCACTGGTAACTATAATAATTAGTAATCTTTTTTAATCCCTTAAGGTAATAATGGTTTAAACTCAGATGTAACCTCTTGTTGTCCATTGTTTTTATCATAAGCTTCACGTTTTTCAACATCGAATCTTTCCATGATTGGAATGTCATTTGTTGTGAAGAAATAAGTGTCTTCCGTTGCCACATGCTCAACCCATGCCCAGTTCGGAACAGAAAGGAAATCTCCTTCTTCCCAATCAAAACGAACACCGTTAATAATACTATAGCCTGACCCTTTAAATACTTGATGAATCGATGCATGAGTATGGCGTTCTGCTTTCGTACGGAAACCTTTAGGGAACCTTTGAATCCAAGCTGCAATCGTAGGGTTCGCTGTTGTACCAGTTGAAGGATTAATAAATTCTACTGCATAGCCTTCATATGGATCTGGATCAAACTGGCTTAATGATTCAATCGCTGTTTTTGTATGTTTCCATTTATACGAACCAAGTGGTGCGATAGATGGATTACGATCAGAAACTGGACGTAACATACCAGCTGCATAGCGTTGTGCATTATAGTCATCCGGTACTTCTGGTTGTTGAATTTGTTCTGGATAGTTTTCAAAGAATGTACCACCCAAAGCATACATAGTTGGAATATCAAGAACATCTGTCCAAACCATTGGTTTTGTACCTTGATGTTCATGGCCATGCCAAAGGTCCCTCGGTGTAATTAAGAAATCCCCTTCTTCCATGTGGATTCGTTCACCTTGAACAATTGTGTAAGCGCCTTCACCTTCCGTAATAAAACGAAGGGCGTTTTGGGAATGACGATGAGAAGGGGCTACTTCACCTGGTAAAAGCAATTGGACAGCTGCATAAAGTGTTTGCGTTGTAGATGCCCAGCCCCAAGGTTGACGATAATCTAAACCAGGATTTTGTAAATATATTGCCCTTCTTTCTCCACCACGTTCTGGCGTGAATATTTCTGCAGCTTCCATTAATTTTTTATGTAGTAAGCTCCCCTTCCAAAGATATGCTTGTGCATGTGGTTCTGGATTTTTATGCATCAATTCAGGGATGGCTTCCCAAAGTGGTCCAAGATTATATTGACGAATATCTTCAGTAAAATCTTGAACTAGCTTACTCTTCATAAATTCTGTTTTTTCTGCCACGTTCTTACCCCCTATAACATTATTACTTAATTTTATTTTGTTAGAATAACTTAGATGCTTTGTGCAACGTCCTATTCGCAGAGATGTAAGCGGATTCATTCTTAAAAGTTAATAAACGCAAAATGATTTATACGAGTCAAAGAAATTCTAAATCATTTCACTTCTTTCAATTATCACGATTACATTTCCACAAATAGAAAACACTGTTCACTACTTATGAACTAATATTATAATGTTTATAGAAAAAAGTCAATAATGTTTTGAATTTTGTAACAATTCAGATTTGGGGAATATTTAATCAAATTGGAAATTTTTTTAAAATATAGTTCAGAAAAATAAGTATGTTAGCAAGATGGTAGGCGGGTGATTCAAGTCAAAACAAAAAATATCCTCAATAACCATTTAAAAATTAAAAGAACTTTTTCGGCCAACCCCCAAAATCTTAAAATGAATACCTAATCCTTTATTGATGGTCATTTTTTGTCGAAAAAGTCTGTCCGCTGGATGAACGACATTTAGGATAACTTCCGGTTAATGTTCCAATAAATTTTTTACAGATAGTAATTGTATAAAATCAATCTATTAAATATAATTATACATTTTTCGACATTACACCTATGAGGAGGAGTCTAAGTGAATCGAGTTTTTAGGTGGGTTATGAGATCATTGTTTGCACCTGTCACTGGAAATGCAGGAGCGGTTGCGAGTACACTTGGTTTTTTTCTGGCCTTTTTACCTTTAGATAGTTTAAGAATTCCATTATTGCTTGTTTTTTCACTTTTGTTGCGTCTTAATATTATTGCCTTATTCCTTGGAACGTTGATTACGATTTTCATTCCTAACATTCATGATTTACCCGTTCTGGATTTACGTGTTTTGGAAGATTTCGGGTTATTTTCTGATCTAATAACGAACGTACAACTTTCACAATCCATTGCTGCAGGTATCTTTGGAGGCTTAATCGGTCTTGTATGCTATTTTTTCTTCCTCTGGTTTTACAATTTAGGGCTGAAAAAAAGGGAGCGAAATCCAGAACATGTTTTTCTTGATTCTGCAAAAAGACGCTGGTCCATTATTAAACGAATAAGTGCAGGCTTTACTGTTTTAATTGTTTTAGTATCGACTTTTTTTATTGAAAGCCTGCATACTAACCCAGAATTTCCTGAGCTGCAATTGAATAATAGCACAGCAAAGAGTGGGATCGAGCCGATTAATACAAGTTTCAGTGAAGAAGAGCTTGCTTCACAGATTCAAAAAACGGCCCCTTCCCCTCTTACTGAAAAAAATATGGGTCTATTAAACAAAAAACAAATGACTAGCAAACAAGAAGTGTATGGTTTTTATGTCAATTGGGACGAAAAAAGCAAAACTTCTTTTAAAAATAATATTAATTCTATTACAACGATAGTGCCGGAGTGGCTACAGCTTACTCCTAGCCTTACCCTTAAAACCAGCACTGACAGTTCTATTGTTACAGAGGCAAAAGCACATGATGTGAAGATTCTTCCATTAGTTAATAATTTTATTAATAATAAATGGGATGGCGATATACTGCACCGGTTATTTACTACTCCCGGCGCTGAGGATCTTTTTATTAAAAATTTGTTGGCTTATGTGAAAACAAATGACTTTGATGGTATTAATATTGACTTTGAAGATATCAATCAAAATGACAAAGCTCATTTCACTCGTTTTATGGATAAAGTTTCTGAAGCATTTCATGAGCATAATCTCATGGTCACAGTGGCTGTCCCGCCGAATAACAATAGTTTTGACTATGCTTCTTTAGCAACTAGCGCTGATCGGATGTTCGTTATGCTGTATGACCAGCACAACTCCATGAGTAAACCTGGCCCTATAGCCTCAACCAATTGGGTAAAAGAAGCCTTACACCAGCTCGATATTCCGTCCGAAAAATTGATTGTAAGTTTAGGCAACTACGGCTACGACTGGGAAGAAAACTCTCATCAGCCCGCATATACAATGACGTTCGGGGATATCATGAATCTGGGAAATGAAGCAAACCTCCGAATCCATTGGAATAAACAAGCAGGCAACCCTTATTTACGCTATAAAAAGAACGGGAAGAACCATACTGTTTGGTTTTTAGATGCTGCTACGTTTTATAACCAAATGAAATTATCGATAAGTAGCGGTTCAAAAGGAATAGCGATTTGGCGCCTCGGTTCTGAGGATCCTTCTATCTGGAATTATATTAATAAACCAAAGGCAATGGACAATCCATCCAATGCCCTTAAAATCTTAATCAATCCTGAGCCTATTCACTATACAGGGGCTGGAGAGATTTTAAAAATTGTTTCTCAATCAGAAAAAGGGAAAAGAACAATTCGTTTGGATTCACATGGGATGATTCAAGCGGAAACCTATACTAAATTACCAAAGCCTTTTGAGGTGGCTAGGTTTGGCAAATCGAAAACTAAGGAAGTCGTCCTTACCTTTGATGACGGTCCGAATCCAACCTATACAACACAAATATTGGACATTTTGAACAAGAATCATATAAAAGGGTCCTTCTTTATAGTTGGAAGGAATGCCATGATGCATCCCGAATTGGTGAAAAGAATGTATGAGGAAGGCCATGAAATTGGAAGTCATACCTTTACCCATCCTAATGTTGCATCCACCACACCATTTCAAACGAAAATGGAGCTTAATGCAAATCAACGTTTATTTCAAGCAATTACAGGTCATTCCATGAACCTTTTCCGCCCACCATTTGAGGCCGATGCAGAACCGAGCACAATGAGTCAACTGTTGCCTATTTTACGGGCACAGGACATGGGTTATACCATGGTAGGGGAATTGATTGACCCTAACGATTGGCAAGGAATTTCTAGTAATGAAATTGTAAAGCGAGTATTGGCTCAGCTGCCAGAAGGAAATGTAATTTTGCTGCACGATGCTGGCGGCGACCGCTCTAACACGGTAGAGGCCTTGCCCCTTATTATTAAAGAACTTAAAAAGCGCGGCTACACATTTACCACTATTGGTGATCTAATTGGAAAAAGTGATAGTCAAATTATGCCCCCTGTTACGAAGCAGGACATTCCTTATTTGATCTATGACAAGGCTGTATTCAAGATCATACAAGGCTGGAGTTCAGGCTTAAGCTTCTTGTTCTACTCAGCTATCTTTTTAGGAATCTTGCGCCTGGTTGTCTTCGTTTTTCTTTCTAGAAAACAGGTAAAAAGGTATAAAGAGACCGAGATTGACCCTACCTTTACACCTTTTGTAAGTGTCGTTATCGCTGCCTATAATGAGGAGAAAGTCATTTGCAAAACGATTGATTCTATTTTATCCAGTGATTATCCAAGCTTCGAGGTATTGATTATCGATGATGGATCAAAGGATGATACTGCTGCCGTTGTCCAAAAAACGTATGCAAATCATCCTCTCGTAAGATTAATTAAGAAAAACAATGGAGGAAAATCTTCCGCTGTTAACCTTGGTTTTAAACAAGCCAAAGGGGAAATCGTGGTTGCTCTTGACGCTGACACACTCATCGCTGAAAATGCCATCTCACTGCTTGTAAACCATTTTAAAAGTGAAAATGTTGCCGCTGTTTCAGGTAATGTAAAGGTAGGCAATAAGGGGAATCTCCTTACAAACTGGCAGCATATCGAATATGTAACAGGCTTTAACCTAGAGAGAAGGGCCTTTGCCGCTCTCAATTGCATTACGGTTGTTCCAGGGGCAATCGGTGCATGGAGAAAAACAGCGGTAAAAGAAGCAGGATACTTTAAAGAAGATACACTGGCAGAGGATACCGATCTCACTCTCACTCTTTTACGTCTTGGGAAAAAGATTGAATTTGAAGAAAAGGCTTATGCCTTTACAGAAGTGCCGGAAGATATCAAAAGTCTTGCAAAACAGCGTTATCGCTGGGTTTATGGTACGTTACAATGCTTATGGAAACATCGCGGGGCTTTATTCAATAAAAAACATAACTCATTAGGATATATCGGTCTTCCAAACATGTGGATTTTCCAATATATTTATCAAACAATATCCCCTATTGCGGATATATTGTTCATTATGGCCCTTTTTGGCATGCATCCTGGTAAAGCAACCATTGGATTTATCCTGTTTTACTTGCTGGATTTCTTTACTTCCCTATATGCGTTTCGATTGGAGAAAGAAAGTCCTAAACCACTAGCTTCCTTGTTTCTACAACGAATCTTATACAAGCAGCTTATGACTTATGTCGTAATAAAATCTATCTTCTCGGCAATAAAGGGAGTAACCGTTGGTTGGAATAAACTAAAAAGAAAAGGGAATGTCACCCAAGAAACCTATATTGCGGAGGTTAAGGAAAAGATATAATAGAATATCCATACAGGTCTTTCCACTTGGGAAGACCTTTTTTTATATTGATTTATTACACAAAAAGGACCACCATCTTTTGGTGATCCTTTTTGAAAGAATTACTTTTTCTTTCCCTTGTTTTCTTTTTTATCCTGACGGCTCGCAGCCTTTTCTTTTGCCTCTTGAGAAACTTGTTGTCCATGGTTGGTTGTCGTTTTGGTTGCTCTTGTTGTATTAGTTCCTGCCGTCTTGACTGTAGTCGTTTTCGTCGGTGCTTTTGCGCTTGCTGTATTAGTTCCCGTCGCCGTTGGTGTAGTCGTTTTCGCTGGTGCTTTTGCGCTTGCTGTATTAGTTCCCGTCGCCGTTGATGTAGTCGTTTTCGTTGGTGCTTTTGCGCTTGCTGTATTAGTTCCCGTCGCCGTTGATGTAGTCGTTTTCGTTGGTGCTTTTGCGCTTGCTGTATTAGTTCCCGTCGCCGTTGATGTAGTCGTTTTCGCTGGTGCTTTTGCGCTTGTTGTATTATTTCCTTTCGTCGTAGGTGTAGTCGCTGCCGTTGATGCTTTTGCGCTTGTTGTATTAGTTCCCTTCGTCGTAGGTGTAGTCGCTGCCGTTGATGCTTTTGCGCTTGTTGTATTAGTTCCCTTCGTCGTAGGTGTAGTCGCTGCCGTTGATGCTTTTGCGCTTGTTGTATTAGTTCCCTTCGTCGTAGGTGTAGTCGCTGCCGTTGATGCTTTTACGCTTGTTACAGCAGGCGTTTTGGTTGTTGTCGCATTCGAATTAGCAGAATTTGTTGTAGTTCTCTTTTCTGTATTCTGTTGAATGGCCGCTATGGTCATATCACTCTTGTTTTTATTTTTTGAAGCCACTTGGGAAGCAGCAATATTATGAGAAGGCTTGGTTTGCACATCTTTCACATTCGTTGCTGGCTTTTGATCTTTCACCGTTTTTTCTTCTTTGTTAATTACATCCGCTTTTTTTGGTACTTTGGATATGGTTAAAGCATTTTCTTTTACTGACCGTTTAGAAGATTGATCGACTAACAAGGCGTTAGTGACAGAAAACGTAACAGATCCCGCTAAAACCATGGCAAGGGCTCCCTTGGTTAGTTTATTCATGTTATTCCCCTCATATTTCTTTCTATAATCATATTAAAAGAATACGACCGAACCAAAATAGATTATGGGGGTAGTAAAAAAAGAATTTTGGATGCTATTAAATCGCTCTCTCACTACTTCACTTATCTTGTTTATACATTAAACTTCTGATAATTTTTATCCTTTTTTCCCCTAACTAAGTATCTTTCATTGGTATTTTTATTAAGTACTATTTTACCATAAACCCTACCATATTTTGTTTGACTCTTGGATGCAGCTTCTACATTCATTGATATCTACTCTCATTCAAATGAAGTAATACAGAAGGAAACAGTGCTTACTTCGATACCCAATTTTGAACATTTTGGACCAAAAGAAGAAGAAAAAGGAAACGGCTAATATAAGTAGAAAGACTCACTAATATATAGTAAAATTATACTAATAACATTTAGGAGGGATAACATGCCATTTAGAAAACCGGTATCAACGCAAGGTGGTCTAACTTTCTGGAAAAATATAAAGCAAAGTACATATTTTATTATGCAAAAACATAAGACAGGATTATGGCCTTATAAGTACAGAATCTTACTTAGAGAAAATAGTAAAGAAATTGCAAATGCAAATGACCTAGAAACTATAGGATATGATTGGGATTATCTACAAGACCATACAGTTCCAAGAGCTAATGAACAAGGTTTTCTAGATATAAATAAATTAGTTGAAATAATAATACATAAAAAGGTTGGTTTATGATGAGGTCGTTTTTTTGTCGACCAGTATTTGTAAAGCGGATTAAAGAACGTAAAAGAAACGACAAAGCGAATAATCTCGCTTTGTCGATACCTCATAGCATTATGAAGACTTCATTTGGATTATTGCGCATTCATCTCTGCACGATAATTGTCTATAATCGCTTGTATCTCCGGATCTGCCGGAACATTTGTGATGTCGTAGAGGAATCCATCCGATTCGACCAACGTCATTTTGCCGTCAACGACTTCATAAGTCAAATCCAGGCGACCCAAATAATGTTCTTGTTCTCCGCCGGCTTGAGTAATGGGTACCATTACCTCTCCGTTAAATTCGTATTCGGGCGTTTCGATGACTTTGTGTGTATCTGCACCGATTACCGCCGAAACTCCGGGAACCTGAGCCAACTTGTGGTCTTCAGTGTTTCCGCCATGGGAAAGGACAATGTTAATGTCCGACTTTTCACTCACTTCAGGAAGCAACGCATTCAACGCTTCAACCGGTTCGATAAAATCGAGGTCTGCAACGTCATTCCAACCGCGAATTTCTGGCTTCATCGAAGTAAGGCCGATCATGCCGACTTTAACGCCATCGAAAGTAAAACCCTTCCAAGGCTTGACATTCTGTATGTACTTTCCTGTTTCCCTGTCAATGACATTACCAGTAAGGATTGGGAAATTCACGTTGCGGTGGTAATCCTTTAACTGTTCATAACGGCTGTCCGGTGTGCCCTCTCCGGCAGGGTAAACGCGGAAGTCGTTGTTTCCGAGAACCATCGCATCATAGTCCAAAGCTTTCAAAAGAGACGTCTCCAACTCTCCTTGACCCGCCTGAAACTCGCCGCGCAGGAAGACATCCCCGCCATCTACGAGAAGCACATTCTCCTCTTCATTGCGCACATCTTCAATGATGGTGGCATACTTCGCAATCGAATTTTCATGAACGGTTCCATCCTTCAGTGTGATGATGTCATCCAAATGGCCATGAAGGTCATTTGTTTGTAGAATGGTGAGTTCAAACGTTTCTCCCTTCTTGAGCTTTTCCTCCGCATCTGCCGTAATGGGCATTGCGACAAAAGCGGCAGCCATCGCCAGCGAAAAGCAGCCCGTCAATAAATTCTTTCTCATTTTATTCATACTATTTCCTCCAATCAATTACTCTATTAAAATGCGATCATCATTACTTATAAAATTGGCATACCATGACGCTCTAAAGCTGCTGCTTCTAATATAGACATACCTTGTTCTTCTGCGAATGCAGTAAGCTTATCCGAAACAATAGGAGCAAGACTAGCTGGCGGTTGAGCCTGGTTCATAGCTCGTCTACGGGCAGAATTTCTGCGGGCAAATGGTCCCCAAATCGCAAAGGTGATACCTGGTGATTGCATATTTACAAAGAAAGTATTTCCATCTGTGAGCAAATGTTGGCCCTGCAAACTCTGATTCATTTAGTTTGTTTTCAGCAAATGTATACACATTTCCTTCTGGAGTTAGACCGATGATACGATTAATTCCATCACCGTCTTCGGCAATCCAAAGATCTCCCCAAGGAGTGATTGTAATGTTATCTGGTGCTTCTAAATCATTTTTATCAGTAGACTCATAGAATAGTTCTAAGGTGTTTGTCGCTGGCGTGTAACGATAAACACGGCCAAGGCGTTTTGTACCTGCACTTGTATCATCAAACCATAAAGTACCTTCAGAGAAATAAGCCCCTTCTAAGCGGCTAAACTGAATACAGCCTAGGTCTTTTGCATCTTGTTGTGCAATCTCAGGATTTAATTTTTTCCAAACAACCCCAAATTTTTGTCCAGTACTAAATTGACTTGCTTTAGCGTAATTCTTCAATTGCTGCTGCTTCCAAAATACCGCCCTTTTGAAGGGAACCAAGTGTTTGGCTTCGGTCATATGGCGTAAAACGATAAAGGAAGCTTGGACTTGCGTCTTCTGTTAAATACCAAATTCCTGTTGAAGGGTCAACATGTCCAGCTTCATGGGAGAAATAACCCATATCACGGATTGGTGTTCTAGACATTTCGTTTTCAGGATCAAGTGGATTCACTTCAAATACAAAGCCATGTCCCATATTACGAGTCTCTTCCATCGTTAACCAAGTACCCCATGTAGTAGCACCGCCAGCACAGTTACGGATCGTTCCTGAACTTGATACATATTGATCAATCACTTCATTATTTTGGTCCAACGATTAAAGTTGTTGTGCCACCTGCAGCACCAGTGCTCCAAGGGTTTTTACCGTTAACAGGATAATCAGAATTTGTACTATTTTCATGGTTTCTTACAAGAATTGTTGTATTCTTCTCTCCTTTAAAGGCAGCCATTCCATCATGCATAGCAGGAACTTTATCACCGTTAGGCATGAGATCCCCTGCTTGAGATAACATTTTGTAATGAAATCCTTGTGGAAGATCAAGAATTCCGTTTGGATCCTTTACTAATGGGCCATATCCACCAAATCCGCTTGTTGGATTACTAGATTCCGCTGCAAATCCTTTTGTAGCTCCCGCAAGAGAAAATAACCCAGTTGAACCAAGTGTTAATGCTAAAGTACTCATTCCACCAACTTTTAAGAAATTACGTCTGTTTAAACCACTATTGCTAGATATCATCAACATTACCTCCAAAAGTTTTTTGAGGGATGCTATATTCCTTATAGCGAACTCTACCATTAAAATTAACAGACCTTTTTAAATGCTCTGTTAATCCCATGTAATTTTATTCCTCCGCATGAAAAACAAACCAAAAGTCACGGTTTATCCGAAAAACAATGGAGTTTATTACCACATTTGTAACATGCAAAAGGTGGAAATTGATGGTATGGGTCCAAAGTGGCGAAAAAACTAAGGATTTTGTCATAAAAAGACCGATGCAGATTATTAAAGTTTATTAATAGTTTGTAAATATAAGAGAAAAAACCCGCTCATTTTCCAAAAAGGAAGTAAGCGGGTTTTTAGCGTTCTACAAACTCAGTCCGTTTTCGTCAGGGACGCCTTGACATCTGGAGTGATTTTCGGGGAAGGATAGTTAATTCTTTCCCCGAATTCTACCCAGTCGAGATTTGCCATCATCAGCAGGTAGCGTTTACCGCTGGACGGATCGCTGATGATGATGTGGTCACGACCAGCCGTTTCTACGCGCCCGTGGTAAACCATTGAATTCCATTGGTTGTTACCTTGGTAAGTAAAATAGAATGTACCAATCTTACCTTTGTTGAAGCGTAGGATATTTTCAATAAATGATTCTTCCATCGTGCCTGCCGGAAGTTGCTGCCCAGTCCCCAGCGGGACCACTGGTGCGGCAAACGAGGGTCCCATAGTCGCCGGGGAGCCGCCGCCAGGTTGTTGTGTGCCACCGTCGTCCCGCACCATGGAAGTTGGATAAAAACCAGGATAATAATTCATCGGATAATAACTAGAGTCTCCACAAGTCATGAGAAGATTAGCTCCTTTTTAATTTATCTATAAAACTCTTTGCAGTAGCCCGGTATAGCGACATAGAAGCAATGATTCTTGTGCGAAAAATCGAACTTTGTCATGGGGGATCTTGGCATCGTGTCGGTACAAGGAGCTCGGAATTTTTTCCCCGGACTGGGGTTAAAAAACCACAAATTCATTCTGGCCCGAGGTTCCCTATGACCATGCAACAAATTCCTAGCCCTCTGAAGGTCAGCTTCATTGGGACGTTGTGTATACAATGTTCCATTTAAGACGGGCTCGAAGTGAGGGATTCCAGTCCCAGGTATGGTTTGATAGATCGCATGTCTGATATTGCGCAGCCCTCTGAAGTCAGGAGCGCAGTCAGCCTCGACCCGATTGGCCACAACCGATCCCACCATGCTCATCCCTTGGGCTCCTTCACCGACCGCTTCCGCCTTCATAAGCCTCGCTAACTCCTCCACGTCACGTGAAGTATGTTTTATTCGTCTACCCATTTTCTCACCCCCTTCGGCTTATACAAGTAACTTATTGCCTGAAGCTGGTTTTGGTAACTTGCCTATCAGCCCAAATACTTCACTTCCATCCACTGTTCAAACTACAAAAGCAGCCGCTCAAAATATAAAAATGTATAAAAATACAGGGATAAAATGGATATGTCAGAAAATAAAAAAAGCCCAAACCCTTGATACAAAAGGCTTTGAGTCTTGTTTAAAAGATGACCTGTGAAGGACTTGAACTCCCGACCCCCACCCCCTTTACTGCACAGATTTCCCCATTTTTTTAGACATTCGCATTTATGATATCGGATATGCCTCTTTTTTTATAAAAAAGGAGCTATCTTTTCGACAGCTCTTCCCATTTTTATCCTGCTCTATCTTCGATACCCTTTAACTCAATTACTTCTTTCCCTTTATATGTTCCTGCGATATACCTATCTTTAATTTTAATACAGGAGTAATCTTCACAGCATACATGAGAATCGAACCCGCGACCGAGCCAAGTTGCCTGATGGAGAACAACTCTCCGTCTAACAAGTAAGGAGCGATCACTTCCATAAAGATATGGTCAACGAATAACTCCGTTAAAACAACTTCTTTTTTTGGTAGGTCATGAACTAAATCATATACATTACATAATTATAGATATAGATACGCAATTTTTTTAAAAAAGGATGATGTATAAAATGTCATTGTTGATATTGTGAGTATTTCAGTAACGGGAACTGGTACCCCTCCTGATGGCCGAGGATTATCTGACAGCTGGGACGATGATCGCTGGGACATTGATCGCTGGGAGAATGACGGCGGTAGAAGTCTTGGGACAATTGGTACCCCTCCTGATGGCCGAGGATTATCTGACGGCTGGGACGATGATCGCTGGGACATTGATCGCTGGGAGAATGACGGCGGTAGAAGTCTTGGGACAAGACCCGGCCGCGGTCGTGACTAGAAAAGTTATGGCGGCTTGGGATATTACTACTTTTAAAGTTGGATAGAGAGGGAGGCATCCAGTCTCCCTTTATAACATTGTAAGCACAAGTTTATAACAGAGGCTTTTCTTCTTATATTTAAGATTCCCCGTACCTTTAATGTTAAATTCTTTTTCTTATTGCACTGACCTGCCCCATTTAAGAAGAAAAATATCTTTATCTTTCCATTACAAGTATCTATACCATATTGCTTTCCTTGAATACTTTGTAGTGATAACAAGATAAGGAGATATAAATAATTGGGAACAAATAATAAAGAAAAAAAAGACAAGGACAATCGCCATAAACATCCATTTCATAACGACATTCAGACGTGTTGTGATTGTGGGGGTTACTGTTTGATTCATCAGCAATTCACCCTCGAAAATAACGTCAACTTTAGCGAAGAAACAGTTGTGCCCGTATATGAAGCCAATGGCTTTGACCCTGCCTGTACACCAGGACAGCCTAGTGATGATGGTTCTGTATCGACCCAAGTAACGGAAACAGTCTTTCCGTTTGGAACACTCATCGTATCCAACATTGGAGTCAATGCTTTTAACGTGACCGTAGTAGCCGAAAATGAAGATGACAGTATCACTCGAAATATCCCTCCAGGAAAACAAATCGCTTTTTTGGGCGTCATCCGACGAGTCGATGCCATTTATCCACCACAACCAATCCGAGCATTATTCCACTTTGACCTATTCTTGACTCCACCAAGCCCCATTTAACCTCATTTAATCGGACACGAAACAGGCAGAGAACCCCCTCTTCTCTGTCTGTTTTTTGTACAGGCCTATTCCCAAAAACGTCCATCTTTATACTGTTCACATAATCGCTACTTCTCGGCATCTCGTCTTTATTTTTTCTTTGACCTAATGCTACCTTTCGTGCAATAGCAAACAAACTGTCGCAACAGTTTATTCTGAACTTGCCTTAACAACAGTGGCATCCAATGTATCCAACCTAGATGATTTTTTCTCCGATGAAGATAAAGAAGTAAAAAACTAAAGCTTAAAGAGGGGGTACTCAGTGATCTGGATACTCCTCTTTAGGCTTTATTAATGAACCTCTCCGTTTGTGCCATAAGAAAAAGGCTTTCTGGTCTTCATTTTTAAAACGGATTTTCACAAAATTAGGGACTTGTCCGATGCATGTACCATTGAACAAACATATCCTTATAAGGAATATGAAGTGAAGGGAGATTTGTACCATATGGATAAACTCTATGAATAACTGCTACGGATAAACGCTAGAAAACGCTGGGATTTCATGACTAGGCTAATGGACAAAACTTAGGGAGAGGAAAATGTGCTTGAACCTGCAAGCTTACTAACAATTTTGTTTTTTTTACTAACCGTCACCTTTGTTATGTGGAGACCTAGGGGTATAAACGAAGCCGTTCCGGCCACAATTGGAGCAGCTTTAGTCTTCATGACAGGAAGTGTATCTGTATCAGATTTAGGGCAAATTACCGAAACAATTAGTGGCGCGGCCATTACGATTATGGCAACCATTGTCATGGCCATCGTCTTAGAAAGCTTCGGATTCTTTACATGGACAGCTGAATTATTAGCAAACCGAGCGAAAGGGTCAGGTATAAAGCTTTTCTGGTATGTAAACCTACTTTGCTTTTTGATGACACTATTTGTCAATAATGATGGAAGTATCTTAATCACAACGCCAATTCTTCTTATCTTGCTTAAAAATATGGGATTGAAGCCTCACCAACAGATTCCCTATTTGCTGTCTGGTGCATTAATCGCAACTGCATCTAGTGCACCGATTGGCGTAAGTAATATCGTAAACTTAATCGCCCTAAAAATCGTTCACATGGATTTGTACATGCATACTGCGATGATGTTTGTACCCGCTACAACTGGCTTATTGTTTCTCGTGTTTCTTTTGTTTCTTATTTTCTATAAGAAGCTTCCAAAAGTCGTCCCTACACATGTTTCTGGCCTAACCACTAAATCCTATCACCCACTGAAACATCAAACATCTAACCCATTATCCAAAGAGAACACGAGCTTTATGCTCAAAATCCTGTTATTCGTATTACTCGTTCGAATCGGCTTGTTCGTTGCTTCCTACTTTGGAATCCCTGTCTCCGTTGCGGCAGTCATTGGATCTGCTGCTCTGTTAGGATGGCGCTGGTGGTATTTAAAAATCAACCCAATTGATATGCTAAAAAAAACACCTTGGTACATTATCATCTTCGCCTTTAGTATGTATGTAGTGGTCTACGGCCTGCATAATATTGGCTTAACAACCTGGCTCATTCAAGTCATGGATCCGATGGTTTCTGGAAGCCTGCTCAATGCAAGTGTCCTAATGGGTGCTTTGCTGTCTGTTCTATCAAATATCTTCAATAATCACCCAGCCTTAATGGTTGGTACCTTAACCTTAATGAATATGGGACTTGACCCACTCACGTTAAAAATTTCCTATCTCGCAAACGTAATCGGCAGCGATATGGGTTCATTGCTCCTGCCGATGGGAACATTGGCTACCATTATGTGGATGCATATTGTGAAAGATGGCGGAATTAAAATTACCTGGAGACAATATATGAAAGTTACCTTCGTCGTGATTCCACCAGCAACACTTTTAACGTTAGTCCTTCTCTACTACTGGGTATCCTGGTTATTTTAACGGCAATTTAGAAAAAAGAATGGAGAACCTATTGTGAGTGATTTTAATCATCTTATTGGTCAAAACGTAAATATAGAGATTTCTGGAAAACTAGAATTATGTGGAAAACTCATTGACGCGGGCCTGGATATCCTTGTTCTGTACAACCAACAGTATTTTTATATTCCAATTGGACATGTTCAACGGATCAAAGCAGACACTCTGAATGTATATGATTGGGATGTAGACTTTCAACCTGAACAACCAATCAACACCAGTACGGATACGATATCCTTTCGAAAAATTTTAACCCATGCCAAAGGAACCTTCGTTTCTCTTTATGTGGAAGGAAACAAAACGATTCATGGCTATTTAACAAGCGTGATGAATGATTATTTCGTTTTCTACTCCCCTGCTCATAAAGTCATGTATATTTCCATGAATCATTTAAAATGGCTCATTCCCAATAATAAGAACACATCTCCTTATTCGCTTAGCAATGAAAAGCTACCAGTGAATCCCACTTCCGTCTCATTAGCGAGAACCTTCACTGAGCAGTGTAAAAGGCTAGAAAATAACATTGTGATTCTCGATAATGGAGATCATCCAGAAAAAATAGGCCTGTTAAAGCAGGTGTATGATAACAAGCTTACCCTTGTGACTGCGGAAGGGGAAATCGTCTACTGGAATTGCCAACATCTGAAAACCCTTCACCTGCCATGAAGTAATGCTCTATTTTAACAGATATGTTAACCCATACGATGATTCAATCCGTTTTGATCCATCTGTGTGAATGCACATTTCTACGTGCCGTTTTTAGGAAAAACACCAGGTACCCGTTCAGCGATGTATGGACTGGACCGCTCCATATGGAATATAGGAAACACGAAGAAAGATAGTGATTCGATGTTAACTTATCGTAAGGAGGAGCGAGAAGCCCATTAGTTGCTGGACCCATTGCACATTAAAAATCTTATGCCTTTTTTGTAGGCGTCAAACAATCCCCACCTATTCATTAGGCGGGGTTGTTTGGCACTTTATTTAGTTTTAATTAGGGATACTTATCATATCTTTTGTGTATTTGTACTTCTTGCAAATCGGTTCAACTTTTTAACATCCATTATGTCGCAACCCTTTTCTTTTAATCAGTTAATTTGTACCGATAGATACTTATCTAATAAAGAAACCCTAGTATAGCAAAAAAATATATAAAATTTTTAGAGAGGACCTGGTCGCTAATAAATAAGGATTTAGCCCGTTGAGTGCCCCACCCCCTTTTCTGCACAGATTTCCCCATTTTTTAGATATTCGCATTTATGACATGGTATATGTATAATTTTTCTAAAAAAAGAAGGGCCATCTTTTCGACAGCTCTCCCGTTTTTATTATTTAAGTTTAACCAAGTGTTCGAACTTCTTCCCGCGATATTCTCCCATAATGTAGCCGACATTCGGAGCATAATAAAACGTATAGGCTCCAGATTTTACGGCAATTACCTTTCTAAACGTACCCGCAGGCGTTTTAATCGTTTTGGTAACGGACGTAATGGTGCGAGTGATTCCATATTCTTCTGGATTGTTCCACTTCTTGCCCGTCTTCATCGGATACGGAAGCAGCGTAAATGAGTATTCATCACCTGGCCAGAAAGAAAACAGACCTGCACTGTTTTCTGCTAGATGAAATGTATACACTTCTCCCCCATCAATATAGTACTGCCATGTGTCCCATGCGCCGTCTTTGCCTAGATAGTAATAGGCTGTCGTCTGTTTAGCTGCCGAATCTCGGTAGACGTACGTTCTGTTCGGATTCATGTTGTAACTTGTTTGCAGATGCCGAGATAATACATAGGCTTTCTTCCCTTTATAGCGGATTTCGGACCATCCGCTTTTCGTTTCTCTGTGTACCTTTACCTTTGCCCCATCCCTTAGGATGCCTAGTTTCTTCCCATACGAATACGGCTTCTCTTTAATCGCAGTCGAACTGACTTTCACAATCTTGTTGATGCTTGCGGCTTCTGCTGAATGACCCTGAGGCAAAAACACAAGGCCAATGGCAACGATGAATACAATCATCCAGTTGAGTGATGCTCGGTATGTCATAATCTTCTCTCCCCTGTTGCTTATTTTAAGTGAACCAATTCGTACATTGCTTTTCCTTTATACGTTGTTAAGATAAATCCTACATTTGGTGCGTAGTAGTTTACATAGTGACCGCTCTTGACCGCTACGACATTTCTAAACGTCCCCGCTCTGGTTTTAATCGTTTTATCTACAGAGATAATCATATTGCTGTACGAGTCAGCCCCTACCCATACTCTCCATTTGAGTCCTTTTTTGACAGGATACTTGAGATCCGTTGCGTTCTCGCTGTACGCTCCGCCAGCCTTAACATGGTAGCCGTATTGGTCTTCTTTTTCCGTATGTGGATATTGACGATTCCCGTTCATTACCCATTCATTCCATCCTCGACGCTCACCTTTAAACTTGAACGTGTCTTTTCCGTGCTCTTTCGAATGGTATGTGTATGTCAGCGAAGGATTCAATCCGTACGTGACTTGCAGGTCTTTTGTTGATACATATGCTGTTCTACCTTTATGGTTGATTTCTGACCATCCATTTCTTGTTTCCTCATATACATATAGAATCGTTCCCTTTTCCAGCTTACCGACTCGTTTGGCTTTTGAGGATGGTTTATTTCGTACCATAGTATCGTCTTCCATGACGACATGGCGGACGACATCTTTCACATCGTACTCCACATTTCGATTCACAGAATGGTAGATTTTTTCGGCAGAAGCCGATTCTGGAGGCACAACAAAAAGCCCTACCAAAAGTGCTATAGCCATCATCCAGGAGGTAAACACGCGAGTTGTCATTGTCATTCTTTATTCCCCACTTTCTTAGAGTTCTTCCTGCAATACCTTGTACACTTCCATTAGGAACGAATGAGCACATTCAATAAAAGGCATAAATCTCCCCCTTTTTAAGCAATCGATACATCTATATAAAAAACCTGCATGGATTATGCAGGTTTGGTTGGTTTTTCATTTTTAGGCTCTGTTAAATCTTGATATTGATATTTGCATAAAAATTAAAGAAACCCCCATTTATCAAAGTTTCCCTCATTCTTATTCTACTAAGGGACAGTTTGTTTAAGTACATTTGTTCACATATTATGGCTTACTTCTTCCATTTAGGATGATTCTTTAAAACCAACTCCGAATGAACATCGGATACTTCATACCAATAGGTCTCCAGTTTTTTCCCTATATTAAAAAGTTTTCCAAAATTTTGTACTCACTACTTGGTTGAGTTTGACTGACACAAAGGACAATCGTGAAGTCACCGCCATTACAGGTAATGTCATGTCTGTGACTTGGATGAGAAGCATAAGGATGATGATCATGATGATAATAAAAATAAAAGCAAGGATGAAATTGACTAACCTATACAGGGATTTCTAAAGTCTTTCTCATCAATTTCTAATATTCCTCCTAGTTTACTCTAATCTAAGGTGGATAGACTGTACTTGTATAAGGTATTATTTTCCAAAGGGGGAAAGGTGAATGAAAAATAAGATATTAATTGGCGCGATTGCAGCCTTAGTTGTAGCTGGGGGCACTATTGCCGTTAGTGCTTCAAAAAGCGGTACCCAACCAGATGATTCAATCCATCAGGAAGACAAAATATCTGCAAATATGAGTCAACAGAATTATAAAGTGGAAAACCCTTCCGTCATTAGCGGACAAACGAAGGACCCTGGTCATATTACATCGGAACAGGCAGCAGATATTGCAGTAAAAACGGTAAATGGCACAGTAACCGAAATAGAAAAAGAACTGGAGCACGGAAGATGGCAGTACAAGGTGGAGCTTCGTACCAACAGCGGCGAGGCTGAAATTAGAATCGATGCCGAAACGGGGAAAGTGGTACGTATTAAACTGGATGATGACAGCAAGTCTGACGACGGGTCAAACCAAAATAGGCATAACGGCAATGATGACAATAAAGCAGGTGATGGTGCACATCACAATAGGCATAGCGGAGATGATGATAACAAACCTAGTGATGGGCAGCATCGAAACAAACATAGTGGTGATGATGATGATAAATATGATGATGAATGACGGGGATGATGATTAATACGCCTTAATTGATGCATCATCGAAAATCCCAAAATCCCTCCTAACTGCCAAGAAGACCTATCCTATTTTGGATAGGTCTTCCTTTTAGTTATTTGAACAATCCTGCTCGTTAGCTTAAGTACATTCTTTCACAATCTCAATTTTTAAACACCCTTTACTGAACATAAGAGATCACAGGATATTTATACAAACTATAATATTTATTTCATTTCTTATGATTTAGAGTCTAAATAAACGAATGTTTTTTATCTGCTTTTTTATTTTTGTCCCCAAATTGTCCCCAATTTTGCTGTATTAGTCATTTTCTCTTAAAACTGTTACATCGATAAAAACAAAGAAACCCCTTGATACTCAAGAGGTTCCATCATTTCTGTATTAGTGACCTGTGAGGGGCTTGAACCCCCGACCCCCACCCTGTCAAGGTGATGCTCTCCCAACTGAGCTAACAGATCGCATATAAGAAGTATATTTTCCATTATAAGATTTTTCTGTTAAAAGTCAATAACTTTTCTAAGTGATTGTTAGAATTTTCAAATACCAAACAGGTAATCGATTAGAGCTTAGAATCACATCCGAGCCTTATAGATGTAGGTGCTCCTTTTTAGCGTTAATGGAGTTATGAGTTCGTCGCTAGCTTTTTAGCCTGCTCTAAAAACTCTTCTTGAGAGATCTCCCCAGATAATCTTTTTCGAACAAGTTCCTCAGATTCTTTTTTCACTTTCAGCCCTTCTATTTCTAAGCTTGCCTTCGCATTATCCATCGCTTTTTTTATTTGTTCGGCTGTATATTTAGACTTTGTCATGTTTCCCCCATCTTCAAAATAAGATTTGAATAGTTAGAGGGCCCCATGTTTCATGGAGCCCTTAACAATAATATGCCTTAAATCTTTATTTCCTGACTAAGTGTTGAATTGATTTATTCCCATGAAAAGACTTGCTTTGCAAATCTATATACCGACTAGAGGCTTGCTTACCGCGATTACACCGCTTGCTTCCTTGAACTACTCTCCTCTTTGATTCTTTTTATGAAACCCTTTCCCATAATAGAAAGCGATGAGGATCACTAACCAAAGTGGACCTACGATTAACGCGATTCTTGTATCTGGGAAATAAGCCATTAACCCAACAACGACGATTAAGAAGGCTAATGAAAAATAAGAAGTAAATGGGTATAGAGGCATTTTATATTTTAAGCCTTGTCTTTGTTCTGGACGTAAGCCTTGTCGAAAACGGATTTGAGATAGCAGAATCATCGACCATGTCCAAATGGCGCCGAATGTTGATATACTCGTTACCCAGATAAATACTTTAGCTGGTACAATGTAGTTTAATACTACGCCCACTAATAAAGCTCCACCCGTGACTACTACCGCAAAACTAGGTATACCATTTTTGTTCAGCTTAGCATAAGCTTTCGGTGCTTCTCCATTTTGAGCTAAATTAAACAGCATTCGTGCTGTACTGAAGATGCCTCCGTTACAGGATGACAGGGCTGCGGTTACCACAACAAAGTTAATAATTCCCGCTGCTGCAGGGATTCCGATTTTTTCAAAGGTTAAAACAAATGGACTTCCTTGTGTACCAATTTCTTCCCAAGGATAGATGGAAAGAATCACAAACAAGGCACCTACGTAGAAGATGAGAATACGCCAGAATACTGTATCAATGGCTCTTGCCAATGTTTTTTCAGGATTTTTTACTTCTCCTGCTGTTATACCGATCATCTCAATCCCTAAGAAAGCATACATCACCATTTGTAATGACATGAGTACTCCAGTGATTCCGTTTGGAAAAAATCCTCCATGTTCCCAAAGGTTGCTAATACCCGTTGCGATTCCCCCGTTCCCCAGACCGAATATAATCAGCCCTAAGCCTATTACAATCATCGAGATAATCGCTACAATTTTAATGAGCGCAAACCAAAATTCCAATTCTCCAAATGCTTTTACAGCCAGGAAGTTAACTACTACCATAATCACTAATGCGGCTAACGCCCAAATCCAGCGTGGTACATTCGGAAACCAGAATTCCATGTAAATGCCAACGGCCGTAATCTCAGCCATACACGTAACTACCCATAAAAACCAGTAATTCCATCCTGTAAGATACCCCGCAAGCGCTCCTAAATAGTCACGAGCATATTGGCTAAACGATCCGGCTACCGGTTTTGGAATGGCCATCTCTCCAAGGGCTCTCATGATAAAGAACATAATCATGCCACAAAATGCATATGAGAGTAAAATACCAGGGCCTGCTAATTTAATGGCAGATGCCGATCCTAGAAATAGCCCAACCCCAATCGCTGCCCCTAACGACATAAGCGTGATATGTCGTTCCTCTAAACCACGCTGTAATTCTTTTTCGGAAGTATTCTTTTTCATCTTGCTTCATCCCTTTTTCCCTAGTGTGGTAACATATCATGACTTCCGAAGATTTCATTCTCCATACTTGCAATCTTTGTTTCTTTTTTTAATTTTCTTAAAACAACAAATCCTAAAAACAATTTTAACATTTTGTAAAAATAATATTAATACGTTGCTACATAATTTTATAAAAAATAAGACAAATTGTTTATTCATTCACATATCGTCGTCCATATTATTGAAGCAGCAAAAAATAAAGTTTCAAATTATTATTTCATAAATAAAAGATGGCAGTTAAAAACGAAGAAGTTCCGACTATTATAGAGAAATAGTAGAAACAGAATAGTATTATGTAAAAAATACATGTAGGGATTATGAGTCTACCATTAAAGGGAGCAAAATTGCGGAAGAAAAACATATTATCTGTAAGTAGTAATTGGGGGAAGTATGAAACAGTTTGCTTGGTTTTTGGTGTTTTTTCACTTTATCATTTTAATATGCTGGATTGTAAATTTAGGATTCCTATTTTCACTATGAGGTGTCATGACATGGTTTGTATTGATTGTATTAGGATTTGTTATTTTTAAACGAATAGAAGACTCGAATACAATAAAAAAATTGATATTGATATCAAGTTCCTTTATGGTTTTTTTAGCTGTTGTTACAATGGCTATTTTCTTTACAACGAATTCAATGCCCTAAACAAGATCTCGTAACTAAGTTATTTCATCACCTAATTCATGAGAAAATTCAAATAAGAATTTGGCCTTCATAGCCCAGATGAAAGACATTTTTCTTGTTACTTGACTCAATTTTGGCCTTCATAGCCCGTATGTAGGTCATTTTTCTTGTTGCTTGACCCAATTTTGTCCTTCATAGCCCAGATGAAAGTCATTTTTCTTGTGACTTGACCCAGTTTTGTCCTTCATAGCCCGTATGAAAGTCATTTTGCTTGTTACTTGACTCAATTTTGTCCTTCATAGCCCGTATGTAGGTCATTTTTCTTGTTGCTTGACCCAATTTTGTCCTTCATAGTCCAGATGAAGGTCATTTTTCTTGTTGCTTGACCCAATTTTGTCCTTCATAGTCCAGATGAAAGACATTTTGCTTGTTGCTTGGCCCAGTTTTGTCCTTCATAGTCCAGATGAAGGACATTCTTTTGTTACTTGCTCCAATTTTGTCCTTCATAGTCCAGATAAAAGACATTTTGCTTGTTACTTGACCCAGTTTCGTCCTTCATATTAATGATTTGATAGGTGAATTTTAGATAAAAACGCTATAAAACCATAATTAGTTATTCGGGTTAATTAACCCTAGAACAACATGACAGTCAGAAACGGTAACGGTTTCGACGCCTCCCTCCTGGTAAATTAAAAAAGTATCAATTGAATCAAACGAAAAAGCCGACCTGAGTCGGCTTTCATACATTTTAGCAGCATGCACCGTAACCACCGTATGGTTGAGCACCTACACCTAGCCGTAACCACCACAAAAACTAGCTCCAACAATAATTAACAGGATAAATAAAACAACGATAAACGCGAAACCTCCACCAAATCCAAAACCATCGTGACAACCTGAATCATGACAACCTGACATAAACAAACAACTCCTTTTTTATTTAAAGGGTACTTATCTGGGATATATTACAATACGCTCTAATTAGAGAAATGACACATGTATTCCATCTTTTCTTTGTTGTAACCTAATACTGATGAATAAAAAACACCGGCTACATCTAAATAGCCAGTGTTCCTGTCACTTATCCTATTAATTCTTCTTCCTCTACAATCGCTTGATCGTGTTTAGAAATGCCTTCTTCTTCGTCTCTTAAGCGGTGAGCAAGTCTAGAAGCGGCACTAGCAGCAATACTTGCGACGAGATCATCGAGGAAGGTGTTAACTCTTCCTTTCGTATCGCTGTCCAATTGTTCAATAATACCTGATTTCTTTTTATCCAAGTGTCCAAATGTTGTAATCGCAATACTCCCATATGCTAGGACGGCTCCAAAAGCAATGGTTTCATCCACTCCAAATAAACCTTCATCTGTTTCAATAATCGTTTGCAATGGTTCCGATAGCTTCTTTTGTTCAGCCAGTCGATCCAGCTCAATCCCTACCAATATGGCATGTTGAATTTCTCTTTTTAAAAGAACCCGCTCCACACTATGTATACAGTCTTCTATTGTTAATTCAGGATTATATGAAATTTGCATATTATAAACAATTTCACCAATTGCCTCTATGCTTACACCTCGTTCTATCAAGGCAGCTCTAGCTGCTGCTGTAACAACTTTACTTTCTACTCGTTCTCTCACCATTTCTCCTTATCCCCTATCCCACATTCAATGTTACTATTGTATCATAAAAATTATCTAATGATTCACACAATTCATGCATATCCTCAATCATGAGAGGAGAATTAAATGTCTATTTATGCTAAAATACCAAGTGGGATGAATTGATTATTTTTTACAACAGGGGTGCAAAAACATGATTATACGAAAAGGAACAATTAAGTCATATCTGTTTCAAAGTGAGGCATTATCAGAAGAACTGGAACTGTTAGTCTATTTACCTTATAATTACTCTCCATTATTTAAATATACGCTTGTCATTGCTCAGGATGGACGTGACTACTTTCAAATGGGACGTATTGGTCGCGTAGCAGATGAACTAATAGCAGATGATGAAATTGAGAATATTATCATTGTGGGTATCCCTTATCAGGATCGATTTGATCGACGACGAAAATACCATCCAGACGGAGAGCAGCATAACGCTTATGTACGTTTTTTAGCACATGAACTTGTTCCTTTTTTAGATAACGAGTTCCCTACGTATCAAATGGGCTACGGTCGTGCTTTAATTGGTGATTCACTTGGAGGAACGGTTTCTTTATTAACCGCCTTACAATATCCACATACATTTGGTAAGGTCATTATGCAATCTCCACTGGTCGATGAAACTGTTATGAAGGCTGTCCAAGATTTTGAACATCCACATCTACTGGAGTTATATCATGTCATTGGCACCCAAGAAACGGATGTACCGACAACGGATGGCAAACGGGCTAATTTCATTGAACCCAATCGAGAATTGCATCAATTACTCAATAAAAAAGGCTTTCCTAATTTTTATGAAGAATTCGATGGCATTCATACTTGGAAATACTGGCAGGCCGATTTAAAAAGAGCGTTGCTAGAAATGTTTCAATAATGAGAATATTTTAATGTTTCTAGCACTTTATATAACATTATAATACAATAAATCTAGGTTATTTGTGACATGAAACTCGAGATTCATATACAGGAGGTTGAGATTTATGAAATATGGTGTCGCTATTTTTCCTTCAAAACAATTACAGGATATCGCAAACTCTTACCGCAAGCGCTACGATAAGAAATATTCCCTTATTCCGCCACATATTACACTCAAGAGTGCTTTTGAAGCGAGTGAACATGAGATTTCCGCCATTGCCGATCAGGTACAACAAATTGCTCATGGAGTTGAGCCGTTTACGATCCATGTAACAAAAGCAAAATCTTTTCATCCTGCCAATAATACGATTTATTTAAAAGTGGAACCAACACCAGAACTTGAACAACTCAATCAAGCTTTGAATAATGAAGCGTTTTTTGGGGAAAATTCTGAAGTAACGTATATTCCTCATCTAACCATTGCTCAAGAAATAGCTAATGATGAACATTTAGATCTTCTCGGGCAATTAACCAATTTAAATCTATCTCATCAAGAAACTGTAGATCGTATTCATTTACTATACCAATTAGAAGATGGAATTTGGACAGTATATGAAACATTCCGACTAGGAGCTGAGTAAGGCATTGTTTGCAAAAGTTGTTACAACACCTAAAGAATATAATGATGCACTTTTTGTTAGAAAATCCGTATTTGTAAAAGAACAACAAATACCACTCGAAATCGAAGTAGATCAAAATGAAGAACATGCCGTTCACATCGTCTTATATAATAATCAGAAAGAGCCGATTGCTGCTGGTCGCTATCGCGTTCTAGATGGATTAGCCAAAGCGGAACGCATCTGTGTTCTACCAAGCCAGCGCGGAAATGGTTCCGGTTCCAAAATTATGGAGGCCTTAGAAAAACATGCTGCCGAGCAAGGTCTTACTCATGTAAAATTATCGGCCCAGGCCCAGGCCATTCCCTTTTATGAAAAGCTTGGCTATCACGCCATTTCCAAGGAATATTTAGAACAAAATATCCCTCATAAAATGATGAAAAAGGATTTATAAGATACCTAAAACTCGTTGAATGATCGACGAGTTTTTTTTATTCAATAAAAATGAGACGTAATTCTAGAAAGTTCACAGTTATAAGCAAATTAAGGCACCTTTTTATTAACTAAAAAAGGCTGCCCATAAGTCTACGAGACAGCCCTCTACTTATTATTTGTTTAGTTCGCGTCGTAAGACAGGAGCTACTTCTGTTGCTAATCGTTCAATATTTTTCACAACTTTATGAAATGGCAAACCGCCTATATCCATTTGAGCGATAAATCGCTGATGTCCGTACAATTCATGTTGATGAAGGACTTTTTCAATGATTTGCTGTGAGCTCCCTACGAATAAGGCGCTATCGGGACTAGACATGATCTCGAAATCAGAGCGAGAAATATGTGTGCTCATTCCTCGTTGTTTATTTACATAGCCCCAATAGTTTGAATAATAAGGATAAAATTCGTCCCTCGCCTGCTCCGTTGTGTCAGCAATATAAGCATGACCTGTAACGCTTACCTTCAAATCGTTCATAGAATGCCCAGCCGCTGCCCCCGCTTGACGGTAAAGATCAACGAGCGGCTTAAAGCGAATTGGATCACCCCCGAGTATTGCTAATGCTAATCCAGTCCCTAGCCTACCTGCTCGTTCAGCACTCTGAGGAGTTCCCCCAACCCCAACCCATAATGGAATTTGTTTTTGTACAGGTCGTGGTGCAATGTCAGCATTTCGTAACGTTGGGCGGAAACGACCTTCCCATGTGATGTTCTCGTGCTCATTCAGTTTCAAAAACAACTCAATATTCTCTTCAAATAAGGCATCGTAATCATCAAAGCTATATCCGAAAAGTGGGAAGGATTCCACAAAAGCTCCACGACCAGCAATAATTTCAGCACGTCCGTTAGACAAAAGATCCAACGTCGCAAAATCTTCAAATAAGCGAACAGGATCGACCGTACTTAAGACAGTAGTGGCACTCGTTAATTTAATCCGTTTCGTCACTTGTGCAATCGCAGCTAAAGCGACCGGCGTTGCAGAGACAGCATAATCTAGCCGATGATGCTCACCTAATCCAAAAATATCTAGCCCTGCTTCGTCAGCCAATTTTGCTGCTTCAATGATTTCCTGCAAACGCTGCTGAGCGCTTGGCACTTTACCGGTAAGTGGATCTGGACCAATATCAGCAAGCGTATAAATGCCTATCTCAAAACCTGAATGATTTACTGTAGTTTCTTCCTTCATTGCTCGATCCCCCAAAAATTAAATAACTAAATGAATTTCATTGCCAGACGGATCAGCAGTGACATAATAATCGTCTGTCTGCGTCACCACCGCACCTATTTGCTGCAACTGTTTTATCACTTTATTTCTCGCTTCCTCATCTGCAAACATGAGCGTAAACCAGTTGAGTCCTACACTATTTTTCTTAGGAGCTGGGGCCCCCACGCCATTCCAGACATTTAATCCGATATGATGGTGATATCCTCCAGTTGATGTAAACAGAGCTCCTGGATAGCGGTTCACAACTTGAAAGCCTAGACCCTTCGAATAAAATTCTTCCGTTTTTTGCAACTCTGATACATGTAAATGAATATGTCCCATTAGCGTGCCAGCTGGTAGACCGCTCCATCTCGTATTACTTTCTGCTAAAAGGCTTGGTTTATCCAGCGGTATCGTTGCCATTGCCACCTCTCCATTTGACCATGTCCATTCTGAGGCAGGGCGATCTCTATATACTTCAATTCCATTTCCATCCGGATCTCTAATGTATAATGCCTCACTTACATAATGATCCGATGCGCCAAACCCATATCCCTTTTGCCGCAAATGACGTAAAAAGGCCGATAAATCCGCACGAGTTGGCAATAATAGTGCAAAATGATATAAACCCGTTGTTTTTTCTTCTTTCTCCAGTACATTAACTGGCTGCTCTAATGTTAATAACGGTGTTTGACCATCTGCGGTTAACACTACCTTACGCTCTTTTTGTATTAATACTTGAAAACCAATAATTTCTTGATAAAATTGGCTAGCTTTATTCAAGTCTATTACATTAATACTAACTTCTCCAACAAATGTAATTGGTTTTTGGTGAAATGTCCCCATTTTATGACTCCCCTTCTATATGAATCATTTTTTATCTAACTCACACGTCAATGACTTACATCTTCTTTATCTTATAATTACACGTTTAAACTTACTTTATGTAAGTTATTTTATTTTAGTAAGTATTTTTTGTCAAATAAAGCGAAACTTCCATTTTAGTTTTTAATCAACTACTCTTGAGTGATATGATAACCTATGCATTCTTTTTTACTTTTTAGAAAATAATAGTTATTATTATATAGTAGATATAATTTATTTATTAGATTTAAGTAAGTAAATAAAAAGAACATCGGAGGAAATGCATATGAAAGTTATTACACTAGTTGGTAGTATTCGTAAGGATTCTTATAATATGAAGCTTGCTACATATATCAAAAAAAAATATCAGGATCAATTTGAGCTTGAAATCCTAAATCTACGAGAATTGCCAATGTATGACCAAGATATTGAAAATAATCCACCTGAGGTTGTAACTGAATTTAAAGGCAAAGTAGCGAATGCAGATGCAGTCCTATGGGTAACACCTGAATACAATGGAACGGTTCCAGGCGTATTAGTCAATGCCATTGATTGGTTATCACGTGTCGATAAAGTAATGATTGGGAAGCCATCCTGGATTATGGGAGCCTCTATGGGGAATTTGGGCACGGTTAAAGCACAAATGCATTTACGTGACATTTTATTTTCTCCAGGTGTTTCATCTCCACTTCTTCCTGGAAATGAAGTATACGTTGGAGCTGTTCATCAAAAGTTTGATGGCGAAGGAAATCTTACAGATGAAGCAACTGTTCAGTTTTTAGATACTGTCGTAGACAACTTCATTAACTGGTTTAATCATC
Source organism: uncultured Bacillaceae bacterium (assembly GCA_963754185.1). Classification (GTDB taxonomy): domain Bacteria; phylum Bacillota; class Bacilli; order Bacillales; family DSM-1321; genus Peribacillus. The sequence goes on along the minus strand of CAVWEP010000003.1, from coordinate 1,124,670 downwards.
AAAATCGTTAATTTATGAAAAAAGCGTAAGACGCCTGAAGCTAGACACCAGGATGCATCGAAAATTTCAAACTTTCTATAACACAGAAGAGGCTGACTCAAAAGGTCGTTAATAACGACTTTTTGATCGGCTTTTTTTATATTTTTGAGTTCCTTAAACATTTATTTTCGAAATTACACGATCTATTTTCGATTTTATTCATTTATCGATTAGTCGACAAATTCCACTCTTTTTGAGCAGTGAAAGGGGCTGCCCAAAAAGTCAGGCTTTGACTTTTTTTCTTTCCTAAAATTAAAAATCCACAATTATCTGATAACATTCTCCGCACCTGCACATATTCTAGTTAAAGAACACCTAAAGGAGGGAGATACAAATGAATCAAGACTTCAACCTAGAAGAGTCCCAAAAAAGATTAATGGAGCTTCTTGTTTCTCGTACATTAAAAAAACACGGCGTGAATAAGGAAGCAATCGGTCTATCTGAAAAAGAAAAACAAAATTTAAAAGAAACAGTCGAGCTTCTAAAACAGCAATCTGAGCTTCTTATTAACCAAGGAAAACAGATCACGGAGAGTGACGTTGATCCAGTAACAAACACATATTCAGTAAAGCACGAAGAAAAAAAATAGATAAATATATTGTGACTTTCGTCCAACCAGATGAAAAAGCATGGCATATGTTAGTAAGGAATAAAAACCCAAGGAGGAAAAAACAGTATGAACCAAAATGTATATCGAAGCAACTGTAATCGTCAATCTGACGAAAACACCTGGTCTGCATTAGATTCTAACACTCGTCATCCACTATTTTGCGAGAACGATAATAATCTAATCGAACAAGAGGCTATGCAATCAAACTCTGAAACACAAATTTCTGAAGAACTAATCTATATTAAAGATTCTTGCAACGTAAATGTAACTTCTACAGATGTAAAAGCAGCTCTTTCTCTACAAGCAGCTCTACAAGCAGCTATCGCCGTAATCGTAAGCATTTCTATCGCAGATAGTAGCCGTGCGGACCGCATCACACAAGAATTAATCCAATCTTCTCGCATTAAACAAGTAACTCGTCAGAAAACAATCGTTGAAAACAGCCGTGACGTTGAGATCACAACAACTGATGCTCAAATCGCGCTTAACATTCAACTTTTACTTCAACTATTGCTTGCTCTTATTGTTGAACTAGATGTTCTATAAGAATCCTCACTAAAAAAGGACACAAATTTTGTGTCCTTTTTTCTCATGGCAAGCATAAATGCTAGTACCCTCTAAATGACTTCGTTTATATTCAGGCCTTTTCCAGTTATTTTAGCTCTAGCTTCTTCTATTGCTTTTGACTCTCTTTGTTTCTGATAAGCTTGACTTCCCTGTGTTAGGCGTCGATGTTTTTCAGAGACATTCCCCCATTGTCCCTTTACATAGCCTTCCTCCCCACTTTCTTCATACAAATTAAATTGTATCGCTGGAGTAGGCTTTACAGCATGAATCTCTTTCTTTTTCCGAGTCGCTGCAGTTGTACGATTAGCATATTGAATCAAATCATATGGTGTAACTGGTGCAATATACCCCATGTTCATCACCTTCCGCTCTGATTTTTCTATCCAAATCTAATCTATCTGCATTAGTTAGATTGATTAAATTTGTCCACACCTTGAAAAATCTTTTCTCCGTTTAAGACCATAAATCAGTGTGACGATCTTGTCGGCAGAAACAACCTTTTTTCAGATACAGATGGGTACCATCATACTCTCGAATGGGAAAGTATGTTATTCACAAGTTTAGTTAGTCCAAACGCACAATCCTATGCTCCTAACTAGCCTGAGCGAGGCAAATGACTAGTCGTTTAAAGTCCATGTTACTTTTTGGTTGAATAGTGCTTCTCCCTTATAGGTAAAGTTTTTTAGTTTTTCTTTGTATTTGTTTACATCCAAAAAGTAGCCTGCTTTTTTGGCAATATTGACCGCTGCATTGCTATCTCTCATGATGGTCGTTTTACAAGAAATACATATGAATGTTCGAATGTTGGGTTCTTTCTTTTCTTTATGACCACAGACACAACATTCTTTGGTTGTGTTCCTTTCATCTACCAGTAAAAAATGCTTGCCGAGTTTTTCAGCCACCCATTTTAAAATGTTTCGAAATTCACCCATCTTTTCCTGGTTCAACATGCTTCTTTTCATCTTCTTAAAAGGAGCCGTTCCATTCGTAGGTGTATAATCACCAATCATGACTACATCATATTTTCTATATAGTTCATTTGCGATTGAATACAAGCACGTCTTCATCTGTTCTCGACGTGTATGATACGCTTTATTCAAAGTATGATGGATTCTATTCCATCGCGGGCTATGCACTGTATAGGTATTGCCATGTTTCGTTTTTCTCTTACGATAGTTTTTCTCACAAACATCCCGAAGAGATTTCAACCTATCTATCTTTTTATCCCAGTATGTGATCATACGAAGTTTTTGAAGTTCTACCGAGTTTCCTTCATGATCCATTCCGACAAAAAGGTTTTTATGATTGGGATCTAATGAAATCCATTTGACGTTTTTAGGGATTTCTTTCTCGTCCAATTCAAGTGTCGGTTTTATTGGTCGTTCTCTATTTTCTTTTTTTGCTGCATTTACTTCTTTCCGATAAATGGACATATCTTGTTTAAACTTAAGCTCTTTTGGCGTACATCTTTCGACTGTAAAGATGCCATAAAACGTATTTCCTTGTTGTTTAGTCAACATAAATGTTTTCATGATTTCATTTTCTTGCAACTCGAATTTTTCATTCAATTTACCAAGTACAGAAGGATTTCTTTTTCCTTTTTCCTTGTTCATCCCCGGAATATTTCCCAACGAAACAGAGATACTAGTACCATTATTAAGAAGTTCCCACCCTTTATTTGGTTCATCGAATACCAAACTGAACCATTTTTTCTTCCAACTTCTAAACTTAGGGTAGCCGCCTTTTTTATCAAAGAATTTTTTATAAGCATTGGACAATCGATTCGCTGGTTCTTTTAAAACAGAAGAAAAAACCGTCTTTAAAAAAGGATATTGTTCCTTTAATGAAACTCCGTAATCACGCAAGTTCCTACCTGATAATAACTGCTTGGAATTATGATGTTCTTTGTAATCTTTTATACAGGCATCCAATAAATAATTGTATAACCAGTTACAAATTCTGCTTTGCCCATCTAAGATCCATTCATCTTCTTTTGTAAAGCTCACTTGAATTTTCTTATTATATAGTAGGCTCATATTTTCACCTCCTCACCAAGAACATGCGTTCCCTACATAATCAATGTTACCAAATTATGAAATTATTTACAATACCAATGAATCATTCCATGTAACTTTTCTAAAAAAATAAACCCAATCTCTTCTGATTAGGTTTTTTAAATAAATATAAATAGATTGAATCAGATTTATTTATCCTGTTTTTTAACCCCTTATATAAATAGAATACGAACGAACGAGTCTTTTTGTTTCCGTCGTGTTTTGATATTATTGATAGAAAAGCGCAAGATATTCATCAAAAGTGTTATTTAATTTTTCATAAAACAGATGTGAGGTTTACATAATGAAGGTAGCAAAATCAAAAACCAGCTTAATTGATTTGCAGTCTATTTCTGCAAGTCAGCTACAAGTCTTGTATGAACAAGGAAAGCGAGATGAACTGACTTGTCCTGTCTGCTTAAAGCCAGTACGTCTTTATCTAGGCATTCATGAAACGCCTTATTTTTATCACAATCAATATACTAGTTCTTGTCCTGATCACACTGTGGAATCAAAAATAGAGACGAAATCGGAGATGGAAACGAAAGAACTCAACGGATTTAAGATTCCCCGATCAAGAACAATTACCGAAGCAAAAGTGAATCGCTGATCCTTTCAAGAAAGCTCGCACAATTGTGGGAAATCCTCCCTTTGTTGAACATCCTAAACGCTCGTTCCAATTGGACAGCCCCTATTTAAGGGAACTTCAAGCCCAAGGCGTGCCGCTAGATCAAGAACAACTTCAAGCGGCAACAACAATTGGTGGTCCCCTCCTCGTGCTTTCAGGGGCTGGTAGTGGTAAAACCCGTGTCTTAACCGTAAGAACGGCGTATATGCTGATGGAAAAGCAGATTGATCCGCGTACCATCATGCTCGTCACGTTTACAGCCAAAGCGGCAAAAGAAATGCAACAGCGCCTACTCAGTTACCCAAACATCACCTCTCCTCTCGTCTCAAAAATGGTTAGCGGCACATTTCACAGTATTTTTTATAAAATTCTACTGTTTCATGAACCGCAGAAATGGCATCGAGATTTATTGTTAAAATGGGACTGGGAAAAAGAGCGAATTTTAAAGCAAGCTGGACGTGAAATTGAACTAGATGAAAAAGAGTTTGCGTATGACCAAGCTCTTGGACAAATCGGTTTATGGAAAAATTCACTTGTTTTTCCGGATGATGTGAAGACCACAGATGACTTTCAAAAATCATGCCAATTTTTATACAAAAAATATGAAGAATATAAAGCGGAAAACAGATACTTTGACTTTGATGATATGCTCGTTGGCTGCTATTTATTTCTCAAAAATCATCCTGAGCTACTAGCAAAGTATCAACAGCGGTTTCAATATTTTCTCGTCGATGAATTTCAGGATATTAATAAAGTTCAATACGAATTAATCAAAATCCTTTCTTTTTTGTCAAAAAATGTATGCGTAGTGGGAGATGATGACCAAGCCATCTATTCATTTCGTGGAAGTAATCCACAATATATTTTGAATTTTGATCAGGACTTTCCAGGGACACAGGTCATTAAGTTAACAGAGAATTATCGATCCTCTCATCAAATTGTCACAACAGCGAATCGAATGATTAAACGCAATCAACATCGCATGGATAAAACAATGCATGCCCAACACAATAATGGAGCCGCTCCAGTATTATTTTATCCATATGATGAAGAAGTTGAGGCAACGATGATTCTATCCGATATTCAAGAAAAAATAGATCAAGGAGCGAGACCTGGGGACTTTGCGATTCTCTATCGAACACATTCGATGTCACGAGCCATTTTTGAACGACTCGCCACCTCTCATTTGCCGTTTGTGATTGAAAAGGATGCGGAATCATTTTACGGACGACGTGTGATTCGCGGCATGCTTGCCTTTTTACGACTAAGCTTGAATCCTGATGATTCAAAAGCTGTTGGTGAGGTATTGTCCGCTCTCTTTTTAAAACAAAGTTTGCTGCAGGAATTGAAAGCCCAAACGATTCTCCAAGATTGTGACTTCATTGATGCTTTCAGTTATGTCAAAACAGGACATGCGTTTCAAGAACGTCGATTAAAAACGGTGCCTGCTCAAATTCGCGGATTACAGGATCTATCTCCGCTCGTTGCCTTAGAAGTCATTGAAAAAGATTTAGGCTACCAGGATTTTGTGAAAAAGCGTGGTAATGAAGCGAGCATCGAGAAAGGCTCAGATGATATTCGGGACTTACGTGTCGCTGCGAAAAAGTTTGCAACAGTCGAGGCTTTTATCGACCATGTCGATCATATGATGGCCATGGTTCAAGAGGTTAAGCAAATGTCGAAGCATTTTACCGATGCGATTCAATTAACAACGGTTCATCGTGCTAAAGGGCTTGAATACAATTCCGTTTATATTTTGGCGGCAGTCGATGGCAGCTTGCCCCATGACTTTGCGCTCGATTCATATCGCAAAGGAGAGCTAGAGCCATTAGAGGAAGAGCGAAGGTTACTCTACGTCGCGGCAACTCGTGCTAAGCAGCATTTATATATGTCTGTCTTACAAACACGCCGAGGCAAAACCGCCTATCCATCTCGTTTTTTGAACCTGTGAATAAGTTGTAAGCTTTCGAGAATTATTGATATTTTTCCTGAAATTAATTTGTTTTATTTTAAACAGGCTTCCGTTTTATCGAAAAAAGATATTACCATAAAAGCGAGGATTGCGTCACGTAACGAGTTCCGTTTAAGCGTGCAAACATGATAAATTGAAGTATATTTGGAGGACGAAATCGCAGATGATTTCGTCTTCTTTTTTATTAGACAATCATATATCGTTACCACCTGTCATATATAATGTATCGAGTCTAAAATTAAAGGAGGAATGATCTTTATGGACAAAAAAGAAGGGAAACAACAGAAACATCCACATGAAAGAGAAGAAAGACAACAGAGACATGTGCATGAATTTTTAGGCAGCACAAAGTTGGCTGAAGAAGAAGAGGATAGACATAATCATCGTTTTGCGGGAGTTACTGGTGAAGCGATCCCGAGGGGGAGAAGTCATTTCCATGAAATCAAGACTAACACTGATTTTTTTGATCACTTTCATCAGGTCATCATAAAGACAGGCCCTGCTATTCCTGTCGGTGATGGAAAACATATACACTTTGTGGAAGGTATGACTACAATAATCGATGATCATGAACATGATTTTGAATTCACTACTTTAATTGACTCCCCGCTTACCCCGCTTACCTAATTTTCAAAACAGATTGCCCTCGAGGCAATCTGTTTTTATTGAAGTCCTTACATTACATACATCTCTTTCATTAGAGACATCATGATTGGCTATACTTAATATGCATTCTAGAAGAGATTAGGCTTACCACTATCATAATAATAAAATTAATAACCAAGGCGATAATCCCTACATTGAGATCTTTTGCGGCCTGTGGCAAAGTGGGAAACAACGTACCAATAGTCGACCCACTAATCGTAATATAAGCGACTGTTGTAATTCCTGCGATAATTCCGGCAGCCGCTCCAAATTTATTTACGACATTATTTTTTACTAAACTAAAGATAAGCGGTGGAAATAATTGTGTCATCAGATTATATCCCATTAGAAGAATCGTCGCGAGCGTATTACCACCATGCAGCGCAAAATAAACAGAAATAAGAGAAACGACAGGAACAAAGTACTTGGCCATTCGAGTGATTTTCTCTTCTGTAACAGAACGGGCAAACGGTTGAAAAACATTTTTCGCGAGTAGCGTCGCAGCACTCATTAATAGCATTGACCCTGGTACCAAGGCGGCTAACAATCCGGCACCTCCAATAATACCGATAAACCAGGGATCAAACGTCTCAATGGAGATACGTAGTAATGCCAAGTCTGCATCTTCTCCTTCTAATCCGGGAATCTGCAAAATAGCTACAAACCCAACGAAAAACACTAATAACAACATCATTGTATATAAAGGGCTGATAATGGAATTTTTTCGAAACACCTTCCCACTTTTTGCCGTATAGATCGAACTAAACACTTGAGGCCACATATAAAAGCCCAAAACAAGCAAAATGACAGTCGAAATAAACCAAGACACACTAAGACCTTGTTCCGGAAATTTAAGAAATCCAGGCTTTGCTGCATTTATTGCCTCAAACATTGGCTGATATCCACCATAATAATGTAAGGGGAGATAAATCCCTAAAAATACGATTACAATCAACATCATCGAATCTTTAATGGCGGACACCCAAGCAGAACCATGAATCCCAGAAATCATTACATAAATCGTAAGCCCAATAGCTCCCATCCAAATGGCAGCAGTCATGGACATCGCTCCATAAGAAGCCTCCGACACAATGATTCCTAAGCCCTTCAATTGAATAACAATAATGGGAACAACTCCAACGACACCTACAATAGCTACAAGAACACCTAAATAGGGGCTCTTATATTTACTAACAAAGAAATCTGATTGAGACATAAGGTTATGATCTTTCGCATATTTCCATATTTCAGGCAATAACCAATAGGACGCCACATACGATAACGAAATATACACTAATACATATAAGGCAGGGGCTCCTTTACTATATGCCCACCCACTAGCACCAAGGAAAGTAAAGGTCGTATAGATTTCTCCAGCCATTAAAAGAAAAACAAACAAAGCACCAAAGCTCCTACCACCAACGGTCCATTGCTCCAAGGTCATATCTTTTCCTTTTGCAGATCGGATCCCAAGAAAGACAGCTAAAATAAAAAAAGCAAAAATAATGACTAGTGCAAGATTCATTCTTCTTCACCTTGCCCATTTCTCGGATCCAGCTTATACATAATACTCAAAATAACCGAGCTAAGGATTGTCCACATCACCATCCAAAACATATTAAACGGCATCCCTAATACAAAAGGCTCGACTCTATTCACTAAAGGAAGAAAAGCTAGTATACCTATAAAAGGAAGTAACGAAAGAATAATAATTAATTTCATTTGCAAAATTCCTCCAACTCGAATGTTTGAATGTCAAACGATAACTCCCTCATTATAAGCCAATCGCAGAACGAAGTGCAAAGTGCCTAGAAAATCTTAGATATTTTTAGAAATACAAAACGGGGACTGCTTTACGCAATCCCCATTTTTTTATTTCTTATTCATAAGCTGTGACAATGTACCGAAATCCAGTTGCTTTCCTTCTGCAACAATCGATTGAACAATTTTATCTTCCGTCTCTTTGCTTACTGGTTTGTTTGCAATTTGAGAAACACGTTTAATGACATTCCGAACCGTAGCTTCATCCTTAAAATTAGCCCCTTGTAGAGAATTCGCTAATTCAAAAACATCTTTCATATTTACCCCTGTTTTGCTTTCAATGTTCTTAAAAAAGTTTTGATCCATTCCCATCGCCCTCCTTTTCTGTATCTATCCTATGATAGGCAAAAAAAATGGTGACAATCAGAACAGTGGAAGCGCCTTGGTCATAAAGAAAGGAATAGGCTAATCTGCCTATTCCACTTTTTTCATTAACAACAGAATGATGCTCCTACAATAATTAATAGGATGAACAACACGACAATTAGGACAAATGTAGAGCAACCGCCAAAGCCCACTCCACCGTAGCCATAACCGCCACATCCGTAGCCACCGCCGTAGCCACCGCCGTAACCACCAAACATATTCATTCACCTCGCTTTTCGCCGAGCCTTACCATACTATATGAAACGAAATACAAATATGTATGGGCTTATCAGCAAGCAAAGAGGAATTTCTTATCCTTTCGGTTTAAATACTAAGGCCCCAATAAAAGCAAACACAATGGCTGCGGAAATACCTGAACTTGTTATTTCAAACATTCCTGTTAAAACTCCAATAAGCCCATGCTGCTCAGCCTCTTGCATTGCCCCATGTACAAGGGAGTTGCCAAACGAAGTAATCGGAACCGTTGCACCAGCCCCAGCAAAATCAATAAGTGGTTCATATAGACCAACTCCATCGAGGATAGCTCCAATTACTACAAACGTACTCAAAGTATGTCCCGGAGTAAGCTTGGCTACGTCAAAAAGCAGTTGACCAATCACGCATATAAGACCTCCAACAACAAACGCCCAAAAAAACATTGCTAACATGTTCTTCGCTCCTTTCCATTAAAAATACTCAATTGCAACGGCATGGGCAATGCAAGGGATACTATCTTTTTGCTGTACAGAAAGAGGGGATAAAAGAGCCCCCGTTGCAACTAATAAAATTTTCTTGTACGTTCCTTTCTTCATTTCATTCAATAAATGTCCATATAACACAACGGCTGAGCACCCTGCTCCACTACCTCCTGCTAATGTAGGCTGCTCCTCTTTAAAAATCATTAATCCACAATCCTGAAACTTCTCTTTCTTGATTTGACAGCCCTTTTGCACTAACAAATCATATGCAGCATTTGAACCGACTTCCCCTAAATCTCCTGTGACAATCAAATCATAATCCTCCGGCGTCGACCCCGTATCTTCAAAATGAGCCATAATGGTATCAACAGCCGCTGGAGCCATCGCCCCTCCCATATTGAAAGGATCCTTTAATCCCATATCAACGACTTTGCCGATTGTAGCTGATGAAATATAGGGAAAGGGACTGGACCTACCTTGTGAAGATGTAACAAGCGCCACACCGGCTCCTGTAATCGTCCATTGTGCAGTTGGCGGCTTTTGTCCTCCATATTCCGTTGGATAGCGAAACTGCCTTTCAGCAGCAGCATTATGACTCGTCGCCCCTGTTAGCACCATATTCGCCCCTCCATAATTGACGATAAAAGCCGATAACGCCAATCCTTCCATTGATGTAGAGCAAGCCCCGAATAGACCAAAATACGGAATCTCATTTGTTCGAGCAGCGAAACTAGTTGGCGTAATTTGATTAATCAAATCACCTGCAAGAAAAAATTGTACATCCTCTTTGTTGATCCTTGCTTTTGTATAAACCACTTCAATTGCTTTTTCCAGTAACAGCCGATGAGCTTTTTCATACGATTCCTGTCCCATCCATAAATCATCGTATAAAAGGTCAAAATCATCAGCTAGGGCCCCATTTGCTTCAAATGGGCCGCCTGTTACACCCGTTTCAAGGATAATGGGTTTATTTGAAAACGTCCATGACTGTTTTCCAATTAGCATTGTTCACCCTCTACCTCCTCTGCTTAAACTAGAGATTCGTGCAAAGAAATAATTTCTTCATATTTTTTTCTTGCCTTTTCCTCGGGAACATCTTTCGCTTTTAACATTTCGTTTAGCCGGACCAACTCTAAAAAGATTTTATAGTCGCTTGAAACGATAAAATCATATCCTTCAAATTTTTCATTTAACTGTTCTGTTACTTCCTTTTCAATCCTTTTCATATGAAATCGCTTCAAATGTTTTACCTTATAAGCAACAAGAATCTTTTTATCCTTTTTTACAACGACAACATCATAAATTTCTTCATGCTTAGCAACGCTCTTTTTAACATCTGTTATAAGCCCCTTTCCGTTCTCATCCATCCCATTAATAATATCCATCGGCTCTGGATTAGTCCGCTTAATTAAAGCTAAATCATCTACCTTTCCTCCTTCTTTATTGTCACACCCTGATAAAATAAAAAGAATAATCATTAAACTAATCCCTATTTTCTTCATTCATCCACTTCCTAAATCATCATTCTACTTACTATTTTCGTTTTTTAGCAGGTATTTTATGAATGGTAGGATTTTGAAGTTCATGTAGTAAACTCCACTTTAAAAGAAGATAAGCTTTCTAAATACAAAAAACCCATTCCAATTTTAGGAAGGGGTTCATCATCAACATTCATTAATTTATGAAGTTTTTTTCTTCTTTTTATTACAGCCACAATCTTTTTTTACTTTCGATGTCTCAGCCTTTTTAATAGGCTTGGCATAGGTCCATACTTCTGAATTTTTATAATTCAACCTGCTTCCTCCTTCATAGAGATACAAGTAGTATATGTGAAAAAGTACAAGTTGTGTGTATCAATTACCCAGTACCTTACTAACAACCACTTCAATAAGAGAGCCTATTGCTGCTACGGCGAATAGAAAAATAAACATGTCTCCCACCATCGAATGCGTCATATAAAGGAACGTAAGAAATAAGCTCACCCAAAATCCTGTGCACCAATAACAACTTAATAGCTCTCCAATCCAGCTATGAATGCCCTTTTCCTTTGGAATCAGATAGATTTCAGCCTTTCCCGATTCATCTTTTTCTTCAATTTCAGTAAAAAAAGGACGGCGAAAAGGCTCCATAATTTTGTCGAACACAATAAGTCTCGTCAATCGGAATACAGCTAAACCTAATACGATAAGGATTCCTAATTCCGTTTCTGGAAGAATCATTCCTTCACCCCGAAATCACTTTTAATTGGCTGATATCAGATAGCTTTACAATTCGAACCCGAAATCCGATTCTAATTTTAACGGCTTCTTCGCGCATACCTAGAACTTGAAATTGAGTTTTTTCGCCAAATAACTCAGCTTCACATGTCGGTCTTGGTCCTTCTGTTACATTTGCCAGTCTTGTAATGATTTCTGCGACAGATTCTTGTTTCTTCTTTTTCTTTTTCCTAGGTTTCGAGGATTGCAACTTTGTTTCCTTTGGTAGTTCCTCCTGTTACTCTCTTCCTACAGGTTGTAATTCAACTTGTTCTTGTTTCCGATAACCTTTGTCCATTCATTTGCAATCGCCTTTTCTCTTTCCACTTCAGCCATTGCCTCATATACACCAAATTCACGTTTCAGTTGTTCGATTTTTTCCTCTTTATTATTAGGAGGAGTTTGCTCCACCTCTATTGGTTCATGATTTACCTTTTGCTTTTGCTGTTTCTGTGAAACGACTTGTTCTCCCTCTTTTGGTTCAACTTTATATAATAGCGGCTTAGCTTGATGTTCCTTATTAGAATCAGACATATATAACCGCCCCCTTATAGATGTAAAATTTCAATAGCTTGAAGCTGTTTCATTTTGTAAGGTATCGCTTTTTTTCCAAAATGGTGCTTAATATAGATAGTGGAGTCCTGCTTATGCACTAATCTGCCGACAATAAATTGATCATCAATCTTAAATTTACATACCGGTTTTCGCGCAAAGGCGGGAAGTCTTACTAAAAAGTCAACTATTTCTGCAACACTAAATTGTGTAGCTTTCATTTCAACTATTTGCGTTTGATCGGTAACGGAAAAATTTTCCTTATTACCGTCCATGTTGACCCTCCTTTATTCTTACTTTTGATGCTACAAGCAAACCATACGCATTCATTTAATTCCGATTAATTGTAATCTGTTCTATGTATCATATGTATGATGAATTTCTGCTGTTATGACAAAGCAGGATAATCGCAAAGGCTTTGGATAAACTAGAAAATAATTCATTTGTAAAGGAAGAAAACACATCATGAAAAAATATGACGCCATTTCGATTGTTCAAGTGTCTTTATTACTTACGACAGCAATTGGTTTAAAAAATCATGTAACAGTGATTCCACATCTATTAGGTGCAGCTAAAAGAGATGCATGGCTTTCCGTATTAGTAGCATTAGCGGCTATCATTTTGTGGTGCAGCCTATTACTCTATATTCATAAAGCAACGCAGCCACACAACATCTTTGATTGGCTAGAAAAACAAATCGGAAAAAAAACAAAATGGATGCTATCCATCCCTACAAGCATCATGTTTGTGTTATTAGCTGCTGTGACTATTAAAGAATTGGTTACTTGGACGAAGGTTACCTATTTACCATTCACCCCTTCCTTTTTCACCATTTTCTTCTTTGTCTTACTATGTTTCTTTCTTGTCTGTACTAGTTTACAAACCATGGCAACCGTCAATACATTTGTTCTATCCATCGTTGTTGTTTTTGGTTTTTTTGTAGCGATTGCCAATATTCAATTTAAAGACTACAGTCTTCTCAGGCCGATTCTTGAACATGGGTTTAGTCCTGTTATGAACGGAATAATCTATCCTTTATCCGGGCACATTGAAATTATTTCTTTATTATTTCTTCAACAAAAAATTTATGACAAACTAACGTTTAAAGCCCTTTTTATTAATTCAATCATTCTTTCCTTGTTAACGCTAGGACCACTAATCGGGGCAATTATTGAATTTGGACCAACCGAAGCGGCCCGTCTAAGATTTCCTGCCTATGAAGAATGGGGGTTAGTAACCATTGGACGATTTATTGAACACGTCGATTTTTTATCGATTTACCAATGGATTACTGGTGCCTTTATTCGTGTGGCATTCCTGTTATTATTATCAATCGAAGTGTTAGCCATTAAAGATATACGAAAAAAAACGGGAATACTCATTTTCTATTCGTTAGTCATTATTATGGTAAATCTAATTCCAATAAGCGATCTTACCATACATCACTTCATAGGGAATTATTCTATGTCAATCAATTTTTGGTACTTTTTGGGTCTTTCTATTCTTCTCAGTCTGTTTATCTTTTTTAAAAATCGAACAAAAAGGAGAGATTCCTATGTTCAAACGAAAGAACAAACAACAGCCCAAAGCGAATAAGCATACACAGCCGTCTAATGTTGAAATGCATACCATACAATTTCCAACCAATGAACAAGAATTAACGACCATTTTTAAAGAATCTGGGGATGTTTTTTTTAACCCTTGCATCTATCGTCCACAATCACCTATTAAAATTACGCTTATAGGCTGTCAAGGTATGGTTGACTTCGATTTATTAAATCATTTAGTATTCGAACGATTAAATTTGTTTTTCGAAAGATACCCTAGTGGTCATATAACCAAAGAAGATATCACTCAGTTTTTACACCTGCCTCAATTATCAGAAGTAAAAACACAGGAAACGATGTTTGCCGATATTTATTGTGGGAAATTGTTAATTTTTTTTAGCGAATATAATTATTTATTTTCAACAAATATTTCCCATCGACCACAGCGAACTCCTGAAGAAACAGCAACAGAAATAACGATTAAAGGGCCTAGAGATAATTTTATTGAGGACATTTCTGTCAATGTTGCGTTAATAAGAAAAAGATTGCGCACAAACTCCTTACATATCAAAAAATTTCAGGTTGGCACGCGTTCTTTAACGGAAGTGGCCCTTTTATACATAGACGATATCGCCAATTCTGATATGGTCGAGGCGCTTTCGAAAAAAATTAAAGAAATAGATGTAGACGGGATTTATTCAGGTAATCAATTTATGGAATTAATTGAAAAAACTTCTCCCTTCTTTCCTCGGCATCATTATTCAGGTCGGCCAGATTTTTCTGTTCAGTGTTTATTAAAGGGACGCATCATTATTATTATTGATGGGGTATCCTATGCGATTATTACACCCATTAACGGTTTTTTTCTGCTTAAAACAGCTGAGGACTTAGAAAATACAAGTGCCTTTTCTTCATTTGAAAGAATACTACGAATAATGGGGATATTCTCAGCTACTTTACTGCCAAGTTTTTGGGTAGCCATCACCACCTACCATCAAGACCAAATTCCCTTGATTTTACTTGCTACTGTCGTTGAATCGAGACGTGGGATCCCCTTACCTACCGCTTTAGAAGCAATTCTTATGCTTATTCTATTTGAATTCTTTAAAGAGGCAGGGTTGCGAATGCCTTCAGCTGCTGGAGGTACTCTCAGCGTCTTAGGTGCTCTCATTATTGGCGATGCAGCTATTCGAGCTGGGCTAACAAGTGCCGCTATGCTTGTGATTATTGCTGGATCCTCTATTGCAACCTTCACACTCGTGAACCACTCCCTTATTGGAGCGGTTAGTATTGCTAGATTCATCTGTATTCTATTCTCCTCTTTTTTAGGGTTATTTGGTTTTTTAGTTGCACTACATTTTCTGATTATTTTAATCTGTAATGTTCGCGTTTTGGGTGTACCTCTTTTCGGACTAACAGCAAATTTGAATGTAAAGTATGCTTTGCAGGCTATTCTCCGTATACCTAGTAAGTTTGATACGACCCGAGTTAGTCCTGTTATATCAAAAGATCTAACTAAAAAAAGGGAGTAATCGTCCGTCATGAAGATACGAAAAATTGTACCATTCATTATGTGCTGCCTCATCCTTTCAGGATGCTGGGATCATAATGAACCAGAGCGGCTTTTGTACATTAATGGAATAGGTGTACATTATAAAGAAAATGGAGATGTTGAAGTCTATTTGCAAATTATTAATTTGCAAGGACTTGCAAAACAAGAAAGCGGTGGAGGTCCTAGCGCCATCAAACAGGCAGAGGTAGGACACGCAGAAGGAAAAACACTGGAGGAAGCTGTATTTAATTTGTATCATTCAGTAGATCGACGAATGTTCTGGGGCCATCTTTCGTATGTCATCTTATCAGATGCTGCTGTTAAGAAAGGGGCAGTCAAAGACGTAGCTGATTTCATTGACCGATTCAGAGATACTAGGTATCGAACCTATTTTTTTGTGACTAAAGATTCTATAAAAGACATCATGCTCACCAAAGCGCTTGACAATATTACACTCGCTTTTTCAAAATTAAGTGATCCACAGGATAATTATAAGCAATCCTCCTTTGTTGGGCCCATAAAATTACGAGAATTAATCATTAATACCGATGAACCAGGTCATCAAGCTTATTTACCTGTTATAAAGGTTACGGAACAGTGGTCTAATGAAGAGAAAAAGCTAAAGAATTTGTTAATCGAAGAGGCGGCTATCATTTCGAATAATACGCTCATGGACATTATACCTAAAGACATCATTCTTGGAACAAGGTTTATGAATAAGGATTTTGTTCGCGATACACTCATCTTATCTCCTGGTCCCAACCAATCTGTTTCAGTCGTTGTTTTTGATAAAAAGCTAAAGATATCCCCTGTTACTGAACAGGATGGAAAAGTTCGGTTTAACATTAAAATAAAGCTTAAAGCAAACCTACAAATGATAAAATTTAAAACGAGCAAAGAAGAAATTGAAAAAGAAATAGAACAGACAATCAAAGAGTATATTCATAGAACATACAATTACACATATAAGCGAGATATGGATGTATTTAAATTATCCCAAACACTATATCGAAAGGATAATAAAACGTGGAAAAAAATACAGAAAAACGGAAGAATCCCATTGGAGGAAGATACCATAAAATCAATCAGCATTCATATCCAATTGAAAAGTACTGGAAGGAACAATATCAATCCAATTTTCCAAGAACAACATAATAAAGGGCTTCAGGAAAGATATTAAAAAACACAATTTATCACCTATCATGGCAAAAGTCGATGTCTTTCCTTATACTATCATTCGTTTGATAGTATTTCCGATCGTACAAATAAAAGCGGGGGCAAAATTTGCCCTCCGCTTCTTGTATTATCCAATAATATGATAACCAGAATCAACATGAATGTTTTCGCCTGTAATTCCACGTGAAAGATCACTTAACAAAAACAAAGCTGTATCTCCAACTTCTTCTGGTGTAGTCGTTCTGCGTAGCGGTGCTTCTTCTTCAATTTTCTTTAAAATCGTATTGAAATCACCAATTCCTTTTGCTGCTAACGTACGAATTGGACCAGCAGAAATGGAATTGACGCGAATGTTATGTTTTCCTAATGAACTTGCTAAATAGCGAACACTTGCTTCAAGAGAAGCTTTCGCAACACCCATGACATTATAATTTGGTAGCACACGCTCTCCACCAAGATATGTCATCGTAATAATGCTTCCACCTTCTGTCATCATGTCTTGAGCAGCCTTAGCAACAGCAGTTAATGAGTAAGAACTAATATTGTGGGCAAGTAAAAAGCCTTCGCGACTCGTATCTACATATTCCCCTTTAAGCTCTTCCATCTTAGCAAATGCCACCGAATGAACAAGTCCATGAATGACACCATATTTTTGTTTAATCCCTTCAAAGCAACTTTGAATACTTTCATCATTTGCTACATCACACTGAAGAATGAAAGGCTCAGCTCCTTCAAGAGTCGATGCCAATTCACGAACATTTTTTTCCGTACGTTCTTGTCCATATGTAAAAATTAACGATGCTCCTGCATTATGTAAAGAACGAGCCACACCCCAAGCAATACTACGCTTATTAGCAATTCCCATGACTACATAAGTTTTTCCTGTTAGTGAAAACGTCATATATATACAACCCCCATATTAATATTAACCTTTAGTACCAGATACTAAAAGTAGTATAACAAATACAAAGCTATAAGAAAAGCGGAAGGCACCCGTTTAGCGACGTATGGACTGGACTGCTCCGCATGAGATAAAGGAAACACGAAGAGCGAGAGCGATTCGATGTTGACTTATCGTAAGGAGGAGCGGGAAGTCCAATAGTCGCTGGCGCCTGGAGCTAGACAATGAAAAGCGGAACCGGCTTGGTCAGCCGCTATAGCAAGTATTTCATAAACGTAGTGGCCAATCCAAAATAAATTAAAATACTAATAATATCATTGATTGTAGAAATAAATGGTCCGGAAGCAACCGCAGGGTCTATTTTCATTTTGTGCATAATTAACGGAACAAGAGAACCAGCCATTGTTGCTACAATTAACGTCATAAAAAGAGAAATACCAACTAACATTCCAAGAATTAAACTGTGTTGCCAAACATAAACAATGCCCGTAATAAGTACACCACATGTAGCTCCAATAATTAAGCCTGCTCCCGCTTCTCTCATGACAAGCTTCCACTTACTTTCTTCTAAATCTCCTGTCGCAATTCCGCGAACGACAACCGCTAATGCTTGAGTACCCGTATTCCCTGCCATACCACCAATTAATGGGATAAAAATAGCAAGAATAGCCTTTTGACTTAATGTTTCTTCAAACCGGCCAATTAAACTAGCTGTCATTAGACCTAAAAATAACAATATAATTAACCATGGTAACCTAGTCTTTGCAACCATAAATGGATTTTTCACGCTACGATCTAAATCAGGAGCACCGGCTAATTTAGAGTAATCATCCGATGCCTCTTCATCCATAACGTCAATAATATCATCAACGGTAATAATGCCGAGCAAACGATTTCCTTCATCCACTACAGGAACAGCCAATAGATTGTAATCTCGAATCTTATGCGCCACTTCTTCTTGGTCTTCGCTTACCAAAACAGAAACAACCCGGTCTTCCATCAAATCTGCAATAACCGCGTCATCCTCTGCAACAATTAATGTTCGAAGCGATAACACACCAAGTAATTTCTGATTAGCATCTACCACATATATATAATAAATTGTTTCTGCCTCATGCGCGTCATGCTTTAAAATTTTAATAGCACTTCGCACTGTATCATCCGATTCTACGGCGATGAATTCAGTAGTCATAATACTACCGGCTGTATATTCCTCGTAATTAAGCAGTTCTTGAACTTCTTGTGCTGCCTCGTTATCCATCATCGTCATATAGCTAACTGCTTGAGCCTCATTAAGTTCATTCAAAACATCGGCAGCATTATCCGCATACATACTTGAAAGCATGTCAGCGACATAAAGCGGGTCCATTTCAGCTAACAGCTTTTCATAATCTTCTTCATCAATTTCAAGATTTTCAAACAACTCAGCCATTTCCACTGGGGAAACGTAATGATAGAAGATGGTTCGCAAGTCTTCGGATAACTGTGCAAAAAACTGTGCCTGATCATACGAATGAAGTTCAACAAATTCGGCTCGGAATTGGTCGAAGTTCTCTGTTTGTAATGCTTCTCTTAATAACCCTACATCAATAAGCACCGTTTCTTTTTCATCTAGTTCAACCATTAGGCTTTCGCCCCTCTTTCGCGCTTTGTCATTCAGTTCCTGTTTTATTTTTTCAAATAATCTTATACTAAATACTACATAAAAAAGTAACGAAGGATGTGTCATATGAAAATCGATATATTAGGTGACATCCATGGCTGTTTCACAGAATTCCAACAACTCACAATACAATTAGGCTATTCTTGGGAGAGTGGTGTCCCCATTCACCCTGATGGACGGATTCTCGGTTTTGTTGGCGATTTAACAGATCGCGGACCAAAATCCTTACAAGTAGTGGAAGTCATTTACGAACTGGTTATCATACAAAAAAAAGCCCTATATGCCCCAGGAAATCATTGCAATAAACTATACCGCTACTTCTCTGGAAATCACGTGACCGTCTCACATGGCTTAGAAACAACCGTCGCTGAATATGAAACATTGCCTACTCGTGAGCAAAAAAAAATCCGCAAAAAATTCATGGATTTATATGAATATTCTCCTCTGTATGTAATTACAGATGATGAAAACTTAATTATCGCTCATGCAGGCATTCGTAAAGATTATATCGGAAAATCAAACAAAAAGGTAAAAACTTTTGTTCTTTATGGAGACATTACGGGGGCAAAGCATCCAGATGGTTCACCAATACGACGTGATTGGGCCCAATATTATGATGGAAAACCATGGATTATTTACGGTCACACACCCGTAAAGGAACCGCGTCAAGTCCATCATACGTACAACATCGATACAGGCTGTGTGTTTGGAGGAAAGCTAACAGCCTTTCGCTATCCGGAATTTGAATTAGTCTCCGTCCCCTCCACCATGCCCTATGTACCAGAAAAATTCAAAACTTCATTTGATTAAGAAAAGCAGAAGGCACCCGTTCAGCGACGTACAGACTGAGGCCCACACGATGTGGGTCACACAGACGTTGCCACAGGACGTGGCGATCTTAGTCTGTGTTCATTAAACTGAGATAAAGGAAACACGAACGAGCGCGAGCGTCGATGTTGACTTATCGAAAGGAGGAGAGGGAAGTCCGATAGTCGCTGGGTGCCTGCAGCTAGACAATGAAAAGCGGAACCGGCTTGTTCAGCTTAGCATACAAAAACGCTTGGAATGACCTCCAAGCGTTTCTTATGTAATCACGCTAAAAGTCTAGCAATATCCTCCGGTAGCGCTTCAAAAAAACGCATCTTTTCCTTTGTCACAGGGTTTGTAAAAGTTAACGCACAACAATGCAACGCCTGCCGGGAAATTTGATCACGGGTTCCTCCATATAAATCATCTCCAGTCAGTGGATGACCTATATAGGCCATATGAACCCGAATTTGATGAGTTCTGCCTGTATGAAGTTGTAATTCAAGAAAGGTATAGAACTTTGACCGAGCTAACACACGATAGTCTGTGCACGCATACTGTCCGTCCTCACGTACTTCCCGCTCCATTATACTCGTTTCCTTGCGACCAATTGGTGCCTGGATTCGTCCCTCATCTGCAGCAACCATTCCTTCAGCTAACGCCTGATATCTTCTTTTCACATCTCCTTGTTTCTGCTGTTCACTTAACAAATGGTGGATATGGCGATGCTTAGCTACAAGGACCAGACCTGAAGTGTCGCGATCAAGTCTGGTCACAATATGTATCGTTGCCGCTAATCCTTGTTTTTTGTAATACCCAGCTAGCGCATTAGCTAAGCTCCCATGAGGATGTTCTCGTGAAGGAATTGTATTCATTGAGGCCTGCTTAACAACAACTAATAAATAGTCATCTTCATAGATAATCTTTAGCCGAATATTTTCAGCAATCAATCCAGCACTTGGTACTTCTGGTGGAAAAGTAACAGTGACTTGATCGCCTTTTTTTATCCGTTCACGTACAGTCACTTCCACCCCATTTATCGTTATTTTTCCACCTTTAAACTTAATATCTGTTAATGCTGCCTTAGATATCGCCTTTTGCCTGAGAAATTCTCTTAGTAAAAGCTGATCAGCCTCTTCATGAACGATCCAGTTTAAAGAAAAACATGACTGATTAGACATGGATGATGTTTGCTCCTTTAATTTGCAATAAATGAATCATGCACCCTTTTCCAAAATGGAAACGGTCTGAACCTTGCAAAGCGAATCTTTTCATCTGCTACTCGGAACTGTATCGATTTTACATCCTCCTGAAGCAAGGTTAAATGATCCACTGTAATTTGAAAATTCACTTCATTTACCGGGCGTAGCATACATGTATGATGTGCCGGAAGCAAGAGCGGTGAACCGACTGTTCGGAAAACACGATTGTTAATCGACGCTAATTCTGTTAATTGAATAGCATCAATGGATGGATGCACAATTGCTCCTCCTAGCGCTTTATTATACGCTGTACTTCCAGAAGGTGTGGATACACATAACCCATCTCCGCGAAATCTTTCAAAGTGCTGACCACGAATTTCTACATCCATGACAAGTGTTCCTTCAACACTTTTAACTGTTGATTCGTTCAAAGCAAGGAATCTAGCTTCACGACCTCCATGCTGATAACGAATAATCGTTTCAAGAAGAGGATACTCGACTACTTGAAATGGTGTTTTAGCTAATGCAATGACTAATTTCTCAATTTCGCCTGGAGTCCAATCTGCATAAAAGCCGAGATGTCCTGTATGTACACCAACAAATGCTGTTCGATCTAATCGATTTTTATAGCGGTGAAAAGCATATAATAATGTGCCATCGCCGCCAACAGATATGACGATATCTGGCTGATCTTCATCATATTCTAAATTAAAATCCTGTAGATATGTTCTCATCCTTGTTGTTAACGTATTTGAATTTGAATCCCCTCTAGACGTAATTGCAAATTTCATACGTCACCACCTATATCATATTTGTTTTTCCTTAATCCTCAGGTTCTTTTTTTCTAGAGAAAAGCCGTTGTGCTTCCTGAATTTCTGTACGAATTTCAGACATTTCTTCATCTAGTAAAAATGCTGCCTCTGCCGCACGTTTTAAACGCACTTGAATGTCCTTCGGAAAATCTCCTCTATATTTATAATTCAAGGAATGTTCAATCGTTGCCCAGAAATTCATTGCTAATGTACGAATTTGAATTTCAGCTAAAACCTTTTTCTCCCCATTAATCGTTTGAACGGGGTAACAAATCACCAAATGGTAGGAACGGTAGCCACTATTTTTTTGATGAGAAATATAGTCCCGTTCTTCGACAATTTCCAAATCATTTCGATTTCTAAGCAATTCGACAACTTGCTTTATATCATCTACAAACTGACACATCATTCTTATTCCTGCAATATCTTGCATTTCGACTGCCAATTTATCAAGTGGGATTTTTTTCTTATTTGCCTTATCCAAAATACTAGAAACTGGTTTGACTCGACCAGTCACAAATTCAATTGGTGAATGAATATGAGCGCGTTGAAATTGTACTCTCAATCCCTTTAACTTAACCTTTAACTCTTCGACCGCCTGTTTATAAGGTGCTAAAAAGTCTTCCCATTGTTCCATTACTGCACCACCTGTCTATTTCACACATACCGTATATATTTTAACATATTTAGCAAATGAAATCCTGAAAATCCAGAACAATGTAGAAAAATAATCGAAGAAATTTGACAATATTATGCATTCCTATATGATTAAATGAAACGTCATTGAAAGGATACAAAAATGAATCAACATATTGAAATTGAATATAAAAATTTACTAACTAAACAAGATTTCGAGCGGCTTATGCACTATTTTAAAATCACACAGAGCGATTTTTTTAGTCAACAGAACCATTACTTCGACACACATAATTTTGATCTAAAAAATCAAGCTTCAGCTTTACGAATACGTGAAAAAAATGAGTCCTTCGAGCTAACATTAAAGCAACCCGCCCCCCAAGGAAAATTAGAGTCAAACCAAGCTATATCTTACAAAGAGGCTGAAGCCTTTTTGAACGAAAGACTATTTCCAGCAGGTGCCGTTCAGGAAATCATTAAACAAGCAGGACTAAATCCACAAACCTTTACATGCTTTGGAACGTTACGAACGGCTCGTGCAGAAGTCAGCTACCTTGGTGGATTAATTGTCCTTGATCATAGTTTTTATGTGGGCAAAGAGGACTATGAACTGGAATATGAAGTAGAAGATGCACAGGTTGGACAAATGATTTTCATGGAATTGCTAGAAACACTTGAAATTCCCCTGCAAAAAACCGAAAATAAAGTAAAGCGATTTTTTCAAGCGCGTTTCAACGAGTAAAATAGAGGTGAAATCAATGAAAATCAACAATCTTTCAACATTAATTGAACTACAAGCTCTTCAATCTCTATTAGGCAACAATAATAAGAATGCGAATACCGAATCGCTATTCCAAGAAATGCTAACAGAAGTGCTATCTAGTCAATCATTCGGAAATAATACGTTGCCATCATTAGACAATTTGTGGAGCAACTTCTCTACCCATTCACAGTCATTATTAGATTCAAAATTAGATGTCGCTTCTCCTGTAGAAGAAACTATTACGAATACAACAACAAGTAAAAAAACCGATTTTGACGACATTATTTCTAAGGCTTCTTCTTTATATAATGTGCCTGAGAAATTAATTAAATCAGTCATTCAGCAAGAGTCTAATTTTAACCCAACCGCCAAAAGCTATGCAGGAGCCAGCGGCTTGATGCAGTTAATGCCTGCGACTGCCAAAAGCTTAGGTATTGAAGATATCTTTGATCCGACTGAAAATATTATGGGTGGAAGTAAATATTTAAGCCAAATGCTTTCTCGTTACGATGACAATATAGAAAAAGCGTTAGCTGCTTATAATGCTGGTCCGGGAAATGTCGATAAATACGATGGCATCCCTCCTTTTCAACAAACAAAAAACTATGTGAATACAGTCATGAAGACATACTTAACTTAATACATCCGCTAAATATGTCGAATAGACAAACATCTTAAACAATGCCTAATCAACGATATGTAAAGTTCAAATCACAAATGATTTGGGCTTTTTTTATAGATTCCCTTGGCTTTATCCCGTTTTAAAAACTACATCAGACAAATAATTACATTTTTCCCCAAGCTAGATATTTGTTATATTACTTTCCCATTGTTACAATAATGATAATAATTTTTAAAAGGAGTAATCAACATGACACAAGGAAACCCTACACCATATGAAGTAATCGGAACAGGGCAATTACACAAGTTAATTGATATATTTTACTCCAAAGTTAAAAAGCATCCTGATTTGTATCCGATTTTCCCTGAAGACTTAACTGAAACAATTCGGAAACAAAAACAGTTCATGACCCAATATTTAGGAGGCCCTTCTCTTTACACAGAAGAACATGGGCACCCAATGTTAAGAGCTAGACATCTACCTTTTGAAATAACACCAGAACGAGCAAAAGCCTGGCTTTCCTGTATGTATCAAGCAATGGATGAAGTTGGACTTCAAGGTGAAATCCGTGACTTTTTCTATCACCGACTCTTTTTGACAGCACAGCATATGATTAATACAGCTGCCACAGATGGGAGAGGAGAAGACAGTTGAGTGCTCATAAACCTGTTCATAATATTTCCGATTGGATTAAAAGACAGCACTGCTATGATATTGGAAAAAAGCCTCTAGAGATTTATATTTTTATTGATCCACTCAGTCCCGAATGTTGGGGATTAGAACCGATTATTAAAAAACTACAAATTGAATATGGACAATTATTCAGCCTACGCCATGTGTTAATTGGAAACATTTATTCCCTAAATATAGGAAAAAAGAAAAGACTTGAAAGCATTGCTCAAGTATGGGAAAAAACAGCAAGTCGTTCTGGTATGTCTTGTGATGGAAACTTGTGGTTTGAAAACCCTATCAATTCTCCATTTGTAGCATCCGTTGCTATTAAAGCAGCAGAGCTTCAAGGAAGAAAGCTTGCCATTCGTTTTTTAAGAAAACTACAAGAGTGTGTCTTTATTGAAAAAAAGAACATATCCAATATGGATATTTTGACAGAATGTGCAGCAAGTGTCGGTTTAGATGTTAATGAATTTATTCATGATATGACTTCATCCAGCGCAGCTAAAGGTTTTCAATGTGATTTAAAGCTTACAAACGAAATGGATGTTCACGAAATTCCTTCCCTAGTCTTTTTTAATCAGAATATCGAAGAAGAAGGAATTAAAATTTCAGGATTATATCCGTATGAGGTATATGTACACATTCTCGATGAAATGTTAAAAGGGTTACCGGAACCAAGTCCTCCCCCTTCCCTTGAACAATTTGTTAGTTGCTTTAAATTGGTTGCCACAAAAGAAATTGAATCTGTCTACAATATGAGCAAAGCAACCGTGGAAAACGAAATGAAGAAACTAGTCTTAAAACAAGTGGTTCAAAAGATCCCTGTAAAACACGGAACATTTTGGAGATATACTGGAGACTATGTCAATAATTGATCACTTTATTTTCTCCTGCAAATAATCGTTATAAAAGAAAAAGCCATGTAAATCTTATACGATTTACATGGCTTTTCATCTATTTATACGAAACAAAGGGGGGATGGGAGAAATTTCACTTTCAAACAAAGGGGTATAAGTTTGTAGTGATTTATTTCATACCTGTACTATAGCAAATAATCTAGGCACTTGCAATTATCTTGTGTAACATTTCACATAAACTTAACAATTCGACTTAATAAGTCGAAATTAGTAAAAAAATCTTTAAAAGCAAAAATTGAACACCCTCACAAAAAAACCATATAAACCCTATGGTTTACATGGTTTTTCATCTATTATACGAACAAAAGGGATAGGAAAAAATTTCACTTTCAAACAAAGGGGTATAAGTTTGTAGTGATTTATTTCATACCTGTACTATAGCAAACAATCTAAACACTTGCAATTATCTTGTGCATTCTTTCACATATTTGTCATATTCATTTTTTTACTTCATAAATATTAGAAAAGCGGAAAATACTTTCGGAGGAGATACTATGTTTAAGCTCTTTATCTTCCTTACCCTTTTAGTAACCTCTCTTTTCATTCAACTGCTTGGATTCCTGAATTTAATTCCTCTATACATTAGCTCTCCGATTCTGTTTATTGTCTTGTTTATTATTCTGTATACGTTCAGTAATCGAAATCGATTCAGAGGATTTAAATAAAGCTGTCTCTGAAAATGAGACAGCTTATTTGATCGTCCTTTTATTTTACTAGCAATGACTCTAATTCATTTAATTTTTCTTCAAATACTTTTAACGCTTCACGAATTGGCTCAGCTTTTGTCATATCGACTCCTGCCTTTTTCAATACTTCAATTGGATAATCTGAGCTTCCTGATTGTAAGAATTCTACATATCTTTCAACAGCTGGCTCCCCTTCTTCGAGAATTTGCTTGCTTAATGCTGTCGCAGCACTAATACCTGTTGCATATTGATAAACGTAGTAATTGTAATAGAAATGGGGAATTCTCGCCCATTCTAAGCCAATTTCTTCATCAATTACCACATTCTCTCCAAAATACTTTTTATTCAATGCATAGTATTCTGCGGTTAACATATCGGCTGTTAATGCCTCTCCATTTTGCGCTTTCGTGTGAATGGCATGTTCAAACTCTGCAAACATTGTTTGACGGAATAATGTACCACGGAAGCCTTCTAAATAGTGGTTTAATAAATAGATTCGTTTTTTCTCATCGTCAATTGTGTTTAATAAGTACTCATTTAATAAGTTTTCATTACATGTTGAGGCCACCTCAGCAACAAAAATCGAATAATTTCCATATGGATATGGCTGATATTTTCGAGTGTAGTAACTATGAACAGAATGTCCAAATTCATGGGCAAGTGTAAATAAGTTATTCACATTACTTTGCCAGTTCATTAAAATATATGGATTTGTTCCATATGTTCCTGATGAATACGCACCGCTTCGTTTACCTTTATTCTCATGAACATCTACCCATCGATTTTCAAATCCTTCTCGTAAAACCTGTAAATACTCTTCACCAAGCGGTGCAAGACCTTTTAAAATCAGCTCCTTCGCCTCTTCATAGCTCACTTCCATCTTTACTTCTTTAACAAGTGGTGTAAAGATGTCATACATATGAAGTTCATCAAGTTCAAGAACTTTTTTACGTAAGTCTAAATAACGATACAGTAAAGGTAAGTGTTCATTCACTGTTTCCACTAAATTATCATACACGCTTTCCGGAATATTATTATTACTTAATGCTGCCTGCCTGGCACTTTCATATTTACGAACGGATGCATTAAAATTGTGACTCTTCACTTGGCCTGATAGTGTAGTTGCAAATGTATTGCGGAACTCACCATATTTGCTATATATGCCTTCAAAAGCAGCTTGACGTACACGACGATCTTCACTTTCTAAAAACTGAATATACCGCCCATGTGTAATTTCAACCTCATTTCCCTTTTCATCTGTAATCGTAGGAAACTTTAGATCAGCATTATTCAGCATACCAAATGTATTACTAGACGCATCAAATACTTCTGATGCTTGAGCTAATAATGCCTCTTCTGTCGCTGATAGTACATGTGGACGCTGCAAGTTAATTTCTTCAATCGCATGCTCATATAATTTTAATTCATCTTTCTCCCCAATAAACTGAGCAATCTTACTTTCATCCACACTTAGCAACTCAGGAATAATATACGCAAATGCGCTTGAAGCCTGAGCATATAAATTTTTCGCACGATCATCAAAGCCTTGGTATAACGAATTCGTTGTATCTTGGTCATAGCGCATATGCGAATATGCATACACCTTACCAAGTTTTTCTAACACAGCATCTTGAAATTGCAACGCATCATAAAGTACATCTGCACTTTCACCAAGTTTTCCTTGAAATTGCCCTGCTTTCGTTAAATCCTCTTTGACCTCTTTATAAGCACTTTCCCATGCTTCATCAGTGGCAAAAATATCCTCAAGTTTCCATGTATCTTCCACTGCGATATCGGTACGTGCTGGTAATGTATTGACCTTTGTTTCCTGTGTCATAAATAAATTCCTCCATTCATTAGAAACCTGTTTCCCAAAACCATAGATGTTCCTACTTAACTATTTCTTCATTCCATAGGAAAGTCCTTCCTATGGAAACTTGATAATGAAAACATTCGTTCTATTTCATTGTATCAACTAAAAGAGCTATTAAGAAAGTTTTCTCACTTTTAGTTATGCATCCTCTCTTTAATGTCTTTTTCCAGCATCATTTTATACTCGCGATAAAAGATATTTTCCAGCTTTTCATATTCCTCCATCGTTCGTGGTAGAACCATTTTCTTCGAAAGCCTGTAGCTTCCTGCTACCGTCTCTGTTAGAAAACCCATTTTTATTAAAACATTCACGTACTCCTTCACCGGGTTAACCTTTTCGTCTTTTGCCAGTAGTGGTAATGGTCTTACTTTAATAAAACCTGAGACCTGCCTTTTATGAAATGACTGTTGAAACGCTCTGAATAGCATAATTTGACCAGGTTCTCTCTTATGTAAGACATCTAAGTAGAGCCATGCCTGCCATTCAATTGCCGCTGTTTTAATAAGGCTCATCCCTTTGACAGGTATCCCTACTTCAATAGGTAAAGTAGTAGCCGTTAGCCGCTTTGCATAGAGGGCTAGAAAAAGGGGATCGTGTAGATTCGCCGTTTTGACTCGATGTAGACACCAGCTTTTTCGTTTGTAACGCCATAAGGTAAGAAATGAATATCGTTCATTTTTATGTGGAATAAGCTGTTGTGGAGAGAGAAGCTCTAGAGGGGCAGAGGTCCGTTCAGCGAAAGCAATAGAAGGTGAAAATGGGGTAATCCCTTTAATTGCTGAAAATTGATGTTCTACTGGACAATACGTCCATAAATAAGGATAGGTACTATCTCCAGTGACAAATAACCATTGAAAATTAGAGATTTTAAACTCTTGTCCCTCAATCCTTTTTACATTCTTTGCAGCTAAAATCCAAATCGGTGTAATATCAACACTTCGATATGCCTCTGTTCGTTCTATAAAAGCATGCTCGCTAATCGTTGAGAGTTGAAATTCAATTGCATAGACCTTTTCACCATTTCTAACCAAGATGTCAGCTCGCTTTTTAATACTTGGTATATAAGTTTCTAATTCAGCATCATACCCATATGAGATGAACCACGTGAAAAGCTGTCGTTTAGCAAGTAAATGATAGTCGGATTCGGGTTCTGCAGAGGCATTACATGAAGCATTACTTTTGTGGGCAAAATGAGGAATTTTAATCGATCCTGCTTTAAGAATGAGCTCAGACTCACAGCATGGACAATAATAAGGCTGAGCTCTTTTCATATATGACAGGAGCTCAGAAGTCATCTTTTCTGGAACAGTAACCAATGTTCCGTCTCTTCCTTTTGCAGTTAACATAGCTTCCCTCCTAATACAGTTTATGTAAGAAAATATATAGCAGAATGGGAGATGCGTCAATATAATAAAGTGAATATTTTATTACTACTTCCATTATAAGATTTCAACTCCTGCTTTACGAGTTCATCTACTGAAGTTGACACAATAGAATAGATCAAACATATAGCCCATAACAAAAAAACCGATTTCAAATTGAAATCGGCATAAATTTATGCAAAATATTTAGCTACTGTTTTAAAAACATCGCCATCAATCACTAATTTTCCGTATTCCTCTAGCATGTGTATCGTTATAGACGATTCCTGACTATACTCTAATAAAACACTTAAAATATTATCAATTTCGTCTTCTTCAATCTCATCTTCTTCAAATTCAATGTATACATAATACTTATTTTCATATGAGTAAAGTTTTGTTTTCCACTCATCTAGACCACTTCGATTACTAAGAGCAATGACATCCTCAAAATCATTAAATTGCGTGATGAACTCAATGATTCCATCTTCAAACACAAGGCCGCTATACTCATCATCACCTTGGAAGTGTTGATCAAGGAGGGATTCAATTTTATCATCTACTTGAAAATGTTTAAGTTTATCATCAGACAAAGGGAAATCTACTTTCTGTCCATCCTTGGAAAACTGTGCTCTTGTCACTAAAATTTCAAGTCCTTTTTCAAGAGCTTGCACTTGAATCCATAACGGTCCTTCAATCGTAAATTCCTCTTCTTGATGAATCTCATCCATCATTTCCCAAAATAATTCTTCACTTCTTTCGCGACTGTACCAAATCTCTTCGCGGTCAAAACCACGTTCTTCAATATCCATATAAGAAATATAAAATTTCACTGTATCATCATTAATGCGTTCTATTTCCATTAATATCCTCTCCCTTCCATTCACATTTTGAAGGGATCAAAACCCCCAGTGAAAATTTCTCCGAAACAATAACTATAAGAACTTTGTAAAAAATGATTATTTTACTTCATTTTATGACAAAACCTCATAGAAGGGAAATAAAAAACGTTAATAATTTAAAAACAATCATTTGCCTAACATGTCATTTATTTTATTAAAAAAATGACTTATCTGCAACTTTGAAATCTGACTAACGATGAAAGTCCGACCGCTCACTTCACTTAGTAAATACATTATCTATTATATACTCCCAAAAAACGAATCTCATACATTGTACGATAGAAAAAAAACAGAAAAAGCTCTGCACGCTTAGCAGAGCTTTTTCAATCATTAATTCACCATTTTTTGAGCTTCGAGTAGTTGGAATGTACGAATCTTACGTGGTAGGAAACGGCGGATTTCATCTTCATTGTATCCAACTTGCAGTCGTTTCTCATCCAAGATAATTGGTCTTCTTAACAAACCTGGATTGTTTTTAATGATTGTGTATAATTCTTGCAGCGGTAATGTTTCTACATTCACATTAAGCTTTTGAAACGTTTTTGATCTAGTTGAGATAATCTCATCTGTGCCATCTTCCGTCATCCGAAGAATTTCTTTAATTTCATCAATTGTAAGCGATTCCGAAAAAATATTTCGCTCTTGATACGAAATTTCATGTTCCTCTAACCAAGCTTTCGCTTTTCGACATGATGTACAACTTGGTGATGTATATAATGTTACCATACTCATTCACACTCCCTAAATATAGAATCAACGATCTATGATGGGATTAATATATATTCATATTAACCATTCTAATTTGAAATAATTTTAATTAAGTAATTCGTATTTAAATTATACACTACTTATAATAAAATGAACACCCTTTTTAAAAATTGAAAATCCTATTATTTTAGTCATTATACTGTATTGCAACAATATTAAAAATAAATAAACATATTATAATAGGTAATTCTAATTGAAAAAATAAACCAATATTCTCAATTAACATGAAGACACGACGCATTGGGGAAACGTCAAAAATTTACTAAAACTTAATAATATATCAACATAAACACATGTGGTAATTAATGGTAATTAACTATTTCTGTAAAAATGTTGAAAACCCTTTAATTTTGCAAAGAAATTTTTTCATATCTCTTATTTAGAGGATTCTTTTGGTGACGACTGCTTCTTTTCCTTTTTACTTTGAAATAAAGAATATAGTACGTTCCCTGCAAGAACCATAAAAATAACAGCATAAACAATGATTTGTAAAAAATAACAGAATCCGTATAATAAACGCCGCATTAAGGGAGATTATTAGAAAAGCAGAAGGCACCCAAAGCTAGACACCAGCACGTATCGAACATCTTATACTTTTTTACTCTTTAAAAAATAGAAAGGTAGTTGTTACATGCCTCTGTTCAAACGAAATTCATCAAAAAAAGGAAAAGAAAAGCAAGAATCTGAAGATCAGTTATCATCTTCCTTGACTGAAAATCTGGAAACAATTAAGCAAAAAACAGGGAACAGTTCAGATATTACTATTCGGCCA
Source organism: uncultured Bacillaceae bacterium (assembly GCA_963754185.1). Lineage (GTDB taxonomy): Bacteria > Bacillota > Bacilli > Bacillales > DSM-1321 > Peribacillus. Next base: position 1,092,828 of record CAVWEP010000003.1, on the reverse strand, counting down.
TTAAAAATAAGCGGGAACCCAAATATGAATGGAGCGCTTATTTTTGTGGGGGGACTTGTAGAAGAGCAATCCATCAATAATTTTATTATTGAATCGATTCTACATCGCAACTTTTCAGACGATCTAACCCCGCAACAGGTTTATACCGTTATTTCTGAACAGGTTATTTCGCTTAGTTCGGTTAAATCTAGTAATGAATCGAACGTTTTATTTACTTCATTAATGTCAGGAGATTCTATTATCCTAATCGATGGAGTCGCAGAGACATTGATTGTTAGTACCAGAGGCGGAGAGTGACGCTCGATACAAGAACCCTCCTCACAGGTCGTCATCCGTGGACCGCATGAAGGGTTTACAGAGTCAATCAGTACAAATATTGCGATGGTTCGACGAATTATCAAGTCACCTGACCTATGGGTTGAAACGATGAAGATTGGAAGGGTAACCAAAACAGACGTTTCGATCATGTATATAAACGGCATTGCCAAAAATGAAGTTGTTGACGAAGTCCGTAACCGATTACAGCGGATTAAAATTGATAGCATTCTCGAATCAGGCTATATTGAACAACTCATTGAAGATCAATCCCTAACAACCTTCCCTACCATGTATCATACGGAAAGACCGGATTCAGTTGCAGGTAATCTTTTAGAAGGAAGGGTCGCCATTTTCGTGGACGGTACTCCTTTTGTACTGGTAGCACCTGTTATGTTCATGCAATTTTTCCAGAGTGTAGAGGATTATTATACGCGGTTTGATATTGCCACATCGATCCGTTTTTTACGAATCTTAATCTTCCTGGTTTCCCTTATTGCACCAGCTGTTTATATTTCTGCCACCACCTATCACCAGGAGATTTATTACTCTCGCACATGATCGCAAGCGATTTACAAGAATATTTAAAAGAGGGGGGAAAATTTTTGTCTTACACGATTCACCTTCCCTTTCAAATCATCATCCCGATCTTGCTTTTAATCATTGCCTTTGTAAAAAATCGTAAAAATAAAGAAAACTCATTAATGAGCGAGTCTAAAAAGGCACAGACAGAGGCATAATGGTACTTATACAATTGTCTTGCTTAATATATGAATTCTGATTATATAACAAAAACGACCTCATGTAGAGATCGTTTTTGTTATTTCTTACTGTGCGCTTGATATTGTTGCAGCTCTTTTTCCGAACATAGCACAAAATGCCCAGGTCTCACTTCGCGCATTTTCACTTCTTCTCCTTCTGCATAGGCATGTACATTAGGATTATAGATTGTACGTTGTCTCGTACGCTCTAATTCTGGATCTGGAAGTGGAATAGCAGACAATAGTGATTGTGTATAAGGATGAAGCGGATTGCTATATAGCTCATCAGCGGGCGCAAGTTCCACTAATTTTCCAAAATACATCACACCGATTCGGTCACTAATATACTTCACCATCGATAAATCATGAGCAATAAATAAATACGTTAATCCATGCTCTCTTTGCAGCTTTTTCAATAAATTGACGACTTGAGCTTGAATGGATACGTCTAAAGCCGAGATTGGCTCATCCGCAATGATAAATTGAGGCTTCACAGCAAGTGCACGAGCAATCCCAATCCGCTGACGCTGTCCACCGGAGAATTCATGCGGATAACGATTCGCATGTTCACGGTTTAAACCAACCGTTTCAAGCAGAGTATATACACGTTCTAAACGTTCTTCCTTCGTTTTAGCTAAGCCGTGAATATCAATTCCCTCGGCAATAATATCGACAACTTTCATTCTAGGATTCAATGAAGCATATGGGTCTTGGAAAATCATTTGCATTTTTCGGTTAAAATCCTTTAATTGCTTCTTAGACTTTTTCCCGTGAACATTTTCACCGTTAAACAGCACTTCTCCATCCGTTGCATCATACAAACGAATAATCGTTCGGCCAGTCGTAGACTTCCCACAGCCTGATTCACCAACTAAACCTAATGTTTCTCCTTTATAAATATCAAAAGAAATATCATCGATTGCTTTCACCATATTCGGTTTACCCATATTGAAATATTGCTTTAGATGCTTAATTTCTAATAATTTTTCACGCTCGGCCATTATTTCCCCTCCCCTGCCTGATATTGTTTCATACGTTTTTGAACAGCTAGAGGTGGTTCCACTTTTGGTGCATTAGGATGCAGGAGCCAAGTAGCCGCATAGTGCGTATCCGAAATTTTGAACATTGGTGGTTGTTCCTCTAAATCGATTTGCAAGGCATACTTATTTCTTGGAGCAAAGGCATCCCCTTTTGGTGGATACAATAGATTCGGTGGTGTACCAGGAATCGCAAATAGTTCCTGTTCCCCATCATCATCAAGACTAGGCATCGAACTGATTAACCCCCATGTATACGGATGCTTCGGATTATAGAAAATTTCGTCCACCGTACCGACTTCAACAATTTTCCCAGCGTACATCACCGCAACTCGATCAGCGACATTCGCCACTACACCTAAATCATGAGTAATAAAAATAATCGATGTATTGAATTTCTTTTGCAATTCCTTCATTAGCTCTAAAATTTGCGCTTGAATCGTTACATCAAGTGCCGTTGTTGGTTCATCGGCAATTAGTATCTTCGGATTACAAGCTAGAGCAATCGCAATGACAACACGCTGTCTCATCCCGCCTGAAAATTGATGTGGATACTGTTCGAAGCGTTGCTCTGGATTTGGAATTCCAACTAGTTTTAATAACTCAAGCGTTTTCTGTTTTGCCTCTTCTTTACTTACTTTTTGATGCTTTAACATCGGCTCCATAATTTGTTTACCCACTTTAATCGTTGGGTTTAAGGATGTCATTGGATCTTGGAAAATCATTGAAATATCTTTTCCGCGAATTTGTTGCATCTCTTTTTCAGAAAGCTTCGCCAAATCTTTTCCCTCGAACAGGATTTCTCCACTTTTAATTTCTGAATTACCTGGTGGCAAGAGCCTCATAATTGTTTTTGTCGTAACCGATTTACCTGAGCCTGATTCACCAACAATCGCTAATGTTTCACCCTTTTTCAGTTCAAAGTTTACTCCACGAATGGCTTGGACCTCACCAGAAAAGGTATGAAACGATATATTTAAGTCTTTTATTTCTAGAATATTCTCCATCATATACCCTCCCTGTTAATCACGCATTTTTGGATCCAATGCATCACGAAGTCCATCCGCCATCATGTTCAGACAAACCATGATCAAACTTATAAAGATAGCTGGATAAATCATGAGATGTGGATACAGTCTAAGTGTTTTAAATCCATCATCAATCAACGTACCAAGTGATGCAAGCGGCGCTTGAAGTCCTAGACCGATAAAACTTAGAAATGCTTCAAAAAAGATCGCATTCGGAATCGTAAACATCGTATTAATAATGATGACTCCGGCTAGGTTAGGCAGCATATGCTTAAAAATAATTTTGGAATTTGAATTCCCTAACGTCCGTGAAGCTAATACAAATTCTTGTCCTTTTAATTTCATGACTTGAGCTCGAACAACACGGGACATACTCGTCCAACTTGTAATAGCTAAAGCAACAGTAATCGACATGATTCCCGGTTTAAAAACGAGAATCATTAAGATAACAATAACTAAGTTTGGAATTCCGGAAACGACCTCGACAATCCGTTGCATGATATTATCGACTTTTCCCCCAAAATAACCAGAAATCGCCCCATAAGCTACACCAATCACCATATCAAGGATCGTAGCCAATACAGCAATATATAACGAAATTTGAGTCCCTTTTGCCACGCGAGTAAACAGATCTCGACCTAATCCATCTGTTCCAAACCAATGGTATTCATCAATATTTTTTTGTGCATACATATCAACAACGGTTCCATCTGGATTTGTTTTTGTCCCATCAAACGGAAGCCAACTAATATTTTCTAACACAGGAACTTTCGAAGGCAAATTCGTTCGATTTAAATCTTGTTCATTCATCCCATATCCACTAATAGTCGGACCTACACAGGCAAAAATAATAATCAAAGCCATGACGACCATACTTACAAGAGCCGCTTTATTTTTGCGGATTCGCAACCATGCGTCCTGCCAAAAATTCAAGCTAGGTTTATTAATTGCTTCACTAATGGTAGCATCCATAATGGCAGGAACGAATTTATCTTTACTTATCTTCAGCTTTTCATTCGCCATTATTATTTACCTCCTGATAGCCTAATACGCGGATCGATGAGTCCATAAAGAATATCTACGATAAGAACAATGACTACAAATAGGAATGAAAATAGAATCGTTGTTCCCATAATAACGGAATAATCATTTACGGTAATCGATTTTACGAATTGTTCACCAATTCCTGGTATGGCAAAGATTTTTTCAATAACAAGTGATCCTGTCATTAAGGAAACCGTTAATGGTCCAAGTACTGTAATAACTGGAATAAGCGCATTTCTTAAACCATGTTTAAAGGCAACTTCGAAACTGCTGGCACCTTTTGCTCTAGCGAGGGTAATATAATCTGATCCGAGGACATCAATCATCTCTGTCCGCATGAAACGGGCAGCAATGGCAAGTGGGAACATCGCAAGTGCTATTGTAGGCATGATGGAATATTCAAATCCCTCCCAAAACAGAACAGGCAACCATCCTAACTTAACACCAATATAATATTGAAGTAATCCAGCAAACACAAAGTTTGGAATAGATTTACCAACAACCGCTAAGAAGGTTGCTGTATAGTCGACCCATGTATTTTGTCTTAAGGCTCCTATCACCCCAAGTATAATTCCAATAATCGTTCCCACAAACATCGCTTGGAAACCTAAAATGAAAGATGGTTGCATACGGTCCATTAGTAATTGCGTTACAGGTGTGTTATTAAATTGGAAAGAAATTCCTAAATCTCCTTTTAGCAAATTCAACATATATTGCGCATATTGAACCGGAACTGGATCGTTTAATCCATATTGCTCATTCATTAGTTCAATCTGAGCTGGTGATAGTTTAGCAGCACCCGCATAAGGAGAACCCGGTAGCAATTTCATTAAGAAAAAGGTTAAACTCGCAATGACAAACAATGTAATTAACATATACATAACACGTGTTGCAATATATTTAGCCATCTTTACACCTCCTAATTTAATTATTCGCATTTATTTGACAATTGGTTGAATAGGGAAAAGAGAGTACATCTCATGGATATACTCTCTCCCGCCATTTTGAATAAAGCTGAAATAAATTGATTACTCTACAGTAATCCATCTATAGCTGTAATCTGGACCAAAGCTATTATAAACTAATCCTTTAACTTTTGGATTCACAAGGATATTGCTAGCACGTTGATAGGTTGGTGCTAGAGCATAGTCTTCTGCTAATAAAATGTTCTCAGCATCTTGCATAGCTTCTGCATAAGCTGCTGGATCATTCGCTAGTTCATTTTGAGCTTTGTTAATCAATTTATCATATTTAGGATTTGAATAATTCATTTCATTAAGTGGACCACCCGTTAAGAAAAGATCGGCAAAAGTAAGCGCGTCTTTGTAGTCTGGACCCCATCCAGAAGAAACTAAATCATAATCCATGTTCTTCGAACGATCAATACGGCTAGAGAAAGGAACATTTTCTAAGTTAACCGTTAATCCTGGTAAATTAGTTTCAAGTTGGTTCTTAATATACTCATTTACCTTTTTAGTTCCTTCAATATCATCACCAAGTAAGCCAAGTGTAATTTCTTTAACACCTAACTCTTTTAAGCCTTTTTCCCAAGCTGCTTTTGCTTCATCGACGTTATATTCAATAAGGTCTGGATATTTCGAACGAAAATCCTTACCTTCATAGCTTACAAAATCTTTTGGAATAAAGTAGTTGGCCGTTTGTGAGCCATCATTTAAGATATTTTTCACCATTGCATCTTTATCAAATGCTTTAGCAATTGCTTCACGAATATTCACGTTCGCTAATGCTTCATTTTTTTGATTCATTTTAATCCAATAAGTAAATGGAGTTAATGTGCTAAGCAAACGTTCGTCCCCTTGATATTGAGGAACAAGATCAGATGCTAATTTAGCTGTAATATCCGCTTCTCCAGATTCAAACGCATTTACTTGAGCATTGTAATCTTTAACAACGTTTGTTGTGAATTTTTCTAATTGTACTGTATCTGCTTCGCGGTAATCAGGATTTTTTTCAAGTACCCACTCAGTAGATGTTGGACCATCCCATTGAGTCATAACAAATGGACCATTATACAATAAGTTATCTGCACTAGTTGCATATTTATCGCCTTTTTCTTCAACAAACTTTTGGTTTTGTGGATAGAAAGTAGCGAATGATAATAAAGCATCCCAGTAAGCAAGTGACTTTTCAAATGTTACTTCTAATGTTTTATCATCAATAGCTTTAATACCAAGAGTGTTTAAATCATACTCTTTTTTAGCAGCAGCAGCATCAGAAATTTCCTGTGCACCTTTGATTTTACCATTCATCATGTATGGGCCATATTCAGATGCCGTTTTTGGATCAATGGCACGTTGCCAAGCAAAAACGAAATCGTTTGCCGTAACTGGGTCTCCGTTTGACCATTTTGTATCTTTTAATGTAAAGGTATAAACCGTGCCATCTTCACTTACTTTTGGCTCACCATCAGCAAGCGCCGGTGCAGGGTTTCCTTCTTGATCTAACATATATAGACCTTCATTTACAGCATTTAAGTATGTAATTCCGACATGATCTGTTACTTTCACAGAATCCATTGTAGGAATTTCTGCATCACTGAGAACTTTAATTTCTTGCGCAGCATTTGAAGTAGCACCTTCATCACTCTTTTTATCTGAACCATTGCCACATGCAGCAAGGAACATACTAACAACAAGAGTTAAAGTTAATAGCAGTGAAAATTTAGACTTTTTCATCTACCTTCATCCTTTCTCTTTTTTATACACAAATTTTATTATACTAGATTTTTTAAGTTTGTACACAAGCTAGACCTTTTAATTATTTTAAAAAAATATTTAAAATTTTCTGATTAACATAGAAAATTCAAACAACAGAATTTCACCTATATTAACAGTGTTAAAATGCATTTTTCCGCTTTAAAACATTACCATATTAAAGGGATTCAGAATTTTTTATTATTTCCGCATTATTAAACACTCTTTCGTTCCATCATTCCCTATCTTAATTAATTATATAAATATAATTTTATCATAAATTCCCATGTTACCTTTTCTATACTTTATTATCCCAAAATAGAAAATCCCCCTTTTCATTATTCTCTTTACTTTTTTGTTATACTACAAAAAAAAGATAAAGATTTGAGGTATGCCTGATGAAACATATTCTTATCGGAACTGCAATTGGACTCCTATTAGCTATTTTTCTACCATTAATGATTTATCAAGAACTATCATGGTTATACTTTATTAATATGACCTTTTATATTGTAGGTAGTTTATTTATAGTTTCCTTACTGTCTTTTGTTATTCAAAAAGGATTTTTTGACGTCACCTTTCGTAGCTTTCGAAAATTATTACAAGCCAAACATAATCATGTAGAAGATACAGAAATTCGCCCACTTTCAGAAATTATTACCCTTCCGTATGGCCGTACCTTTATCATAGGTTTTGTTTTAACGATCATTATGCTTATATCGTTATATTTTTATTATCAGTAAACGTCATTTTTTTCGTAAAAAGCTGGATTCATCGTCTATTTATCTCTACAATGATAAAATAAAGGTAGTAATCATATTTTAGGTTTATTTAGAGGAGTGACTAGTACTTGAAACGGATTTTCTCGGGCATTCAGCCATCTGGCTCCGTTACGTTAGGAAATTATATTGGGGCCATGAAACAATTTGTAGAATTACAAAATGAATATGAATGTTTTTTCTGTATTGTCGATCAACATGCCATAACGGTTCCACAAGATCGTCTACAATTAAGAAAAAATATTAAAACGCTGGCAGCTCTATATTTAGCAGTAGGGCTTGATCCAGAAAAAGCAACAATTTTCATTCAATCTGAAGTTCCTGCACATGCACAAGCCGGATGGATTCTCCAATGTATTTCTTATATTGGCGAACTAGAAAGAATGACTCAATTTAAGGATAAATCAGCTGGAAAAGAAGGGGTATTAGCAGCTTTACTTACATATCCGCCATTAATGGCTGGTGACATTCTTCTTTACAATTCAGACCTTGTTCCTGTTGGTGAAGATCAGAAACAACATATTGAGTTAACTCGCGATTTAGCAGAACGTTTTAACAAAAAATATAATGATATTTTTACTATTCCTGAAATTAGCCTTCCGAAAGAGGGCGCGCGTATTATGTCCCTGCAGGATCCAACCAAAAAGATGAGTAAATCAGATCCGAACAAAAAAGCGACGATTGCTATCTTAGACGACCCAAAGCAAATTGAAAAAAATATTAAAAGTGCTGTAACCGATTCTGAAGGAATTGTACGTTACGATAAAGAAAATAAAGCAGGCGTTTCTAATTTAATGTCGATTTATTCAATCTTTAGTGGAAAAAGCTACGAAGAAATTGAAGCAATGTATGAAGGAAAAGGCTACGGCGACTTCAAAAGCGACTTAGCGCAAGTCGTACTTGCTGAAATCCTCCCTATCCAAGAACGTTTCTACAGCTTAATTGACTCAGAAGAGCTTGATGAAATTCTTGATCGTGGAGCAGAAAGAGCAAATAAAGAAGCCAGTAAAATGATTCAAAAAATGTACAACGGAATGGGTCTTGGAAGAAAAAGAAGATAATCTTAGACATCAGAGACAAAGAGAAAGGACTAACTCATGAAGTTAGTCCTTTCTCTTTGTCTCTCTATAACTGAATCATGCGAATTTCTTTAATAATCATGCAAATTTACGTAAAAATCATGCGAATTATTAAAAAAATCGTGCGAATCTACCTAAAAATCATGCAAATTCGTAAATAAACGGGGGTCTTCCGCTTTTTCCCTGTCTAGCTCTACCGAGTCGCTTCGGTCCAGCCGCTTGTCGGAGGCCCGCACAATGCGGGTCAGGTCATCGATGGTCGATCACCGATTTCGGTTTCCCAAAGCTTTTCAAAAAACGGCTGACCTTTTACTAAGTTTTCACAAAGGTGAAGATGTTTGTGGGACCATCCTTCCTTTATCTCTTCATACAATTCAAGCCATGCAAATTCAAAGTTTAATTCTTGAATCGTTTCATACTTTTCTGGAGCCCATTCCGTATACCAGTACCGGATTTCGGCTGTATTCTTTGCTGAAAATAATTGATCCATTGCCATGAATAATAATTGCTTTAATTGACGTTCTCTACGAGTTAAACCATTCATAAATGCAGGTGCAGGTGATAGTATATGGTACTCCTTTGATTCATTTATGTCTTCAGTAAATGTATATTCCACTTCTTTTTGATTTCCTACCATCTCATAGACAATCTGTTCTTGACGTGGAATGAGTCGACTTTTTCGAATGGGAATATAATATCCAATCGTATCGACAGCAAGTATTCCTGTTCCGTCTGTTACGACAAAGCAATAATCTAATTGAATTCGTTCATGATTCTTTCTTGCATATGCCTTTTGAAATATGTCGTTAAGCAGTGCTTGTGGTAATTCAGATAGGTCATTTTCTATATAGTTAAACAAAGCGGTGGAGATTTTCAACAAGGGAACTTGGTCTAGAAGCTCAATACCGTCATCTTTTCTCCATTCATGAAAATGACAAATATTATACCCATTTTCTTCTCCCTCGAACCAATTCACCCATACATCATGAAGATATAGCATCATTTAATCCCTCACTTACTTTTTTCTGTTTGTCCAACAGTATAGGCAAAAAACAGACAATTTATTCCTATTCATCCACAGGAAACTTCCAAATCTAGAAGTTCTATGTGAAATTGGGACAAATTAGATGTTATGGGTGAAAAAACAATTTTTGGCTTATTCTTGTGAAACCGTACTTTGACAAGAATGAGCCAAAAATCACTCTTTCTGTAGCTTCATTATTTCTTCAGAAGAGATAGAAAATGATTTTTTCACAGAGAGTAACCCCGTATTTTTGACAAGCTGATAGCCACTCCAATACCCAAGCATATGCGGATATCCAGATCTACCAAGCATAATACGATCATGAAGTGGATCTGAACGCTTAAGGCTTATTTTATCTTCAACATATCGTGTCCATAGTCGCTTAAAGTCCGAATCACGATATAACTTCGTCCAGGGTGCTAAATATTCACTTCCTAAGTATTTTGCCACGGTACGCTCAGCGAGTCCCTCCATCACCATTGTATCTAACAAGGCATCTTTTTTATTCTTTACGTGATGCAAACGACAAACATGATGATACTCATGAATAAACACTGCTTCCATTTCTTTTTCAGAAATCTGACTATCCATAAAAAGAAATAACGAATGCTTAAAAGCTAACCCTAACTTTGTTTCCCTTGCACGCAGTCCTGTTGTTAAAGGAAAAATATACACAGGAACATCTGGACCATTCCATAGCTGCTTGTATGTATCAAAAAGCAGTTCTGTTTTGTCCCACACGCCTCGCTCAAGTAGCTGCTTATATGTTTTTTTCGATTTTTCATTTGGTTTATACATGCCATGTTTTTGTAAATGATGATAAAGCTGATTAGGATTAGCATCTGTAAATGAGCCTTCTAGTCTTTTCATGATTGTAAGCGGATGGTCAAATTCCTGGTCAAGCCACTCATTTGTTCGAATAATACCCACCGAAACCACCTCATACTTTTTAGTACATCATTTTATGTAAAAATCCTTATTGATGTTAACGAATACAAAAACTGCTCCGAAAGTGTTATTTTCGGAGCAGTTACTTGTAGTTTATTCGTATTTTTTAAATAAAAGCGTTGCGTTATGACCACCAAAACCTAATGAGTTACTAATTGCAGCCTTCACGTCTGCTTTACGTGCCTCATTTGGAACATAGTCTAAATCACATTCTGGGTCTGGCGTTTCAATATGGATGGTCGGTGGAATAATTCCGTCCCGAATCGATAAAGCGGTGAAAATAGCTTCAATACCACCAGCAGCGCCTAGTAGATGACCAGTCATTGATTTTGTTGAGCTAACAGCTACTTTGTATGCATGATCGCCAAATACCGTTTTAATTGCTGCTGTTTCATATTTATCATTGTAAGGTGTGCTCGTACCATGTGCATTGATATATTGAACATCTTCAGGAGTAAGTCCTGCATCCGCAATCGCAATTTTCATCGCACGTGCACCACCTTCTCCACCAGGGGCTGGAGCCGTGATATGAAAAGCGTCACCAGTCGCTCCATATCCAGCAATTTCTGCATAAATCGTTGCACCACGATTTAAGGCATGCTCTAGTTCTTCTAAGACAATAACCCCAGCACCTTCACTAAGGACAAAGCCATCACGATTTACATCAAATGGTCTACATGCTGTATTAGGGTCTGGGTTTAATGAAAGCGCAGTGTTTGCACAAAAACCAGCAACGGACATTTTCGTAATTGGAGCTTCTGTTCCACCTGTAACCATCACATCCGCATCACCACGTTGAATGACTTTAAAAGCGTCCCCAATAGAGTTTGTACCAGTTGCACAAGCTGTTACTGTACATGAATTAATCCCTTTCGCACCAATCTTAATAGATACCTGACCTGCTGCCATATCAGGAATCATCATTGGTACGAAGAATGGACTTACTCGTTTATACCCACGATTCAAAAAAGTTTCATGTTGATTTTCTAACGTCTCAAGACCACCGATCCCTGAACCAATCCAAACGCCTACACGTTCTGCATTTGAATCCGTAATGTCAAGCTTTGCATCTTCAACAGCCATTACAGAAGCAGCAATAGCGTAATGTGTAAAACGGTCCATTTTCCTTGCTTCTTTTCGATCGACGTACTTTTCAATATCAAAATCCTTTAATTCCCCAGCTACTTTCGCTGGAAAGTCATCAGCATTTAAACGAGTTAATGGACCAATTCCTGATTTTCCCGCAATAATATTTTCCCACGTAGTATGAGCATCGTTTCCCAATGGAGTTAAAGCTCCAATTCCTGTTACTACTACTCGACGTTTTGTCATAGTTTATCTTGACTCCCTTCTAACTTCACGATACCTTCCGCTTTTCATTGTCTAGCTCCAGGCACCCAACGACTACTGGACTTCCCTCTCCTCCACTCGATAAGTCAACATCGAATCGCTCTCGCTCTTCGTGTTTCCTTTATCTCATACGGAGCGGTCCAGTCCATACGTCGCTGAACGGGTGCCTTCCGCTTTTCTTATTTCCCCCAACGTAAAGCGATGGCTCCCCATGTGAGCCCACCACCAAATCCAACCATGACTAATAAATCATCATCTTTAATTCTTCCTGCCTCTAATTCTTCCACCATTGCAATTGGAATAGACGCTGATGAAGTATTTCCGTATTTATCGATTGTTTTCGTCATTCTTTCTGGAGGTAAATTCAAGCGTTCTCTAGATGCTTCCATAATTCGAATATTAGCTTGATGTGGAATGAGTAAATCTACATCTTCACGAGACAAGCCAGCTTTTGTTAGGACATTCAAGCTTGACTCTCCCATTTGACGAACAGCAAACTTAAACACTTCCCGGCCATTCATACTAATAAAATTTCCTTCTTGTAATAAATGCTTACCACCTGAACCCGCTGCTCCTAGTTCAAATGAGATAATCCCTCTACCATCTGATACAGGTCCCATCACAGTAGCTCCGGCACCATCACCAAATAAAACGGCTGTATTACGATCTTCCCAGTTTGTAATTTTAGATAACTTCTCTACGCCAACTACTAACACATGTTGATAAGCACCTGTTTGAATAAATTGACTTGCAGTTATCATCCCATACATAAATCCCGCACATGCAGCACTAACATCCATTGCTGCTGCTTTCGTAGCACCAAGCCGATCTTGAATCATGCAAGCAACAGATGGAAACGATTGATCAGGCGTTACCGTTGCTACAAGAATTAAATCAATTTCTTCCGCTGAAACTCCTGCATTCTCAAGTGCTTTTACTGCCGCTTCATAAGCCATATCAGAAGTGTTCATACTATCATCGGCTATTCTTCTAGCTTCAATACCTGTCCGAGTTCGAATCCACTCATCAGACGTATCCACCATTTTTTCTAAATCTTGATTCGTCACTATTTTCTCAGGTACATACCGACCAATTCCTAAAATTCCTGCATTCATTAGGTCATCCCCTTATTTATATTCTGTTTTATAATAACTTAATATCAATTATTATTAGCTGGTACTAATTTTATATAAAAACTTGCCTATATGCAAGCATAATCACGACTAATAAAAGCTAGGCACCTTTATCTACTTTCATACGAAGGAGACAAAATATGTTTCCTAGTAAGCGAGGTGCCAAGCAATCATGATTAATCTCTGCTACTAGACTTATTGTTGAGCATCCTTTTTGCCTAACTCATAAGCTTCCTGCATTACTTTTTTAAACAACTCCATAAATGGTGCTGCTACTTCCATTGACATAGGGATACCACTTTCCTCTAATTTTGCTTTTGCCTCTGGAAAGTACTTCATCGCAATTGCCATGAATTCAAGTGTTTTATCCTCGCTCACTTCTTATTCCTCCTATTAATGTATTAATGATTATTATTCTATCCTTTCTCTTATAGAAAGAAAAGCGCTATTCATTGAACTGCCGCTTTTTCATGCGTTCAAATAGTTGAAAATGCCTTTTTTGTAAGGCCACCCCTTCAGCTGGAGCTGTTTTGTTTTCAACTTTATATATAAAGCCCTGATCCGTCCTCGAGCTAATTGAAGTCAAATAGGGCTGGATAAAGTCCTCCTTCCAAAGTAACTTTGCACATTGCAGCCACTGATCAGCCTTTTCACTTTGTAATGTAATTTTTTGTTCATGATGAGAAGCTATTTTGACTAGTGTTTGTATAATATCTGAAATATACAATGCATCACTTCTATCTTCCGCCTTTATCGCGCGTTCTATTTCAGATAATTCTTTCTGGCGAATGGTCGCTTCGAAACTCATCGTTTCAGGCTGCCAAGGACCATAAATGGTTGGTAAAAACACAAGTTTTGCTGAATCATTCTCTTCGGCTACCTGTAAAATAGAATGATAATCATGACGATTCTCTTCAATCGGCAGTAAAATGATTACTTGAGCATTCTGATTAGCTTGTAATTCTTTTAAAAAAGCAGCAATATCTTGAATGACTGCTTGTTTATCTTCCATAAGACTTTTACTAAAATCATAGCAGGATACATAAATCGTCTTTGGTTGTATCACAGAAATATAACGAAGCTTATGTACCGGGATATAGAGGAAATTGCTATTTCTTCCTATTTCCATTTCCTTTTCGATAACGTTCCCATTTGAGCGATCTTCCCAATCAATACCAAGTACTTCCTCTCCTTGGTCAAGCAAGTACTTGGCAATATGGAATCCAACAAATTGAAAGGCTCCTATCACAATTGAAGTTTGCATACATCTCCCCTCCCATTTACCTCTGGTACTTGTGTATCGTATGCAGTAAAATATGGAATTATATCATAAACTGCGTTCGTTTTTTTTATAAAATGAATGAATAACGAATGGTAGTTTATATAGTTTTTCAGACAGCAAATACACGAGTTCAATATCTGTTTGTTTATTCTTTCTTTGCAATTGCCGATAAAGAAAAGATTGGTCCTTTTGCAGTCCTAGTAAATGGATAATTTTAACTGGGATATCTTTTAATTGTGGTATTTCTTCTTTTTCCATAATAAACGGTTCACTTTCTGTTACATCCATTTCGTAGGCTTCTGCTACCTCATGCAGCATTTTTTTGTAGAAAAGCTTATTTTCCTTCTCCTTTTCAAGCCGTAATTTCAATGATAGACACGGGTTAATTAACACAACCGAGCGAATATGTGAACTCATTTCTTGTACTAATTGAAATGCAACAAGCGCTCCTGTCCCTTCGGCTAATATGTGTATTTTGTCATTAGAAATTTCACTTTTCATAAAATGAAGGTATAGCTTTCTCGCCAGTTCAACTGATTTTACATTTCCCCAGTTTGCTCCATAAAAGTTTGATGAAAATAAGGTATAGCCATGTCCCTTCAAGTATTCCAAAATACGTAACCTTCCAGGGTGTTGGAGCCAAAAGCTGCTATCTTGTTCAACAAAATGGCCACGGTCTCCAATAATCAACACTGAAAAGCCACTTGGCCGCTCAGGATAATAAATCATATTCCATTGACCATCTATTTGAAAAGTTCGCTGTTCCATTTTAGTTAACTCCTTTAGGAAAATTACTCCTCTTAGTATATGTGAAAACATTGGAAATGGAAGATGGAGTAAATCATCATTTTCTGCGCAACTTAAATGAACGCCTACTATCTTTTAGTAAAGCTTACAACTTTTTGGATTATTCCAAAAAAAATCGGTTTGAACAATATATGAATTATGATAAGATAAAAGTGATTGTACTAGAGTGAGGTGAATTTCGATGCGTTATACTTGGACATTCTTTTGGGTGTTTTTATTAATCCATATGACTACATATGTAGTATCATCTATGAATGGCGTTGTATATGATTTTATGCAAGCTACCATTATTTCAGTAGTTGTTACCATTTTAGTTTACATTTTAACTGCGATCCTTCCTAACGAACCTGTTAAAGATGCACATCATCATTAATATGTTAGAAAAACACGACTTATCGCCCCAATGGCGAAAGTCGATGTCTTTTCTTATACTATCGTCCATTGGATATAAATTCTGATAGTAAAAAAAGTATCCAACCAATGGATACTTTTTTAGTAGAAGTTCATTGCGTGTGAGACCGTAGTCTCACACGCTTTTCAATATTATCAACAACAAGCCCCTATTTTAAAAGCAGCTCTGTTCCATCATAATCAATCGTTATACCAGCTTGTTCATTTATGCTTCCAGCGATGATTTCTCGAGCGATTTTTGTTTCAATATTTTTTTGAATAAATCGTTTTAATGGTCGAGCACCATACACAGGGTCATAGCCTTGCTGTGCTAAATATTCCTTCGCAGCAATCGTTAATTGTAAAGTAAGGTTTTGCTCAGCCAAGCGATTTTGTAAAAGCTTAATCATTTTCTCCACAATTTTAACGATATCGCTTTGAGTTAATGGCTTAAAGAGCACAATATCATCCACACGGTTTAAAAACTCTGGTCGGAAATGGCCACGTAGCTCTTTAAATACTTGATCTTTAATCTCCTCTTCTAGGCGACCATCCTTTGCTGTTGATTGTAATAAGTAATGAGAACCGATATTTGATGTCATAATAATAACGGTATTTTTACAATTAATAGTTCTACCTTGCGAATCGGTAATCCTCCCATCATCTAACATTTGTAGTAAAATATTAAACACTTCAGGATGCGCTTTTTCGATTTCATCTAATAGAACGACGGAATACGGATTTCTTCTAATCGCTTCTGTAAGCTGGCCGCCTTCTTCAAAGCCAACATACCCTGGAGGCGCTCCAATTAGACGTGACACGGAATGTTTTTCCATATACTCTGACATGTCAATTCGAATCATATGCTCTTCGCTATCAAATAGTGTTTCAGCGAGTGCCTTTACAAGTTCTGTTTTCCCTACCCCAGTTGGTCCGAGGAAGATAAATGAGCCGATTGGTCGATTTGGATCTTTAATGCCTGCTCTTGCTCGCAATACGGCATCAGACACCAATTCTACTGCTTCATCCTGTCCGACCACTCGTTCGTGAAGAATGCTTGATAAACGAAGTAATTTTTCACGTTCTCCTTCCACAAGCTTGTTTACTGGAATACCAGTCCAACGCCCAACAATGCTAGCAATTTCTTCTTCCGTTACCTCTTCACGAAGCAAGCGAGATTCTTGCTGATCTTTTTCCACTTCATCTTCTAAATGAGCTAACTCTTTTTCAAGCTGTGGAATTCTACCATGACGTAATTCAGCAGCCCGATTTAAATCATACTCATTTTCTGCCTGCTCTAATTCACGGCGAAGCTTTTCAAGCATCTCACGCATATCTTGAACTTTTTGCAGTGAAGCTTTTTCCATTTGCCATTTCGCTTTCATACTATTCGCTTTATCTTGTAGCTCCGAAAGCTCTTTTTGTAGCACTTGGAGCCGTGCTTGACTTTGTGCATCTGATTCATTTTTCAAAGCAGCTTCTTCAATTTCTAACTGCATCACTTTACGCGTAATTTCATCGAGCTCAGATGGCATTGAATCAATTTCCATACGAATCATTGCACAGGCCTCATCGACTAAATCAATCGCTTTATCTGGTAAAAATCGTTCCGTAATATACCGATTGGATAAAACAGATGCCGCCACAAGTGCACGATCATGAATGCGCACCCCATGATGCACTTCAAAGCGTTCCTTCAGTCCACGTAAAATTGAAATGGTATCCTCTACATCAGGTTCTGGAACAAGTACTTGTTGGAATCGTCTTTCAAGTGCAGGATCCTTCTCTATATATTTACGATATTCATCTAATGTCGTCGCCCCAATACAATGCAGCTCCCCGCGTGCTAGCATCGGTTTTAGCATATTCCCCGCATCAAGTGCCCCATCTGTGCGACCAGCACCGACAATCGTATGCAACTCATCAATAAAGAGAAGAATATTTCCTTCACTTTTTTTCACTTCATTAAGAACTGCTTTTAGTCGCTCTTCAAATTCCCCACGAAATTTAGCTCCTGCAACAAGCGAGCTCATATCAAGTGCAAACACAATTTTATCCTTTAAGCTTTCTGGAACGTCTTTCCGAACGATACGTTGCGCCAGACCTTCAACGATTGCAGTTTTCCCAACCCCTGGTTCCCCAATTAAAACAGGGTTGTTTTTCGTTTTTCGCGATAAAATCCGAATCACATTCCGAATTTCAGCATCTCGCCCAATAACAGGATCAATTTTTCCTTCTCTTACCTCATCCACAAGATCGCGACCATATTTTTTTAACACTTCATACGTGCTTTCAGGATTTTGACTTGTCACGCGCTGATTCCCCCTTATTCCTTTAATGATCTCCTTCGCTTTTTGATAATCTATATCATAGGCTGCAAACAGCTTCTTTACATTCGGCTTGTTTTCTTTCAAAATCGCTAACAGTAAATGTTCAACAGAAAGATATTCATCCTCCCATTGCTTCATCTCTTGCTGGGCCACTGTCAACACTTGCTGCAAAGACGACGACATATACACTTGATTAGCCGAACCACTTACTTCAGGTAATCCATTCCATTCCTTTCGCAAAGCTGTTTGAAAGGTAGCAATAGGCTCATTCGATTCTGACAGAATCCGCAGCAGCATACTTTCATCTTGCTGGGCTAACGCTTGTAACAAATGAAGCTCCGTTAACTCAGGATGGTTCCAATTCTTCGCTAATTCTTGACTATCGATTAAAGCCTGCTGCGTCCGCTCAGTCATTTTATTTAAATCCATCTTGAATCCCCCACTTTAGTAAAAATGAATGATCTTCTATGATGTTTGACTATCTTTGACCTTTATATTTTTATTATACTCCATTTCATTTTTATGTAAACCACAGACATAGAAAATTCAAATAAAACCTTTCTATATTAAAAAAAGGCATCATTCATAAGTATCATTTTCAAAACCCATACATAATTCTAAAGCCAAGCCATACATTTTTATTAAATATATGGTTACATAATTAGGAGAAAATGATGCGGACAAACTTATTGCTTTTATTAGATGTTACATTATATTTTATATTCCCATTACTTTTTTGGGATTTCGGAAGAAACTACTTTGGAGATTATTTAACGATGATTTTTTCAACCGTTCCAGGGATTTTTTACACGCTTTATAGGTTTAAGATGACGGAACACTTTAATTTTACAGGTATGTTCATTATATTCAATTTGGTTTCAGGAACATTAGTAGATCTTTTATCGATGTCTGCTTTACAGCTTTTGTGGAATAATATGTTTCATTCCCTTGCCATTTCCATGATTTATTTGACTAGTTGCCTTTTAAAAAAACCTATCCATCTTTTTTTAACTTTAGATATTATGGTTCTAAAAGGATACGATCAAGCAATGACTAAAAAGCTTTTTTATGAAAAAAAACCTTTAATACTCTTCAATACGCTAACGATTATTTATAGTCTTAGTGAGTGTATCTATACTTTGTTGTTGATAAAGTGGGTTTCTCTGTATGGAGTAGAAGCATTTCATTTTGAAATTTTACTTGATAATACGCTCAACGTTGTCATGACTGGTATTTCAATTCTTTCATTTGTTTATATGGACAATATGATTAATGATATTGTTCCAGTAAAGAAAATGATGGGGAATAAACACATTCGAAAAATTTTCGTTTCCTCTACAGCTCATTGGCATTCAAGTCCACTCGAAAGAAGTTATTTCTATTTTTGCAATCTCAAGCGTTAATATCAAGCAAGAACAATCCCATAAGTCAACTGACTTATGGGACAATCTCTTTTCATGATTATGGCTTTCTTTTATAGGTCCAATGACGATTTTGGTTAGAGGTTTCTGGAAAAGTATCGCCTGCACTCATTTTAAGTTGCTTCGGATTATTGACATTACTGCCTGTTTCACCTATTTCTATATAGATCCCATTATTCGGTGCTTTTTGTCCTGGTGTAAAATGACGATTTTGACCCATGTAAATCTCCTCCTTCTCACATGTTACTGTCTTATTATTTCCGGAGGCTTATAATTCATGACTATTTTTTAATACAAAAAACTTGGTGTATTTCAACCAAGTTTTTATCGGCATATATGACGAATTTTTCTACACACTGTTCACTTTTGCAGATTTTCATCATCACTATCAGCTTTACTTGAACTTTCATTATCATTTTTTTTACTTAGTTTGGGCTTGAGCTCATCTTTCTTTATTTCATTTAAATGGCTCATCTCTTCTTTCCATTCTTCTGCTAATTCATGTGGAATAACCCCTTTATCATAGGAGGCCCCAATTTTAAATGTCCACTTAATTCTTTAATGCCTAATTGGCCCATATTATTTGTTTGTTCGTATTTATCCATAAACAGTTTATCGATATGAATTTCCTGAAAAATAATAGGTTGTCCCTCACCAAGATTTTCTTTCGCTGTTTCCTCATCTTTATTTTTTTTCTGTTGTAAATTTTGAATGGCGCTTTATATGTTCTGTATTCTGCTTTTCTAATAAGCAATCTGATTCTCCAGTTTTACAAATTCGATTGTGGAACTCCAGAAACATATTTTGAATAGGCTCTCGTTTCCTTTGAATTATTTGCTTCACTTTATCTAAAACTACATTTCAAAGTCTTTTATCAAACTCCGCTTTATTGAAGGTATCAGAGGACTTAATTTTACTGATGGATTCCTCTTTATTAACCTTTCTCCTTAAAATGTAATAATCCAAGATGTTCTTCAACCTTTACTAATCGTTTCGTATATACTTCAAACGTATTTATTTTTTTTACTTGCTCCTCAAGCGTCTCTAGTCTTTGATGTATTTCCACTAACCTCTCATCTTTTTGATTTTCTTGAAAAGATTCCTTTATAGGCATATCCCCCTCACACCTTAATCTTAAGTTAATGGATATATATCATAATGAAACATACAATCATTGTTATTGAATAAATATACTTTCCTCTTGTCTATATATTCGTCCATAGGTTATAGTCAATATCCCATTGTCAAATCTAGCTTGAATATGGTTGCTGTCCGTCGGCTCTGGTAATTCAATTGTTCTTTGAAATTCTCCATATTTACGTTCAGTCAGTACCGCTTCTCCGTTCAATATTGGAGATTTTATGATACCTCTTACTGTCAGTTTATTTCCAGATACCGACAAAAATACATCCTCTTTTAGTGCACCTGGAATTTCCAATAATAAAATAACAGCTGTTTCAGTAAGAACAATATCTGTTTTCGGAAAATTCTTTGAAGAATATGACCTGAGTTCGGATCCTGTTGATTTTCGAAATCGTCCATCATTTCCCTGGTGGAGATTGTTTCAAATATCATATCCCAAAATTTATTATTTTGATATTTTTGAGTGACTTCCATCCATTGCTTCATTTTTTCAAAATCCATAGATTTTCCCTCCTCACTTTGATTCCCATTTTAAAATGTAAAATAGATGTTCTTCATTTAGCTCTGAACATCTATTTCTGTAAATTGTAGGTCTGTTTTTTTGACCATTTTAATTTGTAGGAAGTCATCTCGATATTCTGAAGTAGACCCTTTCATTTTCACAATAGAAGGAAGGGTAACTACATGCTTATGATCAAATGAAGGAAGTCCCTCAATGATTAATTGATTGGATGTATGGAAAATTTTAATATTGGATAAATGACTCTCATCTCCTATAAATATTCTCACATATACATGATCATGGGTTTCAAATGTACTTATACCAAGTGAGCTAGGTACATTTTCTTTCTTTCTTTCTTCTTGTTCAAACACTGCAAAGGTTTCTGTTAGTTGATTATTCTGATTTGAAGGAGACATGGATTTAGAAAGTCATATCCTGAACATATTTATCGATTTCTCCTCCATAGCTGTTTTGCTCCAACCACTTTTGAATTCCACCTTTGAATGGAGAAAAAATTTGAAATGGAAACACAATCATCCCTCCTATGCTTATTAAAATTGATTAGATATTGGTAAGGAAGGGTTAGCAATTTGATCTTGATCGCTTACATCCGGGTCGACATAACCATTTCCCATAAATATGAGCTAGAAGGAGAAAGATCACCTAGGCTAAAATTAGCTCCAATAAATTTCGAGTTTGCTGTATGACTATTATGAATCGTTGCACCAATATCAAAATTTCCATTCTGCGTAATTCCATTTGTTTTGATGTTAAAAATATTTATCAAATAAGGCATGATATACTCCTCTCATTTCAAAATGAAGTATCCTAAAAATCAACTTTGATTAGAATTAACATTTGCCGGATTGGCAATATCACCCATATCATTTAAATCCGGATCAATATATACATTTTCCATGCCAGATGTGGTTGGAGAAGTATCGCCGTATGAAGAGTTTACCCCTTGGTGTTTTGAGTTAGCGGTAGGTGCATTATGAAGAGCGTCCCCTATATTCAGAGAACCATTATTGGAGATGTTATTTACTTTTATACTGTAAATATTTATATTTGAGGGCATGTTCTCTCCTCCTAGCATCTCAGGTAGTGTTATATATATGCCTACCTGATGCAATTGGTTAAAAGGAGACTAAACACTATATTAACCACCTGAGGCTTCTTCTTTCGTTATGCCAATCACCTTCATCTGCTTTTGCACTTCATTTACACATGAATGGTCACCGAAAGAAAAAGCTGCACCGGCAACTTTTAAGTTGGAAGTATGACTGTTTTGAACCGATGAACCAATATTGATATTCCCGTTTTGGGTAATAATATTGGTTTTCATATTATGAACTATACTGATATTCTTCATAAGTACCTCCTATGATTCAAGTCATTTAAACCTTCATTATCATGAACATAGACCCTTTATAATAAGATATGTGAAGGTCTAGTCCTAATCAGTAGGTCATATACCCATTTCTTAAAACAATTTACTAAGGTCAATTTACCATTTGATATTACTAAAAAAATGATTTACCGAACAGTTAAGCTATTTTCTTGATAGGACCTAGAATTATAACGGATTTTCCCCATATGCATTCCACAAAAGAGGAAACTTATTGCGTAATCCCTCTTCATCATCTTCCTCCCAGTCAAATTCTATTTTGGGATTCATATAATCATCTTTTACCAAGTGCTCGTACAACTTGAAGTACTCTTCATCATCCAATCCGGTTTTTTCTTCGTAGGCCATACATGCTACAGATAATAATTCTTCTAGCTGAGGGATTTCTTCTTGCTCTTCTAACAATTTGAAATAGGGAAGCAGTGTTTCAGGATTTTCTATGGCAGTTAAATACATATCCTTTCCGAGATAAAGCATCCATGCTCTGAAATAATCAAAGCAATCATCTGAACATCCTCCCATAACGATGTAAGCAGCTGCCCACAAATCAGATGTATACGACTTATGATAGTTTTCATTGAAAATAGAATCAAACATGACAATGTCTTTTACCGATTTTCTTGACAAACGAGTGACTAACCACTCGATTTGCTCATCTGCATCATCACCTTCTTCCTTACACGTCCCCAATAGCTCCCAAAACGTAGATTCTGTCATGCTACTTTCTTTTTCAATTTGATAAGATGTTTCCGCCAATATATATCCTTTTTTCAACTTGGATTGAACCAGTTTCTCGCTTTCTCTTCGGCAGACTTCTTCCGATTCAAACTCTTTTATTTTTACCGATCCAACCGTACCAATTTTTCCATATGTCACAGTAAATGAATTTCCTGAAACATTAATTTTCCAAAACTTATTGGATGATTCGTCTTTATAAATGAGTAATGTTTCCAACAAAAAACACTCCTAACACAATATTTTATCTCAACTCAGTAGCACTGGAGCGTAAATTTAACCTTATTAAATCGTTTGTGAAACAAGTCCTGTTTCTCTATACAAAAATAAAGCATTCCCGCATCTCCCCACATAACTTCAAGTTCATCATCACTATCCATTTGAAATAATAAAACTAATTCCTTGCTTTTAGCATCTATTTCGGTTGAATCCCAATTTATCCGTCCTTCATTTTCATAATAAATTAGTTCTTCAAATACGTTATTTTGTACATTGTAAGGTTCGCCTAACATATAGTGCATGGGATTAGAAGAAGCTTCCCCCTCATCTTCCTCAGTTGATTGCATAAATTCTGATCTGAATTCATAGAAATTTTCCAATTCCTTATCGTTGAGTTCTAGCTCTAGCGAATCTTCCGGAAGAGATAAAAATTCCGTAAAAGTAATCTTGAATGAGGCTAATGGAAAGTAGTCTTCTGTTATTTCAGGATAAGAAGTACGCTTTAATTCATTTACATCACCATCGAAATAAAGAATTTTGAAAGATTCCTTATCTTCTTCGTCAATCCCCCAAGGCTGCTCTACTACATCATAAAAGAAAAATAAGATACCGGTGTCCGGTAGAAGGTTATTTTTATCAAAGGGTTTAGTTTCTTGTAAATTTATTTGAGCTAAAAAAGTTAAATAGCCATTATGATATTTTGGAAATGCAAAATGTAAAGGTAAATCAGGTAACCCGCCAAACTTAGAACTACCGATGGGAATATCCTTTTCATCCATTGCTTCTTTTTTTATTCCAATCGAAGAAGCTGCCACTTTTAAAATTTCTTGTTTTTTATGTAGCAAACTATATTTTTTAAAAATCTTCTCAATATTTTGCATAGTCCTCTTCCTTTCGAAATTCTTTTAATGATTTTTCAAAAATGTATACTATTTCCTTTTTCTAATTTCATTATACAATCATCTAAACTATAATGCAAACATTTGTTCTTATTTAAGTGAATTCGGCAAATAAAAATAGTACCCAATCCATAGGTTACTCAACATTAGTATTAGGACAAAAAAATGGGGTCGTCCAGAAAGTCGTATTTTCGGCTTTCGGATACCCACATTTCATTTTATTAGCTCGATTTATTCAACAGTAGTTTATGAAGGACATTATTCCCTATGAATTCATGATTTTTGTCTTTCATAATTCGAACGCTTATTTCTTAATCAGCGTTATTACCTGTGACAATGGTTATTGTCCTATTGCTAAAAGCAGAGCTAATTCATATGTTGTTTTCCTTCATATCTTTTATAAAATGTTCATCTATCTACAAAACAAGCAGCCCAATTTTACTGCTAATTGGACTGCTTGTTTGTGTGTCATCTAAGTTTTTGTACTCTTAATCTGAACCTGTTAAAAATATATCCAAGCGTTTTTTATTTGCTCATTTTATTGTTTTTTGGCAAGAGAATTTTACTGTGAATTCTAAATTTCTCCACGTTATCTGAACTACTTACTATTCGAGGCTGCCCTCTCTGTTTCACATATTTCTTATGACATCAAATCCACAAGTACCGCTTTTTGTGCATGAAGTCGATTTCCCGCTTGGTGGAACACGACAGAATTTGGACCATCGATGATCTCTGCTGTCATTTCTTCACCGCGATGGGCTGGCAGACAATGCATGAATAAGTAATCTGGTTTAGCATGACTTACTAGCTCTGCATTGATTTGATAGTCTTTAAATGCTGCTAAGCGAATGCTGTTTTCTTCTTCTTGCCCCATAGATGTCCATACGTCCGCATAAACAATATCCGCATCTTTAATCGCCTCTTCGGCAGAAGTTGTGACAACAACCTTACAGCCATTTGCTTCTGCTTCAGCTTGGGACATAGCCACAATCTTTTCATCTGGTGCATAGCCCTCTGGACAACCAATAGAGAAATCCATGCCCATTTTCGCACAGCCCATCATTAGTGAATGAGCAACATTATTTCCGTCGCCAATATAAGCCATTTTTAAGCCTTTGAGTGATCCTTTAATTTCAATAATCGTTAATAAATCTGCTAGCACTTGACAAGGATGAGCTAAATCCGTTAATCCATTAATAACAGGAATCGTTGCATTCTCCGCTAGCTCTTCAATTTTGTCATGTCCAAATGTACGAATCATGATGCCATCTAAGTATTGTGATAACACTTTTGCTGTATCAGCAATCGTTTCACCACGACCAATTTGAATGTCATTGCTGCTTAGGAATAAAGCGTGACCCCCTAATTGCAGCATGCCTACTTCAAAGGAAACACGAGTACGCGTAGATGATTTTTCAAAAATCATCCCGAGTGTTTTTCCCTTTAATGGTGCATACTCCTCACCTGCTTGAAGCTTTGCTTTAATCTCTTGAGCAAGTTGCAATAGCTTAGCGATATCTGATGATGGTAATTCCGCTAGTGTTAAAAAGTCTTTACCATTAATAATTTTTGCTTGTTTTTCAATTAGTGTGCTCATCGCTGCGGCACTCCTTCCTCGTGAATCCAATTTTGAAGTGGCGTTACATCAAAACTCAAACTTGTTAATGATTGAAGATAAGCGTGATACGTTTCTTCTTCAGAAAAAGCAAGTAATCGATATTTTGCCGCCATTAGTCTTAGCTGTTTATCTTCTTTCGTTGAACCATATGCTAAAACAACAGCTGCGTTATCATCTTTTAACCATGCTTCAAAGTTTGTCGTTGTAATGGAAAGCCCTGCTTTCAATGTTTCATCGATTAATGATCTGACTTAATTCAACCGACTTAGCCTTGTAAACACCTGTTTTATGCTTAGCCTTTTGAGCATGAAAGACTTTGGCTAAAGCTTCCGACATCGTTCCGGCAATGGCAATTCCTTCGCCTGTCGATTTCATCTCAGGTCCAACCTTCGAATCTAAGTCCACTTAACGCAAATGTTGAAAAGACTGGATATTTCACAACAGCGTATGGAATGTCCTCCATCAATCCTGTTCTTTCAATCACATCTGTCAGTGTGTACGTTCCAAGTAAAATATTGGTCGCTACTTGAACAATCGGTACACCCGTCACTTTACTAATAATGGGAACTGTCCTACTTGCACGTGGATTAACTTCAAGCACATATACGTTTTCCCCATCAATAACAAACTGAATATTCATTAGTCCTTTATAGGCTAACTCATTTACAATGCTCTTCGCATAAGCAACCATTTTTTCTTTTGTTGCTTCTGATAATGTTTGAGCTGGCAGGAACGCCATGCTATCTCCCGAATGAACGCCTGCTTTTTCAATATGCTCAGCGACAATCGGAACATATATATCCTTTCCATCAGCGACTAAATCAATTTCAGCCTCTTTAGCTGGGATATAAGAGTCAATTAAAACTGGATAAACTAACGCAACGCCATTTTCAATTCGATTTAGTAAGCTCTCTTTCGAACGAAGAATTTCCATCCCTTGCCCACCAATCACATAGGATGGTCTTAACAAGACTGGAAAACCAATGTCCTCGGCACTCTGAACCAATTCACTTTCATTATTCGCCATTGTCCCAGGAACATGTGGAATAGTAAGCTTTTGCAGCAATTGGTAAAAACGATCCCGATCCTCCAGCTGATCTAACGTATCAAAAGAAGTACCGAGTAGATTTACACCGTATTCTTCTAATCCTTTTGCTAAATTAATCGCGGTTTGACCACCGAACTGAACGATGACATCCTCAATCCCTTCAGCCTCAATCACATTCATAACATACTCTAATGTTAATGGTTCAAAGTACAATCGATCCGCTGTCGCAAAGTCCGTACTTACGGTCTCTGGATTATTATTAATCATAATTGTTTCGACATTTTGGGCTTGAAGTGCATACACACCATGAACGGAGCAATAATCAAATTCAATTCCTTGACCAATTCGAATTGGACCACTACCAATCATTAATACTTTCTTCTTATCGGTTTTTTCTTGTTCATTTTCACCAAAATAAGTAGAATAGTGATAATTTGTGTGTGATTCAAATTCCGCCGCACATGTATCAACTGTTTTATAAACAGCTGTGACGCCAAGTTCTTTTCGATACGCTCTGACTTCACGCTCAGTAACATCCCATACAGATGCAAGATAACGGTCAGAGAAGCCTTTTTCTTTAAAGATAAGCATTTCTTCTTTCGTTACATCGTGCAAGGAAAGAGAAGCAATCTGTTTTTCAGTTCCGATTAAAGAAAAGAATGAATGCAAGGAAGAAATAATCAATCTTCGTTGCTTCATGAATTTCTTCTATCGTAACGCCTTTACGTAACATTTCAAAAATAACAAAAATACGTTCATCTGACTTTTCCGCAAGCTTTTCCCATAGTTCAGGGACCGTTAAATGTTTAAGTGATAAAAGCTGCAAGACCATTCGTTTTTAATTCTAAAGAGTCAACTGCTTTTTGCACGCCACCTTCAAAGCTACGATGTAGAGCCATAACTTCCCCTGTTGCTTTCATTTGTGTTCCTAATTTACGCTCGGCCGTTACAAATTTATCAAACGGCCAACGCGGGAATTTAACCGCTACATAATCAAGCGCTGGCTCAAAGCTTGAATAAGTACTTTTTGTCACTGGGTTAATAAGTTCCGATAAATGATAGCCCACCGCAAGCTTCGCAGCAATTCTAGCAATTGGATAGCCTGTTGCCTTTGATGCAAGAGCGGAAGAACGGCTAACACGCGGATTGACTTCAATTAAATAATACTGCTTACTGTTTGGATCAAGGGCAAATTGAATATTACAACCACCAATAATTCCCAATGCAGAAATAATTTTAATAGAAGCAGAGCGTAGCATTTGGAACTCATCATCTGAAAGAGTTTGTGATGGTGCCACAACAATCGAATCGCCTGTATGAATACCGACAGGATCAATGTTTTCCATATTACAAATCGTGATGCACGTATTGTTACCATCACGCATCACTTCATATTCAACCTCTTTAAATCCAGCAATACTTTTCTCGATTAAACATTGCGTAATCGGACTTTCCTGTAAACCGCCTCGAACTAGCTCTTTGAAAGCATCTATGTTATCGGCAATACCACCGCCCGAACCGCCAAGTGTATAAGCGGGACGAACAATAATCGGAAAACCAATTTTTTTAGAAAACGCAATCGCCTCTTCCAATGTATGAACAATTGTACTATCTGGAACAGGTTCGTTAATCTCAAACATCAATTGACGAAATAACTCCCGATCTTCGCCTTTTTTAATCGAATCAATCGGTGTTCCAAGTAGCTTCACACTGTATTTTTCTAAAATACCAGCTTCATCTAATTGATAAGCTAAGTTCAAACCAGTTTGACCACCAAGTGTTGCAAGCAAACCATCTGGCTTTTCTTTAGCAATTATTTTTTCTAATACATCCACCGTAAGTGGTTCAAAATACACCGCATCGGCATTAATCTCATCCGTCATAATGGTCGCAGGATTATTATTCACAAGAATAACCTTGTAGCCTTCTTCTTTTAGAGCCAAACAGGCTTGCGTACCTGCATAATCAAATTCTGCAGCCTGCCCGATGACAATTGGCCCTGAACCAATGACTAAAATCGTTTGTATCGTGTTGTCTTTAGGCATAAACTTTCTCTCTCCCGCTATACTCATTTATCATATTTAGAAAATCACTAAAATAGGTTGCACTTTCCATCGGTCCAGGATTTGCCTCTGGATGAAATTGAGTCGTAAAAATAGGTAAGCTCTTTATGCATAACTCCTTCTACTGATCCATCATTTACATTTTTAAACCGTACTTGAAGCGGCGTTCCCTCAAGGCTTGATTCATCGACTTCATAGCTATGATTTTGTGAACTCATATACACTCTATTTGTTTTCAAATCCACGACTGGTTGATTCGCACCACGATGTCCAAATAACATCTTCTGTGTATTACCGCCAAAGGCTAACGACGTTAATTGATGACCCAAACAAATCCCCATTGTTGGATAGTTTGAAATGATCAGTTTTATATTATCCAATAAGGGCTTCAATGATTTTGGATCCCCAGGCCCATTTGAAAGCAAAATTCCGTCTGGCTCGAGTTCCTTAATTTGGTCATAAGATGTATTAAAAGGAACAACTGTTACGCGTAAATTTTGTTGAAGCAATGAATCCAAAATCGATTTTTTATAGCCGAAATCCATTAATACAACATGCTTTTCACCATTTCCGAAGCTCTCAATTTTTTTAGTCGATACTTCTGCAACATACTGCATCAAGTTCCGCTTGATACCGCAAAGCTAAACTCAGATTCGGAGCGTAATGGCTGCTTGCATAGAACCTTCCTTTCGAATATTTTTAACAACCGCTCTCGTATCCACATGGCTTAGAAGCGGAATATTCCACTTCTCTAAATACTCTTTTAAAGAATATTCAGCCTGATAATGGGAATGATGCATATTTCCTTCATATACAATAACACCCGCTACATGAGGTTTTTTGCTTTCAAAATCATATTTATTAATTCCATAATTACCAACTAATGGGTAAGTGAAGATGACAATTTGATCCTTATAGGATGGATCCGTTAATACTTCTTGATATCCCGTCATTCCTGTAAAAAAGACAATCTCACCAGTGATTGCTTTTGTATTAAGTTTCGTTAGCAGTTCTCCTTCAAACTTGGAGCCATTTGCTAAGTGAAGATAGTTTTTCATTTTTTCCACCTCTGTATATGGTGCATATTTATATAAAGAATAGCATAATTATTCATTTTAATCTATAAAAAAATTCACAACAGCCTTATTAGGCTGTTGCTTTCACCGTCAACACTTTACAAATTTTTAAAATCGCCACATCCATTTCTTCTTTTGAAACAGTTAATGGCGGTAACAAACGAAGAACATTTGGACCTGCTGTTAAAACAAGCAATCCTTCCTTTTGTAACTCCATTAACGGGATTTGAGCTTCATGATTTAATTCAATACCAATCATCAATCCAAGTCCGCGAACCTCTACAACCTCATCGATTCCTTGAAGCTGCTGCTTCAATTCATTACATCAAGTAATTTCCCTTTTCGACGGTTTCCTCTAAAAACTCAGGTTGAAAAATTTCTTGCACAACCGCTTCAGCTGCCGCCATACAAATCGGATTGCCGCCAAACGTTGTTCCGTGACTACCTGGACCAAAAAATTCAGCTAACGCTTCTTTACCAATAACCGCGCCAATTGGAAGTCCATTCCCTAACCCTTTGGCAACAGTAATGATATCCGGCTGAATATCAAAATGTTGGAAAGCAAATGGTTTTCCTGTACGACCAATGCCCGTTTGAATTTCATCAATAATCAATAACGCCCCATGCTTTTCACATTGTTGTTTAATGCTATCTAAGAAAGCCTGCTCAACAACATGAATTCCTCCTTCACCTTGAACAATTTCAAGCATAACAGCAGCTGTTTCATCGTCGACTGCGTTGGCTAATGCCTCGTGTATCATTATAAGCAATATATTCAAATGTCGCTAACATCGTTCCATAACCGACTTTAATTTTTTCTTGGCCTGTTGCCGCCATCGTAGCAAATGTACGACCATGAAATGATTGCAAACAAGTGACAATTTTTGATTTTCCTGTTGCCTTTCGAGCTAATTTAATAGCTCCCTCATTTGCTTCCGCTCCACTGTTCGCAAAGAACACGCGTCCAAGTCCTGTTACATCAGTAAGAGCCTTTGCCGTACGCTCCTGAGCAGAACTTTTGAACATATTAGATACATGCCAATATTTATCCAATTGATTACCAACTGCACTCTTCACTTTATCATGACAATGACCAAGATTTAGAACTCCGATTCCTGATGTAAAATCTAAATATTTTGTCCCGTCCGTGCTTGTTAGCCATAACCCTTTCGCACTTTCAGGTTCAATGTCCCATCTTGCATAGGTTGGAAATAAAGAACTCATTGAACGTACCCCTTCTTTTTTTAAAAATTTTGTCCCGATAAATTGATTTTGATCATAAAAACGCTCTTTTCCACTTACGATCATGACCTCATCAATTCCTTTATTTAAAACTGATATCGCTGTATTTACTTTTGGAATCATGCCCCCATAAATACTGCCGTCTTCAATGAGAAGCGCCGTTTCTGCTTCTGTAAGCTCTTCGATTACTTGATTGTCCTTTAGAACACCCTTCACATCTGTTACGAATAAACATTTTTCAGCTTCTAATGCTTTAGCAACAGCACCGGCTGCCATATCTGCATTTACATTCAATGTATGACCATCAGTTGTTGATGCAATTGGGGTTAATACAGGACATAGCCCTTTTTCAAGAATTGTTTCTATTAATTCCGAATGTACGTGCGTAATTTCGCCTACAGCTCCTAGAGCGTCTTGATCAATAAAGTCTCCTGTTAGCATTCCCGCATCAGAACCATTTAAGCCGACTGCTTGAATCCCATGCTGTTCAAGTTTGTGAACCAAGCTTCGATTCGACTTGCCAGCCAACATTAATTCTACGATTTCGAGTACTTCATTCGTCGTTTTACGTAAGCCATTTTCGAAAACAGGCTGAATTCCATACTTATCAAGCATCGTATTAATATCTGGACCGCCGCCATGAACAAAAACGATTTGGTAGCCTTCGCTTTGTAGTTGCTTTACACTTTCAAAAAAGGATTCTGATAACTCTTCGATAATGCTTCCACCACATTTAATGACTAACACGCTCATTCCTCATACACCCCTTATGATCGATAGCTTCCATTAATTTTTACATATTCATAGGTTAAATCACAGCCCCAAGCCGTTCCAGATGCTGTGCCCTCTTTTAAATATACATTAATTACAATTGTATCTTGTTTTAAATAAGCTGTTGCATCTTCTTCAGAAAATACTACAGGCTCTCCGTCTTCTAAAACAACAATGTCACCAAAAGCGATTGTCACTTGTTTTGGGTTAAATCTCACGCCACTTCGACCCATTGCCGCAATAATTCGGCCCCAGTTAGCATCTGCACCAAAAGCTGCTGTTTTGACTAAGCTTGAGCCGACAACCGTTTTCCCAAGCATTTGCGCTTCTGCTTTCGTTTCCATCCCATACACATTTACCTCGATAAGCTTCGTTGCTCCTTCACCATCTCGGGCAATCTGCTTCGCTAATGTTTCTGACGTTTGTTTCAGAAGTTCTATGAAAACAGACCATTCAGGATGAGAGCTTGAGAGCGGCTCATTTCCTGCTTTTCCACTTGCTAATACAAGCACCATATCATTGGTTGATGTATCACCATCTACAGTAATTTGGTTAAACGTATCATTTGTCACTTCTCTTAGGGCTGCATGCAAATCAGCTGAATCAATGACAGCATCCGTTGTAATAAATCCTAGCATCGTTGCCATATTGGGATGAATCATTCCTGAGCCTTTTGCTGCTCCACCCATCGACACCTTTTTCCCATCAATGAAGGCCTCAAATGCACAGTGTTTCGGCACTAGGTCTGTTGTCATAATCGCATTTTCAAAGCGACTTGCTCCCTCAAATTCATCTGTTAGATTCAGCATGCTAATTCCATTTGCCACTTTCTCCATATCTAACAGCTCACCAATTACACCAGTCGATGCAACCGCAAAAAAATGTTCCGCTACACCAAATTTTTCAGCTGTAAGCTTTCTCATTTCATAAGCGTCTTTTAATCCTTGTTCACCTGTACAAGCATTGGCACAGCCACTATTTACAATAACGCCATGTAATTTGCCTTCTTTAGATATACTATCCTTCGTTACAGCAATCGGCGCTGCCTGCACAACATTCTTCGTATAAACAGCTGCGCTTGAAGCAGGGGTTTCTGTATAAATCACACCAATGTCATTCTTATCATAACGTATGCCAGCTCGAGCACCATCTGTTTTGAATCCTTGAGGTGTTAAAATATTTCCTTCTTTGATTGGTTTAATCAATTCACCTAACTGTGTAGTATTCATTTTTGCCCTCCAACATTATTATGGATATAATGGTGCACTCCAAAGACCCGCTGTTTCTTCTAACCCCATCATAATATTTGCATTCTGAATTGCCTGACCTGCAGCACCTTTTACTATATTATCAATCACTGAAACGATGACTACTTTACCCGTTCTTTCGTCATAGTCCACACCAATATCACAAAAATTAGAGCCATATACTTGTTTCGTTGATGGGAATTTCCCTAAAGGCTGCACTCGCACAAAAGGATGATTCGCATAAACCGTTTCATACAAATCTCTCACTTCCGCTGTTGTCGTTTGGCGATTTACTTTCACGTACATCGTCGCCATAATGCCTCGTGTCATTGGAACAAGATGTGTATTAAACGAAATTGGTTTTGTATCACTAAACCAGCGTTTAAGCTGCTGCTCTACTTCCGGTATATGTTGATGTTGATTCACCTTATAAATTTTGAAGTTTTCATTCATTTCACTATAGTGAGTAGTCGCTGATGGTGATTTCCCCGCGCCTGATATACCGGATTTAGCATCAACGATCACATCTTCCCCTGTTGCCCACCCTTCTGTAAATAAAGGTGCTAAACCTAGTAGAGTAGCTGTAGGGTAACATCCTGGATTTGCAATGAAATCTGCTTGCCCGATTTGTTCCTTATTCCATTCAGTCAATCCATAAACAGCCTTTTCAATCATATGCTGTGGTGCTGGATCTTTTTTATACCATGTTTCGTACTCACCTGGTGTTTGAAGCCGTAAATCTCCTGATAAATCAATCACTTTTATATTACGTTCAAAAAAATCGGAAATTAATTTAGACGACACCCCTGAAGGAGTTGCTAAAAATACAATATCTGATGTTTTCGCAATTTTTTCTGCATCAATTTCTTCCAATGTATAATCCATATGCATTAAATGTGGATTTTCTTCATATATTTTACGACCAAATTGAGAAGAAGTATGCACGGATGAAATTTTCATATTTGGATGATTGCCTAAAAAACGAATTAACTCTAAACCACCATAGCCTGTTGCTCCTATTATTGAAACGTTCAACAATATCATCTCCTATACCCTGTCATTCTTTGATTAGACTATTATATGACTGAATAAAAATAAAATCAATTGTATTTTTATAAATTATGAGAATAATCAAGACAACGTTACTATCCGTTAAATAGTTGACTAGTAGGACATTTTCCGTTTAAATCTATATTATGTATTTCAAATGGTTTTCTAAAGGTGGGTTTCAATGGAGAATTCTTCTATATTCACCCAATTAAACAAACTTATTCTTGAAAATTCCCCGGTAAAGTATATAGAAAAGGGACGCTACCTCTTTCAAGAAAGTACGTCTGCAACTGAATTATTTTACATTTTAAGCGGGAAGGTTCAAGTGAATAAAATCGTCCCTGATGGGCGTGAATTAGCATTGCGTCTATGTTCACATGACGAAATTATTGGTGAGAATATTTTGTTTTCAAATGCCCCTAAGCATTCGACAAACGCTAAAATGATTGAAAGTGGAGAAGTAGTGGCTATTCATAAAGAACATTTAGAAAAGCAGATTTCAGAAAATAGTCAACTAGCTGTTGAAGTCTTAACTTGGCTAGCTAGTCAACATCGCAAAACACAATCAGTATTAAGTGATTTAATCTTAAACGGTAAAAAAGGTGCTTTATACTCAACAATCATTCGTTTAACAAACAGCTATGGCGTTGAAGCTGAAAATGGAATCATTATTACGCAGTCTTTTACAAATCAAGAACTCGCCAACTTTTGTGGCACATCTCGTGAAGTTGTCAATCGGATGTTAGCTGATTTACGAAAACAAGATGTACTCTCTATTAATAAAGGAGTCCTCACTGTTCACAACGTCGAATTCTTAAAAAATGAAATTAATTGCGGCGATTGTCCAATCGACATATGCAGTATCAAATAAAGTTGATGTAGATTCAGCTTTATTTTTTCATGCAGTTGAGATTATTTTTATTCATCTCAACTGCAACATATAACAAACTTATACCCAGTTTCTACAATATCAAATTCATAAAAAAAACTCAGTGATGAATGTTACATATATATTTTTTCCTCCAGTAGGTATTTCCTCCAGTAGGTATTATCAAATAATAATAGCATACAAAAAACGCCTTGTTCCTACAAAATTTCAATTGTAGAAAAAGACGCATTGTTAGTTAGGATATACGTTTATGCAAATTTGTTTGAACATACTGCTTTGATTCTTTCTTTGTTTCTTTCTTTTGTAACATCCTCACAAAAATATTATTAGACAAAAGTGAAACGATGATAAAACAAGTACCAAGAAGATCGAACATTGTTACATGATTCCCTTGAAAAATCGAAATTGAGAGTGTTGTAACGGGAACAAAGTTAATGAACAACAGTCCATTTAACGGTGATAATATACTCACACCGATGTTCCAACCAAGCAACGCAATGACACCAGGAAATATAATCATAAACAATAAATGCGGGCTTACTGCTTTGATGTCTTCTTCTGATGGGACGGATATATATCCAAACAACGTTGCCCCTGCTACAATAACAACGGCCGTGATTGTCCCAAGTAAACAGCTTAACGTTGAATACCGCAAAGCAGACCAACCGCTAAACTCACTACCACCCATCGTGTAAATGACCCATCCAATAACGGCAATTAATATGAGCATGGAAGGTATAAAATGATCCGTTGCACCAAGAAATGCTTTAATATCACCTTTTGTAATCACTAACACAGCACCGATAAATGACACGATCACACATATTAATGTGAATAGATGGGGGCGTGTTTTAAACATCATCCATACAATCACAATGGAAATCATCGGCATTAGCGACTCCATAATTGATGCCACCATCACTCCTGATTCACCTAATAAATCTTCTCCCCAGAAAATGAATAGATTATAGACCGTAAACGCCATTGTACCGAAAAACCATAAATGAAAGCCCCTTCCTTCAAATCGAAAAGCCTGCTTTCCTTCTTTCCATAATAGTATCGCTACTAAAATGATCGTAACAGCTCCATAACGAATAATTGTAAAATAGAAGGGATCAATATGTTTGAAAGCCGCATGTGCTACAGGAAACATTGCTCCCCATGAAACTGCAGCAATAAAACATAAAATAGCTCCTACCAATACACTATTTCTCAATTTTCCTCTACCCCCTTTACTAAACTGACCTATTTATCATCTACATATTTGAGCATCTTGTAAAATGAATAATAATAATGTTTGTTATCATTTTTATTGATATCATAGAAATGAAAATGAAATATTAAAGGGTGGGAAAAATAGTGGAATTTAAGGACTTAGAAATCTTTCAGATGGTGGCGGAAAAAGGAACAATCACAGAAGCAGCAAAAGAGTTTAGTTACGTACAATCGAATATTACATCGAGAATTCAGAAGCTCGAAACTGAACTGAATACTCCTTTGTTTAACCGACATCGTCGTGGTATGAGTTTGACACCTGAAGGAAAAAAACTATTAACTTATAGTAAAAAAATATTATTGTTAACAGATGAAATGAAAAAAGCCGTTCAAAGTAAAAAAGAACCGTCTGGAAAATTAGAAATTGGAACAGTTGAAACCGTCATTCATTTACCAAAAATATTATCTACCTATATTAAGAAATATAAAAATGTCGATTTGTCGTTATTTACTGGCGTCACGGAAACATTAGAAAAAGAAGTATTAAATCATAAGTTGGACGGAGCGTTCGTTACAGAATCAGACTTTCATCCCGATCTTGTATCGCATGAAGTGTTTCAAGAGGAGCTTGTTTTAATTTCAGATATGCGCGCCTCCACACTGGAAGAGTTAAAAGAGGAACCGTTCTTATGCTTTAGCGAAGGCTGTGGATACCGAGCACGTCTTGAAGCTTGGTATAAAGACCAAAACATCATACCGCAAAAAGTGATGGAATTCGGTACATTAGAAACAATCTTGCGTAGTGTTGTCGTGGGACTTGGCGTTACATTCGTTCCAAAGTCAGCAGTTACCGAAATGGAACAAAGTGGACTCATCCAATGTCATACACTTCCAGATCAATACAGTAAGATTAAAACCGTTTTTATAAGAAGAGCCGATACTTACTTAACTTCAACAATCAAAAAATTTATCGAAACAATCGAGACGAATAAATAAGTATCTATCGAACCACTGAGCTATTAAAAAATGGGGCTGTCTAATCAGTCGCTAAATTTAAACAGGTAGGGAAAAACAAATTGTTTTTCTCCACCTGTTTTTCTGTTTCCGTGAATTTTTACTAAAAGTAGCTGGCGTAGGCAGAATATAATGGTGAAATCTGCAAATATTAAACAGGAACCTATAAATAAATCATTCACATGGTCTCCCTTTACCTAAATTAATAATAATGGAGGTTCAATTATGGAAACAACAAGTTATAAAGGCACAAATAAAATGATCACTGGTATTGTGTTTGGGGTTATCACGTTTTGGCTCTTTGCTCAAGCAATGGTCAATGTTGTTCCGGCTGTTCAGGAAGATTTAGGAATTTCACTTGGCACATTAAACATAGCAATTAGTTTATCTGCCTTGTTCTCAGGTATGTTTATCGTTGCAGCTGGTGGCCTTGCAGATAAGATTGGTCGTAAAAAAATTACGTATTTAGGGTTAACTTTAAGCATTATAGGTTCCTTGCTTATTGTTTTGACTCAAGGCTCAGCATTATTAATTATCGGACGTATCCTCATAGGGATTTCAGCAGCATGTATTATGCCAGCAACAATTGCTTTAGTGAAAGCTTATTATGAGGGGGCTGATCGCCAACGTGCCCTCAGTTTCTGGTCCATTGGTTCTTGGGGCGGCTCAGGTGTTTGTTCACTTGCTGGTGGTGCCATAGCAACATATATGGGCTGGAGATGGATTTTCATCTTTTCGATTATTTTCGCTCTTCTTGCGATGTGGCTTATTAAAGACACTCCAGAAAGTAAAGCAGAATCAACCGGTGCTTTTAAATTTGACTATACCGGATTAGTTATTTTTATCATTACGATGCTTGCATTGAACCTTTTCATTACTCGCGGAGCAGATTGGGGTTGGACAAGTACTCTTACATTAGTCTGTGCGGTTATCACAATCATTGGGATTATCGTATTCGTCAAAGTGGAAAGAAATAATGACATAGCTCTAATTGACTTCTCTTTATTTAAAAATAAACCATACGCAGGAGCCACATATTCCAATTTCTTGTTAAACGCTGTAGCTGGAACACTTGTGGTTGCTAATACGTATGTTCAAGTTGGTCGCGGATTTACGGCTTTCCAATCTGGATTGTTATCAATCGGGTATTTAATAGCAGTACTTGCAATGATTCGTGTTGGTGAGAAAATTTTACAAAAATCCGGGGCAAAATCTCCAATGATTTGGGGAGCTATAATAACGACAGTTGGTTGTGCATTAATGGGCTTAACATTCTTACCTGGTTTTTCCTATACTGTTGCCGTATTCATTGGATTCGCTTTATTCGGTCTTGGACTTGGAATATACGCGACCCCTTCTACAGATACTTCTGTATCTAATTCACCTCCTGATAAAGTTGGAGCAGCAGCAGGAGTTTACAAAATGGCAAGCTCACTAGGTGGAGCGTTCGGAGTTGCGATTTCTGCTACTGTTTATGGTGCCATTGCAACTGTTAGTAGTGTCGAAGTTGCTGCAACAGGTGGTATTATCGCAAACGTAATCTTCGGTATACTTTCAATCATTTCTATAATAGCATTAGTACCAAAAGATACTGGGAAAACAGCAAATGACAAACCAGCAAAACAAGTCAGAAAGCCAAATCCTGGTCAACCAAATCCGGCTCATTAAAGGATGTAGAGTATCCATATTTTGAACAAAATTTTAAAGAGGTGTAATGGGAAGTGAATGAATGGACATGTTTGATTAATCATGTCCATTCTCGCAATTGTAAAAAAGTTAGAGGGAGTTATCAAATGTTATTAGACGAACTAATGAAAAAATTAGATGAAAAAAAAGAACGCATCATTGAGATTCGCCGTTATCTACATGAACATCCAGAGCTTTCCTTTCAAGAAGAAGAAACAGCTAAATATATCAGCGATTTTTATACTGAAGTGCCAGTGGATTCAGTTGAAACGAACTTCGGTGGTGAGCGTGGTGTCGTTGTAACTATTACAGGTTCGAAGCCAGGAAAAACCATTGCTATTCGTGCTGATTTTGACGCCTTGCCAATCAAGGAAGAAACAGGGCTTCCTTTTGCGTCGAAAAACGAAGGTGTAATGCATGCTTGTGGCCATGATGGTCATACAGCCTACATGTTGGTATTAGCTGAGACATTAGCGGAGTTGAAAGATCAATTAAAAGGTACGATTCGAGTGATTCATCAACCAGCAGAAGAAGCTCCTCCAGGTGGCGCGATTGGTATGATCAAAGCGGGCGTCCTTGACGGCGTAGATGCCATCATCGGCATTCATGTCATGACTAACATGGAAACAGGTCATATTTATTACAGAAGCGGGAACACACAAACAGGAAGATCCTATTTTAAATTAGTTATTCAAGGGAAAGGTGGACATGGATCATCCCCTCATTTGGCAAACGATGCGATTGTGGCAGCAAGTTCATTCGTCATGAATTTACAAACCATAGTTAGCCGCCGTATCAACCCATTTGATACAGCTTCGATTACCATTGGTAATTTTGATGGAAAAGGTACATTCAATGTAATCAAAGATGCAGTTACAATTGAAGGAGATGTTCGAACGATGTCTCCTGAGACTAGAGATATCGTAGAAACGGGGGTGCGTGCCCTTACGGAAGGATTAGAAAAATCATATGGAGTAAAATCTATTCTTGAATATAACAATGACTATCCTGTCTTATGTAATGATCCGGAAGTAACTGAACATGTACGTCAAGCGCTAGAACAAGCATCCATTCCAGAAGTAGAAGCTGTTTTGGAAACACCACCACAGCCACCTTCAGAAGATTTTGCTTACTACCTTGAAAAAGTCCCAGGATGTTTCTTCTATGTCGGAGCTATTCCTGAGTCAGGTGAAGCATACCCACATCATCATCCTAAGTTTGATATCAATGAAAAAAGCCTTATCATTAGTGCTAAGGCTATGGCTACTGTTGTAGCTTCTTACTGTGATGGTAGTGAAACTTAAGAGGATTTCATCTGAATAAAGAAAATGAAAATAGACCCATTAGACCATATTTTGGTTATTTCAGGATAAGTACTATTTAGGTGACTTGAAAAGGAAAAATAAGGATTAGCTAAATTATTAGGGGCAATATTAAAAGGAGCTACCAATGCGGTAGCTCCTTTTAATATTGGAGTTCTAAATAATAATACTTTATTTTTCTGGGCTAAACGGAATCTTCATTGCTTTAGCCATTAATATTGAAGCTATTTTCTCAACAACCTAAAGCTCCTTACATTATCTAATTCCCAATGCAATTTTCGCATATCGAGACATCCGATCTTTCGTCCAGACTGGTGTCCAAACAATATTGACCTCCGTTTCCTTTACCTCTGGAAGATCCTCTAAAAAATATTTCACTTGATCAACAATTGTTCCTGCTAACGGACACCCCATCGATGTTAAAGTCATGGTTACCGTTGTTAGCCCTTTATCGTCCATATCTACATCATATACTAAGCCTAGATTTACAATATCTATACCTAATTCTGGGTCAACTACTTGTTCTAACGCTCCCAAAATACTCTCCTTCATATCTTGATCCATTTATATCTCTCCTTTTCCATATGCCATGACATACGTTCCCACCTTAGTATCTTAACAGATTTCTGCTTCATTCTTAAATATTTTGCATAGATGCTGAAGATAATTTTCAAACCAATTTATGTTAATCAAAAATGACCCTCCAGATATGTCTATGGTATATCTAACATAATATAATCATACAGCAATGCAAATTAAATGAAAAAGAATTATAATCATAGTAGAATAATCTTTACAAAATTTTTCAAAAGCTTAATCCTAATTTCTTTTTAATACTGCATACTAAAAAGAAATATAGAACTTGTTTGTACAACAAAGAAAGGTTTTTTATTAATCAAAGCTTTTATCTTTTTCACAATGAGTTAGGCACCAAACCGAATATGTAGTTAAAAATTTTTTATCCTATCCTAATCTAAAAAGTGAGGGTGCTCATTCATGGCAGATAATCATTTAATTGTATTAGATCTTGACGGAACATTACTAACGGACGAAAAGCAAATTTCACCTCGCACTAAACAAGTTTTAGAAAAGCTAAAAGAAAATGGTCATCAAATTATGATTGCAACGGGAAGACCGTATCGTGCAAGTGAATTGTATTACCGTGAACTAGGATTGAATACACCCATCGTTAATTTCAACGGGGCTTTTGTCCATCACCCTTTGCAAACAAGCTGGGGCATGTATCATTCTCCCTTAGATATTAGCATCGCCAAAGATATTGTTGAAGTATGCGACAATTTCGAGTTCCACAATATCATTGCTGAAGTTCGTGATGATGTCTATTTCCATTATCATGATGAAAAGCTAATTGATTTATTAAAATTAGGAAATCCAAGAGTGACAACCGGGGATTTACGCAATTTCTTAGAACACTCCCCTACAAGCATGCTTATTCATGCCGATGAGCAACAAGCCTCTCAAATAAGTCACCATTTATCTGAAGTACATGCCGAAGTAGTGAATCAACGAAGCTGGACTGCTCCTTTTCATGTTATTGAAATCGTTAGAAATGGTTTAAATAAGGCAGTAGGTATCCAAAAAGTAGCCAATTACTTGAATATCCCGAAGGAAAGAATTGTTGCTTTTGGTGATGAAGATAATGATTTAGAAATGATTGACTACGCAGGTACAGGAGTTGCCATGGGAAATGCCATCTCTCCGCTAAAAACAATCGCAAACGCGATTACGTTATCCAATGAAGAAGATGGGATTGCTCTCTTCTTAGAGGATAAATTCAATTTAAAGCTAGCATAAAGTGAAACTTCCCTCAGTGGTGGGTTTCCGCTGAGGGTTAGTTGAACCAATCGGGGTTTTAGAGGCTGTTTATCCCTCTCCTA
The DNA here is from genome assembly GCA_963754185.1 of uncultured Bacillaceae bacterium. Taxonomy (GTDB): domain Bacteria; phylum Bacillota; class Bacilli; order Bacillales; family DSM-1321; genus Peribacillus. Next base: position 1,050,341 of record CAVWEP010000003.1, on the reverse strand, counting down.
CCCACTTTCCATTTCTTTCAAATTTTTGACCTATGGTAATTACAGCCTCTTAAATCGGGATAATTTCCCTCAATAAATTCAGCTTATTAAGCCAAACTATAATTGACACAACACAAGTGTCAATTGTTCATAATCGGAGGAGATAAGCATGGGTAGAAGTAGTAAATCTAAACGATTTGTCCAGCAAGGCAAAGATGTTGTTGCCCGACATGCTGAAAAGATCCCTTATCATACTACGTTAGCGGAAGCAGAACAACGGCAAGCAATAATGACTACTGAAACCAACGGAGGACTGTAATGGGAAATAGACTATTCCAAGAAGCACGTGAATTCGTTGAACATGCTCTGCACTCTGGACGTGATGAAGATTATGAAAAAACGGTCGATGTCGCCAAAAATGCACTCTTATCTGCATTTGCTAATTCGACTGATGCAGAAAAAGTACAGCTTCGAGAACTACAAGAAAAGCTTGAGAATCACCTAAAATAAGCCTCCTTTCTAAAGGCTGAAATTGTAGAGAAAATATATTTTTCTCTACAATTTTTTATTTTTGGCTCGTAATTCCATTTTGAATGGTCCATATTTCATGTTGCCTCTTATTCCGAAATTCCTTTTTGGATGATTTTCAAGTCTACTTTAACAGTAATAGGAATAGTCGAATAGACATCGTCCCAATGATTTTGATTAAAACCTCTCGTCGCACTTCGCGCACGGTCTCCGATTGCTAGGGGATCGACATTATATTCCTGAAACTTTTTTACCATTTTTTGCAACTGGTTCTGTAGATTTTCTTCTGCCTTTGCTTCAATCTTATCCAAGTCAGGATGCTCAAAGAGATTATGTGTTTGAACTTCAGTTAATTGACCTTTCATACGCACCCAAATTTTTACGCTTGGTTGATCATTGGCATTTGATATATCATAATGCGATTTAGCAGCAACACTGCTAATATTGATGTAGGTGTCTTTTTTCCATTTTAGCTCATATGCACCTCCTTTAAAGTTTTCATAAAGACTTTTAAATAAGAATCCCTCGTCAAATGGAATATACTCTCCAATGTATACATCATTTTTCATAAGGGCAATTCCCTTAATTTTTATTCTGTCACCTTTTATTTCTAATAAGGGCATGACCGGATCTAGCCCCTTTCCATTGGACGAATAGATGTAACTATGCAAATTGAATTTAGGTAACATGATTTTGTTGTTTTGTTCGATTAACTCTTTCGTGTAGACACCAGCTGTTTCTGTCATCTTAGATTCGACTTCCACGGCCTTTTCTGCTTGTCCATCCACAATTCCTACATATAAATCACGGCCAAGGTTAGGGTCGCGATGATACGTATCCAAATGTTTATTCAGCCCTTTTCGCGCCAGCTTTTCCCCATATAAGATGACATCTAGCCGGCCGCCGACAATAGGAAAAGGGGCTTCCGCTCCAATTTTCTGCCGAATATCCTTTGCACTGTAACTAACTGTTTTATAGACTAGCTTGCTCCTTGTTGCTGTCTCTCCACCAGGTCGAGAAACTGCTACGACTGTTGTCCCTTTTATTTGATTGTTTCCCGCATCATCAAAACCAACTATTTCGGCGATTAATACTTCTTCTAGAATTTTTTTTTGAATGCCACAGCCCATTAGTACTATACACATACTGAAGATTAAGATTCCTTTTCTTCTCATCTTTTGCGCTCCCTTACTTTGTAAACCATCATCTGTAAAATAAATAAAAAGGGGATGTAGACATAAACGATATAAAAACCAGCCCTTGAAATAAAGCTGTTTAGTCGATGAATTTCTTGAGGTGTATCCATTAGAATACAAATCATATAGGCAATCACAAGAATAAAAACAACCGCTTTCTTTTGTCTGATTTTAAATAATCGTTTCATCCCCCTGCTCGCTGCCCAAATTCCAAGACAAATATTTGGCAGTACGATAAATAACCAAATCGAAATGCCGACATATTCGAATCGCTCAACAAAAGGAAGTGAAACAATTTTCCAAAAAGTTAAGGGTGCCCAAATCATATCTTTCAATTGGTCTTGATGATAATAGACCAGTGTCAGAATTATGACAACTAAATATAGAAACGTAGTGTACAATGCACCTAAATGCGCCCACTTTTTGGAGCGCATCGGCTGCTTGATGAAAGGATAGTACATGAGAATCAACTCAAACCCTAAATAATTAAGGATCATCTTTTGGCTCCCTTCGAGAATTTCCTTGAACGAATGATCCCATACAGGAGCCAGGTTATAAAAATGGGCATATTGCAGTGGAAAATACGACAGCAATAGGATTGGCTGCATTATTACTGTAGCAATTACAAAAAAACCAGTAATCGTGCGAAATCCGCCAGAAACATAAGAGTAAATTAAGATAAGGATCAACGCTACTATGACAGGAACATTAATGTCAGGGAACATCCAAGCTTGGATGATTTCTAGATAAGTCCGTAGCACAATAATAGCCGTGCCCGTGAAGTAAATGACAAAAATAGAGCTTATCAGACCGCCTACCCACTTGCCTAGTAAATCACGATGGACGCCAACTATATCCATGGTTTGCTCACTTCGGCTCAAGATTTTATAGCACATCCAAAGGAGAAGATGAACACTAACTCCTGAAATCAGCACGGAAATCCAGGCATCATGTCCAGCTTCCTTAGCAATAATTCGTGGATAGCTTAAAATAGCCACCCCTATTTGCATCTTTGCTATTAAAAAAAACACCAAAAACGGGGAAATCAGCTTATTCTCTTTTAGTTGAAGCTCCATATGATTCTTCCCCTTTCTTCGTGACTATTCATCAATATCCCTGTTTACCTTTTTCTTTGCTTCTGCTTGAAACCTTGTAGAATGTTCCGTACGTAAAAATTGTGGTCTCTTCATTTGCATAGAGAACGGAAGTCGTATAAAACTATCCTTCATGTCTTTGATACGCAAAGAATAAAAAGGTTCTAAGTAGGGATGGCCAAGAGAGGTTAATTTTAATAAATGACATAAAAAGAATGCGCTACAAATGGCAAGTCCTAATAACCCATATAATTCAGCCGCGATTAAAAACGGAAAACGAATAAAGCGAATTGTATTGCCAATTTGATAAATCGGCGTTGTGAACGATGCAAGGGCCGCAAGAGCGATAAATATTAATAAAACATTGCTGACAAAACCTGCTTGAACAGCCGCGGTACCAATTACGATACCTCCTACGGTACCGACCGTAGCTCCTACTTTTGTCGGTAATCTAACGGAAGCCTCTCTTAAAAATTCAATGGTTACCTCCAAAATAAGCGCCTCAAGAACGGGAGGAAACGGTACGACTCCTCTTGACGAAATGAGGGCTGGAAGTAAATCAGTCGGGATTACTTCATAATGATAAGTAATTACCGCAACGTACATAGAGGTTGAAAACACCGAGAAAAAGAGGGCGAATACCCTTAGCAAACGAAAAGCTGAACCTAAAATCCAAGGTAAATAATAGTCCTCGGATGCAGAAAAAAACGAGATGATCGTATTGGGAGCTATCAAGACTTGGGGCGATCCGTCCATCATGATGCCTATTTTCCCCTCCGCTAACACGCTCGCCAGACGATCAGGTCGTTCCGTTTCAATCAACTGTGGGAACACCGACTTTGAATTATCCGTAATCATCTGAGTGACAAAAGAAATGTCCACGATTGTATCGAAATCGATATCCTGAATTCTCTGACTGACTGTCTGAACATCTTCTTGATTAACAATTCCATCAATGTACAGAATAACGATCCTTGTTTGTGAAATTGTCCCTGCACGAAATTCTTTTGTTGTCAATTCGGGTATGGGTAACCGTTTTCGAACTAAATTAATATTCGTTTCCACTGATTCAACAAAAGCTTCCTTCGGTCCCATCACACTATACTCAATATCTGGAACAAAAATTTGCCTTTTTTCTGTGCTTACACAGGGAATCATTAAACATTCTCTACTATTCGGTTTGAATTGAATGATAACGGATCCTGACATGGCCAGTTTTTTTATTTCTTTCACATCACTAGTCAGCACAATATTTTCTATAGGAAAAGCTCCTATTATTTGAACTAATTTCTTTTTAGGCTGACCCGCTAATTGAGGAAGAACCTCTTGATGAACTTGATTTGGGCTAACCATGGACTTGAAATAAGAAATTGTATAACCATCTTTTTCAGGGAACGGAAATGTAATGAAGTCAGTAGATGATTGGAGGAGTTCCATTAACTGAGAAAAGTTCTTGTTCTGACCAGAAAGAAACGGAAGGTTATTATCCTCTTTCACTGGCGAGATTTTTCGGTGTTTTTTAAATAAATTCAATTTCATTTCAATCCCATCCTCATACATAAACCGGAAATATAATTCCTCAATATTTTATCCACTGCAGGAAAAGTTACTCATTAAAAAGGAACCCTAGTATCATTATGCCGAAAAAAAGCGTACCTTTTATAAGGTACACTTTTTTCATATGATTCCTTTCTGAAGAACCGCATTGATGTATATTCCAACCTCCCCTCCCCCGTGCATTTCCTAAAAGTTTTCTGTATAATTTGTGTAAAACAAAACAACATACATAACCTTTTAAAATGAAAAGAAAGCAGGTGTACTCATGACCATCACTATTTTGGCAGACAGTGCATGTGATTTGCCATTATCCTTCTATAAAGAAAACAATATTTCTTTTATCCCTTTACAGGTTCAACTTGAAGGAAAAAACTACGAGGACTTACAAACCATTGATCCTAAAGATATTTATCAAGCCATGCGTGAAGGAAAGGCACCTCAAACATCTCAGCCTTCTCCGGAACATGTATTAGAACTATTTGCAGGAATTGCTGAAGAAAAAAAACAGGGCATCTATATTGCTTTTTCCTCCCAATTATCCGGAACCTATCAAACAGCTGTTATGTGCCACAATCAAGTGAAAGAGCAGTACCCTGACTTTGATCTTGAAATTATTGACACAAAATGTGCCTCTCTCGGTGCAGGTCTTGTTGTAAGAAGTGCTGCTAAATTGGCAGCTGAAGGAGCCTCTAAAGAATCCATTCTTGAAGATATTCAATTTAACATATCCCATATGGAACAGCTTTTTACCGTAGATAATCTAGAATACTTAGCACGTGGCGGTCGAATCTCAAAAGCTTCTGCCTTCGTCGGTGGTTTATTAAACATTAAACCCTTATTAGATGTAGAAGATGGAAAATTAATTCCACTTGAAAAAATACGTGGCAAAAAAAAATTAATGAAGCGAATTCTTGAGTTAATGCATGAACGAGGAAAAAACTTAGAATCACAAACCATTGCGATTAGTCACGGAGATGATGAAGAAACGGCTTTAGAATATAAAGCAGCGATTCAAGCAGAGTTTGGTGCAAAAGATATTTTTATTAATACAGTTGGCGCAGTAATTGGCGCCCATTCCGGACCTGGAACAATTGCTGTTTTCTTCTTAAATAAAACGAAATAATACATACTCCCTTTCCTTATCGTCAACAATAATAATTAACTATATCGAAAGGGAGTTTTTTATTATGTCGACTACAAAAGATAACAATAAAAAGCAGCGAGATAATCAAGCACAAAATGCTCAAAAAAATGTCCAATACTCAGAAAATCTTCAAGCTGGTAAGCATTCATATTCAAAACAAACAGACCATAAATAAAAATGGATTAGTTGTCTTACCTCAACGGTTTCTCTATAATAAAGGAAATAAAACTCGTTGGAGGTAAAGCATGGCAAAGGATAGTTCATTTGATATTGTTTCTAAAGTAGAATTTCCTGAAGTTTCAAATGCGGTAACGATGGCAATGAAGGAAATTGCGACACGCTATGACTTCAAAGGAAGTAAAAGTAACGTCACTCTTGAAAAAGAAGAGCTTGTTTTAGTTTCAGATGATGAGTACAAGTTAGATCAACTAAAGGATGTTCTCATTAGCAAGCTTATAAAACGTAACGTACCCATCAAAAACCTAGACTATGGCAAAATCGAAGGTGCTTCAGGAGGAACGGTTCGTCAGCGTGCAAAACTCGTCCAAGGCATCGATAAAGAACAATCAAAAAAAATCAATACAATCATTAAAAACAGTGGCTTAAAAGTAAAAACTCAAATTCAAGATGATCAAATTCGTGTAACTGGCAAAAGCCGTGATGACTTACAAGCCGTAATTGCAGCTATTCGCGGAGCAGATTTATCAATTGATGTTCAATTTTTGAATTACCGATAATGTGTGTAGGACCTGCTCAAATGCGGCAGGTCTTTTTTTATGTAGATTTCTGTAATTCATAAGAGATTTTCTTTAATTAATTGTGAACTTTCGGGAATTAATCATTTCTCCCGATAATTAATGTGAATTTTTATAGAATAATGAACAATTACAAGAAAAAAGAGATCAGCTCAATGAGTCTGACCTCTTTTTCAAGTATTAGTGAGTATGAGAAACCATCCGATGCTCTTTTTTCTTCTCTTTTGTCTGAGTCCAATATAAAAGACCAGCAATGACAATCAAAACGACCCCAGCTAAATATACATTACGATATCCTGATGTATCTGCCACAATGCCTAATCCAAAGGAGCCAATAGCCATTCCTAAATCCATTGAGTTAAAAAATAAATAATTGGCAATCCATGCCAAATTCAATAGACTGCCGTTTTAATTAATTAACCTTCGCCGGTCTCACATATTTCGATATAAGCCCATGACTCGGTGAAAAAATAAAACTAATTAAAAATAGTAATCCTGCAGCAAAAGCCATGGAGCCTGAAATAGAAGTGTCTACCAAAGCAGCAATATAATAGCCACCGACTGCAGAAATAATTCCAAACACACCACTTAATACAAGCATGATAAAGAGTCGATCTGTCCAAAGATAAGCTGAAGCAGCTGGAGTAATTAACATAGCCACGACCATGATCGCTCCCACCGCATCAAAAGAAGCAACTGTTGTAATAGATACAAGGCTCATAAATACATAATGTAGCACGAGAACCGGAATCCCCAAGCTGGCTGCAAGCACAGGATCAAAAGTCGTAATTTTCCACTCCTTATAAAAAGCTATAATAAACGAGAGAACAATAACGAAGACAAGAGCTAGCAAAGCAGTTGCTTGTGGAACCTCCCCAATAAACGGAAGAGCTATTTTCTCCCATGGAATAAATGTGATTTCCCCCATTAAAGCATGTTGTACATCCAAATGAGCATTCCCTACTGATGTTTCAATTAAAATAACACCTACTGCAAATAATGTTGTAAACACAATACCGATAGAAGCATCTTGCTGAACTTCAAGTGAATGAAGCCATTGAACTAAAAGGGCAGTCAATATACCTGCAAAAATCGCTCCAACAAGCATATGCATCCCACTTAGTTCTCGTGTAATAATAAACGCTATGACAATCCCAAGAAGTACCGTATGACTAATTGCATCAGCCATCATCGCCATTTTTCTAAGAATCAGGAATACGCCAATTAAGCCGCAAGACATCCCTACCAATGAAGCAGTTAAGATAATCCAAGCTGTGTACGTCATTTATTCCCCCCCTGTTCCTGTATGAAAGGAGGATTCATTTGTCGCTTAACCGTTTGTTGTCTTTGTCTTCTTAATTGCACATATTTGATAACCATGCCTTTTTCTTTCCCGAAAAATAGTGATATCGTAAAGAGACTAGCAGCCACGAGCACGATAAACGGTCCTGTTGGCCAGCCATTGCCCAGCAGCGCTTATTGTTGTTCCTATAGCCCCTGCTGCGCCACCAAATAAGGCAGAAATGATAATCATCCATTTAAACGAATGTGTCCAGTAACGAGCACTTACTGAAGGGATAATAAGTAAAGCTGCAATTAAAATAACCCCGACAGCTTGAATACCAATCACGATGATTGTCACAAGAAGTGTCGTATATAGAACGCCCATACCTTTCAGTGATAGACCTAATCCTTTTGCGAATTGAGGATCAAACAAATAAATTTTCCATTCTTTAAACGCTACAAATATAATAATAATGATCAATGTAGCTAGTATTAGCATGATATTGACATCCGATTGAACCATAGATGCCGACTGCCCTAAAATAAACCCGCTCAAGCCGCTTTGGTTGCCTGCCGTTCGATTAGCTATCGTAAGGAGCATAATGCCAAAGCCATAAAAAATGGATAAAACCATCCCCATTGCTGTATCTTCTTTTATTCTAGTGGATGAGCGAATCCATTGAATAAAAAGCGCCCCAAGCAACGCACTGATCGCTGCCCCAATAATCATCACGAGTAAGTTTTTTTCACCAAGCAAGATAAACGCAAGCACAACGCCTGGAAGGGCTGCATGAGCGAGGGCATCGCTCATTAAACTTTGTCGCTTCCAATATGCTAAGCACCCCATTGTACCAGCTGCAATGCCTAAGATCATGGTGCTGAATAATACCCATTGTGTGTTACTACTCATGAGAAGGGGCCACATACTGCTCCTCCTCTCTCATCCAGCGCAAATTTCCACCATAGGTTTCTAAAATATTCTCTTTCGTAAACACCTGCTCGTTCTTTCCATATTTCACGACGGTACGATTTAATAAAAGTACATGATCAAAGTAATCTTCAACGGTTTGCAAATCATGATGAACGACCATAACCGTTTTCCCTAAAACCTTCAACTCTTTAAGAATATTCATAATGGCGCGTTCTGTTGCGGCGTCTACTCCAGCTAGCGGTTCATCCATAAAATACAAATCAGCATCCTGTACTAAGGCTCGGGCTAAGAAAACACGCTGCTGCTGACCACCTGAAAGCTGACTAATTTGCCGATTCGCATAATCCGCCATGCCCATTTTTTCTAATGCATCGTAGGCTTTTTCTTTATGCATAGGGGCTGGCTGTTTAAGCCATCCAATTTGGCCATATAACCCCATCATTACAACATCAAGTGCAATTGTGGGAAAATCCCAATCTACGGATCCGCGTTGTGGTACATACCCGATTCTTTTCTTTACCTTTTTAAAAGGAGATCCAAAAAAATGCACTGTTCCTGATAAAGAGGGATGAAGATTAAGCATTGTTTTCAAAAGAGTAGACTTCCCTGCACCATTTGGTCCAATAATTCCCGTTAAAGATCCTGCCTCTACTTCGAAATTCACATGATGTAATACCGTATTCTTCCGGTAAGCTGCAGCCAAGTTTTTCACACCAAGTACTATGTCACCCATTTTACTCATCCCCTCCATGCAATGCCTTGTAGATTGTATCTATGTTATGACGATACATACCTAGATACGTACCTTCTTCAGTTCCTGCTTCACCCATTGCATCAGAGAAAAGTTCTCCACCTAACTTCACCTCCACTCCATCACTTTTCGCTCCCTCAATAACCGCTTGAATGGAGCTTTCATTAATACTACTTTCAATAAATACCGCAGGCACATGATACTCTGTTATAATATCAATCGTTTTCTGAATATCTGAAACACCAATTTCCCCATCTGTACTCAAGCCTTGCAAACCTACTACCTTTAAATCATGCATTCTTCCAAAATAGCCAAAAGCATCATGCGCTGTGACAAGGACTCTTTGCTCTTTTGGAATAGTAGCTAGTTTTTCTGCTTCTTGCTTTAATTGATCGATTTTAGAAAAATATTCTTTTTTATTCGCTTCAAAAAAATCAGCATCTTCAGGAGAATAGGCCTTCAATTCTTCAACCGCTGCGTTCAATGCCTGTTTCCAAAGATCAAGATCAAACCAAATATGTGGGTCAATTACGTCTTTTTTGTCTTTTAATAAAGATTGAGGGTCAATCGTCTCTCCAATAGCAAGGACAGGTTTTGTTTTTCCTATTTCCTCAAAAATCGTAACCATATTCGCTTCCAAATGTAATCCACTGTAAAAAACTAAATCTGCTTCCTCAAGTGTTGTAATATCACCATGAGTTGCATTGTAAAGATGCGGATCGACAGATGGTCCCATTAAACTGTTTACTTCCACACGATCTCCACCAATAACAGATAATGGCTCCCCAATTTGGGCAATTGTCGTAACAATATTAATTTTTTCATCTTCTGATTGACTCGATGCCCCCTCCTTAGAGCTACATGCCGCTAACGAAAAAATAACACTCAATAATAGTAGACCTTTTAAAATAATTGGAAATTTATTCATGTTTTTTTGTACAACCCCTCTTTTTTTGCCTTAGGTAAACTTTATTTGTTACCCCTAACATATGTTGGTACAACCAATTTTGTCAAGTCTTTTTTTTCTCAAAAATAAAAGACTTTGTTAAACAATCAAACAAAGTCTGCTAGCAAAGCCTAATAAAAAAAGGAATACGCAAATTTTCCCATGTTTCATTTCCGCGCTTCAAGTAAATAAGAAGAAGTAGAGATGAAATTAGGAGGAGTACTATGAGCACTTCAACCAATAATCAAAACAAACAAACCTTTCCACCTCAGCATCAAGCACAACAACCCGGAATTGAGACAAAAATGACACCCAATCCTGAATCTGTGAAATCCACTTACAAAGGAAGTGGTAAACTGGCTGGTAAAACGGCAATTATTACTGGCGGCGATAGTGGAATTGGAAGATCTGTAGCTATCTATTTTGCAAAAGAAGGGGCGAATCTTACAATCGTCTACTTAAATGAGGACAATGATGCAGCTACAACGAAGGAGTTAGTTGAAAAGGAAGGGCAAAAATGTATCCTTCTACCTGGAGACATTGGAGATGAATCCTTTTGTCAGAATGTCGTTAACCAAACCATCCAAACGTTTGGCGGACTAGACATCCTTGTCAATAACGCGGCTGAACAGCATGTACAAACGAGTATACTAGATATCACCTCCCAGCAATTAATAAAAACATTCCAAACCAATATTTTCTCAATGTTTTATTTAACAAAAGCAGCCCTTCCTCATCTAAAAAAAGGAAGCAGTATTATAAACACGGCTTCCATTACTGCTTATAAGGGGCACCCTAAATTAATTGATTACTCATCAACAAAAGGAGCTATCGTTTCATTTACACGAGCGCTTTCCAATTCAATTATTAAAGATGGCATTCGTGTCAATGCCGTTGCACCAGGACCAATATGGACACCTCTTATTCCGTCATCATTTAATGAACAAGACGTGGCGAAATTCGGAAGTGATACACCAATGGCTCGTGCAGGACAACCAGAAGAATTAGCCCCTACTTATGTGTATTTAGCAAGCGAAGATTCTTCATATGTAAGTGGACAAGTCCTTCATGTTAATGGCGGCACGGTTGTGAATGGATAACTAGAAAAGCGGAAGATTCCCGTTTAGCGATATCTGGACTGGACACCTTCCGCTTTTTCTTTTTTATAAGCTTTTTGTTAAACAACCATGTAGCCAAAAATCAACAGAGCCTTTTTATAAAAAAAGGCTTCCTATCCACAAGAAAGGAAGCCCTTACATTTTATCTTCAACATGTACTTGTCAAAACCGCTTTCTCTACTGGTTTACACGAACCTCTTTCGACAATTTTATGTGGAATAGTAGGTGCTTGTATAAACTCGCCTGGACAAGCTAATTGTTTAATTAAGCTTCTAGCAGCCTCATATCCCAAAGAAAAAATGTTCAAATCAATGGTAGTAAGTGCTGGATATGTTAATTCAGCAATCGCATTATTAAAGCTAATAACAGACATTTGCTCTGGTACTGAGATTCCATTAGCTATTAAGCTATTAATAATTCCAATTGATATCGTATCATCACTGACTACTAAAGCAGTTGGCTTGACTGGTAGCGCTAACAATTTTTCCACAACACCAACAGGTCCATCTGCCACAAGGTCGTCATACAGAATATAATCATTATTTGGTAAAATATTATGCTCTTTTAGTGCCTTCTCATATCCTAACAATCGATCACGTGTCATCGGAACACTTAAGTGACCACCAATGAAGGCAATCTTTTCATGGCCTAAACCTAATAAATATTCTGTCACGTCTTTACCAGCTGCAACGTTATCATTATCAACAAAAATGATAGCCTCATCTAAATCATCTAAATCCCCAATCAAAACAAAAGGAAATTCTCGTGATTCAAGATATGAAATAAGATTATGATTCATTCGCGAGTAGGCTAAAACGATACCATCTACCATCCCGCCCTGAACCATTTCCACAACACCCTCAAAAATTTCATCTTCAGATTTTCCAGTGTTCAGTAGCAAAGAATAATGGTTTTCACGTGCGCCTTCACTTAACCCCCGTACGATAGCAGCAAAGATTGGCGTTGAAAAAAATGTTTCAGATGAGGTTGGCAATACTAAGCCTAATATTTGTGTTGACTGGTTAGCTAAACTGCGCGCAATAAAGTTCGGATGATATCCAAGCTCCTTCATTGCTTCACGAACACGAACCTTTGTTTTTTCACTTATTCGAGGATTGTTTGCAATCACTCGAGAAACTGTTGAAGGAGCAACGTTTGCTAATTGTGCTACATCTTTTATAGTTACTGACATTGCTTTCTCCCCTTTCCCCTTTATAGCCGTATAATCCTTTTCCCCATTCCTATAAAATACAAAGGATAATCATAAGCTGTTTGTTTTTTTAATATATCTTTCTATTATAATATACCAATTTTGCAACCGATTTCATATTTAAATTGTGTCTAAATTAGAAATTTTATATTAAAAAGTATAAATACCCCTATTTTGCATCGTATCATGCTTTCCTGTTAAATGAAACCTCTATTCTATTAATCACTTATTGCCTTAGCCCTGATATCTATAATCGTTCACATTATACATTCTAATGCAACAAAAAGGGGTTGGTAATTCGTACCAACCTCTTTTTAGCAAACATACTGTTTCTTACTTTTTATCTAATCAACTGAATTTCGTTTGGAACGCCTGATGATTAAAATAATAAAAACAGCAAAAGCAGCGAGTACACTAATCAAAGCAATGAGATACGGCATGTTAATCATCGACTTACTCTTCAACGTATAGATTTCCGCTTGCTCACGGTCAACCACAATCGTATACAGTTTATCTTGGCTACGAACAAGGTCATCGTTTAATTCGCCCCTCAATTCCTTATTCCCTTCAAGCTGAGCTTGATTTAATACAATCTTTTGCGTTTTTGACGTATTATTAATCACAACGACCATGGCTTCATCTGCTACATTCCGTTTGTAAACAGCCACACCATCCTTTGCAAATAAAATCTCCATCTTCCCGTTCCATAACGCAGGATGTGCAGCACGAATATTGGCCAGCTTTGTAATATATTCGACTAGCTCCTGATCTGTTTTAAAATTCATTAATGACTGATTTTCGGGAAGCTTTCTGCCATTCAATGCAATTTCAGAACCATACAATACGTTTAGTGCATCTGATGATGTATATAAATAAGTAAGAGCCAATTTCCAACGCGTCCCAGGATGCTGATTGGCATTCACCGCATGGAGTGTAAAGCGAGGGGATAGACTAGTGTCCATAAAAGTTACAAGCTTAGTTGAAGAAGTCTCTTGGTGTTTAGTCAAAAGGTTCATAAGACTACCATCCGGAGCAGCAAACGCTTTTCGTAGCTCTTCATTTTGTGCGTAATCCATAAATGCATCGATACCTATTGCCTCGTAACTAGACATTGATTCTATTTCCGCCCCAAGGTTATCTCCAATTATATAAAAATCCATTTTTTCTTTTTTTACAACTTCAACGAATTCTTTTAAAAAGTCTGTCCCCATATCTTGCGGGCTAACTAGACGATAGCCATCAAGATCTGTTTTAGCAATCCACCACCTAGCTACCTCTAATAAATACTCCTTCACTTCTGGATTCTCTATATTTAAGTTTGGAAGTTCTTCAATCCAAGCTGTTTCCAACTCCCCGCGTTTTATCTCATCTGTAACTTCTTTCTTTTCAGTGAACCAATTCTTCTTATCGACATCAGTCAACCAAGGATGATTATGTCCAACATGCTTAAAATCCAATTCAATCATTACCTTCATATCTCGGTTATGCGCCTCTTTTACTAACTTCTGAAACTCAGTCAACGTTCCAAAATGTGGGTCAGTGTTATAAAAGTCATGAGTCCAATAGCCATGATATCCATCTTTCTCATTTACAAAAATAGGAGAAAGAATAATCGTTGTCATCCCCATCTCTTTCAGATAATCTAGCTTTTTCGTAATCCCAGCAAAATCTCCACCATTAAATGTATTTGGATTATTCACATCTACATCTCGATTATTCTCTGAATTTCCATCAAAAAAACGATCTACTACTATCGTATACATGACTTCCTCTTCCAAAGTTCGTTCTTCTTGTTCAACTGCTTCTGCTGAAATAGCATAAAAAAGAAACAATGGAAGTAGAATGAGTAATAACATGTTTTTAGGCTTCATTTGCTCTCCCTCACTAATCTTCTATTTATCTTTTAGATTAGCCTTTTATCCTACAAACCGTCAAACATAAAGTGGGTTTTTATGAAATATAAGGAAATAAAATTGCTAATTTTATTACAGTTTGATATTTTATATATATATGATTTTTACTTATATGTGTATTTCTCACCTATCCTTAAGAAATGGAGTGATTTTAATGGAACATGCAGCACTCTTTCATCGCCCCATTGATCAATTTGCCTACTTAATTAACTCAGACACTCTACATATAAGACTTCAAACAAAAAGAGACGATGTTTCTTCCGCCCAACTCATATACGGTGACCCTTATATCAACGAAAATGGGAAATGGGTATACCATACATTAGACATGACTTCCGCTGGAAAAGACCAATTATTTGAATATTGGCATGCATATGTAAAACCACCTCACAAAAGAATTCGCTATGGCTTTCACCTAACATCACAACATGAAACCACAACCTATACAGAAAAGGGCTTTTTTGATTCCCCTCCTTTAGACTGTAGCTACTATTTTAGTATTCCTTATTTACATGAGAACCTGTTATTTAGACCTCCAGAATGGGTGAAGCAAACGATTTGGTATCAAATCTTCCCAGAGCGTTTTGCCAATGGCAATCCTGAAAATGATCCTGAGCATGCCGTACCTTGGGGAAGCGAAGAACCAAAAATTGATAATTTTTTTGGAGGAGACTTTGAAGGCGTACTAAAGCATTTAGATTATTTAGAAGACTTAGGCATTACAGGGATTTACTTTACTCCTGTTTTTAAAGCCCCTTCTAATCATAAATATGACACGATTGATTATTTTGAAATCGACCCACATTTCGGAACGAAAGACACACTGAAACAACTAATTCAGGCTTGTCATGAACGCAATATTCGAGTCATGCTGGATGCGGTATTTAATCATAGTGGATATTACTTCCGCCCTTTTCAAGACGTTTTAACACATGGTGAGCATTCACGCTATAAGGATTGGTTTCATCCAAATTCATTTCCTTTACAAGGAGGACCACGTCCTAATTATGAAACATTCGGTTTTGTTGAATCGATGCCAAAATTAAACACGAAAAATCCAGAGGTTAAACAATATTTACTCGACGTGGCAACCTATTGGATCAAAGAATTTGATATTGATGGCTGGCGCTTAGATGTTGCGAATGAGGTAGATCATCCATTTTGGCGTGAATTCCGCCAAACCGTTAAACAAATGAAACCGGATGTATATATTCTTGGGGAAATCTGGCACGACTCCATCAGTTGGTTACGTGGCGATCAATTTGATGCAGTGATGAACTACCCATTTACCGTTAATGCTTTAAAACTAGTAGCCTCTCAAACAATAAATGCTAAACAATTTATGGAAGAGATAACATCTGTATATCACAGCTACCCAACGAAAGTATTTCAAACAACCTTTAATCTACTTGGCAGTCATGATACACCTAGAGTATTAACGGAATGTAATAGATCATGTTGCAAAATCAAGACTTCTACATGCTATTTTATTGACATTTCCCGGTAGTCCTTGTATCTATTACGGTGATGAAATTGGATTAACAGGCGGAATCGATCCAGGCTGTCGTAAATGTATGGTTTGGGATGAATCCCAGCAAAATCTTGAGCTACGCAATGAAATCAAACAGCTCATCTCATTACGAAAACAGGAACCGCTCCTTACAAACAATGGACAATTTGAATTTATCCAGTCTTTAAACAATGAACAGCTTGTTGCGTATCGAATATGTAATGAACAGCAAGCTATTTACGTTTTTATTAATCCCACTCATCAAGAGCAAACTTTTGCTCCACCATATGAACATCATAATCTGAAGGTAACGAATGTTATAACAGACCAAGAACATGCTATAAACGATAACAAAACGTATACAATCGCACCATATGACTATCAAATTATAAAAATTGAAAATTGCTAATAAGAAAAGCGCAAGGCACCAGTACGTATCGAAAATTTATACTTTCTTATCTAATAAAACAAGGCAGTCAAAAGTATCAACTTTTAGACTGCCTTTTATTCTCTTGATGCATCTAATGTCATGTTCACTATATTCTTTTTTCTCCAATCTAGACTACAAGCCAAAATACATTTTTATTAATCATGATGACTGTAGATGAAGTCACACGCCTCACTCAATTCACTACCTCAATTCCATAATCTTTAAACCAAACATGGATTTGTGCTAAATGAGCAAGCAGCTGCGGTCCTGACATCAATTGCCCAAACCATGGCACTTTAAAGGCCGCTCCCTTTGACTCCACAATCTCATTTAATTTTTCTTTTTCAAAAAATTCATGCAACACTGAAGTCCGATCGGCTAATAAGTCCTTTAACCACACTTGCACTCGTTCTGTGTATACTGGGTTATGTGTTTTTGGATAGGGACTTTTTTTCCGATATAATACCTCATCCGGAAGTAATCCTTCTAATGCTTTACGCAATATTCCCTTTTCACGGTTGCCCGTCATCTTCATTTCCCATGGAATATTCCAGACATATTCTACAAGACGATGGTCAGCAAAAGGTACCCGTACCTCAAGACTTGCGCCCATACTCATTCGATCCTTTCGATCAAGCAATGTCGTCATAAACCACAAAATATTTAAATAAAAAAGCTCTCTTCGCTTCGCAGCTATTCCCGTTTCCCCCGGTAATTTAGGCGTTTCATGAACGGTTGCTAAGTACGCCTCTTGCGCATACTCCTCTAGCTTCAGCTTGTCACGCCAGTCTTTCTTTAACAAAGAGACCCGTTCTTCCGTTGATCGCATCCATGGAAAACCTGCTCGATTTAAATCATCTTCACGATGAAACCAAGGATACCCTCCAAAGATTTCATCCGCACATTCTCCAGACAAACCAACGACAAAGTCCTTCTTAATTTCCTTGCAAAACCACAATAATGAAGAATCGACATCAGCCATACCTGGTAAATCGCGTACATGAACGGCTTCCGTTAAGATATTCAGTCAGCAACTCTTGGGTGATAACGGATGAATGATGTACCGTCTGAAATTCCCTTGACATCTTTTCAATCCAAGGACCATCGGCATTTGGCTGAAAATCATTTGCTTTAAAAAACTTCGCATTATCTTCATAATCAATCGAATACGTATGCAGTTGCCCTTTCCCCTCATTACGATATAGCATTCGCAGCAATGGCCGTAATGGCGCTTGAATCTACCCCACCGGATAAAAATGTACAAAGCGGCACATCAGATACGAGCTGGCGTGTAACGGCATCTTCTACTAAGAAAGCGAACCTTCTCCGCTGTTTCCGCTAAACTATCCGTATGCTCTTCACTTTTCACATTCCAATATCGCCAAATCCTAAGACCAATTGCTGTTAACGTTAGCGCATGAGCGGGGCGCAATTCATGAATATGATGAAATACTCCAGACCCTGGCTTACGTGAAGGACCTACTCCAAACACCTCTGCCAATCCTTCATAGCTTATTTCTGCTTTTACATCGGGATGAGCAAGAATTGCTTTTAATTCTGAACCGAAAATTAATCCCCCATTTCTTTCGGCATAAAAAAGTGGCTTTACCCCTAAGACGATCACGTCCAATGAATAATTTTTGCTCCTTACTATCCCAAATCGCAAAGGCAAAAATCCCATTAAATAATTCCACGCATTTTTCTTTCCATTCTATATAAGAAGTTAGCAAAACTTCTGTATCAGAATGACCTTTAAAGGAATATCCTTTTAGTAGCAACTCTTTGCGTAAATCTTCTGTATTGTAAAGTTCGCCATTATAGCAAAGTGTATATACTCCACCTGCATGGTCCTTTGTCATCGGCTGTTTCCCCCCGATCGGGTCTACAACCGTTAAACGCCGATGACCGAATGAAACATGCGTATCACTCCACACATTTTCATCATCGGGACCACGTTTCGCTAACGTATCCGTCATTTTTGCAACGGTATTTCGTTTCTGCTCGTAAATCCTTTTGAAAATGGACCCAGCCAGTTATTCCGCACATCATTTATCATCCTTTCTAACCAAAGGAACTCGTTCCTGAGATTATGAAGTTGTGAGCAAAGTCTCGAGTTTATAACATAACCTATGCAAAAATAAAAAGATGGTTATTTGTCCATAAGTGATTATATTTTTAGCGAATTTTGTCAAAAAAGTAGGTGAGGCAATTTAAATTGGAGGTAATAATGAATGAGGCAGCAACAAAGAGCAAAATTGATGAAACAACAAACTAGAGCCTTTACGGAAGGAACTATAGAAAATATTAATTTTCAATGGATTTTCTTTGATGACGAAACAGATGAAGCTTCCTCCATAGATGACTATATGCAAAATGAAGTAGAGGTATACCGAGCAGGACGTTGGCGTGAAGGGATTATTCTTGAAGATGGAGCCATTCAGCTTAGATCTGAAATCACCTTTTTAAAGAAAAACGAATCCATCCGAATACGAAAAAAACTGCTCTACTCTTTTGAAAAACTATTAGAGGACCTAACTGACGATTCTTTTTTTCAATTTGTACCAACACTAAATTCTCTTGGTTTTTCCACGTATGACTGTATATATAGCTATAATCAATTAACCTTTTTAGATCAGGCAAGAAACCGCTCAGGTGTCAATTTCTTTACCTTTGATAACAGCAGCCAAATCTGTGCCGTACAACATCACTTCTCATACGGTGAAAACAAAAATGACCGCTTCGAATTTACCATCAATATCGGAAAAAGAATCATCATCGAAAAAGTCAACCTGAGATAAAAAAGAAAAGCGGACGAAATCTGCATACTGGCACAGACTCGTCCGCTTTTTTTGTTACATAAAAGGATGTAATCCCATTGGTAAAGATAATCCCAAATACAGTACATATAGCAAAGATAAAATAAATAAAGTCCATACAATTCCGGTACTTTTTTCTTTTTTCGTACGTACTAATACGAGCTCCATGAAAGCAATCACTAAAATTCCTACTATCATTTTTTGTGCATAATAGCTAAAGTTAGAAATTAGCATACCACCGGATAGAAAGATTAAAATATAAAACAAACGCGTAATCATATGCAGCATTTTCGCTTTTGGATTTCCTTTTTTCAATAACGCATACGTTATAAAAAAGAGAATAATACCAATCACCCAAGTTGTGATGTGTAAATGAGTTGTCGACATCATTGTAAAAAAATACCCCCTTGTCCATTTTCTCCTACATCATATCATAGACCATGATTGAAAACCAAAAAGGAAGTACCTAAAGAGTCGGAAGGATTACTTAATTATAGGCCAATTACTCACGTTAAAATAAAAGGAACATATAATAAAAAAGCTAGAATGTCCATCATATTTTTACAATAGCTCATAAAAAAAGAAAAGATACAAAGGGTGGTCATATGCCTGCCATTGTCGGAGTTATTCAAGTCATTAGTGTTTCTGGTAGTGGAATTGTTCATGTCGGTGATGTCTTTAAAATTTCTCCTTATTCAGTCGCAAAAACATTCGCGGGCGCAGGCTCGTTTAATACAGGTGAAACGGTTTCTAATTACAATGCATACAGTGTAACAAATACGAATGATACCGATGGAATCGATCAGCCTATTACGCTGAATGTCTAAACAAAGGGGAGATTATCATGATCTTTAATATTCAACAAACGATCCAAATTAATATGATTAAAATCGGAAGTGTCACCAACTCGTCTGTCTTTCAAATTGGCAGCGCAGGCATCATTAAACCATACTCAACACTAGCCAATACTGGTGGATTTACAGAGCCCGCGCCTCAATTAACAACTTCTGAGGCTAGTTTAGTTCCACTTTAATCGTTACTTTCCTATACTCATTTCTAGGCTTTCACCCATACACATCTTCTGCATACAGTATTAGTAAGATCTACGAGGAAAGGTGGAGTGAGTGATTTTGAATAATGAATGGTATACTTACTCAATCCAATTACAGCGTTACTTAGAGGCCCAGGACAAACGAATTCTACAGCTTGAGCAAGAATTACAACGCCTAACCGAAGAAATTTCAATGCTTAAAAATAAACCACCCATTCATGTCGATAAAATTGAATACAAATTTGATCAATTAAAAGTGGAATCTCTTAATGGAGCCTTAAGTATAGGTTTAAATCCAAATGATTTAAACAATATTGATGAATTTGCCGTTAATCATCAATCTACCTCTCCTGCACCTTTCCCTTTTCCAAACCGAGAACAAGTAGTACAAGAAATGGCAGAAGCATTAATGTCCGAATTAGATGAAATGATTCAAGATACAGAAGATCAAGTTGGTATTTCACTAGAGCCGTCCTATCACGAATTTATTCGTAATGATGTTAGTCGCCAATTAGAGCAGCGAATTATTATGTACTTTGATAACAGTTCACCGATGGACCGAGCACCTCAACAATTTGAGTACTTAAAAGAAAATGTGTATGAAAAAGTAAAATCTGATATCCAAGTTGCCCTTGTGAATTTTATTACCCATTCTACAGGACAGACAGGAGGAAATCACAACAATGGAATTTAACGTTATTAATCATCAACTAATCGTAGGCGATATTAACATAACTGGGGTTGCCAGTGCGGCCTTATTTCATATAGGAGATGTACAAACCATTCAGCTATCTTCGGCTTTCGACACGCCGCCCGAATCTCTCATTATCGGTGCATCGTCCATTCCATCCTTGACACCGAAGGCATAATTCGTATGTTTCGAAGAGTTTCAAAAGTAAAATCATTCACAGTCAAATCTGTTATTTTTAGTGCTTCGATTCAAATTGGTGATAGCGCCTATATAGATGGAATGTCCTTTGCCATTGCCGTTCAACGAAGAAGTGAGAAAATCTACGAATACGAAGACCAATTTAGTGATTATCGAATATTTACTAAACCAATCATTCTTCCCGCTATTAATGAGCCACTTCAACTTCAATTTGAAAATCCCTGTCCCTTTATTGAAGTGGGAAACATTCGTATTCTCGGGATTTCTACAGCAGCAATAGCCAGTATCGGGCATATCGGGCATGCCCGAATGAGTTCGAGAATTCACCATACCCGTCAGCTAGATTCAGCCCAAGGGCATACAACCGATACTGCTCAAATCGGTGCATCGTCCATTCCATCCTTAACACCGCAAGCATAATTCGTATGTTTCGAAGAGTTTCAAAAGTAAAATCATTGACAGTCAAATCTGTTATTTTTAGTGCTTCGATTCAAATTGGTGATAGCGCCTGTATAGATGGAATGTCCTCTGCCATTGCCGTTCAACGAAGAAGTGAGAAAATCTACGAATATGAAAGCCAATTTAGTGATTATCGAATATTTACTAAACCAATCATTCTTCCCGCTATTAATGAGCCACTTCAACTTCAATTTGAAAACCCTTGCCCCCTTATTGAAATGGGAAATATTCGTATTCTCGGGGTTTCTACAGCAGCAATAGCCAGTATCGGGCATGCCCGAATGCATTCGAGAGTTAAGCATATCCGTCAGCTAGACTCAAACCCAGAAAATACAACCGGTGCTGCTCAACCTGAAAGAGATCATTTACAAAAAACTTAAGAAAAGGATGTTAACTATGCCCGCTATTACAGGTCCAATTCAAATTTTCACCAACGATTCAGGAATTCTTCAATTTGGAGATACAGCTGTTATTTCTCCAAAAACGTCTGGAAAATCAGTAAATGGTTCCGGTGCTTCTAACATTGGAGCCTTCGTTTTCACTGCAAGTGGCGTTAACGGCAGCAATGTCATTGATGTCAATGGCGTTGACCAGCCTATCACTGGAAATAATTAATTTTCTATTTCCCTACATTAAAATTACTTCCTACCTATACAAAAACGCTTGGCATTCGCAAGTCCAAGCGTTTTTGTACATTCCTTTCCTATCATTACATTTCTAATAAATGGGCTCCATCAAAGAAGAACAAGTAACGTTCTGTCACCTTCTTGTGTAAAATCCCTTCTACTGCCCTTGTATACAGTTCAAGTTGTGTTCGGTAACGATCAGCAAGGATCGGCTTTGCGCCTTGGAATCCATTGTGAAAGCGACCTGTTATCGCATCTGTTTTATAATCTATTAACACAAGTCCTTGTTCATCCTCAAATAAACAATCGATAACCCCTTGTACAAGTACCTCTTCTTCTCCTTCTCGCCAATCAGGATAAGCAACATTTGCTGGCAACGACATCATAAAAGGAACTTCACGTTGAACGGAGGATGCTACTTTCAAACGCTGACCAATGTCTGTTTGAAAGAACTCAACGATGATTTGCGGGTCAATAGCCACTTGCTGTTCTTCTGTCAACAGCTCACGTTGCATTAAATTAGCTATCAACTGTTGAATGGAATCAATCGTAATCTTAGTATTTAAATCAATATGCTGCATCACTAAATGGGTAATCGTCCCTTTTTCAGCTGGCGTTACTGATTTTTCTTGCATAAATGCTGGTCGTTTGGAAATCGGACGGCTAAATGTCCCAATTAAATCCGTAGCACTATTTGGATCCGCTACTTCATACTGCCGTTTTAACTCAGAGACCGATTGCTTAGAACGATGAATCGATGCATCTCTTTGCGGATATTGCCAATATAGCTGCTTTTGAATTTGATCGACATACTCTGATGAAAGATCTACCTTCTCTGATTTCTTTACTTGTTCCAGCAGCCTTTCTTCAGCTATTACTTGTTCTTCTATTGAAATAAGCTTCTCACTTTGTATAATAGATATACTCCAATGGGATGGGTGTGAAGCTATTTCTTCATTTACAGTTCTTACACTATTTGTATCTATCCATTCTTGACAGGCTTGATGACGCATAAGTGCTGGACCAATCCAGTCAAGATAACTTTTTGCACCTGCTCGGATGTAATCCTTTAACAGCCATTGAGAATGAGAGGCCTTGCTTGTCCAGCTTTTCATACTCTTTTCCACATCATTCACCGTAGCAATTAAATATAATTTCTCTTTTGCTCTCGTTAACGCCACATAGAGCACGCGCATTTCTTCCGCAATCGTCTCTAATTGTTTTTTCTTTTTAAAAGCAAGCTGCGGTAATGAAGGATATGTGATACGTAATTCAGGATTCACATATTTTGTAGCGAAACCATATTCCTTGTCTAATAAATATGATTTTCGTAAGTCCATTAAATTAAATGGTTTTGATAGCCCTGCGATAAAAACAATTGGAAACTCCAGTCCCTTTGACGAATGAATCGTCATGAGTCGAACAACATCCTCTTGTTCTCCGAGTGCTCTTGCTGCCCCTAAATCATCGCCACGATCCTGCATTCTTTCAATAAATCGCAAAAAGCGGAACAAGCCACGAAATGAGCTTGCTTCATATTGTCTTGCTCGATCATACAAGGCCCTCAGGTTTGCTTGACGTTGTTTTCCTCCAGGCATTCCTCCGACAAAATCATAAAATTTTGTTTCCCTATATAGCAACCAGATTAAATCTGATAACGCTTCTTGTGTGGCAAGCTTTCTCCAATTTACTAGCTTTTTATAAAATGAAGCGACTTTCTCATACATGTCAGGATACTCGTCACTATCACTACGACGATAAAATTGAACCATCGCCTCGTAGTAGCTGCCAGAATGAAAGGTACGAATTTGAGCCAGCTCCTCTTCATCCAATCCTACAATAGGTGAACGTAATACAGAAGCAAGTGGAATATCCTGTTGAGGATTATCAATCACCTTTAACACAGCAAGCATAATCGCTACCTCTGTTGCCTCAAAATAGCCTGTTGAAAGATTTGCATAGACTGGAATTCCTTGCTTCTTACATTCATCCAGAATTTGTGGAGCCCAGGGCATGGAACGAAGCAAAATTACCATATCTCGATATTGCACAGACCGATACTGCTTTGTTTTTGTATCATAGATTTGCTGTTTCTCATCAATTGCCTTTTTAATAAGCTTGGCCATCATTCGTGCTTCTAATTGAGCCTTCTCTAATTCTTCTTCCTCAAATCCGCCTTCTGCCTCAGAAGAATCTGAAACTGCTTCTTTCTCACCTGTTGTATTATTGATGAAGTGTAGCTCAATAGGAAAGGCCTGATTTTCTGGGTAAGGTGCTCCTTTTTTCAATTTGGCATCTTCATCATAGTCGATTTCACCAACCGTAGTGCCCATCAACTGCTGAAATAAAAAGTTCGTACCTTCTAATACTTCTCTACGACTTCGGAAGTTCTGATTTAAATCAATTCTTAATCCAGACTCCTGCCCATCATGAGTAAATCGAGTATACTTGCCGAGAAAAAGATTCGGTTCTGCCAATCGAAAACGATAGATCGAATCGAGTAAGCGCCCAGCGCCTTGCTGTATTGCTACAGTAGGTCTCCAAACGCTCCTCCTAGAACCGTACGTACACCTCTCGATGTATACGGCTCCGCATTCATCAATCTAGCTTTCCATTATGGAGTTTAACATGACAATCCAGACATAATGCTATCGTCTTTCTTTGTCTCGCTATCATATGTTTTTCCCATAACTTTTTGCCCTTAAGGTCTTTAAGCTTTCTTATGTGATGCATTTCCAACTTATCCGTTTTTCCACACATTTCACATTTTTCGGCTTTTAACCTGTCTACAAGGCTTGTACGAGCTGTAAACTGTATTGTATTTGGCAATTCGTCGATTTTTGAGTCTTTTTTCTTAATCGTTCTATCTTTTACAAAGACATTGTCAATTAAATAAGCAAACTTTTCCCCTTTTTTAGTTCTATATTTTACTCTGAATTTTCCATCCATTGAATATTTTTTCCATATTTTCGAGGCAGACGTCCGATATTTGCTCGCAAATGTTTTTAACATACTTTCTTTCATGATGTAATAAAATTTGTGAAGTACGCTTGCGTTATTAGCCAGTCGGAAATAATTATATAGTCCTCTAATTTCAGAATTATATTGCATTAGGATTTCTAAATCTTCGTTTTGTTGTAGTTGGGGTCTTGCTTTGCCTTTCCACTTACCATCTTTTGATATTTCGAGAACATCTAATTCTCTTAATTTCCCTTCCCATTTTTCATACGGCACATAAAGCTTGATATGCATATTTTGTCTTGATATTCTTCCATCGCTTCGGTGTACCATGAAGTCTTTACTTCGTTCAGTAGTTATATCGTAGCCAAGAAATCTTGCTTTTTCCGCAGAATTTGTTATGATTGTTTTTTCTTGTGATAATTGAAGATTTAACTTTGTTTTTAGAAACACTGTTAAGTCTTCTTTTATTTTCTCTGCGTCTTCTTTTGCTCCAATAACACCTACGACGAAGTCATCCGCATATCTTGTGTAGAGTAATCTTCTAAAGTTCTTGTCCATTTCATCTTTTGAAGGTATATTTCTGAGTTTTGTTTCTAATTCTTTAAGTTTTTGAAGATATTCAATTCCTTTTTCGGTTTCTTTTCCAACGACATCAATTCTTCTCCTATAGTGTCGGATTAATGTTGCCACATTTACATATTCATTGCTATGTCTGCGTTTCTTACCTTTATCGAAAGTCTCCTTATATTCCTTCATAAATTTATCAAGCTTATTAAGGTATATATTGGATAATATAGGGCTTATAATTCCTCCCTGCGGAGTTCCACTATAGCTTTTGTGCCATTTCCAATCCTTTATATATCCTGCTTTAAGAAATTTCCATATCAGATTAATAAATTTTTCATCTTCAATGTTTTCTCTTAACAGATTTATCAGGATATGATGGTCAATATTATCAAAGAAACCTTCGATATCTCCTTCAACGAACCAACGAACTCCGCTGAATCGTTTCTGTATTTGCATTATAGCTGTGTGACAACTTCTGTCGGGTCTAAAACCGTGAGATGTATCCTCAAATTTCCCCTCATAGATACCTTCAAATATCATTCTTAAGACTTCTTGGACTAATTTGTCTTCAAAAGACGGAATACCTAAAGGTCTTTTCTTTCCATTCCTTTTCGGTATATATACTCTCCTTACTGGGTTGGGATGATAAGTTTGGTCTTTTAAACGTTCGATTAAGTTATTTATTTTCTCAAGACTCATACCATCGACTGTATCTTTGTTTATTCCTTCCGTCATATTTCCAGGTTTTGCATATATATTTTGATATGCTAAGTAGAAAAATTCCGGATTATATAAATTTCGATATAGCCTTGTATACTTATAAGTTTCGTCACTCGATTTTCCAGCTAGATTGGCTAATACTACTTTCGGATTTCTCATAGAGCCTCTCGCTCCTTCCCAATTTTGTATTATACCCGATGAACTGCTCCCCTTCGCCATGTATTAGGCTTTCCCTAACTCGGACTACTACGGGAGCTCTGTTACCATGCGGGATTTTCATGAGCCACATTTCTTGCTTTCGCTTGAAATCATCCTCAATAGCTATTTAAATTATAGCTCTCCCGTTTAGGCAATCCCCATTTAGTACAGATAAGAACATAGCGTGTGTAGTGTCGGATGTGACTTTCGTCCTTTAACTCTTATTGAGATTGGTCGGTCAAGACTCGCACATTACATCTTGTCCACGAGAAGATGTAATCTTATTCAAATAAAGCAAAACAATCATACTTTATTCCATTGACCGCATGTCGTTTCAACTACTCTACGACATGGCTGACGTTAGAACCCCTCGGACTATCATTCAGGCAGTATAGCTTTCATCCTCGTCTACACGTTTCACCTCGATATTCGTCTTCGCCTAAGTAGCTTCGGCGGATTATACCTTTAATCACATGCTACTGTCCTCAAACCAGTTTCCCAGTCTAAGTTAGTGATTGGTGACAGAGTGTTGCTTGCGAGTTTCCTCTGCGAACTTGCCATTGTTCGAATTCTTATCTGCCCTTATGGGCGCACTTGTTTGACATCACCTACCATAAATAAGTTTCCGCTATTCTCCCCGTCAGCCGTTACTAATTTTAAAATTGCTTCTTGAACAAGATTGACATCCTGATATTCATCAACAAGTACCTCTTTAAATTGGTTTCGATATTGGAGTGCCGCTTCTGAAGGCTTTCGTTCACCATCTATAATTTCTTCCGTAAGAATCGCTAAACAATAATGCTCCAAATCTGCGAAGTCGACAAGATTTTTTTCTGCTTTTGCCGCAAAGAAACGTTCATGAAATTGTTTCACAAGCAACACTAACGTCGCTACGTATTCTTTTAACTCTCTTATATCACGAAGATAGCTTTCGGGTTTCCTAGAGAAAAGTTCTTCCTTCAAGCTATTAATGTGTTTCTTTGCTCCATCGCGATATTTTGTTGCCTCATCTAGAAGGTCTTTTATATACTCATCTCCTGAACAACGCTTTACTGTTTTAAAAGTGACAGTTTTTATTGCTTCATATAATGAATCCCAGGATCCTTCATTCGCTTTAGATAATCTGGAAACCATTTCCAGCTCCGCTACATAATTTTCGGCACGCGGTGCTGGTCCACCTGGAACTTTGGTTAACTCGTATGCCCTTTGTAGCAAATCTTTTGCAGCATCTAACTGTAGCTCGATATCAAAACGTAGTGAGCAAACAAACGGCAACTCATCTATTGTTGCATCATCTGGTACATCATACATCGCTAGTACATCGTCCAACCATTGATTTGGATTTGGATGAGAACGAGAAAAGTCATGTAAAGATCGAACCATTTTCTGTAAATCATCATCACTACGATCATTGGTAAAAGCATCAACTAGTCGAAAAAAGGGTTCATTATCACTTTGTCCATATTGTTCTTCAAATAAATCCTCCATGACCTCATCTCGAAGCAATTCTATTTCCGTAGAATCTCCTATTCGAAAGCCTGGATCGATATCAGTGACGTAATAATATTTACGAATTACCTCAAGACAAAAAGAGTGCAGTGTTGAAATAGAAGCGCGATTCATTAACCCTAACTGCTTACGAAGATGCTGTGAACTTGGATTTTCACTAATCGCCTTTTCTAAAGCTTCACTTATTCGATGGCGCATCTCTGCCGCCGAGGCATTAGTAAATGTTACGACAAG
Source organism: uncultured Bacillaceae bacterium (assembly GCA_963754185.1). Lineage (GTDB taxonomy): Bacteria > Bacillota > Bacilli > Bacillales > DSM-1321 > Peribacillus. Next base: position 1,021,965 of record CAVWEP010000003.1, on the reverse strand, counting down.
CAATTCATCGACATTAATGGGGGCCTCCTCTGAAATAACTTTTTCAATTATTCGATTGACTAATACGGCTGTTTTACCGGAACCAGCAGCAGCAGCTACTAATATATCTTGATCTTTCGCCCAAATGGCTTTCCATTGATCTTTTGTCCAGGTAACATCTGCTGGCATTTCTGGAATGACTGTTTTACTCACGCTTTCGCCTCCCCTCTCAATATGTCTAGAACTTCTTTTTGCTTCTTATCGGGTAGATTCCGATACTGATTATCCTCTAATGATTGATCAAACTGACAAACCGATTTGAACGAGCAAAACGTACATGGCGTTCGATCCTTTAGCTTATAAGGAGTAATCCCAACATCACCATCAATCATTTTATTTCCTGCATCTTCATAAGTATGTCGAACATGCTTTTGTAGCAAAGAAAACTCTTCATGACTGGCGATTTTAGATGTTGCTGATAAAGTACCATCCTTTTTTAAAGCTAGCTGGTATAATATCAGACTTGCTTGATGCACCAATTTCTAGTGACTGATCCATTAATTGAATGACATCGATGATCTCCTAAAACAAGACCTTTCATTTTGAAATCCTTAAAAATTCTTCTTCGATTTGATCTATACTTAACATTCCCTTTGACTTAATGACTGGATTATGAACATGAAAATAAAGAACGCCTGCAGGCATTGCCTCTGTTCCTACTAATAACCTTAGAATGAGTAACGACAATATCAAGATAGGTTAACATTTGAAGTGCTAATCCATAATACACTTCTGTTAAATTCAAGTCTTTTTCACTTGATTTATAATCAAGTACTCGTAAAAAGATTTCATTTTCATCTTCCGCTTTATCAACTCGGTCGATTCGTCCCATTAATTCCATTTTAGACTCCATTCTGCAATGTAAAGGAAAGAGGCGGCAGTGTTCCATTTTTTCCGAAGCCTAGCTCTAGCCCAATTGGCGCAAATCCGCTCCATTTAGCCTGCTCACTTAATACAACTGTCGCTCTGCCAATAACATGTTCGAGCTTTCTCTTTAAATAATGATGACGATTGGAACTGAGTAAAATTTGGTTTTGTAATTTCGGTGCTAGCGTTTCAACTGCTTTTTGAGCAAGCAGCACACATTGCTCCTTTGTTAATGAATTCCATGAAATCCCATGCTTCATTTAAATAATCGGAGATCATTTTCAACGCACCATGAAACATTTCCCCAATATCAGGTGCATCTAATCAAAGATTTGTCGTTCCCGTAATTTTAAGCCATGAGCAGCAAAATGGGAGAACGGACAACCATTAAACATCTCCATTCGTGAAACGCTGGCCAACAATATCTTCTCCATATAATTGCTTCGTTGTTTCTGTTGATAGCTTTCTTCGCTTTATTTTCATAAAAGAGACTGGATAGAATCCTTGTTGTTTCTTGCTCACAAGTTCATCGTTCATTAGCGTATTATATACATCCCACCACAATGTCATGGATGGGATAATTTCGTTTTTTTAAGCTGCAATTGTGCTGTTAAATATGAAAAGCTACATCCACATTTACTATAAAATCAGCTTGCTCTTCTGGAGATACATCAGACGGATCATTTCGTATAAAACTCTTCATGACGCTGCGCAATGACATCACGAACCCGTTTTAAATAAGGGGATGGCAATAATGATTTTCCTTCCTCATCAGCTAATGGATATGATAAATAAAGGGCATGTGATGCAGTAGTGAAAGCTTTATACGCCGTAAACTCTTCATCCAATAAACGAACCTTCGAGCTTGGAGCTAACTCAAGTCCACCCTGTAAGTAGTACTTCACGATCTTGATCAGAAATAATCCCTTCATCCACCGTTTTTCCCGGTAACACACCATCATTTAAGCCAATGACAAATGCTGCCTTCACATCATCTAAACGAGATAAATCCAAATTCGCCACGATGACTTGATCCATTGCCTGTGGAACTAATGAAAAATGCAAGGATTCCAAACCAGATTCAATAATGGTCGTAAACGATTTTAACGGGATCTTTTCTTCACTTAACAATTCCACAAATTGATCAAGCAAATCCACTACTGCATTCCATGATTGCTCATGTTCTCGTGCTAACAGCTAAATCACCCTTTTTTTCAGCTGCTATTCGTAACTTGTCTAATTGCTCAGGAACATGCAGCTCTTCTAAATACAAATAAAGAGCCTCTGCTAATTCTCTTGCTGTTTTAGCTGCTTTATTCGACGTGACAATTTTAAAATAGGCTCGGTGAATAACTGTTTAAGTTCATTTAGTTCATCTTCTACTTGTCTTTCTTTATCTGTCTGTGAATGTTCCTCGAGTTCAAGACTGCGAACACGACGATATGTCCAGCGATCCTTCGATGTCCACCGTTCTCCTTTAATCCCTCGAGATAACACATAATTCTCTAACCGATCTACCTTTTCACGCATGTAATCATGATTACTTTCAAGGGGAAACAGCAGCTCTGTTTTAATAGCCCGAAAGACCGGTTCATAGCGCCAGTTCGTTGTGAGAATTTCTAATGTAGAACGAATTAGTTCAATTAATGGATGATGCAGCATAGTCCGCTTTGCATCAATAAATAGTGGAATGCGATAATCGCGAAACACCGTTTGTAAAATATCTCGATAGGCTTCGCTATTTCTTATTAAAATGGCCATGTCTCTAAAGCGATATTGTTTGTCACGAACAAGTTTTAAAATCGTTCGGGCTACACCTTCAATCTCAGCGCGTCGATTCACAGCTTGCGATATCGTAATATCAGCTTGCTGCTCGTAAGAATGTACAGGTCGAACAGTAAAATTTTGTTCTAAGTGCTTTAATGCAACATTTTCACTAAATCTACTCGTTTCGGTTAATACAATATCCTCTGCGACCGAAACACCCAATTTACGTGCTATTTGATAAATTTGATAATACGTAGTTCCCGTCTGCCTAAACAACTCTAGGTTATCTGGTGGTGCTTGTTTATAGTCCTGATCTAATGTTAAAGCAACCGTCATCTTACAGCCACGCTTCATCATTTCTTCAATGATTAACAGCTCTTGCGGTGTTAAACTATAAAAACCATCTATATATATTTCTGCATTAGCCATATAAGCTGAATCTGCCATTTTTTCAATTAACAACTTAAAATAATCCTCAGAATGAAGATATTTGCCAATCAGTTCATCTTCAAATGATCCATAAACTAATTCAAGATCATGTAACTTATCCTGTATCGCACCTTCTTTTGCTGAACCTTGCCCCAAATAATGTTGAAGCTCATCCGGTCGAATGCAATAACGTTTAAATTCTGTTAACATCTGCTCGATTTGCATGACAAATCCTTGTTTATCAGCGGAACGCCGAAATACCTTAAGCTCATCTTTCTTTTCCACGATAATCTTACGAATAAGCATACTAACGCCTACATTATCTAAGTGGATTCGGCTCATTCCACCTGTTTCTTGAAGCACACGCCAAGCTAGCCGGCTGAAACTAAATATTTGTGCACGAATCATTCCTGCAAGACCTGGTGTTTTAATTAACTTATACTCAGACAAAAACGTCATCTGATCAGGGACAAGATAGATGATTGGATTTCCCTCTGGATTATCAGCTAGCTTCCCACGTATTTCATCCAAAATAAAGGATGTTTTGCCGGTACCTGATCTTCCTAATAAAAAGCGGAGCGACATGTATTTCCCTCTCTTCTGTTTCTATAAATTTCATCCTGTCCAAAAAAAGCGGTGTCTTTTATTATTGTTTTTAATCATATTATACCCTTATTCCGCCCTAAAAACCAATCATACGTTCGTATTTATTCAGAAAAAGTGGACCATTCTTCATCGAATGGTCTTACCCTCTAACTCTAATGCTGTCTTTCCTTTTTTATCATCTTTTGATCCAAACGATGTTCAATTTTTTTTCCAACATACCAAAGAATGAAAATAACGATGAGCACAATAACCGTTCGAACTGGTTGATGAATGAGTGCAGGAATATCATATCCAACAAAGCTAATCGTGAAAATCATCACCATTTTCCCACCTATAACCGCAAGAGCATATTGCCATACACTTACTTTAGAAAGACCTGCCACAATGTTCACAACCGCTGATGGGGTAAACGGAAAGCAAAGTATTAAGAATAGTGGACTAAACCCATGATTTTCTACCCACTCCATTAATCTTTGAACTTGCTTATGCTTTTGTAAAAAAAGAAAAAATCTCCCTTGGCCAAATCTTCTAACAATTGTAAAAACAAGAAAAGCACCAGCTACGGCTCCAATCCAAGAAAAGAAAAAACCCCACCAAAGACCAAAAGCTGTAGCATTCGCCGTCACAAAAACAAACAGTGGTAAAAATGGTAAAAAGGCTTCTAGTAAAGGCAGTATAATGCCAGGAAGTGGACCAAGTGCTCGATACTGCTGTACAAGTTCTGATATGTGTTCAAGCGTCATCCATTCTCTTATTACATCAAAATCCATAATGCTCTCCCTCTTATAAGTTGCGTAAACCGTTGTCTATGTACATGAAAAGCTTATTCTTATTTTACTTATATCACTTTCTCCATAAAATGCAAAATTAATAATTTAATTATGATTGCATTCTTGTTATTCCGATACCATAAAAGCTTTGTTTTAAAAAGAACGAACGTTTCGAAAAATAACATAAACGGCAACAATAGAAAGAAGAGAGAGTAAAAGGACCTATATGTAAAAACATGACAATTCTTATAGAAAGTCATTCCTTTTCTATTTCTGAATTAGTTATTTTAACGAAACGGTCCATAATGAGATACCTTTTCAGAAGCTTGAGACGACAAAGAATGATTAAACAATTGCAATGACTTTCTTTTTGTTTCCTCAATTCGCTGAACAAGCTTTGTCTTTAACAATGCTGTTCGATGAATCTGATTTTCAAACGATCCACTAGATATATGAATAGTAATGCTTTGTTTATTTCGAAAGACGACAGTTGTTTGTTGTTGGTCTAAGCTGGCAAATGATGCAATATGATCATGGGACAACCAGATGCATTGAGGACGTAGTGGAGATGTGGTCGGAAAGAAGAAAATGGAACTAGATGCATCAATGGCAATAGGAGCTTTGTGAGTAATGCCAACCAGATGCTTGGTTCCCTGTTTACGACCATCATAACTAGCTCCGAAGTATTCGCAACTTCTACTGATAATTTCAATCGGCTTAAACGGAGAAATAAACTCAGCTTCTAATTCAATAATTCGAGAATATACTTTACTTCCATAATTTATTGGCAAAATTGCTAGCGTGTAAGGAGTAATTTCATATTCTTCAATTAAACGTTCGTTAGTCAATTTCATTATGTGCACCTCTCCTAATCCATTTATAGAAAATCCACACCAATAATAACATAGATTACCATGCAGTGCTTAAAATTCACAGAATATTCAAAACGATTTCTTCTAATCAGAAAACTCTCTAAAAATTGACATATTTTATTGTCATATATTCTAAAAATATATTATTTTTTCTTTAAATTTTTGTTTATTTTATCGATTCAACATTCATATAGTAATAAAAAGGGGTCAGGAGTGATTTAAAGTGAACAACGAAAAATCATATTCAGAATTAGTAAAGGCACATTCTCTTAAAAAGGCAAAAGCCGCTGCAACGATTCAAGAGCTGCTAATTGAAATGATTATTCACGAGTCAATCCTCATAAACCAAAGAAAAAATCTTGAGAAACAAATTGATAACGCTCTCGATACGAAAAATAAACCATTATTTTTACAATTAAGTGCTGAAATGAATCATCTTCTAAAACGATTTGGAGCTTGAACTTTAAAGTAAAGGGACATTGAACCGTTGTTGGGGCCAAAAATCAAAACAGTCACATAACAAAGCCCCCTAAAAAACAGGAGGCTTTGTCTATCTATCTCGGCTAAACTAATCATCAGTGGTCCCCACTGATCGAAGTTTCACTTTATCCTTTATGAAAAACACCAATTACCTCCGTTGTCTCTGTAATGTTAACAAATGCTTTGGGGTCCACTTCATTAATAATGGCCTTAACATCTGTTAATTGATAGCGCGTAATAACGGTCATTAAAATTTTTTGCTTAGCACCCGAATATGCCCCTTCCCCATCAATCACAGTAATCCCTCGATAAAGATTAGCTAACAACTGCTCCTTCAATTCATCGCCTTTTTTTGTCACAATCATTAACGTTAATTTAATATGATTCGTATGTATTGTATCAATCACCTTACCCGAAGCATAAATCCCTACCAATGTTAGCAGCGCTGCATTCCAGCCAAAAATAAAACCAGAAATAATAACAACAACTGCATTCATTACCGATAGCAAGGCTCCAAGTGGAAAACCTCGTTTTTTTGCCAGTAGCATCGCCAGAATATCAAAACCACCTGAAGAACCAGATGCTCTAAAAATCATTCCAATTCCGAAACCAGAAAGCACTCCACCAAATAAACAGGATAAAAGTGGATCTGTTGACATTTCATGAACAGGAATGATATACAGGCCTGCTGATACAACGATAACAGATACAATTGTATAGCTAATAAAACGTTTACCGAGCTTTAACACTCCAATAATTAATAACGGCAAATTCAACGCCAAGTTCAAGATTCCTGTATTAATGGGCGTAACAATTCCCAGCATCATAGCAATCCCACTCAGGCCAGAACTCAGAATTTGATGAGGAATAAAAAATAAATTAAACGCAACCGCCACAATGACTGAACCAATAATAATAGAAACTATATTGCGCATGCTCGTGCTCCTTACATGTATAAAAGTTACATTTATTATAGTAATAAATAAAAGGCTAACGAAAATAAAAGTTTTTTCTTACTATTTTTACTTTGCCCGAACATCCACCATCCTATAGCATAAGTAAAAAGCCAGCCCATTTTGAGCTGACTTTTCGTATTCACTCATTATGTTGTTCAATAGTAGAAATTCTCTCAAGCATTGCAGGATGTGAATAGCGAAGCCATTTTACAAGCAATGGGGGATTGACCTGACTGAGTCCTGCCCTCGTTAGCTCTTGAAAAGCGCTAATAGCTGCTTCTTTATTTTCTGTCATTTCAATCGCGTAACGATCAGCTCGCGTTTCCTGATAACGTGAAATGTAATTAGATATAGGACTTGAAGCAAACAATAGAATAGCTGTAAGCAGTAAAAACAGCGGCAAAGAACTAATACTGTTAACAGAAGAGATCTTCAAGATAGAGCCCCATCGTTTTACGATCCAGTTCATTAATCGAGCAATTAACCATAAGCCTACAAAGGTTAACGCCAAATATCCACCAATGCCAATATAAATATGCTTTTCCACATAATGAGCCATTTCATGAGCCATAATGAATAATATTTCATCATCCTCGAGTCTATTCAACGTCGTATCCCAAAGAACAATACGTGAATTCGAGCCAATTCCTGTTACATAAGCATTCAAAGAATTGGTTTCCTCAGACTTATTCACTTCATACACATGCTCCGCTGGAATATCGACTCGATTAGCAAGTTCTAAAATTTTCGATTCTAATTCTTTGTTTTTCAACGGATAAAAATCATTATAGAGCGGATCAATGAGAACAGGCTGTACAAACATAAGAAGCAGTGAAAACGGAACAGACAGAAGCCATGCATACAGCCACCATTTTTTTGGGCTTTTTTGCATGACCCAATATAATACAGTGACAATTAAAACCATCAAACCAAAATTGACCCAAAAATCGATGACTTCATCCTTCATCCACGCACCAAATGTTTGTGTACTAATATGATACGTTCTACTGAGCGTATAGCTAACATATTGAATAGGAAATACTGCCACATACGTAAGTACTGATAACCAAAATAAATAAATGCCTGTTTGGATAAACTTCCATCGGGATATTGTTAATGACCATTTTTCAAAGCTTCTTGATATCCCTAAAATTAAAATAAAAAAATAAATAAGCCACTCAAGTGGTGTATTAATGAAAAAAATAAAATTACGAATGGTAGAATACTCTTCACTTAAGACAAGTTCCCTAGCGTTTAGAAACGTTTTTGGATCAGCAGCTGTTCCTTGTAAAGCATCTGGAATAGATGTATCAGCAAGGAAAAATAGATAGCCATACATACTGGCAATGTAGATTAAATAGATGATTATCGCGTACCATACCCATTTCCTAGTCAACATTCTTCCTCCCTTTTCACATGACATATCTACATTTAGTATAAGCAAAGAAGGACAGGTTAGAACCTTAGCCAACACAAATAAAAGCTAACTCCCACTTGATTAGGACGTTAGCTTTGTGCCTTCTTCTTCATCAATAAGTTGATCTAAACGGATAATACTTTCTTTTGCTCGGTTTGAATCAATTTTACGGTAATGATGATTTCCACCTACTTCTTCATCTTTCTCATCAGCCCATTTAACGACCTGTTGAAGAGGAGTGCGCATAATATCATTAGAAGGTAAGAACGAATCGGTGTGGAATAAAACGGCGAGGGATATTGCTTTAGCTTTAACTGGATTTTCACCTAAACGAATTAATAGCTTATGGGCTCTTTCTGCACCTTTAATCGAATGAATATCATTTTGACGATATAACTCATAATCCCACTTACCATCACTACGATACCAAGTAAAATGACCCATATCATGTAAGAAACCAGCTTTGGCTGCAATATCAGGATCCACATTATGCTCCTTTGCTAAATGGAAGGCATGGTAGGCCACCGCAATTGCATGTGCCATTCCAGAACGATTTAAGTATTTTTGCGTAATAGGATGTTCAAAAATATCCAATAAAGTAACCTCTCTCAACTACAATCCCTCCTAACAGCTTTGAATTTTTTAAAAACTATAATACTTCTTTTGAAATAGGAATGCAAGTGAAGAATAATTTCTATTATTTTATGCTCTCAGCAAGCAATGGTTTGTATAGCATCATCGATTTATATAAGAAAAGCGCAAGACGCCTGGAGCTAGACACCAGTACCCGTTGAAAATTTATACTTTCTTATCTTTTAAAAAAAGCCTGACATAACCCCAATATGTTGTATAGAAAAAAACACTCTACAACACATGAAGTATTAAGTCAGACCTTGTCCTAAAAGATTAATTGTAAGACATCATCTTTCGTAACATTACCAAAATAATGTTGCACATCTATCCCTTCTAATACAGAAGAAACAGCCTCTTTTTCATACCGAACACCAATAAGCTTTTTTTCAAGTTCTGCTACATCACCCACACCAAAAAAATCCCCATAAATTTTACAGTTCTCAATATTCCCTTTATTCACTTCAAGTCTTATATCAATAGATCCCACTGGAAAACGGCGAGAGGCTTGAAGATTAAACTTCGGTGACTTCCCATAATTCCAATCCCATTTTTGATATCTTTCTTCGGAAATTTTATGTATCTTTTCCCAGTCTTCATTCGTTAACACATACTCTGGAATTTCTGACTGACCTTCAAAAATATTGGTTAAGATAAAGCTACGAAACTCTTCAATTGTCATAGGCTCTTTTAAAAAATCAGCGATATTGCCAACACGACTTCTGACTGACTTAATCCCTTTGGATTCAATTTTTTCTTTTTTTACCTTTAATGCCGAAACAATATGATCCATCTCAGAGTTAAACAACAATGTCCCATGGCTAAACATTCGTCCTCTTGTTGCAAACATCGCATTCCCAGAAATTTTCTTACCTTCTGCCATAATATCATTACGACCACTTAATTCCGCTTGAATGCCTAGTTTACCTAGTGCCTTCACAACAGGCTCTGTGAACTTCTTGAAATTATGAAAGCTATCTCCGTCATCCTTTGTAATAAAGCTAAAGTTTAAATTCCCTAAATCATGATACACCGCTCCACCACCTGAAAGTCGTCTAACAACGGTAATATCATTTTGTTCCACATAATCTTGATTCACTTCTTCAATCGTATTTTGATTTTTACCAATAATAATGGACGGTTTATTTATATAAAACAGTAAATAGGATTCATTAATATCTAAATGTTTAAGTGCATATTCTTCAATCGCTAAGTTGATTCTTGGATCTATAATCCCTTTGTTGTCAATAAAAAGCATAACGCTTCCTCCTTCATTGTTTCATACGCTTTTAAAGTTGAAATTCCAAACGGCTTCTGGCCAATGCAATTTCACGCTTAAATATCTCTGCCGCTTCTTGTTTTAATTGTTGATGATCTCCATAATGCGGTAAGTGAGTTAATATTAAAAGCTGTGCATTCGCCTTCTTAGCAATAATCCCAGCATCTCGAGCCGTCATATGCCCTGCATCTGTTCCATCCATATCGCTATAAAAATTACTTTCACACAATAAAATATTTGCATTTTTTGCAAAGTCAACAAATTCTTCTGCATATGCGCTATCTCCCGTATATACAAGTTTATGTCCAGCCACTTCAATTCTCATAGCAAAGCAGGGAACGGGATGCTTAGTTCGCATAAAGCCAAAAGTAAATGGACCAATTTGGATAGATTCATCTGAAGAATACGCAATTCCTTTCGTAATTTTTTTATAAGAAAGCTTTTTAAACTCTAATTCATCAAGCGCATGTCCATAGATTGGAACGGTCTTTTTCTGACCACTCAGCATCTGTTGAATTAAAAGGGCGTGCTGTAACACTCCAACATCCGCCACATGATCTGGGTGATAATGACTCAACACAACCGCATCTAGCTCTTCTGGACGCATATGATTTTGCAATTCAGATAAAACACCACTACCACAATCAAGCAATACCCGATAATCTCCATACTCAAGTAAATAACCAGAACTTGCTTCATTTTTAGCTGGATATCCACCCCAGAAACCTATAACGGTAATCTTCATGTGCAATTCTCCCCCCATATCAACTAATCAACACCAATATATACTATTTTTTGTCATTTTGCATCTTTTTAAGATGTTATAAAACATCAGTTGACAAATCAAAACTGTTATAATACAATTGATTCATACCAAGCAATTAATAAATCTTCAGGAGGCGGAAAACATGATGCAAAGTATCGTAGAATTCTTTAGAAACTTACCAAAAAAACAATGTGTTGAATGCGGAAAACAAATCGAGGAACAACATGAATGCTACGGAAATAAATGTGATCATTGCCTTTCTGACAATTAATCACAATTGATAAAAAACTGTTATAACACAATCAATTCATACCAAATAATTAATAAATCTTCAGGAGGCGAAAGATATGATACAAAGTATCGTAGAATTCTTTAGAAACTTACCACGCAAACGATGTGTTGAATGCGGAAAAGAATTCGATGAACAACACGAATGCTACGGAAATAAATGTGATCATTGCCTTTCTGACAACTAATCACGGTACCACCATCCGATTTCCCCAAAAACGGATGCTTCTCATATAATGGCTAGCTTATATCTAGTCAATCCCTAAATAAAAAACGATTCCCATTATATATAGGAATCGTTTTTTATTGTTATTTAGAAAGCATTCCATCCACTGAACGGGTGCCTTCCGCTTTTCTTATTCACTTACACCTGAATAGCTCTTTTTGTGCTTGATGCTAAAATAAATAAGGGTCAGGATCATAAATGCAATGGCATAGCCGAGTAACACGAAACCATTTTGCCACATCATATCGAAGTTTCCAGTAGAAATCACCTCTCTAAACCCTCTTACTGAATATGCCATCGGCAATAAGTCATTAAATATTTGTAATTTCTCTGGGATTAATTCATTTGGGAACGTTCCAGCACTTGTTACTAATTGCAAGATTAATAGGATAATCGCGATAAAACGTCCTGGATTTTCTAGCGTTGTTACCAATAACTGAATTAATGCCATAAAGGATAGACTTGTCAAAATTGCAAATAAAATAAACAAAGGAATATTTTGTACTTGCAGACCTATCACTTTTAAGAGAATAAAGACCGCAATCAACGCCTGAAAAATACCAATCATCGAAATAATACTCCATTTACTAGCAAACCAGCTAAACGCATTTTTTGGAATTCCTACTGGATCTCTAAACGGGAAAACAATTGATGAGATTAACGCTCCAACAAACAGTGCTAGTGATAAGAAATACGGAGTAATGCCTGTTCCGTAGTTCGGCACTTTATTCAAGCTTTCTCTTTCTACCGTTACAGGCCCGGCAACCATACTATATGTTTGATCATCTGCCTCAATATCAGTAGCTTGTTTTGCTGCTTCATTTATTTGATCTTTGAATTCTGTAGAGCCTTTTACTAGTTTACTTGTACCATCTACGATTTCACTAGAACCATTGGCAAGTTGACTCGATCCATCAGCGAGAGTACTTGATCCAGCTTGAAGCTGATTAACCCCATCTGCTAAGCTGAGTGAGCCTGTTGCAAGTTGTTGTCCACCGGCTGTTGCTTCTGATAATTTCTCTCCAAACGTCACTAAGCCCGTCCGTAGCTCTGTTTGCCCTTCTTGTAATTGACTAGCTCCCGTTTCTAACTGTGATACCCCAGTCTTTAATTGGGAGAGGCCTGTTCCAATGGCTTTCTGTCCATTATTTAATGTCGCGATTTTCTCAGAAAGATTTGTTGCTCCTGCTTCGATTTGACCTGTAGAATTTGCAAGCTCTTTACTTCCAGCTTCAAGCTGCTCGGCACCTGTAGAAAGCTCTGCAAATGCTTGTTTTAGCGCTTCTTGTTTTTCTGAAGGAAGCCCCGCCAATAGTGGCTCCAATTCCGATTGAAGATTTATAATGCCAGTCTTTAATTCTGCAGCTCCATCCGCTCCACTGTTTGCACCTGCCTCAAGTTTTTGTAAAGAATCACTTAATTGAGTACTTCCCTCATGAATTTTTTCAGTTCCTGCTATAACCTCATTCATTTTTTCCCCAACCGTGCCCAGTCCATTCTGAGCTTCTTGAATACCAGATGTAAGCTCCTCTCCTCCATCCTCTACTTTTTTCGCTCCTTCAATCAATTCATTTTGTGCATTCGATAGCTGACTTAGCCCGCTAGCAAGTGAAGCAGCACCTTTTTGCAACTCACCGGCTCCATTCTGCACTTTTGTTGTTCCATCTGTAAACTCAAGCTGTTTTTCCGCTAATAAACCTAATTTCTCTTCTATTGTTTTAGCTCCACTATCAAGCTCCTTAATTCCTTTTTGTAATTTTCCTGCCGCTTCATCTGCTGACTGAAATCCATCTGCCATTTTGGTCATCATCTCAAACATCGTTTCAGCATATGTTTCCGTTACCTTTTCCGATAATGACATTTTAATTTCTTTAATAGCAGACTCACTAATTTGTGCAGACAAGAAATTATAGCCCTCATTCGTCACATACTTTAATTGAAGCTTCTTCGGTTCATCATCCATGAGCGTTGTTGCATTTTCCGAAAAATTCTTAGGGATTTCAACTAATAAGTAGGCTTTGTGATCTTTTAACTTCTGATAGCCTTCTTTCTTGTCAACAAACTGAAAATCAAACTCGTTGCTTTCCTTTAATTTATCAATTAGTTCATTTCCTAGCTGCAACTTCTCTCCATCTAATTCGGCTCCAGCATCATTGTTTACAACGGCCACTGGCATAGTATCTAACTGATCATATGGATCCCAATTGGCCCATATCAACACGCCACTATACATGATTGGAATAAATAAAATTCCAATGATAGAAATCAGCATCTTTTTATCCTTGAACAAGGCCGACCATTCTCGTTTAAACAAGCCCATTTTACGACTTCCCCTTTATTATATAATTGACCATTTTATTCAATTAGTCATTCGTGTGAAAAAAACAAGGATTATCATGATGTAATCGACAATCCTTTGAATAGATATTCCTGTAATATTTCAGCAATTTCTTCTTTCTCAAGTGGTTGATGATTTCGCTCCCAATCAAAAATTAAAGCCAAATATGTTTTTAACAGTAGAAAAGCCATCACTTCGGAATTGCATGGGCGAATCGCTTTCTTCCCTATCGCTATGTTAATTTTTTCAGAAAGATAAGACACAATGGACAACTCTATTTCGTTGATCATTTCTTGAACCGCTGGCGTCCCCATTTGTTTCTCTTCCTGAAATAACTTAATCGATAATTGATGCTCTTTTCTAAATTCAAGGATTCGAAACAACGCTCTATGCAAATTTTCATTAAAGCTTACATCGGGTTGAATCGCTCGCTCAGCCTCATTTTTCATTTCATTAATCATCTGTAAGACAATTTCTTTAAACAGTTGCTCTTTATTTTCATAAAAAGTATAAATGGTTCCTTTGCCCACATTAGCAATTTTCGCAATTTGATCCATCGTTGTTGCTTTATATCCAAACAAAGAAAATGATTTTGTAGCTGCAGCTAAAATGAGATTTTTTCGATCAATTGACATATTCCACCTCCAAATGACTATTTGGTCAAATCGGTCAATAAGTTCCGTTATGATAGTATCAGATATTACTTTTTAAATCAACTGGGTAATTACAAAGTCCATCTCTTACCTATTGAATCGATTTAGTATATCGTGTTTAAAAAAAGGCGGCGTGAACACAGCACATAAAAATAACAGACTAAAGCTCAAGTGACATGATTTTCAATCTCAAGAGCTAGACAAAATATGTGTGGAATTCCGCCTCCTTATCCTTATTCTTACTCATTCAAATTTTTTAAAACAATCGTTGCTAACGCATCAATAAATGTCGGATGAACATCAGGCATAGCTGGTCGATAATAGCTGGCCCCTATTTCATCTGTCACCACTTTACATTCATAATCATTATCATAAAGAACTTCTAAATGAGTCGATACAAAGCCAGCTGGAACATAAATAAAAGCTTTATATCCTTCTTTTTCGTACAAGTCCTTCGTTAAATCTTGTACATCAGGTCCGAGCCATGGCTCTGGAGTTTGTCCAGCACTTTGCCAGCCTACCGCATACTGAGAAACACCTGCTTCTTCTGCAATAAGCTTAGCAGTTTCTTCTAATTGCTTAGGATATGGGTCACCTAATTGTAAAATCTTTTCTGGTAGGCTATGTGCAGAAACAATCAAGGCATAGTGATCACGTTCTTCTGTCGTCATCCTATTAATGACAGCTTGCACTTGCTCCACCCAAAACTGAATAAATTTCGGTTCATCATACCAGCTTTCAACAGAAGTGATGTTTAATCCATATTTAGCCGCTTCCTCTTGCGCACGCCCATTATACGATTGCACACTAAATGTTGAAAAATGTGGTGCCAGTACAAGGCTAACGGCATCACGAATTCCATCATCATGCATCTGTTTTACAGCATCTTCAACAAATGGTTCGATATGCTTTAAACCTAGATAAGCCTTAAACTCAATCTCATCTTGAATTTCATTTAATTTTGCTTCAAGAGCCTCTGCTTGTCCCTGCGTAATGCCTGCAAGTGGTGATAAACCTCCAATTGCTTTATATCTAGCTTTTAAATCAGCAATTAACTCATCACTTGGTCTTCTCCCATGTCTAATATGCGTATAATATCGTTCAATATCGTCTTCTGTATATGGTGTACCATAGGCCAAAACTAAAAGGCCCATTTTTTTTCTTGCCATGCTCGCTCACACCTCTATTATCGTTTACTAGCTGAATATTCATGAATAAAGTCTGTTAATCTTTTTAACACAGCCGGATCAACTGATGGGAATACACCATGACCAAGATTAAAGATAAACCCGGCTTCTGCCATCCCTTGATCTAAAATTTCTTTTGCACGTTTTTCAATCTCTTCCCAAGGAGCTAACAGAAGAGCTGGATCCAAATTTCCTTGTACCGTCTTATGGATTCCCATGCTTCTAGCCTCAGCAATTGGTAAGCGCCAATCTAATCCAACCACATCAAGCGGTAGGTCATGCCACTCTAAAGCTAAATGACTTGCGCCTACTCCAAACATGATTAACGGTACATTTTCTTCTCGTAGCGCTGTAAAAATCCGCTCCATGACCGGCTTAATAAACACACGATAATCAGCCACATTTAAAGCACCAACCCACGAATCAAAAATTTGAACCGCTTTCACTCCAGCATGGACTTGAGCCTTCACATATACAATGATGGTGTCAGCCAATTTATCCATTAACGCAAACCATGCTTTCGGATTAGAATACATAAACGCTTTTGTTTTATTATAGTTTTTCGATGGACCACCTTCAATCATATAGGAAGCGATTGTAAAAGGAGCACCTGAAAAACCGATTAATGGAACCGTTAATTGCTCTGTTGTCAATAACTTAATCGTATCCAATACGTATGGAATATGTTGTTCTGGTTGTAATTCTCCTAATCTTTCAACATCTTGTATGGAACGAATCGGATTTTCAATAACAGGACCAATGCCGGCTTTAATATCGACATCGACACCAATACCAGGCAGTGGAGTCATAATATCTTTGTAAAGAATCGCTGCATCGACTCCATAATTTTCAACTGGCAGCCTAGTCACATAGGCAGCTAGCTCAGGCTGGTGGGTAATTTCAAATAAAGAGTATTTTTCTTTAATTTTGCGATATTCTGGCTGCGAACGCCCCGCTTGACGCATATACCATACAGGCACATGCTTCGTTTTTTCCCCTCTTGCCGCTCTTAACAATGTATCATTCGTTATTTCTATAGTCATTGGAATCCACCTTTCCCGGATGTCAAAGCAATATTTTAATATGCTTACTCTAGACATCAACATACAAAAAATGTAATACTTTCTCATCTATTATTAAAAATCATATACCTCCCTAGAATATCAGAAGCAAGGTGAATTTCAAATCTAAACACACTCAATATAGTCTTTTCTTTGTCATAAACAGAAAACTCTTAGAAAATTGTCAAAAGTTTTACTTTTTTTTCCTGTTTAATGTTTTAATAAAGGGAGATTCATTGATAAAATAAAAGAAAAAATGGAGGTGTTGAGGATGAATGTGTATATGACCACTGGCACATATACATTTTTAAAGACAATCAAAGAAAAACATGCAAACGAAATCATATTTTTGATGCAAAATGGACAAACCGCTCTCCTTCTACATGAAACATCTGGAAAAACCGTATTTGCTTCGCCACGTCGGTATGAAGTAGTTGATGGTAAAGGAACCATACAGAATAAGGGCTTTGTCGTTATGAATCATATTCCCGTTACAGAAGAAGGACGGCCCCTCATCGAATATCGCTTTAAAAATCAAGTAGGTGTAATTGAAAACGAACCTGGATTTATAGCGATTCGCGTGTTACGGCCAATTAAGTCTGATACATACGTCATTTTAACAGTTTGGAAAAAAGAATCAGATTTCAATAATTGGACGGATTTTAAGGCATTCTCTGAGGCACATCAACTAACAAATGAAGGGAAACAAACGCCTGCCTCAAGTGCAAATATCTTTTTAGCCGCCCCCTACGTAACTAAATACTTCTTAGTATCCGAAGAAAAAGAATAAGTAGGGCTTCCATCATTGGAAGCTTTACTTCCTCCCCACTGATTGGTCGAAAGTAATAATCTCCCCTCACTTCCTATACCTTTCGACAACAGAAATAGATTTCAACAATAATCTGCTTTATTTCCGCGGAAATGAATCCTCCACACATTTACAAATATTCCAATGTGCTATACTAACTTTATATTCTTTAATTGGAGGTGCCTATATGATTTCTCAATTACACACCCTTCTAGAGCAATCCTATGATGAAATGGTGTCAATTAGGAGATATCTTCACCAGCATCCAGAACTGTCTTTTTATGAAACAAAAACGGCGGCTTATATTGCTGAATTCTATCAAAAATTAGGGATTGAAGTACGAACAAATGTCGGCGGCAACGGAGTAGTTGCTAAAATCTACGGTGAAAAACCTGGTAAAACTGTCGCCCTACGTGCTGACTTTGATGCTCTACCTATTCAAGATGAAAAAGATGTACCATACAAATCAACTGTACCTGGAGTCATGCATGCCTGTGGTCATGACGGACATACAGCTACTTTATTAGTACTAGCTAAAGCTTTAAATGAATTAAAAGATGAATTAGAAGGAACATATGTGTTCATTCATCAACATGCAGAGGAAATTGCTCCTGGAGGCGCAAAACCGATGATCGAGAATGGCTGCTTAGAAGGTGTCGAGGCGATTTTTGGTACCCATCTATGGGCCACAGTTCCAACTGGCACCATTCAATATCGAGTTGGTCCCTTTATGGCTGCAGCTGACTATTTTGAAATTGAGGTTCAAGGCCAAGGTGGACATGGTGCACAGCCTCATAAGACAAATGATGCTCTTGTGGCAGCTTCACAGCTCGTTATCGCTCTGCAACAAATTGTTAGCCGACGGGTTAACCCGCTTCATCCAGCAGTCGTAACCGTCGGCTCCTTCACAGCTGGTCATGCCTTTAACGTCATTGCCGATAGGGCCAAAATAGTTGGAACTATTCGAACATTTGATGAAGAAGCTAGAAAGCTCATTAGTGAAGAAATTGAAAGCATTACAAAAGGAATTACACTTGCCAATCATTGTTCCTATGAATATCAATACAAACCTGGCTATCCACCAGTTGTAAACCATGAAGCGGAAACAAAATTCTTAGTTGAAAAGGCTAAAATGGTCGATGAAGTAGAACATCTTGAAGAGGTTGCGCCAGATATGACGGGTGAGGATTTTTCTTATTATTTACAGCATGTAAAAGGAACATTCTTCTTTACAGGAGCAAAGCCAAAAACGGAAGTAACCTACGTACACCATCATCCTAAGTTTGATATTGATGAGACAGCGATGCTTATTGCTGCAAAAACACTAGGTACTGCTGCGATTACGTATCATCAACATGAATGAACAAACTTAGAAGTTCATCGATAGCAATTCTAATAATTGAAAAAGAGATAGCGCGATTGGAATAATGGCTAGTGATTTTAGCCATTTTTTATTTGTCGCAAAACCAAGACCTAACATCATAATTCCAATAATGAGCATCATCAAAATAGTTAGAACAGTCACATTATATTCCTCCCTTTTATAAAGCAAGCTGGTTTCTAAAAAACCAGCTTGTCTACAGATCCAAAAGTTGAAAATACTAGATGCGTACTGATGCCTAACTCTAGGTGCCTTCCGCTTTGCTTAAAAAGTCTTCATTTTTTTCACAGCATACATTCTAAATCCAAAAATAAATATGACACCAACAAGTAGAGCTGTCAAAGCCGACATCCACTCCCCTTTACATAACAACACAATGACAAATACTAGGTCTTCTGTGATTAAAAAATAGGAAATCCATTTAATCACTGCCGTTTCACGCATTTTAGCTGGAAGTGGATAAAGAGACACCCAAATTTTCCACTCATGTACTTTCCATGCTGGTAATAGTTGAATGGCTGTCATAAATAAAAATAAAAGCGTTACAAATAAATAAGCCCAAGTGTTAGCTAATACAGCTAATAGAACTGAACCAATAATCGTTAATCGAGCCAATAAACCTACATAATCATTTGCTCTTAAAAAGGTACGAGCATACAAATACATATACGTCGATTTTTGCTGAAATGGAATAAATGCTAAAATCCCATCTAACCATTTTCTCCTTGCTACTTTGCTGCTTAAGCTTGGTACATCGGTAAATAAATTAGCAATTCGATAAAATGACAAGAGACGCTTTCTTTCAAGGGCAACTAATCGATCCCATTTCAATATTTTTTGACGAGTTGCAATCCGATAATATAGAAATAAACCAAGCAATAATAATAATGTCAGGCCTGATAACACAATCATCGCTTCATCGATTACTAAATACATTAAAGCACCATTAATCAGAAATCGAATCAATAGATCGACTCGGCTAGCTGATACTTCTTGATATTTCAAAACATACCAAGAAATGTACAAGTTAAAAAACTTCATAATCAGTACTAACACAAGTACACTGATAAAATTATTGAAGTTCGCTCCCGTTACCTTTGCATACATGGGCATTAAGGCTGCAAGTACAAGCAATAATACATACCCTTGGAAGATCCAGCTTAGTAAAATAGAACGATTGAAATAACTCTTTAATTGTGTTTCCAGCGGTAAAATAAAGACGATATCCGCTTCTCTTAAAAAAGTATGAATGGGACTCCTTGTCACAAGAATCGCTAAAATAACAGCCATGATTGGTGCAACGGGAAAATCACTTTGAAGTGTTTTCACCCAGTTGCTGTAATAATAAGCTCCACCACCTAGAGCCAACACCATAACAAACACTAAATGACCATTAAAAATGTAGCGCAAATATTTTTGCATTTCCTTGATATACTCTACAAAACGTTGCTTCCAAAACTGTTGACTATTCATGATGATTTTCTTCCTTTGTCAACTGTATATAAATATCATCAAGCGTCGCTCCAGGCATCGAAAATTGTTCTTGAAGCTTCGCCAAAGTCCCCTTCGCTCTAATTTCTCCATTATGTAAAATAATGAATGAATCACAATACCGCTCTGCTGTCGCCAAAATATGCGTCGACATGAGAATTCCTGCTCCACTTTCCTTCACCTTCGTCATTAAATCAAGCAAAGACTGAATTCCTAATGGATCTAGACCTAAGAACGGTTCATCAACAATATAAAGCGAAGGCTGAACTAAAAAGGCACACATAATCATTACCTTTTGCTTCATTCCTTTTGAGAAATGCGACGGAAACCACTTCATTCTTTTTTCCATACGAAATTCCTTTAACAGAACATCAATTCGTTTTTTATAAACAGTTTCTTCTATACCATGTGCCATCGCCGTTAAACGTAGATGTTCTTCAAGAGTCAATTCATCGTAGAGTATTGGTGTTTCAGGAATATAAGTGAATTTCTTCCGATAGCCATCTGGATCTTGGGAAAGAATTTTCCCATCAATTGTAATCGAACCAGATTTTGGCTCCATTAACCCGATAATATGTTTAATTGTTGTACTTTTACCCGCTCCATTTAACCCAATTAAGCCAACTAATTCATTCGACTGAACCTCAAAGTTAATCCCTTTTAATACTGGAGTTCTTGTATAACCTCCAACAAGATCCTTGATTTCTAATAAGGACATAATAACGATCCTTTCTATGCATGATTTTTTTCAGTTTAACAAAATTTTTACTTTTTTAAAATTTCCTTCAAAATCCAATTATATTTTTTACGATTCTTGTCTATCATAAATAAGGAAGAAGGGGTTCTTCATTACAAGTTGATTCACATCATATTGTCAAATGAGGTGTCAGTTAAAGAAACTCTACCTGTTCTCTAAAAGCAACCTTCATCACAAATGATTCACATCATATTGTCAAATGAGGTGTCAGTTAAAGAAACTCTAATTGTTTTCTAAAAACTAACTTCATCACAAATGATTTATATCATATTGTCAAATGAGGTGTCAGTCGCAGACTACTAACAGCTTTTCCAAAAAGAAACTTCATCACAAATGATTCATATCATATTGTCAAATGAGGTGTCAGTCGCAGACTACTAATCGCTTACCAAAAAAACTTCCTTACAAATGAATCATATCATTTCGTAAATGAGGTGTCAGTTGCAGAGTACTAACTGAAATACCCAAGAGAACTTGCTTATGTAATCACTTCAGCAAGGAGATGGTTCGCTTGAACGTAGAAGAGAATAACATTCATCCGTTATCGAATATGCTTTAGAAGTTGATAAAACTTTAAAGATATAGGAGATGGTTGCATTGAATGTAGAATCTTTATCAGAAAACCATTAATTTACTTCATAGTAAATGAGGTGTTGATCAAAGGACATTCTCAATAATACGCCAAGAATAAGCATACCCCTTTTTCAAACAGCAGGGTGCAACGTGATGTTGCATCCTGTTTTCTTATTATCAGGCTATGTACAATGATATTGTACTTAAGTGACACTTGCCCTTTTCTATAGTGATGAAGCTATGATACGATTAACCATAATTTGATTTATTTGAAAGGAAGGGTTAAAAATGAGTGATTGCATTTTTTGTAAAATCATTAATGGAGAAATTCCAAGTACAAAGGTATTTGAAAATGATCATGTGTTAGCATTTTTAGATATTAGTCAAGTAACGAAAGGCCATACATTAGTTATTCCAAAAGTACATAAGGAAAATCTTTTTGAACTAACACCTGAAATTGCGAAAGAATTATTTTCTGTTGTTCCGGACATTGCTCGAGCTATTAAACAAGAATTTAATCCAATTGGCTTAAATACGTTAAATAATAATGGTGAAGCTGCTGGTCAATCTGTCTTTCACTATCACATGCATGTAATTCCTCGCTATGGTGAAGAAGATGGTTTTGGAGCCGTTTGGAAAACACATACAAGCGAATACACATCAGAAGATCTAAAAACAATTGCAGATTCTATAGCTCAACATATTAAATAATAATCCAATATTTTAAAAAATTTTTGAATTCTTCACTTTTGGCGAAGAATTCCTTTTTTAGCGAGTTTTAAATAAAAATCTAAATTTTTCTCCTATTAAATTAACTATTAGGATATAATATATGGCATAAACACTACATTGCTTTTAGGAGGAAAAAAATTGAAACGTGCACGGAATTTTAATGCGGGCCCAGCTGCCCTTCCAGAGGAAGTTTTAAAAAGAGCTCAAAGTGAATGGTTAAATATCGAGGATTCAGGCATGTCCGTTATGGAGCTTAGCCATAGAAGTGCTCAATATGACAAAATTCATGAGCATGCGATTGCAACACTAAAAGAATTAATGGCTATTCCTGAAAATTACGAAGTTCTACTTTTACAAGGTGGTGCTAGCCTACAATTTTCAATGGTGCCAATGAACTTGTTAAAAGAAGGCCAACGCGCAGATTACGTATTAACTGGATCTTGGTCAGATAAAGCATTAAAAGAAGCCAAAAAAATTGGGCAAACAAGTGTTGTTGCTTCTTCTAAAGAAGAAAAATATGCTTACATCCCAAGCCTTGAAGATATTAAAGTAAATGATGATGCAGCTTATCTTCATATTACAAGCAATAATACGATTTACGGAACACAATGGAAGGAATTCCCAGAAACAGGAAATATTCCATTGATTGCAGATATGTCTAGTGACATTTTAAGTGAAAAAATAGATGTAAGTAAATTTGGCATTATTTATGCTGGAGCACAAAAAAATCTTGGACCATCTGGTATTACAGTTGTGATTATTCGCAAAGACTTGATTCAAGATAATGAAAACCTATCAACGATGTTAAATTACGCAACTCACGCAAAAGCGAATTCTTTATACAACACACCACCAACACTTGCGATTTACTTATTATCTTTAGTGTTAGACTGGGCAAAAGAACAAGGTGGTATTGAAAAAATCGCTGAAATCAATCATCAAAAATCTAAAATTATTTATGATACTATTGATGAAAGCAACGGCTTCTATAAAGGACATGCTCGTCAAGACAGCCGTTCACATATGAACGTAACCTTTAATCTTCCTACTGAGGAAGCAGAAAAACAATTCTTAGCAGAAGCAAAAGCAGCAGGCTTTGTTGGGCTTAATGGTCACCGCTCTATCGGTGGATGCCGTGCATCAATCTATAATGCCGTACCACTTGCTCATTGCCAAGAACTAGCTGATTTCATGAAAAAATTTCAAGAAACTTACCAAAAATAAGTTTTGCTGAACCACTTAAAAAAAAGCAAAGTCCATGATATACTGACTTTAACTTTTTGCAACAGGCAATGAGTGCACTGTTGGAGAAGTCATTAGAAAAACGCGACTTATCGCCCCAATGGCGAAAGTCGATGTCGAATCTTTACTATCATCCATAAGATATAAAGTTTGATAGTAAAAAATAGTTGAGATGAGAAGAGGAGAGATTTGAATATGAAGACAAAAATATTGGTTTCCCTAGCAATGCTCTTAGGAATTGGTGCAGCTCTACATTTTATTATTCCTGGATTTTTTTATGGAATGAAACCAGACATGATGCTTTTAATGATGTTTTTAGCAATTGTTTTATTTCCTGAAAAGAAAAATGTAGTAGTTGTTGCTTTAGGTTGCGGAATACTTTCAGCGTTGACAACAGGATTTCCTGGAGGACAAATTCCAAATATTATTGACAAACTGGTAACAGCGTTTGTATTTTATTTCTTAATCACAGCCTTCAAGAAATTTTCGACAACCGTTATGGGTGTTACAGTTTTCACAGTCATCTGTACACTAATTTCTGGAGTTGTTTTCCTTGGCTCCGCCTACCTAATCGTTGGTTTACCAAATGCCTTCATTGGTTTAATGGGAGCAGTTGTTTTACCAGCCATTTTACTGAACGGTATTGCAATGGTCATCATCTATCCAATTGTGACCAACATTTTAAAACGATCTTCTCTTACAGCAGAAGTCTAACAATTAGACAGAACAGAAAAAAGCACCGGATTCCGGTGCTTTTTTTTAAAACAATCGTATCAATAAAATAATTGAATTGTGATTTTAGTTGAGCTGTTTCTAAGGTACTTCCACTTTTCTTAAAATAAAAGCATCAGTAACCAAAAGAAAAAAAAGAATATACCAGCAAGGCCCCATTTTACTGCCCTAGCACGTAATACTTTTTTAGGTGGATATATTCCTGGCTTTCGTACAAGGATTACATAATAAGCCAACACGATCAAGCATCCTACCCACAGAAAAAATAATAGTTTCATCCTTCGTAGCCACCAAATTAGCCTTCATGAAAAGACCTGTTATTTGTAACATGTATATGTTACAAGAAAAACATTTATGTATCACTCATTATGTTATTGTTAAATATCATATCCAATGCATACGGTATTCCAAAAATATTTTTTTAATATAAGAATAAAATAGCAAAATCTCTTCCACTTTAAAGAAAATTATGATATTTTGTAATCAATATCTTTCTTACTATAACGCATCCCCTTTTTTTATTAATTAGGAAGGGATTTCGCCTAATCAAAGCGAAATAAATATAACATGAGGTGATGATGATGAAAATGAAATCGTTATTAATCGGATTTGTAACTGGAGCCATTGTGGCAGGTACAGCAACGATTCTCTCTACGCCTAGTTCTGGTAGAAATTTTAGAATCCGCTTACAAAACAGCAAGGATGAACTACTAGCAACTGCAGAAGAATTATTAACTAAAATTTACGAGATTAAAAATGAAGCATTAGCAGCTGCACAATTAAGCAAAGAATCAATAATGCTCTTCATATCTGATGTCCAATTTCTAATTGAGGATTGGAAAAGAGAAATGGAACCTAGTAAAACAGAATTAGTAAAACATATTCAAGAAATAGAGACTTCTCTCAAAGAATTAGAAGACTTAATCCCTACTTCTGCTAAATAAAGAATAATATGGTCTCTACCATACGATTTTTTTGGCTTTCTAGCTCTGCCTTTTCAAAGTTTCTAAAAATTTCGGAAACTTTTACTTTATTAATTTTTATTTTATTGTCATAATAAATATACATATTCTGATAAGTAGGTGAACCCAAATTATGCAAGAGAAAAATTATTCTATGAAAGAGGCAATGATTTTTAGTCAGCGAATTGCCCATTTAAGCAAGGCTTTGTGGAAAGCAGTTGAAAAAGATTGGCAGCAATGGATCAAGCCCTATGATTTAAACATCAATGAACATCATATTCTTTGGATAGCCTATCACTTAAACGGTTCTTCCATTTCAGACGTTGCAAAATTCGGTGTCATGCATGTATCCACAGCATTTAATTTTTCAAAAAAATTAGAAGAACGTGGGCTTTTAACGTTTTCAAAAAAGGAAAATGATAAGAGAAATACGTATATTGAAATTACGCCAAAAGGGGAAAAAATCATTCTAGATTTAATGGAAGCTTTTGAACCAACTAAGAATGCTGCTTTATCAGGTGCACTTCCTCTTCGTCAACTATATGGAAAATTCCCAGAATTAATTGAAATGATGGCTGTAATACGTAATATTTATGGTGAGGACTTTATGCAAATTTTCGAACGTTCCTTCACAAACATTGAACAAGAATATACGGATGCCGATGGTAAAATTGTAAAAAAAGAAACTGAGCAAGAATCAGAATCTTTTCAGTAAATAAATTTTGACATTTCTTGCATCAAAGTCTTATATAAGCCTTGTGCTAGACAGGAATCCACTAGTTCCTTTACAGATAGTTTAGGCGTTACATTCCTCTCCAATTGGCTAAAAAGCGGTTGAAAGTTTATAAACCCCTCCGCTTTTTCCATTGCTAAACGTTTGCTCAATAATTCACATATCTTATATATTTCTTTCACTTCTTCTCTTGTTATATTTTTTTCTACAATCAGCAAATCGAACTGTGCTTTTGGATTTCGAATAATATGTAATAATAATTGTTGATGATAACGTAACGTTTCAATTTCCTTTTCTAGATCCCTCATACCAATAAATCCCCCGTTAATCTATGTTACTTATCTATTTTTTCTTAGTTTTATAGGTTATAATCCCTCACTACTGAAAGTTTTACTTTCTTTTACATTATGACCTTTATTGTCATTATTTGTACAGAAATCATTTCTATTTTTATTATTGTACCATTTACATTTCCACTCATGTTAGGTTTTAATATGAATGGACAGTCTGAAAATTTTTGAGTATCTTTTTTCATCATTATTTGGTATCGTAGGGATACATGAAATGTTTTGCAAGGAGGGATTCAGGTTTGATCTCACTCTGTTTTATCGTGTTTTCACTTATCATTCTATATAATATTAATAAAATGACAAACTCTTTATGTATTCAAAAAGAGATTCCTGAAGACCGGCAACCAACAGTGTTCAGGACCATTAACATTTTAATAACTATTATGCTCTTATCATCCTATATTGAAGTTCTGTATACCTGAAATGTCCATGCGCTCAAGCTAATAAAAAGGGGGAAGCTTTTTGCTTCCCCTTCGTTTTACTTATAGCCAAGATGCTCCGATAATAATTAGCAAGATGAATAAAACAACAATCAACGCAAAACCGCCGCCGTGAAAGCCACCAGACATGAATATCCCTCCTTTCAAGCGAAAGTAAACCATTCATGCACACTTGTGCTGTAAACAATTGGCCCATTCATACATTTTACTTTACGTAATTTATTGAGCGACTACCCTATCCTATTCAGGTATCATTAAAAAGGTTTGGGCAAAAAGGCTAAATAAGTTTTAGATAGGTTACCAGCAAAATGATGCCCCTACAATGATTAATAAAATGAAAAGAACGACAATTAACGCAAAACCGCCACCAAATTCCCTTCCCATCTTCATACCTCCTTTATTATCTTCTTTCTATATTATGTATTAGTCCTAAAATCGGGTTAGGTCATTACCTAAATTATTGAAATTCACTTCCACTTTTTGTACTATTTTTTTTTGAATCCATCCATTATATGCTATAGTAGGATTTATGAGGTTAAAAAAACAAACGAGAATTTATAAACTAGGAGTGTTTCTATGAAGAAGTTGGTTATAACAATGGCCATTACAGCTGGATTAATTGGACTAACAGCTTGTAGCAATGGTGATTCAGAAAAAGTTATTGAAACAAAAGCAGGTGACATTACAAAAGATGAATTCTACAATGCTATGAAGGACCGCCATGGTGAAGCAGTTGTTCAAGAACTAGTTTACGAAAAAGTTCTATCTGAAAAATATGAAGTTACCGATAAAGAGGTCAATGTAAAATTGGACGAGTTAAAAGAACAGATGGGAGATAGCTTTCAAATGGCTTTACAGTCTTCAGGTTACAAAACGGAGGATGATTTTAAACGTGCTTTAAAATTAAATATGCTTCAGGAAAAAGCAGCTATTGCTGATATTAAAGTAACGGAGAAAGAACTGAAAGAAGCTTATGACAATGCAAAACCAGAAATCCAAGCAAGACATATTCTTGTTGCAGATGAAAAAACGGCAAAAGAAGTAACAGCTAAGCTTGATAAGGGCGAAGATTTTGCCAAATTAGCCAAAGAATATTCAACAGATACCGGCTCTGCTCAAAAAGGTGGCGACCTGGGTTGGTTTGGAGCAGGGAAAATGGTGGCTGAATTTGAAGATGCTGCTTACAAATTAAAGAAAAATGAAATCAGTGAGCCCATCAAATCTCAGTTTGGCTATCACATCATTCAATTATTAGATAAAAAAGATAAAGAACCCTATGAAAAAATGAAAGCTGATCTAGAATATGATTTGAAAGTGTCTAAAATCGATGCAGCTAAAGTTCAAACTATTTTAGATCAATTAGTGAAAGATGCTGACGTTAAAATTAATGATAAAGATTTATCAGGAGCCGTCTCTACAAGTTCTAAATAACGAAAAGCCGAAGGCACCCGTTCAGCTAAAAAGCGACCCATACTTGGGCCGCTTTTTAGCATTACCTTATTGGCTATATTCCTGCTCTCTATCACTTTTCCGTTTTTCCTGTTCTATTCTCATCCGTTCAATATACTTTTGCCCTTCTTCTTCAATCCACGTATTTTCAATTAAACGCTCTTGTCGTGCAGTTCGGATTGCCATGATTGCACTAACAACAATTCCAACAAATACGAACCATATCCAAATAGGCATGTCCATTCTCCTTTCAAAAAAGTATTATGTTCTTCACAGTACACCTACTAAAAGATGTCATATGATTTCTACTAATAAAAAATATGCCGTGAAATAAAAAATATGCTTTCTATCAAAAAATATGGCCTGCATAGCCGTCGTTCTTCTTTTCTATATAGTTTGCTTTACTCTAAAAAATGAAAAAAAGCCTGTCACCAAGGGACATAGCAATCCCTTAGTGACAGGCTCCTCCAAGTATATTTCATATTTTATGATTTATATAATATGATAATTTTTTTGTTACATCATCCTTCAAAGCGATTGTAGTTGTATTGTGAACGATCTACTGGAGTAAAGTTGTCAGGAGTATAAAACCTTAATAAATCTCCATTCACAACTCGATCAGAGAACTCCAATTTATGTTCTACATTTTCTTGGTATTTTTTCGCTTCATCTAATTGATCCTCTTCCAATGGCATCCCTGTATTTGAATCATAAAATGTACCATCCGTAAATGTAATAGTTGGGCTTACGAATTCGCCATTTCGGAATGGAACAAGTGAATCATGGTCTTCAGATAATAAATCTGTTCCCAATTGGACATAATCTTTTGTATCAATGCCTAATAAATGAAGAAGCGTTGGCAGAAGATCGATTTGTCCACCGTATTCATGGTTAACGCCACCTTCTACACCCGGTACACGAATAAATAATGGTACTCGTTGTAAACCCGAACTTTCAAATGATGTTATTTCTTTTCCGAGAACCTGTTCCATTGCTTTATTATGGTTTTCAGAAATTCCATAATGGTCACCATACATAACAATAATTGAATTATCATATAATCCAGATTTCTTTAAATCAGTAAAGAATTGCTCTAACGCTTCATCTGCGTAACGAGCTGTCTGGAAGTAGCCATCAACAGATTTATCACCCGTTGTATGCGGTGCAATCGCAGCATCTTCATCATCAATAGAAAACGGATAATGGTGCGTTACAGGTATAAACTTTGAATAAAATGGTTGAGGCAATGTTTTCAAAAATGGAATGGATTGCTCATAGAACGGCTTGTCCATTAATCCATAAGCTGCTTGATCCTCAGGGTTCATTTCATAGTAGCTTGAATCGAAAAACTTATGATATCCAAATGATTTATAAATTTCATCACGATTCCAAAAGCTTCCTTTGTTTCCATGGAACACTGCAGACGTATAGCCAAGAGAATCTAAAATAGCTGGAGCCGACTGGTACGTGTTTAACCCCTTTGTTGTAAAGGCTGAACCTTGTGGTAATCCGTATAAAGAATTTTCAATCATAAATTCAGCATCAGATGTTTTCCCTTGCGCTGTTTGATGGAAAAAATTATCAAAGTAAAGAGTGTTTTCTTCTTTCATTAATGAATTTAAAAATGGTGTTACTTCTTCTCCATGCAATTTGTAATCCATAAGGAAGGTCTGAATAGATTCAAGATGAAGATAGACGACATTCATTCCCTTCCCTGCACCAAAATAGGCTGGGTTTGGCTCTGCATAATTAGCTTTTGTGAAATTGATGACTTCTGTAATATCATCGCTATCTGCCATCGCTCTTTGTGTAGATACTTTTGTACTTTGAACGGCATCATAAATGGTGTAATTGTACATCCCTAAATATTTCACAATATAATTTCGATCAAATCCTCTTGTTAATAATTGAGGACGATCAATCTCCGCTAAAGCTAAATTCACCCCTGAAATACCTAAAGCGATTGAGAATAAAATAGCCACCTTCCGAAGCCGGAGGTCCTTTACTTCCATTTTAACAACTTTAAAAGAAAGAACGAAGATTAACAAAAGAATATCTGCGAAGAACAATAGATCATATGGTTT
This sequence comes from uncultured Bacillaceae bacterium, assembly GCA_963754185.1. GTDB lineage: Bacteria > Bacillota > Bacilli > Bacillales > DSM-1321 > Peribacillus. The sequence continues at coordinate 991,600 of CAVWEP010000003.1, read as the reverse complement.
TAAAAGGGGAATCACGCTACTACTTACATCACCAAAATTTTGCGTCTGAGTTAAAGTCGGTAATGTAATAAAATCATTAAAAAAGCGGTAATATAATACATTTGCATATAAAAGAAAAGATAATAGGAAATCAATGATAATCAGCCAAATATACTTCTTTCTTCCTTTAAAAAAGAAAGCAAAACCTAAAAATACTATGGAAGATCCTAAAGGATTTAGGAATAATAGAAACTGTTGAAGTGAATTGTTGATCCCTAAGTCAAACTGTGTTAATTGAACGATATATGTTTTCATCCAAAGAAGGATGACAGTCATAAAGAAAAAGCCAATATATTTATCAAACATCTTTTGATTTTTTTGAAATATGTTATTCATTTTTACCTCCCTCTTTATAAAAAACGTCTAAAAAGCATAGTATCACAATTGATTAGATTACTAAACTAAAAGTTTCTTCCAAAAATGCACGGAAGTCGAAGTTCAATTTAGAAAGTTAAAACAGTTTATATTTATATCAACATAAAAAGCCAATTCCCTTTACGTGGAATTGACTTTTATCTGTATAGCCTTTTGTAATCATTGTATACCTAACTAATCCCTATAACAAACAGAACGATAAAATAGATGACCATTGTAATTATAGATAAATAGTTCATCAACTACCTCAGAACAAGAAATATGCTTTCTCCCAATAAAGAGAGAAAGCATATTTTTTTCAAAACGTTGGTTTATAGAAGGAACGGTTATCTAATGCAAATACTCTTTCCGTAAATTCACCTGGTTTTACTTTTTCCAATGCGCGATCCATCATATTAATTTTCGCGTCTATATTATCAATATAATGTAGCACTTCTGCTTCACGAACAAGTGGTGGCTTCGGACTTCCCCATTCTGCTTTCCCATGATGACTGAGTACAAGATGTTGCAGAATCATGATTTCTTCAGCTTTAATGTCTAATTCATCAGCCGCTTTTCCAATTTCATTCACCATAATCGTAATATGGCCTAAGAGATTTCCTTCTACTGTATAGACGGTTGAAACAGGACCTGAAAGCTCAAAAACTTTCCCTAAGTCATGAAGAATAATCCCTGCATACAATAAATCTTTATTTAAAGATGGGTAGAGTGCCGCAATTCCTTTTGCTAAATCAAGCATAGAAACAACATGATAAGCCAAACCTGACATAAATTCGTGATGATTTTTTGTCGCCGCAGGGAACACCAAAAAATCATCTTGATATTTTTTCAGTAAGTGGCGAGTTACCCTTTGAATATTTGGATTTGTCATTTCAAAAATATATTGTGTAATTTTGTCTAGCATCTCTTCTTGGCTTAATGGGGCCGTTTGAATTAAATCAGCCTTTTTCACACCATCCGCCTCTGTGGTTAGGCGAATTTGACGAATCTTCAACTGGCTACGTCCTCGGAAGTTTTGAACTTCACCATGTACTCTGACCGTTGCTTCAGCAACATACGTCTTTTCATCAGTTTCAGAAACATCCCAAAGCTTTGCTTCAATTTCTCCCGTTTTATCTGCAAGGATCAATGTTAAAAATGGTTTTCCATTGCTGGCAACCGCCTTTGTGCTCGTCTTAATGTACATATATGTATCTACAATCTCACCAATTCCATAATGAACAATTCCATTCTTCATTTAATTGCCTCCGTTCAAGGAAATATCAACATTATAACATAGTCACAGCTACTTTACGATTTGTGGATATTTTGTGGAAAAATTTGTGGATATTTCTATTTTATTCCCTTTTTGTTAATTGTAGAGCTCTTTTAATACTTGTTAGTACTTTAGAACTACCATACATTAACACACCGCCTTTATATACACGTGCACCGAACACAGCTAGAATGGTGATACTCGCGATTAAAAGGCAGATACTTAAAGCAACCTCCCAAAATGGGACATCGAGCATTCCTACTCTTAAAAACATTAGCATCGGTGTGAAAAAAGGAAAAAATGATGTCACTGTAATATACGTAGCTGACGGATTCCCTAATCCAAACATAGCTAACATAAACGCAGCGACAATAAGTAGAATCATAGGTGTTACCACTTGCTGAACATCCTCCACTCGACTGACAATCGATCCTAAGCAGGCTGCTAACGTAGCATAGAGAAGATAACCAAGTAATGTAAAAATCATTGCATATATAATCGTTGACAACTTGGTAGCCCCAAAACCCATGACAGAAAAGAACCCTTCATCCATGGCAGATAAATTCTTTTTCACGGCAAAATAACCAACGCCAAAGAAAAGGAGCATTTGCGTTATACTTAATAAAGCAATTCCTAAAATTTTACCAAACATTTGCTGAATCGGAGAAACACTAGAAATCAACACTTCCATCACGCGCGATGTCTTCTCTGTAGCCACCTCTGTTGCAATCATATTCGCATACATAAGAACTGAAAAATAAATAACAAATAAGATGATGTATACAAGACCTCTAGCTGAGTTAAGCTCTTCTTCCGTCTTTGCATTTTCTTGGAATGCAACCGTTTCAAAAGCCGCTGGACTATTTAACGCGAGTATTTCCTTCTCTGTTAATTGCAATTGGCTCGCTACCATTTTCGCCTTAAGCTGAGACAATACACCTGACAGTTCAGAACTAATCGTTGTATCTGTTAAAGTGTTAGCCTTATAGATTCCTTTTAAAAGCTCCTGCTCATGACTTTCAATAATTAAATAGCCACTTAATTCCTCTGATTCAATAAGCCTTTTTGCCTCTTCTTCCGTTTTAAAAGCTTTCATTTCTACATCTTTATCTATTGCCTCTACCCCAAGCTTCATCTCTTCAAACACAGTACTTGTCTTGTCTATAACTCCAATTGTTTGCTTTGAATCATCAAATAGCTCTATAATTTTCGTTATATTAGCAAGACCAATCACAAGAACAAGCATAATAGCCGTTGTGATGAGAAACGACTTGGATTTTAATTTCGTGAAATATGTATGAAATAAAACAATCCAAAACTTATTCATAGGAAGCCCCCACCTTTGCGATAAAGATATCATTTAATGATGGCTCTTGTAATTCAAATTTACGTACAAAGCCTCTTGGAACTAACTCTTGTAATATTCTTTCGGCAGTTTCTTCATCCATTACTTGTAATACTTTCCCTTCCATCGTTGATTTTACTTTTGTCACCCCAGAAAATGTATCAAGAAAATCCAAATCAAAATCCGCATGAACGACAACATTCTTTTTTCCAAATGAACGTTTAATATCCTTTAAATGGCCAGCAACAACAGGAGAACCCTTTTGTAAAATACATAAATGTTCGCAAAGCTCCTCCACATGTTCCATCCGATGACTTGAAAACACAATTGTCGTCCCTTGATTTCTTAAGTCGATAACCGCTTCTTTCAGCATCTCAACATTAACTGGATCTAAACCACTAAACGGCTCATCTAGGATAAGCAATTTAGGTTTATGCAGCACAGAAGAGATTAATTGAATTTTTTGTTGATTTCCTTTTGATAGCTCCTCTACTCTCTTATTCTTGTATTCAGGCACTTTAAAGCGCTGTAGCCAAACATCCATTTCTTTATTTGCATCTGTCTTACCCATTCCTCTTAATCTCGCAAAATACAATAACTGCTCACTTACCTTTAACTTCGGATATAATCCTCGCTCCTCTGGCAAATAACCAATCATCGAACTCATCGACCCATTGATCCGTTTCCCATCCCACAGGATTTCCCCCGCTGTAGGATTGAGTAAACCAATCATCATTCGAAATGTTGTCGTTTTTCCTGCCCCATTTGCCCCTAAAAGCCCAAACATCTCTCCTTCAGGAATAGTAAAATTCAACTGATTAACAGCCGTATACGTTCCAAATCTCTTTGTTACATTTTGGACCTGCAACACCACAAAAATCCTCCTCCTCTTTCCATTATGTTAATAGTATCGAAAGAGATTTATAGTTTCAACAAAATTGGAAAGCTAAACCAAAAATGTTAATGTATAAATAAAAGACTTTATTACATTAAATTGATTCTGTCACTATGACGCGATATACTCTATGTATACTCATACACTGAAAAACTAAAGGGGTTAAAAATAATGAACAATTTAAAAAGTCAATTTCAATTTATGCGTGAAAGCCTGTTAAAAGAAATTGAAGGCATCGATCCGAAATTATTCGATGTACAGCCAGAAGGATTTAACAATACCATTCATTGGCATATTGGCCATGTTTTAAATGCTGCTGAGTTTTTCCTATTTGGACATCCTCAAGCAGGAAATCTGCCTGCCCATTACGCTACATTATTTGGCTATGGATCAAAACCAGCGGATTGGACTGGAGAGGTTCCATCTGTTGAAGTGTTAACAGAGCAATTACAAGAGCAACTAACTCGCATTCTTGACATTCCAGAAGAGCGCTTTAGTGATAAATTGCCAAAGCCTTTCATGGCATTTGAAACAGTGGAAGAAATCACTGGCTTTACTATCTTCCACGAAAGCAATCATCTTGGCCAAATTCATGCAATGAAACGTGTCATCGAGGCTTCAAACTAAGGCACACCTTCTCTAAAAAAGAGTGTGAAATCAGCTATGATTTCACACTCTTTTTGCGTCTACCATTCACTTATTTCAACACATTCATTTTTTGCAAAAATTCAATCGGCTGTTGCTTTCGGAAAAATTCCTTCAACATATACCCTACCCCATTTTCATCATTTGAGCGAGTAACCCATTTTGCAGCTGTTTTTACTTCTGGAGCAGCATTTCCCATTGCCACACCAAGCCCTACTCCCACAATCATATCAATATCATCCACACCATCACCAATCGCGACGATTTCATTTCGTTTGATTCGTAAATGATTAGCTAAGTATAGTAGCCCACTCCATTTTGAAATTCCTTTTGGTACTAGTGTGAGCCTGTCTTCAGATTGACGAATAACTTCAATCTCTGGAAATAAATTTTTAAGCAAGCGATATACATCGTTTAAATCATGGATTGTAGAAAAAATCACATCTACCTTTGTTGGTGCAAACGGTCGTTCTTGAAGCTCCTCACTTAGTACTTCAACATAATTTTGCGAAAAAATATGGGGATCATTTAATGTCATAACGGCTCGACTTAGTAGGTTTTCAGGAGTATTGATTCGATTAGCCAAAGAGGCCTTTTCATGAAGAAGCTGAATCTGACAGGACGTTTTCTCCAATAATTGAACGATTTCTAAAGTTAATTCTTCTGAAATCCTTTTTACAAGTAAAGGCTTTTCAATCGTTTCTGCAACAAATGCACCCTGATGAGCAATAATCATTGGATTTATTTTAAGCAATTTAGCTATTTTTTTAGCTGAATAAAAACTTCTATTGGTCACAAGTGCCACATGTACACCTTTTTGATGTACGTATTCAATGGCTTCTTTTGTCGTTTTATTCAGGCGGCCATTTGATTGAAGTAAAGTTCCATCAATATTAACCGCCAACAGACGATACACCATGCTGATCTCTCCCATCTGTAGTGTCCTATTCTAATTTTATGAAAAAATAAAAGCAAGTAGAACAGATGAAAAAATCAAAACCTTGTTTACATCTTTCTTATCCTAAAAAAAACTCCCCGCCAGCTAAGGGCAGGGAGTACGATATTATGCTTGCTCTGGAAGTCCGTATAATTCTTCCAATGGCTTCATAATAACCTTATTTAAATCCGCAATGACTACACTCATTCTTTGCTCTGCATCCATTAACCTAGCAATCGTTGGATGTTGTTGAACAAGCTGAACCGTCTTTTGTGCTTGTTGTATCTCTTCAGGTGTAATTTCTTGTCCCATCATCTGTTTTTGCTGAAGCTGCATTTGCAAATTACGGAAGTTTTCAAACATCCCTTTTGCACCTGGATCACCATTAACAAGATCATATAGATGTTTTAACTCCGAATATTCACTGCTTGTGCGAATCGCTTTTTCCATTTCATATGCTGCATCATAAATATTGCTCATCATTTCCCCTCCTCTATCCAATATATTCTAATACCTTACCCACTATAACACAGAAAAGCGAAGCCGGCTCGTTCAGCTCGCTATGACGAAAACCATAGTGCTCTAACATTTCAGCAATACTTTTTTCTGTTGTTAGTAATTTCTTTACTTCTGCTTCCATAAAATCTTTCATATTTTGTTTAGAGGTATAAATTTCTAGACACATTCTATTTTCAAAAAACATAGAATACGATATCCACATTTGCCCATTATTTATTATAAAGCATCTAAAACTAAGTGCAAACGGAGAATAGCTATGAACGGTGAATCTTGCAAAATAGTATTATCTATAATAAAGGAACACAAGGCCTCCGTATATATCGATGAAGCATCATGCAAAAAGTGGCACCTTCAAGCGGGAGAACAGATTACGATTACTGCTGGACAACGTTCAATGTCAGTTGAAGTCCATTCGTTCCCTTCAAATGATCATAATCGAGAATGCAAACTTTCTACCTTTACTTCAGAGTACTTATTGCTGCCCACCTTTACTACTCCCATTTCCATTAATTTTTTTGAATCTCAAAAAAAATTAATCATTGGACCATTTTTAGCCATTATCATGAATCGATCCCTTTTGACCAATGGCACATTCGGAGATATGGAAACCTTTTTTCAAGAAATGAACAAGTACTGCTCGAAGCATGGATTTCCTTTTTATGTAACAACCCTACAGACGATTCAAAATGATGTTATTACCGGTTATTGGCCAAACGAAAATGGCTGGGAATTACAAAAGCTTCCGCTTGCTAATGTATTTTATAACCGCATTCATTCACGTCACTTAGAGCAATCATCAAACTTTACACAATTTACAACAGAATTACAGCAATATCGTATTCCAATGTTTAATGCCTGCTTTCTCTCTAAATTCGAAGTTCATAGCTTACTGTTAGAGGAAGAATCGTTACATCCCTATATTCCTGAATCCATTATGCTTGGGCACAAAGACGATGTATGTGCCTTTATCGATACCCATCTTACCGTCTATATAAAGCCCACTTTTGGTAGCCAAGGCCGGCATATTGGTAAAGTAACGAAAATGGCTGAAGGCTGGCTCTTCGAACATTCAGAGAGCATTCATGATTTTTACCTCGCCAAAACTGAAACAGAGCTTTTTACTGTATTAAAAAAGTTTTGTAAAAATCGTACCTATATGATTCAAAAAGGAATTCCTTTGCTCCAATGGGAACATAAACAAGTCGACTTTCGTATCCTCCTTCATCAAACAAGGGAATCCCATTGGAAAGTAACATCCATGGTAGCTCGAATTGGTGGTACAGGGCATATTGTATCCAATGTCGCACGTGGTGCGGAGATGAAAAATGGAACCCAATTTTTAAAAGAATACTTCGACCACTCCCAAGCACTTCATTTGCAACAAATACTCATCAGATTAGCTAAGAAAATAGCTCAACACTTAGCTAACCAACAGCATGGTTTATTTGCTGAATTAGGGATTGATTTAGCATTTGATCAAGATTTACATCCCTGGATTATTGAAGTCAACTCCAAGCCCTCCAAAAAGTTTGAAGGCCCTTATGAAAAAGTACGACCATCCGTAAAAGCCATTATCAATTGTATGAACATGCTGTATGAAAAAGTAACCTCCGCCATACCCTAATAGCGGTATAATGATAGAAGAACCTGATCAAAGCTTCCAATTTAAAGTAACATTTTTTCAAGCTCAGGAAGGGGCCAATAAAACGGTGGAGTTCCACCCCTTTTCCTAAGAAAGGAGTTTTCCTATATGTTATTAGGATTAATGACGTCCAATTTATCAGGTGAGGAAAAATATTTTACTGAACTTGCCAAGGTAGCTCAACAGCAAAATCTAGACATTTGCCGTTTTACTCCTCAACAAATTGATATAGAGACTAAAGAAATCCATGCAGAAGTATTAGATGAAAAGCAAGGAAACTGGATTGCCAAAAAGCTGCCTATACCTGATTTCACCTATGACCGTACCTTTCATGGATTAACACGCGAAACAACCGATGTGACTGAAAACATTAATTGGCTCAAAAAACAAAGCATTTTTCTCGGGCATGGTCTACCTAGCAAATGGGAAATATACGAAGCACTTAAAGATCATCCTCATTTACAAGCATTCTTGCCAAAAACAAAAAAAATCCAAACAGCCGAGGATATGTGGAAACAGTTAGATGAGCATGAACGAATCGTTCTTAAGCCTGCTTTTGGGGCACGAGGAACAGGCATCTATTTAGTAAAAAAGACAGCTGAAGGTGCCATTGTAACCATGACAAAAAAAGCAGAGAAATATGAGCGAGTCTTTCAATCAAAATCACCTTTAAACAAATGGGTGGACCGACTTTTACAAAGATATAGTTATCTTTGTCAGCCCTATTTAGAGCTATCTACCTCTGAAAATCATCCATTTGATTTACGTGTTCTCCTGCAAAAGAACAACAGAAATCAATGGGTTGAAAGAGGTCGAGGTATAAGGCTTGGACAAAAGGATAACGTTACAGCCAATATTGCAACGGGTGGATTATTTCTTCCTGTCACTACCTTTTTACAGACATATCCAGATACGATTCCACTTGTAGCCGAGCACACGATTCAACATATTCTCCGTACACTTCCTGATCAAGTAGAGGCACGATTTAATCGCTTGTTTGAGATTGGCATTGATCTTGGTGTAGATCGAAACGGTCAAGTCTGGATTTTAGATATCAATTCAAAACCAGGAAGGAAAATGATTGAAGCCCTCTATCCAACTCAATATCATCACCTCTATCTAGCACCTATTTTATACTGCCAATATTTAGCTAAGTCACTTTTGAAAGCAGGTGAATAAAGGGTGAAAAAAATCTATCCTGTTGAAATTGCCAAACACACCGATTATTTGTTATTCGCTCCGTCCGAATTACCAGAAGTAAAAGAAATAGACCTCGTCTATTTTGGTCAACATTCTTGCCTAGCCAAAGTCGAACAAAACTTATCGTCAAAAGAAACCATCATCCTTTCAGAACCCCTTGCCAATGCATTAAAATTCAGCGAAACCAAAATACCACTTCATCTATTTGTACATGAAAATCGCATTCACCTTGGACCTCTTGTCGGTATTTTTTCATCAGGGTTCAGCAAAGTATTAGATAAACCACTTGGAGAACGATCTGAATTTTTTTCAAAGCTTCTTTCACTCAATACAATGACCGGCTGCATTCCATTTATTTTTGGAGAACAACATATTGATTGGGACAATGAAACCATTCGGGGTTTTGTGTTCATTGATAACGAATGGGGAGTAGAGGAATTCCCCTTTCCTAATGTCGTATATGATCGGCTCCCAAATCGACGAACGGAAAACGAAAGCGGACCAAAAGAAGTGAAACAAACATTCCAAGAACTATACACGATTCCTTGGTATAATCCTGGATTTTTTAATAAATGGGATGTATATGAACGGCTAAGTGAAGATGAAACAGCCTTAGCTTTTTTACCAGAAACCTATCCCCTTTCTTCTTTTTCTGTCATTGAGCATTTACTTTCCAAGTATCGGCAAGCTTTTATTAAACCGATCCATGGAAGTCTGGGACTGGGTATTCATCAAGTCATGTATGACAAACATGATCACGTCTACTATTGTCGCTATAAAAATGAAGATCATCAAAATAAATTACAACGCTTCTCTTCTTTGGAAGCAATGATGGATCATGTATTTCGAGGTAGACCGCTAGAAAATCTTATCGTTCAACAAGGAATTCCGCTCATTCGTTCAGAAAAACGTCCGGTCGATTTTCGTGTTCATACGAACAAAGACAATCAAGGAAATTGGCAGGTAACAGCCATTGCAGCCAAAATAGCAGGGGCAGGCAGCGTCACTACTCATATAAAAAATGGTGGTATTGTCAAAACGCTAAGAGAGCTATTTAATGACGATGAAAAAGCAAAAGAAATGGAACAAAAGCTAACGACAGCAGCCATTACACTAAGTAAAAGTATTGAAACCCATCTTGATGGAATCATTGCAGAAATTGGCTTTGATTTTGGAATCGATAAACACGGTCAAGTCTGGATGTTTGAAGCCAATTCTAAACCGGGGCGGTCGATTTTCTCACATCCAAAGCTCAAAGAATTTGAACTATTAACAAGAAAATTAAGTCTCGATTATGCCATTTATCTGGCTGAACAATCCATTACCCATTCAATTGGTGTGAGTAAATGAAACTATATTATGATGAATTGAATAATAGCTGGTGGCATGAAGAAACAGGAGTAAAACTTACTTTTGGAGTCAATCAGGAGCCGATTTCCTTTCAACGTAGCAAAGCAACTTCAAACGCTATAAGCTTTGATGTAACACCTTTTCAGACAAATAAGATCATAACGGTCGGCATTCTGACAACTCAGAATCTCAAAAATGAATGTGGCATAAGCGGGAACCTTCCCCTATTTCGTTCACTACATTTGTATTTATTAGAACATGGCATTTTTTCCTACGTGTTTACAGTTGAAGATGCAGTAAAACAAGAAAACCTTGGTTATGTTTATTACAGTGAGCTTCAAAGGTGGAAAAAAGTCCCCATCCCACTACCACATGTCGTTTACAATCGTATCCCGTTACGTTCCTTTGAATCCTCTCCTCCCTTTCAACAAATTAAAGAGACCTTTGCCAAGCACGGGATTATCATGTTTAATCCATCTTTTATTGACAAATACGAAATGTACGCTGCTTTTAAAAATCATGTAAACTTAAAGCCATTTCTTCCTCAAACAATCGTTATCACAAACTTCAACGCTTTAGCAGCGTTTTTTCATACTCACAAAACCATTTATTTAAAACCAAGGGAAGGTAATCGCGGCAATGGGATTTACACCTTATCCCAGAATCAAGATGGTTCCCTGCAATTAAAAAGTCCAAATCATAGCGAGTCCTTTTCTTCTCTTCTAGCCTATTGGAACATGTATGAAAAACAACTTCAAGCAAAGAAATATTTAGCCCAGCAAGCTATCTCTCCTAAAAAAAAGGATGGACATCGTTACGACTATCGCCTCTTAGTCCATTACGAAAACGGACTTTTTAAGCTAACTGGTAAGGCTGTACGCATGGCGCAAATTCAAGAAATCACAACTCATGTCCCAAAGGGTGGAAAAATTTATCCGTATCATCAAGTCATGACGAAAGAGGTAGATGGGCAATTAACCGCACTTGCTCAAACTTGCGGAACTGTTCTTTCCAAACAACTAGGATTTATCGGCGAATTTTCAATCGATCTCGGTGAAAACGAAGCAGGAGAGCTCTTTATCTATGAGGTTAATTCAAAGCCTATGCAATTTGACGAAGTCGACATTGAAAAAAATCGACTTTTTCAGCTAAAAAAACTTTTTATTGAATTAATGCAAGGAAAAGCGTAAGACACCAATACGCATCACAAATTTCAAACTTATTTTTAATAAAAAAATAACCTCCTTCTGTTTTTCTAGTTATAATGAAATAAAATAGTCTTTCCCTAGAAGGAGGGTTTTTGTTAGATAATTACTCCTTTCCAATGGAAACCTTTGAATACTTCAGTTTCATCCGAATAAAATACACCCTTCCTAGCTCAAACTATAAGTGCATCTTCCATATGGTTTGGTTTAACCATTAAACCTACTTATGAGAGATAAACACTAGGAGGGATCGATTTGGACAAAAAAAAGGAAACATACACTTTTTTAAAAGATACAACTTATGAAAACAAAGACTCCACCTATTTAGACATTGATCGAATTATTAATGAAGGAATGGCCGGTGGAAACGTCTATTCAGTGGGGAACTATCAAAATATTGAAGAAGCACATGATTTCTTCGATGAAGCCCCTCCGAATGTAAATCAATAATCTAACGATAATGAGCTGAACGATGAAACAAAAGTCAGCTCATTATTTTATGGATTTTAATGTAATAAATGTCACAATACATAAAGAAGGCTATGTATGTTAAAGAAAGTTGTAATTATTTTATTAAGCACGATCCTTGTAATCCTTTCTACTTCTCCTAGTTCATCTGCAAAGTACATAGCGAGTAAATCCAAAAGCAAGCTTGTCGATATTCGAGACATTGATCGAACCATCGTCATCGATTTACGTTACGCAACCAAAAATAATTTTACAAAGAAAAAACTATATTCTGATGCAGTTCCTTTACTAAGAAAAGAAACGGCTATTAGACTGGCAAGAGTGAATAAAGAATTGTCCAAAAAAGGATATCGAATTAAAGTGTGGGATGCATACCGTCCATTCTCCGCTCAACAGGTTTTATGGAACGCAGCTACAGATAAACGATATGTAGCAAATCCTAAAAAAGGATCAATACATAATCGCGGCGGCGCAGTTGATATCACTTTAGTAGATAAAAAAGGCAGAGAACTCAAAATGCCAACAGGATTTGATAATTTCACTTCAAAGGCATCACGAAATTACAAGAAAATGGATAACACAGCGAAAACAAATTTAACTTACCTTACAAACGCTATGAAAAAACATGGCTTTACAACGATTAATGATGAATGGTGGCATTATACAGATAAGAATTGGACAAAATACCCTATTCTCAACGTTCCTTTACACTCCTTTAAATAAAAGAATAGAGTAACTACATGCATAATCTATGATGGTGAAAACATGGATTGTGCATTTTTTATCCCTAAATCTCACTAATCGTTATTACTCTATTATTTCTCACTATCATCTATTTTGAACGCCACTCATTTCCGGCAAAAACCTATTGATATTTTTTTGCGATTAAATTAATCTATAAAACGTATAATTTGTTCTCATTATTGAAACAATTTTAGGCGTTTTCTAGATCATTTTTCAGTTAAAATGAATATATACTTGGAGAGAAAAACTTTATTTATCTCATCCTATAGTCATACTACGTTCATATTTTTTTGATTTTTCATCTATTCTTATGTTATAATTGTAATATCTTGGAAAAGGGAGTGATTTTTTTGCAATTTGTTGATGTATATTTATATGAAACTAGAAATGATACTAACCCTGTACAATGGCAAGGAATGGAAGTGATCCTAGACTCTAGCAAGGTTCAAACAACAGATCCCCGTTTTGAAGTAGAAATACATGTAGATGAAGAGTTTGAAAGAATTTTATCTTTTGCTGGCGAAAGAATTAGTCTTAAAACAATTATTCTAGATGATGATGAAATTCCTACAGGCTATCTTTGCTATGATATTGAAAATTGGGGCTTTTCAGGCAAACGTTTGATTGTTACGGACCCCGATGACAATGTCCACAAATACTCTCTCCCTTTTAAATAAAAAAGGCATCCTTACGTAAGGTGTCCTTCCATTTATTTCATCTTGTTCCTTATTCAAACATCATTCTTTAACCAAAGTTTTTTAATCTTACAGACATTTCATTAAATGTAGACAATATGCTTTCTCCACCTAATGTATATGCAAAATACAGAAGCTGACGCATAAGGATTGGACTCCCGCAAAAAATATCCGTATCTAGGATGCTTGATTCTGCAGTGCGGAGTTGTCAATCCTTTTCCTAAGTCAGCCTCTCTTAATTATTTGTTAACCATATTTACTGGCACAACCCAAGCATCAAATTCTTCCTCTGTTAGAAAATCCAACTTCAATGCAGCCTCCTTCAAAGTAGAATTTTCTTTAAACGCTAACTTAGCAATTTTTGCTGCTTTTTCATACCCGATATACGGGTTTAACGCTGTTACAAGCATAAGAGAACGTTCTACATTTTGTTGAATCTTTTCCTCGTTAGCTTTAATACCTACCGCACAATTTTGATTAAACGACAAAATTCCTTCTGTTAATAATTTAACCGATTGCAAGAAGTTATAAGCAATAACAGGTTTAAATACGTTTAGCTCAAAATTCCCCTGGCTTGCCGCAAAGCCAATTGTTGCATCATTTCCAATAATTTGAGTTACAATCATGGTTAATGCTTCACTTTGCGTTGGATTTACTTTGCCTGGCATAATAGAACTTCCTGGTTCGTTTTCAGGAATTGAAATTTCCCCTATCCCGCTTCTTGGACCGCTCGCTAACCATCTTACATCATTGGCAATTTTCATTAAATCCGCGGCTAATGCCTTTAAAGCACCATGCACATACACTATTTCATCATGACTTGTCAGTGCATGAAATTTATTATCTGATGTTTTAAAAGGATGTCCTGTATCGATAGCAATCTGTTCCGCTACTCTAGATGGAAATTCAGGTTTCGTATTGATCCCTGTTCCAACCGCTGTACCACCAAGAGCTAGGTTCAATAACTTTTGACTACTTTCTTCAATCATCAGTAAGCTCTTATCTAACATCGCTCTCCAGCCAGAGATTTCTTGACCTAAAGTGATTGGTGTTGCATCTTGAAGATGTGTTCGCCCAATTTTTACAACATCCCAAAATTCATTTTGTTTTACTTTAAAAGTATCACGTAATTCTTTAATGGCTGGAATTAAATTAGTAGCTACTTCTAAATATGCAGCTACATGCATGGCCGTCGGAAAGGTATCATTAGAACTTTGCGCTTTATTCACATCATCATTTGGATGAAGCTCTTCACTATCCCCTTTCTCCTTTAACCACTCATTTCCTTTATTTGAAATTACCTCATTCACATTCATATTACTTTGTGTACCACTACCTGTTTGCCAAACAACCAGTGGGAAATGCTCATCAAGTGTTCCTTCAAGAATTTCACCACAAATCTTTACAATGGCATTCTTTTTTACTTGAGATAAATCGCCAAGATCATAATTCACCTTCGCTGCTGCTTGCTTAACATATGCGAAAGCATGGATTACTTCTATTGGCATTTTTTCATTCCCAATTTTAAAGTTGTTACGGCTCCGTCTCTGTTTGAGCACCCCAATATTTATCATAAGGAACTTTTACTTCACCCATCGTATCTTTTTCCACTCTAAATTTCATTTTTTCGCCTCCAATTAATTTACTCAATTACGAAGCCCTTGATAATTCACAGAATTATTCTGGCTAAGAGTTATTCTCACAATTATTGGACAAACTATTCACACCCAGAGTAGAGATATTATTCTTTTTTTTATTGACAGGCTATGAAATGTGTAGTAAATTCAGAATTAAAAGAATGAACTATACTCTTATCCAGAGAGGTCGAGGGAATGGCCCGTTGACACCTCAGCAACCTTCATTGATGTAAATCTATGAAAAGGTGCTAATTCCACAAGTTACGTTTGGATAACTTGGAAGATAAGAAGAAGAGCCAATTTTGTGAAATCAAAGTCTTCTTCTCAAAGAGGACTTTTTTATTTTTATTTTAAAGGAGCCGTGATTGTAATGTATAAAACAGAAACAATACTTGCCCAGCTAGGCAATCGTAGTGAGACAACGACAGGAACAGTTAATCCTCCAGTCTATTTCTCAACTGCTTATCGACATGAGGGAATCGGGCAATCAACCGGCTTTGATTATAGTCGTACTGGCAACCCGACACGAAAGATTCTTGAGGATTCGATTGCCAAGCTTGAATGTGGGGATCAAGGCTTTGCTTGTAGTTCCGGTATGGCAGCTATCGCTACAATCTTAGCCTTATTTCAATCAGGAGACGAATGGATTGTAAGCAGTGATTTATACGGTGGGACTTTTCGTATTTTAGAAAAAGGCTTTAAAAAATGGGGCTTGGATTGTCACTATGTAGATACTTGTTGTTTGAGCGAAATTGAAAAAGCCATTACTCCTCAAACAAAAGCCATCTTTCTTGAAACTCCAACAAATCCCCTTATGCAACAAACAGATATACGGGCTGTTGCTTCCCTCGCTAAGCAATATAATTTAATATTAATCGTTGATAATACGTTTTATACTCCTGTCCTTCAACAACCAATTTTAGAAGGTGCCGACATTGTCGTACATAGTGCAACGAAATATTTAGGTGGACATAACGATGTACTTGCAGGACTCATCGTAGCAAAAGGTTCTGAATTATGTGAAGCTTTAGCCTTTCATCATAATGGAAATGGGGCTGTATTAAGTCCATTTGATTCTTGGTTGGTTATTCGCGGAATGAAAACGTTAGCTCTACGCATGAAACAACATGAGCAAAATGCAAAAGCCATTGTAGAATATTTATCTACTCACGAATGTGTGACAGATGTGCTTTACCCTGGAAAAGGTGGAATGGTCTCATTTCGAATTTTTGATGAAGATGCTGTAAATCCATTCCTTCAAGCATTAGGATTAATCTCTTTTGCTGAAAGTCTAGGTGGAGTAGAAAGCTTTATTACCTATCCAGCAACGCAAACACATGCTGATATCCCATTGGAAACAAGATTAGCAACTGGAGTAGATAATCATCTATTACGCTTCTCAGTAGGTATTGAAGATGCTGAAGATTTAATTGGGGATTTAGAACAAGCCTTTGCAAAGGCAAAAAAGGAGACAGTACAATGACAAACCACGACGAGTTTAGTTTTGAAACACGCTTACTTCATAATCAACATAAATTTGATCCAACCAACGGAGCGGTTAGTGTACCGATTCAGCATGCTTCTACTTATCATCAGTTCGATATTGACCAATTTGGAAAATATGATTATAGCCGCAGCTTAAATCCAACTCGTGAAGCCTTAGAAGAGATTATCGCAGAACTTGAAGAAGGTACACATGGATTTGCTTTTGGATCTGGAATGGCTGCTATCTCAACTGCCTTTTTACTATTATCAGCTGGCGATCATATCATCGTTACAGAGGACGTATATGGCGGAACCTTCCGTATGGTAACCAGTGTATTAACTCGTTTTAATATTGAACATACCTTTGTTGATATGACAGACATTGAGCAAGTAAAAGCCGCTGTGAAGCCTAACACAAAAGCTATTTACATGGAATCACCATCTAATCCAACCCTTAAAGTGACAGATATTAAAGAAATATGTGATTTTGCTAAAAAAATTGGTGCCCTTACTTTTGTCGATAATACATTCTTAACTCCAGCGCTACAAAAACCACTACAGCTTGGTGCTGATATTGTCCTGCATAGTGCAACCAAATTTTTATCCGGACATAGCGATGTGGTAGCAGGCCTTGCCATTGTTAAAGATCCAGAGCTTGCAAAACAACTAGGGGCATTGCAAAATTCATTTGGCGCCATACTTGGGGTACAAGATGCTTGGTTAGTAATGAGAGGATTAAAAACATTAGCCGTTCGAATGGAACACTCGCAAAAAGGTGCTCAAAAAATGGCGGAATATTTGAACCAACACCCACTTGTGAAAGAGGTATATTACCCAGGACTGCCTAGCCATCCACAATATGACATTCAACAAGGTCAAGCGAGTGGTGCTGGAGCCGTTCTTTCATTTGAACTCCAAAACGAAGCTGACCTTCGAACTTTTGTAAAACATGTTAAATTGCCTGTTTTTGCAGTTAGCTTAGGAGCTGTTGAAACGATTTTATCGTATCCTGTCAAAATGTCTCATGCTGCTATGCCTACTGCTGAAAGAGAAAAACGAGGAATCTCGAACAGCTTACTTCGTGTTTCTGTAGGATTAGAAAATCCTGATGATTTAATCAAGGACTTTGAACAAGCATTGCAAAAAATTGAAACATCACATACTGTAACAGCGCAATAAGAAAAGCGGAACCGGCTCGGTCAGCCCACGAAGAAAATAGGAAAAGACCCGGAAGGCGCTTTTTGCCTTTCGAGGGCTTTTATCTTTTTCACAGTGAGCTAGCCGGTGAAGCTAGACATCTTTACTCATCGAGAATGATATAAATTTTGATAATATAAAAAGGATAGATAAAAGCAAACATTGTCAGCTTTATCTATCCTTTTTCATGTGATATTTAACATTAATAGATTCAAATTTTTATTCATTCTATAAAACTCTCTTTTCTTGAGTTTGACTTATCCGATTAAACTTTTGATTTACATACTGAATATTCTTCTTAATAACATTTTTTATAATGCCTACTTATTTCCTGTATACCACCTTCATCGATTGGCAAGAATGGTGTTAAAACATGAAGGAGAAAATAATGATGAGAGGAATTATCCTAATTAACCCCAAGTACTCCATTAATGATTTAAATCTAAGCGACAGTTTTGCGATTCAAAAAATATTAACTGAAAAATTTATCACTAATCAAAATATTTCTCAAATTACTTTGAATCGGAATCAAATTTACCCCTATTACACGATTCCACATGTGCTTTTATATCATCTTCAAAAGGAAACAGAACAGTTTTTTCCTTTTGAGTACCTGATATTATATTCTATGGATACAATGGAACAGTTTATTGAAAGTTACCCTGAGAAATGGGAAGAGTTATGTAATTATTTCTTACATGTCATCACTATTGTTAACATGGATGAACAGGACCAAGCACATCTACATAAAAATCTTATTTGATCAATACATCAAAAAACATGGCGCAAAATAAACGCTAGGAATGTGTAACAGTCTTAGCGTTTATTTTGCGCCATACTTTTGATTAAGTCTACATCAACTTACTCATTCACTTCAATATCTATATGCGAAAAAGCTGTAAATTCAAATAATCCTTTATCTGTTAATTTAAGCTGAGGAATAACAGAAAGCGTTAAAAAAGATAATGTCAAAAATGGATTAAACGTTTTAGGTGCCCCTATCCCATTAAGAACTTCATTTAAATGTTTCAAGGATTGATGAACTACTTCATATTCATCTTCAGACATTAATCCTGCAACTGGTAAAGCTAAAGAAGCCAATACTTCTTTCCCATCGACAACAGCTAAACCACCATTTGTTGCGATAACATGTTGTATTGCGACAAGCATTTCTTGTGGGGAGGTACCTACAACAACAATATTATGTGAATCATGAGCAACCGTAGTCGCAATGGCTCCTCTTTTTAGCTGAAAGCCTTTGACAATTCCCAAGCCGACATTGCCCGTAGCTTTATGCCTTTCAATGACAGCTAATAGTAATTGATCGTTTTCAATAGAAGGAACAAAACATCCATTTTCCACTGTGACAGTCTCTTTCAGATGTTGTGTCACCAAACTATTAGGAATGATTCCAATTACATTACAAGTATCCGATACTAACCGAATCCTTAATTGATCTAAGGTCACTTCCTTTGTATGTATTTTAGGAAGTGAGGCACTTGGAGCAGATGATGGTGCTTCAAATGATGTCCCCGTTATTTTGCCTTGATTAACGATACAAGTCCCTTTTTTATACACCTGATGAATCGATATATTCTCCAAATCATCAAGTAGAAGAAAATCTGCTTGATACCCTGGTGCAACGGCTCCTAAATTGCGAAGTCCGAAGCACTCTGCCGGATTCAGAGTGACCATTTGAATGGCGGTAACAGGATCTAGTCCTTTTTTAATCGCAAGTCGAACGATATGATCGACACTTCCCTCTTCAATCAAATCATCGATTAACTTATCGTCTGTTACAAATAAACATCTCCTCGAATTTTGCGGTGTAACAACTGGAAGTAATGCTTCTAAATTTTTGGCTACTGTGCCTTCCCTAATCATTAGATACATGCCTAGATCTAAACGATCCTTTGCTTCTTGACTGTTTATACATTCATGATCAGTGCGAATACCTGCAGACATATAAATATTCAAATCGTCTCGTGTAAGTCCCGCTGCATGACCATCAATGACACTACCGTGGCTCTGCGTCATAGCAATTTTATCTAACATCGTCTGACTTCCAGATGCTACAGAGGGAAAATCCATTACTTCAGCAAGACCTAATACTTCTGGTTTTGATAGAAAAGGCTCTAATTGTTCCGCATCTAGTCTTGCACCATTCGTTTCAAAAGGAGTGGTTGGAACACAGGACGGTAACATTACAAAGATATCCAATGGAAGCTGCTTAGCACCCTCCAGCATGTATTGAATGCCGTCGGTTCCTGCTACATTTCCAATTTCATGAGGGTCTGTTACGACAGCCGTTACCCCATGTTGAAGCACTACTTTCGAAAACTCTCTAGGTGTCAGCATAGAGCTTTCAATATGTACATGGCCATCTATAAATCCTGGTACAATGATTTTACCTTGAGCATCAATGGTCTCTTTCCCTTCATAAGAACCAATTCCTGCAATCATTCCATCTACGATTGCAAGATCGCCTTGCATAAATTCTCCTGTAAAAACATTCAGAATTTCTCCTTTCTTTACAACCACATCAGCAGGTTTCTTCTTTCCAGCTACTAAAATTCTTTTTTTCAACATGGAAGAATAATCATTCATAAAAATCACCCCTATTATTTAGTCTTGATTTTTATACATCTCTAACAAGTGTTTCTTCTACTTCATCTATATTATTACACTAAACTAATATCTCCAAAAAATCCAAAAAAAGGGACTAACTTACCGAGTACAAAATGTACCTTGTAGGTCAGCTCCAGAAACCCTAACAGCTTGTCCAATAAAGCTACGTTATATTGACTCTAATCATTGAACACTTATTGAAATACAGCCAAATAACTAGATAAATTAACCTATTCTCCTTTTCCACTATTGTTCCTATAAAAGTTTTCTAGTATCTTTATGTATTGAGTGCTAATGAATAGTGATTCAAACAATGGCAACAATGAATGATGGAGGACAAATTACTATTACGAAGGAAAGGTCTACACAACATGGAAAATAATCAACATGAATTAAAAAGAGGTCTACTGCCAAGACACGTCCAATTTATTGCTTTAGCAGGCATGATCGGAACAGGTATTTTTAAGGGAAGTTCCGATACCTTAAATATGGCTGGGCCAAGTGTCGTAATAGCGTATTTAATAGGAGGACTATTATTATTTATTGTCATGGCAGCTTTAGGAGAAATGGCAATTGTTTATCCCAATCTAAATGTGCAACACCTAATCTATAAAGCATTTGGATTTCAAATATCTTATATTGTGGGATGGCTCTATTGGATTAACTGGATTATCGTCATTATTGTAGAATTAATTGCGGGAGGAAGCTTTTTGCAGTACTGGTTTCCGACTATACCATTATGGCTGTTAAGTATTATTTGTGCGGCACTCATAATAGGAATCAATTTATTTCAAGTTAAATACTACGGGGAACTTGAGTTTTGGTTTGCAGGTATCAAAATTATTACATTAATTGCGTTTATTATTTTAGGAGCCCTCATCCTACTAGATATTTTCCCTAGTTCCAATCCAGCTTCATTTTCTAATTATACAGCATATGGTGGCTTTTTCCCTCATGGTATTTCAGGAACGTTAAGCGCATTTTTAGTGGTCATGTTTTCATATGGCGGTGCTGAATTAATTGGTGTAGCTGTTACTGAAACAAAGGATTCCCAAAAAGTCTTGCCGAAAATCATTAAAGGAACCGTATGGCGGGTCATTATTTTTTATGTCCTACCTATTCTTATTATTTGCGGAATCATTCCTTGGAATGAAGTAAGTTCAGAAGAAAGTCCCTTTGTACAGGTTTTCAGTTTTTCAGGACTTCCTGGGGCAGCTCATGTGATGAATTTTGTTCTTTTAACAGCGGTCCTATCTGCAGCAAATTCAGGTATTTATGCAACATCAAGACTATTATTTACAATGTCCCAAACGGGAGAAGCCTCTAAAGCTTTTTCAAAAATAACAAAAAAAGGCATTCCCCTTAACGGAATACTAGTAACAACAGCATGTATATTAGCTGGTGTATTTTTAGCTTATTTGACTCCTGACCAAGTTATAAGCTACCTAATGACTATACCGGGCTTTACAATTTTACTATTATGGATTAGTATTTGTTCTGCACAATTGAAGCTTCGTACTCAATACGGGAATCAATCTTTTTTTCAGGTAAAATGGCATCCATATACCACTATATTTGCCATAGCGGCTTTAAGCTTAATCTTTATATCCTTTATTTTTAATAAACAAAATATAATTGGTACTACTGTATGTCTTGTCATTGTAACTGTACTTACCCTTTTATCTTTTATGATGAAAAAAAGTAGTCATCGAAAATAACATAAATTCCTAAAAAAAGTTCTAGGAGTCCATTAGTCGCTGGACTCCTGGGGCTAGAGACCAGTGCACATCACAAAAATTTACTAATTCCTATCTTTTATGTAGCTTTATATTGAACTACCCCCACTTAGCAAGCTTGAGGTGGGGGATTCCTAAGTGCTACCACCTAAGAACCCTATCCGTTCAACAAGATCGGTTAGCTATACAAGATGTCAGCTTTGCAACACATCGGAACTAATTCTCGAATTAAAACTACCCTTTAGTTGAATATCACAGTATCATTAAATGAAATCCCAAGATAGCTATACTTTATATGAACTTTATTTATAGCTTCGTTATGAATAACGCTAATCCCATAAATTTCATCCTTCTCAGAAGCAGCACCATCATCTAATTTTTTATGGATAGAAGAAGGAGATGTGCCTACTTTAACAGTTACATCATCTATATTCATAAATCCATATTCTTTTGACTCCTTATTATTATAATCATCTGTTATGATAAAACCTTGTAAAGCATTACTAACTTGTACTTTTGTTTTTGATGGTTTGTCATTGTTATTTACTGAAACGTCTAATATTTTTATTTCTCGAAAACCTTTATTACCAATCCCTACAACAACTGATTTGTTATCTTTACTTGAAGCAAGTGTCCCAGTTTCCAAAGGTGGATTGAATTTAACAAAGGAATATACACCACCGATAGTTATTACTAAAATTAGAACAGAAATCCAAATTTTCTTCTTCAATTTCCCCTACCTCATTCTCCTTTTTTTATTCTTTCGTTCATATCATCAATTTTTTTCTCAATTCTATTAAGTTGATTTTTTCTCTGCTTGTTAAAACGGAAAAATGACACGATTAAACCGAAAATTAGTGCAATAAAAGCAAGAAAAAGTAATTGAAATAACGCATCTCCCAGATTAAAACTGCTCAAAACCATACCCCCTAAATAAAACTATTTCTAAGTATATTTTATACTAAATATCCAATTATCTTTGGGGAAGAATAAAAATCCTGATTAAAGTTTATTTGTGAAATGTTACACTTAAACTAAACAGAGCAGAAGAGTTAAAGAAAAAATGTTAGGAGGGATTTCTATTCAAACAATAATAAATAAAATATCAATGGCAGTGGTTCTACTAGTTGTAGTTTTATTTTTGGTAGATAAATCTTTTTTAGGAGTCAGATATATAGGAGTTATCCCTTTTGTTTGTTTCGTGTTAGTAAAAAATTTAGGGGCCATTTTTTGCAGATCTATAGCATTTCCACTATTCCGCAAAACTTATATTACGATCGGGCGCTTTTCTTCAATAAGACTCCCTATTTTTCACCAATCCCTAAGTCTATTAAAACGCCAAAAATCCCTACTTTTATATTGAAAGCAGGGATTTTTCTTTATATTCAATTATGAGATATTAATTAAAGCACTACACTACATTGAACACAAGTTAAACAGTTCTCCTCAACTAAACTCTCTCAATAAAGAATGTAAAATCTAAAGATTGCTTCGTTTTTAGAAAAATAAAAAATCGAACCATTGACGTGCCAGAAGACACGCTTAGTTCGACCTCACTCTCATCCCATCTCTAAAGAGGGTGCTATTGCTTTCTCGTTCGGAAAGTCTGTAACCCGATTATCTTCTACATGACTAGCCATCGGTTCGACTACCTTGCTATCTTTTTCGGGGATAACGACTGTAGTATGTGTATTGCCCCGATTCACTAAATCCGTTAGAAGTTTCGATACATCAATACCGGTTAATTCCTTCAGTGGTTCTTGAATGTTCAACATTGTAGCTCCAATGCTTTTTCCATAAGAAGCGACTCCTTGCCCGCTGCCTGTATCCACGATTTTAACGGACTCAATATTTTTTAATGGACTGGCTACTTCTCTTGCATATTGCGGTAACATTTCAATTAATTTTTCGACGATAACCACTTCTCCATGTTGAGCGATGGCTTCCGCTAATAGACGTTTGGCTTCTGCTTCGGCTAACCCTTTTTGTCTAATTACTTCTGCTTCAGCAAGACCTTGTTCTCGTTTAATCTTCGCCTCGGCTAACCCTTGCTCCTCCTTAATTTTTGCTTGAGCTTGACCATCAATTTCTGCTTTTCTTGCTTCTGCTTCAGCTCTTTTCGTCGTGTCATAATAATCGGCATCCGCTTTTGCTTTACGGATTTTCGCTTGTTCTTCTTCTAATTTGACTTGACGTTCGCGTTCAAGTTGTTGAATACGTAATTCTTCTTCCTTCTTGTACGCTAATAATTTTAGATTCTCTTCCTGTACTTCTTTGGATAATCGTGTCTTTTCTAATTCATAGGATTGCTCAGCTTTTGCTCGTGACCTTTCAGTCTCTTCTTTAATGCCCGCTTCTTTAAGATCCTTGATTTTATTCGATTCTGCGATTTCTGTCTGACGCTTAATTTCCTCTTCCTGAGCCTCTTTATTCGCATTGGCTTTATAAATACGAATTTCTTTGTTACTGTTGGCTTCCGCGGTTTCGGCGTTTTTCCGTGCTTCTGCAATCAGTGGACGGCCTAAGTTTTCTAAATACCCGTTTTCCGGATCTGCATCTCGTAAATCTGTTAATCCTAATGAAGTGATTTTGAAGCCCATCTCATCTAGTTGTTTTTGAGCCACCTCGGTCACTTGATTATTAAAAGCTTCTCGGTCTGCATTTATCGCTTCCACAGACATTTTAGATAATATGGCCCGAAGGTTCGCTCCTAATACTTCAGAAATTTCGTCTTCAATTTCTTCTTGTTTTTTTCCTAAAAACTGTTCGGCATAGATAGCAATTCCTTTCAAGGTTCCTGCTACAGTAACAGTTGCTACTGCATCCGCAATAATTGGTACTCCACCGTTCGTATAGACTTTTGGAGTGGTCATCTTTAATTGAAACGATGTTAAATCAACAGGGGTAGAGGTTTGATTCATCTTTAGCAAATGTCCTCCACCACGAATAATTTTAATAGCACGACCTTCTTCATCGGTGAATATATTTTGCTCTTTAGATGGATCACCTAACTTTGGTCCTGTGATAATTAAAGCTTGATTCGATTTAGCAGCTCGATACCTAAATTTATAGGTAAGGAAGCCGCCCCCTGCTACGATTGCTAACAACACTAAAAATGGTAAAATAAATAAAATAGCTTTAAGCATCATGATCCCTCTTTCTTTAATATTTATAATCCTATTAATATTTACGATTAAACTATGAATATGTTTCAAATATTCACATTAGTTTCATTAAAATCTATTCCACTTATTAAGAAAAGCGGAAGGCGCCCGTTCAGCGACGTACGGACTGGACCGCTCCGTATGAGATAAAGGAAACACGAAGAGTGCGCTAGCACTTGTTCGTGTTGACTTATATCGTAAGGAGGAGCGGGAAGTCCGATAGGCGCTGGGTGCCTGGAGCTAGACACCAGTACTCATAGAAAATTTTATCCTTCTTATCTTTTAATAAATAAAGGCCCAAGATGCACTCCATCTTGGGCCTTTCCTTTTCCTTAATTTACTTATTTCTTTCCCATACCTTCATCTAATTCCTTTAAAGACTTAACTTTACCATGTGGGTTTTGCGATTGTTTTCTTGCTGTCCACTGTCTTTCTTCTTGTCGTTTAGATTGAGTCATTTTGCAATACTACTCCTTTACAAGTTAATCAATAATAGATTAACCCTAGCGAGCATTTTCATGCGAAAAACTTTGATACATAATTTTCATCTATTCTTTTACATAAAAAAGCCTTTATACAACGTTCTAAGAGCATCGCCTCTACTGATGATTCCAACGACTTTATTGTCTTCGTCTACAACAGGAATCTTTTTAAAATGATGTTGTGAAATCACTTTAATTGCCTCTTCTAAATGATCTTCAGGAGATATTGTTGTAATCGTATTATTTCTTAATAATTTGGATACTGTATCATTTAACTTACTGTTCACGGTTTTATCTAAATTTTTCCCAGGTAAAGTAGGCACATATGTAAAGTAGTCTTTAAAAACCGATTCTTTCGGAGCTAGATACCGTAAAATATCGCCATCTGATACGATTGATATTAACTTATCCTCTTGATCTACAATTGGTACTCCACCAATTTTATTTTCAATAAATAATTGTAAAAGTTGTTTTAACGTAAATGTTGGCCGTGCTACGAATACATCTTTAATCATAAAATCCTTCACTAACATCCCTATCACTCCCTCAGCCTATTTTCAATTATACATTACTATTATTTCCATAAACATCTATTACTGGAAAACCACTTATATTAATTTTACCACAAAATTCTAAATTATTTGAACATTTTTGCTGCATGGACAGCTTTTTTCCATCCTCTATATAATTTTACTCGTTCTGCCTCCTCCATACTTGGTTGAAACGTTTGATCAACAGCCCATTTCTTTGCAATTTCCTCTTGATTTTTCCAGTACCCTACAGCTAGTCCTGCTAAATAAGCAGCTCCAAGTGCTGTCGTTTCATTAATAAACGACCTTTGAACAGGCACATTAAGAAGATCACTTTGAAATCCCATAAGAAAATTATTTTTCACAACACCGCCATCAACTCTCAGTGTCTTTAGATTGAATCCCTGAATCCGCTTCCATAGAAGCGAATACATCCTTCGTCTGATAAGCTAACGCTTCTAGCGTTGCCCGAATAAAATGCTCCTTTGTTGTTCCCCGTGATAAGCCAAATACCGCTCCACGAACATCACTATCCCAATAAGGGGTTCCTAAACCAACAAATGCTGGGACTACATATACCCCATCTGATGAGGTCACACGAAGAGCATATTGTTCACTGTCTTTCGAATTTTTCAACATTCTTAAACCATCCCGAAGCCACTGAATAGCCGAGCCTGCTACAAAAATACTACCTTCTAGGGCATATTCCACTTTTCCGTTAATCCCCCAAGCAATCGTTGTTAATAAACCATGTTGAGAACGAACCGCTTTATCCCCCGTATTCATTAACATGAAACAACCGGTACCATACGTATTCTTCGCCATTCCGACTTCGAAGCAAGCTTGCCCAAATAACGCTGCTTGCTGATCTCCTGCTGCACCGGCAATTGGAATTTCCTGACCAAAAAAGTGTATAGAATCCGTTTTGGCGTATACCTCAGAGGATGATTTCACATTAGGTAACATTACTTTAGGAACTTGTAAAATATCCAATAACTCATCATCCCATTGCAACTCATGAATATTAAACATCAATGTTCTCGAAGCATTGGAATAATCGGTGACATGAGCCTTTCCACCTGAAAGCTTCCAAATTAACCATGTATCAACGGTTCCGAACAATAATTCTCCAGCTTTAGCCCTCACTCTAGCCCCTTCAACATAATCAAGAATCCACTTTACCTTTGTGCCAGAAAAGTACGGGTCAAGAAGTAGACCCGTTTTTTCGATAAAAACATCGCTATGACCATCATTTTTTAATTGCTGACAAATGTCATTTGTCTGCCGAGACTGCCATACAATAGCATGATAGATTGGCTGTCCAGTAACTTTATCCCAAACAACGGTCGTTTCGCGTTGATTTGTAATGCCAATTGCTGCAATTTGCGAAGGAGTAATGCCTGCTTCCGTTAAACAAGTGGCAATACAGGACAAAATAGAACCCAAAATTTCATTTGCATCATGCTCTACCCAACCTGAATACGGAAAATATTGGCTGAATTCTTTTTGAGCACTATGTACAAGTTGACCATTTTTATTAAATAAAATCGCTCGAGAACTTGTTGTTCCTTGATCTAATGACAAAATATACGTTTCCACTTGCACTCCCCCCACCTTTTTTATTTTACTCAATAAAACAAAAATTGGAAAACAAAAAACTTTTCACCCTATAGCAAAAGTCGACGTACCTAAAGACTCTCTTATCTTATACTGTATTTTAAAAAAAGGTAAAATTTCTTAAATGATTAAGAAAATGTTCGCACAATGACTTACACTATTTTACAATGAAGATAGAAACTATATAGAGGTGGTAATTGGATGAATAACCATGAAATTGATTACAAAATTTATGGAGATGATATGCAGTTCGTTCAAGTCGAATTAGATCCACAAGAAACAGTTGTCGCAGAAGCAGGAAGCTTTATGATGATGGATGGAAACGTAAAAATGGAAACGATTTTCGGTGACGGCTCTTCCTCAGCAGGTAGCGGATTAATGGGCAAGCTGTTAGGTGCAGGTAAACGATTGATTACTGGTGAAAGCTTATTTATGACCACTTTTACAAATGAAAGCACAGGAAAAAGTCATGTTTCCTTTGCTTCGCCTTATCCCGGTAAAATCATTCCGATGGATTTAAGTCAGCTGAATGGAAAAATCATTTGTCAAAAGGATGCATTCCTCGCAGCGGCCAAAGGGGTTTCTGTCGGTATTGAATTTCAGCGTAAGCTTGGCGCAGGGTTCTTCGGCGGTGAAGGCTTTATTATGCAAAAGCTGGAGGGCGATGGAATGGCGTTCATTCATGCCGGCGGTACGATCGCCGAAAAAGAGTTGGCTCCTGGAGATGTATTACGTGTCGATACAGGCTGCCTAGTGGCGATGACAAGCAGCGTTGATTATGATATTGAATTTGTAAAAGGCGTGAAAACAGCTCTATTTGGTGGTGAAGGCTTATTCTTTGCAACTCTACGTGGACCAGGTAAGGTTTGGATTCAATCCCTTCCATTTAGTCGTTTGGCTAGTCGTGTCTTTGCCGCTATGCCAAGTAGTGGCGGTTCTTCTGATGAAGGAAGTATCGCAAAAGGCCTTTTTAACTTATTTGAAAAATAAGAAAAGCGGAAGGTGCTTGGTGCCTTCCGCTTTTCTTATTCCTTAACTCCAACAACTCGAATTCGTTTATAATCCGCAACCCATTGATTGCCTTGATATAACGTAGGTTTAAGTTTTTGCTCTACTTTCTCTATAATGGCTTTCTTTAAATCTCCTGTAATGCCTTCAAACAGATTGCTTGCAAACATATCAATCCAATTTCTTAATCCAGCTTCCCCTTCTAAAGGAGTCGGTCTGTCAAAATGAAGCGCAAAGGTTACTCTAAAACCTACCTCTTCCATCAATGACGTATACTCCGCAATACTCGGATAATACCAAGGAAAAGAAACATGATATTTTGGGAGAAGAGCTTGAATTTCTGATATGATGCTAGAAGTGATAGAGCCTACATTTCCTTTTCCACCAAACTCTGCTACAAATCGCCCACCTGGCTTTAGAGATTGATAAATTCCCTGTAAGGCTTTCTCTGGTGGTTTTACCCAATGAAGCGTCGCATTAGAAAATACAGCATCGAATGCTGAATCAAATGGTAATCTTGTCGCATCTCCTACTTCAAAAGTAAGCTTAGGATATTTTTTTCTCGCTTCTTCAATCATTGTTTTTGATTGATCAATCCCCATAATATGTACACCATAGCTATTCAACTTCTTTGCTAAATCCCCTGTTCCACAGCCGAGATCAAGGATATATTCCTTTGCTTTTGGATCTAATAATTCAATTACACCTTCACCAAATTTAGAAACAAAACCATGCTTACCATCATATAAAGCTGCATCCCATTGATCTTTCTTTGCCCCTTGTACCATCAGCCTTCTCCCCTTTTAAGAAATCCTTGATTCCCACAAAACCTTCAGTTAATATATTCCATTTCCACATGGAAAAATCCTTTATTTTTAAATTTTTATTTTGGGATACGTTTAGTAAATAATGAATTCATTCCGAAATATCTACTCAACCAAAACAGCTGTACCATAAGCAATAATTTCACAGGTGTTTTGCATAATAGCTGATGTTTCCAAACGAACCATAATAACCGCATTTGCCCCTTTTGCTTTCGCATCGTCTGCCATTCTGCCAATGGCTTTTTGTCTCGCCTCGGTCATCATTTCCGTATACTCATCAATTTCACCGCCAACGATAGTTCTAAGACCTGCAAGAATATCCTTGCCAATGTGTTTTGACTGCACAGTGTTTCCTTTTACAAACCCTTTTAATTCTTTTATTTCCTTCCCTGGTACAAAATCAGTAGTCACGATAATCATTGAGTTCGTCCTCCTCTTTGTTTTTAGATCGTTTTACCAACAAGTAGAAAATTAACGGCATCGGCGCTTGAATTAAACCGATAATCCCCCAAAACCAATAATTCATTCCATTCTTTCTAGCATCGGTGAACAAGTAAATACTTTGAATAAGCAAGATAATAGCGACGATTAGAAAGATAATTAAATCAATCTTACTCATGCATCTCCACCTCTCTTTTTCTTCTAAATTGATAACTGGTATATCCGATCAAAAAAAAGATAGTTAGTCCTTGCAGAGAAAAAAACAAAATGGGCTTTTGAAACAGTGTCATAAACATCACCATTAAAATTACAACAGCCACTGTACTAAACAAAATCAGGTCTCTTCGCCATTTTTTTCGAATTTGTTCTTTTTGCTGTGCAATCTTCTGTTCAAACCACTGCAGGTCAGGAGTCGTAAATGAAAAAGATTGCTCAAATTTGTTAAAGCTATCATTGATAGAACTAACAATTTCAACCTTATCCTTGTTGGATCGGTTTTCCAAATGGTTGTCGTTGTGGGTCATCTTCCATTAGCTCCTTTCGTATAAGTTGAATTCCTTTATGAACTCTTGATTTAACTGTCCCTTCTGCAATTTGCAACATAGAAGCAATTTCATCATAGGAGTATCCATAATAATGCTTCAAAATGATAGGAATGCGAAAATCATCTTTTAACTCCCCTAATACCTCTAATAGACGGTGCCAATCTTCATTCGCCGATTGCGATTGCCATTTTATCATTCTTAATGTCTGTTCTTGCCTTTGCCAAGTATCCTGTCTTTTTTGTTTACGCTTTTGATCGATATACAGACGAGTGGCAATCGAAATCAGCCAAGTAGAAAATTTAGAATTCCCCTTAAATCTCGTTAGATGTTCTAAAGCTTTTGCCATCGTCTCTTGAGCTAAATCTTCAGCTAGTTCCATGCTATATGTTAACTTCATTAAATAATGAACGAGAAACGAATAATTTTGTTGAAATAAATGTGCTAAAGCTTGGGTGTCGCCCCTTTTAGCTGCAGCAACCCATTCTTTTTCCTCCATTCCCTCACCGCCTTCATCTTTTGTCCTCTATTAGTATGACGTATAACTCCATCCATTCGTTCAATTTATTTTTTTCTAATTTGCTAGGAATCAGCTACGGGCATGAAATATTTTTTGTAAAAAAGTGAAGAATACAACGTAGAACAGTCACTCTGTTATTCCATCATAAAAAGAGGGGTTAGTATGCCTAAAAAAATATATATATTATTAGCCTTGTTTTTTATAGGGGTATCCACCATTTTACATTCTCCTAGTCAAGCAGCAACTACAATTGAAGTCAAAAAGCCAACTGTCAACGATTGCTCCAAACTATCTGAAATAAAGATTCCAACCACAGCAATTAGTCTACCAACAAATGGGGCTACTATAAGATCAGCATTGTCAGAGGAATTAGTAAATAAAAAAACATTTTGCAAGGTACTAGGTTCCATTCATCCATTAGACAAAAATGCTCCTGATATCCATTTCGAGGTTAATCTTCCCGTTGATTGGAATCAAAAAGCATTGCAAATGGGTGGAGGAGGCTTTAATGGAAAGCTAGTGACGGGATTAGAGCAATCAAAAGGTGAAGACCCAAACAAACCTACGCCTTTAGAAAAAGGGTATGCTACCTTTGGAAGTGATAGTGGACATACCGGTGGAACGTGGGATGGTTCTTTTGCTATGAATGATGAAGCTCTAGCAAACTTCAGTAAGGAGCATATAAAGAAAACCCATGATGTCGCAATGTATCTAATCAAGGAACATTATAATAGCCAATCACAATACATGTATTTTTCAGGTGGTTCTAATGGAGGGCGTGAATCTTTAATGGCCATTCAACATTGGCCTGAAGATTATGATGGGGTTATCACTATATATCCTGCCTTCAACTGGACAGCCAAATTTGTAAAAGACAATAGAAATGTAAAAGCACTTTATGCCAATAATCGAATGGGCTGGTTAGGTCCTAAAGAAAATAAATTAATTAACGATACCGTTCTTAACGTATGCGACTCATTGGATGGTGCACAGGATGGCATCATAAGTAATATTGGGGCCTGTACAAAAAAATCCTCCGATATCCTTGACAGATTGCGTAACTCTGGATTTACCGCAGCACAAATACATGTAATTAAAACGTTTAATTCACCGATGAATCTAAGCTTCCCACTTGCAAATAATGTCCATGGGAGTCCAGGATATACGCAGCTTGTAGGTGCAGATTTAGGTAGACAGCTAGGACTAGAGGAAACACCACATATTCCTTTATCTGAACACAATGGCACAAAAGGAGTAATTATGGGGGTATTTGCAGACGAAAATATTCGGTACATGGTGACGCGAAATCCTCATTTTAATTCGTTAACCTTTAATCCTGATGAGTGGAAAAACAGACTTCAGGAAGTGTCACAAATGATAGATGCCACTAATCCTAATATTTCTTCTTTTATCAAAAAGGGAGGCAAAATAATTTTAGTACATGGCACAGCGGATGAGCTCGTTACACCTTATGAAACGATTAATTATTATAACAAACTGGAAGAGAAATTTGGAAGAAATACGCTTGATACATTCATGAAATTCTATATTGTACCTGGCTATGGCCATGGCAGAGGAGCCTTTACGATGTCAGCTAATTTATTAGATGCTTTGGATCATTGGGTTATGAATGGATCCGCTCCAAGCAACATGATTGCTGTTGACAGAAATCCAAAAACCGCCGGTCGTACTCGCCCTTTATGTACCTATCCAACATGGCCCAAGTATGATGGCTCTGAGGACATGAATGTTGCCGAAAACTACACATGTGTGTCACCTTGATTAGAAAAGTAGAGGACGCCTGTTTAGTAACAAATGGGAAAATGATCGACATTCCTAAATATGGGTATTTTTTTAGTTATGTTCAACATCTTTTTACCTCCTCAATACAACTGCAACAATACAAGTTAAATGGTTGAAGGAGACATTTTTTCTATAGACTCACTACACTTTCATTTGTTATCGTTAACTTGCTAGCTTGTTACGGAGGTACAATTATGATACAGGAACAACATTCTATGTCAGTCGAAAAAGGGGCATATGTGAGCATTATCGCTTACCTTTTTCTGTCAGCTCTAAAATTAACTGTTGGTTATTTTGGACATTCTAAAGGTCTTTGGGCAGATGGACTAAATAACGCAACTGATATTATCGCTTCAATTGCTGTTTTGATCGGCTTAAAAATTTCAAAAAGGCCGCCAGATGAGGATCATTTATACGGGCATTTACGTGCTGAAACAATTGCGTCTCTTGTTTCTGCTTTCATTATGGCTACCGTTGGACTCCAAGTCATCATGGATGCCATTAAATCTTTTTTCATTCAAGAAACAGAAGCGATTAATATGTTAACTGCCTATGCTGCTCTATTTTCAGCCATTTTTATGTATGGAGTTTATCGTTATAATTTATCGCTAAGTAGACAGGCTAACAGTGCAGCTATGCGTGCTGTCGCACAAGATAATCGTTCAGATGCGTTAGTCAGCGTAGGAGCGCTCGTAGGAATTATGGGAGCGAAAATTGGTCTTGGTTGGCTTGATGGAGTAGCGGCTCTTCTTGTCGGTTTTGTTATTTGTAAAACAGCATGGGACATTTTCATGGAATCTTCGCACTCACTAACAGATGGTTTTGATGAGGAATTGTTACAGGACATCAGTGAAACAATTTCTAAAACAGACGGCGTTAGGCAATTGACAGAAATTAAAGCACGAATGCATGGTAATAGAATTCTATTAGAGGCAACGATTCTCGTTAATCCCCTTCTAACTGTTACACAAAGCCATGAAATTACCGTAGAGGTTGAGAAAACTTTACTTGAAAACCATGATATACGGCATGCTATTATTCATATAGAGCCTGAAATAGTACCTACGCAAAATAACCATTTACCATAAATGGTTATTTTTTTAGGAAATTTACATGATTTTGTTGAAAAACGAGAGGATTTTTTATATCTATTAGCGAAATAGATACTTAAAGATGCTTTTCTACAAAATAAACGGAGGACGAAATGTTATTTAACAAAGCTGAAACAATTGATTTTTTGATGAATAATCATAAAATAATTAGCCATTGGAAACAGCTCTCTCTAACTGACGAACAAGTTGAATCTTTTTTCACATTATTACGAAGTGATATTTTGCAAAGTACAAATATAAAAGATCAATTAGATTCACTTTCTAAAGACATTGCGACCGAACAATTTGTTAAGAAAATAAGCATGGATGACTTTACAAATACTATTACATCTGGACGTTCTATTTTGATTACAGAAGTGCTAAACTTAGGGAGTTCTAATAAAGAAAAAAGCGAACTTTTGCATGGAATAAATCATTTGTTAGATCAATTTATTCATCTTACCCTCACTCATTACTCTCATTTACAAACGAAATCATTGGAAGAACAATATTATTTTATTAGTCAAACTCATAAAGACCGTTTAACGTTACTAGGACAAATGACTTCTAGCTTTGTCCATGAATTTCGAAATCCATTAACTTCTATTATGGGCTTTATTCAATTGCTACAATCTGAGCAATCAGGCATAAAATATTTAGATATTATTTCAAAAGAACTTGAACAATTAAATAACCGAATTACTCAATTTCTTAATTTTTCTAAAAGAGAAAATACATCATCCACCATTACTTTTTTTTCAATTTCACAGCTTATACGTGAAGTGATAGAATTCCTTTATCCAAGCATCCTAGAAGTAAATGCATCTATATCCTATAATATCACCTCTGATATCAACATAAATGGTTCTAAAGAAGAAATACGTCAAGTATTGTTAAATATCATCTTAAATGCGCTTGACGTCATTTCAACAGTCCCTTCACCTACCATTTTTATTTCCTGTGCACAATCTCCTTTAAACCATTTAATCCTAACGATTTCTAATAATGGTTCCAAAATTCCTGAAGATGTTCTACCAACAATATTCGAACCCTTTGTAACAACAAAAAAACAAGGAACCGGTCTTGGTCTATTCGTTTGTAAAGAAATTATTGAAAAGCACGGGGGAACTCTTACATGCACTTCTTCCGATTTATTAACAACCTTTACCATTCACCTACGCTCTTAAAGGTGAATTTTTTTTACTCCAATATCATAATATATGTAAAACTTTGACGAAGTAAATTTAATTTCCGTATACTTACTTATAGGTACCAATTAAAAAGGAAAAAGGATAAAATAGTAATAGCACTATAAACATCTAAAACATAAGTATTTTGGGAGGTGACTGAGATCAGTCAAACGCTGCAGTTTTGATATGCATCTCACACTAATTGGACACTTTTAATTTAACACTGGTTGTCATTTTGATTGCGCTAACAGCTTTCTT
Source organism: uncultured Bacillaceae bacterium (assembly GCA_963754185.1). Taxonomy (GTDB): domain Bacteria; phylum Bacillota; class Bacilli; order Bacillales; family DSM-1321; genus Peribacillus. The sequence continues at coordinate 956,133 of CAVWEP010000003.1, read as the reverse complement.
TGTAGCTTCAGAATTTTCCATTATTAGAGTTCGGAGCTCTAGAATTAATCAACTTATTGAGGAAGGTAACAAACGCGCAATCGCAGCTAAACAAGTCACATCAAAATTAGATGAGTACTTGTCAGCAACACAACTTGGAATAACGATCACTGCTTTAGGGTTAGGATGGATTGGTGAGCCTGCCGTATTAAGTATCATCGGTCCTTTATTAGAATGGATACATATTCCAACTCAAGTAGCTGGTATTTTATCATTTATTATTGCTTTTTCACTTATCACCTTCTTAAATGTTGTTGTAGGTGAAATGGCTCCAAAAACCATTGCTATTCAAAAATCAGAACAAGTTACCCTAGCTATAGCCAAACCATTAATCTGGTTTCACAAAATTACCTTTCCACTTATTTGGGTGCTTAATCACTCCGCTCGAGCCATCGTTAAAATGTTGGGGTTTCAACAAACCTCTGAAAACGAAGCTCATTCAGAAGAAGAATTGCGCTACATTTTATCTGACAGCTACGAAAATGGGGAAATTAACCAATCTGAATTTAAATACGTAAACAATATTTTTGAATTTGACGACCGTCTTGCTAAAGAAATTATGGTACCACGAACAGAAATTCTAAGTATTTCAAAAGATGAAACGCTTGAAAATTTTGTTAATATGGCCAAGAAAGAAAGATATACGCGATATCCTGTCGTAGAAGGCGATAAAGACCATGTCATTGGCTTAGTAAATCTTAAAGAAGTATTTGCTGATTTCATTAAGAAAAAAGGAAATCCATTAACAATCATGGAAACATATACTCGGCCCATTATACGAGTGATGGAAAATATCCCTATCCATGACTTATTACTTAAAATGCAAAAAGAACGAATTCATATGGCCATTCTAATGGACGAATACGGTGGAACCGCGGGTCTCGTTACTGTTGAAGATATACTGGAAGAAATTGTTGGAGAAATTCGTGATGAATTTGATACAGATGAAGTTCCATCTGTTCAAGTCCTTCCAACGGGACAATATATTCTTGATTCAAAATTGCTTGTAAAGGAAGTAAATGATTTACTTGGACTTGAAATTGATGATGAAGATATTGATACGATTGGAGGCTGGATTTTAACAGAAAATTATGATGTTAAAGTCGGCGATTTGATTGAAAAAGAAGGCTATTCATTTAAAGTCATCGAAATGGAAGACCACACGATAAAATTCATTGAAGTAACGAAGAAAGAAGAAAAAGAAGACCCTTCAAAAGAAACAGAGGATTCACCTGAAGAATCCTAATATAAAAAGGCTGACGCACTGTAAAATAGTCAGCCTTTTTACTTACGTTTGCTACATATACTGAATATTCTGTATTATTAATCAATAAAGCGAAGGAAATAGCTAAAAACCGCTAATATTCCCCCTAAAATGGTCATATATTATGAAAAAATCACCATTTTTGCTACTTTAGCTGATTTGACGGAAACTAGGACTCTTTTTTATAATAAAGATAATTAATGAGTCACGGAATATTTTATAACTCTAGGAGGTGGACTCCTTATTCGCCACAAGGTGAGTTAAGGGAGACTATTTGGACATAATAAACTTGGTTTTGATTGCCATTCTAATTGCTTTGACAGCATTTTTTGTAGCTTCAGAGTTTGCAATTGTTAAAGTAAGGAGTACGAGGATCGACCAATTAATTGAAGAAGGAAAAGCAAATGCCCTCCAAGCGAAGCGTGTCGTTTCTAACTTGGATGAGTATTTGTCAGCCTGTCAGCTTGGTATTACGATGACAGCACTTGGTCTTGGATGGATTGGGGAAGTCACAGTTGAAAGAATGCTGCTACCTATTTTCATCCAATTTCAAATTCCTGATTCAGTATCTCATGTACTATCAATTGTAATTGCCTTTTCATTCATTACCTTCATTCATGTAGTTGTTGGAGAATTGGCTCCTAAAACAATAGCCATTCAAAAAGCAGAGCAAATCACGCTCCTCGTTGCCAAACCATTAATTGGGTTTAATAAGCTTATGTATCCCTTCATTTGGGTATTAAATGGCAGCGCACGAGTACTTACAAGAATGTTTGGACTAAAGGCAGTATCTGAACATGATATAGCTCATTCAGAAGAAGAGCTTCGTATCATTGTTTCTGAAAGCTACAAAAATGGTGAGATTAACCAATCTGAGTTTAAATATGTAAACAAGATTTTCGAATTTGATGACCGAATTGCTAAGGAAATCATGGTGCCTCGTACTGAGATCGCCACATTATCCAAAACAGATACGATACAACAATTTTTAAACATTCTGTCAGAAGAGAAATATACACGTTACCCAGTAATTGATGGAGACAAAGACCATGTAATTGGAATGGTCAATAGTAAAGAATTATTCACACAAATAATTGATAAATCTCATCAATCTACCCAAACGATTGAAAGCTACATTCGACCAATTATTCGTGTTATTGACAGCATTCCGATACATGACTTACTTGTAAGAATGCAAAAAGAACGGATTCATATGGCTATTCTAATGGATGAATACGGTGGAACTTCTGGACTTGTCACAGTCGAGGACATTTTAGAAGAAATTGTTGGGGATATTCGCGACGAATTTGACTTAGATGAAGTTCCCGATATTCGTAAAGTGAAAGAAGACCACTACATTATTGATGCAAAAGTATTAATCAGTGAAATTAACGATTTACTTGGTGTTAACATTGATGATGAAGATATCGATACAATGGGCGGTTGGATTTTAACTGAAAATTACGAAGCAAAACAGGGGGATATTCTTAAACATGGTTCTTATCATTTCAAAATTAAAGAAATGGAAGAACATCACGTCCGCTACATCGAAATATACAAACCAACTAAAGTTGTTTCGGAAATAAAAGAATTTCCGATCATCTCCAAAACGGAAATTGTTTCTTAAGAGAAATCCCGCACTTTTATAAGTTGCGGGGTTTTTTGTACACCAAAAAGAAAGGATACACTAAAAGTTGCAATACGTACAACTTGTCTACTTCCACTGAATGAACGAGCCTGTTCTATTTTTCAAAATGTCTCACTCTAGGCTCTTCTTGCTTCCCCTCAATACCCCCTTTAAACCAAAAGCACATATACTATGATGAAATGCATTCTCTAAAGCCATTCTTCTTTCATTTTATTTAACTAAAAAGTATAAATTCCCCTTTTTTTGTTCAATAATGATTAAAAAGGGAAAAAAGGAGGTAAAAAAATGAAGGTCATTTCTATATGTCAGCACTGCAAAGGAAAAGGAAAAACAAAATTTCTACAATTCTTTTCACGCAACTGCACCCATTGCAATGGAAAAGGAAAAAAAGTGATAGCTGTGAATGATTTTAAAAAGTATAAAAGTTTCTAAAAAACTGCCACTTACGTTGTCTTGCCTTTAAGGTTAAAAATCCCTTTTAAACCGTTTACATGCCCTTGTGCTACCTTTTGAAGCCATGAAGATTCTTTCATCAAAGACGCATCATGTCCATTATCGATATATCCATTTTCTGTTAAAATCGAGGGCATAGACGACTCTCTTAACACGTGAAAATTAGCCTTTTTCTGTCCACGGTCTTCGAGTTGATTAACCTTCACAATTTCTGCGTGCATAATATCTTGATATTTAGCTGTAGTCGTAAAATTTGATAAACCACTATAAATATAATCTTCATATCCGTTAGCCGAACCATTCGCAGTATTACAATGGATAGACAAATAATAATCTGCCCCCCAAGAATTAGCCTCTTTTGTCCGTTCATGTAAGGTTTTAAAAACATCGCTCGAACGACTCATCTTCACCTCCACGTTTTCATAATCATTTAATAAAATGCTACGAATTCTTTTAGCGATTTCTAACACAACATCCTTTTCACTCAATCCATTCCCTTGAGAACCTGGATCCGAGCCACCATGCCCTGGATCTAAATAAAGTTTCATCAACATTCCTCCTCCATACTCTAAAATTTTTTCCTCTTTGTATACTACGAAAAAATAAAAAATGTGAATTGGACAAATCATCTATTTTCGATTATTTCATCCAATGATTATCATTTTTTTAATAAGTTGGCATACTTCAGCATGTGTAGGTGACTTTTATATGATGAAGATTCTGTTAAAAGCACCAGCGAATATTTTAATTGAAGATACTGATTCAAGGATTAATTTATTTACAATCTAAAAAACGATGGATGGAGCGCACCTTTCATGATCTCCTCCATCCATCGTTTTCTACATCTTTAAGTATTCATTACCTCATTTATTTCAGCTACAAGCTCCTCTATAATTTTTGCCACGGGCCATTCCTTCGCTAACTTATGACCTTGCCCAGCCCAAAGTGCCATTAATTGAGGCTCATTTTTTTGCCCTGCTACCTTTCGCATTGCCTTCGTCATATGATGAATATGTGGATATGCTGCTGGGGCTTCCTCACTATAGGTGTTCATAAAATCATTCACTAAACCGCGAGCACGTCTCCCACTAAAAGCGCGTGTTAACGCTGTTTTTTGAAAACTTGGGTCTACTAACGCAGCTTTATGCACCGGGCTCGCTCCACTCTCAGAACAACGTAGAAAAGCTGTTCCTAATTGAGCGGCTGTTGCTCCAGCTGTTAATACCGCTGCAACGTCTCTTCCATTCATAATTCCACCTGCTGCAATAATCGGGATATCCATTTCCGTTTGAATTAAACGTACTAACACAAGCAACCCGTAATCTTCTGCTATTTCATTTGCAAAACTACCTCGATGGCCACCTGCTTCCACTCCTTGAACACATAAGGCATTTGCTCCCCTATCTACCGCTAGTTTCGCTTCTTCCACATTCGTAACCGTCACGACCACTAATGAACCAGCCTGTTGAAGCTCGCTAATTATGTCTTGGCCTGGACAACCGAATGTAAAACTAACAACCGCTACCTTTTCTTCTTTTAAAATAGCAATCTTATGATTCCAGTCATCATCATCCGTAAATGCTTCCCCGATTGTCGTTCCTATTTTAATAGCCTCATGTTCAATTTTCTTACGATAATGTGCTAATGCAATTTCATCTATATGTTCATGACTAGGAACAAACACATTTATCCCAAACGGCTTTTCTGTTAGCTGACGCGTTTCTTTAATTTCTCGGCACATCTCTTCTGCTGTTTTATAGCCTGCAGCTAGAAATCCTAAGCCACCTGCATTCGATACAGCAGCAGCTAATAGTGGATTCGAGGCACCTCCAGCCATAGGCGCTTGAATAATCGGAACATCCATTAATTTTTTCAACATCTCATCCATCCCCTTTGTAGTATTGAGCAGAATTTTTTTCTTTTCCTATAATATTTTGTTATAATAATTGTCTGTAAGAGAAAAGTGTTTTGATAGAATACTTACCTAAATACATTATATCTTGCAAATATAACCAATAGGTGGTAATAATATGAACGAAAGTAAATTATATAGAGTATTGTTGTACTACAAGTATGTATCTATTGAAAATCCTGAGGAGTATGCGGCTTGGCATCTAGCCTTCTGTAAAGAGCATGATTTAAAAGGACGTATCTTAATTGCAGCAGAAGGAATTAACGGAACTGTTTCAGGTACAATAGAGCATACTAATCAATATATAGAAATGATGAGAAATGATCCTCGCTTCTCCGATATGGTTTATAAAATAGATGAAGCAGATGAACATGCTTTCCCAAAAATGAAAGTTCGTGCTCGCTCTGAGCTTGTCACTCTACGTTTAGAAGATGATATTAATCCAAATGAGATGACAGGACGTTATTTAAGTCCGAAAGAATTCTTTGAGCAAATGCAGGAAGAAGATACGGTTGTTCTTGATGCTCGTAATGACTATGAATTTGACTTAGGGCATTTTCGTGGTGCCATTAAGCCTACTATTACAAATTTCCGCGAGCTTCCACAATGGGTTCGTGATAATAAAGACATGTTTGAAGGAAAAAAAGTGTTAACCTATTGTACAGGCGGTATTCGCTGTGAAAAATTCTCTGGCTGGCTTGTTCGCGAAGGCTTTAAAGATGTTGGGCAGCTTCATGGAGGGATCGCCACATATGGTAAAGATCCAGAAGTACAAGGTGAGCTTTGGGATGGACAAATGTATGTCTTTGATGAAAGAATTTCAGTACCCATCAACCAAAAAGAACATGTTATCGTTGGACGCGATTATTTTACAGGCGATCCTTGTGAACGCTATGTAAATTGCGCCAACCCAGAATGTAACAAGAAAATTCTTGCTAGTGAAGAAAGCGAACATCAGTATCTTCGCAGTTGTTCGCATGACTGTCGTGTACATCCTCGAAATCGTTACGTTACAGAACATAACTTAACAGAGGAAGAAGTAGCCAAACGACTTCAACAATTAACTACAAATTAAGTAATGAATCCGTGTTGTGGAGTTCCACACACGGATTTTTTTACTATAAGCCTCTGAAGAAAATTCCCTTCGTCCACCTTAAACGATATATACTTCTGCGTATTCCTGAACTATCTTCATATCGAACAATTGTTAACTAAATTTATTTTTAAGTTGACAATTAATCTTCCTTTCTATTATCCTTATATTATCGCAAATGGGTTAAGGAGGAAAACATGTGACTAAAAAACTAAAAACAATTGATTTAACACTAGCGGGCATGTTTGTCGCATTGATGGCTGTTGGGGCAAATATTACCTCGATTATTCCATTTCTAGTGGTTGGTGGAGTTCCCATCACCCTACAAACTTTTTTCGGTATTTTAGCAGGACTTATACTTGGTAGCCGATTAGGGACAATGGCTACAACGGTTTATGCCTTTGTCGGACTTGTAGGTGTTCCTGTTTTTGCACAATTCAGTGGTGGCATAGGAGCACTTATTAAACCAACATTTGGCTTTATTCTTTCATTTATCCTTGCTGCCTACGTTGTAGGAAAAATCGTAGAAAAACACAAAACGGTATCAGCCTTTATCACAGCGGCCCTAATTGGGACAGCCATTAACTATGTAGTCGGAACAAATTGGATGTATTTTTCCTATAAACTCTGGGCAGATGCTCCAGATGGATTCACCTACTCAATGGCCTGGTTGTGGATGATGGTGCCGCTACCCAAAGATATTATTCTAGCAGTTGTCGCTGGATTAATGGCTCATCGTTTAGAAAAAACAGTGTTATCAAAAGGTCAATTTAAACATTTAAAACAGGGAGCTTAATTTGAATGGAGGATGGAAATTATGACAAATTGGAAACAGACTTGCATTAGAGGTATTAGATGGAAAAGAATTAACTAATGAGGAAGCAATGACGATTTTAAACTCATCTGATCACGAGCTACTTGAATTGCTAAACGGTGCCTACACCATTCGTCATCACTATTATGGAAACAAAGTAAAACTAAACAGAATCATCAATACGAAATCAGGTTTATGTCCAGAAAATTGCGGGTATTGCTCTCAATCAAGCGTTTCCAATGCACCGATTGAAAAATATCGGATGATGGATAAAGACACGATTATCGAAGGAGCGAAACAAGCGCACGAGCAAAAAATAGGCACCTATTGCATCGTTGCTAGTGGACGAGGACCAAGCAAGAGAGACATTGAAACAGTCGTTTCAGCTGTTGAAGAAATTAAAGAGAAATATAATCTAACCGTTTGTGCCTGCCTTGGCTTACTCAAGCCCGAACAAGCTAAACAGCTAAAAGAGGCTGGAGTTGACAGATATAATCATAATTTAAACACCTCAGAAAATCACCATGAATCCATCACGACTTCCCATACATACCAAGACCGAGTCAACACCGTCGATCTTGTAAAAGAAGCGGGTATTTCCCCATGCTCAGGTGTCATCATTGGAATGCGGGAAACAAAGCAAGATGTCATTGATATGGCCAACAGCTTAAAGGCTTTGGATGCCGATTCAATTCCAGTTAACTTCCTAAATGCGATTGATGGAACACCGCTAGAAGGTACGGATGAACTTGATCCGAGATATTGTCTAAAAGTACTTTCGCTTATGCGTTTCATCAATCCAACAAAAGAAATTCGCATATCTGGCGGACGTGAAGTCAATTTACGCAGCCTACAGCCTTTAGGTCTCTATCCAGCCAATTCAATTTTTGTTGGAGACTACTTAACAACTGAAGGACAAGAAAGTTCAGCAGACCTCCAAATACTTAAAGACCTTGGCTTTGAAATTGATTTTGCTACGAAAGAAACAGCAGACATTCGCAACTAACCTATTTATCTACTAGCAAAGCCTGAGAGTGTCCATCCTGTGACACTCTCTTTTTTCTAGAAATTATTCACACTTTTCTCTAAAAATATAGCTGATTTGCGAAAAAATACATGATAATTGCCGAAAGTTCACAATTAATTTTATAAAGTTCACATTTATCACTAATTCTCTTCATTTTTCTCTACTAAAATTCCTAAAGAATATTTATTTCTCTCCTCTGTATTTTTCTCCTGATATGATATATTAAAAAATGGACATTATATCTTAAGGAGTACAAATACTATATGAAAATTTTGAAAATAATCATTCAAGTTATCATTTTATATGCCTTTTCTATGTTGGGTAATTTCTTGCAAACGATTTTGCATTTACCGATATCAGGAAGTATTATTGGGTTATTTTTATTACTTGGAGCATTGTCATTAAACATCATTCCTGTACAAGCTATTAAACACGGTTCAGAATTTCTGTTACTATTTTTAACCTTGTTCTTTGTACCAGCGACAATTGGCATCATGAACTACCCTTCCCTATTTTCCGTTCAAGGGGCACTAGTCGTACTTGTTGTAATCCTTAGTACGATCATCACGATGGTTGTTGTAGGCAAAACTAGTCAGTTTATTGAAAGTAAAGTTCAAAAAAGAAAGGGAGAACGAGGATGATTCAGCCATTGATTGCTATTTCTATTGTTATTATTACGTGATTATTTATCTGTTAATGTCGAGACTGTATGCCTACTTCAAGTACTCGTTCTTAATGCCATTGCTCACCACTTCACTCGTTATTATTGGAATTCTTCTTCTTTTTGACATTCCATATGAAACGTATATGATTGGGGGAAATTGGATTAATCAATTATTAGGACCCGCTATTGTCGCACTAGCCTATCCTTTATATAGTCAACGGAACACCTTACTTCAATATATCTCTCCCATCTTAGGGGGCGTTATCGTTGGATCAATTGTCGGAATTGTAAGTGGTATTTTATTAGGAAAGCTTTTTTCGTTATCCGAGTCCCTTATTCTTTCGATTGTATCCAAGTCGATTACAACGCCAGTGGCCATTCAAATAACAGCTGAAATAGGAGGGGTTCCTGCCCTAACCGTCATTTTCGTTCTCATTGCAGGTTTTACCGGAATGCTATTAGGACCAATGATTTTTAAATGGTTCAACATTCATAGCCTGCTTGGAAAAGGAATATCTCTAGGAAGTGGCTCGCACGTCATTGGAACCTCAAAGGCTATTGAATATGGAGAGCTTACCGCTTCCATGAGCTCTGTTTCCATGACACTAAGTGCCGTTATTGGATCTGTTCTTGCTCCATTCTTTGTTTGGCTAATGCTTTAACAAAAAAAGAAGCAAAGGTGAAGTTCAAAACTCCCTTTGCTTCTTTTTATTATGATTATTAGAATAAAATAGCATCTAATGAATAGCTTCCAGCACCAGTTAAAGCAACTCCTAAAGCTATTACAATATAAAGTAAGTTTAATTCGTATCCATTTGCAGTAGCCCAAAGGCCATTTGCTGCATGTACTTTAACAATGGCTACAAGCATTGTACCAATAATTAAAATCGCTGCTAATGGTGTTACTAAGCCTAGTGCAAATAATAAACCTCCACCGAGCTCAGATAAACCAGCTAATACTGCCATTGTTGCACCTGGTTTAACGCCAATGGATTCAAACCATCCACCTGTTCCTTTAATACCGTAACCTCCGAACCAACCGAATAATTTTTGAGCACCGTGCGCTACGAATAAAAGTCCTACTACTAAACGAATAATTAATAAACCTAAATCTGCTGACATTTCTTCTACCCCTCTTAAATAAAATATTTTTAATTAAAGATAATAAATATAAAATTACAAATGATAAAAATTCTTAAAGCAATATATCTTTAATTCAAAATTTATTATATAACTACAATTCATTTTTTGTCAATAAAAAAACTTTTAAAAAAAAATCTTGAAATATTAAATCACTTATTACATATGAATCATTGAAAAAACCCTACTCTCTCTCAGTTATTGTTTTACTTTCCCTTTAGAAGAACCTCTCTACTTAATTAATTGCAATCTATACTGCAAAAACTAACCCATGCTATAATCATAACTGTTGCAAAATTTGAACATATTTAAAGGAGTGTTATTTTGAATCATACTACTTGGAAACAAGATTGGTTTGGTAATATTCGTGGTGATGTGCTGTCAGGCATTGTGGTTGCACTAGCACTTATTCCTGAAGCGATTGCCTTTTCGATTATCGCTGGAGTTGATCCGATGGTTGGTCTTTACGCCTCATTCTGTATTGCCATTGTTATTTCCTTTTTTGGAGGCAGACCTGGAATGATTTCAGCAGCAACAGGAGCGATGGCACTCGTAATGGCTGACCTTGTAAAAGATTATGGGCTGCAATATCTATTAGCAGCAACCATTTTAACCGGAATTCTCCAAATCATTCTTGGAGTATGTAAAATAGGACGTTTGCTAAAGTATATCCCGCGTCCCGTCATGACTGGCTTCGTTAATTCATTGGCTATTTTAATTTTCGCGGCCCAATTGCCTCATTTTGTTGGTGAATCTTGGGGTATGTATGTTCTTACAGCTGGTGCCTTACTTATTATTTACGTCTTTCCACGATTTACGACTAAGGTACCTTCCCCTTTAATCGCCATTATTATCATTACAATTGTGGCTATTACAATGGGAGCTAATGTGCGCACAGTCGGCGACATGGGGGAATTATCACAAGCACTGCCTATGTTCATGCTTCCTGATATTCCACTTAACTTAGAAACCCTCAAGATTATTTTTCCATATTCGATTGCTTTAGCATTTGTAGGTTTATTAGAATCTTTATTAACCGCGCAAATTGTCGATGACTTAACTGATACGGATAGTAATAAGAACAAAGAAGCAAGAGGTCAAGGTATGGCAAATATCGTCGCAGGATTATTCGGAGGAATGGCAGGCTGTGCAATGATTGGTCAATCAGGAATTAACATTAAATCTGGTGGACGCGGACGATTATCTACTTTTGTCGCAGGCGCTTTCCTACTTATTTTAATCGTTCTGTTAAATGATGTGCTTGTAAAAATTCCAATGGCGGCTCTTGTTGCAGTCATGATTATGGTATCCGTTTCAACCTTTAGTTGGTCATCATTGAAGAGACTTCGTACTGCTCCAAAAACCGATACAATCGTCATGCTCGCTACAATTCTCGTCGTCCTTTACACCCATGACCTTTCTAAAGGTGTATTCGTTGGCGTTATTTTAAGCATGATTTTCTTTTCGGTTAAATTATCTAAAATAACAGTCATAAAAAGCTTTAGTCATGGATTAAAACAAGAAACATATACAGTAAAAGGACCCTTATACTTTGCATCTGTACAAGAGTTCGTCTCAGAATTTGATGTAAAAGAAGAAATTGAATCGGTGATTATTGATTTTTCAGAGTCTAAAATTTGGGATGCCTCCGCCGTTGGAGCTATTGACAAAATCGTTTTAAAATACCATTTACATGGCACAAATGTTCAAATTCACGGTCTTGATCCAGAAAGTTCTAAGCTCGTTCGTAATTTAGCAATTTATAATAAGAAACCATTATAAAGCTGTTAAGAATAAATCCACTTACAAACGGACAATCTATACGAGTAAACAAGTATAATTATCAAGGAGAGCGAATGACTATGAGACCTGAGCAAGATTACACAGCAGCGGATTTATCACAAGATTTAATAGACGATTTAAAGAGCTTTGAAACCAAATTACGTGATGAAGCAGATAAAGACGTCATTATTATTGCGTACGAGAAAGAAAACTAATATAAAAATGACAAGATGTATGAATTTTAAATAAAAAATGGTCAGTAACCCGATATAAGTTACTGACCATTTTATCGATTCTGTTATTTTACTTGCTTACTTTCAGTTTTTTAGAGCTAGTATTTCCTACTCTGTCTTTTGAATAAATCGTAATATTCGTACCTGCTTTTTGCGGTTTAATCGTTAAGCTATAGTTTCCTTTTCCATCTACTTTCGCTTTATATGTTTTACTTCCTACTTTTACTGTAACGGTAGCTTTTTTCTCTGTTACCCCTTTAATCGCTTTTGACTTTGTATTCACCGCATTTACAGTCAATTTAGGTGCTGTCTTGTCGGTCACTTTTGTTGTCTTAGAGACCAGCTTATCACCTGCTGCGTCATTTATATAAACAGTGATGGTTGTTTCAGCCTTCGTCAAAGGAATTTTTATAGAGTACTTCCCTGCTGAATTGGCAACAGCTTGATACCTTTTCTTTCCGATTACAGCATAAACGCTGTCATTTGCTACTGCATTACCTGTAATGGACTTATCGTTATTATCCACTTTATTGACGGACAAAAGATTTGAAGGATTGAACGCTTTTACGTTTAGCTGATTGACAGCAACTGTACCGCTCACTTCATCTCCAGACAATACTAATGGGCGTAATGTCGGACTCAATTGGGCAGGGATAAATTCAAGTCCCTCAGGCGAAACATCTCCAGCAATTTTTCCGCTGAAATCTCTCGTATTTACATAATTAGCAAATTTCGCATTAGATGGATCGGTAATATCATATGACATGATGCCGCCGATTCTCTCTAAACCGATAAATGCATATACTTTATTGTCCACTTTACCTATTTTCACATCTTCAGGCTCTGGACCTTTTTTGGCACTTCTTTTATCCATTTCATCATCATCGTTCGACCAATTAAAATATTGAGGATAGGTCTCGGCTGTAATTTTTTCAAAATCACTTCCGCTATCATAAACTAATTCCATTGTATCAGCCTTCCAGATGGAAAAAGAACGTCCGCCAAGTGTATATACAGCATCTGTACCCATATCTGTCAGAACCTCAAGCTTATCAAAGCCTTCATCGTTTTTCATCGCAGACAATTTGCTTTCCGCTTCTTCTTTCGTCATCCCTTTAAACGTTCCATCTTGAATGGTAATCCTATCCTTGATATCTTTGAAATCTGTAACATTTGTAAACTCTTCCCATTCTGTTGCATCACCTTCATTTGCTGTTACAAGGTAGTTCTCTCCATCAATCGTCACCTGAGTAATGGAATCAGGCATATACAAACCTTTAATCGGCAATGTAGTGATGTTAATTTTATCATCTCTTGCTGCATCAAGAGCATTTTGTGGTAGGGAATGATCTTTAAAACCTAATGATTTGACAGAAATAACTTTTCCTGAATGCACATCAATTGTAGCAATCGCATTGTTTTCTTGAAGTGTAACATAGACCTTTTTGTTATCATCTGATAAAGCAATATATTCTGGTTCTAAATCCGTTACTGCTTTCCCAGCCTGATTGCGGATATGCACATCCTCATCAATCACTTTTGTATCCGTAAACTTCACTAAGTTTGTTTTTCCTGTCTTATAATTAACAATTGTAACGGATCCCTCAGGGTCCACTCCATTTACAAGTCCCTTGCGTGGTTCCCCTTCATTAGCTGTAAGAATATAGGAACCATCTACACTCATTTTAATCATATCTGGTTGAACTCCAGTATCAAAGGTTTTGAGAATTTTTCCATCATAGTTCATAACAACAATTTTCCCAGCCTTTGAATAGTCCTGCTCTTGAACGGCAGCAACGATTACTTTCTTTGTTGTATTAATATCAATGCTTGTTAAATCTCCATATGCAAACGAACTTGAATTAACTGCTTCTGCAATATTGATAGACTTTTCTTTTACTAATGTTTGATTGCCTGAAGGCGATAATCCTTTTAAACTAACGATATCAATCGTTTGCGCTTTTCCATTGATTACGTAGAATTTTTTATTATGAGGATTGTATTTTACAATTTCAGCAACTCCACCCTCTTCATCTGAAACTCCAGTGCTGTAACCTGCAATTTTAGAAATATCAATTGTATTCTTAAATTGACGGTTTTCTTGTTGAGCGGATGCTGAGCTTGTTGTATCCTGTGCTTGTACAAATGTGTTAGGCAGTAATAACGCTGCTGCCATTACATAAGGGATCGATTTCTTAGAAAATGACAAAATATTTTTCATTCTATTAAAGACTCCTCTTCTATTCATTTTAAGATGTGTACAACGCCCTTTTGCTAACGGACCTTGTTATATTTTAATAGAAAAATATTATCCTCTTTATCCTATTTGAGTAAAAATTTTGTTAATTTTTATTAAGTTTAGATGAAAGACCACATACAAAAAGGCTCAGTCTCTACTGTTTGAACAGTAAAAGATTGAGCCTTTTTTGAAAAGGAGTGGAACCTCGATAAATATGTTATGTCATTCATAGGTGTGAAAGCTAGCTCTTTAGACTATTTTCTACCACATTCGCCAATTCACCAATTTTTCCAGCCTATGAACCTTGTAGATATTTTTGATAAATCGCGATGAGTTCATCTAGTTTTTGACTGCAACAAAGGGTATCATGACTATTTAATCCAGTTGCTTTCGTAACCTGAATCAGTTCTTTTTTCAGCTGATTAATTCGATTTTCTAATTCAACCTCGATAAACATCATTCATACTCTCCTGATCATTTATTCTCTTTGACCGTTCACTACAATAAACTTTGTTTACACATAAGCTATAGGGTGCCTTTATGTAAACTTCAGAATGATCTTTTTCCTTAATTACCATTAGGTATCACCTTAGTTATTTATTGTTCATATATGTGTATTTTACATATATAAGTCATTTCCAGTCAAGTAATTACACACTAAAATATGTAATTTTTTACAAAATAATTCAAGAAAAAAGGTCAGTCCCTACTGATTGAACAGTAAAGGACTGACCTTTTTTAAAGAGGAGTGAAATCTCGTCAAACATGTTATGCCATTCATGAGTTTGAAAGCTAGCTCTTTAGACTATTTTCCTACCACATTCACCAATTCGCCAATATGTTCAATAGAGACTATTACTTCATCTCCCTTTTTTAACCATTGTTGACGTTCTGTTGGATAGCCTAGTATTACACCATCTGGCGTTCCACTAAAGATGATATCTCCTGGCTTCAAAGTCATATATTGAGATACGTAGCTAATGATTGTTGCACAATCAAAAATCATATCGCGTGTGTTAGCAGACTGACGCAACTCTCCGTTTACTGTACATTTGATCTCTAAATTCTGTGGATCGATTTCATCCCTTGTGACTACATAAGGGCCAATTGGCGCAAAGTCATCACAGGATTTCCCAAGTAGCCACTGTCCTGTTCGAAATTGCAGATCACGAGCCGAAAAATCATTGCCCACTGTATACCCAAATACATAAGAAAGGGCCTCTTCCTTCGAAACCTTGGATGCTTCTTTTCCGATAACAATCACTAACTCTGCTTCATAGTCAAATTTTTCAGCATCTTTAGGAAGTGAAATAGCCTGCCCATGAGCAGCTAGCGCATTATTAAATTTGCTAAATAGCAGAGGAGAAGTTGGGATATCCATCTGAGATTCTTTTGCGTGATCGATATAATTTAAGCCCACACAAATAATTTTCTCTGGTTTCGTCACAACAGGAGCGTAATGAATCTTTTCTTCTGAAATGGTTTCTACATCTCTTTGAGTCAATTGAGCTAATTTAGCAAGTACCCCTTCTCCCTCTGCTATGACTCCTTCAATTGTTGAAGGGATTTCAAGAGAATGAGCGGCAGCCGCTTTTTTTATATCAATAATTCCCTGATCCGTTTTAATCCCTAAGCGAATTCCATTCCCAGATTGAAAATTGACGAATTTCATGATTCATCTCCCCTTTTAATTCCACTTATTAAACCAATTTTTCACACGTTGTTTGTTTTTATCTAATAGTTCCTTCGAAGTTGTCTTATCTTTTTGCTTTTTCCACTCAAGAAAACTGGCTGCAGCTATAAGTACAATCCCACCAATAATTAAATAAAACCACCAAGGCATTTGCCCCCACAACGAATTCGTATTCATATACACATTCAATAAAATCGTACCTGTTCCTGCCAGGAAAAAGGATTTATATTTCATGATAAACCCAACGATCAAAGCAACCAATGAGATGATTCCAATAATCATCGCGTCGTTTAGTGTATTTCCTTCGAGTGCATCGATAATTAAAATACCAAACAAAAAGGAAACAAAGACGATTTCAATGATTTGCGTTGTATTTCCACGATTTATGATTTTTCTTAATAAAAAGGTTCCGATAAAAAACAATGGTATGATGTGGACCTCTGCTACCAAAACATCCGGAATCACTAAACCATCTAGAAGTACTTGATACGGATACAGGCTGAGCACAACGGCTGCTGCGAGATAGATTTTCCGTTCCCTATGGTTCATTGTCCAGTTTCGAATGACTAAAAAGTATACAACCACAAGACAGGAAACAATGATTTTCAAAATTAACTCGCTAGCGTCATTTTCTAGTACCCTGCCATTCATCACAAGTAAAAACAAGAACCCAACAATCCGGTAATAATCGATGCTGATCACAATACCCGATTCTGTTCGCTGCGTTACTCCTTTGAAATACTTTTTACTTAACAGTAGCATCACAATCATCCACACAAACAGAACACTTATCCCAAGCAGAAACGGTAAAGTATCACTATACATCGTGAAGTAAAGGAACGTAAACAGAAGTGGAGCAACCATGATTTGTTGCCATCCTTTTCTGATGAGCAAATAAGCAATACACCCTAACAGAATGGTTTCGCTCCCTACCCAAACTAATTCCATTCTTGCTGGAAAACCTAATACGAAAACTTCCATAAGATGCACACCGGTCACCAAATGTAAGAATGGAATCAAATAAAACTTAATAATTTTTTTCCATGCAACATTGGAGAGTCCCCATAAGGCAAGAATGATTCCTGCTGTCAGCATAAACGTTAACGAAGTAATATATTTGAACGATGATCCATCGATAAAAAATAACAGAATCTGTAAATATAGAGCTGTAAATCCGACATAGGCAAAAACAGATTGTTGCCAATAAATCGTTGCCCGTAATGCACTAATTACGTAAATCAATAGTACAAGTATATAGAGCCACGGTGATAAATCTTCCAAAGTAATAAGCAAAAATCCAATCGGAATCGCTACAACATTCATTAGTTGGCTATACCAAAAAAAGTACCGTTTTCCATTCACTGAATATTTTCCAATTAACTCACTAACCATCATGAAAAGCAATGGACCAAGTAAGTAAAAAGCTGTATTCAGAGAATTCGAGTTGAAATCAAAAACGGCAAACAAGGAACCATATACCCCAACACTCGTTAACAGAACAGGCAGCCAAAGTAAATGATGATGATACAACTTCACTGACAATCCGTTGATTCCAGTTATAACGAGCATGATAGCTGTTATAGCAATTGAAGGCAGTGAATTTTCAAATAGGGCGATGAACGACAAAAAGGAAATCACTTGCCCCGAAATAAAAAATACATGAAAGAAGTTCATTTCCTTTGATTTAGAAATAAATCCAAAACTAATCACAAGCAAGGCTACGCCAATGAAATGAACACTAAGCGCTATATTTTTTTCATAAAAATCACTAATCTCATTAAAATATGGATACAAAGTAATCAGAGCTAACGTCAAGCTAATTGGAAATCCATAGGCACTCACTTTCTCTAGCTGCTTACTGCGATCTTGATAGTACGTAATTAAAAATAGACCAGCAATGACAGCTAAGTAGATACTCAGCTCCAACCATTGTTGTTCCCCATACTTGAATAACGTAATAACCAGTAGGGCAAAGCCAGAAATAATTACGGTACTTTCCCTAAATAAGCTCCAAGTTTTATGATGATTGTATACATACAACCCTACATACATAATGATTTCAACGACAAAAATCAAATTCAAAGTAGCCGAAAAAGATAGCTGAAAAGCAGAACCTAAATGGATAAAGGCTAGTGTAAACAAAACATGAGCTGGATAGGTAAAGGCTTTTCTTTTTTCCTCCAACGCAAGATACACATATTTAGCAGATAGAATCAAAAGAGCCAAAAATAGTTGTGTTTCTTGTTCCGAAAAAAACAGCGCATAGACATACAAGAAAACAAAAGAACTGGCTACTAAACTAGTAATCATAAAATATTTAGACAATTCATGACTGGCTTGTTTGAGGTACTTAAACATCCCTATAAAAATAAGGGGAAGACATGCAAAAGCAATAACTTCAAACTGGGCTAAAAAGGAATTGAACACGAGATGAATGTAGCCATAGGTGAAAAGAATACTAAAAACATAATGAAAATATAATTTTTTATATCTATAAGCTAAGATAAAAAACAAGACCGATGTAATCAGTAAAGTAATCGAATAGATGACAGTACTTAAAAATAACGTCAACATCACAAAGGCTTCGACAATGCTTTTAAATGTGATAAATTGTAATCCATAAGGTTTAAATAATACTACCTTCTTCACATTCTTTATTTTTTCAAGATTCACCAAGAATAATAAATTAAAGATTGCCATTAATAAAAATAACACTTCATTCGTGAAGGTCAGATAGGCCATTCCAAAAATGGAGGTTAACGTGAAGGTCACTAATGAAATAAAGATAAACAATTTAGATTCAAAATAGTCAGCAATTTTGAAATAAATAGCTAAACACAAAAGACCTCCGATGAATCCAAGTAACCCTCTTCCCTCTCCTTGCAGTGATAAATACTCTCCAAAAATTTGATAATACGAAGCTGATAAAATGGTAATTGGAATAAAGAGACTTGCTAATGTCAGAAAGGCAAAAGCCGTTTGTTTAATTTTTAGTTTAAATGCAATAAATGCATTTCCTGCAAAGAATCCAGAAACTAAACCAATGCAGATGACTTTCAAAACTGCATTCAAATTGTCCCACGTTGATGTCGCCCAAATAAGACCACCAAATAGCAGCAAAATAACGCCCGTAATTAATACGATTGAAATATTACGTTCACGAAGTTGCTCTGACGTTTTTTCAACCTTTGCTACGACCTTCTTCGTATGCTCTGAAGAAGTCTTCTTCTCTTCCTGATTAGATAGTTCCAGATTATCGTTTAACGGAACCTTTTGTTTCACTTCCGTCTCAGGTACGTTTGTTAAAAGACCGATATGAGGAACTTGCTCCGTTTCCTCTTTTCCCCTTAACAGACGAGCCTGTTCTTCCATCCCCATAACTTGTTGAACATATCGTTCATAGGCGTTGTTAATCCGAATGTAATCCGTTTTTGGAATCAACTTTTTCTCTCTAAGTACGGCTAATTCTTGCTTGAAAATCTTCCTTCTTTTTTCAATCGGTAGTTCTTCATTTGAAGAATCGTTCATTCAAACGCTCCTTTCTCTATCAATAATCCTTCGATGATGAATGTTTAACTATTATCTATTTAAACAAAATCACCATACCAATTTTACCATAATTATCAAATACTCTCTTATTCAGGGTCAATGATTTTTAATATCGCTAATAACAAAAAAAACTGCCCAAAAGTTCAACTTTTGAGCAATTTTTCCTAGTGTTTTTATTATTTTGTAAAAGCATCGGTTAACACTGGTACGATTTGTTTTTTACGTGATACTACACCTTTAAGAACCGCTGTATTATTTTCTAATGTCACATTATACGCTTTTTCAACAGCAGCTGCTTCTTTACCAAGTGCTAAACCGACAGAGTCATTTGTTAAAATATCCGTTACCACGAATAAGAATAAATCTAATTCTTTTTCCGCAACCACTTTGTTGATAGCTGCTTCTAATTCCGCTTGGTGTGCAAGAACTTCTGCTGTATCTACTGCATTTACTTGCGCAATTTCTACTTTTGCTTGTCCCATTGAGAATTCTTTTGCATCAAGAGAAATTAATTGTTCCGTTGTTTTATCACTTAAATCTGCACCTGCTTTAAGCATGTCTAAACCATATACATCTGCCTCAACACCAGCAATCTCTGCTAATTCTTTAGCTGCCGCTACGTCTTGATCTGTGCAGGTTGGTGATTTAAATAATAATGTATCAGAGATAATTGCTGATAGCATTAAACCAGCAATGCCTTTCGAAATCTCTTTTCCATTTTCTTTATATAATTTGTTTAAAATCGTTGCTGTACAACCAACAGGCTCAGCACGATAGTATAACGGATCACTTGTTTCAAAATTAGCAATACGGTGATGGTCAATCACTTCTAACACTCGTACTTGATCAATATCATCTGCACTTTGTTGGCGTTCGTTATGATCGACTAAAATAACACCTTCCCCTTCTCCTGCTACTTTTTCCACAAGACGAGGTGCATCAAAACCAAAAGTATTTAATGCATATTGTGTTTCGCCATTCACTTCACCAAGACGAACTGGCTCTACATCTAATCCTAATTGTTTTTTCAAATCAGCATAAGCTAAGCTTGAACAAATTGTGTCTGTATCTGGATTTTTATGTCCAAAAATAAGTACTTTTCCCACGTTATTTCTCCTTTAACATAAATATTTAATGGCATTCCTTCTAATTTTATCATCTAAAGAAAACGATTTCCACTCTCTATTCTATCACATTTAGGCGATATTTCACGAAAGCACAGCCCATCCTCAAAAATAAACAGTTGATATTCTATAAAAGATAGCTTATGATAATACTTGCATAAATTACTAGATATTGAGAAAATTATATCTATAACAACTATATATTGTATATAAGTAAAGGTGCCAGAGATGGCTGAAAAGGGAATTCGGTGAAAATCCGAAACTGTCCTCGCAACTGTAAATGTGACGAAATGAGAAAACCACTGTATCTATCGGGATATGGGAAGGACTCAAAGTAGAATGATCATAAGTCAGGAGACCTGCCTATACTTTTTAACAGTTTCTATTCTTCGAGGATTGAGAGCATGAAACGATTGGCACTTGACTATCTTTCATGGTCTCGTATTCTAATCGTTTAATCCGCTCATTTCCTTGAGCGGATTTTTTGTACTTTAAGAAAGTTTAACTTCTTTAAAGGATTAAAGTATAAGAAAAAACATCGACTTTCGCCATAAGGGCGATAAGTCGTGTTTTTCTAACATTTGTAAAAATAAGGGGGATTATAATGACGACTTCATCTCAAATAAATTCGAAAGAAAAAAGCTCTTTACAACTAGATATGCTTTTAGAGCAATTTAAAAATCGATTACATATGGAGAAATATACACAACGCTTCCAAAAATGGTTAGATCGACAGGATGACGTCAGTGAGGAACAAACTTCAAAAAAACTCATTCAAATGGCGCTTGAAAACGTTGATATCGATGCACCCGATTGGACATTTGTCGCTGCTGCTGAATTATTACAGTCTATGTACCGTGAAGCACAGCACAATCGCGGTTACTCAGGCACTGCGTACGGTTCATTCTATAATTTGTTGATACAGTTATCTAAAGCACAAGATGGTCAACGCTATCCCGTTTATAAACCTGACCTACTCCAGGCTTATACGAAAACAGAGATTGAGGAATTAGGAAGCGTGATTGATCCTGAAAAAGATAAGCTCTTCTCTTATATCGGAATTTATTTATTAAATGACCGTTATTTAGCTCGCCCCACAAAGAATCAAGTATACGAATTGCCACAGGAACGATTCATGATTATTGCTATGGAAATCATGCGTAATGAACCAAAAGAAATTCGTCTTGATCTTGTAAAAGAAGCCTATTGGGCCATGTCAAATTTATATATGACGGTCGCTACACCTACTCTATCCAATGCTGGAAAAACACATGGTCAACTAAGCTCTTGCTTTATTGATGCTGTAGAAGATTCAATTGATGGAATTTATCTGTCCAACTACGATGCAGCTAAAGTGTCTAAATTTGGTGGCGGCGTTGGACTATATGTTGGAAAAATTCGTTCACTCGGTTCTGATATTCGCGGATTTTCTGGAAACAGTTCTGGTACGACTCCATGGATTCGTCTCTTTAATCAAACAGCTGTAAGCGTTGATCAGCTTGGGCAACGGAAAGGTGCGATTGCCGTCTATTTAGATGCTTGGCATAAAGATATTATGAGTTTCCTAGATTTAAAAACTCAAAACGGGGATGACCGATTAAAGGCACACGACATCTTTACGGGCGTCTGTATCCCTGATTTATTTATGGAAGCCGTTCGAGATCGAAGTGACTGGTATTTATTCGACCCACATACCGTGAAGCAAAAACTTGGCTTTTCTCTAGAGGATTTTTATGACGAAGAAAAAGGAAACGGAAGCTTTAGAAAGCACTATACCTTAGCTGTAAACGCTGCTGAAAACGGACAGCTTCCAAGCTACGGGTTTGAAAAAGTGAAAGCCATTGAAATCATGAAAGGCATTATGATTTCACAATTAGAAGAAGGAACTCCCTATATGTTTTACCGCGATGAAGTGAACCGAAAAAATCCAAATCGCCATAAAGGGATGATTTATTGCTCTAACCTATGTACGGAAATCGCGCAAAACCTAAGCCCAACATCACTTACTGAAGAATACGAAACAGAGAACGGCGATATCGTCATCGTACGCAAAAGTGGAGACTTTGTCGTTTGTAACCTTTCTTCTATTAATCTTCCACGTGCCGTTAGTGATCATGTGTTAGAGCGATTGATTCCAATTCAGGTACGCATGCTCGACAATGTGATTGACGTCAACAACTTGCCTGTTAAACAAGCGAAAATTTCGAATCAGCGATACCGAGCTATTGGTTTAGGGACGTTCGGATGGGCTCACTTATTAGCTCTAAAAAATATCTACTGGGAATCCGAAGAAGCTGTACAACTTGCTGATGCTTTATATGAACAAATTGCTTATTTGACGATTCAAGCTTCTCACAAGCTGGCAAAAGAAAAAGGTAGCTATCCGTATTTCGAAGGCTCGGACTGGTATACTGGACAATATTTTGAGCTTCGCAACTATCATGATAAAAAATGGTCTCTCTTAAAAGACGAAATTAAGAAACATGGTATTCGAAATGGCTATCTAATGGCTATCGCACCCAACTCTTCAACCGCAAAGATTGGTGGATCAACAGATGGGATCGATCCGCTCTATGAAATTGAATACTATGAAGAAAAGAAAAACTTTAAATTCAAAGTAACAGCGCCTGATCTAACACCAAATACGTATGAATACTATAAAAAAACACGCTTCCATTTAGATCAAAAAGAAAGTATTAAACAAAATGCTGCTCGTCAACGACATATTGACCAATCCATTAGTTTTAACTTATATGTTCATAACACGATTAAAGCAAAGGACTTATTAGATATACACTTAACAGCTTGGGAAAACCATTTGAAGTCAACGTATTATGTTCGTTCAACTTCTTCTGAAATGACCAATGTTTGCGAAAGCTGTTCAAGCTAATTTCAATTTAGAAAAGGAGTTCATATTCATGAGCACTCATATTAATAAAATTCGCATGCTTGAGCCTACTTATCCAACTAAGGCAACAGGTGTATTCAAAGGGGAAGCTTCAGGTTTTCTCCTTTGGAATGACATCCAATATGAAAAATTTTATGATACTTACACACAGCTCATCAACAATTTTTGGAAACCCTCTAGCGTGAACATGATTCAAGATAAGAAGCAATGGAATGAATTAGACGAAGATATTCAGGATGTTTTTCTTGATATATTAACGATGATTGCTGGAATGGATAGCCTACAAACGCCAACCTTAATTGAATTTCTTCGCTATGTAAAGGATCCAGCGGCAAAAGCCATTTTAGCTAATATGGCTCAACAGGAGTCTATTCATAATGAATCTTATTCTTATATTTTGGCTTCATTAGTTCCTCTTGATAAGCAAAAACAATTATTTGACCGCATCAAGCGACATCCACAAGTCGTTAAGCGTAACCAACCAATTGTTGATGCCTACCAAGCCTTTGTCGATGACCCTACTCCTCAGCACTTATTTGAGGCACTGATTCACTCGACAAACCTAGAGGGTATTTATTTTTATTTAGCCTTTGCCTTCTATTACAATTTAGGACGTCAAAACCTTATGACAGGCTCTGCAACCATGATTTCTTATATCCACCGTGACGAGATGGTCCATTTTGACTTTGTCGGCATGCTCATTCAAATTTTAATGTATGAATACCCAGAACTAAACACAGCAGAAAACACAAAATTCATATACGATACAATCGAAAAGGCCGTCGATCTCGAAAAAGAATGGTCTGACTATATGTTAGAAGACATTCAAACAAAAGCAGATCTTGACCTAGATGAGTTCTATCAGTACATCGAGTACATAGCCAATAAACGACTTCGCATGCTTGGACTAAACAATTTATATAAAGAATACGATGACAACCCTATGCCATGGATTAAAACCTTTGATGATGAATCTATCGCTTTAACTAAAACCGATTTCTTTGAACAAAAATCAAGAACCTACAGCCAAGTGAACGCAAGCAATGGATTTGATGAACTATGAAAATCGCTATTGTCTACCATTCCGCGGGAGGAAACACAAAAGCCCTAGCTGACATGATTGCTTCTTACCTACCTGAAGCGAGCCTTTTTAAAGTAACAAATTTTGATCCTACTACCCTATCTAGCTACACTGGATTATTAGTCGGCACATATACCTGGGGTGATGGTGAGCTTCCAGCAAAAATGATTCCTTTTTACAAGGAATTAGAAGCCCATACTATCTCTCACCTTGTAACAGGCGTTTTCGGAACAGGAGAAACAAATTATCATCATTTCTGCGGTGCTGTCAATCAGTTTCGCGATATGCTCTATGTTCATAGCTCTTTAGCGGTCACATTAAAAATTGAGCAAATGTTTCAAGCCTCTGACGTACCTAGAATCCAAAAATTCACAACTATTTTTAAACAAGCTGTTTACGATCCCAGAACTTATTAAACTGTTAAAATGATTAAATAACATCAATAATCAATTATGAATTCGTAATACAAAAAAGAGCTTGGAATCTCCAAGCTCTTTAACATTTGTTATTCACTATTCAATGAAAACATAACCCATTGTTCTTTTCCTTAACTACTTTTTTAATCTTTTTTTCACAAAAATAACAACAGCAATAATAAACAGCAATACCAAAAGAGCATAAACGATATTTGAATAAACATCCATATAACTCACAATACTTTCCCAAGATGAGCCAACTGCTGCCCCCACATTTACGAGGATAATATTCCAAATTAATGTCCCTGCTGTTGTGAATAGAAGGAAAAGCCAAAATTTCATATTAGACATACCAGCTGGAATAGAAATTAAACTACGAATTAACGGAACAATACGACAGAAGAAAACCGTCCATACCCCATATTTATCAAACCATGCATCAGCCTTATAAATGTCTTCTCTTTTTAAGCGTAAAACATGCCCCCATCTATCCACAATTTTTTCTAATCGTTCCACATCAAGCAGCAGACCAATACCATATAGAATGACTGCTCCTGCTACTGAACCTAAAGTAGACGCTATGACAACGCCCATTATAGTTAAATCAGAGTACGTTGTCATAAAGCCACCAAATGTTAAAATGACTTCTGATGGAATTGGTGGAAACACATTTTCTAACGCAATAAGCAGAAAAATACCAATGTATCCATAGTTACTCATAAATTCCGTTATCCAATTTTCCATTCAACTTCTCCTAACTATTTTCTTTATATCTTCCTAAGAATATCATTTTTCCAAGCCTGTATCATTAAATTTTCAATAAAAATTTCATCTTGGGATACAATGCTTCACTTTATTTGATTAACAACGGAGGTACGCAGGTAAAGGCAATGCACGACTGAAAGGACTGTATCCATAGGACACATACACCCTTACATGCACTTTCTTATAGCGCATAAAAAAAGACCCCATTAAAGGAGTCTTTCGTATTTAGTGTTCAATTATTTTTGAACGTTAGCAGCTTGTGGTCCACGAGCACCTTGTTCGATTTCGAAAGTAACGTCTTGACCTTCTTCAAGAGTTTTGAAACCTTCACCTTGGATAGCTGAGAAGTGTACGAATACGTCGTCTTGACCTTCAACTTCGATGAAACCGAAACCTTTTTCTGCGTTAAACCATTTTACTTTACCTTGTACCATTTGTAGTGCCTCCTGTTTGGAAATAATCCATATTTATTACTATTCTTGATTCTGGATAACGACTCAAGAGGAGACCTAAAACGGTTCTTCCTTCTATCAATCTTATTCCGAACAAAAATAATTGTCTTTATTATACCTGTAAAAGAGAAAAAATACAAGAAAATCAGCAAATAATCCGTTGACAAACTGTGTCAAAATTCAACATTTTCTCCTATTATTTTTTGTGAAATCCTTCTTCTATCAAGTAGCGTTCCGCTTCAATTGGAGACTCAAAACATTCTTCAAGATTTAACCCAGCATATACATTCCACAACAAATCTTCTTGAACAAGAGTTAACTCCTGCTGGGTTGGTCCGATCCAAGTTCCCTCAAGAACCGCAAATTCATTTTCCACTTCTTGATCTTCTTGAACGTGGGATAAATACGCAATACTGTTCGTAAGCAAGTCTCTTAGCTCCTCCTCTGAGTAATCGCGAATATTTACCAATCCTTTTTTATCCTTCACTTTTGCTGGTAAATGACCTGCGTATACAAAGCCATTTCCATTTGGATGCAAATGCTGCACCACAATTTTTTTATCATAAACACTTTCCTCAAAGTGAAAGTTTACACGCCCTAAAGATATATCTTTTCTTTGCAATTGTGGAAAAGATTCAATAATAGCTAATTTTTCTGTAAAAGTTAACAAAATACATCCTCATTTCATTTAGTCATGATGTCGATTATACCATATATAGAAGTTTCAAAATTTAGTATAACCAATTTTGGAAGCTTTGTTATACGGCTCTGTTGATTTTTTAACAAAGCAAATTTTAAAAAACTTTTTTCTTGACATATTGCTGACACAATCCATCGTTAAAGTATGAGTATACTTATTTAAATAAATCACTGGATTAAATACATTTAAAACGAAAAGGAGTCGATCTTATATGATTACAATTTATACTACTCCAAGTAGCCTAGCTTGTCGTAAAGCAAAAGCTTGGCTTCAAAAAAATGATATTATTTACACAGAACGAAACCTATATTCTCAACCTTTATCTGTGAAAGAAATAAAAGAAGTTTTACAAAAAACAGAAGGTGGCACTGACGAAATTATCTCAACTCGTTCTAAAAAGTTTAAAAATTTAAACCTTGATATAAATAACACACCATTAAATGAATTATGTGAATTAATCCAACAAAACCCTGACCTACTTCGTCGACCAATTATCTTTGACGAAAAAAATCTACATGCAGGATACAACGAAGAAGAAATGGGTCAATTTTTACCTAGAAAAGTACGTCATATTCAATTGTGGCAAGCTATTCGTCAGTTAGCATAGAAAAGCGTAAATATAAAAGCCTTTTCCCAAGATCTTGGGAAAAGGCTTTTTATTAAGAGTAGAAAGTATAAAAGTTTCGGAGCGTGCTGGTGTCTAGCTCAAGAAGCCCTGCGCTTTTCTTAGTTCAAGCACTTTCTTTTATATATAATGTAAAAATGGTTCCCTCTTCCGTACTTTCTTTCAAAAATAAGTCTCCATTTTGGGCTTTTGCTAGCATTTTACTATACGGTAATCCTAACCCTAAGCCTCTAACCTCTAATTTCTTATTTTCCCCTCGATAAAAGGGTTCAAAGATAAACTCCTGTTCATGCTTAGGTATTCCTCGACCATCATCTATTATATCAATACCAATTACAGACCTGTCCTCTTTGTATAAACAAATTTTGATGCTACCTTCCTCTTCAATCGCTTGCTTTGCATTGTTTAACAGATTAATGATAATTTGTTGCATTCTTAACGTATCAATTTGTCCAGTTAATACTTGATCTGGCACATCTACCTGTAAGGTAAATTTTTTATCTTCCTGAGTTACCTTCCAGCGATGAGAAATTTCTTGAATAAATTGATTCATATTTTCTTGCTCCAATTGAATTTTAAAAGCACCAGCCGAAACAGAATTATACTCCAGTAAATCTTCAATCATCCTTTGGAGACGCTGTGTTTCTTTTAGAGATATATCTAAAAATTCCTTACTTTCCTCACCTGTTACAACATCATCCTTCACCGCTTGAATTAATCCACTGATGGATGTTACCGGCGTTTTTAAGTCATGAGTAACCCCTGCAAGAAATTCAGCACGCAACTTATCACTTTGCTTTAATCGACTGGTCATTGCCTTAAAAGACTCCACTAATTCATAAATTTCTTCTTCTCGAGACTCTTCTTCCTTCAAATAAATATCATAATTCCCCTTCCGTACTTGAGTTGCTGCATTAGCAACGTTTTGAATGGGGCGCGATATTTTTCGCGAAAGAGCATAAATCACACCACACCCTAAAACAAGAACAAGTCCCATCATAACAGCCAACCAGCCATGATCTTGGTTGACTTCCTTGAGAGCCCCTTCTTCTTGAGCAATGATGACCCACCCTTTCGTTTTATTTTCAAAAGTAATCGGTGACTTGACAAAATACAGTTTGCTATTATCTTCAACTTTCACTTTTTGAATCTTTTGCGAATAATTCATAATAATAGATGGCAGCTTTCGATTATCTGCATCAATATATAATTGAGGCATCGTATAAATAATTGTGCCATCCGGTTCAACGATATAAATGATTGGCTGTTGATCCAAATGAAGAATCTTTTCTCGTTCTTCCACCGTTTGTGCCAAAATGGGGCCAATCACAATTTGTCCATTTTCTTTAATAGCACGATCTGCAGTTTCATCGGCTAAATAATTAAGCAAACTGAGACGATATTCTAATGCTGTATTTTCCATCCACCAATAAGACATATACGATAACACTAACACACCAGATACTAACGTAAGAATATATCTTGTCGTCCAATATCGTAATAAGGTGGTTCGTTTTTTAATTTTTATAGACACTTAACTGATACCCCAATCCACGCAACGTTTTAATTTCCCCTTCCGATTCAGGCCAATCTTCAAGTGCCTTTCTTATCCTCTTAATCGCCAAATCAACTGCACGATCACTGCCATCATAATCAATACCCCAAACATGTTCAATTAACTGTTCTCTTGTAAAAATTTGATTAGGATTCTTCGCAAAAAAGAGGAGTAAAGATAAATCGCGCGGCGTTAAATTTACTTCCTCTCCATGTAATTCAATTTTGTAAGCGTGAAAATCAATGTAGAGGCTGTCAAATTTACGAGTATGCTCTTCACTTTCCTCCGTCACAAAGCTAGCTGAACGACGTAACACGGCTTGAACTCTTGCTACAACCTCGTCTGCAACAAATGGTTTTGCTATATAATCATCCGCTCCTGATTTAAAACCAGATAACCGGTAATCGATATCTGTTAATGCTGTTAACATAATGACCGGACAGGTACTTTGCTCACGAATCTCATTCAAAATATCCCAACCATCTTTCCCTGGTAACATAACATCCAATAGAACAAGATCTGGTTGCACATCTTCAAAAACATTCATAACCTCAGCACCATTGTACACCTGAATGACTTCAAAACCCTCTCGTTGTAAATAAGCTTTTAACACCATTGAAATGGCGATTTCATCTTCCACAACTAATATCTTTTTCATTTTTGGATTCCTCCCACTATAAAATTATAGTGAAAGCATAACACTATTGCCAATTTGAATGATTATTGATAAAACGATTTTGTATGAAATCTCCACGATTACACGTTTTTTTCTATATTTTCATTAGGATACATTTTCATAATAGATTGAAATTCTGCTTCATTAATAATCCCAAGCTTCTTAAATAGGTGTGAATATACGAAAATTCTAGATTGAATACGCTTAGAACAGGTCATGTAAATCACTCCTTTTTAATATACTATTCGCTAGAGCAAAAAAGTTTCCTTATAGAAACATTTTAACAAAAACAAAGCAAATAAGAATTAATCCAAGAGGGGTAGCGACACTAATCCTATCATCTACTTGATATACATTTTAATAATACAAAAAACCACTGATTCCTCAGCGGTTTAGATATCCTCATTAAACTTTTTCAAATATATTTTCGATGAAGTGCTTTGCCATCATAGGAAAATAACAGCGGTTTCTTTTCCATTACGGATTCAAGATGTACGGGGCGCCCCCACAATTGATGAATATATGGCAATACCTTTTCTAAGTATTTCAAGTCGAGTTCGATGTCTTCGTACCAATGCTTCAAATAAAGCTCACCGTTTCGCATATAATCCCCATCGTTAACGGTAATATACGGGAACCCACCATTTACTCTCATACTCACAAGCTGATCGCGCACTTGTTCCCAAGCTTTATCAACAACTTTATATTCTTTCCCCTGCTTTTGAAACAAATACATATCTTCTCGCATCACTAAATCCTTCGTTAAATAATTACGTAAAAAGGATATATCCGATTCTATTTCCCGTACCTCAAAGAGCTTTTCTCTCCCAGAGTTCGGCTTAACTCCCAGTTTTATCATTTCTTCTGTTGGATTATTATATCTTTCCTCGATATCTTCTAGCACCTTTAGTCCAAGATAATAAGGATTGATACTTGTACGAGATGGTTGGACAACACCAGCATTTAATTTTGCAAATTCAATCGCTTCATCTGAAGATAAATCTAATTCACGAATAATCCGTTGATGCCAATACGATGCCCAGCCTTCATTCATAATTTTTGTTTCAAGCTGTGGCCAAAAGTAAAGCATTTCTTCACGAATCATCGTCATAATGTCGCGCTGCCAGTCCGTTAACTCTCTACTGTAATGTTCAATAAATAGCATGACATCTTTTTCTGGTCTTGGAGGAATTTTCTTGCGCTTATTTACATTCCGTTTTTCTGGAAACCTATTCGTTGTTTGGTCTAATGACCATAAATCATCATACTCAGTCGGAGACGGTTTTATTTCTTCGGATTCCTCTTCATCATCAATAGACCAAGAAAGTTTCGGCCTCATAAGTGATGGATCAATATGCTCTTCTATCGCCAAGACTGCATCGAGAAAGGTTTCCACTTCCCTCTTACCGTGAAGAATTTCATATTCACGAATTCGGTCCGCTGTCGCTGCCATACTCTCAACCATATCCCGCTTTGTATTTTGAAAACGAATATTATTTTTGAAAAAATCACAATGAGCTAATACGTGCGCCACAATTAATTTATTTTGCATAAGCGAATTAGAATCTAATAAAAAGGCATAACATGGATTGGAGTTGATGACGAGTTCATAAATTTTACTTAAACCAAAATCGTATTGCAGCTTCATTTTATGAAATTGTTTTCCAAAACTCCAATGAGAAAACCGAGTGGGCATCCCATATGCTCCAAAGGTATAAATAATTTCTGGTGGACAAATTTCATAACGCATTGGGTAAAAATCGAGTCCAAATCCCGTAGCAATTTCAGTAATTTCACTTATTGCATACTCTAAAGCCTTTTGCTCTGCTTGATTCATCCACAGTTTCCCCCTTGTCACCTGTCTTACCATAATGTATGAAATAATGGTGGGAAAATGACGGAAACTAATAGAAAAGCAGAACCGGCTCGTTCAGTAAGAAGGCCGACTAAGAACGCCACGTCCTTATGTCTTCAGTCGGCATGACCCACATCGTGTGGGCCCAAAAAAATAGGAAAGACCCGAAAAGCGCTTTTTGCCGCTCAAAGGCTTTTATCTTTTTCACAGTAAGCTAGCCGGTGAAGCTAGACAAATAGAAAAGCGGAACTTTTATCGAATTTCTTCAACCGTTAAAGCTAACAACTTTTTCTTAAATAAACTATGTCGAACTTTTACTCTTACATTAAATTCTTTCCCCTGTTCTTTAACAGTAAATAAAAACCGATCCTCCACAATACCTTGACTAATAATGTTTCTTCCTTCAAATTTATAATCCGTTACTTCATCAGAGGGAAAATCAGCCTGTACAACAGCAATTGCAATTCTTCCATACTTTTCATACCCTTCTGTTCCTTGCGCAAACCCGCTGCCCACTTGAATAAACAACAGCAACGAAAAAACAATAAATGCAATCTTCTTCATAAATTTAGCCACCTTTAAATTGGGTTTAATATTCATTTTTAGTATGATGTAAATTTATTGCTTTATTCTATTTTGATTGCTTCATTCACAAGCATGATCCCGACGAATTGATTTCGTTGCCATTCTTCAGGAAAAACGGATAGCGGCGGCTCGGTTTCATCGACTAAATAACTAAATTCAATCGTCATGGCAGGGCGCTCAAACTCCGTAATAAACCAATCAGTAAAACCACTTCCTATTGCATGATTCTCTGGCATTGAAAGCTTATATCTCGTCAGCTGTGCGGTTTTTTTCGCCAGTATATAATCCCTTAATAGATGCTCTCGCTTATTTTGGTAATACCAAAATATTTCTCGACCTGATGTATGATAGCTAACAGCTATTAACGGTTTTACTTTTTCGTGTAAACGCTGATAACGCCTGAACCTCTTTTGCTTCAAGTGGCTTCCTCCCTTTATAAAACTGATAAGAAGGCTTTCCAACCTCTGCTTCAACTGTATTCCACCCTGCTGGATATTGACGATTCAAATCGACTCCCTTTGCATTTGCCTTCCATCTGCATCCAATTAAAACGATATCCATTCATCTGCCATACAGCGATTTTCTCTGTAAAAGATAGATCAGATAAGTTACCTTGCTGAATGGATACTCCATCAGGATTAATCATCGGTACAAACCATATGCTCACCTCATCTAATAATTGTGGAGAATACGAACCAAGCTTTTTCTCTTGTTTGTAAGCTATCGCATACTTTTCCAGCATTTTCATTAATAAACTCGTTGTCATCCACTCCCGACCATGATGAGCCCCTACAAGCAAAAGGGACTTCTCTCCTTTTCCAAGCTTTGCTGCCCAAAGATTTCGCCCTTTTTCAGACTTTCCAATCGATTGTAGCTTAATGGGTAATCTTATCTTTTAACATAAAATAAATCCTCCTCCATCTCATCATAGCTATATATTTGATCTGCTTCAATTATGCTTTGAGCACTTATCATTGTTGGACTAAAGAAACAAACTAACCAAACAAATTAACATCATTTTTTGCATATCTTCACCCATTTCATTTTTATTCAGGGAAATACTAACAAGCCGATTTTTCTTACATCACCACATTTTGTCTGATAATGTTCCATCTAAAATGAACAAGATATAATTAGCTCCTTATTAAGGAGGAGATTTTGTAATGATAAATACAGATTATGATGTAGCTTTGTTTTATACCCATCGTTCAGAATGGGATCAATTGCTTATCTTAATGGTACGAACAAAGGATCATTTCTTATCAAAAAAAATCGAACATTTTTTACACGCCTATCACTATGAACACGACTACCAAGTAATCGAAACAAAACTATACGCCTTGTTGCGATATCTCGATCATGCAACAAAGACAACTACCCACTATTTACGTGAACTTCCAAGCTAAAATTCACCAATAGTATGTACGAAACGGGTTTGTTTATACTTTATGAATGGAACTTCTGTAAGGATTAAAGTATAGAAAAGCGGATCTTTAGGTTATACCTTTAGATACATCTACTTTCCACATTATGAGTGACAGGTCATGTCTTTCTATGGCAAAAGGGCAATTACTATGGCTGGTAACCCTTAGCGAAACAAAAAAGAGGGCAACACATCCCGTGTTGTCCTCCTTTAATTAAAGGCAAAAATATAAAATTTTCGATACGTTTTGATGTCTAGCTAAAGAATCCCAGCCCTATTGGACTTCCCTCTCCTCCTTACGATAAGTCAACATCGAATCGCTTTCGCTCTTCGTGTTTCCTATATCTCATACGGAGCGGGAAAGTATCATACGGCGCTAAACGGGCATCTTCCGCTTTTAAATCAATGACTGAATATTTTTCATAAAGTCATCAATTGTAGTCGATAATTCTCTTGTTGCTTCTTCCATTGAATTCCTTTCACACCAAAATAAAATTTAATTTTCGGTTCCGTTCCAGATGGTCGTAAACATACCCATGTTCCATCATCCAGAAAATATTTTAAAACATTCGATTTCGGAAGATTCAATTTCTTCTTCCTCATTCGCCACGATTCTTTTACTACTTTGATAATCCTCTTGTACAAGTACTTTATGACCAGCAATTTCTGTCGGAGGATTTGTTCGGAAATGTTGAAGAACTCCTTGAATTTGTTTTGCTCCTTCTATTCCTTTTAAAGTTAATGAGCGTAATCCTTCTAGATAATATCCGTACTTTTCAAATACCTGTAGTAACCCTTCATACAACGTCATACCTTGTTTTTTATAATATGCACATACTTCTACAGCTAATATAGCTGCCTGAATAGCATCTTTATCACGCGCAAATTCCTTAATTAAATAGCCATAGCTTTCCTCATAGCCAAACAAGAAGGTATGTTTTCCACTCGCTTCGTATTCCTTAATTTTTTCACCAATAAATTTAAACCCAGTCAATACATCAACCGTTTGCAAACCATAGGTTGTCTGCAATAGCTCTTCCAATTTCAGAAGTAACGATTGTTTTTAACACAACTCCATTTTCAGGAAGCGTTCCTTTTACTTGTTTTTGAGATAACAAATAATCTAACAATAACGCTCCTGTTTGATTTCCTGTTAAAACAACATATTCACCTTGTTCATTTTTCACAGCAATACCTAGTCGATCTGCGTCTGGGTCCGTTGCAACTAATAAATCAGCATCCACTTTATTTCCAAGCTTCAATGGCCAATTCAAAGGCTGCAGGTTCTTCTGGATTTGGAGATTTCACAGTTGAAAAATTTCCGATCAGGCAATTCTTGTTCTTTTACAATATGTACATTTTGATATCCTAAATCCTGTAAAGCGCGACGAACAGATTTATTGGAAGTACCGTGAAGTGGGGTGAAGACAAGCTTCACATCCACCTCATTGGCAAACTGTGGATTCTCTGGAACGGTTAATAGCTGCTTATTATAAGCTTGGTCCAGTTTTTCACCAATGATTTCAATAAGTCCTTGTTGCTTTAACACTTCAGCATCACCACTTGAATCGCTAACTCATTTTCAATTTCTTCTACATAATCAATCAATTGATCAGCCGCTATTGGTGGTAGCTGAGCCCCATCTGGGCCATATACTTTATATCCATTATATTCAGGTGGATTATGACTTGCCGTAACAACAATTCCGGCATACGCATGTAATTCGCGAACAGCAAATGATAATTGAGGGGTTGGTCGTAACTCATCGAATAAATACGCTTTAATTCCTTCTGTTGCCAACACTTTTGGCTGCTTCTAATGAAAATTCAGGTGATTTATGACGTGAATCATAGGCAATCACTACACCGCGCTTTGCGGCTTCTTCGCCAAAACTCTTAATATAATTAGCTAAACCTTTGGTTGCTTTACGAACCGTATATACATTCATTCGATTCGTTCCAACACCAATTTCACCTCTCATACCACCTGTTCCAAATTCTAAATTTTTGTAAAAGGCCTCCTCGAGCTTAGCTTCATCCTGTTTTATAGCTTCTAATGAACTTCGTAATTCTTCATCCAAATTGGGGTCACTTGCCCATTTCTTATATGTAGATTTCCATTCCATCCACCAACAGCTCCTCTTTGCCTTCAATTTTTATCATTTCATCATAAAATTACCACAATTTTTACAATAATTGAAGTGAATCATATCTGTTGTAAAAATGTGTTCACATTACCTGTAATTCAAAAATCCCTATCAGTTTCCAATTCGAGAAAAAAAGAAAATTACTATTAAAAAGTCTATATATTTTACATATGAGCTTTGTACATACTATAATTTTTGAGAAGAAAAAATTATAGGAGAAGTGGAAAATGAATCATAAAAAGGATAATAGAGAAAATATTTTATTTGTTGCATGGGCCGCTTCAATCGTCGCTATGTTTGGCAGCTTATACTTTTCTGAAATTAAGCAATATGAACCATGTTCACTTTGTTGGTATCAAAGAATTATCATGTATCCTTTTACAATAATCATTGGAATTGCTTTAGCAAGGAAGGATTACTGGATTAGCTTCTATACCATGATTCTATCAGCCATTGGCGCATTCATTTCCCTTTATCATTATTTAATACAAAAGGTTTCGTTCTTTACAGACAATGCAGTAGCCTGTGGTAAAATCCCTTGTACAGGGCAGTATATTAACTGGTTTGGCTTTATTACGATTCCATTTCTTGCTTTAACTGCTTTTGTTATTATCTTCATTTGTAGTTACCTAATCTGGAAAAAATCTAAGGAGGTTGCAGCTTCATGAAAAAAATGATTGGCTTTTTAGTAATCATTATCGTATTATTTGCTGCCATTGCATTGATTACGAATACCCAAAACAAGCAAAAAACGGAAGGTAATCCGTATAATAAAGAAGACCTAAGACAGTCCACAATCGATCAACTAGATGATCCTAACTACCAAAATTTAATTTTACCGGATGAATTAGCGGAAGATTTAAAAAATAAAGAAGATAAAACAGTCTATTTTTATAGTCCAGAATGTGTTCATTGTCAAAGAACAACTCCCATCGTTGCTCCATTAGCGGAAGAAATGGGGATTGACCTCGTTCAATACAACTTATTAGAATTTGAACAAGGCTGGAATGACTATGCTATTGAAAGCACTCCTACAATTGTTCATTACAAAGACGGAGTTGAACAAGCACGCATTATAGGCTACAACGAAGAAGACGTATTCAAAAAATGGTTTGAAGACCATGATGTAAACAATAGAAAAGCGGAAGGCACCGTTTAAACAAAAAGCCGAAGTAAATGCAAAGGAGGAAACTTCCTTTTTTATTTACTTCGGCTCTTTTAATCGATTTCATACTAAATATTGATTGGCTGGCTGCGAATACATGATATCTATTTTTTCATGATCTTTATTTGGGATATACTTAAAATGCTCATAATTAAATGGAAAGAAAATACCACACTGATTTAAGAGGGTAGTATTTTGTTCAAACATCTTTTCTAATTTACACTGCGATAAAGATGAATGATCCTCTCCTTTTTTCTCAAGAACAGACATGATTACCTGTAAACAAGTAATTACTTGAAAGGCATCTCGCAATGTGCCATTATAAGAAAAATCATTCTTATTAGCCTCTAGCACACCTATTTCTTGAAAATGCTGAATTTCATCTGTTGTAAAAAATTTAGGGAATACAGAATGATAGAACTTTGAGACAAGACCTTCAATCTCCTGTTCTTGCTCTAACGTAGAAGAAAATACAATCTTCACTAAAAAACCACCTTCTTAATACATAAATTTAGTATGCTATGTATATTTTATCTTCTTTACATTCCTGTAAATAGAATAACATAATAATTATTAAAAAGAACTTAGCAATTTCATCCATAGTTCATACCACTATCATCTAGCGAAAGTAGGAAAAAATGTGATTCATTATACTAGAAAACAAAATAACTTAGTCATAACCGTTCCTAAAAAATGGAGTACCTTTACAATTGAAGAGTTTTTCAAAAACTACTGGAACGTTCCTAAAAAGTTAATCCATGAATGGAGAATGAGCAAAGAGGTAACGGTAAACGATGAAAAAGTCCCCTGGTCAACGACGTTATCTGAGGGAGACAGCTTTAGTATTCCTGTATTTACAAATGAAGAAGCTGACCCTATTCCTGCTACTGATTTAAAGATTTCTATTTTATACGAGGATGACCTTTTACTAATCGCTAATAAACCAGCTCATATGGACACTCACCCCTCACATCCTAATGACAATAAGACGCTCATTAATGGTATCTCTTACTATCTTCAACAGTCTGATCAGAACTGCATCATTAAACATATTCATCGCCTCGATAAAGATACAACAGGAGCCATTCTTTTTGCGAAAAATCGCTTGGTTGGATCCATGCTTGATAAAATGCTCGAGGAACGAAAAATTAAACGAACCTATTATGCATTAGTAGAAGGCATTATCAAACATGATAAAGGAACGATTCAAGAAAAAATTGGACGTGACCGACATCACGCAACAAGAAGAAGAGTTTCACCAACTGGACAAGCAGCCACCACACATTACCAAGTGTTCGAACGCTATCAGAAGCAAAATTTAACACTTGTTGGTTGTACGTTAGAAACTGGTAGAACACATCAAATTCGTGTTCATCTCAGTCATATTCATCATCCTTTAGCTGGTGACACACTTTATGGTGGAAAGAAAATATTTCCTCGCCAAGCTCTTCATGCACGTCAAATTGAATGTATCCATCCAATTTCTGAACAAAAGCTTGTCTGTGAAGCTCCATTTCTAGATAAGCCTCCCATTTTTCAGCAATTTTAGATAAGACAAGCATTAGCATATCACTGATGTGCTAATGCTTTCTCATTGAAAATTCAGTTACCAACATTTACCTATAAAAACCAAATAATTATTAAGAATATTACCCCAATATATTTTTTATTAAGATTTTTTTGAATTAATTTTAGCGAAAAGTTATTTTTTTATTAAGATTTTGTAAAGTTTTGTCGAAATCTCTTCATCATTATTTTTGTATTCGTTAAAATGGGTTAGCAAATACTATATAAATAACAGTTTGCAGTGAAGAAAGACACTTTTAGGAGGCAATAAAATATGGCGGGTAAGAAAGAAAGATAAATTTGCAGCACTACTTTTAGAAGTAGCGCAAAATATAAAAAAAAGTACTGATTATTTTGCAGGCTACAAATTCTCAAACTTGAGTGATTTAAAGGTATTTTCTGAAAAAATGAAGGAATTTGAGCATGCAGGTGATTCTGTTGTTCACATTATCATAAAAGAATTAAACAATGCTTTTATTACACCGATTGAACGGGAAGATATCCTTGAGCTAACATTTAGAATGGATGATGTACTGGATGGTCTTGAACATACATGCAGCACTATTCGAAATGTACTCCATTATTACTATAGATGAATATATGGTTAAGTTCGTTGAAGCTATTAAACAATGCGGAGTTGAAA
Organism: uncultured Bacillaceae bacterium; assembly: GCA_963754185.1. Lineage (GTDB taxonomy): Bacteria > Bacillota > Bacilli > Bacillales > DSM-1321 > Peribacillus. Next base: position 916,898 of record CAVWEP010000003.1, on the reverse strand, counting down.
TTGAAATAGCTGTTGACACACTTTCTACCAAAAAACTAGCTCAAATTCGTGAAAATGCGATTAAAATTAAGGACTTAGAATCTGTTTGTGATGGTGTTCAACGCCAATCTATTAAAAATTTATTCACCGTTGAAAAAGATCCTATTCGCATTATTCAATATAAAGAAATTTATGAAAGCTTGGAAGAAATTGCAGATTCCTGCCAAGCCGTAGCTAACACATTAGAAACGATCATCATGAAAAATGCGTGAGGAGTTTTCCTAAAAAATGAATACTTTATTAATTTTAACAATCCTAATTGTTTTCTTTGCTCTAGCGTTCGACTTTATTAATGGTTTTCATGACACAGCAAATTCGATTGCGACGTCAGTATCAACAAAGGCGTTAAAGCCGCGACACGCGATTATTTTAGCTGCGACCATGAACTTTGTTGGGGCTATGACGTTCACAGGTGTTGCAAAAACGATTACGAAGGATATTGTTGATCCATTCAAGCTAGAAAATGGTTCATATGTCATTCTTGCTGCCTTAATTGCAGCGATTGCTTGGAATTTAATTACGTGGTACTTCGGGATTCCAAGTAGTTCTTCACATGCTTTAATTGGTTCGATTGCAGGTGCGGCCATTGCCGCTGCCGGTTTTGGTGCTCTTAAGTGGGCAGGTTTTCTAAAAATTCTTCAAGGCTTAATCATTTCTCCGATCATTGCCTTCGTAATTGGATTCATTGTATATAGTATTTTTAAAGTCGTTTTTAAAAATAACAATTTAGCTAAAACAAATAGAAATTTCCGTTACATCCAAATTGCCACAGCTGCCCTTCAATCCTATACACACGGAACGAATGATGCACAAAAAGCAATGGGGATTATTACGATGGCCCTTATTGCTAATGGCTACACCGATTCAGATGAAGTTCAATTATGGGTTCAAGTTGCCTGTGCCCTTGCAATGGGACTTGGAACATCCGTTGGTGGTTGGAAGATTATTAAAACCGTCGGTGGTAAAATCATGAAGATCCGCCCAGTTAACGGTGTTGCCGCCGACTTAACAGGCGCAATGATTATTTTTGGTGCTACACTTATTCACTTACCAGTCAGTACAACCCATGTTATTTCATCATCCATTCTCGGTGTTGGTTCTGCCCATCGTGTGAAAGGTGTAAAATGGGGAACCGCTAAAAGCATGATTATCACATGGTTTATTACACTACCTATTTCTGCAACATTAGCGGGCTTAATATATATGCTTATTAATTTCTTCTTTTAATTAGCGGAGTATTTGTCGCATGCGACAAATACTCCTTTTTTCTATTTTAGAAACATATATTTTCGAAACAAATACTATACTTAATAAAAATATAACTAAAAGAAGGGATAACATGCGGATTGGTATTCCAAAGGAAAAGAAAAATAATGAGAATCGTGTATCTATTACTCCAGCTGGGGTTCTCACCTTAGTCAATGCTGGTCATAAGGTATTCATAGAAAAAGATGCAGGCATTAATAGTTCTTTTACAAATGAGGCCTATCAAAATGCGGGAGCTATCATTGTTGAACAGGCAGCCAGCGTTTGGTCTAACTCAGAATTGATTATGAAGGTTAAGGAACCCATCGCAGAAGAATATGCGTATTTCCGCCCAGGCCTCATTTTATTTACGTATCTGCATTTAGCTGCAGATGCTACCTTAACGAAAAAATTGAAAGAAAGCGGAATGATTGCCATTGCTTATGAGACAGTATCCGTTAATCAGACCTTACCACTTTTAACACCTATGAGCGAAGTAGCAGGACGAATGGCAACACAAATCGGCACTCAATTTCTTGAAAAAACGAAAGGTGGTAAAGGCATTCTCTTAGGTGGTGTGCCCGGTGTTAAACGTGGCAAAGTTACCGTTATTGGTGGCGGTATAGTTGGTACAAATGCAGCTAAAATTGCCATCGGCTTAGGTGCCGATGTTACCATCCTTGATTTAAGCTCCGAACGTCTACGTCAACTAGATGACATTTTTGGCAATCAGCTTACAACCTTGATTTCCAATCCCTATAACATTAGCGAAGCTGTAAAAGAAGCCGATCTAGTCATTGGAGCTGTATTGATTCCTGGAGCAAAGGCACCAAAGCTCGTCACAGAAGAGATGGTGAAATCCATGTCACCAGGCTCTGTCATCATCGACGTTGCCATCGACCAAGGTGGTATTTTTGAAACAGTAGACCGTATAACCACCCATGACAATCCCGTTTATGTAAAACATGGGGTCGTCCATTACGCCGTTACTAATATACCTGGAGCCGTTCCTCAAACATCAACCATTGCCTTAACAAATGCTACCGTACCATATGCCTTACAAATTGCAAATAAAGGAATTGTACAAGCAATTATGGACAATATCGCTCTCGCTCAAGGTGTCAACGTAGCAAATGGAGAAATTACCTATGCAGCAGTAGCTCGTGACCTTGGCTATAAATATGTAAGTGTTGAAGCAGCGCTAAACGCCTAAATAATATGATTTAACATAAAAAATTGAAAAATCAACGCAATAAATCCTTCCCATTCACAATTTATTTTCAAAATGGAAGGATTTATTTTCGATATTTTGATTTTATCTACGAAAATAACCAATTTATCTTCGAATTTACTCATTTATCGATTATTCGACAAATGTCACTCATTTTCTATGTACGAATAGAGATGTCACAGTAAGTTCGTTCGCTACCTTATGGGCATCTCATTCCATCACTCTTCTATTCCTTTCGTCTTATCTGTACATGCTTTCATCGCTTGTAAAATAGCGGCTCTAAACTGATTTTCTTCCAATGCAGCCACAGCTCGAATCGTCGATCCACCTGGTGTACACACATCATCTTTCAAAGCACCTGGATGTTTTTCTGTTTCCAACACCATTTTTGCTGCACCTAACACTGCTTGTGCAGCCATTCGATAAGCTTGTGCTCGTGGAAGTCCATCACGGACACCGCCATCAGCTAACGCTTCAATAAACAAATACACATAGGCTGGTGACGAACCACTAATTGCTGGAACGACATCCATTAATTCTTCTTTTATGACCTCTGTTTGGCCAAAACTGTTTAGTACATATCTTACCTCTGCTACATCTATTTCAGTCATTGCATGATTTATGCTTATCGCCGTCATGCCTTCTCCAACTAATGCAGGAGTATTTGGCATCGTCCGAACAACTTTTACGTTCCTCCCTACCCCTGCTGTAATTTGCTCTATTGTTACACCAGCAGCCATTGTAATAATGACAACATCTTCTTTAAGAGACGCTCTAATTTCTTCCAACACTTGGTTATGAATAGCTGGCTGTATCGCTAAAAACAAAAAATCAGCAAACTCTGCAATCTCCTTATTATGTAAGCTTCCTTTTATATGATACTTCTGTTCAACTTTTGTCAGTGTGGTGGCACTTGATGTACTAACTTTCAAGTTTTCTGGCTGAACAACTCCAGCCTGCAACATCCCTGCCATAATCGCCTGACCCATTTTACCACAGCCAATAAAACCAATATTTTTAATCATCTATTTCACGTCCTATCTTCTTCTGTTCACCGAAAGATTATATCAATAAAATGAAAGATAGAGAAAATGTTTGCTCTCTGGTAAAATAAAGAAATCATCTTTATTTAGGAGAGTAACGAATGGAACCATTATCACCTGATTTTTTCCAACAACCAACTCTTGAGCTTGCACAAAGCTTACTTGGCTGCCTTCTTGTAAAAGAAACAGCTGAAGGCATCGCTTCAGGTTATATCGTTGAAACAGAAGCCTATATAGGTCCTGAGGACAGGGCAGCGCATAGCTATGGAAATCGGCGCACAAAACGAACAGAGATTATGTTTGGTGAAGCCGGCTCTATCTATACCTATACGATGCATACACACACACTTGTAAACGTCGTAAGTGGTCCACTTGAAAAGCCTGAGGCTGTCTTAATTCGAGCTGTTCAACCCTATCACGGACTGGAATTAATGCATAAACGGCGTGGCATGGACAATCTTCGAAACCTTACAAATGGACCAGGTAAATTAACAAAAGCGCTTGGCATTACGATGAGTGATTACGGACATTCCTTTTCAGAGCCTCCACTATACATGGCCTCAGGAATACTTCCTGACGATATCTCCTGCGGACCACGTATCGGAATTGATAATACTGGGGAAGCAAAAGACTATCCTTGGCGCTTTTGGTTGACTGGGAATCCCTTTGTATCTCGACATAAAAAAGCAGGTAACACGAAATGATGTGATACCTGCCTTTTTACTGCTTTATAATGCTTTTTTTCTTTCGAAATGGTTATTATTTATTTCGAAGACACTCCTGCACTTTCAAACGTTGCCATTTCTTTAAGTACAAGTGTTGCCGCTCGTAAAATTGGGAAGGCCACTGCTGCACCTGTTCCTTCTCCTACCCTCATTCCTAAGTCCACTAACGGTTTCTTTCCTAATAGCTCCGCCGCTGTCACATGCCCAGGTTCTACTGATTGATGTCCAACAATCATGTAGTTAGATGCACCCTCTGCAATCATTTCAGCAAGTAACGCTGATACGGTTGCAATAAATCCATCAACGAGAATCGGAACACGATGACTAGCTGCTGCTAGCATTGCTCCTGCCATTCCTGCAATTTCTAAACCACCTATTTTAGATAAGAGATCAATAGGATCTTTCGGATTCGGTTGTCGATTTGCGATAGCTTGCTCGATTACTTGTTGCTTATGTAAAATCTCCTCACTTGCAAGACCTGTTCCACCACCAACTAGCTTGCTCATTTCCTTTCCACTAAGCACGGCTGTAATCGCGCTACTTGGAGTTGTATTTCCAATTCCCATCTCGCCTGGAATCAAACATTTTACCCCTTTATCAAGCATTGCTTTCCCTTGTTCATAACCAGCTTCTAACGCTTGAATGGCTTCCTCACGCGTCATTGCATCTTCTATGTAAAAATTTCCTGTACCACGACGTACTTTTTTCAATGTTAAGCCTTCTTCATTCATGTCAGCATCAATTCCAATATCGACAATCGCAAACTCTGCATCAATTGCCCGACTAAAAACATTAATTGCCGCTCCACCATTTAAGAAATTATGAACCATTTGCACGGTTACCTCTTTCGGAAAAGCAGAGACACCTTCAGCCGTAATTCCATGGTCAGCTGCAAATACGATTACACCCGGTTTCGTTACCTGTGGGAAAGCTTCTCCTGTCATCTTAGCTAATTCAATGACAAGTTCCTCAAGTCGTCCTAAGCTACCAGGTGGCTTTGTTAATGTATCTATATATTTTTCTACTTGTTTTCCCATCGCTTCATCAAGCTCAGGTACCTGTATTGCTGCCAATATTTCTCCCGTCAATTCAATGACCTCCAATAAAATTTATATTATTCGAAAAAATAACAATCTTGCTAATTTTATCATGGTTTCAGAAAACAGCACTAAATATATCAATCTTCTATTTAATGCTAACGCTTGCATTGCCATGATATAATGACTAAGAAAGTAGGTTGTATACTTAATAGGAGTGAAAGCTAATGCTGCAAAAAATGAATTACTACTTAGAAAAAGCTTTACCCTTTATGACACCAGCTAGCGTTATTATCGGTATTCTCTTGAGTAAATACTTTGTTAACTATACCTTTCTCGTTCCATGGATATTTGCTTTAATTACGTTTAACGGGAGCTTGAAATCTAATTTCAAATCGCTAAAACAAGTAATTGCACATCCACTTCCCATGTTGATTACCCTTTTTATTCTTCATATCATCATGCCGATTTGGGCGTTTTCACTTGGTCATCTTATTTTTCCAGGTGATATTTTCACGATTACTGGTTTAGTCCTAGCCGTTGTAATCCCAACTGGCGTAACAAGTATGATTTGGGTATCTATTTATTCAGGCAACACGGTGCTTGCGCTTGCTATCATTATCATCGATACAATTTTATCACCGTTTATTGTTCCTTTTAGCATCAGCATCTTTACTGGAAGTTCAATAGACATAGATATATGGTCGATGATGAACGGGCTTATTACGATGATTGTTATCCCATCCATTATTGCAATGGTGTTAAACCAAGCAACGAAAGGAAAAGTAGCAACTGTCTGGACGCCTCGTTTAGCACCTTTCGCTAAAATAGCGGTTGCGATTGTTGTCATGCTTAACAGCTCAAAAATCGCGCCTTATGTAATGGATATTAATTTCAAATTAATTCTTACCGCACTAACCGTATTCGTAATTGCTGCTTCTGGCTACTTCATCTCTTGGTACATTGGTAAACTATTAAAATGGAATAAAGAAAATACAATAACATTAACCTTCACCGGAGGAATGCGGAACATCTCCGCTGGAGCAGTCATCGCTGTTACCTACTTCCCTTCAGCCGTTGCAGTTCCGGTTATTCTTGGCATGCTATTTCAACAAATGCTCGCTTCATTCTACGGTACTTTTCTAAGCAAGTATTACAAAAAGCATCCCGAAGAAGAAGAAGTCGTCTTGTATAAGATATAGTTTATTTTTCATTAGCTGTTTTATGATAAAAAAAGGATCCGAAAAACAGGGTCCTTTTTCTCATATATTTGTAATTTTTTTGTTAATTATCAGTAAAATCTATTGTGAATTTCTAAAAAAAATATGAAAATTTAGGTAATAAGGAGGATTGCATCATGTTTTTAAATATAGGAGAAATAGCCGAGAAAGCACCGAGTATTCAACCGACAACAAAATGTTCATTAGTTTATAATTTATTCGAAGTAAGCCCAGAAATCGAAGGTGTAATTGTATCCGAGAAAAATAAAGCAATGGGACTTGTCATGAGAATCCATTTTTACCAAAGCCTTTCTAAAAAATATGGACTTGATCTTTTTATGGGACGTAATATCGATTTAATTATGGACCAGGAGCCTCTTTGTGTAGATTATCATGTCGACATTGTTGAAGTAAGTACACTAGCGATGCAGCGTTCACAGAAGCATGTATATGACAGCATAATCATTACCTTATATGAACAAGTATATGGAATTGTAAGTATTAAAAATTTACTCCTTAAACTAGCGGAAATTAAAGTAGACATTGCTCGTGATTTAAGCCCACTAACGGGTTTACCTGGAAATTACAAGATACAGCATTACCTTGAAAAAATATTAACATTCAAAGAGTTTAGTATCCTTTATCTAGATTTAGACCAATTTAAAGCATATAACGATACCTATGGTTTTCATAAAGGAGATGAACTCCTTCAAGAGACAGCTAAGCTGTTGAAGGATGCCACTCAAGACTCCTCCACCCAATCTTTTATTGGTCATATAGGTGGCGATGATTTTATCATCATATTATCGAATTATGACTATCCAACGCTTTGTGAAAAAGTCATCCAAGATTTTGACAAAATGCTTCATAAATTTTATTCAGCAGAAGATTTCCAACAGGGCTATATCTATGCTCAAAATCGACAAGGAAAATATGAAAATATTTCACTTGTTCGTATTTCAATTGCCGTCATAACCAATCAATATGGAAAATTTACATCCATTGATAAAATAAGCAGTGAAGCGGCCAAAGTAAAAAAGGTTTGCAAAAAAATAGAGGCAAGCTGTTTTCGAACAAATGATAGGCATATAACAAAATAAACGGCTCTAACTAGACTTCCGAAGAGAACATGTGGAAATCTTCTGTTGTCTCCTTGGAGCCATATGATTCACCTACATAGGTAACTAATCCCTCAACTTCTCCTTTTTAAGGGCCATTCTAAATACTCAAAAAGTTCACTAAAAAAACATGCGCTATTGCATATAGTTCTATTATACTAATAATATATAGACCAATCCTTTATATCCCTCATAGTAAGGAGGAGTTAGTCAGATGAAAATAACTATAGGAAAAAAACTTCTCGGAGGATTTATATTTGTTCTTCTATTATTAGTTATTGAAAGCGTTGTCTCTAATAATGTCATAAATTCTACGCAACAGTCTTATAAAAAACTACTAGATGAAAATATGGGAAATGTGATGTTAGCACACGAATTGGACAACTATTATATAAAACAATCTGATGCGGTTAGAAGCTATATATTAACAGGTGATGAAGCATATCGTTCTCAATTTGAAAAGTATGTACAAAAGGCAAAAAATACGATTAATCGCATGTCGAAAACCTTTAAAACAGAAGAAGATCAAGAAATCATTCAACAATTGGCAGCCTTTCAATTACGATATGAGGAAATTGTTCGTAAGGAATTTGCCTTTAAAAAAGAAGGAAATATAGCAGGTTATACTAATTTGCTGATGACATCATCCAAGACCATTTCAAATGTCTTTCAAGGGAAAATCGACGCTTTAATCCAAGGACAAGAGCAATTAATGCAAAAAGGAAGTAAAGAAGTAGCAGGTTCTGTAGAACAAACAAAGAAATTTGTTATTTATTTAGGAGTTTTTAGCATCTTAACTGGTACTGCCTTATCATTTATGATCGGTCATTCTATTTCTAAACCATTATATACATTAGCTAAATATACAGAAAAGTTTATTATCCAACAAAAGGGGAAAATGAATTCAGACTTTCCAAAAATAAAATCGTCAACTTATGAAGTCAAACAACTTTCTCAAAGCCTCCAATTGGCCATGAAAGAAATTAATCATCATATTAACCAATTAAATATCGATATTCAAACCGATGCCCTTACTGGATTAGCGAATCGGAGGACCTTTGATCTTGTCATCAATGAACAAATTTATGATCGTACCCCCTTTTCACTTATCTTTTTAGATATTGATTTTTTCAAAAAGGTTAATGATACATACGGGCATTTAGTAGGTGACGATGTATTAAGATTTCTAGCTTATATGATGAAAGAACTTACCCGCAAAGGAGACCTATGTTTTCGATACGGCGGTGAAGAGTTTGCTATTATTGTTCCATATGGTGATCGCGATACAACAATAGAAATTGCTGAACGTTTACGAATGAAATTAGAAAGCACGGTTTGTCCTACAGGAGAAACCATTACTATTTCACTAGGAATTGCTTTTTACCCAGAACACGGACAAAACTCAGACGAAATTATATCCGCAGCGGATGAAGCCCTATATATCTCTAAATCCGAAGGCAGGAATAAAACAACCCTTTTTTCTAAAATCTCTGCCCAACTATAGCGTACAATTCTGAAAAAGGATATCCATGAAAATAAAAGCAGACCATAGCTTCAAAAATGGTCTGCTTTTATTCTACTTTAAGCATGCAATTTCGTATCATCATTTTGGAAAAAGCTTTTCATTGCATAAAAAACATCTGCTTTTTGCTTTAAAATATAATAGCGAAACTTCTCGTTATTAATGTTTTTGTATGCGGTCATCAGAGTACTATGGCGATTATACTGATTAACCTCACCGTACCCAAACATATTCGATACCTTCATTAATTCTTCGACAAGTTTGACACAGCGAACATTATCAGAGGTTAAATTATCCCCATCGGAAAAATGGAATGGATAAATATTAAATTTAGCCGGATCATACTTTTCCTCAATTAGCTCTAATGCTTTTCGATAAACCGAGGAACAAATCGTCCCTCCACTTTCTCCTTTTGTAAAGAAATCATCCTGTGAAACCACTTTTGCTTCCGTATGATGAGCAATAAACTCAATTTCTACTGTTTCATACTTTGTCCGTAAGAAACGAGTCATCCAAAAGAAGAAGCTACGCGCCATGTATTTTTCCCAAAGTCCCATTGATCCTGATGTATCCATCATCGCCAATACAACAGCTTTGGAATCCGGTTTTTGAATCTCATTCCACGTTTTGAATTTAAAATCCTCTTTATGAATAGGATGAAAGCCTGGCTTACCACTCAATGCATTGCGTTTAAATGCAGAAATCATTGTTTTCTTTTTATCAATATTGCCCATTAAGCCCGTTTTCCGAATATCATTAAATTCAATATCCTCTAACGTGTGCTCAGCCTGTTCCTTTTTCTGAAGGTTTGGTAATTCCAATTGTTTAAACAAAGCCTCTTCTAACTCCATCATCGACACTTCTGCTTCATAATAATCTTCTCCTGCCTGATCGCCCGCTCCTTTTCCTTTCCCAGGACCATTTTCAGACGGAGATCCATCACGCGCTACAACATCCCCAACCTTGCTATCCCCATTTCCTTGACCAACATGTTTATTTTTATCGTAATTATAGCGTATTTTGTATTCATCAAGAGAACGAATTGGTATTTTCACAACGTCGCGGCCGTTTGACATAATAATACTTTCTTCAGAAATTAAATCTGGTAAGTTGTTTTTGATGGCCTCCTGCACCTTTTCCTGATGACGTTGCTGATCGTCATAACCTTTTCGATGGAGGGACCAATTTTCCTGAGAAATAATAAATTGATGATTATTTTCTTCCTTCATATTTTTCCCCCTCAGCAAAATTGTGCACCATTTTCACATTTCTTCATAAGATATGTTAGTGTGATATGACCACAATCTTTCATAATGTTTAACTCTTTCAAAAAATATAAGAAAAGTATTACTCTATCTTATGCAATGAAACCAATTAATTTACACTATTTTCTAATAATGGACGTTTGCCCACTTAAAAGCGGAAGCGATTCGATGTTGACTTATTGAAAGCCCATTAGTCGCTTGACAGCTGGCGCTAGACATCAGTACTCATCGAAAATAATATATAAAACGAAACCCCTCGCCTTTTTGTGGCAAGGGGAATATTTTGTTGCCTAGCGGTTCAATAGGCTTCCAACATATCGTAGTAATTCATTGGCCGAAGTTGAATTATAGCCATGTTCTTCAATTAGTCTTGCAATCACTTCATTCACTTTCTTTAATTGGTTTTCATCTGGTGTTTTTGTCGATGTCGTAATTTTTACAACATCCTTCAAATCAGCAAATAGCTTTTTCTGAATCGCTTCCCGAAGGCGATCATGTGAATTATAATCAAATCGTTTCCCTTTGCGCGCATACGCTGAAATACGAATTAAAATTTCTTCACGGAATGCTTTTTTTGCATTTTCTGAAATACCAATTTGTTCTTCAATAGAACGCATAAGCTTCTCATCTGGATTAATTTCCTCTCCTGTTAATGGATCGCGGAGTCTTGATTTATTGCAATACGCTTCAACATTGTCGAGATAATTATCCATAAGAATTTTCGCTGATTCTTCATAAGAGTAAACAAATGCCTTTTGGACTTCATTCTTGGCAATCGCATCATATTCTTTTCGAGCTAACGAAATAAAGTTTAAATATCTTTCTCGAAGCTCGTTCGTTATCGAAGGATGCTGATCAAGCCCTGCCTTTAGTGACATCAGTACATCCAAAGCATTAATCGATGGATTTTCCTTACGAATAATCGTTGAGGATATTCGATTAATGACATAACGTGGATCAATGCCACTCATACCCTCATCTTGATATTCCTTCTTCAACTCACGAATATCAGCAGAATTATAGCCTTCGACATTCTCCCCATCATACAGGCGCATTTTCTTTACAAGATCGATATCCCCTTTTTTAGGATCCTTCAATCGAGTTAAAATACTAAACATGGCCGCCACTCTTAATGTATGTGGTGCAATATGAACATTGGAAACATCACTTTCACGAATCATTTTTTCATAAATTTTTTCCTCTTCCGACACCTTCAAATTATACGGAATTGGCATGACAATGATTCGTGAATGAAGAGCCTCATTTTTCTTGTTCGAAATAAAGGCTTTATACTCTGTTTCATTTGTATGAGCAACAATTAGTTCATCTGCTGAAATTAACGCAAATCTACCTGCTTTAAAATTTCCTTCCTGTGTAAGCGAGAGCAAATGCCATAAGGAATTTTTCATCACATTTCAACATCTCCTGAAACTCCATCATTCCTCGGTTTGCCTTATTCAATTCCCCATCAAAACGATACGCTCGAGGATCAGATTCTGAACCAAACTCGGCAATAGTTGAAAAGTCGATACTACCTGTTAAATCGGCAATATCTTGTGATTTTGGATCAGATGGACTAAATGTTCCAATTCCGACCCGTACGATCTTCAGAAAGGAAAATTCGCTCAACCATCACATCTTCTATTCGATTTCCATACTCTTTTTCCAGTCTCATCAAGTTTAATGGTGACAAATTTCCTTCAATTCGAATTCCATACTCTTCGTAAAAATCTTCTCGTAAATATTGCGGAATTAAATGTAAGGGATCCTCATGCATTGGGCATCCTTTAATCGCATAAATAGCTCCTTGATCCTTTAATGAATACGTTTCTAGCCTCTCTTCAATAAAGAAACAAGCGTTGATTTACCACCAGAAACAGGACCCATTAACAATAAAATTCGCTTACGAACATCTAGTCGCTTGGCAGCTGGATGAAAATACTCTTCAATCAGCCTTTCTAGTGATTCCTCAAGACCAAATAACTGACCACTAAAGAAATTGTAGCGCTTGACGCCATTTTCTTCTTCTATCCCAGCATCTTTAATCATGTTATAAACACGTGAATGTGCCGATTGGGCAACCCAGGGCTGCTCTTTTAAAATCTCTAAGTACTCTGCGAAGGTGCCTTCCCACTTTAGCTTCTGTTCATCTTCTCTAAATTTTTCAATTTTTCTTAAAATGTCCATTACTGGAACCTCCCCCTATCACTTTCAGAGAATACTTAAATCTATGCAGCAAGTCTGACAAACATGTGTATAGTTTAAAAAGAGGTTGGCAAATCTATGAACAACCCTTGCTAAGCTCCTAGATACTATTTGGATTTTTTTTACAGCCCGTCTTAGTTGAGGTATACTACATGTATATAGTTGAAAGTTAAAATTATTCCATTAAAGGGGGCTTGAGCTAATGGGTTCAGGTACAATTATCATTCTTGCTGTGATTGTTACATTTCTAGCTGCTATGTTTACTGCAGGCTATAACGACAAATCAGAGGTCAAATAAAAAAAGCTGAGCAACTTGAATGTAATGAGTTGCTCAGCTTTTCTTATTTAATTCTTCTTAAACCCTTGTCCCTCAACATACTCTTTCATATACAGCCTTCTTTTTTTGCCTAACATGTCAGCGATTTGCTCTGTCCATGTATCCTTACGCTTTCCATTTGTTCGTCGATCATAATAACTTGAAATGGTTTGATTATATTCCTCTAATTGCTCAATGAACACTTGTTGATTCTCTTGGTAGCTATTTTCATGATACACATTAGCAAGCGGCAAGCGTGGTTTTTTCTCCGAACGATTTTTTGGATGTCCCACAATAAGTGCAAATAACGGAATGACATGATAAGGAATCTGTAACAGCTCACCAACCGCTTGTAAATTATTACGAATCCCACCAATATAGCAAATGCCAAGGTCCATTGATTCTGCAGCCAATGCAGCATTTTGGGCAGCAAGAGCAGCATCAATACAGGCTACCATGAAATTTTCCGTGCTTTCAAGCAACTCAGATACATCTTTCCCTTCCATTTCCCCTGCGATATCAACACGATGTAAATCAGCGCAAAATACAAATACATGTGCACTTTTTTCCACATATGTTTGCGGTCCTGCAATTTCAGCTAGCTTAGCTTTCTTTTCTGGATCTGACACCCCAATAATGGAATACGCTTGAACATAACTAGAAGTTGCTGCCGATTGTGCACATTTCACAATCGTTTGAATTTGTTCCTCTGTTAATGGCTTGTCCAAAAATGAACGAATTGATCTGTGATCTAACATTCTTTCAATGACTTGATTCATACCCATCCCCATCCCTAAACAATATATGTATAAAAGCGGAGAGTATAGCTTAACTCCGCCTCGTTTCCTTACAAATTTGATTTTTGGCCATTGTATCAACATTATGGTTTAACAAAGCCCAAAAATAAGAAACTAGTTTCAATCTTTTCTTTTAATATCTAAATCTCGATAGTTTTGCTGTCTTAACGCTTCATAAATTAAAATAGCCGCTGTATTTGATAAATTTAAAGAACGAACTTTATCAGTCATAGGTATTCGAAGACAACGATCATAATGTTCTTTTATTAAATCCTTTGGAAGACCTGTTGTTTCTCTACCAAAAATAAAGAAAATTTCTTTATCCTGATTGCTATAATCAAATGATGTATGGGGCTTCTCCCCGAACTTCGTCAAGAGATAAAAATCCCCACCAGCATTTTTCTCGAAAAATTCATCAATTGAATCATAATTATGAATTTTAACATGTTCCCAGTAATCAAGACCAGCCCGTTTTAAATATTTATCATCTGTTGAAAAGCCGAGTGGATGAATTAAATGCAATGTTGTATCCGTTGCTGCACAGCTTCTCGCAATATTTCCTGTATTTGCTGGTATTTGAGGTTGATATAAAACTATATGTATTGCCAATTCCTGTTCACCTCTAGTAGTAAGTCTCCCCTTATTATATCACTAAACGTACATCCAAAACACTTTTCACTTTCCATCTAAAATAGTAAAAAATTTATACACAATATTCGGTGTATATCTGGATGAATCTTCATATGACCAATACCGATGACGACTATTCGTCGTATGAGCATTCACAAGCGGCATTCCGTTTGCGTCCTTTGCTGTGACGATTAAACTGTGATCAAAACGATTGTTTCCTTCAAAATCAATACAAATAATATCACCTAGATTCAACTCTTGCGGATTCCCCACCTTTTTTGTCCGAATCCCACCGCTATTTGCTAGTAATAAATAGAATCCATGCGCTGTTGTCCAACTATAGCTCCAACTTTTTCCCTTCATCCACCAGCCTTTCCCTCTATTTGGGCTTCCCCACATTGGAATCCCTCCCGCATGTAAGCATTGAGAAATAAAATTTGTACAATCATCGGTAAATTTATGAAAAGCTGGGTTACACTCATTCCACCATCTTTCCGCATACTGAATAGCACTAAGCCGATCATACGTGTATGCAAGTCTCCCTATCTCCACGTCAGTCACAGGAGAAACATCCTTGCCATCCAAAATAGGTTCAACCTCTTCATCACTCGCTAAAAGGCCATTTCGAAACCTTGCTTCACGATCTTCTATTTCTTCTTCTATAAAAAAAGTATCCTGTTGTTTAATTAAATACTGCAAATGCACCTGATACCTAAGCACCGTATCATTTTGGTCATAGAACAATGACTGAACTTTCCCTGCTCCATGAGCACGAACAAGTTCAGCATGACGATTCTTTAACAATTGCCGTTTTCGGATAAGCTTTTCATCCGAAAGTTCGCCCCGATTCGATGTATATTGTTCTACTCGTTCCTGTAACAATCTCTTCAACTGTTCTCTCAACGCTAGCCCTCCTCTATTAGAAAAACACGATTAGCTATGCTCACGCTACCTGACTTTATCCTTATTACTAATATCTATGTAAGTAAGCTTGGTTAAAAATACAAAAAAAACTCAAGTCAGTTAAGACTTAAGTTATCATTTGTAACCCTTTTTCAATCTCTTCTACTACTTCCTCATCTGTTTCCTTCTCACGTGCTGCTTGTAAAGCAACAGAAGCCTCTGTCCCGCCAATTTTTCCGATTGCCCAAGCCGCTGTTCCACGAATAACAGGACGAGGATCTTCTTTCATTACTGAAATTAAATCAGACAAAGCTGTTTCATCCTTAAAATGAGCAAGTGCTAGGATGGCATTTCGCTGAATCGGCTTCTTGCCACGCCATGAACCTGACACATGTCCAAAGCTCTCTTTGAAGTCTCTATTGGAGATCGTTAAAAGCGGCTTTAGCAAAGGCTTGGCAATCTCAGAATCTGGCTCCATTTCTTCATGAAAATGAAAATCGATGCCTTTATTTTTCGGACAAACTGTCTGACACGTATCACAACCATAAATTCGATTACCAATTTCCCTCCGAAATTCATCCGGCAAAAAGCCCTTTGTTTGTGTTAAATACGCTATACAACGCTGTGCATTTAATTGTCCCCCCTGAACAAGGGCACCTGTCGGACAAACCTCGATGCATTTATTACATGTCCCACATTGGTCTTCCATTGGCTGATCGGGCTCAAAAGGCAAATTCGTAATCATATCCCCCAAATATACATATGAGCCAAATTCAGGGGTAATAATACTTGTATTCTTCCCACTCCAGCCAATCCCTGCTCGCTCGGCTACAGCCCGATCAGAGAGCTCCCCCGTATCCACCATGGATTTAGTTAGCGCTCCCGGTACTTTTTCCTTTATAAAGGCTTCAAGCAGTTGTAGCTTCTCGCGAAGAACAACATGATAATCGACTCCCCAGGACGCTCGGCAAAAAATTCCACGTCGCTCTCCCTTCTTACTTCGCGGAGCATTCTTTAATTTCGAAGGATACGCAAGCGCAATAGAAATAATCGATTGTGGTTTTTCAAAAATCAACTCTGGTCTTACCCTCTTCTCAATATCAGATTCCTCAAATCCAGACTGATAATTCAATTCCTGCTGTTGAATTAACCGATTTCTTAATTCAGCAAACGTAGAAGCTGTTGTAAAACCAATCTTATCTATTCCAATTTCTTTACTATAAGAAATTACTTCTTGCTTCAATTCCTTTATGTTCATCTTTACACCTTCCTTCTACTACCTAAACAGAAGTATGTTTTATGTTAAACCATCGTCATTCATGATAAACTATTTTCAATCATTTTGGGAGGTGTAACACTTGGAAATAACTATTTCTACGAATCTTAAGGATAAAATTCCACACTTCAAAGCTGGAATTATTACATATTCTAATATTGAGGTCGGTCCATCCCCACAAATGCTAAAAGGCCGCTTACAGCTTTTTCAAGAATCTCTATTCTTTGACCTTCAGGAAAAAGAATTTACTGATTTTAAAGGCATTAAGGAATGGCGAGAAGCATTTAGAGCCGTGGGAACAGATCCATCAAGATACCGTCCTTCTGCAGAAGCATTATATAGAAGAATTAAAAAGCAGAACTATATCCCTTCTGTCCATTCAGCCATTGATCTCAATAACTTCTTCTCGCTTCGATTTGAAGTTCCGATTGGGATGTATGACAAGAAGAACTTATCTGAAGATGTAACGATTAAAATTGGGGAAGTTGGGGATGAATATATCGGTCTAAACGGACGAATAAACTCAATGCAAAATATGATTACTTCTATTGATCAAAAGGGTCCATTCGGAAGCCCCTTTGTTGATTCAGAGCGAACGAAAGTAACCGAAGATACAAAAAATGCACTACAAATTATATATTTTAGTCCTTCAACCTCTATTGAAGAAGCCAATAAGCAATTACAAACGCTGCTGAGCATGTTCCTTCAAATTCATGGAGGAGACGGACATTATACTATTTTAACCTAAAAAATGTAAGGGTCCATTAAGCGACGTATCGGGCTAGACACTTCGAAAAGCGAAACCGGCTCGATCACGCCAGTGGAGCTAGACACCAAAACGTATCGAAAATTTCTTTGTTTCTGTATCATAAACGAACAGAGCATGTCTTAAAATTCGACATGCTCTGTTTTTAGAAAGCATTAAAAAACGCAAAACTTCGTTCTCTTATGTAACGAAATTCTGCGTTATGAACGTATGTATGGAGCGGGTGAAGGGAATCGAACCCTCATCATCAGCTTGGAAGGCTGAGGTTTTACCACTAAACTACACCCGCATGTTGAAATTTGTCGAACCAACGAAGTTAATTATATATCGCTCTTTACATATATGCAATAGTTTATTAAAAAAAAGTTAAAAATTTAATAAGATTTATCATGTTCTATGTAAAAGGAGTAGTCCTATAAGTTAACACTTAGGGAACTACTCCTTTTATCATTCATTCATTTATTTGTTTAATTCTTCAAGAATCGGATAAAGCTCTTCTAAATGTGTAATTTCATAATCTGGTACAACTTCATTCCGTTCTTTATCATGACGATTGATCCATACCGATTTAATCCCCGCTCTTGACGCCCCAAGGATATCCGTCATTAAATTATCACCAACCATAATAGCCTCATCTTTATTTAGACCCATACGCTCTAACGCATGCTCGAAAATGGTTGGATCCGGTTTTCCTCTACCAAATGCTCCTGAAATAACAATTTCATCAAAATACGGCACCAATTCAGAAGTAATGGTGAGCTTTGTATTTTGTAAATCTGGAGAACCATTTGTTAATAAAAGCAATCGATATTTACCTTTTAATTCATCCAATACAGTAAACGTTTCATCATAGATAAATGGGCTTTGGCGACGCTCTGCAGGGAATCGTTCCGCAAGCTCAGCTCCAAACTCCTCATCATCAATTCCAAGAGCCTTAAGCCCTCTTGTCCAAGCTTCTTTACGATATATTGGAACAATCTCCGCCATTTTTCGGAAATCATCTGTATCATCTAAGAAATTCCCCCATAGCCCTTCAAATGGGTTAATTCCAATCATTTTTGTAAATTCATAGGTTTCATACGAAGCATATAACTCTCTCGCTTCTTTACGAACTGCTTCCTCAAACTCGTCTACATCTACTCCGTATTTCTCATTTGCTACTTTACAGGTTGCAACAAATGCTTCCTTTACGCTCTTTTGATCCCAAAGCAACGTATCATCTAAATCAAAAAAAACTGCCTTTACCATAGTTGTCCCCTCACTTCTCTTGCAATGTATTCACAATAATATTACTATCCTCATAATAAACTACAAACCTATGAAAATGAATATATAATAAAAAGAATTTTATTTCCAGTTCCATCAAACTTTACTTACAAAAGCAAAATGAAAAAGAGCTACAATATGGTAGCCCTTCCTCTAAGATAAATCTATAATTAAATAACTAATCCACCATCTACACTCAAAATAGCTCCATTAACATAATTCGCATCATCGGAAGCTAGAAAAAGATAAGCGGATGCAATGTCTACTGGTTTACCAAGTTTTTTAAGCGGAGTCTTTTCTCTCATTGAATCTAGGATTTTCTTTGGCACTTCTGCCACCATCCCTGTTTCAATGAAGCCCGGAGCTACAGCATTCACACGAATACCCTTAGGACCGAATTCTTTCGCCCACCCCTTAGTAAGACCAATAACTCCAGCTTTTGTTGCAACATAATTACTTTGTCCAATATTCCCATATAGCCCAACTACGGAAGCTGCATTGAGAATTACACCTGACTTCTGTGCTAGCATAACTGGAACAACAGCCTTCGTGCATTTATAAACACCTGTTAAATTCACAGAAATGACTTTTTCCCAAGCCTGATCATTCATTTTTGTAAGAAGTCCATCACTTGTAATTCCCGCATTATTAACTAATATGTCAATTCTTCCATAAGAATCTATTATAGAGTTAACCATTTGTTCTATTTGGGCAGTATTGGTAACATCGACTTTATAGAAGCTCATATCATTTTTGCCTAACTCATCTAAAGTAGCCAAACCAGCAACCTCATCAAAATCACAAATAACTACTTTGGCGCCTTTTTCCAGAAATTTTTTGGCTGTTTCCTTGCCAATTCCCTTAGCACCACCGGTAATTAAAGCTACTTTTCCAGAAAAACTCAAAACTTCCACCTCTTTTTCCACTTAACGTCTTTATATTACCCACTGCCAAATAATAAAAGTACGATAAAATAGAACACTACTTATTTAAAAACAATTTTTACTTATTTATAAAAACTTAAAGCTAATTTTGTATTAGATTCAACTAAATCAATAAATCCTTGTTGTGCTGTTTTAACTTGTTTAAGAAAGTTTTGTCGAAGATTTTGTTGTTGATCAACACTTTTTTTGATTGATTCTTGAAAGTTTTCTTGTGATTGATTTAAAACATTTAAGCTTTCTTTAAGTGGAGATACTGTTAATTGCTGAACACGGCCGCTCACTTCATCAAAGTGCTCGTTCCATCTTTCAAATGAACCGCTAGCCTCTTCACCATATACTGTTTGAATATTTTGCTTCACTACATCGCGAAGTTCATCTACTAATTTTTTTTGTTCCCCTTCAATACGAGTGTAATCGTTAGTTACCTTTTCCCATACTTCCTTCTGATAACCAATTGATTGAAGTGAAACATTTTCAACTTCTTTTTGAAAACCATAAATTAAATTTAAGCTGTTATTCCAGCTGTTTAAAAGTGAATCACCAAATTGAATAGAATCTTGAGTGTTATTTTGTTCTTTTTTAGCTACTGCCATGAAAAAAACCTCCTAATTATTATAATAATATATTGTGATTGCAGTTATACTGCAGAGCCACTTTGGTAAAGGGTAAAACAATTAAATGATTACTCTTCTTCATCTTTTGGGTCCTCTTGGTCTTCTTCGCTATCTTGTTCATCCTGCTGTTTTAAAGTTGTGGGTAAAAACATATCCATATACGTATTAAAAAAACGATTAAGGATAGATTGATATTGCATAAGCGAATCCGAGCAGGTTTTCAAATAAGCTTCTCCTGCATCTGTTAAAGAGTATATTCGCTTTGCTGGTCCTCCTGTAGACATATCCCATTCGGACTTAACCATATTTTCCTTTTCCAGTTTTCTTAATGTTCGATAGACATTACCCTGATCAATAGATGAAAAACCAAATTGAGTTAGCTCTTGAATTAATTTATAACCATGTAAATCCCAACCACGAAGACTTAACAGAAGAGCAGGTATCATTAAATTTTTCGGCGTACTAATCGTCATATTCTCATCTTTAGTTGTATTTTTGTTATTTGTTGTCATCTGTATCACCTACTTCAAAAACATTAAATTGTCTATATGTGTAATTTACACCTATATGAAAATATTGTCAACCTAATTTTGTAAAAAAAAAGTTTTTAGCCCAACCGACGTATTATGACATTTTTCGCTATTCCCACCTCTGGAATAAATTAGTACAATATAAATGTAGTATGTAAATAATAAATAAAATCATAGAATAGGAGAGATCATATGAGCCAACAAAAAAATTTAAATCCTTTTGAAATATGGAGGGATTTTTATAACCAGACTAGTGGCATGATTGATGAGAATTTAAACGAGGAATCTACTTCTAAAGTAATGGGACAAGTTCTTGAGATGAACCTTCTATACAAAAAATTATTAAATGAAACAACTGAACGTTATTTTGATCAAGTAAATATTCCTACTCGTAATGATTTAGCGAACATTTCCGCTCTCATCATTAATGTGGAATCTAAAGTGGACGATTTAGAAGAACTAATTGAGGACACTCAAGCTAAGCAAGGTAACCAAGA
Organism: uncultured Bacillaceae bacterium; assembly: GCA_963754185.1. GTDB lineage: Bacteria > Bacillota > Bacilli > Bacillales > DSM-1321 > Peribacillus. The sequence goes on along the minus strand of CAVWEP010000003.1, from coordinate 895,709 downwards.
GGAAGTTAACGATTTAAAAAGCGAAGTGACAGACGTAAAAAATAAGATTAAAAACCTAGACACTAAACTTAACCAAATACTTTCATTATTACAAGAAAACAATAAAGAAGAAAGTAACAAAGAAACTGCAACAGCACAAGCAAAACAACAGCCAAAACAGCAACAACAACCAAAACAACAATCAAAACAGCTAAGTGGTCAATAACGTTTCCTTACGCACGTACATACCACAAACTATGCTGCCCAATTTAAGCAATAAAGCAGTGCGGATTATCGGAATTAGCAAAGGAATTGTACTATAATATCGCTAAAATTAGCTGAAAGCAATATGACTGTTCATGTAATCTATCAAATTTTCTTAAAATTCAATGAAATGAAAGGTGTGTATAGAATAATGAGCAATACAATTTTGAAGGAATGGGGCACATTACCTGAAATGATGTCTAATAATGATGCAAAAAAATATTATTCTCGCTTAAATAAAGCTACACAAGTGTTAACAAAAGAAACCGAGCCAGAAGTAGGTCTTTCACCAAAAGAAGTTATTTGGACAAAAAATAAAGCTAAGTTATATCGATATACATCCGATCATCCAAACAAACATAAGGTACCACTTCTTTTCGTTTATGCACTTATTAATAAACCATACATTTTAGATTTAACAAAAGGATCAAGTTTTGTTGAATATCTAGTTGATCGAGGATTTGATGTATACCTATTAGATTGGGGTACGCCAGGCTATGAAGATAAAAATATGAAATTAGATGACTACGTTTTGGATTACATCCCACGTGCCGTTCGTAAAGCACTGCGAACATCTGGCGCAGATGAAATTTCAATTCTGGGTTATTGCATGGGTGGCACAATGACGTCCATTTTTGCCTCTCTTCATCCTGAATTACCAATCCGTAACCTTATTTTTATGACAAGTCCATTTGACTTTGAGGATGCTGGTAAGTATACTTCCTTCCTTGATGAACGATTTTTTGATATCGATAAAGTGGTCGAAACACTTGGTCTTATTCCACCAGAAATGATTGACTTCGGAAACAAAATGTTAAGCCCAATGGCCAACTTCTATGGACCATATCTTACTCTTGTAGACCGTGCAGACAACGAAAAATCAGTAGAAAGCTGGAAGCTCATGCAAAAATGGCTAGGAGATGGCGTTCCATTCCCTGGTGAAGCATACCGCCAATGGATTAGAGATTTTTATCAAAATAACAAACTTATAAAAGGTGAGTTTACTGTTCGCGGTCGTAAAGTCGACTTAAAAAACATTACCGCTAATGTTCTGAACTTATCAGGAGAAAAGGACAATATTGCCCACCCTCATCAAGTAGAAGCACTAATGGATGTTATTTCCAGCGAAGATAAAGAATACGTTTGTCTTCCTGTTGGACATACCTCTATAACATATGGATCTAGAGCTACAAAAATTACCTACCCAACCGTTGCTGATTGGTTAGAAAAACGTTCAAATTAACACAAAAGAAGAAGAAATAAAGTCCAACTTGTGACTCTGTTTCTTCTTTTTCGTTTGATTTTTTAAGCAGAGGTAACTATAAAATCCGTTATATATTTATTGAAAAGCTCCTTTTGTTCAATGTTACTTAAATGACCAGTATTTTTCAATATAGCAGAATGTGCTTGCCGTATAAAAGCTTTCATGAAATAGATATTTGCTGATGGTGTAACCTTGTCATGTGTACTTCCAATGAGCAAAACAGGTTTTCTAATTGAAGATAGAACAGAGAAATAATTAATCCCAATTGGTGCTTTTGCTGATTCAAGATATGTGTCACGTATATGAAAGGCCTTCTTCGCCTCCTCTTTGTAAACGATATCATAAAGTCCTTTCGTTACAATATGCTCAACGAGATCCTGCTCACTTTTCTCAAGAAGCCTGGATGATTCATTAATAATTTTGGTAGCTAGTATAGAAGGAATATAAAACGTAGTATTAGATAAAATTAACCCTTTTACTAAATCTGGCCGCTGCTTATAAATTTCCTGAGCAACAATTCCTCCTAACGATAGTCCACATATAAAAGCTGAAGGAATGTCTAAATGTTCCATCAATTGAATGATATCTAATGCAAAGTTTTTTACCGTAATCTCCTCATTAATTTCAGTTTCTCCATGACCTCTCAAGTCAGGAATGACTAATCTATACTTATTTGCCAGTTCGTACTGAGGAATCCACGCTTCCTTCCTACTACCCAGACCGTGTATAAATACAACAGGCATTCCTTCGCCTAAATCATTGTATTTTAACATCTTTTTTCACCTCACAAATCATATTCCTGTAAGCTCAACCTCTAAATATTTAATTTTATTTATTCAGATGGCAGTAAATTAGCCATGTAACCGATTCCAATTAAAGCTATATTTTGTCTTATTAACTGCACATACAGTTAATTTCTCCTCATTAATATTGTATTAACAAAATTCTCAAATGTTATTCGCATTTTTATTATTTTATTATGTAAGTAAGAAAATAATTTGTAAAATATTACAAAATTGTAAAGGAATAAATTACTCGTTCTACTAAAACGTAAACAGCCTAGTCCATAGACTAGGCTGTTTACGCTGATTATGTAATTATATTTAAAGGAATTGCTAATCCAACTATAGAATTTATATTAAACTCTCCTACCTCCTAGTGATACAACATTCTATCGTTAGTATTTTCTAATTTCTAATAAAAAAAGATCTAAACTTTTATGTTTAGATCTTTTTTACTGAATGTTTCGACCTATTTGATACCGGTGGCCGGGGTCGAACCGGCACTCCCGAAGGAACACGATTTTGAGTCGTGCGCGTCTGCCAATTCCGCCACACCGGCATGTATTGGAGGCGGCAACCGGATTTGAACCGGTGATAAAGGTTTTGCAGACCTCTGCCTTACCACTTGGCTATGCCGCCATATTTGTTTGGAGCGGAAGACGGGATTCGAACCCGCGACCCCAACCTTGGCAAGGTTGTATTCTACCACTGAACTACTTCCGCAAAGATGGCTGGGCTAGAAGGATTCGAACCTTCGCATGACGGAATCAAAATCCGTTGCCTTACCGCTTGGCTATAGCCCAATAATATTAGGTAAATGGGGCGGCTGATGGGAATTGAACCCACGAATGCCGGAATCACAATCCGGTGCGTTAACCACTTCGCCACAACCGCCATAAAAACTAAAATGGCAGGGGTAGTAGGACTCGAACCCACACTGGAGGTTTTGGAGACCTCTGTTCTACCTTTAAACTATACCCCTATAGGATGGTGGAGGGGGGCAGATTCGAACTGCCGAACCCGAAGGAGCGGATTTACAGTCCGCCGCGTTTAGCCACTTCGCTACCCCTCCATATAACATTATATACGAAACTTCAAATGGTGGCTCAGGACGGAATCGAACCGCCGACACAAGGATTTTCAGTCCTTTGCTCTACCGACTGAGCTACTGAGCCATATTCATATTTGTCCCCCAACTCAGGAAGCTTCACAAGTAGCAGCTCGTTGGGTACAACTCGGTGTTTATTCATAGATGTTTTGTTCGTTGCTCTACCGACTGAGCTACTGGATCCTTAAAAATAAATGGCGGTCCGGACGGGACTCGAACCCGCGACCTCCTGCGTGACAGGCAGGCATTCTAACCAACTGAACTACCGGACCATTGTGATTGCGGGGACAGGATTTGAACCTGCGACCTTCGGGTTATGAGCCCGACGAGCTACCGGACTGCTCCACCCCGCGATAATATAATGATGCTATTTTGTTTATTTATGTGCTATGTTTTAGCGTAAAATGGTGGAGGATGACGGGATCGAACCGCCGACCCTCTGCTTGTAAGGCAGATGCTCTCCCAGCTGAGCTAATCCTCCATTATCTAGTACTTTATAATGGTGACCCCTACGGGATTCGAACCCGTGTTACCGCCGTGAAAGGGCGGTGTCTTAACCGCTTGACCAAGGGGCCTTGATTTTAAAATGGCGGAGAGCAAGGGATTTGAACCCTTGAGACAGGGTTACCCGTCTACACGATTTCCAATCGTGCTCCTTCGGCCACTCGGACAGCTCTCCAATATGGCTCCGCAGGTAGGACTCGAACCTACGACCGTTCGGTTAACAGCCGAATGCTCTACCACTGAGCTACTGCGGAATAATATAAGCCTGGCAACGTCCTACTCTCACAGGGGGAAACCCCCAACTACCATCGGCGCTGAAGAGCTTAACTTCCGTGTTCGGAATGGGAACGGGTGTGACCTCTTCGCCATCATTACCAGACTATATTCATCTTTGAAAAGACATTTATAATTATAAATTATTTTTGTCTTTTTTTCAAGAATAAATTTATTATTCTTTCAAAACTAGATAATACAGAAGGGAAACATTTGCGTGTAATCAAAACATTTTTGATGTCTAGCTACGGCTCCTAGCTTTTCGGCCGCTTCGATCCATCCTCACAAATCCAAAACCGGGATTTGCGGTCTGGCTCTCCACCGTCTCTCAAAGCTGAACAGTCGCCTTCGCCTTTCAATTTGGTTAAGTCCTCGATCGATTAGTATCAGTCAGCTCCATATGTCACCGTACTTCCACCTCTGACCTATCAACCTGATCATCTTTCAGGGATCTTACTAGCTTGCGCTATGGGAAATCTCATCTTGAGGGGGGCTTCATGCTTAGATGCTTTCAGCACTTATCCCGTCCGCACATAGCTACCCAGCGATGCTCTTGGCAGAACAACTGGTACACCAGCGGTGCGTCCATCCCGGTCCTCTCGTACTAAGGACAGCTCCTCTCAAATTTCCTACGCCCACGACGGATAGGGACCGAACTGTCTCACGACGTTCTGAACCCAGCTCGCGTACCGCTTTAATGGGCGAACAGCCCAACCCTTGGGACCGACTACAGCCCCAGGATGCGATGAGCCGACATCGAGGTGCCAAACCTCCCCGTCGATGTGGACTCTTGGGGGAGATAAGCCTGTTATCCCCGGGGTAGCTTTTATCCGTTGAGCGATGGCCCTTCCATGCGGAACCACCGGATCACTAAGCCCGACTTTCGTCCCTGCTCGACTTGTAGGTCTCGCAGTCAAGCTCCCTTGTGCCTTTACACTCTACGAATGATTTCCAACCATTCTGAGGGAACCTTTGGGCGCCTCCGTTACTCTTTAGGAGGCGACCGCCCCAGTCAAACTGCCCACCTGACACTGTCTCCCACCCCGATAAGGGGCGCGGGTTAGAATGTCAATACAGCCAGGGTAGTATCCCACCAACGCCTCCACCGAAGCTGGCGCTCCGGCTTCTCAGGCTCCTACCTATCCTGTACAAGCTGTACCAAAATTCAATATCAGGCTACAGTAAAGCTCCACGGGGTCTTTCCGTCCTGTCGCGGGTAACCTGCATCTTCACAGGTACTATAATTTCACCGAGTCTCTCGTTGAGACAGTGCCCAGATCGTTACACCTTTCGTGCGGGTCGGAACTTACCCGACAAGGAATTTCGCTACCTTAGGACCGTTATAGTTACGGCCGCCGTTTACTGGGGCTTCAATTCAAAGCTTCGCTTGCGCTAACCTCTCCTCTTAACCTTCCAGCACCGGGCAGGTGTCAGCCCCTATACTTCACCTTGCGGTTTCGCAGAGACCTGTGTTTTTGCTAAACAGTCGCCTGGGCCTATTCACTGCGGCTTTTCCGGGCTATTCACCCTAAAAAGCACCCCTTCTCCCGAAGTTACGGGGTCATTTTGCCGAGTTCCTTAACGAGAGTTCTCTCGCACACCTTAGGATTCTCTCCTCGCCTACCTGTGTCGGTTTGCGGTACGGGCACCCTACATCTCACTAGAGGCTTTTCTTGGCAGCGTGGAATCAGGAACTTCGGTACTATATTTCCCTCGCCATCACAGCTCAGCCTTCACGGAAACGGGATTTGCCTCGTTTCCAGCCTAACTGCTTGGACGCGCATATCCAACAGCGCGCTTACCCTATCCTTCTGCGTCCCCCCATCGCTCAAACGATGTATAGGTGGTACAGGAATATCAACCTGTTGTCCATCGCCTACGCTTTTCAGCCTCGGCTTAGGTCCCGACTAACCCTGAGCGGACGAGCCTTCCTCAGGAAACCTTAGGCATTCGGTGGAAGGGATTCTCACCCTTCTTTCGCTACTCATACCGGCATTCTCACTTCTAAGCGCTCCACCAGTCCTTACGGTCTAGCTTCAACGCCCTTAGAACGCTCTCCTACCACGGACATCAACGATGTCCATCCACAGCTTCGGTGTTATGTTTAGCCCCGGTACATTTTCGGCGCGGAGTCACTCGACCAGTGAGCTATTACGCACTCTTTAAATGGTGGCTGCTTCTAAGCCAACATCCTGGTTGTCTAAGCAACTCCACATCCTTTTCCACTTAACATAAACTTTGGGACCTTAGCTGGTGGTCTGGGCTGTTTCCCTTTTGACTACGGATCTTATCACTCGCAGTCTGACTCCCGAGTATAAGTATTTGGCATTCGGAGTTTGACTGAATTCGGTAACCCGATGGGGGCCCCTAGTCCAATCAGTGCTCTACCTCCAATACTCTCTACCTCGAGGCTAGCCCTAAAGCTATTTCGGAGAGAACCAGCTATCTCCAGGTTCGATTGGAATTTCTCCGCTACCCACACCTCATCCCCGCACTTTTCAACGTGCGTGGGTTCGGGCCTCCATTCAGTGTTACCTGAACTTCACCCTGGACATGGGTAGATCACCTGGTTTCGGGTCTACGACCTCATACTCATTCGCCCTATTCAGACTCGCTTTCGCTGCGGCTCCGTCTTCTCAACTTAACCTCGCATGAAATCGTAACTCGCCGGTTCATTCTACAAAAGGCACGCCATCACCCATTAACGGGCTCTGACTACTTGTAGGCACACGGTTTCAGGATCTATTTCACTCCCCTTCCGGGGTGCTTTTCACCTTTCCCTCACGGTACTGGTTCACTATCGGTCACTAGGGAGTATTTAGCCTTGGGAGATGGTCCTCCCTGCTTCCGACGGGATTTCTCGTGTCCCGCCGTACTCAGGATCCACTCAGGAGGGAACGGAGTTTCAACTACAGGGTTTTTACCTTCTCTGACGGACCTTTCCAGATCTCTTCATTTACCCCGTTCCTTTGTAACTCCATGTTGAGTGTCCTACAACCCCAAGAGGCAAGCCTCTTGGTTTGGGCTAATTCCGTTTCGCTCGCCGCTACTCAGGAAATCGCGTTTGCTTTCTCTTCCTCCGGGTACTTAGATGTTTCAGTTCCCCGGGTCTGCCTTCAATACCCTATGTATTCAGGTAAAGATACTGTTCCATTACGAACAGTGGGTTTCCCCATTCGGAAATCTCCGGATCAAAGCTTACTTACAGCTCCCCGAAGCATATCGGTGTTAGTCCCGTCCTTCATCGGCTCCTAGTGCCAAGGCATCCACCGTGCGCCCTTTCTAACTTAACCTTTATGGTTATGATAAGCTTCGAATTTCTTCGTCAGCTTCACTCGTTCACTCCTCACGTATGTAAATACGCTCCGGGGCTCACTCCTTCGCTTCCTCGAACTTCTCGCTTCTCATACACCAATTAAAATCTTACTCGGTGTTTTAAAAATTGACGCAAAAAATTTGCCTTCTATCTATTATCTAGTTTTCAAAGAACAAGTTTGAATGAATTACTCATTCAAAACTGAACAAAACAAAAGCGCTCATTGTTCATAAAGAACCGAAATTCTTTATGTTTCCTTAGAAAGGAGGTGATCCAGCCGCACCTTCCGATACGGCTACCTTGTTACGACTTCACCCCAATCATCTATCCCACCTTAGGCGGCTGGCTCCTTGCGGTTACCTCACCGACTTCGGGTGTTACAAACTCTCGTGGTGTGACGGGCGGTGTGTACAAGGCCCGGGAACGTATTCACCGCGGCATGCTGATCCGCGATTACTAGCGATTCCGGCTTCATGTAGGCGAGTTGCAGCCTACAATCCGAACTGAGAATGGCTTTATGAGATTAGCTAGCCCTCGCGGGTTTGCGACTCTTTGTACCATCCATTGTAGCACGTGTGTAGCCCAGGTCATAAGGGGCATGATGATTTGACGTCATCCCCACCTTCCTCCGGTTTGTCACCGGCAGTCTCCTTAGAGTGCCCAACTGAATGCTGGCAACTAAGAACAAGGGTTGCGCTCGTTGCGGGACTTAACCCAACATCTCACGACACGAGCTGACGACAACCATGCACCACCTGTCACTCTGTCCCCCGAAGGGGAACGCCCTATCTCTAGGGTTGTCAGAGGATGTCAAGACCTGGTAAGGTTCTTCGCGTTGCTTCGAATTAAACCACATGCTCCACCGCTTGTGCGGGCCCCCGTCAATTCCTTTGAGTTTCAGCCTTGCGGCCGTACTCCCCAGGCGGAGTGCTTAATGCGTTAGCTGCAGCACTAAAGGGCGGAAACCCTCTAACACTTAGCACTCATCGTTTACGGCGTGGACTACCAGGGTATCTAATCCTGTTTGCTCCCCACGCTTTCGCGCCTCAGCGTCAGTTACAGACCAGAAAGTCGCCTTCGCCACTGGTGTTCCTCCACATCTCTACGCATTTCACCGCTACACGTGGAATTCCACTCTCCTCTTCTGCACTCAAGTCCCCCAGTTTCCAATGACCCTCCACGGTTGAGCCGTGGGCTTTCACATCAGACTTAAAGAACCGCCTGCGCGCGCTTTACGCCCAATAATTCCGGACAACGCTTGCCACCTACGTATTACCGCGGCTGCTGGCACGTAGTTAGCCGTGGCTTTCTGGTTAGGTACCGTCAAGGTACCAGCAGTTACTCTGGTACTTGTTCTTCCCTAACAACAGAGCTTTACGACCCGAAGGCCTTCTTCGCTCACGCGGCGTTGCTCCGTCAGACTTTCGTCCATTGCGGAAGATTCCCTACTGCTGCCTCCCGTAGGAGTCTGGGCCGTGTCTCAGTCCCAGTGTGGCCGATCACCCTCTCAGGTCGGCTACGCATCGTCGCCTTGGTGAGCCGTTACCTCACCAACTAGCTAATGCGCCGCGGGTCCATCTGTAAGTGACAGCGAAACCATCTTTCCATCTTCTCTCATGCGAGAAAAGAAACTATCCGGTATTAGCTCCGGTTTCCCGAAGTTATCCCAGTCTTACAGGCAGGTTACCCACGTGTTACTCACCCGTCCGCCGCTAATCTCAGGGAGCAAGCTCCCATCAGATTCGCTCGACTTGCATGTATTAGGCACGCCGCCAGCGTTCGTCCTGAGCCAGGATCAAACTCTCCGAAGAAATGTTTGACTTAGCTCATTTGCACTTTTTTAATAGTGTGTGCTCACTTAAAAATTAACGTTGGCGCTTTGTTTTGTTCAGTTTTCAAAGAGCAATTTTCGTCGTTTATCTTCAGAAGCGACTTTTATATCTTATCATATAACAACTAATGTACTGTCAATATGTTTTTTTAAATTTTTTTATATTCGATCACTGCAAAATCTGATGTCTTGCAGCGACGTTTATTAATATACCATCATTTATTATTAATGGTCAATATTAAAATATTTTTTTAAATATTTTTCAATACCTGATAATATCGATGATAAACCCCTTGTCCTTTTGTATTCACTTTAATCGTTTGAATCACATGCTTCTCTATTAAATATTCTAATAAAACACCTAAATCTACTGAATAATATTTAAGTTCAGGATGATCCATTAATTCTGCAATTGTCCAAGGTCTTCTTTAGTCCCCATAATTTCAAGTAAATGCTGTGAACCAATATCTGCTCGAGAATATATTAAAAATTCACTTGCAATAAATAAAAGCTCTAATCTTTTTTCTAATGTTTCTTCACTACTAATCAACTCTTTATATAATTTAAAAATTTCTGGTTCAATATGTTTCACTTGATTCCAAACCGTCACTTCTGGATAAAAACCTTGTTCAATTATTTCTAAGCGAGCTAAATGATGAAGAGAATGAACAACATAATTAAATGCATCTAAAATTTGACCATTTTCAAATAACCTTTTCCATCCATGTATCTTCGAATTAATTTAGAAAATTCCAAGCCCATTTTTAATTTGCGACCATAGAATGGAAACTCACTCATTTCTTTTTTTAAATCGCTCAAGATATTCATTTCGATCAAATAATACCCTCCATTTTGAATCCATTTAACAACTTTTCGATTTGTCCCTAATAATAGCCACTCTTTCAACTGTTCTTCATTTACGATATGTAGAGCAACTTTTTTCTCCTTATATGTATAATGTTTTTGAAACACTGGCACTTCAGATTCATTTACAATAACAAAAAGCATGTAATCAAACGTATCTGTATTCGAACTATTTGTTTCATTTTTTTAATTAATAAGATTCCTAAGGTTGATTTTAAACTTGCTCGCTCTTGATAAATGGGGCGAAGGATATCTTCCATTATTCATTCCTCCAAAACCTTTATTTTTATACAAAATTTAAAGTTCGACAAAACTCTTCATTTATCCTGCTAAAGAATAGATGAATGATTTATATATATTTTACAATTTTCTCATTTTAGAAAAAAATTACATTTAATTATTTATTTTCCATACACTGTTTATGGTATAGTTATTCTCAGGAGGGATAACCATGGCTAAATATTCAAGTAAAATCAATAAAATCCGAACATTTGCATTAAGTTTGATTTTCATTGGTTTTCTTGTTATGTATCTCGGTATTATCTTTAAATCTCACCCTATTATTATGACTATTTTTATGCTTCTCGGTCTTCTATTCATTATCGCAAGTACTGGCGTTTATTTTTGGATTGGAATGCTTTCTACAAAAACCGTCCAAGTTCTTTGCCCGAGCTGTGGTAAACCTACTAAAATATTAGGTCGAGTAGATATTTGTATGCATTGCAATGAACCACTTACCTTAGACAAAAATTAGAAGGTAAAGAATTCGACGAAAAATATAATCAAAAAAATATGTAAGTATTAGAAGAATGTGGAAGATGCTCGTTTAGCGATCGTAGGATTACTTGATAGCTTGACAAAAAAAGTTCCAACCAAGTATGGTTGGAACTTTTTTTAATGCACTTCTTTTTTTGAACATTCAGGGCATTGGCCGTAAATTTCCATCCGATGCTCACTTACTTTAAAACCAGTAACTTGTGCAGCAAAATGCTCAACTTCATCTAATGCAGGATAATCGAAGTCAACAATTTTTCCGCAATCTTTGGCAAATTACGTGATAATGATTCGTTGTGACAAAATCAAATCTTGCCGAAGAATCACCATATGTTAATTCTTTTACCAACCCAACTTCACGAAATACTCTAAGATTGTTATAAACAGTTGCCACACTCATATTCGGAAATTTCCCTTCCAACGCTTTATAAATATCATCGGCCGTAGGATGGGACATGGAGTTTATTAAATATTCAAGTATCGCATGTCGTTGAGGAGTTATTCTTACACCGGTATCTTTTAAGGAATCTAATGCTTCTTTTAAATGAACTTCAGACACCGCTCATACACCTCTATTTCTCATTAAGTATAAATTATTAAATTGTAATATTTATAAATAGTTTACCTTCTTATTATCTAATTTTGTCAATATTTCTAGTACATAAGAATTATAATAAAGAAAGTATTGATTTGTTAAACAAATAATACTCATTTTATTATTAGTCTATTTTTATAATTCATTCTACTCATTAAAAAAACACGGGATTTGAGTCCCGTGTAACTATATATGAGGAGGTATTTCCTTACTAAAGCATATTCATCTCCACTCATTTTGAGTTGGACAAACGCCTGTCTCGTAAAAAATAGGCGTACTATTCCTCCAACTTCCGAACAAATCCAAGTGCTTCTTCCACATGGTCTTTCACCTTTACTTTTCTCCATTCCTTAACAAGGTTTCCTTCTTTATTAATTAAAAATGTTGAGCGCTCAATACCCATGTATTCTTTCCCGAAGTTCTTTTTTAATTTCCAAACATTATAAAGCTCTGCCGCTTCATGATGTTCATCGGCTAATAATACGAAAGGAAGACCATGTTTTTCAATAAATTTCACATGGCGTTCTACAGGATCTGGACTCACCCCAATAATGACCGCATTTAAATCTTCAAATTGTTCATGATGATCACGAAAATCACATGCTTCGGTCGTACATCCCGGAGTCATATCCTTAGGATAAAAGTATAATACGATGTGTTTCCCTATAAAATCCGCTAACGAAACCAAATTTCCATTTTGATTAGGCAAACGGAAATCAGGTGCTTTCTCACCAATATGTACTGTCATTTTTACAGCCCCCTATATGTTTTCATCGTAATCGTATCCAAACATTATAAAAAAGACAACTTTTACTTCTCTTTTCGATCCAACTGTTCCATTTCAATGACGGTTCGAATCACAAAAGCTGCCGGTAAAGTGTAACCAATAAAAGCTTGTACAATAGCAATCATACGTCCAACACCAATTGGACTAATATCTCCATAACCAACCGAAAACATCGTCATAGCACTAAAATAAAAGGATGTCTTAAGCTGCTCAGAAAAATTCCCTTCCACTCTATTCCCCATATCTAAAATCACAGAATAATTTTGAAGCTCAAATAATAGATACACAAGTGCAAAACCGACTAAAATAGTTGCATATAAATTCCCGAGCCAAAGTAACTTCTCCATCGAAAACCCCTTTTGCTCCGAATCAGCTACAAATAATGTGCGAATACTCATAGTCATACAAAAAACAATACCGATGATTAGTATATAAAACATTATGCACCTGCCTCATTTCCAAAAACAGCTATCACTATTATTCTTACTCGTTTTTTTCATAATATATGACTGAGTATAGAAGCAACTCCTCTGTCTGAATAGAGTAAAAAAATCCCCTCAACAAATGTTGAAGGGACTTCCTCATAAGATAAAAGAGTTTAAAACTTTTGATGCGTACAGATGTCTAACTCAAGAAGCCAGCGACTAACGGACGCCTTCCGCTTTTCTTAATTTCCTGCTCCGCGATATTTTTTTACACCGTGATTCCAGATCATGACCGATACTATAAAAAAGACAATACCAATAATAGGTGTTGCAAATGAGTATAGGTACCACTCTTCCTTGCCAAGAAAATAGGACGCAGGGTATACACCAACAAAAGCAAAAGGTAGTACCCAGGTTAAAATAAACCGAATCACTTTATTATAAATGTCCACAGGATACCGTCCATAGTTCCCTATGTTATACATCATCGGCATAATGGATGTTTTCGAGTCCGACCAAAACCCTATACTAGCAATAATCACAAAGATAGAAGCATAAGCAAGTGCTCCACCCACTGCAAATAATAACAAATAAGATGGGGTCATACCACGCTAAATCAAGACCTAAATTAGAACCTGCATAAAAAAGAATAATAAATCCAGTGACTAATCCAAATAACGCTTCTAGCTCCATCCGCTCAATTACAACTTGAAACAAGCTATGAATCGGACGCGTTAATATTCGATCCATTTCTCCTTTGACAATATATCGGTCGTTAAAATCCCATATATTAAAAAAGGCGGAAAATAAAGCAAAGGGAACAAGGAAGAAGCCATATATAAAGATGATTTCGTCACGACTCCACCCACTTAAAAGCTGTGTATGTCCAAAAACAACAAGAATAAATACTAAATTGACTGCTTGATTTAATAAATCCGATAAAATTTCAACAATAAAATCTGATCGATATTCCAGTCTTGTTTTCATATATTGACTTACATATTGAAAAAAGATTCCTACATAAAACACCTCATCAACCCCCTTGAATAATCAGCTGTTTTTTAGCCAGTATCCATAAAAGCTGAATTGGAACCATTAATATACACACCCAAATAAGCTGTTGAAAAAGTGCCGTCACTACATCACCATGACTAAAACCGTTTGTAAAAATCATACTCGGTATATAGCTAATCCCTTGAAATGGTAAATATTTCATAACATCTTGTGCCCATAACGGGAAAAAGCTAATCGGCAACAGTAAGCCAGAGAATAAATCTACAATCACTCGCTTTGCCCGAATTAATCCCGCATTGTTATAGAAGAAAAACGCCATGACGCCTGTAAGCAAATTAATTTGCGTATTGATAATAAAGCTAAACAACAACGAAATGGCAAAGTAGCCCCAGGTTGTAAGATTAAAAGGGATATCTACCGGAAAAATAAGCGATACAATAACCATTCCTGGCACTGAAAAAAAGAAAAAACGAAAAATTCCTTCTCCTAATCCCGCCATTGTCTTCATCCCTAAATAACTATATGGACGAAGCAGCTCTACTGCGACCTTTCCGTCCTGGATCTCCATCGCAATTTCTCGATCAATATTATTAAAATAGAAGGCTCTTGCCATCCAAGCAATGGCAACATACGAAGTCATTTGTCCACTCGTCATCCCTTCAATCGAGCCTTTTTCACCATATATGGCACTCCATAAAAAATAATAAGCTCCAATATTAATCGTATAAATTAATATTCCTGTGTAATAATTCAAGCGATACGCCAGCATCATTAAAAAGCGCATCCGAATCATCTCGATGTATTTACTCACACGATTTTTCCCCCTTCATAATCGTCAGCATTAAAGTTCCCTCAGTAGATAGAAATTGTTCTTCATCTCTCACTGTTGGTTAGTTATCCGCAGATAAACGCTACCTACCTATCAGACATTACCCGTTTCATATATATTTCGGACAATCTCCTCAATAGATGTTTCATGAATTTTAATATCCTTAATTTGAAAGGAAGAAACAACCGTAGAAATGAGTAAGGAAATATGGTCCCCTTCATCTTTTATAACAGCCTTATAGGTTTGATTTTTTTCATCGTATTCCCAAGAGACCGGAAACGGCAACGACAGGGCATCAAGCTCTGCACCATTCACCTGTTTCATAAATTGAAAATGCACTTCTTTGTCCTCAGCCCAATTATCCTTTAGGCTTTGGAGCTCGCCGTCATAAATAATTTCCCCATTATCAAGCATGATGACACGATCACAAAGTGCCTCAATATCACCTAAATCATGTGTCGTTAGTAAGATTGTTGTATTATATTTTTCATTAATTTCTTTTAAGAAATCACGAATTTTCAGTTTTACAAGCACATCAAGACCAATGGTCGGTTCATCCAGAAACAACAGTGGCGGATTATGTATTAACGCAGCCGCTAACTCGCAGCGCATTCTTTGCCCAAGTGATAGCTTACGGACGGGTTTATCAAGTAAAGGCCCTATATCAAGTGTTTGAATAACATGCTCCATATGCTCGTTATAGTGTTCATCCGACACTTTATAGACTTTTTTTAACAGTCGAAACGATTCTTGAACAGCAATATCCCACCAAAGCTGCGAGCGTTGTCCAAATACTACTCCAATTGTTCGAGTGAATTTCTCCCGTTCACGATGAGGATTCATCCCATTTACCATAATTTCACCTGACGTTGGTGTTAAAATACCAGTCAGCATTTTAATCGTCGTCGATTTTCCCGCACCATTTTCACCGATATATGCAACCATCTCTCCTTGTTTGATAGTAAAAGAAATATCATTGACCGCAGGAACAATTTTATAATTTCTCGTCAGCAGATCGCGAAAAGCTCCTTTCAAACCAGAACGGCTTGAATACGATTTAAACTCTTTACGCAACTGCTTCACTTCCATTGCATTACTCATTCTTATATGTCCTCCAATTATCATTGTCCTAAGGAATTAGTTTATCCAATGATACTCACTTAAACAATAGAAACGCTCGAAATCATACAATCCATTAATTTTTACGTAGCTCAGCCCCCTTTTCCTATATAAAATGCTATGATGATAAAGAAGATTTTCCAAGTTTATCTCGCTTTAACTACCCCTGAATAGGAGGTTCTTCTTCGCTCAGGGAAGTTTCATTTTATTTAGGAGGCTTTTTTTATGAAATTTACTAATTCAGAAGCTTTACATAAGGAAGCTCTAGAACATATTGTTGGAGGAGTAAATAGCCCTTCTCGTTCGTATAAAGCTGTTGGTGGAGGTTCACCTGTAGCAATGGAACGTGGACAAGGTGCGTATTTTTGGGATGTGGATGGCAACAAATATATCGATTATTTAGCCGCTTATGGTCCAATTATTACGGGACATGCTCATCCACATATTACAAAAGCGATTACACATGCCGCTGAAACAGGCGTTTTATATGGAACACCAACCAAACACGAAGTAAAATTTGCTAAAATGCTCAAAGAAGCCATGCCTAATCTAGATAAAGTTCGCTTCGTCAACTCAGGAACGGAAGCGGTCATGACAACCATTCGTGTTGCTCGTGCCTATACCGGCCGCGACAAAATTATTAAATTCGCTGGCTGCTATCATGGACATTCCGACCTTGTACTTGTGGCTGCTGGGTCAGGCCCTTCTACACTTGGTACACCGGACTCTGCTGGAGTGACAAAAAATATCGCTGAAGAAGTCATTACTGTACCGTTCAACGATATCGAACCCTTTAAAGAAGCATTGAACAAATGGGGCCATCAAATTGCTGCTGTTTTAGTTGAACCAATCGTCGGCAATTTCGGTATTGTTGAACCGAACGAAGGCTTCCTAGAAGATGTCATTGAGTTGACACATAGCACCGGTGCTCTTGTCATTTTTGATGAAGTCATTACAGCATTCCGTTTCATGTATGGCGGTGCACAAGATTTACTTGGGGTAAAACCAGACCTAACTGCCCTAGGAAAAATTATTGGTGGCGGTCTACCAATCGGTGCATATGGCGGTAAAAAAGAGATTATGGAAACAGTTGCTCCACTTGGACCTGCCTATCAAGCAGGAACAATGGCCGGTAACCCTGCCTCTATTGCTTCTGGCATCGCTTGTTTAGAAGTTTTACAACAAGAGGGCCTTTACGAAGAACTTAGACCGATTAGGGAGTATTCTTGAAGAAGGCATTTTGCAATTAGCACAGCAGTATCATGTACCTATTACAATTAATCGCCTTAAAGGAGCCTTAACGGTTTATTTTACAACTGAAAAAATTGAAAACTACGAGCAAGCCGAAAATACGGATGGAGAAATGTTCGCTAAGTTTTTCAAATTAATGCTTCAGCAGGGTATTAATTTAGCACCATCCAAATATGAAGCTTGGTTCCTAACGATTGCCCATACCGAAGAAGATATTAGCACAACATTACAGGCAGTTGAATTTGCTTTCAAAAATCTTATTCACTAAACATTCACATTTCACGTAGCCCCGGAAACCAATCGATTTCCGGGGCTTTTTTCATCTTCTTCCCTATTAAACGTTATCTGGCATTTTATCAATCTCAAAAACATATCGATTTTTCATTTTTAATCCCATATACTGAACCCGAATTGATTTATAAATCCTTAAATGCTATTATTATATTAACTTCCATTTTATGTATAATCTTCAGATTCATTAAACACTTACACTTTACGTTTAGTTTTAATAATATTCCTCGCTAGATTAAATCCGTATTACAGGAGGTGAAAGGCGATATTAAGGTTATAATCCTTATTACGCCGTAAAAAATGACCCAACAATGGAATCCATCTACTTTTAAAGAATTTTACAGAGAAGAACATGATGCTTGTGGAATCGTATCTTGTATTGAAAAAAAGAGAATCCCGACTAACGAAAATATTTTTGCTTGTATTAATGCGTTAGTAAAAATGAATCACCGTGCTGGATTTATTAATGGTGAAGGTGATGGAGTTGGTATTCATATTGATATTCCACGAGCACTTTGGAAAAAGAAGCTAGAGGCTGAAAATATCGATAGTAGTATTGTTGATCAAAATAATTTCATAGTTGGCCATTTATTTTTAAGCCAAAAAGCAAATCGTCAAGATTTAAAAACGGAAGTGAAAGAAAAATTACTTCAAAGTGGACTTTCTATCGTTTTTGAAACGGATCAAGCGTATCGCTCAGATGCATTAGGACCTATCGCTATTCAAGAAAACCCGTTTTTTTGGCAATTTGCCTGTACAGCCAATCTACAACAACAAAATGAATTATCCTCCTTATTATTTGAACTAACTCCTAACATTGAACAGAATGAACATATTCATGTTGCTTCTTTAAGTCAATATCATGCGGTATACAAAGTAATGGGCGCCGGTGATATTCTACCAAAATATTATCCAGATCTTGCTGATCCAATTACTGCTTCAACGATGACTCTGGGACACAATCGCTTTTCAACCAATACACTGTCCAGCTTTTTCCGTGTTCAGCCCTTTAGTGTACTTGGTCATAATGGAGAAATTAATACAATTGCTAAGCTTCGTGATGAAGCAAAAATGTTAAATATCCCACTCGTAAAAAACGGAAGTGATTCCCAAGATTTAAGTAGAACCATCGAGACCTTTATTTGTCGTCACGGTTACTCCTTATTTGAAGCAATAGATTTAATGTTCCCACCTATTCTTAATGAAATAAAATTGTATCCCAACCATCTTAAAGATTTATATACGTATATAAGAGAAGCTTGGGGTCACTTTGCACAAGGTCCTGCTGGATTATTTCTCGTTTTGGAGATGAAGCTGTATTTTCTGTCGATTCTTTAGGGCTACGTCCACTTTGGAATATTGAAACAGAAACTTCTTATCTCTTCTCTTCAGAACCAGGCATTATTTCTTCCTCTGAATATACAGGAAATCCAAAGCCACTCGGACCGGGAGAAAAAGTAGGTCTTAAATGGAACGGAGATACAATTAAACGATACGATTATAAACAATATCAAGATGAAGTATTTGAGCGTTTTAATAACCGCTTTGCACTCGCTGATGATCGTAAACGTCTTATTCCAGCTACTTTTGAAAAAGCGATCACAGTCACTCAACCTGATTCCATTCATAATGGACAATATAAAGCATTTGGCTGGGAAAGAGAGCATATCCAATTGCTTGAGCAAATGGCTGAAAAAGGAGCCGAACCAATTCGCTCTCTTGGACATGATGCACCGCTTGCAGCGCTAAACCCAGATCGAACAAATATTGCTGACTTTATTAAAGAAAGTGTTGCCGTTGTGACGAATCCAGCGATTGATCGGGATCGGGAAACAGAGCATTTCTCCACTAGAACAATTATTGGCAAACGTCCTACCCTATTTGCAGCTGAAAAGGCTGGAAAATGTTCTTGAATTATTAACACCATTATTAATGGAAGGAAAAAATGGCTATGACTGTCTCTAGCCTTGTCAATCAACCTAGCTATGACCAAGTCATTCAACATTTCCAAGATCAACAGCTTGTTCACTTTATTTCTAGCACATTCACAGAATCAGAAACAATTCCTGAAGCTTTATCACGAATTACAACTGAAGCTGTTCATGCTGTCGATGCAGGAAAAACATTGCTTGTTATCGATGATACACTCGCTCATCAGAACGGAAACCTATGGCTTGATCCACATCTAGTTACATCAGCTATTGACCAAGTATTAGTCCAAACAGAAAAACGACGTGACTGTTCGATTTTATTACGTTCTGCAGTCCCTTCGCTCTCTACATGATATTATTGTAGCCTACGGTCTCGGAGCTAACTTAATCAGTCCATATTATATGTTCTTATCATTATCAACAGAAAATACAAAACCTTCTGTTAACCTATTTAATGCTCTTAACAAAGGGTTAGAAAAAGTCATTTCTACAATTGGAATTCATGAATTACGCGGATATGGACGCTTATTCTCAAGTATCGGACTACACGAAGAAATTGCTACGTACTTAAATATTGCTAACTTCTTCGGTTCTAATGAATTAGGACAAAATTTCGCAACCTTAAAAGAAGATGCCATGAAGCGTGCCGCCGATTATCAAAATGAAGCAGAAAGAATCGGAAAAACATTCCACCTATTCCCACGAATTTGGAAATCAATCGGTGAAATGGCGACTACTGGAAGCTACGAAGCCTATCGTGAAAAAATTTCTGAACAAGAAGAGAACAATCCGACAACGATTCGACATTTAACATCGTTTAAGACAACCGAAACATCGGTCTCTGCTGAAGACGTCAATATTTCCATTAATGAACATGACCTTCCATTTGTCATTTCTTCGATGTCATTTGGATCACAAAATGAAACGGCCTTCAGAGCGTATGCTGAAGCTGCTAATCGTCTTAACATGATTAGTTTAAATGGTGAAGGTGGAGAAATTAAAGATATGCTCGGTAAATATCCGAAATCTCGCGGTCAGCAAATTGCATCTGGTCGCTTTGGTGTAAATGCAGAGCTCCTTAACTCTTCTAATCTTCTAGAAATTAAAATTGGGCAAGGGGCAAAACCTGGAGAAGGCGGTCATCTTCCAGGATCAAAAGTAACTGCTAAAATTGCCGAAGCTCGAAATGCAACAATCGGTTCTGACTTGATTTCACCATCAAATAACCATGATATTTATTCAATTGAAGATTTAGCGCAAATGATTCATGAATTAAAAACAGCAAATGACAAAGCAAAAGTAGCGGTTAAAGTACCAGTTGTCCCAAACATCGGAACAATTGCTGTCGGAATTGCTAAAGCAGGAGCTGATATCATTACTCTTTCTGGTTTTGACGGTGGTACAGGAGCAGCACGTATCCACGCTCTAGAACATGTAGGGCTTCCTGTTGAAATTGGAGTAAAGGCTGCCCATAACGCACTATTAGAAGCTGGAATTCGAAATCATGTTGAAATTTGGGCAGATGGCGGTGTAAAAAGTGCCTCAGACGTCTTAAAATTAATGCTTCTTGGGGCAAATCGTATCGGCTTTGGTACATTATCCATGATTGCAGTTGGTTGTACAACTTGCCGTGGCTGTCATCTTGATACATGTCATGTCGGCATTGCCACACAAATTGAATCCGAAGCACAAGCAAAGGAACACGGACTACGACGCTTTGTACCACGTAAATTTGACTTAGCTGTTTCAGGTCTAGTAAATATGTTTACAGCATTTGGTCAAGAACTGAAAGAATTAACAGCTGCACTTGGCGTAAAAAATTTACAAGATATTGTAGGTCGTTCGGATTTGCTTCAACAAGCAAAAGGACATAAATCATTAAATTTAACCTATTTGTTAAAAACATTAGATATTACCCCTTTCACTAATAGAGAAACAAATGATTATACTCAGGAAAGTGCTGTTCAAGTTGCTGTTGGAGCAGAATATTTAGATGCTCAAGTAGAAGACTTACAGCAATCTCGCGTCTTTAGCTCTGTAACATCTGAACAACGAGTACTAGGCAGCAGAGTGTCAGGACACCGTGTTCGCAATCACCTTGATGGGTCATATAAGAAACTACCTCCTATTGAGCTTTCTTATCAAGATGGTTCAATCCCTGGAAATGGTCTAGGAGCGTATAATAGTGAGGGAATTTCGATTAAAGTAAATGGTGGCGCACAAGACGGAATTGGTAAAGCCTCTATTGGAGGAAATATTTTAATTTTAAATCTCCTGGTAAAGACGGAAAGTTCTATAATGGCTCTGTCGGCAAAGGATTTGGGTACGGTGCTCAACATGGATTGCTGGTCGCTCAGGGGGATGCCGATGCTCGAGCTGGAATTCGTCTATCTGGTGCAGATATGATTATTGGCGGCCAATTAAAACAGCCAATTCCAGCAAATGAAAGCGGAAATATTGCTGTGACATGCTAATATAAAAGGATTTGCCTTTGAATATATGACGAATGGCCGTGGCTTAGTTTTAGGAGATCCAGGTCCTTGGATTTGTGCAGGTATGACTGGTGGCGTTATTTATTTAAGACATCAACCTCAAGCTGGATTAACGAAAGAAGCCTTACAACGCCGAATTGCCAAAGGAGCCAAGGTATCGATTGAACCTCTTAGTGAACAAGGAATTCAGGATACCAACGAACTACTAGGGAAATATGTGTCATTGCTAAAAGAGCAAGGACAATTAGAGGAAGCTGCTTCTCTTGAAGTACTACTCCAGGAACAAAGCGATCACTTTTTTCAAATAGTACCAGTCAAAGAGCAAGCAGATCCATCTGTATCAACAGAGTGACAAGAAAAGCGTAAGGTGCCCGTTCAGCGACGTAAGGACTGGGCCGCTCCGTATTGAGAAAAAGTGAAACTTCCATCAGTGATGGTTTTCCACTGATGGTTAGTTGAACCATTCGGGGTTTTAGAGGCTGTTTATCCCCCTAAGCTATACTTTTTGTTTTTCTTAAAAATTATAGGGGATATTACAGCCTCTTAAACCGGGATAAAGGAAACACGAACGAGCGCGAGCGTCGATGTTGACTTATCGAGTGGAGGGGTAGTCGCTGGGCTTCTTGAGCTAGACATCTGTACTCATCGAAAATGAGATACTTTCTTATCTAACAACAAACCGACCTCCTATTTAAAAAGGAAGTCGGCTTTTTTTCACTACAAATACATATACTACTATCGATAATTTGATGAATATCGACTTATCTATTGAAACTCATCTTTAAACCTTGTATAGTACATGAAAGTGTATAGCTTTAATAAAGTGAAACTTCCATCATTGGCAGTTTTCCACTGATGGTTAGTTGAACCTAAACACACATCCTGAAATAATAAATACTTACATTATTAAACACGAAAGGATATATATACGATGAAGCTTGGTGCCCGTATCCTTAAAACGGGAATAGCAATTGTATTAGCACTCTACTTGGCAGAATTGCTAAACTTTCCTGCACCTGTCCTTTCTGGAATTGCTGCCATTTTTGCAATTCAACCTACTATTTATCGCTCCTATCAGTCAGTCTTAGAACAAATACAAGGTAACATGATTGGTGCTATCGTAGCTATCGCTTTTGTCTTATCATTTGGCAATGATTATTTTATCGTAGGTTTAGCTGTCATGATTGTCATTACAATCAATATTAAATTGAAAATGGACAATACCATCATCCTTTCCATTGTAACTATCATTGCTATTATGGAAGCACAAAACGGAGAATTTTTTGAATTTGCACTCATTCGCTTTCTATCCGTTTTACTTGGTATACTCTCTTCGTTTATGGTCAATCTCTTGTTCTTTCCACCTAAGTATGAAACAAAGCTATACAACAGGATTACCAGTGTTACGGAAGATACATTAAAATGGATTCGCATTAGTACAAGACACGCTTCCGAGCAAACGTTACTTAAGAAAGATATTAAACGTTTAAAAGATGAATTATTAAAAATTGAACAAACCTATTCCATGTTCAAAGAAGAAAGAGAATATTTCAAAAAGAATAATCTAGCAAAGTCAAGAAAATTAGTCATCTATCGTCAAATGATTATCACTGCCAAAAAAGCATTTGAAACACTAAAACGAATTCATAAATTTGAAAACGAAATTAATTACTTGCCAGAGGATTTTCAACGAAAACTTTTACATCATCTTGATTATTTAAGTCTAAAACACGAGCAAATTCTCCTTCAATATATTGAAAAAGTGAAATCTATACATCCTGCATGGGATGAAGAGGATAGTTTAAGTCGCAAGGAATTACTCACTCTCTTTTTTGAACAACAAAGAAAAATAGATGAAATGCATGATGACCAGAAGCACTTATCGACCAAAATACTGCCTTTTATTTCTTCCATTAGTGAATATGATGAACAGCTAGAGCATCTAGAAAAACTCGTTATCAGCTTCCATTCATTTCATAAAGGAGTAAACGAAATAACAGTAGAGGAACATCCAGAATAACAAAAAAGGTGCTATCCAAACTTATGGATAGCACCTTCTCTTTATTTATACTATCAGAATTTACATCTGATGGATGATAGTAAAGATGCGAGGGTCCTTAGGTCATACCTTTAGGTACATCGACTTTCTCCATTAGGGCGACAAGTCGTGTTTTTCTAATCTAATAATTGAACCTGATACAAATTATAATAATGTCCCTGCTTTTGCATCAATTCCTCATGTGTACCAATCTCCACAATTTCCCCATGTTCAATTAAGACAATTCGATTGGCATGAGTAATCGTCGACAAGCGATGCGCCACAATAAAAGTAGTACGCTCAAATGCCAGCTTATCAAGTGCTTCTTGAATATAATGTTCACTTTCTAAATCAAGTGCCGAAGTCGCTTCATCTAGTACTAATATAGGTGGGTTTTTCAAAAAAACACGAGCAATGGCCACCCGTTGCCGTTGACCACCAGACAACTTCACACCACGTTCCCCTACCTTCGTATCATATCCATCTGGTAAATTCATAATGAAATCATGAGCATTTGCTGCTTTTGCTGCCGCAATTACTTCTTCATCGGTTGCGTTAGGTTTTCCCATTAAAATATTAGCCTTTACCGATTCACTAAACAAAATATTATCCTGTAGAACCATACCGATTTTATCTCGAAGACTACGAACTTTAAAATCACGAATATCTTGACCATCTAATAAAATTCGACCTTCCGTCACATCATAGAATCGTGGAATGAGACTAACCAAAGAAGACTTCCCTCCCCCACTCATTCCAACAAGCGCAATCGTCTCACCCCGTTGCACATCTAAGTTGATATTCTTTAAAATTGCCTCATCGGCTTCATCATAGCTAAAAGAAATATCCTCAAACGTAACTCTTCCTTCAACTTGCTTTAATTCGATTGCCTCTACTTTGTCCTCAATATCATATTTCTCGTCGATAAACTCAAACACTCGATCCATAGATGCCAAGGTTTGTGTTAAAGTTGTTGAGGAATTAACTAATCGACGGAGTGGATTATACAGACGATCAATAAAGCCAATAAAAGCAACCATTGATCCTAGTGTTAGGTCCCCATGAATAACCTGATATCCTGCGTATCCAATGACAAATAGTGGAGCAATATCTGTAATCGTATTTACAACAGCAAACGACTTCGCATTCCAGCTCGTATGCAATAAAGCTTTATCCAAAAAAGTCTGATTTTGTTTATTAAATTGCTCTGCCTCGTAGTCCTCATTCGCAAAGCTTTTAATTACAGCCATCCCTTGTACTCGTTCCTGCAAATGACTTTGCAAATTAGCAAGTGCTTGTGACCGCACTCTTGTCAAAGATCGAAGTTTTCCCATAAAATGTTTAACGGAAAACATAAAAAATGGAATCAACAATAACGAAACAATTGTTAATGATACATCCATCGAAAACATAATTACAATGGCAATTAATACAGTAGCAAGATCCAACCAAAGATTCATTAACCCCGTAATAACAAAATTCTTCGTTTGTTCTACATCCGTAATAACACGTGAAACAATTTCACCTGCTCGAGTATTCGCATAATACTTAAAACTGAGCTTTTGAACATGGCTAAACAATTGATTACGTATATCAAATAAGATTTTTGACCCTGTCCACTGAGCGAAATATTGGCGGTAATATTCAATAGGCGGTCTCAGTACGACAAAAATAAATAACATAATGGCTATTACCCAAAATAAGCGTTCAGTTTTCATAGCAGTCGATATGCTTTTATTGCCTACAATATCGTCTACTACATATTTCGTAAGCAAGGGAATAAGCAAGGGAATAGCAAATTTTATAATACCAACAATAATTGTTCCAATAATTGTCCATTTATACGGCTTAACAAACTGTATGTATCTCTTTATGCTGTCCACACACTGCCTCCATTTTTATAATTAATATACGGAGTTCCGCCCCTAAAGAATCAACACCTTTACAAAGATACCTTAAATGATTAAGAAAAATGCTGTTGAAGAACAAAGGCGGCGTGAACGCAGCACGCACCCATAAAAATCTTAATCAGCATTATATTTTTCTCAAACTTCAGGTACCTTAAAATAGCATGCGAAGTTCCGCCCCTTTACCTTAAAAAAGCCTGTTGGTTATACAACAGGTCTCCCTTCAGGAACGATACGTCAAATATCGTTCATACCAAGTATCAATAAACTCCGCAGAAAATGGCCCTTTCCGTTGACGAATCAAATAAATTAAATAATCAACGTTTCTTTTTAAAATTTGATCAATAACATCTGGATAATTCATGATCTTTCGATGTCTCTCATATTCATCCTCATCCAATAAATTAAACGTCATATCCGGGAAAACTTTAATGTCTAAATCATAATCAATATACTTTAGAGCTTCTTCGTCATACGTAAATGGAGAACTGATATTACAGTAGTAATACACACCATCTTCTCGTAACATTCCAATTACATTAAACCAGTATTTTGAATGAAAATAACAGATAGCTGGCTCTCTTGTAATCCACGTTCTACCATCTGACTCCGTCACCATTGTTCGGTCGTTAGCTGCAATAACTAAGTTTTGAGTCCCTTTTAATACTGTTGTTTCTTCCCAAATTCGATGGATATGGCCGTTATGCTTATAACTTTGGATTTGGATTTTTCCTCCCTCGGTAGGAACAATCCCCATGTTTTCTCTCCCTACTTTCTATTGACAGTTTTTCACCTTCCAATGCCCTATTCCCTCTCGTTCACTAAATATTTATACTTTACGAATTTTATTGTATTTCTTTATTATAACAATTTATCGATAAATATAAAACAAAAGAGACTACTCTATTAGTAAATAAACGTAAAGAGTCAAATACATTTTGACATAGTTTATTTACTGATGGATTAGTCTCTTGGAACTTCTATAATATCGTTGTTTGTCCTAATTGAAAGTGGCGAATCACTTCTTCTGTTTGCTTTTGAAATACTTCTTGAATTTCCTCAAGTTCAAGTTTTTTCTGTGCTATTTCTTCCCTAATATTTACTTCACTTATTTGATGTAATGCATGAAGCTGTTGCTCAATTTCCTGACATCTCTCAATTTCTGACTGTAAAAATAAAAGCTTATCCATCGTTCTTAACTGCTCACCAATCAGACGATCAAATTCATTCATCTCATGCACCTACTTTATATTTTAGTTAATGTATATATTCTGCTTTTAATCATTATTACCTTCTAAGAAATATGTAGACATAGCACAACGTTTGTCGAATGCAAGAAAAGCAGAGCCGGCTCGTTCAGCTTGTGAAACAGATAGGAATTGACCCCGCATACGCTCTTTGCCTTTTAGGGGCAATTATCTTCTGCACAGCAAGCTAGCCGGTGGAGCTAGACAATAGAAAGCAGAAGACACCCGGAACTATAAGCACAAAGAAGGCACCCTTCCGAAGAAGAATGCCCTTTTCGTTTTAGTTATGCTTGAGATTTACCTTGAGCTTTACCCTGAGATTGTTGGTTTTGTTGTCTCACTTCTTGAGCATTCGTTTCACTTGCAAACTCAGTTCCATATTGTCCAGCTCCAGCAGCAGCATTTTGTTGTTTTACTTTCGCTACATTTGTACCTGCTTGTGTTTTCTTAGCCATTGAAATCACCTCCACGATAATAAGATAACCATTATCGTGAAATCTATTCCTAGGAAGATTATAATTTTTAAACAAGTAACGAAATGCCTCCATCTACAATAATAGTTTGTCCGCGAATCATACTGGCACCGTCGGAAATTAAAAACATGATGGTATTGACCATATCATCAATACTTACCATACGACCTGCAGGAGTCTTTTCTGCTGCTTCCGCAAGCAATTGTTCTCGATTTGGAAAATGCTTCAAAGCATCCGTATCAATAGCCCCACCTGATACGGCATTTACACAAATATTTTTCGTTGCTAATTCCACTGCTAAATAACGTGTTAATGCTTCTAATGCCGCCTTCGAAACGCCTACTACCGTATAGTTTTCTAAATAACGAATCGAACCAAGTGAGCTAATGCTGACGATTTTTCCACCACCGTTTTTCTCCATCAATTTAGCCGCCTCTTGAGCACAAAATAATAAGGCCTTTGAATTAATATCCAATGTCCAATCCCAATGAGATTCTTCCAACTCCATTAGGGGTCGTTGTACGCCAGACGCTGCATTGCTAATAAATACATCTAAACGACCATAATACTCATCAATTTCAGCAAACATTTTTTTTACTTTTTCAACATCTCCCACATTTGCTTTGATAACTAATGCTTTGCGTCCCATTGCTTCAATTTCAGCAGCTACTTCTAGAGCCTTTGTTTTACTTCGTGCATAATTAATAACAAGATCATATCCTGCTTCAGCCAATCTTAAAGCTGTACTTCTTCCCAATCCTTTACTACTGCCCGTTACAAGAGCAACTTTTTGTCCCATTCGTATATTCCACCTTTCAAGCATAAAAGTATATTTCAAAGAGAAAATAATAATCAACATAACTTTAACATCTAGCAAAAGGGAGGTTTTTTTATGTATGTAGGTCGTGATATGACTGAATTATCTATGTTACCCAAATCAAAATGGGATAAAAGTGAACTCGCCTTTTTTCATCACTCCCTTCAACAAATGGTACCTTATTTAAACCAAGAAGGACAGACTATTCACCGAGAAATTGTCGAAGAAATTGTAAACCGAGGTGGTCTAAATCGATTAGAAGCCGATTACACGCACGGAACAGAAGTCAGCTATGATTAGCATTCATTCTTAAACAAAATAGTCTCCTTAAACAAGCCAACGTGATACGTTGGCTTGTTTATCTGTTTCACGAACCGATTCAGCTTTTCTTGTAGCTGGCAAATATTTTTTGATGAGACACGGGAAAGGCATATTGCTCTAACTCCTCATTATTCACCCATTTAAGTTTATTCTCCATTAATACGTGCTCCTCTATTTCCGAAAAAAGCATACCTCTATATGTATCAATTTTCCACACAAGATGGGAGAAGACATGATCAATCGTTAAGATTACCTGAGATAATTCAGGTTTCACACCATATTCATCTAGAAAATTTTCTTCAAAAAAGTCACGTTTGGACTGAAGTGAGGTATGCATTTCAAAGTTAGGGAACTCCCATAAATTTGCTAGTAACCCTGTTGACGGACGTTTATGAATTAAAAACTCGCCTTGTTCATTCGTGACAACAGCTGCTACAATCGAGACATCTCGTGTTTTTTTCTTTTGAGTTTTGACTGGTAATTCCGACTGAACTCCAGCAGCAAACGCAAGGCAATGATTTTGAACGGGACACAGCAAGCAAGCTGGCTTACCTGGAGTACA
Organism: uncultured Bacillaceae bacterium; assembly: GCA_963754185.1. Taxonomy (GTDB): domain Bacteria; phylum Bacillota; class Bacilli; order Bacillales; family DSM-1321; genus Peribacillus. Next base: position 866,651 of record CAVWEP010000003.1, on the reverse strand, counting down.
AATAAGTGCTCCTAGTTCCATTAAGGCCTGATTGAAAGCAGATGGATTTTCATGTGAAATTAGCATCCGAACGGCCCCTTCAAAAGTCTTGCGTGTCTTCGGCTTAGCAATATCTTCGTAAAGCATTAAAATACGTGAAAATACTCGCATCACATTCCCATCAACAGCCGGTTCCGGTTTTCCATAAGCAATACTCAATATTGCTCCTGCCGTATAGGGTCCAACACCTTTTAATTTTGAAATTTCTTCTGGCTGATCAGGAACAATACTTTTATAAGATTCTTTTACTTCTTTTACAGCACTATGTAAATTACGAACACGTGAATAATAACCTAATCCTTCCCAAGCCTTTAATATCTTTTCTTCATCTGCTTGGGCAAAATCATCTAGCGTCGGAAACCAGCTTATAAAACGGTTAAAGTAGGGAATGACTGTCTCAACTCTCGTTTGCTGTAACATAATTTCAGACACCCAAACACGATATGGATCTTTATTTTCTCGCCATGGTAAATTACGTTGTTCCGCTTCAAACCAGGAAATTAAATCTTGCTGAAATGCTTCTTTTTCTATTTTCAATAAAGCTTGTTCAAGTTCGCTTGTCACTTTAGTTCCTCCAGGTAAAGTAAAGATCTCATTAAGTTACGATTACAATCCATAAAATTGATTAAAGTTAATTGTATAATAAATAGCATTAATTGTGCACATTTTAAAAAATACAATACTTTACATTCAATTAGTCATAATATATTCATTTGGTAATACAACAAAAATACGTTATCATTAAGAAAAGCTGAAGTCAGGGAGGGTCTCATTTTGGATACCGGTACTCACTTTGTAATGGGAATTGCCCTTGGAGGACTTGCAACTTTAGATCCTGTTGTCGTAGACGGTTCTGTTACTGCTCAAGCAGTACTTGTGGGTACTATTCTAGGTTCTCAAGCTCCTGATATTGATACAATTCTCAAATTACGTAATAATGCTGTTTATATACGAAATCACCGTGGAATTACTCACTCCATTCCTGCAGTCTTACTTTGGCCAATAGTAATTAGCCTTGTTACTTTTGCCTTTTTACCAGAGGCAAATTTACTCCATTTATGGCTTTGGACCTTTTTGGCCGTATTCCTTCATGTTTTTGTAGACATCTTTAATGCTTATGGGACACAAGCATTAAGGCCAATATCCAAGCGATGGGTTGCTCTTGGTGTCATTAATACCTTTGATCCGTTTATTTTTGCCATTCATGTCGTTGGACTTATTTTATGGGGCTTTGGTTTATCTCCTACTATTTTATTTCTGATTATTTACACAATTATTGTTCTTTACTATCTAGCCCGTTTTAGAGAACGAGCTTTAGTCAAGAGAAACGTCAAACAACAAATTACAGGCGCAACTAAAATCCTATTACAGCCTACGATGAGATTTCGCCGCTGGAAAATTGCTGTGATGACTAAAAACAAGTACTACGTTGCTCATGCAGAAAATGGAATAGTCACTATTTTGGATACATTTGATCGGGTTCCTTTACCAGAAAGTGATGTATTAGAAGCTGCGAAGCATGATATTAATTTAGCCGCTTTTCTTTCTTTTTCTCCTATCTATCGCTGGGAAATTGAAGAAAAAGAAAAATATTACGCCGTTCGTTTTATTGATTTACGCTATCGCAGTAACGGCTACTATCCTTTCGTTGCTGTTGTACATCTCGATTATGATTTAAACATCTTAAACTCCTATACAGGCTGGATTTTTAGTGAAGCAAAACTCCAGAAAAAATTAAATGTTATTTTATAAAAATACATTTAAGCAAATTGCCAATTTTTTTGCAGCATCGTTCCAATCATCCGTACTTATACTAGTAGTACGCGGAAACGCGTTTTTCAATTTTTTATATATGGAGGGGAAAAAATTGCGGAATAAAGAAAATGGATTTCCTAATCAAAATAATGATAAGTTTCAAGGAGAGCCCCGCGCTAAACCTGAGTTTTCTTCCAAACGTGCAGATGGTTCGATTAATACTCATCCACAAGAACGCATGAGAGCGTCAAATCAGCGAACTTAAAAATTAGGAGTGATCAGGATGGTAAACCGACGTTACAAAGGAAAATTTCAAAATCCTAACCAAAGCCCTAAACACTCATGGTCGCAAATTAATGGTGAAACAAAAGAAACCCAACACGATGTAATTCTTCAAGCAATGACTAGGAGACAATCTTAAGAAAAGCGCAAGGCGCTGGGTGCTTGGAGCTAGACACTAGTACACATCGAAAATTTTATACTTTCTTATTTCATAAAAAACGAGGCTGACTCACTTGCAAGAGTCAGCCTCTTCATTTTACTCATTTCAACATTGAAATAGGTAATGCTTCTTCTTTTCCATGACCACCTAATCGATATCCCCAAGCAAACACACCATTCAAATAATCAATTTTGAAATAAACGCCCGGATCTCCTTCTATTTCGTATATTTCACCAGGTTTAAAATCATCTGGATTTAATAAATAGGCTTTTGCCATAATGGCTTTTCGTTCTAACACGGCAAATTCACTCACCATACCTAATTGCTCCGCTTTTCGAGCCTTCTCATGCAGCATCGCAATTTCTTGCTGTAATTCATACGGAGACATTAAGCTATATCTAGCATCGTTCATCTATTCCCACTCCTTTACTGTCGAATTATGTAACTCTATCTTATCGAAAAATTCACCATTTAGCTATTGATATGCGTCACTCTATCACCTTGGTTAGATAACGATTAATTAAATCCATTGAAAACCCTTTACGAAATAAAGCTTGCTTCACTTTTTGTTGAAACAGGTAGCCCTCATATGCTTGATAACGTCGAACAACTTTTTCTGCATGAAAACAGAGTGAATCCCATTCTTCCTCATCATCTTTTTTCATTTTTACATCCTCAAGCGCAAGGACAAGACAATCGTGAGAAAAACCTTTTCTGCTTAGTATTTGTTCTAGTTTTTGCTTTAAGGCCCGCTCCGAAATATTTTTTTCTTTCTTTATTGATTTTTCAGCCAGATGCTTCGCATGCTCAACTTGAACATCAAAAGGATATTCTAAAAGGGCTTGCTGGATTAAATTTTCACTAATCCCCTTTTCCTTCAATGCAAGCTGAAGCGTAATCGGTCCCTTATTACCCCCATTTACATGCGTCCGTACATAGGCTTTTGCAAATTCCAAATCATTTAAATAATTGTACCGATAAAGCTTGTGAATCACCTCATTAATAATTGGTTCTTCAATTTCCTTTTTCTTTAAAAACAAACGAACTTCTGCTTCCGACCTCATTCGAAACGCTAAATAGTTTAACGCAGCTGTAAAGGATTTTTGTATTTCATCCTGAAATTGAATTTGGCTAAGTACTAGAGAATCAATTTCCTTTCCTTTTTTTAATTGGAATTTTATCAATACTTCTTCATCAACGCTAAATGAATATTTCTCATCGAGAAAAATATTGTATCGGTCTGTTCGTTTGGTTTGGGTTGTTATTTTTGTAATAATCGGCATAAACGCACCCCCACCCTAACTTTAACACATTTTGCAAGTGCGATTTTAAAACAATAAAATTTTAGGTATGTTTACATTATTTAAGGAAAAAATAGGATTATCAACATAAGAGGAGATGATATTGTGGTTAATAAAAAAGCGGATAAAATAAAATCCAATCTGACAGCTACTCAACAAGTTTTATACTCTCGCGAATTTAAACACGCAGATCGTGTAAGTGGATTTTCTGAAAAACGAACTCGCCGTTAAAAAATAATATAGGCTTGGTCATGTGAACCCTACTCTCATAGACGCTGACCATATTAAAAATCATACATAAGGAGGTACTACAAAATGACACAAAGCAATCGTAAAAAGATACAAACACAAGTTTCCAAAAACGTAGTAAGCGATGGAATCGATGAGGAATATTCGGTCGAACTTGCTGATCAAGATGATATTGAAGCTCAAGCAAGAGCTAATGCTGCTGACGAACGAGCAAAAAGAAAACAATAAAGATATGCAAATTAGACAAGCTCAATATACTAGAGGTGCTCGGAACTAAACACAGGTACACATTAAAAATTTTATATTTTTAAAATAGGGACCAAATCTAGGTCTCTATTTTTCGTTGATCCCGACTTTAACTAACATCAGTTGATAATAAAAATTCCAGTTAATGGAATTATAATTTATACATTGGCAAGTTTCGACAACTTTTACACACAGGTTTATCCACAAACTGGTGGATAATGTGGATAAATTTAAAAAATTTCGACAATTAGCGACTTTTAAACAAGAATTTATTCACATGAATTTTATGGAAACCCGGGGATAACTCTGTGGATAATGTGGATAACCTCCTTTTTCATAAGAGGTATATGGTTATTCGTTGTGGATAAGTGTAACACATCTACTTTCAATCTAAATGACTCCTATTTTATATATTAAAGAATGATCTATTTGTTAAGAAAATTTAACTTTTTCATTTTTTTCGAAAATTATATTCCTATTCTTATTCTAATACGTATAAAATAAGAATGACTGACCTAGGAAAAGCAGGTGACAGTATTGGACATTAAACATTTACAATATTTTATTCAAGTAACACATTTCAAAAGTTTCACAAAGGCAGCCGAGCATTTATTTATTACCCAGCCTACGATTAGTAAAATGATTAAAAATCTTGAAACCGAGCTAGGTGTTGAACTTTTTGATCGCTCGCGAAAACAATTAACGCTAACTGACGCTGGCCGAGTCGTATTGGAACAAGCTAAATTAATTAATCGTGCATTTAATAACTTAGAGAGAGAAGTAGAATCTCTCTCAGATTTACACAAAGGACATATTCGAATTGGGCTACCACCTATCATAGATTCTTCCTTTTTCCCAAATATAATTGGTCGCTTTCATGCACAATATCCTAATATTACCTATCAATTAGTTGAGGATGGTTCAAAAAAAATAGAAGAGGCTATCGAGAATGATTTACTAGATATTGGAGTTATCGTTTTACCTACAAACAATGAACTTTTTCACACTTTTTCATTTTTAGAGGAAGACATCAAACTAATCCTTCATCAGAATCATCCACTTGCTCAAAACGTAGTAGTTGATTTATCTAAACTTCAACATGAAGACTTTATTCTATTTAATAAAGACTTTGTTCTACATGATCTTGTTGTGTCCTCCTGTAAAATCGCTGGATTTACTCCACGTATTATTACTGAAAGTTCACGATGGGATTTTATCGAAGAAATGGTAGCTTGTGAGTTAGGAGTAGCTTTGCTCCCTGAAAGTCTATGTTCCCATTTACATAATCGCGTTCGTTCAGTTAAAATCATTAATCCTTCTATCAGTTGGAAATTAGGAATCATTTGGAGCAAAAATCGTAATACTTCATTCGCAGCAAAAGAATGGTTACGTTTCACAGGTCAAGCCTTACTTAACTAACATCGAATCGCTGTTCGAACAACAGGAAGTGGTTAACTACTGTTATAGTATAGACAAAAACTATACCACCAATAAATTTTAACCATTTTACATTGTACATTCACGGGAGTAGACTTGTTAATAGATTAAGCTTTGTGAAAATTAAATCATTTTTTTGCAGAACGAAGGGAGATATTATGATCGCTTTATCAAGTGTAGATGAACTACAAACGGCCGAATTAGAATTGGAGAACATCAAGGATGTATACCCTGAATTATTTAATAAACTACTCCATGTGATAGGATTAACAAGAGCTTGTCAATTTCAATACCAGTATATGGGTTGTTTAATTATGAACGAGAATGCTAGTGAATTCGCTCCAGAATTTATCATGCCATCTGTCATTAATCTGTATAAAACGGAGATACAAAAATTAAAGGCTGATCCAAATATTCATATTTTACAGAGAGCTTTCTCAAACTACGAATCTATTGGTTATGCCAAACTAAGCATGCTTGCGCTTGGACAAAGTCCTGAGTCACTAATCGGTGGTTCATATATTAAATAAACGCACACTGTTCAAAAAACCCTTCCGATTTCGGGAGGGTTTTTTCTTACAATACTTTACTCAAAAATGACTTCGTTCTTTCTTGCTGCGGATTAGTAAATAATTGTTCTGGCTCATTTTCTTCTATAACATAGCCCTCATCCATGAAGATAACACGATCGCCTACTTCTTTCGCAAATCCCATTTCATGAGTAACAACCACCATGGTCATACCTTCTTGAGCTAATTGTTTCATAACTTCTAATACTTCACCGACCATTTCTGGATCTAGCGCGGAGGTTGGTTCATCAAAAAGCATAATTTTTGGTTCCATTGCTAACGCTCTTGCAATTGCCACACGTTGCTTTTGTCCACCTGACAGTGAATCTGGGTAAGCATCTGCTTTATCAGCCAATCCTACCTTAGATAATAGCTCCATCCCTTTTTGCTTCGCTTGCGCCTTAGAAACTTTCCGAACTTTAATAGGGGCAAGCATAATATTTTCAATAACCGTTTTATGAGGAAATAAATTAAAATGCTGAAAAACCATTCCTACTTCTGTACGAACTTTATTAATATCAACACCTTTATCTGTTGTATCTAGTCCTTCAATCAGGATATGGCCAGATGTAATCGTTTCAAGCTGGTTAATACAACGAAGGAATGTCGATTTTCCAGACCCTGATGGTCCAATGACCACAACTACCTCTTTTGGCTGAATTGTGACATTGATATCCTTCAACACTTCATTACTCCCGAAGGATTTTTTTAAATTCTCAACCTTAATCATTCTGTATTCAGCCTTCTTTCGACTCTATTTAAAATCAAGCTTAGAACAAGTGTCAATATAAGATAAATAAAGGCACTCGCTAAATATGGCTCCCATACTCTAAAATATTGACTTCCCATTGCACTTCCCCAATACATTAATTCTGGTACAGCAATAACCGAAAGGAGAGAGGAATCTTTTAATAAGACAATAAATTCATTTCCGAGTGGAGGAATCATTCTTTTAATCGCTTGCGGTAAGATGACGTACTGCATCGCTTGTCCATTTGTCATCCCTAACGAACGTGCTCCTTCCATTTGCCCTTTATCAATTGACTGGATACCAGCTCGAAAGGTTTCAGCCGTATAGGCCGCAGAATTCAAAGAAAGAGCGACAATCCCAGCAATAACAGCATTCGTTTCCCCCATAAATAACGGAACAAATCCAAAATGAATAATTAAAATTTGTACTAATAACGGCGTTCCACGAAATAAAGTAACATAGCAATAAAATGGAGCAGCTAATACTTTATTACGCATCATTTTCCCTAAACCAATTAATAATCCTAAACATGTACCAATTAAAATAGATGCTATTGATAGTCCTATCGTAAGCATCGTTCCCTTCAATAAAAGAGGGGCATATTCAATAATAATATCCCAACGAAAATCCATTCATAATCCTCCTAAGCCAAAAAAACGACGTAACTTTTCAAAAAAGTTACGCATTTTTTATACAGCTATATTAAACATTAGTAAAACCAGCATAGCTAAAAGGCATCCTACATCGACGTTTCAAATAAAGTAAATTCTAAACCACACGACTCAGATAAGCTAATCTTTTCAATACATATTATTGCTGAGCTTTTAATGTCTCGATATCTGGCTCTATACCAAACCATTTTTGATAAATTTCTGTATATTTACCATTATCATACAAATTATTCAACGCTTTATCGAACTCTGCTTTTAGTTCGCTTCCTTTTGGAAACATCATTCCATAAAATTCTTGATCAAATTGACCATCACTTTCCACGATTTTAACGTTCTGGTCTGGGTTATTCTTCACATATTGTTCAACGACAGCATTATCCGCTACAACAGCATCTGCTCCACCTTGTAGAAGCTCTTGAATTGCCAATGTATTTTCTTGGAATTTTTTTATATTTTTATCATTTTTCCCCATGATTTTTTCTGCCGCTTCTTGCCCTGTTGTACCTTTTTGAACCCCTACAACTTTCCCTTTTAAATCTTCAGGTCCTTGAATGTCGCTATCTTTCGTTACTAAAATTTTATTCGTAGACAAGAAGTATGGATAAGAAAAATCATAAGACTGTTTTCTCTCTTCATTCATCGAAAGCGCTGAAACAGCTACATCAGCTCTTTTAGAATCGATTTCGACAAAGAGTGGGTCAAACCCCACATGCTCTATTTCCATCTTATAACCTGCTTCTTCAGCAACAGCATTTGCTAATTCAACATCAAAACCTACTATTTTACCTGCTTCTCGATATTCAAATGGGGGATAATCAGCAGCTGTAACAACCCTAAGGGTCTTATTCTCTTGTTTTTCCTCATTAGGGGTAGCTTCTTCTTTTTGCCCGCAAGCGGAAAGAATGACTGCTAAAGACGCCATTAATGCCAACATTATAAAAGATATCTTTTTCAAAAAATCTCCTCCTTATCATGCTTATATTTTCTACAGAAAGATGTAAGTATATTCTAAACAAAACCTCTGATTTGCAATAAACGTATTATACATTTTAATGTTTTTTTATTCAATAAAAACATTTAGGAACACTTTCCCAAAATAGAATGTCAATCAAATCAGACTCTTTAGAAAACTTAAAATAATTAGCAAAAACAAATAAATTTTTAACAACAAAGCTCCTATCCCAAAAAATAAAATATATTAAAATATTAATTTACTGATTTTAAATATGCAATAAATACACATTTTTCTCCTATCATTTCATTTTAACGATACAAAACCCTAACAGTTTTACCTTGTCACTCTACCCCTTTTACACACAAAAAAACAGTAATCTCTCACTTATGGAGATTACTGTTTAATTTCAATAGCTGTTTGATGATTATCTTCATGAATATCCAGCATATCTAATAAAAAGATAAAAATTGGGATACCGATAATCAATCCCCAAATTCCAAGAAAGTGCTCGGAAAAAAGAAGGACAATAAAGGTGAAAAAAGTAGGTAAATTCGTTTTAGCCGACATAAACTTCGGATTAAGAACATAGCTTTCTAGCGCATGGATGATTGCAATCATGACGAACAAGGCAATAACCATTGATATGCCACCAATACTGTAACCAATCATGCTAAGTGGAATAAGCGAAATAATAACCCCAGCAACAGGAATCAGTCCTAAAAAGAAAATCATAATTCCTAATCCAATTAACTGAGGAAAACCCATAATTCCCAAAAATATAATGGAAAGCACCGCATTCGTTAACGCGATAAGAAATTGAACCTCAATGACCTTTCCAAAGGAATTCACAAATTTCTTGCCAAAGTGTTCTAAATTAATAAAGAACCCCTTTAACTTTCCATATTTAAATCTCGATGTAAAGCGAATAATTTTATCTTTTTCTAACAAGAAAAACAAACTAAGTAAAATCGAAAGGAACACCTGTAACGTTAATTTACCAATATCGGCGACATAAAGATAAAGAAGGTTGACCTGTTTTTGAAAATCGATCTTTGTTAAATCATTAAAGTAGGAAACGGTATACTGGATGATTCGATTATCAGGTGGATGTTGAAAGAAAGATACAATCTGCTTCACAAGTTCTGTTAATTGCATCGTAATAACAGGCAAATACTTATACAGAACAATCGACAATGAAGAAATCATAATAGCGTATAAAAACACCACCACGACTTTTGAATTAATTCGAAACACCTTATTTATCTGAGCGGTCACAATTTGCTGTAATCTTCCCATTAAAAATGTAAAAATAAACGTGAACAACAATAAATTAAGCATGCTGCCAATACTTATTAAAAAAGCAGCTAAAATAACTAATGTAATAAACCTAGAAAACCCTTCACTCTGCAAGTATTCTTTAAACACCCGGTTATCTCCTAACTATTAATATCATATTAATACCTACTAATCTTCATCCTTAACATCTATATCTTCCGGAATAGGTTCACTCTGATATTCTTCTATGGATTTCTTGTATTTCTCTAGTTGTTCAAAATACAAATTAAACTGATCCTTATAAATCAAATACTGCTCACCGTCATGAACAGTCCGAATTCTATTCCGTAAAATCAGACTTTCAACCTGCGATTCTGGCAATGATAAATACTCTGCTGTTTCCTTTACTGTCAGGTACATCCGCCCTCACTCCTTTAACTATTACTATACTAGAAAAAAAGATTTTTTTCACCTGACTAAAGCTAGCTTACTAAACTTTTTTACATGAAAATATTTCCTTTGCACTGCATAGTTTCCTTAATACGAGAAAACAGCTCAATCTTTAGACTGAGCTGTTCTAAAAAGAGAATTATTCCCCCTTCATTTCTAACAATTTCTGTTTTAATTCATTTTCCATTGAAGCTAGCTCCTGCTCGGCTTGCCTACGCTTCAAGCGACCTTCTTGTTGGATTTTCATTGTTTCTTCAAGCGTCGAAATTAGACTTTCCTGTGTTTTCTTCAACGTTTCAATATCCACTAAACCACGTTCATTTTCTTTTGCTGTTTCAATTGTATTCGTTTTAAGCATTTCTGCATTTTTCAATAGCAATTCATTTGTTGTTTTTGATACTTGTTTTTGTGCCTCTAGTGCATGATGTTGTCTAACTAATGTTAATGCAATGGCCACTTGGTTTTTCCATAAAGGAATAGCTGTCAAAATAGAGGATTGAATTTTTTCAACTAAGGCTTGGTTTGTATTCTGTATAAGCCGAATTTGTGGCGCGCTTTGAATCGTAATTTCTCTACTTAATTTTAAATCATATAACCGTTTATCAAGACGATCCGCGAATTGCATCATGTCATTTACTTCTTGCACTTTCATTTGATCATCAGAAGCTTGGGCAGCGCGCTTTAACTCAGGAATGGTTTTTTGATATAACTCCTCGAGCTTAATTTCACCTGCAGCAATATAAATATTTAACACCTGAAAATAATCTTTATTTGCCTCATATAATTTTTCTAACACATTAATATCAGATAATAAACTATTTTTACCACGTTCAAGCTTTACACTAATCCGATCAATTTGCGCCCCTGTTTTTTGATATTTAGACAGCACCTCTTGAACAGAACCCGATAGCTTCCCAAATAGTTTACCAAAAAAGGATTTCTTTTCTGGCTTCAATTCATCTGGACTCACTTCATTAAGCTTCTTCATTAAATCACTAATAATCTCTCCAACCTCACCGAGATCTTTCTTCTGTACATGATCCAGCATGGTATGTGAGAATGTTAGCAATTTTGATTGGGCTGGCGTACCATAAGAAAGCATGGCCTGATGATCCTTCGGATTAATTTGCTCAGCAAGCTGATAGGCTTTTTCACGATTTTCTTCTGGAATCACATCAATCAATTTCACCGTTTTTGCTTCCTGTGTTGTACTTCCAGCTACAATCTCTTGTTCCCCAAACGGATTAGCCAGTAAATCATCCATTAAATTCGCACTAGTATTAATATTAGGATTCGTTTGATTACCACTCATTTTAATCTCCTGCCTTCATCGAGTAACTCAGATTCTTTTTTTGTATTAATCGTTTTTTTGGCTACATCCAATTCAAAGTGAAGATCCTCAATATCCTCAGCCAGCATATCGTATAAATCTTTCTCTACCGTTTCAGTAAGCTCTTCAATCGTTCGTCTTGTTTCTATTAGTGATTGATTCAGCTCCCGACTTTTATTTGGCTGTCGAGACAAAAAGGCATATTTCTCTGACAACTCAACGACCGAATCCAAATGAGAAAAGTAGAACGGCTCCGCCTTATAAAACCGCTTCGGCTCACTTTTCGTTAATTGATATATTTTCTTTAATACGCGCATCAGTTCAATTCTTTGTTTTAAAGATGAAATATGACGAATTGTAAGAAGCGTTTTATTTATACGAGATATTTTTCTCTTTGCTTCCACTAAATTATTTTTTATATACCGATATTCTTTCCTATTCAAACCATGTTTTTTTACAAACAAATGACTGAAATAAAACGACATCAGCGCATAAACAACGGCCCCTCCAATAATTGCACCAATACTGGACACAATAGCAGCTAAATTAAAACCAAAGAAGCATACGAGCCAAATGACGATAGCTGTTGGAACTGCTATAAAAAATTGAATGAGTATCGAAAAAAATCGATTCATCTTACCACACCCCTAAAAATAGAAAACTTTTTTTGCATTTACATCCGCTTTATAACTATTTATTTACTGTTACAACAGCAACATGTTCTCTTCCTACATATACGTTTATTACGGAATAAAGTTTCAATCTAATCTATAGTTTTACGATATACGATTCGTCCATTTTCTGCAAATCTAGATTACGATTTATAGTCTTAGGTGTTTACCCAATCATAAATAGCCCTTATGCATACTGTATAAGGGATTCCCACCCAAAAAAAAATTTTATATGAGGAGAGATAAACATGAATCCATACGGTTATTACCCAGAATACCTTCCTGCTCAACCCGAGCCTTATGTTCCTTATGAATATAATCCATATATCGAGCAGCCTGAGGAATATGACGTGGAACGCCAAACTCTTGAAAGAAGAGTCAATCAATTAGAGAGACAGGTCAATCGACTTAACCAGGAAGTACAAAGACTTAATCAGGTCAATCAGCGCCAGGACCGTCGTTTAAACAGACTAAATCAAAGACTGCGTGCCGTTGAAAACAGATTACAAATCCCGTTCCATGCTCAAGAAGATGGTTATTAAAACAAAATACAGCATAAGCCTACCAAGCTTATGCTGTATTTTTTAGAAAACGGATTAGATTAACAGTACTTGACAAACAAATGTTAAAATGAGCCATTAGTCTATTTCTCATAATCACTATGAAGCGGAAGGTTAATGACAACTGACGTTTCCTTTTCATTAGAGTTAATCACGATTTCCCCTTTATATCTGGAAACCAATTCCTGAACAATATATAAACCTTGTCCTCTAATTTTTCCCTTTTGTGCCTTTTTAGTTGAAAATCCACGTTTAAAAATAAGCTCTCGGTTCTTTTCACTAATCTTAGGACCAGTATTCGTTACAGCAAATACGTATTGATCTCCCTCTACTTTACAAGTAATACGTACGAATCGTTCGAGGTCAGGTAATTCTAATGTAGCTTCAATCGCATTGTCGATGATATTAGATGATAGCTTTATTAAATCCGTCGTTTTAATGGCACTAAATGAATCATCCGAAACTTCAAATCTCATCTTAATATTATAATTTTCAGCAGCTAACTTTTTTGTTTCTAATAAAACCGACAAACCAGGATTCCTTACATTTACCTGTATCGACGTAATTGCACGAATTTCCTTTGATAGCGTCGTTAAATAGTCTAACGCTTTATCATGCTCCCCTATTTTGAGAAGGCCATGAACCACTAGAACATGATTAGAAAAATCATGTCGTAAAGAATGAACGGAAGCTAATAAGGACTCAAACTCCGATTGATATGTATCTTCAGTATCTCCTACTTCTTTTACTAAAGCTTTTTGATACCATCTTTGCATAACAAAAAAGAACACTAATAAAAGGATGACGAATACACCATTAAAGGCAAGATTAATACTACTACTCTTTAATACTTTGCCACTTATAGTATTTATATCGTCTGCACTAACATCCACAGCTAAAAAACCAATAATAGTACCTTCCTGATTAATAATGGGTGCACCAGCAATTAGATAGTCGCCATATGTAGAATCATTTATGATTCCAGTGTAAAAGGAATGACCCTCATAAGCCTGCCTGACTTGCTTTTTTGGCAGAGTTGCTTTGTCTCCCGTAGGAATAGCCTCCATATCAATAGGTACACTTGAAATCATCACCTTAGCAAAATTTGGATTGTCAATAGTCAGTATCGATATATACAATGCACCATTATTTTTACGCGCATCGTTCAAAAATAGTTTAATGTCCTGATAATCCTTATTTTTTTCTTGATTGATTAAAAATCGTTCATATGCTTCGCGGTCGATTTGTGCCGCTAATTCCTCTGCAACTTCTAAAGTATGATTAGCAATGGTTTTTTCAGTTGATGATTTTATTGATAAAAAAGAGGTAAATACATTAAGACCAACAAAAAACAATAATATAAGAATAAATACTATAGAGATATACCTTACCTTTTTATTTTTCATAAAACTTTCATCCTCTTCCCTAACAACCATCTAAAGAATATTCTTAGCTATCATTCTATATCCGCAGCTAAACACCTATCACTTCATTTATTATACTAGTTTTACGATAGGGCTATTGTATTTTTTTCGTTACATACAAATTAACCTCGGATGATTAATAGCTACATTTATCATCCGAGGCATACAAAATAAAGCATATTATATTTTTCTTTCTAGGCTTTCAACCTGACGATAATATTCCTCTACCCTAATAAATTCAGTAGCTGTATGAGTGGCCTTAGTTCCGTGGTAGCTTATATCCAATCCTAATTCCTGCTCTTCATCTGTAGAACGAATTGGAATCCAAATATTGATTAGTTTCAAAGCAACCCATGTCAACGCAAATCCCCATATACACAAAACAACTAATCCTAAAATTTGAATCCCTAGTAATTTCCAACCACCACCTGTAAAAAGACCACCTTCAGAAGCAAAAAGACCAACTGCTACTGTTCCCCAAATACCTGAAGCTGCATGAACAGGAAACGCTCCGACTGGATCATCAATCTTTCTTGCTTCTAACCAATTTGTCGCAGCCATCATGAGCAATCCAGAAACCGCTCCAATTAAAATAGCTGCATAATCACTCACAAAAGCACAGCCAGCAGTAATGCCCACCAAACCTGCTAATGAACCATTAATAACGGATGGGGCATCCGAACGTCCATAACGAAACAATGTATAAATCAACGTAGTTGCTCCACCTGCTGCTGCGGAAAGCATCGTAACAATCGCAATATGCCCGATACGACCATCGGTAGCTGTAAGCGTGCTCCCTGCATTAAACCCAAACCAACCAAACCATAATAAAAAGGCTCCAACTGATGCCAAAGGCAGATTACTAGGTAAGGCTACAGAACTAAGCCCTTCAGCAGTAAATTTCCCTTTCCTTGGACCAACTAAAATAGCTGCTGCCAGCGCGGCAAATCCACCTAAAGCATGAATGACAGCTGAACCTGCAAAATCTTGCATACCTAACGCACTTAACCAACCTCCGCCCCATACCCAATGACCAGCAATTGGATAAATAAAGGCTGTCATAATAATGACAAATAACAAATACGCACGAAAGTTAATCCGTTCTGCTACTGCTCCTGAAACGATAGAAATGACCGCAATAACAAAGGCTCCTTGAAATAGCCAAAACGCATCAATCGATATCGTTAGATCTAAATGGGATAAATCACCAGTTAACAAAAATCCACTTGTCCCCACGATTCCTAAAAGGTCCGTTCCATACATGAATCCAAAACCAATTAAGAAATACACAAGCGTACCAATCGTAATATCAACGAACACTTTCATAATGATATTGACACTATTCTTTGAGCGAACAAAGCCTGCCTCTAATAAAGCGAAGCCACCCTCCATTAATAAAATCATGGCTGCTGTTAACACAACCCAAATCGTATCTAAACCTGAACTAACGGCTTCCAGTGTCATTTCTAGTTGCCTCCATTTCCTTCCATCATCCTAATTTCTTCTATAATAATAGGTGATAATAGTATTTCCTCTTTTCCCAATCCCATTTGTACGTTTGAAATGATTCTATCTAACATTAAAAGCCTTTGTTTAAGCACTTCGATTTCAGCAAAGGGCTCTTTTACATGTACTAAATATTCAATAGCTTGATGATGGCTAGGTGGTCGACCTGCAAAAAGCTTTCGAAATGGAGACAAGGACTGATAGTATGCCTCCTCAATCCTTTTTTTCCTCTCAAACTTATTAATCTTAAACTTTAGCAATTGAATCTCAATTTCTTTTTTATCCTTAATATCTTCTAAAACCCTTACTAGTTCATCCGATGTCATTTGAAAAACAACCGTATTATGGAGTTCATCAACAATCACCATTTTATGTTACATCTCCTTGCATATAATGTATTGTGTAAATAATTGTATCTATCATCAACTTTTAGGTTAATTACTATATGAAAAAGACACTTACTATATATACAAATAATAAAAATTACAATGATAAACTTCAATTCCATTTCAACATCCATTTCATCTATAAAATAGATTAATTGTCAGAAAATCAATCTATTTATTGAATTGATATATTTTCCAGTAACCAAATAACCTTAAAAGTCATCATAAAATATTTAGTTGCACAAAAAAACTCATCTTCTATTAACAGATGAGTTGATAACTTTCCTAATTTGACCAATCAGATTTTTTACATATACAATCCAGCCAAAAAGATTCCTAGCGATTCTTGATAGATTTCTTCAAATTGTGACAGCGGTAAAGGATTAACCCCCTGCCCAAGTTCAATCGTAAATCCTGGTCTTCTCCAATCTTGAATAAACCAGTCTTTATATCCGGCATAACTCTGTAAGGTCTGTACAGCTTTATAGCCGCTAACTCTGCTAAACTCCTCGACAATAACTTCTGAATACGGAGGTTCAAGGTTTTCAAATCCCCAATAAATTTCTTTACCTTGCGTATGGAATGCTAATACTCTGGAAAAATTACTTCTCCTTGTTAACTCAGCCATTGCAATTGCTTCAGGTTCCGTAAGTGGACTTTCTCCGGGATAATCCCTTGGTCCTGGTTTAGTTGGTCGCTGCGCTTTTTCCAATTCCCATTTTGCTGGAAATTGATCATTCAAGTCTACCCCTCTTATATTGGCCTTCCAGTTCGTAAAATCGTTGCTTCCGTTATTCCACTCTATAACTCTGCTTCGATGAGGCTCACTCGTCGGCGGCCCATTCAATACAAGATTCACCCCATCGGGATTTACCATTGGAACGATAGATAGGGTTGTAGCTTCATACAAAGGTAACATTTGTACGCCACGAATGTCCCCTATATTTGTAAGTGTCAATAAATAATCATTCAAAAATGTCATAATAATCGATGTGGTAATCCATTCATTCGCATGAAAAGATGCATTATAATGAACATTTTTATTTCCTTTTCCAATTAACACCTCTGGAATTTCCTTTTCAAGCACAGAATCCCCAATCCAAGATAGTCCAATAAAGGGATAAACATTTTGGAGATGTTCCAAATCAGCTCTCAATCTTTCATAGCTATAATTTTGTTTTCCCTCAACAAGTCTCCACGTAATACGTTGTGGTACTTTAATAATCTGACCAATCTGTAATCTGTCCGCTTGAACAGAAGGATTCAAAAGGAATAATGCATCTAATGAAAGGTTTCTATTGGCAGCAATGCTCCATAAAGAATCCCCTTGTTGTATTTGATAATCCATACTCACAAATCCCGGGATCTTCACACTCTGACCAATCGAAAGCAGATTAGGCTGAATGTTTCGGTTAGAATCGATAAGGAGCGTATGAGGCAAATGAAACAACTGGCTATAATACCACAATGAATCTCCCTGTCTAACCATTACGTCCATAACAAACTACCTCCTATAAAAAAAAGCGCAAGGCCCTAAAGCTAGACACATTAAGATATTTTCAATCAAAAAAATATTACATCTATTCAAATATATGCCCCAGATACAAACAAATGTTAATAATCCGTAAATTTACTGTGGATATCCCTAAGTTCATCCCTATTGATGTTACACTTTCGTTATAACTAAGTCCTGAAAGGAGCCCAAGAATGAATTCTGTTCACCCGATTAATAAATTAAAAACTTTACTTGAAATACTCTTTGTTGCAACCAAATTAGGTCTTACTTCGTTTGGCGGACCTGTTGCTCATTTGGGGTATTTTCACAATGAATATATTCGTAGACGAAAATGGCTCGATGAAAAAACGTATGGAGATCTTGTGGCCTTATGTCAGTTCTTACCAGGTCCAGCTAGTAGTCAAGTAGGAATTGGCATAGGCGTCATGCGTGCTGGAATTTTAGGAGGAATATTAGCTTTTATCGGTTTTACATTGCCTTCTGTTATTGCCTTAATTTTATTTGCCTCCATTCTTAATCAGTTAAATATTGACGAAGCTGGCTGGATTCACGGACTAAAAATTGTAGCTGTAGTCATCGTCGCCCAGGCTATTTTAGGAATGACTAAAAATCTAACACCCGATTTAAAAAGAAAAATGATTGCCTTATTCGTATTAATCGGTACTCTTCTCTGGCAGTCAACCTATACTCAAGTAGCTTTTATTCTTTTATCTGCTCTTATCGGATTCATTCTGTACAAAGAGCACTCGGAAAATGAGACAGCTAGTAATCCCTTTCCCATTTCCCGCAGCTTTGCAAGTATATGTTTAATCTTGTTTTTTGCTCTACTTATCCTTTTACCTATTTTAAGAGAAGTCACTGTATCACAATCGATTGCTATGTTTGATAGTTTTTATCGTTCAGGAGCTTTAGTCTTTGGAGGAGGACATGTCGTATTACCCTTACTAGAGCGAGAAGTCGTTCCTAGTGGTTGGGTAAGTAAAGAGGAATTTTTAGCTGGCTACGGAGCCACTCAAGCGGTACCTGGTCCACTATTTACTTTTGCTGCTTATCTTGGGGCCGTGATAAATGGTTGGCAAGGTGGTCTATTGGCAACAATCGCTATCTTCTTACCAGCATTTCTACTTATTTTAGGTACATTACCATTTTGGGATACACTACGCAAGAACACGAAAATTAGAGGAGCGTTAATGGGCGTGAATGCAGCGGTTGTCGGCATTCTCATTTCTGCCTTTTATCAGCCGATTTGGTCGAGTTCTATTTTGACACCTGCCGACTTTGCCCTCGCCTCCCTATTATTCAGCATGCTTGTATTTTGGAAATTGCCTCCTTGGGTAATTGTCGTCACTGGTGCTATCGGAGGATGGTTGATCACATTATTTTAACCGATTTAACAGCAAGTTCCGTTAAATTTCAAAAAGGTATAACACCTCATAACCTGAGGAAGCTATACCTTTTTTCTAAACTCTGTGTGAAAGTAAAATAAACCCCTAAAATAACTACTCAATTCCTGTCATCTCATAATTATTTGAATTCAATTTTCTCTCCTCAACTATAGAATATGCCTTCTTTTCAATTTCATCAAAATTTGCTGAAATTTCTTCAGGAGAGATTGGTTTACTAAACAAGTACCCTTGGATGATATCGCAGTCACGTTCTGTTAAAAAAGAAAGCTGACTAACCTCTTCCACACCTTCCGCGACAACTTGCAATTGAAGATGCTTTGCCATCGAAATGATCATGAATGCTCCCACCACTTAATTTTCTGATGAAAATTTGAAGTGGGGGGTTTCTGTCGTATCGATTTATTTACCTAAAAGTTTAAGCAAACCTGAACGATTAACGAACAGTGGGACTGTCACATTGGTAGACTAAACACACCCAGCCCCTCTATCCCATCGGTCTTGCCTTTGGGACTTCTTTTATATGATTTTTGTTTCTGGTGACCAAACGTTTACAGTTTCTATGTTAAAATCACTCTCACTGGTTAAACGTAGACAAACCTTTTTCATAATATTTGCAGCTCCGTTTATATCCGCATTAACTAACCATTGACAACCAGTTCGATACAACCCACGTTTGATCCGTTTTCCTGAAAATTGTGTTTTACCATCCCTTTCACCATATGTCGGAATATCATCATCGTCTAAAAAACTAGCTTTGGACGTATAAGATTCTTCGGTTGTCATGACTTGGATTCCGTATTGAGCAGCTTTGTATTCAATCATACTGATTAACATATTGTGTGGAATATTAGCAAAATATTGGTTGTTTCTTCTTCCAATGTTCATGTTTTGTTTCCACTCTTTGTTTTGTCCAATGAAAATGGTGTTGATATTTTCCTCTAAAGCAGTTTTTACGATTTCAAAACTGGCTTTATGAAAAATATCTTTGATCTTATGATGCCTTTTTTGATGCAATCTTTCTAATCGTTTGGACGTAAACGGACCTTCTTTGGTTTGTTTACCTTGTCTTAAAATGCCAAGAAAGTGCGCTTTTAACTTATTGTAGTATTGATTGATGGACTTGACGTTTTTGCCCTTTATCAAAACGGGACTTCTCCCCGTATTGGTAACGATGGATGCAAGGTTATCGATTCCCAAATCAATACTCATGTATCTTCCGTTATCTACATATGCTTTTTGCTCCATAGGAACATCCATAACTAGCTCCACTACATACTCATTGTATTTCGGGATCACACGAACTTGTTTTAATTTTCCTTTTTCATAACCTAATTTTCCAATATTGAGTCGTTCTTTGGTTTTGGGAAATTTTAAAAATTTATGTTCTTTAATAACACAATCTTGATTAGTGAAAATAACTTGCTTTTCTTTTGAGCGACTATATTTCGGAATTCTTGGTTGTGCTTTGTATTTAGTTGGATTTACTTTGTAATCTTTTAAACTAGCATAAAAGGATTTCCAATTTTGAAACACTACCTTCATAACTGATTGACTAGATTGAGCTGGAAGAGAACGATAATCATTTTGTGAAGTCAACTTAAATAGAGCATCTAAAAAGTTGTAATCAACATATGGATCATCTTTTGACGGTTTTTCAAATTCGTTCAATGTTACTTCTTTTTGTTTTTCCTTTGGTTTCCCTTTTTCTTTTTCCAACTTTTTTTGATAAACATTTCGTTGCACTTCGTTCATTTCTTCAAAGTGTGTATCAATCACATCTAATACTTCTTTTTGTAATGGTTGAAGCACCTTATCCTGTGTCAAACCTGTATAAACTTGTCGTATATAAAAATTAGTGGTGTTGTACATATTTTTAGCATTTTGTGTCATTGTTTGAAAATACCCGTACATACGATGACCTTTTTTAACCCAAATTTGATGGGTTTTATAAGTATTTTCTTCTTCTTTTTTCTTTGTCATTTTATTCACCTCCTTAATAACAGTATACCAAACGTATGTTCCTTATTACAACTGATATAATTAGCTCCAACAAAAAAGCCAATTCACCCCTCCTTAATTTTCTAATGAAAATTTTAAGAAGGGGTGAATTGACAAATTAATAAAAAAATCTACTTCAAGACTCCGCTAGTGGATATGCTTCATTCTCTCTCGCAAGCTTCTTTTTATATACAATTTTAGATAAGCTAATACTACTTTCGTATAGCAAAATAAGCGGAATAATAACAAGCACATCAGAGATAAAATCCGGTGGAGTAATAACCACTGAAATAACAACTAATACAAAGTAAGCATATTTTCTCACTTTTTGAAGTCTGTATGGATTAAGAACTCCAAGGCTAGTGAGGAACATGATGACCACCGGCAATTCAAATAATACGCCAAATGGCAATGTTAAATGTAATAAAAACTTGAAATACTTTTCAGTCGTAAAAAAGGTATTAAACATTTCGCCAGACAAAGACATAAGAAAAGCCAACACGATTGGAGTTAATACAAAATAACCAAATGATAGACCTAATAAAAATAAAAAAAATAAGGCTGGTATATAAGAGAGCGTCACTTTTTGTTCCCTTTTTGACAGCGCTGGTCTAATAAACAACCAAATTTGGTGTGCCGCAACAGGGATAGTGGCTGCAATAGCCGCAACGGTTGCAATCATTAAATATACAAACATAATATCAGTTGGTCCGAGAATCGCTAGTTTAAATGGCAAATCTTTTACTAAAAAATGATAGATATCTTGAACAAATATAAAAGATGCACATAAAAATAGTACAAATACAATCAGTGTTATAATAATGCGCTTCCGCAGCTCCTCAAAATGTTCGACTGCGCTCATTTGTTTCTCTTCCATGTAATTACCCCTAACCTAGGAAAAGAAGATGCAAGGAATTCCTTACATCTTCTTTATATTTAGATTGTTTTCTTTTTTTGTTCCACTAGTTCTAATTCTTTTTTTGATTCTGCTTTTGATTCATCATCTGAAACTAGTCCACGAGTAGAATTTTTGAACTCCTTTAGCGTGTTACCGAACGCTCTACCGATTTCCGGTAATTTAGAAGGTCCAAAGATAACTAAGGCAATAACGAGTATTAAGATTAACCCTGGAACACCAATACTTTGCAACATATAATAACCCCCTCCTAATATTTAAATCCAGAAATAGCAACAACAGCAGGACGTGGAATCGTATCTCCTTTGCGGTGCGGCCACTTACTTGTTAAATTGTTAAGATCTTTTGATCCTTCCCCTGGATGCTGTACAGCCAAGAATAAAGCTGTTTCGTCTTCTGTAAAGCATGGACCTGTCATCTCTGCTTCTACTGGTGCAGAAGCGAATTGGAATGCTTCTCCCTCACTTTTCCCGATTGTCGGAATAACGAATAACCCATTGTTTTTGAAAGAAGAAAAGACTCCTTTATTCATGGATGATGATGAAATATCCGTTACTGTCCATAAGTTTGCTTCACTATCAAATGTTAAGTTGTCAGGTGCACTAAATCCGCTTTGACGACCGCCACATGCAAAAATTTCAAAATCAAATGTCAAAGAACCAAGATCATCATCTGCTTCAAGGAAGCGCGTAATATGCCCATGAATATTACCATGTTTATCATTATTGGTATGTGCAATAAAGACCGTTTTATCAAATGGACTAATTTCCACATCCTCTGGACGATCAGTTGGAGTTGCGCCAAGTAAAATCGCCGCTTCAGAAGCATGTACCAGCACATCTGCTTGTGTTTGGAACTTGTTCAATAGTTCTTGATTATCTTTTGCGGCTTCACGAACAGCCTCAATCGTTATAGCAACCCATGTACCTTTTTTGAGGTTGGCAGCATACAATGTGCCTTCGTGTAAAAGGTCTGAATTGGCGTGTTTTCTAGATGCTACATATTTATCTTTACTAATAAATTTATACACACAAGCATCTTTCACATCGTCTCCCATATATACAGCAAGACGTCCGTCATTCGTCAGACCCATCGCAGAGTTTTCATGGTGGAAACGACCAAGAGCCGTATGTTTTCTTGGTGTAAATTTTGCGTTAAACGGATCTACTTCTACAATCCATCCGTAATGAGTTTCGTTAAGACCTGCTGCTTCCACTGTATCTTCATAGTTTTCTTCCGCAGACAATACCGTATTCCATAATGTTTGTCCACCAGAACAGTTTGCAAACGTTCCTTTTACAGTATTCACCCAACCAACTGTCTTTGAACCTTTTGCTGGTCCCGTTAAATCAAAAGGTGTTAACCCGGTAATTCTACGTGCATATTTAGAGGCTGTATCCATCTTCCACACACCCTCTTCATCACGATACACTTCAATGATAGAGCCGCCTTGAGTATACAGCATTTTCTTAATTTGATCCGCTGAATACTTACCATTTGTTGGATTACCATGTACAAATAAATCACTTGAATATTCATGATTCACCCAAAGGAGACCTCTATTTGAGCCATCAATAGGAAAATACATTGTAAAGTCGTTATTGAACCCAAATGTGTCACCTTCTTTATTAATCACATCTTCGTATGCTGCTACTACATCATATTTATAGCCCTTTGGTAAAACAAGTTCATCTTTAGCAGATGGCTCAATAGGCTTAAATTTTAGTCCTGATACTCTCTTTTTAAATCCAAATAAATGAGAAGCTGCCTTTGCTCCTTGTGCCTCCGCTGATGGAGCCATTGCTCCTAATCCTGCTGATGTTACTGTTAGAGCTGTTACTCCTGTTCCCACATAAGTTAAAAACTTTCTGCGACTTAACTCATTTGACATTGACGCACACCTCTTTTTTATATGTATGTCTTTCCTTGTATTAGAATATCTTTCTAATATTAAGAAAATTGTCGATTCGTACTAATATTATGTAAAATAATATAAATACTATATTAATAGTGTTAAGTATGTAAATTTAGTAAATATCTCAATTTGGCAATTTATCTATTACAAAACGCCAGGCATACTCTATATTTTTAAAGAGTTCCTGGCGTTTCATATTTATCTATTAATTTTTAATGTTTGAGCTATACTAAAATTTGCTTCTGTTTTTTCCTTCACTTCGTCTAGCGTAACTCCGTCTTGATTGAAGCATCACATTAAAATCACTCGGTATCATATCAGCAATTAAGGTTGGCATTCCAATTCCTAAATTCACACACATTCCATCCTGGATCTCTTTAACAGCGCGTTCTAGGATTAATTTCCTTATGTCAAACATCATAATAGTGTATTGATTTCTCTACACAATATTCACTCTTTTTCTTTTTAAGTACAAACCGTTATTTTTTTCTTTATTTACCTTATTTTTCTCTGTTATCCTGAATATACATAAATCTATCATACAAGCTATCTATCATGATATTTTTTAGGAGGAATGTAGAATGGTGAAAGAAAAAGTAGCAATTATTACAGGGTCTGCACGAGGAATCGGTTTTGAAATTGGTAAAGTGTTTGCTGAAAACGGTGCCAAAGTGGTTTTGTCTGACCTTAATGAGAAGGCTGTAGTGGAGGCTGCCGAAAAGCTTAGAAGTGAAGGACTAGATGTAATTGGTTTAAAGGCAGATGTTACAAAAGAAAAAGATATTATTCAACTGATTGAATCCTCCAAAGATAAATACGGTCAGATTGATATTTTTATTAATAATGCTGGGCTTCAGCATGTTTCTCCCATCGAAGAATTTCCAACTGAGAAATTTGAGTTGATGATTAAAATTATGTTAACCGCTCCATTTATTGCGATTAAGCATGTACTGCCGATTATGAAGAAGCAAAGATTTGGAAGAATTATCAATATCGCCTCCATTAATGGCCTAATTGGATTTGCTAACAAAGCAGCCTATAACAGCGCGAAACACGGGGTTATTGGTCTCACAAAAGTCGCCGCATTAGAATGCGCTTCTTCAGGTATTACGGTAAATGCACTCTGTCCAGGTTACGTTGATACACCACTTGTACGTGGACAATTAGAGGATTTGGCAAAAACGAGACAAGTACCACTTGAAAGTGTTTTAGATGAAGCGATTCTTTCACTCGTTCCCCAACGTCGCTTGCTAGATGTTAGTGAAATTGCCGATTATGCCATCTTCCTCGCAAGTGAAAAAGGCCGTGGCATCACCGGTCAAGCTGTCGTACTAGATGGTGGATATACCACGCAATGAGAAAAGCGGAACCGGCTTGGTCAGCGACGTAGCAGTTGGACAATAAAAAATTCCTCTTTTCCTAAAAAACAACGCCCCGGACACGATGAGGTTCGGGGCTGAAAAGTATCTATATTATTTTACGGGTCCTTTAGTAATTTGAGTCAATTTTTCATTAATCTCAAAAATCCTCATACTAGCATCATTGATTCTAAATTCTGCGATTCGTTTTGTGTGCATTTCCTTTATTTATGATTAAACAAATATAAAGAAATAAACATCAAGACAATAGCTATGGTCTTTTTTGCATCAATTGGGATACGCGGTGCACCAAACCAACCAAAATGATTGATTAGTGCACCAAGAATTATTTGTCCAATAATAATAGCCATAAAAGTAGTAGCTACTCCAATTTTAGGAACAACCAATACACTAACTACGACGAAAAAGGCTCCTAATAATCCACCGATTAATTGCCATTTAGGGACTTTCAAACCAGCCAATAAATTCCCACTGCCAAAAAACAAAACAATAAAAAATAAAGCAAGCGTCCCTACTCCAAACGAAATAAATGAGGCTTCAAAAACCCCTACTTTTTTTCCTAACCCTCCATTAATTTGCCCTTGTACTGCCATTGCAGCACCACTCAAAAGAGCTAACAACGGTAATAATAATTTCATTAGTCTACTTCTCCTTCTACTCCGAAAATATCGCCAATTATATACTAGCACGTATCTCATTTAGCATTTTTATAAATTTAAACGCAATCAATATATATTTTTGTCAAAATCTACATAATTTTGCCCGGATATGTTAAAATATTCTTTAAAATATATTACTTTTTACTAGGAGGATATGAGGACAATTTGTACAGGGTTGTGATTGAACGAGAAGATGATGTGTATATGGCGAGTACACTTGGAAAAAGGGTTGCTGAAGAGTTTGGCTTAAATAAAAGTCAGCAAACTAAATTAGTTGTATCGATAATGGAATTAACTCGCAACATTGTCTTTTACGCCAAAAAAGGGGAGCTTTTTATAAATCCTATTCCTTCATATGGAATAGAAATAACCGCCGTTGATCAAGGTCCTGGCATTGCAAACATTGAAGGTGTACTGAAAAATACAATCCGTTCAAAAACAGGACTCGGTTTGGGATTATCGGGAGTACAACGCTTAATGAATGAATTTGAAATCACTAGTACGGTTAACCAAGGAACTAAGGTTAGAGCCGTTAAGTGGCTCAATGAAAGGCAGGATAAATACAGTGATTATATCACCTACCGCTCATGAAATTTCATATGGCTTAATTGAACTCAATCCCGATGGTATGATTCATAAGATAAACAATGAAGGTAAACGATTAATCATTTCAAATGATAATGATACGAATTACCTCTTTAAGAGAATTGGAAACACAGAAATAAAAACAAAGCTGCACGAATGCTTTATGGGAAAAGCAAATGAATTTATTGCGACCATTGATTCACAGCCATATTTCTTTTTATTTCATAGAACATTCGACGATCATATATTAGTTAAAATTCATATTTATATCTTCAATATTGCTTATTTACAAAACTCACATGAGCAAAGCAATTGGAATACTCATTTATTATCTTCCGTAGGAGAAATGGCTGCTGGAATTGCTCATGAGGTTCGAAATCCTCTAACAGCAGTGAAAGGGTTTCTTCAACTTATGGAGCAATCCTTTAAGACTGAATATGCCGAAATTGCACTAAGCGAATTAGACCGAGCCATTCATATCTTAAATGATTTAATGAGCGTGTCAAAACCAGAATTTGCTCAAGAAACACCAACACTATTCAACTTATGTTCTGAAATCGAATCTATTTTATTATTATTTCAAAATCAACTTTATCATATTAACCTCATTAAGAAATTTGAAAATGAAAATGCTACGATTGTTGGTCGAAGAGATCAAATAAAAAAATCCTTATTTAATTTAATTAAAAATGCGATTGAAGCGATGGATGGAGGCGGCACCCTAATCATTGAGCAATATGAAGATGTGCACGACGTACATCTTACCATTTCCGATTCTGGTATCGGTATTCCTAAGGACAAATTGCGTTTGCTTGGCACCCCTTTCTTCACCATGAAACAGGATGGAAAAGGAATGGGTCTAGCACAAGTCTTTAATACGATACAAAACAACAAAGCTAAAATTCGCGTAACAAGTGAAGAAGGACAAGGAACTACTTTTATTCTTTCATTTTCTAAAAACCATCACCAAACCCCATTTAAAGGAGGACAAACCATGCTGCAAGCAATTGAAATTGATGCACGAG
The DNA here is from genome assembly GCA_963754185.1 of uncultured Bacillaceae bacterium. GTDB lineage: Bacteria > Bacillota > Bacilli > Bacillales > DSM-1321 > Peribacillus. The sequence goes on along the minus strand of CAVWEP010000003.1, from coordinate 839,235 downwards.
CAGAATTAGCAGAATTTTTAGTTAGCAATTTAAACTTTTACACAAAAGAATGGATTCAATATCTGCAGAAAAATAAAAGCCACATTGCTTCTTTCTTAACAGAGAATGGTGATTTAGATTACTACGAAAAGTACGGTCATCCAATCCTAAAAGTGATAACAGAAAATATCCTACAATTAAGAACAGAAGAGATTATGGATAGTGCTAGAGAAATGGGAATAAGTCGAGCCAAAACAGAATTTCCAATCCATTTATCTTGGGAAATTTTCCAATCAATTCGTGGGATTATCTGGAATGCTATTAAATCCTTTTATGTTGAATCCCATAACACTCTCGATATGGAACAATTTTTTGCATTAGAACGACATGTAAACGATATCATTGATTTATATATTGATTCTTATACATCTTATTATGTTCACTATAAAGAGGATTTATTAAAAAGCCATCGTGAAACGGTAGATGAGTTAACCGTTCCGATTATTCCAATCACTGAAAAGGTTTGTATTCTACCAATTGTAGGAAACGTAGATACGTATCGAGCAAGAAAAATCCGTGAAAAAACTCTTCAAAGAATTAAAGAATTAAAAGCTGAAAAATTGATTATTGATATTTCTGGCGTACCTTACGTCGATACAGCCGTAGTAAACCATTTATTTAAAATTGTAAAAGGCATTAAATTACTAGGCTGTGCCACAATCCTAACAGGAATCAGCGCAGAAATTGCCGACACAATGATTGAACTTGGTGTTGAAGTGGACAATGCATTACAAACACGTTCTGACTTACAACAAGCTTTACAGGACCTTAATATACTATAAGCGAGACTGACTCAAAAAGTCGTTCATAACGACTTTTTGAGCCAGCTTTTTTTATAATATAAGAATTTATAAAATTTCGATGCATATTGGTGTCTAGCTTCAGATACCCAACGACTAATGGACTGAATCGCTTTTCTCCCTTACTATGCTAGATGTGCAGCTTCATTTAATTTTTCTGTAGACTGAACAATTTTTTGCGTAGCCATACCTATTTCTGTAATAACTTCTACCAAACTCTGAATATCCATCTCAGATTGCTGTACGGACACAAGGTTTTCATTCGCTGCTTCTACAATACGGTCAAACGCCTTTCGAGTCATTTCTGTTTTATCTTGGCCATCCTCCATTAAGTGATCTACTTCCTGAATGCTGAAGATTACTTTATGATTTTGATCATTGATTTGTTCCGTAAACATCTTAATCGACTCAACTGATTTCTGCGTTTGTTCCGAAAGCTTTCTCACTTCATTTGCCACCACAGCAAATCCTTTTCCATGCTCGCCGGCTCTTGCCGCTTCAATAGTAGCATTAAGAGCTAGTAAATTCGTTTGACTAGAAACACCCTCAACAATACTAACGACTTGTCTAATCTGCATAGATATTTCATTAAGAGCTTCTACATTTTCCTTCATTTTAACCGTACTTTGACGTGTCAAATTCATTTGTTCTTCCAATGAATTTAGTTGCCCTTGTCCTTTTTTAGCAAGCTCTTGGCTAGTCTTTGACTTTTCAGCACTTTGTTGTCCTTGCTCACTTACTTTCTTACTTCTACAAATTAAGTCTTCTACACTTGCACTTGTTTCTTCTGTTAGAGCCATTAAAGACTCACCGGTTTCAAAAATTTTATCCTTTAATTCCTCTTTTATTTTCTGGTATTCTGCTTGTTTTGTTTCTATATTCACTTTATCTAACGCTTCTAAAATCACCTGTTGAGCAATATTCATCACTTTTGAAACACTCTTAGCGATTGTAAAAAATTCCTCTTTGCTTGAGGTTGAATCATATATCACATTCTGTACATTTGCTAGAAGTGCTTGAAAACTTGCAACATACCATTGTGGGCGTACGCCAATCGCATGGTGCCCCCTTGCCAACTGTTGAAGTTTTTCAACATAAGCATCATCAAATCGCCCCTCAAACATATGCACTAAGAAATGAGCATGCATGTTAATCCAACGTTCTCGATTTGAATATGAAGTAACAATTGCACTATATTCAGGGATATTGCTCATTGTTTTAAAAAACTCACTTGTAATAGACTCTTTATGCTCTTTAATCAGCGCTTGAATCGTCTTGGCAATTTTTAAATCTTCTAAGCTTAAGCCAATTGATTTACATTGATTTTGAATATTTGTATCTGAAATAGAAAATATCACTTCTTGATTAACTGCTTGTGATAACCATTCGGAAGTTTGATTTCTAGTTTTTAATTTGGTATGCAAAAATGCCATTAGTAAAACTCCCATCATTTAATAGACTCTATCTTTTTCAAACATCATTTGCAGAATATAATGATATTATATTGTACTTTAGAGCAGAATCCATATATTTTAACACATTGTCAACTAATTTTACCTTTTATCCTTTGATTATTGTATACTACTTCCCATACTAAAGTACCACAATACTACTTATCTATGTAAATACTCTATTAGTTTATATTTCTTGAATTAAAATAAGGACTGAACCCTATTGGTTCAGCCCCTACTTTAATAAGTATTGCACGTACAATCACGACACCTTTAGGTTAAGTGTAGTTGATTATTGAACTTCTTCAGTTTCTGGTGTTTCTTGTTCAGTGCCTGGTGTCTCTTCAGTACCTGGTGTTTCCTCTTCAGTGCCTGGTGTTTCTTCAGTACCTGGTGCTTCCTCTTCAGTGCCTGGTGTTTCTTCAGTACCTGGAGTTTCTTCAGTATTTTGATTTTCCTCAGTATTTGTGCCATCCTCTGTATTCGTCTCATCATTGCTGCAACCTGCGACTACTAACATAAGTGATGCCATTAATACTAATAGCCATTGTTTAAGGTTTTTCATCTTTCTTTTGCCTCCTTGGTTGTTCGAAAATTGAATTACATGACTATCATACAAGCTTTTGGAAAAAATAGTGTTGTTTTTTACAATTTTTAACACCAATTAACCATTTTTTCACAATTCCTTAATAATTTTTGTTCGCAAACAATCAATCTAGCTAATAATTATACTTTTTCTAAAAATGTGATACAGGTCATTTTTTTATCAACATTCTTTACGTATAGTTAAGGAAAAAGGGAACAGAGTGTTAATTCCCTTAATAATTCAAATCTAAAGGATGGAGGATAAATAGATGGCAAACCTAACGGTAGAACAAATTTTTAAAGAACTTGAAAATGTAATGGACCCAGAGCTTGGAGTTGATATTGTTAACCTCGGTCTTGTATATAACGTTGAGGTAACTGAAGAAAATGAGGTACGGGTCACGATGACGATGACGTCTATGGGATGTCCTATGGCCGGGCAAATTATTGCTGATCTAAAAGAGACATTGTCGACTGCCTTTTCATCTACAATAAAAGATATTGACGTTCAAATCGTATGGACCCCTATCTGGACAAAAGACAAAATGTCACGTCTAGCTAAATTAGCTCTTGGGGTTCATGGCTAAACCCTTTTCTATTCATTTTTTTAGCAAAAGTATACTTATTTCAATCAAGGAGGGATTATACAAAATGACATTTTATCACCCTTTAACACCCTATTATGATGAAATTTTCCCTACCAATCTTAAAGCTCTCCACTTCTTAGCAGACACCTTTCAACAAGGAGGAACGTTACTCGATGTTGGCGCCGGTACAGGTAATATGGCATTGGCACTATTAAATAAGGGATTCAAAGTGACAGCAACGGAACCTGAAGAAGCAATGGCCAACCAGATTCGTCAAAAAGCAAAAGAGCATACTAATCCATTAAAAGTATTTACAAAAACGATGCAGCAATTAGATGAATTCGTAGAAACATTTGATGGGATTTATTGTATTGGAAACACGCTAGTTCACTTACACAATTTAGAGGAGATTGATGAATTTCTTCATCAATCCTATAAAAGGTTACACCACAATGGGGCACTTATTTTTCAAATTGTAAATTTTGAAAGAGTATTAACGAAACAAGATTTCACTTTCCCTGTGATTAAAAAGGAAACATTTGAATTTAAACGACATTATGAACTAGTTGATGAAAAAATACGATTTACTACTACCTTACTAACAAATGATCAATCAATAGCAAACACAACCCTGCTATACCCTGCTACTTTAAAGCAATTGCTTCCTCTTTTAGAGCGCTGTGGTTTTCGAGCTATAGAAACCTATGGAAACTTTGAAAAGAGTAGGTATTCAGTGAATTCACCGGCATGTATTGTTGTTGCGAGAAAGTGATTTATATCCGAATGACAATATTACACAGTAAACAAAAATATCTCATACTAAAAAAGAGGCTACCTAAATCTTTTAACCTTTAGGCAGCCTCCTCTATATTTACAACTACAGTAAAAACTTTTCATCTCAATCTACCACGGGCAACCAACCTTTTATGCCCATTAGTCGCTGCCATAAAGGATTAGGAATAACTAGTTCTTGCTGATCTTTCTTAGACAATGTTGTACGAATTTGGTCTTCCTGATCAGCTTGAACTTTTTCAATCCATTTAGGCTCCATCAACATTTCACGACCTAAGGCAATTAACGGGACACCTGTTTCTAATGCTTCTACTACTTCATCCGGCGTATGCAATGAACCAACCCCCACAACCGGGACGCGACTTCCGACTTTTTCATGAATTCTAATAACTCTGGATTGCGATTCCTCTTTATTACGGAAAGAGCCATTCCAGAAATGATTGACAGATACATGCAAATAGTCAAGCTTTTGGTCTGCTAGCTTATCAACAAATTGAAGAGTATCTTCCAATGTAATCCCTGGATTACTTCCTTCTTCAGGTGATATACGATAGCCTACAATGAATGGTTTATTAGCATGTTCAACAACAGCTTTTTTTACTGAATCAACGACAGCTAACGGGAATTTCATTCTTTTTTCAAGCGAACCGCCCCATTGATCCTCTCTTCGGTTGGAATGCGGCGAAAAGAATTGCTGAAGAAGATATGTATTAGCCCCATGAATTTCAACGCCGTCAAAACCAGCTTCAATAGCCCGTCGCGTCGCATCGCCAAAAGCTTGAATCGTGTTAATTATTTCCGTTTCCGTCATTTCACGTGGGACAGGTTTCCCTTCCCCTTCTGAAGCAACAGCACTTGCAGAGATGGGCTGACGATCCGGTAATAATTCTGGAGGCGATTGCCGGCCGCCATGATAAATTTGTAAAATCGCCTTTGCTCCTTTGGCTTGAATCGTTTGAGCCAATCTCTTCAACCCCGGAATGAATGAGTCATCATCGACGCTGAATTGATCTTCGAATCCTTTTCCATCAATACTGACATAAGCACAAGCGGTAATGACCGCTCCCACACCACCAGAACGCTCTGCATAATAAGGGAGCTCCAGCTCGGATACTTCCCCATTTGGCTGTGAAGAATAATGTGTCATTGGTGCAATCATAATACGATTCTTCACTTCTACTCCTGAGGGAAAGGTAAAGACTTTAAAAATAGGTTCGTATTTAGTATTCATCCTTTTTTCCTCCAATCCATTAGAAATTGTGATGACTTCTCCTGTAACATTTTCAAAGCCTCACCATTTATTATAGCTCCAAAAGATTGTAGAACAAATTTTAACATTATATAATGAAGCAAACATGTGGAAAAACAAGGAGAATACATAATGGAGATTTTTTCATTGAGCGGTCCTAGTGGAACTGGGAAAAGCACCAGTGCACTAGCATTTGCCCATCAAAAAAAAATACCAGCTATTATTGACGATGGACTGTTAATTTTAAATGGACAGAAAATAGCCGGCACTTCAGCGAAATTTGAAAAGAATACCATAAAGGCTGTAAAAAGAGCTACTTTTTTTGATGAACTGCATAAGAGAGAAGTTCAAGAAGCGCTAAAAATATATGTAATTAACAAAATCCTCATTATTGGTACATCCGATAAAATGACAAGATTAATTGCTAGCCGTTTGGAACTAGGAGAAATTCATCATTATTATTATATAAGTGATCTCCGCTCTTCCAGCGAAATAAAGATGGCTCAATTTGTTAGAAGCACCGAAGGAAAGCACATTATGCCCATTCCCTATAAACAAGTAGAACAAAATTTTTTCAAAAGGCTGATTCATAAAGGAAGAGATATTTTTTCTCCTAAAAAGGAGAAAATTGGGGAAACAACGATTGTTCGCCCTGATTTTCACCATGGCACGATTCACATTGAAAAAAAAGTATTCACCGATCTTATTACACATACTTGCTTAGCGAATGAAAAGATTGCTCATTGTGACTCTATCCAGGTCCAATTACATGGGCTTCCAACAATCAAACTAAGTGTCGATATTGTTTATCCCGTTTCATATCATCTCCCTGAAGCTATCACAAAGTTACAGACAGACATTCAGCAAAGTATGCTACACCACTTCAATATTGAATTTAGTTCTATTAATATTCAAATTGCCTCGACTGTGGCAAGAAAGGCGAGAGATACCAGTACGTATCGAAAATAACATAGGTTCTCCCTTCCTTTTTTAAACAAATAAAATGCACGATTTTCACAACCGCGCATTTTATTTATCTAGATTATTTATTGTCTATACGACGATTAAAGCGAGGCGGCCTTTTTTCTATAAATGCCGCCACTCCTTCTGGAAAGTCATTGACATCAACGAAAGGTGTCGATCCAGTCCAAAGAGCAGGTGTACTATCCACACATTCTTGAGCAGCTTGTTTTACTGCTAGCAGCGATGCAGGAGACATGGAGGCAACTAAATGCCCCATTTTAATCGCATAACGATCTAAATCTTTTTCCTTTACTAAGTAATTTAGCATGCCAACACGATACGCTTCTTCTGCTTTCAACATTCGTCCTGTGAACACTAAATCCTTCGCTACGCTAGGCCCCACTATATTCACAATTCTTTGAACAAATTTATTATTTAACGTAATGCCCAATTTCCCAACGGGTATGCCTAATTTAGACTTTTCCGAACCAATCCTAATATCACAGGCTAACGCTAATTCAAGGCCTGCCCCCATTGCTGGTCCATTAATAACCCCAATCGTCGGAATTGGCAAACGTTCAAAAGTAGAAATCGTGTTCTCCATATGCACAAAGGCGTTTTCTGCTTCTTCTACTGACATCTGATGAAATTCCTTTAAATCAGATCCTGCTGTAAACTGATCTCCAGCCCCTCTTAGCAACAATACTTTATTCTTAGGATTTTCGAGCACTTTTTTTCCAACTTCCAATAACTGATCCCACATATTTGCTGTTAACGCATTTCGTAGCTGAGGGCGATGAATTGTAATAATAGCTAGCCCTGCTGTCTCTTGTAAAATAATCTTTGCTTGTTCAGCTTCCATTCTTTTTGTCGTCACCTGCATGTCACGCTAACCTCCCTATTGAACTTCCTTATTTACCACTAATCTGTACCTCCAAACCTATTATAATACAATATGAAGATTATTCACACGCTGTACTAATACAATTCTATATAATAAAGAAATATAGCATCCTACACAGGGATTTTGTTAGCTTCTTTTTGTCTCAAAGCCTGTGGAATATACACGCAAAAAGGTTCACTTTCCATATAATCACCTGTTACAGCATACGTTCTAGAACGAGATCCTCCACAAATCCTATTGTATTCACAGACACCGCATTTCCCTTTATATTTGTCAGGCTGGCGTAAGTCTTTAAACACCTTCGCTTCACGATAGATTTCGGCAAGTGGGGTCTCCCGAATATTCCCCGCTTTAATCGGCAGCATACCGCTTGGCATAACATCTCCAATATGTGAAACAAAGGCAAAACCATTGCCATCATTTACTCCTTTTGGAGCACGTTTTAATCCATCCGACATCGAAGCAAAGTCCGTTGTAATCTATCCTCGTAATGAATCCCTCCTTTTTCAATTTTATGTTCTCGCATTTTTTGCTGTAAAACAACACGACGATAATGCTGAGCACAAGTCGTTTTAATATCAAAAGGTGCCGTTTTACTTAACTCATACAACCACTGAAAAACCTTTTCATGCTCTACTGGAGTCAGACAGTCTTCCATTTGACCTCTTCCAGTCGGAACAAGCAAGAAAATATACCACATGACGGCTTTAAGTTCGCCTACTAATTTAGCCATTTCTTCAAGATGGTCATAATTATATCGTGAAATAACAGTATTAATTTGCAGTGGCATTTGTAATTCATTTAAATAGTGAATTTGTTCAAGGGCAAGATCAAATGAACCAGGGGTTCCACGAAATGTATCATGAATTTCCGCAATTGGTGCATCCAAACTAAAGCCCCAGCGAGAAAGGCCAACTTCTTTTGCCTGCTTCATTTTTTCTTTTGTTACATTCGGAGTCGCACTTGGTGTCATAGAGACACGCATGCCTTTTTTAACCGCATAATCCGCTAGTTCAAACAAATCCTCTCTCATCATGCAATCACCGCCTGTGAACACAAGCATTGGATTATTCATTTCATAAATATCATCAATTAACTTAATTCCCTCCTCATGCGTAAGTTCCCGAGGATCAGCTGTTAATTGCGCATCAGCACGACAATGTACACATTTTAACTCGCAAGCTCTCGTTACTTCCCAAATCACTATAAACGGATTTTTATCATAGTCTACTGCTTGTCCATACGGATGCCCCATCGCATGTGAATGTCCATTTCTTTGCATAATAAAATCACCAGACTTTGTTATTATTTTCACATATTATTATTTAAAAATAACTCATTATTCTAATTATAAAATCATTACCTCACTCTATACGCCCCATTTGTTACAACATTCCTACAAGTACAAAAAGCGGAACCGGCTTGCTAGCGAAAAAACTCCGCTATGAGCATACTTAGCGAAGTTTTCTTCATTTCTATTATACTAATAACCTAATTGTTTATTCACGACATTAATCAATGGTTTCCCTTCGTAAAAGAGCTTTAAATTTTGTAAAAACAAGGTCATTACTCGATCCTGGTGATCGTTCGAATTGTATGCATTATGAGGTGATACGATCACATTATCCAATTGCCAAAATGGATGGTCTTTTGGTAAAGGTTCCACTTCAAATACATCAAGACCAGCGCCTGCAATTTTGCCATTTCGTAAGAACTCTACTAAATCTGCTTCCACAATCGTGTTTCCCCGACCTACATTAATAAAGTAACTCCCTTGTTTCATCGTATTAAATCGATCTTTATTCATAAAATGATACGTATCATTTGTTGGAGGCAGAGCTACTACAACGAAATCTGACTGTGATAGCACATCATTCACCTGATCCGTACCGACAACGGAGTCAGCAGGATCAAACTCTTTATCTTTTTTTCTAGGGTTTCGACGACAGCCTATTACCCGCATATCAAATGCCTTGCATCTTTTAGCAATTTCATACCCTATATCACCGTACCCGATAATCCCAACGGTAGCCCCTGCTAAATCTGCAATTGGAACTGTATCCCACTTTTGTTTCATTTGGTTTCTTATCATTGTTGGCATGCCTCTTGCAAAGGAAGACATTATCGCAATGGTATGCTCTGCTATTGGAACAGATGTACAGCCTTTTGCATTTGTGATGATAATATCACTATTTTGAATCTCTTCTGTCAACATCGCATCTAATCCGACGCTAAGGGAATGAATCCATCTAAGCTTTTTCGCTTTTTTAAGAATGTTAAGATTGTCATGAGAACCTATAGTAAAAAGAACCTCACATTCTGACACATCTACAGTGGGCTCTGGTTCGGGATCACCCAAATTCCACGGTTCCACCACAATATTTGGACAAATCTCCTTAAGTTGATCCACATACACATCTGGAAGATCAACTCGGATATATACAGAAGGAGTTTTTGTATTGTTAGTAGGCACCATCATTTTTCAACTCCTCTAAAACATTTACGTAGAGCAAGTTTATAAAACCCCTAATACCAAAATATGTTAATTCAATTAACATTATATACAGTGATTTTAAAATCGTACATATGAAAAATAGAAAAATTTGTTTTCTCACAAAAATTTTTAATATAAAAAGATTTTCAAATTTCACTAGAACCCTTGCTTTTGTGTGATAATCATTAAAATAAATATTACTTTGAAATAACCCATCTCATGAATGTATACCCCTATTCCAGACATTTCAACATTCTTTACACGTTAGATTTTATACCATTTATAGTAAATAAGGATTTTTCTATACATCCTGTAGATTTTTGCCTCGTTTCATTCAAAAAAGAAAGCTAACGTGAACTAAACCAAAAACCGCTTAATCACATCCCCCATTAAAAAAGGTTTTCCCTTTTGTTTATTCCAAAAATAGTGGATAATATAAGTGTTCTTTTATAAAAGGAGATGATTTTCTTGGTTAAAAGTTTACAAGATGTAACAACCCTACATAATGGAGTAAAAATGCCTTGGTTTGGTCTTGGCGTATATTTGTCTGAAGAAGGACAAGAGGTAATTAATGCAGTCAAAGCAGCGGTTAAAGCTGGATACCGCAGCATCGATACAGCTGCATTTTACAAAAATGAAGAAGGTGTGGGACAGGCCATTAAAGAATCTAGAATTCCACGCGAAGAATTATTTATCACAACAAAGGTTTGGAATACAGACCAAGGATATGAATCAACATTAGCTGCCTTTAATGAAAGCTTAAAGAAGCTAGATTTAGAATATATTGATTTATATCTTATCCATTGGCCTGTTAAAGAAACATATAAAGAAACATGGAAAGCATTAGAAACGCTATATAAAGAAGGCAAAGTTCGAGCAATCGGCGTTTGTAACTTTCAAATTCATCATTTAGAAGATTTACTTGCAGACGCAGAAATTGCGCCAATGGTGAATCAAGTCGAGTATCATCCTAGACTTACTCAAAAAGAATTGCTAGCCTATTGCCAAGAGCATAACATTCAATTGGAAGCGTGGTCACCGCTTGGTCGAGGCAGAATGTTAGATGAACCAACTCTTCAAGAGTTGGCAGCCAAATACGGAAAAACAGTCGCACAAATCATTTTACGCTGGGACCTACAAACAGGTGTTGTAACCATCCCTAAGTCTGTTAAGGAACAACGAATCATCGAAAATGCCGATATCTTCGACTTTGAATTATCAAAAGCTGATATGGACAAAATTGATTCATTAAACCGTGACCAACGAAACGGCCCAGATCCTGATAATTTTAATTTGTAATAAAAGAAAAGAAGAGTCTATGGATTAGGCTCCAGATTGTCGACAACCCTTGATTCAAGGGTTGTTTTTATTGTTAGCTTAAGATATTACAACTAAGGGGTTTTTTTGTTCGTATCTCATGTTACATTTATATATAGAGACGACAACGAGGAGTGAACATGATGAATCGTTTTTTTATTATGTTTTTAGGGTTAATTGGAGGAGTTTTAGGTGTTTTAGGCGTTATTTACTCCTTTTATCTAAGAGATTTCCATAGACTGACACAAGCTGAGGGTGCTAGTGAGTCTATTTTTCTATTTAGTGTATTTGCCACTATAGGAGCCTTACTATCTCCCTTTAAACCAAAAGTCGGTGGTTGGTTTATGATGATTTCAGGGATTTCCATGATCTTTACTACAGTATACTCGGGTATCATGGGTGTTTTATCATTAGTCGCCATTATCGTAGCAGCCACACTTTGTTTTGTAAGAAACGAAAATAATGAACCCTCTAAAGAAAAAAGGAAACCAACCCAAAGAAAATCCACTTCTAAAGTGGCCAATTCCCCAAAAAAGAGTATTCAAAATAAACCGGTTCAGAAAACAATGGGCACTGGTAATAAAGGAACGGCAACTAAACAGACAAAGAAAAAAACGACTCCGCCTATTCGTAAACCAGCTAAAGGGAAAATGACCCCCTCTACTAAAAAACGAACCCCCAAGAATAAAGCCCTTTAGTATATGCAAAAACCCTATTGAATAGGGTTCTGTATGTCATTTTTAAACTTGTGGCTAATGTGATCGATCACTTATAAATATCACTATTCTGCTGAGGATTCATAGTCAACCTCTGCATTTCTTAGTCCTTCTATTACTTTATTTATTCATTTCGCTAAGTCTTTTATTTCTTCTAATGTTAATTCATCTTCTGCTTCTCGCGGGTTAAACATGCTTATAAACGAGGGGCCTGACCCCAGTATGGTAAAGTATCACCATACCGAGGGTCAGGCCTCAATCTTTAGTAAATAGAAGTGACGCTGAACAACCTTCAATTTATTCTATTTAAACGCTGGGAACGCTCGGAATTAAACCATGAAGAGCTTGGAGAAGGTTGTTAACAATTGTTGTTTGCTGAGCATTAAGTTCCCCCGATCCGTCTGTGAATACAGTAACACAGATTGGACAAGCCTCGACATGTATGCCCAATAAGTTAATAGCTAGTCCACCAGGTATACTCACAGTAAGGATAGGTGTTGAACCAGCGGGAGGAGTACAGGTCTGACAGTCAGTTTCAAGAGCCATTTCATCACCTCCTCTTTTTAGCAGTTAATACATAATTATGAAAGAAAGTAATCCAGAGTATAGTTATTTGGACAGGTTATCAAAAATAATTTTTTTTTATTAAAAGAAGGTAACAACTTCTAAGATTTATATTGGGAGTCTGAGACAACATAATGGAGTTACAGCATCCTTTGGCAAATAAGGAAATGACATTGCTGGACCTTTTAGACGGAATTATTGATACCGGCGTCGTTGTCAGGGGTGAGACTTTAATTTCTATTGCCAATATCGATTTCTATTCAGCATGTGGATTATACTCAATTTCTACTTTTTTAAGACCTTCCAATACTTTTTTTATTCTATTAGATAAATCTATTATTTCATCTTGGGTTAACTCACCTGCCGCATCTCATCTATGCTACTTTGCGCAAAAAACTCTGATTTATCAATACCATTAACGCTCACTTCTGCTAAAGCAAAGTTTCCAGACTTTTTATATCCACTAGTTAAATTACAAGTTTAAAAAACAACAAACTTACGAAAACAGCCTTTAATAAAAAAGCATTACCACAAACATGTTTCAAAAGGAAACTGTCATAGTAATACCTTCATCAATAACTATTCAATCAGGTTTTTCAAATAATCCCTTATGTCCTTTTTTTCAATCCTAGTTACTACTTTGTTCATATCCTTAAACTTTAATATAGGTTTTTTAATTTCAATCAAAGCATCCAAATCATCTAAAGGAATTTCTTTTTTAAACACAAATTGCTCTTGTTTAATAAATTCATATTGTTCAGCTACTGTGGGACTATCGGTAAATAATGATAATTGATTATTCTCTAGTATAAACTTTCCTATTGCCCATGGTTCAAATTCAATTCCTGTATACACCACTTTGAATTCCAATTCATATGCAAATTCAATATCATCTATACTTACTTCTTTGGTAAAGATATTATTATGCTTTTTACCTGTTACATCTATATATTCTTGAAACCCATTATTAATATCTTTACTTTCCCTACTAGTCAATTCTAATACGTTATTAAAAATGTCTAATGAATAGGTTTTATTTTTATACAGACCATATTTCGCCATTTTCTCTACCTCACTTTAATTCCATCCATCCAAGTCTATTATCATATACAAACTTTTGTATAGTTTCACCAGTGCTACTATCTATAATTTTTAAAATATCTCCTTTAACAAAATCTTTTGGCTTCTGAACATATTCAGGTAGTACAATATTCTTACTTCCAGTAAAGCCTTTACCCGTGAATTAATAGCAATTTAAACTTTAAAAAAGGTTGTCTTGTAAGTCGACATTTTAACAACTTACAAGGCAACCCTTTTACTATTTCTTTTAGCTTATAATTTCTATCTAGATTCTAAACTATTTCTAATACGCTTATAAATCTCAATAAGTGTTAAAAAACCTTATTTTATAAATAGCTCAATATCCTCGTCGTCAAATCTTTCGACAAGAACCTTTCTATCAAGAAATTCCTTTTCAACCATTTTTAATAAATAAAGAGAATAAGTTAATCTATACATAGCAAAAATCCCTCTATCTATATCCATTGGCATTGTAGAAAATTTTTTTTGTTTTTTTTCATCAATATAACTTACTATCATCTGTTTATGATTAATTTCACCAAATACCTCTTGAGGTCTAATTAAATTAAAACTATAAAAAATATCCGTTATCCCTAGCTTATGAAAATATTGCTTTAGTTCATCAATATTATTCATTTCAAAAACAAGATTATCAGCTGGAAAAACCTTTGAAAAGTAAAACCTCTTCAATACCTTTAAGAAGAAAAACTTAATAGCTTCTTTTTCATTTGAAAAAACCTTAACATTTTCTTTTTCCGAGCTTGATTTTCTTTCAAAGTTAATTTCAGAATACATCCAAGACGCATCATTTTTTTCTACTTGACTATAATTTTCATAAGTTTCCTTTTCTTCTTTTATGACTCCATCAATAAGACTAATTTTTATCCCTAATTTCTTGGAGATTTCTAGTAATTGATTACTGTTCATTCGCTCCATCCCTTTAAGTTATTTAGTAATTACAATATAACCATACTGTATTAAATTTTCTACATTTGCTTCAATCGAATTCCCATAGTCATCAACAATATCAATTTTTGAATAATATTGTATCCCACCACCTACCTCATCGAACCATGGAGCAATCTCGCCAGATCTTACTTGAAATTCTCTTCTTATTTTATACTTAGTATATGGTTGCTCTTTCATATGGGGTGGTAAAGCCCTACTCTCATAACTTAATTCCGCGGGTGAAAAATACTGTCCATTACCATTACTTCCATATCTATCTATTTCTATTCCTGGCTTAAGTGTTTCTACATCATATTTTCCATTTAAAAAGCCGTCTATATTAGGATTTCCTTTAGTCCCAGGCCAATTAATATCTCCCGTTTCTTGATTATAGTATATCGGATTATCATAGACCTTTTTATATTTTAAATATGTCTCATCTTTTGGGGGATACTTCCAACCATCTAATTTAGTCCTATCAACTTCACTAATTTCTTTAACTGGATTACCAAACTCTTTATTCCCTTTTACTAAATCATCTGTTTGATAAGGAGCATTTTTCACCTGCAAATGATCCACATACTTCGCAGCCCCCGCAACTCCACCAATCCCAAGGGCAGTCATCAAACTATTCTGCCGCTGCTCCTCCGTTAACTCGTTGCCAAACATATCCTTCCCTGTCGTGGCTTCACTCAATCCGTTGGCTGCAACAAGACCGTAAATCCCCATCTCACTTTTCTCTAAGATGGACAAGGATTTGGGTGTTTTATAGGCATCGAGGGCGTAGCTTGCAGCATTCATGCCTTTTGCGGTGGAGTAAATCGCCTTTCCACCTTTGGCCGCTCTGCCTACCCAGCCGACAACGGGAATAAATCCAGCGGCTGCCATAGCTCCAGCTGCGATTCGTTCGGCATCTGACAGCTCTCTTCCTGTGACAGGATCGACGCCTTCTGTTGCTCTCTTATAATCATAATAGCCTGTGATTTCCCCTGTAAAGGTTTTTGTTGTATCCCATGCTTTTTCGTACCAAGGCTTATTGGCCAGTGCTTCGATTTCTTTTTGGAGCTCTCTTGCTTCGTTTTGCTCTTTTTTAAAGGTTAAATACGTATTACTCTGCTTTTCCACATCATCTTTTAGCTGATAGATTTCACTCGTTTTATAAGACTCGGCATTAAAGTGCAAGGGAGAAATGGTTTCTCCCTGTCTAGTCGCATCAATAAGCTGGCTGTAAAGAGCTAACACATAGCTTTCTGCATCTTGAGAGAGTGCATATTCAGCAGTTACGTCCGCATCCAACTCATTGACCTTTTGAATCGTCTCTGTTCGTTTTGTTTCTGCCTGATCCATATAGGTTTCAAACTGTTCACTTGAAAATACACTAAGGGAAATGAGATCACTAATGTCGTCAAAAATGGTTTGGAGATCTTCTTTCTGCTGGGAGACGATTTCATTTGCTCTTTTATTGGATAGGGACAGGTCTTCTTCTAAAAAGGGCATCTTTACAACCGTTTCTCCAGCTACATTCTTATCCTCTGCTGTTCCTTCAATTCCTTCAAAGAATTCTATCTGTTGATTAATAAAAAGGAGCCACGCCTCTACTACATCCATCTGGGCTTGATAAAAGCCCTTGATCGCATCTGCTCCATTGCCTAAAAATTGATTGTTATTAACAATTTTCGCAAACTCTTGTTTTAGCTGAGTTAATTGGCCTTTTAGCTCCTTATACTGTTCAGCGCGAGTACTAACTGATTGGAACAATGTTTCGGCTTCATATATTTTTATTTCCATTCCTCCAAGCCCCTTTGCCCTTATTTAACAATCGCTTCATCTTGTTTTTTCAAAATAGCTACATTAGCTCGTGTATCTTCCACATTTTTCTGAACGGCCTGTATGTACCCCATCACCATGTTTTTGATTGTTTCTTCTCTTTGAAGCCACTCTTTCGTAAATCCAAGCTGATTCTGTCCAAGTTCATGTTCCGGAGGAGAGGGCAATGTCAAAGCTTCGAGGGCACGTTCCACATCATTCAACTGCTGGATGACCTCATCGTAATCTAGTTTGATTTTTTGCATTAAAACAGCCTCCTTTGCAGATCATTTAGTTTATTTCCTAATTCCTCGAATGCTTCTTCTCCCTTATCCAGTAATTGACTCGCTTGATAGGCCAGTCCACTTGCAATATCCAATGCACCCTGCTGCAATTGCAAAGCGTCAATTTTCTCCTGAATGCTTTCTTTGTAAGAATCATAGTCTTGATTTGTTATGTCAGCTATTTCTTTATGAGCATTCTCTCGTGACTCATCAAAGGAGGCGGCATGACTTCCCTTCCACGAGACATCTAAAGCAGGTTTTAAGATATTGGGAAGCTCTTCTAAGCTCACCCTTTGTTCCTCCGCAATGTCCTGTTTTGCCCGTTGTAGCCGAGATATTTTTTCATCTATTGCTGCCGATTTGCTAGAAATCTCGGAATAGATTTGAGTAAGCGTGTCTGAAAAACTCATTTCAAAACCTCCCTATTAAGAAAAGTGTAATCGTCTCAATTACATTACTTAAACTCCTTATTCCCCTTGATCATTTTTGGGATAAGCAAGACCACCATGGCAAGTAGTCCAATAACTAGTAAGACCATCAATACAATGGTCACTTTTATGTGTGAGTTTGAAGACGAAGTTTTTTGATCTGTCAACTGAAAAGACTCTTGTTTTTCTCCTGTAAACAGCTTCATTTTCTTCGCTTGTGTAGAAACGGTGTTGTCAACTCTTCCATCGAATAGCTTCTTCTTTAAAGAGGCTTCCTTAGAATCTGATGTGGGCTTTTCAAACGTTAATTTTTTTTGGACTTCTGGAATGGATTTCTTCTGTTCATAGAGTGCCTTTTCATTTAAATAATCTGTATTTTCCTTGAACTCTTGTTCTTCATACGTATTAGGCGTTAACGTTTCAAGAGAAGATGTAGCTGCCCAGCTACTGTTCTCATTAATAAAAAGAAATAGGGGCAGCAACACCATGATCATTAAAAGTTGATTACGCTTCATTTGCCTGTTCCTCATCGATTACACTTGCACGATTCTTCCAAACATTGACCACTAATGGAAGCAGAGCCAACACTAAGATAATGGCTGCTAATACGGATGCAGTTGGCAGGAATAATGATTGAGCCTCATATTGAATCGACATATAGACTTTGGACATTGGATCCTCATATTGAATATTCGGTGCTAGTAATGGAAGGAATGAACCCATAAAGAATGTCACCAATCCAACACTCACAATCCAGCCTAGTAAGTTTCCAAGTGTAAAACTAACAAGTACAACAGTAGAAGCAGCGGTTAGAAGCAGGATCGTTGTAACTGTCCATTCGATTGCCCGCACTTCTTCTAACGGATAAATATTTAATCCATATAAGCTAATAATTAAACCTACAATTAAATTTAACAGCACAAACATAGAGCCTTGTACAAGTCTAGGTGCTCCTTTAAAGTAATGACTGAAATACCCAATTAATAAGCTGCTAATTAAAACAATCATTAATACGATAACAGGCGGCATCTTCTTTTCTTCTTCCTTAGAAGTTGTATCACCGCTAATTTGCAGTGGATTAGCTAAATAGTCATACACTGGTCCATTTTGTTGACCATCTACATACGTATTTCCTAATAGGTTAAACATATCATCTCGGAATAACTTCGTTGTTGTAACATTCGCTGTCCATTTGTCATTTAGTGTATTAGCATCCGTCTGAACGCTTTGAACCTTTGATTGAAGTTCATCTGTATATGTGACAATTTGATTTTGACTGTCACCTAAAGAATTCATTAATTCATTAATCATAACCATTTCTTGCGTAATGCCCTGTTGATTGGCAACAACGACATTCCCATCCACTCCTTCTGTTGGAACGGAAGCATCGATTGGATTTAATTGATCCATTACTTGAGTAGAGCTCTCCTCAATAGCAGATAAGTCTTCGATAATAGAATTCTGTTGTTCTTCAATATTTTGACTATAATCTGTCATAAATCCTTGAAATTGATCTTGAAGATCTGTCATTTGCCCTGATGCTGCCGGCAAATCAGTAGACAGCTCATTCCACATGTTTTGTTCTTCCTCGTTCACCTCAAGAATGGGACTAATACGATTTATAACAGCTTCATAGTTTTCATAAACACCCAGACTATCTTGTAAAAAAGTATCTAACTGAGCAAGTGCCCCATAATAATCTAAAATGGTAGTAGGTGGCCAATAATCAATATCCTTAGAAAATATAGCCGTTAACGATTCCTTTCTCTCCTGACTTAGAGCGGGTGAGGCGAGGACGGCTGTTTCTTTTTTCTCAATTTCCTCAAGTAACTCATCAGTTGGATCAACTAAAGAGTTTGTATCATCTATCAATGTGTTAATCTTAGCCTGTAGCTCCTCTACCACTTTCTCCAACGGATTTTCCTCAGCTTCGATGGCAGCAAGCTGTTGTTCCACTTTAGTCATTCGTTCTACTAAAAGTGGCAAACGATCCATAGCTGCGACTACTTGTTCTGCTTGTGGTTCAGCTGTCGTTGCTAAACTCTCCTTAATTTCATTTATTTCTTTCGCGATTTCCTGTAATTCTGTTCTTTCCTGTTCCATATTTATTTTTTCAGTCGTTACTTCCTCAGTAGACACAGGGGACTCCTCTACCGCTGTCTCATGCCCTTGACCTTGACCCTCGCTCGCTACTTCTTTTTTCAACGTTTGTAATTCAGACTCCATTTGATTAAGAGTGTGTTCCTCCCTCTCTCTTAAATAAGCCATCATCTCTTCCTTTTGTTCCTCTACCTGCTCTACCCGAACATCCGATAAAGCATTCATATTGTTTTGATTTTTTTCCAATTGTTGACTGATTTCATCTAACCCAGCGCTAAGTTGTCCGCTTTGCTGAGCAAAGGACTCGATTGAATTTGTAAATTTCGGCATCTGATTAGAAGAAAATGCTGCAATGGCTGACAAACTTTCACCTTGTAGCTGTGTTAAAGTTTGCCCTTGAGTTTCCTGATATCCTTTGTATTGCTCAACCAATTCAACAAAGCCTGTTAACTCTTGTTGGAACTGATTCATATTGTCTACACTTTTTGGAGAAGCTTCTCCTACAGAATGCATCGATGCCTGAATAGTTTCTAGCATGCTTTTTTGCTGCTTAATCTCATCAGTAAGACTCTTTGAACTAGGCGCGTAAAAAGATAACATTGCATTTTGAAACTCAATTTCTTTCTGTAAAATCCCATCAAATTTACTTCGAACATTTTCTAAATCTTGTGAAACATACGTCCAATACAAGGTTGTAACTTTCCCATTCACTCGGTTCGTCGCACGTTCCATTTCGCGCAAAACTTTCTCACGGTTGATGACATTTAATTGATCCTGAACCGTGTATTCAAATTTGGCTTTAACAGGCTGTTGACTTTCGTATGTCATAATATTGTTAGAAAAATCTGACGGGATATAAACAACGGCATCATACTTTTTATTTTGAAGTCCATTCACAGCGGCACTTCGGCCAAGAACAGTCCATTCATAATCTGAATCCTCTTGGAGAATAGACATGACTTTTTCGCCAAATTTTACAGATTTCCCTTTCCTGATTAGCCTCTATATCCTCATTGACAACGGCAATGGTTCGTGTTGCGTTTTCTCTTACCTGTAAAGGATGATCGCCTATCGATCCAAAGAAAACGGCCGGAGTGGCTAAAATCAGAAATACTACAAAAATTAATTTCACCACATATCTTGTTTTACTTGTCATGCATACACCATCCTCTCAGTAGCACATAGCGGAATTTGTATTTTCATTTCCTTAGCATTGATGACATAATAACCATAGCCAGGATGGATTTCTTCTTCTTTTCGTTCGTATGATAAAGTAAATAACGTTTGTTCTGATTTTTTCATCAACAGCACAGCTTGACGAATTTGCTTCATCTCAACCGTTAACGAATCATACCCTTTCGTTAGGTCATTATTACTTCCTGAAACAAGCATGTGGAAGCCAAGATGACTGAAGTTTTTCATAAGCTTTGATAGTCTATCCTGCAATGGACTGTCAATCATTTGTGAGAATCTAGCATAGCCATCAATCACTAATACAATCGGTTGATGATTATTCAATGCTAATTGACCAGATTGAAGGTTGGCTACGTACTCACTTTCTCTTTCTATTAACAACTGTTCTATCCCACTCAACCAATCTGTAATCTGCTCTTTCGTTTCCAAATAGCTTACAGACTCTTCTGATGCATAGCTAGATAATCCTCGATCAAAGGAATCAAATATAGCTACCGCTTTTGGGCTTGAGTTTAATAAGGAGTTTACCAATAGCTTTAGAACATTCGTCTTTCCTTTTTGTGCTTGACCGAGCACCAGACAATGTTTATTTTTCACCAGATCAATATAAACTGGTTGAACCAACTCTTCGTCCAAACCAATTGGTAATTTACCTGCCTGCTGAGTATCGTCTAGATAGGCTATAAAATTCAACGTAGTTAATTCCGTTGGAAGCATAGGAATTGGGTTTGGTCTCTTATAATTTTCATATTTTTCCTTTATAGATCGGACGTCTTTTCTAATCAACTCTAGTAATTCATAATCATCCTTGCCATCCGCTGGCAAAAATACTTGTGAAAAATAGGAATCTTCTTTTTTAATAATCGCTCGCCCTGGAATTGGTTCAGGGGTAAACGGGATTCTTCCTAATATAGTAAAAGCTTCGCCACTATCCATTAGGTAATGAACAATTTTCGTTTTCAAGCTATTCATAAGAGCTTGGCGGATTGATTGAACTCTTGTTGCTGTAACAATCATATAAATTCCTAGCGACTGACCATCTCTAGCAAATTGATTCATTTGTGCTTCAAGCTCCTGCATTTCCTCTTTAATAAGATCAAAGTTATCAATCGTCAGGAAAAGAAGCGGCAGCTTTTCTTCACTTACTGTGTTGTACATTTTAATGCTGCTTACTTCTTGCTTTTGGAATAGCAGCTTTCTTCGTGAAATTTCATTTTTTAATTCCTTGATAAATTTCTCAATTTTTCGTTGTTCATCCATTAAGAAAAAGTCGGCAGTATGTGGTAGCTGCTTTAATGGTAAAAGTGTTCCATTGCCAAAATCAAACAAGTAATAGTGCATTTCCTCAGGATTAAACCTTTCAGCCATACTAAGAAGAAGGGTCAGGACAGTATGTGATTTACCATACCCCGAAGAGCCAAATACTCCAATATTTCCATCTTCTAGCACATCATAATGAAAGACCGTTTGACTTTGTTTTTCCGGCTCATCGATTATTGCAAAATTAATTTCATGTTTCGTAGATGACAGATTCAATTTCCTTGATAAACGATGAGCAAGTGGCGGCAGCCAAGGGCTATTGAGCTGCTTAATCCCCATTTCAGCCTGCAATGCTTCTATTTTTTCAACAATCGCTTCTATTTCTGTTTTCTTTTTAGCTTTCTTTCGCTCATGAGCCGTAACATTAGATAATGGAATCAAACCAAGATCGGTGACAAGAGCAATTTCATCTTCCGACTGGGAAGTATCTTCAAGATATGGTGAACCACTCCATGCCGATTGGAATAGCTCATACACTTCATTATTCCCTACCTGTAAATATCCTCTTCCCGTCACCGTAATCGTAGCGGCATCACCATTTTTAAGAATTTCCCTACTATCATTTGCATCTTGAACCTTCAACGCGACTTTAAACCTAGCATTACTCCAAATTTGGTCATCAATGACTCCACCTGGCTTTTGTGTGGCAAGAATTAGATGAACCCCTAAGCTACGCCCAATTCGCGCTGCACTGACAAGCTCACGAATAAAGTCAGGCTCCTCTCTTTTTAATTCTGCAAATTCATCAGAAATTAAAAATAAATGCGGCAATGGTTCCTCTGCTTGCTGTTGTTTATATAAATCAGTATAATCGTCAATATGATTTACTTGATACTGATCAAACAAACGTTGCCGACGCTTTAACTCACTTTTAATTGAAGCAAGTGCTCTTTCACTGAAGTTCTTACTTCCCTCAATATTGGTAATCGTTCCGAGTAGATGAGGGATGTTTTTAAAGGGCTGTGCCATTCCTCCGCCTTTATAATCAATAAGTAAGAATGCCACTTCATGTGGATGAAAATGGACAGCTAATGACAGGATATACGTTTGTAAGAATTCACTTTTCCCTGACCCTGTCGTACCTGCAAGAAGTCCATGTGGGCCATGTGCTTTTTCATGCAAGTTTAATTCGACCACGTCTTCCTTTCCTTTTAAACCAATTGGAACGGCCAATGACTTGGCCGATTCCTTCGTCAACCAATTTTGTTTAATTGGAAGCTCATCGACATCTTGGACATTCACCATCTGTAAAAAAGATACACTGTTAGGAATGGAGTTTGTCATGCCTACCTGATGATCAAGTGTTCGAAGTAAGCGGGAGAATATTTCATTGCCCTTTCGTTGATGGGCATCCAGCTTGAACGGAATCGAAACCGCTTTTCTTTCTCTTATTAAAATGTCTCCCTCTCTATCATTGATATAGCGGACAAGTGTCTGAATATGCTCTGTCAAACTTTCTTTTGATTCAGCAGCAAAAATAGTCGATACACCTAGAGATGCGTGCTTGCCTTCCAAATACTCCAATATGACATGATCGGATATTAATTGCTGATTTGTAATGATGAACACCAAATGTGGAGAAAATCTAGTTTTTTCTTTTGTTTCCTGTAAATCACGTTCTCGTAGCATTTCGTATATCGATGAAAGCAGTTGATCGCGAGTTTTTTCATTATAAATAAGACCTTTTGCATGAATATGAGGCAATTGAAAATGCGGCAGCCATTTCACCCATTCCCACCCACTGTATTCTTCTTCGTTAAAAATAAAAATCATCCGTAAATCATGATAACTGTGGAAAAAGGCAAGCTGCCCAATCATTTGATGAATCTCATTTTTCACGACAGATTCTTTCCCAATCAAGCCGATGGCTCCCTGTGATAAATCAGCGACAATCGGAACATGGTCAATTTTACGGTATACGTTCTCCATAGCTTGAGATTGTTCTAATAAATCATCCATTTCTCGGTTTGCCATATCTCCAGAACTGATAGAGATTTGATAGCTGGACGGAACGGTTCCTGTACCGAGTCTAAATTGGAGAAAATCGTAGCTATCTAAGGATCGTTCCCAAAGACGATCTGAAATTTGTTGTGTTAAGTACTTCATTCTCTCAAAAGATGGGAAATGAAAATCGAGTACCTTTTTTTGCTGTTCTGATAGCTCCTGTAGTTCCAGTCGCTTCGTTTCTAAATATTGTCTATAAATGCGACGTCTTCGTTCTTTCCGCTTTTTTTGGATTCCCTTATCTTTAAAGAATTGCACAGTTGACGTGACGAGAGTCGTCATAAACATCACTAACGATATGATAATAAAAATCCCTCTAGGCTGAATGAGCGCAACAATCCCCATCACAATTAACATAATGAGGGGCGGCATAATAATTAACCATAACCCTCTATTAAAGTCCTCCGACTCTTGAGTAGGAAAAGATAGTGAGACCTTCTCTTTTGGAAGCTCGTACACCATCCTCGGTGTGCGTCGATACACTGGATACTTCCTGCTCATCACTGATTTCGGCCGCCTCGTTAAAGGTAGCTTTGTCTCATACTCTTCTATACTATGGATTTCAAGTACATCTTCTTCCCGAAATCGAAAAGTCATAAACGAGCAAAATAGTAAATCTCCAATCTCTACTGTTGTTGTTGTAGAAATCCTCTTTCCATTCAAATAAAGATTCGGCATCCTAGGTTCAACAACCCAGCCATGACTCATTTTGAAAAGAGTGAAGGATTCATTAGTTTGCGAACTAGCGGATTGATTTGAATGAAAAATGTGTGCGCCATGAGCATAGGACGAATAGGTGATTTCAGATTGATACCCTACATAATACGTTTCTCTTCTTTCCTCTGTTGGTGTCAGAAAAATAGTTAATGTCTCGTTCTGATCGATTAGCTCAAAGGAGTTATGCTCATTTGCCATTCCAATCACGTTTCCATTTTGTAATACAGAGAACGTTTCTTCTTTTACTTCAATTGTGATGGGTCCGTTTGTAAAAGGAAAATGCCCGACTGTAAGTGTTTGTCTAACATCCAGCCCGACTGTGAAGGACTGCTGCCCGTCTCTACTTAAGGGAACCCTCTGGTAATATTGATCATAAAATAACCAGAGAATACTCATACTATCATCTCCTGTAAATCTTCCTATTTTGTATCGGACTCAGGTTTTGACTGAGCCTCTTTCTCTTGCTTTTGTGATGATTTTTGAGACACCTCTTCTTTTTGGATTTGCTCAGCTCTGGCCTCGGCTTCTGCTTGCTCTTTCTCCTGTTCTTCCTTCAGTCGTTGAGCTTCTTGTTCCTCAGCCTCTATTTCCCTTTCATATTCACCAAGTTCATCCTCAATCTCTTTCAGCTTCTGCTGCTTTTCCTCTCCCTTTAACTCAGCATCAGCCTTCACTTTTTCTTTATAGTTAATTAAGCCATACACAATTAAACTTCTATCCTCTAGAGAACGAGCAATATCTACGGCTTCCTCCGCGTTACCTCTTCCAATATGAATCCAGTAGTAATAATACTGCGGATCCGTTTGTAAGGTAATGGTATTTAAAATCTCCTCACGTTGATCATCCATTAATCCATTATCAATAATGACATAAGACCTTGCTAATTCGTATTGCACAACTTTTGGCATATCTTCCACTTTGTAATCCAATAATGAAGTGACAACTCCGCTATATTGATTTTGTAAGAAATGCTCCTGGCTATTAATGAATGCTTCTTGTTTGGGCTGAGCAAGCACAAGGGTATATAAACTGAATAAAAGAGCAGGAACTAACAAAATAAGAAAACTAAGCGCTACATAGCGAGTCCATTTCCATTTTTTCTTGGTAACCGTAATCAGTTCCTTTTCCTTCTTCTCCAACCTGACTATATGCTCACGAATACATTCCTGAAGTTCTTTGATCCCACTTGCAGCCATGATTTTTGCTGCACTAGGAGACAGCTCTAGTGTTTCATGTAATTGTAAATATTGAATAAATTCATACTTGTGATCGACTGCTTCAGCAATAGTCGCTTTTAGTTCCTGAAAAAGCTTCTCCTCATCCTTTTCATAAGGTGGCAGACTTTCTTTTACTCCGTAGTAAAGGAAATAGGAAGATAGACTATCATCCACCAAAATATTTTCAGGACAAATGATCATGTGTAACCGAGTTAAGGCATGATTTTCTACCTTTTTTACTAATTGAGAAGCAAAAATCCACCTACTCTTTTCATCTTTCCTTTTCAACTGTTTAAAAGTGATATAACTTGAGGGTGGTTGAATAACAAAGCTTAACTCTGTCTCTGTTAATGTTATTTCCTTCTGAATGGAGGGGTCATTACGTTTCAGCATCTCCATTTCTAGTGAATGATCTAACTTAACTTTTTCCCTTTGAAAAGTGAAAGTAACAACATTCTGTTCTTTTATAACGACCGCTTCAAGCTGCTTTTCGAGATAGGATTGTTTCTTTTCAGACATTTCAAATGCTCCCTTATATAATTTCGAGACGGTCCCCCGTTGTAATTCCACGGTCTACTAGCCTTTCATTTCCCGATAAGACAAGTTGTTTATTGACCACACGTACCCAATAACCTTCTCGAGGCGGTTCAGAAATAGATTTGGTTTGCCAAACAATATCAATTACTTTTTTTACAGAGTGGTAGTCAGAAAGACGTAAATCAAATACTTCATCTATATACTTTTTTACATCTATTGTTATTTCGATATACATAATTTCACCTCATTAGAAAAGCGTAAGGCGCCCGGTTAGCGATGTAATCCCTATAGCAAAATGAAAAAGCGCCTTCAGAATGGGCGCTCTTTTTTTTACTGCATTGACTTCAGATGAAGTTAACCACGAATTTGACTCGCAATTTGATTGTCAGCATCTGCAAGAGCTCTACCTGTATTGCTAAGCTGTACAGCAATCTCCTCAAGCAATTGTTGCATTTGAACAAATGATGGTCTTAATGCTTCATATTGCTCACTGAATGCTCTACTCGCTTCACCTTCCCAAGCTCCTTCTAATTCTTTAATCATTCCATTTAAACGAACAATTTGCTCTCCTACTTGACTACTTTCGCTATTATAGCGAGTAGACATACTTTCTAATTCTGCTGGGGTAACACGAATAATTCCTGACATCTTAACACTCCTCTTTACTTATTATCATTTTAAGTGTAAAAATATAACTCTATCAGGTCAACGGAACTTTTGATTAATAGGGGAAAACAGTTATTTCCACCCAATACTATAATAGTATAAAAATAACAGAAATTATTATTTATAGTCATATTTACCTAATAACTATTATTTACTCTTCTACTTCTTTTGCACAAAAAAAGAGACTACCGATTAGCCTCTTCACTCTGTCCAGATTTTGATAAAATTCTACTTTCAATTTTCATTTCATATTTTTTAAACATACTACTATTTGTACTATTTCTTTTTTTCATAACTTTGTTAAATTGAAGCAGCTTCTGATTAAGCTGTTGTTTCAATTTGGCCTTTTCCTCTGCATCCTGACAGCAAGCAATTAAATCTTCTATTCTCATTAACTCTTTTCGATAACTCTCCTCATCCTTCATCATGTTAGCATTTTTCAGCATGCTATACGCCATTCGCAGCTCCTGTGGAATCACCGATAAATCCTCAATCACAAGCGGCTTTCCTTTCCCCGGCAAATTGTCAAACTCCCCATCCTTCATCGCCTGCTTTATTTTCTCCTCAGATACAATATAAGAAAAATCCATCTTCCACTCCCCCCTCGCAAGTCACAGTTACTTTTTCAATTGTGAATAACCTGTGGATAAATCTGTGAGTTAATTGGTTAGTTTCTCAATTTGTTCCATTAGGCTTGTCATTTCATTCACCGTTGTTAATATCCCAGAATCTTGTAAGATAGCAGGGTCGAACTTGCCATTTTCAATATTGTTTAAATATATATCAATTCCTTCTTCGAGCTTGGCATTCGTACTGACGATTTGATTGTGAATGTCTTCTGCTACACCCGGAGCTTCCGTTTCATTAAACTGGTTTATCGTTTCTTTCATCGTTGTGAGCTCTGCTTCTAGCTGCTGTCTTGCTTCTTCATTTGTAACCGCATCATTTGCTAGTTCTGGTATCTCATTAGAAAAGTTTTTAGCCGAATTAATATATTCTGTCGTCGTATTCGCGTACTCTAATGTATTATTAACCTCATCTATTGCTGAACACCCACTTAGCAGCACAGCACCCGTAATTCCAATAGTCATCATGATTCTTTTTAACATCCTCATTTTCCTCCTCGTATACTAGAATTTTTATTTTCTATATGAAAAGATTGCAAATCGGCATCACCGTTAAGTCTAAAAATGTCTTTTTTATAAAGTATTGCAATAATATTCAAAATGAATGCGGGGATCTTCTTTGGAAAAAAGCGCTTTTTATAATAATGATAGAATGCATACTTTAAATCTCGCCATTTAATGCAATTTTTCACTTGTCTAAATCGGGCTACATCAATTATTTTAACTTTTTTATCCAGTGTAAGAAAGAGATTTCGCAAATGAATATCAGATGGATTCAGCCCTTCTTGTCTAGCTAAGTGTAGTGCCATATCGATTTCTTTTACTACTTCATCCGAAATTAAAATCCCTTTGGTTATACATTCAAAAAGCGTAGATCCTTCTATATAATCAATGACTAAGTAATTTGGTCCTGTTTCATAAAGAGCTGGATAATAGGGAGTATGCTGTAATAGCTTATAAATATCTGATTCTTCCTTAGCAAGGTGAGCATATTTCGGAAAAAAGACCTTCATTGCTTTATTCGTTTGTGAAATTCTGAATACATAAGCACTCCTTCCTTTTCCAATTAATGTTAACGATGGATCAGATTCTACAAGTATGGATTTATTTTTTGTAGATGTGATTTTTACGCTTGTGGCTAGCTCTTGGAAAAACAAAATACCCTTCACTCCTTTCTATTATATTTATAGCTTGTTAGAGAAAAAGAAAAAACGTTATAACCGATTTCTTGGCCATAACGTCTTTATACAAAAAGACCTTACCCCAAATCGGTAAGGTCTCGCAAACAACTAAACTAAGTTGCCAATAAAACCGAGGACGATGTCCTGTACTGACGACTTTATTGTATAGCTACTCCCCTTATACGGAAGAATCAATTCAATTATTCTACACTTACATACTTTAATTATATATGGTTTTACCTCATAGTTCAATTTATTTTTGCGTTTATATCACATTCATCTGCTGTATCTCTTCGTTTTTCTCCTCTTTTTTCCTTCGATTAAATAAACTGTACAGCACTGGCACGATAAAGAGTGTTAAAAGTGTAGAGGTTGTGAGTCCTCCAATTACAACAACAGCCAGCGAAGACGAAACAATTCCTGCGTGACTAGAAATTGCCATTGGAAGCAATGCTCCAACTGTAGCTATCGCTGTCATAAGGATTGGTCTAATTCGAACGACTCCTGCTTCAATTAATGCATGATCCTTAGCCATACCGCTTCTTTCATTTTGCTTCACTTTATCAATCAGCACAATCGCATTCGTAACAACAATTCCATTCAGCATAAGCAACCCGATCATGGCCGGCATGCCAATTGGCTCCTTAACAATGAATAATCCAATTAATGCTCCGATAACGGAGAACGGTATTGCAAACAAAATGACAAATGGAGCTTTTCCTTCTCCAAATGCAATAACCATGACCATGTATACTACAAGGATACTGACCCCAATAGCAATAGCTAGGTTTTTAAAACCATCTGCCATCGCGGCCGATGCTCCTTCCTTGTAATAACTCACACTGTCAGGTAAATCAAGATTATCAATCATCTCATCTGCTTTTGCGGTAATATCACCCGTATTCGCATCGGTAATTTGACCGGTTACCATAACATATTCATTTGAATTTAAATGAGTGATAGCGGTTCTGTTACTCACCTGCTTCAATTCACCCACTTCTCGAAGCTCGACTGGCATCCCCATTACATTGTTAATTTCCTGTTTTCCCAATTCTTCAAGAGAAGCAATCTCCTCCATATTCAAACCAAGCTTCACGTCTGTCTTCACATCTTTAATCGTCATTGTAGTGACAACATCACCATTAATAAAATTGCGAAGGCTTTGACCAACCATTGCTGGCATAAGCCCTTCTTCAGCCAACTTAGCTTCGTTTAGGTCGATTTCAATTTCAGGCTCGTCTCCCTCAAGCGAAGAAGATACATCCGCCATACCATCCAATTTTTTTAGTTCTGCAACAATCTCCTGACTGGCTGTTTTAATATCCTCGATATTAGAGCCGTTCACAACAAGCACATATTGAGATTCTTGGCCACCTACAAGACCGCCAACACCAGTAACTGAAATTTCTTTAGCCTCTTTTATACCTCCAAATTGATCCCGTAAATCTTCAATAAATCCATCCACATTTTCAACCGAATCTTTTATCACAAATGAGATAGAAGCAAATTCAGATTGACCATTCACACTTGTACTTACAAGTTCTATTTCATCTTGATCCAATAATATGTTTTCCACTTTACTTGCTACGTCACTTGTATCTTCTGGTGGAGTTCCTTTTTCCGTTGAGATACTCACATCATAATTGCTCACTCGCTCTTGAGGTAAAAAGGTTGTACCTAGTTGAGGCGCAATGAATGCGACAGATGCTGCCAGAAGTAGCACAGCTGTTACTAAAGTGATCAACCTATGTTTTAAAACCCATTGCAGGCTTCTCCGATAGCCTCTTTGTAAAGAGTTTTCGCGATGTTCCTTCGGTGAGATACTTAATAGGAAGATTCTCGACAGAAGTGGAACAATTGTAATGGCGACAATCAACGAAAATAGTAACGAAATCACAACGGTCCAGGCGAGCGGAGCGAAGAATCTGCCTACAATTCCCGGTACGAACGCCATCGGTAGGAATACAGCTACGGTTGTAATCGTAGAAGAAGTAATGGCAGTAGCTACTTCCCTTGTTGCTTCCTCGACCAGTTTTTCATTTCGTTCCTTCTCTGCTCTTACTCTTCTAAATACATTTTCAATGACAACAATTGAATCATCGACCACTCGTCCTACTGCTACAGCAATCCCTGCAAGTGTCATGATATTCAACGTATAACCAAGCATATTTAGCACTGTGAAAGATGCGAAAATCGATAACGGAATAGAGATAACGGCAATAATTGTTGAACGAATATTTCTTAAAAATAACAAAGTAACGACAACTGCCATGACCGCTCCAAGCACAGCCTCCCGTAACATGGAGTATACTGAATCCTTAATTTCAATCGATTGGTCGCGCAATGTTTCTATTTCATATCCTTCAGGAAGTTGAATCTTTTCCACTTCTTCCTTCACTTGTTCAACGATAGCAACGACATTTGCTCCACCTTCAGCAATAATCCCGAAGCGTACACCAGGCTCTCCATTGATTCGGGTAAAATTGTTTCTATTTTCACTTTCATAAGTTACATGGGCAATTTCGCTTAATTTTACATCTTCAAGTTTCGGCACGGCTGTTTGTCCAGCAGCTCCCTGCGTGAAAAGTCGTATGTTTTTTACATCAGCAAGTGATGTCAACTCTTTATTTACACGTACAGGTAATACTTCATCCGAAAGCGCTACATCTCCTGTAGGAATGTTAAAATTATTCGCATGGATTGCTGCTTTGACATCATCGAGCGTAATTCCTCTTTTCTTAAGCTCTTCAGGAAGCAAACGAATCGTAACCATCTTATCCTCGACTCCGCCTACATCAACTTCACTTACTCCCTCAATCACTTCAAGTCTAGGAATGATCTTTTCTGTTACAAACTGTTGCATTTCTGCATTATTCTCTCCTGCATAAACGCCCATTGAAAAAATCGTTGGATCAGGTTCGGGGCCTGATAAAATAATATCTGGTTCTTCAGCTGTTTCAGGCAGCTTTATTTTATCAAGAGAAGATCTTACAAGCTGCTCCGCATCATCCATTTTGACAGACATGTCAAACTCCATTGTTGAATAGGCAACATTAGCTACACCGTCTGTATACACATTTTTTACTCCATCAATGTTTAAAAATTCTCTTTCAATTGGTTCTCCAATATCCTTCATTGATTGTTCCGGAGAGGCTCCTGGATAAGCAATGACAACCGTCAGATACGGAATGTCTACATTGGGATACTTCTCAATATTAATTTCTTTTAAAGAATACACGCCTCCAGCAATAATAAGTAGAACCATTAAAAACAGGGCTACTGTATTCTTCATACTAAACTGAATAATGGATTTCATCATAATTGTACACTTCCCCCTTTTCCTTTATTTAGCCTTGATTATGTATGACTCTCTCAACCTCCCTAAGTATAAGAAAAAATTTCATTTTAAGCCATAAATCCCCTTATTCATCATAAAACATTTACGTATCCTTCAAATGAAACGAGAGATTTATCTTTATCTAAGACTTAAGGCGTAGAAAAGCGGAAGGCTTCTTGAGCTAGATACCAGTACGCATCGAAACTTTTAAACTTTCTTATCTAATAAAAAAGAGTCAATCTCTACTACTTTACAGTAGCAAGGGACTGACTCTTATATTAATTCGCACCTATTATATCGTTTTTCTTTAAATATCCACTTTCAGGATAGATCATTATTTAGTATGTCTTACCTGTGCTTTAGGTACGACAACATTTCCAGTACGACGAACACCGATACTTGTTACTTTTTCTTTTAATGTTGAAACAAGAATTGAACTTCCAAGCCAGAATAGAAGTCCTAATACAATACTTAAAGGCCAATTGCTAGTTACTGTTAAAACCGTCCATACAGTAGCTACACAAACGACGCCCCCAATCATTCCAAAAACAGATCCATTAGCAATTTTGGCTGCATTTTTTGATCCTGAAGCAAGTCCAACCATTAAAACAGCAGTAATCATAACAGCTGGAAATGCAGCAAATATACCAGCAAGAAGTTCCCAAGGAGAAACGATTGTCACTAAATAACTAATGGCTACCGCTGCTCCCCCTAAAATAAAGCGAATAAACAAGTCTTTATAATTCATAGTACGTACATCCTTTCTTTATTAAGATTATTTTTATCGGTTTACACTGCTAGTTAACCAGTGCACTCGTTTGTATTCTTTTATCAACCGGTAACCACTACAACAAGTACAGATAGGACCAACCAACATCCCATAGCATTGACTAAACCACGTTTTCCACCTTGTCTCGGTAATAAATATCCTGCAACAATGGCAACTACTATATTGATTGCCATGCCAACGATTGCACCTTTAGATAATAAAATAGACTGAGACACAAGCTGATCACCACTAAAATCTAAACCGACTGTTAATAATGCAGCTAAATATACGGCTGGAAAAGCTGCAAATATTCCTCCAGCTTTCGTACCTAATTTTTTGGAAACAATCGTTGCTAACACTACCGCTGCTCCTCCTAAAAGGAATCTAATAAGTAACGCACTAATTGAAATTTCACCCATTACATGGCACCTCTTTTATTAAGTCTATATTTCAAAAGCACAAACAAACATGAAAAATCTTTGCTTACTGTTTCAAAATGAGTATATAATGAACTCAATGTATCATTGTGAAATATTTCACAATTATTGTCGATAGACTCATTCTACCTCATTTTCAGGTTTTAGCCTGTGAACATTTCTTTAACATTTATTAAGCGTTTTCATGGAATCGCAGAGAATGTCGCCTGTTGATAGGAGATTTTTCAAACAATATAAAAATGATTTTTATCGCAAATATTTTTTAAAAATAATATATACTTTAAAGCGCACCTGCTTTTAATAGCAGCTTTCATCATAAAAAAACTCAAGTCTTCTTGCAACTTGAGTTTAAAGAGTTGTATACATTTATAGGAATATTTATATCTATCATTAGTTGAATCTAGCAGGGTTTACTTATTTATTTTGCTCCAAAATTCTTTTGCTACTGCTTGATAGCCTACTTTCGATAAATGAATATCTTCAGAGTTTGGCAGATACTCTTCATAATTCTTTGCTACCAATTCTTTCGTAGGTATAAAGGTATCCTTATTTTTCGCAGCTACTGCCTTAATTTTGTTATTAACAGCATCCAATAGTGGTACAATTTCTTGTTGCAGCTCTGCTGGATAATAAGGAAAAGGATTATAATAGCCCATCACATAGACTTTTGCTTTTGGATTGATTTTATCAATCGTGCTCAGAATCGTATTTAAGTTTGTTTCAACATCCTTTAGTGCGCCTAAGGCAAGTGCCGGATCTGGATTTGTTTTTAGTATGCTTAGAAAATCATTTGCACCGATATCAATCGTTATGTGAGTCGCTTCTTTTACTTCTTTTCTGATTTTATAACTTTTCAAAATATCATTTTTCAATTTTACACTTGTATATCCTGGAATACCGAAATTATCATAATCAACCAGTTTATATTTCGTTCCTTTGAAATTATGTGAGATATAATCCGGATATCCAGAATCAATATATCCCTGAGGTGTTTGACCTGCCGCTAAAGAATCACCTAGAGCGACATATTGAATTTGTATCGGTTTTTTCACCGTAGTCTTTTTGGCTGACATAGCACTACTATACGGTAGCCCAACAACTAAAGCCCCTGCTAATAGTAAACTTGTTATTTTTTTTCTTTTATTCATCTTTTCCCCTCTTCCCTTGTAAATACCCAAATGAACCCTAGGGTTACTATTTCTCTATCACTCTAGCAAATCCTTTAATAATAATAAATGATTTTTCAACAATCGTTCCATTTGCTAAAGAAAAAAAGTCCAGTTAAAAACTGAACTTTTTGACCTGTCTGCTAATCAACCTATCATTGTAATTTCATGTTCATTGATGCATCTTTTCTTGCCATATATGCTTAACGGCAAGTACAGGATGATATAATAGCATCCATGGACCAGAAAAGCGCATCACTACTTTTATTTTTTGACGATAATCCCGTTTATAGCAATGCACAGGACAGTAGGAACAAAAGCTTTTTTCTTCACCAAATTGGCAAAATGATAGCCTTTTCATTGCATAGTTTTTTAAATCCTGACACTCCTCACATAGTTCACGATGATGATGGTTCCTCCGGCAATACACCTCAATCATTTTGGTGACTGTTTCTTTCTCCTTTTGAATCTTTGGACCATTATTGAGTTCTCTTTTTTGTCTTGCCATCATATAGCAGCCTCTCTTCTTTCTAAAGTTCCAAAAAGTTCAGAACTTTTGCTACCGCTTCTTCTCCTTGGTCGATGCAGTCTGGCAGACCAAGACCATTAAAGGAGCTTCCAGCGAGGAATACACCAGGCAATTCTTCCAAAAGGCCTTTCCTAGCCTTTTCTACTCGTTCTTTATGACCTACTGTGTATTGCGGCATCGCCTGTTTCCAGCGAGAAATAACAGTAAGCTCTGGCTCCATCGTAATATTCATTGTTTTACTCAAGTCGTCTAACACAATTTTAACAATCTTATCATCGGAAAGATCAACTACTGTCTCATCTCCAGGTCGCCCAACATAGCAGCGAAGCAGGACTTTGCCATCAGGAGTAGAATGCGGCCATTTTTTATGGGTCCACGTACAAGCAGTAATCGTATAATCACCATTTCGGGAAACAACAAAACCTGTCCCATCAATGTCTTTTTGTACAGCCTCTTTTGGAAATGCTAATGCCACTGTTGCGACTGAAGTAGAAGGAACAGTTTGAAATTCTTGAAGAAATCTATAGTTCGGTAAAAGAGTAGGAACGGCTTGATGTGGAACAGCTAGTACAATGCTATCCGCGTATACAACTTCCCCATCATTCAATGTAATCGTATAACCCTTTTCTTGCTTATTAATTTCGTCTACACGATACCCTTTTAAAACCGAATTAGGTTCAAGCTTGGCTTCAATTGCATCTACAAAAGATTGTAATCCACCTGTAAATGCAATAAATCCTCCCTTTTTCTTATTCGTTTGTGACATTTTCGAACGAGGTGGGACCATTTTTTTCATTCCCAAAACAAGACTCCGATATTTCTGTTCGGCTTCATAAAACTGTGGAAAAGTGGACATTAAGCTCATATTATCAATATCTCCTGCATAAATCCCAGAAAGCAATGGGTCAATTAGGTTTTCCACAACCTCCGTTCCTAATCTCCGTCTAAAAAATTGTCCGAGAGATTGATCTTTTGCTGGAGTCGATCGTGGTAAAATAAAATCCGCAGCCGCTCGCATTTTTCCTGGTAAAGAAAATAGCTGAGTTGTCACAAACGGTCCAACTTCTGTTGGAATCCCCATGATTGAACCACCTGGCATCGAATGAAGACGATTTTTCACAAGAATGAATGATTTTCCAGTAGCATTGTTCACAAGCTTGTCTGCCATTCCTACTTCTTTAGCTAAACGAGCAGCACTTTGTTTTCGTTCTATAATCGAATCCGGTCCTCTTTCGATGACATACCCATCTTTTACATAGGTTTGCATTTTACCACCAAGTCGCGGTGAAGCTTCTATGAGTTTTACTTCAAGCGGTAATTGCTGCTCCCTTACTTGTTTTTGTAAATAGTAGGAAGTTGCTAATCCGGTAATTCCTCCTCCAATAATGACAACCTGCTTCTTTATTTCTGACACAGTTGATCTCCCTCTTTTACCATAATTTATCACTGTATGTAGAACCGTTTATTATATACAATTGTTATTACATTCATACAAGCGAGATAAAACTATTGTAATCTATAAGAAATAGCAGATTTAGTACAATTTCATGACATATTATGCTTTCCCTCTATTCTTTCTCTTCTACTAAATTCTGTCCAATTGAGATTATTTAGGTGCTACAGTAAATGTAACGAAAAATAAGGCTTTGAGTAAGCCTTGTCTATAAAATCGACAAATATCGACAAAATACGAGGGTTTTATATTGATTTAAAATTTTGATTATGCTAAAATTTTAAATTGTGTGAAAATGTTCTTTAGGCGTGTGATCCTTTGGTTCACACGCCTTTCAGTATGTAACAAAAAGTTCAGAACATTCTCGCAAACATGTTTCTAGTACATTCTTTGTATGCCGTATGTTCAGTTGGATATTGCATAACCTAGTACAAATAAACTGCATTATGCAACAAAAAAGCTACTCATTTTCTGATTATTGCTAATGTAAACCATAGAATATGTGAATATACTTCTCCATTGTAAGCATACAAAATTCTGGATCAATACATTTTATGGAGGTTTTTTAGTGTCAAACAAAGTACCATTTTCATCTGTAATTGTTGTGGGTTTAATGCTATTTGCATTATTTTTTGGAGCAGGAAATTTAATTTTTCCTGCTATGATGGGTCAATCTGCAGGAACAAATCTTTGGGTTGCGAATGCTGGATTTTTAGTAACAGGAGCCGGTTTACCCTTACTTGGGATACTAGCATTAGGTATTTCAGGGAAAGATGATTTGCAATCTTTAGCTAGTCGAGTTCATCCGACCTTTGGAATTGTATTCACAGTTATTCTTTATCTAGCAATAGGACCTCTGTTTGCTATCCCAAGAACAGGAACCGTTTCTTTTGAAATAGCAGTTAGACCGTTTTTATCTGAAGATGTAAATTTTTTGCCTTTGCTTATTTTTACGATTATTTTCTTTAGTATTACGTGCTTTATTTCCATAAACCCTGCCAAAATGGTGGATATCATTGGTAAATGGTTAACACCTGTTATGATTATCTTTATTGTAATTCTGATGGCAGCAGTTATCTTTAAACCAATAGGAACTCCTCAAGCACCTATTCCAGACTATATGTCACATTCATTTTTTATAGGATTTAAAGAGGGCTACTTAACGATGGATGCTCTTGCTGCTTTTGTCTTTGGCATTATTGTCATCAATGCGATCAAAGACAAAGGTATAACAAATAAGAAGCAACTGCTCATCGTTTGTATGCAAGCAGCATTCATTGCGGCTGCGTTCTTAGCTTTAATTTATACAGGATTAACCTATTTAGGTGCTTCAAGCGTAGATCAACTTGGACATTTAGAAAATGGCGGACAGGTTTTATCGCAGGTTTCTACCTATTACTTTGGTCCTTTTGGTGGAGTTATCCTTGGATTCATTGTTTTATTAGCCTGTTTAACAACAAGCATTGGATTAATCACAGCTTGTGCTAGCTATTTCCATAAGCTACTCCCAAGGGTATCTTATAAACAATTTGCGATTATTTTCTCGATTGTCAGTG
This sequence comes from uncultured Bacillaceae bacterium, assembly GCA_963754185.1. GTDB lineage: Bacteria > Bacillota > Bacilli > Bacillales > DSM-1321 > Peribacillus. Next base: position 801,419 of record CAVWEP010000003.1, on the reverse strand, counting down.
CATTTTTTGCAAATTTCGGTTTAACGCAATTAATTTCATTGTCTGTACCCGTATTAACAGCCATCTACCCATTGGCTATTGTATTGATTTTCTTAACCTTTTTACATTCCGTTTTTAATGGTAGGGCTGAAGTGTATCAAGGTAGCTTATTCCTCACTTTTTGCGTTAGCTTTTTCGATGGATTAAAGGGTGCTGGGTTAAATATTGAAGTCATACAGTCTATATTTGCTGAAATCTTACCTTTTTATAATCAAGGAGTAGGCTGGATTGTGCCAGCTATTATCGGCGGATTATTAGGTTATGTGATTAGCTTATTAAACCCTAAAGCTCAAGTAGAATAATTGTTGAATAAACTTTACAAGCACAATGCCTATCTATAAGATAGGCATTTTTTCCAATTATAAAAATACTTAATAAGGTCATGATATAAGAGGGATTTCAAAACATTAAAGGAGAGATTAAAATGCCACAACAAATCGATGTAAATCAATTAAATCAAGCTAAAGCGAATGTAACACTAAGTCAAAATTTATTAAGCCAAGCAATTGATAAGTCTGCTTCCGATCCAACGTTAGCCGCAGAGGCCATTAAACAAGCTGCTAATGAAATTGCACAAGCTCAAACAGCAGTGAGTCAAGTACAGAGTGCATTAATGGTACAACAGCAACAACAATCTGAGTAATACTTATTAAACATCCACCTAATACAACATGTTAGGTGGATGTTTAATTATAATAGGTTTTTTCAATATTTCATTACTTATTTGTAAATCATTAAATTAATTTATTTTTCATATTTAAAAATATCACTGTGACTCAGGGAATTCCACTTTTTCAATCAGGTGTTGTAGTCTTGCTTTTAGCTTTTTCTTTGCATAGTTAATTTCACTTTTAGTAGCATCCAGCTTTTTTTCATTTGCTTTTAACTGATTAAGCCAGTCATGTACATCATTAATGTTACCAAATTGATTTTGGATGTCTTTGTAATACTCAACCTTGTTTTGATAACCTTCACTAGTCATTTCATTTAAATATTGATATATGTATCTTAATGATTTCGATTGAATTCGAACGGCATGAAGTGCTTTGATTGAATCGGTTGCCATTGTCCCCTTTTCTTCAACCGACTTCTGATAAGCATCTACAAGGGCATAAAACTTTTCTTCATATTCATGGAGGACATTTTCTTTTACAAGTAGCACCGTATAAGTGGCAAGTTCTTTATTCATGAATATTTGCACTCTTTTATAAAAATCATCATTTACTATAGCTGGTATTTCCTTCAACAATACATTTTGCAGTTTTTTTCGCTTTTTGCTAACAAGTCTGACCATTTCGGCATATACTTTATTTTTTTCACCTTCAGTCTCCATCGTATCAAGTAATACATCTGCTTCACGAACTTTACTTAGTAACTGATGCATCTGTCTAATAGAAACTAACAACTCATGTTTTTTTGATACACCAAGAAATTCAAGGATCGCTCGTATTTTTCTCCCTGTGACCCTTGCATGATGGACATCTTCAGGATCATCTGCGGAAAAACACCGAAAACAAGATTCTGTATACTCTTTTACTAATGTTTCAAGAGGATTTTTCCATAAAACAGTTACTCTCTCATTACCAATTATTAAACATTTCTGACACAACCATTTATCTTTCACATGAATTAATGAAGTATTGCCGCCACATATGCAGCATTGTTTCTCCTCATTTGCCATTCCAGTCACCCCCACTTTAAATATGCACTGCTTCTAAATACTAATCATTTTCTCCGTCTATACTAATTGTACATTAATTCTAATTGAGAGAATTGTCTTCTTTATTAAATCTATTACAAATCATTAAATCGTTTCGATTTCCTATTTCTTTCGATGGTACATATTCCTCTAGTTTGAGTACATATCTAATTTGCACACAATCTTAGATTTACAGAGAAAAAGGGAGACGAAACATAGCTTCGTCTCCCTCTCTTCTTTCAACTAATTCAATTGTCATTTACTATTGTAAATACTGTTTTCTTGAAGAATTTTTCCAAATGCTTTATTTCGAATTAATATTTTCAGTAGCGCATATCCCATTAAAGCCCCTGCAACGGAACTAATCGTAAAGACAGGAATTAACCCAAACAGCGTAGCTTCTTGTCCTAAGAACAGTACAGCAATTGGGTAGGTTGCCATCGCCCCTAATATACCTGTACCAAATACCTCACCTAGAGCTGCAAGCCCCAGTTTCTTTGTTTTTGAATAAAGAACAGCCGCTAAAAAAGCTCCCACCATACTGCCAGGATAAGCAAATATACTTCCGGTCCCCAACATATTTCTTAAGGTTGAAGAAAGAAAGGCTTGCATCACCGCATACCAAGGTCCAAGTAACACGGCTGACAATACATTGGCAAAATGCTGAATCGGAAAGATTTTTGCAAAGCCAACCGGAATATAAATGATACTGCTTGATACCGTTGTAATCGCAGCAATAATTGCTGTATAAGTCAGCTTTTGTGTTTTACCCATTTGCCATTCCTACCTTCTTACTTATTTAGAAACAATATTTGTAAATGCTGCATTTGAATCGATTTTTTCTTTAATAACACCCGTTTCGTATAACCAATCCGATACATCCTTCCACTTTGCTTCTTCTTGGTAACCAAATGGAACACCGGAATCCTCCATTAGCGGCAATAATATTTCTAAACTTTCCGTTTCAACCTCTTTATCTAATGGGAAGCTATCGTTTTCGTGGTCCAGTAATACTTGTAGACCTTCTTCAGGATTTTTCTTCATATCTTCTTGACCTTTCGTCACAGCACGCCAAAATTTTTCAATTGCTTCTTTTTTCTTCGTTAATGTTTTTTCACCCGTCACAAGCACCAACTCATAATTATCAGGTACACCATAATCACTTAATTTCATAACATCCATGTTGTGCCCTTCTTTATTCAAGAGCACGTATTCATGATTAATATATCCACCAACAATCGCATCCACGTTGTCAGTCGCTATAGACGGCATTAGGTCCCAACCAACATCGGTCATCTTCACCTTGCTAAAATCACCGCCGTCTTTTTTCACCATTGTCTCTACAACCGCTTCGCTGACAACCGTTGATGGGTATCCAACACTTTTGCCTTCTAAATCTTTTGGAGTTTTAATGCCACTTTCTTTTTTCACCATCACACTATCTAGAGAATGTCTGACAAAAGCTGCAACTGATATAACGGGAATCCCCTCTGCTCTAGATAACACGGTTTGATTTTGATAGCTAAGCGCCAAATCCACTTTTCCAGTGGCAGCAAGCTTTAATGGATCATTTGTATCCGCAGGCATCTCTATTTTTACGTTAAGCCCTTCATCTTCAAAATAACCTTTTTCCTGCGCCACATAAATTGCGGAATGCACAGCATTCGGGTACCAATCCAACATGATGCTAATCTCTTCATTACTTTTCTTTGCACTTTCATTTTCATTATTCTTTTCATTCGTTCCTGTACATCCAGCAAGTACCACCGCAACCATTACAAGTAGCAGTCGATTCATCCATCGTTTTACATTCATTTTTTTCATCTCCATTTTTTTATTCTGCGTTTTTCCATTTTAGTACTCGTTGTTCTATCCATGAGATTAGAGCAAACAAAAGAACGCCAAGGATTGTCAAAATCGTAATCGCCGCAAACACGCCTTCTGCATTTAAATTTCCAGACATTCTGCGGCTATAATACCCAAGTCCTTCGCTTGCTCCTAGCCATTCCCCAATGGTCGCCCCTACTAAAGCATAAACAATCGCTAGCTTTAATCCTGAGAAAAAGGACGGAAGCGCCATTGGAATTTGTAATTTCATAAAAATATGAAAACGGGTTGCTCCCATTGAACGCAATAATTCCATGTATTCTTTATCACTTGATTTAAGTCCATCGTATGTACCAACGACAATTGAAAAAAAAGACATAAGTACAGTAACCGCAACCTTGCTCCAAATGGAATAACCAAACCAAAGTACAAAGATGGGAGACAGAGCTACAATGGGAATCATCTGTGAAATAATGACAGTCGGGTACAGCATTTTTTCTACAGTTTTTGAAAAAAACATACTGACCGCTAATGCCACACCACCAATAATGGAAATAACAAACCCAATTAAGAATTCAAGCATCGTGGCACTTAAATGTTCAAAAAGTAAAGGCCGCCAATTTTCCATAATCATAGCGATTACACTTGTTGGCGCCGGAATAATAAAGCTAGGTACAATCTCAGCACGAACAAGCCCTTCAACTAAAAATAATACAATTATTATGAAAATAAGAAATAGATAATAGGTTTGTAGCCACTCTTTAATTCGTTTCATTTGAAATCTTTATCTCCAATTCCTGTCGTAATGTGAATAGTTCCATAGAGTGTAGCCACTCAGAACTTCGTGGGCGCGGTAAATCGACAGGTATTTCTTCTAATGTTTGATTCGGATGTAATAAAAGAATACGATCACTTAGAAACACAGCTTCCTCTAAATCATGCGTGATAAATAATACGGTTTTGTTTAATTCTTGCCAAATGGATAATAACCACGATTGCATCTCTTTTTTCGTTAAAGCGTCCAGAGCACCAAACGGTTCATCGAGCAGCAACACGTCTTTTCCCGTCAACAAGGCTCGTAAAAAAGACGCACGCTGCCTCATCCCACCTGACAGTTGGCTTGGGAGTGCATTTTCATATTGGAGTAATCCCACCCGGTCAAGCCACATTCTTGCTTCTTCTTTTGAAATATGTACATCCTTTTGAATTTCTGCTGCCAGCATAATATTTTCAATAATCGTTCTCCAAGGGAGCAACAAATCTCGCTGAGGCATATAACCAACATCCCCAAGTGAAATAGCTTTGTTATTAATAAATATTTCACCTTCATCTTGGGTAAGCAAACCTGTAATCAGCTTTAGAACGGTACTTTTTCCGGTTCCGCTCTTTCCAATTAATGAAACAAACTCACCTTGATGTACTTCCATATTTAAATGGGAGATGACTTTATTTTCTTGCTTCTTTTCGTTTTTAAAGGAATAGGAAACATTTTTCAGCACAAGCGTCATGTTGTCTTCACCATCTTTCGATTAGATTGGCCAATCTTGTTTGTGGTAGTTCATTTCCCAAAATAAATATTCATATTTAGAAGTGATTTGGAAGTGTTTTTCTAATTGGACCAATTCACGTTCAGGTTTCCCTTCTGCGAGCTCATCCATAAGTTGAATTAACCATTTAGCTCCTTCACCAAATTCTTCAGAATCATACGTTTCAATCCATTTAGCATATGGATTTGTGGAAAGTTGATCGCCATATTGCTTTCTTAATAATTTTCCGATTTCCCAATAATCCCAGGCACATGGAAGTAGACAGGCTACTACTTCTGCTAAACTTCCATTTTGGGCTACATCTAGCATATATCTTGTATAAGCTAGATTAACTGGCGTAGGCTCTGTTGCTTCTAGCTCCTCACGGGTAATACCGAACTCGGCTGCAAATTGTCGATGCAATTCCATTTCAAAGTGTAGCGTTTCGTGAAGAATATGAGCAAATTGATCCATCGTCTCTAAATCCTTCGCTTTTAAGACGCCTACAGCAAAAAGCTTGGCATAATCGATTAAATAGACGTAATCTTGTTTCATATAATAAATAAACTTTTCCTTCGCTAATGTGCCTTTCCCCAATTCTTGAACAAATGGATGATTGTGATTTTTCTCCCAAATCGTCCTAACATTATCAAATAATCGATCTGTAAATTTCTTCGTTTCCATAATCGCTACTTGCTCCTTCTCACCTTTTATGTCATATAGCAAAACAAAAAACCACTTACCAAAAGCGAAAAGTGGTTCATCAATTACATATACAACTGTAATTTATCACTACTTTCCTAATACAAAAAACCCCACTCATAAGCAACCGAGTGGGGTAAGAATAACAATATGTACTCAAACATTCACCACTTCCCTACGCCAGTATGAACTGTATCAGGTTCAAAGGGTTTAGAACAACCGTTCAATCTCAGTCTTATTAAAGACACCCCTAGTGCTATTAACTTTTATATTATCATAACATGTTATTTCATTTATGCAAGTGTCACAGTTACTTTTTCAACTGTTAATAATTTGTGGATAATATTGTGGATATTATCCATTATAAATAGTATCCATAAATCTTTAATTAGCATCCTTCTAACTTATCCACATATTTATACACATTTTATCAACAAAGAAAAATGTCACAGTGACTAAAACTATGATAGAATAGAAAAAAATGTATAGGAGATAAACATGATTGAAATTAAAACTTCGACACTAAGCGATGGAGAGTTCAATAGAGGGGTATTCGCCAAGCAGGATATAGCAAAAGGAACACTATTACATGAGGCACCTGTTATTCCTTATCCTAATAAAGAACATGTTTTCATCGAGAAAACGTTACTTGCCGATTATGCATTTGAATATGGTATAAACCACACAGCCATCCTTTTAGGATATGGAATGCTGTTTAACCATTCATATACGCCTAATGCCACGTATGATATAAACTTTAAGAACCACACCTTTGACTTTTATGCATACAAAGACATAAAAGCAGGAGAAGAAATTGTCATCAACTATAATGGAGATGTTGATGACAATACTCCGCTTTGGTTTAATGAAGATGCATCAGATGATAGCCAGGCCTAAATATCGATTCATAGAAAACCGTAACAACCGCTTTGAATGTATTCACTGAATGACCGAAGGGTGCTGACTGAGTCAGCACCCTTTATGACTATCCACCACACAAAAAGCCCTACATTGTTTTGTACGGCCCTTTACTAACATATCCATCTCTTATTTAAATAAAATCTCCATTCCAGCCTAAAAATGTAGAAATTATGGCTGATCTTTCTTTTAATAGCTGAACGGCTTTTGAACTTTCCGAAGTATCTAACGATTGCTCAAGACCTACTATTGTGAGTGTAGCAACTAGTTTAGATGTTCGATCAAAAATAGGAGCAGCAATCGCACTTATTCCAGTAATGGTTGTCCCCTTTACATAGGCGTATCCATTTACTTTGACAAAATCCATTGTACGTTGGAACTTTTCTGAATCGATGGAAAAGGTATGTAGTTCCTCATTGATTTTTTTTTCAGTTACTTCGTCTGGTAAAAATGTAGCAAATACTAGTCCAGCCGCACTTTGCGTTACGCTGACCTGAGAGCCTACTTTAACACCGATATTCACTGGACCGTTGCTTTCTTCCCAGCTAATAAAAAATGGACCGTTTTGTCCCCAAACAGCAAGCGCTACCGTTTCATTTAAGATTTCTTTTACATACATTAAGTGCGGAGCAACAATTTCCGTAATATTTAACTTTCGTGAAGCTACTAACCCTAGCCTAATGATTTCCGTTCCAAGTATATATTTAGCATCTTGATTTTTTTCCACTATTCCCGTTCTGACGAAACTAGTTAAGTAACGGTGTAATTTACTTTTGGATGTATCGCATAATATGGCTATCTCTGTAATGGAAAGAGGCTTTCCTGCTTCGGAAATCTTTTTTAATATGTCCATACCTACTTCAATGGATTGGATCCCGTGACTCTTTGTTTCTTCTTCAACCATAATTCATCCCCTTCTCTATACTTTGTTCTCATGAGTCAGCTGCAAGCTACAGAATATAATCGCCTTTCATAGATTATGAGCCTGGAGATTTAGCTTCTCTCTATAAAAACAGTATACAATAAACACGAATAATAGAGAGGGTGTAAATCCATAATTCTTCATACTAGATGTTAATGGCAGCTAAATCCCTTCATTATTTAGATGGCTTGATGATCAAATCGCTGAACACGATGTGCCCAAAATAAATTCAATTTTGTCGTTAGCCCTCCAGGACCAAATTTCACTTTTTCTTTTCCAGATATACAAAAGCTTTGGCAAAAAGAAAGAATCATTTGTCTCCGATTCACAATATCATTCACTCCTTGTTCATAGAACCAACGATCGATGGTATTATAAACCCCTTTATTAATATCATAGTGGTCCTCACAAAGCCTTGAAAAAAGTAAATCTGGAAGATTAACTATTTCTTCAGATTGAAATTTCATTGCAAAAGCACTCCTTCAATATGTTTTCTACCGTATTCATTCTTATTGAAGAAACCATTTATTTGCGTATTCAATATCTAGATGCAACTGTTGAACTAATTGATCAACCGAGTTAAATGCCTGTTCTTCACGAATAAAAAATAAAATGTCCACCATTAATCGCTTCCCATAAATATCTTGATTAAAATTGAAAATATGCACTTCACAGGAAAGTGCTCCCTTCTCATCTTTAAAAGTTGGCCGCATCCCAATGTTCATGACACCATGATAATACGTATTCTCATGATAAACTCTAACTCCATAGACCCCTTTTGGATAGTAAATCTCATTTTCTAGACTGACCAAGAGATTCGCCGTAGGAAATCCAATTGTTCTTCCAATTTGTCGACCGTGAACAACTTCACCTTCTACTATCGTTTGTGTACGGTTTTTTAGCGCGTTCATCATTTCACCTACATTCTTAATTATTTTGATTATGGATATCGTGGTTAAATATGCTAAGGTAACCAACTAAGTAAGCTTTTTAGTTAGATACGTTAACATATTTTGATAGGATTCTAGTTTTCAAGGAAATCATGTATATTTTGGTTAGATAGGCTGTCCTAAAAAGACAGCCTATTCTCTATAAAATTACTTAACTAAAGCTTCTTCTTGATTAAAATGAGGCATTACGTGTTTAGCAAAACGTTCCATAGCCTCCATCGTTTCTCTATGAGATAGACCTCCGAAATCGAAGTATAAAATTACTTCATCTAGACCAGTCTTTTCAATTTCTTTTAATTTTTCCGTTACATATTCCGCATCACCAACGATGATACTCTTATCGCTTAAACCATCAGTAGTCATTGATTTCAAATTCTCAACGATTTCTGCAAAATAACGAATATTTGGCGGAGCTGTAGATGGATCCTCAGGGAATGCAGGAACTAAACCAGTAAAGTATTTCAACATTCTCTGTTTCGTTTTTTCCGTTTCTTCCTTCGAGTCTGTCACATTAATGAAGTAAGAGCAGCTTGCTTTTTTACCCGTGAATCCATGTTGGTTAGAAATCGTATTGAACGTGTTAATGGCATTTTCCATTGTTCCAAACACCATATTCGCTGCAAACGGAGCGAAGATAACGTTCTCACCCATTTCAGCTGCTTTTGTAATAGACGGCTCACTGAAAGCGGCTACATAAATAGGCAGATGATCTTGAACTGGCTTAGGCGTTAATTCAATCTCTGGGAAAGAGAAATGCTCGCCTTGATGAGAAAGAGTGCCTTGTCTCCAAGCTTTCTGAACAATATCTAAGCCTTCAAAGAAGATTTCACGGCTTTTATTAAAATCGATTCCAAATACGTCATACTCACGCTTATCATATCCACGACCAGCTGAGAAAATCGCTCTTCCATTACTCAATAAATCTAGTAAAGCATATTCTTCTGCTATGCGAATTGGATGGCTTGCAGGAAGCAATACCGTAGCAGGAGCTAATTTAATACGTTTTGTTTTTGCCGCTACATGAGTTAATAGAATAGAAGGTGATGGCAAAATGCCTAATGCACTAAAGTGATGTTCAGGAACCCAAACAGAATGAAAACCTAAATCTTCTGCATAAATACATTGTTCTGCTAAGTCTAACACCATTTGATTCGGATCTTTTCTTGTATCTCCGTATTCAATTGGATTATCAGTAAGAGTAAAGTAACCTATTTTCATATTATCCACCTCATTTAATTTGTTAACGATTGGTGAATCAAATTCACTAATCGTTCCTCTTGTTATATAACATAACAGAACTTACATAATTTTGTAAAGATATTTTTTTTGAATTTTCTGTGAACTATTTTTATTTACATAAATGGGATTATTTGTTAGAGTGTATAATATGAAAACGCAATCAATAAATAAAATTCACTAATTGTGAACAAGAAAGTGAATATATTACGTTAAAACCATCTATCATTTTTTAAATTCACATGAACATAAATTTCACATTTGTTATATAACAATAATTATCAGAAAACTCATTACATTGTGTTGTTATGTAAAACTTATGAAGGATGACTAGATAAACAAAGAAGATACTCTCACCAACAAAAAATGAAAACGTTATCAAATCGCTGCTTACAGAATCAATAAGAAGAAATAAAGGAATAAATAATTTGGTACCACGAAATACATTGTATTTCTAAATATAAAAACGAAATGAGGGATATCTATGAGTTCAGTAAATGTCGCAAAAATGATTGATGAATCAAAATTTAATCACTTTCATGGAGTGGTATTATTTTGGTGTGCATTTACGATCATCTTTGATGGATATGATTTAGTCATTTACGGATCTGTCCTTCCATCACTTATGGAGGAATGGTCGTTAACGCCTAACCAAGCTGGAACGTTAGGGAGTGTCGCCTTAATAGGCATGATGCTCGGGGCTCTTATCTTTGGTCCTTTGGCAGATAAAATAGGGAGAAAAAACGTTATTTTATTCTGTATTGCTCTTTTCAGTTTATTCACTGGACTTATTGGAATATCAAGTGGTTCACTTGAATTTGGTATCTATCGTTTTATAGCTGGACTAGGATTAGGCGGTGTTATGCCAAATGCCATTGCATTGATGACAGAATATTCACCGAAGTCCCTTAAAAGTACGCTAGTTTCTATTATGTTTAGTGGATATTCAGTAGGTGGAATGCTAGCGGCTGGTCTTGCTATCCTTCTATTGGGGCAATTCGGATGGAGATCCCTATTCTTTGTAGGAGCTCTTCCACTACTATTCCTTCCGTTAATGTATAAAACCTTACCTGAATCACCAAGGTTTTTACTGATGAAAAATGAATCGAATAAAATTGGACAGCTATTAACAAAAATAAATCCTACCTTTACCTACCGTGAAAATCAAACATTTGAATTGATGAAAACGGAAGAAACGGGAGCGCCCGTTATAAAGTTGTTTAAAAATGGACGTGCACTAAGTACAATCATGTTTTGGATTACGTTCTTTATGTGCTTATTAATGATTTACGGACTAAATACGTGGTTGCCAAAATTAATGGATGGAGCTGGATTATCTGTATCTGGACTAATGTTCTTATTGGTGTTAAACTTCGGTGCTATTTTCGGTGCTATTTTTGGTGGCCGACTAGCTGATAGGTGGAATCCTAAGTCTGTTCTACTAGTATTTTTTGTTTTAGCGGCTGTTTCTTTAACCCTACTTGGCTGGACAACGAATATCATTCTACTATATATTCTTGTAGCCATTGCTGGAGCGACTACAATTGGAACTCAAATTATTTGTAACGCCTATATTTCTCAATATTATCCAACGGAAATGCGTTCAAGTGGGCTTGGCTGGGCATTAGGCATTGGACGATTAGGAGCGATTGCAGGGCCTATGATCGGTGGAATTCTTCTTACAATGGGTCTACCTTTTTATCAAAACTTCCTTGTCTTTGCGATTCCTGGAATCATCGGGGCATTAGCTCTATGCTTTGTTCAAGAAAAATACTCCTCTAATAAAGCGGCAGAAAGATATCTAAAAGAGGAAAGCCTGACAACTGATGCACAATAAATAAACTACATTCCATTAAGACTCCCCAAAAGTCATACTCTTGGGGAGTTTTCTTGTTTTACATAAATCTTCTTTACTATCACCTTTAGCATGCTCCCATTAGTTATATCCTCTTTAATAAAATTCCTCACATATTATCATCTTTCAGGAATAACTACATAGTTCCCTTGAATATATATAGTTTCGTAGAATCTCCTTATCGGTAAACAACAGATATGTACATTTATCAATCGATAACGAAAGATGTGACCCTATGAAAAACAATGTAAAAAATCATTATTGGTTTCAAAATCTTCAAGAAAATCAAATGTCATTTGACCAAGTTTTTAACCATATTATCAAGTTCATGAGATTGCAGCCCTATGGCAACTATCGATTAATGATTGGAACGGATTCTCAAGTTCATCACAGACAGACCATCTTTATCACTGGAATTGTCATATTAAATAAAGGAAAAGGTGTATGGGCATGTATAAGAAAAGTTATTATTCCAAGAAGAATGTTGCATCTACATGAGCGAATTTCCTTTGAATTATCCTTATCAGAAGAAATTGTTTCCTTATTTACCGAGGAAAGAAAAAGCCAATTAATTGATATCGTCCTTCCCTACCTTTATCAAGGAGCCACCTTTACAATGGAAGGTCATATTGATATCGGAGCTGGAAAAAAGAATAAAACAAGTGCTTTTGTAAACGAAATGGTAACTAGAATGGAAGCGATGGGCGTGGAGCCAAAAATAAAGCCAAATGCTTTCGTAGCTTCTAGCTATGCAAATCGTTATACCAAATAAAAAAACAGCAAACATACCTTATATATGCAATTAGTTCATCCTTATTATCAAGATTAACGATACATATATCTACGCTCGGGCACACGTTCAATCCCCATAGCCATTATGACAAAAGCTGTATACGACATTATAGAACTAAATAACTGTTTATAAATTTCAACTATAGGAGGTACATATCATGAGTAAATTGTTTTCTAGTTTAAAAAGAGATGAAATTATTAGCGAACATGCAGGAGGAAGAATTTGATGTATTAGTCATTGGGGGTGGAATTACAGGAGCAGGTATTGCACTAGATGCATCAAGTCGTGGAATGAAAACAGCGCTTGTTGAAATGCAGGATTTTGCTGCTGGAACATCTAGTCGCTCTTCGAAATTGATTCATGGTGGTCTTCGCTACTTAAAAAATTTTGAAGTAAAATTAGTGTCAGAAGTAGGAAGAGAACGAGCCATTGTTTATGAAAATGGTCCACATGTTACAACTCCCGAATGGATGATTATGCCAATTTTTAAAGATAGCCCATTTGGGATGTTCATGACTTCAATTGGATTACGTCTTTATGATTTTCTAGCAGGTGTTAAAAAAACAGAAAGAAAAAGTATGCTGAATAAAGAAAAAATTTTACAAATAGAACCGAAATTCAAAAAGGACGGGTTACTAGGTGGAGGCTGTTTCGTCGAATATCGATCAGATGATGCTAGATTGACAATAGAAGTCATGAAAGAAGCAGTAAGTCAAGGTGCAACGGTTCTTAATTATACAAAGGTACACGATTTCCTCTATCAGGATGGAAAAGTCGTAGGCGTTCACACAGTTGACCAAATAAATGGTCAAAAGTATACAATACGGGCGAAAAAAATCATAAATGCTGCCGGTCCATGGGTAGATACAGTAAGAGAAAAAGATCATTCCTTACATGATAAGAAATTACATTTAACGAAAGGCATTCATTTAGTTTTTGATCAAAGTGTATTTCCTTTAAAACAGGCTGTTTATTTTGATACTCCAGATGGTCGGATGGTCTTAATCATTCCAAGGGATGAAAAAACATATGTTGGTACGACAGATACTACTTATAATAGTGACTTAATTCACCCTAGAATGACAGCAAATGACCGGGATTATTTACTTAAAGCCATTACCTCTATCTTTCCCGAGTTACAGCTTACACAAAGTGACATTGTATCAAGCTGGGCAGGAATTCGACCATTAATTCATGAAGCAGACAAAGGTGAATCTGAAATTTCAAGAAAGGATGAGATTTGGGAATCACAATCAGGATTAGTGACTATCGCCGGAGGAAAGCTAACAGGCTATAGAAAAATGGCAGAAAAAATTGTGAATTTAATTGCAGTAAAACTTCAACAAGAATATGGGAAGACTTTTTCTTCATGCCAAACGAAACGCATGCCCATTTCCGGAGGACATGTTGGGGGATCGCAAAGTTTTCAAGCCTTCATCAATAATAAAATAAACATAGGAATAGCTATGGGCTTACATAAAGAACAAGCCTATTCACTTGTTCATAAATATGGATCAAACATTGATAAAATCTATGAACTTATTACAAACAATAAGGAAGAAGCCGAAGCTTACGGACTACCTGTTGACATATATGCCCAAGTTCTATATGCCATAACAGATGAATTTGCCTATACACCTGTTGACTTTTTCTTACGTCGCACAGGAGCGCTGCTTTTTGATCCTGAATGGGTAAAAAAATGGAAAATACCAGTTATTAACGTAATGAGCGAAAAGCTCGACTGGAGCGACGAGCAAAAGGAGCGATTCAGGGCAGACCTCGAAAAGCACCTACATGCTCTTACTGTTCCGATTGATGAAGAATAAATAAACGCAAGAAAGCAGGAGCTAAGATGGCTTCTGCTCATTTTTTTATTAGATTAAGAGAGTATACTAAACTTTCTGAAAATTGATTCCGTATGATATAATCTATAAATCAATTTTAATGGCGAAAGGATACTCAATATGCACTCATACAAAAATATAGAAAATGGTATAGTCCCTTCCGTCTGTTCCCTTGACTGCCCAGACCAATGTGGATTACTTGTACACAAAGCAGATGGAAAAATCGTTAAAATTGAAGGTGATCCTGATCATCCTGTGACGAAAGGGAATATTTGCAACAAAGTTCGGAATATGGGTGAACGGATTTATGATAGTAAGAGGATTAAAATGCCTTTGAAACGCATTGGAAAAAAAGGCAATGGAGAATTTGTCCCAATTAGTTGGGAAGAAGCAATCAAAACGATCACAACTCATTGGAAAAAACTAATCTCAGAAGAAGGTCCAGAATCGATTCTTCCTTACAGTTTTTATGGGAATATGGGGAATCTCTCCGCAGAAGGAATGGATCGACGTTTCTTTAACCGCCTCGGATCAAGTCAACTTGATCGGACTATCTGTTCAGTTGCTGGTGCATTAGGATATAAGTACACAATGGGTGGAAGTTATGGTACAGATCCAGAAGAGATGACGGACACAAAGTTATTTATTATATGGGGAATTAACGCCGTTAGTACAAATATGCACCAAATGATGATCGCACAAAAAGCAAGAAAAAAGGGAGCTAAAATTGTCGTCATTGACGTTCATAAAAATCAAACTGGACGCATGGCTGATTGGTTTATTCCAATTCTTCCGGGTACTGATGGGGCGCTCGCATTAGGAATCATGCATATTCTCTACAAAGAGAAGTTAGTTAATCAATCGTTCTTAGAAGAATATACGATTGGTCATGAAGAGTTAGAAGATCATCTTGAGCAATATCAACCACAAATGGTTTCTGACATAACAGGCGTTCCTGTAGATGTTATTTACAAATTAGCTCGGATGTATGGGACGATTTCTCCCTCTATGATCCGAATTGGGAATGGTTTACAACATCATGATAATGGTGGGATGATTGTTCGGACGATTTCCTGTTTACCTGCTTTAACAGGACAGTGGTTAGTAAAAGGTGGTGGTGCTCTTAAAGGGAATTCGGATTATCTCGCCTATAATAACGCAGCACTTCAACGCCCAGATCTTCTTAAAACTAAAACGCGTATCATTAATATGAATCAAATTGGGAATGCATTACTTGAAACAAAAGCTCCCATTCTCTCTCTATTTGTCTATAGCAGTAACCCAGCTGTCGTTGCACCAGAGGCTAATAAAGTCCGAGAAGGTTTAGCTCGGGAAGATTTATTTACTGTCGTCCATGACTTGTTTATTACGGAAACAGCTATGTTTGCAGACATTGTATTACCAGCTACTTCTGCTTTTGAGAACACAGATTTTTATACGTCTTACTGGCATAATTATATCCATTTGCACGAGCCTGTTATTGCAGCTTATGGAGAAAGTAAATCGAACACAGAGGTATTCAGGTTACTGGCACAAGCCATGGGGTTTGATGAGCAAGTACTTAAAGATGACGATAAAGAATTAATTAACCAAGCTCTAAGCGATTTATCCAATCCTTATTTACCCGATCTAACCTATGATAAACTCAAAGACGTACGTTATATGAAAGCAAGTAATTTCGGCAATTTGTTAAATAATTTACAAACGCCTAGCGGAAAGATTGAATTATATTCTAAAAAGATGGAAGAAGACGGCTACCCAGCCCTACCTACGTATACTCCATTGGTGCAAGAGAAAGATTATCCATTGCAATTTGTACCTGCACCGAACCATAACTTTTTAAACTCTACGTTTTCTAATAACGCGAAACACATTAAACTTGAAAAAGTACCTAGATTATTTATGAATCAACAGGATGCAGATAGTCGAGGAATAGAAGATGGCACAGTTGTACGTATATGGAATGACCGTGGGGAATGTGAACTAACTGTTTCTGTAGGCGATCAAGTCCTACCTGGCGTTGTAGTAAGTCAAGGTCTTTGGTCAGATATGCCTGGTAAAAAACAGCTGGTTAATGCCTTAACTCCAGATCGAGTTGCCGATATGGGCGGAGGGGCTACATTTTTTTCAGGACGTGTAAATGTAGAAAAAATCAGTAATGAGAAAACTGTTTAAAAGCAGTTTTCTCTTTTTTTACAAAAAACAACAAACAGTAGTGAAAATAGCAGGAAGACCTGCTGAAATATTAGCAGACCGATAAAAGGTTTTAATGGTATTCTCTTCTTCTCCTTTTTCTATTGGCAGATGATGAAAAGAAAGACTAGGCAAACAAAATGAACCCATGTCAATTCCTGCAATAAGCTAATTGACCTCGACAAAAGGTCATAAAAACTTCTAACTTTTCATCCAAAACAACAATATCGGCATCTTTCCCCCGTACGAGACTCCCCTTTCGATCAAACATATGTAGTTTTTTTGCTGGATTAACAGAGGTCATATACAGCACATCTTCAATAGAACAACTAGTGAACTTCATCGTATTTCTCACTGCATCCATCATCTTAAGAACACTTCCTGCCAACGTTCCATCCTGTAGTGTCGCTCTTCCATTTTGAACGGTAACATTTTGTCCCCCGAGTTCATACATTCCATCTTCAAGACATTTAGCTCTCATGGCGTCAGTAATTAATACAATCTTTTCCCTTCCCTTCTGCCGGTAGGTTAACTTTACGAGCTCCGGTCGCACATGAATGCCATCCACGATTAGTTCGACACTTACCTCGTCATGGAGTAGCGCTGCTCCTGCCACTCCCGGTTCACGATGATGGAGCCCTCGCATTCCGTTAAAAAGGTGCGTAGCATGACTTGCTCCAGCTTCAATCCCCTTAACTACCTCCTCATATGTTGCATCAGAATGGCCAATTGAAGCAATTACACCATGCTGACTAAGATAGTGAATCATTTCAAGACTCCCTTCTAATTCTGGGGCAATCGTGACCAACTTAATGGAACCTAAAGCTATCTCCTGCCATCGCAAAAACATTTGCAAATCTGGCTTCATAATCGATTCAATAGGTTGTGCACCTGCTTTTTTTTCAGATATAAAGGGACCTTCCAGATGAACACCAACTAACTCAGCATGACCATGAGGTTGCTCACTTTGAATATATCGAGCTGCATTACGTAGCGCATTTTCAATTTGATCTTGCTTTTGAGTCATGGTTGTTGCTAAAAAGCTAGTGACTCCTTCCTGAGGCAAGACATTCGCAATTCTTTTTAATGAACTGTACGTTGCATCCATCGTATCCGCTCCAGCTGCTCCATGGATATGCACATCGATCATCCCCGGAATCACATGATACGAATCAGGCAGTTGAATCACTTCTTGATGCGATACTCCTCCTACCATTTCCTGCCCGACAGTTTGAATTTTTCCACCCTGAAATGAGATAAAACCGCCTGGATATATTTTTTCTTCACTATGAACAATGCCATTTTGAAGTACAATTGTTTTTTCCATATAAATGAACCTACTTTCCGAACTTTAAGCATGAGGATAATTGTGACAACTTTATTTCATTATCCATAATAATTGATAACCTTTTACATTTCCTGTTTACCTTCTACTTCTATAGAACTATTATATGTTATAATAAAGGTAAACCTTATAAAATCAAAAGGACTAAATATGGATGAAAAGAATGAAATATTCAGGTAGATTCATTGCAAGTATAGGCCCCTTATTTATACATAGTTTATATATTATTTATTATTATTATCGTGATGGAAAGATTGAGCCAATTGACCTTTACTCATCCCCACTCATACTTTTATTGGGATTCTGGGCAGGTTTACAGTTCGATAAAACTAGATTTCTTTCCCAAAGAGATGTGCTTACAGGAATATACAATCGCCGATTTGTGACCAATTCTTTTGAACAATTAGCCTCATTTGTTGATCGTACAAATCGTCAACTCTTTATTTTAATTATTGATTGTGATAACTTCAAAAAGATTAACGATTATTATGGTCATAGTAGAGGGGATCAAGTTCTAAAAGAAATTAGTGAAATCCTCGTTGATACTACAAGAAAAAGTGATGTTGTCGCTCGTTGGGGCGGTGATGAGTTCTTAATCATCGGGCATTACAAAGATGATGCAGGTTTACAAACGGTCCTTCAAAGACTAGACAGGAATCTTAGCACTCTCTCCAATAGATTTGAAATACCCATTAGAGTTTCCATCGGTTCCGCAGTTTATCCAAATCAAAGTAGAGATTTATACGATTTAATTAACATTGCAGATGACAATATGTATAAATGTAAGGCAACTAAAAAAATGAATAACTATACTACTTCTTACTAACAAAATTAGGGAACGGGGCTTATACCCGTTCCCTTTTTCATTATTCATTTAAGTCACTGTGACACATGTGAGATGCTTTTTTTCATACTGCGAACATAGTCTACAACATGCGGCACACAGTCTACACCGTATTGTGCAACAATTTTTACGATGGCACTCCCAACAATGACGCCATCAGAAAACTGAGCCATTTTCTCTGCTTGTTGAGGTGTAGAAATTCCAAAGCCAATGGCACAAGGAATATCCTTAACTTCTTTCACTAGCTTAATCATTTCTTCCACATCACTGCCAATCTCCTTACGTACTCCTGTTACCCCCATAGATGATACGCAGTAAATAAACCCTTCAGCTTCATTGGCAATCATACGAATACGATCTTTTGATGTCGGAGCAATCATCGAGACT
Source organism: uncultured Bacillaceae bacterium (assembly GCA_963754185.1). Taxonomy (GTDB): domain Bacteria; phylum Bacillota; class Bacilli; order Bacillales; family DSM-1321; genus Peribacillus. Next base: position 782,339 of record CAVWEP010000003.1, on the reverse strand, counting down.
AACGTAACATCGTACTTGGAGCAAAAAGGTAGCAGTTCATCCTTTTCTTCAAATGGCACATCAGGAACAATGACCGCATCAACGCCAGCTTCTTGACAATTTTCCATAAAACGCTCCGTACCATACGTAAAGATCGGATTAATATACGTCATAAATGCAATCGGTACATTACATGACGTACGAATGCGGCGCATCATCTCAAATATATCATCCGTTGTTACGCCAGTAGCAAGCGCACGATTATCTGCCTCTTGAATTACAGGTCCTTCTGCAATGGGATCTGAAAAAGGAATACCTATCTCGATTAAATCCGCACCGGCCTCTGCCATCTGGAGCACCAATTGCTCCGTAATTTCAATTGACGGGTCCCCAGCTGTTATAAATGGAATGAATGCCTTGCCGTTAGCAAATGCTTGTTGTACTTTATTCATAAATTTGTACCCCCTTGTAACGTGCGATTGCCGCAACATCTTTATCTCCTCGACCAGAAAGACAAATAACGATAATTTGATCTTCATTCATAGTAGGAGCCAATTTTTTCGCATAGGCAACGGCATGAGAGCTTTCAATTGCTGGAATAATCCCCTCAATACGTGAGAGATATTCAAACGCCTCGACCGCTTCATCATCGGTAACTGGTACATATTCTGCTCGACCTATATCGCGCAGATTCGCATGCTCAGGACCAACACCCGGATAGTCAAGTCCTGCGGAAATGGAATAAACTGGAGCAATTTGTCCATACTCATCCTGGCAGAAATAAGACTTCATACCATGAAAAATACCTAACGTTCCTGTTGCCATTGTTGCAGCCGTCTTTTCTGTATCAACACCATGACCAGCTGCCTCACAGCCAATTAAACGAACATCTTCATCTCCAATAAATTCATAAAACGAACCAATGGCATTACTTCCTCCACCAACGCAAGCAAGTACCGCATCCGGAAGTCTTCCTTCTGTTTCTAACATCTGCTCCTTCATTTCACGTCCAATCACACTTTGAAAATCACGAACAAGCGTTGGGAATGGGTGTGGCCCCATTACTGAACCAAGCACATAATGTGTATCTTCTACGCGCTGTGTCCATTCACGCATCGTTTCATTTACAGCGTCTTTTAATGTTTGCGTACCGCTCGTTACCGCGTGTACTTTTGCACCCAAAAGCTCCATTCGAAACACATTCAATGCCTGACGGTCCGTATCTTCCTTCCCCATGAAAATTTCACATTCCAGTCCCATAAGAGCAGCGGCTGTTGCTGTAGCTACACCATGCTGTCCGGCACCCGTTTCAGCAATGACACGCGTTTTCCCCATACGTTTTGCCAGCAATACCTGTCCAAGCACATTATTAATTTTATGAGAACCTGTATGATTTAGATCTTCACGTTTTAGATAAATCTTAGCTCCACCCAAATCTTGCGTCATCTTTTCTGCGTAATAAAACAATGATGGTCGCCCTGCATATTTCTTTAACAATCCATCTAGTTCTGCAACAAATTCTGGATCATTTTTAAAGTGATTATAAGCCTCTTCAAGCTCATTAACGGCATTCATCAACGTTTCAGGAATATATTGACCACCATGGATTCCAAATCTACCATTTGACATGTTCCTCAATCTCCTTTTATAAAAAAGTAAATAAAAAAAGCCTTTATCCCTAAAAAAAAGGGACAAAAGCTTTGAAACTTCTGCGGTACCACCCAAATTGGCGTTAAAACGCCCACTCATTATATATACTAACATATATATCCCACTGATAACGGGCAGGACCCCGTAAGCGCCTACTTTCTCAAGATTTCAGGCTTCCCTCACAAGTCCATTCAGAATGTTCTTTGTAACCGCATTTTCACCAGCTAGCGGCTCTCTAAATACAAGTCATGATTCCTACTACTCTTGCTCATAGGTTTATTATGTTAAAAATATTCTAACATTTATTATTAATTTTTGTCTACTATAATTTTCAACTACATATTTCCATAACATGACTTTGAAACTCGACACAACTTGGCTAACGACTTCCTTTTCTTTTTAAGCCATCATTATATAGTAATGAGTTACACTATAATCTCTTTTTACAAAATCTGAAGTTTATACTATAATTTTAAATGGGATTTTCGGAACATTAGAATTATTTCGTAAATGTTTTTCCAAAAAATCACTAACAACGAAAGAGGCCAATTAAATGACAAGCAATAACATGTCTCTTAAAGAAAAAAGTATCGTTTTTATAGGGTTTATGGGAGTAGGGAAAACTACAATCGGTAAACTGGTTGCCCAAAAACTATACAGAGATTTCATCGATATAGACAAAGAAATTGAAAAAGAATATAATATGCCCACTTCAGAAATCTTTAAAACCTTTGGTGAAAAAGAATTTAGAGAAAAAGAAAAAAGCCTAATCAATGACTTTTCTAAGCAAAGATTAAAAATTATTTCAGTTGGTGGCGGCGCATTTTTACAAGAAGAAGTTCAACAGATTTGCTTATCCAATTGTATTGTATTTTTTCTTGATTTATCTTGGGAATCTTGGAAAGAAAGAATAAGTTTGATTATTGATAGTCGCCCAGTTTTACAAGGCAAATCTTTAGATGAAATTAAAGAACTCTTTTACGACAGACAAAAAATCTATTCGGTACACAATTCAAAGGTTAAAACTGATAACCTTGATGTAGAATCTGTTGCTGATTTTATTGTGGACTCATTAAAAACCGCATGGGAACTGTATGATTAAAATTGAACTACCCCCACCTAAAATCCTAGCGGATTTTTGAGGAAGGGGATTTCCCAGAGGGACTTGCAAACATTGCAGCACCAAGCCCGTTCAACTAGACTTTGGATTTTCTACTTTCCACTTCGCTAATCCTTTTTGTTCCAAGTCTGTGAGAGCCCCTGTTTCAAAGAGTCCACCCCGAAGGTGAAACTTAGCTAGGTCAAAAAGTTCTGAGCGGTAAAATGCACAAGTGCGAATACTTTTCAGGGTTGCCGAACTATACTTCCATTGCGCCCAGTGATGCAGACCTACTATCTTCTCTGGTAGTAGTGAATACAAAACTGGTGGAAGTTTTTCTTTAAATCCCATGGCTCTTCGAGCGATGACGTAAGAAGCTGCTTGGTGAATGTTAATCCCAAAACGCTTCATGTACTTTATTTTTCCGATTTGAGATGTATAAGCAGGGTTTACTTCATAAACCACGACGCCCATTTTCTCAGCTCGACATTTAATGGAATCAATCATCTTTTTATAAGCGAATAGACTCATGCGTTTATTCGCTTTTTTATTCCCATATGTATTTGAAACTTTTGATTTCGTTGTATCCAACTTTTCAACGACAATTGGTTTATTTAATTTTACAGCCAAATCCACTAAAACAACAGCTTTCGCTTCTAGTATCTTATCAATTTGACCACTTGTTTTATCTTCAATATCAAACGAAAATACACCTGATTTAATCAATTGACCTTTTGAGTTGATATTTGACCATGCTAAGTGGTTAAAATTGCAATCCACACCCAATACACCATCAGCTTTACTGTGATTTTTATGTGCGTTTTCTTCAACATCGATTAAACACTTCACGATGTAATACTCCCCGTGATCCTCTAATGCCCAGGAAATAGGCTTTCCATATTTCTTTTTTTCTTTACAGCTCAATTGTTTTTGAACCACAAGATTCACTTGATCCTGACCGTAAGGAAACTGAACCTGAGCTAATGTGATTGGTGTTCCGTTTGGAGACAAAAAATGGAGGCTTGTATCATCAGAATTATAAGAAAATACGAAATTACCCGTTTTCGCATCTTTTCTTCCTGAGATTAGCATTTGGTTGTAACGTGATTGTTCCCAATCTTTTAACCAAACATCATGATGTTCCATGTATGTATCCATGGTATGTTGTGCTTTGAATAATTTTTTCGTGCCAAACACAACGGATTTTGTTCTGTTTTTGATACTCTTTAATTGTTTTTGTAATCTATCTAAGCGGAAACGCAGTTTCCGTAATGTAGAATCTACACGTTTGATTTCGACATCTAAATATTCATGTTCAAATTGATATACATGATAGTAAATATCTGTTTTCCTTTTGAATTGAACAACAAAAAAGTTCCCTTTTTGCTGTTCACGGGAAGTTTTATTGAACCTTGGTTTTCCTTTGTTGATGGATTCTTTTATTTTACGAAGTGTTGTTAATCGCTTCTTTGTTGTTGTGATCTTATTCTTAACCGTTTTAATTTGTTCTTCTTTGTTTTCGACATACATTTTTTGTAGTTCCGTTTGGGATTTCATAATAGAATTTGCTTCTTGAACTGCACTATTTGCGTAGTAATCATTCAGATGAAAACGGGTTTTAACCGTTATTTGCATGCTCTCTTTTCTTTTTGATTTTCCAGAACGTTTCTCTAAAACTTGCGTTTGAAAAGCGAAGTGTTTTGCGCGATTGAACACCAAAAGAGCATGGGAAATGGCTTCTACGTATTCTTTAGACAATGTATGTTTGTAAATACGATTCGAAAAATATGCTTTTTTCATTCCTCATGCTCCTCTCTTATTATGAATATCTTTATTGTAACAGAATATATGTTCTTATTCCAACGAAAACTTTTTCCTTCGGAAAGGCGATTCATCCCCTCCCTACTCATTGGGCTATTGCCCTTCACATTCCTTGAGGAAGGGGCCTTCTCGCCAAAAATGATAAAACGTGAACTGTAATAGTTTGATAGATTATCACTTTACTCTCCTTTTCTTCTTTTTATTTTGTTGCATATCTTCTTCCCCTTCATGAGCCCGTAAACTAAATAGTTTTTATTAAAAAGCCAAACATTTTTTATTGAATTTTCTTATATAATCCAATAAGGAAATAAAAGTTAACAAAAAACCGGTATTTTTCCAACCAAATACAAAAAGACGATACTCTCTATAAAAAAGTTGACTCTATATGTTGGCTACGGTATTAAGGGTAACCCATTAATGACGTGGAAAAGGGGATGTACGTATATGCAAAAAGAGTTGACATATGAAGATATCCAAATCGGGGATACTGCGTCTTTTTCTAAAACCATTTCTGAATTTGATATTTATCAGTTTGCAGGAATTACAGGTGATTTTAACCCCATGCACATAAATAAAGAGTTTGCTGATACGACCATTTTCAAGGACAGAATTGCCCATGGTCTTTTGACAGGAAGCTTTATTTCGACTGTTCTTGGAATGAAACTTCCTGGACCAAACTCGATTTACTTGTCCCAAAGTTTTAGATTTACAGCGCCTGTCAAAGTCGGTGATACGATAAAAGCAACTGTTGAAGTAATAGAAAAACAGGCTGACAAGAAATTAATTAAATTAAAAACACAGGTATGGAATCAGCGTAACGAAATGGTGATAGATGGTGAAGCGTTGATCATGAAGAAATATTTAAAGATGGAAAAGAGGGATTAGGATGGAAAACCGGTTTCAACAGTGGATAAACGTTAAAAAAAAACAACCTGAAGATATTTTAGCTTTCATTCACGATGGGGATGATCTAATTCTTCCAATTGCAAATGGAGAACCGCAACTTTTAATAGATATAATAGAAGAAAATGCTGCGAAATTTCTGAATATAAGGATTCATCAAATGCATGCGATAAAGGAAAGGGCATATATTTCTGGAAGAAAGAGACCGTCACTTTCCTATGTCTCCTATTTTCTAAGCGGTCCTTCACGAAAAGCCTTTTTACAGGGACAATGCGAACTTGTTCCTAATCATTTCCATCAGGTTCCTCGTATTTTGCACGAATCAACGAAAACTTCTCTTGTATTAGCTGCTGCATCTGAGATAGATGCACATGGGTACTTCTCTTTAGGCACTCAAGCAGACTATGTTTCTTCTTTTATAGGAAAAGTTCCTTTTTTCCTAGAAGTTAATAAGCAGATGCCCCGTACATTTGGATCAAATCAGATTCATATAAGTCAAATAGAAGGTTATATTACAGTTGATTATCCATTGCATGAAATACCGATTCCTCATGTCACCGATACAGATCGGCGTATCGGATTGCTCATCACAGAGCAAATTGAAGACGGCTCAACGATTCAAACCGGCATTGGTGCCATTCCCAATGCTGTCATTAGTTTATTAACCTCACATAAAAATCTTGGGATACATACAGAGCTTCTTTCTGATGGGGTGATCGACTTGGTGGAAACGGGAGTAGTGAATGGAATCGAAAAAAAGACATATCCCGGGAAAATAGTGACAACCTTTGCATTAGGCACACAACAACTATACGATTTTCTCCACGAAAATCCAGTCGTTGAATTTCTTCCTGTCGAGGTCGTTAATGATCCGCGGGAAATTGCAAAAGAAGACCACATGATTTCCATTAATGCCACAACAGAAGTTGATTTCTTTGGACAATGTGCATCGGAAACAATCGGTGGGAACTATTATAGTTCAACGGGGGGACAAGCTGACTTTGCTCAAGGAGCAAGCCTCGCTAAAAAGGGAAAAGGTTTTATTTGCCTTCACTCCACAGCAAAGAATGGGGCTCTCTCAAAAATCCGCCCTCATCTGACTCCCGGGTCTGTTGTTTCAACTTCCAAAAATGATGTAGACCGCATCGTAACTGAATATGGCGTAGCCGAGTTGCGCGGAAAAAGCATCGCACAACGAACAAGAGCATTAATCAATATTGCCCATCCGAAGTTTCGTGATGAGTTAATATATGAGGCAAAGAGACTAGGATTTCTCACTTAACAGCTATATTTATTGGATTAATCTTGTATCCATTCCATAAGACCGTAGTAAGATGTCCACCAGCTGAGAAACCAGCCACAGCTATTTTCTCAAGAAGAAAAGGAACAGTTAAAACAAAAGGTATCAGAAGTCTGATCCCTCTCAAAAAGAGCATTCTCCTATAGGAAAGAGCCCCATCTATTTAAAAGGATGAGGCTCTTTCCATTTCTAAAGTCTTTTACGTATCTTCGCCTCTTTTCCAGCAAAAAAAGTTGAACCTAATATAAGCACACTACCAATGATTTGGATGAAACATATCCAGATAAATTTTGGATGAATTTATTCATTGTTTAGAGTTTCCAGATATTAATGATTGTGATCATGACTAACTTCTGGGGTTTCCTTCACATCTTGGGCATTTACTTCTAGAGTTGCCGCTAGACCAATAACTGATAAGGATAATACCAATGACAGTAAAAAAGGAGTCACTTTAGTTCCTTTCATATGATTTTCTTTTACTGTTTCCTTATTCACCATAAGCATTAAGGACATGACAGAAATTAAATACATGATATCCATTGCAATAATTATAAAAACTTCACGATTTTCTGGCATCATGTCTCCAAGCATAGCCCCCATCATAGCGCCCATAAAACTTGCGGCCATTGCCTCAATAATTCCTGACGATCCAAAATGGCTACCTATAAAAAATGCGACAATACAACTGACTACAATAGATAATACGGTAGAGTAAGCCAGTTCACCTGGCAACAGAAGGGCAAGAATGAGACCAATGATTGTACTACTTACCATTCCTAATGACATTGAAATACACTTACCAGATATCGCACTTACGTACTGTTTTTTTGCGGCAATATGAATACAAAAGTAAACGGTGTAAGCAATAATCATAATTGAACTCATAAATAGCAACATCATGTCACCCCCAAGTTGATAATAGAGGAGTTGGTTAAGAAACCAACTCCCTATATCCTTTATTTATTACAAGAACTACCATGATTATTACTGCATGTAGATGTTTTTGCAGCTGCATCGTATGAACAAGAAAAAATACGAAAAAGGAAAAAATTTTTATTTTCTGGAATAATTTGATAATAGAGACATATCCTAAGTTTTCATTGCAATAGAACAAAAAAACTGGTATCATTTAAACTAATCGAATATTTTCTTATTTCAATATTTTTTGAAGTAAGGATAGAGGCGCAAAGACCATGAGTACACAATTGGAGGATAATGAGGTCCTATGAAAATTGTGGAAAGGGGAATTTGCCGAAGTGGAAAGAATCTCATTTTTCTTGAAGCTGGTTCTGCTATTGAATAAATACAGAATTGTCATATAGGAAACTATATGGAGGGCTATCTTACGCACAGAAATAATTTATTGTTTCTACTGCAGCAGCGAACCCTCGTTGTTGCTTTTTTGCGTTAACTTACTAACTGCCCTTCTCCCTCTATTTTATAAAAATGATAAAGAATAAAGGATGTGGAGAAGTAATGAATTTCGGACAAATTTTAACTGCTATGGTAACTCCATTTGATCAAAATGGTGAGATTGATTTTAACGCTACAAGGAATTTAATAAATCATTTAATTGCGAATGGGACGGACGGTATTAGTAGTAGCTGGTACAACTGGAGAGTCTCCTACATTAACGACAGAAGAAAAAGTCGAATTATTTAAATTTGTTGTAGAAGTTGTGGATGGAAGAGTTCCTGTCATTGCTGGTACTGGCTCTAATAACACAAGAGCTTCCATCAACTTAACAAAACTTGCAGAAGAAGCAGGCGTCGATGGAATTATGCTTGTCGCTCCATACTATAACAAACCATCTCAAGAAGGATTATATCAACACTTTAAAGCGATTGCCGAGTCAACATCATTACCAATAATGCTTTATAATATCCCAGGACGAAGTGTTGTCAATCATGTCTGTTGAAACAGTTGTTCGCCTTTCACAAATTCCTAATATCGTTGCCATTAAAGAAGCAAGCGGCAATTTAGATGCCATGGCTGAAATCATAAGCCAAACACCTGAAGATTTTTCATTGTACAGCGGTGATGATGGTTTAACCATTACCGGTGTTATCAATTGGCGGAACAGGAGTGATTTCAGTTGCTTCTCATGTCATCGGGAATGAAATGCAAGCAATGATTGAGAACTTTAAAAATGGGAAACTACAAGAAGCTGCTCAAGCATCATCGTAGCCTTCTCCCAATTATGAAAGCACTATTTGCTGCACCAAATCCATCACCTGTAAAAGCAGCATTAAATCTAAATGGAATTCCTGTTGGCGGTGTTCGCTTACCAATGGTTCCTTTAAACGATGAAGAAACAACAACCTTACAACAAGCACTACAATTACTACATGTAAAAGAAGAAACGATTTCTTGATAAAAGTGCCTGGCCCCCAGTATAGCATTGCCGCACTGGGGGCCAGGCACTCACATTATATTAACACTAATTTATTTAATTTCTCTATAAAGGTTTATTTCTACACCTTCTCTTAGTTTCCTTAGCTCTGGAACGATTTTCAACACATGCTCACTATTATTGTGTTGTTCTATCGCCTCTTCGTCCACCCATTCTTCAATCATAGTAACGATCGATGTATCATTGATATCTTCATGAAGAACATACGATATGCAACCTTTTTCTTTATTGGTTTCAACAGCAAGTTCTTTAGCCAATGTTACATATTCCTCTACCTTTACCTCTGGTTTTAGTTTGCCTTTAGCCACAATTCTAATCATTGTATTAACTCCTACTCTTATTAAGTCTAGTTGTATGATATCATGCTTTCTTACGCAGAATCTAATCAATTCACATCAGTAAAAACTAGCATATCTATTTTATTATTCTTAAAATCGTACTAAACTAAACTTTTCGTTTATTTTCTAAACTCCAGCAAGTTCTGCCTTGTCGAATGCTTTACTTTTTTTCCATAGATTTTTGATTTTTCCTTTTGACTTCCTCAACATCGGTGTCACTATAGATTCCTGTACCATGTCCGCCCGTGGTTTGAGCTAGCAATTCTTTTACTTCATTATAGGACATGCCTGAACTCTCATTTTGTCTTTTTACAGCATTAATGTTTGTTCCTGCCACTGTAAATGTATCATGATTATTTTTGTTATTTTCCATCATAAAGCTACCTCCCATTCTGTTTCCTATTATTTTCTATCAAAAGTTCTTAATTAATCAGAAATTTTAAAAGGGTTAAGGTCAGATAAAGTACCAAGAAATATACATAATTCGGAATTTAATAATACTTCAAAGCTTGAAGCCTTGCATTATTTTTGGCCAAAATAAAAACCCCTTCTCACTATAGAAAAAGAGCTCAAAAAAATTTCTATTTCATTGCAACATAGGTGTCTATCTCTCAAGTAGGTTCCTGAGATATGGTTTATTTTTGGTGAATTTCAAACAATTTCTATCCGGTTAGTACCCTAATTTTATCGAGAATTGTTGAAAAATAATTTCTGACAGTTCCAATCTTGTTACTAGATTGATTAGAGATTTCATTTGTGATTTGACCATCGACAAACAATTCTCCCACTTCTATCCCTCGTTTGTTATCAATGGAATCATTTTCGATTAGTTCGGGAGAGTAAATTTGCTTTCCATTCATAATACTGCGAATCGAGCAGACTAACTCCTTACTTGGGCTGTCCTTCAATAAATAACCTCTTACCCCCGCTTTTAGTGCACGTTCAAAATAACCAGTCCTTGCAAAGGTCGTTAAAATAATAACCTTGCATCCTGCTGGCATTAAAGCCTCTGCTGCCTCAAGTCCGCTCATTTCAGGCATCTCTATATCCATGATACAAACATCAGGCTGTAATCGGTGCACAAGAGTAAGGGCCTCTTCCCCATTCCTTGCCTGACCAACCACTTCCATATCCTCTTCCAGATTAAGAAGGGAACCTATTACCCCTAACAGCATCTCCTGATCCTCAGCAATGACAATTCGAATCATGTAAGTTCTCTCCTTTTCTAGAAGCTACTATTAAACAGAAACTCCCCATAAGATAAAGGGGAGCCTGTCATAGACGGTATAGTTACAGTTCAGGTTTTACTTGAACGGAAACTCTTTTTTTAGCTAATGCTTTGACATCTTTAAAACTCACGAAATTCTTGTTTTTCTCATCCCATAGACGAAAACGGAGCGACTTCAAACTTGTAGCAAGGGAAATCGTTGGTACGTTTTGTAAGGGAGGTGTATGTTTGTGTGCCTCTTCTAATTTATAGTTAGGAACCCTTGGGCTTAAATGGTGAACATGGTGAAACCCAATATTCCCAGTTAAGAATTGGATGACTTTTGGAAGCTTATAGAAGGAACTTCCTTCCACAGCTGCTTTTACATATTCCCAATCTTTATCTTCTTCGAAATAAGAATCTTCAAAAGTATGCTGTACATAAAACAACCAAATGCCTACTGAACCTGATAGTAAGAAAATAGATCCTTGTACTAGAAGAAATGACTGCCATCCGATTGCCCAAGAAAGCAATCCGATTAAAGCAACGATTAGAACATTCGTTAAATACGTGTTCATACGTTCCTTCCTTTTAGCACCTTTACGGTTAAATCTATTCTTAAGAAGGAATTCATAAATTGGTCCTAATCCGAACATAACCAATGGATTACGGTAAAAACGGTAGGCAAAACGAAGTCTAAGTGGTGCTGCTAAATATTCATCTACTGTAAGCGTCCAAATATCCCCTGTGCCGCGTTTATCCAAGTTACCACTTGTCGCGTGATGAATGGAATGCTCATGCCCCCATTGATCAAAAGGGAATAAAGTTAAAACACCCATGGCTGTCCCAACGATTCGATTGGCACGGCGGTTTTTAAAAAATGAATGATGGGTGCAATCATGAAATATAATGAAAATTCTTACCAAAAATCCTGCAGCGATCACAATGGGAACTAAGGCTAACCAATAAGAAACGGACAGGCTTATATAGGCAATGTACCATAATGTAATAAATGGCACGACTGTGTTGATGATCTGCCATACACTTTCTTTTGTCGTTGATTTTTCAAATGGAGCAACTTGTTTTCTCAAAGTTTTCGTATTTTGTAAGGTCATTTTATTTAAATTCCCTTCCTTGTTTCTCTCGTTATTTCAAATTATAAAGGAAGGGAATTGAACTTGTTAGTAGCAGGTGTCATGTACAGGTTGTGACAAATGTCACCTACGAGTATTAATAAAAAATAATTTTGTTATATTTAACAAAAGATGCAATAAAAGGAATAAGGGAAAGATATAACATTTTTTATTTATTATCATACAAATCACCACCACTTATCTATAAATACTCGGAAAATTCTTATATTTCCCATTCAAGATGGTTTCTATTTCTCACCTTATTGTTCTGAGAGTATTAATTCCCTTAGTTCATTTGTAGTCTTTGACGATGTTAGGTAAGTCTCCCCTTCTCCAACCATATACATGAGGGTACTTTTTTCATCTTCCTTTCCCAACCATAAATGAATGGCATGAGTAGGAAATCTGCCATCATATTCAACCATTACATCATAATCAGGTTTTGTTTCATCGATATCTGATTGCTGTTTAACTGCGAATCTTATCGCTTTTTCAAACGATTTAATTGATTGTTCATCATTGAAGGAAAAAATGATGTCTTGATTCATGTCACCAATTCCACCTGATTTGGACACGTTTATCTCTTTAATTGTTTCATCTAAAAGAACCATCGTATTTTCTTGGTTATTTTGACAACCTACAATAAAAGAAAAACCTACAAGCAAAAGCAAAGAATATAAAACTTTCATTGTCATCCCCCCTTAAAAAGATGTTTTACTACTTATCAGTGTAATCATGACTACTGTGAAGCGAATGATCAATATTAACAATTCATTTTGAAAATGATCGGTCAAGAATTTACCGCCGTAATATATACAAATTCTAGCAATTGTTCCTCTAAAAAACTTAACGTCTTCAATTTCATCCCAAACAACTTTACTTCCTTTTAAGTCAATTAGTGAAGATTAAAGCGATGAAGAAAGACAAATGTAAATTTAAGATCGCCTAATATGAGGCTTGAATATGCATGAAAAACGCTTTTAGAGAAAAACTAGGGAAGTAGAATTGAAAGGAGAGAAACATTATGAGTCGAGGTAAACATTTTAATCATAAAGAAAAAGGACATCCTGGAAACTTCCCTGACAATAGCGTAAGCGAAGGAAAAAACAATATCCAGTACGGTAAACCCATTGAAAATATTATTCCGCAAGAGGCTTTTAAAAATCGTGTGACAGAAGAGTAACTCATTTTACTCATCCTACTTTCACGTATAACCTCTAGACAGAAATGATACATTCATTTGTTGAAGAAGGTCAGAATTGTAACCAATTCAAAATATTAATCAAAAAAGGAGTGATATCGTTTGAAGGATATCGCTCCTTTTTCTACCATTTCAGTATTTGCTTTGTAAAATCGGTGAGTAGTCTCTTGAATTAGAAAAAACCGACTGTGTTATTTAAAACAGTCGGTTTTGTTTCGGTGATTGATTATTTCAATAGCTTCTTTCGCCAATCAAGGCTTTGTTGCTCGATTCTTCTACCATGTTTCTTAAATCGGCCCCAGATGGATTCTGGAATACTCTAAGTCCAAACTCTGGTGCAACTGCAAATAGATGATCAAAGATATCAGATTGCACAGATTCATACACTGCCCACTGTACGTCATTGGTAAATGCATAAATTTCTAGTGGCAACCCGTGTTCACTATGTGCCAGCTGTCTAACTATTAAGGACATATTCTGATTGATTCCATCGTGATTCTTGAGGTAATTGCTGATATACGCCCTAAAAACACCGATATTGGTAAGGGCCCTACCATTCACAGGATTGTTCCTATCTATTGCATTTTTGGCGTTGTACTCAGTAATTTCCCTTTCCTTTTGAATTATGTAGTCTGAAAGGTAATGAACTTTTATAAATTTTTCAATCATTTCCTCGGTGCAAAACGTGATACTACTGGTATCTATATACAAAGAGCGCTTGATTCGTCGGCCGCCTGAGCCTTGCATCCCTCTCCAGTTTCTAAATGAATCGGAAATAAGGGCATAACTTGGTATCATCGTAATCGTTTTGTCCCCATTTTGAACCTTTACGGTATTTAAAGAAATATCAATAACGTCACCATCTGCTCCATACTTTGGCATTTCAATCCAGTCACCAACCCGAACCATATCATTGGCCGTCAACTGAATTCCTGCCACTAGTCCTAATAACGAATCTTTAAATACTAACATCAAAACTGCGGAGAGAGCACCAATACCACTTAATAGAATAAGAGGACTCTTTCCTATTAGGTTCGAGATCACTAAGATGAACCCGAGAGTCATGATAATAATGTTAACAATCTGAATATATCCTTTAATAGGCTTAACCTTGGATATTTCAAAGGTTTGATAAATATCATTAAGTGCATTTAGTAAGCTTTGTATAAACACTAACCCTACAATAATGATATAGGCAATGGCCAATTTCGCGATAATTGCTTGATAGGTTGGAAAGGTTGAAGAAAACGAATAAATAATGATTGCAGGAACCATATGGGATAACTTTCGGAAAACTTGTCTTTCCAAAATGATTTGACCCCACTTGACTTTAGAGTTTGTAACGATACGAGTAATGATCCTGATCACTATTTTCTTTGAAATAAAATTTGCGACGATACAGATAAGCCCTATTAGCAGAATCTTGATTATAATCGAAAGATATTCTACTAATCTAGGATCTAGTTCCATATCCAGAAGTAGATTATTAATGAATTGCATCTGTTCTCCTCCGTTTCAATTTGCATCATAAGCAACTTTACGGGTAAAGTATCTAAACTGTCAATTCCTACTTTATCAATAACGAAAAAATGGTGCCTTAGCCCCTGAGTTGTAACGCTTCAGTTTACTAGGGTCAGTCAAATGGAAGTGTTCATACGTTGCAGGAAACGTGAAAAGGCAACACCCACAAGGGTTAGTTGCCTTCTTTTAAAATGAGCTGCGAGATACACTCGACATGACTCGTCTGCGGAAACATATCAACCGGCTGCATATACTCTACTTTATACAGCTTGCTTAATTCATGTATATCCTTCGCCAATGTCGATGGATTACATGACACATACACAATCTTCTTCGGTTTCACTTTTAGCATAGTATTTAATAACGCCTGATCACATCCGGTTCTTGGAGGATCTACGATTAACACATCTGGTTTCCAACCTTCTTTGATCCAGCGTGGAAGGATGTTTTCGGCTTTCCCTACCTCATAGCGGACATTAGTACGATTGTGGCATTTCGCATTTTTCTTCGCATCTTCAATGGATTCTTTAATGACGTCCATACCGCGTACTTCTTTTGCTCCTTCTGATAGCCAAAGTCCAATGGTACCAACGCCACAGTAGGCATCAACTACATTTTCCTTTCCTGTTAATCCCGCTGCTTTTTTTACTTCATCGTACAGTTTTACGGTTTGAATCGGGTTTAACTGAAAAAATGTACGTGCCGATAGTTCATAGGATAAATCACCAAGGGTTTCGTTAATGACCTTTTCACCAGCTAAGTGAATCGTTTTGTCACCAAAAATAAGTGATGTTTTTTGGTTGTTGATGTTTTGAACGATTGATTTTACTTCAGGCAACTGATCACGAATTTGTTTAATCAACTTGTCCTTTTGCGGAATGTCTTCTGTTCCCGTTACGAGGACAACTTGGACCTCTCCTGTTTCAAAACCGACTCGTGTGATGACCGTCCGAATAACTCCTTTATTCTTTCGTTCATTATAAATCGGGATATTTAAATTTTTTAAAATTTTCTTAACGGTACGTGTTACTTTATTTGTTGCCCCATGCTGTACAAGGCAGTTTGGAATATCAATTAACGAATGGGAGTTTACTCCATATAAGCCCGCAATTAATTGACCATTCTTCAAGCCTACTTGGTATTGGCTTTTATTACGATAGTTCCATGGATCTTCCATGCCAATCGTCTCTTTAATATTTAATGAAGAAACAGCATTTTTTGTATAACGTTCCATCGCTTGAATGACGATATCACGTTTTTCAACAAGCTGTTGGTTGTAGCTTAAATGCTGCAGCTGACAGCCGCCGCATTCTGCGTAAATAGGGCATGGTGGTGCGATACGATGTGGCGACGCTTTACGAATCGTTTTAATTTTCGCTTCTGAAAATTTTGGTTGAACCTTTGTTGCGGTTGCCACAATTTCTTCACCTGGCAGGGCACCTGGCACAAAGACAACCTTCTTTTTAAAATAGCCGACTCCTTCCCCGTTAATGCCAAGTCGTTTTATCGTTAGTGGAAACGTCTGGTTTACTTCTAATTGATCATTTGTCATTTCTTTTCACTCCGTTTTTCAACACTTCTCCAGAGATAGAGAGAAGCATAGCTTAAATATGGCGACCAGCTTTTACTGTATGTCTCCATTTCTTCCTGTGTTGGTTTTTGCTCTAGGTTATATAATTTCTTGATGGCGTTTTGGATGCCGATATCTGCTTTTGGGAATAGATTTGGACGTCCTAGACCAAACAGAAGAAAGTTTTCCACAGTCCATCTGCCAATTCCGCGAACCTTAATCAGTCTATCCATAATCCCTTGATCAGATAGCAGAGCTAATTGTTCTAACTGAAGCTGACCTGAGGCAATCTGTTCTGATAATCCAATCAGATACTCTGCTTTTCGAGTACTGAACTGAAGGTCTCTCAACTCGGCAACCGTTAACTGAGCCGCTCGCTCGGGTGTTGGAAAAAACCAAACGTCATCTATTTTTTCCCCAAAGGTATGTACATAGCGTTCTGTTAGTTTATGCGCGAATGCTAAATTCAATTGCTGATGAATAATGCATCTGACAAGGCAACTATAATAATCAAAATCAAGTACGATTGGCGTACCGTGATGTTCTTCGAATAATGAACGTAAATCTGTTTGCTGAAAATGAGCCGCAATGTCTGTTAACGGTAGATGCCAATGAAAAATCTTTTTGATCTGTTCTACTGCTTTTTGTTTATACTCCTCTAATTCCCCTTTTATTGTAAAAGTAGAATCATTACAAGCTTGTACATGAATCACACTTAGTTCTTTATCTATATAAAGTGGAACTTTTATTAATTTCTGTTCTAAGTCAATAACATGAAGAGGATCCAACGCTGATCGATCCAGAACGAAATCGAAATTATATGGTCCCTGAACATGTATCGTTTCAGTCCACATGGCAAACATCCTTTTGCAGTTTTCCACGTATTATATCATGTTTTCAAACATATTACAGAAATATAAACGAGAAGTTCATCTCTCACTTTTGATTATCATTCCATTAACTTTTGTAAACAATTGTAAAAATTTCATTTCACTAAATAGACACCGGTGTCAGACCCTCTTTTTTATGCTATATTAAACAATTGGAGAAAAAACAGAATAATTGAAGAAAGTTCACAATCAAGGGTGTATCAGGACACTTTTTTGTTTAGGGGACTAAAAAGGGGAGCGCCCATAAGTCAATTGACTTATGGGGCAAGCCTTCTTGTTGTTTTCAATAACGCTAGGATTAACTTTCATATGACTTTTTTACCTGAACATGATTGACAATGGTACAGCCCAAGTTTGTTATGGTTTATCCCGTTCGTATGCTAGTATGTTTCGTTCAGGATGATTTTTCCTTTTTAGCTTCCAATGTTACCGTTTTCTTGCTTCCAATTAGATACAATAACAAAATAACAATCATAAAAGCTGCAGAATAACTAAAAGTCATGCCGTACCCAACACCTTTTGCTAAGAATCCAAGACCTACTGATCCAATGGCCAAACCAAAATCTATAAAAATAAGAAGCATAGAATTGGCTGTTGCTTTTTTCTCGGGTGGAACAAGAGTTAATGCCCAAGCTTGGATAATTGGATGGATAATGGCAAAAGCGATTCCGAATAATGCCCCTGAAACCAAAACCATCCACATACTAGTAGAGAAGCCTAATAAGATCAAACCTACAGCCCCTGAAATAGCGGCTGGAATAATTAGGATTCTGTGACCGAATCTATCGAAAATTTTACCAGAGAAAGCCCGAACTATTACCATTGCAATCCCTTGTGCGATAAAAAACTGTGAAATCCTTCCGCCAACATTGATCTCTTTACCAAACGCCCCCATAAAATTGACAGTTCCTGCAATTGCCATATAATTGAACGCTACCAAAATACATGGAAGAAGGACACGCTTATCGAACATGTACTTATAGAAAGGTTCATTATTTGTCGCCTCTGGACTTTCCTTTTCTTTTTTAACGTCGTATTTTTTGTGAAAAAACTACACACAAATGAAAAAGACATAAGACCCAGAGTTAACATCATCATCGACCGGAATGAATAATTTGCAAGATAAGAAATAGCGATTAGTGGCCCAATTGTCGTCCCAACGCTTGTAGACATTGCGAAAAAAACAATGCCCTCACCTAACCGAGATTTAGGAACAATATTACTTGATATCGTAAAGACTAAAATCGTAAGCATACTAAATCCAATACCTTGTAGTGCTCTAATGAATATTAAAAATCCGATGGAGTCGTTTACAAAAGTAAGACCGATTGTGCCCAAAAAATAAAGGAGGGAAATAATGAGAAGCAATTTCATATTAACTTTTTGGATAATGACACTTGCAAAGAAGCGCGTAATTAGTGATGCTACCATTAAGGTCGTGGTCATGATTCCTGCAATCGCAGGATTATCACTAATGGTTGATACAAAAATTGGGAAACCTGCTGTAATCATATAAAAAGAAGCGAACATTACTAAAGACAATAATATAATAATTAAATATTGGTTTGTCCATAGTTTAACTTTTTCTTTACCCATGGTATATAAGACCGCCTTTCAAGGGCTATTTCTAAAAATAGTGATGATTTATACGTGAAAATTGCTTTTTAAATCATGACAAATTTATTCTTCCCTTATTTTTAAAAAATATTTAGACGGGGAAGTTCTTAAAGGATACAAACAGCCTTAAAAGTACAGTCGCTTTATAAGATTGTGAAAAAATGTACTTAAACTAACGCAACAGGAAGTTGAACAAGTTATAAATCGAATAGTTTATAAAGTTATAGCATTTCTTTGTAATAAGGAATGCTTTTTATCTTTGTCTAAAATCCGAAGTATATAACAACAAAAAAACATTGAAAATAAATAAAAATATATTGCTAAACGATAAATTACGTGTTAATATCAAATCAAAAATAAATAAGAGAGGTGCTTTTTATGAAACAAGGTTCAACATTATTTTTAAAGTTGGCTGTTTTTGTTATTGGAACTCCAGTTCTTGCTTTATGCATATTTATGGTGTCTATGATAGCTAAGAATATAGCAGAAGGCATTTCAGGGTGGGATTATGTAATACTTGGCATTTTAACAATTATGTATGTATCGGCGATACCATTTTACGTTGCGTTGTATCAGGCATTTAAACTTTTAAGCTATATCGACAAGAACAAAGCGTTCTCGGAATTGTCTGTAAGAGCTTTAAAGAAAATAAAAAACTGTGCAATCACAATCAGCGGTTTGTATGTAGTCAGCTTGCCACTTTTCTATATCTTTGCGGAGCTTGATGACGCCCCGGGTGTCGTAATAATCGGGATGGTGCTTGTTTTTGCCCCGATGGTGATTGCAGTCTTTGCTGCTGTTCTCCAAAGGCTTTTACAAGAAGCTATTAATATAAAATCAGAAAATGATTTAACGGTCTGAGGTGATAACAATGGCGATAATAATCAATATTGATGTGATGCTGGCTAAAAGAAAAATGAGCGTAACAGAACTTTCGGAGAGAGTTGGAATAACAATGGCTAACCTTTCTATATTGAAAAATGGAAAAGCAAAAGCGATTCGATTATCAACTTTAGAAGCTATATGTAAGGCATTGGATTGCCAACCGGGGGATATTTTAGAATACCGAAATGATGAAGACACCCAAAATTAAATAAAGTAGGAATATTTAACGTTGAAAGGAAAAGAAAGATTTCTTTTTCCATAATTTCAATGAATCAAATTCATAAAAGAGGAGTTACTCATGAATTTAACCATCCAAAGTAATTCTCAGAAAAAAACTTTGAAGACACAAATCATGAGAGCACTAAAACAACTCGTTCGTTTTGGTTGGGAGCAGGCCCTATCCTGTTTGTTTCCTGTCGTTATTTTTGCCTCTTTGGCTTTTACACAAATCATGCCACTTCCCTTCCTACCACGGTATGACTGGCTGCTCATCATCTGCCTTCTGATGCAGTGGTGGATGGTGCGTTCTGGGCTTGAAACACGGGATGAACTAAAGGTTATCACATTGTTCCACCTTATTGGACTTGCTCTTGAACTTTTCAAGGTACATATGGGCTCCTGGTCTTATCCAGAGGAAGGATATTTCAAAATTTTTGGAGTGCCTTTGTATAGCGGATTCATGTACGCAAGTGTAGCAAGTTATCTTTGCCAGGCGTGGAGGAGGCTTAAGGTTGAACTGGTTAAGTGGCCACCGTTTTTGGTAGTTGTACCTCTTGCAGCTTCGATTTATTTGAATTTTTTCACCCACCATTATTGGATTGACGTTCGTTGGTGGTTATCTGGACTTGTCATTATCGTCTTTTGGCAATCATGGGTCACATACGAGGTTGATGGAACTCGTTACCGTATGCCACTCGCACTTTCTTTTGTGCTTATCGGATTTTTTATATGGATAGCCGAAAATATTGCAACGTTCTTTGGAGCTTGGGAATATCCAAACCAAACCGATGCATGGAGTCTCGTTCATCTAGGAAAGGTGAGTTCATGGGTCTTATTAGTGATTGTTAGCTTTCTTATAGTAGCGACGTTAAAACAGGTTAAGGGAAAATTCCACTAGATTAGAAGAAACTCAAGAATAATAAAGTAAGGATAGATTAGCCTCTGGTAAGAGAAGATGCCTATTATTAAAAAGAGCATGTTTTAATCAATATTTTTTAAAACTATGCTCTTTTTATTTGTTGCTTTATCAAGGTTATTAGTATCAATTTGATCAAACTTTATTTCAAACCAACATGGAGCCAACTGTGGCCCACCTTCTTTTAATACAGCATCCGATGAGGCAATTGTTTTTCAATCATTAAATCATCCAAGCTTTTAAATACATAGCCTTGTTTTTTCAAATCGATAATGATCGAATCCATGGCATCAGCATTATCTTTTGAAACGCTGTGAATCAGCAGAATAGCCCCCGGATGAATTTGCTTTAGTACCTCACCATGAGCATAGGCTGCTCCCTTTTGCTCATTAATGACCCAATCTTTATAGGCGAGCGACCAGAAAATATGGTAATAGCCTTCGTCTTTCGCAATCTTCATCGTTCTTTCATTGAAAATGCCTCGTGGCGGGCGCAAATAATTCATCGTTTTCTGTCCCGTTAAGCGTTCTGTCTCATCTTTCACCTTCTGTAGTTCAGATTTAATCGCGTCATCGGTAAGAACCGTCATATCAGGATGAGTCCAAGAATGATTGCCAACGATATGCCCTTCCTTGACCATTCTTTTGACTAATTCAGGTTCTGTTTTTAAATAATGACCTGTAATGAAAAAAGTAGCAGGAACTTGATGTTTTTTCAGCACATCAAGAATTTGAGCGGTATAGCCATTTTCATATCCATTATCAAAGGTTAAATAAATGTCCTTTTTTGATGTGTCTCCTAGATAGAGTGCCTCATATTTCGGTAGCATTTCATCAAATTTCTTACCAGCTTGGGCTGGGTTGCCATTCTTTCCTTTCGTCATTCCCCAATTATATGCATCGGCATAGGCTGGTGCTATTACAGAGCAAATTATATAAATCATCACTACGTATAGCCATTTTCTCATTTGTATCATCCCCCATTTTACTTTTCTTTTAGTGTTTGAAATGGGGGAATTTATATACAAGATACAGAAATTAACATGATATTTTCATGAATATAAATTACTGAGTTTACCCCAATTCAGCGATCTCTCCAAAACAATCGAAATCAAGACCCCCATAATCAGTCCATTTGTAAGAAAAGGCTGAAAAAGAACTGGGAGGCTGGCAAACAAAGCTGGTGGCATATTCATTAAGCTAACCCCAAACAGAACTGGCCCTGCCAATCGGAAAATCGTATACGAAGTAAACACAGTTCCGTTCAAGCTATTATAAGCTGTTCCAAACAGCTGTAAATAAGCAACAAATAATACAGCATTCCCAATAGTAACCGGCATAGTAGATAAGAAGTCTCCAAACGCTGGAATAAGGCCCATCAGCATTAACAGTCCTCCGCCGATAAAAAACGGTTCTCTTTGAAAAATACGAGTGCTTTGCAAAAAGCCAATGGATGAAGTAAACGGCGTGTAAGGCACCAGTCCAAATACTGCTGCAATCAATCCAAATATGCCCGTAATAAAGAAGGATTTCTTGAATTGCTTTTGTTCCGCCTTCTCCTTAAGTAGATCCGCTGCTGCATGAATCGATGCAATTGTGTTACTCATATTCATTATTCCGGCAAAGAACACTACAGCAATAATTCCGAGCTCCAAATTTGGTTTTCCAAGCGGAAAGAGAGAAAAAGAAAATTGTGATGACTCTACCCTTCCTAGCTCGCCTGGAAACAAGAGCGCATATAGTCCCCATCCAACGACTATTCCAATCAAGAGGGAGAAGTTGCTAACGATTTGATTTCCCTTTATTTTTAGCACACTAACCAAGATCACAATTCCTAACGATAATAAACTGATCGGAATATCCATACTTCCATTTTCCGTCACTTGAAACATCCCTTTGAAAAAAACAAACACCAACTGGAAGGTCAGGAGAAATAAATATACGGTTGTAACCATTGGAGAAAAAATTTTTTGAACGAACCCGACCAGATTGAACACAGCAGTGAATATCGTTACAAGTCCTGCTAATAAAATACCTGTTGCAATGCCACCGCCAATTTGTACATAGTCCATTCCTAAGGAAGAAGCTGAAAGACCTAAATTCAGGATCACGCCCCATAACAAACCTGAATGCCCTTCCATAAGAGGATAGCGATGCCCCATCGAGCCCTGAAGAATACATGCCACTCCCGTAAAAAGAAGCGAGCTTCGAAGCATCATGGCAACTGTGTCCATTGGGAGCTGGAATACCGCCCCAATCGAAATGGGGACCACCACTGTATTAGCGAAAATAAAAAACAACCATTGAATGGATGAGAATAAAGTCATAGATGAAAACCATTTGTTCACTAAATCAATCACCACTTTCGAGAAAAATGAATTTCCTAAGAGTCCGTTAGAAGACAGCATTTGTTACTATTATATCTTAAATAACCTTGCTATAAATTAGAAATCTATTTTTAAGATTGATTCATCATTTACGAAGTGATCGAAAGTATCCTATGTTTTGACTAAAACTTTATAGATAAACGCAAAAAAACCACCCTTTTACATTGGGTGGTTAATCAAGGATTATAAAAGTATTATTTAAATAATGAGTGCAATGCTTTCCAGATCAGAACAAGTGCGAAGAATAGGACAATGACAGTACCTACAACAGCAAAGGTTGATTGAATTCCCGCGAAAACGCTTCCAAGTGATGGCAGTAGGATTAAAGCAAAACCGGCTAACATAGCAAGAAAGTATAACCAAAAAGAATTTTGCATGTCATTCCCTCCTTTCTCTAACAATATATGCTCTTAGGCAAGGAATATTTAGAATTTTAAAAAGAGTTTTTCGCAAAATAATTCAGTTTTCCCACAATGATCAACCTTTGAAGGTGTTCAAGTAAGAGAATCTTGCAAATTTCCTTATTAATCTTGCGAAATCGTGTAGAAATCTTGCGAAATGACCCGAAAATCTTGCAATTAGAAAAGCGGTAAGTCCATTAGTCACTGGGCGCCTGGAGCTAGACAGCTATACTCGTCGAGAATGATATAACTTCTATAATTCTATAAAAAAAGAGCGACCCCAAAAGGTCACTCTATAACTCTACCAATCTTATTTAAAAACCGGTTCTGCAAATTGTGCTAATTTTTCTAATGATGATTGTTGAACATCTTGATGCAAGCTGTTTCCATGAGAATCCATTGTTACAACAGCTGTGAAGCCTTCAACATTTAAGTGCCACATTGCTTCAGGAATACCAAACTCTGTTAAGTTTACACCATCAACTGATTTGATACAGTCTGCATAATATTGAGCAGCCCCACCGATTGCATTTAGGTATACACCACCATGTTCTTGAAGAGCAGCTAATGTTTTTGGTCCCATTCCGCCTTTACCGATAACAGCACGGATACCGAAGCGTTTCATGATATCACCTTGGTAAGGCTCCTCACGAATACTTGTTGTTGGGCCAGCTGCTTTTACATGCCATTTTCCCTCGTCATCTTTCAGCATAACTGGACCACAGTGATAAATGATTTGTCCATTTAAATCAACTGGTGCTTCATCTTTATCAGATAGGTATTTGTGAATCGCATCACGGCCTGTGTACATTCTACCGTTGATGTGAACAACGTCACCTACTTTTAACTCACGAATTTGTTCTTCTGTTATTGGTGCTTGAAGATACAACTTCACGTGGTCCTTCTGCAGCTGCTGCTGTTTCTTTCTGCTGCATTTTGTTCTTCACGAGCGAAATCAATTTTTTCGCCTTCTTGATATAACCATTCGTTAATTTCGCCTGTTTCTGGATTTACCTTTACTCCTAAACGACGGAATGCCCAGCAGTTGTATGCAACAGAAACGAAGAAGCTAGCTGGAATCGGTGCATAACGCCAATTTTACAGCCTAATAAAGTAGTTTCGCCGCCGAAGCCCATTGTACCAATACCAAGTTTGTTTGCATTTTCCATGATGTAATCTTCTAATTTACGAAGGTCTTCATTTGGATTAACATCCTCATTGTTGCGGAAAAATTGTGCTTTAGCTAAATCGTATCCAGAAGAACGGTCTCCCCCGATTCCAACACCAATGAATCCAGCGCTACAGCCTTGTCCTTGTGCTTGATAAACAGAATGTAAAATACATTTACGAATTCCATCAAGATCACGACCTGCTTTACCAAGTCCTTCAAGTTCACATGGTAAGCTGTATTGAATGTTTTTATTTTCACAACCGCCGCCTTTAAGAATTAGACGCACATCAATATAATCGCCTTCCCATTGTTCAAACTTCATAACTGGAACACCTTCACCAAGGTTATCCCCACTATTTTCACCAGTTAAAGAGTCAACAGCGTTTGAACGAAGCTTTCCTGATTTTGTTGCTAAAACAATGGCATTACGGATTGCTTCTTGTAATTTGGAGCTGATTTACCCCAACTGGAGTTTTAATTTTAAAAGTTGGCATACCTGTATCTTGACAGATTGGAGATACATTATCCTCCGCCATTGTAATATTATTTGTAATTGTTGCTAAACTCATAGCAGAACGTGTGCCAGCATTTTCAGTTGCCTTTGCATCTTTAATCGCACGGCGCACATCTTTCGGTAAATTTGTAGAAGTTTCTACAATTAAGCTATACATACTTTCTTGAAATTTCGACATATCCATCTTTGTTAGTCCCCCTCGAATCCCCTAAATTGTAATCGGTTTCTTTCATTTATCTAACCAAGACTCATAAAAAATAAATGTCATACCACTTCTATTATACATCTATCCTAAATTTCGAAAAGACAGACTTTTCTTTTCCAAAGAAAAAACCTTGTTAATTTTTAACAAGGCCTACTTCTTACGATTCTTCACGATTCTTAAATTGTTCTACTTTATCTTCTAACTCATCAATCATCGTAATTAAGCGATCAATATCTTCTAAATCGGTATTTTCAGGTTCAATACTATCTAACACTTCCATAAAAATCGTTAAACGCTCTTTTAAATATTTTACTTGGTCATCTTTACTATAAATTGTTTTTCCCACATGACACACTCCTTCCATCTTCATCTATCCTACCGAATCTCATATAAATGTGCAAACAAGAAAAGCGGATAGACTCATTCAGTAACTCATTGACATAATTTGCTCAGTTTGTTCATAATGGATAAGTATTAATACATAAGGAGTCCTAAACTATGATAATAAAAGCAAAATATATTACCACCAATTACCCCCAAGTACGATCCTTGGGAAGCATATATGGATATTGAACAATATGGAAAAATGAAGCTTACCAACATCGAATTTACAACAACAACTCTTTGCAATATGCGTTGTGCACATTGTGCTGTTGGTTATACCTTACAACCCAAAGATCCTAATGCTCTTCCTTTAGAGCTACTTATTCAGCGCCTCGATGAGATTTCTACGCTTCGTTCGTTCAGTATTACAGGTGGAGAACCAATGCTTTCAAAGAAATCTGTTCAAAATTATGTATTACCTCTATTAAAATATGCACAAAGTCGTGGCGTGCGTACACAAATCAATTCTAATTTAACACTTGATTTAGAACGCTACGAGGAAATCATTCCTTATTTAGATGTTCTACATATTTCTCATAACTGGGGTACAATCGACGAATTTATTGATATCTGGTTTTGCGATGATGGATCGAAAACCAACTCGAGAGCAGCGAAAATCACTATTTAACAATATGATTGCTAATGCACGTGCTTTATCCAAAGCTGGTGTTTTAGTTTCGGCAGAAACGATGTTAAATAAACGAACCTTCCACATTTAGAGCATATTCATAGGCAAATTGTTGAAGAAATGGGCTGTAAACGTCATGAAATACATCCGATGTATCCAAGCAATTTTGCTTCTACACTAGAAACTTTATCACTTGATGCACTACGTGAAGCTATTCATCATCTACTAGATATTCGAGATGAAAATGTGTGGATGCTCTTCGGTACCCTTCCTTTTTATCCATGTAGTGATAATGATGAAGATTTAGCATTATTAAAACGTTTGTATGCTTCTAAAAAGGTAACGGTACGAAATGATCCAGATGGTCGCTCACGCTTGAATGTTAATATTTTTACTGGAGACGTGATTGTTACAGATTTTGGTGATGCACCCTCACTTGGCAATATTATCGACCAACCGCTAAAAAAATCATATGAAACATGGATGCAATCAAAGCTTGCTCATGAATTAAACTGCCATTGTCCAGCTGTAAAATGTCTTGGTCCTAATGTTCTTGTAAAAAATGCATATTATCCGCAAATAGACTTCCAAAAGCGAATAACAAGGATTTAGGAAAAGGCTGGTTATTTCCGCTCATAAAAACTAAAAGCGGGGCTGCAAAAGCCCCGCTTTTTGCACGATGATGCTGATTTATCTTGGCAACTGTGAAGCGGTAAAACTAAAGGATAAATGGTCTTGAATCGGAATCCAAGCACCAATTCCTTGTGAAGTAATATTTTTTATCGTTATCGTTCGTTTACTTCCTTTTAAGTTCAAATAGACTTCACCATATGTGACTTTTCCTTTTTCATTAACGGCGGAAGCATAGCCAAATAAATATCCAAGTCGTTTAGAAGGAACATTGTATACTTGATCCTTTTTCGTTCCACCTCCGACAACCGTTTCAAACGCAAGAGGAAGATTTGTTTTTTCAGCTGCTTTTAATAGCATCATTTTTTGTACATCTTCAGCTTTCGGAATTTTTGCCGTTAATCCACCGCGAACTATTTTTTGAGCTTCTTGTACATAGTGAATACTGTATGGCGATTTTCCGCTGCGGTTGTCATAATAATTCGTATTAATTTTTTGATACTCCCAATTTGGAGCTGTTTCTGAAGATTGATAATTTAAAGCCCAGTGCCCTAAATAAATCGTAGCTCGATATCCAAATGCCAAGGGAGCTTTTGAAATGGCTGATTCATTTAGCATATGAATGAGTTCAGGATTTTCAATTTTCACATCTGAAGAAGCAATAAGTTGTTGAGATAGTTCACTTGGCTGTAACAATGGTAAATCCTGAGTACGGATTTGGATACGTATTTTCCTTCACAATGTTTAAAACAGTTGGAGGAATTTTAAGTTTCTTTGACGTTTCTCCAGTAGCTATTTGCATCGCATAGCTACTATCCGCTTGGAGCAAAGAAAACATCATCAGAACCATAATGATTATAAATCGTTTCATTGGTGTCGAACTCCTTTTGAAGAAATTATCAATTGGTTATAGATTTTGTAAGGCGTTCATATTCTATACATGAAACAACTTGCTTAAACATTAAATCTAAATGTTCCAAGAATTAAAAATGGCTCTGCTCTTAAAAAATAAGCAGAACCATTTTTTTTAAAGTAAATAAAACCCAATTCCCATAATAACATAGGCTGCAATGAGTGTCAGTCCTTCAAACCAGTTCGTTTCTCCATCATTGGAAATGATGACAATTAAAAATACTGCTGTTACCATCGTAATCAGCTCTGGCAGCGTAAAGACAAGTGGCATCGCTGTTGGAAATAATAAGTGAAAGTAACACTAATAGTGGTGCAACAAACATCGCCACTTGTAATGTGGAGCCAACAGCAATTTCCACTGCAATATCCATTTTGTTCTTATAAGGCCATCATAACAGCTGAAGCATGTTCTGCTGCGTTTCCAACGATGGCCACGATAATAACCCCGATAAACAGTTCTGACCATCCGAAGGTTTTACCAACTTCACTAAAAGTATGAACAAGGTTTTCTGATACGTAAGCAACAGCAACTGTCGCAGCTAATAAAATGCCTATCGCCTTCGCTTTGCTCCATTCAGCTTCTTCCTCCTCATGCTGTTCTCCTTGAGCTAATCCTTTTTCTGTATGGTGATAAACCCCGCGATGTGTGACTAACTTAAAGAACAAGGCTGCTAAATATAACACAATTAAAATAATAGAAGTACCAATACTTAATGACATGGTCTCTAGCATCATTCATCTTTTGACTAAAAATTTCCGGAATGACAAAGGCAACAATGACAGCAAAAATGAGTAATCCTGCATTATGTCTTGCATCATATACATTAAACTTTTGCCGCTTAAATCTTAATCCCCCAATAAAAAAGGATAATCCGCCCACTAATAATAAGTTACCTAAGACAGATCCTGTTAAAGAGGCTAATACCACACCAATTAATCCTGCCTTTAATGAAAAAATAGAAATAATGAGTTCAACAGCATTTCCGAAGGTAGCATTCAATAATCCACCAATTCGAGGACCTAGTACAATTGCTAGACTTTCTGTTGCTCGTCCCATAAAGCTTGCAGAGCAATAATCGTTAAGCAATACACAATAAACATGATGACACTAGGCCAATGAAGCAGGCTCCCAATTACAGACAGCGGAACTCCAATTGCAACAAGTATCAAAAAGATTTTATTCAATATAACACCCACTCTCTTGTAAAATTTTACTATCATTACATATAATTACCATTTCTACCTTATCACTATACAATTTACTCTTTCAATAGTGAACGACAAGCTAAATAATTTTTTTCCTTATTTGAACTATAAGCACAGGTAAAATCCCTTGCTCATTCATACTAAATAGCTGTAACATCAATAAGGATATTAACTGAGGAGTATACAACATGAACCCAAAACATCTTATGATTATTTTAGTTTCTCTTGTAGGTATTTCTGGATTTTCACAAGGGATGCTATTACCTACGATCGCCATTATTTTTGAACAAGACGGTATTAGTTCTTCATTAAACGGCCTTCATGCAACTGGAATCTATCTAGGGGTCCTACTTGCTTCTCCATTAATGGAGGCTCCTCTTAGAAAGTTTGGCTATAAACCAATGATTTTAGTCGGCGGAATTTCCGTTATTATTTCACTAGCACTATTTCCTGTATGGAAATCGTTCTGGTTTTGGTTTTTGTTACGACTGATTATTGGTATAGGAGATCACATGCTTCACTTTGCGACACAAACATGGATTACGGATATGTCTCCGATAGCAAAACGCGGACGGAATATTTCCGTTTATGGACTATTCTTCAGTCTCGGTTTTATGATTGGACCTTTTATGACAAAATTATTAGAAATAAATGAAGTCCTCCCTTTTATCGTCTCTTCCTTATTAAGCTTAGCAACATGGAGTATGGTGTTCTTTCTAAAAAATTCTGTCCCTGAGCATGGGAGATCAAATAAGGTTGATTCTTTTACAGAGACACTTAAACGCTTTGCCAAAGCAACTCGAATAGCTTGGATTGCTTTTTTACCACCATTGGGATATGGCATTCTTGAGACATGCTTAAATGGGAATTTCCCCGTTTACGCCTTACGAACAGGGCTTGATTTGACAGCTGTATCCATCATTATTCCTGCTTTCGCAGGGGGAAGTTTAATTACCCAAATCCCCCTTGGCATGCTGAGCGATAAATATGGACGACGAAAATTACTATTAGTTGTCTTATTCTGTGGTACCCTCACCTTTATTACAGCTGGCCTATTAAGCCAGTCGGCAATTGGATTATTTTTTTGCTTCTTACTAGCAGGTATGTTAGTCGGTTCAACATTTTCACTTGGTATTAGCTACATGGCCGACCTTCTCCCCTCAGCCTTATTGCCAACTGGTAATCTTTTATGCGGCATCTTTTATAGCATCGGTAGCATTATTGGCCCGTTTCTAGGCGGCTTAATCATCCAATATCTCAAAGGTGGCAGTTTCTTCTACGGAATTAGTATTCTTTTATTCATTATTTTTATCTCTTTTGTTTTTTTCAAAGAGAACAAAGATAAAGTTCAAACCCATCATATCTAATAAAAAAACGTGTTCCCTCTTTAAACTGAAGATGGAACACGTTTTTTATAAGGAATTTTAAGTATGGACAAATTGTTTTTCCAGCCTAATTGATTACGATTATTAATTAGAATTATTTTAATTGATTATGGTTCTTAATTAGAATTATTATTATTTACTTTTTTGAAAAATATGCTATTATAAATATAACACCACATTCAATATTGCCTATTATTGCTGATTTTATAGCATAAATGATAACGATTATTATTTATTAGACAAAAAAACATAGATGATTAACATTCTCATTTAAATATTACCTAATTGAGAAATTATATCATCTAAAATAAGGAGGAATACAATGACTACAGATGCGAAATCATTACATCAACCAGCCCCCATTGAAACATCTTGGTTAGAAAAGGTAAATCCACATCTTGAATTAATCGCCGCACTTCTTAGCGGTGTTCTTATAATTATTGGATGGATTCTTGATAAGAACGCAATGGGAACAAGTGCGGTCATCATCTATTTACTGGCTTATCTAATTGGTGGCTTCGCTAAAGCCAAGGAAGGCATTGAAAGTACCATTCAAGAAAAAGATTTGAATGTTGAAATGTTGATGATTTTAGCTGCTATCGGCTCAGCCATTATTGGCTACTGGACAGAAGGTGCCATCTTAATTTTTATCTTTGCATTAAGCGGAGCGCTCGAAACATACACAATGAATAAAAGCCATCGAGAAATTTCAGCATTAATGGATTTACAACCTGAAGAAGCTTTACGCGTAACAAACGGTCTTTCAGAAAAAGTAGCTGTATCTAAGCTTATCATCGGTGACCACATTTTAGTAAAACCAGGTGAACGTGTACCAGCAGATGGTAAAATCATTGATGGACGTACAAATATTGACCAGGCAGCCATTACAGGCGAATCCATTCCTGTTACAAAATCAGTAGGTGACGAAGTGTTTGCAGGAACGGTGAACTTACGTGGAATCATTACAATTGAAATGACAAAACCAAGTAGCGACACTTTGTTCCAAAAAATTATTACGTTAGTACAATCTGCGCAAAGTGAAAAATCGCCATCTCAGCTCTTCATTGAACGCTTTGAAGGAACATACGTTAAAGTGGTTTTAGCTGTCGTAGCGTTAATGATGTTCGTACCGCACTTTGCATTAGGCTGGAGCTGGACTGAAACCTTTTATCGTGCCATGATCTTGCTTGTTGTTGCCTCACCATGTGCTCTTGTAGCCTCTATTATGCCAGCCTCATTATCAGCCATATCTAATGGGGCACGTCATGGTATTTTATTTAAAGGCGGGATTCATCTAGAAAACCTAGGAAACCTACAGGCTATTGCATTAGATAAAACAGGCACATTAACAAAAGGGAAACCAGAAGTAACAGATGTAGTCTTTCGTGATGATTTAAACGAAGAGGATTTCTTATTCCATGTTGCTTCTATTGAATCTTATTCGAATCACCCACTTGCAACAGCCATTGTTCGTTATACAAAGGACCGAATCACAAAAGATTTAATCAAGCCTGATAATATGGAAGACATTCCAGGCAATGGTGTTCAAGCTTATTTTGGTCATGAGTTTTGGAAGGTTGGAAAGGCTAAATTTGTTAATCAAGAAGAGGCTGAACAGTTTCATAATGGAATTGCACTGACATTTGCCCAAGAAGGAAAAACAATCGTGTATGCACGGGATGAAAAAGGAATTGCCGGAATTATTACCTTAAAAGATACGGTTCGCGATGAAGCAATAGCAGCCATTGAAGCCTTTAAATCCTTAGGAATCTATACGATTATGCTTACAGGTGACAGTGAAAAGACAGCAAAAGCCATTGCGAAAGAAAGCCATATTGATGCCTATATTGCTGAATGCCTTCCTGAGACAAAGGTTGAACACATTAAAAAGCTAAATGCAAAGTTTGGAGCAGTGGCGATGGTTGGCGATGGGATTAATGACGCACCAGCTCTTGCAACAGCATCTGTTGGGATTGCCATGGGCGAAGGAACCGATGTAGCTCTTGAAACGGCTGATGTCGTATTAATGAAGAATCATCTTCCTCGTATTGCAGAAGCGGTTAAGTTATCGAAAAGAATGAACCGAATTATTAAACAAAATGTTGTGTTTTCCATCTCCGTCATCATGGTTTTAATTGCATCTAACTTCCTACAATTTTTAGACTTACCATATGGTGTACTTGGCCATGAAGGAAGCACGATATTAGTTATCTTAAATAGCTTACGACTGTTGAAAAACTAGAAAAAAGGAAGGGAATCTCTTCAAATCAGAGATTCCCTTCTTTTTAATGATAACCATTTTGTCCGTTAGCTGAACCGGATGTTTTATGCTTTGGATTGTTTTTCCCTTTTTGCTTTGTATTCTTGCCGCCTTTTTTCGAATCATTGCTCATAGTAAAGCCTCCCGATTAAAAAGTTTAGTGCATTTATAATATTTGAAAAAACACAGGACTCCATACGAGGAAACTTATGTACACTCTGGCTTTTTTTTCTCCCCTATTGCAGCGTTAATTTCTCCGCCAATAATAATGATCATGCCACTTAGATAAAACCAAATCATTAAGACAATGATTCCCCCAAGGCTTCCATATGTAGTCGTATAATTCCCAAGTTTATCGACATAAAAAGAAAACACAAGCGATGTGCCACCCCAGCCTATCGTCGCAAAAACGGACCCTGGAAGCACACTCACACACTTTATTTTCTTATTAGGGGCAATCCAATATAACATCGTAAATACAATGAACAAAACAATTGAGCTAATTACCCAACGCAGCATATTCCAAATTTGAATAAACTGCTCGGAAAAACCAAATGTAGAAAATAAGAAGAAACCAATTTGCTTGCCAAATAAGGGAAGTAATAATGCCATAATAAATATAAAAATCATGGCGATAGTCAGCATAATCGACATACTACGGGCTACAAAATAAGAGCGGGTTTCGGTCACATCATACGCACGGTTAAACGCACTAATAATGGAATTAAGCCCATGAGAAGCTGACCAAATCGTTGCGAAAATACCGAATGAAAGCAGCTTCACATTCCCCTGCATCACTTCATTTAAACTCTCTTGGATAATATCCATTGATTCTGTTGGTGCAAAAGTTTGCAATGTACGTAGAATTTCTTCCTGAGAATAAGGTAAATACACTACCAAAGTAAACAAAAAGATAAAAAGAGGAAATAACGATAATAAGAAGAAATACGCTAACTGAGCAGCAAGACCTGAAATATCGTCAGCTTTCAATCTTTTTATAAGGTCCTTTACAAATTCCCATTTCAACCAGACTTTTTTCCCACCCACAGCATCACCTCAGGTCGACTACATGGTATGTTCCCTCGAACTTCTTACCTGTAGCAGTACAAATTCTATTTTTTCTATATTGTCTACATTCAGCCCATCACTATACTTCCTCACTTCGTCTATTGCAATAAACGCTAATTTTTACAAATGAATTGTTTTCATTGACATCTTCTTCTAATCATGAAAAGATGAACGAAAAGCGGAAAACACCAATAATTATAAAAAACGAGGGGATCATATTTATGGATTTAACGAAAAATAGCCCAGAAGCTGTAGAGTTTATGGTAGAAGCGATTAAAGACAAGCTACGCATGATGAATATAGGGGCCATTAAATCAGACTCTTTTAATGCTGAAATGCACGAAGAATTACATGAACTTTACGAAATGGTCATGCGTAAAGAAAAATTTAGTCCTAGTGAAATGGAAGCAATCGCAGAGGAATTGGGCAGACTACGAACTATTTAACCCTGCCTTCAAGAATTTTTGTTCGCTAAGAAAAATAGGGCATAGAACAAATTAATTTGTTCTATGCCCTTCTTCGGATTTGTGTGGTAAAAATTCAGTTACGAAGCGATTTTAAAGAAAAGTATGTGACCACATTTTTGGACGTCAGTGCATTTAAAAGAGAATCTAGCTCTTGACTAGCTTGAACCGCTAACTCACTTGTAAAACCAAAATTTTGAGCCAACTGAATCATTTCTTGTCGCTTTTCCTCAATCTTCTCTTCCATTATTTCAACATATAGCATTTCTGTCCTCAAACCCCCACATTTTTTCAATAATATGCTTCCCTCTGATTATTCTTAGTTTGTAGCTTTAAATTCAGACGAAACAGAAAATTGTGCTTCCGTTTTTTCTCTTACTTCCTCAACAGTTACATTTTCTTGTGTTTCAACAAGCACCATTCCGTTTGAAGTAAAATCAAAAACCGCAAGATCAGTAATTAATCGGTGTACAACCTGTTGTCCCGTCAATGGCAATGTGCATGCCTTTTTAATTTTCGACTCTCCATGTTTATTCACATGCTCCATGATCACGACAACACGTTTTGCTCCGTTGACAAGGTCCATTGCACCGCCCATGCCTTTTACCATTTTTCCAGGAATCATCCAGTTCGCTAAGTCCCCTTGCTCAGACACTTCCATGCCACCAAGAATCGCAAGGTCAATATGACCGCCACGAATCATGGCAAACGACTCTGCACTGTCGAAAAACGAAGAACCTGGAACAGCTGTAACCGTTTCTTTTCCAGCATTGATTAAATCTGGATCTTCCTGACCATCTATCGGATAGGGGCCAATACCTAGTAAGCCGTTTTCTGATTGAAGTAAAACATTAAAATCTGATGGAATCTCATTTGCTACAAGAGTGGGCATGCCAATACCTAGATTAACATTCATACCATCTTCAATTTCCTGAACCGCTCTTTTTACAATTGCTAGGCGTACATCTTTCATCTATGGTCACTCCATTTCTTTTTAATTTTATGCTTGTATAACCGTTCGACGCTCAATGCGTTTTTGATAATTTGTTCCAAGCAACAAACGCTGAACATAAATGCCTGGTGTATGAATTTCATCTGGATCTAATTCTCCTGGTTCAACTATTTCTTCAACTTCTGCAATCGTTATTTTCCCTGCCATCGCCGCTAGTGGATTAAAGTTACGAGATGTTTTTCGGTACACAAGATTTCCAAGCGTATCAGCTTTCCACGCTTTTACAAGAGCAAAATCCCCCACGATGCCTTCTTCAAGTAAATATGTTTTCCCGTTAAATTCTTTTGTTTCTTTGCCTTCCGCAATTGGTGTACCCACACCTGTTGCTGTATAAAAGCCTGGAATGCCTGCACCACCAGCCCGAATTCGCTCTGCAAGCGTGCCTTGTGGTGTTAATTCCACTTCCAATTCACCACTTAAATATTGCTTTTCAAAAATTTTATTTTCTCCGACATAAGAGGACACCATTTTCTTTATTTGACGGTTCGCCAACAATAACCCCAGTCCCCAGTCATCGACTCCACAATTGTTGCTGACAATCGTCAAATCTTTTGTTCCTTGTTCTTTAAGCGCCTGGATAGAATACTCAGGAATACCGGAAAGTCCGAAACCTCCTACAATGATAGTGGAACCATCTTTAATATCTGAAACCGCCTCCAAAAACGAACTCATTACTTTGCTGTTTTTCATGTAACTGCCCCCTTTAATGTTTAAAATATTCTTAATACTTAATTTATTTAAAGTTTACATTTTTATTTTCTATAAGTAAAATACATAAAGAGAATATATATTATGAAAATAAAGAATAAATAGGAGAAAATAATGGAATTAAGAGACATAAAATCATTTATCGAAATAGCAAATCATAAAAGTTTTACAAAAGCTGCGGCACATTCCTACTTATCGCAGCCTTCTTTAAGCAAGGCGATTAAAAAATTAGAAGAGGAGCTTCATGTTGAACTGTTTGATCGCTCAACGAGACACTTACGACTGACGGATGCAGGTCGAATCGTCTACCAGCAAGGTCAAAAGGCGCTAGCAGCCCTGTCCGAATTAGACGTACTTTTAGATGAACTTATGAATATTGCTGCAGGTGAAATTAAAATTGGGATTCCCCCTCTAATTGGCACTCTCTTTTTCCCAGATATCGCTCGTCGTTTTCATCAGCAATATCCAAAGGTATCTTTAGAACTAGTTGAACTTGGCGCCAAATTGATTAGTCAGCTTGTTGAAGATGGAACAATTGATCTTGGTATCGTTGTAATGCCGGCTAATGAGAAAAAATTCAACGTCTACCCGTTTATTCAAGATGAATTCGTTGTATATCTCTACGAGGATCATCCACTCGCCCATAAACAATCCGTTTCCTTAAACGAACTAAAGGATGAAAAGTTCATCGTGTTTTCGGAAGACTTTACTTTGCATGACTACGTTATACAAGCCTGTGAAGAAAATGGATTCACCCCTACTATCTCTTATCAAAGCTCACAGTGGGATTTAATTGTCGAACTAATCTCATCAAAACTTGGCATCACTTTATTGCCAAGATTGATTTACAACAAGCTAACTAACAGTAATGTTAAAATCGTACCGATTGAAAACTCAACTCTTCTTTGGAAACTTGGGATTATTACAAAAAAAGGGGCTTATAATTCTTTCGCATTAAAAGAATTATTGAAAATGCTAGGCGAAAAAATGGATATTCAACAGTGACAATAAAAAAACAAGGGACAGAATTTGAGCATTTGTCCCTGTGTTTCATTATTCACATCTCCTTACATCCAAAGATAAAACAAGCCCTCATTAATTCCTAAATTGTACATATAGTACATTCCAAATACGGTACTAATCGCACCCATTGTCATGGTGAGTGTTCTATTCACTCTCAATCGTTGCTTACTAAACACAAATGGAATACCAATAATTGTCGTAAAAAAAAGCATACCTATAACCGTTCCGACACCGAATATTAAGATATACATAACGGCTTCCCAAACACTCTTAACCGTGCTCATCGTTAATAAAATCATGGCACCACTTCCCGCTAAGCCGTGAACGAAGCCAATCAACATGGATTTTACAAATGAAACTTTTTTATGCTCATGTATATGATTATGGTTTCCTTCATGTTGATGGGAGTGGATATGCTTATGTTCCTCTCCATCATGTTCATGTTCGTGTACGTGGATATTTCTAAGAGAAAGAATCGTTGTTACCCCAAGATAAACAAGCATGATTCCTACTAAAAATTCTAAGGACATCGCCAATGTCTCTGGAATTTCACCTTTCATAAGAATGAACGCAATACCGACAATAAATAAGGTTGCGGTATGACCGATTCCCCAAAATACGCCTGCAAGTGAAGCATGCCAGATTTTTTTGCTTTTACTTGCCATTGTAGAAACTGCAATCACATGATCCGGCTCAACGGCATGCTTAATCCCCAAAATAAAACCTAACGCTAACACAGAAAGTAATGTGAACTCCATCCGTTCCCTCCTCCGAGAATCATTCTTTCTACATGATATAAGCAGGTTTAATACTCCGTAGCAACGCTAGGTCCCCTACATTTTATACCTTAGTATTTCCTTAGGAAGCTGGGGCTTGTATCAAACCACTCCTGACTAATCATATGATGGCATTCCGAAAATATTCTTTCTATTGTTTGCGTCGAGTTGGCTAATACGCGAACAGTAAACCCTTTGACTGGCAACAAAGATATCCCCAATTCATAGGCATGTGCATTCAAATTTAGGGCATGATATAACCGATCAAGGAACTCGGGGCTAGCTTGTTCTCCAATTACAATCATAGAGCCTAAATGTGAAAAGCCCTCCATAAATCCAATAGACTCCATATCTTGAGTAGATGGTGTTAACTTAATATGATCATAAACAACAAGCTCATCATCCATATAGATTTCATTGATTAATTGAAGCATGTCATAGCTGAACCGTTCTCCCTCTGGAGACCACCCTGGCGTAATGATATCGCAATAAAGGAAGGTAGCTCCCCTTTCCATATGAATCACATTCTTTTGTTTATAACGGGCGTTTCGATAGGCGATTAGCGAATCTGGAACATATTCTAGATAACTTCCTTTTTTTAAAAAAATGTCCGTTTCCTGATAGGCTGGGGTATGAGGAGTTTTATATATTTTTGTTGCTGATTGTGTTGTTAAAGTGAGACTAGCGTTATTCGCTAATGAAATTTGTATCCTATAACGGTCCCCATCCAAATAGCCTCCACCAGGATTTAAAATATAATAACAGGCCTTCCCAGAGCCATCATGATAAACTGGACGCATCACTTTCAATGCGCCCTGAAAATACACATTTTTGGCAACCGTCTTTCCTCTTCGATTTTCCGCTTCTAAACGTAAAATTCCCGTCCAGTCTTCCATTCAAGCTAGTCCTTTTAATAAGGCATTTTGTTTAATCCAATCTACAACATTGTCCAATCCCGTATTATTCTTTAAATTCGTAAAGATAAATGGCTTATTCCCACGGAAAACCTTCGTATCCGATTCCATCACTTCTAGGCTTGCGCCAACATGAGGGGCTAAATCAATTTTATTAATAATAAATAAATCAGATTTAATCATCCCCTGTCCGCCTTTTCGCGGAATTTTCTCGCCTTGAGCCACATCAATGATATAAATGGAAAAGTCGACAAGCTCTGGGCTGAATGTTGCAGCAAGATTATCTCCACCGCTTTCCACAAAAATAAGCTCTACGTCCGGATGCTTCTCTTTTAATTCATCGATTGCTGCAAAATTCATCGAAGCATCTTCACGAATCGCCGTGTGAGGGCACCCTCCTGTTTCTACACCAATGATACGGTCTGCAGGCAGCACACCATTTTGCATTAAGAATTTAGCATCCTCTTTTGTATAAATATCATTCGTAATAGCAGCCATGCTGATTTCACCATCTAAATGCCGTGTCAGTTTTTCGACCAACATCGTTTTTCCGGCTCCAACAGGTCCACCTACACCAATCTTAATTGGTTCCATAAAATGAACAACTTCCTTTCCTTTAGAAAAATTCAGCTTGTCGCTCCTATGGCGACAGTCCTTGCGTTTTTTATCATATAACGTTATTTTTCTTACCATACAAAACTAAGACATAAAAATTCGAATATTCACCCGCTCATGTTTCATTTGAGCCAACTCTAGCCCCGGAGAGATGATACCAAAATCCTCTTCATCTAAATCTTGAATTTTTTCAGTTGCCTGTACCAACGCACCCTGAAATTCCTGAATTATTTTTTGACCAGCTGTCTGACCCAAAGGAATCGCTCTAACCGCATTTTGCACAAGACTGGAAAGGTTCGAGTACAAGTAAAAGAGAGTAGTCGTTGATTTTGAAATAGCTAAATGATGGCCGATGATCGTGAATACAATCGCTGGGTGCCCAAAGGATTGCTTTCCATTGATTCTTTTTCTGTATTGAGAAAGAGCAAACACTTCATATAAGGATTCCATAAGATGTAACATACGCTCTCCCATTCTTTGAGTACCTTCTCTCGTTTCACGCGGTAAATTCTGAACGGTTAGCATTCGATCGATTTTCCACACTTTTTCTAAGTTTTTTTCTTCTAGCGCTTCATAAACCAAGCGGGAAGCAAGCCCATCTGAATAGAT
Source organism: uncultured Bacillaceae bacterium (assembly GCA_963754185.1). Taxonomy (GTDB): domain Bacteria; phylum Bacillota; class Bacilli; order Bacillales; family DSM-1321; genus Peribacillus. The sequence goes on along the minus strand of CAVWEP010000003.1, from coordinate 742,406 downwards.
GAGCTGCTCATTTAAATAAGCATGAAGCCACTTAGAGAACGTGACCTGATCATGTACATGATTTTCTTGAATATACGTCTCTAAACCATATGAATGACTAAACGCTCCTGTTGGAAAGTTCGAGTCACATAACTGGAATAAAGCAAGAACATTCTTATCCATGACTGTGCCCAATATGACGGAAAGCTTGTTTTACTTTCCGATCCTCCCGCTTAAATGGAATTTGCAATTCTTGAAGCAATTCTTCAACTAGATAATCATATTGAACAAGCATGTCATTCTCTTCAAACTGAGCAGGCAAGATGGCGATTTCCCAATTGATGAGCAATTGTTCCCATTTCCTTTAAGCTGCGCGGGCTAATGACTAATAAATCGTCAGATAGCACGTCAACGACAATCATATTTTTATCATCCATAAATAAAACATCGCCAGCTACAAGGTCACGTGGCTCTTTTAAACGAATGCCAATTTCCGTGCCATGGTCCGTTGTCACTCTTTGAATTCGTTTGACTAAATCCGCACTTTCAAGAAATACCTTTTCCTTATGGCGTTTTAATAGCTCTTCTTTCTCCATCTGTTCAATATTTGTTACAATACTTTCAATAATCAATTTTTTCACCTCAAAATAGGAAATATCGTTGTCCCATCGGCACTTTGTCAACAGGTTCACAAGTAATGAGTTCACCGTTTACTTTTACCTCATATGTTTGCGGGTCAACTGTGATTTCTGGTGTTTCTGAATTCAGCTTCATATCTTTTTTCGTTAATTTTCGAATTCCATGTACAGGAAGAATCGATTTTTTCCAATCCAAGCTTTTCATGAACCTTATCATCAAAAGCAGCTTGAGAAATAAATGTAATAGAGCTCTTAGATAAGGCTTTTCCATACGCTGCATACATCGGGCGATAAATAACCGGCTGTGGTGTTGGAATCGATGCATTTGCATCTCCCATGAACCCTTGTACAATCATTCCACTTTTTAATAACAAGCTCCGGCTTCACACCGAAAAATGCTGGATTCCAAAGCACAAGATCCGCAATTTTCCCTACTTCAATAGAACCAACATAATCCGAAATCCCATGAGTAATCGCAGGATTAATAGTAAATTTGGCAATATAGCGCTTTACACGATTATTATCAGCAAGCTTACTATCGCCTTGCATTATTCCTCTTTGTTTTTTCATTTTGTCTGCCACTTGCCACGTACGTAAAACGACTTCCCCAATCCGTCCCATCGCTTGCGCATCCGAGCTCACCATACTAAATACACCCATATCTTGAAGGATATCTTCGGCTGCAATCGTTTCCTTTCTAATTCGAGAATCAGCAAACGCAATATCCTCAGGTACTGATGGATTTAAATGATGGCAAACCATCAGCATGTCTAAATGTTCATCAACTGTATTCACGGTATAAGGCAATGTTGGATTCGTCGAGGATGGTAGAACATTCATGAAACTCGCTGATTTGATTAAATCAGGAGCATGACCTCCACCGGCACCTTCTGTATGATACATATGAATCACACGGTCTTTAATCGCCGCCATCGTATTTTCAACGAAATCCACCTTCATTTAAAGTATCTGCATGAAGCGCAACTTGTACATCATATTGATCCGCCACTCGGAGTGCATGATCAATGGCAGAAGCTGTAGCTCCCCAGTCTTCATGAACCTTTAGTCCAATCGCGCCTGCCCGCACTTGTTCTGCTAACGGTTCATCTGTTGCTGCTTGTCCTTTTCCTGTGAGTCCAATATTAATGGGCAATCCTTCTATCGCTTCTAACATACGATGAATATTCCATTCACCTGGAGTTACCGTTGTCGCCCTTGATCCTGCAGATGGCCCTGTTCCTCCTCCAATCAACGTGGTCAACCCAGCGGATAAGGCTGTTTCTACTTGAGCAGGATTAATAAAATGAACATGTGTGTCAATCCCACCAGCTGTTAAAATCATTCCCTCACCAGCAATGATTTCCGTAGAGGCACCAATCACAATGTCTACCCCATCCATCACTAAAGGATTGCCAGCCTTTCCAATTGCAGCAATTTTCCCATCACGAATCCCAATATCCGCTTTATAAATTCCCGTATAATCGAGAATGACGGCATTCGTTATCACCACATCTGGTATTCCATCTCCGCGGGTTACAAGAGGATGCTGCCCCATACCATCACGAATGACTTTCCCGCCGCCAAACACGACTTCCTCACCATAGGTGGTATAATCTTTTTCAATTTGAATAAATAAATCCGTATCCGCTAAGCGAATGGAATCTCCTGTCGTTGGTCCGTACATTTCAGCATATTGTTTTCTCGTCATTTTAAAACTCATTACTTCGACCCTCTTTCCACAGATCCATCCACTTTATTGTTAAATCCATATACACGCTTTTCTCCACCGAAATCGGCCAATTCCACTTCTTTTTCATCTCCAGGCTCAAAACGAACCGCAGCACCTGATGGAATGTTCAATCGTTTTCCAAACGCCTCTTCTCTGTTGAATTGAAGTGCGTCATTCACTTCATAAAAATGAAAATGAGATCCAATTTGCACTGGCCTGTCTCCTGTATTCGTTACAGAAAGCTTTGATACCGTTCTGCCCGCATTACAAATAATCTCTTCTTCTTTTAAAAATAATTGACCTGGTTCCATTTCAATGTGTTCCATTTAAGTATGCCTCCTGTTACTTCTTATCGAATTGGATCATGTACCGTTACTAGTTTAGTTCCATCAGGAAATGTAGCTTCTACTTGAATATCATCAATCATATCTGGAATACCCTCCATGACATCTTCACGAGTTAGAACTGTTGCCCCATATTCCATCAATTCAGCAACCGTCTTTCCATCTCTTGCCCCCTCTAACACTTCATAGGTAATCAGTGCCACAGCTTCTGGATAATTTAGTTTCAATCCTCTTTCTCTACGGCGTTTAGCAAGATCTGCTGCTACCACAATCATCAGCTTGTCTATTTCACGCGGCAATAATTGCATAGTGAGCCTCCTTTTATATATTTTTCAAAAAATTACCACGCCACACAATTCATAAGTTTGTCCATTTCCACTTCATTTAAACGACAATTTATAAAAACTAAAAAATATTACAATCTATGTACTCGCAACAAATCATATGTTCCAACTTTTTGAAAGAATGGACTCTTTATCTTTGGGAATTCTAGTATATGTAGATAGCTAAGCACTCATGGATATTAAAATAAGTATGGAAAAGAGGAACGTGATATGCAAAATAGCGAAGAAGCTTTATCACCAAAAGGAACATACTCTTCATTTCTATCCGCATCGCTAAAAGGAATTTCACAAGTCATCTTCATTGAAAATGTAGTTTCTGGACTCATCATTTTACTAGCCATAACAATTTCATCTTATAAATTAGGAATTATTGCTTTGTTATCTGCTTTCATCGGGACCCTCATCGGAAAAATTTACGGGGCAAATGAGAATAGTATAAGTCAAGGGTTAGTCGGATATAACTCCGTTCTAACAGGTATTGCTCTAACCTTATTTTTAAGCGGACCCTATGATTGGATCATCGCTTTAATCGGAGCTGCCGTAACAACCATTCTTACAGCTGCTATCATGCATGCCATGAGAAATACTGAAATTCCAATCCTTACCTTCCCTTTTATCATACTAACCTGGTTTGTGCTGCTTGTTTCTTATCGCTTAAAAGCTATTCATTTAAGCCCCACATTAGTGCCCCAAGATTTATCACGCTGGGAATTAAACATAGAAGGAGAATTAGATTGGGTAGAGGGAGCCTTTCATGGAATTGGACAAATTTTTTTCTTGGATAATTCCTTCTCTGGATTCTTGCTTTTTATTGCCGTATTTTGGGCAGGATGGAAGTTAGGAGTGTATGCCATTATCGGGAACGCAGCAGCATTACTAGTTGCATTTGTACTTGGAGGAGAACACACATTAATTATAGAGGGTCTCTATGGCTACAATGCTATTTTAGCCATGTTAGCAGTCGCTATTGTATTTAACATGAATCGTCAACGTTATAGCGTTCTATCAGGAATCATTGCAGCCTGTCTAACCGTGCCGCTCGCAGCAAGTATAAGTACTTGGCTTTTACCGTATGGACTTCCAGCACTGACAATGCCTTTTGTCCTCAGTACATGGATTTTTCTAGGTGCGAGGAACGTATTACCTAATCTTTAATCTAAAAAATCCCCTTGGGTAAGCAAGTCTTTCCTTTGACTTGTTTACCATAAGGGGATTTTACCTTTTCTATTTTATTGCTCCGTCAAAATAATCGGGCCATTCTTTGTTAACGCAATGGTATGCTCATATTGAGCTGAATATTTACCGTCAGCTGTCGAAGCAGTCCAACCATTTGAATCTCTAACCGCTTTATAGGTCCCCACATTCACCATTGGCTCAATGGTAAACACCATTCCTTCTTTTAAGCGGATTCCCTTATGCGGAAGTCCATAATGCGGTACCGATGGCTCTTCATGAATGACATTTCCAATGCCATGCCCAATAAAATCACGCACCACTGAAAAGCCTTCTGCTTCTACATATGATTGAATCGCGTGACCGATATCGCCAATTCGATTACCTGGAACAGCAACCTCAATGGCGCGATATAAAGATTCTTTTGTTACCGCTAATAAACGCTCTGTTTCCTTTGATACATGGCCAACTTTATAGGTCCAAGCTGAATCTGAAAGGGCCCCATTATAATTAACAACCATATCAATGGTTACAATATCTCCATCCTTTAACGGCGTTTTTCTAGGAAAGCCATGACAAATTTCTTCATTAATACTCGCACATGTTGCATATTTATACCCTTTATATCCCTTTTGCTCTGGCTTGGCACCTTGTTTCTTTAAATACCCCTCTACAAACTCTTCAATTTCCCAAGTAGTCACACCTGGATGAATAAGCTTTGCAATTTCTCTATGGCAGGCAGCGAGAATTTTTCCAGATTCATGCATTGCCTGTATTTCACGTTCAGACTTCAATACGATCAATGAGGACACTTCCTTTATTTATTTGTATTATTTTATCATACTGCAAAAAAATCTAGATTAACACATTAGAAAAACACAACTTATCGCCCTAATGGCGAAAGTTAATGTTTTTTCTTATAATTTAATCTTTTAAAGAAGTTAACTTTCTTAAAGTACAAAAAAATACGATAAAGGCGCTTCAAACCTCTCTCGTATTTGCATCATTTTTATTATGTTGTGGATATTTACCAACGACATGAATCGCACTAATAATTCGCTTATTAATCCACTTTCTATTTTCTTCGGTGTTCAGGTCAGCAAATACTTTTTCCCTATCTTTATCTGTTGTTACATAATAGTTAGGAAGAGCATTCAAACTTAACGTAATAATATCGCTTTTACATTTTTTGCAATTACAGAACGTTTGATATTCTGTACCTGACATTACAATTTGTACCAACGTTACGACTATTTCTTCCATTACATTTAGATATTCTCTTTGCATATTCATTCCTTTCTTAATCCTTATTAGCTTACTACTATTCTTTCCAAAAAAAAAGCAACATGCCTCCTAATAAACAGAACCTGTCATTCGACAGGTTCTGTTTCCAAAGTGAAAATATACAATTTTCGATACGTTTTAGTGTCCAGCTCCACCGGCTAGCTCAGCACAGAAAAAAATAAAAGCCCTCGAAAGGCAAAAAGCGTATCTGTTCGCGAGCTGAACGAGCCGGTGGAGCTTTTCTTATTGATCGACTTCTTCTCTTGACATAATTAATATTTCAACTCTTCGATTTTTGGCTCGTCCTTCAGCTGTCTCATTAGAGGCAACAGGCTTATATTCACCAAATCCCTTTGCACTAAACCATTCTGGTTCTAACCAATCATTTTCTAACAGAACTTCCATGAAATTAACCGCTCGCATAACACTTAAATCCCAATTGGAGTCAAATTGCTCGTTTTTGATTGGAATATTATCACTATGCCCACTAATCACGATACTCCTTGGTGGGTCCATCACGAGAAGCGTAGAAATTTCTTGAGCAATTCTTCTATCATTTTCTCTAACCTCAGCAACCCCAGATTCGAATAAAACATTATCTCTTATCGTAACGAGCAACCCTTCTCCAGTGAGAGAAGTGTCCAGTTGTTTACCTAAATTATTATCTTGAATATACTCATTTACTCGATCTTGCACATTCGAAAGCTCTTCTTGCTCAGTCTTTCCCCTAATGCCACCTTTATTTGAAGGATCAGAGTCTGAATCAATCGGACTTGGATTGTCCATTACTCCTGTCCCCCCATTGAACACGTCATTAAACACACCAGACATCGCCCTAAACTTCACAGAATCAATTGAACTTGACGCAAATAATACAATAAACAAGGCAAGTAACAGAGTTAAAATATCCGAATAAGGTGTTAACCAAGATTCATCAATATGCTCTTCATGATGTTTTTTCTTCTTCCTTCTACTCATCTTGCTTCACTTCACCTTCTAACCATTTCTTCCGATCTTCAGCCGGTAAGTAAGAAGTTAGTTTTTGTTCAATCGTTCTTGGCGCTTCTCCTTCAATAATCGATAAAATGCCTTCAATCATCATTTCTTTAATTTTCACTTCTTGTTGGGATTTACGTTTTAATTTATTAGAAAATGGATGCCAAAGTACATACCCTGTATAAATCCCCAACAACGTAGCAACGAAGGCAGCTGAAATCGCATGTCCTAATTTTTCAATATCCGTCAGATCGCCTAGGGCAGCAATCAAACCGACAACCGCTCCTAATACCCCAAGTGTCGGCGCATATGTTCCAGCCTGACTAAAAATGGCCGCTCCACTAAGATGTCGCTCCTCCATTGCATCGATTTCCTCTGAAAGAATATCACGTATGTAATCCGCACTTTGTCCTTCTACGGCAAGATTTAATCCATTTTTTAAAAATTGATTATCGACTTGCTCAGCAATACCTTCAAGTGCCAATAATCCTTCTTTTCTGGCAATAACAGCCCATTCAGAAAACGTTTTAATTAACTCTTCTGGCTTTGTTAACTTTTGTTCTGTAAATAAAATTTTAAATAGTTGTGGTACACGCTTCACCTCAGACATAGGAAAGGCTGTCACAACGGCAGCAATTGTACCCACAATGATAATCAGAAACGCTGCTGGATTAATTAATACCGAAAGTGAAGCTCCTTTCAGAACCATCCCGACAAAAACTGCAATTAATCCTAGCAATACCCCTACTAACGATGCTATATCCATGATACTCACCCATTCATTTATAATATCTAGTCTCTTTATCTTATATCGGATAGACCAGTAAAAAAATGAATAATAAAATGCGAAAATACATTACAATAATTTACCACACTGGAAAACCCCCATAAAAACATATAATCAGGTAGAATACTATTCAGGGGTCAAAACTCGTAGAGGGGTGACTATATTGTTTAAAAATACAGAAATTGGAATAGATTTAGGAACAGCCAACACATTAGTTTATACTAAAGATAAAGGAATTATTTTCAACGAGCCATCTGTGGTAGCCATTGATTTATTAACAAAACAAGTAGTAGCTGTCGGAACAGATGCAAAAGAGATGATTGGTAAAACACCAGAACATATCATGACGATTCGCCCATTGAAAGATGGGGTGATTGCCGATTTTGATATTACTACTCAAATGCTGAAACATATTTTAAAAAAAGCGACAAAATCGATGCAAAGTATCATACGTAAACCAACCGTCGTCGTCTCTACTCTATCAGGTTCTACATCAGTTGAAAAAAAAGCGATTCAAGAAGCGATTAAAAACTGCGGCGCAAAGCATGTTCATTTAATTGACGAACCTGTTGCAGCAGCGCTTGGAGCAGATTTACCAGTCGATGAACCAACGGCTAACGTTATCGTAAATATTGGTGGTGGAACAACTGAAGTTGCGATTATTTCTTACGGAGGAATTGTAAGTAGCCATTCCATTCGAATTGGCGGCGATCAATTTGATGAAGATATTATTCAATATGTTCGCAAAAAATACAATCTGTTAATCGGGGAAAGAACGGCGGAACAAATCAAAATCAAAATCGGTTATGCCCCTATTGAACATCCACCAGTATCACTTGAGGTCCGTGGTCGAGATCTTGTTACAGGCTTACCAAAAACATTCACGATTGTCTCCACAGAGATTCAACAAGCTATCTCTGAGTCACTTCAACATATTTTTAATACGATCCGTTTAACGTTAGAAGAATCACCACCTGAATTAAGTGGAGATATCGTTGACCGGGGCATTGTACTAACAGGAGGAGGAGCATTGTTGAATGGTATGCACGAATGGTTATCCCAAGAGATGATTGTTCCGGTTCGTTTAGCTGATCAACCACTTGAAGCAGTCGCAATTGGCACAGGAGAATCTCTTCAAGTGATAAACAAGTTACAAAAAACGCTATACTAATTTCATCAGAGCTTTCGCTTTTTGCGAAAGTTCTTTTCTATTTACCAGAAAAGCGCAAGGCGCCTGGAGCTAGACATCTGTACTCATCAAGAATGATACATATTGACCTGCTCCTGATCTTCCGTTAAGGTTAGTAATGAATACATTCCTATACTTTAAGGAGTGAACATTTTGATAACCTGGATAGATTTTGGAAAACAACTCATAAAAAAGATGAATACACATCGCATTACTGGATTAGCTGCCGAACAAGCTTTTTATTATTTACTATCCATCTTTCCATCGCTCATTTTATCGTTATCCATTTTACCTTATTTATCCATTAATCCTCAGGTAGTATCAAATTTCTTTCAAACTTTCATCCCAATAGAAACCTCTCAACTTATCGAAGAAACGTTCATCTCCATATTAAGTGAACGCAACAATAGTTTGCTTACATTCGGGATTGTAGGTACAATTTGGTCTGCCTCTAATGGGATCAATGCTTTTATTCATTCAATGAATATTGCCTTCGATGTGACAGAAACAAGAAATTATTTTATGAATCGCATCTTTTCCATTATTATGACCTTTGGATTAATTTGTGCCTTTATTATCGCTCTTATCCTACCTGTGTTTGGAAATATTATCTTAGATTTAATCAATCAGGTTTTACCTATTTCCGATGAAATTCAAAGCTTAATTCATGTGTTGCGTTGGGGAATTGCCGTGGTCATCATCTCGATTATTCTAGCGTATTTATACAAAATAGCTCCTAATATACATCTTTCACTTAGACATGTATTAGTCGGTGCTGTAATAGCTACTATCCTCTGGCTGCTAGTCTCACTTGGTTTTTCCTTTTATATCAATAATTTTGGAAACTATTCAGCGACCTACGGAAGTCTCGGAGGAGTCATTGTCTTAATGCTATGGTTATATTTAACGGGACTCTCACTCATTATCGGTGGAGAAATTAACGCCTATCTTTATCGAAATATCTATGTTCCACACTCCAAAACAACAATCAAACAATTTTTATCATAAGAAAAGCGGATATGCTCGTTTAGCGACGTGTGGACTGAGGCCCACACGATGTGGGTCACACAGACGAAGACATAAGGATGTGGCGGTCTTAGTCTGTGTTCATTAAACCAAGATAAAGTCAACACGAAGAGTGCGTTAGCACTTGTTCGTGTTGACTTATCGTAAGAAGGAGTGGGAAGTCCATTAGTCGCTGGGCTTCTTGAGCTAGACATCTGTACTCATCGAAAATTATATATTTTTCCTACTCTAATAAAAAGAGGATATCTTCTTTTTCATCATGCGTTTACGTACTCCTCATATTTATCATCATAAGTCAGCCACGCACTAAATCTACGTTTAATATATCGTTCAGCTTCTTGGAAGGAAGCAAAGACTTGGCTCTGTAGTTTACGATTAATTTCCAGGACCCATTCCTGATTCTCATTTGGTTTAAGAAAGAGATTTTGCTTATCTTTTGTTGTATATAAAGCACCCGTCTCAGCTTCTTTAACATTGATTTGATTATTAGAAGCATCACGTCTAATTGGCTCTGAGTAAAAGGTTTGTTCAACAAATTGTTTAAACGCTTTTTCTGTTAAATTACATCCAGACGCTTTTTGATGTCCACCGCCTTCATATTTCCTAGCCACTTCTGATACATCAATATCATCATGAATCGTGCGAAGGCTTATTCTTTTTCCACCTACCATCATGATTGCAATGTAGTCAAGATGGCTGTATTCCTTAGACAATTCATTACCTAATTCAGAATGATAGGATTCAGCATGAACGACTCCAGCGACATGAGGTCCTACTGTAACTTGATAGACTTCTCGTTTTTTCCTTTTTATGTATCGGTCTACTCGGCTTTCTTCTACTTTTAAAAGCGTCTGTTCGATTTCATCAAAATCAAATGAATCATTTGCTGCCAGTTTATTTGTTATTTTTTCTTCAAATTCCTCAATCGAGAACATGAAAAATAAATCATTAAGCCGCTTGGCAGTCCCATTAGCATTCGCTTCCCATTCCCATGTATCATATTGGCGCACTAATTCAACAAACTCCTCCACATTTCTAGAACGGAGCAACCAATTTTGCCCAGCGGCATGCTCATAAAATAACGAAGTCGCTGATGTTAGCCTCCCATCCTCTTGTTCAACCGTTACGGCCGCCCATGGATGGGCATTTAAATGTAGCGCTGTTTTGTGATGATCAACGAGTAGAGCATGACCACCATTCTCCACAAATTGCGAAATTCTTTGTTCATTTTCTTCATTAACGGAAAGATCCGTGACAATTAATTTATCTTCTGGGGTTGCTTGCTCAAAAAACCTTTCTACTTGTTGGTTCAATCGACCAATAGAATTGTAGCTAACCGCAACCTCTTCACCAAATGCCAGCTTGGCAATAATGCCACAACCCACACCGTCTAAATCATTATGTGTAAAGAGATGGTACACATAAACGCCTCCTTTAAATCTAGATATGTTAATTTTCCCTCTATAGTCTAAATTATTTCATTCTTATGTATTTTAACATGTTGTTCCTTGGCTGCCATAGGAAATCCCCCCTGTTAAAGTTCTAGTCCATACACTTTTAAAATTTATTCTTCGAAATGGAAGGATTTATTTTCGATATTCTCATTTTATCTGTGAAAAAGATTCATTTATCATCGAATTTTTTAATTTATCAATTATTGTACAAATACCTACACGTTTTAGGTATAAAAAAAGCTGTACCCTATTAGGATTCAGCTTCTCATTTACTCCTATTAGCCAATTATTTTGCCCAAGTTCGCCATTTCAATTGCGGACATTGCGGCATCATACCCTTTATTTCCTGCTTTCGTACCCGCACGTTCAATCGCTTGTTCGATATTTTCCGTTGTCAGTAAACCGAAAATAACAGGAACACCTGTATCTAATGAAACTTTAGCCATCCCTTTAGCTGCTTCATTACATACATAATCATAATGTGAGGTTGCTCCTCTAATGACTGTTCCTAATCCAATGACAGCATCATACTTTCCTGTATCGACTAGCTTCTTTGCAATTAAAGGAAGTTCAAAGGCACCTGGTACCCAAGCAACGTCAATATCTGCTTCATCTACACCATGGCGTTTTAAACCGTCAAGAGCACCATCCAACAGCTTACTTACAATAAATTCATTAAATCGTCCAACAACGATTCCAACCTTTAATCCTGTACCAATTAACTGAGCTTCAAATTGTTTTCCCATTGTATTTCCTCCTAGTGTATTATCCATTTTTTATTTATTATGTTTTACATCATCTAACACTAATTGCTTATTTTACTTCAAGTTCAACAAGTGATTCTTGTTGCTGAAGGTAAAGAATTAAATCAGCAATCGTAATAAACTTCAAATTAAATGTTTCAGCAACCTTTACTAAATCAGGCACGCGGGCCATTGTGCCATCATCTTTCATAATTTCACATATTACTCCAGCTGGAGTAGCACCGCATAATTTAGCTAAATCAACTGCAGCTTCTGTGTGACCCGATCTTTGCAGCACACCGCCCGCTTTTGCAATCAGCGGAAAAGTATGACCAGGACGTTTAAAATCCTCAGCAACCGAATCCTCTGCTATAAGCGAAGTTACGGTTATAGAACGTTCAAAGGCACTAATTCCTGTTGTATTCGTTTTGTGGTCTACACTTACGGTAAAAGCTGTACCATGTGGATCGGTATTTACAGCAACCATCGGATGTAAATTCAATTTCTGCGCTCGATCTTCCGTAATAGCTGTACAAATCAATCCACGACCATGAGTAGCCATAAAGTTAATGGCTTCTGGGGTTGCTTTTTCAGCCAGTACGATAAAGTCACCTTCATTTTCGCGATTTTCATCATCAACAACGATTACAATCTTCCCTAACTTCAAATCAGCTAGCGCTTCCTCAATTGTATTAAACATGATGCTCCCCCCTAATAAAATCCATTTTCAGCTAAAAAACTTTGCGTCAATGTTTGTTTTGGTTTATTTGTTTGTAGTTGCTTTACGATATATTTTCCAATCATATCATTTTCAATATTGACAATATCACCGACACCTTTTCGTCCTATAATCGTATCTTGAAATGTCAGAGGGATGAGTGAAACCGTTAACAATTTTCCTTCAATCGCAAAAATGGTTAAACTCGTTCCGTCAATTGCTACCGATCCTCTTGGTATACAGTATTGACTCAAACCTTCTTCTAATTCAATTGTAAAATAGACCGCATTTTCTTTCGGTTCTTTTTTAATGATTTTACCTGTGCCATCAATATGTCCAGATACAAAATGACCACCAAATCTTCCTTGCGCGCTCATTGCTCTCTCTAAATTAACAAGAGAACCTGGCTTTAAAAGTTTAATAGATGATGCTTTTACCGTCTCGGGCATCACATCGACCGTAAACGTATTTTTCGTAAATGATGTAACAGTTAAACAAACACCATTTACCGCGATGCTATCGCCAAGATGTACATCCTCAAGAATCTTTTCAGAACGAAGTGTCAACTCCATGCTCTGTCTTCCCATCTTAACAGCTTCCACTACACCTAAGTCTTCAATAATTCCTGTAAACATATATGTTCACCTCATTTCAAAAAAGCGTAACTCTAATCCTAGCTCTTGTATAAAAATAAAAACCCCCTAAACAAATCTCAGGGGGCTACGGGAGTATATGGTTAAAAATGCACATCTAAATAAACCTTAAGTTTTTTATTTTCAAAAAAATTAAGGAAACACTTATACATTTTAATATTCCATATGTCCTTCTCCCATCCAGACTATACTGTCGGCTTTGGATTCTCACCAAATCCTGCCTTATCATAAGGCTCGCGGGCTTAGAATTACTTCATCACCGCCGGTTGGGACTTGCACCCTACCCCGAAGGACAAATCATTTATATTGTAAATATTTTATCACTATAAACTAATCTTGTAAATAAATCAATCCCTTGATTTCAAAGTATTTAAGTTCCATGCTGTCAGCATACAACCTTTTCCCTTACCGAGCATCTACTATTTCCCCAGAGTAAAACTCTTTTTTGACCAATGGAATAGTAAGTTCACGGGCCATTTTTTTTAATTCACGTTCTTCTCTTTCTGTTACAATCGAAATAACAGTCCCATCTGCACCGGCGCGCCCTGTTCTACCAGAACGATGTACATATTGATCGGTATTTTTAGCTAAATCAACATGAATAACCGTTGTTAATCCTTTAATATCAAGTCCACGAGCTGCTACATCTGTCGCTAATAGCAAAGGTAATTTGCCAGAACGAAGCTTTCTTAAGGCTTTTTCACGATCGACTTTATTGGATTCACTATGCAGAACCCCTACTTGGATTTCTTTATAGTTTAGTTTTTCGCCTATTACTCGTAACTCCCCAATATCATTCAGAAAAGCAAGTCCTTTCATGCCTTCTAAACGAGCAATTTTCTCCAAAATCTTCACCTTATCACGTTTGTCAACAATAAAGTACATATGCTCAACTTTCGATTCCATCTTTTCACTTTTGTCCACTTTGATCGTTAGCGGTTCGTTCATAAATTCTTGAACAGCTTGTTCTGTTACTGTTGGCAATGTCGCCGAAAACATCATCACTTGACGATCCTTCAAAGTAGCTTTTACGATATTGCGAATAGTAGCCATATGCTCAGGAACGAGTAATTGATCTCCTTCATCTAACACAATGGTTTTCACTTCATGCATTTTCAGCTTCTTTTGCGCAATCAACTCATATATACGTCCAGGTGTCCCAGCGATGATCTGCGGGTGTTTTTTTAATTTTTCTAGTTGCCGTTTTACATTAGCCCCGCCAATAAAAGCTGCTCTTACAATGTTACTGCCTTCCGACCAAATGCGAACTTCTTCATTAATTTGCATAACCAATTCATGTGAAGAAGCTAAAATAACAGCTTGTGGTGAGTGTTGATCAGGATTGATCTTCTCAAGCAAAGGCAGTAAATAAGCAAGGGTTTTTCCTGTACCAGTTGGCGATTCAGCAATTACATCCTTTCCTTCTATGATGTATGGAATAGCCTTCTTTTGAATCGGTGTTGGTTGTGCAAAACCTGACTTCATCCACGCTTCCTGGATAAACGGTTTCTTATTTTCAAATAATGCAGGTATATTGCTCATATCTCTCTCCTTTAATAAAAAAATCATTCATATCGCTTATAGTACCACTTGTTGATGGGCTAAGGGAATGCGAATGGTGACGGTTGTTCCTTTATTTTTTTCACTTTCAAAAGTAATCTTCCCTTGATGTCGATGAATAATTTTGTGACATACAGCAAGGCCGATTCCTGTCCCCTTTTCTTTTGTCGAATAAAATAATTCACTAATCCGCTCTAATCGTTCTTGTTCTATGCCTATTCCATTATCTGTAACGGTTAGCGCCGCTTCTTTTCCTTCTATTCTCAAATCAATACTGATTTTCCCTCGTTTCGTTACCGCTTCAATGCTATTCTTAATAAGATTAATCAACACCTGCTTCATTTGCGTATCATTTGCTAGAATGATGACTGGCTGATTGGCTTCTTCATAGGTCAATTCAATATTATCAATATTTGCTTGAGCCTTCATAAGGGTAAAGACTTGTCCAACGCTTTGCCTAAGATCGATTTCGTGATAAATGACAGCTTGATTCTTCCCTAAAATAAGCATTTCACTTGTAATGATATTAATCCGATCGATTTCTTGTAAAATAATTTCTAAATACCGTTCATCCAGTTCCTTCGTCATTTGCATCAGTTGAATAAACCCTTTTATGGAGGTAAGCGGATTGCGAATCTCATGCGCAACAGCTGCTGCTAAATGACCAACAACGGATGCTTTTTCTGACATAATGACTAACTCTTCTTCCCGACGAATATTTGTAATATCTCGCATGACAACGTACACGCCGTTGATTTCGCCGTGTACAATAATCGGAAATAACGAACAGCGTACGATTTTCACTTCTTCTACTGAAACTTGAATGTTTGTTTCAAATTCCACTGCTATTTTGTTTAGAACTTGATTAAAATATGGCGTGAACTTTTTGACTTCAAATAAGTCGAACAATATATCCACATGCTTTTCTTTTAAAGATTCTAGCTCGTTGCCAAATAAATGCTCTGCTTGTGGATTAAAGGACGCCATTTTCCCTTCTAGATTTAGTTCTAGAACGGCATCAGGATTTTGCATAAAGAGAGATTGGTATTTTTCGTGTGATACTTGTAATTCCTTTTGCGAATCCAATAATTTTTTTATCCAATACACGACGATTCCATATACAATAAAGCCCGATAAAAAGATATAGATCCACCCTTTTGACTTTTGAAACACTGCAAAACGGTGAAAATTATGATTCGAATAGTCTACTGAAAGAAAATCGGTCACAATAATCCAGGAAACCCCTAAAATAATATATATAATCGCTATTCTAATCGCTATTTTATGTGAATGATCCATATTTTATCCTTTTGTACTTTTTTTTCACTATTATCATACCCCATACTTAAGATTTTAGGCATTAGAAAAACACGACTTATTGCCCCAATAGTCTGGAATCGTAATCGAATTGTTTGCAACCTCTGTGTACGTACGTAATCTTGGAGCTACGTATACCCAGAGTTTAAGTAAGCCCCCATACATAATCCTAATACAATCCAGCCAGCACTTAATCCGCTCACCTACATTGCACCAGGTAAGCCCATTAATAACCAGCCACTCATATCAGAGGCTCCTGCACTTAATGCCGTTACAGCTGGACCTAAATTCCTTCCGCCAAGCATATGGTTTGTTAAATTTAGGGTCTGAACTTTTATGTCACTCGTCACCTTCCCTGTTCACTTATATGATCTCTTTTTCCTGAACTTGCTCAAGCGTTCCTAACTCTGCTTTTACCTTTACTTCTCCACTCCATTTTACATACGTTCCGATTCTCATTATTTTCTCGAAAGGGCCCATTTTCCAAATTTTTAAATACCAATGACTCACAATAACTTGTAAGCCGTATATAACAATCGCTACTAAAATTCCATTTAGTACACCCATTTTTCCAAATAAACCGAAACCATATCCATAAAATATCGTCGTACAAATCACACTTTGAAGTAAATAATTACTCATAAAAAACCAAACAGCTTGATTTTATTCATTCTCTGCTGCTCTTCTAAAAGCGGATTGTATCATCTCTTTTACTTTTTCATCTCGTATATTTCCTCATAAAATGTTTGAATACCTATTAACATACATATTTTATCTCTTCTATTATTTCAAATGTTACAAATCTCTCATTTGTGATATCTATTTGTAATATAAATAGTAATCTCGTGACACACGGCTGTCATATTAAGCTGTTATTCTAGTAATACGATAAAGAACAAAGGAGAGTAATATGAAAAAGACACTAATTACGATGATAACAGCTTGTTTTCTAGTATTTGGGTTTTCCGGAGTTTCATCGACATCAGCAGCTAGTACTACATATAAAGTACAAAAAGGCGATACATTATGGAGAATTGCAAACAAATATGACATAACGGTGAGTCAGCTTAAAAGCTGGAATAAACTTAAATCAGATACAATTAAAGTTAAACAAGTATTAAAAATTACAAAACCAAAAGCTACAGTAAAAAAAGCATCAACCAAAAAAGCGTCAACATCTAGCAAAGCTTATAAAACAATAACAGTAAAAGCAACAGCATACACTGCAAACTGTACAGGCTGCAGCGGAATTACAGCAACTGGATTAAACTTAAAGAAAAACCCAAACGTGAAAGCTATCTCTGTTGATCCAAAAGTGATTCCACTTGGAACGAAAGTACATGTAGAAGGCTACGGAACAGCTATTGCAGCAGATACAGGTGGTGCAATTAAAGGAAACAAAATCGATGTATTTATGCCATCTAAATCAAAAGCTCTTAACTGGGGCCGAAAAACGGTAACAGTAAAAGTATATAATTAATAGAGTGAAACCGAATCTGAACGTTCAGATTCGGTTTTTTTATGTTGTCCTATACTAAATTGTACTATTTTCACTATAACCAACTTTTTTAAAGAACAAAAAGAACAAAAAGAACAATATCACCAAAAAAGTAAACGCATTCATTCCCCTGTTATAATATAAAAAATCACAAATAATTTTTATTATATAACAAAGGGGGATGCAACATGAAAATTCTTAAAAACTTAACAGTTCAAGTGGTACTCGGTATTATTCTCGGTATTGCCGTAGGTTACTTTTTCCCAGCCTTTGGTGCGGAGCTTAAAGTTCTCGCTGACTGGTTTATTAAATTAATCAAAATGGTTATCGCTCCAATTATTTTCTTCACTGTCGTAATCGGTATCGGTGGTATGGGTGATATGAAGAAAATTGGACGTATCGGTGGTAAAGCATTATTATATTTTGAAATCGTTTCCACTTTTGCTCTAGCAATTGGTATTTTAGTAGCCAACCTATGGGGACCTGGTGAAGGATTTAGCCTCAACTCTGTAGAGGGTGGCGATGTTTCTCAATATACAACAGCTGCTGAAGAATCAGAGCATGGTGCAGTCGCTTTTATTTCTAGCATTATTCCTGAAAACGCTGTTGCAGCAATGGCCGGTGGTCAGTTACTTCCAATCCTATTCTTTGCTATTCTATTCGGATTAGCACTTGCAGGACTAGGAGAAAAAGGAAAGCCAGTAGTTACACTATTCCAGCAATTAGCTGATGTTTTCTTTGGTATTGTAAATATAGTTATGAAAGTCTCCCCATTGGCAGCATTTGGTGCAATGGCATACACAATTGGTAACTTTGGTCTGGGTTCACTTACCAAATTAGCGGAGTTAATGGGTGCAGTTTACCTTACTATGTTCCTTTTCATCGTCTTTATTCTTGGTACTATTGCAAAAATATACGGTTTTAACATCTTCAAATTCATTGCTTATATTAAAGATGAGATTTTGTTAGTAGTCGGTACATCTTCATCAGAATCAGCTCTTCCAAGTATGATGAATAAACTTGAAAAATACGGATGTTCTAAACCCGTTGTTGGACTTGTTGTACCAACTGGTTATTCATTTAACCTCGACGGTACATCGATCTACTTATCAATGGCAGCGATTTTCATCGCCCAAGCATACGGTGTTGATTTAACTCTTTGGCAAGAAATTACTCTGTTAGCAATTCTAATGCTGACTTCTAAAGGGGCTGCTGGTGTAACAGGTTCTGGTTTCATCACACTTGCTGCAACATTAGCGGCATTCCCAATGATTCCTGTTGAAGGGATGGCTCTGATACTCGGAGTGGACCGTTTCATGTCAGAAGCACGTGCCGTTACAAACTTAATCGGTAACGGTGTAGCAACAGTTGTCATTTCTAAATCAGAAAAAGAATTCAATCCAGCTCAAGCAACAGCAAATCAAGAACAAGAAGTTGCTGCATCCTAAGAAAAGCGGAACCGGCTCGTTCAGCTCGCGTAGAAAATAGGAAGAGGCCCTAAAGGCGTTCTTTGCCTTTTGGTGACTCTTATCTTTTTCTTAGCGAGCTAGCCGGTGCAGCTAGACACTAGTACACGTCAAAAATTTTATACTTTCTTATCTTTTAAAAAAGCACTTCATTTCCAGGCTGCCCTCATAAAAAGGGCAGCTTTTCTTTCTTAATCAACTCTACGTTTTTTATAGATGATTACTGTAATAACAATTGATACCGCTGCCCACAGTAATAGTACAAGCATATTCTCAATGATTTCGCTAAAACCTTCTCCATTACTCAAGTCAAACCAAATGGCACTCAATTGCTCACTTGGCAAATAATCAATAATCTTTAAGAGCGTTTCATTTTCCACCATTAATTTAAACATAGAACTCATCCCAAAAAGGATTAATACAGGCATTCCGATAATACTCGTTTCCATCACTGTTCTTGAAAGCAAGCCAAGAATGGTTCCAATCGCAAGATAAAAAATTAAACCTAACAATAAGCTAATTGAGAAGAATAGAATGGATGGAACCTCGTATCCTGATAAAAAGATTGAGCCGATAATAATGACGATTGTCATCACTGCGGATAATGAACTTTTTCCTACTAAAATCTCCAAAGTACTTGCTGGTGATAATAATAATCCTCTCAATGTATTTTTCTCTTTTTCCTCTGCAACCATTGCCGCTTGAATAAACGCACCTGCAATAACAAGAGCAAGATTGATTGGATATGTACTCATGGCTACATTATCTTCACCTATACGTCCTAACCAGGCAGCAAATACTAAAGGGATGGCTAATGTAAAGATAACGTAGGAATTCCTTTGTAAGTCTTTCCAATCCTTTATAAATATTGCATTTACTCGTTTAATTGAAAATGTCATCATAAGTCCCTCCCTGTTAATTGTACAAAAATGTCTCCAAGTGTTGGCTCATTTGAATGAATCGTCAAAATCTGCCCATTTTTCATATATTCATAGATTTCCCTTGCACCTTCTTCGTCTTTGTCGACAACAACTGTACGGTTTCCTTTTAATAAAAGAGAGATCGATGTATTTTCTTGCTGCGCTCTTACATTTTGCGGTGTATCAAGTAGCCTAATCTCACCATTGTTTAGGAACGCAACTCGATCACAAAGCTCTTCTGCCTCTTGCATATCATGAGTTGTTAAAAAAATGGTTGTGCCTTCTTGATTCAACTTTTTCAGTCCTTCATGAATATGCTTCGTATTGACTGGGTCCAAGGCTGAAGTTGGCTCGTCTAAAAAGAGAAGATCGGGTTTATGTAGAATTGCACGTGCTAATGTCACCCGCTGCTTCATCCCTTTTGATAGTTTTTGAACTGGTTTCTTCTTATCTTCTACTAGATTAACTGATTCAAGAACCTCATTGATTCTGCTTCTCTCGACTTCATATAAGTCACAATATAATGCAAGGTTATCGTAGATGCTAAGGCGATCGTAAAGACCACTATTATCCGTTAAAATTCCAATTCTCTTCATATAAGCAGGATCTTTTAATTTATGTATTGGTTCCCCAAACACCTTAACCTCTCCAGCTGTTGGATGAAGCTGAGCTGTTAAAATTTTAATTGTTGTCGTTTTACCAGAACCACTCGGGCCTAAGAAACCAATCGTTTCTCCTTTTTTCACTTCAAAGTTCACGTTTTTTAGAGCAATTTTATTCTCAAATGATTTAACAAGTTCTTTTACTTCGATAACATTTTCCATTTTAATAACTCCTTTTCACGTTTTCGCTTTCTTGATTCAAGTTTAGCTGGACTATTATACAAATGCAGTAATATCAAGGTGAAAAGAGTATAGGAATGGTTGAATGGCACTCATTTTTAGATGAATGGAGCATGTTTTATATCCAAACATGCACTTTTAAATAGGAATAAAACGTTAAATCCCGATAATATTCTTCAGTTCATTCAGTTTCCCTTTAGATAATGGAACAGAGCTCTTCTTTGAATCTTCAAGAACTAAACTATAGCTATTTCTAGTCCAAGTAATTACCTCACGAACTCTTTGTAAATTGACAATATAGGATCGATGACAACGGAAAAATCCAAATGGTTGCAATCGTTGGGATAAATCATTCAATGTAATGGAACAAGGAAAGACCTCACCATTAACATGTAGATGAGAAATTCCTTCATTACTCTCAACGAATACAATCTCGGTCGGATCAAACAGAATGATTTTGTCATTTATTTTTGCTGGGATTTTTTCAAACCGTAACTGCCTGTGAGTGGTAGTTACTTCCTCTTCAGGTTGTTCTCTATCCTCCTCTATCTCTTCAGCAGCGGAACTTTCCATTTCTTCACTCGCTAATTCAGTATGTAATTCTCCTTGCGAGTCAACAGCTTGTTTTTCATTTGAAGCTAAATTCAAATTTTCGCTTTTTTCATCCACTACATCAATCTTCTTTAATCCTTCTTCATTAAGACGGTAAACAGCATTTGTCATAGAAATTGCACTTTCAAAGTTATTAGTCGTAATGAGAACCGCTTTTCCTTGTCCAATAAACTCTCCTACTATTCTTTGCATAATAATTTTACTTTCTATATCAATGTTTTGGTCAGGCTCTTCCATAAGTAGCAAATCTGGCTGATGTAAAATGACTCTAGCAAGCTGTAACCGTTTCTTTTCTGAAAACGAAAGCTTTATAATTTTTGTTTTCACTTTCTCTACTAAACCCACTTTATGAATGAGGGAATCTATCTCGATATCTACATCATATAGCTTTTTAAAAAAGGTCAGATACTCCTTAGGTGTAAGGCGATCATACAAAGCTTCATTCAACATAAAAACCCCGACACGATTTGATAGACTTTTAAAATGACGATTCAAAGGTACTCCTTCTAAAAAAATGTCACCATTAGATATCAGCGTCTCTCCTATAATCATGCTTAATAACTGTTTTCCAACTTCATTATTACACTGAATAGCAACAGCCTCTCCCTCACGAATATCTAAATCCATCTTAGAAAAGATAATCGTATTTCCTTTACTTTTTTCAACCTGCTTTATTTGCAAAATACACATGTACTAGCACACCCCCAAGTATAAAGAAATTAGTATTTTCGGAATTTTTAATAGGTGTTAAAAATTAACTCTCATTAAAAAGTCT
Organism: uncultured Bacillaceae bacterium; assembly: GCA_963754185.1. GTDB lineage: Bacteria > Bacillota > Bacilli > Bacillales > DSM-1321 > Peribacillus. Next base: position 720,359 of record CAVWEP010000003.1, on the reverse strand, counting down.
AATACTCCCTCTGGTGAAATTCAATTATAGGTGTTTTAAGAAAAAAAACGAACCCGCCTCACGGATTCGTCTTTGTTCATTCTAAAATTTCTTCATCATGATCTTTCCGTAGCTTCACAAATTTTACGATATTCAAAATGATTGTTTTTGCAACAGAATACGCTGGTACAGCTAAGATCATTCCTAAAATTCCAGCAAGATTACCTGCAACAAGCAAGATAATGATAATCGTCAATGGGTGTGTATTCAATTTCTTTCCGATAACAAGCGGTGAAATAAGATTTCCATCAAGCTGTTGAACAATCACGATAACGACTACAACTAATAAAGCTTGAGTCGGCGAATGAATAAGAGCCACGATGAAGGCTGGTGCTCCACCCAAAAACGGACCCACATACGGAATAATATTCGTAACCGCACAAATTAACGCAAATAAAATCGCATACGGTAAATCAATGATTAAATATCCAATAAATGTCCCTACTCCAACAAATAAACAAACGAGCAACTGCCCCTGGATATACGTAGCCAACGTCTCCCCTGTGTCTTTCAGAACGATAGCTCCCGATTCACGGTATTGTTTTGGTACAAATTTCAAAAGAGATCCAGATAGTTTATGTCCATCCTTCAGCATATAAAATAAAACAAATGGAACCGTCACAGCAACTAAAGCAACATTCGTCACCACACTAAATACAGATGAAAGGCTATTGGTAATATTACTTGGCAAGGTTGTTACATAATTTTGAATCGTGTTTCCGACCTCATCCAATGAAATATACTCCTGTTGCATAATCCATTTAAACCATACTGTCTCGGCCAAACCTTCAATAAATTTCCTAGTTTCAATAATATATGTTGGAATATCTTTAATTAAATCCGTAACTTGTCGAGATAGCGAAGGGCCTAATGTACCAATTAATAAGCTAATTAATCCTATAAAAACTACATAAATGAGTAAAATCGCCAATCCTTTTGGCACTTTCCTTTTAGCCAAAAACGTTACGACAGGATTAAACAGGAAAAAGAGAAATCCTGCAATAAGAATAGGGAAAAACAAAGTCGTAATAAAAATACCTATTGGTTGAAATAAAAAAGAGATTTTAGTGCTTACAAAAATTAACACAGCAATCATTAATAGCTCTAGTGTCCAAAATTGCAACTTAGATTTAAACAAAACGACACCTCCCCCCTTTCTTTTTAATCTCCAACATAGCAAATGCATGGATGATAATCACTGATTGAAGTTTACCATATTTTCTATGCTTCTTGGATAACTTTTATCTCATTCATATTTTCTTGTTCACATTCCTATTATTCATATTTTAAAATATTTTTTATCTTGTATTATTTTTTTGTAAAATACGCCGAAATAATAGTAATAAAGGGCTATTACATACAAAGGGGACATAAGACATAATGATGAAGAAATTATTTACATGGTATACGAAAACAATCCAAAGACAAATACTTATTCCGTTCTTATCGTTAATCATTTTAAGCTGTGGCTTGATTTACTTCATAAACTATCAAAACAGCATGAATATTACATCCACTACTTTAGCAGACACAACTGAACAGCAAACAAACGCCTTACATTACTCATTCGAGCTCTTCTTCCGAGACATGGAATCTACTATTAACCTAGCAGCCGAAAATAAAGACTTACGGAATGCTATCCAAAATAAGGATCAAATTGAAAGTTTGTTTAAAAGCGTAATCAAACATAGCAATAAAATGATTGATACAGTTGTAATTGGTTATGAGGATACCGGAAATGTTGTCCTTTCTCCAGCTAGAGATCTAGGGAAGGATTTTGATGCACGCGTACGGCCTTGGTATCAAGCAGCTATCCAAAATAAAGGAAAATTAAATTGGACAGAACCCTATCCTGACGCAGCAACAGGTTATATGATTGTTACTTTATCAAAAACAATCGAAGACGGTGATAAGACTATAGGGGTTCTCGCTATGCACATTTCACTGACCTCCCTATCCGACCTTATCACTCAGACCAAGTTCGGCGAAAATGGATACACCGTACTTATTGATCATAGCGGAAAATTCGTTGCTCACCCTGATCAAACAAAAATTTCTACTGATTTCTCTCAAGAAGCCATATACAAGCAGATGAACGGCAAAAGTGGGTCCATGATTGAAGAATATAATGGAGCAGAACGAATCATTGGATATTCCACTCTCCCAACAACAGGTTGGACGATAGCTGGATTCATGGATATACAAGAAGTCAGCAATCAAGTAAATCGAACCGTACCATTTACTTTGCTTATTTTAGCCATTGTCTTGGTACTAGGCATTATGATAACGTATATCATTACAAGATCCCTTATCAAACCAATTAGTCAATTACAAACATCCATTCAACAAATGGAAAATGGCGATTTAACCGTAGAAAGTAACATAACGAGACGTGATGAATTGGGAGCGTTAGCAAGAGGCTTTGATAAAATGACTCTTCAAATGAAAGAGCTAATGCAAAAAGTAAAAACGCTCTCTAGTAAAGTAAACGAATCTTCTATAACACTCGTAGCTAATGCTGAGGAAAGTGCAGCAGCATCTAATCAAGTCGCTGTGACAATGGAAGAAATCGCTTCAGGGGCAACCCATCAAGCCGAAGTTGTCCAAGCTATTCAATCTGCCATTAACGATATGCTCGATTCCATAAAAAATATTGATGGTCTTGCAAGTAATATGCAAGTTCAATCAGATGAAATGTTTCAAGCATCAGAGAATGGAAAAAATATTGTTTATGGCTTAAAACAACAGTTCAATGAGACTAGTAACATCTCACGTCTTATGGACAAGGCTGTTCAATCTCTTGATGCTCGTTCAGGAGAAATTAGTAAAATCGTTCAAACGATCAGTGACATTGCCGCTCAAACAAATTTACTTGCTCTAAACGCAGCCATTGAAGCAGCACGTGCCGGAGAAGCAGGAAAAGGATTTTCCGTTGTTGCTGAAGAAGTTAGAAAACTTGCAGAGCAATCTAAACTCTCCGCAAAGGATATTGCTCAATTAATCGGTTCGATGCAAACTGATACGTCTAGTACGATTCAATTAATAGAGCAAACGAACAAGCAAATTAATACTCAAGGGAAATCCGTGGAAAAAACTGAGCAAGCGTTTGATACAATTGCTGCCATTATAACAAATACCTTTAGTAGGTTTACCGATATTAAAGCGGCACTAGATCAGATAAGTACAAAAATCCAACATCTTCATAGCGCTACCGAACAATTAAACGCAATTAGTCAGCAAACAGCAGCGGGTACAGAAGAAGCATCTGCTTCAAGTGAAGAAACAACCGCAGTAATGGAACAATTAAACAAACTAGCCAGTGACTTAGAAGAACTCTCACAAGAAATGTACCACGCAATTGAAAAATTCAAGTTTTAATTTCAAAAAACCCGCTATGAAACATAGCGGGTTTTACTAATCTATTATTTTTGTTCTTGAAGAGAAGTTTCAAGCATTGTTCCGTTTTTAGCAAGATTAGTATACCAAGAGAAAGCTTTTTCAAGAATATGTGGAGTTTGGTGACCACCTGTTTTCTCGTAAGCTTCATTGTAATATGCCCAAAGTTGCTCACGGTAATCTGGGTGTGCACAATTATTGATAATTAATTCCACGCGTTCTTTTGGAGCTAGTCCACGTAAATCTGCGTATCCTTGCTCAGTAATGATAACATCCACATCATGCTCTGTATGATCCACATGAGCAACCATTGGAACGATACTTGAGATATTTCCGCCCTTAGCATACGATTTTGTGACAAAGATACCAAGACGTGCATTACGAGCATAATCTCCAGAACCACCAATACCGTTCATCATTCTTGTCCCAGAAACATGTGTAGAGTTTACATTTCCATAAATATCAAGTTCTAGAGCCGTATTAATAGAAATTAATCCGAGTCGACGGATAAGCTCCGGATGGTTAGAAATTTCCTGTGGACGAAGAACAACCTTATCAGCATACTTGTCCATTTCTCCGTATACTCTTTTTTGTAGCTCTTCAGATAATGTAATAGAAGTTGCTGAAGCAAACTTAACTTTTCCAGCATCAATTAAATGGAATACAGCATCTTGAAGAACCTCAGAGTACACTTCAAGATCTTCAAATTCAGAATCAAGGAAACCATTTAATACTGCGTTTGCCACTGAACCTACACCAGATTGAAGTGGAGCAAGTTTATTTGTTAAGCGACCAGCTTCAATTTCTTTACGTAAGAAGTTAGTAAGGTGCTCTGCAATAGTAGCTGTTTCTTCATCTGGCGGCACAATAAGAGATGGAGCATCTGGAACATAAGAAAGAACAATCCCTTTTACTTTATCAGGATCAACTGGAATACCGATTGTGCCCACACGATTAGATGCTTGTGTCAATGGAATTGGTTCACGCTCACCTTGTTTATCTGGAACATAAATGTCGTGAATACCTTCAAACGCTTCTGCATAAGTCATATTTAATTCAATGATAACGTTTTTTGCCTGTTGAACAAAAATTGGTGAGTTACCTACAGAAGTAGTTGGAACAATTAATCCGTCTTCTGTAATAGCAGCAGCTTCAATAATTGCATAATCGATTGGTCCGATAATGCCTGAACGTACTAGTTCAGCTGTATGAGATAGATGCTGATCGACATAAGTTACTTCGCCTGCGTTAATTTTAGAACGAATACCTGCGTCACCGATAAATGGTGCACGTTTTTTAATTAACCCAGCTTGAGCCATATCACGGTCTACTTCTGGTCCTAATGAAGCACCTGTATAAACGTTTACTTTAAACTTTTCATTTTTAGCTCTTTCAACTAATGCTGCTGGAACTACTTTAGCATCACCAGCACGAGTGAATCCACTCATACCAAGAGTCATGCCATCTTCAATCCATGAAGCGGCCTCTTCTGCAGTAACAATTTTCCCTTTAAATTGATCATTGCGAATTTTTTTGAAAACGCTTTCGTTCATATGAGAATCCCCCATCCCATTTTTCGTTGCTATTCTACTTCATTTTATCAATCCAGCAATTTTCCAACATCCTTTTCTGTATAAAAGGCTCTAAAAACATCATAAAACAGAAATTTCGATACATCAAGAAGAAAAATCTAGAAACCCAAAGAACGTCGAAATTGACTTGCATACGTTTGACTTACTTGAATTTTCGATCCATCCTTCATCACTAGTAGAAATGTTGAATGAAAATCAGGTAAAATCTCCGCTATAAAGTTAATATTCACAATATACGAGCGGTGCACTCGAATAAAATTATTTCTCGGTAAAACCAACTCTAGCTCACTTAAATTCAATTTATGAAAACCATTCACAGCCTCAGCTTGAATGCGTGTTTTACGATTTTGCGCCTCCAGATACATAATTTCTTCATTTGGAATCGGAATCCAACGTTCATTTGTTTTTATCGTTAAGAATTTTGAAGAAAGCAAAAGCGGTTTATACGGAAGAATTGCTGTAACAGCTCCTTTTGGCCCTCCTTTATCTATTACCGGAATAGAAATTCCATAATAGGATACACCAAAACCATTATGTTCAATATGTTCGGCAATTTTCTTTTGCCCACATATGGCTTTATAAGTCACTGTATCATCATTAACAGCATCCCCAGGTTTAATTTTCAAATCTATTTGTTTACTCGGTTGATAATAAATAAACTGTTTATCATCCGCTACAGCAATAGACATCTCTTCTTTTGGAATAAATTCACTAACAATATTCAATACTGATTTAACTGAAATTGCATCCATTTCTTTCACCTCATTAACAATCATTCCACTTTTTCTTCATTCTTTCTCAATAATTAATAAATGGATAATTATCCTTAATTAATAAATGGATAATTATCCTTTAGACGCCCTAATGAAAAACAAACAAAAAGCCGTATTAAACGAGCATAATCTATAAAAATTCCAGAGAAATGTGTAAAAGCTTAATCTTCATTCATTATAGTAGGAATTTCAACATATTTCTATCGTAAAATAAAAAAACGTCCTTCTTTTTACTATAACTAAGAAGAACGGTCCTTAATTTATGAATTTTTATTAGATTAACCTACTAAATCGCTATTCTCTCTTAACTGACTTCGATACAGCTCATAATACACTCCTTTTTGTCTTAACAATTCAACATGAGATCCTCTCTCAATAATCCGTCCTTCTTCTAGTACTAGAATTTGATCAGCCTGCTGAATCGTATTTAATCGGTGAGCAATAACAAAACTCGTTCTCCCCTGCATTAAGTGTTCTAACGCTTCTTGTATCTTTACTTCTGTAATCGTATCAATACTACTTGTTGCTTCATCTAAAATTAAAATCATTGGATCAGCCAAGATTGCTCTTGCAATAGACAGTAATTGACGTTCTCCTTGACTAATCCCACCCCCATCCTGCTTCAGCATCGTATCGTATTGAGTAGGCAATTTCATAATAAAACTATGAGCGTTTGCAAGCTTAGCTGCTTCCATCACTTCCTCATCACTCGCTTCGAGACGGCCAAAACGAATATTTTCACGAATCGTTCCCTGAAAAAGAAAAGAATCCTGCAAAACAAAGCCCATATGCGAACGTAAACTTTCTCTTGTCACAAGCCCAATATCTTGCCCATCAATCCATATTCGTCCACTCGTTGGATTATAAAATCGTGATAGTAAATTAATAATTGTTGTTTTCCCAGCCCCCGTTGGACCGACAAGAGCAACAGTTTCCCCTTTTTCAGCGTGAAAACTAACGTCTGCAATCGTACTTTCATCTTTCTCATATCCAAAAGTAACATGCTCAAACTCTACTCTACCCGCTACATTTCGTAGGACACCAACATCCTTTTCATCTTCATCTTCTGTAGATTCATCTAGAATGACAAATACCCGCTCAGCCCCCGCAACCGCAGACAGCAATGTATTAAACTGATTCGCCAATTCATTCAATGGACGTGTAAACTGCCTCGAATACTCTGTAAAAATGACAATCATTCCAATAGAGACAACTCCCTTTAAAGCTAAATAGCCACCGACTGCTGCAATGATGGTAAAGCTGAGGTTATTTAACAAGTTCATTAATTTAGGAATAAACCCTGAATAAGCTTGGGCCCAAAAAGCAGAACGTTTATATTTTTCACTTCTTTCTAAAAACTGGCCTAGTACGTTTTCCTCTTGAGAAAAGGTCTTTACAATCCGTTGACCCGTAATCGTCTCCTCAACAAGCCCATTCAACTCTCCCATATGATTCTGTTGCTCTTTAAACATTTTTCCTGTCCGATCTGTAATCCACTTCATCCCATAAAACATAATGGGCACAATGACAAGGGTTAGTAACGTTAATAACGGACTTAGCATAAGCATGACTCCCACCGTACCAATTAAGGTGAGAACACTCGAAAAAATATGAATAACCGAGCTATTTAATGTAGAACTAACGTTTTCTATATCATTCGTAACCCGACTCATCAGCTCCCCATGCTTTCGTTTATCAAAAAATGAGATAGGCAGCAGTTGAAATTTACGAAACAACTCACTTCGCATTCTATACACTGTATCTTGAGCAATTCCAATCATCCAATAATTTTGTAGCCAGGATGATAGACAATACAATAGATACACAACAAGCAAGCCAAGCAGCATATCCAAAAGGCCATGATTGTCTTTTGTTACAATATATTGGTCAATACTCACTCCCACAAGATAGGGCCCAATTAGCCCGAATGCTGAACTAGCTACCACCATCAGTAGTACAAGAAAAAGAATTCCCTTTTTCACCCGTAAATAGCTCCAAATTCGTTTAATTGTGGCAAACCAATTTTCAGGTTTTTGTATCTTTACTCTTTGCTTCAAGCTATGCCTCCTCCTTCCCGAATTGAGATTCTATTATTTTTCGGTACAGAGTGTTTGTTTTAGCCAATTGCTCGTGTGTTCCTACAGCCATTAATTCCCCCTCATCAATGAGCAAAATTTTATCTGCTCCCATTGCCGTACTCACCTTCTGAGTAATAATAAGAGTTGTACACGAATAGGTTTTCAATGCTCGTAACAATTTTTGCTCCGTCTTCAAATCTAAAGCACTCGTACTATCGTCTAATAAAAGAATTCTCGGCTCACGCACTAACGCCCGCGCAATCGACAAGCGCTGCTTTTGCCCACCGGAAAGATTAACCCCCTTCTGTCCAAGAATGGTTTCATATTGTTTCGAGAATTTCAGCACTGTTTCATGAATTTGGGCATGTTTCGCCGCAGTTGTTATTTCCTCAATCGTCGCGTTTTCCTTCCCCCATGCAATATTATCTTCAATGGATCCAGAAAAAAGCATAACCTCTTGAGGTACAAATCCCATTTGCTTGCGAAGGATACCAAGTGGGATACGAGTAATATCCTCATTATCTAAATAAATATGTCCCTGTGTAACATCAAATAGACGAGGAATTAGCTGTAATAAAGATGTTTTTCCAGATCCCGTCGCTCCCATAATTGCAACAGTTTCACCGGCTTCAGCTATAAAAGATATGTTTTTCAAAACGAGCTTATCACTCCCCTGATAACCAAAAGAAACTGAATCAAATTGTAGCTTTCCAGCCCCTCCCTGATTGAGATATACATCTTCCTCTGTATCAAGAAGGTCTACTTCAGTGTCTATTATTTCATTGATACGATCTGCTGACGCTTTAGCTCTCGAAATAACGCTTATTAACCATGAAAAAACAGCGAGCGAAGCCGTTATTCTTGTTGCATAATTGACGATGGCTACCACTTCACCTACCTGTATATCTCCCGTAGAAATATAACTGCTTCCCAGCCAAATAATGATGAGGATACTTCCATTCATCACAAGCATGAATAATGGCATGGTTGTTTCAATTAATCGAAGCGATGTAACCGTTTTTCTTTTTAATTCATCACTTGCTGTATCAAAACGGTCTATTTCATGGTCCTTTCGCAAAAATACTTTAATCAATCTCATCCCCATCAAGTTTTCACGCATGACACCATTAACATTATCCAACTTCTCCTGCACAGATCGAAATAAACGCATCGTACGTTTCATCGCCCAAACTAAAAAAAAGAGGAGAATTGGAATGATGAGAATAAGTACAAGAGCTAATTGAATGTTCACCATAAGCGCTAATATCACACCGCCCAAAACCATTAACGGAGCGCGTGCCATAATACGAAGACCCATGAAAATCGTACTTTGCAGCATCGTGACATCATTCGTTAATCTTGTAATCAACGACGCTGTCGCAAATTGATTTAAATTAGAAAATGAAAAAGCTTGCACTTTTTCAAACAAGCTTTTGCGCACATCATACCCAAAACCCTGTGAAACATGAGACGCCGCAAACGAATTTACAATTCCTCCAAGAAATGAAAAAACGGAAAGCCCTATCATGACACAACCCCAAAGCACAACAACTGATAAATCTTTTTGAAGGATTCCCTCATCAATGATTTTCGCCATTAACAACGGCTGAACAAGCTCTACCCCGAGTTCAACAAATAAAAAAAAGAGGGCAAGTCCGATAAAAAGCCAATACGGTTTAAGAAATACAAATAATTTTTTCATCCATTCACCCTTAATCTTTATCCTTTACTTTTATCCCAGTTTAAAAGACTATAATTCCCCACCGATAGAAGTTTTACTTTACCTAATTATATAAATCTCCTAATTGTTTTCAAATGATTTACATATTCTTCTCTGATGAAAAAAATTCATTATATCTTATTGACAAGTAAAAAGAAAAATGATAACTTTTAATTGATAATGATTTTCAATATCATTATACTTTGTCTTGTACAAGACCATCTATGCTTGACCTAGTTAATATGGAAAATACTTGTCACTAGAATATTGCCCCCCTCTATTCAAGTTATCGGTTTACCAAAACACTAGGACAATACACTACCTCCAGATTTCTCTGGAGGAATTTTTTTATACTATTGTAATTTATATCCAAACGGTGGTAGTATAAGTAAAGAAATTGACTTTCATCATCACGATAATAAATCGCGTTTTTCTAACCAAAATATCCAAATATTCCAGTTAAAAAAGAATGTCAACTACATATTGATATTCTTTTTTAACCGGAGTATTCTATACATATTCAAATATCTGAATATATTAAATGAATATTTTGGAAAGGGGGATGACCATGCAGCAATTTAAAAGTGAATTTTTCAAAGCTTTAGCTCATCCACTTCGTATACAAATTTTAGAATTATTGGCCGACGAGGATAAAAGCGTTAATGAAATTCAAGCAAGCCTGAATAGTGAAGGTTCAGCTGTTTCTCAGCAACTAAGCATTCTCCGCGCTAAAAATATTGTGACTGGTACGAAAGATGGGAAGCGAGTCATTTATTCACTACGCGATCGAAAAATAGTTGACTTGCTTGCAATTGCAAAAGAGATTTACAACAATCATTTAATTGATACGATTTCGATGTTAGAAGAAGAACTAGATGATAAAAAATAACGTGCAGAATAATAAGAAAAGAAGGGACATATGGTGAAAAATATATTTTTCGGCAATTTCCAAGATTATTCATTCGGAAAGTTTCAAAAAGATCTTCTTTCAGGTGTAACGGTAGGTATAATTGCAATCCCACTAGCTATGGCTTTTGCGATTGCTTCTGGAGTAAAACCTGAATATGGAATTTACACCACCATTATTGCCGGTATTTTAATTTCCTTATTGGGAGGCTCAAAATACCAAATTGGCGGTCCAACAGGAGCTTTCGTTCCAGTTTTATTAGGTATTGTGCTCACCTATGGCTACACAGATTTATTACTAGCAGGTTTACTAGCTGGAATTATGCTTTGTCTAATGGGCATCTTTAAGCTTGGTTCACTCATTAAGTATATTCCACGTCCGGTGACAATCGGTTTTACAGCTGGAATTGCCGTCATCATTTTCACAGGGCAAATCACCAACTTTTTAGGACTGACAGGTATTAAAAAACATGAACAATTTCTTGCCAATATGAAGGAGATTGTACTTCATATTAACACCATCAATTGGTATAGCATTATTACTGCTTTAATCTGTCTTATTATTATCTTGATTACACCGAAGCTATTCCCAAAAGTACCGGGTTCTCTAGTTGGATTGATTGTTTCAAGCATTATCGCTACAGTCTTTTTTTCTGGCCAAATTCCAACAATCGGATCTGCTTATGGAGGCATTCCAAACTCACTGCCGCAATTCGAAATGCTAGATATTACATGGGAGCGAATTGAAAGATTAATAGGACCAGCTTTTGTTATTGCAGCGTTAGGAGCAATAGAATCATTGCTATCCGCTGTTGTCGCCGACGGAATGACGAATAGTAAGCATAAGAGTAATCGTGAACTAATGGGGCAAGGAATTGCGAATATTGTTACTCCATTTTTCGGAGGTATTCCCGCAACTGGCGCGATTGCCCGAACAGCAACGAATATTAAAAGCGGAGCCGTTTCACCGCTGTCTGGAGTTATTCACGGTCTTTTCGTTATGGTCACATTATTACTACTTGCACCTTTTGCTTCATCTATCCCATTAGCAAGCATGGCACCGATACTCATGATTGTTGCTTGGAATATGAGTGAACGAAAGCATTTTGCACATTTAGTGAAAATGAAAACTGGAGACTCCTTAGTCCTACTAATTACTTTCCTATTAACTGTATTTACTAGTTTAACAATTGCTGTAGAGGTAGGACTTATTTTAGCGGTTCTCTTATTTACTAAGCAAATGAGTAATATACTGGTAACTGCAAAAGTACTACCGGATCATAAAAGCAATCAAGAAAAAGTCATGCCTCATGTTGTGAATGATCATCATGATTGTCCACAGATTAGTATTTTTACAATTGAAGGGCCGCTTTTCTTCGGAGCTGCACAAACCTTTGAAAATCGAATAATGGACACCATTCACCTTAAACCAAAAGTATTAATTTTACGACTTGGAAAAGTCCCATTTATGGACACAACTGGTGAAGGGTATTTCCGTAATATTGTTGACCACTTTCACCATGCTGGAGGAACTCTATTAATATCAGGGGCTACTCCTAAATTAATAGAAACTTTACAAAAAAACGGCTTATTTATGGAAATAGGAGAAAGAAATTTCTTTAATCATACTGGTGAAGCAATTAATTATGCTCTTTCTCAGCTTAATACGACTCAATGCTTGGGCTGTAAACACTTTGCTTTTCGTGAATGTTCTAAGCTATCTCAAACAGACCTACCAAAAGCACAGACTGGTAGCCATTAAGTACAAAAAAAAGAGTGAGATGAAAACATTTTTTGTTTCGTCTCACTCTTTTTGTATTTATAAAATGAACAAAGCAATCTTAAAAGAACTCATGATACAATGCTTCAACAGCCTGATCCTCAAACTCGCCTTTAACACCAAACATCATGCTTACCTCTGATGAACCTTGGTTAATCATATCAATATTAACCTTTGCATTTGCAAGTGCTTTGGCTGCTCTTGCTGTCGTACCTACATTGTGACGCATCCCTTCACCCACAACCATAATAAGTGCTAGATCATGTTCTACAACTACTTCATCTGCATGAAGTTCTTCTTTAAAACGCTGCACAATTTCCGCTTCACTTTCCGCACTCATTTGATCTTGACGAAGAATAAGAGTTACGTCATCAATTCCTGAAGGAGTATGCTCATATGCCACACCATAGTCTTCTAAAATGGATAACATCTTACGGCCAAAGCCAATTTCACGGTTCATCATATATTTGCTAATATAGATACTGCAGAATCCTTTGTCACTCGCAATTCCAATAACCGGTCCATTCGTGTTGTCACGTTTATTGACAATCAATGTTCCAGGGGCAGTCGGGTTATTCGTATTGCGAATATTTACGGGAATACCGGCACGAAATGCTGGAATTAAAGCCTCATCATGCAATACGGTAAAGCCTGCATAAGATAATTCTCGCATTTCACGATATGTGATTTCACGAATTTCTTTCGGAGTAGCTACTAGGTTCGGATTCACTGAATAAACCGCATCGACATCCGTAAAGTTTTCATACATATCTGCTTTTACAGCTGCTGCTAAAATTGCACCTGTAATATCTGATCCACTACGAGAGAATGTCAATACATCTCCTTTTTCTGTATAACCAAAGAATCCTGGAAAAACAATGATTCCACTTTTTTCACGCAATGCATATAATCTTTTATAAGACTCTGGCAATACAACTGTATGACCGTCTTCATCTTTTACAATTAACCCAGCTTGTTTTGGATCCACATATTCTGCTTCTACACCTTGGCTTTGGAAAAATGCCGCAACAAGCTTGGCATTATTATCCTCACCACTTGCTTTTAATGCATCAAGGTAACTTTTCGGGTTACTTTGATCTGCATGAAGTAGTACCAAAAGATCTTCACGAATTCTTGTAAGGATTGCTTCAGGAATATGTAGCTCCCGAACAATACTTGCATAACGTTCCACAATTTCTTCTAATAACTCTTCTCCATTTTCACCATTTAATTGGCGCTCTGCGCAAGCTATTAATAAGTCCGTAACTTTAATATCATCAGAATTTCTTTTACCAGGAGCTGAAACAACAACAAACTTCCGTTCAGCATCCTCCTTCACTATATTAAACACTTTTGTTAACTGTTCACCTGACGCTAATGAACTACCACCAAATTTAATGACTTTCATAAAAACATCCCTCATTAAGTATTATATATTCAGTAAAAATTTCTTCTCCTATTATCACTTGTTTTCATAAAACAATCAAGCTAAAATTCTACTTTATACGTACATTTGTTTTTTTAGGGTGGACTTTGTGAAAAGAAACACAAATCTCCCTTTAGACTTTGTTATATATAAAAGCATGTAAAACCCTGATTATACATAATGAACCAAAAATTCAACCATTCATTACGAATGGATTTTAACGGTTATCTACCTTCTCAGGATACATATCATGATTCATCATGCGATGTTCAGCTATTGCTTCATATTTCGTACCTGGTTTGCCGTAGTTTACATATGGATCAATGGAGATGCCTCCACGCGGAGTGAATTTTCCCCACACCTCAATATAACGCGGGTCCATTAGTGCAATTAAATCGTTCATAATAATATTCATACAATCCTCATGAAAGTCACCATGATTTCTAAAACTAAATAAATACAACTTTAACGATTTACTTTCAACCATTTTTACATCTGGAATATAACTAATATAAATTGTCGCAAAGTCAGGCTGCCCAGTCATAGGACATAAACTCGTAAACTCAGGACAATTAAATTTAACAAAATAATCACGATTTTGATGTTTATTATCAAATGACTCCAGAACCTCCGGAGAATATTCAAATAAATATTTCGTGTTTTGATTTCCAAGTAATGTAATATCCTGCAACTCTGTTTCTTTTCTTCCAGTCATAAAAAAATCCTCCTATATCGAAAAGCTTAATGTGCCCGTTCAACTCCTGGAGCTAGGGCTAAAATGAGCCAAAAATCTTGTTATCAACATGGTTGTTTAACGAAGCCTTACCTTAAAAAAACCATATCTCCTCAAAAGATATGGTTGTAAATGAATAATTAAAACCATAGTTTTTTATAGAGGGTCTTTGCTATGAACCTCTCCTACAATTAGGAACACTACACTATCAATCATCATAACATAATATAAAGAAACCCTAGCATTCATGTCAATAGGCCTTATAATGGAAGAAAAATTCATTAAAATATATACGCAATTATGATTATTTTACTTATAAAATCGTTGACAAATTGTCAAAAATATCAGATAATTTTAAATATTCATTAATCGTTCCTCACTTAGTGTTCAACCTTTTAACAACCACTAAAAAGTACAAGCTTGATTAACTCCCCTTCTACAACCAAATTTAATAAAGGAAAGGAAGACTATAATGGTTAAATTTATTGTAACAGTCGATTTAGAAGGTAAGAATTACCAAACAAATGTATTAGCGCACAGAGACACTGCAAAAGAGGAAATTATGCAGTTGGCTCTTTCTCAAGTCCAAAAACAATGGAAAAGCTAAGAAGCAGGACTCTCTTTAGAGACCTGCTTTCACTCTATTAAAAAAGATTCTGTTAACAACAGACTTTTTGTGACTATAATTTTCTTTGATAAAAAATACATATCACTCTCCTTTTAAAAAAAGGGGAGTGATATGTATTTTTTATTTTGTTCATTAACCATTTCATTTTTCAACACTCTGGAAACAGATCCTCTCCCTTAAGTCATAATCCTTTTTTTTCCTTCACATTTCTTTCACAAATACAAACAAAAAAATATTATAGTACACTAATTTTTTCCTTTATTTACCATTTCATTTTCCCCTTAATAGATTGATATGTTATAGAATATTAATTATACTTAAATAGGAAAGAGCAGTCCAGTAATGCGCTCATATAGACGATTCTTACCTTTTTCTTAATGAACATTTTGTGACATATATCACTTTCCATTGTTTTTTTTCTCATATCAGAATAAGATAGAATCGTCAGTTTGTGAATAATCTTTCACATTTTCCGATTAACAAACTACTTTAGAATTTCAAAAAAAATAAGAAAGGGGTACTTGTATGAAAATGAAAGGGGCTTTATTAGCACTTATTTTCACTATTGCCACTGTGCTAACTGGCTGTGAAAACCCATTAGCGGTTTTTGATCCAAAAGGGCCAATGGCAGCAACACTATCAGAAACTATTATCCTAACAATCTGGATAATGCTTGTTATCTTAGTCGTTGTAATCGCTGTCTTTATTTTTATGTTAGTAAAATACCGTGCTTCTAAGCAAAGCAAAGATTATGAACCTCCTCACATTGAAGGAAGTGTAGTTGTTGAAACAATTTGGACAGCAATTCCAATACTCATTGTTACTTTCCTATCTGTTGTTACTGTCAATTCACTAAATGAAGTGGAGGCAACACCGAAAGGATATGAAAACGAAGAACCTCTAGTTATTTATGCTGCATCGTCTAACTGGAAGTGGCATTTTAGTTATCCTGAGGAAAATGTTGAGACTGTTAACTATTTGTATATTCCAACACATCGACCAGTTGAATTTAAACTTTACGCTTATGGACCAATCACAAGTTTCTGGGTTCCACAACTTGCTGGTCAAAAGTATGCGATGAGTGACATGGTCACTACGCTTCACGTAGCAGCAGACGTTGAAGGGGAATATTGGGGCCGAAATTCAAACTTTGCTGGTGCGGGTACTGCTCATCAACAATTTGATATTCAAGCAGTGTCACATGCAGAATTTGATGAATGGGTAGCAGAAGTTAAAGCTACAGAACAGCCAATTACTGAAGAATCATTTAATAAATTATTAGAAACTGATTACGTTGGTCGTGAAACATTCACTGGCACTCATTTAGAATTTAGCCCAGCTCCAGAAGGCGAAAACGCTGGTCATATTCACGAAGATTTCATTCAAGGTGAAACAAAACCTTCTTTTGAAAAAGAACATCATAACGGACACTAAGATTGACAAAATTAAAAGAATAGACTTCTGAAAGGAGTTACAAAAGTATGGATTTTTTCGATAGATTTGCCGTACCACATCCAAGCTTTGCAATCTATGCTTCAATGGTTGGAATTGCTGTTGTATCTCTGGCTATTATCGTCGGCTTAACCTATTTTAAAAAATGGGGCTACCTATGGCGTGAATGGTTTACGACTGTAGACCATAAACGTATTGGAATTATGTATATCGCCGCTGCTTTGATTATGCTTGTGCGTGGTCTTGTGGATGCGCTTATGCTACGTGTGCAGCTTGCCGTTCCTGACAACACAATTTTAGATTCTCAGCACTATAATGAGATATTCTCAGCACACGGCGTTATTATGATTATGTTTATGGCGATGCCGTTCTTATTCGGTTTAATGAATATCGTCACTCCACTACAAATTGGTGCACGTGACGTTGCATTCCCACGTTTGAATGCAATCAGCTTCTGGTTATTTTTCTTTGGTGCAATGTTATATAACATTGCTTTCGTAGTTGGTGGAGCGCCTGATGCTGGGTGGACATCTTACTTCCCACTAGCAAGTGAACAATTTAGCCCGTCAGTAGGAACAAACTACTATATGCTCTCTCTTCAACTTTCGGGTCTTGGTACATTAATGACAGGTATTAACTTTTTGACTACCATTTTTAGAATGAGAGCGCCTGGTCTAACATTAATGAAACTGCCAATGTTCACATGGGCTATGTTAGTTACTAACGTGCTAATCATCGCTGTTTTCCCTGTATTTGCAATGGCACTTGCATTTGGAGCAATGGATCGTCTATTCGGTACCCAATTCTTTACGGTTGGTAATGGCGGTATGGATATGATGTGGGCGAACTTGTTCTGGATTTGGGGACATCCTGAAGTATATATCTTAATCATACCTGCTTTTGGTATCTATAGTGAAATTATTTCAACATTTGCACGTCGTAACCTATATGGTTATAAATCAATGGTTGCTTCCATGGTTGCTATCACGATTCTTTCTCTACTTGTATGGGCTCACCATTTCTATACAATGGGGCAAGGTGTATTATCAAACAGTATCTTCTCCATTGCAACAATGGCAATTGCCGTTCCGACAGGGATTAAGATATTTAACTGGTTGGCAACTCTTCGAAAAGGTAAAATCGTGTTTACTACGCCGATGCTTTGGTCTATGGCCTTTATTCCGACTTTCTTAATCGGTGGGGTTACAGGGGTTATGCTTGCGATGGCAAGTGCCGACTTCCAATATCATAATACGATGTTCTTAGTTGCTCACTTCCATTACACAATTATTCCTGGTGTAGTATATGCGTTTATTGCTGGTTTAATTTATTGGTGGCCAAAAATGTTCGGTTTCATGTTAAACGAAAAAATCGGAAAAGTTTCATTCTGGTTAATTGCCATCTTCTTTAACGTAACATTCTTCCCAATGTTTATTACAGGGTTAGATGGTCAAGCACGTCGTATGTTCACATATTCTGAAGAAACTGGATTTGGTCCATTGAACTTACTCTCTTCTATCGGAGCTTTAGGATTAGTACTTGGTTTCCTTGTACTTGTCTATAATATTTACTGGAGCACTCGTTACATGCCAAGAAATATTGGTCAAGATCCATGGGATGCACGTTCACTTGAATGGGCAACTCCTAGTCCAGTACCTGTATACAACTTTGCAACATTACCACATGTTGCATCGTCAGAAGCATTCTGGGATGCTAAGAAAAAGGGTCACAACTTATTCCCAGATAAAGTTGAAGAGATTCATATGCCAAATAACAGCGGTGTACCGTTGATTATGAGTCTATTTTTCTTCATCGGTGGATTCTCTATGGTATTCAGTATGTTCCCGCTCGCAATTATTTCCCTAATCGGAATCTTTGCTTGTATGGCGTACCGTTCATTTGAAGCTAATCATGATCACGGATATCATATTCACGTGAAAGAAATTGAAGAAACAGAAAAAAGATTGCGAGGTACTAAATCATGAAAATAGATCACTCGCTTCCACTTGAATATAGCACGGAAGAAAATAAGTTAAAGATTTTGGGTTTCTGGATTTTCTTAGTTGCCGAAATTGCGCTTTTTGCAACACTCTTTGCTATGTATTTTGCGTACGATGACCGTATCGGCAACGGTCCTGCTGGATCTGACATCTTTGTAACTGGGCCATTATTAATTGAAACATTTGCCCTATTAACAAGTAGTTTTACCATCGGTTTAGGAATTAATGCAATGCGCCTAGGTAAGAAAAAGGCAATGCTAACATTCTTTGGTATCACATTAGCTCTTGGACTTGCGTTCTTAAGCGTAGAAATTACAGAATTCGTAACCTTCGTTCATGAAGGCGCAACAATCCAAACAAGTGGTTTCTTATCTGTCTTGTTTACAACATTAGGAACACACGGTGCCCACGTATCGGTTGGTTTCTTCTGGGGATTATTCATCATGATTCAAGTTGCTAAACATGGACTAAATGCACACACAGCTAATAAAGCTTTTATTTTCTCATTGTACTGGCACTTCTTAGACGTAGTTTGGATCTTCATCTTCAGCTTCGTCTATTTGAAAGGAATGATGTAATATGGCACAGTTATTTCCTAAGCACCATGTTATGGGATTCATTTTCTCATTGGTTCTTACATTTGTGGCTCTTGCCGTTCTTCTTTATGACCTTTCTTATACAACAGGAATGGCTATTCTACTAGTAACTGCCTTCTTACAGGCTAGCATTCAATTAGTCATGTTCATGCATGTAGGAGAATCTGAAGATAAGCCTGTAATTTACACGAACATTTTGTATATGTTATTCTTTGCTATAGCAACAATACTAGGTACATTACTACTTTTCGTTTGGGATATGTAATAAAAGAAAAAAGAGGAGCATCAATTTGATGCTCTTCTTTTTCTTTTTGCGTATGCTGCTTTATTAAAATGAATCACCTTAGCACTAGCACTAAGAGGAATCACTCTTTCTCCCTTTTGCGTATTCATCACCATTTCTTCTGTAGCCACAAAGATTAATCCAATAATGAAAATTAAGGATGCACTAACCAGAATTGTACAGCCAATAATGGTAATAATAAAATCTTTATTATAACCATTCGCAAAGATACTCAAAACAACAATCCCTAGTCCGATTAAATTTGCTGTCCCACATACCCATTTTAGCACCATTAAAATTCTTGAATTAGCTCCCATATATTCTCACCCTCCTTACTAATATATATTAACCGATTTCACAAATTTGTCAATTTTTACCATAAATATTTTTAAAAAACTTGACAAATTTAATGAATCTTGATTTACCTTTTACATTAGCGTTTCTTATGGCAACAGGGATTTGGACTTCATAACTTTGGAGAAGGATTAGCCATTGGTTCTTCCTTTGCTCTTAGAGAAGCCGCATTAGGTACTTTTTTAATCATTGGTTTTACCCTGCATAATATTACAGAAGGGATTGGAATCGCTGCCCCACTTTTAAAGGCTAAGCCAACTATTAAAGACTTCTTCATTCTTGGAACGATGGCTGGTGCACCAGCCATTCTAGGAACCTGGTTTGGTGGTTACATCTTCTCGCCAATCTCGGGTGCTTTATTCTTAGGAATAGGTGCCGGTGCCATTTTGCAAGTCATGTATATAATTACAAAAATGCTCATTGAGGATCATCAGACACATAAAGAACCCTCTGTTTCATGGTTAAATATCTCTGGCTTCACCATCGGCATGTTAATCATGTATTTCACTGCATTTTTCGTTAAGTTTTAAGCTGAAGACAAAATCCCATCTAAATAATCAACAACCAAATAAGCAACCACCTGTTGAGCGAGTGGTTGCTTATTCGTTCTCTATATCTAGAATAAATCAAAATAGGCTTCTAGTCCGTTTACAATGCCCGTAGCTGCTTTATTTTGAAAATCACTTGTTGCAATGATTTTCTCCTCATCAGGATTAGAGATAAAGCCTAGTTCTACTAAAATAGCGCTATTATTATTTTCCCGTATGACATGGAAGTTTCCTGTTGCTGATTTACGGTCACTTAAACCGGTACTTTTAATTAATTCCTTTTGAACAAGCTCGGCTAATTTACTTTCATTCTTATAAGTTGTCCAATAATAGGTTTCCATTCCGTTTGCTGATTCTGATGCACTTGAGTTAAAGTGAATGCTAATAAAAACATCAGCATTATTTTTCTTACTAATTTGCACTCGTTCAGATAAAGTTAGGTATGTATCTTCTGTTCTAGTCATAATTACCTTTGCCCCGGCAGTTTCCAATTTAGCTTTCAGTTTCTTCGCTGTTGCGAGCGTTAAATCTTTCTCTGTATTATTTTCTCCTAAGGCACCAGGATCATGTGCACCATGACCAGGATCAAGTACAATTACCTTACCTTTTAGATCCCGTTCCTGTTCTTGTTTCGACCCTGCTGTCGGCTTCGTTGTTGATAAGTAATCCATAGAAACATAGCCGGTTACTCCAGATTTCGTTTGAATTTTAGCCCAGTTATTGCTTTGTGTGTAGTACGTAACAAAATCACCTCTATTCAGTTTAGAAAGTACTTTGGCTTTCGTACTTCCAGATGCTCTAACATTAAGAGAGTTTGCTGTCACATAATAATTTTTCATCACTACAGGCTCTATATTGGATAAATAGGCCATGGAAGCCCAGCCGGTTACACCAGATATCGTTTTCACTTTTGCCCAATTGTTACTCTTAGAATAATACGTAACAGGATCACCTTTTCTTACTGAAGCAACAACTTTAGAAGAAGTGGTTGCCGATTGGCGAATGTTTAATGAACTTGCCGTAACATAACACGTTGTTGCTGCCACTGTTGCAGCAGTAGTACTATCCACAGTAGATATGTATTGTTTAGATACCCAGCCATTTTTAGAACCATATTTAATTTGTAGCCAACCACTTTGCTGCTTTATAATTGTGACTCTTTGCCCCTTTTTAATAGAACCAATCTTTTTAGAACTTGTTGATGCTGCTTCACGAACATTTAAAGTGGTCGCTTTAACAATTCCTTCTGTACTTGCTGCCGAAGCATGTTTCGTCTCTAAAGGAATAGAGAGTACCATCAATAACAAAACGCTTATTACAAATAGGACCATCATTTTACTTTTCATAAAGCCTTCCCCCTGTAGGATTTCTTATTAAATGATCTATAGTGAAAATGGGTATATACTCTCTATTTTACAAGACTAATAGCTTCTTCGTATGATACATTAGTAGCATTTACATAGATTTAACACATTTGTCAAAGTCTTCTCCAGTCATTCACTTTATAAGCAAAAGAGTGCTGATTCCTTGGCTTAGGAATCAGCACTCTTTTGTTTATAATGATCAAGACTCTTTAAAGCGGCTGCAAATCGTTTGATCCCTTCTTCAATCATATCCATCTTCTCTCTAGCAAAGGTAAAGCGTACATACCCTTTTTTCGAGCCTAAAGTAAAGCCAGGAGAATATATGACTCCTCTTTTAATAGACTCCTCTAGCAACTTCATTTCGTTCAACTCTTTCCTAATTTTACACCATAGATGAATGCCGCCTGCAGGAACATAAAAGTCAATCTGTTCATCTAAATATTGCTTAAGACTAAAAACGATTTGATTTCTTCTCTTTTCAAGTTGCTGCCGTAAATAAGAAATATGTGAATGAAAGTGATTAGAGCTAAGAAAGTCATTTGCAACCCATTGATTAAACGTACCATGCCCAAAGTCAATTTGTTGTTTAGCATCAGATAATCTTTCAATAACAGGATTTGGTCCAATAATCCACCCTATCCTTAAACCAGAAGCCACAATTTTAGATAATGAACTAATATATAAGATGTTCCCGTGGTCATCCATTGATTTTAAGGTAGAGACTTCCTCTCCAGCAAAGGCCATTAAACTGTAAGGATCGTCTTCAATAATTGGGATTCCATACTCAGATGAAATCTCTATAATTCTTTTACGTCGATTGGTATGAAGCAAAGTTCCTGTAGGATTTTGAAAAGCAGGATTTAAAAAAACCATTCTAATTCGATGTTTTTTATGAAGCTCCACGATATGCTCAGGATTAATGCCATCCTTATCTACGGGTAAGTGAAAGGTTCTTACGCCAGCCGATTGAAAGATAGGAAGACTGTAGCTGTATGATGGATCTTCAATTGCAACAGCATCTCCAGACTTCAATAGACATTGAACGACAAGATACAACGCTTGCTGTGCTCCAGAAGTAATAAGAATCGAAGACGGATTTGTTTCGATTTTTCTATACTGCTTTACATGATTGACAATGGTTTCTCTTAAATAATGGTTGCCTTGTGGATGGTCATAGCCTAGCCCTCCAACAAATGATCTCTCAGACATCATTTCTCTTAAAAATCGAACGGGAAACAAGTCCTCTGACAGTTCTCCACTAGCTAAATTGATCAGCTTGTGTTCAACCATTTCTTTGCGAAGTCTTTGTAGTATAGGTATATTGGGTAAAAATGAACCCGCTTCAATATATCTATTCCAGCTTGGAATACGCTTTTGAGTCATTCCCCATATATCCTTACTAATAGTCGTTCCACTCCCCTTTTTCCGTTCAATTAAACCATTAGCCTCTAATTCATCATAAGCCGCTACAACCGTACTTCTATTTACTTGCAACTCATTAGCTAAAGCTCGTTCAGAAGGCAAGGATTGATCGAGTGGGAATGTTCCATCGGCTATTCCATTTTCAATATATTCAGCAATTTGTTTATAGATAGGCTTCTTAGCCTTACGGTCTGGTTTCCAATCCATATGATACATCCCTTTGATTCACGTTATCGTTTATATTACCTTCAGCTTAGCATATTACGACTAATATCCCTAATTGACAAACCACTATTCTAGTACAAACAAAACCCCAAAAAGAGACTAATGGGTTTACTTGTTAGGTGCAAAACAGTAAAACACAAATTAAATCGCAGGTTAATTCGCAAGCTTTTCACCAATCCATTCACAGAGACCTTTTTCCTATTCTACTAGGATGATTAGCTCTTCAGAGGTCTTATGAAGAACATTTTCCCTGTTCACTCAGGAGATTTTGTCCTTCAGATGTCTTATGAAGAACATTTTCCCTGTTCACTCAGGAGGTTTTGTCCTTTAGATGTCTTATGAAGAACATTTTCCTTGTTCACTCAGGATACTTTGTCCTTCAGAGTCTTTGTAGGTAATGGAATTGGATTTAAAGGATAATTATGTTACTAACATCTCAATCCTCGTACCCTTTCACACTTACAATCACAGCAAATATACCTACCTTATAATCATTATTTCACGCTGGAAATATTCCTTGTGAATTCGTATATGGAAATTCAATAAAAAACCTCAAAAAACTTGATGCCTCAACAAAAAAACACACGAGATTTCATTTGTGAAATGCCGTGTGTTTACATTATGTTTTACTTATCTGCCCCCCTGAAGTGAACCCGTTAATAAGAAGCTCTATGTGTCCTTTATTTTAGGGTAATCATCGTACTATCCTGTCCAAGCTAGAGTGAGTATTTTCCAGGCTGTTTATTTTTAGCCTTCTTCTCATTTGATTTCCATTCGACACCTTGCATGGCGCATCCCATAGTGACTATGGCGACAATGATATACCACGTATTATTTAACCATCTTGGCATATGAATCCCCTCCTGTAATCTTCATTTAGCTTATCTAAATAAATGATTATCTTACTTATTCTTTATATAGCGTTCATTCTCTATAGCTAAGCGGTTTCTTAAACAGCAACCGTAACATGCCTAACTGAACTTTTAAAATCTGATAAAAAGCAATATCTCAAATTAATTATAATATAAATTCTTTAAAAATAACCATCCAATTACACTATAATTTCCCCATCCACTTTGGAAAAGCAGCACGAACGTGGACTAACCTTATCCCATGAAAAAAAGAGCTTATCGGCGCTTTACCGACAGACTCTTTGTTCTTTTGACTAACCAATCTTATTTACTAGCTGTAAGATCTTTTACACCTTTTTGAATATAATCGAATAATTCTTCAATATCTGATTCCTCTACACAAGAGAAAGCAATACGTAAGTCTGTATCATTAATCGCGATTGTACCTACGCCGTATTCATCTAATAAATGAACGCGAAGTTGTTCTGCATTTACATTTTTCAATTGTAAACACATAAAATATCCAGAGTTAAATGGATAGTATGTCCAATCTTCGTTAAATTTATCTTGTTGTAGAACTTGTTTCACTTTTCTTGCTCTGCCTGCCATGATTTCGAATTTTTCTTGTTTTTCACGATCAAACTCTTCTGATTGTAAAGATTCTAAGATGATTGTTTGTGATAAATGAGGACCGCTTGAGATTGTTCCACGAATAATACCTTTTGTTTTTTCTTCTAATGCATGCAATACATCTTCACTTTCAGAAGCATATGTAATAAAGCCTACACGAAGTCCCCAAACGTAATTTTCTTTCGTTGCTCCATCAACCTTTACAGGTAAAATTTTAGCATGCAAGCCAGCTAATTGAGCAAATAGAGATTCCTTAACGGAGTCTTCATAGAATAAGCCAAAATACGCATCATCAAGAAGAGTAACGATATTAATGCCTGCTTCAGCAGCTTCATATAAAGCAGAAACAATTCCGTCTGCTTCTTCTTTTGAAGGAGTATAACCAGTTGGGTTATTCGGGAAGTTTAATAGAACAATTGCTTTCCCAGCTTCTTTTTGTTGCAGCAAGCTTTCTTTAAGAGCAGCAACATTAAATTTTCGATTTTCATCAAATAATTCAAACGTTACCACATTACCGCCTCTGCGTGTATTAAATACTAGATTATAATTTCCCCAGTATTTATCAGGTGTAATAATAGTATCCCCTTCATTTACAAATAAGTCTGCTACAATGCTTAATCCATGTGTAAGCGCATTAATTGCAATTGGCATCCCAAAACTTTTGCCTTGCAAAGAAGGATTGTCTTTTAATTGCTTTTCTCTCCAAGCTTCACGTAACGGTTGTTTTCCTGAAGGTGGAGCATATGGATAAATATCCTTAGGATCATAATCAAGGTGTTCTTGGATATGTTTAAAGTGCATTGGAACGCTTCCTTCAGTAGCGATACCGATTGTTGCGTTAAAACGAGTTGCCTTTTTCCCCGCTTCTGCACTTTGACTAAGAATTCCTTTAGGATAAAATAGATTCTTACCAAGCTCTGATAACATATCATATACGTTCGAATTGTTTGCTACAATTTTGTCATTCAACTGTTTAGCTAGATTGTTCATATCGCATTTCCTCCTATTTGTAAACCTATTTAATTGTTATCTCCATTATTAACTCATTTATTACAGTATGCAAGAACAAAATGAATTTTTGAATATATCAAAAAATTCAATCAATATAAAGGGTATATTTTATAAATCATATGGGTTTCATATAACAGATTCATGAATATAGCTCTAGACACATATAGCATCTAGAGCTTCTCTTTTACTTTTGCAACGTAGCCGTTACTGTTATCTTATTCGTTCCACGATATACGGAAAACGATACGTTGTCACCTATTTCCTTCATATATAGTTGTTTTCGAAGTTCCGCTGCTGTAGTCACTTCTACGCCATCAACGGCTACAATAATATCTTGTTGCTGAAATCCAGCTGCAGCAGCTGCTGAATTAGTTTCTACACCTGTTACCATCACACCTGACTTCGCGTCTTCCATAACATTTTGCAGATAATATTGAGGAATTCCTTCAACACTTGTTAAACTAACCCCTAAATATGGTCTCGTAATCTCGCCATTTTTAATTAACTCATTCACAAAGGAAGCGTTTGGCTCACATAGGAAGCATCAATGGTTAATACAGCTAAATCTGTTAATGCATCTGCCCCCACAACTTCTGCTGTCGTTTTCTTACCATCATATAAAGAAATCTCTACTTTAGTTGCTCCTTCAATCACATGATTATTCGTAATAATATAAGCTTTCCCACTTTCTTTTTTCCAAATCACACCTGAGCCTGTTCCACTTTCCACCGCTTCACTATCTGGACTATTTTGTGCCATCCCTGGTCTTCCAAAAAAATCTTGTGTCGTTGCTTCTTGATAATTTACAACACCCACAATCGCCTTCGATGCCGTTTCAACCATATCTGCTAGCGAAGTGGCGTTAGTATTGCTAGCACTCGTTTTTGTTAGGTTTGTATTTGAGTTTGTATTTGAACTTGTAGTCTCTGTTGCTTGTTGTGTTGATGATTCGGATAATTGTGTTTGACTAGTATTGGTATAATCCGTTGCAAACATAAAGACAGATGAAGTAACTAAAGCTGCAACGGTACTTGATATAAGAGAGGTTAATACGATTGGGGCTTTCCCCTTTCTCTTCTTCACTTTCGTTGTTATTTGTTCTTCGTTTATTGGTTCCATATTTTTTTCCTCCTAACATTCATCCTTTGTTCTATGTATGTATCATAAAAGAAAAATCTTAAGAAAACCTTAACGACAAATTCTTTTGTTTCCGAGCTATTCTTAGCAAGAAATATTGTACACTCTTTTGTACCAAACATTAAATAACGGCTATGTTATATCCAACTATTCGCCAATATATTCATGGACAGTACAATCTTTTTTTATTCTTCAAGCCTACATATTTGATATAGATGCTAACTTTTAGTTAGTATGTTATATATCTATATAAAAATGATAACTATTGGGGGAAAAAACATGAAACAAATTAAATCAGAGCAAGAATATCGTGAGCAAGTTTCTCAAGATGAATTAACGATTGGAATTTTTACAACCACTTGGTGTCCCGACTGTAAACGTTTAGGAATGTTTATTGATGAAATTACAGCGGAAAATCAAGATAAACAATGGTTTACAATTGACCGTGACGAGTTCCCTGAAGTTTCTGAAGAACAAAATGTAATGGGAATTCCTTCTTTGCTAGTATTTAAAAATGGTGAAAAACTTGCTCATTTACATAGTGCAAACGCCAAAACAGCAGATGCAGTGAGAGAATTTTTAAACGAACTCTAAAAAATTAATAGAACGTTCTGAAGAATTATTTTTGATAATAAACGTTTTATCTTCGGGTTTGGACATTTATCTACGAAATCGGCTGATTTATCTTCGAAATTTTCGATTTATCGATTATTCGACAAAAGTCAGACTTAATCAAAAACAACAATCCTTTAGAAATGACAAAAAAATAAGGAGCCCTTCCAGGAGGCTCCTTATTTTCACATAATATCATATACTTCTTTTGTTGTAGGATTGACGCGATACCAGCCCCATGTAGCGGTATGCCCTCCTTGACCATCTTCTACACTTTCAAATACTTGAAAAATATAGTCTCCCTTTTCATCATCATGATCATATTGTACTCGTAATTGTGGATAATCCTCGATTTCGATAAAATCTTTCACTAATTGTTCTGCTTCTTGAACTGTTATTTTACTAGTACTATTATTAGCCTCATCCCGATTGTCCGAATTAGTACTATCATTATTTCCAACAGAGTCATCTGGATTAGAAGGTGTTGGAGTATCTTCAACGTTTTCTTCACCCTCTGGTACTTCCATATTCCCTTCCTCAAGTGTAGCTGGATCATCAGGTTCTAATTGCCCTTCTTGTATAGGGGCTAAACCATTCTGGATATTATCCACTTCACTAACCCACTCATCTGCTTTAACAATTAATCGCTTCCCTGCTTTTGTTGTTGCCTCATAACCAGCGGCTTTTTCAAAGAAAGTAAGTGCTGCTTCATATTTTTCTTGTTTGTATTGATTGATTCCATCTGCCAAAAGTTTCGATAATTCTTTCAGCTCTTTCGCTTTTGTCGACTCATTATCTTTATACGCAGCGGCAAAGGCTTCATATGCCTCTAAATAATTTTCTTCTTGTAATTGCTCTTTTCCTAATTCCATATTGGATTCATAATTCCTTGATGTACAACCTGCAATCATTAATAACAATGTCAGTACTGCAAAAACGGGAACTGTTCTTTTCACAATGGCACCTCTCAATTTATGTTTGTTCTTGGAACAATATATGTATTTTCTATTATTGTACCACGAAGAATATGCATGATATGTGTAGTATCGGTTTCATTTACTTCCTATTCTAACAACTACTATAGATATAAAGGTAACATGGATTCATTCTCATAATCATGGTTTAAGAGAACATACTAATTGTGAACAACCTCTTTACTAGAAAATAAGGAAGTGAATTTGGATGGATTTCTTTTATAGCCAAGAATCCCTAACAGCCATTCAGTGGATTTTGCGAGCCATTATTGCTTTTTTCTTTTTACTCTTTATCACAAAGATTATGGGGCAACGTTCTATTTCTCAGTTACGTTTACTTGATTTTATAATGGCATTATCGATTGGCAACATTATTGCTCATCCATTGTCTGATGAACAACGAGGAATGAAGGGTCCCATGATTACAATGACCGTCATGGTTATTTTATATTTAATTGGTATATTTTTAGTTCTGAAATGGCCCAAGTTTCGAAATTTTATTAATGCTCCTTCTTTTCCTCTTATTAAAAACGGGAAAATTCTTTATAAAAATTTAACAAGAGCAAGGATTTCTATCGATGTGTTATTATCAGAGCTTAGGAAAGAAAAAATTGAAAGCATTGATAAAGTAGCACTTGCATTATGGGAAGCAGATGGAACATTATCTATTTTTTTAGATTCCCAATATCAAACAGTGACCCCATCAACTTTACAGATAGCAACAAAACCCTTTCATTTTCCTCATCCAATTATTAAAGAAGGAAAAATTCTTTCTGAAGAATTAAATCAAACTGGAAAAAATGAAAGCTGGCTAAAAAATGAAATAAAACATACATACAATCTTGATATACATGATATTTTACTAGCAACGATTGATGATAACGATCATGTGAAGATTTGCCTATATCATTAGACAAGAAAACCTTATGGGGCAATTTCCAATTCTTATTCGTTCCATTCATACAACACAATATCGTTATATACGGGGTCATAAATAGAATTAGAATGAAACTCCTTTACTTTTTTAATCTTACCAGTTACGTTTATGCCTTGTGCTTTAAATCCTTCTACTACCTTATTCGTTAGTAAAATCCTTCTGTTCTGGTAATAAGATTGATTATGTAGAAAAACTTGATACGTTTGTATCTTTTTGTAGGGAATTGTACTATTCATATACTGTAGAACCCTCGTCTCTTCCCAGGCATAAACAATAGCTGATTGGTCCAGAGACTGTAAATAGTTAGCTAGTTGATAGGTAGCTGGAATGTCATTCGCTTGTTGTTTAATCAGCATCGATGAATGATACATTTGTGCAACCAAGATTAGACAACAAAGAATGTATGTGACAGAGTTCCTAATCCTTTTTAATACATGAATCAATAAAATAAAAAGAAAAAGGATAACTAACGGAAGAATATGCCTGGGTTTATCAATATTTTGTGCAAAAATAGCCCAGATCAAGTAACAAACCCCCATCATACATGCCAATTGCTGAGTAAAATCTTTTTTTAGAGCACTCGATTTAAATTGAAATATAAACAAACTAACAAGTATGCCATATAACATGGCTAACAAAATGATTTGGGCGGACATCCCCGTCCATAATACATTATCAAGTACTAATATTTTTACTCTTTCTAGAATGGATACATCACTAGTAACAGCTGTGTTACCCCAATCATTAAAATGACCGCTAGTAAAAGCCAACGAAAGTTTTATAAATCCTTTCAGACTTCCTTCAGAAAACACAAGAGCAGCAATCCATATAGACTGACACATAACCGTCCATATAAAAAAGCCAACAATTTGTTTGTATGTGGTTTGTTTATACTTCCATTTCTTATAAAACAGGAAAAGCAAACCTACAGCGAAAGGGATATAGGATAATCGAATGCCTAACAATATACTTAGAAAAAATGATGGCAAACTAGTTATCACTATCCCCGTATGTTTCATCGCTACATGGATACTCCAAAAATACCACCAGAGGGCAGCAAGGGCAGCTCCTTCTGATACGGGTTGATTGACGATTACTAAAACATAGGTTGAGGAGTAGATGATGGAAGCAATCCATAAACTATATGACTTCGAAACATAATTCCTTGCAAGTTTATACATGGGATACAACGCACTCAAATAAGCTAAAATATTAAAAACAGTCAGTGAGGCTACCCTATTTTCAATAAATTGATGAATCAAATACCCACCTAAAATAAAATAGGGATACCCTGGAAAATGGGGCTGCATCGCCATCAAATCATATCGATCTAACGCAAGCGCAAAATCCACCTGATCCCATGTAGAAGCAAAAGCATTGACATGAGTGATTTGAGTCCAAAATAGAAACGTTATTGAAAATATACTAATAAGGGCAATTCCTATATTCAATAAGTTAGATGGTGTATCCATTCGATCTTTCTTTCCCATTTACGATCACCATTTTCTAATAATAAGCTATATTCACATACATAATAGTATAGATAGCTGTCTATTGATATGAAAAAAGCACAAGGAAACACCTTGTACTTTTCTCATAAGCGAAAACTCATCTTTATTTTACCTGTGCTTTACCTTTTCTTCTTGTTCTTTCTTGTTAGTACTCTCATTCTTTCCCTGTGTCTTAAATGATGTTAATAGATAGATCCCAACAAAGTAACCGATGTACGCAATGACCTCTTCTATAGATGGCATAGAGGCATAACCGAATAATGCTTTAAGAAAAATACCAATATCCCCTGATAGAATCGGAGCAACCCCGTGATCACGTAAATAGTGATCATAATCGATTGGATGCTCTGGAAGAAACCATGTTAAATCATATAAATGCGGGATAACACTTCCAATGATATTTAAATCTTGCATCATCGATATCGCTTGAACTAAAAGACCTGCCGCAATCAATATGATAAACACACCGGTTACTCTAAAGAATGTTTTAAGAGAAACCTTCATCGTTCCTTTAAAGAAAAGATAAGAAACAACCGCAGCAATGATAACGCCTGTAATGGCACCCCAGCCTTTCATAGCTGCGCCAATATTTCCACCAGTAATGGCCGCAAAGAAGAAAACAGTCTCCACTCCCTCACGAAGGACAACTAGAAATGAGTGAATGACCATCCCCACTACATTACCCGTTGTAATAAACTGATCCATTTTTCCTTCCATATTGCCTTTCATATCTCTGCTATGCTTAGACATCCAAAAAACCATTTGCGTCAACAACAAAGCAGAAATCAACATAATCCCTATCTTCAAATACATCTCGCTGCCCATTGCAGCAAAACCTGTTAGTACAACCTGAAATAGCATTGCTACACCAACACTAGCTAGTACAGCAAGACCCGCTCCTAGCCAAACATACTTTGTAAAATGGCTATGTCCCATTCTTTTAAGATACGTTGTAATAATTCCTACAATAAGCAACGCTTCTAGGACTTCACGGAAGGTAATTAATAAAGCTTGTATCTCCATAAATTGTTCTCCTCTCCATAAGAAAAGCGTAAGCGTCCTTATAAATCTTTATGAGTTCCTTTTCCTTTTACGAATTGTAACAATGACAATAGCGCCAATGACGACAACGATGATCACTAATGGAATCCAATTTCGCAAATTGGAAATATCTGTCCAATCATTTTTTTGGCTACTAGTATCAGTAGCAGACTCTCGTAAAATGTCCAACTTTCAAACTCTTTAAGTCAAATTCTTTTTGAAGTAAAGAAAATATTTGATCCTTACTAGCATCAAAAGCCTTCTGATCCGCTTCTTTTTGGCCAACGCCAAAAAGTCCTGGATTTCCTAATGAATTTAAAGCTTTATCAAATTCTGACTTAATTTCTTTATCCACTTCAGGATTTCTTGCTTCAACTTTTGGTGATAATGCTTCATATGTTGCAAATCCCTTTGCTAATAATCGCTTGCTCGTTTCGTACTCGGAGAAATTTTTATCAATATTTTCTAAACGTCTTGCAATATTTAACACAAGAAGTTGATCTAAATTATTAATTGTTTGTTCTTTATCTTTATTTTCAAGATTCTGAAGAATCACTTCAGACGGATCCGGTCCCATATGCATGTCAACTTCTTCTTTAACAGTGTTAAAATGCTTTTCCGCTGTAACATAATCTGGAGGATTTTTGTCTAATTCAATCACCATTTTTTTATACACTTCTGCCAATGCCTCTTCATTTGGATCCCCATATGTATAGGCTTTAGCAGAAAGCGGAAATGAATAGGCTAGCATCAATATTAACAAGAAACAAGATAGTAAAAACTTTTTCATTAGTTATCCTCCTACTTGATAATGATATTTATTATCATTTACTTTGTCAATTTCTATTTGCACTATATACTGTTTTTCCCTTGATTTCCCTCTAATTGATATACCTCCATATTTTTCAACTGATGAGCATGTACATCAACTTTTACTTTTTGAACGGGTCTATTTATTTCTTTCCAAATAGCTGGAATGACAGATGATAGATATCCTTTAAAAGTAATAAACGATTCTCCCGTCGAACGAACTTGATATTGAATAGGGACTTCTTTTACTCGAAAACCCTTTCTGACAAGATTTAAGGTTAAAACCTGTGCATAATTATAATCATGGACGATTTCCGCATGTTCAAGCGCTTCTCTTGTAAAAGCCCTCATCCCTGACTGTCCATCATAAATCCATCTTCTTAGTAACAAGCTCTGAACGAAGGTAAAAAAATAATTACCGAGACGACGATGAAGCTTCATTCCTTTTATCGTTCCCAAAAATCGGGAACCCATCGTATAATCCGCTTCACCTCTAAATATAGGTGCTAACAAATCTGGTATCTGGCTAGCAGGATATTCTCCATCTGCATCAATCATCACCGCAATATCTGCACCTCTTTCATAGCTTTCCTTTAATCCTGCTCGAACTGCCGCTCCTAAGCCCTCTGTTTTTCTCAAAGCTAACAATATAATCTGCTCCAGCTTTTTTTGCTACTTGGACTGTATGATCACTGTGACCCATCATCGATCACTAAAACTTTAACCTCAACTTGATGATGAAAGTCTCTAGGAATACTTTCGATCACTTGCCCAATTGATTCTTCTTCATTATATGCTGGTAAAAAAACAATCACTTGCTGTTTGTTCATGTTTACTTCTCTTCCTTCTGTACAATTGCATCTACTAATACTTTTCCTCGGCTATGACTAGGAAAAGGCGCTCCCAATAAGTAGGATAATGTTGGTGCCAAGGACACAAGGCTCTGTTTTTCTTCGACTTTTTTTCCCTTTTCAATATTGCGGACCGTGAACAATAAATGGCACATATCGTTCACCTTCATCTAAATGACCATGTCCGCCAATTCCATCCGCCTGTCCATGATCCGCACAAATGAATAAAGTCGTATTATCCATTTTCCCTTCCTTCTCCAGCCAAGAAACAAAATCTTCAATTAACACATCCGCTTCATGAATTTTTTGCAAATATTCATCATATAAAACGCCCTGACTATGACCGGTTTGATCTGTTCCAATCATTTGAACAATAAACAAATCTGGGTCCTGCTCCTTCATGATTTTCTTTGCTCTTTCCATAATATTCAGTGTCGGCTTTATCTTTATGCATGACCGCGGTAACGGTTTCAACATCATCCCCCATCGAATCCACCAAATGAGCGATTCCGAGGAGTCTGCCCTTTTTGTCCAACTTTTCTTAATGAATCAAAAATACTTTCTACTTTAATTCCTAATTTCCACACCATATTGGAGGTAATACCATGCTCAAACGGATAGGTCCCTGTGAACATCGAGCTGAAGCAAACAACGGTTCTTGCAGGATAGACGGTTTCCATATTCATATATTCTGTGCCGTTATCTTTTAAATAATCTAAAAACGGCGTATCGGCTTCATAAAAACGTTCCTTTCTCATTCCATCAACGACAATGACAATGACTTTATCAGAAATCGCTTTTCCTGGCTGCGGCTCTTGATCTCTTGTATAGCGTATCATAATATTTAGGCTTCCAATCAAATAAATAACGATGAAGATGTAGGCAAACACGAGTATAAAAGCATAAAAAATCACAAGCGATTGAATACTAAAGGACCCACCAGCCCGATTTGTTTCAAACACCATTTCCCAAATAGACAAGATTAATAAAAACTTTGGCAATTGCTCCTGAGCATTCCCACTTGTCGAATCACTATTTTTTAACACAAGCTTCCAAAAACGGGTAAAATTCAACCAAGACGTCCCTATTCTCAAATGATAATATAAGGTTCCCCAAAAAAATACCGTAAAAAAGAAATAAAGAGCAACTGAGAATAGCGCAAGTGATATATCAATATCTTGCCAAATGATTAGAAAAATAACAAAAGGAATCCATAAATAATTCCTTAAAAAAAGCGGAAAATCAAAAATAAAATAGATGACTAATAAAGGAATTACATAAACAAAGGCTAATAAAAGGTCTAAGACTGCTTTTGGTGTAGCCAACATTCCTACATGGAATAAAATCATTGTTCCCACGACAAATATGGGTGTAAATGGCTTGCCTTCATTTAATAAGTTCCAACAGCGTGCAGCGACTTTTTCAAATTTAGATGCACTTTTCACTTTTCCCTCACTCCTTTCACTCTCCCCCATCCTTTTATTGTTTTAAAAGAAATAGGATAAATCAATATAACAACTGCTCCAGCCATATAAGAAAATAAAAATTTCATGAAATGGGTAATAACCGCAATCGTATACCCTTCTGTCAGAGGAAACCCAAATAAACCAAGAGCAAATACAAGAAAGCTTTCATAATTGCCGATGCCACCAGGTGTTATTTGAAAAAGCTGTCCAGCAATGGTGATGCTATTTGCAAACACTGCTCCCCAAACAGATAGCTCTCCTTGAAGCGCGAGCACCGTACCATACAGAATTCCACCTTCTAAAACCCAACTCAAAAAGGTAATGAGTATAATAGCCAAGCCATTTCTTCCAGAAAAAGCATCTTTAAATAAAGAAAGCTGCCTTTGTATAAAATTCGGAACATATTTATGCAAAACGAATAAAACAATGCTACAAAAAATCCCCCCTGCTACGATGCTCCATACCGGGATTTTAAAACTAACTTTCAGGGTTAACAAACCTGTCAAAGTAATCCCTATTAAGCAAAGCATATCTAGAAACCTTAATACAAAGACCGAATGAAAAGCTTCCTCATCATTTACCTTATCATCTCTCATACTTAACACTTTGGCCCTCACTAGATCTCCCACTTTTATTGGAAATAGGTGATTCACCAATAAACTATACAAAATCCCCAACAGACAAGTAGAAAACCGAACTTTTCCTTTTAAATAAAGCTGCCAAGCAACTGCTTTTAAACAAAAGGAAAAGAAATACACAAGCCATATGCTGACAAGCAAAACAGGGTGCTCAAGTAATTTTATTAAACCGTTCCATACCTGTTCCCCATCAAAATACTGAAAAGTTAAGAAGATAAAAACAATAAGAATTAAAACAGCAGGACCGAGCCTAAAGAATTGTTTCATTTTCCTTAGCCCATTTCACTGTTTCTGATAGCCCTTTACTAAAATCCACTTTTGGTTCATAGCCTAATAATCGTTCGGCTTTTCCAATATCTGCCCACGTATGGACAACGTCTCCCAAGCGAGAAGCTTCTTTCTTTATTTTCATGTCAGGAAAATGACGTTTCAATTCAACTAATAGAGAATCCATCATAATCGGTCTTCCAGATCCAATATTAATCACTTCACTTTTCGTTAACTTGTTGATTGACAAATAAATCCCATTCACGATGTCATCTATGTAGGTAAAATCACGAGCTCGCCCTTCACCAAAAAGGGTAATTTCCTCCCTGTTCATTAACTTTTTGATAAAGATACCAATTGCCATATCAGGGCGTCCCCATGGACCATATACAGTAAAAAATCTTAATATATTAACTTGAAAACCAAATATGGACTCATACACATGACAAAAAGATTCTGCTGAGAATTTCGAAGCTGCATAGGGTGAAATAACGTTTCCGTTTGCCATTTCTTCCTTAAAAGGCCCGGCTTGATTTCCATAAACAGATGAGGAAGAAGCAAACACCACCTTAGAAACACCGGCCTTACCTGAAGCCTCAAGTACATTAATCGTTGCTTTAATATCATAATCAACATATGTAAGAGGTTCTTCTATTGAATAGGCTACACCAGGTAAAGCTGCTAAATGAACCACTACATGTGGAGAAATCTGTTTAAATACTTCTATCGTTTCTTCTCGATTTAAAAGGTCCCTTTGTATAAAGTGAAAAGACCCGGAACTCCCAACATGCTCCAACTGTTTCCGTTTTCTTTCAGGTGAATAGTATGGATGAAGACAATCTATAACATATACTTCATGATTCTCCTCGATTAACCTCTTAGCAAGATGGCTTCCGATAAAGCCTGCACCACCTGTTACAATAATCTTCATATGAACACTCCATTGTTGTGAATCTATCCCATAATCATTATAACTGTATAAACATAGAAAGAAACCTTGTTATTTTCACAAGGCTTCCTTCTAAGCAAAATAATGATTATTCTGCCTTTTCAATGACTGTTTGTAAAGTTGCTTGAAGTTCTTTGAGCAATGGCTCACCAGCTTTTTTATCTTTTGCTTTAGCTGCTTCTAAATATTGTTGTGCTGTTTCTGTCAATTTGCTGTATTCTGCTTCCCCAATCAATCCTTTAATATCTTCACCAATGATGTCGATAAATAGAGCACCTTCTAATGCTGTAATTGGAGATTTATCTTCTCCCCAAAATTCTTGACTCTCTTTATATTCATCAAGTGCGATTTTAGAGAAGCCACGAACGAATGCCTTATTTACCTCTTCAGCATTTAATTTCGAAATATCTGTTTGTAAATCAAATTGCTGTTGAATGAAGGCTGCCTCTTCTTCAGCATGCTTATTCAAATAACTGAATAGAGATTGATAGAAAGCCCAGCCTTCTGCTTGTTCCACTTTTGCTTCTTCCTTATCCTTCTTTGCTGCCTCTGCCGCTTTTGTTGCATAGCCATTTGGAACGGCACCCGTTGCATAATAGAATGTTTTCATAAGTGTTTTATCCACGACTTGCTTACCAAGTGCGAAGCCTAATTGGTCATCTGCTTCTACAGCTTTCTCCATTTCATCAAATCCGCCAGCAATTGCGTCCACCATGCTTGTGCCATAGGCCGCATCACGTTTTTCTACTGTAGATTGAAGGATTGCATAAAATTCCTTTGCTTCCTCAATTTCCTCAGTTACTTTTTCTTTATTGCCCCAGTTCTCATCAACTTCCGTAAATTCATGTTTCATTGTCGTATAAAATACTTTTTGCATTAATTTATCAAATAATTGCTTAACAACAACCTTATCCATCGTGCCTTCTTTTCCAGCTTGCAGGGCAGTTGTAATGTGCTGATCCAATGTGTCTTCGAATTCTGCATCCCGGTCTTGTACTAACTTCTGAAGGTTATTCGTATACAATTCAGTCACTTTATCATAATCTACTTCTTTTCCTTCTTTAGCCTTTTCTAACTCCGCAGTAGCCTCTTGAAAAACTTGAGCATAATTCACTTCTTGTTCTTGTGATTCACTCTTTGTTTCTTCTTTCGTTTCTGCTTGTTCTTGTGTTTTCTCTTCCGTCCCTTCACTTGCTGGTTTATCGTTAGTGTTGCAGGCTGTCAAAACTGTACCGGCCATTAAGAAACTAGCAAAAATAGCTGATAATTCTTTTTTTCTCATGATAAATTCCCCTGTCCTTAATTATTGAAATATAATTGATAATGAATTTCATTTATAGTTAAGATTATAATAGAGAATGATTATCAACGTCAATATATTTTGAAAATAAATATTTTTTTACATTTAGAGAAATAATGGTTATAATTGAGTGTTTATCTTAGAAAACATTTTTTATAAAATTAAAGTGATAAACTAGTAACGAGAGGAAAAAATATGAAGAATATAACAATCGTTGGAGCAGGCCATGTTGGCCTAGTTACTGCTGTGACTCTAGCAGAAATATGTCATCAAATCGTGTGTTATGATGTTGATGAAACTTTTATTGCACAAGTGAAAACAGGAATATCTCCATACTACGAACCCGGATTAAATGATTTATTAAAAAAAAATCTGAATAACGGCCAATTATTTTTTACAAGCAATCCTACACAAGCATTAGAAAATGCAGAGATTATTTATATTGCAGTCGGAACACCAACTGATGAAAATGGACATGTCAATCTACGTTATATCAAAGAGGCCGCAAAAACCATTGGTGAAAATGTTACGAAGCAAGAAATAATAGTAGTAACGAAAAGCACGGTCCCCGTTGGTACAAATCAATTAATCAAACGTTTAATTGAAACAAATTTAACAAATAAAGTAAACGTAAATATTGTATCTAATCCTGAGTTTTTAAGAGAAGGTTCTGCTATCTATGATACTTTCTCTGCAGATCGGATTGTTATAGGAGCTGATAGTGAAAAAGCAGCATCCATTATAGAAGAAATCAACAAACCTTTTGGAATAGCTATCTTTAAAACGGATCTATCTAGTGCTGAAATGATCAAATATAGCTCTAATGTTTTTTTGGCAACTAAGATCAGTTTTATTAATGAAATCGCAAACCTCTGTGAAAAGGTTGGTGCCGATATAGAGGAAGTAGCACATGGAATGGGGTTAGATTTACGGATAGGGGCTTCATTCTTAAGAGCAGGCATTGGATATGGTGGCTCTTGCTTCCCTAAAGACACTCTTGGTCTCATTCAAAAAGCTACTGAAGTAGAACAGCCACTTGAAATTTTAGAAGCTGTAATAAGAGTGAATCAACAGCAAAAGCAAGTATTAATTAATAAAGCAAAGGATCGTTTCGGTAACTTAATAGATAAAAAAGTTGCTTTACTCGGTTTAGCCTTTAAACCAAATACAAACGACGTACGTGATTCCATTGCGATTGAACTAGCATCACAACTAACAATACAAGGAGCAAAGGTAACAGCCTATGATCCAATCGCACTGGCAGAAGCGAAACAAATTTTAGGTGAGCAGATTAACTATGCTCATTCCATTGAGGAAGCTATTACAGATTCAGATATGGTATTTATAGCTACTGATTGGGAAGAATTTAAGGGTTTCCCCCTGGAAAAGTATGAACTGCTTATGCATAATCCGATTATTTTTGATGGTAGAAACTGTTATTCATTAGAAATGGTTTCTAACTATTATATTGAATATTACTCAGTGGGCAGACCATCTCAAAATAATATAAATGAATCATATACAAAAAAAGAACTAACCCAAAGTTAATTGGAGTTAGTTCTTTTTCACTTTAATGTGTCTGTTTATAATACGTAACAGCTAATGCGAGGGCTAGTACTCCCCCTTTAACAATATCCATCGCATAAGTATGGCACGCTCATCATAATTAAACCATTTGAAAGAATTCCGATTAATACGGCACCGATAAATGTTCCAAAGGCATTCGATTTACCTACACCTAAAACAGATAGACCGATAAAGGCTGCGGCAACTGCATCCATTTTCCTTTTGGCTGTGTTACTGACGATTACGTTGAACCTGAGCTAAACGTTTCCTTTCAACCTTTTCTAAGCGTTCTAACTGACGTAGCTTCACTTGGAATAAAGTAATTGGGTCACGATAGACTTCTGGGTTTTCCCTCATCCTCTCAAGCGTAGTTTGATATTCCTTTGTTTCCGCTTCTGTCTCACCAATCGTTTTTTGCAAATCGGAAAATGAGCTTCTAAAGAATAGGATAATGTCGCGTTCTAACGCTTGTTCAAACAATTCAAACTGAGCAAAGAAACGGTCGCTAATGATCTTGGCCACATCAAGGAAATCTTCATTTTCTAAAAATTTCTTATAGCGATTATAGATGGAAGTCTTATTCTGTTGAATAGCTCCTAACAACTTACCAGCCCCTTTGAGCAATAATTGGGATGGTGTTCTACGCAATAAAATATTGATATTTTCAATTCGAATCCCACTTGTCATTCGGTCAGCATCTCGACGCCAATCATCTAGCACCTTGAAATCCCCATTTAACCCAATCCGTTCTTCTTGATACATCTCATTAAAGCCCGTACTCATTTCATCCATAAACTGCTGTACTTGAGTAAATTCTACTTCAGATTCCGTAATCCATTTTTGCAATGAACGATAATAGTTCGGCATAACCGTATGCTTGACATATTCTTGAATCTTTTCATTCATTTCCTGATCTAACTGTACATAAATTTGACTAAAATCACTATCTTCCGATAAGGATTGAGAGCAATCGTGTAAAATCTTTGGTATTTTATCAAATAGTTCATTTTTCATTTCTTCTTT
This sequence comes from uncultured Bacillaceae bacterium, assembly GCA_963754185.1. Lineage (GTDB taxonomy): Bacteria > Bacillota > Bacilli > Bacillales > DSM-1321 > Peribacillus. Next base: position 679,470 of record CAVWEP010000003.1, on the reverse strand, counting down.
ATACAAACGATACGATTTCGTAATGCCGTTCATTTTTTCTTTTTCCAAATCAGACAGCTGGTTTAGAGCCCCATTTAGCTTACCGACCATTTGTTCATTCCAAGAAATAGAATGCTCCCATCTTCTTTCAGTCGATGTTCGTTTTTCTAATAAATAGGTTAACGTATGACGAATAAAGGCAAGTACCTTCTCTGCACGCACTTCCTGCCAATTCGATTGACGATACTGATTGGTTAAAAACGTTTCAAACTCGTTCAATTGCTCTTGGTTTTCATAGTTCTTCGAAAAAATAAATACTTTCGCATTCGGAAAATACATATTTACTTTACGCCATGCTTCGTCTTCCATCTCTCTTGCCATTTGTTCACTATAAACCCTGTCCATTGTATTTAATAAAAAGTGAATAGGGAGCTGAGGTGCCATTGTTTGGATTTCTAAGCAATACATCGCGTTCAGATCCAGTAAACGGTGCTCTTGCATCTAGCACAAACAATACCCCATCACTGCCCAACAAGTAATGTTGAAATTCAGGCGATATCCCTTTTTCTCCATCAAATCCCGGCATATCCAATAAACGCAGTTCTTGCTTTTGCAAATATTCACTTGGAAGCTGCACTTCAATAATAGTATCGCTTTGGCGGCTCTCCTCATTCCAATCAGAAAAATCTGTAACAGCTTTTTTCTCCGTTGCAGTAATTTCAAATATGGCTAGTTCAGCAGCCGCTTTGAAACTAGCAAAAACAGAATAATTATCGAATACAACGGGGGTATCAATAAGCGATTCAATAAATGTTGTTTTACCATTCCCCGTACTCCCTGCAACCATAAGACGGTAGGACTGCGTATCGAGTAGTTCCTCTACCATCCACTTCAACTTATTACTTACTCCTAAATCATGCTCCTCTGCCCATGCAATAATAGCTTCAAATAGCTTCTCACTTGCTGCTAAGCCATCTTTTACTTTGCCTGAATCTCTTAATAAGATTTCTGCATCTTGAACAACAAGTGTAGGAAGCGTATCAGGAAAGATCCCATTCCATGAAGCAATCGCTGCCGCCGCATAAAGGGCCTGTTCCCCTCCTGAAACCTTTAGCCAATTTTCTAGTAAACTAGGAATAATAGGCTTTAATTCTTGAATTAAATACTTTCCTTCCAATAAACGTGAAAATGCTTCTTGATATTGCTGAGACAAGTCACTCCAAGAAGTACCTCGACTTACCTCTACCTTATTAATTAATTCAGTTATCATCGCTAACCACTCAAAGTAAAGGTCAGAATACTTATAGTTTTTCCATAATGCTACAGCCATCTGTTCAAAGCGAATTTGATCAAGTTGATAGAGAGATTCCAACATTTCCACAAAGTAGGTAGTTGAAAACGTTTGGGCGATTCCTTGTTCAATATACTTCTTTACTACATCAAACCAGACCAATGATTTCGTACGGATACTTTCATTGACAGCCAGCTTTATTGCATTACTCCAATCATTTTGTTCCTCAAAAAATGCACGCGCCATCTTCGTTACATTCGGATAATCTGGCTGAAAATGAACAGCCTCTTTAATGACATCGGTAGCTTGCGAATGTTTTGATTCAACAATATACAGAGAAAATAATTGTAACCACACTTCCATTTTTAATACCGAGTTTTCAGTCGCAACAGATTTATATACATTCTCTGCTGTGTCGTACAGCTCTAATTCGAAGTACGCATCAGCAATATTTTTCTGTGCCCATCCACTTAGTTTCCCACTCATATTTTCCCATTTAAAAATTGCTGCTTCATAGTCAAGGTGTAAAAAATACACCTCTCCTTGCGCGAAACGAATATCTGTTAAATTCGGAATATCTTTCTTTTGTTCATCTATAAAAATCTCACCGAGAGACTCAATTGGATGCTTCTCACTGCTATTTACAAGTGTTTCATAAAATTTTTTTTGAATGAGCCGTTCTTCCATCTTTATTCCCCCCTGTATGCTATTTTTTAACAATTTTTTTGGAAAATTCACTTCTAAATTATTATTTTAACAAAACAAAAGACAGGATACGATATCAATCCGTTTACATTTAAGACATAGCAATAGCGAAACTATAAAGATTTTAATCAAAATGAGATATGAGCGACAAATATACTTATAAATTAACAGTTTTTTACACATTTGACCATATTTATGAACCTTTTTTTTAAAATTAGCCTACTTCCCTCATAAACACATTTTATATGGAGTCATCCATGGACTCCTTAAACTCCCGTACGTTTTTTCTGGTTGTTTGGCTTTTTAGTTAGTTGATTTTTTAATGGCTTCGCTGTTTTCACTACACCTTTTTCTTTTGCTTTTTGACTAGTGCCTGCTTGCTTTTGAGCTAATTTTTGTTTAACTGCTTCAGCAAGACTCATTTTTTTATCAGACATGTTTTCATCTCCTTTTATTTTCAAATGTTTTTGCGGCTATTTTACATTCGTTCTCATTCATGTTGAGACAAATTTTTTATTCTTAAAATAACACATACTATTTCATGATTAAGATGCTCCATTTTATCATACTTAGGAGGCAAACATCATGAGGAAATGGGGGCACATTATGAATTGGTTTATGCTTTTGGGTAGGGAAGTTAATAAATCCTGCTGCGTATCGCAGCAGGATTTATATAAAAAAGAGCTATATATTGTATCATTCTATTGATTTTTAGATAATTTTCACCCAAGCACGATGAATGAGCTAACAATCAATTTATCCAACTATCTAATGTAACAATATATATTTACATCTATTTAAAAATGTGGTGCTAATGTATCCTTTAGAACCTTAGCGCTATTATGGAAAAGATTTCGTTCTCCCTCATTCAAATCTAACTCTACAATTTCATGAAGTCCGTTACGATTAATGACAGCAGGAACCCCAATATATACATCATCTACACCATATTGACCATCTAAGTAAGCAGAAACAGTTAGAATAGAATGCTCATTCCCTAAAATAGCTTTTGTGATTCGAACAAGCCCCATTGCAATACCGTAGTATGTAGCTCCTTTTGTTTCAATAATTTTATATGCTGCATCTCGGACATTAACAAAAATTTCATCCAAATCTTCTTGTTTATATTTTTCATGCCGCTCAATATATTTTGAAACAGGAACACAGCCAATATTAGCTGAGCTATACACAGGAAGTTCGCTGTCTCCATGCTCTCCCACTATGTATGCATGCACATTTACAGGATTGACGCCAAAATATTCACCTAAAGAGAAACGGAAACGAGCTGTGTCTAAAATTGTACCTGATCCAATCACTCTTTCTTTTGGCAAACCACTAAATTTCCAAGTCGCATACGTTAAAATGTCAACTGGATTCGTTGCTACTACAAAAATACCATCAAATCCACTTGCCATCACGCTATCAATAATGGATTTAAAGATATTCAAGTTTTTTTCAACCAATTGAAGTCTTGTTTCTCCAGGCTTTTGACCAGCACCCGCACAAATGACAACAAGGTCAACGTTTGCACAATCACTATACTCCCCATAGCGAATATAGCCGGGGTTAGGGGCAAATACTTTTCCGTGATTGAGATCCATTACGTCCCCCTTCGCTTTAGCTGCATTCACGTCAATCATGATTAACTCGTTTACAATCCCTTGATTCATTAAAGCAAAGGCATAACTGGAGCCTACAAATCCTGTACCAATTAACGCTACTCTGTTACTTTTTTCATGCTTCATCCTTTAATCTTCCTTTCTTCGTGACAAACTTTAGCTAGTCCCATTTCAACATTACTTTCTTACACATTTATGAACTCTTAAAAGAGCCTTACATATCTTTATTTTAGCAATCGTTTGCTCAATCGTTATCCCAAAAGGTAAATATAGGAATTACATAAACAAGACTACCTCTATTTTCATCTTTTACACGATCATTATAAGCTAATTTGAGCATTTATTTAAGCCAAACTTATTAGGCCATGCCAAAAATGACTTTAAACATTCACATAGAATTCATTTTTTAAACAGCTATCTCTCTCTCTTTTATTATTCCCTCCCTTTTATTATTTTATTTTTGCTTATGATCAATTTGCTTTCTACCTCATTTTTATATACTCATGGCATTATTCCTTACAACCGTTCAACACTTGAATAAACCCTATCGTTTACGTTATCTTTAAAGCAGTAAATTTACTGTAAAAGGTGTGCTTTTTTTGCGAATTAATAAATATATTAGTGAATCAGGGATTACTTCGAGACGAGGAGCCGATAAATGGATTGCTGAGGGTCGGGTAACAATTAATGGAGTTGTTGCAGAATTAGGCAGTCAAGCTGAACCGGGCGATGATGTGCGGGTCGATGGGAGACCAATTAAAATTGAACAGCAATATGTGTATATAGCACTTAATAAACCAGTCGGGATTACGAGTACAACTGAAAGACATATTAAGGGCAATATCATTGATTTTGTGAATCATCCACTTCGAATTTTCCATGTTGGAAGGCTCGATAAGGAATCTGAAGGCTTAATTTTACTAACGAATGATGGTGATATCGTAAATGAAATATTACGAGGCGAAGGTAAACACGAGAAAGAATATATCGTAACTATTGATAAACCGATTACCCCCTCATTCATAAAAGAAATGGCATCAGGTGTAGAAATATTAGACACTGTGACATTGCCATGCAAGGTAACACAACTATCTAACTATGTGTTTAAAATTATTCTAACACAAGGCTTAAATCGTCAAATTCGCCGTATGTGCTCAGCACTGGGCTACCAAGTGCGTAGTTTACAACGCATTCGAATTATGAATATTCGTCTAGATGGACTTTCCGTTGGACAGTGGCGTGATTTAACCAAGGATGAACTAAAAGAATTATGTAAACAACTAAATTATACACCAAGAAAACGAGATTAGAATTTATTCTAATCTCGTTTTAGCCTTCGTCATCTAATGGGTTCCATATATGAATGCCATCAAATTCTTGTTCTTTTAATAATTGTTTAACATATTGTCTTGGCTGATGTAAGGAACAAATGCCAATCAAAGCAATCCCCTTAAAATGGATAGACATTTCCTTTACATACTGTAATTTCCGATAGCTACTACTCTCTTTAGCTGTTTTTCCTCGTCTAATTAATTCTAGAGAATGTGCGACAAATGTATTAATGCTACACTTTATTTCATAAGCTGTGAATATTTCTACTTCATAACAGTTCATCTCAATCCGATTTCCCTTATCAAAGAAAGCAACATCCAAATTTTGAAGACTTCCACCATTGTGATAAGAACTCTCCTTATGATATACCTTCACTTCCTGAAGGGAATTTTTTGCAGGCTCATATGAATAAGTACATTCCTTTGATCCAGCATATCGGATTAGTTGTTCAAACAAAGTTCCTCGAACATTATTCATATCATTTTCAGAAGAAACAAAAGCAATAAGGAGTTCTTTAAAATGAGATAAGCTGTCATACTTCACTTTCTTATTTTTCATGATAGTTGCTTCTTCAAAGGCCTGTTCGACTATTTTCTGTGGATCTCTAAATTTATATGGACCTTCTATAGCTAACATAATAACATATCTTAGAAATGGATCAGAAAGATACGGATTAAACCGGGCTACTATATTTCTATCATCTCTATAACGAGGATGCTGCTCAATTCCTTCTAATCTAATCATCTTTAAACACCTACACTCTCCATAGGAAAAATCACCAGATCTGCTACTTTTGAACAGCTCGAACTAAACCAAATACAATAAAAGCTATTTCTTTCTAAGCTAAAATCAGGTTTCAGATAAATCGTTCATATTCTTAAGAAACCTCATTAATTTTTGTGTAGAATGCTCCAATGCCTCTACTAAAGAAGCATACCAATCACTTAGCTTTTCCACCGACAGTTGATGTTGCTCAGGATATACTACCATTTCATCAAAAGGTCTCTTGATCAAATCCATATATTTAGTTAGCTTTTCCATATCAGGGGTATTCTTCTTTCTGTCATAGGATAAATGAGTTAACGAAGGCTTTAGCTCTATCTTAAAATAATTCTGGAATGCATGAAGCATCTCAAGTATCACTTCATAAGAAACTTCATCCTGAAAATATTTTTTTACGTCATTAGAAAGTTCTAAAAGAAACTGAATTCTTTCTTCAATCCATAGAACATAGCTATCTAAACCAGTAACAAGCTTTGAATTGACAGTCAACTGTTTGAATCGTTGTATATATGCAAAATATGGATTTGTTTCTTCCTGATTATTAGACATGAATATCATCACCTTATTATCCATTATCTTTATATAGTATCTCAAAGATTATGCATGCTAATACCTTACAAAAGACAAGTGTAAAATAGGTCATTCCTATTGTCAAAAAGTCACTTTAAAAGTGACAAGAATTTATCTATTTTCTTGTCACTTTGCTCGTGGTAACTATGCTAAAATTAGACTTATATCAAATATATTTTCTTATATACTATTAATCCAGCAACTTCCACCTGTTCTTACGAAGTGTCATTTTACAGTTGCAACTTATTTTATAGAAAAGGAGGGCCGACATGTCAGTCAGCACTAAAAAATCACTTGAACTTATAGCGATACATAAAGAACCGAATCAATCTTTTCTCCAAATTAAATGGACACTGGATGAAGAAGTCGAATGCATGTGGAAAATTGACGAAGTGACAGCAGACAGTTTGCAAGCCTTAACTACATCCGAAGCAAACCATACATATCTATCTTTCTATCAAGCTTGTGATTATTCCAAAACCAAATACATAAGCCGGATAACTAGAACCTCTTTCAATCAAAGTGATTCGGTTTATTTCGCATGCTCTAAAGAATATGCAGAGGCATTACATGTACTAAAACAAATTCAAGATGTAAAACATTTAGGAACCTTGCCATTCTTATCAATCAAGGAAAAGGAGCAAAGTGAGGAAGATTCTATAGATATGCACTCGCATCTTCCTATCGCCAAGATTATGTGGATGGCTGTTGCTTTTATGGTCTGTGTCATGACAATCGGCTATATGGGCTTTAAGAATATCTCATTTGAACCTAAAAAACCCGTACAAGCGGAACAATCTAACAAGCAAGTTATCCTAACATCATCGAAGCCACCTACTGAAGAAAAAGTAGAAGTAAAAAAACCCGTAGAACAGCCCATTAAAAAACCTGCTATACCGGTTGTCAAATTAAAGAATACCGTCAACAATAGCATTCCAAAAGGTAAAGTAGCCCTGACCTTTGATGATGGCCCTTCTATCTATTCAAAAAAAATAGTTAACACATTAAAGAAATACAAAGTGGGTGGAACCTTTTTCTATATTGGAACTAGAGTAAAAAAGTACCCAGAATATGTAGAGTATACGCATAAGAACGGATTTTCGATTGGTAGCCATTCTATGAATCATCCACTTTTGACAAAACTGCCTATTAAAAAACAAGAAACGGAGATTATAAAGGCCAATCAATTAATTAAAAAGATTACCGGTGAACCTGTCGTTCTTTTTCGTCCACCGTATGGGGCGAGAAATAACAGCACTGTAAGCCTAATGAAAAAACATAAATCCCAGCTCGTATTATGGAGTATTGATACAGAAGACTGGAAAAGCCGTAATTCCAAAAAAATTATCCAATCAATCAAAAAACAAAATGCATCCGGAACAATCATCCTTATGCACGAAAATCAAGCAACAATCAGTGCCTTACCAGATATTATTGAACATTTGCAGAAGCAAGACTTAGAGATTGTAAGTTTGCAATAAGAAAAGCGGAAGGCGCCCGTTTATCACAAAGAAACCAAGCGAATATCTTGAAGCTTGGTTTCCTTTTATCCCATAAATAGACAGATATAGGACAATCACACCCACCATAAATCAGTGGGACTGTCATGAATTAATACTGAATTTAAATTTTTAACCGCACGCTGGAAACCTTCCTCAATTGACATCAGCGGATCCTCATGTTCAATGCTAACAACATGGTCATAACCGTAGGTGCGGAGTGCACTCATCATATCAGACCATTCCTTCAAGCCATGGCCACATCCGACAGACCGAAAATTCCAGGCCCGCGTTTGAATCTTCCCGTATGGCTGCATATCCGTAAGGCCATACATATTAATATTATCTTGATTAAGCGCTGTATCCTTCGCATGAAAATGATGGATTGCGCCTGCTCCACCAAGAATTTTAATAGCAGCGACAGGTTCAATTCCCTGCCACCAAAGGTGACTGGGATCCAGATTGGCCCCAATTGCCTCCGAGGTTTCTTCACGAAGCTTGAGCAGTGTATAAGGTGTATGAACGAGAAAGCCTCCATGTAACTCCAACCCAATTTTAACATTCTGTTGCTGCGCAAGCTGACTAATCCTTTTCCAATAAGGAATAAGTTTCTGTTCCCACTGCCAATTAAGAACATCACGATATTCATTAGGCCAAGGGGCAACAGGCCAATTTGGATACTTAGCTCCTTCATGATCTCCAGGAGTCCCTGAAAAAGTATTGACAACCGGAATCTGTAACAGGTTAGCCAAGTGAATCGTTTTAACCAATGTTTCGTCAGATTCTTTCGCAAAGGCTTGATTCGGGGAAAGCGGATTACCATGGCAGCTTAAAGCACTAATGATGAGCCCCCTTGATGTAACCGCATTGAGATATTCTTGCCGCTTTTCTTCACTTTCAAGTAATTCATCTAGTGGACAATGACTATTGCCAGGGTACCCACCCGTCCCGATTTCAACCGCTTTAAGCCCTGATGCTGCCACATAATCCAGCATCTCTTCAAATGATTTTTGTGCAAATAGTACGGTGAATACACCTAACTTCATTGCTACCACCTCACCTATTTTTAAAAGGAACAGCTTTCTGAAATATCCAGTCCATCCGTCGCTGAACGGGTATATCCGCTTTTCTTAGTTCATCATTATAACTTGACCGGTTGCGGAACTGTTGTAAATGGCTTCGATAATTTTAGATACACACATCGCTTCTTGTGGCTTTATTAAAGGTTCACAATAGCCTAGGCAGCTATTGATAAAATTCTCTGCTTGTTGCAAATCTGGAGTATCTTGTCCAGGAACCCAAACTGCTTCACAATTGACAAGCATGCCGTATTTTGCTTGATTTAAAATAAGCGGAAATACGTCGAGGCCTCCTTGTGTACCTGATAAGCTAAGAACCGTTGCTTCTTCACGAATATTAGCAGCCCAGGATGTTTCGAATAATAAGGATGCTCCATTTTCAAATTTAATATACGCCGTCGCATGATCATCAACTTCAAAAAGTGAAGCATCGAATTGCCCCCACAAATTTACTTGATCGACTGCTCGACTCACATAATTATACGTAGAAGCAGTCACTTCAACAGGCTTTGGATTGTCCATAAGCCAGAGGGCGAGATCGAGTAAATGGCAACCGTAATCAATAACACTGCCACCTCCTTGAAGCTCCTTATTCGTAAATACCCCCCATCCTGGAACTTTGCGACGCCGCAATGCTTGAACTCGGGCTACATATGGGTCACCGATTTCTCCTGCCCTAATAATTTTTTTCGCCGCTTGGGCTTCTTTCATAAATCGATAATGATAGGCAATGGAAAGCACCTTTCCCGATCGATTCGCTGCCTCCGTTATTGCCTCGCATTCGGCCGTTGTAATCGCCATTGGCTTCTCACATAAAACATGGGTGCCAGCGTTAAGAGCAGCAATTGAAAGTTCTGCATGAAATTTATTCGGTGTTGCAATCGTAACAGCATCGACTTCAGCAAGCATATCCTCATAGTTCTTAAATACCTTATCGATTCCATGTACGCACGCTACGTCCCGTGCCTTTTGTTCACTTAAATCATGAACGGCATATAAGACCACTTTATCCTCTAATTGTTTAAAGGCTGGAATATGTCTTTTTTGAGCAATACTACCTACACCAATAAATCCCATCTTCAATTTATCCATGAATCATAAAACTCCTTCATAAACGGATCATTTTCTTTGTAGCATTTGATTCGATTGCAGCAAGAATCACTTTTAATGACTTTAATCCTTCTATACCCGTTATCGGAGGCTCTGTCCCATTCACAATACTATCAATAAAAGACCGAATAACCCCAGATTCATGTTGTCCTCCCTCATCATTCGACTGAATCGACCCTAATTGAAAGGTCTCGGTTCTGCCATCTAGATGTTGAACAATGAGCGAGTATGTTGGATCATCCTCTAAACGCAATATGGCTTTTTCTCCATATATAATCGTACTATTATCCTCTTTTATATAGGACCAGCTAGCAGCAAGAGTGCCGATTACACCACTTGCCGTTCGTAATATGCATACAGCTGTGTCATCTACATTTGTTTCTTTTTTAGCACTCGTTTCAGCAAATGCCCCCACCTCAATGATCTCCTCACCAAGCAAAAAGCGAAGCAAGTCTGCCTTATGGACACCCAAATCGCCCATTGCACCAATGGCTGCTAGATCTTTTTTGAAAAACCAACTGTCTTTGCCATCAATGCTCCAGTTTTCCGGTCCACTATGTCCAAACGTCGTTCGAAAGCTATAGATTTCCCCTAATTCTCCGTTTACAATCATTTCCTTTGCTTTCTTATGTGAAGGGACAAACCGCTGATTATGACCAATCATTAACATTTTTCCACTTTGATTGGCTGCTTGGTTCATCTGTTCTGCTTCATCAAGCGTCGCAGCCATTGGTTTTTCACAAAGTACATGCTTTCCTGCTCCAAGCGCTGCAATCGTCATTGTAGCGTGTAATGCATTAGGGGTGCAAACGCTTACAGCGTTGATTTCCTCTTGATTTATTAAATCTATATAGTCAGTATATGCTTTGGCACCATACGTTTGTGCAACTGCTTGAGCCCGTTCTGGTACACAATCACAAACGGCAATAATGTCTACGTTAGGATGAGCATGATACTCAGGCAAATGGCGATGCTTAGCAATGCTTCCACATCCAATAACACCTACTTTTACTTTACTCATCTCTTCCTTCCTCCTTATTCGAAATTAATTCGATTGCAGGTGCATTTCCATATACAGGACGAACTCGATCAATTGGCTTCAACCACTTAACAGCATTGATGATAACCCTTTGAATATCAGGATGATAATACGTTGGATACGACTCATGTCCTGGCCGAAAGTAAAAAATTTTTCCATTTCCACGTCGATATGTACATCCACTTCGAAAAACTTCTCCTCCTTCAAACCAGCTTACAAACAAAAGCCCATCTGGAGCTGGAATATCAAAGTGTTCTCCATACATTTCCTCTTTCTCAAGCTCAATATACGGACCAATCCCTTCCACAATAGGGTGACTAGGGTCAATCACCCATAACCGTTCCACTTCACCCACTTGCCTCCATTTTAAGTCACACGTTGTACCCATTAATGCTTTAAATACCTTTGAGAAGTGACCTGAATGAAGGACAAGCAAACCCATTCCTGCTAATACACGTGCTCTTACCCGTTCTACTATCTGATCTTCCACTTCCTCATGTGCTCGATGTCCCCACCAGATAAGCACATCTGTTTCAGCTAAAGCTTCTTCCGTCAAACCATGCTCTCGCTCATCAAGGGTAGCCGTAGAAACGCCAAATCCTGCTTCTCGCAAGAATTCAGCAATTACACTATGAATTCCCTGCGGATAAATGTTCGCAACAATCAGGTTTTCTTTTTCATGGCGATACTCGTTCCAAACTAGTACCTTCATTAAAATCCGCTCCTCGAATAGTAAAGTTAGACAACCTTTTTCCATATCAACAGGCATAAACATATTATTAGTAGTATTTAATCCACACAATCTTCCCGTTAATAATTAACAATTTTTTAAACAAATCTCTATTTAATTACTCTATGTATTTTTTAAAAATTAGAACCCCTTTGACAGGTATATTTATAATTGAGCGCTTTCATCATACAAACATTTTGCGCTTAAAACGCTAAATGATACACTCGAAAGGCGGAGGGCACCCGTTCAGCGACGTATGGACTGGACCGCTCCGTATGAGATAAAGGAAACACGAAGAGTGCGATAGCACGATTCGATGTTGACTTATCGAGTGGAGGAGCGGGAAGTCTATTAGTCGCTGGGTGCCTGGAGCTAGACATCTATACTCATCGAGAATAAATAATTTTTGGCATATAAAAAAGGAATGAGGCATTTTTACAGCTCCTCATTCCTTTTTCTGTACAGTTTATTATTGTACTGCCTCATCCGCCACTTACTGGTGGAATCAAGGCAATAGTATCTTGATCTTGTATAACTTCATCCTCTGTTACAAAGCTTTCATTAATCGCCACCATTACTTGATTCAGTGAGGAAAGCTTATATTCTGCTTGTAAATATTGCTTTAGCTCTGCAACAGTCATATCTTTTTTATCGAGCTGTAGCTGCTCTACTCCGATTTCTTCTCTTATCCCAGCAAAAAATAAAATTGTAATCACAAATTCCCCTCCGCACTAGGTTTTCCTTCAGGATATTCGTTCTTCTCTAGCTGATCCCCTATCCACATCGTTCCATCTTCCCAACATTCTTTTTTCCAAATCGGAACAATTTGTTTAATTCGTTCAATAGCATATTCATTTGCTTCATAAGCGGTTTTGCGATGTGGCGAGGAAACAGCAATCACAACCGCAATTTCACTGATGCCTAACTTTCCTACACGATGTGTAATCGCTGCTCGTGCATCTGGCCATTTTTGCTGAATTTCATCGCCAATTTGACGAAGCATTTTGACAGCCATTGGTTCATATGCCTGATATTCGAGCGATAACGTCTTTTTTCCTTTCGTAAATTCTCTTACTGTTCCAATAAACGTTGTAATCGCACCCGCTTCTCTTCTCGAAACCTTAGCAATCACGTCCTCAGCCGCTATTGGCTCATGAGCTATTTCAAATAAATTCTGTCCCACCCTTTTTCACCACTTCCTCCATTAAAAAATCGATATATCTTGCATCCTCATCTAATTGAAAGACAAGATAGTTATGAGCGAACTTATTACCTAGCTTCACATGACTAATCACACATGCAATATTTGTTAAGGTATCCAGCATAGCGAGGTCTTCTTCATCTCGAACCAATACGACCTTCGGATAGCCTTCTTTTTTATACCCTTCAACGAAAATAACGTCTGGTGAAAAAAATTCATACAGCTTTATGATTTTCGGAAGACTCCAGTCGTTCATACGTCCGAGTAGCTGTAGCACTCCATCACCTTCTACACTAGCAACAACAGCTCCTGCTTCCCAGTGACGCACACTATCCTTTGCATGTGATTCATGAACAGGAACTCCACCATGTCCATGATGCTTAATCGATGCTACACGTAATTTCTCTTGGACAGATCGATTAATGAGCTTTTCCATAAGCGTCGTTTTCCCACTATTTTGAAAGCCTACGACTTGTAAGATGGAACAATATTCTCCCAAGGCCATTCACTTCCTTGCACATCTTCTAATAGGAGAACATCTACCAGCATTCCCTTTTGATAGCCTCGAGTCCCTCCAGGAAGAACAATGAAAGCATCTGTTGCTGCCAAGGAAGAAACAGCGTTAGATTTATTAAAGCCAGATGGGGCAGCCATTAGCTTGCCTTTCTCAAAGAAAATATGCCCTCTAATAAAACGGGTAAACGGGTTTGGTTTTGAAAAATCCTCCCCCAACCAGGCACTCTCTCTTTTAAGATGTGGTTTTTCATTAAATACATATGTACGAATAATAGGACGAACAAACAACTCAAATCCAACATAACAAGCAGAAGGGTTCCCTGATAAACCAAATAGTAATTTTCCATTTAGCTCCGCAACGGTCGTTACACTCCCTGGTCTCATCGCCACCTTATTAAATAAAACAGAAGCACCTAATTGATCATAAATGGCTGGTAAATAATCATAATCACCTACAGAAACTCCACCTGTTGTAATTAAAAAATCGACTTCCGTTAAAGCTTGTTTAACCTTCATAAAACAGGTATTCAACTCATCACTTAGTTTGCCAAAATACTTTACTTCTCCACCTGCTCTTTCAATTTGAGCAAGAATCATATACGCATTGCTATTTCGGATTTTCCCAGGTACAAGTGGCTCCTCCACTTCAAGCAGCTCACTCCCTGTTGCAATCACACCAATAACAGGCCTCTTCGCAACAGGAACCCCTTTATAGCCAAACGTTGCTAGTAAAGCGACTACCCCTGGATTAATATACGTCCCTTTTTTGACTAAGATTGTCCCTTTTTGTGCATCCTCTCCTTGAAAGGAGATATTATGCCCTTTTTGATAGGATCGCTTAATTTCCATGAATTTTTGACCAGCTTCTGTATATTCTCGGGCGAGTTCCAGCATCACAACCGCATTACAGCCTTGAGGAATTTGGGCACCTGTCATAATCCGAACCGCTTCAAAGGCTCCCACCTCTCTATCGAACACAGAGCCTGCCCCAATTTCTCCTACGATTTTAAAGGATAGTGGATGCTCCGAAGAAGCAGCTTCTGAATCTTCTGCTCGAATAGCAAAACCATCATACGGTGACCGATCAAAGGCAGGAACATCATGGTCCGCTCTTACATCCTCTGCTAAATAACGACCTCCAGCTTCTTCAATGGATACCGTTTCCTTTACACCCTGCTTTGCATATTCCATTACTTTACGAACACAATTTTCTATAGCTATAGGGATTCGTTTTTCTACCATAATTCTCACTCCTTTTATCTACCCTAATAAGCGATAATACAGATTTTTCGCAGTCTGGATATCATTCGTTCCATGAATAAACACTCGACCATCCTGAAAAAGGACAACACGATACTCTCCAAGCTGACACGATAGCAGATAAGGGTTGCGCTCTACTTTTCCATGATTCTGCAATTGTTTCTCTAACGTATCAAAATTGTATTGCATCACTCTACTCGGCCTAATTTGGACAGTATCTCGTCCGCATAGTCTTTCCGTTTTTGTTTGGTTTTCATAAGCCAGGTAAGGATACGTCCTAGCCTGCCCACAGGACGGACAGCCTTCTCTATTCATTTTATCTACTTTAATCGAATAATGCTGATTGCTCCATACATCAAAGGTCAAAAATGTATTTCTCAACGCTGAAACATCCTCAACAAGAATTTTCAATGCCTCTGCTACTTGATAAGAAGCTACAATTTGGACAGTTGGACTAATAATCCCCACTGTATCACATGTAGCTCCTCCAACAGGGACATGTTGTAAAATACAATGTAAACAAGGTGTTTTTCCTGGAACAATCGTATAGGTCGCACCGTAGCTGCCTACACAGGAGCCGTACACCCAAGGTATATCGTACTTATGGGAAAGGTCGTTTAAAATAAAGCGAATATCAAAATTATCAGTCGCATCAATGATCACATCTACATCGTGGAGCCTATTTTCTAAATTAACCCCACTTGCATCCATCACAAGTGCTTCTATTTCGACTTCAGCATTTACTTGTGTTAAATGCTCCTTAGCAGCTATCGCTTTAGGCAACTTCATTTTAGCATCAAGCTCCGTATATAATTGCTGACGCTGTAGGTTACTCCATTCCACATAATCTCGATCAATTAGTGTAAGCTTTCCAATTCCAGCTCGAACAAACGCTTCCGCACTAGCACTTCCTAATGCTCCAGCTCCGACAATGAGTACATGCTTCTGTCTAATTTTTTCTTGTCCATTTGCACCAATAGGCTGAAATAGCTGCTGCCGGGAATATCGACCTGTCAATGCCATCGCCTCCTTAATATGTTACTATATTATTTAAAGAATCAAAATTCTGAATAGATAGACTTCTTTATAGCAATCTTACCTTATTTGAAAGGAGTGTGTAACAATAATGCATCACCACAATCCATCTATCTCCATTCATACTGCCATTTTAACGGTCAGTGACACACGAACAAAAGAAAATGATAAAAGCGGTCAAGAAATTCAACATCTCCTGACAGAACATGGACATACCTTATCAAAATATGAAATTGTAAAAGATGATTTTTCTGCTATTACCGATATCATTCGTTCATGGTGTGAGGACCCTACGATTCAAGTTATTATCATCACAGGAGGTACAGGCTTTACGCCAAGAGATATTACATATGAAGCGGTTTCTGGCTTACTCCAAAAAGAAATGCAAGGCTTTGGGGAGCTGTTTCGCTCTTTAAGCTTTACCGAAATAGGTCCTAAAGCCATGTTCAGTAGAGCCGTTGCCGGTAGTCGAAACGGTAAAGGAATGTATGCACTACCTGGCTCAACAAACGCTGTAAAATTAGCGATGAATCAACTCATTTTGCCTACTTGTCAGCATTTCGTAGAGGAATTACATCGACAATGAAGATGGCAGGCGTCATTTTAGCTGGTGGAAAGTCCTCACGTTATGGAAAACCGAAAATGTTTGAAGTGTGGAATGATTTGTGCTTTTATGAGTACAGTGTAGCTGCACTGGCAGAAAACAATCTTGCTCCAATTGTCATTGCTACTAATGAACAGTTGCTTCCTTCCTTCAAACGAAATGATATCGACTTTATTATTGAAGACAAGACCTATCAAGGCCCTTTATTTGCTATGTACCATGCACTATCAAGCATACAAGATGCCGAATGGTTTTTTGTATTATCCTGTGATATTCCGTTTGTCACTCCCGACTTCGTACAAAAGATGATTAGCTTAACAGAAGAGGATGAGTATGACGCTATTGTGCCAATTCAAGCAGAACGAATCCATCCTCTCTTAGCTCTATATCATCGTCGAAGTCTTGTTCCTATGAAACACCTACTAGACAAAAATGAAAAAAAAATACGGTTATTGTTAGACGAAATACGCGTACGAACGGTTCCTTTTTCAGCTAAAGATCCAGTATTTATTAATATTAATCATCAAAAAGACTGGGTGACCTATACCCCTTCTTCTCAACAAACAAAGGAGGAAACAGAATGAGTGACTTCTCACATTGGAATGAAGAGGGAAGACCGAAGATGGTCGATATCTCTCAAAAGGACATCACAACACGTACTGCCATTGCCCAAAGTACCATTTCTTTTTCAAATGAATTATTTGAAGCCATCCAAAATGGCTCAATTAAAAAAGGCGATCCTCTTCAAGTAGCCCAAATTGCTGGAATTATGGGAGCAAAAAAAACAGCAGACATCATCCCCATGTGTCACCCAATCATGCTGCAAGGTGTTGATTTCACCTTTGAGTATCAAAAAAATGCCGTTGGACATGATTTAATCATCCAAGCTACAGTGAAATGCAGCGGCAAAACGGGCGTCGAAATGGAAGCACTAACAGCCGTTTCGATTGCCGCTCTTACTTTTTATGATATGTGTAAAGCCGTTGATAAAACGATGGTGATGAAAGAAACCTTTTTAGTGAAAAAAACAGGCGGGAAAAGTGGCGAATTTAATCATAAATAAGAAAAGTGGAAGGCACCCGTTTAGCAACGTAGGGTACCTGGAGCTAGACATCTGTACTCACTGAAAATTATATTTTTTCTTAATCTAAGGTCTTAAGGGGCTAGGCTATTAAACTTGAAAAGCTTGGTCCCTTTTTAAAATATCAACGTTCCCTCTTATCCCCTGTTTCAACCACCAATATAAGACATCTCTATTTTCGAACTACCTGTAGGACTACCTCCCCTCAATCGTTCATCCGAATAACGATCCTTGCGACCATTCCAAACATCTGTAATTACCCTAACAATCTCTTCATCTGACTTATCTGAACGCAGCAAATGACGAAGATCAACTCCAGTTGATGCAAATAAGCAGGTATACAATTTTCCTTCAGCAGACAGACGAGCTCTTGAGCAGGTTGAACAAAAAGAATCCGTCACCGATGAAATAATGCCAATTTCTTGATCACTATCTACATAATGAAATCTAGTTGCGACCTCACCTACATAATTAGGTGCTATCTCTTCTAAAGGCATAACCGATCCAATACGAGCTAATATCTCTTGTTTAGTCACTACCTCATCCATTCGCCAGCCATTGGAATTTCCGACATCCATATATTCAATAAAACGAAGCGTATGCTTTTTCGCTTTAAAATAGTGCGCCATCGGAAGAATATCTTGATCATTCATTCCTTTTTGAACAACCATGTTTACTTTCACTTTCATTCCAGCCTCAGCCGCCGCTTCAATGCCCTGTAACACTCTTTTTACATGACTTCGATTTCCATTTAATCGGGCAAAACGCTCATCATCTAATGAATCCAGACTGACTGTTATACGTGATAATCCTGCATTTGCTAGCTTAGAGGCAAACTGTTTTAACAAGGAGCCATTTGTGGTGACAGCAATATCCTCCACTCCAGCAATGGACCGTAAACGAGAAATGAGTTCAGGAAGATTCTTCCGCAGTAAAGGCTCTCCCCCCGTAATTCGAACTTTTTTGACACCTAAGGAAACAAATATACGCGTTAACCGTTCCAATTCATGAAATGATAGAATTTTATCAGAAGATAGGAAAGGATAATCTGCTCCAAATATTTCTTCAGGCATGCAATAACGACAGCGAAAATTACAACGGTCAATCACAGATAGTCGTAAATCTCTTAACGGACGTTGCAATGTATCTACAACACGATCTTGCATGTTTTCCCACCTCTCATTTTCAATCATTAACCTATTTTATCAGCCACATCATAACACATACTATCATTATTTATCGTTTATACGAATTCTTTGCGGACACGTATAAATATTTAAAGATTGATTTCGAATAAATCCTACCGTTGTAATGCCTAAGTCTTCTGCTAACTCCACTGCTAATTGGGTTGGTGCAGACTTGGAAAGAACAATCTCACAGCCTATTTTGGCTACCTTTAACAAAATTTCCGAAGAGATTCGTCCACTAAACACAATAATTTTATCGGTAATGGAAATATTATTCCTTAAACAATATCCATATATTTTATCTAAAGCATTATGTCTCCCAATATCCATTCGACTCAAGGTAAAACCGCTTACATCACATAGTGCAGCGTTATGGACTCCTCCTGTTTCTTGAAAAATAGTTGCAGCATTTTGCATGTCCTTCATTAGCCGAAAGCACTCATCTGGCGTAATCGTTACACAAACTTCATTCATTTTCTTAGCCGTTAGAGCGTCGTTTACAAAAACAAAACCTTGTCTGCTCATCCCACAACATGAAGTAATATAGCGTTTATTCTGGAAATGTTGATAATAAGGATTCAATTTATCTATTTTCACATGTACATAGCCTTCTTTTTCTTGAACCCAAAGGTCTTTAATTTCTTCATATTTTCGGATTATGCCTTCAGAAGCTAAATAACCGATGACCATATCTTCAATGTATTCAGGAGTACAAACCATCGTAACAAATTCTTGCTCATTGATTTTGATCGTAACAGGAAATTCCGTAACAATGGTATCCTCTGTTTCCTCCATTTTCCCATTTGTAAACTTGAGAATCTTCCTTTTCTCCACTGTCGGTTTCACATCACCATTCTCCCTACTTATCTATATTTTGATCAAAAACAAACACTGTATGAATCCTTTCTGGACCTTTTCCAAAAAGATTTTTACGCAGCTTACGAATGATATCATTAAATTCGTGAATTTTTTTAGACATATAAAAATATCCCCCTATAGTTTTTTAATCATAAAGCAACAATGAAAAAAATAAAAGCAGAAAAAAATTTACAGCATTTCTTTAATCTTGTATATTTTGGGAGTAGACGATATAATTATAAACAGATTTGATGGGATGATAATAATAAATTTGTTATTGCTCTATCAATTGTTAAATTAAATGATAAATGGATCGGATTGGTATATTAGTAAGTTCTGCTAGTACTCTATTCCACCATGAACACACATCATTTCTCCAACCTAGGATGTGTATTCATGGTGTTTTTTTTGTTTAAAAGCTAAGAGGGGGATTAAAAATGGATCATTCCAACATTACTATCAAAATAAATGATATCGATTACAAAGCGGATTCTGGCTCAACAATACTAGAGATTTTAAATCAAAACGAAATCGCTCATCCGCAAATTTGTCATGTACCTGAAGTCGATCCTATTCAAACATGTGATACTTGTATTGTCGAAGTGGATGGCAAACTGTTTCGCTCATGCTCAACCAAAGCAGTTGATGGAATGAATGTCCAATTGGATTCTCAAAAAGCAAAAGCCGCCCAAACAGAAGCGATGGACCGCATATTAGAAAACCACCTACTATACTGTACAGTTTGTGATAACAATAACGGCAATTGTAAACTACATAATACGGCGGAATTAATGGAAATTGAACATCAAAAATATCCGTATACACCAAAAGTGAGTGTAGATCAAGTCGACATGTCTCACCCTTTTTATCGCTATGACCCTAACCAATGTATTGCGTGCGGACAATGTGTAGAGGTATGCCAAAATCTACAAGTCAATGAAACAATATCTATTGACTGGGAAGCGAAACGTCCTCGTGTTATCTGGGATGCCGGAACTAGTATTAACGATTCGTCTTGTGTTAGCTGTGGACAATGTGTCACGGTTTGTCCTTGTAATGCCTTAATGGAAAAATCAATGCTTGGAGAAGCTGGGTTTATGTCAGGGTTAGAATCAGATATCCTGACTCCCATGATTGATTTAGTCAAAGCAGTGGAACCTGGATACAGCAGCATTTTTGCTATTTCTGAAGTCGAAGCAGCGATGCGTGACACCCGTACAAAGAAAACAAAAACCGTTTGTACCTTCTGCGGTGTCGGCTGCTCGTTTGAAGTTTGGACAAAAGGACGGAAGATCCTAAAAGTTCAACCATCTAATGGCCCTGTTAATGCGATTTCTACATGTGTAAAAGGAAAATTTGGGTGGGACTTTGTAAACTCTGAAGAACGAATTACAAAGCCGCTCATTCGTAAAAATGGTGCATTCGTTGAATCAACTTGGGAAGAAGCACTGGATTTAGTTGCAAGTAAACTAGGTTCGATTAAACAGGAATCCGGAAAAGACTCTGTAGGCTTTATTTCGTCTTCAAAAATTACAAATGAAGAAAACTATGTGATTCAAAAACTAGCACGCCAAGTATTTGAAACGAACAATGTGGACAACTGTTCTCGTTACTGTCAATCCCCTGCAACGGATGGTCTATTCCGCACAGTGGGAATGGGTGGAGATGCTGGCACCATTAAGGATATTGCTCAAGCAGGACTTGTCATCATCGTTGGGGCCAACCCAGCTGAAGGTCACCCCGTACTTGCAACTCGTGTGAAACGAGCCCATAAGCTTCATGGACAAAAATTAATTGTCGCTGACCTTCGGAAAAATGAAATGGCGGAGCGTTCTGACATTTTTATCCGTCCACAACAAGGAACGGACCAAGTCTGGCTCATGGCCGTAACCAAATATCTGATTGACCAAGGCTGGCATGACCAGGCCTTTATCGACGAAAATGTAAACTTCTTTGATGAGTACAAAACAAGTCTTGAAAAATACACACTTGAATATGCTGAAAAAGTAACTCGTATTTCCAAAGAGATCCTCATTGAAATTGCTAAAATGATTCATAATGCAGACGGTACATGTATCCTTTGGGGCATGGGTGTTACCCAAAATACAGGCGGTTCTGACACATCTGCTGCCATTTCAAATCTACTGCTTGCAACAGGAAACTACCGTCGCCCCGGTGCTGGGGCTTACCCGCTTCGTGGTCATAACAATGTCCAAGGTGCTTGTGATATGGGAACTCTTCCCAGCTGGCTTCCAGGATATCAACATATTACAGATGATGGAGCCCGTGCGAAATTTGAAAAAGCATATGGGGTAAAAATTGACGGAACCCCAGGTCTTAACAACATTGAAATGCTTCATGCGATTGAAGAAGGCAAAATGAAAGCTATGTATCTAGTTGGTGAAGATATGGCTCTTGTGGATTCGAACGCTAATTATGTTCATGAAGTTTTGTCCCAACTTGATTTCTTTGTCGTTCAAGACATTTTCTTCTCAAGAACTGCTCAATATGCTGATGTTATTTTACCTGGTGTGCCATCTCTTGAGAAAAACGGAACCTTCACCAATACAGAACGTCGTGTTCAAAGATTGTATCAATCTCTTCCAGAACTTGGAGATACTAAACAAGACTGGTGGATTACACAAGAAATTGCAAACCGTTTAGGTGCTAATTGGAGCTACAGCCACCCAAGTGAAATTTTTGCCGAAATGGCCAGCCTTTCTCCATTGTTCAGGCAAGCAAGCTATGAAGGACTAACAGGCTGGGACAGCTTCCTATGGGGTAGCTTAGATGGGGCTAGCACACCACTTCTTTATGTAGATGGCTTTAATTTTCCTGATAAGAAAGCGCGTTTTGCGATAGCAGACTGGGTACTTCCTATTGAATTCCCGGAAAAATATGATTTGCATATTAACAACGGTCGTATGCTTGAGCATTTCCATGAGGGAAATTTAACAAATAAATCAGATGGGATTCAATCAAAGGTACCTGACATTTTTGTTGAAATTTCTCCAGAATTGGCCAAAGAACGAGACGTTCAGGACGGATCACTTGTACGTTTAGTTTCACCTTTTGGAGCCCTGAAATTGCATGCACTCGTAACTGACCGTGTCCAAGCAAACGAGCTATTTCTTCCAATGAACTCCGTCAATAAGGAATCTGCAATCAACTTTTTAACAGGTACTGCGGGAGATATGAGGACCATGACACCAGCTTACAAACAAACAAAGGTCCGCATGGAAGTATTAAGTGAAGGCGGTAAAGCTCCACTTCCCGCCGCAAACCATCGAAACAAAAAACGCCATCCACAAAATGGTGTTGAGGTTCAACGGAAATGGACCCGCCCTGGATATGTTCATTTAACAGATTAAGAATAAGGAAGGAGCTATATAGATGGCACAGCCCATTACAGAAATCCAAAAACAGCAACTCACTGAGGAACAAATAAAGCAACAAAAACTAGAAAAATTAACAACGCTACTTGCCAATAATGAGGAAGCATTAGACAAAGTGCTAGCCATTATGAGTGAGCTCAATCATATTGGAGTTCTAGAAGCAGCCAACTCCATGCTTCAAGCGAAAGAAGACATTGCCACAATTGCACTTGGGCAAGTCACTCGAGAGCCCGTAACGAATTTAATTAATACACTTATGGGTGTAGCAGGCGCCTTCATGAATACAAATCCTGAATTAGCAACAAAGTTTGTCAATAGTGCGATAAAAGGGATGAATGAAGCTAATGACTATTTACAAACGGATCATGAAATACAAGTATTTGATTTATTAAAGTCATTAAAGGACCCAGACATCAATCGAGCACTAGGTTTCGGCATCCACTTCCTCAAAGGCATGGGGAAAGAATTAAAAAGTGAAGAGTAAATCCAAAGAGGCTATCTCATCTAGGATAGCCTCTTTCTTCTATATTATAAAGTCCATGTCCAAGTCTCGATTTGTAACAGAAGCAAACTCACAGACGCAAGAGCAATATTTTTTAAAAATTGATTCTGTTCGCTAGCCTTGGCATGTTCATCATCCACCGTCCAATAGTTATGAATGGTAAAAGCAGATACTAATAAGAAAATAGCTAATAGTATCAGTGCCGTTTGAATCAAATACCCGGTAAGAATCCCTAATCCACCGCCAAGGAGGATTAAGCCCGTAATAATGACGGATGCACCTGCAGCAGGAATCTTCTTAAAGGCAGCATATTCCTTCAGCCCTTGATACTTCGCAAAATGGATAATACCTGAATAAACAAAATAAAGCCCAAATATGACTCGACCCAATAACGATAGCCATTCCATTACCATCCACTTCCTTTCTTGTTGTCACTACAGTTCATTGTATGAGGAATAAAATGAACTATGCTAGGCAGGGACAAAAATATGGATAAGATTTATTGACGACAAAAGTCTAATTAGTATACTATTAAATTTTTCAATTACATTTATTCCTTTATTTTCTACCTAGATTTGATTAAAATAAATTATTAAGGCATCATTTAAATTCCGAAAAGATGTAGGGAGATTATACATGTTTAATAAAAGTAGGTTGTGGATTTATTGTATAGTGGGCTTTATCGTCTATTCAATAAATGAATTACTAATATATAAATTTATCAATAATACCAAACAAATTTTATCCATTCACTTAGTAGAAGGATTTTTCTCTATATTAATAATAGGTCTCCTTCTCTCACATATATTTACTAAAAGAAATCAATATACAACATCAAGAATAGAAGGAGAAGAACGTTTACACACCTTGATTAATGCAATGGTGGATGTTGTTATTTTTAAGGACGCAGAAGGACGATTTATTGAGGCGAATCCATTTGGCTTGAAGCTTTTTCAATTAGAAAATGTCGATTATAAAGGAAAGACAGATATCGAGTTAGCCCAGTACACTCCATTTTATGCTGAAACCTTATTAAGATGCGTGAATACAGATGAAAGCACCTGGGAGAAAAAAACCATCGATCATATTGAAGAGTTCATTCCAATGCCTAATGGTTCAATCAGAACGTATGATACGGTTAAGGTACCTTTATTCAATGAAGATGGTTCACGAAAAGGGTTAGTTGTAATTGGGAGAGACATTACTGAAAGAGTATATGCAGAACAGCAAATGTGTATGAATGAACAACGCTACAAATCCTTATTTCATTATAATCCCGAACCAATTATGATGATGGACTTAGCAGGACAAATTACTCAAGTAAATCCGCGCTTTGAAGCTATTACAGGTTTTACCTGCGAAGAACTGTTGGGCACCTCATTTTTAGATTTGCATTTTGATAAAACCGAAAACTTACTAGAGTCGTTTACTTATGTATTAGAAAACCATCAAGGAATTATTAGTGGTGAAGTGGTACTCTCAACAAAGCATGGAAAAGAGATCATACTCGCTTGCACATTTGTGCCAATTCTCATCAATCATGATTTAGTAGGTGTCATTAATTATGCGAAAGATGTAACAAAGATCAGAGAAACACAGGAACGTCTTAAAAATTCGGAAAAATTATCAGTGGTTGGAGAGCTAGCTGCGAGTGTTGCCCATGAAGTGAGAAACCCTTTAACCTCATTAAAAGGCTTTGTCCAATTATTAAAAGGAAGAGATTCCGAGTATGAAAACTACTACACCATTATGCTAAGTGAATTAGATCGTATCAATTTAATTGTCGGTGAGTTGCTTATGATTGCCAAACCCCAAAAAATACCTTTTCAACAACATGGGATTGTACAACTTTTAAACGAAGTAAAAGCATTGCTTGAAGCAGAAGCACATTTTCATGCAACTGAACTTAATTTAATAGTAAAAGAACCAATCCCCCTTTTATATTGTGAAGGGAATCAGCTAAAACAAGTGTTTATTAATATGATTAAAAATGCAATTGAAGCAGAGTCTCGACATATCGAGATTACTCTCGAACAAGTCGAACAACAAGTCGTCATTACGATAAAAGATGACGGCTGTGGCATTGACATAGAACGACTTAAGCATCTCGGAGAACCTTTTTATTCATCTAAAGAGCGGGGAACGGGCTTAGGATTAACCGTAAGCTATCGTATTATTGAAGCTCATAAAGGAAAAGTCGTAGTTAAAAGTAAAGTTTCAAGGGGAACAATCGTACGAATTGAATTGCCTATTAACTAAGAAAAGCGGAAGCGGCTCGTTCAGCTCGCGTAGAAAATAGGAAGAGGCCCTAAAGGCGTTTTTTGCCTTTGCGTGACTCTTATCTTTTTCTTAGCGAGCTAGCCAGTGAAGCTAGACACCCGTACACATCGAAAATTTTATACTCTTCTATCATTTAAAAGAAGAACGCCATATGACGTTCTTCTTTTGGCTTTATTCCATTATTTACCACAGCATTTTTTATATTTCTTTCCACTACCACATGGACAAGGCTCATTTCTACCAATTACCTCTTTATTGACAACAGGCTGGCGAGCAGCATTCGCCTGATCAACAATGATTTTCGTTCCTTTTTCCTTCATTAATTTGTATCGAACTTTACATAATTCAATAGCATCTTTGCTATACTTTAGTGTATCCTCAACAATCTCTATTGCCTTCTGCTTTGAAAAATTATAGTCTTCCAACACATAGGATTCATCTTTAAACGACACACGTACACCAAAATGCTGACCAGCTGTTTGTTTTCCCTTTTGTTCCTCCGCAAATTCAAGGTACACTTCATTGCACTCACAGTTTGGATGCATACAATAATAATCGTAAATCCAATACGTCTTCCCCTCATACTTACTCTTTAATGCAATTCCATCTTCAATGCCAAAAACATCTATATACTTAATAGCCTTACCATCCAAAACTTCAAATGAATCTATCGTTCTCATCTATTTACACATCCTACTTTCCATATCATTTCATTCATACATATTTTACACGCTCTACTAGTATTCGTCACACAAAATATGTGAACTCCTACTAAATTCCCTATCCAATCTATTATTCTACACTGCTTATGGTAAAATTTACTGAAGGACTATAATTGGGAGTGGGGATTTTTGTTACAAAGTGTAAATCGTTTTCTTGAAAAAGCGATGCCATTAATCACACCAGCAGGGGTTGTACTCGGTGTTATATTCGCTTATTATTTAGATTCTTATATTTTTCTTGTACCTTGGTTTTTTGCTTTTATTACTTTCTCAGGGAGCTTAGGCTCAAATTTTAGCTCGTTAAAACGTGTCGTTGCTAATCCAGTGCCCATTCTGATTGTGCTTGCTATTCTCCACGTAGTTATGCCTGTTTGGGCCTGGATGCTTGGCCATATCGTATTCCCTGGTGACTCGCTTACCATCACTGGGTTAGTTCTAGGTGTAGTCATTCCAACTGGCGTTACAAGTTTACTTTGGGTGGGCATATATAAAGGAAACTCTATGCTGGCCCTTACGATTGTTTTGCTTGATACTCTATTATCACCAATTATTGTACCATACAGCGTCG
Source organism: uncultured Bacillaceae bacterium (assembly GCA_963754185.1). Lineage (GTDB taxonomy): Bacteria > Bacillota > Bacilli > Bacillales > DSM-1321 > Peribacillus. Next base: position 652,525 of record CAVWEP010000003.1, on the reverse strand, counting down.
CTTTCTTCAGTGGTACTTCCATTGAAATGGATACAATGGCGTTGATGAAAGGTCTCATTGGAATGGTCGTGATTCCATCCGTCATCGCCATGCTACTTAACCACGCAACAAAGGGAAAAATTAAGCCAGCATGGGGACCTAAGCTTGCTCCTTTTTCCAAAATTGCACTAGGTATTTGCGTGACCTTAAACAGTTCCAAAGTAGCTCCCTATTTAAGTAAAATTGATTGGAAACTAATAAAAGTCGCCTTGATTGTATTTTTTATTGCCTTTTCAGGTTATCTTTTATCCTGGATGATTGCTAAACTTTTAAAATGGGAGAAAGAAGAAATTATTACTGTTACTTATACAGGAGGCATGAGGAATATCGCTGCAGGTGCAGTTCTGGCTGTTACCTATTTTCCGGCTGCTGTGGCAGTACCAGTTATCCTCGGTACCCTATTCCAACAAATTTTAGCATCCGTTTACGGCTCATGGCTTAATCGTTACTATCATAAGCCTGAGAGACAGAAAGCTGCTTAACACAAACAAACACCTAATTCCATTTGGAATCAGGTGTTTGTTAAAAAGTTAAACTACTTATCTTGTTACGCTCACTTCACCATTGACTGTCGTTAATTTAACTACATTTTCTCCTTTACCAATCGTCGTGGACCCAGTATATTTATCTAAAATATTAATCTCCCCATTCACAACACTTACATCAAATCTCGTATTCGTTGGTTCTTTTTCCGTTTGAACTCTTATCTCTCCATTTGTGCTTTCTAATTGGAGCGGATGATCCAAAGCCTTCGTTGCAACATCTATTTCACCATTCACTGTGGAACCTCTTATTTCTCCTACTACATCATTTAATTGAATCTTTCCATTATTGGATTCTACTTCAACACGCTCCGCGGTAAGACCATTTAATTCAGCCTCGCCATTTATAAGAGTTACTCGCACATCATCAATCTTCATTTGTTCGACTTGCACTTCACCATTTCCATTCTCTACCTCCATGGACTCATACTGTTTTTTCGGCAAAAACACGTTTAAATGGTAGGTTTGTGGGTAAAATCCAAACCGAAAACCTTTTTCACCCTCTAATACAATTGAAAGTGTCTTTCCTTTTACACCTGTCTTAAAATTAATTTTTCTCTCTTTTATGCCCCTTGTAACCAATTCAATTTTTGCTACAGATTCTTTTGTAGGCATAATATCAATTTCAGCATTATCACTGCTTATCTCTATGGCACTAAATTTATCTTTTATCATTTCTTCTTTTTTTACCTCAGCCTGTTGAAAGACTGAAGAATAAGTGAATAATCCCCCAACGATACCAACAACTAATAAAACGAGAGCAACAACTGATAACTTTTTTATTTTAATCATGCTTCAGTCCCCCTTTCACTAATGACACATTAAATTGTAAATAGCGAATGAATCCTTTTATTAAAGCCTTTGTTGCTATGAACATGCCAATGCCAATAAATATACCTATTCCACAAAGTGCTAAAGAGACAAATAAGTCAAAAAGCTGAAAAGCTCCCCATACAGCATTCATCAACGCTCCAATTGGTGAAAGGACAAATCCTAATGATAGTGCCCAGCCAGCAAACACAAGACCCACTAATGCAATAAACGGTCCTAAGACAATGACTAAATTAAAGAATCCTAATCCAATCACAGCCCAAACTGCTCGCATAATATTCCCTGCAGAAGCTGTCTTTTCAACTTTCTCAAGATGATAAGTGGCCATCAACTCTTTAGCAATTTGACTCGGTGAACCTAATGCAGTAGCTATTTCTTCCTCACTTTTTCCTTCTTGCAAACCAATTGCAAAGTACTCCTCATAATCCTGAATGATATCTTTACGTTCTTCCTGAGGTAGTTTTGTTAAAGAGGAATGTAACTGTTTTAAAAATGTTTCTTTATTCATAATTCACACCTTCTTTTATTAATTGATTCACTCCATTTGAAAACTGGTTCCACTCTGCTAGAAGCTCATGAAGATAATCTCTGCCCTTATCTGTTAACGTATAATATTTACGTGGCGGACCCTCTGTTGACTCTTTTAAATAGGTTGTAAAATATTCTTCTTTGGTTAGTCGTCGCAGTAACGGATAAACCGTACCTTCCGATATTTCAATTTGATTAGAGATTTTCTGCACTAACTCATATCCATAGCGATCTTTCTTATCCAACAACACTAGAACGCATAGCTCTAAGACGCCTTTTTTAAATTGTACATTCACAAACAAACCACCCATTTCTTATATTATTAGGTACTGTTTTATATATAGTACTGAACAAAAATTAATATACCTTTCCTTTAATTTACCATACACTATTATTCATTGCAAGGTACTGAATAATATTTAATGACAGTGTATGTTTCAAAAAAGGAAAGGTTCATGAATCGTATTAAAATCTCTTGTGTTTATTATTTCAGATAATTAGTTTTACTCATTACCTTCTCCACAATAAATCATATGATTTCACGTACAATTCAAATCCAGCTTGGAATGATTCTCGGAATGCTACTAAGAACTTTTGCATATCAGTCATCCCCCTTTTTATGAGTTGTACTATTTTTATGGTGAATTAATGGAAATTATAACAACATCTTCAAATTCCTCAATTTAATATTAATAAAAAACATCAAAAAGACCTATTCAACTTTATGTACTAGTTGTAATAGGCCTTATATTGGCATAGTTTATAATGTAATTCTTTCAAAAGTTAAATTTCCCTAAATACAAAAATGGCTCCGCAGGTAGGACTCGAACCTACGACCGTTCGGTTAACAGCCGAATGCTCTACCACTGAGCTACTGCGGAACAACAAGAAATAAATTAGTATGGTGGGCCTAAATGGACTCGAACCATCGACCTCACGCTTATCAGGCGTGCGCTCTAACCAGCTGAGCTATAGGCCCATATCATTTGGAGCGGGTGAAGAGAATCGAACTCTCATCATCAGCTTGGAAGGCTGAGGTTTTACCACTAAACTACACCCGCAAAGAATTAATACAAGACTAACATATCCATGAAGGCAGCAACCGGATTTGAACCGGTGATAAAGGTTTTGCAGACCTCTGCCTTACCACTTGGCTATGCTGCCATGACTGGGCTAGAAGGATTCGAACCTTCGCATGACGGAATCAAAATCCGTTGCCTTACCGCTTGGCTATAGCCCAATAATATTAGGTAAATGGGGCGGCTGATGGGAATTGAACCCACGAATGCCGGAATCACAATCCGGTGCGTTAACCACTTCGCCACAACCGCCATAAAAACTAAAATGGCAGGGGTAGTAGGACTCGAACCCACACTGGAGGTTTTGGAGACCTCTGTTCTACCTTTAAACTATACCCCTATATCAATAATGGTGGCGCGGGACGGAATCGAACCGCCGACACAAGGATTTTCAGTCCTTTGCTCTACCGACTGAGCTACCGAGCCTTAACTAAATAAAATATGGCGGTCCGGACGGGACTCGAACCCGCGACCTCCTGCGTGACAGGCAGGCATTCTAACCAACTGAACTACCGGACCATTATGATTGCGGGGACAGGATTTGAACCTGCGACCTTCGGGTTATGAGCCCGACGAGCTACCGAACTGCTCCACCCCGCGATAATAGTAATGATGCTATTTTGCTTATACACTATATTTTAATATAGACCCGCCCCGATTTCAGAAAGATTATTCAAGAAGCGATTCAATCGGTGCACTGAAGTGGTTTCGAAGAAGCTTATTCAACGTGCTCCACCCCGCGATAATAAGAATTATACGAAAGAAATAAATGGAGGAGGTAGAGGGATTCGAACCCCCGCGGGGTTTGACCCCCCTGTCGGTTTTCAAGACCGATCCCTTCAGCCGGACTTGGGTATACCTCCATATACATAGCAGTGAATCTTGTAGGACTCGAACCATTAACCTCACGAATAAAAATATACGCTCTAGCTATGCTAAGCTATGTTACCAAATACTAAATGTAAGGTTGATGGAGCCTAGGGGGATCGAACCCCTGACCTCCTGCGTGCAAGGCAGGCGCTCTCCCAGCTGAGCTAAGGCCCCATATGAGTATAAAAATGTCATGGTCGGGAAGACAGGATTCGAACCTGCGACCCCTTGGTCCCAAACCAAGTGCTCTACCAAGCTGAGCTACTTCCCGTAAGAAAACAATGCGCTCGACAGGAGTCGAACCTACAACCTTCTGATTCGTAGTCAGATGCTCTATCCAATTGAGCTACGAGCGCATAGAATAGTGGTGCCGAGGACCGGAATCGAACCGGTACGGTAGTCACCTACCGCAGGATTTTAAGTCCTGTGCGTCTGCCAGTTCCGCCACCCCGGCGCTTTTGCGAAAAATTGGAGCGGAAGACGGGATTCGAACCCGCGACCCCAACCTTGGCAAGGTTGTATTCTACCACTGAACTACTTCCGCATTATGATGCGGGTGAAGGGACTTGAACCCCCACGCCTTGCGGCGCCAGATCCTAAGTCTGGTGCGTCTGCCAATTCCGCCACACCCGCATAGATAATGGTGAGTTATGCAGGATTCGAACCTGCGACCCTCTGATTAAAAGTCAGATGCTCTACCAACTGAGCTAATAACTCACTTGCTAATAAAAATGGTGCCGGCAAGAGGACTTGAACCCCCAACCTACTGATTACAAGTCAGTTGCTCTACCAATTGAGCTACACCGGCAAATGTTATGGTGGAGGATGACGGGATCGAACCGCCGACCCTCTGCTTGTAAGGCAGATGCTCTCCCAGCTGAGCTAATCCTCCATTATCTAGCTACGAAAGCCAAACTGTACGGCTGTTTCACTCTCTCCTACGAAGTCAAAGAACAATTTCTTCTCGAGAGCTCCAACATTAATCACTTTAAGCGGGCTTTCTCCGCTTTTACTATATGGTGACCCCTACGGGATTCGAACCCGTGTTACCGCCGTGAAAGGGCGGTGTCTTAACCGCTTGACCAAGGGGCCATATATAAACTTCGAGAAAAAGTAACCCTAAAATTAGGTTTGCCTGGCAACGTCCTACTCTCACAGGGGGAAACCCCCAACTACCATCGGCGCTGAAGAGCTTAACTTCCGTGTTCGGAATGGGAACGGGTGTGACCTCTTCGCCATCATTACCAGACAATATATAGAAGGATTATTCCTTCAAAACTAGATAACGTAGACAAGATCATCATTGAAATGTGTGGTTAAGTCCTCGATCGATTAGTATCAGTCAGCTCCATATGTCACCACACTTCCACCTCTGACCTATCAACCTGATCATCTTTCAGGGATCTTACTAGCTTGCGCTATGGGAAATCTCATCTTGAGGGGGGCTTCATGCTTAGATGCTTTCAGCACTTATCCCGTCCGCACATAGCTACCCAGCGATGCTCTTGGCAGAACAACTGGTACACCAGCGGTGCGTCCATCCCGGTCCTCTCGTACTAAGGACAGCTCCTCTCAAATTTCCTACGCCCACGACGGATAGGGACCGAACTGTCTCACGACGTTCTGAACCCAGCTCGCGTACCGCTTTAATGGGCGAACAGCCCAACCCTTGGGACCGACTACAGCCCCAGGATGCGATGAGCCGACATCGAGGTGCCAAACCTCCCCGTCGATGTGGACTCTTGGGGGAGATAAGCCTGTTATCCCCGGGGTAGCTTTTATCCGTTGAGCGATGGCCCTTCCATGCGGAACCACCGGATCACTAAGCCCGACTTTCGTCCCTGCTCGACTTGTAGGTCTCGCAGTCAAGCTCCCTTGTGCCTTTACACTCTACGAATGATTTCCAACCATTCTGAGGGAACCTTTGGGCGCCTCCGTTACTCTTTAGGAGGCGACCGCCCCAGTCAAACTGCCCACCTGACACTGTCTCCCACCCCGATAAGGGGCGCGGGTTAGAATGTCAATACAGCCAGGGTAGTATCCCACCAACGCCTCCACCGAAGCTGGCGCTCCGGCTTCTCAGGCTCCTACCTATCCTGTACAAGCTGTACCAAAATTCAATATCAGGCTACAGTAAAGCTCCACGGGGTCTTTCCGTCCTGTCGCGGGTAACCTGCATCTTCACAGGTACTATAATTTCACCGAGTCTCTCGTTGAGACAGTGCCCAGATCGTTACACCTTTCGTGCGGGTCGGAACTTACCCGACAAGGAATTTCGCTACCTTAGGACCGTTATAGTTACGGCCGCCGTTTACTGGGGCTTCAATTCAAAGCTTCGCCGTGCAGCTAACCTCTCCTCTTAACCTTCCAGCACCGGGCAGGTGTCAGCCCCTATACTTCACCTTGCGGTTTCGCAGAGACCTGTGTTTTTGCTAAACAGTCGCCTGGGCCTATTCACTGCGGCTTTTCCGGGCTATTCACCCTAAAAAGCACCCCTTCTCCCGAAGTTACGGGGTCATTTTGCCGAGTTCCTTAACGAGAGTTCTCTCGCACACCTTAGGATTCTCTCCTCGCCTACCTGTGTCGGTTTGCGGTACGGGCACCCTACATCTCACTAGAGGCTTTTCTTGGCAGTGTGGAATCAGGAACTTCGGTACTATATTTCCCTCGCCATCACAGCTCAGCCTTCACGGAAACGGGATTTGCCTCGTTTCCAGCCTAACTGCTTGGACGCGCATATCCAACAGCGCGCTTACCCTATCCTTCTGCGTCCCCCCATCGCTCAAACGATGTATAGGTGGTACAGGAATATCAACCTGTTGTCCATCGCCTACGCTTTTCAGCCTCGGCTTAGGTCCCGACTAACCCTGAGCGGACGAGCCTTCCTCAGGAAACCTTAGGCATTCGGTGGAAGGGATTCTCACCCTTCTTTCGCTACTCATACCGGCATTCTCACTTCTAAGCGCTCCACCAGTCCTTACGGTCTAGCTTCAACGCCCTTAGAACGCTCTCCTACCACGGACATCAACGATGTCCATCCACAGCTTCGGTGTTATGTTTAGCCCCGGTACATTTTCGGCGCGGAGTCACTCGACCAGTGAGCTATTACGCACTCTTTAAATGGTGGCTGCTTCTAAGCCAACATCCTGGTTGTCTAAGCAACTCCACATCCTTTTCCACTTAACATAAACTTTGGGACCTTAGCTGGTGGTCTGGGCTGTTTCCCTTTTGACTACGGATCTTATCACTCGCAGTCTGACTCCCGAGTATAAGTATTTGGCATTCGGAGTTTGACTGAATTCGGTAACCCGATGGGGGCCCCTAGTCCAATCAGTGCTCTACCTCCAATACTCTCTACCTCGAGGCTAGCCCTAAAGCTATTTCGGAGAGAACCAGCTATCTCCAGGTTCGATTGGAATTTCTCCGCTACCCACACCTCATCCCCGCACTTTTCAACGTGCGTGGGTTCGGGCCTCCATTCAGTGTTACCTGAACTTCACCCTGGACATGGGTAGATCACCTGGTTTCGGGTCTACGACCTCATACTCATTCGCCCTATTCAGACTCGCTTTCGCTGCGGCTCCGTCTTCTCAACTTAACCTTGCATGAAATCGTAACTCGCCGGTTCATTCTACAAAAGGCACGCCATCACCCATTAACGGGCTCTGACTACTTGTAGGCACACGGTTTCAGGATCTATTTCACTCCCCTTCCGGGGTGCTTTTCACCTTTCCCTCACGGTACTGGTTCACTATCGGTCACTAGGGAGTATTTAGCCTTGGGAGATGGTCCTCCCTGCTTCCGACGGGATTTCTCGTGTCCCGCCGTACTCAGGATCCACTCAGGAGGGAACGGAGTTTCAACTACAGGGTTTTTACCTTCTCTGACGGACCTTTCCAGATCTCTTCATTTACCCCGTTCCTTTGTAACTCCATATAGAGTGTCCTACAACCCCAAGAGGCAAGCCTCTTGGTTTGGGCTAATTCCGTTTCGCTCGCCGCTACTCAGGAAATCGCGTTTGCTTTCTCTTCCTCCGGGTACTTAGATGTTTCAGTTCCCCGGGTCTGCCTTCCATACCCTATGTATTCAGGTAAAGATACTGTTCCATTACGAACAGTGGGTTTCCCCATTCGGAAATCTCCGGATCAAAGCTTACTTACAGCTCCCCGAAGCATATCGGTGTTAGTCCCGTCCTTCATCGGCTCCTAGTGCCAAGGCATCCACCGTGCGCCCTTTCTAACTTAACCTATATTAGGTCATTCTTAAAAAGAACTTACTACTTTCAATGATGTCTTGTCATACGTTATCTAGTTTTCAAGGAACAATATGCTGAGAGATAGCTCTCTCAAAACTAAACAAAATCAGAAACGCCCTGTTGTTCATAAAGAACCGAAATTCTTCATGTTTCCTTAGAAAGGAGGTGATCCAGCCGCACCTTCCGATACGGCTACCTTGTTACGACTTCACCCCAATCATCTATCCCACCTTAGGCGGCTGGCTCCTTGCGGTTACCTCACCGACTTCGGGTGTTACAAACTCTCGTGGTGTGACGGGCGGTGTGTACAAGGCCCGGGAACGTATTCACCGCGGCATGCTGATCCGCGATTACTAGCGATTCCGGCTTCATGTAGGCGAGTTGCAGCCTACAATCCGAACTGAGAATGGCTTTATGAGATTAGCTAGCCCTCGCGGGTTTGCGACTCTTTGTACCATCCATTGTAGCACGTGTGTAGCCCAGGTCATAAGGGGCATGATGATTTGACGTCATCCCCACCTTCCTCCGGTTTGTCACCGGCAGTCTCCTTAGAGTGCCCAACTGAATGCTGGCAACTAAGAACAAGGGTTGCGCTCGTTGCGGGACTTAACCCAACATCTCACGACACGAGCTGACGACAACCATGCACCACCTGTCACTCTGTCCCCCGAAGGGGAACGCCCTATCTCTAGGGTTGTCAGAGGATGTCAAGACCTGGTAAGGTTCTTCGCGTTGCTTCGAATTAAACCACATGCTCCACCGCTTGTGCGGGCCCCCGTCAATTCCTTTGAGTTTCAGCCTTGCGGCCGTACTCCCCAGGCGGAGTGCTTAATGCGTTAGCTGCAGCACTAAAGGGCGGAAACCCTCTAACACTTAGCACTCATCGTTTACGGCGTGGACTACCAGGGTATCTAATCCTGTTTGCTCCCCACGCTTTCGCGCCTCAGCGTCAGTTACAGACCAGAGAGTCGCCTTCGCCACTGGTGTTCCTCCACATCTCTACGCATTTCACCGCTACACGTGGAATTCCACTCTCCTCTTCTGCACTCAAGTCCCCCAGTTTCCAATGACCCTCCACGGTTGAGCCGTGGGCTTTCACATCAGACTTAAAGGACCGCCTGCGCGCGCTTTACGCCCAATAATTCCGGACAACGCTTGCCACCTACGTATTACCGCGGCTGCTGGCACGTAGTTAGCCGTGGCTTTCTGGTTAGGTACCGTCAAGGTACAAGCAGTTACTCTTGTACTTGTTCTTCCCTAACAACAGAGCTTTACGACCCGAAGGCCTTCTTCGCTCACGCGGCGTTGCTCCGTCAGACTTTCGTCCATTGCGGAAGATTCCCTACTGCTGCCTCCCGTAGGAGTCTGGGCCGTGTCTCAGTCCCAGTGTGGCCGATCACCCTCTCAGGTCGGCTACGCATCGTGGCCTTGGTGAGCCGTTACCTCACCAACTAGCTAATGCGCCGCGGGTCCATCTGTAAGTGATAGCCGAAACCATCTTTCCATCTTCCCTCATGCGAGAAAAGAAACTATCCGGTATTAGCTCCGGTTTCCCGAAGTTATCCCAGTCTTACAGGCAGGTTACCCACGTGTTACTCACCCGTCCGCCGCTAATCTCAGGGAGCAAGCTCCCATTGATTCGCTCGACTTGCATGTATTAGGCACGCCGCCAGCGTTCGTCCTGAGCCAGGATCAAACTCTCCGAAGAAATGTTTGACTTGCTCATATGTACATTTTTTATCGTGTGTACGCACGAAAACTTTACGTTGGCGTTTCTGTTTTGTTTAGTTTTCAAAGAACTATGCATGGTGACAAATTAAAACTATATCCGTTTTAAATGTTCCACATCGCCTTAGCGACATAAATTATATTATCAAACAAATAAATCAGAGTCAATCATTTTTTAAAAGAAATTTATTATTTTGATTAGTACCCTCATATCAGGGATTCCAATATTACTATTTTAGTATACAAAAGTCAATGCCCTTTTCTGATAAATACATAATTAACAGATACTTTACTGTAGAAGTTAAATGAACTAATCGTATATGTGGAGCAGTTAGAACATCGAGATTAATAGCTAACATCCATTTTTTTCATCCGTCAATTTTTTCACAACAAATTCTAGTTAATATTAATGTACCAGTTTCAATGCACGCTCTTCTTTTTGAAATTCATTTCTTTTTTAGTGCATCTAAAATCTAGAAAAATATCCGTTCCAATTTCTCCTTCTTCTACCAAATTTCGATTATACTATATTTATCATTTATTAAAATAAAAGGAAAGGTGATAAAATGAAGCAACTAGGAAGAATACTTATTTTATCAACGAGTATTATGGTCGGTGCATCGACTGCCACTGTACTCCCGCTTGGATTACAGAGTGTTGAAGCTAGTTCTACTGTTAAAATGAACAAAACGTATTATCAGACGACTGATAAATTAAATTTACGGTCAGGAGCCAGTACAAAATATAAAACCATTATTTCCATTCCAAAAGGGAAAGTCGTAACATCCACAGAAAAAAAAGGAATATGGTTTAAAGTCTCCTATTCATACACATCCAAAGGAAAAAAGATAACTAAAATAGGCTGGGTATCGGGTTCCTATTTAAAGGAATACACTCAATATGTAACGATCAATAAGTCCTATTATTTTACTAATAAAACAACAAAGCTGTATAGCACACCAAATACAAAGAAAAAAGAAGTAGCTACCATTGCTAGTAATAATGGGTTTTATTCCACTCAAAAGATTATTAATAGCACAGGACAAACATGGTACCGTGTTTTGTATGATGGTAAGACGCGATATGTGAACAGTAGCAATGTATCTCAAAAAAACTTTTCTACATTTTCACAAACTAGCTACAAAGCTACTAAAGATACAGCCTTATACGAATTCTATGGTAAGGTCCATAAGAAACTCATAACTATTCCTAAAAACACCATTATTTCCTCGAATAAAAATATTGGAGATTGGTATCTTGTAAAATACAATGAAAAATTGGGCTATATCTTCATTAGAGATTTTTCTAAAAATACAGATGAGATGACATATACATATACAGATACAAATGAAACCTATTATGTAACAGCTAAAGCTTCTGATTTGTATGCTACTGTGGATTCTACAAAGGATAAAGTATTTACAGTGGCTGCTAACAATGTTTTTGCATCCACGCAGAAAGTAACGAATAGTTTAGGAGAAACTTGGTACCGTATCTCATATAATAATCAAGACTTATATATTAATAGCGGGTCCGTACAAGCAGATTCCTTTTTGGACACGGTAGAGAAATATAAAGCCAATAAAGAAACAAATTTATATGAATCATCTGGGGATACTTATGCAAAGCTTGCTACCATTCCAAAAGATACTATCGTCACCTCTATTAAAAGAATCGGAGATTGGTATAACGTAACCTTTGATGGAACGTCTGGATACATTTATATCGGTGATTTTTCTAAGTACTCTGATTATACTCAGGAAACAATCACAAATACTACCTTTGGCACTCTTAATATGGCGGTGAATCTATACAAAGAAACTTCTGAAACGTCAGAGCTTGTCGATACCATTCCACCTTATAAAATTGTGGTTGCATCAGCAAAAACTTCAAACGGATGGTATCTCGTCAACTATTCGGGCAAAACAGGCTATGTACCTATTAGTTCACTACAGCAAGTAAAAACAGGGGATCCATTGAATGGACGAGTTGGCTATCAATTCATTGATTTACGTACACCTTCACTTGTTACGGCACAGCAAATCGATGATTATATTGAAAAGAATTACAAGAATCAAGCAAATTACAAGAAATATGGAATAAACAGTGTTTTGTCTGGAAAAGGACAAGTATTTATTGATGCCGGTAAAACCTATGGAGTCAATGCTCTTTACTTAGCAGCTCATGCAATTCATGAAAGTGCTTTTGGTACATCGGAAATAGCATTAAGCAAGAATAATTTATTTGGTTTTGGTTCATACGATGCTAGCCCATTTATTGCTTCCTATCGCTTCACTTCTATTGATGAGAATATTTACTATATTGCTCAGCAGATAAAGGCAACATACTTAAATGAAGTATCTGGCGGCTTTCGATATCAAGGTGCCATTCTTGGGTTCAAAACAACTGATATGGATAATGAACGGATAAATGCCAATAGTGAAGGTATGAACTTCTATTACGCAAGTGACCCAAACTGGGGTAAAATAATCGCCAAACATATGCAAAATATTCTACCATATGACCAAGCCTACTATAGCAAAGCAACAGCAGATAGGAGAGTTCTATCAGCACCTTCGATTCCACAAGCAAGTGATATTTTCCCATCTGGAATCCAAGCTATCGCTAAAAGAGATTTAGCACTATACAGCAGCAAGGGTTCAAAAGATAAGGTCATAACTCTCAAAAATGGTTCCACCTTTACACTGCTTGAAAAAACGAATGACTATTGGATAAAAGTTATGTATCAGAATACGATTTACTGGATTAACTCTATTGACTTTGTAAAATATAAAAGTTATATATCCGTTCAAAACTTAGGGAGAGTTGTAAAAACAGATTCACTCAATGTCAGAAAGGACCCATCCGTTAATAGTACTTTAATTACAACCGTAAATCTGAATGACTATGTACAATTCGTTTTGAATGCAGATGGCACATTGGCGATGAATAGTTCAAAGACTTGGTATCAAATTAAATTGGCTGATGGAACGAATGCATGGATAAGTGCGTCTTATATCGTTCGCGAGCTTTATTAGTTTTCTAGATTCATAAGAAAAGCGCAAGGCGCCCGTTTAGCGACGTAGGGAGATAAAGGAAACACGAAGAGCGTAAGCGATTCGATGTTGACTTATCGAGTGGAGGAGCGGGAAGTCCATTAGTCGCTGGGCGCCTGGAGCTAGACACTAGTACGCGTCGAAAATTTATACTTTCTTATCTTTTATTAAAAGGGCATCTATTTCGATGCTCTTTTGTTATATTTTTTCAAAATACAACGGAATAAAGGCATTACACAAAACACATCCTATAGAGATGCAGGTTCACCTTTCTTAAAATGAAATGCTAAACATGATACGATAAGAGGCGTAGAAAAAAGGAGGAATTATTATGAAAGCTGAAATTATCGAACGATTCACTTCTTATGTAAAAATCGATACACAATCCAATGAAGAAAGCACAACCTGTCCTTCTACCCCTGGACAGCTCACACTCGCCAACCAATTAGTAGAGGAATTAAAGACAATCGGATTAGAGGACGTAACGATTGATGAAAATGGTTATGTTATGGCGACATTGCCTTCCAATACAACTAAACAAGTTCCGACTATCGGTTTTTTAGCTCATGTAGATACGGCTACAGATTTCACTGGAAAAGATGTAAAACCACAGATTGTCGAGAATTATAATGGAAACGATATTATATTAAACAAAGAATTATCGGTCGTTCTGTCTCCTAAAGAGTTCCCTTCTCTATCGAATTATATCGGACATACACTCATTACTACGGATGGAACTACATTGCTTGGGGCCGACAATAAATCGGGCATTGCAGAAATTATGACAGCAATGGCCTATCTCGTTCAGCATCCGGAAATTAAACATGGCACAGTTCGAGTTGCTTTTACGCCTGATGAGGAAATTGGAAGAGGACCACATAAATTTGATGTGGATCGCTTTAACGCTAAATATGCCTATACAGTCGATGGAGGGCCACTTGGGGAATTAGAATATGAAAGCTTTAACGCCGCCGCTGCGAAAATTACAATCAAAGGAACAAATATTCACCCTGGGACAGCTAAAGGAAAAATGGTGAACTCCGCAAAAATTGCAATGGAATTACATAATCAATTACCTGCTGCTGAAGCACCTGAATATACAGAAGGATATGAGGGCTTTTATCATCTTATTTCTTTCAACGGAGAAGTTGAAGAAACTAAACTATCCTATATTATTCGTGATTTTGATCGTCATCAATTTAACGCACGTAAAGAGTTTATGAAGAAAATTGTAGAAGACTTACAAGCAAAATACGGACAAGATCGTATTCTTCTTGAACTACATGATCAATACTATAATATGAAAGATAAAATCGAACCCGTGAAAGAAATTGTCGATATTGCCTATCGTGCAATGAAAAACCTAGACATCGAGCCAAAGATTGCACCAATTCGTGGCGGTACAGACGGCTCTCAACTATCCTATATGGGACTACCTACACCAAATCTCTTTACCGGTGGAGAAAACTTCCACGGTAAATACGAATTCATCTCCGTTGACGATATGGTAAAGGCAACGAAGGTTATTATTGAAATCGCGGAGCTATTTGAAGAAGAAGTAAAGTAATTATGTGGATAGGTATCTTTGATAGTTTCTAGATTATTATATGCAAAAAGACCTTACAGATAGAGATTACTGTAAGGTCCTTTCTTTTTATACGTAATATCAATCGACTAGCTTGTTACTTAGTAGCAACTTTTACAACACTTGATTTGCTTTGGTTACCAGCTTTGTCTTTGGCTACAACTGTTAGGGTTGTACCTGCTTTTTGAGCTTTGATTTTCACAATGAAATTTCCTTTTGAATTGGCAACCGCTTTACCTAATAATGTTTTACCCTTATAAACTGAAACAGTAGCGTATTTTTCAGCTTTACCAGTAACAGATTTAGATTTTACAGTTACTTTTTTTACTGAAGAAATTTTAGGAGCTGTTTTATCAATAACTGTAATAGCTTTTGCAGTACTTACATTTCCAGCTTTGTCAGTTGCTGTTACCTTAATTTCTGTTCCAGTCTTATATAATCTATCTAGCTTAAACTTATAATTTCCGTTCTTATCTGCATTAGTACTTTGTTTATGTTTTCTATCGATATACAAATCTACAACTGAGTTAGCTTCTGCTGTACCACTGACCATTGTTTGCGCATTCGTTACTGTTTTAATAGTTGGAGCGTTTGGTGCAGTGAAATCAGGCATATTCGTAAGAGATGGAAGACCAGAGATATAGCCAATTCCGCCTGTTTTATTAATACCGATTTGTTCATCTACCGCTTTAATTAGTTCATCTTTATTAACAGCTGTAATTGACTTACCATCTACTTCATCACCAGGATGTTGGAAATTACTGAAAATGTATGAGAAACCATTGCGGTCATCAGCTGCAAATAACCCAGTTGCTTCCGCTCCTGCTGGAACAGATAAAATTCGGTTTAATTCCTTTGTATCAACATTATATGCCCATACATAGTTATTTGTATGATTACCGCTATCCTCACCAATAAAAAGTGTTCTCATTGCTTCAGAATAGCTTAAGTTATCTGGATTAGCTACTTTGTCCACATTAGCCGTATTTCCATATGCATCAGCTGCTGGAAGGTCTTCACCAACTACCAATCCAGACATTGATGAGCTACATATGAACTATCAATAGCATTGCCCTTGCTATCTTTTTGTCCATTTGTCAAATCTAATTGATACGTTACACCAGCTTTAATTTTTGGTAATTGGATATGGTCAGCTGGATCTGCTCCTTTTGATCTTTTTCCATTGCTTTACTTTGGTCAGAAATAGCGATATATACTTTGTTATCTTTTTCGTTTAGTGCTACACCTTCCATTTTGTTAAATTCAGTAGTCGCACCAAGCATTGCTGCATAACGGCGCGTTTCAAGAAAAGCTGCTGCTTTTTCTTTACCAGGTTTAAGTTTTAGATATTCTGTTTTACCATATGAATATTGTTTAATCGCTGTAAAACCTTCTTTAGGCACATCTGAAGTTTCAAAAATATCATTGAATTTAATACCGCTGTCAATAATTTCTTTAACTTCTTTATCCGTCGCATGTCCTAAATTAATCCATTCGAAGTTTCCTGAACCACCATTTTCAGTACCTGTTTGTTCAAATTTAGCCGCATATAATGTACCTGCTGATAAATCTTTTTCCTTATCAGCTACATACATAAACATTCCTGTATTACCACCATCATCACCGTAAAATACAGTTCTGTTATCAGGCATTACTTTATCTAACTCATGAGAGAAACGTCCTGTGCTGTAATGTTTTACAACTGATGTTTTACCATTCTTATCTACTGTAATTTCTGGAGTATAGCCATAGAAATAAGGATTAGCCTTTGCTTTATCTCCAAAATAAAATTGAGCAAATGTTTCCACTTGACTTCTTGTTTTTGAAGTAACATCTAAAAATTGACGAGCATCTGGCTCATACTCTTCAGAACCTAAATGTGTATTCCATGGAGATAATGATCCGTTACACGGAATCCAAAGTCCATTTACTGCTGAAAAATCAATTTTTTCTACTTTTACCGGTTTAAGTTCACCTGTTTTTTTGTCCTGTTCCATCTCAGTTAAAGACATAGATGCTGGAACTAAACCGTATGCTGATTGACCAGCAGCATCAATTGTTTGATATTCATAATGTGTAACCATATAAAGTTTGCCGTCAATAGGCATCAATAAGCTATTTGAATCCGGAGCATCTGAGACGAAATATTTTCCATCTGTGCTGCTTGGATCTTTAATTGGATTTCCGTTCACATCAATCGGTGTACCTGCAGGGACTTTTTCCCCTTTAACTGTCGCTACCTTATCTTCTGATTTAAATAGGTAGTTGTAAGACAACGGAAATGTCTTTACTTTTCCATTGCTATATTTAACATCAACAGTTGCCTTTGTATAAGTTTGTACCATTTCATCAATAGTAGTTGGAGCTTCCATCCCATTGAATTTAACAGCTTCAATTTTAATATCTTCTTTAGCAGCCGATGCTGTAGGTGTTAAAGCTGGAACAGCAATAGCTAGAGCAAGCGCTGCTGCTGCTCCTTTCTTCAAGAGCTTCTTATTAATCATTTAAAAAATCCTCCTAGTGGATTAATGTTTGTCCGTACTCTATTAAACGCCACAAATATTAATAGAATATTAAGCTATCGTAACCATTATGTTATATCCATATATTGGTTATTTATATCAAACAGGGATTTTTTAGTATAAACATACTTTCATTTTCTATTTAGGATAAAACAAAAAACCCCTGTGGGCACTTCCCACAAGGGTTCCATAATAAACTTATTCACATTTTATCCACAACCCATAAGGTAACTGTGACTCAGAAAAGTCCTTTTGCATTGTAGTTTTCGTCTACGTCCATGTTTAAGGCTGCTGGTTTTTTAGGAAGTCCCGGCATGGTCATGACATTGCCTGTTAGGGCTACGATAAATCCGGCCCCGATTGACGGTCTCACTTCTCTTACCGTAATGGTAAAGTCTTCTGGGCGACCAATTTTCGTTGGATCATCAGATAAAGAATATTGTGTTTTCGCCATACAAACCGGTAGATTCCCCCAATCTTCTTGTTCAAATAATTGCAATTGTTTTTTAACCGTAGCCGTAAACTCTACATCCTTTGCTCCGTAAACCTTTCGAGCAACGGTTTTAATTTTATCCTCCAATGAATCTGAAAGATCGTAAAGCGGAGTAAACGTTAATTCATTATGTTCAATTACATCAAGCAGTTTTTGAGCTAATTCTACTCCACCTGCTCCACCCTTTTCCCATACTTCTGTTAATGCAAATGGAATATTGTGTTCATCGCAAAGTTGTTTAAATAAAGCTAATTCGGCATCACTATCGGTAACAAAACGATTCAAAGCAGCTACAAACGGAAGCCCAAATGCAGCAATCGTTTCGGCATGTTTTTGCAAATTAGCAAAGCCTGCTTTTAAAGCAGTCAAATCTTCTTCGCTTAACTGATCTGGGTTTTGACCACCGTGTAGCTTTAACGCACGAATCGTCGCTACAATCACAACCGCTTCCGGTTTAATACCTGCTGCTCGTGTTTTAATGTTTAAAAATTTCTCAGCACCGAGATCCGCGCCAAATCCTGCTTCTGTTACAACATAATCAGCCATTTTTAAAGCAGCTTTTGTAGCAATTACACTATTGCAACCATGAGCAATATTAGCAAATGGTCCACCATGAACTAATGCCGGTGTATGTTCAATCGTTTGCACTAAATTTGGCTTTAACGCTTCTTTTAACAGTAAAGTTAACGCTCCTTCTGCCTGCAGATCATGTGCCGTAATTGGTTTTCCCGTTACTGAATAAGCAACAACCATTCTAGATAACCGTTGTTTTAAATCTTCCAGATCTGTATGCTAAACAAAGAACCGCCATAATTTCCGAAGCAACTGTAATGTTAAAGCCATCTTCTCTTGGTACACCATGTATACTTCCACCAAGACCAATTACGATATTTCTAAGTGCCCGATCATTCATATCCAGGCATCGTTTCCAGACAATTTTACGTGTGTCAATATTCAATTCATTTCCTTGATGTATATGATTATCAAGAATAGCTGCTAAGTGCATTATTCGCTGTCGTAATTGCATGAATATCTCCTGTAAAATGAAGGTTAATCTCATCCATAGGTAGTATTTGAGAATAACCACCGCCAGCTGCTCCACCTTTTAAGCCCATTACAGGACCAAGTGAAGGTTCACGCAAAGCAATCATTGTGCTTTTCCCTAACTTGAGAGAATGCATCGCCTAACCCAACGGTTACTGTTGATTTTCCTTCACCAGCTTTTGTTGGATTAATGCTTGTCACAAGAATTAATTTGCCTTCTTGTTTTGCTTGTAACTTTTTTAAATAATCATACGATAGCTTAGCCTTATATTTGCCGTAAAGTTCTAAATCATCTTCACTCATCCCTACACTTTCAGCAATTTCAGTAATAGGCTTCAATTTTACCGATAAAGCGATATCAATATCACTTTTTAATTTTGGTTTCCCATTCACTCGCTGTTCCTCCATTATGTAAATAATCATTATTTTATCATGAGGAATTATATCAGTACTGTATAAAGTATCACAAACTAAGCAAATTTTTATTCACCACCAAATGATACACGTCTTCGGGGCTGTGATTATCATCGTAACATTATTCATTTCTATCAAATGGGCAATAAATCAAAAGCAGACCTTAATAAAAATGTAGCTGTTACTTTTCTATTTGTGGATAAACCGTGGATAATTTTGTGGATAATCTTTTTAAATTCTTAAATAGACAAAAAAACTTGAGGAGGCTATCCCCAAGTTTTTTTGTCTATTTATAACATTATAATGTTCTTATGACCATACTTTCTAATTCAAATCGCTTTTAATAATAACTTTTTCAAAAGCGGTGTGAACTGCTCGGTTAATTCCGATACACTTGGAATCATTAAGCGTTCTTTGCCATAGATATTTTTCATCGTCAGTTCTTCACTTTCTTCGATATATCCATCTGATAAAAACATACCGATGACGTCGATGCCTTTTTTGCGAGCCTCTGATACAGCTACATGTGTGTCGACAATTCCATTTTGATCGTAATGAGCGGCAGCTGGTTCACCGTCAGAAAACACTAATAGAAACTTATGCTTTTCCCGACGTTTTTCGAGTTCTTCAGTAATAACGCGAATACTAAAGCCATCCCGATTATCCTCCTGTGGTTGTAGCTGCATAATTTTGGCACCATTATTTTGATAAATGGAATCCGATAAAGAATGAACAACATGGAAATAATTCGGTTGATATCCTTCCTTCACATCGTTTGCATCTTCCCAAAATCCAATAATGGAATGTGGAATTCGTAGCTGTTTCAATACTTCGTGAAACAGAATAATCCCTCTTTTTGTTTCCTCCATTTTATTATGCATGGAAGCCGAGCAATCTACTAACAGCGTAAACACAGCATCTATTTCTTTCGATTCATGATTTTTTTTATAAAAAACTCGTGGATTTTCATCCATTACAATCGGTAACAATTTCTTAGATAAGCGTCCAAACACCAAATCCTTACGGGGTGCATTT
Source organism: uncultured Bacillaceae bacterium (assembly GCA_963754185.1). Lineage (GTDB taxonomy): Bacteria > Bacillota > Bacilli > Bacillales > DSM-1321 > Peribacillus. The sequence goes on along the minus strand of CAVWEP010000003.1, from coordinate 632,504 downwards.
TTTCGATGCTCCAATGTTTTTTCAATCGTGTTTGCAAGCTTCCGTTTGAACGGTTCGATTTCCTTGAAAAATTGCTTGATACAATTTAGCATCTTGAATAGAAGGTGTTTCCGCTTCTTTCACGAGCTTCACCGCATCTTTATTTTCCTCTCCGTAAGGACTCTCTCCTTGATGACCTCTATTTGAATCCTTTTTATCAAGTGACTCAAGCTGAGAATAATCCTTTTGCTTACTTTCCCCTGAAGCTCCTTGAACAGAAGCCATTGCTTGGTCCGCATCTTCTGCTTCTCGGGCACCACCACCCATTAAGCTCGTTTTCGTTCCTTGATCAAGTTCAAATTGTAAAAAGGTTTGATTCCCTTCACCATTTTTATTTTCTCGATGCCATGTAGAAAATTTCTCGTCGATATACTCACTATTTTCCTCACTAACTTCTTCACGATCATCATTTGCTAATTCATCATTTCGAGTTAACTCATCAAACAATGTATTTTTTGTGTAGCTCTCAATATGAGACACCGGGAAAATAAAATATTCATTCATAGAATCTTGATAATGACCATTTATGCGAAAAACAATTTGCTCACATATCCTTGTGATATCTCTTGTTTCTTGTGCCTCAAAAACAGAATAGAGCATGAATTTCATCGTTTCTAGTACATCGGTTTGCTGCTTGTTTGCTCTTGGAAAGTAAGGATCCGGGACATCCGATTGTACGACTAAGTAGATCATACAAAACAATTCATCTAGGGCAAAGCCTCTCGTCACATTTGCAGCAAATTGACTTTCAAAATATTGCTTGAGATATTTTCTCCGAATATCAAATAACCTTTTCGTACCTGGGCGTTCTTTTTTTACTCTTTCCTCAATACGGATATCTTCTAGTACCGTAAATAATTGAATCGCAAACTTTGGCAACGATGACTCATGGATGCTTTCCCAATACGCTTTCATCTCTTGAATATTGGAATAGCGTAACGTACCAATCGTTCGTAATAACACATCCGTTTTCAGTCCTGATACTTTAACATCTTGATCTCCATTGTCCCAAAAATGACTCGCTGTAATTTTTTTGTCAATGACATCGATAAACGTTCCATAGTTATATTCAAATTCTAAATCAGGAATACCTGACAATACAGTCGATAGATCCTGTAACTGTAAAAACAGGCTCGTATCCACTTTGGAATCATTAAAGCGAATAAACTTCATCTGACATTCTCCTATTTAGAATAACGTTTCCGTAAGATTTTTCACAAATTCTTTTTCTCTCTCTTCATCCAACTTATCCACAATTGAACGAAGAATAGCACGTTTCGGAGGAATGAGCACACTTAAATCACAAGCATCCAACAACGCCCGAATCGATGCCGCATCTTCTGATAGCTTTCCTTGATGAACAGCATTGATTAAATCGCCTGACAGTTTAACAAATAAATCAATCGTTTTTTCATCAGTGAGTTGTGTGTTCGTTCCAATAACCTGCTTTAGCTGCTCCCCTTCAATATAAGGAACCTCAATGACAACAAAGCGATTTTTTAACGCTTCATTCAGCGGAACTGTACCAATATATCCTTCATTAATTGCCGCAATGACGGTAAATCCTTCTTTCGCCTGAATCACTTCATTTGTAAATGGATTCGTAATCGTCCGACGATAATCTAGCACACCATTAATTAACGGCAAGGTTTCTGGCTTCGCCATATTAATTTCATCAATATAGAGAAAATGTCCTTGATTCATGGCATTAATTACTGGTCCTGGGACAAACTCAATGACTTGTTTTTCTTCTTTGTACATTAATGTTTTAAAGCCCAATAAGCTTTCAGCATCCAAATCTACGGAACAATTGACACTAAACATTGGTTGATTAAATAAATACGATAAAGTCTCAGCGAACTTTGTTTTCCCTGCACCTGTTGGCCCCTTCAACAAAATATTCTTCCCCATGCTTAAAGCCGTAATCGCATCGATTAATAGATCCATGTTAGGAGGTAAATACCCCCCCGTACGAACTAATTCTTTAAATTCAGCCTGGCTACTTTGTTTCCTTTTATTTAAACGATCTTGTATGTTTTCTGGTAGTTGATTATATAAGTTCATTGTATATCTCCGTTTCTACTATTATCCTTATACACGATTTTTTTCAATTCATGCACTTCGTTGATGAATCTTCTCCAAAATATCTTGTGCTTTTTTGTTCTTTTTTATTGCATGTAACATTCTTTCCATTTCTGCCGAGGGTACAATGACACATTCTTTTTCTTTTATTTCAGATAAAACAAAATTAGCAACTACATCTAAGAAACTATTAGAATGCCCGATTTCTTTTCCATTGACAAGTAAGTACCAATGTTTATTATGAGAGTCACGAACAATATCGAGGTGGATTTTTTCAGAAGGAGTATCTTTTGATGAATGATCTTTTGATGGATTCAGGTTAGCCATAATGAATGTATTTTTATCAGAAAGATACTGTCGACTAAGGTTGTGAGCCACTTTCACTAATGGTTTCACCTGCTCATTAACCATCAATACCTGAATATCTAAACTGCCTAATAAAGATAATAATGCTTCTTGCACCATCAACTCATAGGGGTCTAAGGATAATTCTCCTTTTTGAATATCCGTTGAAAACAACTTAAACACTTTCGTATGATCTGTATAAATGATGACTTCTTCCCCTAATAACAAGTCCTCAGAAATTAAATCTAAGGCTTTTTCAAAAGCAAAGATTTCAGCAATACAAGAATTAGGATTGATATGATAATTGGTAAAAGAAAAATTCTGTATAAATCCAAATGAATTCACTTTTACAATTCCAGCACCAATCACCATTCCTTTTTGAGAACCGTCTAGAATAAATTGCATTTTTCCGCTCCCTCTCCTTTTTACTTCTTCCCCAAAATACCCTACCTAGTAGTTTTACTAAAAGTTAAAATAGTAATTTATGACTTATAGTATAACTTCAATATACATATATTTTAAGTATGAAAAGAAAAAAGGGACGCCACGCGTACTACAATAACCTAAAACCCTACGATTTACAAAGCATTTGCCTCCTCCACAATCACTTTATCCTGGTACAAAAGGATGAAGTTACCTTATAGAAAAATAATAACTTATCCACATACTTATCCACATACTATTCACAAATCAAAAAGTAGCTGTTACATAATTTCTTTACTCTGCCTTAAAACTAACTTAATTTGCCAATACTATACTTAGAGTAACGTGTGGAGGGAGGACTAATAAATTGCCTAAATTCCAGAGGGGATCATATGTGCTTTTTCTATCAATTTTATTACTTCTGTTTGTTTTTAGTCCACTTTATGATGGAGTAACTTCACTCAATCCATCAGCAACGAACGATACCATTGAAGTTCAATTATTAGGAATTAATGACTTTCACGGCCAGCTTGATAAATATCAAACCATCTTAGGAAATCAAACAGGTGGTGCTGAATACTTGGCTGCCTATTTAAAAAAGTATAAACAAGAGAATGAGCATACCCTTCTTGTTCATGCTGGTGATATGGTCGGTGGAAGCCCACCCATCTCTTCTCTATTCCAAGACGAACCCACAATTGAATATCTAAACCTGTTAAAATTTGATGTTGGAACACCTGGTAATCATGAGCTTGACGAAGGTATGTATGAAATGCGCCGCCTAATTTATGGTGGACTTCACGAAAATACAGGTTATTTTTCAGGCTCATCTACCTCTTATAATTCCGCAAATATCATTGATAAAAAAACCGGCAAGCTCTTATTACCTCCATATACAATAAAAAAAATAAATGGAATTCCCATTGGTTTCATTGGTGTCGTTACGACTGACACTACTAAATTTTTGCTTCCTGAAACTCGAAATGAAATTGAAATTATGGATGAAGTGACAGCGATTAACCAAACCGTACAAATACTAAAAGATAAAGAAATTAAATCCATTGTCGTACTTGCCCATATTCCCGTTACATCGAATTGGTTTGGAGCAAATGCTGATGGCGATTTAGCTAAAATGGCCCCTATGATTGATGATGAAGTAGATCTTATCTTTGGAGCCCACAATCATAAATATGCAAATACTGTCATAGACAACAAGCTAATCGTGCAATCTTATTCCTATGGAGCTGCTCTTTCTCAAGTAAAGCTAACGATTGACACCCGTACAAAAGAGATCACGAATAAGAAAGCAACTATTATCCCTACGCTTCATCATAATATCGAACCTGATCAAGAAACAGTGGAATTCTTAAAAACATACAAAAAAAGAATGGATCCTTATGTAAATGAAGTAGTGGGTACATTACCAGAAGAATTCACAAAAAAGAAAAATAGACACGGGGACTTTCCTTTAGCCAAACTGGTCGCAGAATCTGGACGATTTGCATTGAACACTGATATGGCCTTTTTTCATCATGGAGGCGTCCGAACAAGCTTAAATAAAGGAAATGTTACGATGGAAGACCTGTATACAGCTTTACCATTTCATCATTACTTTGTAAAGGTGAGCTTAACTGGCGAACAAATAAAACGAGTATTAGAACAGCAATGGACTGCAGAAAAGGAGAACAGATTACAGGAAGTAGGTATAACCTATACTGTAAATCCGTCAGCTCCTATCGGCAATCGCATTCTTGTATTAAAAGATGCTCAGGGTAACGAAATCCAATCCAACAAGAAATACACAATCGCCGTTAATAATTACATCGCCTCAGGAGGAGACGACTTCACCACCTTTACACAAGCAACACAACTAAAAGACGGCCCTACCGAAGTAGAAGCCCTCGCCAGCTATATACAACAAAAGTATCCGTCACAGTGACTTTTTCAACTGTTAACAATTTGTGGATAAATATGTACAATGAAGAAACATTCACTATAAGAGAAACACCTTGTAGCCATGTCTACAAGGTGTTTCTCTTATATATATCCACAAAATTATGCACATGTTATCCACAACTCTAAAAGTAACTGTTACTTTAAAAAAACTTTCAAAAAAAATCCCGGCTATAACAGCCGGGATTCATAGAAGGAGCTATAATACTAACAGAGATTGGTCATCGACCGTCCATTGCCATAGTTAGTCATTGGTTAGTGGTAAAGGTGTAAATGGTAATTGGTCATTGGTTATGCCATTACCTAATTTTCACTTAACAGGTGAACGAATGTGTCTCCTTCTATGCCTTGAAGCGGAGTCTCACCACCTCAAGGTTTAAAAATAGGTATCTCCATCAAACTCTAATTCAATAGCATAATTTTTAGCATTAATAAGATTAGAAAGCCGGTTAGCCTGACGCTCTATTTCAATTGCCTTTACACGAAAATCCTCAGGTTCAAATTGGGCAACTCGAATCATTGCAGCTGATTCACCAATTGAATATAAAAATTCCTCTTTCACTGCCGAACCAAATTCTTTGTATTTCTTTGTTCTAGCGCGAAGCTGGGATGCAAGCTCAATAGCTTCTACAATGGTCAGTGACTCATTATTAAACATAATTTCATTTTCAATATTAGCCTTATACATGAGCTTATCCAGAAGCCGGAAGTCCTTTCGAATTCTCTCAATATCCTGTTCGACATCCTTCAATGTACGAGTTTGTTTTGAAGGTGAACTTTCTTTTTCCATTTCCATAAATGCTACCCGATCCATTTCTTCCTCTAATTCATGAATTCTTTTCGACAAAACACTCTTTAATTTCACAGCCTCCGCCAGAGATATATTAGCCATCCCGAACTCCTTTATATGAATATAGTTTTTTCATAATTATAACATTATAGAACCTATTTTAAATTAATAAGAGTTATTTTTAAACTGTTCATCCTTACCTTACGTCTCTTTTTGCATAAAATATATACGTTACTACGGTTAATAGAATGATTAAGAGAATAGACAAGATGATATAAACGACTTCAAAGCCCTCATTCATTAACCTCGAAGCTTCAAAATATTTAAATGGTGTAAAATATTTTAGATTTTCAAGCTTACTATTCATATTGACCGCAATCGATAAAATAAAGGTCACAAGTAAAATTCCGGTAGACAAGGTAGCTGCTTTTTTCGAATTTTTATGAACAGCCGCAATCGCTGTCCCAATGACCAAAAAGATTAATTGCAAGATCAACATTCCTAGCATCATCATAGAAATATCCCCGACTACCTCTTCTCCTCCCGCATACTGTTGCACCATCACAATTGAAAGGATGAACGTAATCACATTAAACATGACAATATTCACGAAAGCTGCCAGTAACTTCGATGTAATCATCTGACTTCTTGAAATAGGTTTAACTAGTAAAAATTCAACTGTTTTATCCCGTTCTTCTTTTGAAATAATATTAGCTCCAAGCATCGACGCATGAATACCAGCCATGACAACTAAATATAAATAGAGCAAACCATAATAGCCTATCACGCTCGATAAATCTAAAGAATTGGTTCCCATAATTGCTTGCAAGGATTTAGGCATATCAGCCATTAATGCATTCAGTGATGTGCCTGTATCAGATAAACTAGTATATTTCCCCATTCCTGTGGCAACCATAAATAGGACACCCACACACCATAAAATAAGCGATAATCGATTCGCTTTCATTTCTCTTAGAAAGATATTCATATTCTCCTCACCTTCCTCTATGAACCTTTAGCTTACGTCCTTTTTACGATACACAGTATAACTTGTTACGATGGCTGCTATCATGACGATGGCTCCTGTAACAATAAAGGATGGCTCATACGCAGCATGATCGATCACATAAAAGGAATCAAAGTAATTAAAGGGAGTCAAATAACGCAAAACGGTATCATCCGTAGAAGAAGCAATCATTCCAAGCATGAAAAAAGCAAACACCGTACCAAGAGAAACAGAAATGACCGATTTAATTTTAGAAAAAACAACCGATACAATCACTCCAAGAGCTAGAAAAATCAACTGAATAAAAAATAAAGTAATAGAAATCATGAGTAATATGCTCAAACTATATTCTTCTGTTTTAAACAAGGTTGTGATCAGCACCGTAGCACTAGTAAAAATCACATTCGTCATAACTAGTAACGTCAACGCGGCTAACAACTTAGCTGTGATAATTTGCGTCCGAGTAACCGGTTTCGACAACAAGAAATCCGCTGTCTTTTCACGAACCTCCTTCGAAACAATCGATGTTCCTATCATCATCGCCTGAATCGCTCCACACAGCTTTACATAGCCAAACACATACGAGTAAAAGCCCAACATCGTCACCAAACTATCGACAGACAGCCCAATGGCTTTTCTTAATTCTTCTGGATATCCCTCCAGTAATTGTTTATACGCCTCTGCATCACGTGATAACGAAGGGAAAAATGAGAAAAAGAGCAGTAATAAACCAACAAGTGCCACAATCCAAATCATCGTTGATTTCCGATACACCTTCATTTCATGGAGATACATATTCATCCTAAATCAGTCCTCCTTTTCATAAAAATGTAAAAAGATTTCTTCAAGGGTTAACTCTTCTACCCAGAGATTTGCAATCTCCACTGCGGCAATCTTCTTTAAAATCAAATTAATATTCCCGTTATACATAAAACTGATAACATTCTCTTTCCTGTCAAGCTGACTAACACCCGTTATAGCAAAATCATTCAAATCAAGCTCACTTTTTGTTTCAATTCGAATTTTCTTATAATTCTTTTCTTTTAATGTACTAATCTTCTCAACTTGAACAATTTTTCCTTCTCTTATAATCGCGACACGATCACATAATTTTTGAACTTCACTTAAAATATGGGATGAAAATAAAATAGTCGCACCTTTTTTGTTTTCTCCTTTCAGCAGATCAAAAAACTTCTTTTGCATTAACGGATCTAGGCCACTTGTCGGTTCATCCAAAATAATCAGCTTAGGCTCATGCAGAAGACCTTGAATAATTCCTACTTTCTTTTTGTTACCTAGAGATAAGTCATCAATTTTCTTATGTATATCAAGCTCTAGTATTTCGGCCAATTCATTTATTCTTTTCTTACAATCTTTTTTATAAAAGCTAGCTGAATACCGAAGTAAATCAATTACCTTCATATTATCGTAATAAAATACCTCTGAAGGTAAATAGCCAATGTCCTTTTTTATTTCTGGGGCATACTTAATGCAATCCTTGCCAAATATAGTCGCACTGCCGCTAGTAGGATAAATGAGAGATAATAACGTTCGAATTAATGTTGACTTGCCTGCCCCATTCGGGCCAATAAACCCAAAAATTTCACCTTGCTCTACATGAAAGCTCACATCGACAATTCCTCTTACCTTTCCGTAGCTTTTCGTCAGCTTATTAATTTCAATCACGTTCATTGTAAAACCCCCATTCATTCGTTTAGCTTATATAGGGAAATATTTTCTTCAATTAAACTACATATAACATGTTCGATAAACAAGTCATATTCCCCTATACGTTTACATACATTTCATAAATACGCCCTTTTTCTTAAACAAAAAACCCCCTTTAATCAATGCCAAGGAGGGTAATTTATACAAGTATATTTATTTAATCCAAATTAGTTTACTTCAATATTTAGTGAAGCTTCAAAGCTTTCGTTTTGTTTTAATTGAATGATGCGATCTCTATCTTTGAACTCGCCCGTATAGTTATCTGTATCAGCTAAGCCATACCATGGCTCAATGCAGACGAAAGGAGCATCTTTCTTTTGCCAGATTCCCATTGTTGGAAGGTTTTCATATGAAACAACTACATTTTTAGCTGATTTTTTACTTTTTAATGTTACTTTCTTAGAATTGATTTTCTTAAATACAAGCGCACCATCATAGAAAAGCTCGTGTGTTAACGGCAACACTTTGCTATTTTCGATTAATACTTCTGATTTACCACTAATGATACAATTTCCTGCATTCATAAAGAATCGTTCTAGTGTTTCTTCTTCATCAAATTCAAGATAATAATCTTCAAATTGATCTTCTTTATCTAATGGACAGTTAAAAGCAGGATGTGTTCCTAATTGGAAATAAATATCCTTGTCATCCACATTTTCTACTTTATATTTTGTTTCAAGTTTATTGCCGTTTAATGTATACGTAATATATAAAGTAAATTTAAAAGGATACATCGCTAATGTTTTTTCGCTATACGCTAGTTTAAACACAGCAGTTGTATCATTCGCTTCCACTACTTCAAAATCACTAAACTTGGCAAATCCATGATTACCGATTTCATATGTTTTGCCATCTACTCTAATCTCATTATTTACAACCGCACAAACAAGTGGGAATAGAACAGGAGCATGGCTTCCCCAAATATTTTCATTACCATCCCAAACATATTCAGTGTCATTGACTAAGCTTTTAAAGCTTACGATTTCTGCTCCGGCTTTTTTGATTTCTACCACTGCTACATCATTTTTTAATATAGTATTCATTCATTATCGCCTTCCTAAAACTAGAATATGTATCCATTAAAGCTTACCAAACTGGAGTTTATGATTCAAACGGTTTCACAAAGGAAATGAGCGGATATTCTGAACTTTTTGTGAAAATATTCACATAATTTCACAAGCTAAAAATTTATCCTTTAAACCTTATTTAGAAATAACATCCCCACAAGATATTTTTTAATACGCACTATAACCTCTTCATTACATGATACATCAAAAATGGCCCTAGCAAATTGCCAGAGCCATTTCATTTATTATTTTTTCTTCACTGTAATCGTCCAAGCAGTCTCACTAAGTTGTTCAAAATTAAAATTTACTTTCCCTTCTTTACCTCATGCAGTCTGTCTGGGAAGTTCGTAAACATTCCTGTCACACCCCAGTCAATTAGCTGCTGCATTCTTTCTTTTTCATTTACCGTATATGGATGAATTTCAAGTCCGCTGTTGACTACCTTTTGTATATATTCTTCATTTAAATACGTGTGGTTAGGTCCGACTCCGATTGCATATTTTTTAATCTCTGCAATTTCAGCATCTGTTATAACAGCACCAGGATTCGCTTTATAAGATAGCAATTGAATTAGCTTCACTGATGGATCCAATTCATTCATTATTTTCAGACTATCAGCACTAAAGGATTGAACGAGCAATGTTTTTTTATTGATGTCATACTTATCTACGAGACGTAAAAGTTCTTTTTCCATCCCAGGGTATATGTTAGGTGATTTCGTTTCGATATAATAGCTAGCGTTCTTTCCGAACTTTTGAAAAACCTCTTCAAGAGTTGGCACCTGTAATCCTTCATACTCAGGCTCAGCATATTCTGGATATTTTTCATTAAACCAGCTTCCAGCATCCAGCTGTTTGATTTGTTCTAGTGTATAATCTTTCACAGAGCCTGTCCCATCTGTTGTCCGATCGACTTTTTCATCGTGCATCGCAATTAATTGACCGTCCTTTGTCATCTGTAAATCAATTTCAATATAGTCCCCATGCATTTTTTCACCCATTTGATAGGATGTAATCGTATGCTCTGGAGCATAGCCAGAAGCACCGCGATGTGAAACATTTTCGATATCCTTATATTTTTCCTTAGCCAAAGCTGTTCCCCCACCTGTCGCAACACCAGCTACCATTACAAGAGCACCAAGAGCAGATAACCATTTTCTTTTCAAAACTTACATCTCCCATCTTTTTTTTAATAGACTCTTATTTAAAAATAACAGGAGAATATTAATCTCTTTTAATCCGCTCGTAAATGTTGGTAAAGGATATATGTAGGGAAAAATCGTGATTTTATCCACTAGTTCTAATTGCTCTATTCTATTCGCACTAAATTTCCTTATTTTTCTTATTTAAACGTCAAAGTATATTTAAAATTTTTCCATATAAACAAACCAAATTACCCGTTTTTGGACAAATTTGATAATTTTACATACCCATTACACTTACTTTACATTCGTTTTTTATAATCTAAGTGAATATTCAAGAATTCAACAAAAGTAAAACGTCACAGCCACTTTTGAAATTGTTGATACTCTATGGATATTTTTATGGATAAGTCCCTCTACTTATTTGCTGTATGCACAAAAAAACCTTGTAGAATATACTTTCTACAAGGTTTTTCTCTACCTATATCAATATTTATCAACAGATTTATACACATTTTACCCACAAACAGAAAAGTAACAGCTACTCAGTTCTTTTTAATTTTTGTTAGTTCTTTATTGAGTGTGTATAACATTTTTTCATTAAATTGCTCAGGTGCTAATTCGGCTAGGTTATTAATGGACATTGTTCTTGCCATTCCGAACATCGGATGCTCTTCAATACCGACTAAATATTTGTGAATGATGGCTTTTGTTTCTTCATTTTCAAGAAGCTGATCGATGCTTGAGCGTGTTGAATAGACGTCATCAGTAATAGTAATTTCTTCTGCGCCAACGTCCTCTAATTCTACACCCTCTGGCATTTCAAACCAGTTAGATACAGAGCCACCTTCTTCTTCAGGTGCTTTATAGCTTGGATTTGGTTCATTCACTTTATTAAATCTAGCGACGTCTTCAAAATGATTGCCAGCTTGCGTAGCTACTGCTTTAATTTCATTGATGCCTTCTTGTAAAGCAATGTTTTCAAAAATAAAGACATGATTATCGCTTGTTTTGGTAGCCACTTCGATTCCATTTGTATAAAGGGTAACTTCATCACAGTTAGAGTATATTTTCACTTTCATTTCAGCATCTGCACGATCAACAAAGCGTTTGCTTGTAATATGTACAAATTTTTCATCAGACCAATTGGCTTTATACATATAGAAGGCATCCTTTTTGATCTTTCTATCATATGTGACTAAGCCTTTGTTATTTCTTCCCTTTACGCCACCTTCATCACGAATATTGGCACCGAAATCAAACATATTCCAAACATAGGTTGACCAAAGATAAGGACGTTTCGAGAAGATGTCCCAAACCGTTTCATGGAAGAGGGCATGATATTCTTCTGTATAATCTTTTACTTTTGGATCATTGCTATGATATTGTAAAATACCTTCTGCACCATATTCAGAAATACCCAATTTTACATTTGGATTTGTCTTATGGAAGCGATCTAACCAGGCTGCAAAATCTTCCGTTTGACCGACATACCAGCCATAGTATTTATTATAGCCAACGATATCCGTAATATAATTGTACTCGTCATCATCCGGTACAAATAACACATTCGCCATCGTTGTTAAACGAGTTGGATCCTCTTGCTTCGTTAACTCATTTAATTCTTTCACTAGCTTTCTAAGCTCTGGTCGTTCGCCACTAATTTGAATTTCATTTTGGATACCCCAGAACATAATCGATGGATGATTATAGTTTTGTCTAATTAATTCAATCATTTGTTGCTTCGCATTAATGCCCTCTAATTCTGTTTTGGACATTACAGAGATAAACGGAATTTCCGCCCAAATGACCATTCCTTCTTGGTCACATAAATCATAGAAATATTGATCATGCTGATAATGTGCTAAACGAATCGAAGTAGCCCCTACTTCTTTAATGAATTCCATATCTTCTTTATGTTCTTTTTTCGTAATCGCCCAGCCCATATCTTTTCGGTCTTGATGTCGTGAAACACCATTTAAGGCAAGATGCTCCCCATTTAAGAAAAAGCCCTTTTCAGCGTCCACTTCGAAATATCGTACACCAAACGGAATCGCAAGCTCGTCCACTACTTCATTAAAGCTTTCTAATGACAATTTTGCTTCATACATATACGCATTTTTTCGACCATTCCACAATGTTGGATCGTTAATGACCATTGGCACTGCAACGATTTGGGTTTCCCCCGGATCTAGCATAACTTCTTTTGCCGCATAAGCTGCACTTTTCCCTTCTGCATCTAACAGATCAATCCAAAGTCTTACTTTCGTTTCTTCCTCACGATCGTTCACTAGTCGAGATTTAATCGTTAATGAAGCTTTCTCTTGGCTTACCTCCTCTTGAGTGATATAGATTCCTTTTGAACCATAGTCCATTAAATCAAAGTGAACATGGTTCGCAATTACTAGATTCACATCACGATACATTCCACCATAGAATGTGAAATCTGCCACTTGAGGATATACATCGTCCACAACTGTATTATCTACTTTTACAGCCAAGATGTTCTTAGACGCCCCAAACTCAACAACGTCTGTAATATCAAATCTAAAGGTAGAGTAACCGCCTCGATGCTGTCCCATATGTTGACCGTTTACATACACATCCGTAATACTGTTTGAACCATTGAACTCAATAAACAATTTATTTCCTTCTAATACTGTATCTACAGTGAACTCTTTTCGATACCAACAAGCCCCTTTATAAAAATCAAACCCATTGGCGCCATCGATTGCATTCCATGTATGAGGCACATTTACAACTTCCCAATTCTCATCATGATAGATTGGATTCATTGCATTTTCTTCATCTTGTCGTATAAATCGCCAGCCATTATTCATATTTATTAGTTTTCTCATTTTTCAACCTCCTGATGGGTATCCTTCTACTTATTATTTTTCCCACTATTAGAACTCCTACAAGTTAAGCGTATCCAAAAATACTAATAGATATTAAAAGCGTGATTTAAGATTCTCTTTTATTAACAGCCTTCTCAAGCAATTGAGCATGATTCAATTGATTTTGTGCTAATTCACTAACATCTTTAATCGCTTCTGTGATTTCGCCTATGCTACTTGCTACTTCTTCCGTACTAGCTACCGATTGTTCTGTTGCTGCAGATACATTTTGAGCAGCACCAATGATTTGACTCATTGATTCATTCATTAATTTTGTTGATGAATCCATAACTTCTGCTATACTCCTCAAATATTCTGCATCCTTTTCATATTCAATCGAATTTTTATTAGCAAGTACATATATGGGCTTAACTTCAAAATCAATAAAGTTTAATAAATTACCGCAGTTTTCCGATAAATTATTCATGGCAGACTCAGCCTTTGCTACGACTGCTTGAATTTCTTCAACGGTTTTAGCAGACTGCTCTGCTAGATTTCTTACTTCATCAGCAACTACTGCAAAGCCTTTGCCATGTTCTCCTGCTCTAGCAGCCTCTATTGCTGCATTTAATGCTAATAGATTGGTTTGTGCAGCAATCGCTCCAATCGTATCTGACATGACCTTTACATTTTTTACTACTTTACCAGCCTCAATAGCACTACTCACTTCATCTTTTATGGTATTCATAAATACCTTTGCAGATTCAAAAGATTCAGTTACCTCTTTTTTCGCTTTATACGCACGACCTAATATTTCTTCGGAATAGTAATTAGCACCACTTGATTTTATGGCAAGCTGGCCTACCGCTTCTCCGATTTCTTCCATCGAAACATTCACTTCTTCTATATTGGCGCTTAAATGCTGCATACCTGCTACAATTTGATTCGTTGCTTCATTTACATTATCCATACTAGCCAACACTTCTTCTGAGGCTGCAGACAATGTTTCGCTATCAGAGCTTAATAGTTTTGTACTTTCGTCTACCCCTGATACTATATTTCTTACAAATTCACTTTCTTTATGTAATGCTTCTACAACAAGCCCTATTTCATCTTTTGTATCAATATGAACAGCAGCAGCAAATTCCTTTTTTCCAAATGACTCTGTTACTGCTACTAAAGATTTTAAATTTTTGAACATTTTTCGATAAAATAAAAACCCTAATAAGATCGATATAACTAAAGGAGTAATAATGAAAAGAATTACTACATTATGTCGCATCGTTTCCGTGCTATATACTCCAGCAACACCAGCAGCTACAATCAGCACTGACATCAAGGCTAAATAAACTATAAATGTATGGTAGATTTTTATATGTTCAAACATGAATTCATAGACCTCATCTCGTCTGAAACGCTTTTAATTATGATGTAAAAATAGCAACTATCAGAGAGATAGTTGCTATTTATTGAATAAAACTAATGTACGGCAACCTCAAGTTGTCTTTAAACTAAAGGGTACGGACAAACTTATAGTCTAGTTTGCCATTTATTACACCAAACGTTTTCGTTAGGAGTACCTTTGAATTCTGATTCACCCATGATTTTATCAATTACTTGTGTGATGATTTCATCGTTATCATGGTAAGCATTGATAAACGCCTTAACCATTGGAACGTCTGTTAAGTGTGTTGTGAAGTTTAATGATACGAATACAGTTGGTACTTCCCATACATACCAAGGTACTTCGTTACTCATTGCTGTTTTCCATCTAATGCGGTAGTTGTTTTCTGCACCGTAACCAACGATATCAGCAAAGATTAAAGCAGCATCTACTTCTTCACGGTATTTTAAAGTAGCGCCTTTGACACGGGTTGAACCGTCATTCACTGTTACTTCAAATCCGCGTCTTTCTAGTTCAGAAACGATGAATTTTAACGTTTTTTCGTTTGGCTCGTAGATTCCGCCTACTTCACCTTCTAGGAAGTAAAGACGAATGCGTTTATGAGTTTCTGGACGAATTGGAAGTTGATCCAACGTATTTTTAACTAGAGTGATACCTTTATCAGCTGCATCAGCACGCATTGCTAAGTGCTCTTCGCACCCAACTACTGTTAAAGCTTCTCTATTTTTAAATAATGTACCGTCTTCTTTTGCTTTGTGTAAGCCTAACTTCGCTTTTAATCCTAAGATTCTTTCTAAAGCGTCTTGAAGACGTTCTTCTGTGATCACACCATTTTTGTACCCGTTCAACATGAAACCGAAGTCTTCTTCGATATTGTTGAAGAATAAGAACATGTCACATCCTGCTGCAATTGCTTGAGGAACATAGTCTTCACGGCGCATTGCAGAAGTCATACCTAACATATGAGAAGCATCTGTTAATACTAAACCGTTGAAGCCTAATTTATCTTTTAACAGACCGTTGATTAATTCTGGTGCTAAAGTTGCTGGTAAAATATCTTTATCCTCTAAACCAGGTACTAGCGCTTTTTGATATTCAGGTAAAGCGATATGACCTGCCATGATTGAATCTACACCATTTTCTACATGGTTGCGGTATACTTTACCGAATGATTCTTCCCATTCATCAACAGATAATAAATTTTCACCTAATACTAAATGTTGATCACGTTCTTCTGTACCATCACCAGGCCAGTGTTTGATACATGAAAGGATATTGCTTTGTGTTAATCCATCAATATAAGCATTTGTGTGTTTGATAACTGTTTCAGCATTTGTACCGTAAGCACGTGTGTTAACGATTGTGTTTCTCCAGTTTTGCAAGATATCCACACATGGGTCAAAGTTCCAGTTAATACCCATTGCTTGTTCTTCAACTCCACTTACGAAACCTGCGTTGTAAGAAACTTGTGTATCCCCAGACGCTTCACATTGTGCTGCAGACGCGATGTATGTACCATCTTTCGCTGCACCGTTACCACCTGCATCACAGTTTGCAGCTACTAGTAAAGGAATTTTCGAATCCTTTTGTAAGCTATTTAATAAATCTTGAACTTGATCTGATGTACCACCTTGGTAACGAGCACCACCAATATGGAACTTTTCAAGAAGTTCTTTGTTTGAAAAGTTATTTCCACTGAACGCATCTTCGCCAAAGAAAAATAAGCTAATGAATAATTGACCAATTTTTTCTTCATCTGTCATACCAGAGATTGTGTCTTTTACCCATTGGATATCTTCAGCTTTTAAATTATATGGTTTTGCTGTTAAGTCTACTTTTGGCATTGTAATATTTTGAGCAATTTTCGGTTTCATAATTAATCCTCCTAGGTGAATAAATTACTTTAAATTATCGTTGAACTCTTTAATCAATTGTTGTTGATATTCGCCTGCAAATGTACCATCTAATAATTTACCAAGTGCTTCATCTACAAGACGTTCCCATGAAAATTGTTCTTTACCAACAAGAATTGGATAATAAAGAACGCCATTGCTTTCTGCAGCAGCTAAATCTCCTGGTGCATCCCCAACCATTAACACTTTTGTATCTTCATAGCCGAATTTTTTCAATCCTTCGATACATGCTGCTTTTGTGCCAGCTTCTTGACCAAGCATTACTTGTACGTGAGGTGCAAGTTCATGTCTTGTCCATTCATCCATTACCGCGCTACCGTTTGCAGAGGAAACAATCGCAACATCAGCAACTTTTTCAATTTCTGCTAAGCCTTCTTTTGCTTTCGCGAATGGCTTATCTACACCAGTCATTTCCTCGATTGCAACGTTTACAGCTTTTGTCCATTGTAAAGCTTTTACTAATTGCTCATCATTATTTTTCGCAGCAATTTCTCTTTCAAGAGATGGATTAGAAAGCTCAGTTGTCGTTTCTGTCCATTCTTTTACAGTAGAAAGATCTGGCACATTAAGACCTTCTTTTGCTACTAATTCAAATGTAAGAACTAAACCTTTAAAACGGTTAATTCCTCTAGTTTTTGTGTAAAGATTCACATCATCCCATACTTGAAGGAAGCGTTCTTGAACATCTTGTAAGCCCCATACTTCAACAGCTTTTGGACCGAATGCTTCTTTATGTTTTACATCCATTGTGTCCATGGCACAACCATCAGAGTCTACACAGACTAAAAATTCATGATTCTTTTTAAATTCAGTGATGCTATCTTTCATAACGTTGACCTCCGTTTTTATTATTAAGGTGTCAAATAGACAGAACTGCTATTTCATCTATGTTTTTCATATTTGTCACCTAAATTATTCATAGAACCTTAGATTAAAGCAATCTTTTACATGTGATGCACAGTGAAATTGTTTACATTTCAAAAAACGCCAAAGATTGCAAGTTTTCCTCCTAAAGGAAATTATGTAGAGTGTATACTTACTAAGAAATCGACACTTCAATGGTAGTATGTTCAAAATTATTGTTTATCATGCCGAATTTTAATCTCTACTATTTTTTATTCATCCTAGAGAAAAAACAGATTTGTGAAATCATTCACAAGATTTGAAGAGCATAGTAAACATCGTCTGCACCGCATTCTATCAGTTCACAATCCACTATCATCTTGATAAGGTTTGTAACTACGCAAAGGCACTTACAATGATATGCATCTAGTTTTAGTCGGAATATGCTTATTTCCTACTAAAGCTATCATTAAATCAACTTCAAAGTAGGGTAGTCCACACAAACGATTGCACAAATAAAAAAACTAAATTTATTTTATAGAGCGTTTTCTTTTTTGATTAAACGGCTTTCTTCTATACTCTATGAACAACTCCTATGTAGTATACAATATAATTATATATGATTTCTCCCTATTAAGGCAATAGAAGAAATATGTCTATTTTTTTAACATTACACTTCTACCTTCTTATTAAGAAGATACATTGATCTTATAAAAAAGAACGGCAAAGCCAAAATCAAAAAAGGGAACTAAGGTCTATTTACACCTGTTCACCTTTTTTCATTTTACGCAAAGTCAAGCTACAAAAATACTCCAATCAGATATCCACAGAATTATCAACAGTTTATCCCCAAGTCGAAAAGTCACTGTGACGTGACACTCTCAGATAGATTAATAGCGCCAATACGGAAAGAATGGCTCCGGAGATGTATGGTAAATTGATTGAAATGGCAAATAACCATCCACCTAGAGGAGGACCAACTATTCTACCGAATGAGTCAAAGGAAGAAAGTAGTCCTGTAACGCTTCCGTGCCCAGTAGTAGAATTTTTAGTCAAAAGAGATGATATCGCTGGACGTATTACTCCATTTCCTAATCCAAAGATTGTTAAGAAAACAGCAGAAGTCCAGAAATTAGAGGAAAATAGGATTAGAATAAACCCAATGGCCGACACAATGATTCCTATTCGTATGACCGCACCTTCTCCAAATTTCTTTGTCATTGGACCAACTAATCCACCTTGAACAATAGCACTTCCAAATCCCATAATCATAAAGATATAGCCTAATTGAATCGTATCTATTTCTGCCTTTTCCGCTGCGAAATAAGCAAAGGTTGCTTCAAGTCCCGCCATAGATAGTGTAATAATCATTTGTAACATATACATACTAGTAAGCGGACCTTTGAAATCCTTCCATATTGAATCTTTCTTTTCCGCATGCTGAACTCGTTTTTCTAATGGGAGGGACTCTTTCAATATAAAAATGACGAATACGAGCGTAATGACCGCTACCACACCTGCAATATAAAAAGGGGTAGATAAACTTGATTTCGAAAAAACCCCACCAATAGCTGGACCAAAGATGAAGCCAAGTCCTGTAGCCGCTCCAATGATCCCCATTCCTTTCCCTCTATTCTCTGGGGTCGTAATATCAGCTACATAGGCCATCGCAGTTGGCATGTTTGCGGAGGATAATACCCCACCAACAATTCTAGCGACAAATAACATCCATAAAGAGTCTGCCATCGCTGAAATGAAAAAAGAAATCGCCAATCCTGCGATTCCGATAATCATAACAGGCTTTCGTCCTATACGATCAGAAATCCGTCCCCACATTGGGGCAAATATCAATTGCATTAACGAATAGACGGCCATTAACAAACCAAGTTCTGTCGAATTACCGCCAACCTTTTCAGCTAGGAATGGAAGAACAGGAATAATAATGCCAAACCCCACCATAACTAAAAACATCATTAAAAAAAGGATTGGTAAAGCTTTTTTTGTCTCCACACACTCTCTGCTACTAAAAACATAGTCAAATATCATCATTTCACTACGCTAGACAGTTTCTTGCTTCCTCGAACCTGACCTCGCCACTTGCTCGCTACTACCATCGATATGGCTCTCCACAAGCGTAAATTCGGATGTAGCCCACCCTACATATATATCAATTCGTTAGGTTAATACGGTGTATTTTTTCGCAAATTTTAGATTTACACTAGCGTTGAAATCTCGATCTAATTCCGCACCACAAGCTTCACATGTAAATGTTCGTTCAGATAGGCTTAGTTTTACTTTCTTAGTTCCGCAACAAGAACATAATTTAGAAGATGGATAGAACCTGTCTACTACACGAAGTTCGATGCCACATTCTTTACATTTAGCAAGAAGCCATTCTCGAAACATATAAAAATTCTGTTGGGCGACAGCTTTAGACAGATGACGATTCTTCATCATGCCTTTGATGTTTAAATCTTCAATCGTGATATAAGTTGGCTTGGTTTTCACCAACGCATTCACCACAAAGCGAACATATTCTTTCCGAATATTGGCTAGTCTAGCGTGCAGCTTTTGAATTTTGACCAATTGCTTCTGCCTGTTTTTAGCGCAGAATTCACCTCGCTTTCGTTTTTTATTTACATCATAACTGCGACTTAGCTTTCGTTGTTGACGCTTTAAGGATTTTTCTATTTTCTTTACTTTTTGTGTTTGATTGATATTCTGGAAGGTTTGATGATGACTACAGGTCGCAAAATGTTTGATTCCTACATCCACACCAATGCCGTCGTGTATGTTAATTTGACCTTGTTCTTTCGGCTGAACTTCACACAACACCGATACATAATAGCGATTCGCCTTTTGGGAAACGGTACAGCTAGAAACGGTTACATGCGAAGGAATATAGCCAAATTCTTTTACTCGTACCCATCCAAGCGTTGGTATTTTGATACGATGTCGTTCAACCACTAAATCTGTCGGATTATTCTTCGGAAAATAAGCCTTCACGTCTTGATTTTTCTTTTTCTTGAACTTTGGAAATTTTGCTACCCCTTTAAAAAAGTTTTTGAAGGCTTTGTCTCCGTTCATAATGGATTTCTTCACGGCCTTGCTAGATACCTCTTTAATCCATGTATCCTGTTCTTTGGTGTGAACGTTATTGAGCCATTTCGAAAAATCATAGCCTGATAAATGGTGACCTGTTTTTTGATAGTGATCCTGTGCAGTAGAAAGGTACAAATTATAGACATACCGACAAACACCAATGGTTTGATGGACTTTTTGACGTTGCGTTTCGTTTAAAAGAATCTCCGTCTTATAGGCTTTTTTCATCATCATCACCCCCGATATGCCATTCATTATTGTATAGGTAAATTGTACAATAAACATTCCATATAAAGGTATAGAAAGATTGAAAAAAAAAGAAGAGTAGACAAACGTCCATGCATACATTTGTCTACTTATGATGTTGTTTGTATATATTTTTGACTACTGTTTCATATCTCCTTTCACATTTATTCACCATTTATAAAAAAGATAAATAAACTATGTTGATGATCGAGACAATTTTAAGTGTATCGGTGGGTGATTTTCATGTCAAGATTTTCCCGTCCCTAGCTATTTACAATATTGCTTGTTCTTATCTCTTGCTTGACTCAGGATTCTGTTATTCAATCGTCATCGTTATCATCATCTTCGTCATCATTATCATCGTCAGTGTCTCCACCATGATTATCATCGTCATCGTCGTCGTCAAGGTCTATCCAGTAAGTAGATGTTACAAGGCCTGTGTTACTTTGGACGTATACGTTGGCTTCTTCTTCCTTCCCATCCACTGTCACGACATAATGTGGCCCCTTTTCATTCGTCACGGTTGAAATCTTTTTCACTTTGCCCGGTAGTTGCTTTAAAGCAATTTCCTTTGCCTCTTGTTTGGAAATAGGCGTTACTTCCTCCTGATTCTTCACTACTTGGTTTGAAACAATCTGTTTATTTTTTAAATCATATTGGATCTTATACTGTTTATTATCTTTCTCAACCGTTGCCTCCACAACTGGCTGCCCGTCTTTATTCACTTGTTTAACTTGGGTTACCTTTCCTTTTACTTCCTTTTCAATATTGTTTTTTGCGTCATCAACCGTTGTAAAGGACTCTTTTCTTTCAATAAGTTTTACATTCCTAATTTTCCCCGTATTTTCATCTACATACAATTCATAAATTCCTTTATCATTTTCGAGTGATATTTGATAATATGCCTCATTTTCTTTTGTATTTAATACTTGCCCTCCGTATAGTTCCGTAGCCATTGCTTCTGCTTTTTTTGCAGAAATGACCGTAGAATCCCCGTTAAAAAATGCTTTAAATAACGTAAAACCTAAACCTAAAATAATAAACAAAACAAGTGCAGCTTTCACTTTCATTTACTACACCTCCAATTTTGGCAAGATTACTATAAATGTCGATCCTTTTCCTTCCACACTTTCCAACAGAATGTTCCCGTTGTGTTGTTCAACAACTCGTTTCGCAATGGATAAACCCAGGCCTGATCCCCCTGTTTTACGGCCTCTTGCTTTATCTACACGATACATTCTGTCAAAAACATGCGCTCTGGCCTCCAACGGAATCCCAATCCCAAAGTCCTTCACACTAATACTCACCGTTTGATCCTGTTCTTTCAGTTCTACTTCTATGTGATTATTACTATACTTCTTAGCATTGTCTAATAAAATGATGAGTACTTGAACCAAGCTTTGCTCATGAACTTTTATAAAAATGTCTTGCTGTTCATTTCTAAACTGAATATCGTGTTCATACGCTCTTTGTAATCGTTGAATCGTCTTCTCAACAATTGGTACAATATTTACGACTTCTTTTTCATTTTCAATAATTTCTTCTGATTTTGCCAATTCTAATAGTTGTTCCGTTAAATATTTCATCCGACTCGATTCAGAACCAATCGCTTCAATTGCTTCCTCTACTATCTCAGGACGCTCTTTCCCCCAACGATTTAACAATTTTACATAACTACCAATTACCGTTAATGGTGTTTTTAGTTCATGTGAAGCATCCGATACAAACTGTTCCTGCTTGGCATAGCTTTCTTCCAGTTTTGCTATCATTCGATTAAATGTCATCGCCATTTCATTGATTTCATCTTTCTTATGATTGTTCAACTCTATTTGATCATATGTTTCATTTTCTTCAATGGTTTTCATCGTTTCAGTAAGGCGTTGTATAGGTCGTGAAATCACCCGCCCTAAAAATCCACTCGTTACAAATAATATAATAATGACAATACTCGTTGCGAATATGATGACCCATTTTAAATCGTCGATATTTCCATAAAGTGCGTCCACATTTTCAAACACTTGCAAATTGACAATTTCTCCATTTTCATAAATCGTAGGGATGGAGACCATTACAAAGTTGGAATCTTTATAGGACACAACCTCTTCAAATTGATTATTATTATACGTACTTATTATATTTCGATAATCAGTACCTTCAGTCATTGTCTGTTGAATAATAGGTTTGTTCGCCGAATCAATAATTCGAATCATACCATCATTAATTACATAAGCCTGTAATACTTGTTCCATAGAAGCTTTCGTATTTGTATTCAGTTCCTTCACAATATGACTCGATGTATTAACTAAACGATCTTGTTCAGAGGAAATCGCTGTATTTTTAAAAATAAAATAAATCGAGGTATTTGTAATAAGAAGTAATACAATTAATACAACCGTTGTTGATAGTTGAATGCGGGTTTGTAATCTCATAATGCTACTCCTTAATCATATAGCCAACACCACGAACAGTCTGAATCAAATGATCTTCCTTCGAATCCGTTAATTTTTTTCTTAAATAGCGAATATACACATCGACTACATTCGTATCCCCATAATAATCGAATCCCCATACTTCATTTAAGATTTGCTCCCGCTCGAGTGCTCTATTTTTATTCGTCACTAAATAAAGAAAAAGATCATATTCCCGTGGTGTCAATTCCACAAGTTGTTCATTTTTATACACTTCTCTCGTATTTGTATGAATAGTAATCGAATGAATAACAAGAGCGTCCGATTCTACTTGAGCATTATCTGTATATTTAAAACGCAAATGTGTCCGGATTCGAGCCAATAATTCCTCAATTTCAAACGGTTTAGTCATATAATCATTCGCACCTAAATCCAGTCCATTTACTTTGTCGTAGACCGAGTTCCGTGCCGTTAACATAATAACAATCATCTCGTTGCTCTCTTGACGAATTCGTCTTAACACTTCCATCCCATTCAATTCAGGAATCATCACATCTAATATAACTAAATCAATCCCGGTCTTTTCTAACACGGCCAGACCATCCCTACCTGTATGTGCGATACTTACTTCATACCCTTCATACTCTAGCTCTAACTGAATGACTCGTGCAATTTTCTCATCATCTTCAATAATTAATATATGATTTTTCACCTTATCACCTCATGTATAAATCCATCCCCGTCCAATTCCAAATAGTAAAATAAAAGATCATCATCATTAGAATATAAAGGGGCATTAAGACCGCACTAATTTTCACTAACTGCTTCGCATCATAGGAGATGTCCCCTTCCTCATAAAAGAGAAGCAGCGCTTTTGAACTAACAGGAAACGTCACACAATAATTCATTCCTATTAAGCTTAAAAACACAACCGTCACAGGATCTACTCCAATTGTTTCACTAAATATGATAAAACTTGGAATAAAGACAATTGCACGTGTCGTATGAGAGGTTATATATAAATGGCTTGTTACTGTTACAAGCAGGATCACGAAAACAATAAGCCATTCTGATTTATTGACAAATAACCGTAGCACACTAAACATTTCTGTTTCCATCCAACCAACAACACCCGTATCTACCAACACTTTTCCAAGTGCCGATGCAGCTGCAACAAATACAATCAAATTCCAAGAAACCGACTTCATTCCATTTTTCCAGCTAATCACACCATAATGCGGCAGCATGACCAAAATAGCACCAAGCATCGTGATAAATGCAATATCATACCCATGCATGCCTTCTGTCACCCAACCGATAATCAGCATAGAAATCAAGATTAACGTCTTTTTTTCCTTTTTACTCAATGGTTGCTTTGACAGAATAATTTCTTCTCTAGATACATTTCCGATTTTATCCAAATCATTTTTTGGCCACATCTTCCCTTTTATTATAACAAATGTAAGTACTGTAATAACAATGGAAAATGGAACTCCCCAAATAAACCATTGCATATAAGAAATAGATTGATGAGTCGTACTTTCAAGCAGCCCGATTCCAATGACGTGAGATCCTGCGCCAATTAAAGTAGCAGATGTACTCATTAAGATGATGACAGGTGCCATAATGGCTAATACACTTTTTTCTTTACTCGAAAATGTTTGACTTAACTGTTTCATAATTGGCATCGATAAAGCCGCTCTTCCTGAGGTAGAGGGAATAAAAAAGGCAGAAGCAAATAAAAAGGAAGAGATCCCGACAAGCACTTGGCTTTTTTTACGAGATCTGCTCATAATAGATTGGCTGAATCGCTCAGCTAACCCTGATCGTTTCACTGCTTCCCCAATGATAAAAGAACCAATCATGAGCCACACTACTTCTTCAGCCAGGGAATCGTATAACAAATCTGCATGTGCTGCCTTCATAAGGACGATAAACACTAGAAGTCCAACAGCGACAAATCCAGCGGCAATTTTGGTCGTAACCCACAGTGTCATTGCGGAAAGAAAGGCAAATAAGGATACCTTCGCTCGATAATCTAAACCATCTATCAATATAATAAGCATTAGAAAGAGGACGTGTATACTAATGACAATTAAAGTCTTAGTTGAAAATCGATCGATTAACGCATAAACTCGATGATATTTTTTTGTATATTTGTCCATTCTCATCATCATTTTGAATAAACCCTTTCTTGCTCGAGATGCCTCTTCGCAATTGTTAAACCAATGGCTACTTGCCGCAACACAGACTCTGTACTTTCTTCAATCCATTTCGGTGCTTTCTTCATTGCATGTTCCTCCTCGAAATCTCTTGTTGTTTTAAAAAATACTCTCAAAAAACTAAAATAGATTTAGAGAAACATTAAGAAATGATGAGAAAATTGATTTCATAGGCTTTCGCAACAGTTTCCTTATACAAAAAAAGAGTGGCTCTTTGAGCTACTCTCTTCATTCTTATAGACTTAGTCATCAAATTCTACCTCTAGTACCTTTCCAGTCACTGCATCAATTGTGATTTCTGCTTCTCCCTTTTTAGTACGAAGTTTTATTTCATATTTATATCTCCCATCATCTTCATCTTTTTCGATTTCGATGACTTTCCCGTTAACCTTCTTTTCCGCTATAGCTATGGCTTTTGTTTTTGAAATGATCGATTTTTTAGCTGACTTTGAAACTCTTTCATCTCGATCATCGTCATCATCCGAATCTTTTTCAACTTTTAAAATTTTGGCTGAATAGGCATCAACATGTACTTCATACTCTTTATTCTTTTGGTCAATGTCTACTTCATAGTATCTTTTGCGGCCCTCTTTCTCTAATTCCACATCCTCAACTTTCCCTTTTACTTTTTTCAAAGCTACAGCTTTCGCCTTTTTTGTCCCAATTAGCTTTTTAGCTTGTACTGTTTTTACCTTAACGCTGTCTTCTTCAGCATATCCATGATTAATGCTTCCACTTCCAAACGAACCACCCAATACAATTGCAGCCGCTAATGTTCCAATCACTATTTTTTTCATTTTGCATTTCCTCCTAAATCTATCTTGTTATTACATCTTTTACTATAATCATAAAAAATGAGAGGAAAGAAAAAGAAAGATTAAAAAATGATGAGAAATTAGTTTAACATAGTCATAAAAATGAGAATCATGTAAAAGATATTTGCAAATCAAAAGATATATTTTTCTAGCCTTTACTTTTTAAACAATTATTACTTCCTAAATATAAGCAAAACTAAAAGCAGCTAGTAGAGGTAGCTGCTTCTTTCAACGTTAAAGCATCCTATCTTACTTTGCACGTTTATAATTTTTATGATTAACAACTGCTTTTATTGGTTCACCTGTTTGTGGCTTTGACCCAACTTTAATAATCACGGAGTTTTCCCGCACCATTAAAACTTCTCCCTTCTTGCCTTTCTGTTCACCTTTAATTACTTCGACAATATCTCCTTCGTTTGCCTTCTTAACTTCACTCTTACTCGACGTTTTTTCCTCTGTCATTTATACCCCTCCTTTTTAAAGAGAACACCTATTATTGTAATAACAAATGGGACATTTCATTCAGTGAATTTTAATTGCATCTCAAATAAAGAAGAACCTTCAAAAACAGTGGAAGGTCCTTCTTTTGTCATCTTATGAGAGTTTCTGGCGCTCACCATTTTCCTGCTATCTATTTCGAACGCGACAGTGCCTTCTCTTGAATGAATGTATTCATCATATCTAAAGCTTCAATGGCCTCTGCACAAACTTGACCTTAAATATCATATAATTTCTTCATTACGAGTCACCCCATGAGCTTCGTTTGAAAGATTATTTTTCAACATAAGCCCTGCTGCCGCAAAGATACCTACAACAGCACAGACAATTATATACATGAAAGCGGATACATATAATCCATTAAAAACTTCAATTAAATATCCCATAACCATTGGTGCAAGGAATGCCCCAATCATCCCGCCAAGATTAATCATCCCAAATGTAGATCCAAGAACATTCTTTGGGAATATTCTATGCGGAAGTCCAAATATGATAGCCACAACTGGGCCATGAAAAAACATAACTATAGATTGATACGTAATCACTAGCGCAACAGACGGTGCGTTAAATAACAAATAAAGAGATACAATCATGATGATAAAGCTTACAATTGCAAGATATTTTTCTTTTCCAATTAATAAAGACTTAATAAGTTGTCCACCAATAATAACACCGATAGCCCCAAAAAGTGCAGGAATTGACGTAAGCATACCCATAGACATCAAATCAAGACCTCTCACGTCTACAAGATACGGAGGCATCCATGAAATGAGTCCCCATACGACAGTACTTACTCCAAACCACATAATGGCCAACTGCCAGCTTGTCCGGATCTTTAAAACATCTTTAAAAGAAGCTTTTTGAACCGTTTCTTCATCAACTATTTCAACCTGCATATTCTTCGGATTTAAATAATACCAAAGTGCAGCTGCAACGAAAACACCCAATATACCTATGGCAATAAAGAGGTTTTGCCAACCAATCCACACAAGTAACGGCGTAGCAATTAAAGGAGCAATCACTCCACCAAGTGAATTGGAAGACATCATGATTGTCTGGGCACTAGTTCGTTCTGCTTTAGGAAAGGCATCAGCTATTGCTTTGGAGCTTGCTGAAGGATATGCTCCTTCTCCGAGACCGAACATAAAACGAATCATAATCATAGACATAAGGGACCAGGCCATTCCTGTCAAAACCGTAAATATTGACCAAAGCAAAATAGCAATAGCAATTACTTTTCTGGATCCGAATTTATCGGCAAGCCAGCCGCCAGGCAATTGCATTAAAGCGTAGCCGGCAAAAAAACTGCTCAGCACAACCCCCATAACAGACGGGCTAAGATTAAAATCTTTGGCAATTTCCACAATCCCAACATTCATTGCCATTCTGTCAAGATAAGATAAACACCATCCTAAGAATAGCAGTGCAAGAATCATGTGCCTCTTTTTATTATTAATTTGGTTATTTTGCACAGTGATGTCCTCCTCCTAAATTTACATATTCACTACAATCAAACAGAATCATTTTTTCTTAAGTATGTTAATGTGAACTGTTTAAGTAATCGAAAACGAGTGAAATAAACATTTTTCCAGCTAGAGTAATAGACTGCTCATCAACATCAAATTTCGGGTGATGATGAGGATAGACAGCTTGAATAGCAGGATTCATCCCTCCTACATTAAAAAATGCACCCGGCTTCTCTTTTACATAGTAGGCAAAATCCTCCATCGCCATCTGTAAAGAGGACTCCGTAACATTTTCTTTTCCTACAATCTTTTCACCAATGCGTTTAACGCGAAGTGCTTCTTCCGAATTGTTGCATACAGAAGGATAGCCGTATTCATACGTTACTACACACTCGGCACCTGCTCCGCTACAAGCAGCCTCTGCTACTCTTCTAATATACTTTTCACTAAGCTCCCGTGCTTCCTCTGAAAAGGTGCGAACTGTTCCCGATAAAATCACTTGATTAGGAATAATATTATATCTGCTTGCACCATCAAATGAACAGATGGTTATAACGGCAGGATCTATCGTATTAATACGGCTCGCGGTTATCTGCTGGACATTCGTGACAATTTGGCTCCCAATGAGGACTGGGTCAACCGCGAGATGAGGTGAAGATCCATGTCCACCTTTTCCTTTTATAACAATTTCAAACTTATCTCCAGCTGCCATCATGTATTCTTCTTTAAAAAGAATCTGACCTACAGGCAGGTTCGACAAAACATGAGCACCGTAGACTACATCTACATTATTAAGACATCCATCCTCAATCATTGCTTTTGCACCGCCAGGAAGAACCTCTTCGGCAAACTGGTGAATAAACATCACATTGCCTTGAAGATGCTCCTTCACTTTGCTGAGCGCATATGCCGCTCCAAGTAGTGAAGCCGTATGAATATCATGCCCGCATGCATGCATGATACCTGGTATTTTTGATTTATAGGGAACAGTCTTTTCATCCTGGATTGGAAGTGCGTCGAAATCCGCCCGGAGAGCAACCGTTTTTCCAGGCTTGCCTCCTTTTAACAAAGCAGTAACTCCTCGTCCTCCGACTCCGGTTTTTACTTCAAGACCGCATTCTCTTAAAAAATCTGCAATCAATTCTGGTGTTCTTTCTTCTTCAAATGACAACTCTGGATACATGTGCAAATTTCGTCTAATCTTAACAAGATCTTCAAATTTATTTTCCAGTTCTCTGTAGGCTGTTTTTTCCACTACAGTTTCCCCCCCTTAACAGAAAGCGTTTTCAAAAAAGTAATTATTTTTACTTTTCTTTACCTGTTAAATAATATATAATTTCAGAAATATCAGTCAATGTGCAATTAAACAATAATAGTACATAGTAATTGTTGATATCAACAATGGAGGTAGAAACTGTGGAAAGAAAAGAAGCACTTCTTCAACAATTAAGTACAGAAAATCAAAAGGCACAGTATCATATAATGAATTTAATGGAAAGCCTTTGGGCAATGAACTCGACTCTCGAATTGGATGAAGTACTAAAAAAAATCATGCATTTTGCATTAAATATAGTCGAAACAGCAGAGGCAGGATATATACAAATGTATGATAAGCCTTCGAATAAACTGATTATCAAGACATATGTTGGCTTTAATGAGAACATTAACTTCTTTAAAGTAAATATAGGTGAGTCTATTACAGGGAAAGTTTTCAAAGACGGCTGTGTAAAGCTAATTACCACAAGGAAAGAGATTTATGATAGTATGAGCGATTTAAGCAAAGAAAATTTTGACTGTATTAATAAGGCACACCATAATAGTCAAAATATTAAATCTATTCTATCCGTCCCCGTTTCATTTGGAACAAAACGGATTGGCGTTATGACATTTCATTGCTTTGATATTGAAGATGGTCTCAGCGAAACAGATCTCCTTCTCTTACAAAGCTTCGCTTCCCAAGCAGCTATTGCACTTCATAATGCCCAACTTCACACAGAAGTACAGAAAAGCCTAGATGAAGTCACCCATTTATCACAAAGGCTCAAAGAAACCAATGCGCTGTTAGAAAAGCGAACAGAGATTCACAATCACCTCACCGAGTTATCAGTTCGAAACAAAGGGCTGGAAGCTATTATCATAGAAATGAATAAACTGATGGAAAAGAAACTAGTCTATGCGGATTATTTGGAAGGAAAGTGCTACCCGCAGCAATCTGCACCCTTTACAGAAAATCTCGTTAATTTATTTCTTCTTTCTATTAGAAAAACGGAGCCAGCCTATGTATCAATCAATGAAACACCCCAGACTGTATACTATATTTATCCAATTAGATCTGGATCTGTTTTTTTAGGGTGTTTAATTGTTGAAGGAAACACTGTCCTATCAGAACTCGATTGCATAATCGTTGAACAAGGAGCCCCTATTCTTTCTCTTGAAATTATGAAACTTAGATCACAGACTGAAATCATGTATAAAAAAACCTATGAAACATATCAAGAGTTTCTGAAAATAAAAAATCCTCAACAGGCTGAGACTGCTGCAAAGGAATTAGGAATTCATAATCATTATTTTCTCCAAACAGCTTTAATTGAATTAGATGGAAACGTCGATCTGCGTTCTCTTGAAAACGATGCGCTGCTTCTTCTAACACATCTGAAAGAGAAAATAACTTTAGAAAATAGCCTTCTTTTTAGCTATAATAACAAAATTACCTTTTTTTCTTCTGCGCGAGATGCTGTCGGCGAAGCATATATTACAAAAATAATTGAAAGTACCATAAAATGGTGGAACGAACGATTTACAGTAGTAGCCCGGGCAGGAATCAGCACAGGACATTACTATCCTGGCCAAGCCGAAGAAAATCATTTAAAAGCAGAGAAAGCCCTTCTTCACTTGAAAAAACAAAAGAAAAAAGGCATTCTTCATTATAGGGATATTGGAATCAGCCGCCTTTTTTTACATCATCCACCTGAAGAAATCAATTCATTTCTGCGTGAGACGTTTTCCCTATTATGGACAGGCCAGGAGAAAAAGGACGAACTTCTGCATACACTCTTCACGTATATACAGAATAACCGTTCCATGGCTTCTACTGCTAGGGAACTTCATATCCATACAAATACGCTCTATCACCGCATTAAAAAAATTGAGGATATTCTAGATATGGATTTTAACCATTATGAGGATTACCTAAAAGTACAGCTGGCGGTCTATCTTTATAAAACTTTTTTTGATTCCTTAACAAATCTAGGAAACTTAATTTAGAAATTCGATAAAAAAGAAAATCCAAATCACCGTCATATTGGTTAAGTATTCCTACCAACCATACGAAAGGTTGATTTGGATGCTTAACCATTAAATTCACGGAAACAGAAAACCGGTGGAGAAAAACAAATTGTTTTTCTCCACCGGTTTACATTTAGGGACTTATTAGACAGCCCTATTTTTAATAGCTCAGTGGTTCAATTGATACTTGTTTATTCGTTTCGATTGTTTCGGTAAATTTTTGGATTGTTGAAGTTAAGTAAGTATCAGCTCTTCTTATAAATACAGTTTTAATCTTACTCTTCGTCCAACTTATGATTTAATACTTCTTCTTCTAATGTTTCCGTGACGCCAGTAAATAATGACAAATCGACATTTTTATATTTCTTAATATAGGTAGATAATATTTTTGGTAAATGAATGACGGTTTCAACTGTTCCAATTTCTAATTTTCCAGACAGTTCTTTTTTACTTTGAACGGCTTTTTTCATTTCATCTGTTAACAATAATATTTTTTTACTATAAGTTAATAGTTTTTTTCCTTCAGGTGTCAAACTCATACCACGACGATGTCGGTTAAACAAAGGGGTATTCAGTTCAGTTTCAAGCTTCTGAATTCTCGATGTAATATTCGATTGCACGTAACTAAACTCTTTTGCTGCTTCTGTGATTGTTCCTTTTCCGCCACCATCTGAAAGATCTCTAAGTCCTTAAATTCCACTATTTTTCCACCCTTTAATATTTTCATATTCATTTCTATGATATCAATAAAAATGATAATAATCATTATTATTATTCATTTTACAAGATACTCAAATATGTAGATGATAAATAGGTCAGTTTAGTAAAGGGGGTAGAAGAAAATTGAGAAATAGTGTATTGGTAGGAGCTATTTTATGTTTTATTGCTGCAGTTTCATGGGGAGCAATGTTTCCTGTAGCACATGCGGCTTTCAAACATATTGATCCCTTCTATTTTACAATTATTCGTTATGGGGCTGTTACGATCATTTTAGTAGCGATACTATTATGGAAAGAAGGAAAGCAGGCTTTTCGATTTGAAGGAAGAGGCTTTCATTTATGGTTTTTCGGTACAATGGCGTTTACGGTCTATAATCTATTTATCTTCTGGGGAGAAGATTTATTAGGTGAATCAGGAGTGATGGTGGCATCAATTATGGAGTCGCTAATGCCGATGATTTCCATTGTGATTGTATGGATGATGTTTAAAACACGCCCCCATCTATTCACATTAATATGTGTGATCGTGTCATTTATCGGTGCTGTGTTAGTGATTACAAAAGGTGATATTAAAGCATTTCTTGGTGCAACGGATCATTTTATACCTTCCATGCTCATATTAATTGCAGTTATTGGATGGGTCATTTACACGATGGGTGGTAGTGAGTTTAGCGGTTGGTCTGCTTTGCGGTATTCAACGTTAAGCTGTTTACTTGGGACAATCACGGCCGTTGTTATTGTAGCAGGGGCAACGTTGTTTGGATATATATCCGTCCCATCAGAAGAAGACATCAAAGCAGTAAGCCCGCATTTATTGTTTATGATTATATTTCCTGGCGTCATTGCGTTGCTTGGTTGGAACATCGGTGTGAGTATATTATCACCGTTAAATGGACTGTTGTTCATTAACTTTGTTCCCGTTACAACACTCTCAATTTCAATTTTTCAAGGGAATCATGTAACAATGTTCGATCTTCTTGGTACTTGTTTTATCATCGTTTCACTTTTGTCTAATAATATTTTTGTGAGGATGTTACAAAGGAAAGAAACAAAGAAAGAATCGAAGCAGTATGTTCAAACAAATTTGCATAAACGTATATCCTAACTAAATAATGCGTCTTTTTCTACAATTGAAATTTTGTAGGAACAAGGCGTTTTTTCTATGCTATTATTAGCTGATAATACCTACTGGAGGAAAATAAGCGCTGATCCTTGTTCTAGGAAAACGCCCTTTTATTTAGATTATCGATTTTAGCAATCTTTCCTCAATAAAGTGTACCCTTAAATTTCTCTGGCTTTTTTACTTAGCTTTCGATTATAAATCCACATTGTGGACTTAAACACAATTGTTCGAGTGGCACATATTGTGACGCTTCCTGAATACGTGCTTTGATTGCTTTTTTGTCTTCTATTTCTCCATTCTTTGATGTGACGACTCCTAGAACAACTCGTGCACCGCCATTTGGAATGTATTCTAACGGTTTAAAATCTCCTGAACGTTCATCCACCTTCAAATATCCAAAATTCACATAAAAGAGCCTTTCTAAACAAAAAGGCTCTTACTCACTGTTACATCTTATTTATCTTTCCTTACTAGTAGTGAACAGCACTCCACATGTCCAGAGTGTATGTGGCAACACAAGGGTGCTGGTGGGTTTATTACATTCTTAAGACCTTTTTCTTTCAGAAAAAGACTTTATCAAAACAAAAGTTGCCGGCTGCAAAGGAACTTGAAACTGAATAAAATAAGTACACCTGAGTTGATGTGATTCATTTTTTCTCTAACTTTTTGAGAGTTACATCATTTCACTGTCCCCGTCCCATCAACATTCTTTTTCAAAGTTATCAAGCAATGCACGCACTTCATCTGTTGATTTCGTGTTCATCAATTGATTTCTTAATTCACCAGCTCCACGGAATCCTTTGACATAAATTTTGAAAAAGCGATGAAGCCCTGTGATTGAACGTGGCAGTGCTTCCGCATATTGATCTTGAAGATCAAGCTGCAGTCTTAAAAGATCAAGGTATTCTTTACTGCTATGCTCTTTTGGCTCTTTTTCAAAAGCAAAAGGATTTTTAAAAATACCTCGCCCGATCATAACGCCATCAATACCATATTGTTCAGCAAGCTGCAGCCCAGTTTGACGGTCAGGAATGTCTCCATTGATTGTTAGTAGTGTATTTGGTGCGATACGGTCACGTAATTTTTTGATTTCCGGAATTAGCTCCCAATGCGCATCTACTTGGCTCATTTCCTTTCTTGTACGTAAATGAATAGAAAGGTTCGCAATATCCTGTTTTAAAATATGCGTTAGCCACTCCTCCCACTCATTTACATCCTTATAGCCAAGTCGTGTTTTCACGCTGACAGGCAGTCCGCCCGCTTTTGCTGCTTGAATAAGTTCTGCCGCAACGTCTGGACGCAGAATAAGGCCACTACCTTTCCCTCTCGATGCCACATTCGGTACAGGGCAGCCCATATTAATATCGATGCCTTTAAATCCTAGCTCTGCCATGCCAATACTCATTTGACGGAAATATTCGGGATTATCCCCCCAAATATGTGCCACCATTGGCTGTTCATCTTCTGTAAAAATCAAACGGCCACGCACACTTTTCATGCCCTCTGGATGACAATAGCTATCCGAGTTTGTAAACTCTGTGAAAAATACATCCGGTCGACCGGCTTCACTTACTACGTGACGAAAAACAACATCTGTCACATCTTCCATTGGTGCAAGTACAAAAAATGGTCGTGGTAAATCACGCCAAAAATTATCTATCATTTCAAACTCAAATCCTCTCACTATGGATACAACTTCAAACTCTCGGTCAAAAAATATAAAGCCAAATGTTCCACTTCTTTTACACTTATATCATGCTTAATAACTTATTATCAAACACAAGTACATTTGGACATTTATAATTTGTCAAAAACTATTGTGAAAATCGGCAATGTTTATTTTAACGAAAATCGGTCCTGAATGGTATTTTTATAAATAAAAAAGCAGATGATATAGATTTTTTCTATATCATCTGCTTTTCTATTATACCAACTCCAACCACGCGACCGCTTCACAATAGCCAGACACTGTTCGCCATTAGTGATGGGTGGGAAAAATGTGTCAGTCCCCTGTCATTCTTATTATCTTTGAGCTAACGTCTAAATACGCATTAATGCGCCATTAGGCTTTGGTAACTCTTGATCTGTTATCTGATTCATTTTACAAAAATGTTCAAAAAATTGTTGTGCCAGCTCTCGTTCCTTTGGGTCACTTTTCAACGAAACTATATCAAGCAAAATTTGAGCCATCCATGAATTATCAAAATAACGGTATTTACCTGTATTCCATGTCATTTTGTGGGGGGATTTTTCATTTACATAATATTCCCAGAAAAGCATCTGATCCGATTCCTGTTCTGTAAGTTGGAGTCTGTATTTTGAATGAGCAGGAATATATCCATCTTCACAAAGCTTACCGATAAAATCTTCATTCACCATATAGACACCTAAGATACGTCTGTCTTTTTCAGGCATGCTGGAATCTATTGCTGTTAACAGGACAGCGCTATTTTGGTGCAAGCGGATGGGTTTGTTTGGCTTCCCCTTGTTATTACCACTTTTTATTACGCCTGAAAAAACCTTCCACTCTGAAAAAGAACTATTCTGTTCTTCTGTGTCACACCAAAAAACCATTTGTGATTCGGGATGAAGTTTATGATTTTTCATAAGTTTTTCATGTTCCAAGCGAAGTTCCTGGTTTTTTCGTTGTAGTTTTTTTTCCTCTTCCTTCTTCCATTCTTCCTCTTTTCGTTCCATTTCCTTTTTTTGTATAATTTTTTCGAGTGAATTAGCAACACTTTTATCATGTAGTTTTAGATGCTTTCCAAATACATCGGGGAAAACAAACTTTTTATTTTCCGATGCGAAATTTATTTCAATACTAGAATCATTATGTTTAACTATACTACCCATGCCAAAACGCTTGTGTGTAACTTTCTTATTGATTAGATTCATTATTCTAGTCCTCCTTGTAGAATAAAAACTCGGTTACTATTAGATAGTAAATTGATAATTTTATTCAACTAACTTACCTTTAAAGCTCACACAACTGTTTGAATTTTTCTTCGGTTTAAAAAAGGATATTAAAAAAACGTATCCATAATTCTATCTGCAAAAAAATACAGCGGAATTCGGAATTCGGAATACGATTGAAAAAACAATTGTAAGACTATTATAACATTTTTTGAAAATATTACAAATTTCTTATTGACAATATATTTTATTATGAGGTAAAATTAAGTTTTATTATCTGTACTTCCTTGAAATAGCTATGAAATAAAGGCCTCCAAAAAGTCGCGAAACTTCTGGAAAGCCCCTATAAATAACCACTTGATTACCGGTGATAAGTGGAATGATTCAATGATTAAACTAATCTAAACTAACCCTCATTACGTTGGAGACTTAGTTCAGGGGCGTACTACTACAGTAAGTATTACAAGTAAAAAGCGTAAAAAGCAAAAGAAGAAAATATGAACATTATTAGTAATACACACGAAGCTATTATCTCAAGGAATACATTGCTTGAAAAAGAAAAAGTGATCGATAACATCGATAATCTAAAAAAAGAACTTCTTCAATTTCTTAAATTTGATGAATTAACACCGGAGACGTTGCATGGCCTAATTAATCGAATTGATGTAAAGGCAGATGGAGTACCATTATCCATTATCGCTTCAATGCCCCAGAATTTGAATAGAAGCAGGTTATTCCCTTATCGGGAACCTGCTTCTTCTTTTAAAACTATCTGCGATACTACCTCTACATGCGTCGTCATCGGAAACATATCCACAGGCTGTACTTCGACTGTTTTATATCCACCATCTTCTAAAATTCGCAGATCTCTTGCTAGAGTACCTGGATTGCATGAAACATACACAACCTTCTTTGGTTTCATTTCAATAATGGTATGTAATAGCGTTTCGTCACAGCCTTTGCGTGGCGGGTCGACAATCAATACATCTGAAAGGACGAACGGACAGGTTCATTGAAGAGATAAATCCTTTCCGCAAAAAACTTACGGCAAGAACGTTTTCAGTCTTTTCCAACGTATGACCGCAACACATAGGAGTAAAATGGGAATGATCAGCTGAACCGTTAAGAAATAAAAAGGCACAGTTGTACCCATTCCTCGAATCATGTTCTCAAACGAAGGGATTGACCAGACCGAAAATAGAATAATTAAAAAACCAATTGGTAAAACAAATGGCTTATAACTTGGCAATTTCATCCATTGCGAAGTACCAAGAACGAGCATATAAAAAAAGGCGGACAGTTGAACGAAACCGCCAAGAACCCACACAGCGATGACGATGGACTCAATATGTTCAAAAAAAGAACCGATACTAATAAATCTTGCCGCCTCAAACACCGGAAATTGAAGGTTGATAATAATTCCTCCAAATAAGAAAAGGTTCCCAAGGTTAATAAAGACCATCGTCAAAACACTCGCAATGACTGAAACCATTCCCCATTTCATAACCTTTTGTTGATTCGTTAAAAACGGTAGCAGAAACGACATCAATGAAAATTGACTTAACCAGGCGTGTGGTGCCAGTGACCCTTTAATGGAGGGCATGATCCCATCTGACATAATCGGCAAAATATTTTTTACATTCAAATCAGGAATAAGAAAAATATAAATCAGGATATAAAGAGCTAAAACAATCGGCAAAAAAATCATAGCACATCGCCCAATCGCTTCAATGCCCCCATGGACAGCAATGGCGCAAGATAAGGCAATACTTCCGGTAACAACAATCATGGGTGTTTTATGCAAAAAAGCACTTTCGATGAACTCACCGTACTCTCTAAATGCAATAGCAGTATCATGTAATAGAAAAAATAAGTAAATGAACGCGATAATCTTGCCAATAGTCCGACCAAGAATAAGTTCACAATATTCGATGAGTGTTTTCCCTGGAAAGAGCCTAGAAAGCTTTACAATTATAACGACGATAAGAAAGCCGCTCAAAGAACCCCATATGGGAGAAAGCCACAAATCACGCTTTGCATGCTGTGCTGTGACATATGGAATGTAAAGAATAGCCGTTGCGACAACTGTTGCATACATTATGAGGACTAGCTCTAAGTAGGAAATCCTGCCTTTTTCAATCATGTTTATTCCTTCCTTTACTAAAAGCGTTTATTTACCAAAACGGCTCAAATGACTTATAGATGAAATCAATCATTTGCCCGGGACCCGGCATTTCTGGAAAAATCACAAGTAAAACAGCAAGAACCCAGTTAACAATCATTATCGAAAAAAAGGCCGTCTTTACCTTTTTTTCATTTTTTTTCAATACTGGCCATTGAAAAAAAAAGATGAGCACCAGTATAACGGTTACCCCTAATATCCCCACAAACTTCATCGCTCGACACCTCGTTTACGTTTTCCAGTTGCTAGACCGGTTCTTTGGATTTTTACCTTCGTTTCAAAAGAAACGGCTACCTCCGGGAAAATTTCATTCCACTGGTCTTTCTTTTGTTTCCATCTTTGTGGATATTTTCTCTCAAATTCATCCGCAAAGCCGAAAATATCAGCATTTAACTTTTTCTGTACTTCCGTAAAAGCTAACCGTTCCCTTTGTTCAATTTCATAATCAACCTTTTGCTCAACTTTTTTTATGACGTTTGGATCGAATAAGTTTAGTTTTGTCGTATTTTGAATGACTTCCATATCTGCCTTTGTTTTGATACGCATGCTCCATTTTCCGTTTTTGATGGAAGGAATCAATTCATTATGGCTCCTTAATAGATTTAAGGAGATGTAGCCTGTTTCGTTTTTAAAAGAAATCGTAATCACACCGGATTTAATCTCATTTCTTGGCCAAAGAATTCCCCTTGTTTCTTTATCATCTAATCTTCCTACCATTTTCCCTTCCTTAAAAATGGCTGCCCCGTTAATGATAGGAACCGCCTTTTTTTTATCCATTTTTGATGGGGACAGGTTTTCAACCCATGGTAGTACAGCTGCATTGGATTCACCGGATAGCATTTGCAATAAATCCTTCACCGTTACCTTTACCCCAATATGTGTTTCGACCATTTTGCGAAGTTGTTTTGAGGTGTCCCGTTCCAATTCCGGCATGGCCTTCAAAACAGTCTTTGCCTTTCCTTTCGAAACAAATACATCGGCTCGTATCCGGGGTTTCGAGTGCCGCATCCAAAAATCAATTTGGTCACTTATTCCTGCCTTAGCTAATTTATCCCCGATAAGGAGCACTTCATTTTGCCCCCAAAAAACCTCCCTGGTAAGTGCTTCCTGGAGCCGTGCCATCGCCTCTGCAATAGTTCTTCCTTCAGCTGATCTCACAAAGGCCTGGCCGCTGCTATTTCCACTCGACATCCCAGATCCCTGTCCACCTTGTTGGGGTTGCGGAACAAAGATAAGAACTGAGAGTTCGACATTATTTTTTTTACCTTTATCCATACCTGCCGCCAAAATTAGAGCTAAGTCATTTACTTCAGCTCGGTCCCAACATCCTGTAAGGACCATCGAGGTTAGGCAAATCAGAAGCAATAAAGCGAAAGTCCTCTTTATAGCTCGAATTTTACAAATCAACTTCCACCTCCACCTTTGCTTGGACCGGGCATTTGATTCCCAGATTCACGTCTTAGGTTACTAGTATCTTTTGAAAAAAATTCAGGCCGTGTATCCATTGCCCACCACGGAGCACGAACCAGGACATCCTTCAAATTTCGAATCTTAAGCGGTGCCATCGAATTGAGATAGGGTACACCAAATGATTTAAGCGTACACATGTGTGCGACAATTGCGGTAATTCCAAGCATAACGCCTAATAGCCCCAACATTCCGGATAAAATCATGATCGGAAAGCGAAGTATTCGAATCGAGATGCCGGTCGCATATCTCGGCATTAAAAACGAGGCGACACCTGTAATGGCGACCACCATAACCATCGGTGATGAAACCAATCCCGCCGCCGTCGCTGCTTGTCCGATAACGAGTGCACCGACAATGCTAACAGCGGCCCCAACTTGTTTTGGCAATCTCACACCCGCTTCACGCAGCGCCTCAAAAGTAATTTCCATGATAAACGCCTCAACCAAAGCTGGAAAGGGGATTTGTTCACGGCTTTGAGCAATAGTTAAAAGCAGCGAGGTTGGAAGCATTTCTTGATGAAATGTTAAGATTGCCACATACGCTGATGGTGCAAGCAAAGCGATAAAAAAGAAGACATAGCGCAGCCAACGGATTAAGGTGCTGATGTAAAAATGATTATAGTAATCTTCAGGTGCCTGCAATAAACTTGCAAACGTACAGGGGGCAATAAGGGTAATAGGGGTGCCGTCAACCAAAATAATTACACGCCCTTCCAATAGACAGGCTGCGGCGACATCCGGACGCTCCGTGTTTAAAAGCTGCGGGAAAGGAGAAAATGGGGAATCTTGAATCATTTCCTCAATATATCCGCTTTCTAAAATACCATCAATCTTGATTCGCTTTAGTCTATTGGTAACCTCATCAACTAAAGTGCTATCGGCGAAGCCTTCGATATACGCCACGATGACTTGTGTTTCAGTGTAGCCGCCAATATCCATTTGTTTCATTTTTAATAATGGATGACGAATTTTCCTACGTAAAAGGGAGGTATTAACTCGTAATGTTTCAATAAAACCTTCCCTGGGACCGCGAATGACGGGTTCCGCGTCAGGTTCCATAATACTGCGTTTTTCCCACTTCGGCAGACCGATTGAAATTCCCTTTGTTTGTTCTTCAATTAAAATGATTGAGTTGCCAATGGAAATTTGTTTGAAAATATCAGGTATCGTGTAGATTTCCTTGATATCAGAAACCGATATTGCCTGTTTCGCTCTCTCAAATATAGGACCGTGTTCTGGGCTTTTCAGCTGGATAAGCGGCATAAGTACATGCTGGTCGACCTCTTCTGTATTTGACAGACCATCTATGTAAAGAAGAACAGCATTAATCTCGCTGCCAATACTAAATTCGCGAAATACCACATCTGAGCAATCTTTATATGCAGATTTTAGTATGTCTATATTTTTATTTAATATTGGATTTAGAGGAATTTCCGGAAATGAATTCAACGCTTCATTTAATTGTATATTTGGAAAATCCCCTCCCTTTTTCCTAATCCACATATATTTCATAACTGAACTCCTTGATATGATTTAAGTATACTTTTTACAATTTTTGTAATAATTATGCTAATGTTCTAAAGCGATTGGGGTTTATCCAAGAAATACTCCCCATTTTCAGATGTTACAACCCGAATTATGACGAATTTCGTCATGCAAATCCTCAAAGAAATCCCTAAAAAGTTTGCACACAAAAAGCCCAGTTTTCCAACTGGGCCGAATACTTATTTCTTCTTATTTCAGAACAAGCTTTGATACGCACTCCACATGCGTCGTCATCGGAAACATATCCACAGGCTGTACTTCCACTGTTTTATATCCACCATCTTCTAAAATTCGCAGGTCTCTTGCTAGAGTACCTGGATTGCATGAAACATACACAACCTTCTTTGGTTTCATTTCAATAATGGTATGTAATAGCGTTTCGTCACAGCCTTTGCGTGGCGGGTCGACAACCAATACATCTGCAGTATTTCCCTCTTTATACCAATCGGTAATCACCGTTTCTGCTGGACCAACAGCAAATTCTACATTAGTTATATCATTAAGTTCTGCATTTCGGCGGGCATCTTCAATGGCTTCTGGAACAATTTCGACACCGAATACCTTTTTAGCTTTTTGCGCTAAGAATAAAGAGATTGTACCAATGCCGCAATAGGCATCAATAACCGTTTCTTCACCTGTTAATTCCGCGTATTCTAGCGCTTTTTCATATAACACCTTCGTTTGTTCAGGATTAACTTGATAAAAGGATTTAGCGGAAATCGCAAATTTTACATTGCCAATGAAATCGTATATGACCTCACTCCCCCAAAGAACATGTGCTTCGTCTCCCAAAATGACATTTGTTTTCTTCGAGTTTATGTTTTGAACAATAGACTTCACATGTGGTAAACGTGCCACTATTTCTTTCGTGACTTTTTCAACAAAAGGAATGCTGCTCGTTCTTGTCACAAGGACTACCATTAGTTCGTCGGTTTGCTTGCCATAACGAGCCATAATGTGGCGCAGCACACCTTTATGCGTTTTTTCATTATAAGCAGGGATGCCTAGCTCACTAAAAATATCCTTTACCACTTGTACCGCTTCATTAATCTTAACATGTTGAATAATGCTCTCTCTCGTCTCAACGATATCGTGGCTGCGCGGCTTGAAAAAACCAGCGATTAGCTTCCCGTCCTTTTCCCCAACAGGTACTTGCGCTTTATTACGATAATGCAATGGTTCATCCATGCCGATAATAGGGTGAATCGTTACATCTTGAAGCTTACCGATACGAGCCATTACTTCACGCACTTGTTTTTCTTTGAACTTCAATTGACCTTCATAGCTGAGATGCTGAATTTGGCAGCCGCCATATTTATCGCGATCCTCCATCAGGATTTCTACACGCTCTGGGCTTTTTTCAAGGATTTCCATTAAACGGCCAAACCCGTAGCCGTTATTTGTTTTTGTGACTTTAACATTTGCCTTTTCACCAGGCAGAGCATTCGCAACAAAAATAGGATACCCGTCAACTTTAGCTACTCCGGCACCATCATGTGTTAAATCTTCAAACACCACTTCTATGTAATCATTTTTCTTTACTGGAATTTGTTTTTTCATGTTATCTTCTCTTTTCTATTACAAGCTAGCAGTATTTTACCATATCTACTACTATTCACAAAATAAATCACCAAATGATTTGTTTTTTCATAAAAATATAGTAAGAAAAGCACAAAACGTCAATGTCTAGGTCTAGGCACTAGCCACATCGAAAACTGTAGAATTTTTCTCTTTCAAGAGAAAAAGTGTATAAAAAGCCCCTTTTTTATGAAAAATAAGGTAAAAAGAGGTGTTAATAATGGGATTATTTAGTGGCATTTCCGCTTGGAATGCAAATCGAATTGAAAAACATCGTGTCAAAATGGAGGAGAAAGGACTTTGTCCTGATTGTTACGGACGAGGCTATACGTCCTTTGTACCAACAGAGTATCACTTTTCCGATATTCATGATTGTGCTGGCTGCAATGGTAGTGGTACTTATGAAGATTGGTCCGCATTAAATGGACATAATAATAGCCAGCAAATGTAAAACTTCCATCGGCATTATTCGCTGAAAGCCTAGCACTATCTATATTCGTCAACAATCATATAAACTCTACTACATTAAAAAATACGGCTCCTAAACCGTATTTTTTAATGCACTCTTTTCACACGATATTCATAGTGATGATGATGAATCGTAATTTCTTTCACTTGTATGTACCCAAGCCTTGTATAAAGCGATTGAGCTTTAATGTTGTTTTGCTCCACAACCAATGCTATACGCTCATATCCATTTTCCTTCGTATACTGTTCAGCAAACTGAATAAGTGCGGTTCCTATAGCTTGTCCACGAAATGCTGGATCTACACACAACGTATCAATATATAAATCTTCTACATCTGCTTCCTTTTCAATCACCAGACTTGGATCATTTTTCATGATTCTTAAACGAGCAGCCAAGGGTTCATCTAATGCTGCTGCATCTCCTCCAAAATACGCTAGAATCAGTCCTGCAACTTTCCCATCTACATCACAAACAAAACAGTTTTCATAACTCAATCGATTGTTTTCTTGTTGAAAAAAATGAGCAAGAACTTGAAGAATTCGATCTTCCTTTTCTTCACCAGTCAAAGCTTCAGCAATATCCCCAATCGCCATACGTATTAATCGTGCCGCAGTCTGTGCATCATCTTGTGTTGCCCTTCTAATATACATCATGAAGCTCCTTCTATTGGTTTGCCGGATCATCCGCTAATAGTCCCTCAGGAATGAACACATCAAAATGACGGTATTGATTCACAAATTCGGCTGGAGTCACCCCACCAAATTCACCATCTAAATTCAACATCATGTCTTTTTCCGTTGATACTTTAATTCGATTTGCCTTCGCATACAGGATATTTTTATCATGAGTATGTTCACCACGTATCGCAAGTGTAACAACTCGAATTAAATCAGCGAGGTTGGCTTTTTTCAAAATGAGCAGCGTAAACATGCCGTCATTTAGCGATGCATCTGGTGCAAGCTTTTCAAAGCCCCCAACTGAATTCGTATTGGCAACTAGAAAGAGCATAATTTCTCCTTCAAAAAGCTTTCCATCATATTCAATCCTAGCCTCAATTGGTTTAAAAGAGGGCAACATTTCAATTCCCCGTATATAATAAGCGAGTTGACCGAGCATCGTTTTTAATTTGCTTGGTACATCATAAGTTAACTCGGTTAGACTGCCTCCACCAGCGATATTAATAAAGTATGTGTCATTCATTTTTCCGACATCCATTGGCATCGTGTGGCCATTTGCAATAATCTCAGCGGCTCCTTCAATCGATTTCGGTAAATGCAGTGCACGAGCAAAGTCATTCGTCGTACCCGATGGAATAATCCCAAGTTTTGGACG
Source organism: uncultured Bacillaceae bacterium (assembly GCA_963754185.1). Taxonomy (GTDB): domain Bacteria; phylum Bacillota; class Bacilli; order Bacillales; family DSM-1321; genus Peribacillus. The sequence continues at coordinate 587,560 of CAVWEP010000003.1, read as the reverse complement.
TTTTTCCGCTCCAGCAAGACCATTAACGACCTCATAAATCGTTCCGTCTCCTCCAGCCGCAATAACGACATCATATCCACGCTCAATGGCTGCCTGAGCCGCATATGTAGCATCGCCAGCCCCTGTTGTCATATGACAGGACGTCTCATATCCAGCTGCCTCAAGTTTAGCCAGAACGTCTGGAAGGCCCTTTTTCATAGCTTCCCTTCCTGATGTCGGATTGTAAATTAATCTAGCTCTTTTCATATTCCCTCATCCTTCAAAGATATATATTCCACATCGTAAGATCACGTTCCCCATTAGCAGGCAACACTTCGTATTTTTTAAAACATGCCTATAAACCTATTTACTAGTATGTTAACTTCAAAAGAAAATTATATAGCAGTTCACCAATAAATTCTAGTTTACATCACTATCAATTGGAAAAGCGTAAGGAGAATTGACAGTCCCATTAATCACTGGTCTTCTTGAGTTAGACATCCAGCTCCCATGCCTCTCTTCAAATTTAATCAAACGTTTGATTAAATTATTTTGGGCTCAATCAATCCCGGTTTAACTAACCATCCGTAGGGGATGAAAGCCCTCTCCCAGATGGAAATTTCACTTTATCTGTGCCTCACCTAAAATAAGCCGCAATGAACTGCTTCGTTAACAAGCCGTGTACTAAAAAGCCGCATCACTTTCAAAAGCGATGCGACTTTTTCATTAGCGTTTATTTAATTCTTCCACTAGTAGTTTATTAACCATTTGTGGATTGGCTTGTCCTTTTGTTGCTTTCATGATTTGACCAACTAAGAAGCCAACTGCCTTTTGTTTTCCTGCTTTAAAGTCTTCAACAGATTGAGGATTATTATTAATCGCTTCTTCAACTGCTTTAAGAAGCGCTCCTTCGTCCGAAATTTGAACGAGACCTTTCTCTTTCACAATCGTTTCAGGATCTCCACCGTTTTCAACAAGTTCTTTGAATACAGTTTTTGCAATTTTAGAAGAAATTGTGCCGTTTTCAATTAGCTTAATCATCCCAGCAAGACCTTCAGCTGTTAAGGCTACATCATGTAGTTCCTTCCCTTCTGCTTTTAAGTAAGCAGAAAGCTCACCCATAATCCAGTTTGAAGCTTGTTTAGCTTCTGCTCCTACTGCAACAGCTGCTTCAAAGAAATCAGCTGTTTCCTTCGTCACTGTTAACACCGCTGCATCATAAGCTGGTAAGCCTAATTCCTCCACATAGCGTTTTTGACGAGCATCTGGAAGCTCAGGAATTTCTAATGCAATACGTGCCTTCCACTCTTCATCGATATGAATTGTTAGCATATCTGGCTCTGGGAAGTAACGATAATCATCTGAGCCTTCTTTTACACGCATAAGAAGCGTTTTGCCTGTTGCTTCATCGAAACGACGTGTTTCTTGCTCAATGACGCCACCTTCACGTAATACTTCTGCTTGACGAATTTCTTCATATTCTAAACCTTTACGCACAAAGTTGAAAGAGTTCAAGTTTTTCAATTCTGTTTTTGTACCGAATTCTTTTTGACCTACAGGACGCAAAGAAATATTGGCATCACAGCGAAGTGACCCTTCTTCCATTTTACAATCGGAAACGCCTGTGTATTGGATAATTGATTTTAATTTCTCCAAATACGCATACGCCTCTTCAGGAGAGGTGATGTCTGGTTCAGATACGATTTCAACAAGTGGAGTACCTTGGCGGTTGTAATCACAAAGGGAAAAACCATCGCCCGTATGGGTTAGTTTACCTGCATCTTCTTCCATATGAATACGAGTAATACCAATTCGTTTTGTTTTGCCATCTACTTCAATGTCAATCCAACCATGTTCACCAATCGGTTGGTCAAATTGAGAAATTTGATAGGCCTTCGGATTATCCGGATAAAAATAGTTTTTACGATCAAATTTCGTAATCGGTGCAATTTGACAGTTTAATGCCATTGCTGCTTTCATTGCATAATCCACCGCTTTTTTATTGACCACTGGTAGCACACCCGGATAGCCAAGATCGATAACGCTCGTATTACTATTTGGAGCGGCACCAAAGTGGTTTGGACTGCTTGAGAAAATTTTTGAATCTGTTTTTAATTCTACGTGTACTTCAAGACCAATAACCGTTTCAAATTCCATCTTTTTCACCCCTTACAACTTAGGAAATTGTTTATGAAAATCTGTTGCTTGCTCAAATGCGTGAGCTGCACGATAAATCGTGCTTTCATCGAAATGCTTTCCGATTATTTGTAAACCAAGTGGTAGTCCTTCTTTTGAGAAGCCACATGGCACAGAAATTCCTGGAACACCTGCTAAGTTAACAGGAATCGTTAAAATATCATTCGCATACATCGTTAACGGATCGTCTAGCTTTTCACCAATTTTGAACGCTGGGGTTGGTGTTGTAGGTCCAACGATCACATCGTATTTTTGGAACACATCTTCGAAATCCTTTTTAATTAACGTACGTACTTTTTGTGCTTTTTTATAATACGCATCATAGTAACCTGAACTTAAAGAGAATGTACCAAGCATAATACGGCGTTTCACTTCAGCACCAAAGCCTTCCGCACGTGTATTTTTATACATTTCTATTAAGGTATCTGCGTTATCTGAACGATAGCCATAACGAACCCCATCAAAACGAGCTAGGTTTGCTGATGCTTCTGATGAAGATAATAAATAATAAGCAGCTAGGGCATATTTAGAATGTGGTAAAGATACTTCTTCCCACTCTGCTCCTAGACCTTCTAGTACTTTTAACGCTTCAAGCACGGAATTACGCGCTTCTTCTCCAACACCTTCTCCAAGGTATTCCTTTGGAACCGCGATTTTCAAGCCTTTTACATCGCCTGTTAACGAGTTCACAAAGTTCGGAACCTCTACGTTTGCTGATGTAGAATCCATTGGGTCTAAACCTGAAATGGTCTCTAACAAGTAAGCATTATCTTCTACCGTTCTTGTAATAGGACCAATTTGATCAAGAGATGATGCAAAAGCAACTAGACCAAAACGAGATACACGTCCATAAGTAGGCTTCATTCCAACAACACCGCAATAAGCAGCCGGCTGACGAATTGATCCACCTGTGTCAGAGCCTAACGAAAACAATACTTCACCTGCAGCAACAGATGCAGCAGAACCACCTGAAGACCCACCTGGTACATAGTCTGTATTCCATGGATTTTGCACAGCTTTAAATGCAGAGTTTTCATTAGAGGAACCCATTGCAAACTCATCCATATTTAATTTTCCAATTGTAACTGTACCTGCTTGTTGAAGCTTTTGAACAACTGTTGCATCATAAATTGGATCAAAGTTCTCTAAAATTTTACTTGCACAAGTAGTTCGTAAGTTTTTCGTAACAATATTATCTTTCACGCCAATTGGCAATCCGAATAATACCCCTGTATCTTCACCATTTGCTAATTTTTCATCTAATTGTTTTGCTTGTGTACGAGCATTTTCCTCATCTAATGTTAAAAATGCCTTTACTTTGTCTTCTACCTGTCCGATTCGCTCATACGATTCATTAACAAGGTCCGTAACACTAATTTCTTTATTATGTAAACGTTGATGAAGTTCTGAAACCTTTTGTTCGAACAACGACATCATGTTCCCTCCTTAGTCAATGATAGCTGGCACTCGAATATACCCGTCTTCACTATCCGGGGCATTCTTCACTACCTCTTCAATTGGTAAACCTGGTTTTGCAGCATCTTCACGCATTACATTTTTCATATCCAATACGTGAGAAGTCGCAACTACTTCATCTGTATCTAACTCATTTAATTGCTCAGCAAACGAAATCATTTGATCTAGCTGATGTTGAAATTGCTCTGCTTCTTCCTCCGTAATGGCTAATCGAGCTAAATGAGCAACATGTTTAACTTGTTCCATAGAAATACGTGACATTCTCTTCACCTCCACTAAAATTAAAGCGCAAGGGGCTTAACTAGCCCGTGTAACAAATTAGGAATGAATCTAAAAAATCTTTTAATCGCCTATTTCTGTCTGAGCTAGTACACTCGCGTTAGCTATCAAAATATTTTGGGGATTTTTATCCTTTTTCGTAATACTACCAAAAAAATCATCTTTTCAATCATATCAAACTATAACAGAGTAAAGCAATATTCGAAATGCTGTCGAAACATAAAATATAAGCAAATATTTTCCGGGAAATACACGAATCCTGACGAAACAAGAAAGGCGGAAGGCGCTGGGCACCTTGCACTAAACAATAGAAAAGCGGAAGATGCCGCTTTTCTATTTACTTACGTTCTGAAAGAGGATAAAACAAAATCTACTTCACCACTTATCTACTCATATATATGAACGGTTGGTTCATCTTGATTAGCTTCACGCACAATCAATGCTTCTGGTCCATTTACTGAAGTAATCGATACTTGTATCGCAATGTAGTTTGGGAAACGTTCCATGATTAATCCCGCTACATATTGAGTAAATCCAAGCGCTTCAGAATTCCCATAAAATTGAATAGGAATATCAATATTTAAACTTTGTAATTGATCATCCATATAAAAAGCTCGTCCAATAACCCCATTGAAATTAGGAAAATACTGTTCCACATCTTCTTTAAAATTCGTAAATGTATTTACATCATCTCGATATTTCTCTTCTGCAGCTGTAGAAGGGAACAAATAAAATTCTTCATTTAAATCTTGCCATTTGCTAATTCCACTAGAATTTTTCCCTATATTTGCAAAGGAAATGAAGTTACCTGGTACAACAGATGATTGTTCTTTTTGTTCAAAGAGAGCAATTGTAATTGGAATATCCTTCATTCCGTCCATTTGACGTAATCGTTTTAATACCTCTTGAGCGATTTTCTTTCCTTCTGCTTCTACCTTTTTACTATCAATTTTCGTTTCATACGTGGCACCATATGCTTCTTTTTGATAATAATGAACAGAATTAAGCGCTAAACCAATGACAACGCCACCTAAACTAATCTTATTATTGTTTTCTTTCACTAAATAGTTATGCTCTAAAATATGCGCTAAATAAATAGGATTTTCTTCATTACGTTCCGCAATATCCCCTTTTCCTGGATCGATTGGGTTTAATCCTACATTTTCAGATGCCTTCAACTCTTTTTCCTTTAATTGAGCATCCGTATATTTTCGATTTAACCAGCTAGAAATAGTTTTACTATCTAGCATTTGACCTTCTTGAAATAAATAATCGTTTGGATCAAATTGAGTTTGGGCAATTCTCATTAAGCCATTTTCAAACTCTTCTATGTCATATCTTGTATTCAAGTTAGAAACGGCAAGCCCGCGGGCCTTTGATGGTTCAAATGGTAAAATCGTTTGATAATACTCATCTGAAATTTTGTATTTCGGGATAATTGCTGTCTCCTCTTTGTCTTTCGAGTCTTGAACAACCTCTTGTTCTTCATCAAAACTTGGGGCACACCCTGCAAGAAGTAAAACAAGAACCATTCCAAGAATGGATTGCTTCTTCATCACTTACACCTCTTATTTAGTTAGTTCTTCAATCAGTTTTTCCTCATCCCATACGGTAATTCCTAGGCTTTCTGCTTTAGCAAGCTTAGAACCCGCATCTTCTCCAGCAATCACGATATCTGTTTTTTTACTTACACTACCAGCGACATTTGCGCCAAGTGCTTCTAATTTTTCTTTTGCCTCATTACGTGTCAATTGTACTAATTTCCCTGTTAACACAATTGTTTTCCCAGCAAAGATAGAGTCAGTTGTCTCTAGAAACGGTTTCGCACCTTTGTACGTTAAGTTAACACCTACTGTTTCTAATTCTTGTATAAGGGCCTCCACTTCTTCTAATTCAAAATAGGTCACGATGGAATCCGCCATTTTTTCACCAATTTCATTGATTGCCGTTAATTCCTCACGAGTAGTATTCTTCAATGCATCCATAGTCTCAAATTGTTGAGCAAGTGTTTTCGCAGCTTTTGCACCAACATGACGAATCCCAAGACCAAAAAGTAATTTTTCAAGTGAATTACTTTTGGACACTTCAATAGCGTGAAGTAAATTATTGACGGATTTTTCACCCATTCGCTCTAAGCCAATCAACTGTTCATAAGTAAGTTTATATATATCCGCAACGTCATGAATCAACTGCTCCTTAAATAATTGGCTGATTACTTTTTCTCCCAAACCATCAATATTCATAGCAGTTCGTGAAACAAAATGAATAAGGCCTTCACGAATTTGGGCTGGACATTTGGGATTTATGCATCGTAAAGCGACTTCCCCTTCAAGTCGAACTAACTCGCTTTCACATTCAGGACACTCATTCGGCATCTGAAATTCTACTTCGTTTCCTGTTCGGCGGTCAACTAAAACATTCACAACTTCAGGAATAATATCTCCTGCTTTTTTTACAACCACACTGTCACCAATTCGAATATTCTTTTCACGAATAAAATCTTCATTATGAAGCGAAGCACGCTGTACCGTTGTCCCCGCTACACGGACAGGATCTAAAATAGCCGTTGGTGTCAATACTCCCGTTCGACCAATGGATAATTCAATATCACGAAGAATCGTAACAACTTCCTCCGCCGGAAATTTATACGCGATGGCCCAGCGCGGGCTTTTAGCAGTATAGCCTAATTGCTCTTGCTGTTCCAACGAATCGACCTTAATGACGATTCCATCAATTTCGTATGGTAGATGAGGGCGCTTTTCCGTCCACCCTTCGATGAAAGCAATAACATCCTCAATCGTTGCACACCGTTTTCGTTCATCATTCGTTTTGAACCCAAGTCCGTCCAAAAAGTCTAAACCCTCACTATGTGACCTAACCCCCGTTTCTCCAATGTCAGCAATCGCATAAAGAAAAATAGCTAGATTACGCTTTGCAGCAATTTTCGAATCCAACTGTCGTAATGAACCTGCTGCCGCATTTCGCGGATTAGCAAATGGCTCTTCCCCATTCTCTTCCTTTAAAATATTCAATGCTTCAAACGATTTTTTTGGCATATAGGCTTCACCGCGCACTTCTATTGTAAGCGGTTCTTTTATTTTAAGCGGGATGGATTTTATTGTTTTCAAATTGGCCGTAATGTCCTCACCAATGGTTCCATCCCCACGCGTTGCCCCTTTGATGAAATAGCCATTTTCATACTGAAGTGTCACTGCTAATCCATCAATTTTCAGCTCACATACATAGGAAAAATCATCCCCAACTGCCTGTCTTACTTTTCGATCGAAGTCTCGTAAATCTGCTTCATTAAATGCATTACCTAGACTGAGCATAGGCGAAGTATGCTCCACTTTTTCAAACATGCTTAACACTTCGCCGCCGACACGCTGCGTTGGTGAATCTGGTGTACGTAGCTCTGGAAACTTATCCTCATAATCAATTAATTCTCGTAACAGACGATCATATTCGGAATCAGGAACAGACGGCTTATCAAGAACATGATACTCATAGTTGTATTGGCTTAATAAGGTTTGTAATTCTCGTACTCGTTTTTCTACAAGTAAATCCATAGATTCAATCCTTTCCTATTAGACTTTTTCGATTGGGGCAAATTTGGCAAGTAAACGTTTAATACCCGTTGGACTTGGGAATGCAATATCAAGTTCTTTGCCTTCTCCCTCACCTTTTACACTGACCACTGTACCGACTCCCCATTTTTTATGTGAGGCTTTATCACCAACTGCCCAGCCAAATTCATCGCCACCCGTCGCAATCGGAGCAGACACAGGACGACCAAATGAAGCAGTTGTTTTTCTTGTAGCAACTGGTGTAGGTCTTCCAGTAGCACCCATTGATGATCTACCCTTTGGTGCTGGTTTTAAATCTTCCAATAACTCCGCTGGAATTTCACTAATGAATCGAGAAACAGGATTCATATTTGTTCGTCCAAACAACGTCCGCATTTGTGCATTTGTTAAATATAATTCTTGTTCTGCACGCGTGACCCCAACATACATTAACCTTCTCTCTTCTTCCATTTCTTCATCGTCCATGAGGGAACGACTATGCGGAAAGACTCCTTCTTCTAAGCCAAGTAAAAAGACAACTGGGAATTCGAGTCCTTTCGCAGAATGGAGTGTCATAAGTGTCGCTGCCTCTTGTATTTCTTCCTTTTTCTCATCAAGTTGATCAATATCCGCTACTAGTGCCAAATCAGTTAAAAAGCCAACGAGTGATTTATCATCGTTATTTGCTTCAAACGCTTTTGTTACAGATAAAAACTCATCAATATTTTCTAAACGGCTTTGTGCTTCAATCGTTTTTTCAGCTTGAAGCATTTCACGATAGCCTGTTTTATCAATGACTTCTTCAACAAGCTCCGTTACGGACAAATATTCTTGTTGATTCGTATAATTCTGAATTAAAGTGGCGAATTCTCGTGCCGCTTTCGTAGCCTTCGCACTAATCCCTATTATCTCAACGGACTCTAGTGCCTGGTAGATCGATAAATCATAGTTCCTCGCATAATCAGCCACCTTATCCATTGAAGTAGCCCCTATTCCTCGCTTTGGTACATTAATCACACGGCGTAAACTGATATCATCATCCGGATTTGCAATTAGACGTAAATACGCTAGTAAATCTTTAATTTCCTTACGATCATAGAACTTTGTGCCGCCAACAATCGTATAGTTGAGGTTAGATTTTAATAAAACCTCCTCCATCACCCGTGACTGCGCATTTGTTCTATATAAAATGGCGATATCCGATAATTTTTTGCCATTTCTCGTTACCTCATTTATTTTGCCCGCAACGAATTGTGCTTCTCCTTGCTCGCTATCAGCCCGATAATAGAAAATTTTATTTCCTTCCATATTTTCTGTCCAAAGATTCTTAGGCTTACGATTTTGATTATTTTCAATAACCTTATTCGCCGCCGCTAAAATCCTTTTCGTTGAACGATAGTTTTGCTCAAGGAAAATCATCGTCGCATTTGGATAGTCCTTTTCAAAAGATAAGATATTCGCAATATCTGCGCCCCGCCAGCGGTAGATGGATTGATCAGAATCTCCGACGACACATAGATTACGAAAACGAGAAGCTAGTAATTTTACAAGCAAATATTGTGCTCGGTTTGGTATGAGTCGCATGTCGATAGTAGTTGTGCATCCCAAGCACCGTAGAATTAAATTTTGTGACTTCTGCTTTCTTTTGAAGCCTTCGAATAAACTCTGCTTTTGTCTTGATTTTCTCAACTACATTACGCTTTGCTTTATCTGACATATGCGATTTTACAACACGCTTATTACCTTTTTGAATTACTTTGAATTTAAATCCAAGAAATTCAGAGTAATTCTTGCGTAAGTTAACTACTTTCGATTTTTCATTATTTATCTCTAAGCCTAATCTCTCTCTTAACCACTTTTTACATGATTCAAATATTATAAAAGCAGTTTTGTGGTCTCGACAAAAAATTTTAAAGTCATCTGCATATCTTACGATAAACATTTCCTTAAGGTCGGAAGACCGTTTAAGGGTTCTATATTTCAATGTTTCGTCAACTCGCAGTTTCCCGCTTATTACCCGTTCTCTACTATAATTTTTCCTAGTTTGGAACGTTTCCCACTGATTACTTATCCACCAGTCGAATTCATTTAAAACTACATTAGATAGTAGCGGGGAGATGATTCCACCTTGTGGAGTTCCCTTGGTTGGCTTTCCAATACCTTTGATTTCGGCTTTGAGTAATTTGCTTATAATCGAAAGTATTCTTTTGTCCCTAATTCCTATTGTCCATAGTTGTTTCAGTAGTTTTCCATGGTCAACATTATCGAAGAATCCCTTAATATCAACATCGACTACATAATGTAGCTTGTTTTTATTAGCTAAGGACACAGCCCTTGAAAATGCGTTGATTTGGCTTCGATGTGGTCGAAATCCGTAACTATGTTTGTGAAACTTAGCTTCGCATATTGGTTCAAGTATCTGCTTTAGACATTGTTGAATCAGTCTATCTTCGATAGTTGGAATTCCTAATGGTCTTGTTCCACCATTGGGTTTTGGGATTTCCTTACGTTTTACCTTATGAGGTTTAAAATCCTCTAGGCGGTTCTTAACATATTGCACAAGTTTATCTGGGCTTCTGAGTCCTATATTGAATATAGTATTTTGGTTCACTCCTGATGTTTTACTTCCCTTGTTTTTCTTGATGTTGCGAAATGCAAGTTTAATATTTGCAGGATGAATTACCAACTCATAAAGTTTTGTGAAGGTATATCCTTCAGAACTTAGCTGATATAACTTGTCAAACATGTCTTGCGTGTTGTAATACTCATTGTTTCTCAGCTTTTGTGACTTTAACTTCTTCGGTTTCGCATTGGTATCAGTCAATTACTCACCTCATTTACATACCTTAGTGGTTTGTAATTTCAGCTTTCATTTCTCTTAGTCATACTCGAACCTGAATAATTTTCTGTGTTAAATAATGTCGTCTTCTATTAGCTGACTAATGGCTATCCCTCCACTGTTTGTTATCACAGTTTCATCGGTACTGTGCCATTACCTTCACCGATATAAAGAAGGTTATACGTGTATTCTTTCGAAATACATGCTTTCCCTATCACCGCTTCATAGAGTGCAAACCCTCCACGTTATCGGCTTACCACGTTCCAAGAATCCTATCTATACATACATAATCCGTAGGTGATTCCTCTAGCCCTGTTAGCTGGATGATGCCTGTAACATCATAAGGTATTTCATAAAGACAAATTTTACTTTACCTCACTAACCCTTACATGAAGGACTATCCGTTTCGAATAGCTATACCTCTAGAGCCGTACATTCGGAATTTCGTCAATAGATGGTTGTGACATCTAATTTCTCACCATAGATTATCTTGTAGAACCCCGGTCTATCAGCCATACCCTCTGCCTCCAGAGAGCTTTCCTCGTCTTTCTCGTTAGGATGACCTTCAACCGACTTCACCGAGCTTATAACCCTCAATGTTTTGCACCATTGAACGCTATTCGGAGGATTAGGCGAGCCTTTCAAGTCGTTACCCTATCATTCGACTCTTCAGATTCTTAGTTCTCCTAGCAATTGCTAGTGGCTAATCTTTTCAATTAGCAACGTGTCGCACTATCCTGATACTCATCAACATGAATATATTGAAATTTGCGTTGATAGTATTCAAGTACCTCTGGAACTAGCTGAAATAGCTGAATAGTTTTCATGATGAGATCATCAAAGTCTAGGGCTTGGTTTTTCCGAAGTCGCTTTTGATATTCAGCATAAATATCCGCTACGACATTTGAATGATAATCCGCAGCTGTTTTCACGTATTCCTCCGGAGTGACCAATTCATTTTTCGCTGAACTAATGCTTCCCAAAATGGCACGATAATCATATTTCTTCGTATCCATATTACGGTCTTTCAGAATTTGCTTAATTACCGTTTGCTGATCGGTCGTATCTAATATTGAGAAGTTTCGACTAAAGCCCATTCGATCAATATCTCTACGTAAAATGCGCACACACATAGAGTGGAACGTCGAAATCCAAATCTCATCTGACGTTCCACCTAAAATTCTGCGAATTCTCTCTTTCATTTCGCGTGCGGCCTTATTTGTAAAAGTAATGGCTAAAATATTCCACGGTGCAACTTGCTTTTCTACCATTAAGTAAGCAATACGGTGTGTCAGTACGCGTGTCTTTCCACTTCCTGCTCCTGCCATAATAAGCAATGGACCGTCTGTTGCCTTTACAGCCTTTTGTTGCTGTTCATTTAATCCTGTTAATAATTTCTCTGATAAAAATTGCATATTTCACCCACCTAAAAGAACATTTGTTCTCTTTTATTATACTACATTTCTACCTCAGGTCATTATAAAATTTCTTTTACAGCCGTAACTGTTTTTAGTGCTTCTTCTAAATTTTCATAAATAATATTACCCACGACAATAACATCTGCAAACTGTGCCATTTCTTTTGCCTGCTCTCCCGAGGTAATACCACCACCATAAAATAGAGCGGTGTTTTCTAGATTTTCTTTTGCCGCTTGGACAACCGATACCTCTCCATACTTACCGCTATATTCGAGATAAAAAATAGGCAGCCCAAACATTTTTTCAGCCATCATCGCATATGCAGCAACGTCATCAACGTCAAGATTAGTATTAGCCTTTGTTAATTGAGCAGCTTTGCACTCTGGATTCATAACACAGTATCCTTCTACAAAAACTTCATCCCAATTCATTAATAAACCGTATTCTTTTACTGCCTGTTGATGTAGCCCCATCATCCAATCTGTGTCGGAGCTATTTAGCACACTTGGAATGAAATATAAATCAAATCCCGGAGTAACCGTTTCTACCGATGAAATTTCCATCACACATGGCAATGTATAACGACGAACTCGGGCCATCAATTGAAGCACATTGTCTAACGTCACTCCATCAGATCCGCCAATTAATATAGCATCTGTACCAGATTCACACACTTTCTCCAAAGCATCATCTGAAATTTCTTTATTTGGATCGAGTTTAAATACATGCTTCCATACTCGAAAATCGTACATTATAACTCTCCTCTCATACTTCATTTAAACATTATAGCATTATGATTTTTTATAAGAAAAGCGAAAGACGCCCGACTTCTTGAGCTAAACATCTGTATTCATCCAAAACCATATAATTCCTGATAATAAAAGAAAAACCGAGAATATCTCCTCGGCTTTTATCACAGTGTTCCTTCACTTATTCAGATTCAGAAGTGCTCTCTTCTTTAATACGACTGAGTGCCATCGAATAGGCATCATTCCCATAATTTAAACAACGCTTTACTCGGGAAATGGTTGCTGTACTGGCTCCAGTTTCTGTCTCAATTTTATGATAAGTCTTTCCTTCTTCGAGCATACGAGCTACTTCAAGTCGTTGAGTCAATGACTGAATCTCATTAACCGTACATAAATCATCAAAGAATCGATAGCACTCATCAAGATCACGCAACGCTAAAATAGCTTTAAAAAGTTGATCCGTTTCTTTTCCTCTTAGCTTATCAATTTGCACGATACTCCTCCTTACTTTCCAGTAGCATTCAAGGTCACTTTTTCCGTCAATCCAGGTTGATTAGGAATAATATTAATCCATGTTTTCCCTGGGACTAATCCGACCTCTATTCCATTTAAGACTGGAACGATTCGTCCGCCTTTATTTGCCCAGTCTACTTCATTTACTTTTCCCTTTTGAAGTAAATAGCCTTTTCCACTACTTTTCAAGTCGATATCACGGCGTCCTTTATTATCCACTACTTGATGCTTCGTTTCAATAATAAAGACATTATCAACGGCTATTGGCTGAGACGTTTCTGCATCAATCGTTTGTTCACCATTTGAATAACGCGTATATTTTCCACTTTGTTCATTATATTGGAATTGAACATCAAAAGCAGCTATACCATAATCAATACTAGCTTTCGCTACCGAATCACCTTGTAAGCCTTTTAGTTTTTCTTCATTTAAAAAAGTAAATGCTTGGGGAGCCCCCGTTAAATCATATCCTTTTTCATTTACCCCTTTTTCAATATTTTTAAAAGTAATATAGGAGTTATGTGGGGCGTTACGCTCATTAGAACGCTGAAATAATGTACCATCATATTGTTGGCCATTCAGGTTATCAACATAACCAGATGATAACATTTGTTGCGCTTCTGGACTGTATCCATGAGCAATATAAATACTATTGAAGCCCTTGGCAAGCTCTACATAATAGCTTCTTGCACTGCGAATAGGTCCCACTTGTTCAGGCATTTCACTTTGATACACAGCTAAGAATCGTGTAATTTCACCTTCAGCAAGTACTTCATAGACCATATCTGCCTTGGAGAGTCCGGACTGTGGACGAGCCTTTGGATGGTTATTAACCATTATTGCAATAGCACGTTGGTCTGTATTTTCATCTGTGCCTACTCCCGTTAACGGGTACGTGCTTGCAAATTCCGGTTCCTCCACTACTTCCTCTTTTACTTCAGCATCATTAGATATCGGTGCTTTCCGTTCTTCTTCCCTTGAACATCCAGTGATAACTAACCCAATGACTAATAGAAAAAGCACGATGTTATGTTTCATCATCCCACACTCCCAGCTTTATTCTCTTTTATATTTTAACGCATTATAGTGGGAAAGAGTATAGTTTTGTTCATCACATCATACACTCCTCTTTGCGTCAACCGAATATAAGGTAGGTGAGTCGCTGAATAAAATTGAAGTGTATACATTGGATCCTCAAATGGATAGCCTCTTTCTTGCAACAATTTCTTTAACTCATTTTCCTCTTTAATTAATTCAGGAAGGCATTTATCAGACATTAGGCCTTGTAAAGGAAGTGGCAGCTCTCCAATCACTTGTCCCTGTTCTGAGATAACAATGCCACCACCAATTTCCTTCAACTGATTAAATGCTATCATCATATCTTGTTTTCGTTTACCTATTAAAATAATATCTCCTGACATTGTATAAGAGCTGGCTAACCCACACAGCTTATTAGCAAACCCCTTTAGGATTGTATTGATTCTCCCTTTCCCATTACGATCAAGAAGCATAAAGAAGCACTCATCTGTATCAAAAGGTAATTCGTCAGCCCCAACATCATTAATAATCGAATATGGTTTTGTAATGACATTATTCGTCATTTCAATCCCAAATGGCATGGAAAACTCAAAATCCTCCAAAGCATTTAACTCCCAGTCTAAATCGAGTGATGTAAAACCAAATTCACTCCAATCAAAGTCTGAATCCATTTCCAGCACAACGCCATCTCGTTTCACCCATTTTCCTTTTGCAAGAACTGAAACAGGAGCCGGATTCATTTTATCTGTTAAAAAGTTAATATTTGCTACACGACCAGTTGCTATCATGCCATGTAAATGCTCAATATTATGATAACGAGCAATATTTACCGTTGCCATATTATAAGCATCAATAATAGGTACTCCATTATCAATAGCCATTTTTATTAGTACATCAATAAAACCATGCTCATAAAAAGAAGGTGGTGAACCGTCTGTTGTAAAGAAGAGCCCGTCATAACAATCAATATCTAATTCATGAATTTCTTGTAGTAATTTCAGTAAATCTGGACGAATGGATGAATGACGTAACGATACATAGTATCCTTGCAGTAAGCGCCTCATCACTTCTTCTCCTGTCATCGCTTCATGATCACTATCCGCACCAAACAACGTCATTTTAGCAAGTGTTTCCTCAGATGCTCCAGGAAAATGACCTTCAATTTTCTTTCTCATTCGCTTTGCTTCCTGAATCCAGTGCAGCATCATATCGTCTCCTGCTAAGAGCTGGGGCCACCCCGTTAACTCCCCCCCTTGAAGAACAGCATCATGCTCTAACCATGACTTTACTGCAGCGTGAGAAATAAAACGTTCTTCGTCATTCAGTTCAGTTTGTGCATCAAAACGCATCCACCAATAGAGAGAGGCGGGTAATTGACGAAATTCTTTCAATAAAGTAAACGCTTTCTTTTCGTCGCATTGCAATAAAAGGGTTAAATTATCACTAATCAATGTAGTTGTCCCAAACGACGATGCATAATTACTTAACGAATGGGGATTATATAATTGAAATGGATGACAATGTGGCTCAATATATCCAGGTACAAGTACTTGGTCTGTACAATCTACAACTTCACAATCATTTGTAATGTCGGGTAATTTACTTCCAACATATACAATTCGATCGTCATAAATCCAAATATTTGCCGTTATCCATTTTCTTAGAGCCTGATTTAAATAAGTCGCATTTGTTAATAAAATATGCGGTGCTCGGCTGCCATCCAGCACCTCTATATGTTCGCGCAATTGCTTATTTTTCCATCTATAGCGCTGA
The DNA here is from genome assembly GCA_963754185.1 of uncultured Bacillaceae bacterium. GTDB lineage: Bacteria > Bacillota > Bacilli > Bacillales > DSM-1321 > Peribacillus. The sequence continues at coordinate 571,734 of CAVWEP010000003.1, read as the reverse complement.
TCTAGCATGAACATTTCCCCCTTATAAAGGTTTGAACAAAAACTTTTCACCATCGAATCAAACATAAGTTTATAGTAACACATTTATTTTTTTAACACAGTAAACTTTAGCCCCTCTACTGTTAAAAATTTATGAAAGGATGATAACAATGAACTTTCGCCCTAACATTAGTATTTTAAATGCTCTACTAAGAATAATATGCGGCTTTACTTTTTTAAGCTGGTCTATCGCTAAAATGTCTAGAAAGCCTTGGAATGATTCTTATTTAATTATTTCTATGCTTGCTGGAATGAAAATAGGAGAGGGAATTCTTCGCTATTGCCCTGTGGTTGACTTGATGAATAACTATAAGCCTGACACAGAAGAGGAAGAAAAGGAAGAAGTTATTATAAATCCTTCATAAGAAAAGTGAAAGGCGCCTGGAGCTAGACATCTGTACTCATTGAAAATAACATAACTTCCATAATATAAACAAAAATGAGGGTGTCTCACAAACAAGAGACACCCTCAGCTTTATATTTAGCCCTATTGACTCGTTAGCCCACTTTGAGAAGGAAAGAACATGAGTCTTACATATTCCAAATTTCCACATGAGCCAAATGAGTCAATTTTGCTTTTTTTCTTTTATGCTTTAGCTCCAATCGCTCTATATCCGATATCCTTACGATAGAACAATCCCTCTTTGGAGATATGTTCAAGTTCTTGGTAGACTTGTGTTTGAGCTGATTGCAAGTCTTTACCTTTTGCAGCTACCAGTAATACACGACCACCATTGGAAATAAATTGTCCTTCGTCATTTTTAGCTGTACCTGCGTGATAAACATGGGCGTCCTCACTGATTGCATCCAATCCAGTAATAACAGCACCCTTCTTCACATCACCAGGATAGCCTTCTGCTGCTACAACAACTCCAAGTACGGCTTCATCATGCCATTGAATATGTAAGTCTTCTCCTGCCAACACAGCTTGTAGCACTTCTACAAAATCTGTTTTAAGACGTGGTAGAACGACTTGTGTTTCTGGGTCACCAAAACGTGCATTAAACTCGATAACTTTTGTACCGTTCGCTGTATGAATAAGACCTGCATATAAAATACCGGTAAAACTACGATCTTCTGAAACCATGGCATTCACTGTTGGCTGCAGAACCATTTCAACGGCATTCGCAATGACTTCATCAGAAATTTGAGGAACTGGAGAATAGGCACCCATTCCCCCTGTATTCGGACCTTTGTCGCCGTCAAATACACGTTTATGATCTTGAGCAATCACCATTGGATATACTTTTGAACCATTGACAAATGCCATTAAAGAAAATTCTTCGCCATCTAAAAATTCCTCAACGACCACTTTCGCACTAGATTCTCCAAATTTGGCATCAACCAGCATATCATGAATAGCATCTAGTGCTTCTTGAAGGGTCATCGCCACGACAACGCCTTTACCAGCTGCTAATCCATCTGCTTTAATAACGATTGGTGCGCCAATTTTTTCAATATAAGCTTTTGCGCTTTCATAATCCGTAAATGTTTCATAAAATGCAGTTGGGATATCATATTTTTTCATTAAATCTTTCGCAAAAGATTTACTACCTTCAATAACAGCTGCTTTACTATTCGGTCCATATGCAACTAGACCAGCTTCTTGAAAGTCATCGACTAACCCATTTAATAAAGGAACCTCTGGACCAACAAATGTTAATTCGATTGCTTTTTCCTTCGCAAATGCCACTAGTTCTGCATGATTTGTTTCTTCAATTGCTACTAAGTTCTGCAACATCCGTCATCCCAGGATTACCTGGTGCTACAAATACTTGATCAACATGCTTGCTTTCAGAGAACTTACGGGCAATTGCGTGTTCGCGACCGCCACGACCAATTACTAAAACATTCATTAAGCGCACCTCTTCATGGATTAATGTTTAAAGTGACGAATTCCTGTAGTAACCATTGCAATTCCGTACTCATCCGCTTTTTTGATTGAGTCTTCATCGCGAATAGATCCACCAGTTTGGATAATTGCTGTTACACCTGCTTTAGCCGCAGCTTCAACCGTATCATCCATTGGGAAGAACGCATCAGAAGCTAAAGCACTTCCTTTTGCTTTTTCTCCAGCTTGCTCAAGAGCAATTTTCGCTGAACCAACACGGTTCATTTGACCAGCACCTACACCTAGCGTCATTTGGTCATTTGTCACAACAATGGCATTTGATTTAACATGTTTTACAATCTTCCAGCCTAATTCAAGTGCTTTCCACTCTTCAGCTGTTGGTTCGCGTTTTGTAACAACCTTGATATCAGCATCTTTTAATGTATACATGTCACGATCTTGAACAAGTAAACCGCCTTCAACAGATGTAAGCTTGACGTTCAGTTTTTGTTACTGCTTCAAAATCAACTGTTAATAAACGAATATTCTTTTTGCTTGTTAATACTTCAATTGCTTCATCAGAGAAGCTTGGTGCGATTACAATTTCCAAGAAAATTTCGTGAAGTTTTTCTGCTGTTGCTTGATCCACTTCACGGTTTAAGGCAACAATTCCACCGAAAATAGAAGTTGGATCCGCTTCGTACGCTTTTTCATACGCTTCAAAAATCGTTTGACCAACACCTACACCACATGGATTCATATGTTTAATCGCTACAGCTGCTGGCTCATCAAATTCACGAACGATTTGTAATGCAGCATTAGCATCATTGATATTATTATAAGAAAGCTCTTTACCATGAAGTTGTTTTGCTTCTGCAATTGAGAAAACAGATCCTAGAGGTTTTTTATAGAACGCTGCTTTTTGATGTGGATTTTCCCCATAACGTAATGATTGTTTTAAATCAAATGTCATCGTTAATGATTCTGGGTTTTCTTCACCAGCAAGCTCTGTCATATATTCTGAAATAACCGCATCATATGCTGCAGTATGACGGAAAACTTTTGCTGCTAAACGACGATTTGTTCCTTTTGATACCGCTCCATTTTCTTTTAATTCCGCTAAAATGGTAGGATAGTCAGCTGCATCTACAACCACTGTCACATACTCGTGGTTTTTTGCAGAAGAACGAAGCATAGTTGGTCCACCGATATCGATGTTTTCAATCGCATCTTCTACTGTTACATCTGGTTTAGCAATTGTCGATTGGAATGGATATAAATTTACACATACTAATTGAATTGGTTCGATATTATGTTCTTTTAATTGAGCCATGTGGTCTGCGTCGCCTTGTTTCGCTAATACCGCACCATGAACATTTGGATGTAAAGTTTTAACACGCCCGTCTAGAATTTCTGGAAATCCAGTTACTTCACTAATTCCGATTACTTCAACACCATTTTCTTGAAGAGTTTTACTAGTTCCACCTGTTGAAATAATGTCGAAGCCAAGTTCTTTCAACCCTTTAGCAAATTCTACAATTCCTGTTTTATCCGATACACTAATTAAAGCTCTTTTAGTCATCTTGTTTAGTCCCCCCTACGTAGTCATTTTATTGTTGAAAAATTTCTGCTAAAACTGCTGGATATAATTCATGTTCAGTTTGTTGAATTCTTACTTGTAGTGTTTCTCTCGTATCATCATCTAATACGGGTACAGCACTTTGAGCAATGATTGGCCCCGTGTCCATTCCCTCATCAACAAAGTGAATCGTCACACCAGTAATTTTCACTTTAGCTTGAAATGCTTGTCCAATCGCATCTTTCCCTGGAAAAGCAGGCAAAAGCGACGGATGGATATTAACCATCCGATGTGAATATGCCTGTAATAATGTTGGCCCAATCAATCGCATATAGCCTGCAAGAACGATAAATTCAATATCACGTTCTTGTAATTTTTCTAAAATTTCCGTTTCAAATGCTTCTTTGCTTGGATAGCTTTTTGGTGCAAAGCAAAATGTTTCGATCTTCTCATTTTTAGCTCGTTCTAGTACAAAGGCACCTTCTTTATCACAAACAACAAGGGAAATTTCCGCGTCAAGTTTTCCCGCTTTAATTGCATCCACTATTGATTGAAAGTTGCTTCCACTTCCTGATGCAAAAACTGCAATTTTTTTCATCAGATGAAAGACACTCCTTCTCCGGAAACAACACGACCAATAATAGATGCTTTTTCTCCATTTTGTTCAAAAGTAGCGATTACTTGATCTGCCTCTTCTTTATTCACAACTGCAACCATACCGATTCCCATGTTGAAAATATTAAACATTTCTTCTTGTTTAAGCTGACCTTTTTCTTCAAGGAATTTAAATATAGGAGGAATCGTCCAGCTGCCTAATTGAATTTCCACACCTACACCCTGGAAGCATACGTGGGATGTTTTCAATAAAACCGCCGCCTGTAATATGGGCTAAACCTTTTAGTTCATGCTTTTCTAAAGTAGCTAGAATAGATTTAACGTAAATCTTAGTTGGTGTTAGTAATTCTTCGCCCAGTTTTTTACCTAGCTCAGGCACGACCTCTTGAAGATCCAATTTTGCATCCTCTAATAGAACTTTACGAACAAGTGAGTATCCATTACTATGAATTCCACTTGAAGCAAGACCAATTAGAACATCACCTTCTGAGATGTTTTCACCAGTGATTAAACGTGATTTCTCACATGCACCCACTGTAAAGCCTGCTAAATCATATTCTTCTACATCATACATACCAGGCATTTCTGCTGTTTCGCCACCAATAAGAGCACAGCCTGCTTGTGCACAGCCTTCGGCAACCCCTTTTACGATCATTTCAATACGTTCAGGATCAGCTTTACCACATGCAATGTAGTCAAGGAAATATAAAGGTGCTGCTCCCTGAACAACAACATCATTTACACACATAGCTACAGCATCAATTCCAATTGTATCGTGTTGATCCATCATGAAAGCAAGCATTAGCTTTGTACCTACTCCGTCTGTTCCAGATACAAGAACAGGTTCTTTTAACCCTAAAGTTGACAAATCAAACATACCGCCAAATCCGCCCAAACCACTCATTACTTCCGGACGCATTGTACGCGCTACATGCTTTTTCATTCGATTAACAGCTTCGTAGCCAGCTTCAATATCGACACCGGCTTGCTTATATGCATTAGCCATCAGAATCCTCCTAAGAAAAATGTACTTTCATTACTATTTGACTGTCGTTTCAAGGTCATAATCATAAATCTCTGTCGGATAGTTTCCAGTGAAACATGCAAGACAACATCCGCCTGTTTCTCCTTCAAAAGGACGAGCAACAGCCTCTAACCATTCCTTCAGCACTTAAGAACGTTAAAGAATCAGCTTCAATAAGCTCACGAATTTCTTCAACTGTTTTAGAGTTAGCAATTAACTCTTCTTTTCTCGAAGTATCAATTCCGTAGAAGCAAGGATTTTTAATAGGAGGTGAACTAATTACCACATGTACTTCTTTCGCTCCCGCATCCTTCAGCATTCTAACAATACGACGACTAGTTGTACCACGCACAATTGAATCATCCACCATAATGACACGTTTTCCTTCTACTACTCCACGAACTGGTGAAAGCTTCATTTTTACACCTTGTTCACGCAAAGCTTGTGTAGGTTGGATAAATGTACGACCTACATATCGATTCTTAATCAAGCCCATTTCATAAGGAATTCCAGCCTCTTCTGCATATCCGATGGCTGCTGATATACTTGAATCCGGTACACCTGTAACAATATCCGCTTCAATTTGTGCTTCTTTTCTTAACTGTTTCCCCATTCTTTTACGAGCTGCATGAACATTAATTCCATCAATATTACTATCAGGACGAGAAAAATAAACATATTCCATCATGCACATTGCGCGTTGGTTCGATTTAGCAAAGAACTCAGAAGTAATTCCTTCATTATTAATGACAACAAGCTCACCTGGATTGATATCACGGACAAATTCAGCACCCACAATATCAAGAGCAACTGTTTCCGATGCAGCAATATATGCATCGCCAATTTTCCCAAGGGATAAGTGGACGAAGACCGTTGTGGATCCATCGCTAAAATCATTTCATTTGGAGTTAGGATAACAAACGCATACGCACCTTTTATTAAGCTCAACCCATTTTTCACCGCTTCTTTTACGTCAGAGAAGCTAGAACGTTTGATTAAATGCGCCAATACTTCTGTATCTGAAGTCGTGTGAAAAATACTTCCTTGTGATTCTAATTGAGCTTTTAATTGATCGGCATTTACTAAGTTCCCGTTATGAGCCAGTGCTAAATCACCTGTATGCGATTTAAATAATAACGGCTGAACATTTTGATATCCGCCTCCGCCTGCTGTTGCATAACGAACATGGCCAATGGCAGCTTTCCCTGAACCAGTTAATTCTTGCATTTTATCTGCTGTGAAAATTTCTGTTACAAGCCCTTCACCCTTGGTAATTGAAAGCTCAGAACCGTCAGATGTGACGATTCCTGCTCCCTCTTGACCACGATGTTGCAAACTATGCAATCCATAATACGCAATTTGAGCTGCATCTGAATGCCCCCAAACTCCAACAACACCACACTCTTCATTTAAGCCTTTTATTTCAGCAAGCATGGAATTGCTCCTTTCCAAGCAGATTGTAATTCTTGTTTGTCAGCTTCTACTAATGCTTGTTCATCCCCTGATTGAATCGTTAATTTCGCATCATTTGTTACTGTCCCAATACGTTTTGCATCTTTTACAATTGCTTCAAATGCTTCTTGTTGATCTGGACTTACAGATAGTAAAAAACGTGATTGTGTTTCACTAAATAATTCAGTAACGGCATCTCCTGATACAGATACTAGTTGCTCCGATTGATGAATCTTCGAATACCGCCTCAGATAGTGCTACCGCTAAACCACCTTCAGATAAATCATGAGCAGATTTAACAGTTCCTGCTTGAATTGCTTCTAAAATTTGTTGTTGACGTTGTTTTTCAACATCTAAATCAATTTCAGGAGCACGGCCGAAAATTTTACCTTCTGATAATTTTTGAAGCTCACTTCCACCAAATTCAGGTTTTGCTTCACCTACTACATAGATGAAATCTCCTTCATTTTTGAAAGTTTGTGTTGTAATATGTTTCACATCTTTTATGAGACCTACCATACCAACTACTGGAGTTGGATAAATAGCTTCTCCATCGATTTCGTTATATAGAGAGACGTTCCCGCCGATAACCGGTGTGCTTAACACTCGACAAGCATCGCTCATACCATCAGCTGCTTTTTCTAATTGCCAGAAAATCTCTGGTTTTTCTGGGTTACCGAAGTTCAAACAGTCCGTAATCGCAAGTGGTTCAGCACCTGAACAAATAATGTTACGTGCTGCTTCTGCAACTGCAATTTTTCCGCCTGTTTCTGGATCTAAATAGATATAGCGCGAGTTACAATCTGTTGTCATCGCTAGAGCTTTATTTGTACCACGTACACGTACAACAGCCGCATCAGAACCAGGAGCAACAACCGTGCTTGTACGAACCATATAATCGTATTGATCATATACCCATTCTTTGCTTGCAATTGTTGGCTGTTGTAATAATGCTAGTAATGTTTCTTTGTAATCCTTAACCTTAGGTGCCTCAACCGTCATTTGTTGGAACTCACTGAAATATGCTGGCTCACTTGATGGTTTATGATAAACAGGTGCTTCTTCCGCTAATGCATCTGCAGGAACTTGAGCAACCATTTCACCTTTATGGAATAAAGTTAGGTTTTTATCTTCTGTTACTTCCCCAACAGCTACAGCATCAAGATCATATTTTGTAAATAGATCCACGATTTCTTGTTCGCGGCCTTTTTTCACGACAATTAGCATACGCTCTTGTGATTCAGATAGCATCATTTCATAAGCTGTCATACCTGTTTCACGTTGTGGAATTAAATCCAGATTCATTGTAATCCCAGAGCCTGCTTTACTTGCCATTTCCGCAGATGAACTTGTTAAACCTGCTGCACCCATATCTTGAATACCTACTAATGCATCTGATTGAATCAATTCAAGACATGCTTCAAGAAGTAATTTTTCCATAAATGGATCCCCAACTTGAACGGCTGAACGTTTTTCTTCGGATGACTCTGATAATTCAACAGATGCAAAAGTTGCTCCGTGAATTCCATCACGGCCTGTTTTAGCCCCAACATACATCACTGTGTTTCCAACACCATGTGCTTGGCCTTTTTTAATGTCTTCATGATTAATTAAGCCAACGCACATTGCATTAACAAGTGGATTTCCAGCATAAGATGGATCGAATTGAATCTCGCCACCAACTGTAGGAATCCCGATACAGTTACCATAACCAGCAATACCAGCTACGACTTCTTTGAATAAATATTTCGTACGATCATTATCAAGCTCACCAAAACGAAGTGAGTTTAACATCGCTATTGGACGAGCACCCATAGAGAAAACGTCACGAATGATACCGCCGACACCTGTAGCAGCCCCTTGGTAAGGTTCAATTGCTGATGGGTGGTTGTGGCTTTCAATTTTGAATACTACAGCTTGGTTATCGCCAATATCTACGATTCCCGCACCTTCACCTGGTCCTTGAAGAACTTTTTCACCAGTTATTGGGAATTTCTTCAAAACAGGTTTTGTATTTTTATATGAACAATGTTCTGACCACATAACTGAGAAAAGACCAGTTTCTGTGTAATTTGGAAGTCTGCCTAAGATTTTCTCAACCATGGCAAATTCTTCATCGGAAAGTCCCATCTCTGCATAGATTCGTTCCGATTTAATCATCTCCGGATTTGGTTCAAGCTGTAACATGTGTTTCCCTCCAGTTTTTCACAATGGATTGAAAAATCTTTAAGCCGTCTTTGTTACCAAGTAACTCTTCAACAGCACGTTCAGGATGCGGCATCATACCAAGAACATTTCCTTGTTTATTAGTAATACCCGCAATATCGATAAGACTTCCGTTCGGATTTCCACCCGTATACGTGAAGACAATTTGGTTATTTGTTCTGTAATTCAGCAAGTGTTTCTTCATCACAGTAATAGTTCCCTTCACCGTGAGCGATTGGAATCGTAATGATTTCATCTTTTTCGTAGCCTGTTGTAAACATCGTCCCGTTATTTTCCACTTTAAGCTGAACATCACGGCAAATAAATTTCAAACCATTATTACGGTGTAAAGCTCCTGGAAGTAAGCCAGCTTCAACTAAGATTTGGAACCCGTTACATACGCCAAGTACTGGTTTACCTGCTTCTGCTGCCTTAATCACTTCTGTCATAACGTTTGAAAAACGAGCAATAGCTCCGCAGCGCAAGGCATCTCCATAAGAGAAGCCACCAGGAAGAAGAATGCCATCATATTGTTCAAGATTGTCAGCAGTATGCCAAACATATTCTACTTCTTCTCCAAGTGCGTCTTTAATGGCATGATACATGTCGATATCACAATTCGATCCTGGAAAAACAATCACCGCAAACTTCATTGGGCGATAACCTCCTCAACTTCGTAGCGATAATTTTCAATTACCATATTAGCTAATAGTTTTTCGCACATTTCTTTCACAAGTTGGTCTAAATCACGGTCTGTTTTATCAATTGTTAATTCAATATATTTCCCGATACGTGCATCACTTACTTCATTATAAGTCAGGGAATGAAGCGAATGTTTTACTGCCATTCCTTGAGGATCAAGTACGCTTTCTTTAAGTGTGATAAATACTTTAACCTTATACATATTATTTGCCCTCCAGCTTAGCTAAGATTTTTTCATATGCATCTGTTAGACTGCCCAAATCACGACGGAATACGTCTTTATCCATCTTTTCATTTGTTTTAGCATCCCACAAACGACAATTATCTGGTGAAATTTCGTCTGCTAATAAAATAGAACCATCTGCTTGCTTACCAAACTCTAATTTAAAATCAATTAACTTTACATCCAATTCTTTAAAAAATGCAGAAAGAACACAATTTACTTCTAATGCCTTTTCTTTTAATATTGCCACTTCATCAGGACTAGCAATTTCTAATTCCTCAATATGGTCTTCAATTAATAGAGGGTCGCCAAGAGAATCATCTTTATAATAAAACTCTACTAGCGGTTTCTTTAATGGTTTGCCTTCTTCGATACCAAGGCGTTTCGAAAAACTACCTGCAGCTGTATTACGAATGACCACTTCAAGCGGAATAATGTCCACTTTCTTAACAAGCTGTTCTGTTTCAGAAATCTTCTCAATAAAGTGGGAAGGGATATTTTCTTCTTCTAGCTTTTTAAATAGTAAACTTGTGATTTGATTATTTAATGCACCCTTACCAGCTATTTCTGATTTCTTTTCCCCGTTAAAAGCTGTCGCTGAATTTTTAAATTCAACCCATACTACCTCATTATTATCTGTTGCGTATAGTCGTTTCGCTTTCCCTTCATACAGCAATTCTCGTTTTTCCATTTGTTAGCCCTCCAATATTGAAACATTAGAAATAACTCCATTTGCATGTTTATCATAACAAGCGTTTAATCGATGTTGGATTAAACGCTCGTATATATTTTTCTCTTTTTTATAAGCCTAAACGATCAAAAATTACATCTACATTTTTCAAGTGATAAGACGGATCAAAGCAATCATCTAATTCTTCTTTTGTCAGTAAGCTTGTAATTTTATCGTCTTTTTCAACTAAGCTGCGGAATGGAACTTGTAATTCCCAAGCCTGCATTGCTTTTGGTTGAACAGTATCGTATGCTTCTTCACGAACAAGACCTTTATCGATTAACGCAAGTAATACACGTTGAGAGAAAATTAAGCCAAGTGTACGATCCATGTTACGCTTCATATTTTCTGGGTAAACTGTTAAATTTTTGACAATATTAGCAAAGCGGTTTAACATATAGTTCAAGGCAATGGTAGCATCTGGAATAATTACACGCTCTGCTGATGAATGAGAGATATCACGTTCATGCCATAAAGACACGTTTTCATAAGCTGTTATCATGTAACCACGAATGACACGAGCCATACCTGTCATGTTTTCAGATCCAATTGGGTTACGTTTATGCGGCATTGCGGAAGAACCTTTTTGTCCTTTTGCGAAGAACTCTTCTACTTCACGTGTTTCACTTTTTTGTAAACCACGAACTTCCGTTGCAAATTTTTCAATAGATGTTGCAATTAATGCTAATGTGCTCATATATTGCGCATGACGGTCACGTTGTAATGTTTGTGTAGAGATTGGTGCTGCCTGTAAGCCTAATTTTTCACATACGTGTTTTTCAACGAATGGATCAATATTGGCATATGTACCCACAGCTCCAGAGATTTTCCCGAACTCAATGTTTTTTCTAGCTGCCTCAAAACGTTCAACATTACGTTTCATTTCTTCATACCATAGTCCAAGCTTCAAACCAAATGTCGTTGGTTCAGCATGCACACCATGTGTACGTCCCATCATAACTGTATATTTATGTTCTTTTGCTTTATTTTTCAAAATTTCAACGAAGTTATTCAAGTCCTTCGAAAGAATTTCATTTGCTTGTCGAATTAAGTAAGAAAGAGCTGTATCCACGACATCTGTTGATGTTAAGCCGTAGTGAACCCATTTACGTTCTTCCCCTACTGTTTCAGATACAGCACGTGTAAAAGCAACAACGTCATGACGTGTATCTAATTCAATTTCATTAATGCGATCAATATTAAACGTTGCTTTTTCACGAAGAAGTTTTACATCTTCTTTTGGAATAACGCCAAGCTCTGACCAAGCTTCACATGCTAAAAGCTCAACCTCTAACCATGCATTAAATTTATTCTCTTCTGTCCAAATTGCTCCCATTTCTGGACGGGTATAACGTTCAATCATCTTACATCCTCCATTTCAACTAGTTAGTTCCAAATGGTACTCTGCTCAACTTCATGCAGAGCCTCTTCTACAGTGTCTCGCAAAATATTAACATGCCCCATTTTTCGTTTATGTTTAGCTTCTGCTTTCCCATATAAATGAATTTTCCAATCTTTACGCATTGGGATTTCACTTAACAATGGTTCGAGATGCTCGCCTAATATATTAACCATCACAACCGGCTTTAATAATTCGGTATTACCTAACGGCCAGTTACAGACTGCACGAACATGTTGTTCAAACTGCGATGTTTCACAAGCTTCCATTGTATAATGCCCAGAATTATGTGGGCGCGGTGCTAATTCATTAATAATAATTTCATCTTCGGCTGTCAAAAACATTTCAACTGCTAGTGTTCCGACCAAATGAAGGGCTTCAGCAAGCAATAATGCTTGCTCAATGGCACGCGTTTCAGCCAACTGGCTAATCCTCGCAGGAACAATGCTTTTATGCAAAATATTATCGACATGAATATTTTCAGCTACCGGAAAATGTTTACTTTCTCCATTAGAATTGCGCGTTACAATCACAGAAATCTCTTTTGTAAAAGGAATCCAAGCCTCTAACACACATACGCCTGATTGTAAGAGCGGTTCAGCTTGTGCAATATCTGACTTTTCTCTAATAACAATCTGACCTTTGCCATCATATCCGCCACGCGTTGTTTTTAAGACGGCTGGAAATCCTAATTCTTCAATGGATTGTTCAATATCTAAAACCGTTCTAATTTCACGATAAGGAGCTACCGTTGCTCCTGCATCTGCAATTGCTTTTTTCTCTGTTAACCGATCTTGTGTAAGCTTTAAAACATTTGACCCTTGTGGTAAATAAACATGCTCCTTTAACCAATCAAGTGCTTCAAAACTAATATTTTCAAACTCATACGTAATCACATCACTAACTTCAGCCAACTTCTTTAACGCTTCAATATCGTCATATGCTCCATTAATTTCTATATCAGCCACTTGCGCACAAGGACCACCCGCAGTTGGTTCAAGTACAGCAATCTTAAAGCCTGAAGCTTTAGCCGATAAGGCCATCATTCGTCCAAGTTGGCCACCGCCAATAATTCCGATTGTCTGTCCTGGTAAGATTACTCGATTATTTAAGTTGTTCACTGCTGTCTAACACCTTTTCTTTTGTTTCATTTCGCATAGTCTTTAAACGATTGGCAATGTTTTCATCTGTCGTTCCCAGCATTTGAGCGGCAAGTAAACCTGCATTTGTGGCTCCAGCTTTTCCAATAGCTACTGTAGCCACTGGAACGCCCCCTGGCATCTGAACAATAGATAATAAGGAGTCCATTCCATTTAGTGCTTTCGATTGAATAGGCACACCAATAACTGGCACAATCGTTTTCGCCGCTGTCATCCCTGGAAGATGCGCGGCTCCACCTGCCCCAGCAATAATTACTTTAATTCCACGGTCTTGTGCACTCTCTGCATATTCAAACATTAAATCTGGTGTACGATGAGCGGAAACCACTTTTTTCTCGTAAGGAATCTCTAGTTGTTCTAATATATCACACGCATGTTTCATCGTTTCCCAATCTGAAGTACTTCCCATTATGACACCAACTACTGGCTTCATAAATTCCCCTCCAAAACTTATTAGAAAATTAGAAAAGCACAACTTATCGCCCTAATGGCGAAAGTTGATGTCTTTTCTTATACTTTAACCCTTTAAAGGAGTTAAACTTTCTTAAAGTATAAAAAAACGAACAGACTTCCTCCAAAGAGAAAGCAGTCTGTCCGGATGCAGTCTTTATCCTGAAACAGACAAAACAACTTGTTTCAGCCTAGGTCAGCTACTTTACTCATAGTCCAATGATTTACGGTCATTGGGTAGAAACTTGCGGGCCATATTCCCAGGATTATATGAGAAGGATAAATATTTAACTATTTATCATCTTACCTTCACCGTTTTTTCATGTCAAGAAAATATCGAATAATATTTTATTAACATTCCAATAATGTTCGTGTTTTACTCCATTAACTTCGCTTCAAAAACAATTTTCCTTTTAATTGGCACGTAATGAATCTTTCCATCCTTGATCTGCTCCTCAAAAATTGGTTCCTCCATACGCCTTACTGGAAAATATCCTGCCTCCTTCATACGATCTAGGCACGTATCAATTGTTTCATGCTCTTGAACCTCAAATTTTTCCTTGCGCTTTTTACTCACAAAATTCGTTCCTTTCTAGTGTTAAAGGTATACATAATTATAATTGCAGTATACCAACTATTTTACTTTAAAAATAAGGTTCAGTTCATGTTTAGGATTTCCATTCCAGGTAGGAAATTATGTATAAAGATAATCTTCTAATTAGAAAAACACGACTTATCGCTCCAATGGCGAAAGTCGATGTCGCATCTTTACTATCATCCATTGGATATAAATTCTGATAGTACAAGAAAAAACTTGAATCAAAATGGATTTATATAATATAAGAACCCATTTTAATTCAAGTTTAATTTTTGAACTATTTATCGTAAGAAAATAAAGTACAAAATAAAAATTGCAAACAATCCGTACATAATTGGATGTACTTGCTTCGCTTTCCCTTTTATAATCATCGCAATTGGATAAAAAATGAATCCACAAGCAATACCAGTTGCAATAGAATACGTTAATGGCATCATGATAACTGTAAAAAAGGCAGGAACAGCTACTTCAAATCGATCCCACTGAATCAACTTAAGAGATGAAGCCATGAGTATCCCAACAATAATTAATGCTGGGGCTGTTACCGCAGAAGTGATAACCGCTAATACTGGAGAGAAAAATAACGCCAAAATAAAGCAGATACCTGTAACAACTGCCGCAAATCCACTACGTGCACCAGCTGCAACTCCTGAAGTTGATTCGACATAAGATGTTGTAGTAGATGTACCAAGCGTTGCCCCCGCAACAATCGATAATGAATCTGCAAGCAACCCTTTCCCCGCTCCTGGAAGAACATTATCCTTCATAAGTCCTGCTTGTTGTGACACAGCCACTAATGTACCTGCTGTATCGAAGAAGGATACGAATAAAAACGTTAGAATAACAATTAACATATCACCAGTAAATAAAACACTTGGATTAGTAAATGCTTCAAAAGCAGCACCAAAGGTTGGAGCAATACTTGGAGCTGACCCTATAATGGCAGAAGGGACTGCAACCAAATTAAATATCATACCAACAATTGCCGTAATAATCATTCCAATAAATATGCCGCTTCTTACGCCTTTTGTTACTAAGATTACGGTGAGCACAATACCAAATACAGCAAGTAAAGTATTGCCTGTTAAACTGCCTAATCCAACCAGAGTATCTGGATTATCCACAATGATTCCTGAACCTTGAAACCCAACAAATGTAATAAATAAACCAATCCCAGCACCCACTGCATATTTTAATTCAGCTGGAATCGCATTAATAATTTTTTCACGAATACCTGACAGTGATAATAGTACGAAAATAATACCTGAAACCAATACACCTGTTAATGCTGTCTCCCAAGGAATTTTCATCCCCGTTACAACTCCAAATGTAAAGAAGGCATTTAACCCCATACCTGGAGCAAGTGCAATTGGGAATCTTGCAATCACTCCCATAAGAATCGAGCCAATTGCCGCAGCTAAAGCAGTCGCTGTAAATACGGCTCCCTTATCCATATTAGCTAGTTCTAACATGTTGGGATTAACAGCCAAAATATACGCCATCGCTAAGAAGGTAGTAATCCCACCTACTATTTCACGGCGATAATTTGTGCCTAGTTCTTCAAATTGAAAGTATTTCTTCATGTTTCAAACTCCTCTAAATGCAACGTTATATAGAAAAGCCCTGTTCTCTACCAAACAGGGCTTGACTTACATGTAAAAGATTGATAATAAATACCTACACTTTTACATCGTAGTCAAGCTATTTACGGCAGCTTGGTAGAAACTTTCGGTCCATATTCCCGATATTATACGACGAAGCATTATTTTATTTTAATGAGTACAGGCATAGTGTACCAACCTACAAAACAAACGTCAAACATTTAGCGAATATTTTCATGAAAAATTATAGACATTGTTCGTAAATAAAAGAATTTTCTCATATTTCAAACAAATTAAAATGACCAATGTACGGATATATCATTTTAAACTCTAAAAGATTTACACACAATCATTATTGTTTATTGTATGTATAATACCCACATTAAAATTATTCTACGACAAAATGCGTACTTTTATCCCGGTCTAAGAGACTGAAATTCCCATTCATTATTTGTTTAATACTCTATATTTTTTTTGTAGATTTTTTAGGAGAAAGTTTGTACTCTTTTTTTTGAACAGTCTGTAAAAACTTGAATAAAAAAGCGAGTTGCTTTGATTCATCAATCAAAACAACTCGCCTTTTTTGTATAACAGTACTTTTATTCTCTATTCCCACTCAATTGTTGCTGGTGGTTTACTTGTAATATCATACACGACACGGTTTACATGTGATACTTCATTGACAATGCGCGTTGAAATCACTTCAAGCACATCCCATGGAATTCTCGCCCAATCAGATGTCATTCCATCAATAGATGTAACAGCACGAATACCGATTGTGTGATCATACGTACGCCCATCACCCATTACACCTACACTACGGATGTTAGGAAGTACCGTGAAGTATTGCCAAATATCGCGATCCAATCCGGCTTTTCTAATTTCATCACGAAGAATAAAATCTGATTCACGAACGATTTCAAGTTTATCTTCCGTAATTTCTCCTAATACACGAATTCCTAAACCTGGACCTGGGAATGGTTGACGCCAAACGATTTCATCCGGAATTCCAAGTTCTGTTCCAAGAGCACGAACTTCATCTTTAAATAAAGTATTAAGCGGCTCAATTAACGTAAATTGCATGTCTTCAGGAAGACCACCTACATTGTGATGTGATTTAATCGTTTGAGCAGTCGCTGTTCCACTTTCGATAATATCTGTATAAAGTGTGCCTTGTGCTAAGAAATCAATACCTTCTAATTTCGTTGCCTCATCGTCGAATACATAAATAAATTCGTTTCCGATAATTTTACGTTTTTTCTCTGGATCAGAAACACCAGCCAACTTGTCTAAGAAACGACTAGCAGCATCCACTTTAATGACATTCATATGGAAGCCTTCACTGAACGTTTTCATTACACTTTCCGCTTCACCTTTACGAAGTAAGCCGTTATCTACAAAAATACATGTTAATTGGTCGCCGATTGCTTTGTGGATTAATACCGCAACAACAGAAGAATCGACACCACCACTTAGACCACAAAGAACTTTTTTATCGCCAACGATTTGACGAATTTTTTCAATTTCGACTTCTACAAAATTGCCCATTGACCAATCGCCTTTACATCCACAAACTTCAAATACGAAATTTTTCAAAATATCATTTCCATATTCTGAATGGCGTACTTCAGGATGGAATTGGACAGCAAATAATTTGCGATCATGATCGCTCATCGCTGAAATCGGACAAGATGGGCTTGTTGCATCCACTTGGAAGCCGGCATGGTGTTTGAACGACTAAATCACCATGGCTCATCCACACAATTTGTTCTTTGGGAAGATCCTTGAATAAAGCAGACTCATTTTGAATGTTAATTTCTGCTTTTCCGTATTCACGATTTTGTGCAGGCTCTACTTTTCCACCATAATACTGAGTCATTAATTGCATACCGTAGCAAATCCCGAAAATCGGCAATCCTAATTCAAAGATCGCTTCATCGCAACGGAAAGCTGTCTCATCATAAACACTGTTCGGACCACCTGAAAAAATAATTCCCGCTGGATTTAATTTTTTAATTTCTTCTGCAGTAATGGTATGTGGATGCAATTCACTATACACTCCAAATTCACGAATACGACGTGTAATCAACTGATTATATTGGCTTCCGAAATCAAGTACTACAATCATTTCTTGGTTTACTTCTGTTTTCCCCGCCACGTATGTCACCTCAAATATATATTTTCACCTGAGTCTTACGAATCAAGTAATTTTACTAATTCCTAATTCCTTCATCAAGATATTATCATAAAGTATCAGTATCATAAAAACAAGGTCAAGAGCTAGTTTTCCTCATTAGATATTCCCAAGATGCACAATTTTCAGTCCAAGCATCGCCTTCGATATCTCCTCGATAAATAATTCTTTCATAAAAACTTGTCAGTTCCTTCATTTTGTTGGTTTCGTACACGGAGTCAATATACGCTGCGTAGTCTCGTAATGTTTGTCCTTCGCTTCGTTTTAAACCAGCACGTTTCAACTGCTTTAATAACACCTCATATGCTTCAATAAAACAATCTTCCTTTCTAGTAAAACGAGCAATAAGCAGAAGTGGCAACCATTTTCTACGAGTCCAATATAAGCTAAAAACCCCGAACGCTAGAAGAAGTCCACCTATTCCCCACCATTTCCAATGAGCAACTATAGTCAGATTTCCGTTTTTTATTTCCTGTTCACTTTCTATGTTCTTTTCTGATTTCTCTAATTCCTGCTCTGGCACTATTCTCTCTTTTTGCTGAGATACAGTCGACTCTACTCCATTTTCGTCAACATGTAATTCTGAATTGAAAAATTCACCATTCCCCGAAAATCCCTTTGTTGGTTCAAATGGCACCCAACCAATTCCTGAAAAATAAACCTCTACCCAAGAATGAGCATTATTATTTGTAACCTTATAAACCGATTCACCTTGGTAAATGGTGCGCTCCCCTTCCGTATATCCTTTAACCCATCTAGCTGGAATACCTGCCGCACGCAGCAGCACCACCATGGACGTGGAAAAGTTATCACAATAGCCAATCTTTGTTTCAAACAAAAACTGATCGACATAGTCTTGGTTTTCAGAAGGATATGGAATGTTTTCCTTAGAATACACAAATTCAGCTTTATTAAAATAATTTTCTACTGCCTTTACTTTATCGTACCAATTGGCTTCGTTTTCTGTCAGCTCTAATGCCAAAGCACGAACTCGATCGGGTACCGTTTCAGGTAGCTGTGTATGTTGTACTAGTAATTCATCCATCGTATCATCTGGAGCAGTGATTTTTCTTAACTCGGCGATATCATATTGTGGCTGTTCATAATGCAAGGTGTACTCTTGAACACCTTTCTGATCCGTGACAGGAACGATTCTTGAAATACTAGAGTCATAACGGAATGCCCTTACACCATCCCCATCCACTTTCTTTAAAAAACTGCCTGCAGGATAAAGAATATGATGATTGTCTTCAATAATCGATACACTTGCTTCGAAGTCATTTGTTGAAACATTCTCAGGTGCTTCATAGGTTTCAAATCCTGTCCATTCCTCACCGTTTGGGAAAGTCAAGAATTCACCATTATTAGCAACCCACCCTTTTCCCGTATATATATCCTTACTTTCTACTTTCCAATAGTGAGCCATTTTCGCCGTATTATAAAAAACAACTGATGAATCTGGATGTACGGTACCACCTAACCGTGAATCATCCTCACCATAGCCAACCTTGCTGTCAGTAGCTTCTCCTCCCACTGCCTGCTCAGAAAAAGATTGGATAAAAGGTACTGGGTCTGGCCATTGTGGATCAAATTTCGGAGCAGCCATCCCAAAGAAGGCACTAAATGCGAGCGTTAAAACAAGTGGAGCCATCCATATTCCGAAGAGTCTTGGTGACAGCGATATTTTTTCTAACAAAACTAATTGAAATAACGTAACCATTCCCATTGTCATAAATCCAAACAAAACAACACGAATGATCACCATTTCTGCATCGTATCGTGTGAATGTATCTAAAATTGCCAAAAAAAGAATGGTGACAACAAAAAAGGAAAACATGCTGCTTTTTATCTTCATCCAATAGTAAATTAAATATGTAATAAGCCACAGCATGACAAAAAGCAATAATGTCCTAAAGGAATTCGTTAAAAGCGACCAGTCTCGTCCCCAGACATACGTAACATTTAACATAAACTCCGCCATATAATCGCCAATCCATGTAAACGTCCAAAATGAGGCTTCAAAATGGATCATTGCAATAGCAACGACAAGAAATATACCTAATCCTATAAAACGAACTGGCCAATGTACGGAGAATGCGTGGAGAAGAAGGGAGAAAATAACAAACAACAGGAATACATAGGTGTATCCAGTATCCGTAAGTTCTGATAAGGGTCGTATCCATTCTATAAGAAGAAAAAGGGAAAATAAATAAAGCAACATCTGCCTCGTTATTTCAATCCACTTATCTGTTATCTTCATAGCATCCCCCGTCTTATCCTTGCCTCTGTCGGCAAAAATTTTACCCGTATTCCTCTTTTTAAAGCCGCTTCTTGCATACTATCATCCGCTTCTTTTGCCATTTCCTCTGTTTGAACAACAAAGCATGTAACTGTTTGGCCCTTTCGAAAGGTACTCATCACTTCTAGCTTTTCAAACGTCAATTGTGACGTCATAATCACGAGCTTCACCTGATTTGAGACTGTACTAATCCCCTTCAATAAACTAGGCTTCATTGCGCCTTGGTTATTCGACTTAACTTGAGCGAGTTGGTAAAAAATCTCTTTTCGATGTCGTTCACCTTTTTGGATGGGTAAAAGTAATTCGTTCTCTGAGTCTATATATCCTAGTTGACTCCCTCGACTCATGACAAACTGAACAAAAGAAGCAGCAAAACTTATGAGGCTTTCAAAGGAAGGGGAATGTTCACAATCAAGGATCAGATAGACATGTTCCCTTTTTTGTTCTTCAAATTCCTTCGTCATCATCTTATTTGTCCTCGCCGTTGCTTTCCAGTGAATCCATGACAGCTGATCACCTGCTTGATATTCCCTAACTCCTGAAATGACCGATTGCTCTCCAGCCGCTCTTTGCGAAGCTCCTCCATTACCACTAAATAAGATTTCAAATTCTTGCTTACGCAGCAGATGAAAGGCTGGAAATACGGTTATGACATCGGCTACATGTATCGAGAGCTTTTTTTGACATAATCCTATTACATCACCTGTCTGCAGATGAATGCTCTGAAAAACATGCTTTCCTCTTGGCACATCTTCTATTGAATACGTGTATTCTATTGACCTCTTAAAACCAATAAACACAAGAGAGATCGATACATGGCCCCAAGGCTGACCTGTGTCATCTGCTACGAGAACATATAAAAGTGGAAAACGATTTTTCCGAGTTAATCTGATGTTCACCTCGATTCTGTCTCCCGCAACATATTCTTTTTTCGTTATATTTCTTTCAACTTGGAATGAAGTAAGTGGGTAAAAAAAGAGTACAAGCGAATACATGGCAAATGGCAAAAAGGTGTAAAATAAAAACCAACTAACAAAGCCACCTTGAAACATCGCAAACACAAAGGTAGCGATTAGCAAGAGAAAAAGTCCAATCCCCTTTGTGAAAGCCTTCACCTTTTGCATCATTGAATCACTCGTTTCACTGGTACTGGGGTTATTGAAATGATTTCACGAATAATGTCCTCGCTGTTCATCTCTTCATATCTTGCCTCCGGTTTTAAAACTAAACGATGAGCAAATACAAATGGGACTAAATACTGAACATCATCAGGTACCACATAATCGCGGCCATTTAGAAAGGCATATGCTTGCGCAGCCTTCATTAAAGCAATCGATGCTCGCGGGCTCGCTCCTAAATACAGTCGATAATCATTCCGAGTACAATTGGCCAACTCAATAATATAGGCCTTAATCGTGTCATCCACTAAAACGTTCTTCACTTCTACTTGTAGCTGGAGTAGCTCCTTCAAGGAAAGAACAGGTTGCAAATCTTCAAGAGGGGAATCGAATTGAACTCGTCGTAACACTTCTATCTCTTCCTCTGCTGTTGGATAGCCCATTTTCATTTTTAATAAAAATCGGTCTAGCTGTGCTTCTGGAAGTGGATACGTTCCCTCATGTTCAATCGGATTTTGCGTCGCCATAACAAAGAATGGCTTTTCTAACAATCTTGTCTCACCATCAATGGTTACACTCGCCTCTTCCATTCCTTCTAACAAAGCTGATTGCGTCTTCGGGGAGGTCCGATTAATTTCATCAGCCAAAATAATATGTCCCATAATCGGTCCTGGCCGAAAGATAAATTCTTGCTCCTTTGTATTAAAAATAGAAACACCTATAACATCCGATGGAAGTAAATCCGGAGTAAACTGGATTCGTTTAAAAGTAGCTCCAATCGATTTCGCTAGCGACTTAACCATCACCGTCTTTCCCACACCTGGAACATCTTCAAGCAATACATGTCCACCAGCTAGCAAAGCAACAAGACTTAATTGGGCAATATCTCGTTTTCCAATAATGACTTGATCAATATTGTTTAAAACATTCTCTAATTTATAATGGATCTGTTCGTTTGCCACCCTTCACATCCCCCTTATCTCCGAAACCAGTCTTTACCATCTATTTCGACAGTTCTTCTAATAATCCTCTATATAAACGATTGTCTATAAAAAGCCTGTAATACTCATTCCCACTATATCAACTACAAAAGTCTATCAAAAAACCCCAATTCACAAAAAATCAATAATTATGTTACACTAATTTACAGAATACAGTCATCCTAGTAGAAAGAGGTTAATGGAATTGGACTTATATAAACAATCAGATAGAAAGTTTAGATCAGAAATTGAAGGATTACGAGCCGTAGCATCCATACTTGTTGCGATTTATCATATTTGGCTTGGAAATGTCTCAGGTGGTGTAGATGTTTTCTTCGTTGTCTCAGGATTTTTAATTACTACTTCACTCTTAAATAGATATGAAAGAAAAGGAAAAATTGATTTTTCTGGGTTTATCCTGCGCCTTGCTAATAGATTATTCCCAGCCTCCTTTACCATCCTTTTCATTGTGACCATTGCATGTATTATATGGCTCCCTCAAGTACAATGGGATCAAACTGCTAAAGAATTATTTGCAACTGCTTTATACTTCGAGAATTGGCAATTAGCATTTAACTCTGTTGATTACCTTGCACAAAATAATGAGGCAAGTCCTTTTCAGCATTTCTGGGCATCTTCTATTCAAGGACAATTTTATATCATATGGCCGCTATTATTATTTATTTCTATATTACTTTCAAAATATGTGTTTAAAAAATCTGTAAGATTCATGTTTCTCATGACGATGATGGTTGTTTTTTGCCTCTCATTCCTTTACTCAATTTATTTAACTAACATAAATCAGCCTTGGGCATACTTTGATACTTTCACGAGGGTTTGGGAGTTTTCCATCGGTGGTATGGTTGCTTTGCTAATTTCAAATATCGTAATCCGTAAATCTATAAGCATAATCATAGGTTGGCTTGGTTTGATTGGCTTAATAAGCTGCGGTCTTATTTTACAAGTCTCCACCGTTTTCCCTGGCTATGCAGCACTTTGGCCAACAATAAGTGCCGTCTTTATTCTTTTTGCAGGAAATCAAGGTGGATCATTTGGGGTACATCGTTTATTAAGCGCTAAACCACTTGTAAAGTTTGGAGCGATTTCGTTCGGATTTTATTTATGGCACTGGCCACTGCTAATTTTTTACTATATAGTAACATCCAATGAAACAGTTAGTTTATTCGATGGATTGGTTATCATTCTATTTGCTGCGTTGCTTTCTTTTTTAACTACAAGTTTAATAGAAAAGCCCGTAAGGAATCAAAAAAAGCTCAATACCAAATGGGCTTCAGGACTTAGTGCCATAGCTTTTATGACACCGGTTCTTCTATTATTTTTTATTTGGTCAGGGACTATCCAAAAGCAGTATGCTGAACTGGCAGATATGATTGGAAATGAAAATTATCCAGGAGCTGCTGTTTTATCTATTGGCACAGCACAAGCAGAAAGTGATGTACCTATCGCTCCTACACCTGTTCAGGTTAGAAATGACTTGCCAAAGGTTTATGGGGATGGATGTCACCAAGCTATTGGTAAGTCTGAGGTACTCCAATGTACGTATGGTGTTACGGATAATCCCGATTATACCGTTGCTCTTGTTGGTGGCTCTCACTCTGCACATTGGTTACCTGGCTTGGAAGGTTTTGCAGAGAAAGAAAAGATTAAAATTGTAACCTATACCAAAAGTGGTTGTCGTTTCTCAGTAGATGAAAATGCAGTAGAAGACTGTCAGGAGTGGAATGAAAAGCTGATGGATATTCTTCTCTCTAACAAGCCTGATTTAATTTTCACAACTGCTGATGCTACAGAGCTAGATGAAGTGCCTAAGGGCTTTACTAAAGCGTGGGAAACATTAAACGAAGCAAATATTCCTGTGTTTGCAGTTCGAGACAATCCGAGATTTAGCTTTGATGTTCCATCCTGTGTAGAGGAGAATGGTTCAGACTCTACTAAATGTTATATCGAACGTGAGAACATTGTTCCAACCGAAGGACCGTGGAGTAAATTAGAAAATCCGCCAAGTAATGTTCATTACGTTGATTTAAGCGACTCTTTCTGTGGCAAAGAATATTGTAAACCAGTGGTTGGTAACGTCTTAGTATACAGAGATTCACATCATCTTTCTGCAACGTACGCACGTACACTGGCACCAATTATCCGTGAAAAATTAATGCCTATCTTAGAATCTTAATGTAACAGTATCAAAAAAGAACTCCTAACAGATTCTTAATCTATTAGGAGTTCTTTTTTTCATTCGTTTAAGTACGGATGATCAAGAGCATCATACTCTTTATCTTTATATTTCATTGCATTATCTTTTTCAAAAATACTTTCAAAAAAGCGACTTGCTGGTTCAGCTAACAATTTATAATATTCATCAAATAAGATGGCTGCAGGACTTCCAGACCATGCTTCTGGCAATAGCTCTTCAGGAAGACCTGGGTCAACGAATAAAGATTTTCTATATTTATGAACTAGATTAGTTCGGGCAACAAAGCATTCCTCATCACTCATCTGATTCTTTTTTATCATACTTTGATGAATAATATAAAGTTCACTATATTGCTTAATAAAATTTTTATACGCCTCATCTGTTTCTTTAAGAGTCCAACTTCTTTGAACAATAGAATCGGCTGTATGCGGTCCTATATATGTAGAAACAAAGACATCCACATACTGTTGAATCTCATATTTCTCGATGATCAATTGAACTTCTTTTTCCAAATTATTCGGTGTAATCCATACACTGTTGGAAAAACTGCCAAAGCCGCTCCAAATCAATTCTTTCCGAAGTTCATCTCGTAAATGCCTTTTCTCTTCAGGAATAGAATAAATAAGAGCCCGCCATTTTCCATCCCACGAATGAGGCTTGGTCTTAAAAATCCTACTCCCTGCCTCATCGATACGCCTTACTCCTTGCTGTGTCAAAAAATAATAGCTTTTATTCCCTATTTTTTCTGACTGAACCCATCCTTGTTTGTGCATTCGAGACATAGCTACCCGAACTGCCTGCTCATTATGGCCATATACACTCAAAAGCTGAATCAAACTTCCTATCCAAATTTTATTTCCATAATGCCTTATATAGTCCCCATACAAAGTAAAAATTAATGATTGCGTGTTCGTTGCCATTCTATCACTCTTTCTATTCCCTTACATAAAGTTATTCTCCTTTAAAGTTAGGAGGTCGCTTTTCACTGAAGGCTTGTAGAGCTTCTAGTCGATCCTGGGTGGGGATTGTCACTTCGTACGCCTTTGATTCAATCGCCAAGCCTGTCTGTAAATCCACACTTCCCCCATGGTTGATTGCATATTTTGCCTGTTTTAAAGCAATCGGAGCACTGTTCAATATTTTTTTAGCTAACTCCTCACTAACTGCCATCAACTCTTCCCCATTCACAACCTTTGTTAATAGCCCTAAATGATAAGCCTCTTCAGATGTAATTTTCTCCGCTGTAAAAATTAACTCTTTGGCTTTTGTTTCGCCAATCAAACGCGGTAAACGCTGGGTTCCACCCGCCCCTGGTATAATTCCCCACTGTAATTCCGTTAAACCCATTTTAACATATTTAACGGCAATTCGTAAGTCGCATGCTAGCAATAATTCAAATCCTCCACCAAAAGCATATCCATTCACTGCGGCAATCGTTGGTTGAGGGAGATTAGCTATTTTATCAAAAACATCACGGATTTTTTTTACATTTCTTCTCGTTTCAGCTTCCGTTAACGACTTTCTTTCTTTCAAATCTGCACCCGCACTAAACGCCTTTTCCCCTGCACCTGTAAAAATAACAACGCGAACTTCCGAATTAAATTGAATATGATCCACAATATTTTCCAAAGAAACTAGAGTAGAATAATCAAATACATTCAATACTTCTGGTCGATTGATTGTCACATAACCAATATGATCTCTTACCTCAAACAGCACATTATAATTTTCCATTTCCTTCACTCCCTACTTTTATAAAAAGAACCCTCTAACGTTTAGAGGGTCTATATTCTAGTTTTATGCTTTATTTTCAACAATAACCGAAATTCCTTGACCTACACCAATACACATTGTAGCAAGGCCATATTGTACATGTTCCCTTTTCATCTCATGAATTAAAGTTGTTAAAATCCTAGCCCCACTTGCACCTAGAGGATGGCCAAAAGCAATAGCTCCACCGTTAACATTGACCTTGTTTGTATCTAACTCCAGTTGACGAATACATTCTAGTGATTGAGAAGCAAAGGCTTCATTCAATTCTATTAAACCGATTTCTTCCTTAGAAAGACCACTACGCTTCAAAGCCTTTCTCGTTGCAAAAATAGGTCCAAGCCCCATAACAGAAGGCTCCAATCCTGCAGTAGCTCCCACTACATATTTAACAAGCGGGGTAACACCTAACTCTTCAGCTTTTTCTGCACTCATTAACAAAAGAGCACAAGCTCCATCATTTACCCCGGAAGCGTTACCCGCAGTTACAGTACCCCCTGGAAAAATAGGTCTTAGTTGACTAAGTGCCTCCAAGGTGGTCTCTGGACGAGGATGTTCATCTGTATCTACAATGATTTCATTTCCTTTGCGATCGCGCAGAACAACAGGGACAATTTCATCCGCAAAGCGGTTTTCTTCCATGGCTATTTTAGCTCTTCTTTGGCTTTCCAAAGCAAATGCATCTTGTGCTTCGCGAGAAACTTGAAAACGTTCTGCTACATTTTCAGCTGTTTTAGGCATAGTTTCCGCACCATACATTTCTTCAAGCTTTTTATTCGTAAATCTCCAGCCAATAGTTGTATCTTGAAGTTCCATTGAACCTCGCGGAAATTCCTTATCAGGCTTAGCCATTACATAAGGAGCACGGGTCATGCTTTCCGTTCCTCCAGCTATGTAGATGTCTCCTTCACCTACCGCTATTGCTCTAGCCGCAGACATCACAGCATCCAAACCTGAACCGCATAAACGATTGACAGTTGTGCCGCCTACTTCAATAGGAAGCCCCGCAAGCAACGCTGACATACGAGCAACATTACGATTGTCTTCCCCCGCTTGGTTCGCATTTCCAAATACCACTTCTTCAATTTGCTCTACAGGAACGTTCGGATTTCTTTCAACCAATGCTTTGATCACAACGGCTCCCAAATCATCCGGACGTACAGTTTTTAAAGCCCCTTTATAGCGCCCAATCGGCGTTCGAACTGCATCAACAATGACAACTTCTCTCATTTTTTCACCAACTCTTCATTTTTTGTATAGTCATACACACCTTTACCAGACTTACGGCCTAGTCTTCCCGCTTTCACATACTGTTCAAGAAGCGGTGCCGGACGATATTTCTCACCTAGTTTTTCATGTAAATATTTCAAATTATTTAAACGGGCATCCAACCCTACTAAATCCACAAGCTCAAACGGTCCCATTGGATAATTCAGTCCAAGCTTGATCGCTTTATCAATTTCTTCAGGTGTTCCTAGTCCTTCTTGAAGCATGTAAAATGCTTCATTACCAACTAGGCAGCTAATTCGGCTTGTTACAAAGCCAGGAAATTCGTTAATGACTACCGTTTCTTTTCCCATTTTTTCTGCCACTTCTTTAATGACAGCTGCCGTTTCATCACTCGTTTCTAATCCTCTTACAATTTCGACAAGCGGCATTTTTTGTACAGGATTAAAAAAATGCATCGCAATCGTTTTTTCTGGACGCTTTCCATAAGAAGCAATTTCCGTCGGGCTCATTGTAGAAGTATTCGTAGCAAAGTAACAATGATCTTGTGCATATTCTTCAATTGTTTCAAAAACAGCTTTTTTAATATCTGCTCGTTCTGGAACTGCTTCTATAATTAAATCAGCTTGAGACAGCAGCTTCTTCTAAACTAGAAGAATAGGATAATCGGCTTTTGGCTGAATCCGCTTCTACTTCAGTGATTTTTTGATAACGTACACCTTTTTCAAAAATCGCATTGATTTCTGTTTTTGCGCCGTTCAATGCAGCAGGATTCACATCCACTAATGTTACGTCAAAGCCTCCGGTTGCTCCTACATAGGCAATCCCTCTGCCCATTACTCCAGAGCCTACGACTACTATATTTTTAATCATGTATTCTTCTCCTTCCAAATAGCGAAGGCTGGCTGTGATGAAGTCAGATTAGTATCCAGCTACAACATCTGAATGACTTTTCTGATTTATTTTCAGCCAGCCTCCTATTTACTATTTTCTACTAAATTCCAAACGGATTTAATGGACGACTTCCATAATAGGAAACAATGCTTTTCGTTTCTGTATAAAGATCTAATGTTTCAATACAAAGTTCACGACCAAATCCTGATTGTTTATAACCACCGAATGGTGTTCCAGGCATAGCAGAGAATGGGCAGTTGACCATAACGATTCCTGCTTCGATTTGGTTGGCTACACGAGTTGCACGCGCGCTATCTTTTGTCCAAAGAGCAGAACCTAGACCAAATTCTGTATCATTTGCAAGTTTAATAACTTCTTTTTCATCTTTGAATTTCATTACAACAACGACTGGTCCAAAGATTTCTTCTCTAACGACTTTCATGTCGTGGTTTACATTGCCGATAACCGTTGGCTCATACCAGTATCCGCCTTCGAAACCTTCTACAACAGCTTGCTTTCCACCTGCTAAGATTTCAGCTCCATCTTCAATTGCAGATTTTACATAGCTATCTACAACATCCAATTGGTTTTGGTCAATGATCGCTCCTACATGAGTTTCTTTCTCTAAAGGATTACCTAATTTAAGCTTTTTCGTTTTTTCAACGAATTTTGTAATGAACTCATCATAGATGTCTTCATGTACATATAAACGAGATCTAGCTTCACAAGATTGTCCTGTATTATAGAAAATACCGTATAAAGAACCATCTACAGCCGCATCAATATCCGCATCATTAAATACGATATTAGGAGATTTTCCACCAAGCTCTAATGTTACTCGCTTGATCGTTTTTGCTGCTTTACTCATGATATCGCTACCAATTGGTGTAGAACCAGTAAACGCTACTTTATTTACTTGTGGATGTTCAACAAGATAGTTTCCAACATCAGATCCAGAACCAGGAACGATATTAACGACACCTGCAGGAACACCTGCTTCAATACAAATCTCTCCTAAAACAATCGCTGTTATTGGAGTTACAGAAGCTGGTTTCACGATAACTGAACATCCAACCGCGATAGCTGGAGCAATTTTCCATGCCGCCATCATCATTGGATAGTTCCAAGGAATAATTTGCGCACATACACCTACAGGTTCTTTTTCAGTATAGTTGTGGAATTGCCCTGGCACATTATTTACAGAACCGCGATGTCCAACAATAGCACCTGCATAGAATTCGAAATCTTCGATTGCTTGCATAACTTGACCTTGTGCTGCTGTAATGGATTTACCGCTGTTTAATACTTCTAATTCTACTAATTCATTAAAACGAGAACGCATAATCGCTGCAATTTTATTTAAAACACGAGAGCGTTTATTAATAGGGGTTTTTTTCCATTTACCGTTATCAAATGCTTCACGAGCTGCTTGAACCGCTCTTTCTGCATCTTCTTGTGTAGCTTTTGCTACTTTAGCAATTACTTCACCTGTAGCAGGATTATAAGCATCAATAGTGGCTCCGTTAGAACTTTCCACTCTTTCACCATTAATAACTAGGTGGTAATAATCACGTTTGATTTCTGCCTTTTCAAATGTTGCTGCTTCTTGTACCTTTACCATATAATCCCACTCCCTTTTTTATACTTTAAGTAACTGTGACTTCTCTAAAAAGTGTACTTTCTTATGTTATTGACCAATAAACAGAGCTTTACGCTTCTCTAAAAATGCGCTTACTCCCTCTTGATAATCTTTAGTTAATCCAGCAATTCTTTGTCCTTCTGCCTCTTCTTTCAAAAATTCTTCAAAAGAAAGATGGTAGGAGGCTTCTAAATATCTTTTGATCAAGCCGATTGCTTTCGTTGGTCTGCTTGCAATCCCCTCTGCAAAGACTGTTACTTGCTCGTTCCAGTCATCCACACCGATTACTTTTGTAGCGAGCCCTATTTTTTCTGCCTCAGCAGCAGATACTTTTTCTCCAAACACAGATAGCTCTAATGCTTTTGCATGACCAACAATTCTTGAAAGGTAATACAGATTACCCGAATCAGGAATTAAACCAATATTGACAAAGGCATTTAAAAAGCTTGCTTTTTCAGAAACAAGACGGAAATCGCAGGCTAATGCTAGACTGAAGCCAGCCCCTGCAGCCACACCATTTACTGCTGCAATAATCGGTTTTTCACAGCTGGCGATTTGCTTCATCATTGGACCGTACTGATCACGAAGCATTTGCCCTAAATTCGCGTTTTCATCCACATCTGATAAATCTTGACCGGAACAAAAGGCTTTGCCTTCTCCCGTAATAACGATGACACGCACCTCATCAGAGCCAGCTGATTTTTTGATTGCCTGTGCGATTTCTTTGTTCATCTGTGACGTAAAGGCATTGAATTTATCAGGTCGATGTAATGTGAGCCAGGCTACTCCATTTTCAATTCGATAAGTAATCGTTTCGTACATAGGGCACTCCTTATCTGCCTGTAAAATTAGGCTTTCTTTTTTCAACAAATGCTGCCATACCTTCTTTTTGATCTTCTGATGCAAAGAGCATATAGAAATTCTTTCGTTCATATTGCATCCCTTCATATAAAGAATAATCTACTGCCTTGTTGACCGATTCTTTAATCATTCTGACTGCTAGTGGCGGCTGAGTAGCTATTTTTTTAGCGAATTCCAACGCTTCCTCCATCAACAATTCAGGTGCCACAATTTTATTGATAATGCCATATTTTAAAGCTGTATGGGCATTAATTTTGTCAGACGTCAAAATCCATTCGAGCGCTTTCGTTTTTCCTACCAACTTCGTCAATCTTTGCGTTCCACCTGCACCTGGCATTACGCCAAGATTGACTTCTGGGAAGGAAAACTGAACGTCACTCGCAGCAATCAGCAAATCGCAGGATAGCGCAAGTTCAAACCCTCCGCCCAGCACAAAGCTTTTAACAGCACCAATAATTGGCTTTTTAATGAGACTTAATCGATCCCAATCAGCAAATTGATTGATTAACTCCATACTAATTGGGTTATCATTGGCCATCTCATCAATATCTGCTCCGGCAGAGAATGCTTTCCCTCGTCCCGATAACAAAATCACTTTCACTTGGGAGTCGCGGTCGAATGCTTCCGTTGCTGAAACAATTTCACTGACCATTTGTCGATTGAGTGCATTCAATTGTTTTGGACGATTCAAAGTGATAAAACCTATTCCATCCTCAATTGATGTCTCAATAAATTGCAATCCACTCATTTTATACTTCCTCACCAATCATCATCGTTACAAGGTCTCCAGCAAAGCCCATTAAATCTTTTCCTGAAGCTTTTCCTTCCGGAGAACGCATTCCTTGTTGAAGCGCCTCATGATTTTCATAATACATTTCACATAAAATGTAATATTTGGAGTCTTTCCCCATAGGTGTTCCTACTATTTTAGTGACTTCCATTTTTTGAAGCCCTGGAATTTTTTCTGTAATTGGACCGTGTACATTGAAATAATGCTCATCAAACGCTTCTTTATTTTCTGGTTGTTTATATAAGGCAATCAACTTTACCATAGTATTCCCTCCAAAATTTACATGAATTTAATCATTGGTTTCATTGCTTCAAAAGGGTTCTTGCATGTTTTGCAATATAAA
Organism: uncultured Bacillaceae bacterium; assembly: GCA_963754185.1. Taxonomy (GTDB): domain Bacteria; phylum Bacillota; class Bacilli; order Bacillales; family DSM-1321; genus Peribacillus. The sequence continues at coordinate 539,797 of CAVWEP010000003.1, read as the reverse complement.
ATGCTTCTGCATGCTGTAGGCCCAAATATATTCTCCATCGTGACATACGTAGATTCACAATACGGACAATCCACATGCCATGATCCATCTTCTTTCATTTGTCGAGGGGGAGGGGAAATTCCAAATGCCTTCAATCCCACTTTCCCCTTTTCCGTAATACGATCGGACGTCCAGGCTGGAGAACGTAGGAATTCCACGCTCACTTCTTCAACGTTCGGCAGCTGTTTAATAGCTATTTCCACATTTTTTTGAATGATAGACAGTGCCGGGCAGCCTAGAAAAGTAGGCAGTATTTTGACTGCGACACCTGAGCCTGATACCTCTACTTTTTCAACCATCCCTAAATCTAGAATGCTGACTGTATCAATTTCAGGATCTTTTACGTCTTCCAGTAGTTTATATATTTCTTCTGACGTTAACAGCTTGGTAGACATAGTACCCCTCCCCTTTTTTCTCTTGTTTTACCAGGCAGCTACTTTATTACTTGCGTATACTTCACTTAAAACTTCAAGCGCTTTCTCTAAATCCTCTGTGTGTTCTCCATTGCGTCCGTTTCCTTGAACCATTCCTACTTCAATGATTCCTTGTAGCCCGACACTTTCCAATACAGGGGCAACAGCCTGAGTCCATTTATTCAGTAAAACGGCTTCGCTTTCAATCAAACCTTGTTCCACGATTTTAGCTCCATGTTCTCCAAGAGAGAAAACACCTTGGAAATCCTGCAACGTTTTTTCAATAGCTGCTTTCATTCGGGAAACAGCTTCTTCATGGCCTGATCCTAACAGTTGAACGAACCATGTTTTCCAGTGCACTAAATGATAGTAAAGCTCCATTTGCACCTTTTCGGCTACTTCAGCCAACGGCTCATATGAACTTAATTGCAAAGATTGAATCTTAATCGCTTTAGCTTGGGTATAAAAATAATTTCGTACTACCGCAAAAGCCCAATCATAATCCGGTTGTTCCATATAGTATCCAGGCCCATTGACAAGTTCCAAGATAATTGCATTACGCCTTTTATTCGCTGGACGATCATGTGCTAACTGATTTGCATCCCCTTCGCCAAGTTCCTCTAATAATTGATAGAACATAGCTGCATGCCCCATTGTATCTTGAGAGATTGAGGAAGACGCTATGTCTTCTTCGATGTGGGGAGCGAGACCTAGCCATTCAGATCCACGATATGAATGAATAAAATCATCGTCCGCTAATTGAAGTAGCAATTCCTTAATTGCACTATTATCTACTGTTGAATTATTTCCCAATTTTCACGCCTCCTGCCCAAGACAAAATTTCCTTTTCATCAAGCATCTCTTGTTCGTATTTCCGCCATTTTTTCTTTAAATAGCCATACCCTTTTGTTGTACGGTAATCTTTATTATCCAAACGTTGAAGCATTTTCTTTTCTTCCGGATTCATTTTACGTATATTCTGACGTTTCACAACCCAAATATCATCCACCGCTTCACGTCTCATAAAGTTTTCCTGCGCCATCAGGATAGCGATATCCTCATTCGGGGCCAGCAAGCTAAAATGATATTGTACTGGTGCAGTTTGGGTCTTGCGGCTAAATACTTCAAACTCTTCAAAATAAGATTCTTGTCTAGTTTCCATATTCCTTCCCCTCCCTTAGTTGGCCTTTGGAGCCAATGCTTCACGTACCCATTGATTATTTTTGTAAGAAGTTCTTCTAAGATTCAAACGTTCTTGTGAACGTGGTCCTTCATTTCTAGCAATCTGCTTTAATTTATTCCAGTCAGGCTGTTGATAAATCCATTTTTCCGTTTCTTCATCAAATCGCAATGTTTCATCCGGAATGGTAAAACCAAGGGAATGAATCCGTTTGATATATTTACTAAAGAAAGCTTGACGAAGTCCTTCATTCGAACCCGTTCTGATTCTGTACTTTAAGGTAATATCTTGTTTCGAAACGCCCATTTCATTCTTGCTTGGCGGTCCGAAGAAAAGTAACAGAGCTTCCCACCAATAATTAAGAGCGTCTTGCACCATTTGTCTCTGTTCAGCTGTACCTTCAGCCAGAGCCATAATGATCGCTTCTCCGTGTTGAGCATGGAAAACCTCTTCTGCACAAATTCGTTGTAATGCACGGGCATATGGACCGTAAGAAGCACCAAGCATATCCGTTTGGGTGATAATAGCAGCCCCGTCGACTAACCAGCCAATCAGCCCTGCATCCCCCCATGATTTCGTTTCCATATGGAAAACATTATGAAACTTTAGGTCTCCTGCAAAAAGATCCTGCATCAAATCATCGCGCTTTTTGCCATATGGTTTTAATAAGTCTTCTGCAACACGCAGCAATAATTGTCCGTGTCCCATTTCATCTTGTACCTTTGCCATAATCCCAAGCTTTCTAAACAAAGTGGGAGCTTTAGGTACCCATTCCTTTTCAGGAAGCGCTCCCATAATTTCACTTATGCCATGCATGGAAATCAATTTGATTAATGTATTCCGATATTCATCCGGCATCCAATCATCGGCTTCAATTTTCTCTCCAGCTTCAATCCTAGCCATAAATTGCTCTAGCTTTTCTTGTTCTGTCATTTCTTTTAAAAGAACACTCATTTATATCCTCCCTTTCTAATAACCTAACATTTATTTAACGATAATACGTTTATTGTTATATTTAAGAAAATCTTCTTTCAAATAAAAGAAATATTCTTCTTTTAATCAGACTGATACTTTAAACGGCGAGGACTCCACTTTAATAGAATCTGTCGGACAACCTCCCACTGCATCTTCCAAATCATCATGCAAATCTTCCGGAACCTCTGCTGTTCCTTCATTTCCATCGAGAAGAACAAATGCATACCCTTCGTCATTGTAATCAAAAATCTCTGGTACCGTAGCACCGCATGAACCACATGCAATGCACGTTTCTTGATCTACAATTGTATATTTTGCCATGACGGCTACCTCCTTATTTTTTATTTCAAAACAGTTTCTTTCTTCTCTTCCATTAAACTTGTGCTATGAAGGGGCTGTACTTTTGATGCGGGATCAATGTATACCTTTGCATTGCTTATCGCAGTTGGGGCTTCCCCAAAACCACTTGCAATCAGCTTTACTTTTCCATCATATGTGCAAATATCACCCGCTGCATAAATCCCAGGAATATTTGTTTCCATTCTTGAGTTAACAACTATTGCATTTTTTTCAATTTCAAGGCCCCAGTCTTTGATTGGCCCTAAAGACGAGATAAATCCATAGTTTACCAATACTGCATCTACTTTTTGTATAGACTTCTCACCATTTGTCACATGCTCAAGTACAACATTTTCAATTTCTTCTTTCCCTTGTAATTCAACTGGTACATATGGTGTCATAACGTTAACGGTAGATTTCGTTAAATTTTCAACACTATGTTCGTGTGCTCGAAATTTATCACGTCGGTGTACAAGGGTTACATTATTAGCAATTGGCTCCAGCATTAGGGCCCAGTCAACTGCTGAATCACCGCCGCCAAACACCACAACATCTTTTCTCTCAAACGAATGTAAATCATCCACAAAGTAATGAAGATTTTTTCCCTCAAACTTTTCTTCTGTTTCAATTTTTAATTTTCTTGGTTGAAATGCACCATTACCTGCGGTGATAATGATCGTTTTTGAAAAGTGAACTTCTTTGTTTGTGGTTAGCTTAAAAATGCCATCTGGCTGCTTCTCGATTGTTTCAACCGACTGCTCTAGACAGATTTCCTGGTCAAATGCTTTCATTTGCTCTTTTAAATTATTGACCAATTCCTGCGCACGTACTTTTGGAAATCCAGCAATATCATAAATATACTTTTCTGGGTACAGTGCCGCTAACTGTCCACCAAGCTGCGGTAAACTTTCAATGATCTTGACCGTCATTTGCCTCATACCGCCATAAAATGCTGTAAACAGTCCAACTGGTCCACCGCCAATAATCGTTACATCAACTATATTATTTTGCTTACTCATTCGATAGACCTCCATTTACGTGCTCTCTTCCTTTAAACACCCTACTTCATTACCGTTACATTTATAACATATAATTATACGTTCGATAATTATATGTTATATTAAACGGTAAAAAAAGTCAAACTGAAAATTTGGAAAATTTAAAATATTTTTATACTAGTAACTCTTTTTCTCTATGATCTATGACTCTAATCGCCTTACCTTCCGAACGAGCAATGATATTAGGCGGCAATATTTTTACAGCCATTGTGACTAAACAGTTGTTTTTCATTGAATGTTGAACAAGTTTTAATAGTTTACCAACCTTCGGATGACTCATATCTCTATCGATTGATTGATAAAATTCTTCATTTACTTCTACATCAAGCGCCAATTCATCTAATACACCTTTTCTTGTTAAGTGAACTTGATAATAAGGTGCTAGTTCTTCAATCTTAAGTAGATAATGTTCAATTTCAGAAGGAAATACATTGACTCCGCGTATAATTAACATATCATCAATTCTACCTTTAACTCGTGACATTCTTGTAGTAGTTCGCCCACATGTACATTTTTCTCTTGTAATAGAAGCAATATCACCTGTACGATATCGAATAATCGGAAACGCTTCCTTTGTTAGACTAGTGAAAACAAGCTCACCAAACTCCCCATCCTTCACAGGTTCCAAAGTATCTGGGTCAATGACTTCCACAATAAAATGATCATCTGCAATATGCAAACCGTCTTGAGCTTCATGACATTCCATAGCAATCCCTGGTCCCATAACTTCACTAAGTCCATAAATATCACATGCTTTAATACCCAACTTTTCTTCTAACGTCTTTCTCATTTCCTCAGACCAAGGTTCGGCTCCAAATATACCATATTTCAAGGAATTCCCCTTAGGGTCATGACCTGATGATTCCATTTTTTCAATGACATTTAAAATATAAGACGGAGTTCCAGCAATAACTGTTGGCTCAAAGTCTTCAATTAAAGTAATCTGGCGTTCCGTGTTTCCACCTGATATTGGAACAGTCGCCATCCCTAACCTTTCTGCTCCATAGTGTATGCCTAACCCTCCTGTAAACAATCCGTACCCGTAAGCATTATGAAAAACTTCCCCTGGTTCCCCCCCTGCTAGAGCAATGGCACGAGCTACGATATCTGACCAAACTTCAATATCATTACTCGTATATCCTACAACTGTCGCCTTCCCACTTGTTCCAGAAGAAGCATGAATCCTTGCTAATTCGCTTTTATCACTTGCGAAAAGCCCAAAAGGATAATGATCGCGCAGATCACCTTTTTTCGTAAATGGAAGCCTTTTCAAATCATCCACTGACTTAATATCTTGAGGCTTAATGTTATTTTCATTAAATTTTGTACGATAAAAAGGCACTTTATCATACACACGCTCAGCAGTTACTTGTAAGCGCTTCAATTGAAGCTCCTCTAGCTCCGTTCTTGAAAATGTTTCAGCATCATGTAAAATCATACTCTCCGCTTCCCCCTCAAAATTTCTTTAGAATATAAAACGCTTTCAAACAAAGTGAAAAAAATAAACCCCTTTTCTATCTTTATAACACTTTGGAAACGATATGTAATTTATCGTTATAACGAAATTAACACACATTCCAAAAGTTGTAAATATGTTTTTTTTGTGAACACATTCAGAATATAATCTACCTCACATTTACTGATATAGTATTTTTTTATATTTTATTGAGTAAATCAAGATGATTACTTTATCATTTATTTTCTTAAAAAAGGTTTTCACTATGAAAAAAGTAAAAAAATAAATAAAAAAATTTTGAAAATTATACAATACTGCTGATTTTTTTAAATGGATTACCAGAAAAAGCTAGTGTAGCAGTCCCTTTATTATAATGTTGGCTTTGTCAAACAACAATGTTGATATGTTAATCACACGAGTAGGAACCTAAAATCAATAGAGTCGTATAACAAAGCCTAACTATTACGTACTCCTCTATTTAGATAAAACTAGTATTTCTTTATATTCTTTCCCTTTCTGTACATAGGATTCTATGGAGAGCTGAATGCTTTCTAAATCTTTTTGATTTAACTCCCGTACTACTTTTCCTGGAGAGCCAACAACAAGTGATCTTGGAGGAATTTTTTTACCTGGTGGAATCAAAGTATTGGCGCCAATGATACACTCTTCACCAATTTCTGCTCCATCTAATATAGTAGAGCCCATTCCAACAATTGATCTTTTTCCAATTTTACAACCGTGAAGTATAGCATTATGCCCTACTGTCACTTCATCTTCAATAATAACAGGGTTCCCTTTATATGAATGCAAGGTAGTATTATCCTGAATACTTGTTCTTTTTCCAATTCTAATTACATCTTCATCTCCTCTTAAAACGGCATTAAACCAAACCGTAGAATCTTCTTCTATTACCACATTACCAATGATAAACGCTCCAGGTGCAACAAATACAGACTCGTTTACGTTAGGCTTATCATTCCCGTATGAAATAATCATATAATCCACCCCTATTTTTTGAAATTTTGGTATTATTATATCATCAAATAGAAAAGAGGGGGAAAAATTTGAAGAATATTTGCACTTTACTGAATATTGAATCACCAATTATCCAAGGCGGAATGGGTAACATTAGCAATGCACCACTAACCACTGCTATCTCCGAAGCAGGTGGACTTGGCACAATTGGAGTGGGTACAAGAACTCCTGAAGAAGTACAGGAAATGATCCTTGAAGTAAAAAGAAAAACAAAAAAACCATTTGCACTAAACATTCCGATCACCGTTACAGAACACTTAAGGAAAATGTTAGATCTTGCTATTACACATCAGATTCCTATCGTATCTCTATCTGCAGGAAACCCTGGTCCCTACATACCTTTGTTACATGAACATGGAATTAAGGTAATTGTAGTCGTCGCATCTGTTAAGCATGCTCAAAAGGCTGAGAAAGCAGGCGCAGATTTAGTAGTTGCCGAAGGATATGAAGCAGCTGGTATTAATTCTGACTTAGAGATTACTACATTTGCTTTAATTCCTCAAATTGCAAATGCCGTCTCTATACCCGTTGTTGCTGCTGGAGGAATAGCAGATGGAAAAGGACTCGCAGCTGCCCTAGCGCTAGGGGCTAGCGGTGTACAGATGGGAACGAGATTTATCGCTACAAAAGAAGCACCTATGCATCCATCATACAAGCAGCTACTTTTGGACGCATCCGATACAGATACAGTCATTTTTGGTCGAACTATTGGAAAAGTCCGCCGTATTCTTCAGAACTCATACGCAAATAGATTAATAGAGATTGAAAAACAAGGATTGACTATTGAAGATTATGCTAGATTAACAGATGAGGAAAAACATGTTTTAGGTGCTATGCAGGGTAATCACGAACACGGATTTATTAACAGCGGTCAAATTGCTGGCCTTATTTCCTCCATTCCCTCAGTAGAAGAGTTAATTAACACAATGATGATAGATGCTAAGCACCAATTACAAAAGTCCTTTGAACTAATGAAATAAAATAAAACTTCGATCAATAGAGGTCTTCTTCATCCCCCATCTTAAAGACTTAAGGTGGGGGATGACTGCCTATTCCCCCTAACACAGATTTAATCCATCGATTGATTAAGAGATTGATTGCTGAACAAAAAACACCTCTATACCTTCTATCAAGCATTTTTTCAATTCATGAACCGACAGTGAGATGAACAGCATATATGAAATTTAAAAGAAATGTATAATTATAATTTACATTTTTTTGAATTTATGTTACTTTATTGTTCATAGTATAACGTCTGTGAGTTTGACGTTTATATTTCGATACATAAATAACAATGCGGGGGGTGGAAATTTATCAACATCATTTGTAAGTGCTTACAATTATTTGATTATTAATCAAAATTAGCATAACTACTTGCTTCCATCGGTGATGAATATGTTATGCAATAAGGGGGATGTTTTTGTGAAAGAAAGAATTGAACCATTCGAGGCAAGTGTACAAGGGGAAAAGAAAGATATACCTTACCATGCATTGATTCAAACACAAGAATTTAGAGAATTAATAAAGAGGAAAAAAGCATTTATATTACCAACCACACTCTTTTTCCTCATATTTTACTTTACATTACCATTGTTAGCTGCATACACAAAAATTTTACACACTGAAGTAATCGACTCTATTGCAGGGGCATGGGTATTTGCCATGTTACAATTCATACTTGTTTGGGCTTGTGGCTGGATTTATATAAAAAAATCAGAAAAATATGATAAATTAGCTGCAGAAATTTTAGAAAAGCATAAGGAGGAGTTAAACTGATGAGTACTCTCTCATTATCTTTATTTATTGGAATTATTGCGTTAACTCTTGTAATCACATACTTGTCTTCAAAGAAAACGAAAAGTACTAGTGACTTTTATACAGCAGGGGGAGGTCTTACTGCTACACAAAACGGTTTAGCCGTAGCTGGTGATTTCATGTCGGCTGCATCATTTTTAGGAATTACAGGGGCGATTTCTCTTATTGGATTCGATGGATTTTACATGAGTATTGGGAATCTTCTTGGATTCTTATTTTTACTCTATATTGTCGCTGAGCCGATGAGAAATTTAGGGAAATATACACTGGCTGATATGATTACAGCTCGTTTTAAATCCAATAAGGTTCGTGGAACAGCAGCAGTAAATACACTTGTCATCTCCATTTTCTATATGATTGCTCAGCTAGTCGGTGGCGGTGGACTTATTAGTTTAATGCTTGGGATTGATTACTGGCTAGCTGTCGTCATTGTAGGAATCCTGATGACAATATATGTTATTTTCGGTGGTATGACCGCTACAAGCTGGGTTCAAATTACAAAGGCTGTTCTTTTACTTGGCGGTTCTTTCGTCTTAACATTTATGGTATTTGCCAAATTTGATTTCAGTATTATCAACATGTTTCAGCAAATTAAAACAGCAAGCCCCTTCGGTGCTGAATTAGGCAATCCTGGAAATAAATATACGAACGGGTTGGACATGCTATCCCTTAATCTGGCACTTGTGCTTGGTGTAGCTGGATTGCCACATTTGCTTATTCGCTTCTTTACAGTAAAAGATGCTGTGACAGCACGAAAATCTGTTGTATACTCTACCTGGTTTATTGGGGCATTTTTCTTAATGGTTGTCTTCCTTGGCTTTGGTGCTACTGTCTATGTAGGATGGGATAATATCGTAGCAGCTAATCCTGCTGGGAATATGGCTGCACCAATGTTGGCACTATCAGTAGGAGGAGACTTTTTATTCGCCTTCATTTCAGCGGTGGCCTTTGCGACAATCCTTGCTGTTGTTTCAGCTCTTGTCTTAACGTCAGCATCCGCTTTTGCTCATGATATTTATGGACAAATCATCAAAAAAGGAAATATAACAGAAAGAGAGCAAATGATTGTTGCACGTATTTCTTCCGTTGCAGTAGCAATTGTATCCATTCTTCTGGCACTAGGAGCCCAGAATTTAAACGTAGCCTTCTTATCCGTTTTAGCGCTCGGAATTGCCGCAAGCGCAAACCTTCCAGTAATATTATGCACAATTTATTGGAAACGTTTTAATGCTACAGGGGCCATAACGGGAATGTTAGTTGGTTTAATAAGCTCTGTTATACTCGTTTTGTTAAGCCCAAATGTATGGAATCCAGAGCCAGGTATGGCTATATTAACAGGAAATCCAATTTTCCCGATGTCAAATCCAACCATTTTTACCGTTCCATTAGGATTTCTAGGTGTATATTTAGGGACCGTATTGTCATCCAAGAAGCAAGCTTCCACTGGAGATTTCGAAGAAGTGGTGTTTAAATCTAATACAGGCTATGGGATTAGTTCAGCAAAAGATCATTAATGAGTTTAATTGAAAGGGAGATGAAAATGATTACAAATAAAACAGAACAAGAAATTCATAAAGAATATTATGATCAAATTTTTCAAACATTACAGCAGGAGCCTTTTGCCCAGTTTCTTGGAATGAAATTAATAGAATTAGGAGAAGGCACAGCCACGGCAGAAATTGATATTAAAAAGCATATGCTCAACGCTCACGGCACTGTCCACGGAGCAATCATTTTTTCATTAGCAGATTATGTATTCGCTGCCGCCAGTAACTCTTACGGAAAAACTTCAGTTGGTTTATCTACTACTGTTAGTTTCATGGCACCAGCCAAAGAAGGCTCTAAGCTTACAGCCATTGCAACGGAAGAAAAAAGGAATAATCGGACCGCATGGTATAACATTCGAGTGGAAAGCCAAGGAGAATTGATTGCTACAATGGAAGGGTTAGTTTATCGAAAGAATCACTATTTTGTTCAGGAAGAAATCAAAAGCAACTAGTAAATTTATAAATTCGTATATTACGAGAAAACGGTCTTTTCCACTTTGAATGGAAAAGACCGTTTATATTTCAATAGTAAAAAATAGAATCACGCACATTTAATCAAACGTTTGATTAAATGTGTATTGCAGATTTCCCGAACGAGAAAACTCATGCAGGGCGGTAACCCGTCTTTAGACATAGGAGTGGTCATTCTCTGACAAACAGCAATTTATACAGTTGAATCAATACAAATGGTACAAATGCCAATCCATAAATAGAGCCTAATTGTGCTCCACTCAAAGCAGCTACCTCAAACACACTCATTAGCGGTGGCAGCAGTAAAACGATATGTAAGAAAACAACACCAAGAATGAATGCAAGCCAGCTATATTTATTTGAAAAAATGCCAATTTTAAAAATGGATTGATTGGAGCGGCAATTAAAGCCATGGAATAATCTCGACAAACATAATGTTGCAAATGCCATCGTACTAGCTGTCATATGATCCCCAGTCGATAATCCAATATAGAAAGCAATAAGCGCAGCAAGCGCGATTAAGAATCCTTCTAGGACCACTTTTGAAGCAAATGATTTATTTAATAAGTGGAGTGTGAATATCTCTTGGCTTTTCATTCATCACTTTTTTATTATGTGGCTCTAAGCCAATTGCAATCGCTGGCAAACTATCTGTCAGTAAATTAATAAATAACAGATGGACAGGTGCAAACGGCACAGGCAAAGCAAACAAAGACGCATATAACACAGCGAAAATGGCTCCTGTATTCCCCGCTAATAAAAAGTTAATCGCATTTTTAATATTGGCATAAATACTTCTTCCATTTGAAATCGCTTTGACAATCGTTGAAAAATTATCATCTGTTAACACCATAGATGCTGCATCCTTTGCTACCTCTGTTCCTGTAATCCCCATGGCAACGCCGATATCCGCTTGTTTTAAAGCAGGTCCATCATTGACGCCATCCCCTGTCATCGCCACCACATTTCCTTTTTCCTGCCATGCCTTGACAATACGAATTTTATGCTCAGGCGATACACGAGCATAGACAGAAATTTGTTCGACCTTTTCCTGCAGTTGTTCATCCGTTAATTTTTCAATTTCATGCCCTTCAATTGCTTCTGACGAATGCTTTAAAATACCAATTTGTTTAGCAATTGCAGCGGCGGTTATTTTATGGTCCCCTGTAATCATGACCGGCTTAATACCAGCTTTTATACAATTCTCAACCGCTTCCTTCGACTCTTTTCTTGGCGGATCCATCATAGCGGTTAATCCGACAAAGATTAAATTCTGTTCATCTTCTACATCAATGATTTGTCCTTCCGTTAGCTCTTTATAAGCAAACGCCAAAACCCTTAATCCTTCTATTGAAAAATTACGATTCACTGTCTCTATTTCTTTACGATGTTTTTCGGTAAAATCAATGATTCCTTTTGAAGTTTCTATTTTAACAATCCTCGAAAGAAGCACATCAAGCGCGCCTTTTGTAATCATCACATTTTTCCCATTCACCTTATTAACTGTACTCATCAACTTTCGATCCGAATCGAACGGGATTTCCCCGATTCTCGGATAGTTGTCTCTTACCGTTAACTCATCTAAATGATACTCCTCGCCTAAGTTCACGAGCGCAATTTCAGTAGGATCACCGATTTCCTTTTTATCTATGGTCACAGAATCATTACATAATAAGGCCATTAACACAAATTTTTTCTCGAGCGGATGCTCTTTTGTTAATTGATCATGTGGAATCACATTTCGATCGACAAACACTTGTTGAACCGTCATTTTATTTTGCGTTAAGGTTCCTGTTTTATCAGAACAAATGACTGAAATACTACCGAGACTTTCAACCGCATGCAGCTTTCGAATGATCGCATTTTCCTTTGCCATTTTTTGTGTACCAAAGGCCAGCACAATTGTAACGATGGAGCTCAAAGCCTCTGGAATCGCTGCAACTGCGAGTGAAACAGCAAACATAAAGGAATCAACTAACTCTCGTCCTCGAAACAGATCAAGACCAAAAATAATGAAACAAATAATAATAATACCCAAAGCAAGCTTTTTTCCAAAATGGTCGAGACTGACTTGTAAAGGAGTCTTCTTCTCTTTTGCTGAATCTAACAAATTAGCAATCTTCCCAATTTCTGTTTTCATGCCAATACTTGTTACTAAAACAACGCCACGTCCATTCGTTACAAAGCTTCCGGAAAAGACCATATTCTTTTTATCCCCAATGGGCACATCGGGTTCGTCGATCGGTTCAACGCTTTTTTCTACCGCCAACGATTCACCTGTTAGGGAGCTTTCATTGATTTGCAAACTATAGCTTTCTAATACTCTTCCATCGGCACTAACATAGTCACCAGCATCTAAATAAAGAAGATCTCCGACCATGACTTCCCTTGACGGAATTTCTACTTTCTGCCCATTCCGCAATACTTTTGCAACGGGGGAAGACAGCGCTTTTAGACTATTTAACGACTGTTCCGCCTTCACATGCTGGACCGTTCCAAGAATGGCATTTAAAATGACCACAACCATAATGACAATCGTACTTTCTAGTTCACCTAAAAAAGCAGAAATAACGGCAGCAACAATTAAAATAATCACTAAGAAGTCTTTAAACTGTTCAAAGAAAACTTCCAATGTGCTTTTTCGTTTTCCTTCCTCCAGTTCATTAAAACCGTATTCCTGACGCCTTTCTTGAACACTTTCCTGAATCAATCCTTGATCTGTTACCCCTAACTTTTGCATGACCTCATCAGTTGACTGTTGGTAAACATCCGTCATTTGAATCACCCTTTCAATTTAAGCGGTAGAACATGATCCAGTTCAATCTAAAAGACTTTATTATAGAAAACGTTTCTCTCTATAGAGTCTTTATATCTTAAGTTAAAACAATATTCAGACTTTTAGCAAATAAAAATGGCTGTCGGAATTTTTCTGACAGCCTAACCCATGCTTATGCATGGCTTATTTCAAAATAAGGGGATAGGAGAAATTTTTCACGACCAAACAAAGGGGTTTACGTTTGTTTGTGATTTACTTCTTAATTTATAATATACTAGCCCATGATCTATTTTTCAATTACCTTGTTCAGCATTTCACATATTGTTCGCTATTTTAAAGGTATACAAAAAAGGACTTAGCACCAATACACTAAATCCCTTTTTTACATGTTTTATCTCCATGCATTTTTATAACGGTATATGTATCTATTTATCAAAAAAATAATTCTACATACCCCTAGCACTGGCCCCACCTACGCCTAATACTACGACGACCACACATGTCATCCAACCCATCTATTATTATAGTGGAGAGTACCTCATTATCCTATATTTACCATAACAAAAATTCTGACAATATCCTTAGTACAATAGCTGATTTATGGAAGTCCAGTCACCTTTTTGTCTAATATTGTCTTCGGTGTAATAAAGAATTATTCAACCACTGAAAAAATCAGTATTATATACTTTGACCTCCTTCAACTCCATTAATTGAATAACCCACAGTAATCGTTGCATTCAATGAATGTGATACGGAACAATATCGATCTTTCGACAATTGAATGGCTCTAATGACCTTATCTTCAGGCAAATCTCCCTCAAATGCATAGTGAATATGAATATCTGTAAACCGTTTAGGATGGTCCTCAGCCCGCTCACTTTTAACCTCTATCTGGAAAGATGAAGGATCCAAACGCATTTTTTTCAAGATAGAGATGATGTCCATTCCTGTACAGCCTGCTACTGCATGTAGCAGTAATTCCGTAGGTCTTGCTCCAGAGTTTTGCCCTCCAACTTCCTCAGCTGCATCCATGATCATTTCATGTCCTGATGGAGTGACTCCAGAAAAAGCCATGTTTCCTTTCCAATCTATTGTTAATTCCATTTTTATCCCTCCTCACTTTGTTATTCTAACTCAAATACTAAAAGTTTATGAGGATCCTTACTAAGTTTATGCTCGGGAAGTAAGATGGTGTTTTATTTGTACTGGAAAATGATTGTTACCATTGCTTGCACTTCTAATACTTGACCTGATTTCAGTTTATCCATTGCCTTCTTTGTTCGTACAATTGGCATAGGACATGCTAATCCTTTTGCGTCTAAAACTTGATTTACTTCCATTTAATCAGTCTCCTTTAGATTCATAAAATGTAGTGGCAAGGACAGAATGCTCTTAATTGCTTGCCGAAATTTTTGCTTAACGATCACACACGTCTAATTCTTACATTAACGTACTGCACAGCGGTTTGGACCAATTTCCATTTCTGTTTGTTCGTCATTCTCTGGCGTGATTTTACCCATGTTTACTTGACGAATTTGTTCATACGCATTTGGTTGTGGTGGTAAATTATCAGTTACTGTGTGACGGAATTCTTCTTCACTTTCAATATTTAAACCGTGGTTTTCTGCAAATAAGTCACCTAAACGTTTCGCTACAGTCCCATCTTCATTTAACTCTTCAATAATCATGAAGTGAGCTGGTAAAACAATAAAATCCTCTGCTAATTCCCGGTATCGACGATATAATGTCTCCCGAAGATCGCCCACCCAGTCCTCTGCAAGACCTGCTAAGTCTGGTCGACCAATTGAATCGATAAATAAAATATCACCTGTTAATAAATACGTACTATCCACGATAAATGAGGTTGAACCAATTGTGTGACCCGGTGAGTAAAGTGCGCCTACTTCAATTTGGGATGCACCAATCTCCACAGTTAAACCATCTTCTAGAGGTGTGTAATCAAATACGACTTCTTCTGCATCTTTTGACGGCAAATAATATGTTGCCCCTGTTGCTTCTGCGATATGTCGACCACCTGAGATGTGATCAGCATGTAAGTGTGTATCAAATACATGTTTAATTTCAACATTTTTCTCTTTTGCAAAGTTTGTGAATACATCAGTAAAACGAACCGCATCTATAATGGCCGCTTCCCCTTCCGAAATGACCATATATGAAAGACAACCTTTGCCTAGACGAACGAATTGATATAGTTCCCCACCTCCCGTTAAATCACCAACTTTAATTGGTTCAAGGTAAGAACTCCAAGACTTCATACCACCTTCAAGGTAGAACACGTCGCGTCCTGCCTCTGAAACCATTTCAGCCACCATAAGAGAAGATCCTTCTTTTGCACATACTACTAATACATCTTTATCCATTGGAAGTTCCGGTAAAATTTCATCTACTCCATCTAATAAATCGAAATAAGGAATATTTAAATAATCAAAGCTGTGACCTTCAATTTTCCAATCTTCAAAAGCATCTTTGTTGCGTACATCTAAAATAAATAACTCTTTGTTTTCAATAACTTTACGAGCTACTTCTGCTGCTGTCATTTTAATAATTGTCATATAAAATTACCCCCACAGGTATTATTTTGTGTTTTTTAAGTGGAAGGGATATCCCTTCCACTAGCCACCAAAACAATTTGAAATAAAGCGTTTCATAATTTAATGACTTGGTATTAGAATGTCAAAGTTGGTGCTGCATCTTTAGCGAATTCAAGAAATGTTACAGCGCCTCCTACTTCAATACCATCAATAAAGTCTTCCTTAGTTAAGCCCATTACGTCCATTGTCATTTGACATCCGATAAATTTGACACCCATTTCTTGAGCCATTTCAACTAATTGCGGAATGCTTGGTACGTTTGCTTTCGCAAATCCTTCTGCAAAGTGTTCACGACCTTCAGGCATAGGCAGTTGTTGCATTCCTTGTTTATGGATTAAATTTAACCCTTCAAATGTAAAGAAGATGGCTACCTCTTTTTCTGTTGCTGCTGCTGCTGTTGCGATATTGAATACTTTATATGCGTCAAAAAGACCACCGTTACTTGCGATAATTGCTACTTTGTTAGACATAATAAAATTCCTCCAGTTAATTTAAATTTTTTATAATTTTTTTGATAAATCGCCGTTCCAAGAACTCATTCCTGGTAAGACGTTATATACTTTCGTAAATCCTTTTTCAGCTAATTTTTGTGCAGCTAAATCACTGCGAGTTCCTGTACGACATATCACAAAAATTTCTTGGTCTTTATCCATCTCATCTAAACGATCTTCTAATTTACCCATTGGAATTGATTTAGAACCTTCGATATGACCAAATGCGTATTCAGCTTCTTCACGAACGTCTAGAATAATACCACCGTTAGATGCACGGTTTATAATCTCTTCATTTGAAATTGTTTGTTCAAATGTTTTCTCTTCTATTTCTTCGTTACTACTTTTACGAATATAGTGAAGTAACACATCATTTTCATCTACTGTTCCTATATACTGATGGCCAACACTTTCAGCCCATGCTTTTAAATCAGCCACAGAGCCTTTATCTGTTGCTTGCACTTCTAATATTTGACCATCCGCTAGATTACTCATTGCTTTTTTTGTTTTCACAATTGGCATTGGACAAGCCAAGCCTTTTGCGTCTAATTGCACATCAGCTTTAATAGCCATTTTTCTCGACTCCTTTATACCCACTGGGGTATTATTTTATTCAAAAAATTATTGAAGACAAAGTTTATTCAACTTTACCTTCCCAAGAAAGCATTCCACTAGTCATATTTGTTACGTCAAAACCGTGGCTTTGTAAAAATTGTGTTGCTTGGCCACTGCGTCCACCAGAACGGCAAACCATAATATAAGGTTTACTTTTATCAAGTTCATGCGTACGGAATTCAAGTAATCCCAGCGGAATATGAGTAATACCGGGAATATGCCCTGCTTTCACTTCATCCACTTCACGCACATCAATTAGATTTAGCTTCTCGCCATTTTCTATACGTTGTTGAACTTCTTTTGCACTAATTTCTTTCATTGATTAAATCCTCCTTTATTTTCTTTTAACCTCTCCAAGCACTCATGCCCCCACGGACATTCGTAACTTTTTCATAACCTAACTTTTTTAATTTTTTACATGCTTGTGCGCTTCGCATCCCACTTTGACAAATCACCACTATTTCTTTGTCTTTTGGGAGCTTCGATAAATCAGATCCTAAAGGAATATTTTTAAACTGATGTATGTTTCTTCCTTTATATTCAGCAGGAGTTCGAACATCCACAAACACTTTATCCTTATCATTCAACATACCCTTTAGAGTATCAGTTGAAATCGCTTTTGTACCTTTCGTTGGTATCATTCGCCAAGCAATAAATAGAATCGCAACTATTATGATTATCCAGGCTTCCATTTAGTCTCTCCTTTATACCTGTATGGGTATTTTAAATTTAAAAATTAAAAGTCGATTAAAATAAATTAACGACTTTTCACAAATAGATTTACGGCTTCTTGTACCGATTCATTTAATGCTTCCTCATCACCGTTAGCATTTTGGATACATTCAATTAAGTTTTGACTAACAATTAAACCAATTGAACGATCCACTCCTGAACGGACAGCTGAAAGTTGAGTGATTACATCCTTACAGTCTTTTCCTTCATCCATCATTTTTAAGATGCCTCGAAGTTGACCCTCCATACGTTTCACCCGATTTCTTACTTTATCGTCATATGAATTCAAGTAAATCGCCTCCTTTAGATATTGACTCATTGCTGATATACATCATAATATACCCCTATAGGTATAATGTCAACAAAATTTAATTAAGAATATTAATACACCTATAGTCTTTAGATAGTTATTATTACTGATTATTGCTTCGAGCATACAATTGTTTTGTATGATAACAAAAGAAGTTGTTAAAGTTTATTATTCTAAAGACTCATTAGAATGTATTGAAATAACCAACAGTATTCAGCAAATTTTAAGTGACAGAAAGGTATTCTCATAAAATTAGTGTTCTAAGTATAAAACAGAGAAACACAAGATCTCCACGTTACAAAAGAAATGAAAAAAGAAGCTTCCCAAAAGTTTGCACAACTAATGAGAAGCCTCGATTATAATCCTCTATGTTAGCAAAATGTTAGCATTTCACTTTCACCTTACATACAAACCCATACATATCAAGGGTTCAGACGGCTTATTACATCATGCCGCCCATGCCACCCATGCCACCCATGTCAGGCATTCCGCCACCAGCACCAGCAGGTTCTGGTTTATCTGCTACTACAGCCTCAGTTGTTAAGAACATAGCCGCAACAGATCCAGCATTTTGAAGTGCAGAACGAGTTACTTTTGTTGGGTCAACGATACCAGCTTCAATCATGTTTACCCATTCACCCGTAGCTGCGTTGAATCCAGTACCAACTGCTTCACCTTTTAGACGTTCAACGATTACTGATCCTTCAAGTCCAGCATTGTGAGCGATTTGACGTACAGGCTCTTCAATT
The DNA here is from genome assembly GCA_963754185.1 of uncultured Bacillaceae bacterium. Taxonomy (GTDB): domain Bacteria; phylum Bacillota; class Bacilli; order Bacillales; family DSM-1321; genus Peribacillus. Next base: position 521,184 of record CAVWEP010000003.1, on the reverse strand, counting down.
GCACGTAGAACAATTCTTACACCTGTTGCTTCGTCGCCTTCTGCCTGAATCTCAGCTACTTTATTGTATACGTTAAGAAGTGCTGTACCACCACCAGCTACGATACCTTCTTCAACGGCAGCACGAGTAGAGTTCAATGCATCTTCAATACGAAGTTTACGTTCTTTTAATTCTGTTTCAGTAGCAGCACCCACTTTGATTACTGCTACACCGCCAGCTAATTTAGCAAGACGTTCTTGTAATTTTTCACGGTCAAATTCAGAAGTTGTTTCTTCTAATTGAACGCGAATTTGGCTTACACGAGCTTGAATTTGTTCTGTATTTCCAGCACCTTCAACGATTGTTGTATTTTCTTTTGTTACAACAACTTTAGAAGCACGTCCTAGTGATTGGATTGTAGCAGATTTAAGGTCAAGACCTACTTCTTCTGTAATCACTTCACCACCAGTAAGCGCTGCGATATCTTCAAGCATCGCTTTACGACGATCACCAAATCCAGGAGCTTTAACAGCTACTGCATTGAATGTTCCACGAAGTTTATTCACAACAAGTGTTGCAAGTGCTTCGCCTTCTACGTCTTCAGCAATAAGTAATAGTGGTTTACCTTGTTGTACCACTTGTTCAAGTACAGGAAGGATTTCCTGTATGTTGCCGATTTTCTTATCAGTGATTAAGATATATGGGTTATCAAGAACTGCTTCCATTTTATCTGAGTTTGTTACCATGTATGGGGATGCATATCCACGATCGAATTGCATACCTTCTACAACATCCAACTCAGTTGTGAAGCCTTTAGATTCTTCAATTGTGATAACACCATCGTTACCTACGCGTTCCATTGCTTCTGCGATCAAGCGACCTACTTCTTCATCATCAGCCGAAATTGCCGCAACTTGAGCAATTGATTCTTTGTTTTCAACTGGTTTAGAAATAGCTTTTAATTCTGCAATTGCAGCATTCACTGCTTTTTCTATCCCTTTACGGATACCCATTGGGTTTGCACCAGCTGTTACGTTTTTCAAGCCTTCACGAATCATAGCCTGAGCAAGAACCGTTGCAGTTGTTGTACCGTCACCTGCTACGTCATTTGTTTTGCTTGCTACTTCAGCAACCAATTTAGCGCCCATGTTTTCGAATGCGTCTTCTAATTCGATTTCTTTCGCAATTGTTACACCATCATTAGTAATAAGTGGTGAACCGAATTTTTTCTCAAGAACCACGTTACGTCCTTTTGGTCCAAGTGTTACTTTTACTGCATCTGCAAGAGCATCTACACCACGAAGCATAGAGCGGCGAGCTTCTTCACTAAATTTAATTTCTTTAGCCATTTATAAATACCTCCCTAATCATTTTCATTACATTTTCGTTCAATTGAAGGAAATAAAACAGAATAATCTCTATTCACACGATATATTCCCTTCTAAGTATGTCGGGCGTTAAAACGCTGTATATTTTTTTTGAATTAGCCAATAATAGCTAAAATATCGCTTTCGCGTAAGATTAAGTATTCATTACCCTCGTACTTCACTTCTGTACCAGCGTATTTTGAGAAGATAATACGATCGCCCGCAGCAACCTCTAAAGAAACACGTTCTCCATTGTCAAGAACACGGCCTGTACCCACTGCTACAACTTTACCCTCTTGTGGTTTTTCCTTTGCTGTATCTGGAAGTACGATACCGCTAGCTGTTTTTTCTTCAGTTTCAACTAGTTCAATAATAACGCGATCACCTAATGGTTTTAACAAGTGAAACAACCTCCTCAAATGTTTTAAATCATAATTTTTAATTATTAGCACTCATTACACCTGAGTGCTAACACAACTATTATATTAAATAAATCCTTTCTTTTTTGCAAGTATTTAAACTAAAAAATTTCATAATATTTCCGGTTTTTTTCATTCATACACATTCCCCCGCTTCACTTTATTACTTTTACATGAACAAATGTCCACGATAAAAGATGTTAAAGTGGAGTTATTCAATAATTTTTGATACCATTTTTACTATGGAATTGTAATTAACATAAAGTGAAACTTCCATAAGTGAGGAACTTCATCCCTTACCTATCCCTTTCTTTTTTTCTCAAAGTCTTGAGGCGGGGACATTATAACCTGCTAAACTGCGATAAAGGAGATTTTTTTTTGAAAAAAGCATACTGGTTTGTCATTATCACTTATCTTGTCATGCAATTATCTAGTTTTATTGGTGTTCCGATTTTTATATACATCGGTGAAGCCTTTGGCGCGCCTATCGATAATGTAAGATTGAAAGCATTTGCTTACTGGACCATCTTTAGTTTTTGTGCCGCCCTGTTAGTCGTTTTATTTTTCATGCGACATGATATAAAAGAACCTTCACGTTCTCAAAATCAGGCATCTATACCTGTTTCAATCTTTTGGTCCATTTTCGGTATCTTTCTTGCATTATTTGCCCAAAGTATTGCGGTTATGATTGAGCAGCAATTAGGAATTAAGCCTGAATCTGATAATACACAGGAAATTCTTTTTGTTATTCAGCAAGTCCCACTCATGATTATTGTGAGTTCTATTATCGGTCCTATACTAGAAGAAATCATTTTTCGAAAAATCATCTTCGGTGCTCTTTATAAACGATTTAATTTTGTTATTTCTGCCTTAATTAGCTCCGTTATTTTTGGCCTAGCACATATGGAACTCGTGCATTTACTATTGTATTCAGCTATGGGCTTTACCTTCGCCTTTCTTTATGTACAAACAAAGCGAATTCTAGTTCCAATCGTTGCCCATGTATCTATGAATACTTTCGTAGCTATAATCCAACTCTATCAACAGGAAATCGAGATTTTTCTAAAAAATATGCAAGCATTCATCGGAGGTTTTTTATGAGACGACAGTCGCCTTTATCACTTGGAATTATCTATACTGGCTTAGGCATCCTATTTACCGCCATAGCTGTTCAGAATGTACAATCAGCAGGATGGGGAATCTTTGCTTATATCCTCATTCTCATTGCTACTATGGACTTTGGATCTGGGATAAGAATGATCCTATTACACTTTAAGGTTAAATCAACTCAAAATAAAAAGAAATAAAGCAGCCAATCGGGCTGCTTTATTTCTTTTCTACAATTCTGTTGCTGCCTCACCCATGACTGGATAATGTTTCAGGAAGTAAATAAGTGATTGTAGCTCTACTGCTAAGTCAATATGATGGATTCTAATGCTGGATGGTACATTTAAACGGGCCGGTGTAAAATTTAAAATGCCTTTAATATTGGCTTCAATTAATTGATCTGTAATAGATTGAGCCACTGGAGCTGGTACAGTCAAGATAGCAACGGAAATTCCCTCATCCTGCAAGCGGGCTTCAATTTCATTCATATGATAAACCGGGACATCAGAAATATGCGTGCCGACTTTATTTTCAGCTACATCAAATGCCATCTCAATTTTGGTATTATTATTTTTCATAAAATTATAGTTTAAAAAGGCTGTTCCCAAATTTCCTACTCCAATTAATGCCACCTTTGTTAATTCATCTTGATCTAACGTTTTTCTAAAGAACGATAGTAAATAATTTACATTATATCCATATCCTTTTTTCCCAAGCGCACCAAAATACGAAAAATCACGACGGATCGTCGCAGAATCTACTTTAACAGCTTCACTTAACTCCGCTGAAGAAACTCTTAGTTTTCCTGAGGAATGCAAGTTTTTTAAGAATCGGTAATACAAGGGTAACCGTTTAGCCGTTGCTTGCGGTATCTTTAATTGATCTTGAGTCATTGTACTCCCCACTTTCACACTCACTTTTCAATATTCTTCTGTAAATATTCATATTAAAATCATACACTATTATTCCATAGAATGTAATAACTTGTTTTTCACATGAATACCCTGTCTATTGCCGATACGTTCTATCATACGGTACACTATCTATAAAGCATGAAGCAATCTGAGGTGAAATACATGATATTATTACAAGTTAATCAAGTATCAAAATATTACGGAGCTGAATTAATTTTATCTAATATGAAGCTCGAAGTTCAACATAAAGATCGAATTGCTCTCGTTGGTCGAAATGGTGCCGGTAAATCGACCTTACTTAAAATTATTGCTGGACAACTTTCCTATGATGGCGGGGAAATCATAAAACCAAAAGACGTCACGATTGGTTATTTAGCCCAAGATACCGGCTTGGAATCTGAGCTTTCTATTTGGGATGAAATGTTAACAGTCTTTAGTGATTTAATTCGTCAAGAACAAACTATCCGCCAATTAGAGGAAAAGATGTCAAATCCCGATATCTTTTCTAATGAAGCTATTTATCAAAAAGTGTTGAATGAATACGATCAATTACAAATAACCTTTAAAGAACAAGGTGGATATCAGTATGAGGCAGATATCCGCTCCGTTTTACATGGACTTCAATTTGGAGACTTTGATTATTCTACGCACATCTCCACGTTAAGCGGTGGACAAAAAACACGACTCGCACTCGGCAAACTACTTTTAACCAAGCCTGATATTTTAATTCTCGATGAGCCGACAAACCATCTTGACATTGAAACATTGTCTTGGCTTGAGCAATACTTACAGGGTTATCATGGTGCTGTTTTAATCGTTTCCCATGATCGATATTTCCTTGATAAAGTGGTAAACGTAGTATATGAAATTTCGCGGCATTCCATGAAAAAATATCATGGAAATTACAGCTCTTATTTAGTTAAAAAAGCGGAAGATTACGAACGAGATATGAAACAGTATGAAAAGCAACAAGAAGAAATGGAAAAGCTGCGCGACTTTGTCCAGCGCAATATTACCCGTGCTTCCACAACGAAGCGAGCACAAAGTAGACGTAAGCAACTCGAAAAAATGGAAGTGTTAGATAGACCTCAAGGCGATCAAAAGTCAGCTTCGTTTTCATTTGAAATTGACAAACAAAGTGGAAATGAAGTACTGCAACTACAGGATCTAACGATAGGCTATGAACATGAAAAAATTTCGGAACATATTCAAATCCGAATTACAAAAGGAGAAAGTATTGCCCTCGTTGGTCCAAATGGGGTTGGTAAATCTACTTTATTAAAAACCATTATTAACAAGCTGCCTGCCCTTTCAGGTGACATTCGTTTTGGTACAAATGTGCAAGTAAGCTACTATGACCAGGAGCAAGCTAATCTGGTCTCTAATAAACGTGTACTCAACGAATTATGGGACGAGCACTCTTTAAAGCCTGAAAAAGAGATTCGTACGATCCTAGGAAATTTTCTATTTAGTGGAGATGACGTCTTAAAAAACGTCTCTACTCTAAGTGGCGGAGAAAAAGCAAGGCTAGCTTTAGCTAAAATGATGATGGAAAAAGGGAATTTCTTAATTCTCGATGAACCGACCAATCACTTAGACATCGATAGTAAACTCGTGCTTGAAAATGCGCTTATTGATTATCCTGGAACGATTCTTTTCGTTTCACATGACCGTTACTTCATTAATCGGATTGCCACAAAGGTAATTGAGCTCTCCAAAGCTAGAAATGAAGAATTTCTTGGTGACTATGACTATTATGTTCAGAAAAAACAAGAACAAGCTGAACATGAAGCACTTGAACAGCAGCAAGAACAGGGCAAACATCCAGAACAAATAGCAGATAAAACGAGTTATATTATTGATAAAGAAGCTAAAAAAGCAGAACGACAACGCCAGCGAAGAATTGAAGAACTAGAAATAGAAATGGAGAAACTTGAAGCCCATATACAAGAATATAATCAACTTCTCTGTGATCCAGAAGTGTTCCAAAATCATGAAAAAGTGTTAGAAATTCAAACAAAACTAGATCAGGCCCAAATAGATTTAGATGTATTATTAGAAGAATGGACTGAATTAGATAGCTGATAGAAAAGCGAAAGACGCCCGTTTAGCGACGTATGGAGCTAGACACTAATACGCGTCGAAAATTTTCTTTCTTATTCTTTGCAAAAAAGTAAAGCAGTGAACTTATCTTAACGGGTTCGGTTCTTGGGGAGAAAACATTAAATAACAATATAATTGGGGACACAATTCACATATGAATTGGTGTCTCCTTTTTTGTCGTCATATTAATGATTTATCCGATTTGACTTACTAATTAGCACATAAATACGCACAAAAATTGGTGACACCGCATAAATTTATAGATTGTGAATGAGTGTCCTTCAACTAACGAAGAAGTTTAACTTAAATAAAAATAACTATATATGTGTTTGAAACCGAATGTTTATTTAATCGTATTAAAGTGAGGGGGTGTATGAGAAATGGATAGAAAAACAAGAGAAGCGTTAGATGCAATTAAAAAAATAAAGTCACCGGATGACATAATTTACGAGGTTTTTAGAACTGAAAAAAGGTCTGGATGGTTTCATTTTTGGGATATAGTATTTGATGTAATACCGTCTACTACAACAAAGTTAATGTACGATAAGGTGATGTATTTACTTGCTTCTGAAAAAAGTGGGAAAATTATTGAAGTTGAAAACGGGAATATTGCTAACATAACAGAGATATCTGATTGGACAAGTGATAAAAAAGTAAAATTCAAGAAAGTAATTATAGGTAATTATGTTTATAAGAAATTTAAAAAAATTGCGTAACGGTAGAATTTCGTGAACTCTTATTGGGTTAAAGGGTGAAAGTTAGTTTAACAAGAATGGGGAAACTTTGATAAATGGGATTTCCTTTAATTTTATACAATTTTCAACATTAAACATCAACAGAACCAATTGAAAAAATACCATTAAAATAGCAACTGAATAATTCAGTTGCTATTTTTGATGTTAATTTAATGGTAAATCGACGTTTGACTATATCACTTCATGCCTAAGGTTGCTATTCATTCATTTATTTATCCGCAATTGTGCACTATTTATCCACAATATTATCCACACTAATAATGCTAAGATTTATGCATTATTCCTACTTTTCCACACTATCCACAGAAAATATCCTACTTATCAACAGAAAACATCTATTTTCTACAGTTTTTTTAAAATTTTCAGATATTTTATCCACAAAAGAACAGAGCTGCTTCTGACTCCACTTTAAACTTATTCACATGTGTATAAGTAGAAAAGAGAAAGGCACCCGTTCACATCGAAAAATTTATATTTTCTTATCACCCAAAAAGACAGAGCCACTCTTGGCTCCGTCTTAAACGTATCTTTTTAAAAAACTTCAATATCTAACCCCGGGTTTCCATTTAAATCTAAACGAGAGCGTTTTCCCTTTTCAAACATAATACTTCCAACTGCACCAATCATGGCTGCATTATCTGTACATAAATGTAACGGTGGAATCACTAATTCTACGTCCGGTAATTCAGTAAACACTTCAGTAAGAGCAGCACGTAACCCTTTATTTGCAGCAACGCCACCCGCTAATAACACTTGTTTGACCTGATATTCTTTAGTCGCTGCAATTGTTTTTGTCACTAACACTTCAATAACACTTGCTTGAAAACTCGCAGCAAGATCGGTAGGTTCAATCTTTTCACCGCGCTGCTCCGCATTATGAAGCGTATTAATAACAGCTGATTTTAAGCCACTGAAGCTAAAATCATAACTTCCTTCTTCAAGCCAAGCACGTGGTAATTTAATAGTTGGTGTACCTTCATGCGCTAATCTGATCAATATGAGGTCCACCTGGATAAGGAAGATTTAGTGTTCGTGCAACTTTATCATAGGCCTCTCCGGCCGCATCATCACGTGTCTCACCTATTACTTTAAAAACTCCTGGTTCCGTAAGTAACACTAATTCTGTATGTCCTCCTGAAACGACTAATGACAACGCCGGATATTGAATTTCTTGAACCAATCCATTGGCATAAATATGACCTGCAATATGATGAACTCCCACTAACGGAATGCCATGAGCAAAAGCAATGGCCTTTGCTGCATTTACACCAATTAACAATGCCCCAACAAGCCCTGGTCCTTCCGTAACAGCAATGGCATCCAAATCCTCATAATCAACATTCGCCTGTTGAAGTGCCTCATCAATGACAATTGTAATCTGCTCCACATGATGGCGAGAAGCAATTTCCGGCACAACCCCGCCAAAACGTTTATGACTTTCAATTTGAGACGCAACGACATTACTTAAGATTTCTGTCCCATTTTTAATAACTGCAGCTGCTGTTTCATCACAGCTTGTTTCAATACCTAATATAATTTGATCTTGTTTCACGAGAAATTCACCCACATTATATATGCATCTTCATGATTATCGGTATAATATCTTTTCCGAATACCGCCTTTTTGGAATCCTAATTTTTCATATAAAGAAATGGCTACAACATTACTCACTCGAACTTCTAACGTCATCCGGATTGCGCCCTTACTAATCGAAATTTCCATCATTTTACGTAATAGCGCCTCACCTAACTTTTGTCCGCGATATTCTGGTAAAATGGCAATATTCGTAATATGTGACTCATCGATGACAACCCAAGAACCACAATACCCTGCAATCTTTCCGTTATCCTCAATGACTATGTACATCGCGTATTGATTAACCGTTAACTCATTAAAAAAAGCTTCCCTACTCCAAGGCAAAGTAAAAGACTGACGTTCAACTTCTAATACTTGATCAATATCCTCTACACTCATCATCCGAAATGTCAGTGTCTCATTCATTGTAATCGGCCGCTTTCCTTAACATTAGGAGTCGATTGCTGCTGTTCAAGCCATTTGGCTTCTGCCTCAGCCATACGTACATAGTTCGGAACAAAATGATGAATATCCTCTTCCATCTTATCTTTCCCTATGAAAGCAAGCTCATTTGGTCTTGGATTTGATAATGGAGTGGGCGCAAAGAATGCTAAATCCCCAAGTACTTGACTAATAGCTTCACGATGAAGCTCCACGTCTTGCCCAACAAATAATACAGGACGATTCCATTCTTTTATTCTGTTTGCCCATTCTGAAGATAATATATTGCAATCTTCTATCATAACTGTCAATTGTTCATTATTATACTCGTATAACCCCGTATACACTTGCCCACGCCTTGCATCAAATAGCGGGGAAACCAACCCATTAAAGTAGCGACCATTAGCAGCTAGCGCCTCTAAACTAGAAACAGCTGATAGTGGGATATTCAATGTCCAAGCTAAGGTCTTCGCAATTGTCACACCAATACGAACTCCCGTATAAGAACCAGGACCTTTAGCAACAACAATTTTCCCTAAATCTTTTGGCTTCGTATCACAATCTTTTAATAACGTTTCAATTGCTGGCATAACTCGAACAGAGTGATTTTTCTTCACATTTGTAATATACTCCCCTATCACTTGATTACCGTCAATTAAAGCAATCCCCAATGTAAAATTGGAAGTATCAATGGCTAAAACTTTCATGACAAAATCTCCTTACATAACTCAACATAACGATCTCCATAAGCCTCGAATACAAAGCGACGACTATGGTCCTCTATTCGATAAATATGAATAACTAAAATCTCTTCTGGAAGCTGCTCCTTTATTAGATGAGCCCATTCAATAACTGTGACTCCATCTCCATCAAAATACTCATCAAAGCCCAAATCCTCTTCAGATTCACTCACACGATATACATCCATATGATATAAAGGCAAACGTCCTTGATATTCTTTAATAATCGTAAAAGTAGGACTATTTACAGTTCGAGTTACGCCTAACCCTTTAGCCAACCCTTTTGTAAAAGCTGTTTTTCCTGCACCTAAATCTCCTTCTAGTGCAATCACATCTCCACCTAGAAGCCGCTGAGCTAACGAAACAGCAAACTGTAATGTTTCTTCTTCTCTATATGAAATCCACTCAAATTGTTCCATAATCCAAATCACCTTTACTATCATCTATCAAATTTAGGCGAAAGTACCCTTCCTCAAGGAATGTTCAAGCCATATACGTTAGCCGAGGCACACATTTGTGTGAAACCCAATAAGCTGGAAAGGTAGTCCCAAAGGCATAAAAATAAGACCAATGGGATAGAGGGGTTGGGTGTTTATAGCACACCAATGTGTCAACTCTACTAACGTTAAGCGTTCAGAAATGTTCGATACGTTAGAAACCCCACTTCAAATTTTCGTTAGAAAATTAAGTGGTGGGACTATTCATATGTAGTGTACCTTTTTTTATATCAATAAACAAATATCTTCTTTTTATGGTCATCGAGCTTTATATGTTATGACAATAGAAAAAAGCCAATAAACCAATCTGGTTATTGACTTTTGTTTCATGATTGCGGGGACAGGATTTGAACCTGCGACCTTCGGGTTATGAGCCCGACGAGCTACCGGACTGCTCCACCCCGCGACAATAAGAACTTTTCTATTTTGTTTATGTGCTACATTTATATTATATCCAAATAATTAAAAATTATGCTTGGCGACGTCCTACTCTCACAGGGGGAAACCCCCAACTACCATCGGCGCTGAAGAGCTTAACTTCCGTGTTCGGAATGGGAACGGGTGTGACCTCTTCGCCATCGTCACCAGACATTTATATAGGAAGGATTATTCCTTCAAAACTAGATAATACAGAAGGTAATACTTCGTCAATAGAACGTGTGGTTAAGTCCTCGACCGATTAGTATCAGTCAGCTCCACATGTCACCGTACTTCCACCTCTGACCTATCAACCTGATCATCTTTCAGGGGTCTTACTAGCTTGCGCTATGGGAAATCTCATCTTGAGGGGGGCTTCATGCTTAGATGCTTTCAGCACTTATCCCGTCCGCACATAGCTACCCAGCGATGCTCTTGGCAGAACAACTGGTACACCAGCGGTGCGTCCATCCCGGTCCTCTCGTACTAAGGACAGCTCCTCTCAAATTTCCTACGCCCACGACGGATAGGGACCGAACTGTCTCACGACGTTCTGAACCCAGCTCGCGTACCGCTTTAATGGGCGAACAGCCCAACCCTTGGGACCGACTACAGCCCCAGGATGCGATGAGCCGACATCGAGGTGCCAAACCTCCCCGTCGATGTGGACTCTTGGGGGAGATAAGCCTGTTATCCCCGGGGTAGCTTTTATCCGTTGAGCGATGGCCCTTCCATGCGGAACCACCGGATCACTAAGCCCGACTTTCGTCCCTGCTCGACTTGTAGGTCTCGCAGTCAAGCTCCCTTGTGCCTTTACACTCTACGAATGATTTCCAACCATTCTGAGGGAACCTTTGGGCGCCTCCGTTACTCTTTAGGAGGCGACCGCCCCAGTCAAACTGCCCACCTGACACTGTCTCCCACCCCGATAAGGGGCGCGGGTTAGAATGTCAATACAGCCAGGGTAGTATCCCACCAACGCCTCCACCGAAGCTGGCGCTCCGGCTTCTCAGGCTCCTACCTATCCTGTACAAGCTGTACCAAAATTCAATATCAGGCTACAGTAAAGCTCCACGGGGTCTTTCCGTCCTGTCGCGGGTAACCTGCATCTTCACAGGTACTATAATTTCACCGAGTCTCTCGTTGAGACAGTGCCCAGATCGTTACACCTTTCGTGCGGGTCGGAACTTACCCGACAAGGAATTTCGCTACCTTAGGACCGTTATAGTTACGGCCGCCGTTTACTGGGGCTTCAATTCAAAGCTTCGCCGTGAAGCTAACCTCTCCTCTTAACCTTCCAGCACCGGGCAGGTGTCAGCCCCTATACTTCACCTTGCGGTTTCGCAGAGACCTGTGTTTTTGCTAAACAGTCGCCTGGGCCTATTCACTGCGGCTCTTCCGGGCTATTCACCCTAAAAAGCACCCCTTCTCCCGAAGTTACGGGGTCATTTTGCCGAGTTCCTTAACGAGAGTTCTCTCGCACACCTTAGGATTCTCTCCTCGCCTACCTGTGTCGGTTTGCGGTACGGGCACCCTACATCTCACTAGAGGCTTTTCTTGGCAGTGTGGAATCAGGAACTTCGGTACTATATTTCCCTCGCCATCACAGCTCAGCCTTCACGGAAACGGGATTTGCCTCGTTTCCAGCCTAACTGCTTGGACGCGCATATCCAACAGCGCGCTTACCCTATCCTTCTGCGTCCCCCCATCGCTCAAACGATGTATAGGTGGTACAGGAATATCAACCTGTTGTCCATCGCCTACGCTTTTCAGCCTCGGCTTAGGTCCCGACTAACCCTGAGCGGACGAGCCTTCCTCAGGAAACCTTAGGCATTCGGTGGAAGGGATTCTCACCCTTCTTTCGCTACTCATACCGGCATTCTCACTTCTAAGCGCTCCACCAGTCCTTACGGTCTAGCTTCAACGCCCTTAGAACGCTCTCCTACCACGGACATCAACGATGTCCATCCACAGCTTCGGTGATATGTTTAGCCCCGGTACATTTTCGGCGCGGAGTCACTCGACCAGTGAGCTATTACGCACTCTTTAAATGGTGGCTGCTTCTAAGCCAACATCCTGGTTGTCTAAGCAACTCCACATCCTTTTCCACTTAACGTAAACTTTGGGACCTTAGCTGGTGGTCTGGGCTGTTTCCCTTTTGACTACGGATCTTATCACTCGCAGTCTGACTCCCGAGTATAAGTATTTGGCATTCGGAGTTTGACTGAATTCGGTAACCCGATGGGGGCCCCTAGTCCAATCAGTGCTCTACCTCCAATACTCTCTACCTCGAGGCTAGCCCTAAAGCTATTTCGGAGAGAACCAGCTATCTCCAGGTTCGATTGGAATTTCTCCGCTACCCACACCTCATCCCCGCACTTTTCAACGTGCGTGGGTTCGGGCCTCCATTCAGTGTTACCTGAACTTCACCCTGGACATGGGTAGATCACCTGGTTTCGGGTCTACGACCTCATACTCATTCGCCCTATTCAGACTCGCTTTCGCTGCGGCTCCGTCTTCTCAACTTAACCTTGCATGAAATCGTAACTCGCCGGTTCATTCTACAAAAGGCACGCCATCACCCATTAACGGGCTCTGACTACTTGTAGGCACACGGTTTCAGGATCTATTTCACTCCCCTTCCGGGGTGCTTTTCACCTTTCCCTCACGGTACTGGTTCACTATCGGTCACTAGGGAGTATTTAGCCTTGGGAGATGGTCCTCCCTGCTTCCGACGGGATTTCTCGTGTCCCGCCGTACTCAGGATCCACTCAGGAGGGAACGAAGTTTCAACTACAGGGTTTTTACCTTCTCTGACGGACCTTTCCAGATCTCTTCATTTACCCCGTTCCTTTGTAACTCCATGTTGAGTGTCCTACAACCCCAAGAGGCAAGCCTCTTGGTTTGGGCTAATTCCGTTTCGCTCGCCGCTACTCAGGAAATCGCGTTTGCTTTCTCTTCCTCCGGGTACTTAGATGTTTCAGTTCCCCGGGTCTGCCTTCCATACCCTATGTATTCAGGTAAAGATACTGTTCCATTACGAACAGTGGGTTTCCCCATTCGGAAATCTCCGGATCAAAGCTTACTTACAGCTCCCCGAAGCATATCGGTGTTAGTCCCGTCCTTCATCGGCTCCTAGTGCCAAGGCATCCACCGTGCGCCCTTTCTAACTTAACCTATAATTAGGTCTATTCTTAAATAAGAACTTACTGGTATTTTCAATGATGTACTTGCTTCTATACGTTATCTAGTTTTCAAAGAACAAGGCACTTTACAAGCAGCTTCTTTGCAGCCTTGCGACGAGCTGAGGTTTTTCTTCCTCGAACTACTGCGGCGCAGGAGCAATACTTTGAGAGATAGCTCTCTCAAAACTGAACAAAACAAAAGCGCTCATTGTTCATAAAGAACCGAAATTCTTTATGTTTCCTTAGAAAGGAGGTGATCCAGCCGCACCTTCCGATACGGCTACCTTGTTACGACTTCACCCCAATCATCTGTCCCACCTTAGGCGGCTGGCTCCTTACGGTTACCCCACCGACTTCGGGTGTTACAAACTCTCGTGGTGTGACGGGCGGTGTGTACAAGGCCCGGGAACGTATTCACCGCGGCATGCTGATCCGCGATTACTAGCGATTCCGGCTTCATGTAGGCGAGTTGCAGCCTACAATCCGAACTGAGAATGGCTTTATGGGATTGGCTAGCCCTCGCGGGTTTGCGACCCTTTGTACCATCCATTGTAGCACGTGTGTAGCCCAGGTCATAAGGGGCATGATGATTTGACGTCATCCCCACCTTCCTCCGGTTTGTCACCGGCAGTCACCTTAGAGTGCCCAACTAAATGCTGGCAACTAAGAACAAGGGTTGCGCTCGTTGCGGGACTTAACCCAACATCTCACGACACGAGCTGACGACAACCATGCACCACCTGTCACTCTGTCCCCCGAAGGGGAACGCCCTATCTCTAGGGTTGTCAGAGGATGTCAAGACCTGGTAAGGTTCTTCGCGTTGCTTCGAATTAAACCACATGCTCCACCGCTTGTGCGGGCCCCCGTCAATTCCTTTGAGTTTCAGCCTTGCGGCCGTACTCCCCAGGCGGAGTGCTTAATGCGTTAGCTGCAGCACTAAAGGGCGGAAACCCTCTAACACTTAGCACTCATCGTTTACGGCGTGGACTACCAGGGTATCTAATCCTGTTTGCTCCCCACGCTTTCGCGCCTCAGCGTCAGTTACAGACCAGAGAGCCGCCTTCGCCACTGGTGTTCCTCCACATCTCTACGCATTTCACCGCTACACGTGGAATTCCGCTCTCCTCTTCTGCACTCAAGTCCCCCAGTTTCCAATGACCCTCCACGGTTGAGCCGTGGGCTTTCACATCAGACTTAAAGGACCGCCTGCGCGCGCTTTACGCCCAATAATTCCGGACAACGCTTGCCACCTACGTATTACCGCGGCTGCTGGCACGTAGTTAGCCGTGGCTTTCTGGTTAGGTACCGTCAAGGTACCAGCAGTTACTCTCGTACTTGTTCTTCCCTAACAACAGAGCTTTACGACCCGAAGGCCTTCTTCGCTCACGCGGCGTTGCTCCGTCAGACTTTCGTCCATTGCGGAAGATTCCCTACTGCTGCCTCCCGTAGGAGTCTGGGCCGTGTCTCAGTCCCAGTGTGGCCGATCACCCTCTCAGGTCGGCTACGCATCGTTGCCTTGGTGAGCCGTTACCTCACCAACTAGCTAATGCGCCGCGGGCCCATCTGTAAGTGATAGCCGAAACCATCTTTCCATCTTCTCTCATGCGAGAAAAGAAATTATCCGGTATTAGCTCCGGTTTCCCGAAGTTATCCCAGTCTTACAGGCAGGTTACCCACGTGTTACTCACCCGTCCGCCGCTAATCTAATGGGAGCAAGCTCCCATCGATTCGCTCGACTTGCATGTATTAGGCACGCCGCCAGCGTTCGTCCTGAGCCAGGATCAAACTCTCCAAAGAAATGTTTGACTTAGCTCATTTGCACTTTTTTAATCGTGTGTGCTCACGTAAAAATTAACGTTGGCGCTTTGTTTTGTTCAGTTTTCAAAGAGCAATATATGGAGCGGGTGAAGGGAATCGAACCCTCATCATCAGCTTGGAAGGCTGAGGTTTTACCACTAAACTACACCCGCATATTTTATGATTTAAAGAATGGTCGGGAAGACAGGATTCGAACCTGCGACCCCTTGGTCCCAAACCAAGTGCTCTACCAAGCTGAGCTACTTCCCGTTAGAAATAAATGCGCTCGACAGGAGTCGAACCTACAACCTTCTGATTCGTAGTCAGATGCTCTATCCAATTGAGCTACGAGCGCATGGCTTTAATTCACTCTTGGTGCGGCCGAGAGGACTTGAACCTCCACGGGGTTTCCCCCACTAGGCCCTCAACCTAGCGCGTCTGCCATTCCGCCACGACCGCGAAAGCGACTTAACTATAATATCAAAACTAACAGTTAAAGTCAAATAACAGTTTATAAGTGCGGGTGAAGGGACTTGAACCCCCACGCCTTGCGGCGCCAGATCCTAAGTCTGGTGCGTCTGCCAATTCCGCCACACCCGCATACAGAATGGTGAGTCATGCAGGATTCGAACCTGCGACCCTCTGATTAAAAGTCAGATGCTCTACCAACTGAGCTAATGACTCAAATTAAAATGGCTGGGCTAGCTGGATTCGAACCTTCGCATGACGGAATCAAAATCCGTTGCCTTACCGCTTGGCTATAGCCCAATAATATTTATAAAATATATCACAATAACTTTCGTTATACAAATTGCTTCTTCTTTTAAAAAAATGGCGGTCCGGACGGGACTCGAACCCGCGACCTCCTGCGTGACAGGCAGGCATTCTAACCAACTGAACTACCGGACCAAACATCTTATAATAATATATCTAAAGTGACCCCTACGGGATTCGAACCCGTGTTACCGCCGTGAAAGGGCGGTGTCTTAACCGCTTGACCAAGGGGCCTTAGTGGAAAATGTGTAACTGGCGGAGAAGGAGGGATTTGAACCCTCGCGCCGGTCACCCGACCTACACCCTTAGCAGGGGCGCCTCTTCAGCCTCTTGAGTACTTCCCCAAAAAAATGGCTCCGCAGGTAGGACTCGAACCTACGACCGTTCGGTTAACAGCCGAATGCTCTACCACTGAGCTACTGCGGAATAATAAATTTAGTTTCCTAAACCATGATAAATTTAGCCGAATGTCCTCATCTCAGAGGGATTATTCAAGTAGCGGCTCGATGAGTACAACTCGAAGCAAATTCATGAAGATTATGCTTGTTGCTCTACCACTGAGCTACTGCGGAATAACAGAATCCACACTAAACTTTATAATCAATAAGCTATTATCTTATCGACTCTTTAGATTATATATATCTATCTAAAAAAAGTCAAGGATTCCTTTTTGTTTTTTTCAAATACGTTTTCTTTATTAGCATTCCTGTACAAACAGTAATCTTCCCTTACATCTACCACAAACAAAACGGTTAGTATCCACTCTTTTTTTCCTCAAATATTGTTGACTACAATTGTTACATTTGTAGTAATAAGATTTCGTGCTTCGAATTTGTTTAGTAGAAACTAACGGCTTACAGAACCTCGGAGCTCCTACTTTCTTTAATAGATCTTTAAAATCCTTGTCTCTATGCTGGTACCCTTTTGCCTCCAAATGAAGGTGATAGTGACAAAGCTCGTGTTTAATAATCCCAATGAGTTCTTCTATCCCTCGCTCCTCATAATACTTCTTATTAATCTCTATATTATGTGATTGAAGCAAATACCTACCTCCAGTTGTTCTCAGTCTGGGATTAAAATAAGCGGTATGTACAAATTCCTTTTGAAAAACAGTTAGAGAAATATCTTCAACAAGTGTTTGGAGCTGCTCCTGCTTCATTTACTTTCTCCCTTTCAACCGTAACGTGACAACCTATTATAACATATACTAATAGAAACCATTAAGATTATAGGAGGACCACGCTATGCCTAATTGGTTTCAAAATCAAATCCGCAAAGCATTTTATAAAAAAGATTTTGCTCAAATAAAAATGCTTAATCAATGTTGGTTTTTTTATCATAGGAAAGAAAATGCCCACTTATAAATCCCTCATTAAAAAACATCTTCACTAGGAAGATGTTTTCAAAAATTAATTTTGGTCTTTTGGTTGTAACATCGTTAAAGCTACTCTTTGCTTTTGCATATCTACTCCATCAACCCAAACTGTTACAACATCACCTACTGCAACAATATCAAGGGGGTGTTTAACAAAGCGATTACTTAGCTTAGAAATATGAACAAGTCCATCTTGCTTAACTCCAATATCAACGAAAGCACCAAAGTCTACTACATTGCGTATGGTGCCTTGTAATTCCATCCCAACTTTTAAATCTTCCATTTTTAATACATCCTGTTTTAACAACGGTTTAGCTAAATCATCACGAGGGTCTCTTCCTGGCTTCATTAAGTCGTCAACGATATCCTTTAACGTAATTTCACCTATCTCTAATTCCTCTGCTACTTCTACTAAATTTAAATCACTTAGTGCTCCATTCAACGCTTCACTACCTAAATCATTCGAAGTAAAGCCTAATTTTTTCAATAGTTTATATACCGCACCATAATTTTCTGGGTGAATAGCTGTTTGATCGAGTGGCTCATCTCCATCTAAAATTCGCAAGAAACCAATACATTGTTCGTATGTTTTCGCCCCTAGTCGAGGTATACCTTTTAATTCTTTTCTACCTGTAAATTTCCCTTCTTCTTCTCTTTTCTTCACAATATTTTGAGCAACAGACTTGGATAGACCAGCTACATATTGTAAAAGAGATGGTGATGCTGTGTTCACATTCACTCCCACTTGGTTAACTGCGGTCTCTACAACAAACGATAATGATTCGGAAAGCTTCTTCTGTGAAACATCATGCTGATATTGGCCAACACCTACAGATTTCGGATCAATTTTTACTAGTTCAGCTAAAGGGTCCTGAAGACGTCTACCAATCGAAACAGCACTGCGCTCTTCTACATGAAGATTTGGGAATTCCTCGCGAGCAATATCTGATGCAGAATAAACACTTGCTCCCGCTTCATTTACAATAATATAAGAAATATTAGCTTGTACCTCTTTTAAAATATCAACAATAAACTGTTCGGTTTCTCTAGAAGCTGTACCGTTACCAATAGCAACGATTTCAACAGAAAATTGCTTTAAAAGCGCAATTGTTTTTTCCCGTGCTGCTTCTTTTTTGGCAACAGGTGGATGCGGATAAATGACACTAATGTCTAACACTTTTCCCGTTTCATCAATCACCGCCAACTTACATCCCGTCCGATAAGCAGGATCAACTGCAAGTACAATTTTCCCTTTCAATGGTGGCTGAAGCAACAAATTCCGCAGATTTTCTGAGAAAATATGAATGGCTTGATCTTCTGCCTTCTCTGTTAATTCTTTATGAATTTCCCGTTCTATAGATGGCAAAATTAATCGTTTAAAGCTATCTTCAATGGCGGTCTTTAAATAAGTAGCCTCACTTGAGTCTTCCCTCTTGATAATTTTGCGTTCCAAGTAACTAATAATTGCGTCTGTTACAGGTTGAATTGAAATACGAAGAATATCTTCCTTTTCACCTCGATTTAATGCTAAAACCCGGTGTGGCACAATTTTTTGCAAAGGTTCTTCGTACTCATAATACATTTCAAAAACTTTTTTCTCATCTTTTTCCGCATTTTTGACCTTAGACATAATTTTCCCTGTTTTAAAAATAGATGCACGTATCCATTTTCTTAACTCAGCGTCATCGGAAATTTGTTCAGCAACAATATCCTTTGCCCCATTAAGGGCATCTTCTATTGTTAAAACCTCATGTTCTTCTGAAATAAACTCTGTTGCTTTCTCCTCTACAGATGGATTCAAATGACATTGAAGCAACCAATTGGCCAATGGTTCTAGGCCCTTTTCCTTCGCTACCGTCGCTTTTGTTCTGCGTTTTTGTTTGTATGGCCGATACAAATCTTCAACTTCCTGAAGCTTGTTGGACTTTTCGATTTGTTGTTTTAATTCCGGTGTTAATTTCCCCTGTTCTTCAATTAAACGAAGAACCTCTTCCTTCCTATGGTTCAGGTTCTCTAAATAATTCCAACGCTCCATAATGGAACGAATTTGTACTTCATCCAGCGAACCCGTCATTTCCTTACGATAACGAGCGATAAATGGAACTGTATTTCCTTCTTCTAACATTTTAATCACGTTTTGCACTTGATGGCTTTTCAACGATAATTCGTTGGCTATTTGCTGCATTAATTCTTTTTCCTCAACTATCATATTCTACCTCCAAGCCGTTATTCTATATTCAGTCTAACAAATATGACGAAGATGGGACAAATCTTACTCTCGATTTAAAAAAACGATCCCAGCTTTCTGCTAGAATCGTTTGCCTTTCCTAAAAAAAGGAATATTTATTATTATAGTACACTAATTAAAGAAAGGTGTTTTTCTCTAAAACTCTATCAAACCTAAACTGATTTGAAGTGCTTCATTTACCTTTTGCATCATTGGTTCATCGAGATACGTAATTTTGTCTGTCAAGCGTTGCTTATCAATCGTACGAATCTGTTCCAAGAGAATGACGGAGTCTCGCTCGAATCCATATTTTTTCGCATTAATCTCAACATGAGTTGGCAGCTTAGCCTTTTGAATTTGCGCTGTAATGGCCGCCACAATCACAGTTGGACTAAAACGATTACCGATATCATTTTGAAGAATGAGCACCGGACGGGTCCCACCTTGTTCTGAACCGACAACCGGAGAAAGGTCTGCGAAGTACACGTCACCACGCTTAACAACAATCACTGTCTCAGCCTCCGCTAGCTAATCGCTCAACGGCATGTTCAGCCTCATACTCTGGATATTCTGCTTGAAATGCTTCAGAGGCAATCGTTAAATTAATAGCTGCCATCTCGATATAGCCACGTTTCATCGATTCACGAAATTCTCTCTTTTTACGTTCACGAAGATACATTTTTGTGGCACGATAAATAAACTCACTACGATTTACATTTTCTTCACTCGCGTACCCGTCTAACTCATTTAATAAATATTGAGGTAATCGAATCAATATCTCTCTTGTTGTGCTGGATTCAGACACAAACATACACCTCCACCATCACTACACACCTAGTATACATACCTACTCCATATTACCATTAAAATTCCTGTCTGCAAAGAGTATATTCCATTCCTTTACCTATTATCAACAAATCACAACAAATTTTATTCATATTATTGTAAGATTTAGAAATTAGTTATCGTTTAATAGGGAATTTCGAACATGTGACACCTGATTATTTTGAATATATACCCGTGGTACACGCGAAGTAATTATACATGGTATTTCGTAATTAATTGTATCTAATTTAGCGGCAATCTCATCTATAGAAATAGATAACCCCTGACTTTCGCCAATAAGTGTCACCTCTGTCCCGATAGAAACTGGCTTATTTAGCCTAATCATACATTGATCCATACAAATTCTTCCGACGATAGGAGCTCTTTCTCCTGCAACAATTACTTCCTGTCCTTGAAGTTTTCGAATCCAGCCATCTGCATAACCAATTGGCAGTGTGGCAACCCATTCATCCTCTTGCGCTGTATATGTTGCTCCATAACTGACGCTATCCCCTCGAGACAATTGCTTTACATGTACAATTTTCGTTTTCAACGAAAAAGCGGCTTCTAAATGATACGGTAAAAGCGGCTTTATTTCCGGTGATGGGCTTAATCCGTACATGCTAATTCCAAATCTCACTGCATTAAACAAAGGCTCAGTAAATCTTAATGAAGTCGCACTATTGGCTGCGTGTACAAGATTAGGTCGTTTTTTTAGCAAAGATAGCATCTCTTTAAATGTGTCTAGTTGTTTTTGAAAATAGGTCACATCTAGTTGATCTGCAGTAGCGAAATGAGTAAAAATCCCTGAGAAAGTAAAACAGGATTCCCTCGCTAACCAGCTTTCAAGTTGTACAAGGTCTTCTTTATCTCGAATCCCTATTCTCCCCATCCCACTATCTACTTTCACATGCACATGAAGATTTTGTTCATTTTTTATATATTTCTTTGCTTGTTGGAGCCAATCAATACTAAAAACCGTTAAAGTAATTTGAGCATCAGCCGCCATTCCAGCTCTTTCTGGTTTAGATGCTCCAAGCACTAAAATTGGGGCTGTAATCCCTTTCGCCCTTAATGCAAGAGCTTCATCTAAAAAAGCGACTGCCAAAAAATCAGCACCAGCTTTAAGCGCTGTAGTGGCCACTTCGTAATCACCGTGTCCGTAAGCATTTGCCTTAACAACAGCAAACATTTTAACGTCTGATGGCAACATTTGCTTCATTGATGCTACATTAGCATATATATAATCTAAATTCACTTCCGCCCAAGTATCGCGGTAAAACTCTTGCATGTCCAACCTTGGTAACCTTCCTTCCTTTTTAACGCACACTTAACTTCTATCTTTATTTTATAATCCTTTTAAAGAAAGTAAAGAATTATATTTTGTTATTACGAAAAGCGGAAGGTACCCGTTTAGCGACGTAGGAACTGCGGCCCACACGATGTACTTATCTTTTAAAAAAACAGAGGGCACTTAAAGTTAAACATCCGTTCTCATCAACCATATAAAAGGCTGGTCCTAGAAGCATCTTGCTCTTATAGGCCAGCCCCAAACTTACTCTATACGATACAGTATGATGAGTTTCACTGTATACTAGTTCTACGTTTCTTATTTAACAGGATCTTCCCCTACTGTTCGAGCCACTTCTATCATTTCATCTGGAGTCAAATCTTGAGAAGCCAACGTGTAATTAACACCTTCAAACGTCCAAGTAATCATATTATCTGACTGAGCCCCTACTGTAAAGCCCAGATCGACTGGATTACCATTTACATTGGTTGATACAATTTTTGCCTGTACAACCTCCGCTTTTTCCTGAATTAAAGTAAAACTCTTCTCACCTTCATAAGTCAAAACAACTCTATGACCTTTTGCCGTCTTAATTTTTTCCTCGCCCGATAAGCTCATCCGATTAATATCTGCTGGATATTTTACAGAAAAATTTGGATCCTGCACTTCAGCCATTACTGGAACCTCAAGCTGAGCGCTTGTCATATTTTTCTCCATATCAAAAGCATCCTTATCAAATGACGTATCAAACTTCACATCAGAAAACTCCACCGTCACTAGATTATTATTATCTGAGTCCATGACTTTTACACTAACTGGAGTCAAATCTTTTTTGTTTAAAGTAATTTGCTGAACAGGAAGCATCTTATTATTTTGGTAGCGTGTTTTTGTTTCAAAAACATACTGATTATCCACTTCCTTAAAGGTGGCAGCCTTATCCTCTGTAATATCTTTTACAAGCGATTCATACAGATACGCTTGGCTGCTATTTTCTGGCCATTCACTTTGAAACTTAAAGCTTTTGTTTAATGCTGGAGTCAGTACATATACCCCTTCATCATTCCGAAGAATCATTTGGCTTTGATCTTTCTCTTGATTTTTTAAATTCACACGATAATAAGAAGGATGTTTATGCCAAATTTCCACATTATACACTTGAGGATCTGTCCCCATTTGTAATGTCATTTTGGCATTGGCTTTATAGCCCTGCATTTCCTCCATCTTCTTGTTCAAAGCTGTTACGACATCAGCCTGAGATTTTTGACCACATGCACTTAGAGCCAACAATAGCATAACCCCAGCAAAAAGAATCAGCACCTTCTTCATCTGTTCAACCCCTTTTGTTATTTAAACATAAGAGAGCAGGTAGGCAGGATCCGGACAGTGGCGTTTATCTTGATGAAATATGCATTTACATTCAGGTGTCAGTTTCTTCTTGTGCCACCTAAGTTTTAGCTGCCATGTACCTTTTACCGGGCCTTGTCTCCCTATAGCACTAGCAGTATATGAGACAAACTTGGCAAATATGAATAGAAAAGCGGAAGGTGCCCGTTCAGCGACGTATGGACTGAGGCCCACACGATGTGGGTCACACAGACGTTGCCACAGGACGTGGCGGTCTTAGTCTGTGTTCATTAAACTGAGATATAGGAAACACGAAGAGTGCGATAGCGCGATTCGATGTCGACTTATCGAGTGGAGGAGCGGGAAGTCCATTAGGCGCTGGGCACCTGGAGCTAGACAACGAGAAAAGCGGAAACGGATCACTCCACTTCCTCAATAACGACTTGAGCAATCGCATATTCTTTACTATGACTGATAGATAAATGTACACCTCTTGCAATCGGTGCAATAATACATGGTTTCCCCTGTTGATCTACTGCAATTTCAATATCTAGAAAAGAAAGCGCCTTTCCAATACCTGTTCCGTTTGCTTTAGAAAATGCCTCCTTAGCGGCAAAGCGCCCAGCAAAATACTCCACCTTCCGCTGTCCCTTTAATTGTTCGAATCTTTGCAGCTCATTCTCGGTTAAAATCCGTTCCGGAAATCTCGGCTGACGCTCTAATATTTTTTTAATTCTTCCTATTTCTGTAATATCTATACCAATTCCCTTTATCATTCACAGCACTCCTTCTATAATAGATGTAACCTTCATAAATTAATACAAGCACCTAGAAAAGCGCATCAACCATTTTACACTTTCTTTCAAATAGGAGGACCTATGTTTATACGAACCGAAAACTTGCAACAGTATGTTCGTTATTTTCCGGCTGTCACCTTTTTCATTTTTCTGATGATGATTATTTTTGTGCTCGCCCTGCTTCCACTAGTTCCTGGAAGCGTAGTCCACCTTGGTACAGGCATTAACCTGTATATCTCTGAGGGACAATGGTGGCGTCTCATTACCCCTATTTTTCTACATCACTCGTTTACACATTTGCTCTTCAATGGATTCTCGCTTGCCATCTTCGGACCAACACTTGAAAAATATCTGGGTTCTGTTAAATTTGTTTTATTTTTTTTATCCACTGGTTTGTTTGCAAATATCGTAACCTTTTTTTTAAAACCTCTCACCTATATCCATGTCGGGGCAAGCGGCGCTCTTTTTGGTATGTTAGGTTTTTTTCTCTATCTAGCTTTATTCAAAAAAAATTATCTATCTGCCACCGAAGTAAATACGATTTATACCCTAACAGGGATCGCTGTTATTATGACATTTATTCAACCGAATATAAACATTGTAGGACATATATCCGGTCTTTTAGCTGGATTAGCGTTCTCCCCCATTTTTTGGAGAAAATAAATAAAAGAAGCTGTATCAATCAGCTTCTTTTATTTGGTAGAAACCAAGTTTGCACCGTAACAAAGTCTTTAGCTTCTACATCCCGAATCTTACCTTCGCGCAACGCGACTCCTGATTTAATCAAGGCAGAAATAGTTGTTAGACGTTTTTGTTTTTGTGGTCGGCTTGTTCGTGATTCAATCGATTGAATTTTATTTTTATGCATCAACAAGGTTTGCTTCGATATAAACCGACTTCTAAGTGTCAGCTGTGTCCCCGTAATATTCCAACCAGTCGCTTTGTATTGTAGATACGCCCAGCCCAATCCAATAAGCAATAAGAATAATGAACTGTAACCCCAAGGACGCCAGAAGTATATACATACAATAATGATTGGTGCAAAAATAATCCATTGTCGAAACACATAACGAGGATAAGCACGTACTGGTAGAGAATTCAGAGGCAAATCAGCCACATAATCTGGAATAAGCTGTTCAAGTTTTTCTTGCACATTTTTCTTTTTTACAAATGGAAACAACATGACAGTCAAACTTTCTTTTTCTGTAACTGATCCTCCTGCATACTCTAAATAGACAGTTGCATACCCTAGCGGTTGCCTAACTAAATTTTCCACAATGCGAATACCTTGTATTTTTTTCAATGGAATCGTTAGTCTTCTTTTTTCAAGTAACCCTCGTGAGATGATTAATTCAGCTTCTTTTTTCTCAACAGTAAAATGAGTATATTTCAGCATCATACTTATAATAGCTGCTATATAAACAAGAATAATTCCAGTAACGACAAAACCAATTAATAGAAACGTTCCTAATTCCAACACAGCCTTAGATTGACCAAATAAGCGCTCAAATGGAATAAATTCATCAAATTGAGATAGAAAGGCCACAATCCCTGACAACACTACGCCGACGGCTCCTGAAGTAGCAGACATTAAAAAAAGTTCAGAAAATGTTTGTTTATACACGAAGGACGGAATCGTCTCCTCTATTTGTTCTTCATTCACTTCTTCGGTTACATGCTTGCTTCTTTTCGCTTCTAAAAAGTATTGATTTAATCGTTCGGCTTCTTCCTTACGAATAGCTGATAAAACAGCTTCTGCTTGTGAACCTCCAGCTGTTTCAATACTAATTTTAACAAGACCAAATAATTGTTGGATGATTCCTTGTGACACATCAATACTATGTATACGCTCAAAACGAATATATCGATTCTTCCTAACAAATACACCAGACTCGATTTTCAATTCGCCATCTTCAACTCGATAAGTAAATCTTAGCCATCCTACAATAGCTACTGCAATTACAATTAAACTAAACACACTAAGAACCAACCATCGAATATATTCGGGAAATCCATTATCTTGTCCAGGCAGAAATGTAAAAAAGACAATTGGAAAAATCAAATCTTTAATGGTTTTAAAAATATTAACTATAATCGCAATTGGATGAAGTCGCTTTGAATTAGACATCTTCTTCCTCCACACTAGCCATTTTAGAAATATATTGGCGTAATTCATTTGCCTCTCCAATATCAAGTGCTGGAATGGTATGAACGGTTGCTGCTGTTGACACTTCAACTGACGCTAATTGATACTTACGCAAAAATGGACCTTGATTCGTTTCTACATGTTGAACACGGACCATCGGTACAAGAGTTCGCTTAATAACAAAAAGACCACTTTGAATTTCAATCTCTGTCTCCCGTACTTCATATCTCCATTGTTTCCATTTCATTAAAGGAAATAAATAAATCCAAAAGTATGGCTGAACAAGAGCAATAATAGCCAATATTCCAACAATCCAATATGGCCAATTAAAGATGATCGTTAATACTAAAACCGTAATCGTAATAATCCATGTAATCAAACATTCTATTATTCCAATAATTCGCCAAACCTTTAACGCCTTTTTGGAAATTTGATTCTGAAGCTCCATCACTCCACCCCCTAATTCACAAAAAGTTCTAGTTAACTTTTTTTACATTATACTACATATCCCACTAATATTTGTCATAAAAAAAGAGTCGCTATATGCGACCCTTTCTTTACTTAATAATTTTGTTTTTCTCTTTTTTGGTTAGAATTACGATTTCCATGACCATTTGACTTACGGTTGCTTGGGCGCTTGTTTCCAAAATCTTTGCGACCAGAAGAACTACGACCGCTACGTTGTCTATTATTGCCACTGCCACCACTACGATTGCGATCACGACGCATTGGCATTGGAGACTCTTCAGTTAATTTAATAGGCGTTTGATCTGGCTCTTTTGTCATTGATTTAAGCATCGGCTGCTACTAAATCAACTGCCGTATGCTTTTGTAGTAATTCTTCCGCTTGACCTAAATATAAAGATAAATCTTCATTTTCAATTGCATTCATAATTTTTTCTGTTACAGCTTTTTGTTGTCCTTCTAACGCTTCAGTCAACGTAGGTGTTTTCATTTTTTCCATACGTTTTTTCGTCGTATGCTCAACAGCCTGTAGTTGGCCACGTTCTCTTGGAGTTACGAATGTAATCGCTACACCATGCTTACCCGCACGTCCAGTACGTCCAATACGGTGAACGTAACTTTCTGGATCTTGTGGAATGTCAAAGTTATAAACATGTGTAACACCAGAGATATCAAGCCCACGTGCAGCAACATCCGTTGCAACAAGAACATCAATGTTACCTTCTTTAAATTTCTTTAATACTGATAGACGCTTCGCTTGGCTTAAGTCACCATGGATTCCTTCAGCCATATAACCGCGGAGATTCAAGGCAGAAGATAACTCGTCAACACGACGTTTTGTACGACCAAACACAATAGCAAGTTCTGGCGTTTGAATATCAAGTAAGTCGTGCTAACGTATCGAATTTTTCGTTTTCTCTTAATTCAACATAATATTGCTCAATATTAGAAACAGTCATTTCTTTTGCTTTTACTTTCACAAGAATCTGGATCCTGCATAAATCTTCCCGCAATTTTCCGAATTGGGTCAGGCATTGTTGCTGAGAACAGTAATGTTTGTCTTTCATCTGGAACTGTCGAAAGAATTGATTCGATATCTTCAATAAAGCCCATATTCAACATTTCATCTGCTTCGTCCAAAACAACTGTATGAACATTTTCTAAACGAATGTTTTTACGTTTAATATGGTCTAATAAACGACCAGGTGTACCCACGATGATATGTGGTTTTTTCTTTAAAGCACGGATTTGGCGATCAATATCTTGTCCACCATAAACCGCTAATACGCGTGCGCGTTTTCCATATCCAAGCTTGAACAGCTCTTCAGATACTTGAATAGCAAGTTCACGTGTTGGTGCAATAACAATCCCCTGAATATTTTCGTCTTTAATATCAATTTTTTCCATTAAAGGAATACCGAATGCTGCTGTTTTACCTGTTCCTGTTTGTGCTTGACCAATAATATCTTTACCTTCAAGTGCTAACGGAATCGTTTGGGCTTGAATCGGACTTGCTTCTTCAAATCCCATTTTTTCAATCGACTTCATGGACGTTCTATCTAATCCTAATTCGCTAAACAATGTCAATGTTTTCGTGCTCCTTTTATTATCAAAAATTTTTCTGTGCATCTTACACAGATTTTGTTCAAATTACAACAAATGTGTAGGAGGTTGTACTTTACCTCGTATAAAAAAGGTTCTCATTAATCACCTAAAAATGACTACCTTATCTGTTTGCTGAACTCAATATATGGATTCAAAAGAAATACACCAGCCATCTTTCTATTCTGCTGGGTGTCATTGTAGATGCACACGACTTTATTTTAATCCGTTGCATATAACTTTACTCGTACATATTACTAAGATTCAATTCAAAATGGAAAAATTAAGTAGTAATATTCAGTCAGCGACTAAATTTTTCAGGTGAGGGCTACTGCACCTTGTTTTTTCATACAGTAAAATTTTACTGCATATCAAACTTGACGAGAGCCAAGATTCTATACAAAAAACAGGCCCGGTGCGTTGAGGGAATGCAGAAGTGGATAAGCATGTAGACAGCTTATTTTCCTATTAGCAACAAAGCTACTTTATCTGGCAGCTTTTATTTATGATCAAGACGCTCGGCCTATTTACTCTAAAAGTACATATATCCTTCAAATTGAAGATCATGAAATGTCGTTTTTCATGACAAAATAAAATAACTTGAACGTTTCAAGGCTTTAAACCCATACTGTATATTATCACTTTACAACAGTTATTGCAATAAAGGAGATTTTAGATTTGCAATTTAAAAAATACTCTCTTCTATAAAAAGATACCATTCCTTCATAATTACTCCTATTAGATACAGCAAAAGAGCCCTTCATAAACTATTGTATGAAGGGAATAGCCTATTGATTCATCTATATTACATGAATCGAGAAATATATATACTTTATACTTTAAATTTATACGTAAGCTCACTATTTAACAGGCTTAACCGTTCAGCCATATCAGAGATTTGATGAGAGGCTTCCGTTATTTCCTTAAAGGTTACGTTAAAATCTTCAATACCTTTACCCAATGTATGGATTTCTCTACCACTTTGTTTCATGCTTCCAATAGAACGATTTAACAACCCTATGATTTCTTTGTTAACATCTCTAAAAATACTTGTTTCGTTAACAATACTTTGAAAGCTATCATCAAATTGAGTGACCATATTTTGAACGGAAGTAATTTGTTGCTGAATTGCATCCAATGCTACTTCTGTTTGTTTCGCTAAATTTCTCACTTCCTTTGCAACCACGGAAAACCCTTTGCCATTCTCCCCGGCGCGTGCTGCTTCAATCCCTGCATTTAAAGAAAGAATATTCGTTTGCATAGAAATAACACGAATGGACTGAACAACTTCTCCAATTTGCAAGGAGTTTTCATGTAAATCACTAGTCAAACATTTTACATTTTCAATTAATTGAACCACATGGTTAATCTTCAATAAAGCGTCAGAAACACTTTCCTTCCCTACCTCTACTTGTAAAATCATATCCCTATACTCATCTTGAATTTTATCAAATTCATCTAGTATACAGTGAACATGTTCTTCCTTATCCATAATAGATGAGGTCGTCTGTTTTGCACTTGCAGCTAATGAAGCCGCAGAGTCATTCAATTTATTTTGCAACTCCTCTATTTCATTCAACTTCATCATAGAAGACGTATAAGACTCAATATATGTACGGATGGCAATTTGCATATCAATAGAGCAGAGCTTTTGAAAAGCAGAGTAATAAACGCCTACTTCTTCGGCGTTATCACATTCACGTATTAATAATGTTAACATTTCATTTTGAATAATCGTATAAGCTCCTATATACCATTCAGGGAATAAGCCGATTTGATTATGGACTTTCCCAATCATTTTCCGATGCATGATATAGTTTTTTCCTATATCCCCCGATACCATATCGAGTATGTAACGCTCTAACGTTTGCTTCAATTTATGAATGGTGGAATATTCCTCAATAATTTCTGTTAAATGCGGAATAGCCTGAATATTATCATAAAAGTGATCAACAATTTCAACAACATGTTCTTCCATTAAAGGCTTTAGCTTAGTTAACGTTATAATATCCTTTTCCTTTAATCCCACAAGTCGCAGTTGTGAAGCTATATCTCCCTTTTGCAACTGAGCAAAAGCTTCATTTGAAAATACTGTAGAAGCATCTCCCAAAGTAGTAGTCCTTTTCTTTTTATCTACAGACAGCGCACCAACCTGATGACCAAATAATGATTCAAACGGACAACTACACATGTAAAAATCCCCCTATTTACAGCAATATATAATTTAGTATAAACCCCAATAAGCATATATACCTATATAAAATCGACAAAATTATGAAAATAAAGGTCCAAATTCATAATACAGGGAAACCACCAATACTAACGACGAAAAGACCCTAACATGTTTCACTATGTTTCGGGTCTTTTTCATTAGTTATTTACTTTTGTAAAGCCTGAGCAACTTCTTCCAATCTCATTCCTCTTGACGCTTTAACAAGAATTAAATCGTTTGGTTCAATCTGCTTTTTCAATTCTTCAATTAAACGCTCTTTATCTTGAAAAGAAAGTACATCCTCTACAGCAAAGTTTTTTCGAGCACCTATTGCAATATGTTCCGCAAGCGGACCAAAGGTAAATACTTTATCGATTTTTCCCTTTGAAATTTGTTCGCCGATTTTAGAATGAAACTCTTGCTCTTGTATACCTAGCTCAAGCATATCTCCTAGTACTAATAGTTTACGATTAAACCCAGATAACCCTTCCATTAATTCAATAGCTGCCCTCATGGAAGTTGGGCTAGCATTGTAGGCATCGTTAATAATTTTTTCTCCATTAGCTCCTTCAACCATTTCCATTCTCATATTCGTTAATCGAACAAAAGCTAAGCCTTCGCACAGCTTTGACGGTTCCACCTTCAACTCTTTAGCCACTAACATGGCAGCTAAAGCATTCATCACATTATGATTACCGAGCACGGGAATTTCGTATGATCCTACTAACACCCCTGCAATGTTATATGATGTATGCTTGACCCCTTGTTGAATGGAAGTAGCATACAAATCATTGGTCCCAGTGCGCCCAAAAGATAATACATGCAAATGATTTAATTGGCCTTCCACTTTATCTCGCAATAAAGGTTCATCTCCGTTATAAATCAAGGTTCCTCCCTCAGCTAGCCCTGTGATGATTTCCAATTTTGCATTTGCAATTTCTTCACGGGAACCTAAATCAAGCAAATGAGATTCGCCAATATTTGTAATGATGGCTATATCAGGTTTAGCTAGTTTTGATAAAAACTCAATTTCTCCACGGCCACTCATTCCCATCTCTAACACAGCCACATCCGTATCCTCACTTATCGACAGAATGGTTAATGGTAAGCCTAAATGATTATTATAATTTCCGCTTGTCTTATGCACCTTATAGGTTGTTCCAAGTAACGCAGCAGTCATATCCTTTGTTGTTGTTTTCCCATTACTTCCTGTAACACCAATAACCTTCACTTTCAGCTGCTTGCGATACGCACGTGCTAATTCTTGAAGAGCGACTTCTGTATTTTCCACCATAATAATTGGAAGATTGGTCGGAGGATTTGGAACATCACGTTGCCATAATGCTGCAGCTGCTCCTCCACTTATTGCTTTTTCAACATAATCATGTCCATCCACTTGTTCACCACGTAACGGAATAAATAAATGATTAGTAGTCACTTTGCGAGAATCAATGGAAACACCCTCAATGTTCACAGATTCCCAATCCGTAATAGGATTTAATCCTCCAACCATCTCATGAATTTGCTTTAACGTTCGATTGATCATTAACATACCTCCTAATTAAACGAAACGAAACAAAGCAGAAGCCGATCTAATTTCTACGCTCCTGCTTATCTCGTCTTGTATGCAAAACATCTATAGCGTTTGAGTACCACCATTTATCATAATTGCTAGTCACACTTATAAAAATCCGTACAACTCTTCTTTTCTTATACAGTATATTTAATTTTTTGCTTTTCAGCATAACGTTCTTGAGCAAATTGCACAAGTTTTTCAATCAATTCTGAATACTCCACACCTGCTTCTTTCCACATTAATGGGAACATGCTAAACGGTGTAAAACCAGGCATCGTGTTTACCTCATTAATATAAAATTGCCCTTCTTCTGTTAAAAAGAAATCCGCGCGAACGAGACCGGAGCAATCTAATGCTTTAAACGCCGTAATCGCCATTTCCGTTATGGATTCATATTGACCCTTCGTTACATGAGCCGGAATCACCATCTCCGTTTTATTATCCGCATATTTTGCGGTATAGTCATAAAAATCTTTTACGGCAATAATTTCTCCAACAACAGAACAAGTTGGATCATCATTACCTAGCACACCAATTTCAATTTCACGTGCAACGACGCCTTCTTCAATGATAATTTTTCGATCATATTGGAATGCTTCCTCAAACGCTTTTTCTAATTCTTCTCGATTACTGCATTTGCTAATTCCAACACTTGAACCTAAGTTCGCTGGCTTCACAAAGCTAGGATATCCAAGTGCCGCTTCCACCTTTTCATAGACTTCTTCTGGATTCGCTTCCCAATCTGCACGAATCAACCATGTATACTTCACTTGTGGTAAGCCTGCTTGCGCAAAAATACTCTTCATGATTACTTTATCCATACCTGCTGACGATGCTAACACACCATTTCCTACATAAGGAAGATTTAAAATTTCAAGCAGCCCCTGAACCGTACCATCTTCACCATTTGTTCCATGAAGAAGCGGAAAAATGACATCATAGCCTGTTTCACCATCTTTGCTAGCTAATGAATCAGCCTTCTTTAGTACAAGCGGTGAAACTTGATGTTCTTCTGAAAATGTCAATTCCTCAACACTTTGTGCAGGTTCCGTAAGCTGTGGTCCCTTTACCCAAGTACCTTCTTTTGTTATATAAATCGGATATATATCAAATTTTTCTAAATCGAGTGCTTTAATGACTGCTAACGCGGTCTGTAACGAAACCTCATGTTCTGCAGATTTCCCACCATAAAGCAATCCAAGTTTAGTTTTCATTAGTATGAACCTCCATTATTCTTATCGCATGTTCATTGTATCATTTTCAACTGAAAACGAAAAAAGTTTCTTTTAATAAATCCCCTTTTTCTCACTAATCGCCTTCCTCATATTCTATGTCATCCATATTAAAAAACACGACTTATCGCCCCAATGGCGAAAGTCGATGTCTTTTCTTATACTATCGTCCATTGGATATAAATTCTGATAGTATAAAAAGGACCCCTTGTTAATTCATGACAAAGGATCCCTCGCTCGTTCGTTATTGAATAATAGACCATTCTCCTATTTTCGGCAGGAATGTAATATATGCATCTGGCTTTTGAGTCCTCACCTCATAATAACTATCTAACATGTCATCCATATTAGTAAAATCCCCAACAACCCAAACCGGTATCTCAATTTTTGTTCTTGTTTGAACCGCGTTTTCGAATGAAAAGACAAGCCCCTCAGACAGCATAGTTGATAGATTCGCTAATATATTCACCGGAACCGCAGGTAGCCTCTTCTTTTTTTAAGACTAAACCATTTTCGCTCCATTTTCACTTCTTCAAACTTGATCGATAATAGATTACCTAACATGTTATAATATGTTGCTAAAGACCTGTAATAAATCTTACTAAACCAGTCATCATCATGTGCCAAATAAACAAATTGATTATGGAGCTTAGAATAAAATGGCTGCTTTAAATGGTGCTTTATATGCCCAAGATACAACAGCTCGGCCAGTTCCATTCCATCCAATTCATCTAAGCTACTTTCTTCTTCGAAATCGACCCAACAAAAATTACCGAACGGCCTTACATCTGTTTTTACTAATTTAGCTACCCTTTCTTTTTCAACGTACTCTAATGAAAGGTTTAAATTAAATTCCGTATCCTCATAATCATGTTTTAAAAGTAAGATGTGATTTAACGGTTTTTCTAACGAAGCAGCAAACTCCCAAAAACTCATTCCACTAGTAATAACAAATCTTTCAGAAGCCTGAAGATGCATATATAAAATGTCACTACTTTCGTGCTTCATACCCACTTCCCTCCGACCTTTTAGTGGAACTGTTATTCTTCAAGCAGACCTACTAAGAAATAACGCCATTTCTCACGTGTTGTAAATGTATTATAAGCAGAGAAGACGACCTCGTCAGTTTGAATCGGTGTAATAAACGTTGAATGGTTTTTAAGCATCTTCTGTGGAGAAACAAGAACAAATTCCCCTACTGCAGGACCATCTATAATTTCGACTTTTTGATCCGTCCATAAACCAGTAGATACATATTCTTTATTGACATATCCTTTATTCGTTAGCTTATACACATACGGCTTTTGTTTATTATGAACAATATTCTCCGAAACTGTCGGTACACCAATAGCCTCATTGGTTATGACAGTAACCCCTACCTTTGAACCAATCACAAGTGGATTTTCTTCCGTTTCATTTTCGATTAATTCACTTTCAATTGATTCACTTTCAATTGATTCAATAGGTTCCATGATCACTTGAAATGGAAAAAAAGATTCATTATTCAAAGTTGGTTCCTTCGTTGGATATTTGTCTATATGAGCGATTGTCCCATTCATTGATTCTTCTAAATGAGGAGACTTCACCTTAACCGCCATGCCGACCTGCGCTTTTCTATACTGCGACTCCGAAAGAACCCCCTCAATCGCTTGCTGACTAGAAGCAATTGTCATTACAGGACTTCCTAGGTTGTCATCAATATTTCTTACAACTCCATCTACCTCACTATTGAATGTCAGAGAACCACGTTGCTCGTTTAAGACCGTTAATTGTGAATCTAATTTCGTTTTCTTTTCTTCTAATTTACTTGTCTCTAGCTCCTGCTTATAAATTTCTTGTTCTAATGTACTGCGAATAAGGTCAGAAGATGCATTGTCATCAAGAGTCGTATCATCTGACAGCACATCAGATACAATCGATGCACTTGGAACTTGCTCTTTATAATCTGTAAGCTTTTCTATATATTCATCAATCCCTGTAATTTCACCTTCTAGCTCGGCTAGCTCACGCTCTACATTCCCAATCTGCTGCTCTACATTCTTCATCGTGTACTCATATAAAGGGGTTCCTATTGTGACCTCGTCCCCCTCTTTTACAAGAAAACGTCGAAACGCTTGATCTTCTCCATTAAAGTACACCTTATATTCCTCAGCTGATGTTGTAACCCCCTCCGTTTTAAAGGTTTCTGTTATCGTTTCGCTGTTTACAGTTGTCCAATCTTTCACAAAAATAGACCTTGATACTTTACTATCTTCCTTCATAAGTAAATAAAGATTCGTTGCCATTAATGCCCCCGAGAGGATTACAGCAGCGAGTATTTTCCATCGTTTCATTTCTAGTCACCCCCTTAGACAAATACGGCCACCTTTATGTATGCTAACAATGCATTTATAAGCCATAAAACCAAATAACTCACAAAAATAATCAAAAGTACCATATATTTATTCTTTTCAGTGAATTTATGTAAATAATAATATTGAATGGCAATCACCAGCACTTGAAATAAGCTTATTTCACTGAATAAGTGTATGACATACTCATTTGAAGTGAAATACTGACTAATGATACCTAAAGAAAAAGGATTTGCGTCATAGTTTAGATGCATAAAAGCAAAGAATGGCAGAAGTAAAACCTTCTCTATTAGCTGCAAAATGAACACAATCATCTGAACAATAAGTAGCTTTAGATAATTAATATCTGTAAGCACCCATAAAAATAGGGAAATTAAAAACAAATAAACCGATGGATAAACGATTCCAGCTACAAGATTTCCAGCTAAAATAAATAACTTCCCCATTTCAAATTCACTTGTACCTAATTTGAGCAATTCTTTAGAAAATGATTCTGAGCCAATGCCAAGAAAACCATATAAACCAAAGACAAGAATACTAAATAAATATAAAAGAATGAGTTTTCTTTTGAGATGTGTAACCGCTTCTGCCTTTTGTAAATGATATCGATTTCTTTCCGGTGCCAAGAGCCCTTTCACTAATTTTACTTGGTAAGTCATTGTATGTTCCTCCATAAGTTCAGATATTCCTTTTCATTTTACTGCAATTTTTAGGTAAAGTGCAGAATAATTGATTAAATAAGACAAAAAAAGAACTTTTACTAAGAAAAGTAGACAAGGCTCGCTCCATTCTCTTAATATATCCTGAGCAACGGATTACAATTACATAAAAACCTCTACAAAATCTATCAATATTGTCAAGAGTACTCCTTCTTCAAACTTCGTTAAAAAATTAAGTGGTGGGAGCATTCATTTGTTGACTTCCGTATTAATACTATGATAAGATTATACCAAGTAAACTAATGTGAATAATAATTATTTATGAAAATAATAACGTTAAATAGAGATACTAATTGAAAGGAGCTGCTACACGTATGGCAGAATCAAAGGTAATTTCAGGAGCAGAGGCTATATTCCTATCTGGAAATTCAACGGGAATTTTAATTTCTCACGGCTTTAACGGAACTCCTCAAAGTGTAAAGTATTTAGCAGAGGAATTTGCGAAATACGGATACACTGTATATGCCCCACGATTAAAAGGACACGGAACAACGATT
The DNA here is from genome assembly GCA_963754185.1 of uncultured Bacillaceae bacterium. Classification (GTDB taxonomy): domain Bacteria; phylum Bacillota; class Bacilli; order Bacillales; family DSM-1321; genus Peribacillus. The sequence goes on along the minus strand of CAVWEP010000003.1, from coordinate 484,455 downwards.
CAGGAGATGGAAGAAGCTACGTATCAAGATTGGATTGCTGATTTACAGGAGGCCTATCTTCTATTAAAACAAACTTGTCATCATATTTTTGTAATTGGACAATCAATGGGCGGAGCACTCGCTCTAGATCTAGCTACTAAAACAGTCGTTGATGGTGTCCTTACCATTAATGCTGCACTTTCGGTTCCGGAATATGAAGCTTTAGCTCACCAATCAACACCTCGATATATAGCAGAGGGAAAACCAGATATTAAAGATACAGAGGCAACTGAAATTACTTATGAACAAGTTCCACTAAAAGCCGTTTTTCAACTACTTGAAATGATGAAAGTAGCCAAGCAGGAGCTTACAGACGTAACTTGTCCCGTTAAGATTTTTGTTTCGCCTGAAGACCATGTTGTCCCTGCTCACTGTTCTTATAACATTTTTGATTCTGTTAACGCTTCTGAGAGAGAATTAGTATCCTTAGATCATTCCTATCATGTTGCTTCATTAGATTATGATAAGGATAAGATAATCAAGCACACGATAGACTTTATTCAAAGTCACACTCAAAATACTACCGTTGCTTCATAATTAGAAAAGCGGAACCGGCTTGGTCTGATCGCTATGAAAAGGATAAAAGACCCAAAAAGCGTTTTTTTGCCTTTTGAGGGCTTTTATCTTTTTCCGTGCTAAGCTAGCCGGTGGAGCTAGACACCAGTATGCGTCAAAATTTTATGCTTTCTGAATCAATGACAAAAACCAAGAGTACTTATGACTCTCAGTTTTGTATTGTCTTTACTTCTATATATAAGACATGGTGACCGTCCATTTCTTTTACAATAAATACATACCCATCAAACTCTCTTTTATCCCCCACTGAAATTTCATACTTCCCAGTGAGAATCCAACCACCAAGTGTATCAATATCGTCTTCAGAGAGCTCGATGCTTAATGTATCATTTACATCTTCAATCAATGTTTTAGCATCAAAAATATAATGACCTTCATTCATTTTCTGAATAAGTGGACGTTCATCTTGGTCAAATTCATCACGAATTTCGCCAACGATTTCTTCTAAAATATCTTCAACTGTAAGAAGACCTGCTGTTCCACCGTATTCATCGGATAAAATGGCCATATGAATACGTTCCTTTTGCATCTTTAATAATAAATCATGGATTGGAATCGTTTCAAGCACTCGAATGACAGGTGTAACAAATTCATCTACAATTAAGTCCGCGACATTTTCTTCTGTGATTGTTGCCGTATAGAGTCGTTTAATGTTCACCATCCCAATTACATTATCCTTATCACCATCAATGACTGGATAACGTGTAAATTGCTCTTCTTGAATTAATTCAACAACCTCAAGTAAACGCATCCCTTTTTCGATTACAACCATCTCTGTACGTGGAACCATAATTTCATTAGCAATCCGCTCATCGAATTCAAAAATTTGATTTACATATTTATATTCAGATTGGTTAATCTCACCACTTTTGAAACTTTCAGATAAAATAATTCGTAATTCTTCCTCCGAATGAGCTACTTCGCCTTCTGAGGCTGGCTTCAATCCAAATATTCCTGTCAATACACGAGCCGATCCATTTAATACCCAAATGAACGGGAACATAATGCGATAAAACAAAATTAATGGTCTTGAAAACATAAGCGTAAGCTCTTCTGCCTTTTGAATGGCTACTGTTTTAGGTGCTAACTCTCCTACAACAACATGTAAAAAGGTAACGGAAGCGAAAGCAATGACAAAGGAAAGAATCCCACTGATTGAAGCGTCTATCCCTAACTTATCAAAAAGAGGATGGAGTAATTCCTCTACAGTCGGTTCCCCTAACCATCCTAGTCCTAACGCTGTAACGGTAATCCCTAATTGACAGGCAGATAAGTACTCATCCAAATGTGATATTACTTTTTTTGCAGGTACCGCATTCTTATGCCCGTCTTCAATCAATTGATTAATACGTGAGCTTCTAACTTTAACAATCGCAAACTCCGATGCCACGAAAAAAGCGGTTAAAGCAATTAAAAAAGCGACTGCTACTAATTTTATCGTAATGTCCAATATGCGCGGGTTTATCAAAAGTCACTGACTAATGATATCGTCCCAAGCACCTCCTAATTTTTATATAGTAATAGTAACTTTATTGAAATCTCACCCATGCATATCTAATCAAAAACAAAAGGTTACATAATCCTTTTAGAAATAATATGCTCAGCAACTCACGAAAATATAGTACATAGGTTTTATCTTATCTAATATAAATTAAACCAAATTCAATTACAAAAATGCTCACTAAAAATGAAACTTTTCTATGTTACTTTTATAGTACAAAATTTTTTAATAAATTGAACAATATTTTTCACTTTAACTTTGTTACACGCCAAAAAAACCGACTATGAAATCGGTATAAAAACATTATTTTTTCACTTTTAAATTTTGTTCAAAAATAATTTTTGAACCACATTGACATATGACTGAATGTTTTAATTTCTTAATTGTTGTTCCACAAGATTCACATACTTTTGCAGGCATGTTACTATCCCCTTCCCAAAAACTGTATCTATAATTATACAATGAATTTGATTATATTCAATATTAAATTATAATAATTATTAAAAAAGTTCTTTACTTCACAAAAAAGATCATTTATTATAAAATTTACAAATCGCACAAGAATGGTTGGTATTGCATCTTTTGTAGCCATTCTTGGTTTTTGTGTTGGCTGCTTTATCCTTTTTCAATGGAAACAATATTCTTATCGCCGTTCTATCAAACACTTGTAATAAACATTTAAAGTGTAAGAACTTTTTTCTACTCCTTTATTCATACAAAATGCAAAAGAGATTGCTCTAAAGGTATAAACTTTTTAAGCAATCTCTTATTTTCATTTCATGTCCGCTTCTTTTTGAATCCAGATTATAGCTTTATTTTTTATAGTAAACTCTTAATTTCTACATTTTCCGGAAGCTTAAATGGATTTTCTGAATTAATATGATCATAAAACATGACGCCATTCAAATGATCTAATTCGTGTTGAAATACGATCGCCGCAAAACCTTTTAATCGCAGCTTAATTTCCTCACCATTCATATTAACTGCTTTCACTTTAATACGTTCATACCGTGGAACATAGCCTGCCACTTCACGATCAACCGATAAACATCCTTCACCTTGTGGCAAGTATATCATTGCAGCAGAATGACTAATGATTTTTGGATTAATAATCGCTTCCTCATACAATTTTCCTTTTTCATCTTCAAAACACATGACAAACATTCGTTTATTTAGACCAATTTGATTGGCCGACAAACCAACGCCCTCACGCAACTTATACTTTTTTGCAAGCTTTGGGTTCTGACTATTTTTTATATACTGCATCATACACTCTAGCGTCTCTTGATCTTCCTCTGAAAGAGGCAAACCTACCTCTTCCGTAACTGTACGCAAACTAGGATGTCCCTCTCTCACAATATCCTTCATCGTAAGAATATGATTTTCCGTAAACTTGTTCATACCTCTTCCACTCATCTGCCTTTTCTTAAATTCTGTACTCTCACTTTATCATGTATTTCATCATCCCTGCAAATTAGAAAAGTGGAAGGCACCCGTTTAGCGACGTAGGGACTGGACCGCTCCGCATGAGATAAAGGAAACACGAAGAGCGAGAGCGATTCGATGTTGACTTATCGTAAGGAGGAGTGGGAAGTCCATTAGTAGCTGGGTGCCTGGAGCTCGACACCCGTACGCATCGAAAATGTATAAATTCTTATCCTAAAAGAAAATCTCCGCCGATCCAGCGGAGATTTTCCTTAAAACTTATTCTTCTGTTTCTGTTGTTTTACCAAGTTTATTCGTAATTTTATACTCTTTCTTTTTCTCTTCTAACCATGTACCGTACTCAGTTTGCAATTTCTCAGTTAATAACGTTTCTTTAATAGCCTCTTTATTATCTGCTAAGCTTGGTTCTTTCGCTTCTTTTTTACCCGTTACTTTAATGATATGGTAGCCGTATTCGGTTTTTACTGGGTCGCTAATCTCATCCACTTTTAATTTAAAAGCGACATCTTCAAATTCTGCAACCATTTGGCCTTTTCCGAAATAACCAAGAGATCCTCCATTAGCAGCAGTACCTGTATCTGTTGAATATTCTTGAGCTAGTTTGGCAAAATCGCCATCATCTTTAAGCTTCTTCAATACTTCATCGGCTTTTGCTTTATCTTCTACTAGGATATGACTAGCTTCTACTTGCTCTTCTTGAGCAAACGTATCTTTATTTTCTTCGAAATACGCACTAATTTCTTCGTCGGTAATCTTGATAGTTGGTTCAATCAATTTCCTTGTTTCCAAGTACGAAACAACATCATGCTTTACAACATCGATTGAGGAGCCACTAGCTTCTAATTGTTCGTTTAATGCCTCTTCACCGCCATATTGTGCATATAGCACATCTAGCTCTTTTTGAATCTCAGCATCTGTTACTTTAATGTTTTGCTTTGCTGCTTCTAATTCAATAATTTTGTCTGAAATAAGTGTGTCTAAAGTAGCTGCTCCGTAGCTTTCAACAAGCTCGTCATATAAATCTTCTTTCGTAATTTTAGTATCTCCAACGGTTGCCATTGTTTCATTTTTTGCTGATGAAGTAAGCATAGCAACGACAATAATAGCTGCAATGATAATAGCACTTACAATCCAAACGACTAACTTCGAGTTCTTTTTCATGCTTTCTCTCCCTTAATTCTCGTTTTCGTCTAGCATAATTGGACATTTACTTCCAAATTAATAATTTTTACCTTTCTATCATACCTCTTTATCATTAAGAAATCCTTAATTTTGTACCGATTATTTTTAGACACAGAAATTTACTAGAAAATACAGAGTTTTGTAATATATCAAATAATTAATAACCCCATTTCCTTCTATAATTAATGTAGAGCATTTCATTTCACCTATGGGGAGGGAAACACGATGAACACTGCTAAAGTAATACAACAACAAAATTCAACGAATGTTGAGGAGAAGAAGCAAGAAAAGAAGCAACGTCATAAAATAATTTGGCTTGTTACTGCATTTGCAGTTTTACTTGTTATTTTGCTGCTTCCGACTCCGGAGCAATTACCGGAAATCGGACATCGCACACTCGCTATTTTAGTTTTTGCTGTTATTCTCTGGATCACAGAAGCTGTTTCGTACCCGGTTAGTTCAGCCATGATTGTAGCTTTACTTGCACTTATCCTTGGAATGGGACCAACCTTAGATGATCCAAATGCAACACTTGGAACAGGAGAAGCTCTTAAGATGGCTTTATCAGGATTTAGTAATTCAGCCGTTATCTTAGTCGCAGGTGCTTTATTTATTGCCGCTGCCATGCAAGCAACAAATCTACATAAACGAATCGCCTTACTAATTCTTTCAAAAGTAGGCTCTAAAACGAAAAATGTTCTTATTGGTGCTATTCTAGTATCATTCGTTTTAGCCTTGTTTGTTCCTAGTGCCACAGCACGTGGAGGAGCCTTAGTTCCAATCTTACTAGGAATGGTTGCTGCTTTTGGTATGGCCAGAACAAGCAAGCTTGGGGCTCTGTTAATTATTACAGCTGTTCAATCCATTTCTATTTGGAATGTAGGAATTAAAACAGCCGCTGCTCAAAACATGGTAGCACTTGGTTTTATTCAAGAATCATTTGGACAATCCATCTCTTGGGGGCAATGGTTCATGTACGCTGCACCATGGTCCATCACTATGTCGATTCTGCTGTACTTCATTATGCTCAAGGTCCTTCCACCGGAAACAAAGGAAATAGCAAATGGACAAACAATGGTGAAAAAACAATTAAGCGAACTTGGAAAATTAAAGTCTGCCGAAGTACGACTCATTATCATCTCAATATTATTACTATTCTTCTGGTCTACTGAAGATATTGTTCACTCGATTGATACAACAACGATTACTCTTATTGCCGTAGCTATTATGCTTACACCAAAAATCGGTGTATTCACTTGGAAGGAAGCAGAAAAAACAGTCCCTTGGGGTACAATTATCGTTTTTGCCGTCGGTATCTCACTTGGTTCAGTCTTACTTTCAACTGGAGCAGCTGTATGGCTTGCGGATGGATTCTTTAGTCTACTAGGACTCCAAGGTATGCCTGTACTTGGTTTAATTGCTTTATTAGCTGCCTTTAATATTATCATTCACCTTGGATTTGCGAGTGCAACAGGTCTTGCCTCTGCACTTATCCCGATCTTCATTGCTTTGGCAACAACCATGAATGGAGATTTCAATACCATTGGTTTAATTATTATTCAACAATTTGTTATTAGCTTTGGATTTCTCCTTCCAGTCAATGCACCACAAAACATGCTTGCATATGGAACAGGAACCTTTACCGTTAAAGATTTTATAAAAAGCGGAATTCCATTAACAATAGCTGGCTATCTACTAATATTGCTATTTAGCGCTACCTATTGGAAATGGATTGGACTTCTTTAATCAAACGTTTGATTAATAGAAAAGCGGAAGGCGCTTCTTTGCCTTTCGAGGGCTTTTATCTTTTCCCGTGCTGAGCTAGCCGGTGGAGCTAGACAAGTAGAAAAGCGGCGCCCTTTAGGGACAGCCGCTTTTCTATTAAGGATTATTTGTTCTCCATTTTCCCGATAATCATTTCTGCTGTATGTTCCCCATTTGCAATACAATCTGGAATACCTGATCCATAATATGAACTGCCTGCTAAAAGAATATTTGGATAGCTCTTCTCCATTTTCTCCTTAAGCGACTGCACAATTTGATGATGAGTAATATGATAATGTGGCATTTTCTGATGCCATTTTGTCACTTCACTTGTGACAGGTTTTCCGGTAATACCCAGACTGTTTTTAATATCTGTTAAAGCCAATTCCTCTAGCTCTGCTTCTGTCATATTGCGTAATGTCTCATAGTGAGGACTTGAATCTTTATAAAAAAGACGAACTAATAAACGGCTATGTAAAGAAGTATGCGACCATTTGCGACTCGTCCACGTACAAGCTCCACAGGTTAAACCACTGCTTTTTGTCACAATAAAACCTGTTCCATCATTAGGTAATTCTGAATCTGGAATATCAAAACCTAAATAAATGCTAATCAGCGATTTATTTTTAAATTGATCAAATTCTTCGTTTAATTCCTCATCCTGTAACAATTGCTTAGCCACCGCATCTGATGTACTTAAAACAATATAATCGGCTTCTACTTGCTTATTATTAGCTAAAGTAATTTTATAGTTCTGGGATTCTTTTTTCAATTTTCTTTGCTTGAACACCTTTAATAAATTCCACCGAACCAACAAGGATTTCTTCTAAGCGATCAATCATAGCTGATAGACCATTCTGGAAGGATAGAAATTTCACCTTTGAGGAGCCTTTGAACTTCCCTTTGTTTGCTTCTAAACCGCTAATAATGCTACCGTACTTATTTTTATAATCAACAAGGAAAGGTAGGGTTGAAGCAATCGTTAAATCGTTCACATCTCCCGAATAAACGCCAGATAAAACCGGAGCTATTTGATTTTCCACCAATTCCTTTCCTAAAAAGCTTTCTAAGAATGCACCGACAGCATCATCTTTTGTGAATGTTTCATTTTTGGTATAAAAGTCCTTTAACGCGGCTACCTTTCCTTCTGCCGAAATTAATTCCGTTTTCGCTAAAGATTCTATACTCATCGGTATCCCAAACATCGAATCCTCTGGAATTAGCTTCAATCCATGATCTGTATGTAAAAAGGATTTCCCTGTCGCATTATACACGACTTGACCTTCAAGATTGATTTCTTCAATAAAGGATGTAATCTTTTCCTTACGCACAACGATAGAATCTGCACCCGTTTCAATAATAAAATCCCCATCATGTACCGTATGAATTTTACCACCAAGTGTTTCCTCTGCTTCAATTAGCATAAGACGTACATCCAAAGATTTCTCTGCTGCTGCTTTTTGTAAATAATACATGGTGGATAGCCCTGTAATTCCACCACCAATAACAACTAATGTCTTCACATTATGCACCTCAATTATTATCAACTATCTTCTTTTAAAGTGTACCATACCTAGTTTATATATTATGATTCGCAAAGAATCTCTTGACCATCTAAACTGGTGAATGTAACAATGTTGTAAAAAATACCTTCCACGTTACCCATTATCCAAAGAGGCTGACTCACTATTTGAGTCAACCTCTTTCAGCTTCTATTATTAATGTCCGCTTTCTTCAAGCAACATCGATTCACGTAAGTTAATTTGTTTACGCAGCTTATTGGCTACTTCTCGAGTAATGTCGCCTCTTTCGAACAAAGCCTGCACTTCATCACGTTCGGCTTGAACAGCTTTATAATGAAGATTTCTTTCAAAGTGAACAGATTCTCTCGACCTTCCTCCAAGTCTTTCCTGATTTAGCATCGCAATCATTCCATTATAATCTCCAATCACTTGTAAGGAAATATTCTTATTCTTTAAGGTCATATTATTTTTTATCTTTCGGATTGCTTCTTTTAACATGCCAATTTTTAACTCTCTTACTTTCTCTAGTCGATTTCGATTGATTCTTTTCATTGCCTTTCTATGTGGTGAAAAAAACCTCCCTACTTTCAGTACAACGCGTTTCAGTAAGACCAGCAGCATGAACCAACGAAATTTTATTTTGTTCGTGATGCGAACTTCCATACGATGCACATATTCTCGGCATAAATAGACTGCCTCTCGATCAACGGTTCCTTGTTTTAGTAACTCATCGAGATACTTCTGTTCAAATTCCAATGCCTTTAAACGTATATCCATTTCTAGCTGACGTAATTCAGTTTCTTTTTCCTTTGGTTGTGAATCAAACAGAATTTGATTGATCATGGCATTATATTTTGAGATTACCGTCAAAGCGGCTTCCCGACTATCATCGGTAATTTGTGATTCTACCACCTGAATCGCCACTTTCTTCGTTTGAATGCGTGCCATCTTCTCCATTGCTTCATAAGTATTTTCTTCCCCTACCTCTTTTGTTCGGGCCACAATCGGTAAAAAAATACTCGCAATCACTAACGTCATCAAGATGACCCCAGCTGCAATAAAAATAATGAGAGACCGCTCTGGAAACGGCCTTCCATCCTCCAAAACAAATGGAATGGAAAATGCGCCAGCTAATGTAACTGAACCTCTTACACCTGAAATTGTAACAATCGTAATAGATTTTGCATTCATACTTTTCAATCCTGTTTTCCTTATCAGTCCATTGACGCTCGAAGCTGACCAAATCCAGAGATAGCGAAGGACAAACAAAAAGATGGTAATAATACAGATATATCCTAGTACCTTACCGTTATTAAAATTTGGGTCCGCAAAAATAGTATGAGCTATACTTGGAATTTGAAGACCAAGCAAGATGAATACAAGTCCATTTAATATATACAAAATGACCGTCCATGTACTCTTTGAAACAACTTGTAATTGAGGATTTGGGGACTCTTCGTAATCGCGTTGAATGGCATGAACAATACCCCCAGCCACCACCGCTAAAATACCTGAAAGATGAAAATGTTCTACTCCGTAGAAAATAATAAATGGTGTTAAAATTTGAATCAGCATATGGACCGTGACATCTTCCATTCCCAAATTTCGAATAAGCAATTTAAGTTTTATAATGACATAGGCAATTAAAGCACCACCTACCAAGCCTCCAATTGCAATCAAAAAGAAGCTCCCTGTTGCGTTAGCTAGCGAAAATGTTCCTGACACAGTTGCCGCTACAGCAAATTTAAAGGCAACTAAACCGGAAGCATCATTCATCAACCCTTCTCCTTCAAGGAGATGCATAATATTCTTTGGCAACTTTACACGCCCCGCCATCGTCCCTACAGCAACAATATCAGTTGGTGATAAAATAGCAGCCAAAGCAAAGGCCGCAGAAAGTGGAATAGATGGAACTAACCAATGAATTAAATAACCACCTGCAAAGACCGTCACAAACACCAACCCTAAAGCCATCAGTAAAATCGGTGTTCTCAGCTTCCATAAAGCTGTACGGGACACATTTTTCCCATCATTAAAAAGCAGCGGAGCAATAAATAAGAGGAAGAATAGCTCTGGTTGGAACTCCACTTGTACATGGAAGACTAAGACCGCTATCATGCCTAATCCAATTTGAATTAAAGGTACAGGAATAGCAGGGATAAAGTGATTGACAATATTTGATAATCCAATTAACACTAGAAGGCCTAATACAATTAGAAAAAATTCCATAATGTTATCGTCCCCTACAGTGTATTTGCCTTAAGCGTATCACATATGCCCTTCTCTTCAAATTAATAGTAACTAAGAATAAACAAACAGTAAATTCCCCTACAGCCAGTGTTTCCTTGAAGCAGGAAATAAATATCTAGCAAACAGTTATCCAAAGCATGTTCTACCTTAGTTTATCGCTATATGTAGGCATATTATTTTTTCATTTAAAATTATTACCAAAAGAATTGGCTTCCATATAAAACAGAAAAAGAGAGAATTAAAAACCAGTATTTGGCTTGAATTCGGTACAGGTTTAATCATACTCATACTTGCTGCTATACTCACTCATCTACCAACAGCATAATTTCAAACTATCCCTTAAGCTAATTAGCATTTTGACTAATTAGCTTTTATTTTTAAATTTTTTGCAAAAACGCCTATACATTTTCCAATTAAAGGTATATACTGTACTATAACAACATAAAATATTTTAAACTGTAATACAAAAAGGAGGGCTAGATGTGGTAATTCAAAATTCAATTGAGTTTTTTAAAAATCCATCTGTTAACCTTTGTCCTGAATGTGGTGAAATGTTAGAAGTACACACAGAAGTCTATCTAATGGAATGTGACCGCTGCCTTTCTAAACGTGATGAATAGAAAAATCTACAATAAAAATACTAAGTACATGGGAGGAATTATTATGCAAAGTAAAAAACCGGTTGAATTCTTCAAAAGTATCCCTGCTAAACATTGTTCTCAATGTGGTGAACATGTTTTCGAACAAGCGGAGTCTTATTTAATGGAGTGTGACCGTTGCCTATCCAAAGCTGAAGAATAGCAAAGACTGTACCAACCTAGCCATATGGTCGTAAAACGAGCAAAATCAAAAAATGATGATGAAAACTTTACAAACAATTAGGAGGAGATTAATATGTCAACAAAAAACCCAATGGATTTTTTCCGTAATTTGCCAGCAAAACAATGTACAGAATGCGGTCAACACATCGAAGAGCAACATGAATCATACTTAATGGAATGCGATCACTGTCTGTCTAAAAGAGATGAATAGTTAAGAAAAGCGGAATCGGCCCGTTCACGCCGGTAAAGCTAGACACTAGTACACATCGAAAATGCTACACTTTCTTATCTAAAAAAAGCCTGGCTGCTGCCACAGCCAGGCTTTTTACAATTTTATCCATACGATATTAACAGTTAATGAAGTAGCTGTTAATGTTTCATGTGAAACATTACAGAGTGAATTCTCGATATTTTTCGTAGTCACTTGGTTTACATTCGACTTTGATAAGGGTGCCCTTTTCTTCATAATTTGTTTCTAAAATATTGGCGTGTTCATTTAAAGTAGGAGATAATTTGTCCTTGGTCGTACGGGATTAGCATTTGGCAATGAATATAATCATGGAAAAGATGTTTTTTAATCATAGTCAATCAGTTCATCCATTCCAATTCGTTTTTTAGCTGACAAGTAAATGGTATCTCCTTCTACATTAGGAATGTCCTCATCCATCAAATCAGCCTTATTATAAGCAAAAATAGTAGGAATCTCTCCAACCCCTATCCCCTTTAACGTTTGATTAGTAATCTCTATCATCTGTTGATAATTATGATTGGCATAATCGACCACATGAATTAGCAAATCTGCTTCTGCTACCTCTTCTAATGTTGAGCGAAAAGCTTTAACAAGATGATGCGGTAATTTAGATACAAACCCAACCGTATCCGTCAACAAAAATTCCTTATGATCTGGAAGCGGAATGTGACGGACAGACGTTTCGAGCGTAGCAAATAGCATATCCTTTTCAAACACCTGCTTTTCCTCGAACGTCGGATGAAAGCGTTCAACAAATGCATTCATTAACGTCGACTTACCTGCATTCGTATAACCGACAAGAGCAACGACAGGCAGTGCCCTCTTTTTTCGTTGCTTACGCTGTGTTTGCCGGTGTGCAACAAGATCCTCTAGCTCTTTATTTAACATATGGATCCTGTCTTCAATTCGGCGACGATCTAGTTCTATTTGCTTTTCACCAGAACCACGATTACTCGTTCCTACGCCACCACTTTGCCTTCCTAATGATTCTCGTAAACCATTCAAACGCGGCAACATATATTGAAGTTTCGCTACTTCCACCTGCAGCTGAGCCTCTTTTGTTTTTGCTCGCTTATCAAAAATATCGAGAATTAAAATCGTTCGATCAATTACCTTACATTCCAATTCCTTTTCCAAATTGCGAATTTGAGAAGGCGATAACTCATCATTAAAAATAACCAAATTAGCATGATGCTCTTCAATTAACACTTTTACTTCTGCCGTTTTTCCCGTTCCTAAATAGTGAGACGGATTCACTCGCTGTAAATTTTGACTCAATTCTCCAACTACTTCTACTTCACAAGCGACTGCTAAATTGGCTAATTCCTCCATAGAATAGTCAAAATTACTTTGATTGTTCACATTTGCTCCAACGATAATCGCTCTTTGTTCTAGATCCATCATATCTATATTCCCCCGATTTTTCACTAAGCCATGCTAATTTATAAATTTAAGCAAGCTTATCACACGCTTTTTCAATGTGCAAAAAAGCTGCAAGATTCGTGAAAGAACCTTGCAGCTTCTACTAGTCTTTTACTCTTAACAATCGTAAACTATTCAATGTCACGATAAGTGTTGCTCCCATATCGGCAAAGATCGCCATCCACAACGTTAACCACCCTGGAACAATGAATAATAACGCCAACACTTTAATTGCTAATGAAAATGTGATGTTTTGCTTAATAATTTGCAAGGTTTTACGGCTCAAGCTTAATCGTATATGGCAATTTCGATAAATCATCACCCATTAAGGCAATGTCCGCTGTTTCAAGTGCCGTATCCGTTCCCGCTCCGCCCATTGCAATTCCAACCTTGGCAGAAGCAAGGGCCGGCGCATCATTAACACCATCGCCGACCATTGCCACACGTCTATATTTCTCTTTTATTTGCTTAATTAAAGCAAGCTTATCTTCCGGTAATAAATCCGCTTGAATATCATGAACCCCGCAGCTGTACCAATTGCTTTCGCTGTACCTCGATTGTCTCCAGTTAGCATAATCGTTCTTTCAATCCCAATGCATGCAGCTTACGAATTGCCTCTTTACTACTTTCTCTAATTTCATCCGCCACCGCAATGAGTGCCAACACCTCTACTTCTGTTCCAATGACCATGACCGTTTTCCCTTGCTCTTGAAGGCCATTAATCTGTTTCTGAATGTCGATTGCAATATCATAATTGGCAAACAACTGTGGACTACCAATGAAATACATCGTATTCGCAATACTTCCTTTAATCCCTTTTCCGGTAATCGATGTAAAATCTTGCACGTCCACTAATGATAGTCGATGTCTTGTTCCTCTGCTTTTCGAACAATCGCTGATGCCAATGGATGCTGTGAGCGCTGTTCTAAAGCAGCCGCGATGCTCCATATTTCTTTTTCCATCAAGCGATTTGTTACGAAGACAAATTCTGTGACTTCAGGAATTCCTTTTGTCAATGTCCCTGTTTTATCAAAAGCAATTGCCTTCAGTGTGCCTGCTTCCTCCAAATGTACGCCGCCTTTAATGAGAACGCCATGTTTTGCAGCATTCCCGATAGCGGTAACAATGGCAATCGGTGTTGAAATGACTAAGGCACAAGGACAACCCACAACAAGAACAGCTAAGCCACGATAAATCCATTCACTCCACTGACCATCTATGACAAGTGGTGGTACAATGGCAATCCCAATCGCAATAAGCATAATGGCTGGTGTGTAATATTTAGCAAATTTATCGACGAATGCTTGTGAAGGTGCCTTTTCCGCTTGAGCCTCTTCAACAAGATGAATAATTTTTGATAGTGTCGTATCTTCTACACGCTTAGTGACTTGAACCTCTAATAAACCTTCACCATTCAATGTTCCCGCAAATACTTCGCCATCCACTGTTTTAAAAACCGGTTCTGATTCACCTGTAATCGCTGCTTGATTCAATGTGGAGGCTCCCTTAATAATCACTCCATCCATCGCCAGCTTTTGCCCCGGTTTGACAATCATCATATCTCCAACTTGAATATCATCTACAGGAATAAGAATTTCATGATGTCCCTTTCGAATTAATGCTTCTTTCGGAGCAATTTTCATAAGAGATTCAATGGAGTTCCGTGCTTTATCCATTGAATACTTCTCAAGTGCTTCACTAATTGCAAAAAGAATAACAACAGATGCTCCTTCACCCCATTCCCCAAGAAACGCAGCCCCAATAATGGCAACAGTCATGAGTGTGTGCATATCGAAGTGAAACTTTATTAAATTTTTCAATCCTGTTAGGAAAAGAGAATATCCTCCTAACAAAATAGATGCTGCATAACCAACCGCTGGAATAACATGATCATCACCCAATGACTGACTAAGTAACCAACTTAATAGAAGAAGTAGAGCTGAAACAAATACCTTTACATTTTCTTTTTGCTTCCAGAATGGCTCACGCTTAACCATTTGTTCTTGAACATCACGGATTTTCAAATGATCGAAAGCACCAGCCTTCTCTAGATCTCCAATGGTCGTTTCACCTTTTACATAAATTTTCGAGGCACCGAAATTAATTTTCGCCTCCTCTACACCCTCTAATTCTTTCACATTATTCTCAAACTTCGCCGCACAATTCGTACAAGATAATCCTTGAATTCGATATGTTTTCTCTTGTGCCTCTGCTTTACCCATCAGTTCGCACCTCCTGCTGATGCTCGAGTCCAATTAAAATAAGTTGCTTAATATGATCATCGTCTAAAGAATAGAACGCCATCTTTCCTTCTTTTCGAACCTTCACAATCGAATGTTTCAACAAAGTCCGTAAATGATGAGAGGTTGTGGCTACAGTTGCCCCGATAATAGTAGCAACATCGCAAACACAGAGCTCAGCTTCCCTACAAAGCGCATAGGTAATTTTGGCTCGATTTTCATCACCGATGACCTTAAATAATTTGGATACACTTGCTATATCTACTTTACTCAGGTCATGATAAATACTACTTACTTTTTGTTCATCATAGCTGTAGATTTCACAAATATCCTCTTTCTTACTCACCAATACTCTCCCCCTTATTCAAATATATATTTGAATATATTTTACCATATTATGCTACTTATTCAAATGAGTGTTTGATTAACAACCACAACATTTCAATAAAAATAAAAGTTATCCACAAAATTACCAACAACTTATCCACATTAAATTATGTCACTGTGACTTTTTATTTTGAGCGCAAAAAAAAGCAGACTCTACAATTAGAGTCTGCTTTGAGTTGGTTTTATTGAATTAAGCTTTTTGAACGTTAGCAGCTTGTGCTCCACGTTGTCCTTGCTCAACTTCGAAAGTAACAGCTTGACCTTCGTCTAAAGATTTGAAGCCTTCGCTTTGGATTGCTGAAAAGTGAACGAATACATCGTCTCCATTTTCGCGTTCGATGAAACCAAAACCTTTTTCTGCATTAAACCATTTTACTTTACCTTGTTCCATTGTTGTTGCCTCCTCGTGCTTTTACACACATTGTATTACTATCCTTGCCCTAGGTTTTCATCGAAACGAAAAGATACACTTTAAGAATTCTTAAATACCGAACAAAAATAATTACTCTTATCTTAACACGTGTTTATAACGAATGCAACCTAATATCTTTAAAATTTTAAATTTTACCATTAAAACCAAATTTACACACAAATTTATCCCCACTTTATCCCCAAGCTGAAAAGTAGCTGCTACTCAATTAATTCATTTAACAGCTTAGTCTGATGTCGGAAGTAGAGATAGAAGATAGTCCAGATGATGGCATATATAACGAGAAATACTCCAATTCCTAGTATGATCCCTGTTGTGCTATAAGGAATCCAGCCGATACTAAACGATAGGATAAAGTAAAGGATGCTTTGTTATAGACAAATGATTTCCTCCACTCGTATCACATGTTGAGTCTCATTTTTCCTACCAATAAAATAAGGACGTGTTCGTTCTTTTAATCGTTCTAACAATTGTTGCAATTCATCATCCCATGCATGATGGCGAATCAAGATTTCAATTGCTTTAACCTCCTCATCAATTTCAACTTGAACCTTCATGCTAAACCCCTCCCTTATTTCTACATTCAGTATATTCATTTCTTAATTTTTCCACTTTATATTTACTGTAACATGACAAAACCGCGAAGTAACATGTACAATTCAACAGGTCAAATACAAAAATCACCAGCAACTAAAATATGGATATATTTGAATTACATAAAAAGGGTGCCTGATAAACATTCTAGTACTGTAAATTCATTCATTTTAGGAGGCGTCGTTCATGACTGTTATAAACGAAGTGAAACAAACATTAGCTGGGTTAAAAAGTGCTCAAGCTAGCTTTGAAACATTTGCCCTACAAACAGATAATAAACAAGCCAAGCAACTCTATCAGCAAGCTGCTACACAAACGCAAGCAATTGTTGACACTTTATCACCACGAGTTCAACAAATTATCACAGAAGAACCTCAATATAAGCAATAAATAATTTCCATGAAAAGGTTGGTTACGTAACATAAACCAACCTTTTCTAACACGTACACATCTTTTATTAGAGTAACAAATGAAAGAGGAGTCCAAGCATGTCTAATAATAAAAAGAAACAATTAACACCTGTACAGCAGGAGTATCAGGAACTTCAAAGCCAACGAGAGAAAAAAAGACCCGTTTTAAAAAACTGTATAAAAGCCTTTTTTACAGGTGGCTTGATTTGTCTAATTGGCCAAGCTATTCAAACCTTTTATATCTATTATTTTCATTTCACCGAACAAACAGCTGGAAATCCCACTGCTGGAACGCTCATTTTCATTGCGATGCTTCTCACAGGCTTTGGTGTGTATGATCGAATTGGTCAATTCGGAGGAGCTGGCTCGGCAGTACCTATTACAGGGTTTGGAAATGCCGTCATTTCAGCTGCTATCGAACATCGAACAGAGGGATTTGTGTTAGGTGTAGGCGGAAATTTATTTAAATTAGCCGGCTCTGTCATTTTATTTGGTGTCTTTGCTGCTTTTGTCATTGCTTTAATTAAAACCATTTTGGTTCAGTGGGGTGGCTTGTAATGTTAAAGGGACATCGCACATGGGTTTTCGAGCATCAGCCAGTCATTGTTTCAGCAGCAACTGTTGGAGGACCTTTTGAAGCAAATGGACCCCTTGCCAATGATTTTGACCTATTGCACTCTGATTTATGGCTGAACCAAGATTCCTATGAAAAAGCACATAAAGTACTTTTTGAAGAGGCCTGTCAAAAAGCCATTGAAAAAGCAGGCATTCAAAAGGAACACATTCAGTTTTTACTCGGCGGCGACTTAATCAATCAAATCACTCCAACTAGCTTCGCATCTCGAACAATAGGGGCACCCTACCTCGGCTTGTTTGGAGCCTGCTCCACTTCTATGGAAGGATTAGCATTAGGTGCTTCGATTATTAATGCCAAAGGGGCCCACTACTTATTAACAGGTGCTTCTAGTCATAATGCGGCCGTAGAAAAACAGTTTCGTTATCCCACTGAGTACGGTGGACAAAAGCCACCAACGGCCCAATGGACTGTAACAGGGGCTGGAGCAGCTGTATTAAGTGAGAGTGGAGAAGGTCCCAAAGTCACATCCGCTACAATTGGCCGAATTGTCGATATGGGCCTGACCGATCCATTTAATATGGGCGGGGCGATGGCTCCAGCAGCTGTTGATACTATTGAAGCTCATTTAACGGACCGGAGTATAGACCCCTCCTATTATGATCTAATCGTTACAGGAGATTTAGGTAAAGTTGGCCATGAAGTCTCACTAGATTTATTTAAAAAGCACGGCATACCGATACAAGAAAATCAATATCAAGATTGTGGCTTATTGATTTACAGCGCGGACCAACCCGTGTTAGCAGGAGCAAGTGGTGCTGGCTGCTCAGCAACAGTCGTTTATGGCCACTTGCTGAATCGGATGAAACAAGGTGAATTCAAACGGATATTAGTAGTGGCAACGGGCGCACTATTGTCACCACTAACCTTTCAGCAAAGTGAAACCATCCCCTGTATTGCCCATGCTGTCTCGATTGAATATGATGAAGAATAAGGAGGGGTCTGTATGACCATTGCATCAGACGTCAAACAATGCCTTTCAAGTCTCAAAGGAATAGAAGCGAATTTATCAAGTTTGGCAATACGATCTCAAGATGAAGAAGCACAGCGCACCTTTCACAGAACGATGATGATCGTGCATGAAGTAGTCATAGATTTGCAAAATCGTGTTGGAGAATTGGAACGGGAGGAAATTCAATACAAAGGTTTTTAAAGTCCCATTGCAGGAGGTGGAATAATGCCGGATTGGTTAGATATCCTTGTACGCTCCATACTGTTTGTCGTTATTCTTTTTTTGATGACAAAATGGTTAGGAAAAAAACAGATTTCTCAACTGTCCTTCTTCGAATATGTCAACGGCATCGTCATTGGTAATATTGCCGGAGAAGTTATAGTAGGGCTTGAACAAAGCATATATTTAGGGCTTTTATCTATTATAACAGTTGCTGCTATTCCTTTTTTAGTTGGACTAATTTCATTGAAAAGCAAACCCTTTCGAGACTTTGTTGAAGGAACAGGAACAGTTTTTATTCAAAATGGAAAAATCATGGAGGAAAACCTAAAAAAGGAACGCTATACAACAGATGAATTGTTAGGGCTACTTCGAAGGGATGGCATTTTTAAAGCAGCCGATGTAGAATTTGCCGTACTAGAGGCTACCGGAGATTTAAGTGTACTGCTAAAAAAAGAAAATCAACCTGTAACGGCAAAGGATATAAACTTAACTGTTTCCTCTGAAAAAGAACCTCAAACGGTGATTATGGACGGTGAAATTATAGATGAGGGACTTACCACAGCCGGCCGAAGCAGACAATGGCTACATACAGAGTTAGCAAAGCTAGGAGTAACTATTGAAAATGTATTTCTCGGTCAAGTCGATTCTTATGGCGAACTAACCGTCGATCTTTTCGATGATAAAATTCAAGCACCCTCTTCTCAAGAAAAACCATTACTATATGCTACACTGAAAAAATGCCAAGCCGATCTAGAATTATTTGCCCTTGGAACAGATAATCCAGAAGCAAAACAGATGTATACGAAGAACAGCAAAAAAGTGCAACACGCAATCGATGAAGTAACCTATTTATTAAAAGAAGGTCAAACCATAATAAAGCCTTAGTCAAAAATAGAAGACTAAGGCTTTTTCACCTATTACACACAGCTTAATAAAACTTGATTCTGCAATGCATATTTTAATTTAAAATTTACATTTGATAATATTTGATGTCTATATAAACTTTTCAAGGAATGTTTAGCATTTATCGTTTTCAAGAAAATATCAGCCTGTTTTTCAATGTAACGGTCAATTTGTTCCTTATAAAAAAAGACTTTATTTTGTACGTTTTCTTCTATTTCTTTCACTAAAAGATAAGTAAAAGAAATAATACGCCGCTCTTTTTCTTCTATAAAATTGTGTAGATGCATCGTCATTATCCCCTTTACAAATTAATAAAAAATTAATTATTTATTTACATTATATTAATAATTCCTTAACAATACAATCATTTTTAAAAATATTTTTCAAAAAATCCCAAAAATAAATAAAACTGTCAATCAAATACCTACAATATTTTGACTATATAGTGTAATTTTGTTATACATTAACACACCTCCATACTTTATGTTAGTTAATGAATTTTGTTAATCAAATCTCACAATTGGTCATATTTGGGTAGTATACCAGTAAGAGGATAAAAATATAACACCTTTTTTCTCATTACATCATAAACAGGGGGGACTTTTTTTGAATTTTATAGGATGGGTAATTGTGTCCTGTGAAATTACATTTTGGATTGTCATTATTCTTGGGTTAGTTACACGTTATGTGTTTAAGAAGCAAACATTAGGGCTAGTACTTTTAGCTTTAACACCAGTCATTGATATTCTTTTATTAATTGTCACAGGTGTAGATTTATATAATGGAGCAACGGCTACAATCGTTCATGGGATTGCAGCGGTTTATATTGGTGTATCTCTTGCATTTGGAAAAAGTATGGTCAGTTGTATTAGGAATTGATTTTATCATTTCGTGCAGTTATTTTATTTGGCCTAGAAAAGAAAAAAAAACTATAACTAATCCCCCCTCTCTCCAACCTAGAAACAATTAGAATGTATAACCAGTAAAGAAAATATTGTTCTAAGATTAAAAACCCCCGCATGATGGATATTTGTAAAATTCCATCATGCGGGGGTTTTTATATTTACGCTTCTAACATTAATTGTTCTAATTTCAACGGTTCGATATATTCTCCATCTTTATATGCCCTCATGTTTCCACCTGAAATTTCATCGATCAACACGATTTGCTTATCTTCGCCTACTCGACCAAATTCAAATTTAATATCATATAATTCAATACCTTTTGTAGCTAAATCAGCCTTGACGACATCTCCAATTTGCTTTGTAAGGTCT
The DNA here is from genome assembly GCA_963754185.1 of uncultured Bacillaceae bacterium. Taxonomy (GTDB): domain Bacteria; phylum Bacillota; class Bacilli; order Bacillales; family DSM-1321; genus Peribacillus. The sequence goes on along the minus strand of CAVWEP010000003.1, from coordinate 463,635 downwards.
TTTAATACAGCATATTCATCTTTTGAAAGAATGCCTAGCATATCAAGTGCATCTTCACTAATCGGTGGATCTTGGCGTTCATCATCCTTCAAAGTTACTTCTACAAACGCGTCTAATGATTGCCCTTCTTCTGCATACAATCCATAACGACGAAGGAAGCTTCCTACTGCTCTGTAACGGCAAATGACTTCAAGCCCCTTTCCGAATACAGTAGCTGGCTTCACCGTCATTGTTGCTTCTTCAACATTTGCATCTATGTAATGAGTAGGAATCCCTTTTTCCTTTAATATTTCAAAAAAGTGTTTCGTTAAGCTAAGTCCTGCACGACCTGCTCCTTCTAACGTTAAGCCTACTGTATTTGCACCTGGGTCAAATACACCATTTTCACCAGTCACATCATCTTTGAATTTTAATAAATAATTCCCATCTTCAAGAGCGTATACATTTTTTGTCTTTCCTGTATAAATCAGTTCCATAACTAAAATCCTCCTAAAAATTCACTTAGAAATCGATTATATCACTTTTTCAAAAAATCAAATAATCCCTTCAATATTTTTTTGAAAAACAAGAAATTCTTTATTTGATTCTTTATGTCATTTCATCAAGAAACGCACTCAATCCCTCTTCCGAAATAACTCTAAAGCCATTTCTTTTGAGCAATGCAGCCGTAACCCCATTTCCAACTACTTTTGTCCCATTAAACTCTCCATTATAAATCATAGAGCTCCCACAGGATGGGCTATATTCCTTAAGAACAATCGTTGTCGCTTGAACCTCTTGAGCTTTATGTAATGTGTCATATGCTCCTTTCATATAGGACTCCGTTACGTCCCTCCCCAATCTATCAACTACTCTTGCTTTTCCATCAAGAACATCTTCGCCATCACCGCCAATGATTTCAGCAGGCTCTCTTGGAGTAGACAAACCACCAAGTAATTCTGGACATACCGAAATGGCCTTTTTTTCTTCTATCAATATAAGTATTCGTGGATCCAAACGATGGGTGCCATTATACCTTACTTGTAATCCCGCTAAACAAGAACTAACTAAAATCAAGCCTTTTTCACCTCGATTTAAAAATCACTTTTGTTATATAACAATAAGAAACTTAATAAAAAATCACCCTTTAATAAAAGAGTGATTCCCCTATTCAACATCACTAATCCTACTCATTCATATAAGAACAGCAATAATCGGTGACCGTATGTACTTTTAATTGAAACTTGTCGTTTGCAGGAACATAAAAAGTACCGTTTCCTTCAATTGTTTCCCATTCCTGTCCAGTTAATTTATATTCTAACTTTCCAGCCAAAATCTCCATTTCCTCTTTCAAGCCAGTAGAGAATTCATATTCACCTGGTAGCATAATTCCTAATGTTTTCTTTGTACCATCTTGCAAGATTGCCGTGCGACTCGTTACTTTTCCATCAAAATACACATTTGCTTGTTTAATTAAATTAACATTTTCTAATTGAGACATCCTGCTCATCCTTTCGAGTTATTTTTTAAATATATCATAGAATTAAATGGGAAAATAGAAAAAAAGAATCTAAGCACAATGCCTAGATTCCTTCCTCACCTACATGACGATGCACATTATTTAGAAAGCATGGCATTCATATCTTCTTCTACATCACCAATGAGTTTTAGATTGAATGTTTCTTGTAAGACTTGCATTACTCCATCTGAAATAAACTCTGGAGGCTTAGGTCCAATGCGGATATCTTGAATGCCAAGGCTGAATAAACCAAGTAAAATCGCTACCGCTTTTTGCTCGAACCAAGAAAGCACGATACTTACTGGGAGTTCATTCACTTCACATTCAAAGGCATCAGCAAGTGCCAGTGCAATTTTTACAGTTGAAACAGAGTTATTACATTGACCTAAATCAATATAACGTGGAATGTCTGTACCTGGTACCGTACCATAATCCACATCGTTAAAACGGAATTTACCGCAAGACGTTGTTAAAATAACCGCTTCTGGAGGTAGTGACGTTGCTAATTCACGGTAGTATTCGCCACCTTTTCCAGGTGCATCACAGCCAGCAATCACAAAGAAACGTTTAATTTTCTTATCTTTTACCGCTTGGATGATTTCTGGAGCTAGACCAATCACCGTTTGATGATGGAAGCCTGTCACTAATGTTTCATCTGATTCGATATTGGCTTCTGGAAGCTCTAAGGCACGTTTAATTAACGGGCCAAAATCCTCGCCTTCAATTTTTTGAACATTTTCTAGTCCCGCTACTTCATAGGAGAACATTCTGTCTGCGTAGGATCCTTTAATCGGCATCACACAGTTTGTTGTTGCTAAAATCGCACCAGGGAATTTTTCGAATAAACGACGTTGGTCATACCAAGCCTTTCCGATATTTCCTTTTAAGTGAGAGTACTTTTTCAGTGCTGGGTAGCCATGCGCTGGTAGCATTTCTGAATGTGTATAAATATTAATTCCTTTGCCTTCTGTTTGCTTTAATAACTGTTCTAAGGCAAACAAGTTATGCCCTGTGACAACAATCGCTTTTCCTTCTACTTTATTTTGAGAAATTTTAATTGGTTCAGGAATACCTAAGCGATCCGTATGTGCTTTATCTAATAATTCCATTACACGAACAGCTGATTGACCTACTTTCATCGCCATATCAATATGTTCTTGTACGTTGAAATTAGAGTTGGTTAACGTCATGTATAACGCTTCGTGAGTCGTCGCATCGACGAATGGGTCTGTATAACCTAATTGATTAGCATGCGTACGATACGCGGCAATCCCTTTTAGTGCAAAAATAATCGTATCTTGCAAACTAGCAATTGTTTCATCTTTTCCACATACCCCGATAACTTTACATCCACCCGTTGGTGTTTGCTCACATTGATAACAAAACATCTTTTTTCCTCCCTTTTAATGAATTATTCTTGTCTAAATAGTAACAAGTGAAAAAAATGAGAGTTGTGATGTACATCACCGCGCGAGGAATAAATTGTTGCTATTCTGTGTCTAGATTCAAATTAAATGGAGGGATTGAAAATGGAACAAACATTCACTAAAACATCCATTATTGGCGAAATCGTTACAAAATTTCCAAAGGCAAGTGACCTTTTTAAATCATATAGAATCGACTTTTGTTGTGGGGGTAATCGTCCACTAATCGAAGCAATCAATGAGAGAAATTTATCAGAGGAAGAAGTAGTAACAAAATTAAATACCCTTTATCACGAAACAAAAGCGTTGAATGAGGCTCAAGTGGATTGGCAAACTGCATCGAATCAAGAACTAATTGACCATATCGTCAATAAACATCATGGCTATTTAAATGAGGAATTACCAAATTTAAGCCCATATGTTACAAAAGTGCTACGCGTCCATGGAGCAGAGCATCCTCATTTAGCTCGTGTGCATAAATTATTCAATGAATTGAAAGCAGAGCTAGAGGAGCATACAATTAAAGAAGAAACAACAGATTTCCCATTAATCTTAGCTCATGAACAAAAACCAACTGCCGAAACGCATGCACAATTAAGCCAAATCGTTGAAACGTTAGAAAGCGAACATACACATGCTGGCGACCTCATTAAAGAAATTCGTGAAATTACAAATGACTTCACTCCACCAGCAGGCGCCTGTGGCACATATCGCTTAGTCTATCAAAGACTTGAAGCCCTTGAATCAGACTTATTCGAACATATCCATTTAGAGAATAATATCTTATTCCCACGTTCACTTGTATAAATAACACCTCATCCCAACAAAATAAACGAACAAAAAACCCAAAAGGAGTCATTTCCCTTTGGGTTCTTTCATATCCACAAACTTATCCACAAATCAAAAAGTAACAGCTACTTTTATTTTTAGAGGTACTCAAAAACTATTAAATCTAGCGTTTGATCAGATAGGATATGTTATCCAAACTCAATTTTACAATTAATTGATTAAAAGTAATTTATTACCAATAATAGTTTCATTGTGTTACAATAGGTTTATATATCCTCAACAGATTATAACAAAATGTTTAAATACCTATCAGAACTAGGATTTTAGGTTTACTCACTATATTTTCCAGAAAGATAATAATAATAGATTTAGAGAATGTATCACCCTACAAGCTATAGCAAAATATATTCTACATAGGTAAAAGGAGGATCATTATCCATGATCGTTTTCGATCAAGTAAATAAGTATTATGGAAATTTTCACGTCTTAAAAGATATTAATCTTACCATTAATAAAGGTGAAGTGGTAGTAGTCATTGGTCCCTCTGGATCAGGAAAGAGTACTATGCTTCGTTGCATCAATCGTTTAGAAATGATTTCAAGCGGATCTCTAACTGTAAACGATATACCAGTAGGTGATAAAAAAACCGATATTAACAAACTCCGTCGTAATATTGGGATGGTCTTTCAGCACTTTCATTTATACCCTCATAAAACCGTTCTTCAAAATATCATGCTTGCCCCTATGAAAGTTCTCGGACAATCAGAAGCCGAAGCCAAACAGATTGCTCAAAAATATCTAGAAAAAGTAGGAATTGCGAATAAGGCAGATGCTTATCCATCCCAGCTTTCTGGTGGTCAACAACAACGGGTAGCCATCGCTAGAGGATTAGCAATGAATCCAGAAATTATGTTATTTGATGAACCAACCTCAGCCTTAGATCCAGAAATGATTGGCGAGGTTCTTGATGTTATGAAGGCACTTGCACATGAAGGCATGACGATGGTCGTCGTGACACACGAAATGGGCTTTGCACGTGAAGTAGCAGACCGAATCGTCTTCATGGATGAGGGGTGCATTTTAGAAGAGGCAGTACCGGCTGAGTTTTACGAAAACCCTCGTGAAGAGCGAGCTCGTTTATTTCTTAGTCGTATTTTAAATCATTAAACAGGGGTGAAGTATATGTTGAAGAAAAAATGGTTACAAGGAGCACTGTTTTCACTACTGGCTATTATTGTACTAGCTGGCTGTGGAAATGCTAAATCCGACACAGAAACAAGTGGAAGTGAAAGTAAAGACGTTCTAGCTCAAATTAAAGAAAAGGACAAAATCGTCTTTGGTGTCAAACATGATACAAGATTATTTGGGTTAAAAAATCCTAGTACAGGTGAAGTAGAAGGTTTTGATATCGATATCTCTAAAGCACTTGCTGCTGAAATACTAGGTGATGAAACAAAGGTTGAATTCAAAGAAGTAACTTCCAAAACAAGAATTCCTCTTTTAAATAATGGTGAAATTGATGCCATTGTTGCGACAATGACCATTACCGAAGAACGTAAAAAAGAAGTTGATTTCACGGATGTCTATTTTGATGCAGGACAATCTTTACTTGTTAAAAAAGGCAGCAGTATAAAAAGCATCGATGATTTAAAAGGAAAAACAGTAATAGCTACTAAAGGTTCTACTTCAGCCATCAATATTCGTGAAAAAGCACCTGATGCAAAAGTTCTTGAGTTTGAAAACTATGCAGAAGCATTTACAGCATTAAAAGCTGGTCAAGGAGATGCTTTAACAACAGATGACGCTATCCTATATGGTATGGCAGCTGAAGATCCTTCTTATGAATTAGTAGGAGGAACATTCACAGAAGAGCCATACGGTATCGCTGTAAAAAAAGGCAACACTGCACTTGTGGATGAATTAAACAAAGCTCTTAAAGCTCTTAAAGACTCAGGAAAATATGATGCAATCTATGCGAAATGGATTAAAGAATAATAGTAGTTTGATTTGTCGGGATGGGCATCATGCTCATCCTGATTAGTTAGAGGAGTGGATGTCGTGCTTGATTTTTCCATATTGACAGAAAATCTAGACATGTATTTGGAAGGGTTTAAAATTACAATCACGGCAAGTTTGATAGCATTGGTGGCAAGTTTATTCATTGGTACTCTAATAGCCGTCATGAGAATTGTTCCATTTAAACCTTTAAACTGGTTTGGGGCTGCGTATGTAGAATTTATCCGAAATATCCCCCTTTTAATTATTACCTTCTTCTTTTTTATCGGCTTACGTTTAGATGGATTAATAGCTGGAACCATTGCCTTAACAATCTATACGTCTTCTTTCATTACCGAAGCAATTAGAGCAGGAATTTTATCAGTACCAAAAGGTCAAATGGAGGCTGCACGTTCTTCAGGTTTAAGCTACGGACAAGCCATGCGTTTGATTATTCTCCCGCAAGCGGTGAAAATAGTTATTCCTCCGCTTGGTAATCAGTTTATCAATCTTGTCAAAAACTCATCGATTCTTTCAGTCATTGCTGGTCTTGATCTCATGTATCAAGGGGATTTAATCTCTACACGAACATTCGTTGTGTTCGATGTCTACATATTTGTAGCTGCTTTTTATTTACTACTTACCATTCCTCTAAGTCTTGGCGTCGGGTATCTAGAAAAACGCCTAGCTAAGAGTAATTGAGAGGAGGTATAGATTATGGATTTTATAAATGCTTATTCACCAGATAATCTCATCTTCTTATTAGAAGGGTTTTGGGTAACGCTTAAAGTCGCATTTATTTCCATCATTTTGAGCTTCATTATCGCTGCTCTAGTTGGTACTATAAGATTTGCAAAAATACCTGTCATATCACAAATTTTAGCAGTAATAGTCGAAACAATAAGGAACTTACCACTACTGTTAATTATTTTCTTTGCTTACTTTGCGCTCCCAGAGATTAACATAAAACTAGAAATCATTCCGGCGGCAATTATTGCCTTAACCTTATTTGAATCAGCGATGATTTCTGAAATTATCCGTAGTGGTTTAAACTCGATTGACAAAGGACAAATGGAGGCCGCACGTTCTTCAGGTTTGACCTATGTTCAAGCATTGAAATATATCATTCTGCCACAAGCGTTGCGACGGATGATTCCACCTATGGTCAGTCAATTTATTTCCTTATTGAAAGATACCTCACTAGCCGTCGTTATCTCATTACCAGAACTTACTCATCACGCTCAAATTATTTATGGACAAAGTTCAAGCTATTTCATTCCAATTCTGTTGCTCGTTGCAATCATGTACTTTGTTGTCAATTATACCCTTTCCATCATTGCACGACGATTGGAGTTAAAGCAAACCTAAAACGAACCAGGCGTAAAAATGCGCCTGTTCTTTTGTGTATTAGTGTCCCTTTCCCACGCTCAATTGCTTAATAGAAGCCCTATTTCAATGCTCCAAACTAACACAAAAACCCAAAAGAAATGATTTTTCTTTGTTTTTTTCATATTCAAAAGAATTTATCCATAAACAGAAAAGTAACAGCTACATAAAATCTTTGCAGGTCAAACAGACTTTCTTGTCGTATAATAGACATGAAGAATCTTCCTTTAATCTATGGTTGAATCAATTATGTAAAAATAACAAGGGTGAGGACATATGTACTACAAAAGAAATGAGCCATTTCGTTATACGTTTGGAAAACCGTTGGAAGCAGTCCTTGAAACTATTAGCAAAGAAGAGGATACACCCACTTCTACTGGAAAATGGGAGGTGCTTCTTCTTGATATAAGTCCTAATGGTTTGAAGATTGTCTCTTCAACCAATATCACTCTACCAGAAGACTCTCAAATTCGTATTGCCTTTAAACTAAATGAAACACAATTTGAACTAGCCGGAAAAGTATCTTGGAAGAAAGCTCGTGGACTACATTTTGAATATGGGATTGTGGAAAATAACTCAGATTTCATTAAAAATTTGCTTATATCAGAATTAAAAGCGTATACAAAGAAAATTTCGCAAAAAAATTAATCTATGTAACAGATGAGTAAAAAAAGTCATCCAAGAAATACTTCTTCCAGCCAATGAATGTATCCAACTGAAAGAAGTATTTTTTTCATTCCTTTTTATTTTCTCAATGCCTTTGGAATATATACACAGAAAGGTTCACTTTCCATATAGTCCCCTGTCATCGCATACGCTCTAGAACGAGAGCCTCCACAAACATGCCTGAACTCGCATACTCCGCATTTTCCTTTATACTTATCTGGATTACGCAAATCTTGAAAAACCGGTGATTTTCGATAAATGTCAGCTAATGGGGTTGTTCTCACATTTCCTGCTTTAATCGGTAACAACCCGCTTGGATATACATCACCAATATGAGAAATGAAGACAAAGCCATTTCCATCATTCACACCCTTCGGAGCCCGACCAAGTCCATCAATCTGGCCTGTTTTTCCTCTCAATAGTGCATCCTGATAGTGAATCGCTCGATTTGGATCTTTATTTTCCCTCATCTTTTGTTGAATAACCACTCGCCTGTAATGCTGGGCTGCTGTTGTTTTAATATCAAAGGAAACTCTTTTACTTAATTGATACAGCCACTGGAACACTTTTTCATGCTCCACTGGTGAGATCATATCGGTCTCCTTTCCTCGCCCAGTTGGCACTAAGAAAAAGACACTCCAAAGCACACAATCTAGCTCTTCCACCAATGCTGCCATCTCTTCAAGTACGTCCACATTATATCTAGAAATCACCGTATTGATTTGAATAGGAATCTCTAATTCATGCAAATATTGAATCGCCTTTATCGTTAAATCAAACGATCCCTTTGTGCCTCTAAAATGGTCATGTATATCCGCTGTTGGCCCATCTAAACTAAATGCCCAGCGAGCAAGACCCACTTCCTTCGCTTTTTGAATCGCTTCCTTCGTCACATTCGGTGTCGCACTCGGTGTCATTGAAACCCGCACACCTTTTTTAATAGCATAATCGGCAATGGCATATACATCAGGTCGCATTAATGGATCTCCACCCGTAAAAACAAGCATTGGATTATCCATTTCATAGATGTCATCGATTAACTTTTTACCTTCCTCAAAGGTTAGCTCAAGCGGATGACGATGATATTGAGCCTCCGCACGACAATGAAGACATTTTAATTGGCATGCTCTCGTTAATTCCCATATTACAATAAACGGATTTTCATTATAGTCACGGTTAAACAAGCTAAATCCCTCCATTCATTTCTTCCTTCATTTTAAATCGATATAAATAATCGTTATGTGATTCTCATCACAAACTCAGCTTCACATGTGTGCTACATTGTTACTTGAGAATGAATATCATTTCTTTCCGAGGTGAAATCATGACAAGGATTTTAGATGTAAATCAAACCATTTATGAATTATGTAATCAATATCCCGAAATCATGTCAATCATGATTGAAATCGGCTTTGAAAATATAACAAAACCAGGTATGCTGCAGACGGCTGGACGTGTCATGACCCTACCAAAGGGATGCCGGATGAAAGGAATACCTTTAGATACCGTAAAAGAAGCATTTCAAAATAATGGATTTACAATAAAAGAATAAGGGAGAGTTCCATATGAGCGAGATCATTAATAACCGTGAACAACAACAACAGTTGAATAAAGCAGAACGACAAGAGCTATTAAAAAAAATCATTAAAGATTTGCATAATGGACGCAGTGTAGATGAGGTGAAGACTCAGTTTGAAGAAGCGGTAGGAACGATTACGGTTGCGGAGATTTCTCAAATGGAGCAGGCGTTAATGGAGGAAGAAGGAATTCCTGTTGAGGAGGTACAACGTTTATGTTCCGTGCATACAGCTATTTTCAAAGGTTCCATTGATGAAATTCACCGTTCTGAGCAGCCAGAAGATCAACCAGGACATCCCATCCATACCTTTAAGCTAGAAAACAAAGAAATTGATATGCTTGTTAACTTCAAAATTCAATTACACTTCGAGCGTTTCGAAAAAGAAGACTCAGAAGAAAATATCTACAAGCTCATTGAAGATTTGAATCTGTTACTCGATGTGGATAAACATTATAGTCGTAAAGAGAATCTTCTGTTCCCTTATTTAGAAAAGTACGGCATCTTTGGCCCTACCCAAGTCATGTGGGGAGTAGATGATCGCATTCGTGATGCGATTAAAGATGTGAAACAAAAATTAATGAACTATAACAAAGAAAAGCAAGCTGTCATTGATGTTTTATACTTTGTAATTCGTGAAGTAACGGAAATGATTTTTAAAGAAGAAAATATTTTATTCCCGATGGCTCTGCAAACCTTAACAGAAGATGAATGGGTTAAAATTGCTCATGAAGGTGAGGAAATTGGCTATTGCTTAACTGGGCCAGCAGGAGTATGGAAACCTGAAAGAAAAGCAATCGAGGCTACAGCCATGTCAGAAGGCTTCATTAAGATGGAGACAGGAATTTTATCGCTTCAGCAATTAGAATTAATGTTAAATCACTTACCTGTTGATATCACCTTCATTGATCAGGATGATGTTGTCCGCTACTTCTCTCACGGGAAAGAGCGCATTTTCGCTCGTACGAAAGCCGTAATCGGCAGAACCGTGCAAAACTGTCATCCTCCGAAAAGCGTTCATGCTGTAGAAAAACTGTTAGAAGACTTTAAAGCAGGAGTCAAGGATATCGAGGATTTCTATATTAAGTTCCGTGATAAATATGTATACATCCGCTATTTCGCAGTACGAGATGAAAATGGAAAGTACATGGGTACTCTTGAATTCACACAAAATATCGACCCAATTCAAGAAATTGAAGGAGAAAAACGAATCCTATCCTAAATTTGAGTATAATCTTCTCAAAAACAGGCTCATATCTCTTTTTCTGTGCTTGTTTATATTCGAAATGGCGCGATTTATCTGCAATTATTGAATTTTATCTGCGAAAATCACTCATTTATCTGCGGTTTTATTCATTTATCGATAATTCGACAAGTTCCGCTTTTTGAACAGTGAAGAAAGCTGACCTAAAGACATAATAGGCATCTTTGGGTCAGTTCCTATTTTTAAAAGCTAAAAAGTAAGCACTTTTCAATATGAATTATGTGTCTAACTCAAGAAGCCCACAACGAGTGAACTTCCGGCTCCTCCGCTTTTCTAGCTAGTCTTCTGAATAAAGCTCTCGCTGCATTGCTTCCACATTTAGCAGCAAATAGCCTTTATTACTGTCAGCAATTAGACCCTTTTTCCGCATTTTAGAGAGCGAACGGCTCACCGTTTCCCTTGCTGCACCGATCATTTGAGCAATTTCATTTTGTGTGATATGAAGAGGCAATATATAGCTTCCATCCTCCTGCAAAACACCATGTGCATGCTGAAGACGAAGAAGCAATTTCACAACCTGATCATATACATTATTGAGCACTTGAGCTTCAAGACTGCTCTGAAGCTCAATAATTTTTTCCTCCATCACCCGAAACAGCTTGATGCTGACTTCTGGATAGTGAAGAACCATTTCTTGAAGATGAGAGGTTGATAAGTAAATGAAAGAAGCATCTTCTACTACCAGCGCATTGGCTGGATAGATGCGACTTTGAAAGAAACCAATGTGTGGAAACATGTCCCCCTCCTTTAAAAGAGAAACAATTTGCTCCTTCCCATTGATATCCGTTTTATAAATTTTTACAATTCCTTTTTCAATGAAATAGACACTATTTAATGGCTCATCCTTAAAAAATACATGTGATCCCTTTGTAATAGACTTTTTCTTCGTAAAAGAAATCATTTTCTGTAATTCATCTGTTGTTAAATCTTCAAATAATGGTATAGAAGACAGCAATTTTTCTAGTTGTTCATTCATAAAAACCTATCCTTTGTTAATCATTTAAATCTTGTAGCTGTCCTATTTTCATGAAGATAATGTTTTCAGAAATGTTCGTTGCATGATCCCCAACTCGTTCAAGATCACGGCAAACAAAGGCTAACTGTGTAACTTGAGCCTGAATTTCAGGCTTGTCGACGATATGTGATAACAGTTCCTGAACAAGTCTGCCATACATTTCATCAACGTCATGATCAAGATCTGCTATTGCCCTTGCTTGCTCTGCATCCTCTTCATTGAATGCTTCCATAACCTGAGTTAACATGCTTTTTCCCTTTTCAGCCATTGAAGAGATGTCCTTTAGCGGCTTAAACAATTCTTTTTCCCCTATTCGAATCGTTGATTTTGCAATATTGACCGCTAAATCCCCGATTCTTTCTAAATCCGTAGAAATCTTTATGCTTGAAAGAATTCTCCTTAAATCTGACGCAACAGGTGATTCCTTAGCAACTAGCCAAATCGCCTTTTCATTAATTTCATGATCAAGTCGGTTAATTTTATAATCTTTATCAATTACTTTTATCGCACGATCTATATCTTGTGTAACTAGTGCCTCAATAGACTCTTGTAATGCATTTGCTGACTTTGCTCCCATTTCTAATACTAGTTGTTTAAGATTCACAAGTTCCTCATGAAAACTATTACGAGTACTCATTTCTTTTCCTCCTTTTGAAGTCAAAACGACTTTTCTCATATACATATTATTATAATAATAACCTTACTATATCCTTCTTTTTCTTACCGTACAAGTTCCTATATCGCACAGATTTTATTCCATTTTTAACAACTTTCTTTTTATTTCTTCATTACTCATGAGCCTTTCCACTATACTCCACATCTTTGGGCGAACGCTCTCACATCAAGACCTCTTACTTCACACCATTCCCGTACTTCTTTTGTAATCACGAGCGGACAAGTACATAATTCATGGACCGTACGTGCTCCTAACATCGTACAAATGGTTTTCATTTGTTCATGCCATCGGTTCATTTCTTCGATTGTTTCATCTATTCCTTCTGTTTGAAGAACGCGCAGAATAGGACTAGCTAAACCAACGGCCTTAGCCCCAAGCGATAAACACTTTAAGACATCTAACGGATTCCGTATGCCTCCCGAAGCAAATACAGTCATCCGGTTTACATATGCGTGGGCTTCTAATAAGGAAATTGGTGTCGTTTGGCCCCATTCCTTTAGATAATCATATTCATATTTTTCTCTGCGATGATTCTCAATTCCAATAAAATTTGTTCCTCCGCGTCCACCTACATCTACATATTGAACGCCTATTTCATCTAGAGATTGAAATGTCTCCTTACTCATCCCAAACCCTACCTCTTTTACAATGACAGGAACTTCTACTCGTTGGATAATTTGTTCAATTTGCTTTACCCAACCTGTAAAATCACGTCCTCCTTCTGGCATGACCAGCTCTTGAGGAACATTTAGATGGACCTGAAGAGCATTTGCCTCAAGCATATCTATAGCCTTTAAAGCAAATTCTAGCGGCACGTCCGCTCCTACATTGGCAAAAATGACCCCTTTAGGATTCACCTTTCGTACAATCTGATATGTATGAACAAGAGATTCATTGCGTAATCCTGCATGTTGAGAACCAACGGCCATCGCCATTCCAGTTGCTTGCGCTATACTTGCTAACGATGCATTAATATGCCCTGTCTTTTCAGAGCCACCTGTCATAGCGTTAATATATAAAGGGCTATTCATGGTCAGGTCTGCCATATTCACCTGAAGGTCCACATCCTTCAAGCCAATATTGGGCAGAGATTGATGAACAAAGGAAAGCTGATCAAAATGCGAAAAATCATTAGATTCTGATTGTAAAGCAAGCTGTACATGTTCATCTTTTCGGTTTTCACGAGTCCTATTCTCATCATTTTTCATCTGGATGCCCCCCCCCTAAAACTATAGCAGAGTGTATTTTATACCTGTCATTCTTTCTTGATACATTTTTCTCGTCTTGTTAAATATGTTAAAGAAGCTAGTCTAATGAGATGGACTAGCTTCTTTGACCATGATATAGAATATGTTTTATTTTAGCCATTAAAAGCAACTATATAGTTCATAGCCTTACAAAATTTTATGTAATATATTCGCGTTGCGTTAACTCATCATTTTTTCACAAAGTGTCTATACTTTATAAACAATGTAGATACACTCATCTAACATATTACCTTGACAGTCATAGTAACTCCGTTTATATTATACCCAAGGAGATGATTTTTTGGAGAATAGTAAACTATCATCGGATTTACTTCGTGGTCATGCAGATACCATGATTTTGAAGCTGCTTTTAAGTGGGGATAAGTATGGATATCAAATTAGCAAATTGATTTATGCCAAATCAGGAGAACAGTATGAATTAAAGGAAGCCACCATGTATTCAAGCTTGAAGCGCTTGGAGAAAGACGGAAATATCACATCCTATTGGGGTGACCAAAATCAAGGCGGACGAAGAAAATACTACAAAATTACAGCAATGGGTGAGAAGACATACAAACAGAATAAAAAAAATTGGGAGCAGGCTAAACAGATCCTAGATGACCTGCTTTAAAAGGAGAATGAATGAATGTTAGAACAATTAAACAAGTATGTCCATAACATTTTTGCCCCTTATCAAGAAGTGAAAACAGCCAAGGAATTAGAAGAGGAGCTTTTAAGTAACTTACATGAGAAATTCAATGATTATAAAAGCAGCGGTTATACAGAAGAAGAAGCTTATCAGATGACCATTCATTCGATTGGTGAAGTATCGGAATTAATCGAATCCATTAACCTTCAGCAAGCAGAGCTTGAAAAAGCTGTACAAATGGACTTCTCACGATCACAACTAGTGCATTCCGATTTTCGTTCCGTATCAGTTCATGATGGTAAATTCAACAGCAGTGATTTAAAAGGATCTGATTTTACCGATTCAGACTTAACAAACAGTACATTTAAATCAAGCAACTTAGCAGATACCATTTTTGTAAATGTTAATCTAACGAACACACTTTTTAGAGCAGCTAATTTTAAAGGAGCTACTTTCAAAGACTGTGTCTATAAGAATACCTTCTTCAAAACAAGTAATTTAGCAGGTTTGAATTTTGAAGATGAGACCTTTGAAAATACGGTGTTTGAAGGATGTACCTTAAAAAAGGCCTCATTTAAGCAGACTACTTTAAAAAATGTTCAATTCCGCTTATCCGACGTAAGGAAAGCCGATTTCAGCGGAGCTACTATGGATAAATTGACATATAATTTTTTAAAAGCAGGGAAAGCAGATCTTAATAACGTAACTGTTCTCTAGTCAATTTTGAGAATAGAAGGAAATATGAAAAAAAGGATTGCAGAAGTTCTACAATCCTTTTTCATTCTTTATCATTATGAACGTACAGTTTTTAATGCACCGCTCCATGCAATTGTTTGATCTAGCATTACATTCACATTATCAAGATGTAAATCTGTGGTTTGAAATCAGATCCGTTTTCAAAATCTGTGAACAATGACAATGTTGGATGTGTACGAACGTCCGCAACTAGTAATTCGCCTAAGATTCCACGTAAGTGTTCAGCAGCACGAGCCCCACCAGTTGAACCATAGCTTACGATACCTGCTGCTTTATTGTTCCATTGTGCTTGTGCTGTATCAAGGGCATTTTTTAATGCTCCTGTAATGCTGTGATTATATTCTTGAACAATAAATACGAATCCATCTAAAGAATCAATTTTTTCTCCCCAAGCTGCGATTCCTGGTTCTGAACCATCAGTTGTAAATAAAAATGGTAAATTGTAGTCTGCGATATCTATGATTTCATATTCTGCATCTCCACGTTTATCAGCGATAGATTTTACCCATTCTCCTACTTGTGGACTTACGCGACCTTGACGTGTGCTTCCTAAGATAATACCAATTTTTAATTGTTCCATTGTTTGTTCCTCCTCATTATTCGTTGATCGACCAAATAGTTTATCTAATAAACCCATTTCTAACACCGCCTATATTTTAATCCATCTTCTCCATGCATCAGCTCCTTTATCTTGGAATTGTGAATGACTCTACATTCTGCTTCCTCGAAACCAAAGACTGTTTTTCATTAAACCTGGAAAATTCGGGCATTTTCAAAGATGTTCATATACATTCCTAAGTTCATAAAAATTATGCACTCGTTTGTCTCAAATCAATTTATTTATAATTCAAGATTATATTATTAAATATACTTCTCTTTGTCAACACTTTTGCTACTTAATAAAAAAAAGTAATTAACTAATATTTATTTCACTGGAGCAAAAGCCAATAAAAAAACGGGCTGCTCCATACAGCCCATTTAAGAATAAACATTTCTACTCTATATTTTTCTCTTATTTTCTTCTTCTAAAAAGTTAATAAATGTATGAAAGCCCAAAACAGGCTGTTCATTAATCAAGGTAATAAATTCTCTTTTTTGATAATCCAAAACAGCTTCACTTTTCTTAATCCGCTCGATGATATATTGGTTGCTCTTCTGTTGAATTTCTTTTCGCAAAAATTTTGATTCTTTATATAACGCCATTCCAATCGCTGCGAATACAGCAAACAGAATTAATGAACCCATTACCTCTTTATTCACACCATTATATACAATTAGAAAAAACAGATTCATAAATGACACCATACTCATCGGAATCGCAATAAACGTATATCTTGACGATTTCTTTAATAAAGGTTTTACATGATCCGTTATGATTTTCATTTCTCGCTCAACATAACTCGGCATTTGTTTAAATACAAAATTATTCATATATGTTCCTCCAATTTTTTTATAAAAAAACTATAAGATAGATTCCATTCTTACTGATATCTCTAGCACTTAATCATCTTTACTTAGTACCCCCTGAAAAATTAAATAAAAAAAGAATCTATACCTTGATATGGTATAGATCCTTATAGACAAAAAAGACCTATACCTAAAATTAGGTAAGGTCTTGCTAACAACTTTAGGTTGCCAACAAAGCCGAGAGTATGAAACTCTGTCTTGACGACTTTGCTGTAAAAGCTACTCCCCTTAACGGAATATTAACTTACTTTAACTGTCAACGTACCCCCACTGAGATAAAACGTTTCAGTGGGGGCTTGAGTTAGCCACTCAGGTCTTCTTGCTCGATGTCGAGACGGTTTGACGCTCTGAGTGGAATCCTCAAATCACTGTTTTTGGTCGGTACTGATGACGAACGATCACTTTCCCACTTGCACCACCCTTCCGAAAAAGAGCAGTTCTTCCTGGCAGAAGAAGCCATCACTCAGATTGCTCTGGCATGTACTACAAGCCCCGACAAGTCGAGTACACATATGGATGGTTGACGCACCCACTAAGCTATGCGCGAAGCAACAGCCTTACGTGTTTGTACTTCCAATTTGATTGGAGTTTTACCTTTGATATTTTCATCCAAATCTACAACTTCTGATTTACGCAAAATATTCAATGCACCATTAATGTCAGCGTGAATGCATGGTCCTGATTTACTTCGATATAGACCACGACTTATACGCTTACCACTGAATGAGTAGTTCGATTTATCATTTTTCGTCCAAACAGGAATCGTATCTTTGTCTAGGAAACTAGCTTTTGATGTATAGCTTTCTTCTTGTTTTACGAAACGAATGCCCTCTTTCAAACATTTGTTTTCGATTGCAGAAATGAGCTTATTGAATGGAATTTGAACAAATGTCTGATTGTTCTTTTTCCCTATATCAGACCCCTGTTTCCAACCAGCATTATAGCCGACAACAATCGTATCGATGTCTAATTCTTTTGCCTTTTTGAACACCAACCCTATGGTTTGTGAGATATAACCGTTGATCTGACTTTCACGTTTGTTCCAAAGCTTTGCCATACGGTTTGTCACGATACGTTTTGAAATCCCATTTTCGATATTTTTCTGTTGTTGATTGCTTATCGTTTTGTTGAAGTATTGGTTGATTGACTTGAGCTTTTTACCATCAATCAAGAACGTATCCCCTTTGTTTGTTGCACAACTCAACAATTGATCTACACCTAAATCGCAACTTAAAGCATTCGTTGTTGTCGTTGGTTGTTTCTTCATTTGAGAGACTTGCATTTCATACGTGTAATGCACCTCAAAGAACCGACCTTTTTGCTTTGGTACGATTTCAATGTAAGAGATTTTTTTGTTCAACAAGTTTTTAGGCATACGAATTTTGATAGAACCAAAACATCTTCTGAATTCAACATTCATCGGAATTGCCCAGTATCCATCCTTATCCACTTTTGGTACTTGGTAGATTTCAATAATACGTTTCTCCGTAGAGTGAGAATACTTCGGGAATTTGGGACGACCAGTGAAATTTTCCGGGTTTTTCTTCCATTTTTTCAGTGCCTCAAAATAGCTCTTCACTTCTGAAAACACACTTCTTCTAATGGCTTGAACGGAGTTGGATTGAACGCCCCAATAGTTACCATCAGCTTTCATGGCAGCGTCCACTTCTTTTACGGTCGCCATCTTGCCGTTGTTCAAGTAGCTTTGTTTAATCACATACAATCCAACATTACGCAACGCCTTTGAACTGTGCGACATACGTTGAAGCAGACGAAATTCTTCCGCCGTAAGGGTACTACGTCCAATATTCTGTTTTTGAGTGAAACGTTGAATGTTTTCGGTTTTCTTTTGTTTACGCAATACTTTCACTGGTTTCTTTCTTGTCATCGTGTTCACCGCCTTTCTCACCAAGCAAATAAGATTATTTCATTCCTTGCGTCTCAATATATTGACGAATGGTTTCAATTGGCGCACCACCTGTTGTCAAAAGACAATAACTTCGAGACCAAAACATCTCTTTCCAAAGATATTGTTTGATCTGCGGAAAATCACGTTTTACGAAACGAGAACTAACACTCTTGTAACTGTTGATTGCTTTTGACAAGTCGATATTTGGTACAGAACGAAACAAAATATGAATGTGGTCGCCATCATGGTTCCATTCTTCTACAGTAATACCTTTTGGTTCAAGTAATCGTATGAAGTGGTCTTTCAGATAGTCTGAAATCTCATCATCCAACACTTTTCTACGGTATTTAGTAACCAAAACCAAATGGTAGTAGAGTGAGAACACTGAATGGTTATTACTATCTAATTTCGTTATCATATCAATCCACTTCCTATCTACGACTAATTATATCATAGAACAGAAAATATAGCGAATGTTCGTTCGTAACGAAGTGAAAATTAATATGAAAACAAGCAAAAAAGTTCAGCCTATTGGCTTATGGCAATTCATCTCCACCTGAATTGTTGGGCTTGTGCCCGTAACACAAATCAGATGGAGTCTTCTTGCTGAAAAGGATAAAGCAACTACCTTTCATAATCAAATTAAAGTACTTCGAAGATTGAATCAACCGAAAAAAGCTGTTTAACATATCAAATTACATCAAACAGCTTTTGTTTTTCTCTATTGCATTAAAACGTACTTATATCTTTTTAACAAATTCAGATTTTAATTTCATAGCCCCAAAACCATCAATTTTACAGTCAATATCATGATCGCCATCCACCAAACGAATACTTTTTACTTTTGTACCGATTTTGATAACAGATGACGTTCCTTTTACTTTAAGGTCTTTAATGACTGCTACAGAATCTCCGTCGTTTAACACATTTCCATTTGCATCTTTGACAACTTTTTGATCTTCGTTATTCTCAGTTTCTGATTCTAACGTCCATTCATGAGCACATTCTGGGCAGATTAAAAGACTTCCATCCTCGTACGTGTATTCTGAATTACACTTTGGGCAATTTGGCAGATTAGACATAAATTCATTTCCTCCATTTATTAACGTTCATTCCCATACTATATAAGAGTGATTTTTAACTTTTTACCACTCCCGCATCTCAAAGAGAGTTCCTTATATGCCTATATCTTGTCATAGTTCCCTCATCTTGACAAGCCTTCGAATCCTGATTAAAAACGCAACTCTTATCCCAAAGTGCTTTTGATTATAAAGAGATATTTATAGCTGAATAGCTAGAAGAGGATGGGGTTTTCGTACAAACTTATCAAAAAACATAATTATTGTAGATTTTGTTCATTTTGGCCGTATTGCAGCTCTTGACTCTACAGATAAAAGTGCCCTCCCAGGCGTTATTTACCTGTTTGAATCATTGATTGATAAATATCCTCCAGTGACCAAGTTATCCCTTTCTCATCTTTATAAACAACATGTTCACGTTTAAAATGGACCGGGGAATCCAAACCTGCCGCTGCGGCTAGTCGAAATAAACCTTTTCGCATAGTAATAACATAATTAGCCGTACGATATTTCTTTTCATCTATGACAAGTGCCTTTTGTAATTCGGGATCTGTTGTTGCAACTCCAACTGGACATGCATTAGATGCACATTTTTGCGCTTGAATACAGCCTACTGTAATCATAAATGCTCGGGCTATGTTTATAAGATCTGCTCCCATTGCTAGTGCAATTGCTATTCGATCAGGTGAAAATAGTTTGCCTGAGGCGATTATTTTCACTCTGTTACGGACGCCATGTTTCTTTAGGGCGTTATCAACTAATGGTAAAGCAGATTTAATTGGAAGACCAACACTGTCTGCTAATTCCTGATAAGATGCACCTGTCCCACCTTCACCACCATCTACTGTAATAAAGTCAGGTCCTTTCCCTGTTTCTTTAATTTGTCTAGCGAGTTCATCTGCTTCTTGATTACTTCCGATCACAATCTTCATTCCGACTGGCTTCCCCGTAACTTCCCTAATCTGCTCAATAAAGTTAAACAAAGCAGGCAGATCATTAAACTCACGAAAACGATTTGGACTATCAATAGACTTAAACGGTTCTACCATCCGTATTTTGGCTATTTCCTCGGTCACCTTTTCGCCGTCAATATGACCGCCACGTGTTTTAGCACCCTGAGCTAATTTGAGTTCAAACGCCTTTATCTCAGGTATCCTGCTTTTTTCTTTTAACGCATCCCAATTAAAATTACCTTCTTTGTCTCTAACACCAAATAAACCTGGGCCGATTTGCATAATAATATCAACGCCCCCCTTTAAATGGTATTCAGAAAGCCCACCCTCCCCTGTATTCATCCATGTTCCTTTAGCAATTCCTAGTCCTTCCGAAAGTGCTGTAACTGCTCTTTCTCCCAAGGACCCATAACTCATTGCAGACATACCAATCTGACCCTTTACAACAAATGGGCTTCTACAATTCTCTCCAATAACGATGGCGTCGCGATCATCAAGTAAATAAACAGGTGATTCATTCTTCTCCAAATGTTCCTTTTTTTGTGTAAATAAAGGTTCTTTAATTAATAGATATCGTTCCGTTATTGCTTTCGTTTCCCTATCCATTTTCAACTCTTCCGTTAATTTCGGAAACATGGAATTTCTAATATAATATCCGGCTTCTTCAAAATCTCTCTGTGACCCAAACCCAACAACATTACGTTTATATTTTGCGTTTTTCACAATATGCTGATAATCATTTCGTGAAAAAGGTGTTCCTTCTAAATCATTGTTAAATAAATATTGACGAAGTTCTGGTCCAATGGTTTCTAAAAGGTACCTTGCTCGTCCGATTAAAGGGTAATTACGAAGTATTGGATGCTGCTTTTGAGTTCTATCGATAAAAACCAAATATAATCCCACTACTATCAAAGTCAAAAGAATTAAAGCAAAAAAAACAAATCCAATGATGGTCAAAATATTTGCTATATTCAATTTATAACTCCTCCTAATTCAGCAAGAAATATCACCTTAAACACTCTTTACAGTTTTGTTAGGCTTTTTATTTATTTTCTGTAGAGATATGTATTTTAAACAGCCTTGAAATAATTTCTAGAGAATCCATAAATAATACTGTTTTTTCCATTTCTTCCGCTTTACCAAGACGTTTCACCTAGCCTATGGTTTTCTTTTCGCCAAAAAAGCCCGACAAGATGACGAATCATCTTGCCGGGCTAAAAAATAACTTAGTTTTCTTCTATTTCTTTACGGTTTTTCTTAAATAGCTTAGATAATACCTCATAGACAATCGGTACAATGATTAATGTCAATAACGTCGAACTTGCTAAACCACCGATTACTGTAATACCCAAACCTTTTGAGATTAAACCGCCTCCACCTGTTCCCGTAGCTAATGGAAGCAAGGCACCAATTGTTGCAATCGCCGTCATTAAAATTGGACGTAGACGAGTTGCACCAGCTTCTAAAATGGCTTCACGCATATTCATACCATCACGTTCCATATGAATAATACGATCTACAAGTACAATGGCGTTCGTTACAACGATACCGATTAACATTAAGAGACCCATCATAACCGATACAGAGATTGTTTCATCAGCTAGCAATAAACCAACAAATGAACCGATGACCGCAAATGGTAACGAGAATAGGATGGCAAATGGTGCTAAACCTTCGCCAAATGTTACAACAAGGATGAAGTATACAATAGCAATTGCTGCAAGCATGGCTATTCCAAGTTGTGTAAAGGTTTCTGTCATATCTGCCGCTACACCAGCAACACCCATTGTAACACCTTTAGGTAGGTCTAATTTTTCCATTTCTTCATCTACTTCGGATGTTGCTTTTGAAATATCCTTATCAAGGATTGTCCCTGAAACGGTCGCATAATACTCACCTTGGCTACGTGCAAGTGTATTTAATGTTGTACCTTCCTTAACAGTCACAAGCTCAGAAAGTGACATTGACACACCTTGTGCTGTCGGTACTTGTTTATCTAACATTTCATCAATCGATTTTGGTTGGTCCGCTTTTTCTTGCTGGACGATTACTTCTAATGTGTCACCGTCTTTTTCAACTGTTGTTAATACTTCTTCTGTTCGATTCGGACTTAACATCATGACAATTTGACCTGTTGTTAACCCATACTGCAATAATTCATCTTGTTCTACATTGAACGTATACTCCACATATGCATCCTCTGCACTTGAAGAAACATCTTTTAAACCGTCATTTTCTTTCATCACGTCTTCTACCATTTTGACAGCTTCATTTAGTTTATCTAAATCTTCACTGTAGAATGTATAGCTAACTTCATTAGTAGACATCGACATGGAAGAGAAGTTTTGGCTCTTCCATTCGCCCGTTTGACCAATGTTGAACACATAGTCTTCAATTTCCTCGCGTACTTCTGGGAAGTTCTCCATTTCTGGGTCAAAGATGAGGTACATTAAGACGCCGCCTGCTCCGCCGCCCATCATCGCTGACGTCGCATCGCCCTCCTCCGTTACCGATACTTGAAGAATATCAATATCATCACGTTTTAGTAACTTCTCTTCTACGGCTTCCACATTTGCTAATGTATCATCCATTAGCTCGCCTGCTGCCGGTGTATATGTTAAGTACATCACTTTTTCTTCTTCACTGCCCATGAAGCTAAAACCAATGAATGGCGTTAATGCCAAACTACCAGCTAATAACACAACAGCAACAAGTGAAGTAACAATTTTATGATTAAGTGTCCATTCTAAGATTCCCTTATACCATCTAGCTAATCTACCAGCCTCTTTATGACTGCTTTCCGTCTTTTCACTATATAACTTCTTCTTGAATAAGAAGTGGGATAAGGCAGGAACGATAGTAATGGCCACAATTAAGGAAGCTCCTAGCGCAAACGCCATTGTTAAGGCAAACGGCATGAACAGCTCACCGACCATACCGCCAACGAAAATAAGTGGCGCGAATACCGCAACCGTTACTAATGTCGATGACAAGATTGGTTTGAACATTTCAATAGTCGCTTCTCGTATAAGAGCACGTCCTGTTAATTTCTCTTCTCTTAAATGCAGACGTCGGTAAATATTTTCAACTACTACAATGGAGTCATCAATAACACGACCGATAGCCACTGTAACCGCACCAAGCGTCATAATATTTAGCGTAATATCCAACCAGTTTAATAGCAGTAATGCCATAAAAATCGAAACCGGAATAGATACAATGGAAATAATCGTTGATTTGAAATCTCGTAAAAATAGAAGAATAATTAATACGGCAATTAACCCACCAAATACCGCTTTTTCAACCATTGTTAAAACGGATTCTTCAATCGGTGCACCTTGATCAAGTGATACATCTATGACAAGACCATCGATTTTCCCCTCTTCTTCTTGGACTAACTCCTTCACGCTGTTTACAACATCAACTGTATTTGCTTGTTGCTCTTTAACAATCTGAATCGCAATAGCATTTTCACCGTTTGTTCTTGAAACCGATTGTACTTTACCAACTACTTTAATCGTAGCGATATCGCTAAGTTTCACAAATGGTGACGGATGTTCTGCTGACGGTGTGACAGGAATAAGCATTTCCTTTAATTCATTAGCTGTCATGAACTTGCCATCCACCGCTACAGCTTGTTCACCTTCTTCAAACTCGTAAAGACCTAATGAAACAGCAAGGTCACTTGCTTGAATGATTTCCTTTACTTTATCTTCTGTTAAGTCATACTCAGCCAGCTTTTCTTTATTATAAGTAAGCTGTACTTCTTCAATATGCTGACCTGTAATAGTGGCTGACGCAACACCATCGATTTTCTCGATTTTCGGAAGTAAAATTTCCTCTACTGTTGACGTTAATTCAACAATATCCTCTTCCTCACTACTTACACTTAACGCAACAACCGGCATCATATTCATGCTAATTGCTGTAATGGTCGGCTCTTCTGCTCCTTCTGGTAAACTCACTGCATCTAACGCAGAATCTAATGCACGTTTAGCCTCGTCCATATCTATACCATATTCGTATTCCACTTGAATACTCGACATGTTAGAATAGGAATTTGAATAAACGGACTTCACATCCTCAAGGCCTTCTACTGCCTTTTCTATCGGTATGGATACATCCTCCATCACTTTTTCAGGGGTTGCCCCAGGATATACATCCATGACCATCAAGTATGGAATTGAGATATCTGGAATTGTCTCCATTTTCATTCTTGTACCTGAATAAATACCAAAGACAGTTATAATGATTGTAAGCAACCAGACTGCTAGTTTATTCTTTAAAACAAAATTGACTAGACCTTTCACTTTTACACCTACCCTTAATTGACTTATTACACTCATTTATTTATAATAAGTGACCAACCAGTCATTTGTCAATGATATGACCTAGGAGCGATAATGATGAAAAAACAATTAATTATGGAAAAGGCATTAGAGCTTTTTGCTAAACAAGGATTCGAAGCCACTTCCGTTCAACAAATAACAGACTATTGCGGCATTTCCAAAGGTGCTTTTTACTTATCTTTCAAGTCAAAGGATGAATTGATTTCAGCATTGATTGACCATTTTATGATGGAAATTACCTCCGAGATTGACTATGTAGTCAAAAATACGAAGGATGTTGAAGAACTTTTATATGAGTTTTATTACACAATCTTTCATTCTTTTTATAAGCACTCCGATTTTGCCAAAATTCTCGTCAAAGAGCAAACTCAATCATTTAATAAAGAACTCCTATTAAAATTTCATTATTATGATCAACTAATAGAGAACATTATCTTAACAATGATTGAGCGCTTATATGGTGAAGAGATCCAGCAAACAAAATATGATTTAATTTATTGTATTAAAGGCTTTATGAGCACCTATTCAAATTTATTTTTCTTCAATAGCATACCGGTAGATTTAAACTTATTATCTAAATCACTTGTGGAAAAAACAAATATATTAGCGAAACATACTACTATCCCATTTATTTCACAAGAACTAATCCAACTAGTTAAGCAACCGATATGTGAAGAAGTAACGAAGGAACAAATCCTTGAAATCCTAGAGCCAAAAATAAAAGAAATGGAAGATTCTATCGAAAAAGAATCGTTACTCCTGTTACAGCAACAACTCCTCCAACCGACTTTAAGTCGGGCTATTGTAAAAGGATTACTAGAAAATATTCGAAATCACCCTCATTGTAAATGGATTTCTTATTTACTTCGTAATTATTATGGATTTTAAAAATTGTCCTTGTTATATAACGCTGTTGATTTTTGGCTCATTTCGTGTGAGACCGCGGTCTCACACGCCTTTCAGCTATGCTGTAAATGAAAGAAGGCGCCAAAATAGGCGCCTCTTAAATAATTTTTAATGTTATTTGGTTAAATTAGACCTCTACTGAAAAATACAAAGCAAACATCAGAGCTTCCAAGCCGGAAAGTCTATGTCTTCTTTTCCTTTTTCATAATCCTTCATTCTTGAGTATGAGTTTCCTAGTTTATTCACAATGAATCCTTGAGGGCTTGATGTTTCAACATTACCGTTTAACTCTTCTAATTTAATCTTTGCAAACATGTTTGCTACTGTAGCTAGACTTTCAATAGTATCCATTAATTCAGGATTGTCGTTATTGTACCTTTTAGCAATGGAGTAAATATAATCAAGTCTATTCTTGATATGTTTAAGCGTTTCAACCTCAAACTGTTCCTGTGCCTTTTTCATAATATTCCACCCCTTATTACTAAGCTTATGAGAAAAAAGTGAAAATGGAACCAAATAAAATAAATAAACCATGCACGACAAATATGCATAAAATATATAAACTATTTTCTCTTTAATTTCCTCTTACTACTCAGATGTAAAAGACGATTTTCAAGCAAATCTAAAATTTAAAATATCATCTTTGTATAAAGGGTTTTCTATATAAAATAAATAGCTCTCTACGGGTGTCTAGCATATTTTTTCGAAAAACAACGCATGTCCATACTAATTGTTTGATTTTTCATATAGTGTATTACCTTCGTTATATAAAAGGGAAGCTTAGCTGTGAGAATGGGACAAGTTTCTTTACCTAATATGAACAAGGAATAGTTTATAGTAATCTCCTTTTTTACAGCATTGGAGGAGGAAATTAAATGGCTGCTATTCAAAAAAGTGTGGACTCTTCAAGTCTTGCTGAAGTTATCGACCGTATCTTGGATAAGGGTGTTGTCATTGATGTATGGGTTCGGGTTTCATTAGTTGGCATTGAACTTCTTACGATTGATGCTCGTATTGTTATTGCAAGTGTTGACACATGGTTGAAATATGCAGAGGCAGTTGGGCTCTTAAAGAAGGATAATCTTGAAGCAATAGCCGAAGTTTAATTTTGAGAATGAGGAGCAAAGGCAAGGATCACGCCTTAGCTTCTTTTTTAGAATAACCTACAGGAGAGGAGGACTGGATCTGAATCAGCCAGAAAAGGAAGAGGAGAATGGCGGGTTTGTGAAAACTGATTTTTTTGATGGCATCATTACAAGAACCCTTCGATATTTGCAGGCAGGGTTTCCTGTTCATTTTGTTGGTCCGTCCGGTGTTGGTAAAACAAGCTTAGCACTCTATATTGCAAACCAATTAAATAAGCCTGTTACGATTATACGGGGCCACCATGAATTATCAAATAAAGACCTTCTTGGATATTATAATGGATACACGAAAAAAGAAGTGATAGATAATTATATCCATTCAGTATATAAGACGGAAAAGGAAATAAAACCGACTTGGGTCGAAGGGCAGCTCATTGAGGCGGTTAAAAATGGTCATACCGTAATTTACGATGAATTTTCACGCTCGCTTCCGGAAACGAATAATATATTTCTTGCCCTATTAGAGGAAAAGGTCCTCCCCATTTACGGGAAAGGAAAGGAATCCTTCATAAAGTGTTATCCTCAATTTTCAATGATTTTTACGAGTAATCCGTATGAATATACGGGTACCTTTCATACTCAGGATGCACTATTGGATAGATTTATCACCATTAACCTTGATTGTTGTGACAAAGAAACCGAAGTTGAAATTCTCCAGAAAAAAACTGGAGTGACCAATCAAGACGCTAATGAAATCGTGAGACTTGTATCAAGTCTAAGGGCATACGGAAAAGGATTTAGTCCAAGTTTACGCGCTTCCCTTATGATGTCATCCATTGCGAAAAAAGTAAATATACCAATCATTCCTGAAAATAAGCATTATCAGGCACTTTGTCTCGATGTTTTAACAAGGCCGGTCAAACAGTTATTTCCCGATTTGCATTCATACGCTGTGCGAGAGCTCATTTTAAAGGAATTGTTGCGAAAGGAAGATCGTTAATGAGTACACAAAACGGTGTGTACGTTTTTTGTGCAATACGTGAAACTCAACCGAAAAGTTTTGGGTTGGCACGGTTAAACGAACAGGTAAATGAAGTGTACACAATCCATTACCTGAATGTTGCCATGGTGGTCACAAAAGTAGAGGGTGAAGTGTTGCCAGACAGACAAAATCTGCTTGCACACCAACAAACCATCTCTGAGGTAATGAAAAAATATAGCCTCATCCCAATGAGTTTTGGAAATGTGTTTCATTCTGAACAAGATGTCCTGCTTATAACAAAGCATTTGAACAATGAATTTGAAAAATTGTTTTCAGAATTAGAAAACAAAATTGAAGTTGGGTTAAAGGTTATTGCAAAAAAAGAATGGATTGATCAAGAAATGAATCAAGATTCTGCTTTGAGCGAGTGGAATACTGGGAAGAAGAATGTTTCAGACCCTTCTACATTTTATGATCAAATCCGACTAGGTGAACTTGCCCAAAACTTTGTATTACGTTTGCAGGAAGAAATAGAAGATCAGATTTATCTGCCTTTATTAGAATTAGCAGAATCAGGAAAGAAAAATAATACCATCCCAGGAAAAACTCTATTAAATGCAGCATATTTGATTGATCGAGAAAAAGAAGCAGTGTTTGACCATAAGGTAAATGAATTATTCGAAATATGGAAGGAACGAGTCGAGTTTAAATATACTGGGCCGTGGCCAGCCTATAATTTTGTAAATATCCGTTTAAGGATTGAAGAATCATGATTCATAAATTATTTACTCTTCCTATCCGTTCGTTAATAAAACTTGGGCAAAAAATTCAAGAAGAGGTGGACCAGGAGCTTTACAATATACCGCATATACAGCAACAGCTCATGGAATTGCATACGCTCTACGAAATGGGAGAAATCAGTGAAGAAGCGTATGCCGAGCAGGAACAAGACTTGCTTAACCGTTATAAAATAGCCAAAGAAAAAGAAAAAAATGAGCTATAAAGAATCGTTTTAAAGGAGAGGCCTATGACTCAAAAAGCTACAGGAACCCATTTTTTGTATATGTATGGTGTCATAATAGCCAAGGAACTTCAGTTGTCAGAGTTACCTTCTATTATGGGCATTGATCAACACAACATTACTATGCAAATAGTTAAAGATATAGCTGCTGTCATAACCCCGGTTGATGCCCAAGGTTTTTCTCAACAACAAATTGACCTGCGGTTAAAAGATGCCAAATGGCTAAAGGAAAAAGCTTTTCACCATCATCAATTGATAACGGCAATCAATGAGCATTTAACCGTCCTTCCCATGCCGTTTTGTACTATTTTTCAAAACGAGGAGAATTTAGCAGGTTCACTAAGTGAACAGCATGATGCTCTCCTTGAAAAGCTTTCGGCTCTACAAGGCAAAAAGGAATGGAATCTAAAATTATTTTGTCTTGCTGAAAAGGCATTATCTTATGTGATAAAGAATAATGCTGCGGTTCTTGAGTTAAGGGAAAAATTATCTTCAATGCCCAAAGGAAAACAATTTTTGATGAAAAAAAAGCTGGAACACCTGATTTCATCAGAATTTGAATTGGAACAGTCCAAATGGTGGAAAGAAATCATAGAACAATTACAAACAGTAGTGTCTGAAGCTAATCTTCGTCAAAACTGGGGTAAGGATGTCACCGAAAGAAAAGATGAAATGATTGCTAACTGTGATTTTCTTGTTGACGAAAAGCAGACAGAACAATTTTTAAATAAGATTGAAGAAATTGAGTACATGTTTGAAGTTTTAGGGTGTACCTTTCATGTGACAGGGCCCTGGCCTCCATACCATTTTTCTAAAATGACAACGGAGACAAAATAATGGAGTTACAGCATCCTTTGGCAAATAAGGAAATGACATTGCTGGACCTTTTAGACGGAATTATTGATACCGGCGTCGTTGTCAGGGGTGAGATTTTAATTTCTATTGCCAATATCGATTTAATTGTAGTCGATCTTAAGCTGCTTATATCATCAATTGAAAGTGCATTTGGTACTTATAAGCATAAGAACAGTGGGGAGGTTATAGAGAATGGAACGATTGCCTCTAGACTCGAGTCAGGTGGAACAAGGCTTAGCGAAATTAGTCCTGACAATCATTGAACTGCTTCGTCAACTTATGGAGCGGCAGGCAATGCGCCGTGTTGAAAACGATTCGCTTACAGATGAACAACTAGAAGAGTTAGGTTTAACCTTAATGAGGCTTGAAGAAAAAATGGAGGAATTAAAAATCGTTTTTGGTTTAGAAAATGAAGATCTCAATATAGACTTGGGCCCACTGGGGAAATTGTTGTAATTGCTTTGATAGGAGAGATTTTATGCCCATTCATAACGCACCGCAAACGACGAACTTAATTGAGGTATTAGAAAAAATACTGGATAAAGGAGTCGTAATTGTAGGAGATATAAAAATTTCATTGGCGGATGTTGATTTGCTTACAATAAAAATTAGATTGCTTATAGCTTCGGTTGATAAAGCAAGGGAAATAGGAATGGACTGGTGGGAAAAGGACCCGTACTATTCTTCCAAGTCTAGAGTAATAGAGGAAGAACATGCCCTTTTGAAAAAGGAAATTAATCATCTGGAACAGCAATTAAATGAGGTCAGAGCATTAGCTCAGAGAATTGAGAAGAAACCATTGCAGCAGGTATATATAGAAGGTGAATCACAACAGCTTGAGGCAGAAAGATTATCACAGGCAGTTGAAAAAGATATGTCTAAAGTTCCGCTGGAGGAAAAAATAGACCTAGAAATTGTTAAGGACATAAAACAAGACTCTGTTTAGGGAAATCATTACCTACGCAAGCTGAAGACTTCCTAAAATTCTCCCTTAATTATGTGCACATAAAAAAGACTACCCTAATGGACAGTCCTTATGCAGAAAAATAATTTAGTTCAGATTAGGATTATGCTCATAATTTATTTGTATTTTTCTTTATCTGCTTCCGTTATTTCTCTGACTACTTTACAAGGACTTCCTGCTGCGAGTACACTACCAGATATGCTTTTTGTAACGATACTTCCTGAAGCAATAACAGTATTGTCTCCTATTGTCACTCCTGGCATAATCTGTACGCCACCACCAATCCAAACATTATGACCAATTGTAATTGGATAAGCATACTCAAGCCCTTCATCGCTTTATCAATACGGACAAGTCACCCTCAAAAACTTTTTCTTCTTTATCATTGAAAGTAGATAACAATACAGTAAGGATACCCGTTTCATTTTTTTGGGCTTTTTTATCAATAACCTCGACAATGGTATGTAATTCATCATTAGGATACACGGGCTTTATAAATTTAATATTATTCATCCGTGTTCCAGCAATGACATCATCACCATAGATACCTTGTTCAACCCAAAGCTTAAATGAAATGGCTAGCGTATGTATACCAGAAGCAATGATTCCATTAAACCTTCCCTGATTTGCTTTTTCCTCATCCAGATGCATATATTGAGGGTCAAATTCTCCTGCAAACCTCGTAATATCCTCTTTTGTTAATTTGAATGACTTCGTTTCGAACACCTGTCCAATTGTAAACTCATCTAACTTCATAAATACACCTCTATGCTTATTTGTCGATTTCACTCTGTGAAGTTTGAGTAAATAATAAAAAAGAACCTTTTTCGTTGATTATGAAGCAGCAAGCAAGGTTCTTTTCTATAAAAAGGTTCCATTATGCACATTGGAAAATGATACGCTCCTTTAGTGTATTTTTAAGCTTAAACATAATGGTATTAAAAACATCATTTCTGTATGTTTGCAGTAAAGCCTTCTTGATTGTAAATCTTTTGAAAAAGTGATCAATTTGTTGGTGGATGTATCGGATAATTTGTTCTTTGTAAAACAACTTCTTCTGTGATATTTTTTCCTTTATTTCATCAGTCGTTGAAAAGATGAATTGAAGAATTGAAAATTCAATATTACCACAATATTCAGCTAAATCCATTATTTCATCCTCCTATAAGATATTAAAACAGTTTTAAATTATCGAAAATGTCATCTATTTCTTGGGTTTCAATGCCGATATAACGTAAGGTTGTTGCTTGGGATGAATGATTTAATATTTTTTGAAGCCTTGTTATGATGGTTGGATTAGTGGCTATATTATCGTTATAAATGTGATAGGCGCCTGTTTTCCTTAAAGTGTGAGTGCCGAAATTCCCTTTTATATTCAATTCCTTACATGTATCTTTAATAATCTTGTGTAGAGCTTTAACATCGAGCTTCTTTTCACCATTCTTGTTTACTTTGCGTGATGTAAAAATATAATCATTTACGTTAAATGGATTTAAAGAATCCTTGTAAAGGGTCAAGGCATCAATGGAATCATTATTGAAGCGTATTTTCCTTTGTTTATTTGTTTTCTCTTCTATAACCCATACTTTGTGTTTAAAAGTCATGTCCTCTTCTAAAACATCACTCCATTTTAGTTCTAGTAGATCTCCTGCTCGTAATAAAACGTTCATTCCAACAACGACAATGGTGTAATTTCGTAGATTAGTTGCTTTCAAATAGGTAACGAGCTTCTTTAAGTCTTCTTTGTTCTTGATGGGCTCCGCTTGTTTTGCTTTTTTCACTCCATTTGTCTTTAGATTCTCCATTTTTGTCCTCTTCCCTTAAGTGAACTATTCATAACTCTATTATAATAGTTCGCATTCAAATAGTCAATAAATAGGAATTTCTATATAAATAGTGTCTCAAACGTTGGTACAACAGCATTTGTAGGCGCTTATTCAATACGAACTTTTATAATTTTAGTTCGTATTCATTTTCATAAATGAATATAATGATCGCTTTTTCTATATTAGAAATAGAAGGGGTGAAAATTATGTTCATTTTTTAAACGAGTTAATGGCACAGAATGAAGTATCGACATTGAAAAAAGGACTTCTAGTTTTAGAATCAGTAAAACAACGTCAAGGAATTACGTTAAGAGAAGTGATGGATGAACTGAATTTAAGTAAATCTACAGCAGTTTGTATCACCACATTCTAATCAACGAACAGATGAATTAATTAAAGCAGATATCGATTATATTCATATTGCCACAACGAATGCTTGGGCTAAGCCACGTAGAGGAATTAATAGTGAAAAATCACGTACTAGAGATCGAGGGTTGGTTTCCAGTTGTACCAAAATCAAAATGAAGGACGACAAATTATAAATATGAATAAAAATACGCAACAAATATTCTTCCGAAAGTATCAATTTTCTTAACTCCTTCGTCATTTGTGGAGAAGTAAGATAAACGGAGTCATCAGTAATATACATGAAGGTGCTCTTTTCATTTTCCTTTCCCAACCACAAATGAATTCCATGTGTAGGCAATTCTCCTTCGTCTGCCTTGTATTCAACCATTACATCGTACTCTGGCTTAGTTATATCAACCTTGCCTGGTTGTTTAACAGCAGTTGTAGATGCATAACCTTCTTTTTCCATCAAATGCTGCCTCCCTATAAAGCTACATAACCTTTATAAGTCCATTAAATATGCCAAAAATCCCTGCCTTTTTTTATCGAGAGTCGTGATTTTTGGCATTTTAATATTTTGAAAACACTACATTACCTATAAGTCAGCCGTTTTATTACCTTAACATTGTAGACTGTCAATTCCTGACGCTCCCCCCTTTAGAAAAGACCCCTTCTTTTTCATGAATCTCTGTTTCAATCGCTTCAATATGCTCATCTTTTAGCCTTTGTTTTGGATGAGGATGAAACCAATGGATTTCTCCTTCGCGAACAAGCCCTTTGAACTCGTGTCCTTGCACTTTAAGAATGACTTGGCGACGCTCGTGTGGTCTGTCTTCAAACACTTGCTTCATTTCAATGTCATTAATCCCACTGGAAATCCCATGTTGTCCCAACAATTCGCGGATTTTGTTTTCGATTTTAGCTTCTTTTTCCTCACCTATTATTTGTTTTGGATATGGATGCATCCACGTAATTTCACCCTCGTGAAAATGACCTTTAAACTCATTTCCATCAACAGTAAAAGAGAATTCGTGTCTCTTATGCATTGGGTGGCCACCAAGTATTTGTTCAACTTCAAAATTCCTAACTTCCGGTTTTTCTACATTTTCTTTCGTCATCGTCTTTCCCCCCTTAGTAATCTACATATTAAGAGGATGTCCAAAATCTCAGAAAAAATGACTAACGAATCATTTTGCACCCTACCAATTAAATTTGTTCTATTTTGAAAAAAGACTGATCAAAATGGATTCTTTTCTAGTAGATTTAAATCCTGTTTTTATAAAAAAGTTTGATCATTTCTGTCATCCTTATGCCATAAAAGCGCCCTATTCTGGAATAAAATCCAACTAAAAATGGTGTGGGGTCTCGATAAAGTACTTTTAGGAACTTATCGGACATCCTTTCCTAACAGCAGCTTACGTTCACTTCCTAATTAATAAGGATCGGCTTCATGGCTTTTTTTCACAGCATCCTTTGTTGCTTCATTCGCAGCTAATGAACCTTGACCATATTTCGATTGACCTGATTCACGGCCTGGTACTTTGTTTTCCTTCTCCATTCCTTGAATTTCTTTCATTTTCTTTTCAATTCCTTCCTTCACACGGCGACCATAGTCTTCATCGGCTTTTGTGAAGTGCTCAATCATCGCTTCTTGAATTCGTTTATCACATACCGCAAGTGCTTCGGAAAGGTTTTTGATTAATTCATCGCGCTCCCACTCCTCGAATTCTCTGTATGTATTTCCAGCTTGCCCGTAATTGTTAGGACGATCAATAGGTGCACTCATTGCTTCTGCATTATACTTTGGACGGTGCGGTGGAAAAACGCCTTTACTTGCTTCCTCATAGCCACCGAGCATTGATGGCTCATAGTTAATATGTGGATTATCTCCAGACTCTTTCGGATCACGGATATCCATTTGGCCCCGATGCTGGTTTGTACGAACAGGCACTTTCGGCGCGTTCACAGGCAACTTCAGATAGTTCGCCCCTACACGGTAGCGCTGTGTATCGGAGTAAGAGAAGGTACGACCTTGCAGCATTTTATCGTCTGAGAAGTCCATTCCATCGACAAGAACCCCTGTACCAAAGGCAGCTTGCTCAATCTCCGCATGGAAATCCACTGGATTGCGATCAAGAACCATACGACCAACCGGCAACCATGGGAACTTATCCTCTGGCCAAAGTTTCGTATCATCGAGGGGATCAAAATCGAGTTCCGGATGGTAATCATCCTCCATAATCTGTACAAAGAGCTCCCACTCTGGATAATCCCCGCGCTCAATTGCTTCATATAAATCTTGTGTTGCATGACCAACGTTCTTTGCTTGAATAGCATCTGCTTCTTCTTGTGTTAAGTTACGAATCCCTTGCTTTGGCTCCCAGTGATACTTCACCAACACAGCCTCGCCTTTGTCATTTACCCATTTATAGGTGTTTACACCAGAACCCTGTATGTGGCGGTATGTCGCTGGAATACCCCATGGAGAAAATAGAAATGTAATCATATGCGTTGCCTCAGGTGAACGGGAAACGAAGTCAAACATCCGCTGAGGATTTGGCACGTTCGAAGCCGGATCAGCCTTAAACGCGTGAATCATATCAGGGAACTTCATCGCATCACGGATAAAGAAAATTTTCAGGTTGTTCCCAACCAGATCCCAGTTGCCATCTTCCGTATACATTTTTACCGCAAAGCCGCGTGGGTCTCGTGCTGTTTCCGGCGAATCTTTCGCTCCTGCCACTGTAGAGAAGCGAACCATTAGTGGTGTTCTCTTCCCAGTACCCGAAAATACTTTAGCACGAGTATACTTCTCTACCGGTTCATCTCCAACTTTTCCGTACGTTTCAAAATATCCAAATGCCCCAGATCCTCGTGCGTGTACTACACGCTCTGGTACCTCTTCCCGATCAAAATGGGAAATCTTTTCAACGAAATGATAATTCTCAAGTGTAGCTGGACCACGATTGCCAATTGTACGGATGTTTTGGTTATCCATCACAGGATGACCTTGGCGCGTTGTCAGTGTCTCACGTTTCATGTCATCTTCGTTTGAAGCATTCATATCTTTGTGCTCTGCCAAATTAAAACCTCCTTAAAATAGTTACCTTTATCTTTTACCCCTACATTGGTAAATTTATACAGAAATGAGAGTTTTGTATAACTAGACTACCTCGTTAACGTAAGTACATTTCTTCATAATCCCGATTATAACTATAAATACCCAGTTTTCTTTAGAAATGTTGCTCAATTAAATGGCGCTATAATGGAAATAAGCGCTGTTCCTTGTTACAGAAAAGCGCCCGATTGCTGAAGATCGAAAAATTAAAAGAACTTCAAAAATTTACTTGAAGTTATTGTGCTAAAGCACTCTTTCACAGTACTTTCCACAACTCTCCTTGGTTTACTTTCGTACTCTTTGGTCCATACTGACCTTTTATGAAAATTTTCAAAAACAAGCCAACAATAATTCCTGGAATCACACACAGCAGGAAGGAATATCGGTCTTTTCCCCCTCCTGCATCTTTCCAGGCATCCCATATCGCAAAAAAATATAAACAAGGGTAAAACATTAACCACTGATAATCAGCTTGTACAATTGCTTTTTTAATATCTCCGTGAAAGCTTAATCTAATCACTTTATTAAAATTTGCTTGAACATTGACCACAAACTCCAACAAGATGAGTATAATGCCCTTTACATATTTGCCATTTAATAACTAGCCGAAGCCAGGAAGAGCAATGCTCCATAATAATTTTTCATAGGGATTCATAGCATTAATTCTGTATTAATTTGTCATGGTCGACTGCTTGTGGAGGTTCCTCCATCCAGCCGTGTTTAATCATAATATTGGCTCCATCTTCGACATACAGTGCGACTTCTGGAATTATTGATATATATTTAAGTCCTAAATCTCTCCTTGGACTTGCTGCTAATGCCATTCCATAATATCCAATTCCTGTTGCAACCATAGTTGTAACATGAAACATCATTAGTTTATCTGAAAAAATACTTGCGGTTGTATCTAAAACAGCCGAACCTGAACTTATAGGGGCAGGCAGATCCTCTTTGGTTAAAAAATTGCTAAATATATCTACATATTTTTGGGCAAGTTCTTTCCCTCTTAAAAAATACTGTTTTACATCTTCGTTTTGAGCAGTCTGGCCAAAGCCCGTTACTATTTCTTTACCGATAGCATTTATTAGAGTGTTTAAGTATAAATGAGTGATTTCTTGTGAATTAATAGACCTCTTTTTCCCCAAAAAACCAGTTAAATAATGTTGTTTTTCTATAAAATCGACCTTATCAGGAATAGGTATATAAGGAGGTTTTACATAAATCCCTTGTTTTAGCATTAAATCACGTGTTCTGTCCCGCAATTCAACCCCTTTATTCAATATACGTTTATGAAAAGTAACAACATCTGGACGTGTCGCAACTGTTAGTCCTGCACTGCTGGCTGTCATTGCAGATACAGCCAGTTGACTTAAATACTTTAAGAAAAATGTATCTGTAAAAAGTCTTGGAGCTTTTGTATTGACATCTTGTTCCGTAAATCCAATGGGTATCGGGAAATTCTCTTTTTGAAACAGTTCCTGCATGATGGAAACATTCTCTTTTGCTGTATCGAGTGTCCATTCAATAATAGGACGTATTTCTTCATCTTCTACTTTTTCTAAGAAATACCTATTCACACAAACAACTATTGTATCGCCCATGTATTGAGTCCATAAACCAGATATTTCCGCAGCAGTTAAAGGAATATTTGTTTTATCTTCCATTAAAAAACCTCCTATTCAATATGTCAAAGAATAATATCCCCAGAATAGGGAAAAGTATGAATGAACCACCTATACAATACGTCGAATGAAAAAGGGTCTTAGCTAATTACTAGCTAAGACCCTTTTTGTTTATCTTCAATTTTCAACTTATCTATTTTCACATCGCTTCTTTCACCCTGCTTCGTTAGTTTAAGTGTAATACTTCACATTTATTTAAATTATTCCTATTATCTATATGTGGGATCTTCAACAATCTGGCCCGATTGTTGAACAAAGAAATACTCTACAAAATAGATCTTTTTATCAAACTTTTTTACAAATTATCACTCTTTATTATAAATGATTGAACTTTATTTTAAATCAACAGTAAGTTCTAATGGGCTTGTTTTCTTCTTTTTTAAATTTAAATTCCAAATTTTCCAACGGAAATAAAAAAAATGCTCCTAACAAAGTTAGGAGCAAAATTATAAAAATTATCAGTATATAGCTTTTTTGTCTAGTATACAACTTTTTTGTTCAGTATAAGACTTTTTTGTCCGTGTACAAATTTAAATTTTATTTCATTTCTATCTATTCAACTGTCACGCTCTTCGCTAAATTACGTGGTTTATCCACATCACATTCACGGTGCAGCGCTGCGTAATAAGCAATCAGCTGCAATGGAATAACGGAGATAAGAGGTGTTAACAGTTCATGTACTTCTGGAATAACGAAACGGTCATCTTCCTCTT
Organism: uncultured Bacillaceae bacterium; assembly: GCA_963754185.1. Classification (GTDB taxonomy): domain Bacteria; phylum Bacillota; class Bacilli; order Bacillales; family DSM-1321; genus Peribacillus. Next base: position 425,437 of record CAVWEP010000003.1, on the reverse strand, counting down.
CTAATCCCTTCATTGAGATGATGCAAGGGTTCGCACCACGAGCCACGACTTCTTTAACATTCCCGCGGATGCTTAAGTTTACGCCTGGTTGCGTAGCAAGGGCAACAACAGGTGTACCTTCTTCAATTAATGCAATCGTGCCATGTTTTAGCTCCCCACCAGCAAAACCTTCTGCTTGAATATAGGAAATTTCTTTTAGCTTTAGTGCACCTTCTAGACCAACATAAAAATCAAGTGAACGACCGATAAAGAAGCAGTTGCGTGTTATAGATAAGTACTCACGAGCGATTGCTTCCATCTCCTCTTTTGAGTCACAAAGAGTTTCCATTGCTGTAGCAATAATTCCAAGTTCTTTAACAAGATTAAGCTGCCCGTCGTAATTGCGGAATTGTGCTACTACTTGAGCCAAAATCGCTAATACAGCTACTTGGGCTGTATAAGCCTTCGTTGAAGCAACCGCAATCTCAGGACCCGCATGTAAAAGAAGTGTATAATCTGCTTCACGAGAAAGCGTAGAACCTGGTACGTTTGTAATCGTCAATGCTTTATACCCGAGTTCCTTAATAGCCACTAGTACCGCACGACTATCAGCCGTTTCACCACTTTGTGAGATAAAAATGAAAAGTGGCTTTTCTGATAACAACGGCATATTGTAAGTGAATTCAGAAGCAATATGCACTTCAACTGGAATTTTCGCCATTTTTTCGATAAATTGTTTACCGATTAATCCCGCATGATAGCTTGTTCCAGCAGCAACAATATACACACGATCGGCCTCACTCACTGCTTCAGCAATATTATAATCAACTGTTAGTCGGCCCTCTTTATTTTGGTACTCTTGAATAATTTTACGAATAACCGCTGGCTGTTCATCAATTTCCTTCAACATATAGTGAGGATATGTGCCTTTCTCAATATCACTTGCATCTAACTCGGCTGTATATGGCTCGCGAGTTATAATGTCCCCGCTCAAATTTTTAATCGTAACTTCATCTTTCGTCACGATTACCATTTCTTTATCCATAAGTTCAAGGAATTGGTCGGTTACTTGTAACATCGCCATTGCATCCGAAGCAATCACATTAAAATCAGTACCTACACCAACTAATAACGGACTTTTATTCTTAGCTACATAGATTTGTTCACTGTTCTCCTCATCTAATAAAGCCAAAGCATAAGACCCTTTTAATAACGTTAGCGTATAGTGAAATGCTTCTTCAACCTTCATTCCCTCATTAACGAATTTTTCGATTAATTGAACGATAACTTCTGTATCTGTATCACTTTTGAAATCTATATTTTGTAGGTATTCTCGTTTTAAAATAGCATAATTTTCAATAACTCCATTATGAACTAATGTAAAACGACCTGATGTACTTTGATGAGGATGTGCATTATCTTGACTTGGTACACCATGAGTTGCCCAACGAGTATGACCAATCCCCGTTTTTGCGAATGTATCCTCATCTACTTCAGTACGTAAATCAGCAATACGCCCTTTTTCTTTAAAAATCGTTACGCCTTCTTCATTTTTTACCGCAATTCCTGCCGAGTCATAACCACGATATTCAAGCTTTTCTAAGCCTTTCAGTAAAATTTCTTTCGCATCCTGAAGACCAGTATATCCAACAATTCCGCACATAGTTAATGTTCCTCCAAACCTGATAGAGGGAGCAAGACTGTCTAGGGACACTCTTGTCCCCCTTATCCCATTTTAGTATTTCTATTATGTGCATTTTCAATCCTTTGTGCAGCGAGTTACCTCACTGTTTTAAGATTGAAATTACTGCGGCTGTGCACATTCAACCGGGAGGCATCCGCCGATGATTCGATAAACCTCCCCCTCGTCAACTAAGCCTTTTTTCCGTCCAGACTTAGTTCAGGCGCTTTTTAAAGCATTATATTAATTTATTCACCCTCTTCCCTAACAAATATTAGAAAAGAGATAAAGCAGGATATATCATATCGTAATCTGAGCAAAAGGTCAATTATATATATCTACCTTTTTTCTGGAAAAATCAGATAATGTAATATATTCTTATAAAATAAAAATGAAACCACAATCACTTATATCCTTTCTAAATAAAAATATGCATAAAAGGCAAGATTGTGCCTCTTATGCATATCCTTAAAAAAGAAAAGAGGAGATGGTAGTTTCTAACTATTATCCCTTCGAAGTATCTCTATTTCAGTTGTTTAGTCCCATTTCTGCTTGCACGACTGCTACAATTCGCTCTACATATCGTGTACATTCCTCAGCAGTAGGCGCCTCTGCCATTACACGAACAAGTGGCTCAGTACCAGATGGTCGAACTAAAATACGTCCATTCCCATTCATCTCTGCTTCAACAGCCTTGATGACCTCCTGTACCTTTTCATTAGCGGTTACCGCATGTTTATCGGTTACGCGAACATTTACAAGCGTTTGAGGATATTTCTGCATTTCACTAACTAATTCTGATAATGACTTTTTCGTTTCGTTCATAATGTTAACTAACTGAAGACCTGTTAATAAACCATCTCCGGTTGTATTGTAGTCTAAGAAAATAATGTGCCCAGATTGCTCTCCACCGAGATTATAGCCACCTTTTTTCATTTCTTCTACGACATAACGGTCCCCAACAGCTGTTTGGCTGCTCTTAATACCATGTTCTTCTAACCCTTTATAAAAACCAAGATTACTCATCACCGTTGAAACGACAGTACCATGTTTTAAACGATTTTGTTCGTTTAAATATTTGGCGCAAATATACATAATTTGATCGCCATCCACAATACTTCCTTTTTCGTCCACCGCGATAATTCTATCACCATCACCATCAAAAGCTAGTCCAACATGAGCACCCTTTTCTAGCACAAAGGCAGACAAGCTTTCCGGATGCGTAGAACCGACTCCTTCATTAATGTTTAAACCATTTGGTGATGCTCCCATTGTTGAAATATCAGCATCTAAATCAGCAAATAAATGAGTAGCTAAAGAGGATGTTGCACCATGTGCACAATCAAGGGCAATATGGATGCCTGTAAACTCTTCATCAACTGATTGTTTCAAATATTGAATATACTTTTGTCCACCTTCAAAATAATCATTAACATGACCTAAATCTCCCCCAACTGGACGAGGAAGTTCATCTTGCTCAAGGTCAAGCAATGCTTCAATCTCTGCTTCCTGATCATCAGACAACTTAAAGCCATCTGGTCCGAAAAATTTAATACCATTATCAGCAACTGGATTATGCGAAGCAGAAATCATAACACCCGCTTCAGCACTTAAGGCTTTCGTTAAATAAGCCACACCAGGGGTTGAAATAACACCAAGACGCATAACCTCTGCACCTATAGATAATAGTCCCGCCACAAGTGCCCCTTCTAACATATGCCCAGAAATTCGCGTATCTCGTCCAATAAGAACTTTTGGCTTTTCCGCATGCTTTGTTAGCACATAGCCACCAAAACGCCCTAACTTAAATGCTAACTCAGGCGTTAACTCACTATTTGCTACACCCCTAACTCCGTCTGTTCCAAAATATTTTCCCATCATTACTCGCTCCTTTTTGAATCATTTATAAAGTGATATTTAGAAAAGCGTAAGGTGCCCGTTTAGAAAAGTATGTGACTTGACACCAAAACAACTTGAAACTTTATACATGTATGTTTAAAAATAGATTATGTTTCTTCCCTTCGAGTAATCAAAATAGTGACAGTTGGTGAAGAAAGCTCCCATTCAACAGTAGTGGGTGCCTTAACTGATAACTGTACATCATGCTCACCTTCTGTTAACTCCCTAATATCCACCGATACTTGGATGTCCTTCTCTGTTATATTCTGTAGGTCATTAGTTTTCCCAAGCAACGTTATATCTGTTACTTTTGGATTAATGTCAATAATTTGATTATTATCTTCTCCATTAATTCCTATTGGGAGCCCCTCTATTTTTTTAGATGAAACCGAAGCTTCATTATCTACTTTTTCCTCTTCTTTATCTACTGCTTCTTTATTTTCTTCTGTGCTTTCTTCTTTATTTACCGCCTCTTTACTTTCTTCTGTACTTTCTTCTTTATCTACCGCTTCTTTACTTTCCTCTTTATCTTCTTTTTCCGTTTTAATTTTTACCTTAACCGTACTTGTGGACATATCTTTTATAGAATCTAACTCTGGTAAGCTTAATGTTACCTCTGTGTCATCTATAACATCCGTAACATCGACATCTAAATTAATCTGTTTAATTTTGTCTAACTCTTCCTGTTTTCCATACAATGTTACTTCTTCTGGTTCAACAGAGATACTTTTGATTGTAAGACCATCCTTTACCTTGCCTGTTTGAACAGGATTAATCTTAACCTTTTTATTAGGGATACTCACCTTCAATGTCACGTCAACACTAGCTGGTTCAATCGTAACATCAAGTTTATTTAAATTTCGATCCAACGCTTGAATAGATGCTTCTCTCCTTACCGTTTCTTTAACACCCTTATCTAAATCAATTATCGCTTTTACATAAGAAATTTGATCAATTAATTCTTTAGCACCCGTAATTTTAACCTTTTCCGGCTTGACCACGGGATCCTCAGCGAAATATCCATCTTCTAATACAGAATGGTCATATTCCGCTTCAACTGAGAATTCTTTCGTCACTCTTTCTTGAATCGTCACCTGGACATATTCTGGATCAATGGTTGCAATTAGCTTTTCATTTAAATTCGTTATTTTAAATGTTACCGTACGTTTACCTAGAGTAATATTAGGATCTGATAAATCAACGTATACTGTAAAATCACGTTGATTCTTAGCTGCGGTAAGGAGCGACTTAGCTCCTTTTAATGTCACATCTACACTGTCTGGAATTCCATTTACCACTAAGTTTTCCGTATCATAATATACTTCTACAGGTACATTCTCAATCGTTTCCGAATTAATTTCAGGTAATGTTGAAACTTCAAGCACCTTTTTGTCGGATTTAAATTCAAAATTGACCGATATAAATAATAAAATCGCAATGGCAAAAGAAGCACCTCTTACAAACCAAGTACTGGACATAAATTTATCCATTTCTCTTCCCCCTCCAGCTTAAGCTTAAGATTCCTGAGGAAGTTGCTTTGCCTTTATCTAACACGAGTTCATTTAACAGCATTTCTTTAAAGGTTTCTTGATCTAGATTACGATACAACTCACCACTTTTAGTAACAGAAATACTTCCCGTTTCTTCAGAAATGATAATGGTTAAACTATCAGTCACTTCACTTATGCCAAGTGCTGCGCGATGACGAGTCCCCAACTCCTTAGAAATAAATGGACTCTCTGATAACGGCAAATAACACGCTGCTGCGGCAACCCTATTTTCTTGCAAAATCACCGCACCATCATGAAGTGGTGTATTAGGAATAAAAATATTTATCAGCAATTCCGAAGTAATATGTGCCTCTAGTGGAATTCCGGTTTCAATATAATCTCCTAAACCCGTCTCTTGCTCAACTGAAATTAAGGCACCAATACGCCTCTTGGCCATATAGGCAGACGCCTTAACAATCTCTTCAACCAACCGTTCCTGTTCATTATCTTCAGGTGAATTATTTCGTAAGAATAGCTTTCCACGTCCCAACTGTTCAAGTGCCCTTCTCAACTCAGGCTGAAAAATGATAATAATCGCTAAAACTCCCCATGTCATTACCTGCTCCGTTAACCATTGTAACGTATTTAAACCGAGCAAACTGCTGACGCTACGCACAACCACAATTAAGAAAATCCCTTTTAATAATTGAATCGCTTTTGTGCCACGAATGATATTAAAAATCTTATATATTAAAAACCAAACAAGGAGAATATCTAATAAATTTACTATGTAATCCCAAAACGTCAAGTCGGATAATGACATATTGTTTCCTCCAGTCGGTACAACTTTTCAAAAAATGTGTCGATATTATCAACCTTTTTAGTATACCATCTTCATTACAATTTTCATAAAAGAAATAGAGCAATTATATGTCCATCCTTACTCATGGAGAAATGTCTAGCGAAACTCCACTCCTTTTACTCCAAAAAAAAAAGCAAATCTACTAATAGCAGATTTACTAATCCTTTTTATTTGAACGGCTTTTCAAAAACATGCGATATTTGATATGGCTCTATTCATCTGATTTTTCCTCTGATTGTATAGATACGATTGATTTTCCAATATCCTTTATTTTATACCATAGCCACTCAAAAGCTTGATCAATCTCCTCAATTTGACCTGTTACTTTTCCCGCAGCTGCCATATATTTCTCTCCATTTATCACAGTCACATTCCCATTCACTTGTCCCTTAATAAAGATATCCCCATTTTGAACAACCACATCGCCTTCTACGGTTTTACCCGCCGGTACAATGACTCTTTCTCCGTCCACAATTAAATTTGGCTGCTTTGTAACAGCAAAACGCTGATCTTCATTAAAACTAGCAAAAATAGAACCTGTCATTAATAAAAGAAATAGAGAGGCCGCTGTTAAAAGTGGATGCTGTTTAAACCAACGTTTTGCCCCTACCTGTTTCTTTTCCTTTGGCAATTGAGCCATTACTCTGTCCGTAAAACCCTCCGGCACCTTATATGTGATGTACTTTGAACAAGGGCCACTGCCTTTTTCATCTCATGAAAATAGTCTCGACATTCAGAACATGTTTGCAAATGACTACGTAAGGCTTCTTCATTCTCAGGAGTAATATCTTCATCTAAATAATCATGCATATATTCAATGATATCCTCATGGCAATTCAAAATACTCACCTTCTTTTTAAAAATGGCGCAGTTGTTTCCGCAAAGCTTCACGACCGCGATGTATTCTCGTTTTGACCGTACCGACTGGTAAATCTAAAATTTCACTAATTTCCTTCAAAGATAATTCCTCGATATATTTCAAAACGATAACCGATCGATACTTTTCAGGCAATTTCAAAATAGCTAGCCTGAATAGATTCCTGAAGCTCTAGTGATTCTAATTCTTCCTCTGGCATCATGATATCCGCTGCAATCTGCGAATACATATTCAATCCCTCTGTCCCAGCAATTTCAGCATCTAAATGATAGTCTGGCTTCTTCTTTCGAAGTCTATCGATGCAGAGATTCGTTGCAATTCGATATAACCATGTTGAAAATTTCATCTGAATATTAAAACTATGAATATTCACATACGCTCTCACAAACGCTTCTTGAGCTAAATCCTCCGCCTCATGCCTATTTCCTATCATCCTAAAGCAAATTTGAAAAACTTTATCCTTATATAGCTCTACAATTTCTCCAAATGCGTTTTGATCGCCCTTTAACACCTGTTTGATTCTCTTTTTTATAAGTACTTCCATCGGTCTTTCCCCCCGCTCATATGCGGCTATACGATAATTACGAATCGCAAGCAAAAAGGTTTCAATTTTTTTCTACCCTAATTTTAACAAACTTGACCATATATGTTTATCTTATAAATGTAAAAATGCTATAACCGAATCAAAAATAGTAAAAAAACAGTAGCCCCTTCATAATGAAGCTACTGTTTTTTTAACTATAAAAGTTTTTCACCAAATAATGAACTGATCAACGTAACGGCAACTATCGCTGTTTTATTTCGCTCATCCATAATGGGATTCACTTCAACAAACTCTGCAGAAGTAATTAACTGTGATTCTGCCAGCATTTCCATTGCTAAATGACTTTCACGATAACTAATTCCGCCGATAACAGGTGTCCCCACTCCCGGAGCATCCACTGGATCTAAACCATCTAAATCTAAGGATAAATGCACACCGTCTGTTCGGTCTTTTAAAAAAGAAATACACTCTTCCATTACCGCTGTCATTCCTAAGCGATCAATTTCATGCATCGTGTATACTTTAATCCCTTTTTCTTTAATTAGTTTCTTCTCACCTTCATCAAGTGATCTAGCCCCAATGATTACAACATGTTCCGGCTTAACCTTTGGAGCATAACCATGTATCCCAACTAAGTACGGATGACCTAATCCCAAGACTCACAGCTAAAGGCATTCCATGAATATTTCCTGATGGGGAAGTTTCTTCTGTATTCAAATCTCCATGTGCATCAAACCAAATAACACCTAGATTCTGATAATGCTTAGCTACTCCTGCTAATGTACCTATAGCAATTGAATGATCTCCTCCTATCACCAATGGAAACTCACCACTTTGAACAATCCCATCAATCTTCGCTGCCAATTGCGTATTTGCTTCAGCAACAACTGATAAGTTTTTTAAGTGAGAAGCAGAATGAGAAACGGTTGTAAAACGATTAATAACAATATCTCCAAAATCTGTTACATCAATTTTCAAACTTTTAAGTCTTTCCACAATACCTGCATGCCGAATAGCACTTGGTCCCATATCCACCCCTCGTCTCGTCTGTCCCATATCCATTGGTAAACCTACTAATGATACCTTATTTATGGCATTCAGCTCCCCCTTTCCATCCATTTTATAATGTAAATGGAAAAAAGTGAGTTAAACTTGACAAAAAGGTGGAGAATGTTAAGAAACAAAAAAACCTTAAACTATAAAAGTTTAAGGTGATATTATAGGTTATGTAGTAAAATGGTGGAGCCTAGGGGGATCGAACCCCTGACCTCCTGCGTGCAAGGCAGGCGCTCTCCCAGCTGAGCTAAGGCCCCAATAAAGAGTATAAAGTAGAGCGGAAGACGGGATTCGAACCCGCGACCCCAACCTTGGCAAGGTTGTATTCTACCACTGAACTACTTCCGCAAAATGGCTGGGCTAGAAGGATTCGAACCTTCGCATGACGGAATCAAAATCCGTTGCCTTACCGCTTGGCTATAGCCCAATATATACGAAAGATATTTTGTCAATTTGAAAAATGGTGGAGGGGGGCAGATTCGAACTGCCGAACCCGAAGGAGCGGATTTACAGTCCGCCGCGTTTAGCCACTTCGCTACCCCTCCATATAGTGGTGCCGGCAAGAGGACTTGAACCCCCAACCTACTGATTACAAGTCAGTTGCTCTACCAATTGAGCTACACCGGCAAATGTATATGGTGGAGGATGACGGGATCGAACCGCCGACCCTCTGCTTGTAAGGCAGATGCTCTCCCAGCTGAGCTAATCCTCCATATTAGCGAGTTTATCGCTATAAAGATTGGTGACCCCTACGGGATTCGAACCCGTGTTACCGCCGTGAAAGGGCGGTGTCTTAACCGCTTGACCAAGGGGCCAATAATCATTTCATAAAAACTAGGAAGCTTCCAAGCGGATTCGAACCGCTGACCTCTTCCTTACCATGGAAGTGCTCTACCTGCTGAGCTATGGAAGCATGGCTCCGCAGGTAGGACTCGAACCTACGACCGTTCGGTTAACAGCCGAATGCTCTACCACTGAGCTACTGCGGAATAATATAATGTTTCCTAAAACTCTAAATATTCATGGTGTATATGAAACAGCCTGGCAACGTCCTACTCTCACAGGGGGAAACCCCCAACTACCATCGGCGCTGAAGAGCTTAACTTCCGTGTTCGGAATGGGAACGGGTGTGACCTCTTCGCCATCATTACCAGACTATATTCATTTTTGAAAAGACATTTATTATTATAATATTATTTTCGACATTTTTTCAAGAATAAATTTATTATTATTCTTTCAAAACTAGATAATACAGAAGGGAAAATTTGCGTGTAATCAAAACATTTTTGATGTCTAGCTACGGCTCCTAGCTTTTCGGCCGCTTCGATCCATCCTCACAAATCCAAAACCGGGATTTGCGGTCTGGCTCTCCACCGTCTCTCAAAGCTGAACAGTCGCCTTCGCCTTTCAATTTGGTTAAGTCCTCGACCGATTAGTATCAGTCAGCTCCATACGTCACCGCACTTCCACCTCTGACCTATCAACCTGATCATCTTTCAGGGGTCTTACTAGCTTGCGCTATGGGAAATCTCATCTTGAGGGGGGCTTCATGCTTAGATGCTTTCAGCACTTATCCCGTCCGCACATAGCTACCCAGCGATGCTCTTGGCAGAACAACTGGTACACCAGCGGTGCGTCCATCCCGGTCCTCTCGTACTAAGGACAGCTCCTCTCAAATTTCCTACGCCCACGACGGATAGGGACCGAACTGTCTCACGACGTTCTGAACCCAGCTCGCGTACCGCTTTAATGGGCGAACAGCCCAACCCTTGGGACCGACTACAGCCCCAGGATGCGATGAGCCGACATCGAGGTGCCAAACCTCCCCGTCGATGTGGACTCTTGGGGGAGATAAGCCTGTTATCCCCGGGGTAGCTTTTATCCGTTGAGCGATGGCCCTTCCATGCGGAACCACCGGATCACTAAGCCCGACTTTCGTCCCTGCTCGACTTGTAGGTCTCGCAGTCAAGCTCCCTTGTGCCTTTACACTCTACGAATGATTTCCAACCATTCTGAGGGAACCTTTGGGCGCCTCCGTTACTCTTTAGGAGGCGACCGCCCCAGTCAAACTGCCCACCTGACACTGTCTCCCACCCCGATAAGGGGCGCGGGTTAGAATGTCAATACAGCCAGGGTAGTATCCCACCAACGCCTCCACCGAAGCTGGCGCTCCGGCTTCTCAGGCTCCTACCTATCCTGTACAAGCTGTACCAAAATTCAATATCAGGCTACAGTAAAGCTCCACGGGGTCTTTCCGTCCTGTCGCGGGTAACCTGCATCTTCACAGGTACTATAATTTCACCGAGTCTCTCGTTGAGACAGTGCCCAGATCGTTACACCTTTCGTGCGGGTCGGAACTTACCCGACAAGGAATTTCGCTACCTTAGGACCGTTATAGTTACGGCCGCCGTTTACTGGGGCTTCAATTCAAAGCTTCGCCTGCGCTAACCTCTCCTCTTAACCTTCCAGCACCGGGCAGGTGTCAGCCCCTATACTTCACCTTGCGGTTTCGCAGAGACCTGTGTTTTTGCTAAACAGTCGCCTGGGCCTATTCACTGCGGCTTTTCCGGGCTATTCACCCTAAAAAGCACCCCTTCTCCCGAAGTTACGGGGTCATTTTGCCGAGTTCCTTAACGAGAGTTCTCTCGCACACCTTAGGATTCTCTCCTCGCCTACCTGTGTCGGTTTGCGGTACGGGCACCCTACATCTCACTAGAGGCTTTTCTTGGCAGTGTGGAATCAGGAACTTCGGTACTATATTTCCCTCGCCATCACAGCTCAGCCTTCACGGAAACGGGATTTGCCTCGTTTCCAGCCTAACTGCTTGGACGCGCATATCCAACAGCGCGCTTACCCTATCCTTCTGCGTCCCCCCATCGCTCAAACGATGTATAGGTGGTACAGGAATATCAACCTGTTGTCCATCGCCTACGCTTTTCAGCCTCGGCTTAGGTCCCGACTAACCCTGAGCGGACGAGCCTTCCTCAGGAAACCTTAGGCATTCGGTGGAAGGGATTCTCACCCTTCTTTCGCTACTCATACCGGCATTCTCACTTCTAAGCGCTCCACCAGTCCTTACGGTCTAGCTTCAACGCCCTTAGAACGCTCTCCTACCACGGACATCATACGATGTCCATCCACAGCTTCGGTGTTATGTTTAGCCCCGGTACATTTTCGGCGCGGAGTCACTCGACCAGTGAGCTATTACGCACTCTTTAAATGGTGGCTGCTTCTAAGCCAACATCCTGGTTGTCTAAGCAACTCCACATCCTTTTCCACTTAACATAAACTTTGGGACCTTAGCTGGTGGTCTGGGCTGTTTCCCTTTTGACTACGGATCTTATCACTCGCAGTCTGACTCCCGAGTATAAGTATTTGGCATTCGGAGTTTGACTGAATTCGGTAACCCGATGGGGGCCCCTAGTCCAATCAGTGCTCTACCTCCAATACTCTCTACCTCGAGGCTAGCCCTAAAGCTATTTCGGAGAGAACCAGCTATCTCCAGGTTCGATTGGAATTTCTCCGCTACCCACACCTCATCCCCGCACTTTTCAACGTGCGTGGGTTCGGGCCTCCATTCAGTGTTACCTGAACTTCACCCTGGACATGGGTAGATCACCTGGTTTCGGGTCTACGACCTCATACTCATGCGCCCTATTCAGACTCGCTTTCGCTGCGGCTCCGTCTTCTCAACTTAACCTTGCATGAAATCGTAACTCGCCGGTTCATTCTACAAAAGGCACGCCATCACCCATTAACGGGCTCTGACTACTTGTAGGCACACGGTTTCAGGTTCTATTTCACTCCCCTTCCGGGGTGCTTTTCACCTTTCCCTCACGGTACTGGTTCACTATCGGTCACTAGGGAGTATTTAGCCTTGGGAGATGGTCCTCCCTGCTTCCGACGGGATTTCTCGTGTCCCGCCGTACTCAGGATCCACTCAGGAGGGAACGAAGTTTCAACTACAGGGTTTTTACCTTCTCTGACGGACCTTTCCAGATCTCTTCATTTACCCCGTTCCTTTGTAACTCCATATAGAGTGTCCTACAACCCCAAGAGGCAAGCCTCTTGGTTTGGGCTAATTCCGTTTCGCTCGCCGCTACTCAGGAAATCGCGTTTGCTTTCTCTTCCTCCGGGTACTTAGATGTTTCAGTTCCCCGGGTCTGCCTTCCATACCCTATGTATTCAGGTAAAGATACTGTTCCATTACGAACAGTGGGTTTCCCCATTCGGAAATCTCCGGATCAAAGCTTACTTACAGCTCCCCGAAGCATATCGGTGTTAGTCCCGTCCTTCATCGGCTCCTAGTGCCAAGGCATCCACCGTGCGCCCTTTCTAACTTAACCTTATGGTTATGATAAGCTTCGAATTTCTTCGTCAGCTTCACTCGTTCACTCCTCACGTATGTAAATACGCTCCGGGGCTCACTCCTTCGCTTCCTCGAGCTTCTCGCTTCTCATACACCAATTAAAATCTTACTCGGTGTTTTAAAAATTGACGCAAAAAATTTGCCTTCTATCTATTATCTAGTTTTCAAAGAACAAAGTTTGAATGAATTACTCATTCAAAACTGAACAAAACAAAAGCGCTTCATTATTCATAAAGAACCGAAATTCTTTATGTTTCCTTAGAAAGGAGGTGATCCAGCCGCACCTTCCGATACGGCTACCTTGTTACGACTTCACCCCAATCATCTATCCCACCTTAGGCGGCTGGCTCCTTGCGGTTACCTCACCGACTTCGGGTGTTACAAACTCTCGTGGTGTGACGGGCGGTGTGTACAAGGCCCGGGAACGTATTCACCGCGGCATGCTGATCCGCGATTACTAGCGATTCCGGCTTCATGTAGGCGAGTTGCAGCCTACAATCCGAACTGAGAATGGCTTTATGAGATTAGCTAGCCCTCGCGGGTTTGCGACTCTTTGTACCATCCATTGTAGCACGTGTGTAGCCCAGGTCATAAGGGGCATGATGATTTGACGTCATCCCCACCTTCCTCCGGTTTGTCACCGGCAGTCTCCTTAGAGTGCCCAACTAAATGCTGGCAACTAAGAACAAGGGTTGCGCTCGTTGCGGGACTTAACCCAACATCTCACGACACGAGCTGACGACAACCATGCACCACCTGTCACTCTGTCCCCCGAAGGGGAACGCCCTATCTCTAGGGTTGTCAGAGGATGTCAAGACCTGGTAAGGTTCTTCGCGTTGCTTCGAATTAAACCACATGCTCCACCGCTTGTGCGGGCCCCCGTCAATTCCTTTGAGTTTCAGCCTTGCGGCCGTACTCCCCAGGCGGAGTGCTTAATGCGTTAGCTGCAGCACTAAAGGGCGGAAACCCTCTAACACTTAGCACTCATCGTTTACGGCGTGGACTACCAGGGTATCTAATCCTGTTTGCTCCCCACGCTTTCGCGCCTCAGCGTCAGTTACAGACCAGAGAGTCGCCTTCGCCACTGGTGTTCCTCCACATCTCTACGCATTTCACCGCTACACGTGGAATTCCACTCTCCTCTTCTGCACTCAAGTCCCCCAGTTTCCAATGACCCTCCACGGTTGAGCCGTGGGCTTTCACATCAGACTTAAAGGACCGCCTGCGCGCGCTTTACGCCCAATAATTCCGGACAACGCTTGCCACCTACGTATTACCGCGGCTGCTGGCACGTAGTTAGCCGTGGCTTTCTGGTTAGGTACCGTCAAGGTACCAGCAGTTACTCTTGTACTTGTTCTTCCCTAACAACAGAGCTTTACGACCCGAAGGCCTTCTTCGCTCACGCGGCGTTGCTCCGTCAGACTTTCGTCCATTGCGGAAGATTCCCTACTGCTGCCTCCCGTAGGAGTCTGGGCCGTGTCTCAGTCCCAGTGTGGCCGATCACCCTCTCAGGTCGGCTACGCATCGTTGCCTTGGTGAGCCGTTACCTCACCAACTAGCTAATGCGCCGCGGGTCCATCTGTAAGTGATAGCCGAAACCATCTTTCCATCTTCTCTCATGCGAGAAAAGAAATTATCCGGTATTAGCTCCGGTTTCCCGAAGTTATCCCAGTCTTACAGGCAGGTTACCCACGTGTTACTCACCCGTCCGCCGCTAATCTTAAGGGAGCAAGCTCCCATAAGATTCGCTCGACTTGCATGTATTAGGCACGCCGCCAGCGTTCGTCCTGAGCCAGGATCAAACTCTCCGAAGAAATGTTTGACTTACTAGCACATGGATGTGCTGGCATCGATATTGTCACAGGATGTGACGAACTTAGTCGATGTTCAACTTGCACTTTTTTAATAGTGTGTGCTCACTTTAAAAATTAACGTTGGCGCTTTGTTTTGTTCAGTTTTCAAAGAGCAATTTCCCGCTTGTTTCATCAGCGACTTTAATATTTTATCAAAACTCATCACTATATGTCAATAATCTTTTTGATTTTCTTTAAAAAGGATATCTACAACAGCAACTTTTATACTATATCAAGCGTTAAATTAATAGTCAATAGTTTTTTATATCGTTCAATTCTTATTATATTCTACAGAGCTTATCGTCCTTTTAACCATCCATAACAATCTGTTTCATCATAGAATATGTCACACCATTACATTCTGTCATAGTAGTTCTTACATTAAGGATAGACTACTCATGTTTTCTTTTTTACTGCAGAAATATTTCTCATATAAAGTAGGCACTCATGAGCAGGTGCAATTCTTTTAAACAAATTAAATAAAATTTTATAGCGCTCATCCATTGCTCTTTTTACCAGAAAATCAAGACGATCATCTTGTAAATCAAATAAGATTTCATCTAATTCTCTTTTTATTACATACTCTATTTCTTTCTGCTCCATCTGATTTAACATTAAACCTATCATTAGCCTCACCTCATCTTTATTTATTAAAGTATATTTTCCCACCCATTCCAATTTTATGATACAAATTAAAATTAGTGCATATCTAATAAACCAACGAATAAGCATAGAAGTAAGAGCTTGGGACGAGGTGATGTGGTTTGAAATTTTTTGTTGTGTGGAATGCGAAGAATCTTAAACAATATACGTTAATTCTAATTATGGCATTAATCTCGGCTTGGTTTCTCTTTTTACAAAATATCGTGTATTCCCCTGTATTCTCTACAAAGAACGGGCCTAAAGCGGTATATAAAGGGGAACAAAATGTTGCTATTACCTTTAATATCGGCTGGGGAGATGAAAAGGCCGCTCCTATCATTGAAACATTAAAAAAGGAAAACATTCACTCTGCTACTTTTTTTCTTTCAGGATCATGGGCAGAACGCCACCCTGACCTAGTTGCCACAATTGTAAAGGAAGGCTACGAAATTGGACTACTTGGCTATAATTATAAAGATTATTCTGATCTAAAGGATGAAGAAATTACAAGAGACATTACAAAAGCTCTAGAAGTTTTTAAAAAAATGAATGTAAAAAATATCGAATTGCTTCGTGCACCTACTGGACATTTTGATAAACGCCTATTAAAAATCAGTGAAAATTTTGGACTCACCGTTGTACATTGGAGTGTCGATTCTAAAGATTGGACGAACCCTGGCGTAGATCAAATTGTTAGAAATGCAACGCAAGCTCAAAAAGGGGATATCATTCTTCTGCACGCTTCTGACTCTGCCAAACAAACCAACAAAGCGTTACCTCAAATTCTAAATGAGCTTCGCGAACGAAATTTAAAATTTGTTACCGTCTCAGAAATGATTTCAAATTCATCTACAAGAAGTGAAGAAATTAATTAAAGGAAGCCTTTTTATGAAAAAATATAAACTTTTCCCTAGATGGTAAACGTCGAAATTTTTTCATAATGTAATCCGCTAGAGCAGTAATCATTCCTTAAACTATTAGAAAAACACGACTTATCGCCCCAATGGCGAAAGTCGATGTCTTTTCTTATACTATCGTCCATTGGATATAAATTCTGATAGTATAAAAAAAGCAAAGGGGTAAGAGCCATTGAGCCTTACCCCTTTGCAATCCCCTCTATTTTCGATTGTTTCTGCTTCTTTCCTCGCGTAATAGCAGATTCCCTTTTACTTGCCAATTCCTTCTGTGACCGTTCAATTAATGTATTTAATATTAATAATTGATAAGCATTACAAGCTAGTAAAGGAAACAACATAAAATACAGCCAAGATTCATCATTTCCCCTTAGAACCGGTGTCCATTCTACTGTTGTTGCTACAATCATAAAAAATAAAGCTGGAATAAAGGTCCCATTATTTGTCTGCCTCGCTTTCCTATACGCAACAACAATACTCACAGCTACCACACAAACAGCTGGTAAAATATACGGGACTATCCCCTCCCCTGCTTCAAAACTGGTATATCGCAAATAAACTACATCGAATAATACAAAAAGAACTAACAAAATTTGCACAGGGTTCCACACGCTTTTAAATATTCCCAAACCAAAGCGATGTATCGTCAAATAAGCGAAGAAGCCTGCTTGACTAATAACACTAAAAATTAACCCCACTCCAAATAGCCAAAAAAATGATGAAAAAATCGATACTAGTTCAAAAGAAGTAAAATAGTGTTGAATCTCACTCCAACGAATGATCATTCCAGCAATTCCACCGGTTCCCCCTCCGACAAGCAATGTCGTTATAAATAAGCGAACTACATTACGGCTGTTCATTATTTTACCTCCATTTTTTTCTATATAATTCATATAATTGTAACAATTTAACAGCTAAAAATCCAGACAATAAGCCCTATGCATAAAATCATCGCGTTAATCCATATTAAAGAAGAGAACAAGCCGGTCCAACATAGCTTCGACAGTTGCTTACAGACAAATCATGAAGTAGTGGATAGGCAAATGACAATTGCATAGGGCTAGGTTGCTTGCTCTAATGCCAGTATATGTTGAGAATTTTCATGTTAATAATCTTTATAAAAACTGAAAGGGGCTCTTCTGATGAAAACTAGAGTAGCTTTCTTGTTGGCTTCGCTTTTCATCATTTGTTCTGGATGCGCAGCTGAGAATACAAGCGAAGAAACAGATTACGAAACAACAAAGAAAATGGTTGTTGATATTTTAAAAACAGACGATGGAAAAAAAGCTATTAAAGATATTCTTACTGATGAAAGTGTAAAAAGTGAACTCATCATGAATGATACAACCTTAACCAAAACGGTTGAAAGCACGTTAGTCTCAGATAAAGGGAAAGACTTTTGGAAAAAAGCCTTTGAGGACAAGAAGTTTACAGCTGCATATGCCAAGGCGTTAAAAGATGAACACGAACGATTAATGAAAGACTTAACAAAGGATGCCGCTTATCGAACGATGATTATGGAGATTATGAAAGAACCAGATCTCCAAAAGGAATTCACAAAATTGCTAAAAACAAATGAAATGCGGAAATTATATAAAGATGTAATCATTGAAACAGGAGAAAGCCCACTTGTACAAGCTAAAATGGAGGAACTTCTAATGAAAGCTGCTACAGAGGCCGTTAAAAAACAAGATAAAGAGAGTGAGAAAAAACAATAAGTCCATAGACAATGAAAAGGCTGATTCTTTATCATTCAAGAATCAGCCTTTTTCTACTTTTTCTAGCTCCAGGTGCCCAGTGATTATTGGACTTCCCGCTCTTCCTTACGATAAGTCAACCTCAAATCGCTCAACGGGCATATCCACTTTTCTTATTGCAATTTATTAATAACTTTCGTAGCAATTTCCTCAAAAATCTTCCCGATACGGTGATCGGCTGCGTAAATGGATGGAGCAAAGTCTTCTTCATTCCAATCTGGTTGTTGCAACGGCAATTGTCCGAGTACTTCTGTATGAAGTTCTTCAGCTAACTTTTCTCCTCCGCCTTTACCAAAGACATATTCTTTTTCTCCTGTCACTTTACTTTCAAAAAATGACATGTTTTCAATAACTCCAATGACTTCGTGCTCCGTTTTAATCGCCATTGCACCTGCTCGTGCAGCAACAAAAGCAGCAGTTGGATGTGGAGTCGTTACAATAATTTCCTTAGAAGCCGGAAGCATCGTGTGGAGATCTAGAGCTACATCTCCCGTTCCTGGTGGTAAATCGAGCACCAAATAATCCAAGTCATCCCATTCTACTTCCTTAAAGAAACTGTTTAGCATTTTTCCAAGCATTGGGCCTCTCCAAATAATAGGAGAATTATCTTCAACAAAAAAGCCCATGGAGATTACTTGAACGCCAAAACGTTCAACAGGAATAATTTTTTCTCCACGTACAACAGGACGTTTTGTAATTCCCATCATATCCGGCACACTGAATCCGTAAATATCTGCATCAACCAAGCCTACTTTTTTACCTAAACGCGCTAACGCTGTTGCAAAGTTAACGGAAATAGTTGATTTACCTACGCCACCTTTACCGCTCGCAATAGCAATAAACTTTGTCTTGCTGTTTGGGGAAAGTAAACCAAGATTGTCTTCTGGTATACTTTCACGGTGTTTTTCTAATTTTTCTTCAGATAGTTCCGCAAATCGAATTCCTACAGAATCTGCACCAGCTTCTTTTAACAGATTAACCACTTGCATTTGAAGCTGCATTTGTTCTGGTGTACCTGTTTTTGCAATCTCCAGTTTGACACTCACATGACTTTTTTCAGGCTTTATTTTAATTTCTACTACACCATTTGTCTCTTCAAGACTTTTATGTAGAAAAGGATCTTCAAGGTCCTTTAATATATTCAAAACTTTCTCTTCCGTTAACAAGTTCACACGCCCCTTTATGAATTCGTTTTCTTTTCCAATATAGTATAACACAGAACAGAAAGAATGCTTATTGTCACAGCTTAGGAAAAAGAAATCCTAAAAATACAGTTAAACTAACCATCTCGACATAATACAGACGGTAAGCCTACCATAAAGATTCAAAGCGAAAAGAGCCTTACATACGCATAAGGCTCCATACAACCTATTCTTTTTCTGGCATTTTTTCCTCAGTCAAATAACGCAATACACCTTTATAAATAGAGGCAGCAATTTTTTCTTGATAAGAATCCTTTGCTAAGCGCTCTCTCTCCTCAGGATTTGATAAAAAACCGATTTCAACGAGTGCACCAGGCTTTTTTGCTTGGTCCATTACATATACTCGTTGAATCAAGCGCGATTCTCGCGACGTGTTCTCTAAATTTCGAATAATTTCTGCCTGAATAAATTTTGCCACCTGCTCATTTTCCTCATATCGAGTCGTGTAAAAGGTTTGTGCCCCTTTTGAACTTGAAGAAGGAAAGGCATTTAAGTGAATACTTAAAAACAAATCAGCTTCTGAAGCATTAATCAATTCCACCCTATTTCGTAAATCCTCCTGTTTCCGATTACGGACACCCTTTGTACCTTCATTTGCTACATCTGAATCATCTTTTCTTGTCAAAATGACTAAAGCACCTTGCTCCTGCAAATAATCTCGAAGCTTTAATGTCACATTCAATGCAATATCTTTTTCCATGACGCCCTCAATATTTGCTCCACCATCCACCCCTCCATGCCCTGCATCTAAGACGATGATTTTTCCTGATAGCGGCAAATTCCAGGCGTTCCACGAATCATCTTCCACAAATTTGAACGTAACGATTAAAAAAAGAGCGACTAAGCCTAGCGCAAAACCAAAGTATTTTATTTTTCTAGTCATTTGCTCTCCTTCCACAATCCCTATATACATAAGAAAAGCGTAACTTACACTTTCTTATCTTTTAAAAAATATGGGACAAACTGCGGAATTAGAACAAATTATCACTAATGCAGCCTCATTTTATATCGTTTTTCTCCAGTGCTAAAACCATCCTCCCACCAAGCATCTACATACCTCTCACAGCTATGATACAGGCCTTCTTGATAGGAGTCACTCAATCCAATTTTCCCCCAATAGAGGATAAAATTAAACAGAGTATCAATTAGATGCTTCTCTTCATGAAGGCAACGTATCTTTACATTCTCCTTTGACTCACCATAATAGCCAAACTTACTATAATTTGCCCCTAATAAAAAGGCTTCTATTGCTACATCAATACATCCATCCTCGACGATATCAATAAAGCCACTTCCAAAATATTTCTGAAATCGCGCTTTCATATTTTCAAGCGACAGCTCGCGAAGCATTTTCCGTTCATACTTTATTTGCTTCTCCCGCTGTCGATCCTGCAGGTTAACAATGGTATCCATTTACTCACCCCCCGGGACAATCTCCCATTTCCCGAACAACTTCTTGGGATACGCATAGTTTTCTCCATCCTACCTTACTCATTCTCTGATATTTATGGCAAATTATAAGAAAAGCGGAAGGTGCCCGTTTAGCGACGTAGGGATGGTGAGTATGATCCTCATACATCAAAAACAGACCATACTCTTGTCTCTACTAGCTAAGCAAACCCCCTTTTAACCAGGCGCGGGGACGGTATGGGCCCACTGGGATTTGGATTAAGCTAGTTTTTCCTTTCGAATCGATCCTGTAAAGTCCGTCACATTGGTTGACATCGAATCCTAGCAGTGGATGGCCCCCCATCCCTAAGGCACACGACATCAAGAGCAGTCGTTGCACAAGAATACCCGCTTCCATCTGTTGAATGCGATATCCTCTATACCCCAATTTCTCTTTAAGGTGATCCTTGTCTCCAACGACATGCATACAGAGCGGAACTTGATACAGATTCACATTGGGCATGGTTAACCCAACTTGCAAAAACTGTCGGTGATCCCCCTCGGTTATTCTCCGAAGCGCATGAGCTCTATTGTCATAAGAATAGGCACCATCTGGAACTCCCTCCACATTATAAAAACTGCCATACAAAGAAACACGAGTCTCAATATTCCCATTTGTGTCATCAAGGTCATTCTGATACGAGAAGGAAAATATCTCTTTTAACAAAGTGGCTAGTTGTGTTTGACTTACCTTTTCCATCATAAAATCGATATCAGGAGAATACCGCTTCCTGCAAACGGATGCCAGATCGTACGAAAAGCACTCCGTAAATGGCAGCAAAATCATCTCCGTACCTAAGAAATGTTTCACACTATTATTTTTCTCTATCTTTACAAATGACTGCGTTGTTTCAAACATTGATGCTTCATTCATTTTTCTCAAGCTAGGATAATCCATGACTCTCTTTGAACGGTTATAAGAAACATGCCTCAACAATGGCACTTCCTGACACAATTCAGTAGCAGAAACAATTTCTTCTCTATTATGATCATTGTCAACACAATTGATAGATGAATGAACAGATAACGGGATAACCGCATATACACTTTCATCCTGTTCCGATAGCCCAAGCAAATGATTGATAGACCGGTCAAGAAATTGGTAGCATACCCGTGAAAGAACCCCATCTGATTGGCCACTTCTAACGATTGCCCAATTAACACCCCTGCATCTAACCCTTGGAGCCTGTAGGAAAAATTATTGTATTTATAGAAATTTTTCCAAAAAACTGTTGAGATAAAAACAGTGCAAAAACAGTCAGAAATATGATGGCCATTCTCCAGGCTTCTGGATAAGTAGCAGATCGTAATTACCTTCTCGTACCAAAATGAGACGGTGATGTGCAACATCGTAATGGTAAATTCCCGTTGGAGTGTCCTCTAGCTTTACATACACATATAGTTCATTAGGATACAGCGCTCCTCCAGAAGGAACAAATCTCCGTACTGACTGGGCAAAGCTCACAGCTTTTCCCTTGGGTTCCTCATTTAAAGCGGATTGAGAGTATTGAGTAAGGCCGTATATATACCATAAGAAATGACCAAGCTCCACCAGGCTAGGTTTTAGATCAGCTTCTCTTCTCTTGAGTACTAAAGGTACATCTGCGGTAAGAGGAATCTCTGGTAAGCCACGGTACAATTTATAAGGAAGTGGTGCGTTTTCCCAATCGACCTGCCAATCCGGTGGAAAGATTTTATCCGTGTCAAAATGTAGATGGTGTAGAAATGTTTCTAGCTCCAATATTAAGCCTCCTACTCTTCCATTATGGGAACGGATGGGGATATGGATTAAGCTGTTCAAACGATAACGGCATCTTCGTAAATCCTAGTTGCATTGGTACCCTGAGTACCCTCTCTAGCCCTTTCACACGGGTAAGGTGATGCCCAAATGTCATTGGTAACATTCCAGGAATCAATACCTTTACACAGAATAATCCGTTCCGTTTGGTTATAGGTGTTGTTTGGTCAACTACAATGACTTCGAGGTTTAACCGACGAAATCTATTAAGAATATCCTGAAGATCATCCTTTAAATCAGTATTTGCCGGCGGCTGCTTGAATTCCTCAGCAAACGTACGTAACGGACGACGATCATCCAATAAAAAATTCAGTCGCTCCTCTGCTTCTCGCAGACCGTACAGCATGCCATGGTCCTCCATCGTGCGCACTGCGAACGGATCTTGTAGCATCCCTTCATATTTCTGCCGGTTTTCCTCCAATTTTTCGTCATGCCTAAACATCATTCCTGCAAGCTCGTAAATCGCGCTTTTTACAGCCCTTACTGGATCAGGGTTAGCTCCGGCTGCACAAATGAGATTTACACCCTTGGATCTTCTGTTTTTTGCCACTGCCCAAACGCTTGGAATCTCATGTTCCATCGTCGAATTGTAAAAATGAAGGTCATATCCCGCCACCTCACGTATACGGTCGACCATCAGCTGTAATTCTTTATCGTTAGCAGAACTAAGATCAAGACGCGGAAGGGAGAGCCTAGCATACCAGGTTAGCAAAAATGAATCTCGTTCGACGACCTCCATGATGGCATGGAAAATAGCTTCCTCTAAACTCCCCCCTAATGCACATCCATTGGATGTTTCATAAACAAAGCCCTCCTCATAGCCCAAACTGTAATAGGCGAGTAGCTCCGGAATCAGAATAGGACGTTCTTGTAAGAACGAATAGCCCCATACCCAATTCATTGGGTCATCAGGTTTAAACGGTTTAAACGGAAAATCAAGCTTTTCATATTGATCCTTTTCATGTAAACCTACTCTTGTAGGATTTAGTGCTTTATTCTCTAAATTATGATAACTATCACGAACTACCTTTCTTTTGCCTCGAGGCGTGATCCCGCAATATCGCTCCAAACCTTCCAAAATTGCCGTTAACTCACTCATTTCATAAGAATTAGACCTTCCTGCTACTCCCTCATCCGCTCCAAACAGTGGCATGTTCACTAAAACATCAGCAAATGGCAGCGTAAAATCCTGCATTTTCCCATTCATGACTCCAGTACGATAATCGAGATAATCTTTGACAAGCACTGTTTTTAATTCGTCCATCGAACGGCAGCGATAACCATCACCATTCATTTTAGGACTAGATTCTAACCTAATTTGAGCTAATTCCGATGTGTCATCAGGTAATGAACTGCACATCGGGCACAATGGATCAGGCAAGAAAAAGTGGCTAGAGTTCGTTAACGTTCTCAAGTTAGTAATGAACACTCTTTCTTCTAAGTTGCTCGGTTCCCCTTGAAGAACCCTCTGCACTTCTTTACATATTAAAGTTGCCATTTGCGATAGTCCCGTTCGTGATGCCCATGCATCTCGCAGTACACCTTCTCCTGATGCCATTCTCATCTGAAACTCCCACATTTCTTGGCGATCGGATCCAGCTATAATGCGCCGTATGTCAGCACAGCGAGAACATCCCGGCTTATCGGGGTGTACTAATGGACCAATGATTCCCTCCCCAAACGAAACGAAACCTCGAAGCCATGGGATACCTGTGGCCCTGAATCTTTCTTCCGCTTTTTGATGAACCGATGGATGCCAGGCATCGTGCAGCACCAGAGCTAATTCTGTTTCTTCAGGAACCTCTTCCAATATGCTTTGACGCTTTATGAGATAGTTGCCGGACAATTGATCATAGACAAAATCCGCTAATAAACCCTGTCCGTCAATTAGAATATGGGCAGCCATTAGGATTCCTCCTCTCGTACCTGCACACCAAACACCCCTGCCAGTTCCTGTTTTAAAAAAGGTTCGAACGCAAGATCATAAACGAAGAGCCTTTTGCTGTTTCCGTTCAGGATCTGAACGGAGGATTGTAATAGTTCCAATTGTGTTATTTCTTCACAAGAAGGGATTTCGATTTTAACTTCCTTTTCTTTCAGAAAAAAGACTGACTCCGCTTTCCTATCTGTTGAATTCACCTGATTTTGAGTATCCACAAGCGCTTGTTGCAATGCACTCCGTAAGGCCAACGTTGTATTTAAACCCGTACTAGTGTACTGGCGGCCCTGCGACCTTACCCATACCACGGGAAAGCCTAGTATTTCATTTTCCAAACCGATTGTCGGTGCACCACTTAAGGTAGTCAGGGCATTTAAATAAAATCTGCATCGATCATCTTCTATTTTTCCAAGTTGTACGCGAAAAATCTTATTCCGTTGATCGATCTGTTCTGTTTCTCAATTCCTCCTCTAAATTAGCTTGCAGGCCACGACAAACAGCCTCTTCGATTGTTTCCCCTGCACCAATGCCGATAAATCCTCCTGATATGTTCACATCAGCTTTATCTTTCTGATTTCTGAATCCCTTGACCATTTCTGACACATACATCTCAATACCAGTCAGTCCGGCTTCCCTTTTTGCCTCCTCATGTGTAAAACCCGAACAGACCACCTCTGGCAGGAGGTCTGCCGGCCCCTCTGACATTGGATTTACTGCTTGAACATAGCACTGCGAAAGAGGAAGCTGTTTCAAGTCTCGTTCCTCCCAGGTATGGAAAATCCCTGTTTCTTCTGAAGTTAATAAACTGAAATATTCCAAAAGGTTACTCGATGGTTCCTTTTTACTCCGTTCTTGCTCGAGCATTACATCAAGATCTTCAACCAGTCTAGGAGAAACACTTTTATTCTTAACCAATGGATGTGTGATGAATGAAATCCAGTCTCCTTTCAGCGTTTCAAGATCAAGCAGGTAAATTTGATTACTCTGATTTGAACCTGCAATTCCTGTAGCCTTCTTGAAAAATTCGAATACAGTAATATTCGCCAGAATCGATCCCGCTGTGGAAGAGTATGTTTGTAGCTGCCGATCTTCTTGCAATGTAGATTGATGGATACGACGCCAGGCGGACTCCCAGCATCCCTCTGATTCCGGATGAACCAATGGACCCGCAAGCCCCACTTTGTCTAAACATAAGGCAGGTAGAAATGCCTTCTTCTCCTCTTTGCAAACCTGATTTAGATCCCTAAGTTCTTTTATATTTTCATCGTGGGAGACATATAATATCCAATCATATGGCTGCACAGCTTCTTGCCAAAAATTTTTGTCCTCCCCTTTTTCAAATGGTACCTCCTTTACCTCTACCTCAGAGTCATCCTTGTTGGCATTCTTCACCAGCTCATTAATTCGCAGCCGATTTGTAGATATCGAATTGGTTACCATTACATGAAATTTAGGAAGTCCCGATTCGATTAATGCAGATACCAACGAAACCATAAAGGGGCCAGATCCGATAGCCAGAACTTTAGCCTGACGGTATTCTTGAAAACGGTACGCACCAGAATCAACAAAGTTCTCGATAAATTCAATTTGTGAAGCATACTTTTCGAGAACGATTGCTTTTAATCGATGTGGACTATCTTGGCCTATATCTCGAACAAAGCCATTCTTGTACAACGCTTCTCCAATCTCATATACCCTGTTCCGATACAAGGGCGTTAATCCCTCTGTCAACTCTCCCAATGTTTGCTCCCCGTTGAACATCGGTATCAATTTTTCAATCCACTGATAGATTGTACCGCCTTCCATACGGAATGAGCTTACGTTATTTCTAAAATACACACCACCTTCTGGATCCGGTAGATAAAATGTATCCCTTTTTACCTTGAGACGTGAGTATGAGTTCAATTTCGTCATTCAACCCCTCCTTCATTCTAATCGTTCCTAATTATTCACTATCAGTTTATGTGCTTTTATTTGTCCATTATGATTAAATAAGAAAAGCGGAACCGGCTTGGTCAGCTCGCGAAGAAAATAGGAAAAGCCTCAAAAGGCGTTCTTTGCCTTTTAGGGGCTTTTATCTTTTTCACAGCGAGCTAGCCGGTGGAGCTAGACACCAGTACGCGTCAAAGATTTATACTTTCTTATCTCTTAAAAAAGAAGTGCCCCCTAATGCAGGGACACTTCATTATCATAAAATCACCAAGTTTTTTTGAAGAATTATATCCACCAAGTTGTTCCCCAACAGTTAGAACAGCTAAAACAGCCAGCACAACCAGCACAGCCAGCACAGCCAAAGCAGCTAAGAAGGCCAAGACCAAGACCAAGGCCAAAACCACCAAAACCGCCACAACGACCAAAGCCTCCACAACGACCAAAGCCTCCACAACGGCCAAAGCCTCCACAACGGCCAAAGCCTCCACAACGACGCGCATCGTCAAACTGAAGCAAATCTTGACTCTGATAATCTATAGGAATTAACTCACCAGCTTGATAATTACCCATTTCCAACATTTGTAGTTCATTTTGAAAGTTTTGCATGTTTTCCTCCCCATTATATTTAATAATCAGGTTACATACCTGAAAAAGAAAGCCAAACGAAGGTGATTTTTTGTATATATCTCGTCTGCTCTCTTCAACAAATTATGATTCTTCTAGGTTATTGTTGCTAAGTTAAAAGCCTATTTCACGTTGAAAGCAACATAGAATGTTGCTTCATTTGACGATGAACATGTATACACACGTAATAGATACGCTAAAAGAGCAAATCGCACAAAAATTTCAAAGGTATACCGAACCATGATTCGTGGTCACATGTGGCCAAAAGCATTTTTAGGTATAAAAAAGACCCCAACCAAATCGGTTAAGATCCTCATAACACCAATAATTAACATTTTGAGAATTATTGTGCACGACGAGCACCTCACATATGATTTTATCCTTGTTATTTTTATTGAAATATCAAGGTTTCATCGTTTTAACTCATAGAGTACTTAGAAGACGGTACAATAATGATTAACCAAAAAAGAAGTGCCCCTGCGACAATACAGGGGCACTTTCCTTTCACAAAATAACCAAATTTTTTTGAAGAACTACCATCACCAACCTCCCCAACAGCTAAAACCACCACAACGAAAACCTCCGCACATCATACCGCCACAACGCATACCACCACACATCATACCGCCACAACGCATACCGCCACAACGCATACCACCACAACGCATACCACCACACATCATACCACCACACATCATACCACCACACATCATACCACCAAACTGACGCTGATCTTGGATCTGATAATCTATAGGAATTAACTCACCAACTTGGTAATTATCCATTCCCAACATTTGTAGTTCATTTTGAAAATACTGCATTTTTTCCCTCCTCTTTATATTTAAGAATCAGGTTAACCACCTGAAAAGAAAGCTGAACGAAGATAATTTGTGGTTTGTGTGTATGAAACCAACAGATACTACGTGTGCTCTCTTCAACAAATTATGATTCATATAGGTTGCTGTTACTGAATTAAGAGCCTATTTCACGTTGAACGTAACATAAAATGTTGCTTCATTTGACGCTGAACATCTATACACACATAACAGATACACTAAAAGAGCAAGCCGCACAAAAATTTCAAAGGTATATTGAATCATGAGTTGTGGTCAAAAGTATTTTTCAGGCATAAAAAAAGACCCCCAACCAAATTGGTTGAGAGCCTTTGAAACGCCAATAATTAACGTTTTGAGAACTGAGGTGCACGACGAGCACCTTTAAGACCGTATTTTTTACGTTCTTTCATACGTGGGTCACGAGTTAATAATCCAGCAGATTTAAGAGCTGAACGGTATTCTGGATCTACTTGAAGCAATGCACGAGCGATACCGTGACGGATTGCTCCAGCTTGACCAGTGTAACCTCCACCATCAACGTTAACAAGAATGTCATAGCTTCCTGTAGTTTCAGTAGCAACTAGTGGTTGGTTTACAACTAAACGTAATGCTGCAAATGGGATATATTCGTTAATGTCACGACCGTTAATTACGATGCGACCTTCGCCTGGTACTAAACGTACACGAGCAACTGAGCTCTTACGACGACCAGTTCCATAATATTGAACTTGTGCCAAGATAGTAACCTCCTTAATAATTATCCGCGTAATTCGTATACTTCAGGTTGTTGAGCAGCATGTGGATGCTCGCTACCTGCATATACGTGTAATTTTTTGAATTGTTGACGTCCAAGAGAATTCTTTGGAAGCATACCTTTGATAGCTAGTTCAAGCATTCTCACTGGGTAGTTTGTACGCATCTCAAGAGCAGTTCTTGTTTTAAGACCGCCTGGGTGCATAGTATGACGGTAATAAATTTTGTCAGTTAATTTTTTACCAGTCAAGTGAATTTTTTCTACATTAAGTAAAATTACATGATCACCAGTATCAACGTTTGGTGTAAATGTTGGTTTGTGTTTTCCACGTAGAATGGATGCAACTTCTGTAGATAGACGACCTAAAGTTTTACCTTCTGCATCAATCACATACCATTTACGTTCCACTTCGCTAGCTTTCGCCATAAATGTCGTACGCATGGTTATCCTCCTATAAAAACAGTTAAATTTTTTAATATTTATCTTCATCACAATAAACTTCCGGGGCTTATCGTGGGATTAAAAATACATACCATATTATATTAAACGCTGCCTGCTTCATTGTCAAGCGAATGTTACACCAGGGCTAGTTGTCTTGATAATAATTAAATGCCCTATATAAAGCCATTTCTGAAAAAACTCATAAAAATTAACAAAAAAATTTATTTAGAAAAGCAAAAGGTTCCCGTTTAGCGATGTATGATACTTTCATGTCATTCTGGATAATACACTTCCCATAAATATAAACCATGCCCTGGAGCTGTCTTTCCAGCAGCCTGGCGATCTTGCTTTGCTAGTATATGTTGCATATCACAAGACTTTCTTTTACCACTGCCGACCTCCAGTAACGTCCCTACCAATATCCGCACCATATTATATAAAAAACCTGTACCTACAAAGCGAAACATAAGTGAAGCCCCGTCTTCAACCAATTCTATCTTATGAATGGTACGGACTTTATCCACCACATTTGTATTTGTCGCACAAAAGCTAGTGAAATCATGCGTCCCGACTAAATAAGAAACAGCCTCACGCATAGCTTCTACATCTAATGGATATGGATAATGATAGGCATAATTTCGTTTAAATGGATCTCTCCATGGGACCCGTGTAATTACATAACGATATTCCTTACCAACAGGGTCAAATCGTGCATGAAACGTATCTGAGACTTGCTTTACATCCAATATGACGATATCACTCGGTAGAAGCGCATTTAAAGCCTTCTGCCAGTTTTCTGCTGGAAATACATTAGGCGAGTTAAAATGAATCGCTTGCCCCTTTGCATGGACGCCTGCATCTGTTCGCCCAGAAGCCGTTACTTTCACCTTTTCACCTTTATGCATTTTCCCTAAGGCTGCCTCTAATTCACTCTGAACAGTTCGCTTCTCTGGCTGTACCTGATAACCTGCAAATGCTGTGCCATCATACGCTATAATACATTTATATCTAGGCATTCTTTTTACCTCTTATGAACGTAATAGAACTAATAAGCCAGTCAAAATAACAAGTGCCACCATCAACATACTATCTGCAACACCCCAGCTTAGCTGACGATATTTTGTCCGGCCTTCTCCACCTTGATACCCACGAGCTTCCATCGCAATCGCAAGCTCCTCTGCTCGCTTAAATGCACTCACAAACAGTGGTACCAATAGCGGAACCACCGCTTTAATTCGCTCTTTTAATGGACCTGTGGAAAAGTCAATCCCTCTAGCCATTTGTGCTTTCATAATTTTATCCGTCTCTTCCATTAAGGTTGGAATAAAACGAAGCGAAATCGACATCATTAATGCTAATTCATGGACAGGAACCTTCCACTTTTTCAATGGATGTAACAGCTCTTCCATTCCATCCGTAATCGAAATCGGTGTAGTGGTTAATGTTAATAGGGACGTAATCAAAATTAAGAGTGTGAATCTTAGAGAAATATATAATCCTTGAATCAAACCACCCTTATAAATTTCTAACCATCCTAATTTATAGAGTAATACGCCTTCCTTTGTAAACAAAATATGAAGAACGAACGTAAAGATAATTAATAAAAAAACCGGCTTCAATCCACCAATCAAAAAGCGAAATGGTATGTTTGAAAGAGCAATGATTCCAATTGTAAAAAAAGCAAGCACGGCGTATGTCCAAAAATTATTGGCCAAAAAAACAACACACACAAAGAAAAAGACAAGTAATAGCTTTGCACGCGGGTCCATTTTATGCATGACCGAATTCGTCGGAACATAACGCCCGAAAATCATTTTTTCTAGCATTAGTTCCGTCCCCGTTTCATCACTTTATCAATTTCCACAGCCAAATCCTTAATATTTAGACATGGCTTATCAAACCGTACACCCATCTCTTTTTGCAGCTTTAATTGAAAACGAACAGTGTCGGGTACATCTAAGCCTAATTCAATTAATTGGTCAGGATCTGAAAAAATTTCTTGTGGTGTTCCTTTTTTAAAGACTGTACCTTGATGCATAATCACAATTTCATTCGCATACTTAGCGGCATCTTCCATACTATGTGTCACTAAAATCATGGATATACCGCGACTTTTGTGTAACTGATAAAACATGTCCATAATTTCATTACGCCCTCGTGGATCAAGACCGGCTATTGGCTCATCAAGGACAAGTACATCTGGTTCCATTGCAAGCACTCCCGCAATAGCCACACGTCTCATTTGTCCCCCTGATAGATCAAAGGGCGACTTTGCCAAGATTTCCTCTGATAAGCCTACCTGTTGAATTGCTTCCCGTGCAAGCAGTTTCGCATTCGCTTCTGATACTCCGAAATTCATCGGTCCAAAACAAATATCTTTCTCAACCGTTTCATCAAATAACTGATGTTCAGGAAATTGAAAGACAATCCCCACTTTTTTGCGAATGGAACGTAAATCTTTCTCTTTACGCCCTGATTCTATCGTTCGATCACCGATGATTATTCTCCCTTTTGTCGGCTTTAACAAAGCATTTAAATGTTGTAGAAGCGTTGACTTACCCGATCCCGTATGACCAATAATAGCCGTATACGTACCTGAATCGATTGAAAGATTAACGTCATGAAGGGCCAGATGCTCAAACGGAGTATTCGCTTGATAGCGATATTCTACATCTTCAAATTTAATTTGCATAAATCTTCCACCAACTCTTCCTCTGTTAAATGCCCTTTTTCTATGTCCACACCGATGTGTTGTAGTTCCTTGCTTAATTTGATGGAAAACGGAATATCAAGGCCAAGCTCAATTAATTCTTTTTCCATTTCAAATATTTCACGAGGTGAACCCTCACGATATACTTTCCCTCGATTCATAACAATCATCCGATCCGCTTTGGCAGCCTCCTCTAAATCATGTGTAATGGAGATAACTGTGAGTTCCTGCTCTTTCATCAATTCCCTCACCGTATCGAGTACTTCCTCACGACCTCTGGGGTCAAGCATTGATGTCGCTTCATCTAAAATAATGATATCTGGTTGCAAAGCTAATACACCAGCAATCGCAACTCTTTGCTTTTGCCCTCCGGATAGATGGTGCGGCTCTTGGTCGAGAAATTGACTCATTTTCACCTTTGATAACGCGCTTTGCACACGCTCCACCATAACATCCTGAGGAACACCGGCATTTTCTAAACCAAAAGCCACATCATCCTGAACTGTTGTACCAACAAATTGATTGTCTGGATTTTGAAAAACCATTCCAATTTGACGTCGAACATCCCAAACCGTTTCTTCTGATAGCACGTTTCCATTCACAGTAATCGTGCCAGCCTTTGCAAACTGAAGGCCATTTAAAAGTTTTGCTAATGTAGATTTCCCAGAGCCATTATGCCCCACTATTGCCAACCACTCATTTTCATATATATCAAAGGAGACATCGTTTAAGGCAAAATCCGTTTGACCCTCATATTTATATTGAATATTCTCTAAAGAAACCAGCTTCTTCCTCATGTGACCCTCCAAATACTAACACTTCTCAAAACCTAGCTTAACAGGGCATCCTTACCTTATTACTCAATTATTTTTAGATACAAAAAAACGCTGCACCCCTTCCACCGAAAGAATTTTCGGTAAATTAAGAGCAGCTGAATCTTACAATCTGTTTCGACAAACAGACTTATCTTATGAACGCTTTCATTAACTAAAAGCGGGAAGGGGTGCTTGAGCTAGACGAGAAGGTTCCTACAAACTTCTAGGCCTACCAGCCATCGTAACACTCAATGCGTAATTCTAAGAAAAGCGGAAGCGCATTGTTCAGCCCCGACAAGCGTTGGAGGGCCAGAAGGTGAAGTCGTTCTTTGACTTCATCGGCTGGACCGAAACGACTCGAGGGGCTATGCGCTGCAGCTAGACATCAGTACTAGTAGAAAATTACCAATACTTGATGTATACAGAAAAAGGGCAAAGAACAAGTGAGTGTGTTCATCTGTCCTGCCCTTTTTCATCGGAAGTTATTAAACTAATTCAATAACCACGACTGGTGCACCGTCACCACGGCGTGGACCAATTTTCATAATGCGAGTATATCCGCCTTGACGTTCTTCATAACGTGGTGCGATATCGCTGAATAGTTTTTGAACAGCGTCTTGTCCTTTTTCAGCATCAGCTACTTCATTACGAATGAATGATGAAGCTTGACGACGTGCATGCAAGTCACCACGTTTACCAAGAGTGATCATTTTTTCTACAACAGAACGTAATTCTTTTGCACGTGCTTCTGTAGTTTCAATGCGCTCATGGATGATAAGATCAGTTGCTAAATCGCGAAGTAATGCTTTACGTTGTGAGCTAGTGCGTCCTAACTTTCTGTAACCCATTAGAGATTCCCTCCTTTGTTGAAATTCTATATTATGTCATGTTTCACAGGTTTTAGTCGTCTTTACGAAGACCTAACCCTAATTCTTCTAGTTTCGCTTTCACTTCTTCAAGTGATTTACGGCCTAGATTACGAACCTTCATCATATCTTCTTCCGTTTTATGAGCAAGCTCTTGAACGGTATTGATTCCAGCACGTTTTAAACAGTTATAAGAACGAACAGAAAGATCTAATTCTTCAATCGTCATCTCTAGAACTTTTTCTTTTTGATCTTCTTCTTTTTCAACCATGATTTCAGCATTTTGTGCTTCATCTGTCAAACCAACAAAGATATTCAAATGCTCTGTTAAAATCTTTGCTCCAAGGGCAACAGCTTCTTGAGGACCTGTACTTCCATCTGTCCAAACATCAAATGTTAATTTATCAAAGTTCGCTAATTGACCTACACGGGTATTTTCAACTTGATAAGAAACACGAGATACAGGAGTATAGATTGAATCAATTGGAATCACACCAATTGGTTGATCTTCTCTCTTATTTTGAACAGCAGGAGTATAACCACGACCACGTTTTGCTGTTAGGCGCATGCGCATATGACCATTTTTCCCAATTGTAGCAATATATAAATCTGGATTAAGAATTTCTACATCACTGTCATGAGTAATATCAGCAGCTGTGATAACACCTTCACCTTGAATATCAATTTCAAGCGTCTTTTCTTCATCGGAGTAAATCTTTAGAGCAAGCTTTTTCACATTTAGAATGATAGATGTTACATCCTCTACGACGCCTTCGATTGTTGAGAACTCATGCAGCACTCCATCAATTTGTATAGCTGTGACAGCAGCACCTGGGAGTGAGGATAATAGAATACGACGTAAGGAGTTACCCAAAGTTGTACCATACCCGCGCTCTAGTGGCTCTACGACGAATTTACCGTATTTGGAATCGTCGTTGATTTCAACCGTTTCGATTTTTGGTTTTTCTATTTCGATCATTAATAAACCCTCCTTCAAAACGTCAAAACCCCGGCTAGTAGATTACTTACTATAACCGAAATTCCCCATGTATACGTTCCCGCTGTGCGCAACAACTGAAAATTAATTATTCTGTAAGAACGCAAACTTAGTATTATATCCCATTATAACCAGAGATACTAAATCTATACAGAAAATTAAACACGGCGACGTTTTGGCGGACGGCATCCGTTATGTGGAACTGGAGTTACATCTTTAATTGCAGTTACTTCTAGTCCTGCAGCTTGAAGTGCACGAATAGCAGCTTCACGTCCAGCACCAGGTCCTTTAACTGTAACTTCAAGAGTTTTCATTCCATGCTCAATTGATGTTTTTGCAGCTGTTTCAGCAGCCATTTGTGCAGCGAATGGAGTAGATTTACGTGAACCACGGAATCCTAGAGCTCCTGCACTTGACCAAGAAATAGCATTACCATGAGCATCAGTGATCGTAACAATTGTGTTATTGAAAGTAGAGCGAATATGTGCAATACCAGTTTCTATATTCTTTTTCACACGACGTTTACGTGTATTTGTTTTACGTGCCATGAAGAAAGACCTCCTTTACTAATTATTTTTTCTTGTTAGCTACTGTACGACGAGGTCCTTTACGTGTACGAGCATTATTTTTAGTGTTTTGTCCACGAACAGGAAGACCACGACGGTGACGTAGACCGCGGTAAGATCCAATTTCCATTAGACGTTTAATGTTAAGGGATACTTCACGACGAAGGTCACCTTCAACTTTTAATTTGTCAATGATATCACGAATTTTATTTAATTCGTCTTCTGTTAAATCACGAACGCGAGTATCTTCAGAAATACCAGCTTCTGCAAGAACTTTAATCGCTGTTTGTTTACCAATACCATAAATATATGTTAATGAAATAACAATACGTTTGTCACGTGGAATATCTACTCCAGCAATACGTGCCATATATTAGCGCACCTCCTTCTTAATTAGCCTTGTTTTTGTTTATGTTTAGGGTTTTCGCAAATAACCATAACTTTACCTTTTCTGCGGATAACTTTACATTTCTCACAGATTGGTTTGACTGATGGTCTAACTTTCATTGCTATCTAACCTCCTTATACAGATCGGAGCGCAACCAGATTTATTTAAATCGGTATGTGATTCTGCCGCGAGTTAGATCATACGGGGAAAGCTCAACCGTTACTTTATCTCCAGGCAAAATACGAATAAAGTGCATACGAATTTTACCGGATACATGAGCTAAAACAGTATGACCATTTTCTAATTCTACCTTAAACATTGCATTGGGCAAGGTCTCTAGGACTGTGCCTTCTACTTCAATTACATCGTCTTTCGCCATTAAAAAATTCTCCCTTCTCTATGCGTGAACTCCTCGAGTACACATCTTTCCGTCAGCCGTTACTACAGTCCAATTATCCTCTATGACGTTACAAATCTGCATATAGTATTCACTTATAAACAACAGCGTTTACCAACCCAGGTTTTAACAGAGGACCTTTTCAGCTGGACCGAATGAGGAACTTATGGGTCCTCATGTAAGTCTTGACCGATTCCGTGACTGACATACTCTCTACTGCTAGAGAAATAGTTAGCCTCGACATAGGTTTGAAATTCATGGGAGATCTTTGAAAGACGCACGCATGTCTTGCTTCTTTCAACCCTCTATATGATGACTCTTTTTAAAACCTATAGAGTCGCTGCGTTTCTTCATCAATTTTGTTTTTGGATGATCGAAGACTAGTATGTGTCGAAGTGATGTATAAACTACCGCGACATCCATTATACCTTTTATAGAAAAGAAATGCATTATCTTTATTCAATAAAGCTGCAATTTCATCTCTTTTCTAGGATTAGTTAAATAATCCAGAAAGAAGCGCGTCAACATCTTCAAACACTTTATTAATATCCTGCTGACCGTTAATGTTTTGCAAATACCCTTTTTCTTCGTAGAAATCAAGAAGTGGTTGCGTTTGTTTCAAATTCACGTCTAAGCGATTTTGAACTGTTTCTTCATTATCATCAGCACGTTGATAAAGCTCTCCGCCACAACGATTACATGTGTCTTCTTTTGTCGGAGGATTAAAGACGAGGTGATACGTCGCACCACATGATTTACAAATACGGCGACCTGTCAATCTGCCCATCAAAATATCTTTATCGACGTCAACATTAATAACATAATTTATTTGACGATCTAAATCAGAAAGAATCGTTTCTAATGCTTCAGCTTGTGCCACTGTACGTGGAAAACCGTCAAGTAAGAAACCTTTCTGGCAATCATCTTTACTTAATCGTTCACGGACAATTCCGATTGTAACTTCATCTGGTACAAGCGCACCTTGATCCATGAATGATTTTGCTTGCATACCTAATTCTGTTCCATCTTTGATAGCTGCTCGGAACATATCTCCAGTAGAGATATGAGGGATGTTATATTTTTCTACAATTTTTTCAGCTTGAGTACCTTTACCGGCACCCGGAAGCCCCATTAATACTAGATTCAATTATTTTCCCCCTCAAACTCTATAATGGGCACTCGGGAACAAGCCGTTCCCAAGACTCATTACTTTATAAAACCTTTATAATGACGTTTCACTAATTGCGATTCAAGCTGCTTCATCGTATCGAGGGCAACCCCGACAACGATTAGAAGACTTGTTCCACCAATCTGAGCAGATTGAGGTAAATCCGCAAACTTTATGAAAAATACCGGCAAAACGGCGATGACTGCTAAAAAGATAGAGCCAACAAACGTTAAACGATATAGAACACTTGTTAAATAATCTTGAGTACTTTTACCAGGTCGAATCCCCGGTACATAGCCGCCTTGCTTTTTCAAATTATCTGCCATTTGCTCAGGATTAACCTGAATAAAGGCATAGAAATAGGAAAAGGCAATAATAAGAGCTACATATACTGTCATACCAATTGGATGTGTATAATCGAATGTGTTTTTAATCCAAGTTGTCACATCATTGGTACCAAAGAATGTGGCAATTGTCGTTGGAGTAATGATAAATGCCATCGCAAAGATTACCGGAATAACACCGGCAGCATTTACCTTTAATGGTAAATGAGTAGATTGACTACCCGTTTGTGTACGACCTACCGCAGCGCGCTTCGCATATTGGATCGGAATTTTACGTAATGCTTGCTGAATAAAGATAACAGCTACTACGATTGCTAATACTGCTAAAGCTATAAGAACCATGGTTACGATTCGTAAGAAAAGTTGATCCCCAACGTTTTCAAACTGCTGAGCATATATTTGATTAATTATAGTAGGGAAACTCGCTACAATCCCAGCAAAGATGATAATGGATATACCATTGCCCACACCTTTAGAAGTGATCAGCTCTCCTAACCACAAAAGAAAAGCCGTACCCGCGGTTAACACAGTTGCAATAAGCAAATACGTTCCAATACTAGGATTCTCAACTAACCCACTATACATATTATTAAATCCATAAGACATTCCCAACGCCTGAATAAATCCAAGGATAATTGTAAAGTAACGAGTGAATTGAGCTAGTTTACGACGACCTGCTTCCCCTTGCTTAGACCATTCAGTAAACTTCGGAACAACGTCCATTTGAAGTAACTGAATAATGATAGAAGCCGTAATATACGGCATAATACCCATAGCTAAGATTGAGAAGTTTTGAAGAGCTCCACCGCCAAAGGTATTTAACAAACCAATAACGCCTAAATCTTCCTGGGCCGTGAAAACATCGGCATTCACATTCGGTACAGGGATAAATGTACCGATGCGATAGACGACTAGCATTAGTAGGGTAAAGAAAATTTTATTTCTTATTTCACCCACACGCATAAAATTGGAGATCGTACGAAACATCAAATCACCTCTGTAGTACCGCCGGCAGCTTCGATAGCTTCCTTAGCAGTTGAAGAGAATTTATGAGCTTTAACAGTAAGCTTCTTCTCGATGTTTCCTTTTGCAAGGATTTTAATTCCTGCTTGTTCTTTACTTACAATACCTGTCTCGATTAAAAGAGCAGGTGTTACTTCAGTACCGTCTTCGAAACGATTTAACGTATCAAGATTTACAATTGTATAATCTTTACGGTTAATATTTGTAAATCCACGTTTTGGTAAACGTCTGAATAATGGTGTTTGACCACCTTCAAATCCTAGACGTACGCCACCACCAGAACGAGCATTTTGTCCTTTGTGACCTTTACCAGCAGTTTTACCGTTTCCAGATCCAATACCGCGACCTTTACGTTTAGGTTCTTTACGAGCACCTTCAGCAGGTTTTAACTCATGAAGTTTCATTGTTGGCACCTCCTTGTTATGAGAATTTATTTTATTGTTCTTTTACAGTAACAAGATGAGCAACTTTGGTAATCATACCACGAATCGCAGGGTTATCCTCAAGAACAACCGTTTGATGCATTTTACGTAAACCCAGAGTGTTAACTGTAACGCGTTGATCTTCAGGACGACCAATCAAGCTACGAGTAAGGGTAATTTCTAATTTTGCCATTTGAATTCCCCCCCTTATCCTAACAGTTCTTCTACTGATTTACCACGTAACTTAGCTACGTCCTCAGCACGTTTCAATTGCTTTAATCCTTCGATTGTTGCACGCACCATGTTAATTGGTGTACTTGTACCTAGAGATTTAGAAAGAATATCCTGAATACCACCTAATTCAAGTACCGCACGAACTGGTCCACCAGCGATAACACCAGTACCTTCAGAAGCAGGTTTTAATAAAACATGACCTGCACCGAAACGACCATTAACAAGGTGAGGAATTGTTGTTCCGACCATTGGTAATGTGATTAAGTTCTTTTTAGCATCCTCGATAGCTTTGCGGATTGCATCTGGAACCTCTTGAGCTTTACCAGTACCAAATCCTACGTGACCGTTTTTGTCACCAACAACTACAAGTGCAGTGAAGCGGAAACGACGTCCACCTTTTACAACTTTAGCTACACGGTTAACGGTAACTACGCGTTCTTCAAGTTCTAATTTATTAGGATCAATACGACGCATCTATTTTGTCCCTCCTTTATCGATTAAAATTCTAAGCCGTTTTCACGAGCAGCTTCAGCTAATGCTTTAACACGACCATGGAAAAGGTATCCACCGCGGTCAAATACCACTGCTTTATAACCTTTTTCAACAGCACGTTTTGCAACAAGTTCGCCAACCTTTTGAGCTGCTTCAGCATTGCTAGTAGCTTCCATACCGATCTCTTTATCAAGAGTTGAAGCACTTGCTAGTGTTACGCCTTTTACATCGTCAATTAATTGTGCGTAAATGTGTTTGTTTGAACGGAACACATTTAAACGAGGACGAGCTTCCGTACCAGAAAGTTTCCCACGTACACGTGCGTGTCTTTTCTGACGAGTAGCGTTTTTATCAGCCTTCGTAATCATTTACGTCACTCCTTTCGTTTACTTATGCTGCATTATTTACCTGTTTTACCTTCTTTACGACGCACATATTCACCTTCGTAACGAATACCTTTACCTTTATAAGGTTCTGGTGGACGAACATCACGAATATCAGCTGCAAGAGCACCAACGCGTTCTTTGTTGATACCTTTTACGATAATTTTAGTATTAGAAGGAACTTCAACTTCAAGTCCTTGTTCAGGTTCAAATTCAACAGGATGAGAATATCCTACGTTTAGGATAAGCTTGTTACCTTGCTTTTGAGCACGATAACCAACCCCGATTAATTCAAGTGATTTTTCAAATCCTTTAGATACACCTTCAACCATGTTTGCTAGCACAGCACGAGTTGTACCGTGAATAGTACGGTGCTCTTTTGAATCAGAAGGACGCGTTACTGTAACTGCATTCTCTTCTTGAG
Source organism: uncultured Bacillaceae bacterium (assembly GCA_963754185.1). Taxonomy (GTDB): domain Bacteria; phylum Bacillota; class Bacilli; order Bacillales; family DSM-1321; genus Peribacillus. The sequence continues at coordinate 385,310 of CAVWEP010000003.1, read as the reverse complement.
TGATTGTAAGATCAGCATTAAAAGATCTAGATAGTTCACCTTTAGGTCCTTTTACAGTTACTTCACTACCGTTGACTGTAACTGTAACACCAGCAGGGATTTCAATAGGTTTTTTACCTATACGTGACATTTATTGCACCTCCATTCGTATTACAATGTATTACCAAACGTATGCTAATACTTCTCCGCCTACTTGTTTAGCACGAGCTTCTTTATCTGTTAAAACTCCTTGAGAAGTTGAAACAATTGCGATACCTAATCCATTAAGAACACGTGGTACTTCACCAGTTTTTGCGTATACACGTAAACCAGGTTTACTAATACGTTTTAATCCAGTGATTACACGTTCATTATTTCCACCGTATTTTAAGAAGATACGGATGATACCTTGTTTATTGTCTTCGATAAACTCAACATCACGTACGAAGCCTTCACGTTTTAAGATCTCAGCAACTTCTTTTTTGATCTTAGAAGCTGGAATTTCTAACTTCTCGTGACGTACCATGTTCGCATTACGGATGCGAGTAAGCATATCTGCAATAGGATCTGTCATGACCATTTTATTTTACCTCCTTCCAAACTCGGGGTTTACCAGCTAGCTTTCTTCACGCCAGGAATTTGTCCTTTATATGCAAGTTCGCGGAAACAAATACGGCAAAGTTTAAATTTACGGTATACAGAATGTGGACGTCCGCAACGTTCGCAACGTGTGTATTCTTGTACTTTAAACTTAGGTCCGCGTTTTTGTTTTACGACCATAGATTTTTTAGCCACGATTTAGCCTCCCTTTTTTAGAGATTACTTTTGGAACGGCATTCCAATTTGAGTAAGTAGTTCACGAGCTTCTTCGTCTGTATTAGCAGTCGTTACGATAACGATGTCCATACCACGTACTTTGCTCACTTTATCATAGTCGATCTCAGGGAAGATTAATTGTTCTTTAATACCCAATGTGTAGTTCCCACGACCATCAAATGCTTTCTTAGACACGCCACGGAAGTCACGTACACGTGGTAAAGAAACAGTAACTAGCTTATCAAGGAATTCATACATACGTTCTCCACGTAATGTAACTTTCGCTCCGATAGGCATACCTTCACGTAAACGGAAGCCTGCGATTGATTTTTTCGCTCTTGTTACTACAGGTTTTTGACCAGCAAGAAGTGCTAATTCTTCAACAGCAACATCTAGTGCTTTTGAGTTAGCAACAGCGTCACCCACACCCATATTCACAACGATTTTTTCGATTTTTGGTGCTTGCATTACTGATTTATAATTAAATTTACCCATTAATGCTGGAGAAATTTCGTTTTGATATTTTTCTTTAAGGCGGCTCATTAGTTAGTTACCTCCCTTCTTTTTATGACTTATTTATCTAAAGTTTCACCTGATATTTTAGCTACGCGTACTTTTTTGCCGTTTTCAATCTTGTAACCAACTCGTGTTGGTTTACCTGATTTCGGATCAAGCGGCATAACATTAGAAACGTGAATAGCAGCTTCTCGGCTGATAATTCCACCTTGTGGATTAACTTGAGAAGGCTTTGAGTGCTTTTTCACGATATTTACTCCCTCAACAAGCACACGATTTTTCTTTGGGTATGCTTCTAGGATAGTACCTTGTTTACCTTTGTCCTTACCAGAGATGACTACGACATTGTCACCTTTTTTAACATGCATTAGCTTCGCACCTCCTTGAAAGGCTTTTACGATATTTATCAATTATAGAACTTCTGGAGCTAAGGAAACGATCTTCATAAAGTTGCTGTCACGTAGTTCACGAGCAACTGGTCCAAAGATACGTGTTCCACGCGGGCTCTTATCGTCACGGATAATTACACATGCATTCTCATCGAATTTAATGTAAGAACCATCAGCACGACGTACACCGCTTTTTGTACGGACGACAACAGCTTTCACTACGTCTCCTTTTTTAACAACGCCTCCTGGTGTTGCTTGTTTTACTGTAACAACGATGATATCACCGATATTTGCAGTTTTACGACCAGAACCACCAAGAACTTTAATTGTTAAAACCTCACGAGCACCTGAGTTGTCGGCTACTTTTAAACGAGATTCTTGTTGAATCATGTACGGTACCTCCCTTCGGAATTAGCTTACTCCGAACATAGATTAAATAATTACTGCTTTTTCTACAACTTCTACTAGACGGAAGCGTTTTGTTGCTGAAAGTGGACGAGTTTCCATAATACGTACTACATCGCCAGCTTTCGCTTCATTCAGCTCGTCATGAGCTTTGAATTTTTTAGAATACTTTACGCGCTTACCGTATAAAGAATGCTTTTTATACGTTTCTACAACGACTGTTACTGTTTTATCCATTTTATCAGATACAACACGGCCAGTGTAGACTTTACGTTGGTTGCGTTCGCTCATTCTGCAAACCTCCATTCAATTATCGATTATTGACACCGATCTCTCTTTCACGAACAACTGTTTTCATACGAGCGATCGATTTGCGCACTTCACGGATGCGAGCTGTATTTTCAAGTTGTCCAGTAGCTAACTGGAAACGAAGATTAAATAATTCTTCTTTAAGAGATTTTACTTTTTGTTCAATTTCGGCAGTGGTTAATTCTTTAATTTCATTAGCCTTCATTTGATTCACCACCAATTTCTTCTCGTTTTACAAACTTACATTTAATAGGAAGTTTGTGCATTGCAAGACGTAATGCTTCTCTAGCCACCTCTTCAGATACACCAGAAATTTCAAACATTACTTTACCTGGTTTTACTACTGCAACCCAACCTTCAGGAGCCCCTTTACCGGAACCCATACGTACTTCAAGAGGTTTAGCAGTGTAAGGCTTGCTTGGGAAAATTTTGATCCAAACTTTACCGCCACGTTTCATGTAACGTGTCATTGCAATACGAGCAGCTTCGATTTGACGATTTGTGATCCAAGAAGCCTCAAGTGCTTGAAGTCCGAATTCTCCGAAATGAACCTCAGTACCACCTTTAGCATTCCCTCTCATTTTACCGCGATGTTCACGACGATATTTTACACGTTTTGGCAATAACATATTATTTTCCTCCTTCCTCAGATTTCTTCTTAGTAGGAAGAACTTCTCCACGGTAGATCCAAACTTTTACGCCTAACTTACCGTAAGTAGTATCTGCTTCTGCATGAGCATAGTCAATGTCAGCACGAAGTGTGTGAAGTGGAACTGTTCCTTCACTGTAGTGTTCAGCACGAGCAATATCAGCACCGCCAAGACGACCAGAAACTTGCGTTTTGATTCCTTGAGCACCAGAGCGCATAGTACGTTGAATAGCTTGCTTTTGAGCACGACGGAATGAAACACGATTTTCTAATTGACGAGCGATGTTTTCTGCAACCAATTTTGCATCAAGATCTGCTCTTTTAATTTCAATAATATTGATATGAACTCTTTTACCTGTTAATTGGTTTAATGCTTTACGAAGCGCTTCTACTTCTGTTCCACCCTTACCAATAACCATACCTGGTTTAGCTGTGTGTACAGAAATGTTAATGCGGTTAGCAGCACGTTCAATTTCAACTTTTGATACAGAAGCATCACTTAAACGTTTCGTAATATATTCACGAACTCTAAGGTCTTCATGTAAAAGTTCTGCATAGTCTTTGTCAGCGTACCATTTGGATTCCCAATCACGGATGATCCCTACACGCATACCGATAGGATTTACCTTTTGACCCACAGATTATCCCTCCTTCTTTTCTGATACAACAATTGTAATATGACTAGTACGTTTGTTAATCGCACTCGCACGACCTTGAGCGCGAGGACGGAAACGTTTTAAAGTTGGTCCTTCATTAACGTAAGCTTCTGAAATAACTAGGTTATTTACATCCATGTCATAGTTGTGTTCTGCATTTGCAATAGCAGATTTTAAAACTTTTTCTACAACTGGAGATGCAGCTTTTGGTGTTAAGCGAAGAATCGCAACTGCCTCACCTACTTGTTTTCCTCGTATTAAATCCGCAACTAAGCGAACTTTACGAGCAGCAATACGAACTGTTTTAGCGACAGCTTTTGCTTCCATGAGATACCCTCCTCTCATTAACGTCTTGTTTTCTTATCGTCACTTGCGTGACCTTTATAAGTACGTGTTGGCGCGAATTCGCCTAGTTTGTGACCTACCATATCTTCAGTTACATAAACCGGCACGTGTTTACGACCATCATAAACTGCGATTGTATGACCGATGAATTGTGGGAAGATTGTTGAACGACGAGACCAAGTTTTAACAACTTGTTTCTTATCAGTTTCATTTAATTTTTCAACTTTGACCATCAAATGTTCATCAACAAAAGGCCCTTTTTTTAAGCTACGACCCATGGGTGTACCTCCCTTCGTGATTGTTCTACGGTTCTTTGTTCGAACCGTAGTTCAACCCCGTTATTTTTTACGACGACGCACGATAAATTTATCGGATTTGTTCTTTTTCTTACGAGTTTTGTATCCAAGAGTTGGTTTACCCCATGGAGACATTGGTGATTTACGTCCGATTGGTGAACGTCCTTCACCACCACCGTGTGGGTGATCATTCGGGTTCATTACAGATCCACGAACAGTTGGGCGTTTACCTAACCAACGTGAACGACCAGCTTTACCGATGTGAATAAGTTCATGTTGTTCATTACCTACTTGACCAATTGATGCACGGCAAGTCGCAAGAATCATACGAACTTCACCAGAGTTTAAACGTACAAGTACATAACGACCTTCTTTACCAAGAACTTGAGCAGATGTACCTGCTGAACGGACTAATTGTCCACCTTTTCCTGGTTTAAGTTCGATGTTATGAATAACTGTACCAACTGGAATATTAGCTAATGGAAGAGCGTTACCCACTTTAATGTCAGCTTCTGGACCTGACATAATTTCCATACCTACTTCTAGGTTTTTAGGAGCTAGGATATAACGTTTTTCTCCATCTACATAATTAATTAATGCAATGTTTGCAGAACGGTTTGGATCGTACTCGATTGTAGCAACGCGTCCTGGTATACCATCTTTATTTCGTTTGAAATCGATGATACGGTATTGACGTTTGTGACCGCCACCTTGATGACGAACTGTTAACTTACCTTGGTTGTTACGGCCGCCTTTACTATGAAGAGGAGCAAGCAATGATTTTTCTGGTTTGTCTGTAGTAATCTCAGCAAAATCAGAAGTCGTCATATTGCGTCGACCGTTAGAGGTAGGTTTATACTTTTTAATCGCCACTGTATTTCCCTCCTTCTCTTATGAATTAAGCTTCAAATAGCTCGATCTCTTTGCTATCAGCAGTTAGTTTAACAATAGCTTTACGGCGCTTGTTAGTGTAGCCTGCATGTTTACCCATGCGTTTGAATTTACCTTTGTAGTTCATGATATTTACTTTTTCAACTTCTACGCCAAAGATTTCTTGAACCGCATCTTTAACTTGAGTTTTATTAGCTCGAACATCAACTTCAAAAGTATACTTCTTTTCAGCCATTGCGTCTGAAGAAGCTTCAGTGATTACGGGGCGCTTAATGATATCGCGTGCATCCATTATGCAAGCACCTCCTCTACTTTTTCAACAGCTGATTTAGTCAAGATCAATTTGTTGTGTGATACAACATCAAGAACATTTAGACCATCAGCAGCCACTACAGTAACACCTGGGATGTTACGTGCAGAAAGAGCAACTTTTTCATCTAAACCATCAGTAACAATTAATGCTTTAGTGTCTACAGATAAGTTACTTAATACTGCAACAAATTCTTTTGTTTTTGGAGCCTCGAAAGATAAACTTTCAATAACTAGAATATTCTCTTCTAATGCTTTAGCAGATAATGCAGATTTAATTGCTAAACGACGTACTTTTTTAGGTAATTTGTAAGAGTAAGATCTTGGAGTTGGTCCGAATACAGTACCACCACCACGCCATTGAGGTGAACGAATAGAACCTTGACGCGCACGCCCTGTTCCTTTTTGTTTCCAAGGTTTACGTCCGCCGCCTGCAACTTCAGAACGGTTTTTTACTTTGTGATTCCCTTGACGTAATGAAGCTCTTTGCATGATAATTGCTTCAAATAATACATGGTTATTAGGTTCAATACCAAAAACAGAATCGTTTAGTTCGATATCGCCAACTTGTGATCCGCCTTGGTTGAACAATGTAACTTTTGGCATTCTAATGCTCCTCCTTTCTTAAATATTACTTCGCTTTAACAGCGTTAGTTACTTTGATTAAGGCTTTTCTCGCACCAGGTACGTTTCCTTTAATCAATAACAAGTTGCGTTCAACGTCAACTTTAACGATACTTAAGTTTTGAACAGTTACTTGTTCTCCACCCATACGTCCAGGTAATAATTTACCTTTAAATACGCGGTTTGGAGCTACAGGACCCATTGAACCTGGGCGACGGTGATAACGTGAACCGTGAGCCATTGGTCCGCGAGATTGTCCATGACGTTTAATAGAGCCTTGGAAACCTTTACCTTTTGAAATTCCTGTTACATCAACTAATTCACCTTCAGTGAAAATATCAACTTTGACTTCCTGACCGATCTCGTATTCACCAAGATTAGCTCCGCGGAATTCACGGATGAAGCGCTTAGGAGTAGTATTTGCTTTTTCAACATGGCCTTTTTCAGGTTTATTCGAAAGCTTTTCACGTTTGTTTTCGAAACCAACTTGAATTGCTTCATAACCGTCCGTTTCAACTGCTTTCTTTTGTAACACAACGTTTTGAGCAGCTTCGATAACCGTTACTGGAATTAATTCGCCATTTTCAGCAAAAACTTGAGTCATACCGATTTTTCTTCCTAAGATTCCTTTGGTCATTAGTCACACCTCCTAGATTAATTCTTCATTATTATATAAATTATAGTTTAATTTCAATGTCAACGCCTGACGGTAAATCTAAACGCATCAATGAATCAACTGTTTGTGGAGTTGGATTCACGATATCGATTAGGCGTTTATGAGTACGCATTTCGAATTGTTCACGAGAATCTTTATATTTATGAACCGCACGAAGGATCGTGTATACTGATCTTTCTGTTGGCAATGGAATCGGACCAGATACAGCCGCACCAGAGCGTTTTGCAGTTTCAACAATTTTCTCCGCAGATTGATCAAGAATTCTGTGATCATATGCTTTTAAACGGATACGAATTTTTTGTTTTGCCATTATTTTCCCTCCTTTTCGCCTATTTTAAAATAGACCTTCTCAATGGAAATTTCCCACACACTCGCCATGGCAAAGCGGCCGGGTGTGTCAGCAACCTTCCACATCATCGCAGTCAAAGACCAACATTGTCTATTATACACAAGTCACACACGATATGCAAGTAAAACTTACAACACCTAGTTGTGTAACGCACTTTTACTATTATACATAGTTATGCTTTCCTTTTCAAGTAATACTTTATATTTTTTAAAGACCAGTTTCTTCTATATAAATACTTACAGCATATACTAATCTAATAAGTATTAACAAATAGCAAGCTTGTCATTTAACTCCGTGTTTCAGTTTAACAAAACTAGTTTAAAATTTAAACCGGAAATACAAACCAATAAGAAAAGCGGAAGACACCCGTTCAGCGACGTATGGACTGGAGCGCTCCGTATGAGATAAAGGAAACACGAAGAGCGAGAGACGATTCGATGTTGACTTATCGAGGGAGGAGCGGGAAGTCCATTAGGCGCTGGGTGTCTGGAGCTAGACAATAAGAAAAGCGGAAGAACTCGTCGAAAATTGTATACTTTCTAAATCAAAAAAAGAGACAGACGGCGTCCCGTCTGTCTCTTGCGAAAGATTTCTCTTTCAATTTATGAAAAGCTTTTATTATTTAGAAATTGTAGCAACAACGCCAGCGCCTACAGTACGTCCACCCTCACGGATAGAGAATTTAGTACCTTCTTCGATAGCAACTGGAGCAATTAGTTCTACAGTCATTTCGATGTTATCACCAGGCATAACCATTTCTACGCCTTCTGGTAAGTTACAAACGCCAGTTACATCAGTTGTACGGAAGTAGAACTGTGGACGGTAGTTAGAGAAGAATGGAGTGTGACGTCCACCTTCTTCTTTTGAAAGAACATAAACTTCTGCTTTGAATTTTGTATGTGGATTGATTGTACCTGGTTTAGCAAGTACTTGTCCACGTTGGATTTCTTCACGAGATACACCACGAAGAAGAGCACCAATGTTATCTCCAGCTTCAGCATAGTCAAGAAGTTTACGGAACATTTCAACACCTGTTACAGTAGTTGATTTTGGTTCTTCAGAAAGACCGATAATTTCAACAACGTCTCCGACTTTAACTGATCCACGTTCTACACGACCTGTAGCAACTGTTCCACGACCAGTAATTGAGAAAACATCCTCAACTGGCATCATGAATGGTTTATCAGTGTCACGAGTTGGAGTTGGAATATATTCATCAACAGCAGTCATTAATTCATGGATTTTTTCTTCCCATGCAGCATCTCCTTCAAGAGCTTTAAGGGCAGAACCTTTGATAACTGGAATATCATCACCAGGGAAATCATATTCAGAAAGAAGGTCACGAATTTCCATTTCTACTAATTCAAGAAGTTCTTCGTCATCTACCATGTCACATTTGTTCATGAATACAACAAGGTAAGGTACACCTACTTGACGAGAAAGAAGGATGTGTTCACGAGTTTGTGGCATTGGGCCATCAGCAGCAGATACTACTAAGATACCACCGTCCATTTGAGCAGCACCAGTGATCATGTTTTTAACATAGTCAGCATGTCCTGGGCAGTCAACGTGTGCGTAGTGACGAGTTTCAGTTTGGTATTCAACGTGTGAAGTAGAGATTGTGATTCCACGTTCTCTTTCTTCTGGAGCACCATCGATTTGGTCATATCCGCGAGCTTCTGCACCACCAGCTTTAGCAAGTACAGTTGTAATTGCAGCTGTTAAAGTAGTTTTACCATGGTCAACGTGACCAATTGTTCCAACGTTTACGTGTGGTTTTGAACGATCAAATTTTTCTTTACCCATTAGGAAATTCCTCCTTGAAATTAAAAGTTATTATATTTAGTATGTAGTGCTGTAATGAAAGAAAAAACTTCCATCACAGCTTACATAAGTAGTTATACTTTAATAAAGGGCGAAAATCAATTATTCACCTTTATTTTTTTTGATAATTTCCTCAGAAATGCTCTTCGGTGTTTCTTCATAATGATCGAAGTGCATAGAGAATGTACCGCGTCCTTGCGTATTAGAACGTAGTGATGTTGCATACCCGAACATTTCAGATAGTGGAACCATCGCTTTAACCATTTGAGTGTTACCACGCGCTTCCATACCTTCTACACGACCACGACGTGATGTAATATCACCCATGATATCGCCTAGATAGTCTTCAGGAATTACAACTTCTACTTTCATAATTGGTTCAAGGATAACAGGGTTACATTTTGAAGCTGCATTTTTAAGTGCCATAGATGCAGCAATTTTGAAGGCCATTTCATTAGAATCGACATCATGATATGAACCATCAAATAATTTCGCTTTAATATCAACAAGTGGGTATCCAGCAAGTACACCGCGATCAAGTGAGTCTTCAAGACCCGCTTTAACTGCAGGAATGTATTCACGTGGAACAACACCACCAACGATAGCATTTTCAAACTCAAAGCCTTTTCCTTCTTCGTTTGGACCAAACTCAATCCAAACATGTCCGAATTGACCACGACCACCCGATTGACGCACGAATTTACCTTCAACTTGTGCAGATCCACGAAATGTTTCACGGTAAGCTACTTGAGGAGCACCTACGTTAGCTTCTACTTTAAATTCGCGACGCATACGGTCTACAAGAATATCTAAGTGAAGTTCACCCATACCAGCAATAATTGTTTGACCAGTTTCTTGGTCAGTATGCGCACGGAATGTTGGATCTTCTTCTTGTAATTTTTGTAGAGCTTGACCCATTTTATCTTGGTCAGCTTTTGATTTAGGTTCAACAGAAAGCGAAATAACTGGCTCTGGGAATACCATAGATTCTAAGATAACTTGGTTCTTATCATCACATAATGTATCTCCAGTTGTTGTATCTTTCAAACCAACTGCTGCCGCAATATCCCCTGCATATACTTCAGAGATTTCTTCACGACTGTTTGCATGCATTTGAAGGATACGACCTACACGTTCACGTTTACCTTTTGTTGAGTTAATTACATAAGAACCAGATTGCAATGTACCTGAGTATACACGGAAGAATGTAAGTTTCCCTACATATGGATCCGTCATTACTTTAAATGCAAGTGCAGAGAATGGCTCTTCGTCGCTTGAATGACGTTCAACTTCTTCTTCACTATCAGGAAGTGTACCTTTAATTGCTGGTACATCTAATGGTGATGGAAGATAATCAAGAACCGCATCAAGCATTAATCGAACACCTTTATGTTTGAAAGCTGTACCACAGATTACTGGGAAGAATTCAACATTGATAGTAGCTTTACGGATTGCCACTTTAAGCTCCTCAATAGAGATTTCTTCTCCGCCTAGGTATTTTTCCATTAATTCTTCATCAACCTCAGCTACCGCTTCAATTAATTTTTCACGGTATTCTTGAGCTAACTCTAAATGTTCCGCAGGAATTTCACCTTCTGTAACTTCCGTTCCTTGGTCATTACCATAGAACGTAGCTTTCATTTCAATTAAGTCAATGATTGCTGAGAAAGCATCTTCAGCACCGATTGGTAATTGAATTGGGTGGGCGTTTGCTTGAAGTCGATCATGGATCGTACCTACTGAATATAGGAAGTCAGCGCCCATTTTATCCATTTTGTTCACGAAAACAATACGTGGTACGCCATAAGTTGTTGCTTGACGCCAAACTGTTTCAGTTTGAGGTTCAACACCTGATTGCGCATCAAGAACAGCTACAGCACCATCAAGTACACGTAGAGAACGTTCAACTTCAACAGTGAAGTCAACGTGCCCCGGAGTATCAATGATGTTTACGCGATGTCCTTTCCATTGTGCAGTTGTTGCAGCAGATGTAATAGTGATACCGCGTTCTTGTTCTTGTTCCATCCAGTCCATCTGTGAAGCACCTTCATGTGTTTCACCAATTTTATGGATTTTACCAGTATAGTAAAGAATACGTTCTGTTGTAGTTGTTTTACCAGCATCAATATGTGCCATGATACCGAGATTACGTGTATTTTCTAAGGAGAACTCTCTTGCCATTGGTCTTTCTCCTTCCTTCTCTTAAGGATAATTTTATATAATTTTATATAATTTAATCTTACCAGCGGTAGTGAGCGAACGCTTTGTTTGCTTCTGCCATTTTGTGTGTATCTTCACGTTTCTTAACTGATGCACCAGTGTTATTAGCAGCATCCATGATTTCAGCAGCTAAACGCTCTTCCATCGTTTTTTCTCCGCGAAGACGAGCGTAGTTCACTAACCAACGAAGACCTAGAGTTGAACGGCGGTCTGGACGCACCTCAACTGGTACTTGGTAGTTAGCACCCCCTACGCGGCGTGCTCTAACTTCTAGTACAGGCATGATATTTTTAAGTGCTTGATCAAACACTTCATTTGGTTCATTGCCAGTACGTTCTTTAATAAGATCAAATGCAGAGTAAAGAATTTTTTGTGATTTACCTCTTTGTCCATCAACCATTAATTTATTGATTAAACGAGTCACAAGTTTTGAATTATAAATTGGATCCGGTAATACGTCTCTTTTTGTAACAGGACCTTTACGTGGCATTTTGTTTCCTCCTTTCAATGAAGTTCATATTTTAAAATTAGATTAGTTTTTTGGAGCTTTCGGACGCTTAGTACCGTATTTAGAACGACCTTGCATACGGTTGTTAACACCAGCTGTATCAAGCGCACCACGAACGATATGATAACGTACCCCTGGTAAATCTTTTACACGGCCACCGCGGATAAGTACCACGCTGTGTTCTTGAAGATTGTGTCCGATACCTGGGATATAAGCTGTTACCTCGATACCGTTAGTTAAACGTACACGCGCATATTTACGTAACGCTGAGTTCGGTTTTTTAGGTGTCATTGTACCAACACGAGTACAAACACCACGTTTTTGCGGAGATGATACGTTAGTTTGTGCTTTCTTAAAGCTGTTATAGCCTTTGTTTAGCGCTGGAGATTTCGAGTTAATCTCTTTAGACTCACGGCCTTTGCGCACTAATTGATTAATAGTAGGCATTATTTTTTCCTCCCTTCACGTTTTCATTTCTAGTACCACACATCCAGGTGGTTCATAAATAGGTAAAAACAAAGTCTTTGCTTAAAGTTCGCAAAAACAAGTTTACTTTTTAATGGCAACAGTTGCTGCTCCGACATCTATACCACATGCTTTACCAAGCATTTTCATCGAATCAACATATGTGATTGGAACATTTAATTCAGTCGCGCTTTCAACAACACGAGCTGTTAAAAATGGATCTGCATCTTTAGCGACAAAAACTTCTTGAATCAAATGATTTTTTAGAGCTCTAATCGTTTGTTTTGTCCCTATAATCACTGACTTTGCCTGTATTACTTTTTCATAAGACATGGTTTATATCCTCCAAAGTTACGGGGTAACACAGGAGCACCTTTGCTATAATATCACCTTTTAATCGATGATGTCAACTTCTTTTGAAAAGTTTTTTTAGCCATGTACTCTTTAAAAAAGCTGACTCAATAAATATCTGTTACGATATTTATTGAGTCAACATCAATCATTGTTAATCTACAGTAACGGATTTTTCATCCTCAACTACAACAGGTTGAGCTTTACGATAGCGAGGCATACCTGTACCAGCAGGAATTAACTTACCAATAATTACATTTTCTTTAAGACCTAATAATTGATCTCGTTTACCTTTAATTGCAGCGTCTGTTAATACTCTTGTTGTTTCTTGGAATGATGCTGCAGACAAGAAAGAATCTGTCTCAAGAGATGCTTTTGTAATACCTAAAAGAACTGGTCTTCCTGTAGCCGGTAATTTCCCGTTAAGCAAGGCTTCTGTATTCGCAGCTGTAAATTGGTGAACGTCCATTAATGTACCTGGAAGAACATCTGTTTCACCTGCATCTAGAACACGAACTTTACGAAGCATTTGTCTTACCATTACCTCGATATGTTTATCGCCGATTTCTACCCCTTGCATACGGTATACTTTTTGCACCTCATGCAGCAAGTATTCTTGAACCGTTAACACATTTGTTACTTTTAATAATTCTTTTGGATCGATAGATCCCTCTGTTAATTCTTCTCCTCGACGTACATGTGAATCTACACTTACTTTTAGACGCGCTGTATATGGCGCTGTGTAAGTACGTGCTTCAACAGCACCTTGGACGACAATTTCCTGCTGTCTATCACGAATTTCATTGATCGAAACGACTGTACCTTCAATTTCAGAAATAACAGCTTGACCTTTTGGATTACGTGCTTCAAAAATCTCTTGAATACGAGGTAAACCTTGAGTAATATCGTCTCCAGCTACCCCACCTGTATGGAATGTACGCATCGTTAACTGAGTACCTGGTTCACCGATTGATTGGGCTGCAATTGTACCAACTGCCTCACCAACTTCAACTGCTTGACCAGTTGCCAAGTTACGACCATAACATTTTTTACATACACCATGGCTTGTATTACATGTAAAGGCAGAACGAATCCAAACAGTTTCAATGTTTAAAGATTCTATATAATCTGCAAGATCTTCTGTGATTAATCCATTTCCAGGAACAATCACTTCATTTGTTTCTGGATGTTTAATCGCCTTTCTTGCAAAACGTCCAACTAAACGTTCACCTAGAGATTCAATAATTTCTGTTCCCTCTCTTAGGGCAGATATTTTCAAACCACGGTCTGTTCCGCAATCATCTTCACGAATAATAACATCTTGAGCTACGTCTACTAAACGGCGTGTTAAGTAACCTGAATCGGCTGTTTTCAAGGCTGTATCGGCAAGACCTTTACGAGCACCATGAGTAGAAATAAAGTACTCTAATACGGTTAAACCTTCACGGAAACTTGAAATAATCGGCAATTCAATAATACGACCAGCTGGATTGGCCATCAGACCACGCATACCCGCAAGCTGCGTAAAGTTAGAGGCGTTACCACGGGCACCAGAGTCACTCATCATAAAGATTGGGTTACGACGATCCAAAGATTTCATCAGTTTTGATTGAATTGTGTCTTTCGCTGCACTCCAAATAGAAATAACACGATCATAACGTTCATCTTCCGTAATTAAACCACGTCTGAATTGTTTTAATACGTTATCTACTTTTTGTTGTGCTTCTTGAATAATTCCTTGCTTTTCGCCAAGTACAACGATGTCAGCTACACCAACTGTAATACCAGCTTTTGTAGAATGTTTAAATCCTAGATCTTTCATACGGTCGAGCATTTTAGACGTTTCTGTAATTTTAAAACGTTTAAATACTTCCGCAATAATATTTCCAAGATATTTTTTCTTAAATGGATCAATAACTGGTTGTGCTTTAATCAATTCAGGGATATTCACACCTTTTTCAACAAAATATTTTTCCGGTGTTTTCGTTTCCAAATTATAACGAGTTGGTTCGTTAATATATGGGAATGATTCTGGTAAAATTTCATTAAAAATTAATTTCCCTACTGTTGTCAGTAATAATTGATTATTTTGTTCTTCTGTAAATGTTTGATTTTTTAATGAAGATGCTTGAACTGCACAACGAGAATGCAAATGAACATATCCATTTTGGTATGCAAGCAATGCTTCATTTGTATCCTTAAAGACCATTCCTTCGCCCATTGCACCTTCTCGTTCTAGTGTTAAGTAGTAGTTTCCTAATACCATATCCTGAGATGGCGTTACAACAGGTTTTCCGTCTTTTGGATTCAAGATGTTTTGTGCCGCAAGCATAAGCATACGTGCCTCTGCTTGTGCTTCAGAAGACAATGGTACGTGAACCGCCATTTGGTCACCGTCAAAGTCCGCATTATATGCTGTACATACAAGTGGATGTAGACGAATAGCACGACCTTCTACTAGTGTAGGTTCAAATGCTTGAATACCAAGTCTGTGAAGAGTCGGAGCACGGTTAAGTAAGACTGGATGCTCCCTAATTACTTCTTCAAGTACATCCCAAATTTCAGGAGAGAAACGTTCAATTTTACGTTTAGCCGATTTAATATTATGAGCTAATCCTTTTTGAACAAGTTCTTTCATAACGAATGGCTTAAATAATTCAATAGCCATTTCTTTTGGTAATCCACATTGATACATTTTCAAGTTTGGTCCTACGACGATAACTGAACGACCTGAATAATCAACACGTTTACCAAGAAGATTTTGACGGAAACGTCCTTGTTTCCCTTTCAACATATGAGATAATGATTTTAATGGACGGTTACCAGGTCCTGTTACAGGGCGCCCACGACGACCATTATCAATTAATGCATCTACGGCCTCTTGAAGCATACGCTTTTCATTTTGAACGATAATGCTAGGTGCTCCAAGATCTAATAATCGTTTTAAGCGGTTATTACGATTGATTACACGGCGATATA
Source organism: uncultured Bacillaceae bacterium (assembly GCA_963754185.1). Classification (GTDB taxonomy): domain Bacteria; phylum Bacillota; class Bacilli; order Bacillales; family DSM-1321; genus Peribacillus. The sequence goes on along the minus strand of CAVWEP010000003.1, from coordinate 369,754 downwards.
AATCATTTAAGTCAGATGTCGCAAAACGACCTCCATCTAACTGAACCATTGGTCGAAGTTCTGGGGGGATAACCGGAAGTACATCCAATACCATCCATGAAGGTTCATTACCAGAATTACGGAATGCCTCCAACACTTCCAAACGTTTAATCGCACGAGTTCTACGTTGACCTTGAGCTGTTTTCAACTCTTCCTTCAATGCTTCTACTTCTTTTTCCGTATCAATATCTTGAAGAAGCTTTTTAATCGCTTCCGCACCCATAGCAGCTTGGAATTTTTTACCGTACTTCTCACGGTACGCACGATACTCTTTTTCAGAAAGAAGTTGTTTCTTTTCTAGAGTCGTGTCACCTGTTTCCGTTACAACATAAGATGCAAAGTAAATAATCTCTTCAAGAGCACGTGGTGACATATCTAAAACAAGTCCCATACGGCTTGGAATCCCTTTAAAATACCAAATATGTGATACAGGGGCAGCTAATTCAATGTGACCCATACGTTCACGACGAACTTTTGCTCGAGTTACCTCAACGCCACAGCGATCACATACTACTCCTTTATAACGCACACGTTTATATTTTCCACAATGACATTCCCAGTCTTTTTGTGGTCCAAAAATTCTTTCACAGAATAAACCATCTTTTTCTGGTTTTAACGTACGATAGTTAATGGTTTCAGGTTTTTTAACTTCTCCATGTGACCAAGAACGAATCTTGTCTGGTGAAGAAAGACCGATTTTCATATACTCAAAATTATTAACGTCTAGCAAGGGGCCTACCTCCCTTTTTATCTCCAGGTTTTACCCATATTGCTTACCTTAATTGAATGTAATTAACAGCAAGAGTTTTCCCATGATATGAATGCAACTCTAACAGGAGACCTAACGCCTGACCTGTTAGAGCAATTTATGTTGGCTTACTCTGTTGGAACTGAGTTAGATTGGGCTCCTACTTCAGTTGCAACCATTTCTTTTGTTTCTGGTTCTAAGTTTAGAACGTCTGATTGATTTGTCTCATCATCATCTAAATCACGCAACTCAATTTCGCGGTCATCAGCGTTCATCATTTTAACATCTAATCCTAAGCTTTGAAGTTCCTTGATTAATACCTTAAATGATTCAGGTACTCCTGGCTCTGGAACATTCTCACCTTTAACAATGGCTTCATACGTTTTAACACGCCCTACGACATCGTCAGACTTAACAGTCAGGATTTCTTGAAGAGTATATGCTGCGCCATACGCTTCAAGTGCCCATACTTCCATCTCACCAAAACGCTGACCACCAAATTGTGCTTTACCACCAAGAGGTTGTTGCGTAACAAGTGAGTATGGTCCAGTTGAACGAGCGTGAAGTTTGTCATCAACCATGTGTGCAAGTTTAATCATATACATGACACCTACAGATACACGGTTATCGAATGGTTCCCCTGAGCGTCCGTCGTATAATACAGTTTTCGCATCACGGGCCATGCCAGCTTCTTCAATTGTTTCCCAAACATCATCTTCACTTGCTCCATCAAATACCGGTGAAGCCACGTGAATGCCAAGAGCACGAGCAGCCATACCTAAGTGAAGCTCAAGCACCTGACCGATATTCATACGTGAAGGTACGCCTAATGGGTTTAACATGATATCAACTGGTGTACCATCTGGTAAGAATGGCATATCTTCTTCAGGAAGGAGACGGGAGATAACCCCTTTATTACCATGGCGACCGGCCATTTTATCCCCTTCATGAATTTTACGTTTTTGAACGATATATACACGTGCAAGTTGATTAACACCTGGTGGTAATTCGTCACCATCTTCTCTGTTAAACACCTTAACATCAAGGACAATTCCGCCGCCACCATGTGGTACACGAAGGGATGTATCACGAACTTCACGAGCTTTTTCACCAAAAATCGCATGAAGCAGACGTTCTTCAGCTGTAAGTTCAGTTACCCCTTTAGGTGTTACTTTACCTACAAGCAAGTCTCCATCCTTTACTTCTGCACCGACACGGATAATTCCACGTTCATCGAGATTGCGAAGTGCATCTTCCCCAACATTTGGAATGTCACGTGTAATTTCTTCAGGTCCTAATTTTGTATCACGAGACTCTGACTCGTATTCTTCAATATGAATAGATGTATATACATCATCTTTTACTAATCGTTCACTCATGATAATCGCATCTTCATAGTTATAGCCATCCCATGTCATGAAAGCGACAAGTACGTTACGACCAAGCGCTAACTCACCTTTTTCCATAGATGGACCGTCAGCAAGAATTTCTTTCTTTTCAACACGATCGCCAACACTTACAATTGGTGATTGGTTATAGCACATTCCATTGTTAGAACGAGTAAACTTTAGCAAGCGATATTTATCAAGATTTCCTTTTACTTCTTGACCGTCCACTTCACTAATACGACGAACCCAAATTTCACGGGCTTCTACATGCTCAACGATACCTGGATGTTTACAAATAACAGCGGCACCTGAATCTCTTGCATTAACATGTTCCATTCCTGTACCAACACGTGGAGCTTCTGGCTTCATGAGCGGCACGGCTTGACGCTGCATGTTCGCTCCCATTAGGGCACGGTTAGAGTCATCATTTTCTAGGAATGGAATACACGCTGTCGCAGCTGATACAACCTGTTTTGGAGAAACGTCCATGTAATCAACGCGATCTTTTGATACAACGATATTTTCCTCACGGAAACGAGCAACAACTTCATTATCAATGAATGAGCCGTCCTCAGCTAACCGTACGTTTGCCTGTGCAACAACATAATTATCTTGTTCATCAGCAGTTAAGTAGTCAATTTGACTCGTGACTTTCCCTGTTTCGGGATCAACACGACGATATGGTGATTCAATAAAGCCATATGGATTAACTTTCGCATAACTGGATAAAGAGTTAATCAAACCGATATTTGGTCCCTCAGGCGTTTCAATTGGACACATACGACCATAGTGAGAGTAATGAACGTCACGTACTTCAAAGCCCGCACGTTCACGTGTTAAACCACCAGGTCCAAGGGCAGAAAGACGACGTTTATGTGTCAATTCAGCAAGTGGATTTGTTTGGTCCATAAATTGAGAAAGCTGTGAACTTCCAAAGAATTCTTTAATAGATGCAATAACTGGTCTAATATTAATAAGCTGTTGAGGTGTAATTGTGTTCGTATCTTGAATAGACATTCTTTCACGAACAACACGCTCCATACGAGATAAACCAATTCTAAATTGATTTTGCAGCAGCTCACCAACAGAACGCAGACGACGATTTCCTAAATGGTCAATATCATCCGTAATACCTACACCATGCAATAAATTAAAGAAATAGCTAATAGAAGAAAGAATATCAGCTGGAGTAATGTGTTTAACTTCCTCCGTTACATACGCATTACCAATTACATTAATTACCTTTTCTCCATCGACATCATTTGGTGCATATATTTTAATTGGTTGAAGTACTGTTTCTTCTTCAACTACTCCACCAGTTGGATGGAATGTTTTAAAGCCAATACCAGCTTCAAGATTTGGCAAAATTTTATCTAAAATACGTCGATCAAGCACCGTACCTTTTTCAACGATAATTTCTCCTGTTTCTGAATCAATTAACGTTTCTGCAATACGTTGACCGAATAGACGATTTTTAATGTGAAGCTTTTTATTTATCTTATAACGACCTACATTCGCTAAGTCATAGCGTTTTGGGTCAAAGAAGCGTGAAACTAAAAGACTTTTCGCGTTATCTACTGTTGGTGGTTCACCCGGACGAAGACGCTCATAAATCTCAAGCAATGCTTTTTCTACGCTTTCTGTATTGTCTTTCTCAAGTGTGTTGCGTAGATATTCATTGTCACCAATTAATTCAAGAATTTCTTGATCAGTTCCAAAGCCTAATGCACGCATTAAAACAGTAATCGGTAATTTTCTTGTACGATCAATTCTGACATAAACAACATCTTTTGCATCTGTTTCATATTCTAGCCATGCACCGCGGTTTGGAATAACCGTAGCTGTATAGCCACGCTTCCCGTTTTTATCAAGTTTCCCATTAAAGTACACACTTGGAGAGCGTACTAACTGAGAAACGATAACACGTTCAGCACCATTTATGACGAAGGTTCCTGTTTCTGTCATCAACGGGAAATCACCCATGAAAACATCTTGGTCCTTTACTTCACCTGTTTCTTTGTTTACAAGGCGGACCTTTACACGAAGAGGCGCTGAATACGTAACATCACGTTCTTTTGATTCTTGTACAGAATACTTTGGTTCAGCCAAGGTATAGTCAATAAATTCAAGTGATAAATTACCTGTAAAGTCCTCAATTGGAGAAATATCTCTAAACATTTCTCTAAGGCCTTCATCTAAAAACCATTGGTAAGAATCCGTTTGAATTTCAATCAAGTTAGGAAGTTCTAAAACTTCCTTGATTCTTGCATAACTTCTACGTTGGCGGTGTCGTCCATATTGAACTAGTTGACCTGTCAACTGATTCACCCCTTAAAAAAAGCGTTATAAGGTTCAATTTGTCACAGAAATGTAATAATTCCCATAGACAAAAAGAAAATGGTTTTTTCTTCAAAAAACCACTATTTCTCGTAAAACGAACTATTATTTATATATTTTTCCCATCTCGCCCAATAATTATACTCATTTGGTATAAAAATTGCATAGTTTAGGAATTATATACATGCATTTTATAATACTAACATAGGGAAATTTTAGAGTCAAACTTTTTTGGAAACTAAAATAAAATAGCCTTTTTTCTTTTCCGCTACTTCTACATTCCCAAATAATTGTTCTAGCTTATCCATAGCTGATGGTGCACCCTGCTTTTTTTGAATAACCACCCACAAGCTACCACCTTCAACTAACCGACTATAGCTTCCTTCAAAAATTTCATGAACAACTTTTTTCCCCGCACGAATGGGAGGATTAGTTAAAATAGCAGCGAACTGTGGTTTTGCATCCACTTTCTCAAAACGATCACTTTCATAAATTATCACATTGCTTACATGATTCGATGAAGCATTCTCCTTCGAAAGTCCAACAGCCCGGCTATTAATATCAATCATGTCAACCATTCTTGTTGGATAGGAACTAGCAATCGAAATACCAATTGGGCCATAACCACAACCAACATCAAGGATTTTCCCCTCAACGTCTTCATTTAATTGAAACGTTTCGATTAAAAGCCTTGATCCAAAGTCAACTTCATTTTTCGAGAAAACACCAGCATCGCTTTTAAAACGAAAAGAACGTCCTCTAAGTTTATACTCCCAAAACTTTGGATTACTTTCAACTTCCGGATTACCTGAATAATAATGCTCTGTCAGAGTTGTCTCCTCCTATCAGAAAGGAATAATATGAAGATTTTAAGAGAGAAGATAAGAAAAGCGCAAGAAGTCTCGCATCATAAATACTACACTTTCTTATATTACGACAAAAAAGCTCGCTAAATACAGCGAGCTCTTTGTCTATGCACAATTACTTAACTTCAACGCCAGCTCCAACTTCTTCAAGTTTAGCTTTGATTTCTTCAGCTTCTTCTTTAGATACGCCTTCTTTAAGTGCTTTTGGAGCGTTATCAACCACTTCTTTAGCTTCTTTAAGTCCAAGACCAGTGATTTCACGAACCACTTTGATAACTTTGATTTTTTGGTCTCCAGCAGAAGCAAGAACCACGTCAAATTCAGTTTTTTCTTCAGCAGCAGCAGCGCCACCAGCAACTACAGCTACAGGAGCAGCAGCAGTTACACCAAATTCTTCTTCGATAGCTTTTACAAGGTCATTTAATTCTAAAACAGTCATGTTTTTAACTGCTTCAATGATTTGATCTTTAGTCATTGTATATTTCCTCCTAAGATATGTTTTTGTTTTTAGTAGTTAAGGGCCACGATTAACTTACGCGCCTTGCTCTTCCTTTTGATCTGCCACTGCTTTTGTAGCAAGAGCAAGATTGCGGATAGGTGCTTGTAGCACAGAAAGAAGCATTGAAAGCAAGCCTTCGCGTGATGGTAGTTCTGCAAGTGCTTTAACATCTTCAGCAGTTGCCACATTCCCTTCAATAACACCCGCTTTAATTTCTAGCGCTTCATGTTTTTTAGCGAAATCGTTAAGGATTTTAGCTGGTGCAACAACATCTTCAGTAGAGAATGCGATTGCGTTTGGACCTGTTAGAGATTCGTTTAAACCGTTAAGTTCAGCAGCTTCAGCAGCACGACGAGTTAAAGAGTTTTTGTAAACTTTGAACTCAACGCCAGCATCACGAAGTTGTTTACGTAGTTCAGTTACTTCAGAAACTGTTAAGCCACGATAGTCAACAACAACAGCTGATTGACTTGCTTTGAATTTGTCAGCAATCTCAACAACGATTTGTTTCTTTTGTTCAATAATTGCGCTCATCCTTACACCTCCTGTTAGATTTGCTTGAAAACATTTATACCGTTCATAGAAAATGCCTTCACATCCTCGCAGACATGAAGGCAGTAATTTCAAAAGTCATAGTCAAAGACTAATTTTATCGAATTACCTAGGTAGGAAATTAAGCACTAATGGCACCTACTGTCTACGGTACAAACTGTTATTCATTTATTTACAACAAAACATATTATAGCAGCAATGTTTTGTAATGTCAATTAATTATTTCGCGCTAAATGAAGATGCATCAACTTTTACTGAAGGACCCATTGTAGTTGTGATAGCAACGTTTTTCATGTAAGTTCCTTTAGCAGCTGATGGTTTCACTTTCATTAATATTTCATAAACAGTTGTGAAGTTTTCTACTAATTTAGCGTCTTCGAAAGATACTTTACCGATTGGAGCATGGATGTTACCAGCTTTATCAACACGGTATTCAACTTTACCAGCTTTGATTTCGTTAACAGCTTTTGTTACATCGAAAGTAACTGTACCTGTTTTTGGATTTGGCATTAAACCTTTAGGTCCTAACACACGACCTAGTTTACCAACTTCACCCATCATATCAGGAGTCGCAACGATTACATCGAAATCGAACCATCCTTGTTGGATTTTATTGATATAGTCTGTATCACCTACGAAATCAGCTCCAGCAGCTTCTGCTTCTTTTGCTTTTTCACCTTTAGCGAATACTAAAACGCGTTGAGTTTTACCAGTTCCGTTTGGAAGTACAACTGCACCACGGATTTGTTGGTCAGCTTTCTTAGGGTCTACACCTAAACGGAAAGCCACTTCAACTGTAGCATCAAATTTTGAGTAGTTAGCTTTTTTTGCTAATTCAACAGCTTCAGCTACTGAATAAACTTTTGTACGATCAATTAATTTAACTGCTTCAAGATACTTTTTACCTTTTTTAGCCATGATATATAATCCTCCTATATTGTGGTTTTAACGGAATGACCTCCCACTAATAAAGGTTGCGAGAATCAATCGCAACCCCGTAGAAAACCGATAGCCTTTGCATGGATTAGTCTTCGATAACAATACCCATGCTACGTGCAGTACCTTCAACCATACGCATTGCAGACTCAACGTTTGCAGCGTTTAGATCAGGCATTTTTGTTTCAGCAATCTCGCGTACTTTATCACGCTTGACTGTAGCAACTTTGTTACGGTTAGGCTCACCAGAACCAGACTCGATACCAGCTGCTTTTTTAAGCAATACTGCAGCAGGTGGAGTTTTTGTGATGAATGTAAATGAACGGTCTTCAAATACCGTGATTTCAACAGGAATAATTAGACCAGCTTGATCTGCTGTACGAGCATTAAACTCCTTACAGAATCCCATGATGTTAACACCAGCTTGACCTAGTGCAGGACCAACCGGCGGTGCAGGATTTGCTTTACCAGCAGGAATTTGCAATTTAACCATTTTAATTACTTTTTTAGCCACGAGACACACCTCCTTATAAGTCCGTGATGTGGTAATAGGAAACCTAAGGTTCCTCCCACTCATCTTAAATTCTTTATATAAATAAAGAATGTCTGTAAAATATAGGTCTCGATTTGAAAAATACTGACCTTTGAAATTCTACCACTTTCAAACTATAATTTCAAGTTTTTTTCGATTTTATAATTTTTCAACTTGATTAAAGTCTAATTCAACCGGAGTATCTCGACCAAACATGTTTACTAATACCTTAACTTTACTCTTATCTATATCCAATTCTTCAATAGACCCCGCAAAGTTTGCGAAAGGTCCTTCTTTTACTGTAACCGTATCGCCGACTTCAAAATCAATTTCAACTCTACCCTCTTCAACACCCATGTGCTTCAAGACAACTTCAATTTCTTCTGGAAGTAATGGGGTTGGTTTCGAACCTGCTCCAGATGATCCAACAAAGCCGGTTACACCAGGTGTGTTTCGAACGACATACCAAGAGTCATCTGTCATAATGATTTCTACTAACACGTATCCAGGGAACACTTTCTTCTTTAACACCTTTTTTTTGCCATCTTTAATTTCTGTTTCTTCTTCTTCAGGTACAATAACGCGGAAAATTTTATCCTGCATCCCCATTGATTCCACGCGTTTCTCAAGGTTCGCCTTCACCTTATTTTCATATCCTGAATAGGTGTGAACAACATACCAATTCTTTTCCATTCAGTAGGACTATATCGTCCTTCCCTCCCTGCAATAAGTTATATTTTTAAGAAAAGCGGAACCGGCTTGGAAGAAGATCGGCTAAAATCGCCACGTCCTGTGGCAACGCCGATCTGACCCGCATCGTGCGGCCCTCCGGCAAGTGCTGGAGGACCAGCTGACGAAGTCGCTCTTTGACTTCGTCAGCTGGGCAGACCGCATCTCGAGGGGCTAGCCGGTGCAGCTAGACATCAATACACATCGAAAATTTTATACTTTTCTTTGTAAAAAAAGACAAATTAAAAAACCCGTTTCCGGGCTTTTCGCTAATACTAATTATTCTATCACCATTATACCTTATTTTTAAACTTCTTATTCGATAACTAAGCGAATTAATTCAGAAATCCCTAAATCGACAACGGTAAAGAATAAAGACATAATGATTACAGTGGAAATAACAACAATCGTATACTTTGTTAATTCCTTCCGCTTTGGCCAGCTTACTTTTCTCATTTCGCGACCAACACCACGGAAAAATTCAGTCAAGCGTTTCATGAATGTAACCCTCCAAGCAATAGGTAACTACTGTCTATCTATATCATATACTATTTTGTTTCTTTATGAATGGTATGAGCATTGCATGTACGACAAAACTTCTTAATTTCAAGACGTTCTGTACTTTCTGCTTTATTACTTTCCGAACTATAATTTCTAGATCCACAGTTTGTACATGCTAAGATAACCTTTTTTCGCATTATATACACCTATCCTATCTACTACATCCATAAAACCTTAACATGACTACCTTTTATTGTCAACGAGAATTCTATTAATTACTTAGCTCAAGCAAGTATTATGACATATAAAAAATGAAAATTTATACGTTTTTTTAAAACGCGAATCATCATTTACAAGACAAGAGGAATTATTATATACTCACGTGTCAATTAGAACAATGAGGAGATAACTGATGAACACTGGCGGAAAAAACGGAGAGACTATAAACTAATTTCTCTCATTTCTAAATAGCGCTCTAGTTTCCTTTTCACCCGTTGCAGAGCGTTATCAATAGACTTTACGTGCCTGTTTAACTCCTCTGAAATTTCTTGATAGGTTTGTCCATCTAAATATAAAGAGAGAACCTTTCGTTCCAAATCACTAAGTAAATCAGCCATCTTTACTTCAATATCATCAAATTCTTCTTTGTTAATAATGAGCTCTTCAGGATCTAGCACTTTTGCTCCTGATATTACATCCATAAGCGTGCGATCTGATTCATCATCATAAATAGGCTTGTCCAGAGAAACATAAGAATTAAGCGGTATATGCTTTTGACGAGTTGCTGTTTTAATGGCCGTTATAATTTGCCTTGTAATACACAACTCAGCAAACGCCTTAAAAGAGGATAATTTATCCCCCCTAAAGTCACGAATTGCTTTGTACAAGCCAATCATGCCTTCTTGAACAATATCTTCCTTATCCGCACCAATGAGAAAATAGGTTCTTGCTTTCGCTCTTACAAAGTTACGATACTTTTGAATCAAATAATCCAGCACTTCACTGTCACCTTGGTGTACTAATTCTATCAAAGCATCATCATCAAACTGCATGTACTTTTCATTTAACTTCGTTCCGAACTTCCCGCCCATATCTCTCCCCCCAGACCGTAGTCAGATAGAAATATTATACAGCAGGTAAATTTTAGTCGTCAATCCTTCATAACTCCCCACGGCGCCATTTTTCGAAAATTTCTGTCACTTCTTTACTTAATGGAATTTTAGAAGTTGGTTTGTTCTCCGTTATTTTACCCACATCTTTCTTTATTTCACCGCGAATATGATTCATTTCAATTAAAAGCTCCCGTGCAGATTTCCTTAATGCCCCTTGCCCAAAAATTACCCATTGCTCTGTGAAATCCGAAGTTGCTACTTGAATTTGCGTTTTAATGTTATTTAATTCACTAGCCATCTTTTCAATCCGCTCATCGGCCGTTTCATTCTCTCTTGTATAAATAACTTCTACTTTATGATTCTTATATGTTTGAGAAATCCCTTGAACGTAATAAGCATCGAATACAATAATCACTTTGCTTCCTGTAAAAGCTTGGTATTCTGCCATTAGCTCAATTAAACGGTCTCTAGCCGCAGCAAGATCTCGTTCTTTCAATTCTCTCAGTTCCGGCCATGCCCCAATAATATTGTAACCGTCCACCAACAGAATGTTCATCTTATTATTCCCCTAGAGGATTTCTTTTGCGATAAACCTCATACATCAATAAACTCGCAGCCACGGAAGCATTTAGTGATGTAACCTTTCCAACCATCGGCAAGCGAATAAGAAAATCGCATTTTTCTTTAATTAATCGACCCATCCCTTTTCCTTCACTACCAATCACGAGACCAACCGGCATTTTTCCATCGAGGTTTCGATAATCATCACTGCCTTTGGCATCAGTACCCACAATCCAAACACCACGCTCTTTTAACTCTTCGATGGCACGGGCTAAATTTGTCACACGTACAACAGGAATATACTCAATCGCTCCGGTTGAAGCTTTAGCAACCGTCGCTGTTAATCCAACAGCTCTACGTTTCGGAATAATAATACCATGCGCTCCTGCAGCATCAGCCGTACGCATAATCGAACCTAGATTATGCGGATCCTCAATTTCATCCAAAATCATGAAAAATGGAGCCTCATTTCGTTCCTCCGCTTTCGCAAATAAATCATCTAATTCTGCATACTTATAAGCAGCTACTTGAGCAACAACCCCTTGATGAATTCCTTCTACCATTTGGTCGATTTTCTTTTTCGGTACAAATTGCACAAAGATATTACGTTCCTTTGCCACACCAATTACTTGTTGCATCGACCCTTTTTGTGAGCCTTCCGCAATCCAAATTTTACTGATTTCCCGTTCAGAACGAAGAGCTTCCAACACAGGATTTCTACCAATAATATATTCTTCACTCATCGGGTAACCTTCCTCTCTTCTTCAATAAATTGAATAGCTTGCTGTATGAGTTCTTCCATTCTTTGTTGACGTTTTAATAAGTATAGGTAACCAATTAACGCTTCAAAGGCCGTGCTATAACGGTAGGTTTGCACATCCGTATTTTTCGGAACCGTCCCAGACTTAGCATTTCGGCCACGACGAACAACTGCAAGCTCTTCTTCTGTTAAACATTTACTTTCTAAGAAAAAATGAATCACTTTATTCTGTGCTTTTGCCGACACAAAAGCTGTTGCTTGTTTATGGAGAAGATGGGGCTTTACTGCGCCCGTTTGAATTAAATGATTCCTTACGTACATTTCGTAGACAGCATCACCCATATAAGCTAAAGCTAAACTATTTAACATTTTTACATCAATTTTATCTTCATAGTGAAGCATGCATTACCCTCTTTTCCATCTTGTACCTTGAGGCGTATCCTCTAAAATAATATTCATACCTTTTAAACGATCACGAATTTCATCAGACAATTGGAAATTACGATCTTTACGAGCTTGTATTCTTTGTTGAATTAACTGTTCAATTTCCTCATCCAATAAGCCTTCCTCCTCTAAAGATAAACCAAGAACAGAGAATAACACCTCGTACTCATCAATAAATGCTTGAAGTACTTCTTGGGCTGTATTTTTCTCCATTACATAATAATTCGCTTGTTTAGATAGCTCAAACAAAACAGAAATCGCGTTCGCTGTATTAAAATCATCATCCATTTCTTGAATGAATTGTTGGTGCAAACCTTGAACTTTCTGTAGCCAAAGCTCATTATTTTCTGTTAATCCATTGCTAGCCTGTAGACGATGTTTAAGATTTTGATAAGAGGTTTTTAATCGCTCTAATGCCGCTTTCGTATTCTCAATAACCTCTTCACTATAGTTAATTGGATGACGATAATGCACAGATAACATAAAGAAGCGCAGCACCTGTGGATCAAGTTTTTGAATAATATCATGAACAAGAACAAAATTCCCTAAGGACTTAGACATCTTTTCATTATCAATATTGATATAGCCGTTATGCATCCAATAGTTCGCAAACGTTTTTCCAGTTAAGGCCTCAGATTGAGCAATTTCATTTTCATGATGCGGAAACGCTTAGATCTTGTCCCCCAGCATGAATATCAATCGTGTCACCAAGATATTTACGGACCATCGCGGAACATTCAATATGCCAACCAGGACGACCTTTTCCCCATGGACTCTCCCAAGAAATTTCTCCTTCTTTTGCCGCTTTCCACAGCGCAAAATCTAAAGCATCTTGTTTTTTCTCACCAATTTCAATTCGGGCCCCTACACGAAGTTCGTCAATTGATTGTTGTGACAGCTTACCATATCCCTCAAACTTACGAGTACGGTAATATACATCCCCTTCTGATTCATAAGCAAACCCTTTATCAATAAGTGCCGCAATAAATTCAATGATGACGTCCATATTTTCCATGACAGTTGGATGCACATCAGCTTTTTTACAGCCTAATGCTGATACATCCTCGAAATAAGCTTCGATGAAACGCTGTGAAATGGTTGGGACATCCTCCCCTAGTTCCTTTGCAACCCGAATTAGCTTATCATCAACATCCGTAAAATTGGAAACAAATTTAACATCATAACCACGGTATTTCAAATAATTTCGAACGGCATCAAACACAATAGCTGGTCTAGCATTCCCAATATGGATATAATTGTAGACTGTTGGACCACAAACATACATTTTTACTTTTCCTTCTTCAATTGGTACAAACTCTTCTTTCTGTCTTGTAATACTGTTATAAATCTTAATTGACATATTAGAAACTCCTTTCTTTCTGCTCCTCAAGTTCCGCTTTTAATCGTTTCACTTCATCTTCCAACTCTTTAAAGCGATCTGAAATAGGATCAGGAAGATCTGAATGATTTAAATCTCTCTTAATTTTAATGCCATCTTGAATAACGACTCTCCCTGGTATACCTACAACGGTTGAATTAGGTGGCACTTCTTTCAGCACAACAGACCCTGCCCCAATCTTTGAGTTTTCCCCTATAGTAATTGACCCTAGTACTTTTGCACCTGTCGCAATCAGTACATTATCTTGGATCGTTGGATGGCGCTTTCCTTTCTCTTTCCCTGTTCCACCAAGGGTTACTCCTTGAAAGACAGTGACATTGTCCCCAATTTCACATGTTTCCCCAATCACAACTCCCATACCATGGTCAATAAAAAAACGGCGGCCAATCCTCGCACCTGGGTGAATTTCAATTCCAGTAAAAAAGCGGCTAATTTGCGAAATGCACCTCGCAATAAAATAAAACTTTTTCTTATAAAATGCATGTGCAATCCGATGGTTCCAAATAGCATGAAGTCCAGAATACGTTAAAATCACTTCTAAATAGTTGCGCGCCGCAGGATCTTGCTCGAAAATAACTTCAATATCTTCTTTTAATATTTTAAACAAATAACTCCCCCCAATGTTCAAGCCTAAGATTTCTTTCTATATCCCTTAAAGAAATTAAACTTTCTGAAAGTATAAAAAAAAGCGTCTCTGCCTAAATAGACAGAGACGCTTATTAAGCGCGGTTCCACTCTGTTTGGAATGACTCACATGTGTCAATCGACTGTGTCGTCATTCCCAACTTTGATCCTAATAACGGAGGATTCATCCGCTTTTGCCTACTATAGATTAGTTCAGCAAAGTACTCAAGGGTGCATTTCAGAAAACGAGAGGCTTGAACCACTTTCAGCAGGTTATGGTTCTCTCTAATAAGCATCGTTCACTTACTTCTCCCTATCTACGCATTTTTCATGTAAGATTATTTAATACTATATTACATTTTCAACAAATTGTTAATATAAAATACTATTTAAGCGTTGTTTTATTTTATCCTTACCCAATAAAGAAATGGCTTTTGGTAAGTCTGGGCCATGCGTTTGTCCAGTTACAGCCGCGCGAATTGGCATAAACAATTTCTTCCCTTTATGTCCTGTACTTTTTTGAACGGCTTTAATCGATTTCTTAATTTCCTCCGCTGTAAAGCTCTCTAAAGCATCGATCTCTTGCAGGAAGGCCTGCATCACTTCTGGAACTTGCTCTTCAGCCAATACTTCCTTCGCCTCTGCTTCAAATTCAAGCTCCTCTTTAAAGAACAATTGAGACAATTCCACAATTTCAGCCCCATAGCTCATTTGCTCTTGATACAGACTAATGAGATTACGAACCCATTCATCTTGTTCTGCTGTACGAGTTTCAGATACTTTACCTGCTTTAATAAGATGCGGTAAGGAAAGCTCAACTACTTGGTCTAGCTCAAGTTGCTTCACATATTGGTTATTCATCCATGCAAGCTTTTGCTTATCGAATAGCGCCGGTGATTTCGAAAGTCTTTCTGCATCAAAGATTTTAATAAACTCTTCTTTTGAAAACATTTCTTCTTCACCACTTGGAGACCAGCCTAATAAAGTAATAAAGTTAAATAACGCTTCTGGTAAATAGCCTAATTCTTCGTATTGCTCAATAAATTGAATAATGGACTCATCGCGTTTACTTAATTTCTTGCGTCTTTCATTCACAATCAATGTCATATGACCGAAGATAGGCGTCTCCCAGCCGAACGCTTCATAAATCATTAACTGCTTTGGCGTATTAGAAATATGGTCATCTCCACGTAATACATGAGAAATTTTCATTAAATGGTCATCCACTGCAACCGCAAAGTTGTAAGTAGGGATTCCGTCTTTTTTCACAATAACCCAATCGCCAATACCGTCTGATTCAAATGAAACTTCATCTTTAACCATATCATTGAATGTATATACTTTCCCCTGAGGAACAGCAAAACGAATACTTGGTTTTCTTCCTTCTGCTTCTAAGCTTGCTTGCTGTTCGGCTGTTAAATGACGACATTTTCCTGAATAATGTGGCGTTTCATTTTTTTCCATTTGAGCGTCACGTTCTGCTTCAAGCTCTTCTTCTGTACAATAGCATTTATATGCCAGGCCTTTGTCTAAAAGCTCTTGATACAATTTTTGATAAATATCATTACGTTCTGATTGACGATATGGTCCATACTCACCGCCAACATCCACACTTTCATCCCAATCCATACCTAGCCATTTTAAATACTTCAGCTGGCTTTCCTCGCCACCTTCAATATTTCGTTTTGAATCCGTATCTTCAATACGAATAATAAACTTTCCACCTTTATTACGGGCAAATAAATAATTAAATAATGCTGTACGCGCATTTCCTATATGTAAATGTCCAGTTGGACTTGGTGCATAGCGAACTCGAATTTCGCTGCTCATGTATACTCCTCCTATATGACTCACTTTTCTAGCGTCTATTCTATCATTTTTATTGTTTTGAATAAAGATAACTTCTGTATTACCGGTATATCCGCTTTTCTAATTAGATTTCACTAACAGTACAACAGCTTGAGCTGCAATTCCTTCACTTCTTCCAGCAAATCCCAATTTTTCTGTAGTCGTTGCTTTCACATTCACTTGTTCAACGGTTGCTTCTAGCAATCCGGCAATTCGGGCACGCATCGCTTCAATATAAGGGGCCATTTTAGGTTTTTGAGCAATAATCGTGCAATCCGCATTGACTAAGCTATACCCTTCACTTTTAACCAAATTCCATACGTGCTCAAGTAATTTAGCAGAATCCGCATCTTTAAACGCAGGATCCGTATCAGGAAAATGCTTGCCAATATCACCTGCACCAATCGCCCCAAGGACCGCATCCGCAACAGTATGCAGCAATACATCCGCATCAGAATGACCGAGTAGCCCTTTTTCATAAGGGATTGTAATCCCACCTATAATTAATGGTCTCCCCTCTACAAGCTGGTGAACATCAAAACCTTGTCCAATTCGAAACATCACGCTCTCCCCTTATCCGTCTTTACCTTGGCCTGCTTTTGCAAAATAGATTCGGCAAAATAAAGATCTTCTTGTGTTGTAATTTTAATATTATCATAATCACCTTCAATAATAACCACTTGTTCACCCGTTCGCTCTAATAAACTCGCATCATCTGTTCCAAGAAATCGGTCATGTTCCGCTTCCTGATGCGCTTTATATAAAACAGACATACGAAAAGCTTGTGGAGTTTGTACTGCCCACAAGCTTGATCGTTCCACCGTTTCGACTACTGACCCATCGTGTACCTTTTTAATCGTATCCTTAACTGGTACAGCCACAATTGCCCCAGCGTATCGCGCTGCTGCTTCCGTTAATTGATGAATAAGCTTCTCTTGAATAAATGGACGGGCCCCATCATGCACGAGCACAATTTCCTCGTCTACATGTTTTAAACCGTTGAAAACGCTTTGCTGGCGTTCCGCTCCACCCCGAACAAGCTTCTTCACCTTCTTTAAGCCATAGGTGTTCATTAGTTCTGAAAAATAAGCTTCTTCTTGGGGATTAATCGCCAAAATGATTCCCCGGCAATTCTGATCCGCTTCAAATACTCGAAGTGTATAAATAATGATAGGAATCCCTGATAGTTCGATAAACAGCTTATTTTTACCTGCATTCATTCTCTTTCCTTGTCCAGCTGCAGGTATGACTACTTCATAAAACATAACCGCTCTCCCCTACAATGCTTTCTCTAACTGCTTTGGCTTTGCAAAAATCATTCGGCCAGCAGACGTTTGCAGTACACTTGTTACCACTACATCAATTCGCTTGCCGATATAATCCCGTCCACCTTCAACAACAATCATCGTTCCATCATCTAAATAAGCAACACCTTGATTATACTCTTTCCCATCTTTAATGACTTGAACGCTCATTTCCTCTCCAGGAAGCACAACTGGTTTTACTGCATTAGCAAGATCATTGATATTTAATACAGCTACACTTTGAAATTCACATACTTTATTCAAGTTAAAATCATTGGTTACCACGATTCCACCAGAAATCTTCGCTAATTTTACGAGTTTACTATCCACTTCATGAATATCTTCAAAATCCCCTTCATACATTTCCACTTTAATAGGCAATTCTTTTTGAATTCGATTCAAGATATCTAAGCCACGACGACCGCGATTTCTCTTTAATGCATCAGAAGAATCTGCAATATGCTGAAGCTCATTTAAAACAAACTGTGGAATCACAATGGTTCCTTCCAAAAATCCCGTTTGACATATATCTGCAATACGCCCATCAATAATGACGCTCGTATCTAAAATTTTCAACCTACGATTTTTGTCTTCTTCTTCATTATCATCACTGTTTGTATTCTTTTTCTTACTCGTTTTTAAAAACAAGTTTAGTAATTCATGTCGCTTTTTAAAACCGACCTGAAAGCCTAAATAACCAAATAAAAGTGTTAAAATAATAGGAACTACCGTATTTAAAATCGGTACACGAATCGTATTAAAAGCAGATCCAATAAGAAAAGCCACAAATAAGCCTAGCAATAAGCCTAAGCTACCAAAGATAATGTCAGTAATCGGTAACTTTACAAGTTGTTCTTCTAACCACTTCATCAAATTAACAACATGATCCACAAACCAAAAGGTAATAAGATAAAAAATAATAGCACCTAACAGTACAGATACATAAGGATTGTTTAAAATAGTCATATTATTTGCATCTAAGACATTTAATAACTCAGGGATAAGAAACATTCCAAGTGTTCCACCAACAATTAAGAAGCATGCTTGTATAATACGTTTTAACATCCTTTCACCTCCCTTTCTCCATTATGAACAAATTAATCAAAATGAAACCATCTTAGCGTAAAAATAAATTAAATAAAAGATTCAATAAGTTCTCTACTAGCCTAGCATCGTAAGAATTACATGTCAAAAAGTAAGTATCCTCGATTTTCCAAGTCCCAAGATGCATTCTACATCTTCCTATCCGTTACTAATTGAATTTTCAATAATCTCAATCCTTCTTTAATCTTATTTGCACGAACCTCCCCAATTCCTTCTACATCATCAAGCTCCTTAACCGTTGCTTTATGAATCGCTGTAAAACATTCAAACTGTTCGACTAAGTTTTCAATAATTAAACCCGGCAGGCGAGGAATTTTATGTAACATTCGATACCCTCGAGCATGGACCGGCTCATCCAGATGGATATAACCAGTATATCCCAGAATTTTCAGCATCATGCTTTCATCAAGACTTTCCTGTATAGCTAGTTCTTGTAGCTTTAATAAAATTTGACCTGGATTATCATATTTATCATACGTGTAATCTTTAATTAACCATTTCCCTTCACTTTCAATATCTGAAAGTATTTCATTCATTTGTAAGCGAATTAATCTACCTTCCGTTCCTAACTCGTTTAAATAGGTCACAAGTTCTGCCTTAATCCGCAGAACCATTACATAGCGATGAAACACTTGTAGCAAATCCGCGTATGTGACAATTTCCTCGTATTCTAATGCACCAAGGACCAAAATACTTTGCTGTAAAACAATTTTATATTTCTCTAATGTTTGAATGGCTAAATTCGCTTTTGCCAGGATTACACCAATATCCTTTAACGCATAGCGAAAATTGCCTTGATAAAGAGTAATAACATTGCGACGCTGTGAAATGGCTATTACTAGTGACTTCGTCTCTCTTGCTACCCGTTCAGCCGTTCGATGTCGCATTCCCGTCTCTGTGGACGGTACACTAATATCGGGAACAAGCTGTGCATTAGCAAGTATAATCGTATCAGCCTTTTCATTTAAAATAATCCCCCCATCCATTTTTGCTAGTTCGTACAGCGTACTGGGTGTACAGGGACAATTGATTTTAAAACCACCGTCAACAATCGAGCGAACCTTTTCATTATATCCGACTACAATTAACCCCCCCGTATTAGCACGGAGAACATTTTCAATGCCCGCTCGTAAAGGTGTTCCTGGAGCAACAAGCTGTAAAATATCCAATTTCATTTTGTCAAATGCCTTTTTATCACTCATAGATTAGCCTCCCAATGTATATTGAAGAGCTTCTGTCACCGATGAAACGCCAATTATTTCAATCCCCTTCGGCACAGTCCAACCACCGATATTATTCGCTGGAAGAATGACCCGTTCAAATCCAAGTTTAGCTGCTTCCTGCACGCGCTGCTCAATTCTGGATACCCGTCTTACTTCCCCTGTTAAACCTACCTCCCCAATGATACAATCGGTTGGTCGTGTTGGTTTATCTCGAAAGCTTGACGCAATACTAATGGCAACAGCCAAATCAATCGCTGGTTCATCTAGCTTTACACCGCCAGCTACCTTCAAATAGGCATCCTGATTTTGCAGAAGCATCCCTACTCGCTTTTCTAATACAGCCATCAATAATGAAACCCGGTTATGGTCAATGCCTGTTGCCATCCGACGCGGATTACCGAAACTTGTTGGTGAAATAAGCGCTTGAATTTCAACTAACATTGGTCGTGTTCCTTCCATCGATGCCACAACGGTTGATCCAGAAGCACCCTGTGACCGTTCTTCTAGGAAAATTTCCGATGGATTCGCCACCTCTTCTAAGCCATTTTCCTTCATTTCAAAAATTCCCATCTCATTTGTCGAACCAAAGCGATTTTTAACAGCCCGAATAATCCGATATGTATGATGCCGCTCTCCTTCAAAATATAGCACTGTATCCACCATATGCTCAAGCAATCTTGGTCCAGCTATTGCCCCTTCTTTTGTCACATGCCCAACAATAAAAATCGCAATTCCCTTTGTTTTCGCAATTCGCATGAGCGTTGATGTACATTCACGTACTTGCGAAACGCTTCCTGGAGCAGATGTCACTTCTGATTGGTAAACCGTCTGAATTGAGTCAATGATCACTAAATCTGGATTCACTTCTCCTATCGCTTGTTGGATATAATCCATATCTGTTTCAGAGTAGACGAATAAGTTCTCAGAGCTGCTCCTAAGCCGGTCGGCTCGTAAGCTTTGTTTGTTTCACAGATTCTTCTCCAGAAATATATAATACCTTCTTTTGCTTATGGCTAATTGTGAGGATACTTGAAGAAGCAGTGTTGACTTTCCAATTCCTGGGTCTCCACCAATTAATACAAGTGATCCTTGCACAATTCCACCGCCAAGCGCACGGTTTAACTCTACTAAATCTGTTTCAATACGTGGCTCCTGCTCAGTTTGAATGGTTGTAATAGGAGCTGCCTTCACTCGTTCTCCTGTCCCAATCTGTGCTTCGGAATGAGAAAAAGCTCCTCTTCTTCCCGGTTTTACAATCTCCACTTCTTCAACCATCTTGTTCCATTCTCCACAACCTGGACATTTCCCCATCCATTTTGGGGACTCATATCCACAAGACTGACACATAAATTTTGTTTTCTTTTTTGCGACCATAAGGACTCCTTTTATTTGTATGATAAACAACACACATATTATTAAAGAAATTACATGTTAACCCCATATAATCCTGCTTAAAAGTAGTTGTAGAGATACAATTTTAATAAATTTATTAGAAAAAAACAGAGGTACACTGCCAGAAGCGCATGTACCTCGATGTTTTTATAAGATTAAAAAAGTATCGAACTTTCGAGGCATACTGGGTCTAGCTCTAGATACCCAGCGACTAATGGACTTCCCACTCCCCCTAACATCGAATCGCGCTACCCGCGCTCTTCGTGTTTCCTTTATCTCATACGGAGCGGGAAAGTATCATACATCGCTAAACGGGCACCTTCCCCTTTTCTTACTCATGGACATTAGCTGCCTCAGGCTGTCTAATCGCCAACTCCCCATTTACCACATCTAGAATAATATTTTGTCCTTTTTGTATAGTTCCTTTTAACAATTCTTCTGATAAGTAATCTTCAACATGCTTTTGTAATAGCTCGACGGATTGGGCGTGCTCCATATTCTGGATCAAATCCTTCTTTTGCAATTTTTTCCTTCGCCGCATTCTGTAAGTTCAAGATAAATCTCCTGTTCTTTCAAGCGTGTAATCAACTGATCTGCCATTAATGTTACAATTTCTGTCAAATGATTCTTCTCTAATGAATGGAATACAATCGTTTCATCAATACGATTTAGGAATTCTGGACGGAATGCACGTTTTCAACTCTTCCATTACTTTCCCTTTCATATCTTTGTAATCTTGCCCTTCATCTTGAATATTAAAGCCAACATATTTATTTCGTTTTAATGCAGAAGCACCAACATTTGATGTCATAATTAAAATGGTATTACGGAAATCAACTGTACGACCTTTTGAATCTGTCAATCTTCCATCTTCCAATACTTGGAGTAAAATATTAAATACATCTGGATGTGCTTTTTCAATTTCATCAAGTAATACAACAGAATATGGTTTCCGACGAACTTTTTCAGTTAATTGACCGCCTTCTTCATAGCCAACATATCCTGGAGGTGAACCAACAAGACGTGAAGTAGAATGTTTCTCCATATATTCGGACATATCAATACGAATCATTGCATCTTCATCACCAAACATAGACTTCAGCTAATGCACGAGCAAGCTCCGTTTTACCTACCCCTGTAGGTCCTAAGAAAATAAATGAACCAATTGGACGCTTCGGATCTTTTAACCCAGCTCTCGCACGGCGTACCGCTTTTGATACCGCTTTAACAGCCTCTTCTTGACCAATGACACGATCATGAAGAATTGCTTCCATGTTTAACAATTTATCAGTCTCAGTTTGTGCCAATTTTGTAACCGGAATACCCGTCCAGCTTGATACAACATGGGCAATATCCTCCACTGTCACTTCACTATTTTCTTGACCTTGTTTTTCTTTCCACGTTTTCTTCGTTTCTTCTAATTGTTCACGTAAGCGTTGTTCTGTATCACGTAAAGATGCTGCTTTTTCAAACTCCTGGCTTTGAACAGATGCATCTTTTTCCTTACGCACCTCATCAAGCTTCACTTCAAGTTCTTTTAAATTTGGTGGTGTTGTATACGAACGTAAGCCGAACTTTTGAACCTGCTTCATCAATTAAATCAATCGCTTTATCCGGTAAAAAACGATCAGAAATATAACGATCAGATAATTTAACTGCCGCATCAATCGCTTCATCTGTAATCGATACACGGTGATGGGCCTCATAACGATCACGTAAACCTTTTAAAATTTGAATGGATTCTTCCATTGTTGGTTCATCCACTTGAATTGGCTGGAATCGACGCTCAAGTGCAGCATCTTTTTCAATATATTTTCGATATTCATCTAATGTTGTCGCACCAATACATTGAAGTTCACCACGGGCAAATGAAGGTTTTAAGATATTTGAAGCATCAATAGCCCCTTCTGCTCCACCAGCACCAATTAATGTATGCAACTCATCAATGAATAAAATAATATTTCCCGCTTGACGAATTTCATCCATTACTTTTTTCAAACGATCTTCAAATTCACCGCGATATTTTGTTCCAGCAACAACTGTTCCCATATCAAGTGTCATCACTCGTTTATCACGTAAAATTTCAGGTACCTCATTATTGATAATTTGTTGCGCAAGCCCTTCTGCAATCGCTGTTTTACCAACACCAGGTTCCCCAATTAAAACTGGATTATTTTTTGTACGACGGCTTAAGTACTTCAATCACTCGTTGAATTTCCTTACTTCGACCAATAACAGGATCTAAACTTCCTTCACGGGCAATCGCCGTTAAATCACGGGCTAAGACTATCAAGTGTCGGTGTACTTGCATTTGTTGAAGCTGCACCTTGATGTCCACCTGATTCATTGCTTCCTAAAAGTTGTAGTACTTGTTGACGTGCTTTATTTAAACTAACACCTAAGATTACTTAATACACGGGCTGCTACTCCTTCTCCTTCACGAATCAAGCCTAATAAAACATGCTCTGTACCTACATAAGAATGACCTAATTTTCGTGCTTCATCCATCGATAGTTCAATGACTTTCTTAGCTCTTGGTGTATAGTGAATAGTCTGTGCAATTTCTGTCCACGGCCAATTAAATTTTCAACTTCTTTTTGAATTTTTTCTGGATCCTAAACCTAATGCATATAAGGCTTTAGCTGCAATCCCTTCACCTTCACGTACTAAGCCTAAAAGATATGCTCTGTACCAATATTATTATGACCTAAACGAATTGCTTCTTCCTGTGCTAATGCCAATACTTTTTGAGCTCTTTCTGTAAAACGACCAAACATCATAGGGATTTCCTCCTTAAGCATTTTCGTTTTTATTCTAAATTTAAACGTTCTCGGATGAAGCTGCTCGACGAATATCTCTTTCAAATGGTCTTAATGGGCCGCCTGCATATTTTTGTAAAAATCCAGGCTGCGTTAAAATCATTAATTCATTTAAGAATACTTTTAGGAATATTTCAATATATCCTAAATCTATTCCTAATCTTACATCAGATAATACATGTAGCAGCTTCCTTTGTTTCAATAATTCGGCATTTGGTAAAACTCCATAAGAACGAAAAACTCTATCTTCTAATTGTATGTTAGAAGTTTTCACTAATGCTTCCCTTGCTGACTCGTTCTTGGGCAATAATTTGTTGCACAACACTCGTCAAATCCTCAACAATATCCTTTTCCGATTTTCCAAGTGTAATTTGATTGGAGATTTGGAAAATATTACCTAACGCTTGACTCCCTCACCATAAATCCCTCGAACAACAAGACCAAATTGGTTAATAGCAGGAATAATTTGATTTATTTGTTGTGTCAAAACCAATCCCGGCAAATGCATCATGACTGAAGCCCTTAATCCTGTTCCCACATTTGTAGGACAACTTGTTAAATATCCTCGTTCTTCATCATATGCATAGTCAATTTCTTCTTCTATCCAATCATCTAGTACATTCGCTAGTTCTAAAGCTTCCTTAAGCTGCAACCCAGAATTAAACATTGAATTCGTAAATGGTCTTCTTCATTAATCATGATACTAATTTCTTCATTTTCCGATAATAAACATGCTCCCTGTCTTGACTCTTCAACTAATTGAGGGCTAATTAAATGTTTTTCAACAAGCACTCTGTTTCTCTAAGTGGCTGCAATTGTCCCATTTCTAATAACTCTAATTTACCGATTTCTGAATTTACTTCTGATTCAATTCGCTTTTTCACCAATTCAATTACTTCTTTTGCTTCTTCGTGTGAAAAAAGTGTTGGAAATGTATAATCATTGAAGTTTCTAGCAAGTCGAACCCGGAACTTAAGACAATATCTGATTTCAGGTCCTTCACCATTCATCCAAGAACTGAGAGCGTTTTGTAAAAATCTTCTAAACTCATGATTCCTCCCCCTCCCTTGCGCTTCGTACCTATTTTCAATGGCACGAATTTTATCACTAACTTCTGCAGCTTTTTCAAACTCTTCTTGATTAATTAAATCCTTTAATGTCTCTTTCAATCTCAGAAATTTGTTTCTTAAGATGAATAGCACCACCAATTCTTTTTGGAATTTTCCCATTATGAGCAGTATTGCCGCTATGCACTCTCTTTAAAATAGGATCTAACTGTTCTTTAAATGCTTCATACATTTTGCACATCCAAATTTGCCAATACGGATAAATTCTTTAAAAGATAGCTGACAATGCAGGACAACGTAGTTCTTCTGTTTTTGGCAAAGAGTTTGCCTTAGGTTGTTGAAAATTAGACTCAATATTTAATAATCCTGCTAATAAATTATTAATGGAAAAACCAGTTCCACCATTATCATCATAAATAAATTCCCTTTTTCCTGAGCACATCTTTCACAAATATGAATTTCTGTTTTCTCACCATTAATAATTTTTGTGAAATGAAGGGTAGCTGGTCTTTGATTACATTCTTGGCAAATCATACATCATCACCTCTGCAGGACTCATTTATATTTTAAAGTTGTAAGCATTGCTGTTAAAATTCTTGCCCTAAGTTCATCGCGATCTGGCAAGTCAATATATATGACTGATCGATCAATGACACTCATCATTATTTTTGCTTCTCGTGTCATTAATGACTTCCTCATTAATGAGTCTTGAAATAACACCTTCAGCAGTAGACTGGGATAACCCTGTACCCAATTATGGAAATTAATTCGATCAATAAGATGCACATAGTCTTGTGATTTGACTTTCATAATACGAATATAACCTCCACCACCCCGTTTACTTTCCACAACATATCCTCTTTCAATTGTAAACCTGGTATTTATTACATAATTAATTTGAGAAGGAACACACTGAAATTTATCTGCAATTTCACTTCTTTTTATTTCTAAAATATCTTTTTGACTTATTTCCAATACTTGTTTTAAATAAGTTTCAATAACATCAGATATGTTTCTCACTCAACCTCCCCCATTCTGACTTTGACTATATTTGACTAATATTATACAATGAAAATACATTTTGCAACTCTATATGTACTTAATTAAATTTTGTAAATTATTTGTATTATATTAATATTAAGTTTTATCTCATAAATACATTATATGTACTATACATACTAATATCAACTCTTATGAACTTTTAATTCAAAGCGAGATTCATTAATAACAATTAATTCATTTACGTTGACAATAATTAACAAAAAAAGACCAGCACTGTGGCTGATCTTTTAGTTTGCCTGGCGACGTCCTACTCTCACAGGGGGAAACCCCCAACTACCATCGGCGCTGAAGAGCTTAACTTCCGTGTTCGGTATGGGAACGGGTGTGACCTCTTCGCTATCGTCACCAGACTATTTAGGAACCTTGTTCCTTCAAAACTAGATAATACAGAAGGTGATAACAATTACGTGTAATCAACATTTAAAATTGGTTAAGTCCTCGATCGATTAGTATCAGTCAGCTCCACATGTCGCCACGCTTCCACCTCTGACCTATCAACCTGATCATCTTTCAGGGATCTTACTAGCTTGCGCTATGGGAAATCTCATCTTGAGGGGGGCTTCATGCTTAGATGCTTTCAGCACTTATCCCGTCCGCACATAGCTACCCAGCGATGCCCTTGGCAGGACAACTGGTACACCAGCGGTGCGTCCATCCCGGTCCTCTCGTACTAAGGACAGCTCCTCTCAAATTTCCTGCGCCCACGACGGATAGGGACCGAACTGTCTCACGACGTTCTGAACCCAGCTCGCGTACCGCTTTAATGGGCGAACAGCCCAACCCTTGGGACCGACTACAGCCCCAGGATGCGATGAGCCGACATCGAGGTGCCAAACCTCCCCGTCGATGTGGACTCTTGGGGGAGATAAGCCTGTTATCCCCGGGGTAGCTTTTATCCGTTGAGCGATGGCCCTTCCATGCGGAACCACCGGATCACTAAGCCCGACTTTCGTCCCTGCTCGACTTGTAGGTCTCGCAGTCAAGCTCCCTTGTGCCTTTACACTCTACGAATGATTTCCAACCATTCTGAGGGAACCTTTGGGCGCCTCCGTTACTCTTTAGGAGGCGACCGCCCCAGTCAAACTGCCCACCTGACACTGTCTCCCACCCCGATAAGGGGCGCGGGTTAGAATTTCAATACAGCCAGGGTAGTATCCCACCGACGCCTCCACCGAAGCTGGCGCTCCGGCTTCTCAGGCTCCTACCTATCCTGTACAAGCTGTACCAAAATTCAATATCAGGCTACAGTAAAGCTCCACGGGGTCTTTCCGTCCTGTCGCGGGTAACCTGCATCTTCACAGGTACTATAATTTCACCGAGTCTCTCGTTGAGACAGTGCCCAGATCGTTACGCCTTTCGTGCGGGTCGGAACTTACCCGACAAGGAATTTCGCTACCTTAGGACCGTTATAGTTACGGCCGCCGTTTACTGGGGCTTCAATTCAAAGCTTCGCTTGCGCTAACCTCTCCTCTTAACCTTCCAGCACCGGGCAGGCGTCAGCCCCTATACTTCGCCTTGCGGCTTCGCAGAGACCTGTGTTTTTGCTAAACAGTCGCCTGGGCCTATTCACTGCGGCTCTTCTGGGCTATTCACCCTAAAAAGCACCCCTTCTCCCGAAGTTACGGGGTCATTTTGCCGAGTTCCTTAACGAGAGTTCTCTCGCATCACCTTAGGATTCTCTCCTCGCCTACCTGTGTCGGTTTGCGGTACGGGCACCTCTTCATCTCGCTAGAGGCTTTTCTTGGCAGTGTGGAATCAGGAACTTCGGTACTATATTTCCCTCGCCATCACAGCTCAGCCTTACACGGAAACGGGATTTGCCTCATTTCACAGCCTAACTGCTTGGACGCGCATATCCAACAGCGCGCTTACCCTATCCTCCTGCGTCCCCCCATTGCTCAAACGGATAAAGAGGTGGTACAGGAATATCAACCTGTTGTCCATCGCCTACGCCTTTCGGCCTCGGCTTAGGTCCCGACTAACCCTGAGCGGACGAGCCTTCCTCAGGAAACCTTAGGCATTCGGTGGATGGGATTCTCACCCTTCTTTCGCTACTCATACCGGCATTCTCACTTCTAAGCGCTCCACCAGTCCTTACGGTCTAGCTTCAACGCCCTTAGAACGCTCTCCTACCACTGACATCATAAGATGTCAATCCACAGCTTCGGTGATACGTTTAGCCCCGGTACATTTTCGGCGCAGAGTCACTCGACCAGTGAGCTATTACGCACTCTTTAAATGGTGGCTGCTTCTAAGCCAACATCCTGGTTGTCTAAGCAACTCCACATCCTTTTCCACTTAACGTATACTTTGGGACCTTAGCTGGTGGTCTGGGCTGTTTCCCTCTTGACTACGGATCTTATCACTCGCAGTCTGACTCCCAAGGATAAGTCTTTGGCATTCGGAGTTTGTCTGAATTCGGTAACCCGATGGGGGCCCCTAGTCCAAACAGTGCTCTACCTCCAAGACTCTTAACGTTGAGGCTAGCCCTAAAGCTATTTCGGAGAGAACCAGCTATCTCCAGGTTCGATTGGAATTTCTCCGCTACCCACACCTCATCCCCGCACTTTTCAACGTGCGTGGGTTCGGGCCTCCATTCAGTGTTACCTGAACTTCACCCTGGACATGGGTAGATCACCTGGTTTCGGGTCTACGACCACATACTCATTCGCCCTATTCAGACTCGCTTTCGCTGCGGCTCCGTCTTCTCAACTTAACCTTGCATGGAATCGTAACTCGCCGGTTCATTCTACAAAAGGCACGCCATCACCCATTAACGGGCTCTGACTACTTGTAGGCACACGGTTTCAGGATCTATTTCACTCCCCTTCCGGGGTGCTTTTCACCTTTCCCTCACGGTACTGGTTCACTATCGGTCACTAGGGAGTATTTAGCCTTGGGAGATGGTCCTCCCTGCTTCCGACGGGATTTCTCGTGTCCCGCCGTACTCAGGATCCACTCAGGAGGGAACGAAGTTTCGACTACAGGGTTTTTACCTTCTTTGACGGACCTTTCCAGATCGCTTCATCTACCCCGTTCCTTTGTAACTCCATATTGAGTGTCCTACAACCCCAAGAGGCAAGCCTCTTGGTTTGGGCTATTCCCGTTTCGCTCGCCGCTACTCAGGGAATCGCGTTTGCTTTCTCTTCCTCCGGGTACTTAGATGTTTCAGTTCCCCGGGTCTGCCTTCAATACCCTATGTATTCAGGTAAAGATACTGTTCCATTACGAACAGTGGGTTTCCCCATTCGGAAATCTCCGGATCAAAGCTTACTTACAGCTCCCCGAAGCATATCGGTGTTAGTCCCGTCCTTCATCGGCTCCTAGTGCCAAGGCATCCACCGTGCGCCCTTTCTAACTTAACCTTAGATTAAGATACATTTAATCTTATTAGATTAATCTATTAGAATATAAATATGACTAGATTCACTCTGTGCTTACTTGATTATCTGTCTTCATTACGATTATCTAGTTTTCAAAGAACAAGATGTCAATATGCTTTAGATGAATGAATTACTCCTTCAAAACTGAACAAACAAAATCGTCAACATTGTAATCAGTATAAACCGAAGTATTCCGTATATATCCTTAGAAAGGAGGTGATCCAGCCGCACCTTCCGATACGGCTACCTTGTTACGACTTCACCCCAATCATCTGTCCCACCTTCGGCGGCTGGCTCCCTAACGGTTACCCCACCGACTTCGGGTGTTACAAACTCTCGTGGTGTGACGGGCGGTGTGTACAAGGCCCGGGAACGTATTCACCGCGGCATGCTGATCCGCGATTACTAGCGATTCCGGCTTCATGCAGGCGAGTTGCAGCCTGCAATCCGAACTGAGAATGGTTTTATGGGATTGGCTCAACCTCGCGGGTTTGCAGCCCTTTGTACCATCCATTGTAGCACGTGTGTAGCCCAGGTCATAAGGGGCATGATGATTTGACGTCATCCCCACCTTCCTCCGGTTTGTCACCGGCAGTCACCTTAGAGTGCCCAACTGAATGCTGGCAACTAAGATCAAGGGTTGCGCTCGTTGCGGGACTTAACCCAACATCTCACGACACGAGCTGACGACAACCATGCACCACCTGTCACTCTGTCCCCCGAAGGGGAACGTCCTATCTCTAGGACTGTCAGAGGATGTCAAGACCTGGTAAGGTTCTTCGCGTTGCTTCGAATTAAACCACATGCTCCACCGCTTGTGCGGGCCCCCGTCAATTCCTTTGAGTTTCAGCCTTGCGGCCGTACTCCCCAGGCGGAGTGCTTAATGCGTTAGCTGCAGCACTAAAGGGCGGAAACCCTCTAACACTTAGCACTCATCGTTTACGGCGTGGACTACCAGGGTATCTAATCCTGTTTGCTCCCCACGCTTTCGCGCCTCAGCGTCAGTTACAGACCAGAAAGCCGCCTTCGCCACTGGTGTTCCTCCACATCTCTACGCATTTCACCGCTACACGTGGAATTCCGCTTTCCTCTTCTGTACTCAAGTCCCCCAGTTTCCAATGACCCTCCACGGTTGAGCCGTGGGCTTTCACATCAGACTTAAAGGACCGCCTGCGCGCGCTTTACGCCCAATAATTCCGGACAACGCTTGCCACCTACGTATTACCGCGGCTGCTGGCACGTAGTTAGCCGTGGCTTTCTGGTTAGGTACCGTCAAGGTACGGGCAGTTACTCTCGTACTTGTTCTTCCCTAACAACAGAGCTTTACGATCCGAAAACCTTCTTCACTCACGCGGCGTTGCTCCGTCAGACTTTCGTCCATTGCGGAAGATTCCCTACTGCTGCCTCCCGTAGGAGTCTGGGCCGTGTCTCAGTCCCAGTGTGGCCGATCACCCTCTCAGGTCGGCTACGCATCGTCGCCTTGGTGAGCCGTTACCTCACCAACTAGCTAATGCGCCGCGGGCCCATCTGTAAGTGACAGCCGAAACCGTCTTTCAGCATTTCTCCATGCGGAGAAAATGAATTATCCGGTATTAGCTCCGGTTTCCCGGAGTTATCCCAGTCTTACAGGCAGGTTGCCCACGTGTTACTCACCCGTCCGCCGCTAATCTTAGGGAGCAAGCTCCCATCGATTCGCTCGACTTGCATGTATTAGGCACGCCGCCAGCGTTCGTCCTGAGCCAGGATCAAACTCTCCATAGAAATGTTTGAATTGCTCATATATACTTTTTTATCGTGTGTACGCACTAAAATTTTACGTTGACGTTTTGTTTTGTTCAGTTTTCAAAGAGCAATTTTGCTTAACTTCATTCAGAAGTAACTTTTATATCATTAACATTTTACATGTTCAGTTTTCAATATGTTTATTGGTGGAGCCTAGCGGGATCGAACCGCTGACCTCCTGCGTGCAAGGCAGGCGCTCTCCCAGCTGAGCTAAGGCCCCAATATATATAAATTACATGGTCGGGAAGACAGGATTCGAACCTGCGACCCCTTGGTCCCAAACCAAGTGCTCTACCAAGCTGAGCTACTTCCCGTAATAGAAAATGGTGCGCCCGGCAGAAGTCGAACCTACAACCTTCTGATCCGTAGTCAGATGCTCTATCCAATTGAGCTACGGGCGCATATGATAAGTTAATATGGTGCCGAGAACCGGAATCGAACCGGTACGGTAGTCACCTACCGCAGGATTTTAAGTCCTGTGCGTCTGCCAGTTCCGCCACCCCGGCATATAATATGGAGCGGAAGACGGGATTCGAACCCGCGACCCCCACCTTGGCAAGGTCGTGTTCTACCACTGAACTACTTCCGCATTATAAAGTGCGGGTGAAGGGAGTCGAACCCCCACGCCTTGCGGCACTAGATCCTAAGTCTAGTGCGTCTGCCAGTTCCGCCACACCCGCATAATACAAATGGTGAGCCATGCAGGATTCGAACCTGCGACCCTCTGATTAAAAGTCAGATGCTCTACCAACTGAGCTAATAACTCATATTTTACAGAAAAGTGGTGCCGGCGAAAGGACTTGAACCCTCAACCTACTGATTACAAGTCAGTTGCTCTACCAATTGAGCTACTCCGGCAATCATATAAATATGGTGGAGGATGACGGGCTCGAACCGCCGACCCTCTGCTTGTAAGGCAGATGCTCTCCCAGCTGAGCTAATCCTCCTGGGTATAAGTAATATGCTTGTATTACAAGCCCGGCGACGTCCTACTCTCACAGGGGGAAACCCCCAACTACCATCGGCGCTGAAGAGCTTAACTTCCGTGTTCGGTATGGGAACGGGTGTGACCTCTTCGCCATCGTCACCAGACTATTTTATTTGAAGAGTTTGTTCCCTCAAAACTGGATAATGAGAAGAAGAATATAATAACGTTGTAATCAGACTTTATTATATTGGTTAAGTCCTCGATCGATTAGTATCCGTCAGCTCCACACGTCGCCGCGCTTCCACCCCGGACCTATCAACCTCATCTTCTTTGAGGGATCTTACTTACTTGCGTAATGGGAAATCTCATCTCGAGGGGGGCTTCATGCTTAGATGCTTTCAGCACTTATCCCGTCCACACATAGCTACCCAGCGATGCCTTTGGCAAGACAACTGGTACACCAGCGGTGTGTCCATCCCGGTCCTCTCGTACTAAGGACAGCTCCTCTCAAATTTCCTGCGCCCACGACGGATAGGGACCGAACTGTCTCACGACGTTCTGAACCCAGCTCGCGTACCGCTTTAATGGGCGAACAGCCCAACCCTTGGGACCGACTACAGCCCCAGGATGCGATGAGCCGACATCGAGGTGCCAAACCTCCCCGTCGATGTGGACTCTTGGGGGAGATAAGCCTGTTATCCCCGGGGTAGCTTTTATCCGTTGAGCGATGGCCCTTCCATGCGGAACCACCGGATCACTAAGCCCGTCTTTCGACCCTGCTCGACTTGTAGGTCTCGCAGTCAAGCTCCCTTATGCCTTTACACTCTACGAATGATTTCCAACCATTCTGAGGGAACCTTTGGGCGCCTCCGTTACTCTTTAGGAGGCGACCGCCCCAGTCAAACTGCCCGCCTGACACTGTCTCCTGCCCCGATAAGGGGCATGGGTTAGAATTTCAATACAGCCAGGGTAGTATCCCACCGACGCCTCCTCCGAAGCTGGCGCTCCGGATTCTAAGGCTCCTACCTATCCTGTACAAGCTGCACCAAAATTCAATATCAGGCTACAGTAAAGCTCCACGGGGTCTTTCCGTCCTGTCGCGGGTAACCTGCATCTTCACAGGTACTATAATTTCACCGAGTCTCTCGTTGAGACAGTGCCCAGATCGTTACGCCTTTCGTGCGGGTCGGAACTTACCCGACAAGGAATTTCGCTACCTTAGGACCGTTATAGTTACGGCCGCCGTTTACTGGGGCTTCAATTCGAAGCTTCGCTTGCGCTAACCTCTCCTCTTAACCTTCCAGCACCGGGCAGGCGTCAGCCCCTATACTTCACCTTGCGGTTTTGCAGAGACCTGTGTTTTTGCTAAACAGTCGCCTGGGCCTATTCACTGCGGCTCTTCTGGGCTTTAACACCCTAAAAGAGCACCCCTTCTCCCGAAGTTACGGGGTCATTTTGCCGAGTTCCTTAACGAGAGTTCTCTCGCATCACCTTAGGATTCTCTCCTCGCCTACCTGTGTCGGTTTGCGGTACGGGCACCTCCCGCCTCGCTAGAGGCTTTTCTTGGCAGTGTGAAATCAGGAACTTCGGGACTATATTTCCCTCGCCATCACAGCTCAATGTTATAGGAAACGGGATTTGCCTCATTTCACACCTCACTGCTTAGACGCGCATAACCAACAGCGCGCTTACCCTATCCTACTGCGTCCCCCCATTGCTCAAACGGCGGGGAGGTGGTACAGGAATATCAACCTGTTGTCCATCGTCTACGCCTTTCGGCCTCGACTTAGGTCCCGACTAACCCTGAGCGGACGAGCCTTCCTCAGGAAACCTTAGGCATTCGGTGGAAGGGATTCTCACCCTTCTTTCGCTACTCATACCGGCATTCTCACTTCTAAGCGCTCCACCAGTCCTTACGGTCTAGCTTCAACGCCCTTAGAACGCTCTCCTACCACTGACATCATAAGATGTCAATCCACAGCTTCGGTGATTCGTTTAGCCCCGGTACATTTTCGGCGCAGCGTCACTCGACCAGTGAGCTATTACGCACTCTTTAAATGGTGGCTGCTTCTAAGCCAACATCCTGGTTGTCTAAGCAACGCCACATCCTTTTCCACTTAACGAATACTTTGGGACCTTAGCTGGTGGTCTGGGCTGTTTCCCTCTTGACTACGGATCTTATCACTCGCAGTCTGACTCCCAAGCATAAATCATTGGCATTCGGAGTTTGTCTGAATTCGGTAACCCGGGATGGGCCCCTAGTCCAAACAGTGCTCTACCTCCGAGATTCTTACGTTTGAGGCTAGCCCTAAAGCTATTTCGGAGAGAACCAGCTATCTCCAGGTTCGATTGGAATTTCTCCGCTACCCACACCTCATCCCCGCACTTTTCAACGTACGTGGGTTCGGGCCTCCAGTAAGTGTTACCTTACCTTCACCCTGGACATGGGTAGATCACCTGGTTTCGGGTCTACGACCACATACTCATTCGCCCTATTCAGACTCGCTTTCGCTGCGGCTCCGCCTTCTCAGCTTAACCTTGCATGGAATCGTAACTCGCCGGTTCATTCTACAAAAGGCACGCCATCACCCATTAACGGGCTCTGACTACTTGTAGGCACACGGTTTCAGGATCTATTTCACTCCCCTTCCGGGG
This sequence comes from uncultured Bacillaceae bacterium, assembly GCA_963754185.1. GTDB lineage: Bacteria > Bacillota > Bacilli > Bacillales > DSM-1321 > Peribacillus. Next base: position 335,160 of record CAVWEP010000003.1, on the reverse strand, counting down.
TGCTTTTCACCTTTCCCTCACGGTACTGGTTCACTATCGGTCACTAGGGAGTATTTAGCCTTGGGAGATGGTCCTCCCGGATTCCGACGGAATTTCACGTGTTCCGCCGTACTCAGGATCCACTCAGGAGAGAATGAAGTTTCGACTACGGGGCTTTTACCCTCTATGGCGGACCTTTCCAGGTCGCTTCGTCTAATCCATTCCTTTGTAACTCCGTATAGAGTGTCCTACAACCCCAAGAGGCAAGCCTCTTGGTTTGGGCTCTTCCCGTTTCGCTCGCCGCTACTCAGGGAATCGAATTTTCTTTCTCTTCCTCCGGGTACTTAGATGTTTCAGTTCCCCGGGTGTGCCTTCTTTACGCTATGTATTCACGTAAAGATACTGCTCCATTACGAACAGTGGGTTTCCCCATTCGGAAATCTCCGGATCAAAGCTTACTTACAGCTCCCCGAAGCATATCGGTGTTAGTGCCGTCCTTCTTCGGCTCCTAGTGCCAAGGCATCCACCGTGCGCCCTTTCTAACTTAACCTTATGGTTATAATACGCTTACTGTAACATCTTCATTCACGATGAAATAGTTAATCGTAATAAGTATTGCATAATCAATTACAAATCTTACTCGGTATTTCTTAATTTGTTACTTCAATGTCGTTATTATCCAGTTTTCAAAGAACAAGTTTTGAATGAATTACTCAACCTTCAAAACTGAACAAACAAAACGTCAATTGTATCAGATAAAGAACCGATATTCCGTATATATCCTTAGAAAGGAGGTGATCCAGCCGCACCTTCCGATACGGCTACCTTGTTACGACTTCACCCCAATCATCTGTCCCACCTTCGGCGGCTGGCTCCCTAACGGTTACCCCACCGACTTCGGGTGTTACAAACTCTCGTGGTGTGACGGGCGGTGTGTACAAGACCCGGGAACGTATTCACCGTGGCATGCTGATCCACGATTACTAGCGATTCCGGCTTCATGTAGGCGAGTTGCAGCCTGCAATCCGAACTGAGAATGGTTTTATGGGATTGGCTCCCCCTCGCGGGTTTGCAACCCTTTGTACCGTCCATTGTAGCACGTGTGTAGCCCAGGTCATAAGGGGCATGATGATTTGACGTCATCCCCACCTTCCTCCGGTTTGTCACCGGCAGTCACCTTAGAGTGCCCAACTGAATGCTGGCAACTAAGATCAAGGGTTGCGCTCGTTGCGGGACTTAACCCAACATCTCACGACACGAGCTGACGACAACCATGCACCACCTGTCACCCTGTCCCCGAAGGGAAACGCCCTATCTCTAGGGCGGTCAGAGGGATGTCAAGACCTGGTAAGGTTCTTCGCGTTGCTTCGAATTAAACCACATGCTCCACCGCTTGTGCGGGCCCCCGTCAATTCCTTTGAGTTTCAGCCTTGCGGCCGTACTCCCCAGGCGGAGTGCTTAATGCGTTAGCTGCAGCACTAAGGGGCGGAAACCCCCTAACACTTAGCACTCATCGTTTACGGCGTGGACTACCAGGGTATCTAATCCTGTTTGCTCCCCACGCTTTCGCGCCTCAGCGTCAGTTACAGACCAGAAAGCCGCCTTCGCCACTGGTGTTCCTCCACATCTCTACGCATTTCACCGCTACACGTGGAATTCCGCTTTCCTCTTCTGTACTCAAGTCCCCCAGTTTCCAATGACCCTCCACGGTTGAGCCGTGGGCTTTCACATCAGACTTAAAGGACCGCCTGCGCGCGCTTTACGCCCAATAATTCCGGACAACGCTTGCCACCTACGTATTACCGCGGCTGCTGGCACGTAGTTAGCCGTGGCTTTCTGATTAGGTACCGTCAAGGTACGGGCAGTTACTCCCGTACTTGTTCTTCCCTAACAACAGAGCTTTACGATCCGAAGACCTTCTTCGCTCACGCGGCGTTGCTCCATCAGACTTTCGTCCATTGTGGAAGATTCCCTACTGCTGCCTCCCGTAGGAGTCTGGGCCGTGTCTCAGTCCCAGTGTGGCCGATCACCCTCTCAGGTCGGCTACGCATCGTCGCCTTGGTGAGCCGTTACCTCACCAACTAGCTAATGCGCCGCGGGCCCATCTGTAAGTGACAGCCGAAACCGTCTTTCAAGCTTCTCTCATGCGAGAAAAGAAATTATCCGGTATTAGCCCCGGTTTCCCGGAGTTATCCCAGTCTTACAGGCAGGTTGCCCACGTGTTACTCACCCGTCCGCCGCTAATCTCAAGGGAGCAAGCTCCCATCGATTCGCTCGACTTGCATGTATTAGGCACGCCGCCAGCGTTCGTCCTGAGCCAGGATCAAACTCTCCAAGAAAGTTTGATTAGCTCATTTGTACGTTTTTTATAGTGTGTACTCACTTAAAAATTTACGTTGACGCTTTGTTTTGTTCAGTTTTCAAAGATCAATTTTATTACTTCATTTCAGAAGCAACTTTTATATATTATCATTTCATTAATCAATGTCAACAACTTTTTAACACTTTTTAAAATTTTAATAATGTGCAACTTGTCTCGTAACAACAGATATAAATATACCACTTTCATATTATCTATGCAACAGTTTTTTAAAGTTTTTTCAATAATAATAAAATAAAAATCGAGTAAGCTTGGCCCTTTCGCAAAATCCCTAGCGATCAAGGCCATTCTTACTCGATTTTACATCACTATATTATTACTGATGACGCATTAATGGGAATAATAAAACATCACGAATTGATGGTGAATTTGTTAATAACATAACTAAACGGTCGACACCAATCCCTAGACCACCTGTTGGCGGCATACCATATTCTAATGCTTCTATGAAATCCTCATCCATTTCATGAGCTTCATCATTACCTTGCTCACGTTCTACTAATTGTGCTTCAAAACGTTGACGTTGATCGATTGGATCATTTAACTCTGTAAATGCATTTGCATGTTCACGGCCCACGATAAATAATTCAAAGCGATCTGTAAAACGTGGATCTTCCGCATTTTTCTTCGCTAAAGGTGAAATTTCAACTGGGTGACCATAAATAAATGTAGGTTGAATCAACTTTTCTTCAACTTTTTGTTCGAAGAACTCATTTACGATATGTCCAACTTCCATCGTGTCTTTAATGTCAACATCATGTTCTTTAGCCAGTTGCTTGTGCTTCTTCTTTGCTCATTTGTTTCCAGAAGTCGACACCTGTATATTCTTTTACCGCATCCACCATATGAAGTCTCTTCCACTCTGGTTTCAAATCGATTTCATATTCTCCATATTGAATAGTAGTTGTCACCAAGCACTTCTTGTGCAACATGAGCAAAAATATTTTCTGTTAAACTCATAATGTCTTTATAATCAGCATATGCTTCATATAGTTCAATCAGTGTAAATTCAGGATTATGTCGTGTAGATACCCCTTCATTACGGAATACACGACCGATTTCGTATACCTTTTCTAAGCCACCTACGATTAAACGTTTTAAATGAAGTTCAATCGCAATTCGTAAATGTAATGGCATATCTAAAGCATTATGATGCGTAATGAAAGGACGAGCAGCTGCTCCACCAGCAACAGCATGCAGCATTGGTGTTTCCACTTCTAAATAACCTTGACCATCTAAATAACGACGAATCTCTTGAATAATTTTACTGCGTAGAATAAATGTATTCTTACTTTCTTCATTTGTAATTAAATCCACATAACGTTTACGATAACGTTCCTCAACATCCTTTAAACCATGGAATTTGTCAGGAAGTGGACGAAGTGCTTTTGTTAAAAACACATAATCTTTCACTTTAATAGAAAGTTCACCTGTATTTGTTTTAAATACATGGCCCGTAATACCAACAATATCTCCTAGATCTGTATGGTTAAAATCTTCATATTGTTCATCACCAACTGCATCTTTTCTAACGTAAATTTGAATTTTCCCACTAACATCTTGAATATGTGCAAATCCAGCTTTCCCTTTGCCACGCTTTGTCATGATACGTCCTGCAACGGTTACCTGAATTTCCTTCTCTTCTAATTCTTCTTTTGATATATCACTATATTGTTCTTTAATTTGTTCAGCTGTATGAGTACGTTCGAAGCGATTGCCGAATGGATCTCTTCCACTTTCTTGCATCGCTTGCATTTTATCGCGTCTCACTTGCAACTGGTCATTCAATTCTTCATGACTCATTAAATATCATCTCCGTCTGTATATTTCAAGCATTATATAATCATGCACGATATAGTTTTAACATCCTTGTTTATTCTTACATAAAACAAAGAAGTCGAACAAGCCCTTTAGCAGAAATATTTGCATTTAAGGCCATATAAAAACTGCCAGTAAATCTGGCAGTTGGAGTTAAGCGTATTATAGGTAAATAGGAAGGTAATGTCAAATGCTTATACCACTTGAATATTTTGTTCCTTCGCTTCAATTTCATCTACAAGACCGTATAAAATCTTTACAATATCTTCCCTTGTATTGCATTCATTAATCTCTCGACGCGCTTTTGCATTACTGCGTACACCCTTTAAATACCAAGCAGCATGCTTACGCATTTCACGTACAGCGATATTTTCATTTTTTAATGCGATAAGACGATCCATATGAAGAACACATACATCCATTTTTTCACGTACAGAAGGTTCATCCATTAATACACCTGTTTCTAGATACTTCACTGTTTGATAGATCATCCATGGATTCCCTAATGCAGCACGGCCAATCATGACCCCGTCAACACCGATATCCGTCAGCATTCTTTTCGCATCCTGTGGTGTTTCTACATCACCATTTCCGATTACCGGAATATTAACAGCTTGTTTTACCTCACGAATAACATCCCAATTCGCTTCTCCTTCATACATTTGAACACGAGTTCGACCATGCACAGCAACCGCACTACCACCAGCACGTTCAACTGCTTGGGCATTTTTAACCGCAAAGATATGTTCATCATCCCAGCCGATACGCATTTTTACCGTAACAGGCTTATCTACTGCGTCAACCACAGCTGATACCATATCATAAATTTTGTTAGGATCGAGAAGCCATCTTGCTCCTGCTTCACATTTAATAATTTTCGAAACCGGACAGCCCATATTGATATCGATAATATCCGCATTCGTGTTTTTATCAACAAATTTTGCTGCTTGCACAAGCGATTCCTTTTCACCACCAAAAATTTGTAGACTTAACGGATTTTCTCTTTCATCAATATAAAGCATTCCTAACGTTTTTTCATTTTTAAGATTAATCCCTTTATCACTGACCATTTCAGCACAAACAAGCCCTGCACCAAATTCTTTTACCGTTAAACGGAATGCTGAGTTGCAGACACCAGCCATCGGCGCAAGTACAACGGGATTGTTAATTTCTAGATTGCCAATCTTTAACACGTTGCAACCTCCCTATTCATATATATCATTTATCGTTTAGCGGCTGAAGTTCCTCCAGCGATACACTGAGCATATCTGCCACGTCTTGTAAAAAGTATTCTGGCGGCATTTTGGTTCCTCTTTCGACTTCACCTAAGAAAGAAACCGATACGCCTATTTCTTTCGCAAACTCTTCTTGTGTAAACCCTTTTAGCTTTCGAAAAGCTCGAATACGTCTTCCCCATTTTTCTGCTTCCATAATCGTACTCCTTCTTTATCCGGTATCTGATTCAAAATATCGTCTAAAGCTACATTCACGTTCGGAAGTTTGATGTTTGGGTCTAATTCCATCAGTGGAATTATCACAAATGCTCTCTCCTGCATCCGAGGGTGTGGAACAATAAGACTCTCTGTCTCAATATTTTCTTGATTATATAACAAAATGTCAAGGTCTAACGTTCGAGGACCCCAACGGATTTCCCGCTTTCTTCCTAATTCTTTTTCAATAGACAAACAGGCCTGAAGCAATTCCTCTGCATGCAAACATGTAGAAACTTTAATTACAGCGTTTAAAAAACAAGCTTGATTCGTATAACCAACAGGATCTGTTTCATATATCGATGAGACTGACTCTATCTTAATCCTATCATTTTTATCCAATAATTGGATTGATTTTTGGAAAATTTTTAATCGGTCGCCCATATTCGATCCAATAGACAAATAGGAAATATTATTCATATTAACGTCCTCTTGTTATTTCAACTGCGACAGAATGATAGTGACCCGGAATAGGGGGATTTGGCTTGATTACTTTTACTGTACATGTGCGAATGATAGAAAATTGCGCTAAGAGGTTGATTGTAATGTTCTCAGCAATTGCCTCTAAAAGTTTAAAAGGCACCCCTTCAACAATCTTTTTCACAACCCCAAAGATTTCCCCATAATTAACGGAGTCTTCTAAACAATCACTTTTCCCCGCTTTCTGTAAATCAACCTCCACCATTACATCAACAACAAAACGCTGTCCGAGCTTCGTTTCTTCTGGAAATACACCATGATAACCGTAAAATTCCATCTGGTTTACATAAATTTTATCCATTATATTCACCTAATTGCATAAGAGCATCCATCATCTTTGCAGCCCTTGCCATCTCTTTCACATCATGAACGCGAACTAGCTGGCACCCTTGCTGAATTCCAAAGCAATTTGTAGCAATCGTCCCTTCAACACGTTCAGAAGGTGGTAAATCTAGTACATGTCCAATCGTTGATTTACGTGATGTAGCTAATAGTACCGGATATCCTAATGCAACAAGCGTATCGAGATTTCGCATCATCTCTAAATTGTGTTCCACACTTTTAGCAAAGCCGATACCTGGATCAAGCAGAATATTTTCATCTTTCACACCTGCTTTTTTAACAATCGCTATACTTTCATATAAATCATGTACTGCATCCCGCATAAAGGCTTCATACGTCTTCCCTTCGCGGTTATGCATCAGAATAATCGGTACTTGTAGATCCGCAGCCACATAGGCCATGTTAGGATCTGCCTTCGCTCCCCATATATCATTGATAATATGAGCACCCGCTTTAATCGCTGCTCTTGCTACCTCTGATTTATACGTATCAATAGACATCGCCACATCGAGGTTCTTTGAGATTGCTTCAATAACAGGCGCAACACGTTCTATTTCTTCCTCATCTGAAATTCGCACGTAACCCGGACGAGTAGATTCTCCACCTATATCAATGATGTCCGCTCCATCCTTCACCATTTGCTCCGCATGTCTTAATGCAGCATCCATTTGATTAAAATTCCCTCCATCTGAAAAAGAATCTGGTGTCACGTTTAAAATCCCCATAATATAAGTTTTCTTTTGATAATCCAGCTTGTAAGGCCCACACTTTGTTTGCAGTTTACTTGTTAATAACATTTTCCGTTCTCCTTTTGCTAGTAAAAAATTTCATATAAAGAGTTTACTCATTTTCTGAATAAAAACGCAAGTAACACGAACGAGCGCGAGCGTCGATGTTGACTTATCATAGGGAGGAGCGAGAAGTCCAATAGTCGCTGAGCACCTGGAGCTAGACAACAGTACGTATCGAAAATTTCATAATTTATTATTACATAAAAAAACAAAGCTCCTACAAGGAACTTCGTTTTTTCAAATGATATAATTTCATCTATTAATCAAATTGATAAAGTGCTGTACTTAAATAACGTTCTCCGTTATCTGGGATAATCGCTAATACTTTTTTGCCTTTTCCAAGTTCCTTAGCTACTTGAATAGCGGCAGCAATTGCAGCTCCCGCAGAAATACCACTTAGAATTCCTTCTTTTTTACCAGTAAGGCGAGCATATTCAAATGCATCTTCTGTTGTGATTTGAATAACTTGTTCGTATAACTCTGTATTTAAAACTTCTGGTACAAATCCTGCACCAATTCCTTGGATTTTATGCGGACCTGGTTTACCACCTGATAATACTGGAGAATCTTTTGGTTCTACAGCGTAGATTTTGATTTCAGGATATTTCTCACGTAGAACTGCACCTGCACCTGTAATTGTTCCACCTGTACCGATACCAGCAACAAACGCATCTAGTGTATCATCGCCAAATGCTTCAACAATTTCAGGACCTGTTGTTTCACGATGAACTTCAGGGTTTGCTTGATTTGTGAATTGTTGAGGTAAGAGGTAACCATTTTCTTTCGCTAGCTCTTCAGCTTTAGCAATTGCACCTTTCATACCATCTGGACCAGGTGTAAGCACTAGCTCTGCTCCATAAGCACGAAGTAAGTTACGACGTTCTAAGCTCATTGTTTCTGGCATAACAAGAATTGCTCTATATCCTTTAGCAGAAGCTACAAGTGCTAAACCAATTCCAGTATTTCCGCTTGTTGGTTCAATAATAGTATCTCCAGCTTTTAATTGACCGCTTTTTTCAGCTGCTTCAACCATTGCAAGCGCAATACGATCTTTAACACTACTTCCTGGATTAAAATATTCTAATTTCAAATAAACATCTGCACTATTTTCATCAGAAAGATTATTCAATTTCACGATTGGTGTTTGACCCACTAAATCAAGTACAGAATTTACAATACGTGACATATGCTCCACTCCTCATTCCAATACCGAGTATTTGTATTTGTTTTATTAATTTAAAATTACCAGAACTTATGGACTATTGTCAACCTATTTTTACTATTTAGCCTCTTCTGCTAATTCTTCTAAGTCTGCTTTAGTAAAGTGATATTTTTCATTACAGAAGTGACATTGTGCCTCCGCCTTGCCATCTGTTTCAATCATATCCTCAATTTCTGCTTTTCCTAAACTAATTAACGCATTGGCAATTCTCTCTTTCGAACATTGACACTCAAAGGCTACAGGCATTTTCTCTAGTATTTGCACATGATCCTTGCCTAACAATTGTTCTAATATCTCTTCTGGTGTTAATCCCATTTGAATCATCTTTGAGACAGGTGGAATCGTTTGTAAATGATTTTCAATTTCCGTAATCGTTTCATCTTCCGTTCCTGGCATTAATTGAATGATAAAACCGCCAGCTGATTGAATCGTATTGTCCGGATTTACAAGGACACCTACACCAACAGATGAGGGTACTTGCTCTGAAACAACAAAATAATACGTAAAGTCTTCACCTAGTTCACCCGATACAATCGGAACCTGACCCGTAAAATAATCGCGCAAGCCGATGTCTTTTACCACAGCCAGCATACCCTCTGTTCCAACCGCTCTTCTTACGTCTAATTTTCCATGTTCGTTCAGATCAAAATGAACCTGTGGATTCGTTACATAACCACGAACTTCCCCTTTAGCATTACTATCAACAAGAATGACTCCAATCGGGCCGCCGCCTTCAATCTTAATCGTTAGCTTTTCATCACCCTTTAACATGGCACCCATCATCACGCCTGCTGTTACAGCACGTCCCAATGCAGCTGAAGCGGTAGGCCACGTATTATGGCGACGTTGGGCTTCACCAACCGTCTCGGTTGTAGAGACAGCATATGCACGAACCTGACCATTATACCCTAATGCTTTTACTAAATAATCTTTCATCCCTTTTGCCCCTTTCTTAGTTGCATTTTAAAAAGATAAGATTAACCTATACTTTTCAATAAGTTTCGCTGTCTAGCTCTAGCAACTCATAAAGATTCTTCCATCTTAATGTTTCACTTGCTCACGATTTCGTTTATATATCAATTGAAGTCCTTTTAATGTTAAGAATGGCTCAACAATGTCGATCGCCGTTGATTCATTTGCAATTAATGGAGCAAGCCCTCCTGTAGCAATAACAAGGGGTTCTACTTTACTTTGTTCCTTAATTCGAGATACAATGCCTTCTACTTGACCGACATACCCATATAAAATTCCAGACTGCATGGCCGCTACCGTATTCTTTCCGATAATGCTCTCAGGACGAGTAATTTCAATTCTCGGTAACTTTGATGCTTTTGAGTAAAGCGCTTCCGTTGAAATACCGATACCTGGAGCAATGGCACCACCCATGTATTGTTTGTCTTCGTTAATGTAACAATACGTCGTAGCTGTTCCAAAATCGACAATGATTAGCGGACTGCCATATTCATGAATTCCTGCAACAGCATTCACAATTCGATCAGCCCCTACTTCACGTGGATTTTCATATTTAATATCTAAGCCCGTTTTAATCCCAGGTCCTACAACCATTGGCTTAATACCAAAGTATTTCTTACACATCCCCTCCAATGCAAACATAATGGGAGGAACGACAGAAGAAATGATAATCCCCTCAACTTGATCAGATGATAATCCTTCATATTGGAATAAAGATTTGATAGTCATGCCATATTCATCTTCTGTCTTACTACGATTCGTTTCTACTCGCCAGTGGTATTTTAAAATTTCTCCTTCATACAAACCTATTACCGTATTTGTATTTCCCACATCTAATACAAAAATCATTTTTTCATCACTCCGGTAAATTATTCTCCCACATCATACCACAACGCTATTTTATAAGAAAAGCGGAAGGCGCCTTGCTCAGCCCCGAAAAGCGTTGGAGGGGCAGAAGATGAAGGCGTCCTTTGCCTTCATCGGCTGAACCGAAACGACTCGAGGGGCTAGGCGCTGCAGCTAGACAATAAGAAAAGCGGAAGGCGCCTGTTTAGCTCTGGTGAAATAGGGATAGACATTAAACCCTACTGTTAGTTTATACATTTTTATAATATGAGAAAAAGGTACCCCTTTAATGGATACCTTTTTCTTTTTACACATTCAACTTAAAGCTTATTATTATTCTTTCGTGTCTTCTACACTACCTTCTTGTAAAGGAGGTACTTTAAGATCATCCTCAACGGTTGTTTCAAGCTTCCCTGGACCTCTTTCATCAAGAGGAGCCAATACCGCCTCAATGTCTTCCTTTTTAGTGCCAATTTTCACCTTTACATCTTCATCAGTTATCAGGTTTCCATTTAGCGTTTTATAGTCACGCTCTGGCAACTTACCTTCGTTATAAAGACTAGTAATTTGTTCTCTGTCAAGCGTTTCTTCTTCAAGCAATGTTTTCGCTATTAAATCTAATTTATCACGATTATCCTGTAAGGATTTGTGTACATCTATCGTATGCTTCTCTAATAATGCGTTGAACCTCTAAATCAATTTCATAGGCAATTGCATCAGAGTAGTTTTGTTCATTATTAAAGTCACGACCAAGGAATACTTGACCTTGTGTGTTGCCAAATTGAAGTGGTCCTAATTTACTCATACCATATTCCATAACCATACTACGAGCAATGCCGGTAGCGCGTTGGAAATCATTATGAGCGCCGGTACTCGCTTCACCAAAGGTTACTTCTTCAGCTACACGACCACCTAATAAACCAATAATCTTATCCTTTAACTCTGGCTCTGTCATAAAGAAACGATCCTCTTTTGGTAACATGACCGCATATCCACCAGCTTGACCACGTGGAACAATCGTTACTTTATGAACAACCTCTGCATCGTCTAAGACTAAACCGATAATCGTATGTCCAGCTTCATGCCAAGCAACAATATTACGTTCCTTCTTAGAAATAACCCTTGTTTTCTTAGCAGGTCCTGCAATAACTCGGTCTGATGCTTCATCCAGATCTGACATATCAATAACTTTCTTGTTTTGACGAGCTGCCACAAGCGCCGCTTCGTTCAACAAGTTTTCAAGGTCTGCACCAGAAAAGCCTGGTGTACGTTGTGCAATCGCTTTTAAATCGACACTATCAGCTAATGGCTTATTACGAGCATGTACTTTTAATACCGCTTCACGACCTTTTACATCTGGTCGTCCAACCGTAATTTGACGGTCAAAGCGTCCTGGACGTAATAACGCAGGATCTAGAATATCTGCACGGTTTGTTGCAGCAATCATAATAATACCTTCATTACCGCCAAAGCCGTCCATTTCAACAAGCAATTGGTTCAATGTTTGTTCACGTTCATCATGTCCGCCACCTAAACCGGCACCACGCTGACGCCCAACGGCATCAATTTCATCGATAAAGATAATACATGGTGCATTCTTTTTAGCTGTTTCGAATAAATCACGTACACGAGACGCCCCAACACCAACAAACATCTCAACGAAATCTGAACCACTAATAGAGAAGAAAGGAACACCAGCTTCTCCAGCCACTGCTTTCGCAAGCAATGTTTTACCTGTACCAGGAGGTCCTACTAATAGCACCCCTTTTGGTATACGTGCACCCAATTGGGCAAATTTACGCGGATCTTTTAAAAATTCAACGACTTCAACAAGCTCCTGCTTTTCTTCATCTGCTCCAGCTACATCGTCGAAGCGTACCTTTTTCTTTTCATCGTTATATAGCTTTGCTTTACTTTTCCCAAAATTCATGACTCGGCCGCCGCCGCCTCCTTGAGCTTGGTTAAGCAAGAAGAAGAATAAGATGAAAATAATAACGAACGGAATAATACCTGTTAAAAATGTCACCCATCCGCTTGTTTTCTCAGCTGGTTTTACTTCAAATTTTTCTATACCTTGTTTCTCAACAATCTCACCAATTTTAGCTTGAGCATATTCACTTGGTGGGATATATGTGACAAAAAGCTTACCGTTTTCACCTTTAAGCTGCCCTATAATTTCATATACTCCACTATCGGGCTGCATCGTTAAGGATTGTACATTCCCATCCTCCAAATTTTTATAAAATTGGTCTTGGGTAATTGGTTCTGTTGGCTCATTGTTATTATTAAAAATGCTTACAATCCCAATGATAACCAAAAAGATTAGTAAATAAAATATTGTATTACGGAAGATCCGATTCATACCCTACCTCCTCCCATGGGTCAAAAACTATACTAAATAGTATACTAGAAAATAATTCGTTTACAATAATTTAACACCACTGTTTTTTCTTGGTGCTATTCTTCTTTACTTTTATATATTTCAGGCTTTAATACACCAATGTAAGGTAGGTTTCGGTATCTTTCTGCATAATCCAGCCCATAACCAACCACAAATGCATCAGGTACAATAAAACCCGTATAATCTGGCTTAATATCAGCCTTTCTTCCTGTAGGCTTGTCTAGCAATGTGACAATTTTAACAGAATTTGCTTTTCGGTAAAGAAAAAGTTCAGCTAAGTAGCTTAATGTTAATCCACTATCAATAATATCCTCAATAATTAAAACATCTCTACCCTCTACTGATGCATTTAAATCTTTAACGATTTTCACTTCACCAGAAGACACAGTTGAATTCCCATAGCTAGAGACATCCATAAAGTCCATTTCTAAATGTGTATCGATTCGTTTCAATAAATCAACCATAAATGGTAAGGCACCTTTTAAAACACCAACAGCTAACGGGAATTTATCCTGATAGTCTATTTCAATCTGCGCAGCTAGTTCTCTAATTTTACCCTGAATTTCTTCTTCAGTTATTAACATCTTTTCAATGTCGTTTTTCATGGTCATTATTATTAATTGCCTCCTAATGAAGAATTAGACTTTTTGGTATTCTAAATAAATAAAAGACGACTCATCAGTCAATGCTTGTGATTCTATGTAGGATTTTTTCAACCCAGGAAGCCAAATAATTTGTCCCGTTTGGTCGATAACAACGGGCCAACCATTTCTTTTAAACAAAGGAATTTTTTCATTAATAAAAATATCCTTTATTTTCTTGGTTCCACCTAATCCTTTTACCCGCATTCGGTCTCCCTCCCGTCTAGTCCGAACCGTCAAAGGTAAGGCAACACTGGAAATAGGAAGGATTAAGGAGTCGTTTCCCCCCATAGTAGCTTCCCCTATATAATGCGCTTTAATTTTATAGCCATTTGGAAGAAAAGTATCACCAGGAATCTGTAATAATAAGGTGTATTCTTGGCTTTCATATTTAGAAAAGCGAAAGATGCATGTACTATACGACTTCTCTGCAATTAAGCCACCTGGAAAATGCAATTCAGCAGATGGTTGAGGATTCAAGAATAAAGTTAAAAGCTGATTAATATGTAGTGCTGAAAGCGATGAAGGTCTCTCCAAATAAAGATAATTTAATATTAGTTGAATCGCTCTTCTTTGTAAAGGTTTAGGCATCACAAGCAACGAATCTATATTAATCATGGCATATTCTTTTGTTTGCTCGATCCACACTTCCTTCATTTTACGCGAGACCAAATCATGAAAGAAATCCTCATCTTCATAAATTTCTTCACTAAAGCGCTGGAACTGTTCGTGAACAAGTGGGTTTTCTTGCTTTAAAAAAGGTAATACATGATGTCGAAATCGATTTCTCACATAATCATCTTTTTCGTTACTAGGGTCTAATCTGGGCTCTAGTTGGTGCTTTATTGCATATTCATTTATTTCTGCTTTTGTTATACTCAGAAATGGTCTAACAATATGGCCGTTGTGAAGCGTTCGCTTGATTGGAATTCCTGCTCTCGCTTTACCACTTGCCCCTCTTGTCAATCTCATTAGCATAGTTTCCACTTGATCATCACCATGATGTCCAAGAACTAACACTGTACATTCGTACTTCTTCATTACTTGTTCAAAAAAACCATATCGTAGCGTTCTTGCGGCAAGCTCTGTGCTTCCCCCCATTTTTTTCATATAGGCTGGCACATCGACTCGAGTCCCCTCAAACGCAACCCCCCACTTCTTACAAATTTGTTCAACAAAAAGGTAATCTTCATAAGATTCCTCTCCCCGCAACATATGGTCCACATGTGCAACAAGCAAATCAAAAGCAAATATACTTTGAATTTGCTTAAGAAGGTGCAACAATACCAGTGAATCTGGTCCTCCCGAAACACCTACTAATAACTTCGATTTTTTTGGGATTAGATTATACTTATGAATAACGTCTAGTACTTTATTCTTCAACATATACTCTTCCTTCTTTAGTTCTCTATATATACGATGAAATTGACAAGTTGTTTCAAAAACTTTTCAAACCGCTTCCGCTTTTCTCTCTATTTTATAACAATTGTTCGTAAATGTAGAGAACATAGAGCAGGGAGATAACTGCTACAAGGACAAAAGTTTCGACAAAACGGCTCTTCTTTTTATGTTTTATTCTTGCTTTTTGCTGTACACGTCTAGTTTTTCTTGTTTGTGACTGTTGTTTTGCTGTAGCACTTTTAGAAGTGGAATGATTGCTTGATTTACTTAAAATATCAATTAACTCTGTACGCATGTCTTCCGCTGAATTATATTTCCCAAGCAATGCTTTTTCTATTATTTTTCGATAAGGCTGCAACGCTTTCTTTTGCATAATTTTTTCTTTTAGCTGTGTGTACCCTTTTCCATTTTTAGAAAAACGAGTTGGATAAACAGCATTCACCATAATCATAGCCACAGCAAATAAATCATACTGCGGGTCCGCCCTGCGGGTCCCTAACCCCCAATAGCCCCTATCGAAAAATTCCGTAAACTCCTTAATAGATCGCCCTACTACTGTAGTACCTCCAACATCAATACAGCGTACTTTATAGGATGTTGTTGTCACAATTAAATTATCCGGCTTTAAATCCCCAAACACCCAGTCATGCTTATGTAACTCAGCTAAACTTGTTAATAACTGAAGAACTAACACGCCAATCCAACTCGTTCCTTTTCTTTGAATGAACTCTAGTAATCCTTCTCCTTCTATATACTCCATTACATAAAAAGGGAGATTATTTTCTGATGTCAAGTAATCATCTGCTTCAAAGAAATAAGGTCCAAGGGCAGACCCCTGGACCTTAGAAAATGATTTAAGAGTATTCATCTCAGAAATAATGGATGTTCCATTATCGCTTAGTTTTAAAGCAAATGGTCGACTATTCTTTTGGACTAGATAGACTATTCCGTTAGCTCCAGATCCTAGTTCTTTGATGATTTTGTACTCACTTTTATTCCATTTCCCAACAATCCGGTCTCCTTGTTTTAATTTATATTGTGTCCTCATAGTATTGTTCATCATGTGTTAACAAGCTCCTTAATGAACGTTTTTTATTAAAATAGGATAGTGCCTCGCGTAATGCAGGACCAGTTGGAGTAATTCCACCTGTCGTTAATTTTGGGAAGATTTTTGACAACTCATTTAAATCTGGTGTCCATTCCAGTAATCTTTCTACTTCTTTTCTTTTCCCAGGAAATACGAAAACCGAAAATCGACTTTCACCCATTCTGGCATTCATGCTAAGAGAGAGATCAAGCAAAGAGTCCTTTACAGTTGCTAATTTATGTTTCATACTCGCACTTGTATCGACAAGGATTAATACTTCAAGCTTACTCGTTTCACTAAGCTCGTCGACCACCTCCATCACTTCCCCACGCGTATCAGGGGGTAAATCTTCAAAACTCTTGGAATTTCCTAAGATTTGTTGAAGCTCCCGATTAATCACCCCTTGTATCGTGTGTGTCATTGCCTTTTGTGTAACCATTTGAACAGTTTGAGATAGCTGCTTTGCATACACAATTTGACTAACACCACCACCTGAGTTTGCAATATGTTCAATCTCCTTCAGCCCTTGTTCATCAATCACATCATTATCAACAACACCAATGACATTAATCGTAATCCCCTGTTCACGTGCTAAAGCTGCCATAGCTGATGGATCTTCACCTTGGTTCGAGCAACCATCTGTAATGAGTAAAATTTGACGTAATGTTCCTGCTTGCATTTGATATTCTCCCTTCCTTTATGCTTTTAACATAATTAACTAAAAAAAGGGAATTTATACACATTATCATTGAGCCTTTTTATGTTTAGAGGAAACAGGTATGGACGCCCATTTCGGAGTATTGTGCATAATCTTTGCAGTAACCACGGTCATATCATCATCAATCACACCCTTTGCCCGAATTACCTCTTCCAGGATTAAGTCTGATATCGCCTGTGGATCATCTGTTTGCAACTCTTTGATTTTCCGCTTCATCCAAAACTCCATATTCTCGACATGGCCCGGTCCCTCGAAAATGCCATCACTCATCATAATGAGGACATCGCCAGCCTTTAGCTGTTCCGATACTACATCTACATCAAAGTCTTCAATAATGCCCATTGGCAAGTTGCTAGATTCAATCTTTATAATTTTATCACCTCGTTTAATAAAGCTTGGAATTGAACAAATTTTTAAAAACTTAGCTTTCGCATCCTGTAAATCAATCATCGCTAAATCTAATGTTGAAAAAATTTCATCAGTCGTACGGAGAGATAAAACGGAGTTTACTGATTTAATTGCAATTTTTTCTTCAATACCTGATTGTAGAAATTTCTGTAGGAGCTTTAATGTTTCCATACTTTCAAAATGAGCTCGTTCTCCATTGCCCATCCCATCGCTGATTGCCAAGGCAAATTTACCACTGCCAATTTCAAGTATTGTGTAGCTATCTCCTGAGACAAGACCACCGCCTTTTGCCGCATGCGCCACTCCTGTTTCAACCGTATATTTTTTGGCAGAACGAAATATGACCTCACACTCACCGGTTGAATCCGTCGCACATTTCTCTGAGTGTACGACAATGGTTTCGCCTAATATATCTGAAAGCATAGGTGCTATTAACTTTTCGCACTCTCCTCTCCCCTGACAGTATGGAACATTCATTTCAATATCGACATTCCCTTGTTCAAGATTATAAATTTCAATATTTCCAATATGCAGTCCAAACTCTTGGATTGCTTCCATAATAGATTCTTCATGCTGATGATGACTCTGCCGCTCCCTTTTAATTTCCTTCGCAAAGTCCTCCATGACCGCAGAAACACCACGCAGTTGATCAGCTACTAACTTACGACTCTCCTTCACTTGTCTCTTTAATCTTTGATTTGCTTCATAATACATAAGCTCTTGTGAAATAGCAGTGATAACTTTAGGGGCTGAACGACAATATTTCCCCCACTCACTAGCCGTTTTTTGTGGTAGTTGTCCATCATTTTCACTTAATTGATACATAATTTCTTCCATACTTTCATATGTTATATTGAAGTTCTTTCCCCAACATTGTTCCTTTTTGAAACACACCTGGCAGGTTTTTTCCGTAACATTACTTAACAAGTAATCTAACTCTTTTTCATCCTCCTCCTTTTTGTCATATTCATCTATTTGTGAAAAACTATTAGACAACGCTTCAAACACATGAGAAAATTGCTCCACCCGCTGAGCAGTTACATCACGTATTTTACGAGCATATTGCTGTTGCTCATCTGCCTGCTCTGTCGTCCCAGGAATATGTTTAGCAATTTTCTGAATGAGTGAGGTCGGGGTTAATAGAAACAACGCCACTGCAATAAGCGATTCATAAAGAGTAATCATAATATTACTCGTTCCCTCACTATATAAACCAATTAATAAAGTGGCAATTAATAGCCCAACCGCTACACCAGCCTTTTTCCCTTCCTTTAACAGACCTCCCAACAGACCTGAAAAAGCAAGCAAGCTCATTTGATGTAGACTTGCAACGCTTGCTAAACTAAAAATCAAACCTGTAACAACCCCTACTGTTGAACCAATTGCCGCTCCCCCAGCAAGACCAAATAAAAGGACAAGATAACGAGAAAAAATATGATCCAGTGATAAATCATAGATCACCCAGCCAATGGTCCCTGTCATTACTGATGCCAGTAAAATAATAATACTTACGATTTCTTCTGTTTTTAGTGATTGTACCTTTTTTCTAATAGATAAAAGCGGTATGGATTGAATAAAGATTAATGTTAAAATCATCGCCAATCCTGCTTCAACACTAAACATCATTAGGTCATAGAGTTGGATAGATTGAAAAATGAGATATTGCTCGGCTAAATTGACCACGAACAGTGAAACAAATACGTACATGGCCATTGTCTTAAATTGCCCTTCTATATCGGGTTTCTTCATCTTATGAAGAACTAGAAATACAAACACGGAAGCAAAAATAACAATGCTATTAGAGTAATGAATAGTTAAAGCCCCTGTAAGTAAACCAACAAGTGCCAGTAAAGCGTGATCTCTTCTTATCAAGAAAACTGCTACAAAAAATGGTAAAGCGAATGGAGATAATTGTGATAGAATTAAAGCTCGTCCTAAGAGAAAACCAATAATAGCAACAGGAATACCTTTATTTAAAAATATAGCCTCCATTTTCACTTGAAACTGCTGGAACCAATTGATCGCCCCCTCTTTCGCCTCTTTTAATTGCGTGTCACCTAGAGGTTCAATAAAGCTACGATTCACCTTTTGCATTCCAAACACTCCATTCCTATTCTTTTGGTTCATTATAAAGAGTCCCTGTTCCATATTTTGTCAGAATTTTAAAAATGCAAATAAAAAGTGTTCGACGGAATTCTCCCCGAACATCCACTTACATACAGATTTTTATAATGAAGTACGCTTTTAACGAACATACATCCTTACTTTTCATTAAAAATATCCCCTTTTTTAGCTTATTTTCGCAAAAAATAAATAGAATGCGGAAGGTACCCGTTCAGCGACGTATGGACTGGACCGCTCTGCATAAGATAAAGGAAACACGAAGAGCGATAGCGATTCGATGTTGACTTATCGTAAGGGGGAGAGGGAAGTCCATTAGTCGCTGGGTACCTGGAGCTAGACAAACAAAAAAGCAAGCCCTCTTGTGGCCTGCCATTATATGATAAAATATGAAATTGATTCACAGGAAAATTTGCTATACTAATATTTTCAGCAGCAGTTTACCCACGTCTTCCTCCTCTACCTCCCCGTTTTGTTTCGGTATTACGTTTGAGGGAAGATAAGCGGTCTTCACTATCCTTTAAAAATTTCGCCATTTTGGTCTCAAAGTTTTCCTTTGGACGGAAATTGTCCTTAGATCGAGAATCTCTAGAACGATCATTTCCTCTATTTTGGCGTGGACGTTGTGAATATGATGATTGTCCTTCTGGGCGATCTTTGGCCTTTTTAATAGACAAGCCAATTTTACCGTCTTTTTCAACATTAATGACCTTTACTTCCACTGTATCGCCGACTTTAAGATGCTCATTAATATCCTTTACATAATTGTCAGCTACTTCACTTATATGGACAAGTCCCGTTGAACCCTCGGGTAGTTCTACGAACGCACCAAAATTAGTAATGCCTGTTACTTTACCTTGTAACTTGCTGCCTACTTCAATTGACATAAAAAAAATGTTCCTCCTTACAAATGTTAGAAATCACTCCACTATCTATTATAATACGAAAGGAAAAAAACAGTGTCAATATTAGTCACGTTCTTCTTCATCTTTTGGTAAATTAAAAATAATTTCACCCTCCTCTGATAGGAAATAATCTCTTCTTACTAGCTTAGCCAAATACTCATCATCATTTAATTTAACAATCTCAGCCTTCATTGATTTCTCATCAATTTTCATCTGAGCTAATTCACTTTCTGCTTTTTCTATCTGTGCATTCTTTTCATGTAATGTACTATTCTGAGAGATAAGAGTAGCTACAGCTATTATCGCAAAAACTACTGTACAAACTGTATATAATGTTAATCGACGTCTTAGTCCAAGCTTTCTCTTTTGTACCTTTGCTGCTTTCTGTTCTTGCTGAGCAACATACGTATTTTCAATTTTTGTTACATTCTTTTTGCGGAGGCTACCCATCCATTTACACCTCAATCTTTTTCTTTTCTCCACTTATCTATAAATGTCTTTATAACATTCTTGCAATTTATTAAAATACCTGTCCATTTATTATAAAACTTCCCGACTTTTTTCGTAACACTACTTGGCACGATCCCCCATATTTTTTTGAGAATCCATTGAAATGGCTTTAAAATGACTCGAAGAATCAGGAAAATTACCTTCCCTATCCATTTACATAACATGAAAAGCACCTTCAAGCACCATAGCAAAAAAGCAAAAGCTGTCACGATTACCCACTTTATCGGAATAAAAATAAGAACTTGAAATGATTTAATGCAAAATTTATAAATGCTTATAATAATTTTAATAAGTATTTCTAAACTATGACAATATAACTTTCGGAATAATGCCTGATAAGCAGAAAAACCACACAATAAGGCAAGGAATAAATAAAAACGAAACTCTCCTTCATTCACTAAAAACAGAACATAAAAAATGAGTAACCCTTGGATCACCCAAAATAGAACATCGTGAATAAACACAATCCATCTTTTTCGTTGAGATCGTTTTAAAAATCGATTGTACGTATCGAGGGCAGCTCCGTAAAAACTGCCCATACCAATCATAGCCAATAACGTGTAAAATTGTGTCGTTAATGTCATTTGAACAACTTGCCAAAGAAGCCTTTAGCTTTCTCCCCTGAATGTTGATCTAAATACACAAGGTCGAATATTTTGCCTTTAATTGAAACAATACCTTTATCGACATCTAAGTTCTTCATCTGTAAATTCTGACCTCGAATAGAGAGAAATCCCATAGACGTTTCAAGTAAAAATTCTTCATTATCAAAGCTTTCTACTTGCTTTACGCCCGTTATATCTAATAAGCGACGCCCTTTCATCGTAACATCATGCTCTGGCACAGTACTTTTTGAAAAACTTGCGTTCGGGTCTACGTATTGGCTCATTTTTCATCCCTCACAATAACACTAGTTTTTTACAAATGTATGTAGTGAAAGAATAAAATAGAACAAGCCCCCTTCTTACGATTCGCCACCAAGCTTTTCTTCTTTTAGTACTGTGTACATTTCTGCAGCGGATTCTTTTTTTGTTGTATCTACAATTTTATCAATACGAACTGTTACAAGCTTTTGCCCAAAACGGACCGCTAGCTCATCTCCTTCTTTCACATTAGAGCTTGCCTTCGCTTGCTGCCCATTAATGGAGATTCGACCTTGATCCGCTACCTCCTTCGCTAATGTGCGACGCTTAATTAAACGAGATACTTTTAAAAATTTATCTAATCTCATTGACATTGTACTTCTCCCTTCCTTTACAATCCTTTTTCCTTAGCCTCATCCCAGAAACGGTCAAGCTCAGCTAATGTATAATCAGAAAAATGTTTCCCGTTTTGTCGAACACAATTCTCAACATAAGAGAAGCGACGGTAAAATTTCTGATTTGCCTCATACACCGCTCCTTCTGGATCAATACGATAAAAACGTGCAACATTTACAAGGGCAAAAAAGACATCCCCCATCTCATCTTTAATACGAGCAATATCAGGGGTTCCTTGTTTAATCTCTACTTCCACTTCTTCTACTTCTTCACGAACCTTTGCCCATGCTTCTGCCACTTCCGGCCAATCAAAGCCTACTTTAGCAGCCCGTTTTTGATAGGCTTCTGCGCGCATTAAATTCGGCAATGATTTTTCCACATCCGCTAATAAAGAAGCTGGCGCATCTAGCTGCTCACCCTTCTCTTCTTCTTTGATTTTTTGCCAATTGACCATCACATCTTCTTCATCCTGAACTTTAACATCTCCAAATACATGTGGATGACGCCGAACCATTTTTTCTGAAATGCCTTTGACAACATCATCAATCGTAAACATGCCCTCATCCTCGCCAATTTGAGCATGCAGCATTACTTGTAAAAGAACATCTCCTAGCTCACCAATCATTGCCTCATCATCCTGCTCATCAATCGTATCAATGAGTTCATATGCTTCTTCTAACAAATACTTCTTTAAGCTTTCATGTGTTTGTTTTTGATCCCAAGGGCAGCCATTCGGTCCCCTAAGCTGAGCAATAATCTGACGAAGTTTAGAAAACTCCTTATATTTCAATTCATCTTGCGTAACAGGTGGTACATAGATACTCGTTAAATTGCTGATTTCCATTCCATGATCAAGTTCATACAAGGCGACCTTCGTCACTTTTTCCTGCGAACTTCCTGCAGCTGTCACAATATACACGTCATAATCATCAGGCAGCTTCTGCATGAGTGTCAATTTAACCTCAGAAGCAGTGAACATATCATACACCTGACCAATAATCATGTGTTGCGTAATTTGCAGCTCATCCCGATGAAGTGCCGTTGCATCCAAAAGCTGAAATCCCTCAATTGGATCGATTTGAACGGCTTGAAATAATGGGTCAAGAAAACTTTGCCCCCCTTCAAGTTTAATTTCAATATCACGTTCCCGACCTTTTTCTAATAAAAGCTGTACGCGTTTTTTCGGCAACCATTGGATGCCCAGGTACAGCATATAAGACATTCTTAGTAGCCGCTTCCCTTAAAAGGGTTTCAGAAATTTCTTCATAGATGGTCTCGAACTGATCATGCTTTTCATACACTTCATCGAAGCTAAAAAATTCGATCCCTTCTGTTTGCAATTCTGAAATAACTGGATGTTCCATTGTTCGAACAAAGCATCGCTGTTCCTGCTTTAGCTTTTTATAAATACCAAGCGGAAGCTGATTGAGATCTCCAGCACCTAGACCAATGATCGTAATCATATTTTTCATGAGTTAATAGCTCCTATTCTTTTTATTCAATCGAATCAATTTATAGCCAAACGGCAAAAGAACAAGTTCCTCTTGTTTAAACAGGTTACCACGTAAAATAGCAGAAATAAACGTAATAGCTCCTACTCCTACACCTAACAGCGCCTGAACTGTTACAACATATCTTGCTTGATGTAAAAACAGGTCAAATAATGAGTTAAACAAAAACAACACAATGACCATAAACACTGTACTGCGTAATATAATCCACACATCTTTTTTACTAAATAACGTAGCCTTCAAATATCGTTTTAACATAAAGGATAGGCAAACTGCCATTCCAAACAGGGCTAATACAGTAGCCATAGCCGCTCCACTTATTCCATAACGTGGTACGAACCATACATTTAAACACCATTTACTAACTACACCTGCTAGCACAATAATAACTGGCACTAGATAAAACCCAAGACTTTGGATAACTGCTGTTATGGTCATAATAACGGAAGAAAATAAAATAGCTATTGAAAAAATAGCTAGAGTTAATGAACCTTTCGTATCTGTAAATAACATTACATTAACAGGCTCGATCATACAAATAAGCCCAACAGTCGACGCTAGCCCAATCGTAATACTTACACGCAATGCTAATCTGATTTTTGAAAGCAACTCTACTTCAAGATTCTTCTTCACATAGCTTGAAATGATAGGAACAATGGATAATGAAAGAGAATTAGCAACAATAGTCCCTAATTGAAGCAACGGTTGTCCGCGATCATAAATTCCTTTCCATTCTTTTGCAGCAACTTCGCCTACGCCCGAATATCTTAATAACGAATATAAATGTAGAGAATCAACAAGTTGAAATAGCACTAAAATTAAACTAGAAATGCAGAAAGCAAACCCTTGAAACAAAAGAACTCTAATGATGATTGGAAATGTTCTGCTATGTATATGATTCTGTCGAATGCTGCGATGTTCTCTACGCCAAATAAAAAAGGCGAGCAACGGAATCAGCCCTACGATCCCTCCAATTACAGAACCAAATACCGCTCCTTCTCCAGCATCATACAAGGAATATCCTTGATACATTAAGAATGGAGTCAACACTAATATCATGGTTACTCGAATTAATTGCTCTGTAACTTGCGAAATAGCTGTAGGCACCATATCATTTATGCCCTGGAAATACCCTCGTAGTATAGTCGTAAAGGGCATGAGCAAATAATAAAATGAAATGATTTGTAATAAGCTTGCTAAATGAGGATCCCCCATTTTGTTTGCAATCCAAGTAGCTCCTAAAAAAAGACTGGTAAACATGACAAGGGCTACTACGCTTAACACTAGAAAAGATGCGGCAAGGATATCCTTTATTGAAAATTCCTTTTCTGCAATGAGCTTTGAAATAATAACCGGAAACCCAACTGTTGAAAGCGTCAGTACAATCCCGTAAAATGGATATGCTTGTTGATATATATAAAAACCAATATCTCCAACAATATTTTGATAAGGTATTCGGTAGGCTGCACTTAACACTTTTACAATAAGCGCTGCTACACTTAAGATAAGGGCCCCTCTTAATAAATCCTTCGATGTTTTGTACGGCTGATTAGCCATTTTGATACCTCTTTTTGTTGTTATTATAACATGCTTGATTTATACGAAAAAGGACAGCTCTTATTCGCTGTCCTTTAATAAGTAAAAAAGTATAATATTTTCAATTCGCTTACGTATCTAGCTCCACTGATTAGCTCTAGGCAAACCAGCGACGATTGGACTTCCTGTCCTCCTTATGATAATATCGAATCGCTATCACTCTTCGCGTTTTCTTTATCCATACGGAGACAGTCCTCTCCATACATCGCTGAACGGATGCCTACAACTTTTCTAATAGCTTTGTCTGTTTTTGGTTATTGCTCCATTTGGCGAGCGAGGAAACTAGCTGCTGTTTCGACAGCTTTTTGTTCAACATCGTTCACAGTGGACTCTTTTGCAAGGATAAGCACCGTTCCAATTGGATCACCATTTGCAATAATAGGAGCGGCTGTATAAGACTGCACCTCTTCTTCCATAGAGTCTACAAAGGAAAGTTTCCCTTTTGGAGTTTCTATAACAGACTGACGATCTTCCATAATTTTTTCAACTAACTCACTTACACTCTTGTTCAAATACTCTTTTTTAGAACCCCCTGCTACAGCGATATATGTATCTCGATCACAAATTAACACGGGGTTACCAAGGCTGTCATATAACGCTTCTGCATATTCTTTTGCAAAATCCCCTAGTTCACTAATTGGAGAGTATTTCTTTAAAATTACTTCTCCATCACGGTCTACGAAGATTTCTAAAGGGTCCCCTTCACGAATACGCAGAGTTCTTCGGATTTCCTTTGGAATTACGACTCTTCCTAAATCATCAATGCGGCGAACGATACCTGTTGCTTTCATCTTAAGTTGCCTCACTTTCGTCTAGTTGATTTGATGAATCATCTTAGTTACCAAGCTAAAAATCATGTAGCGCTATTGAATATAGTATTTTAGCTAATGGAAAGTTCTATACATATTGAAGAAATTTTTCTTTTATATATACATTATTCCTAACCATCAACTAGAATTGAGTCGCAATCCTTTTGTTTATTTCTCTGCTGGCTGTACTTCCTTCTTCGCAACTAATAACCCCTTAACAAGCTCAAATAAAATAGTAAACCATTTTTTGGGCACAATGCCTTTTGTATGAATAACGAGTTTTAATTTACTTCCTTCCATTCCTAAACCAATCATCTGTCCATTTTTTGCGATTAGTTCACTTACCTTGTCTAGCTTCACACTTTTTGTTGCATTGTCAGAAAATAAAATCGTGATATCCTGCTTTAACTGTTTAATGCTTTCAATGCCTACTGCATTAGCATATACCTTCATTTCAGAAATTAAGAACAAATAACTAACCTCATCTGGATATTCACCAAAACGATCTAACATTTCATCCTGTAGTTCATCTACTTCTTCTACAGATGAAATTCCTCTAAATCGTTTATACATTTCAATTTTTTGGTGGCCATCTGCAATATAATCATCTGGTATATAAGCATCCATCTCGAGATCCAAATCGACCGACATTTTTTCTTCCACCGATAAATCATTACGTTTAGCTTCAACTGCTTCCTTCAGCATTTGTGAATATAAATCGAAACCAACTGAATCAATGAAGCCATGCTGCTGCGCTCCAAGTAAGTTTCCAGCGCCACGAATTGATAAATCACGCATTGCAATTTTAAAGCCAGAACCAAGCTCAGTGAATTCTTTAATCGATTGCAGACGCTTTTCAGCCACTTCCGTTAGTACTTTATCCTTTCGATATGTGAAAAAGGCATACGCCACTCGATTTGAACGTCCTACTCGACCGCGAAGCTGATACAACTGAGATAACCCCATTCGATCGGCATCATACACAATTAATGTATTAACATTCGGAATGTCCACACCTGTCTCAATAATCGTTGTACTCACTAGCACATCGTATTCGCCTTCCAAAAAGCCAAACATCACTGCTTCTAATTCCTGCTCTGTCATTTGCCCATGTGCAAATGTTACACGAGCATCAGGGACAAGCATGGAGATTTCCTCCGCTTTATTCACAATATCTTCCACACGATTATAAAGAAAATACACTTGACCATCACGAGCTAACTCTCGCTCAATCGCTTCTTTCACTAAAGCACCATTATACTCCATAACATACGTTTGAATTGGAAAACGATTTTCCGGAGGTGTTTCAATAACTGACAAATCACGAACACCAAGCATCGACATATGCAATGTTCTTGGAATTGGTGTTGCCGTTAATGTTAACACGTCAACATTTGTCTTCAATTGCTTAATTTTCTCTTTGTGCGTAACACCAAAGCGTTGTTCCTCATCAATAATCAACAAGCCAAGATCACGATATTGTATATCTTTAGATAAAATTCGGTGGGTACCTACAACAATATCGATAGTACCTGCCTTTAAACCCTTTATCGTTTCATTCTGTTGCTTTTTCGTCCGAAAGCGGCTCATTAGTCCAATCGAAATTGGATAATCCTGGAATCTCTCTCTTAGCGTTTCATAGTGCTGCTGTGCTAAAATAGTCGTTGGAACAAGGAAAGCTACTTGCTTTCCATCTACAATGGCTTTAAAAGCCGCACGAATCCCTACTTCTGTTTTTCCATAACCAACATCGCCACAAAGTAAACGATCCATTGGTCTTTCGCGTTCCATATCCTTTTTTATTTCAACAATCGACCGTAATTGATCTTCCGTTTCATTGTATAAAAAGGATGCTTCAAATTCTCTTTGCATATCTCCATCTGGCGAAAATGCATAACCTTTGGCTGCTTCCCGTTCAGCATATAGCTTAATTAAGTCATCCGCAATATTTTGTACAGTCGAATGGACTTTCCCTTTTACTCGCTTCCACTCGGTACCGCCGAGTTTATATAATTTTGGCTCTTTTCCTTCTGATCCAACATATTTCTGCACAAGATCAATCTGATCAACTGGTACATATAACTTATCATCGCCTTGATAACGAATATGAAGATAATCTTTATGCACCCCATTAATTGTTAGCGTCTCAATTCCTAAATACTTCCCGATTCCGTGATTAACATGTACGACATAGTCGCCTACTTTTAATTCCGAATAACTCTTAATCCGCTCAGCATTAGATAACTTTTGTCTTCGAATCGACTTTTTCGCTCTTTTATTAAATAACTCTGTTTCCGTAATAACTGCAAACTTCTGCATCGTCATTTCAAAACCGCTATTTAAACTACCTGGCAGGATTTGAACTATACCTGGAATAAGGTTACTTGCATCCTTTATTTCAATTGCTTCAATCTCATAATCTGCTAGCACGGCTTGAACTTTTTTTACTCGCTCCTCATTTTGACCAAGAATGACAACTGTATAATTCCCTTTATTCCATCGTTCGAGCTCTGCTCTAAACACATTCATCTGCCCATGGAAACTCTGCATTTGCTTACAGGCCATATTTAAGATGTTCTGTGGATTCGTATGCGGCACATGACGTAAAAAAAGTGATAAATAAACAAATGGGCGTTTAGAGTGAGAGATTAAATCCGGCATATTATGTGCAAGCTTTACATCATGAATAATCCGACCTTGGCTAAGGAGGTCAGTATACCATTCAGCTTCTTCTTTTTCTAAAGAATCATTTAATTCTTGAATGCGGCTAATCTCATCTAATACAACAACTCCATTTCCAGGAAGGTAGTCTATTAAACTAGCTGGTTTTTCGTAAGCTAAACTTAAATATTTAAAGATTTGATCTGGTACATGTCCCTGCTTTAACTGCTCAAGCTCATAGCCAATTGTCTCAACTAGTTGTTCCTTCACCCTATCATCTTTTATTTTCTTTAAGCTCTTACTTAAACCGCTTTCAAGCTTCGTAATGATGTTATCTATATGTGTAGAATCTAACAAAGCCTCGCTTACAGGACCAATCGTGACTTGCTTTAGCTTTTTTATAGAGCGTTGATCGTCCGGAGAAAACGTTCGAATGGATGTAATCTCTGTATCAAACAATTCAATTCGAATAGGATCTGATTCCGTAATAGGATATACATCAATAATTCCCCCACGAATACTAAATTCGCCTGGTGAAGAAACCATATCAACCCTGCTATATCCCATTGCAATGAATCTATGTAACATAGCCTCTAGCTCAAGATCCTCTCCTAATGTAAATGGAAATTGATAATTCTTCCATACTTCCTTAGGCGGAAGAAATTTACGAACACCAGAAATAGGAACAATGACAATGCCCCTTTTCTCATGTGACCAAAAGTTTAATGTTTCGACCCGCTGCCCTCTTAACTCTGGGCTAGCAACACTTAAGTCCGCTGCAATTAGTTCGTTTACAGGAAAAATATAAAGCTCTTCTTCTGGAATAAAATTGGACAAATCCTCTTGAAATTTTTGGGCTTGTAAAAGATTATGAGTCACTAATAAAATAGATTTATTCGTTTGATTATATATAGATGCCAACATCATAGATCTGGAAGAACCCGTCAATCCAGAAACTAATTGTTCCTTTAATCCTTCATCAATGCCCGCAATTAACGAATGGACATCATCGTGTTTGGAGAACAAGCTTTGTAATCCATTCACTATCAGCCCCTCCTCTCTGTAAAAATAAAATTTGGTTTATTTGTCTATCAAATCATTTATAAGTAAACGTAAACAAACGGAAAAATGCTTTGGATTCTGTCCAAAGCTCCTCCCGCTTAATGAATAATATAATCGTTTTCATACAACTCTGGGTTTTTTTGTAGTGATTCATAACAATCTTCACAAATTGCTTTCACCTGAATATCCCCTGTAGAGTCGTACACGATCATTTCTTGTCTTTCCTCATCATTAAGTTGATTAAAACCTAATTGCTCCGCTTGTAGTGTCTGTTGCTGAATGGTACCAAGTTTCAGTCCACAATGGCGGCAATAATAATGGAGAGCCATATAGTAACCCCCTAGATTGTATTACAATTAGTATAAACAGAACTAGAGGGTTTTTATTCACTAAGCAATAAAGTTATTTTTTCCATACATACTCAAAAATTATGAATTATATTCGTTCATTACTTGTAAAAATGGAGTATTCAGCCAAGATTCGCACGCATTTGCACTTTTTTCGATTGCTTCATTAATATTCGGCCATTCCTCAACTGTAAATCTACCAAGAACATAATCTGATATTGGCATTGGTACAGATGGACGACCTATACCAATTCTAATTCGATTAAAATTTTGAGTACCCAGATGGGCGATGGTTGACTTTATACCATTATGGCCACCCGCACTCCCTTTTTGACGCAGACGAATTTTTCCCGGCGGTAAGTCTAAATCATCATACATCACGACAAAGTCCTCTACTTCTAGCTTGAAAAAATCCATAACAGCTGAAATAGATTCACCTGATAAATTCATATATGTTAACGGTTTAAGCAAAATAACCTTCTCTCCATTTACAATACCCGTACCATAAATCCCCTTATACTTTGCTTGATTTAATGAAATTGACCATTTATTTGCTAATACATCTATTACTTCAAACCCAACATTATGTCGCGTTTTTTCATATTGTTTTCCTGGGTTCCCCAGTCCTACGATGATTTTCATTCATTCACACTCCGATATAACTAATTTTAACGGAATTGCATTTCGGGTGAATTGTTTATTTCTCCTAAATCCTAGTAAAATAGTACATCATATCCAGTCCTTTACGCAAGCAGTACAAGACCTAAAAAAATTTCCCCACCTAACTAAAAAAAGCGCAACCCATAAAGCGTTACGCCTATTATACCATGATTATTTTTTAAACTGAAACTAGAAAAGCGGATATACCCGTTTATGCTTGGGATTCTGGAGAAGCTGGAGTTTCACGACCCTCTTCGTTAATTGGAATGCCTCCTCCTTGTTGTTCACCCGTACTGATTTCTCTTTCTTGACGAGGAGCTAAAATTGATGCAATTACTTCATCCCCACTATGATTAATGGACACACCATCTTTCACTGTAATATCAGAAACATAAAGAGTTTCATTCACTTCAAGATCCGCTATATCAATATTAATAGATTCTGGAATGTCTCCTGGTTTAGCTGTAACAGTCACTTCGTGAAGAGATTGTTGCAGAACACCACCATCTTTGACGCCACTAGCCTTTCCAACAAGGTTCACACGTACATTTGCCTGTACTTCTGCCGACATATCGACAACTAAGAAATCAGCATGATACATTTCATGCTTTACAGGGTCCTTTTGATATTGAGAAAGCATAACCTGATACTGCTCTCCCTGACAATCTAACAACATAATCCCGTTTCTCCCAATTTCCTTCAAAGCTTGTCTCAAATCGGCCTGATTAACAGAAATAGCTTTGCTACTATTCTCATTCCCATAAACAACTGCAGGAATCTCCCCATTTTCACGTAATTGTCTTAATGTTGATTGCTTGAAATCTGTCCGTTCCTTTGCTACTAGAACATGGCTCATTTCATCTTCACCTTCCATTTTGTAATTACCCATACTATTTTTCCCTTAATTAGGTAATTTATTCAAAAAAAACAGCGAGTCTATGACTCACTGCTTTTACACCTACTAATCATCAATCAAACAAAGTACTAACAGATTCCTCTTCATGAACACGAATAATTGCTTCAGCAATTAATGAACCTACAGATAACTCAGTGATTTTCTCAACTTTCTTTTCTGCTGGAAGTGCAATAGAATTAGTAACTGCTAACTCTTTAATTTTAGAATTTTGAATGCGTTCAATAGCTGGACCTGAAAGAACTGGATGTGTGCAGCATGCATATACTTCCTTCGCTCCACTTTCTACTAATGCATTAGCTGCAAGTGTAATTGTCCCTGCTGTATCAATGATATCATCGATTAAGATACATGTTTTTCCTTCAATATTTCCGATAATATTCATTACCTCTGCAACATTTGGTCTTGGACGACGTTTATCAATAATTGCAATTGGCGCTTTAAGACGATCAGCCATTTTACGAGCACGTGTTACGCCACCATGATCTGGAGAAACGACTACAATATTTTCCAAATCCTTATTTTGGAAATAATCCGATAAAATCGGCACAGCTACAAGATGGTCAATTAAGATATCAAAGAACCCTTGAATTTGTGGAGCATGAAGGTCTAGAGTAATTACACGATGTGCTCCAGCTGTTTCTAAAAGATTAGCTACAAGCTTTGCTGTAATTGGTTCACGAGAACGAGCTTTGCGATCTTGACGTGCATAGCCATAATAAGGCATCACAATATTAATTGTTTTTGCAGAAGCTCGTTTTAAAGCATCGATCATAATTAAAAGTTCCATTAAATTTTCATTCACAGGCTGGCTCGTAGATTGAATGACGAAAACATCACAACCACGAATACTTTCTTCAATATTAATTTGAACTTCACCGTCACTGAAACTTGTTACCGTACATTTCCCCAGTTCTACTCCAATAGTAGCCGCAATTTCTTGAGCTAGCCCTACATTTGAATTCAAGGAAAATACTTTTAAATTAGGATCTAAATACTGGTTTGACATGATGACCTCCATAGGTTAATTGTTTAAATTTAAGTTTTTTACATAATCTTCTTTATTAATCTGACGAGCACGAGCAATGGATAATGCTTCGCCTGGTACATCTTGTGTAATTGTTGAACCAGCAGCTACATAAGCTCCTTTACCAACCGTTACTGGTGATACGAGATTAGAATTGCAGCCAATAAATACTCCATCTTCAATCCTAGTCAGATATTTATGCTTCCCGTCATAATTAACTGTAATTGAACCGCAGCCGATATTTACATCTTTCCCTACCTCTGCATCGCCAATATAACTTAAATGAGATGCTTTGCTGCCTTGACCGAATACCGTTTTTTTAATTTCAACAAAGTTACCGATTTTCACTTCATCATGAATTTCAGAATGTGGTCGAATGTGAGCAAAAGGTCCAATGTTGACTTCATTTCCAATACTACTAGAATGAGCAACTGATTGACGAATCTCTGTTCTACTCCCCACTTCGCAATCTTTAATCTCTGAATGAGGACCAATTAGACAATCCTCTCCAATGACCGTTTGACCTGCAAGCGTCGTACCTGGAAAAATAACTGTATCCTGACCAATTCTGACGTCAGATTCAATATAAGTTGTTGCTAGGTCAATAATAGTCACACCATTACGCATATGCACTTCATTAATACGTTTACGCATAATTTGTTCAGCTTGTGCTAGGGCAAGTCGATCATTTACACCTAATGTTTCATCAAACTCTTCTGTTTGGAAAGCTGAAACAGGCTGACCTGCTGATTTTAAGATCTCAATTACATCTGGTAAATAATATTCATTTTGAACATTTTCATTAGATACTTGTTTAAGCGCTTGGAATAACGCCTCATTATCAAAGCAATACGTGCCTGTATTAATTTCTTTTACAGCACGTTCTTCAGGAGAAGCATCTTTATGTTCAACAATTTTTTCAACAAGTCCTTGTTCATTTCGAATTACTCTTCCGTAACCGTCCGGCTGATCAGCCTTTGCTGTTAATACCGTTGCCTTCGCTCCCGTTTCTTCATGCAAAGTAACAAGTGCACGCATCGTTTCAGCTGTAATTAAAGGCGTATCACCGCAAATAACAATTGTCGTCCCTTCCTTATTCGCTAAAACGCTTTCAGCCTGCATTACTGCATGTGCTGTCCCCAGCTGTTCTGCTTGCAAAGCATATTGACAAGAATCACCAAGTTCCTTTTTAACCAACTCGGCACCGTGCCCAATAATTGTTACAATTTCTTCTATTTCAAGTTGTTTTACTTGTTCAACAACATGCTGTACCATTGGTTTGCCACAGACTGGATGTAAAACCTTGTAGAGCTTCGATTTCATCCGTGTACCCTGTCCAGCGGCCAATATTATTGCATATCGATTACTCATAACAAGCCTCCATTTTAACCTTTTTATCCATTAAGAATATTATCTTAAAAAGCGACTCTTTTCAAGGTAACAATTCAATGTAAGCTGGATAATTTTATTTTTTTGTTAAGATACCATTGATAAACTATTAAAAGAAGTGTACCACAACAAGGGAAATTATAAACAAAAGTAGCTTTAGTGAGGCGTACAGAGGGGGAAAAAGAGGAAACAAAAAGAGCCTTACTAAGTAGTAGGCTCCTAGATGTTATCTAATTTTATTTTTTTAAGCTAACGAAGCACCTGCTCCTGCTTCTTCTAATTCAGTTTCAAGCTCTCCTAAACGATGATACTCTGTTAAGACAGCATCTTGAATCTTACCGCGTGTAGATGAATTAATTGGATGAGCAATATCGCGGAATTCCCCATCAGGAGTTCTTTTGCTTGGCATTGCCACAAATAATCCATTATTTCCGTCAATTACCCGAATATCATGAATCACAAACTCATTATCCAATGTAATTGAAGCTATTGCTCTCATTCGTCCATCCGTGTTAACACGGCGTAATCTTACGTCAGTTACTTCCATGTAAGTTCACCATCCCTTTTTGTTGTTTAAATCTTTAAAGTACATATTCAACAAAAAAAGGAGAACTCCTTCTATTAATTGTAAGTTTTTTAGAAAATTTAGAATACATTATTATTTCTCCCATTTTCCTCAACAAAAAGCCTTACTTATCAAGTAGTATTTAAAAAATCACTATAAAAATTTTTATTTATACTTCAAAAAAGAATGCCACTGTATAAAATATATAGCGGCATTCTTTTCTTTATTATTCAACATTCACCTTATTTAACGAGCGCAATTACTTCAATTTCAACTAATGCATCTTTTGGAAGTCGAGCTACTTCAACACAAGAGCGAGCTGGCTTATGAGCTGAAAAATACTCGCCATACACTTCATTAACTGCTCCAAACTCATCCATATTTTTAATAAAAACGGTTGCTTTAATAACCGTTTCTAATGATGCTCCTGCTTCTTTTAAAACAGCCTGTAAATTTTTAAATACTTGATGTGTTTGTTCTTTTATATCTCCTGTTACCATCTCTCCTGCTGCAGTAAGTGGAATTTGACCTGAACTATAAAATACATTATTTACGATAATTCCTTGAGAATATGGACCAATAGCTGCTGGTGCTTCATTTGTATGAATTGCTTTCATTGATAGTATCCTCCTAATTTTTTTAGTGAAATAATTTCCACGAATAACATTAATTTTTTTATCCCGTTCATCAACCTCTGACAATTTAATTAAGGAAACATAATCTTCAATAAGACGTTTTTCACTATGTTCTGACTCGAGAAGTACGGCAATACCTGCCACTTTTGCTTTAAATTCTTCGAGCAGGCTCACCATGCCTTTCATCGTACCGCCTGCTTTCATAAAATCATCAACAATTAATACATTTGAGCCTTCCACTAAACTTCTTTTTGAAAGAACCATTGTTTGAATACGCTTAGTGGAACCTGAAACATAGTTAATACTTACAGTCGATCCCTCTGTCACCTTATTATTCCTTCTCACTATTACAACTGGAACATTTAAATAGTTTGCAACTGCATAGGCTAAGGAAATTCCTTTTGTTGCCATCGTCATTACAACCGTCACATTTGAAGTTGCATACAAAGATGCTATAATACGACCTACTTTATTTACCGTTTGGGGATCTCCTAAAATATCCGTCAAATAGAGGTACCCGCCTGGTAATAAACGCTCTGGGCTAGAGATAGTCTGACATAGCTTATCAATAAAAGCTGTTGCATCCTCTTCTTTAACCGATACAATGTACTTTACACCGCCAGCAGCGCCAGGAACCGTGGTTAAAGCTCCCAATTCCCCGTCTCTCAAAAGTTTCTTTAATTATCGTTAAATCTTCACTAATAGAAGATTTCGCCGATTGATATCTTTCGGAGAAAAAGGTAAGTGAAACGAGTTCACCTGGATGCTCCAATAAATAATTTGTCATATCAACAAGCCTTTCACTCCGACGAAATTTCATTAAAACACCCCCTGATCCAATTTCCGAATAATTTATAGTAACTATATCATTAATGTACGTATTTATTCAAGGTCGTTCTGACCGCCCAATATTCGCACTGCATATACTTGGTCACAAAAACCTCGTAAGCCATTATATATTCGCTGCATTCGTGAATCGTGCTCCACTAATCCAAAAACTGTGGGACCACTTCCACTCATTAATACCGCATCCGCTCCAAACAGCTTCATATGATCCTTAATATTCGCTACCTCTGGGTAAAGTGATAGAGTGACTTGTTCTAATGCATTTCCTAGTCCTTTGCACACCTTGTGGTAATCATTGTTCTTAATGGCATTAATCATTCCATATACATCTGGATGCTCTAAATTAGAAAGTTGTAATCTCCTATAGACATCAGCTGTCGAAACACCTATTGTCGGTTTCGCTAAAATCACCCAACATTTTGGCGGAGCCGGTAAGTGAGTAATTTTTTCGCCACGCCCTTGAGCCAATGCCGTACCTCCATATACACAAAAGGAGACATCAGAACCGATCTCTGCTCCAATTTCCGCCAATTCATCTAATGATAAACCTAGTTTCCAAAGTCTATTTAATCCTCTTAACGTCGCTGCCGCATCACTGCTACCTCCAGCAAGCCCCGCAGCAACAGGAATATTTTTTTCAATTGTAATTGAAACTCCCTTTTTTACACCAAAACGTTCTTTTATTATATATGCAGCCTGATAAGCTAAATTTCGATGATCATCTGGTACAAATCGACTGTGAGACAAAATCTGAATTTTATCCTGTTCTATCTCTTTTAATTCAATGCGATCGGCAAGATCCACAGTCGTCATAATCATTTCCACTTCATGATAGCCATCAGGTCGTTTAAAAAGCACATCAAGAGCCAAATTAATTTTAGCAGGTGCCTTCTCCATAAGCTTCAATATGTCCACCTACTTTAACGTTCTTAAAAGTTCTTGTCCTATTCTATCATATCTAAATCCATTCTAAAGGTTTTTTTCTAGTATTTTCAATGAATGAAATTTGAATATTTTATCTAAGAACCTTTAAAGAAAAAAAACCAGACTCTAGTATTCACAATGTAAACATAAATGAACATGTTTATACGTGAAGTACGAGTCTGGTCTTATTAAAAGATATTTTTTAAGTAGTCAGCATAGTATGATAAAGATTTTCTTCAGTTTCTGTCCATCATTTGACGTTGTGCTTTTTCGATTGCAAGTTTTACCATATTTCCTGCATCACGAGCTCGAATTCCACCCCATCCTTCTTTCTGGACAACATCGTAAAAACCAAGTTCCTTAGCCAGCTCTTCTTTCAGACCCTCTGACATAATCCCTTTTCTTCTACTCAACCGAAACAACTCCTTTTTATGCTGCTACAAGTATATTGTTTACAGGAAACAGCATTTCATGAAGCTTTTTTACAAACAAAAAAGCAGTAAACTTTTTGTTCACTGCTTACTCTCCGTTACATTTCTTGTTGTTTGCTTAAAAATGTTAATTGTACGGTTTCCGTTAAAACATCTGCATAACTGTATGATACTCGCTCAAATGCATTTTCATCTTGATCAAGTTCAATTACAAATACAGCTGGATAAGTTTCCGCCAACGTCCCAAAACGTTCTACAGTCTTCCTTCTACCACCATTTGCTTTTAAAAGCAATCTTTTCCCTAGGTTTGAATCAAGTGCTGTTTTAATATCAGCTAATGTTTTTGGCATTTTCGGTCCACCTCACTAAAGTGTAGTATATCACAAGTCAAAATAAAACGCAAGCAAAATAATAAATTATATCAACAGTTAAAAATGTTTGTCAATCATTTTCGCTTCAAAAGCAGGCTAAATAATTATCCATTCTTATTATTGCACTAATATACTAAAATTATGTAACTTTAATGGTCATTTAAGAAAAGCGGAAGGCGCCTGTACACGTCGAAAATTTTATACTTTCTTACCTATAAAATAAGCTGCATCCTTATAAAAATGCAGCTTCACTCCTCTTGAGCTGGTTTATACGGTAATCCAGTCCTTAGTACCCCTCTTGTTTCAATACCACCTATCCCTTTCTCTCCTGTTAATGTATTACGAAGAACATCCCAGACATGTATGTGTTCACGAAACGGGGTAAAACTAATTTTCCCTACAATGTACACCGGGTCTAAGGCATGAATATTAACACGTGAAGGTGAACTTGCAAAATTAGCCCCTGCTTGAATGAGGGATTCAAAATGGGACTGACAGGCCCCTGCAAAAATAATAAGCTGATCTAGACTCCCTACTTTTTTACGCGCTTCACGAACAGTTTCCACAAACTCCTTTGAATGACGATATGCATGAAGATCTGAAATACTTCCCTTTGACTTAGAATATGAGTCATGTCCCGTAACGACAAGAATATCTGGTCTATAATGATCCAATAAGCTTCCAATTTTATGAGGCATTTCCTTTTCATTACAATATACGCCGTTTACTGGAATATCAAACCTTTCATACAAATCAAGGCATTTTCGTAAATAAGAAGCATCACCATCGACGTGAAGCACTCTACCTGGTATTTGAAAATAATCCCCACTATAACGATACCCATTACTTGATTCATAGCCATTCTTTTGCTGTTGCAATTCTAAATCTTGAGTAAATAGGCGGTTAGACTGCTCTTGCTGTTGCTTTGTAACTTGATGACGACTTCTGCATTCAGCCTCAGAAATCTTAATTAAATCATCAAAGGGCGCATCTGCAATAAGCCGATACTCTTCCCCATATAATATTGCTTGTTTTTTACCGTTCACTTCTCGAATATTAATGACGCGAAAAAGAATGTCCCTTCCGTACGAAATCCGCCCCACAATATCATTTATTTGTATAGTCATGGTCTCACCCCATGAGATAAATTCCATTTATTTACTTAAATTATGGTATTACCCTTCTACATTATGCAAAGACATGATTAATGGTGTTAAGAAAAGCGAAAGGCACCTGTTCAGCGACGTATGGACTGGAGCGCTCCGTATGAGATAAAGGAAACACGAAGAGCGAGAGCGATTCGATGTTGACTTATCGAGTGGAGGAGCGGGAAGTTCATTAGGCGCTAGGTGCCTGGAGCTAGACAATAAGAAAAGCGGAACCGGCTTGGTCAGCTTGCGAAGAAAATAGGAAAAGATCCGGAAGGCGCTTTTTGCCTTTCGAGAGCTTTTATCTTTTTCACAGCAAGCTAGCCGGTGGAGCTAGACAGTAAGAAAAGCGGAAGATACCTTAATGGCTATACATCATAAAAACATCTAGAGGCAGTCTGTACCTCTAGATGTTCTCATCTATTCTTTAAACGTATCTAATAACGCATCGCTTAAACGACCAAATTCTTCAATGGTCAACGTTTCCCCACGTCTGGTTGGGTCAATACCTACTTGCTCTAGCGCCTCAATGATTTGTTCCTTCTTCGACTTTCCTTCTGGCAACTGACTTGATAAATTATTTAAAATAGTTTTTCTTCGCTGTGCAAAGCTTGCTCGTGTAACCTTAAATAAAAATTCTTCGTCTCTCACTTCTACAATCGGCTTTTCCCTTTTGATCAGACGAATAACGGCAGAATCAACATTAGGCTGCGGCATAAAAACTGTTTTTGGTACAATCATGACTGTTTCTGCTATAGTATAGTATTGAATCGCAATAGATAAAGAACCATATTCTTTCGTACTTGGCTTAGCTGCAATTCGATCGGCCACCTCCTTCTGTAACATACATACAATGCCACGAATCGGTAAATTTTCCGACAATAATTTTAAAATAATAGGCGTAGTGACGTAGTAAGGCAGATTAGCAACGACCATTAAATCATGAATATCCTTAAACTCTTCAGCAATTACTTGTCTGACATCAGCCTTTAAAATATCCTCATGAATAATCTTCACATTAGGATAAGGCGACAATGTATCAGCTAAAATTGGTAGCAGACGTTGATCAATTTCAAATGCTGTCACCTTTTTGCTCCGTTTAGCCAATTGCTCGGTTAACGCGCCAATACCTGGTCCAATTTCTATAGCACCACTTTCATCTGTTAACTCTGCAAAATCGACAATACGATGGAGAATATTTGTATCAATTAAAAAGTTCTGTCCTAAGCTTTTCTTAAAAGAAAAACCATATTTTTTTAATATTTCCTTCGTTCTAATTGGTGTTGCGATATCTTTATTCATTTATGTCCTCCTGATTGATCTGTACCACAGCCTTGATAAATGCCCCTTTTGATATTTGAAACATCTTTAATCGCTTATATAATTGCTTCCCATTTGTAAAACCAATGTTTAAGAGGATACCAAGCTTTTCCCTTCTATCCTTTGCACCTGCACCACCGATTAAACCAGCATCTACTAAATCTTGCTGCGAAATTTCCTCAATAGCCTCTTCATCCATTAGTTGTGCATCCTTCAAGGCATTACGAATGGCTTCTAGTGAGGCATGCTCGACCCCAATTCCACGACCTGACTTTGGTCTTGCTTCTTGCTTCGTAATAAAAGCATGTTTACAGCCTTTAACTTGCTCCGTTATTGTATTTCTAATTTTTTGCCCTGGAAAATCAGGATCCGTGAAAATAATAACGCCACGTGTTTTCTGAGCAAGTCGGACTTGTTCAATCACAGACTTATTTACCGCTGAGCCATTTGTTTCTATTGTATCAGCATTTACTGCTCGCTTAATAGCAACTGTATCATCCTTGCCTTCAACAACGATAATTTCTTTAATTTTTTTCATAATTTCCTCCAAAAAATAAATCTTCCGCTTTTCTTACTGTCCAGCTACAGGCACCCAGCGACTACCGGACTTCCTTCTCCTCCACTCGATAAGTCAACATCGACGCTCGCGCTCGTTCGTGTTTCCTTTATCTCATACGGAGCGCTCCAGTCCATACGTCGCTGAACGGGTGCCTTTCGCCTTTCCTACTGTCTAGCTGCAGGCACCCAGCGACTACTGGACTTCCCTCTCCTCCACTCGATAAGTCAACATCGAATCGCTTATCGCTCTTCGTGTTTCCTTTATCTCATACGGAGCGCTCCAGTCCATACGTCGCTGAACGGGTGCCTTTCGCCTTTCTTATTATAAATCAAAAAAAACGGGCGATAAATCATCTCCCGTTAAAGAACTTTTATTAATCGATAATACGAACTTTTACCTTTTTGACACCCCAGCGATATGCATCGGATGTAGATGGAAAGAACACGTCAATTTTATGTCCTTTAATTGCGCCACCCTTGTCTGCTGCAACAGCATAGCCATAGCCTTCCACATACACTTGAGAACCAAGTGGAATGACACTAGGGTCAACCGCAATAACCTTTGCATTTGGATTATTCTTCAAGTTCACTCCTGTGGCTGTAACTCCAGAACACCCATTACAGCTAGCTGTATAAGCTGTGGATGACACATATATTTCCTTGCCACTCTCACTCGCATCCACACTTGCCGTTTTTACATTCATCTTCTGTACATCTTTAGGCTTCGTCCCTACTGCAACAACTTCATTTTGTTTCTCTGTTATCACTTTTTCAGAAATGACTTTTCGTTTCACTTCTTTACCATTTTCTAAGACAACTTCATACTGCTTTGAAACATGACCTTTTCTGCCTTCAACAAGAGTTTTCTCTTTCCCTTGTGAAAGAGAAGGGTCCTCTTTCTTCACTACTTCATATTCAACTGGTGATTCCACTACATCGGTGACTTTTTCAACTCGAGTGACGTTTATAATTTTCTTTGCTTCAACTTTTTCCGTTAATTTTGGCTCAACGCGGTCTAGTTCATTGAGCTTCACACCTTGTTGTGTTAAAAAGTCAGCGACCGTAGTCGAAGTTGACCACACTTGCTTCTTGTTGCCTCCTACTACTAAGGTAAGTTGAAATGCCTTATTGACAGCTACTTCTATGTTTTCTTTAATTGGATAATCCTTACCTAGACTCACTTCATCATGAACCGTCACTTCAATTCCTTGTTCTTTCAAAAACTCTTCTACTGTAGTGGCTGTTGTCCAAACTTTAGTCATCTTTCCATCTTTGATTAATTTCACTTGATGAGCCGGTTTCCAAACTACTTGCAAATCATCTTTCACCAAACTGTTTTTCGAGGGATATACATAATCTTCATCTTGCACCGCAATCTCTAAATCTGTTAAAATCTCATCGACAGTATTCGCATGAGTTTGCACTACTTGCTCTTGTCCATCAGCGATGACGGTAACAGTTTGCTTGGTCCCTTGATAAAACAGGATTATAATTGCTATAGCAAGAACAGGCACAATGCTTAAGCAATTCTTTATTTGCTTTATCCCAAAAGACTTGGGAATTAGGTTTTTCATAGTTTCTATCGAAATGAAAAACTCCTCCTTCCTCCCGGTGATTATAAAGACTATTTTAGTGAGCTGTCAACCTATCCGACTCCAAAGGTGGAAATTAATACCTATTATGACTAATATCGATAAAAAAGAAAAGGGTGAATTCTCGACATTAAAAACCATTAACCGTCAAGCGCTTTGTAGAATTTTCAAAGAATATAATATAAATAGACAAATATCTCGTAAATTCGATAGAGAAACCTGTCAATTTATGCCGAATATTTTTTTGGCATTTTCAGACGTAATTCGAGAAACTTCTTCGACAGAAACCTGTTTTATGTCGGCAATTTGTTCTGCTACTAGTTTCACATAGGCTGGTTCATTCCTTTTCCCTCTATAAGGATGCGGAGCTAAATAAGGGCAATCTGTTTCAATTAGTAAACGATTTAAAGGTACCTCAGCAGCAACTTCCTTCGGTTTCTTAGCATTTTTAAATGTAACTGGACCGCCTAATGAAATATAAAAGTTCATATCTAAACAAACCTTCGCTGTCTCCACACTTCCGCTAAAGCAATGCATAATCCCACCTACTTCTGCTGCACCTTCTTCTTGTAAAATGGACACAATATCAGCTGTTGCTTCACGATTATGTATAATAATTGGCAATTTCACTTTTTTAGCGAGTTGAATTTGTCTTCTGAACACTTCCATTTGAATATCCTTCGGAGACTTGTCCCAATGATAGTCTAGCCCCATTTCTCCTATAGCTACAACCTTAGGATGAGCTGTAAGTGATTCAATCCAATCTAAATCAGCATCCGTCATATCAATTGCATCTACTGGATGCCACCCCACAGCCGCATACAAAAAATCATATTGTTCTACTAATTCCATGGCTCTAGTAATAGTCGGTCGATCAAATCCAACAACAAGCATATTAAGAACTCCAGCTTCTTGAGCTCTTTCAATTACCTCTGCCAAATCTTCCTCAAATTGTTCCGCGTTAAGATGAACATGTGTATCAAATAGCATGACTATCTCCCTTTCTAGCACTAGTTTATTACAAAAGACTAACCTTTTGTTTCACAAAACTATTACAAATATGTAACAAAAAAACATAAAAATGTTCCACATGAAACATTTTTATGTTTTCATCACCACATTTTAAAGCCTTTTTTATTTAACTTTAGATCCATTCGGAAGTGAATCGTCTACTGTCGCAACAGATAAAACACCATCATTGCTTCCTGCTAAAATCATTCCTTGAGATAGTTCTCCACGTAATTTAACCGGTTTTAAGTTTGTAACACAAATGACTTTTTTACCGATTAATTGCTTCGGGTTTGTAATATTGAGCAATACCTGATACAACCTGGCGTCTTTCATATCCCAAATCTAGCTGCAATTTTAAAAGTTTATCAGCCTTCTTAACTGGTTCAACCTCCAAAACTTGAGCAACTCTAAGCTCTACTTTCATAAAATCATCAATTGTAATCTCATCTACTTCTGGAATTTCTACTTCTGCTTTCTTTTCTTCCTTAGGCTCTTCCTTTGGAGTGCCTCCCTGCATTTGCGATTTAATAAATTCAATTTCCTCTTGCATTTCTAAACGAGGGAAAATTGGTTCACCTTTCACAACTGTTGTTCCAGCTGGAATTTGTCCAAATTCGGCTAAGCTATCCCATTCTTTTAAAGCTTCATCCGTAATATTTAATTGTGCAAAGATTTTTTCTGGTGTTTGTGTTAAGAATGGCTTTAACAGAATAGCAACGCGGCGCAACGTTTCAGCTAAATGAGCCAATACACTTGCTAATTCAGCTTGTTTCTCTTCTTCTTTTGCAAGTGCCCATGGCTTCGTTTCATCAATAAATTTATTGCTTCTACTTACAAGCTGCCAAACCGATGATAAAACAACCGAAAATTCCATATTCTCCATGCATTCCTCATATTTTTTTACCGTTTCTTGATTCATCTCTAGCAATGACTGTTCAAATTCATTTGTCGAACCCGCATATGCTGGAATTTCTCCATCAAAATACTTTTCAATCATGGCTACTGTGCGATTTAATAAGTTACCCAGATCATTTGCTAAATCAAAATTGATTCGCTCTACAAATCCTTCTGGTGTAAATACACCATCCGAACCAAAAGGTACTTCACGCAACAAATAGTAACGCAATGCATCTAAACCATAACGGTCAATTAACGTTACTGGATCAACAACATTCCCTTTTGATTTTGACATCTTCCCATCTTTCATTAACAGCCAACCGTGAGCAAACACTTTCTTCGGGAGAGGTAAATCTAAAGCCATTAACATAATTGGCCAATAAATGTATGGAAGCGTACAATTTCCTTTCCAACAAGATGTACATCAGCTGGCCAATAATTCACATACTTCGAATCATCCTCTGTTCCATAGCCTAAAGCAGTAATATAGTTTGATAAAGCATCAATCCATACATAAATAACATGTTTTGGATCTCCAGGCACTTTAATTCCCCAATCAAAGGTTGTTCTTGAAACAGCTAAATCCTCTAAGCCTGGTTTAATGAAATTATTAATCATTTCATTTTTGCGAGATTCGGGTTGAATAAATTCTGGATTTTCCTCGTAAAATTGCTAATAAACGATCTGCATATTTGCTCATTTTAAAGAAATAAGATTCCTCTTTTACCATTTCAACAGGTCCATTGCAATCAGGACACTTGCCGTCATTTTCCTCTACTTGCCGTCTCAGTAAAAAACGATTCGCAAGAAGTACAGTATAATCCCTCGTATTGATCTAAATAGAT
Source organism: uncultured Bacillaceae bacterium (assembly GCA_963754185.1). Taxonomy (GTDB): domain Bacteria; phylum Bacillota; class Bacilli; order Bacillales; family DSM-1321; genus Peribacillus. The sequence goes on along the minus strand of CAVWEP010000003.1, from coordinate 290,271 downwards.
ATCGCCTTGGTCAAGTAACTTTTTAAAAATCTTAGCAACAATCTCTTTATGACGATTTTCAGTTGTTCGAATAAAATCATCATAGGAAATATCAAGCTTATTCCATAATTCTTTAATCCCTGATACAATATGATCCACATATTGCTGTGGAGTAACTCCCTTTTCTTCAGCCTTACGTTGAATTTTTTGTCCATGTTCATCAGTTCCTGTTAAATACATCACATCAAATCCACGCATTCTTTTATAACGAGCCATTGCATCCCCTGCAACAGTTGTATATGCATGACCTATATGTAAATTTCCACTTGGATAGTAGATAGGTGTTGTAATATAAAATGTCTTTTTATCCTTCATATCTGATCCTCCTCAAATTCGACATTCTAGTATTTGAAAACCGCTATTTCTATTTTAACGCTATCTGCTCTTATTCGCGACTAGAAAACGTAAACTACTGATTAAAAATCATAAGTGTTTCCACTTTTCTTATCATCATTACCTTTTATAAGAATAAAATATACATATTTACTATTTTTTATTGGAATTTTATTGAATTTTATTGAAATTATTAGTATAATATCAAATAATGTAGTTGCATGTCGACACCATCGTTTTTTTGTCGAAACTTGCATTCTCAAAAAAACTTTATAAATTTCTTTTGAGAATAATAGGATTAAAAAGTAAAAAAGCACCAAAAAACCTTGATATATAGCCATTTTTATGCCAAATTTAAACAGAAAAATATAAATAATTAAATGATTGACGTATTTGGGAATGGATGGTATTATAAACTTATAAGAAATTTGTCGAAAGTTGACGAATTATATGAGATATTATATTACTAGATTATAGATTACAAATTTGAGAGGAGATTTTTTATTATGAAATCTACAGGAATCGTTCGTAAAGTTGATGAATTAGGTCGTGTGGTTATTCCAATTGAACTTCGTCGTACATTAGGTATCGCAGAAAAAGACGCTTTAGAAATTTACGTTGATGACGAACGTATCATTTTGAAAAAATATAAACCAAACATGACTTGCCAAGTAACTGGTGAAGTATCTGATGATAACTTTACACTTGCAGGCGGAAAATTAGTACTTAGCGCTGAAGGTGCTGAATTACTAATTAAAGAAATCCAAGATAAAATGCAAGTTAAATAATATAGACCATTAAAAAAGCTACCTGTTATGGTAGCTTTTTTAATACAATCCTTTATAATCATCTATGGCAGTGTTGAAACGATATTCGCTTCCTATTCTTCAATATGATAGGCTTGGTATACTTCTCTTTTTTGCATGCCACGATCTTTAGCCACTAACTTAATGGCTTCTTTTGACTGTAATTGATTCTCTTCCATATAATGATGAACATGCCCAACAATATCGAATGAACTCCACCATAATTCCTCTGTTTCTTCAACAGTATACGGTTTTCCTTCAATAATTAAACAAAATTCGCCACGCACCTCTGTCTCTGTTGCCCAGGCCAAAGCCTCACTAATAGATCCCTCGAATGAACTCTTCATACTTCTTGGTCAATTCTCGGCAAAGCACAATGTTTCTGTCTCCTAAAATATCAAGCATATGCTTTAGTGTTTCCTTTAAACGATGAGGAGACTCATACACAATCCACGTTACGTCTATTTTTTTTAACCTTTCAAGCTCTTCTTTTTTTTGTTTAGCACTTCTTTGTAAAAATCCATAAAAATAGAAGGGCTGTGGTGCTAATCCTGAGGCAATTAAAGCCGTCAAGGCAGCATTTGCACCTGGCAATGGAATGACTTTAAACTGCTCAGCAATGGCATCCTTTACAAGTTCATAGCCTGGATCAGAAATAGTTGGCAATCCTGCATCACTCACTAAAGCAATCACTTGACCACTACGTAATCGTTCAAGTATATGCCGGCCACTATTTTCTTTATTATGCTCATGATAGCTGACAATAGGAGTTGTAATCTCAAAATAGTTGCATAGCTTCTTCGTATTCCTCGTATCCTCTGCCGCAATCACATCTGCTTCCTTCAAAATTCGTAAAGCACGAAAACTCATATCTTCCAGATTGCCAATCGGAGTAGGAATGAGATATAGAGCGGGCTCTTGACCCTCTTTTTCAAAGCTTTTCTGTTGCCACATTTTTTTGTTTTTCCTCCTTTGTCATCCATTTCAGCTTTTCTTTTCGGGGTAGTTGTTTAAAACGATATTCTGCTTGCATGGCCTCCGTTTTCGTTTCAAAGGTCTCATAGTAAACAAGCTCTACTGGCGTTCTCCCACGCGTATACTTTGCCCCTTTTCCTTGATTATGCATCTTGACTCGACGTTCTAAATTATTTGTATATCCTGCATAGAGACTCGCATCCTGACACTCTAATACATAAAAATAATGCTTACTCGTCTCCATATAAAATCCTTCTAATTTCCGGATTATATTCATTTTGCTCATTGTATACGACAAGTGGAGGTAATACCTTTAAATCTGGACTACCATCCTTTATTCCTTCAATTAAAATTGTATTTGCTTCTTTTACTGTCTTAGGATATACAAATTGCAAGCGCTTCGGTTCAATTCGATATTGTCTCATTAAACTTAAAATATCCATTAGTCGTCCTGGTCGATGAACGAAAGCCGCCTTTCCACCCTGTCTCAAAAGCTGGCTACTTACTCGAACGACATCCTCTAACGTACACATAATTTCATGACGAGCAATCGCATAATGCTCATTTTTATTGATTTCTTCATGAGATGGTGTTGGAAAATAAGGCGGATTACACGTAACAACATCATATTTACTATAGCCTATTGTTTTAGCGATATCCTTTAAATCACCATGAATCATCTTAATCTGCTCTGATAATTGATTATAACCCACACTTCGACAAGCCATATCATAGAGACGCTCTTGAATTTCCACGCCCTCTATACTCGCTTTTGTACGAGTACTCAACAACAACGGAATAATCCCGTTTCCTGAGCATAAATCAACTATCTTCCCTTTTTGAAAAGGAACATTTATAAATTTGGCTAACAGCACAGCATCTAATGAAAAGGCAAATACCGATGGGCTTTGAATAATTCTCAAATCCTCTGCTAATAAGTAATCTAGGCGTTCATCTCCTCTAAGTTGTACCACCAACTGAACCTCCTTTAATTAGCTATTTTGTAATGATTTATAATGGTCTTGAATCCATAGTAACTCTCAAAAAAAAGGTCTGACCCAAGTAAAGCGTCAGACCTCGAATCACTATATTTTATCATCTAAAAAAGGGATTTCTCCCCTATTGTTATTTTTTATTTAAAAATGATAGACAGAATAGACAATCCCCTTCTTTTCGTAAACTACCAAAATGAAGATTACATATATGAAACCCTTCATAATAAATCCGGGCTAAATTATCATAGCCTTCTCCGATGTCTACATTCTTTTCCTTACTGTTGTTTTACCTTTGTCTTACTTGAACCTTTTTCAGTAATCTCAGGAACATCAACTACATCTAACCGGCGCCTTAAATGATCATTTTCTAGCTTCAATGACTGATTTTCCTCTAGTATTTCAGCAAGAGACTCCTTTAATTTTCCAAGCCGGGTATTTAGTTGACCAATCTGTGCTTCCATATCCGTAACCGATTCAAAAATATCCTTTTTATCCACGCTACCCACCACCTTAATAATCTGTGGCTTGAATAGAAACGGCTCCCTCATTTAGAATCTCATCTAAAGTATACTCTAATACTCTGTCTTGCTCGATTAATTCAACTTGAAGTACGCGTTCTAGAATATTAAGCCCCACTACTTTGCCTTTACCATTTGGAGTTTTAATAATTTCGCCTAAATCAGGAAGCATTTCTTTTGCACTTTCATATTCATCATTCTCATATTTCAAACAGCACATCAAACGACCACATAACCCTGATATTTTCGTTGGATTTAACGATAGATTTTGATCCTTAGCCATCTTAATGGAAACAGGCTCAAAATCACCTAGAAATGTCGAACAGCAAAGCATACGACCACATGGTCCAATTCCACCTAACATTTTCGCTTCATCACGCACACCAATTTGACGAAGTTCGATTCTAGTTCGGAATATAGAAGCCAAATCTTTCACTAAATCGCGAAAATCAACGCGTCCATCTGCCGTAAAGAAAAAGACAACCTTATTGCGATCAAATGTATATTCGACATCAACAAGCTTCATATCTAACTTATGTTCCTCTACCTTTTTACAACAAATATGATAGGCTTCCTCAGCGGCTGCTTTATTCTCATCAACAATTAACCGATCCTTTGCATCCGCAATTCTTAAAACCCTTTTCAGAGGCAAGACCACATCATTTTCGCCTACTTGTTTCCGGGCTGTTACAACCTTGCCGAATTCAACACCGCGAACGGTTTCCACTATGACAAAATCATCCTTTGGAATATCGATTTCACCCGGATCAAAGTAGTATATTTTGCCCGCCTTTTTAAAACGGACACCTACAACATTATACAAATCATGATCCCTCCTGCAAATTCAGCACAAGCTGCTCCATTAACAGCTGTGGATTTGTATTGGATGACAGCCTTCGTTTTGCTTCCAAAATTGAACTCATATCATCTGCTAGTCGCCTTTGAGACATTTGAAAGGCGTGAGATTCATATTCCTTCAACATATTTTGAAAAACAACAAAACCCTGCTTGTCCAATTGAATATATAATAGATCCTTATAAATAAGAAGTAACAAATCAAGTCCTCTGTCTAGTTGCTCTCTCTCTTTAAAGTGTGAAAACCAATCCGTTTGTAAATAGATCAATGCCTTCATTGGATTTTGCTTTAACACTTCATATAATTTTACCACTATTTTTTGAGCTTGTACAAACCATTCATCACGACTTAACGTTAATCCCTCTTCTAAATTTTGTGTAATTTGGGAAATAACAGATGCTTGTTGTAATGAAAGACCCTGTTCCATTAATTTTTGTTTAACATTCTCTGGAGAAAGCGAAGTAAAAGCTAATACTTGGCATCTTGATAAAATCGTTGGTAAGATCCGCTGACCTTGTTCAGTCATTAAGATAGCTACAGTATCTGAAAAGGGCTCTTCTAAAAATTTGAGTAAACTATTCGCTGCACTTACTGACATCTTATCCGCACCAGCAATCATATAAACTTTCCGATTAGCTTCGACGCTTTTCATAGCAAACTCTTCTTGAAGACTTTTAATTTGTTCCTTTTTAATGGATAAGCCTTCACGTTCAATATAATGAACATCAGGATGATTGCCACTCGTAATCCGTTTACAGTTACGACACTCTTCACATGGCTCATAATGGGAAATAGGCGCCTCACATAATAAGCTTTTAGCGAAAATATGGCTAATATCATTTTTTCCTGTTCCTTTGTCCCCTTCAAACAAGTATGCATGTGCTACTCGATTTTTCAAAATACTATTCTGTAACATCATCATAACTTTTGGCTGTACCAGCTTCATTTCCTGCCATGTCTTCACAAAAATCATCTCACTTAAGAATAATTGATTATGCTATTATCTTATATTTCCGTTCATTATATCAATTTTCTAAAATTCTTCACAGAAACTTAGATATACTTGACTTCGTTTGTTCCAAAACAACCTCTAACGACTGACTTGCATCAATCCTTATAAAACGATCTTTCCATCTCTCCATCACTAGCCCATATCCTTCACGGACCTTTTCATGAAAATGAAGCTCCTCTAAATCAAGACGATTTACTTCTCGATCCTGATTCAGTGAAATTCGCTTTAATCCTTCAACTGGGTCAATATCAAAATATACTGTTACATCAGGCATGAAATCTCCAATGGCAAATTTATTAATGCTATATATTTCATCCATATCTACTCCACGTGCATGACCTTGATAGGCTAGTGAACTATCAATAAAACGATCGCATAAAACAATCATTCCCTGCTCAAGTGCAGGAATAATTTTCTCAACCAAGTGTTGACGTCTTGCCGCAGTATATAATAAAGCCTCCGTTCGCGAATCCATTGCTGTGTTTTCCTTATTTAAAATTACTTTTCTAATTTGTTCAGAAATAGGGATGCCCCCTGGTTCCCTCGTTAATAAAACCGCATATCCTTCTTTTTGTAGAGCTTCTCCTAATAGCTGCAAAATAGTCGTTTTACCAGCACCCTCAGGACCCTCCATTGTTATAAACATACCATGTTTCATGTGTAACCTCCGCCATCCATTGTTTTAACTTACTCTTCTTCATAAACGATGAGCTTTTTATTAGCTAATACTGTTCCACCATGAAACCGAGAACGATGTATTACTAGATTTTCTAACATATCTATTTTTTCTACTGTAATCATTTCTCCAGGCATAATTAGCGGAATCCCGGGTGGATATGGAATGACCATTTCCGCAGAAATATGACCTATTGCTTCACGAAATAGTACTTGTTTTGTATTAGACTGCTGCATTTGCGAGTACGATAACGCTAATGCAGTAAACTTTGCTGTTTCTTTCCATCCATGATTTGTAATGCATGCTTTCTTACCTAATTTCCCCTTCATCATGTCCTTTATTGTATCTATCGTTTGTAAAAATGGATATAGCTGCTCCTTTTTTAATAACGGCAGTACTAATAAAACATTTTGTGGATCAGCTAATTCCACATATATCCCTACATCCTCAAACAATGCCTGTAATTCATAGCCACTTAATCCAAATCTAGATCGAATACTCACCTTTAATGGATCCACCTTTACACCCATTGGTGGCTCTAACACTTCAATTGCTGAAATCCTTGATAGCTTTGCTTTAAATTGGACTATTTCCTTCATAAGTGCATCTTGATCTTGGTTTGTAAATGAGGCCAAATAAGCACGGGCTAAGTCAAGTGAACCCATAATAGGATAAGAAGGGCTACTCGATTGTAGCATTTGTAAGTAAAATTGAATGCGTTGATGATTAATGAGCGAGCTATTTACATGCAAATAAGACCCCATCGTCATAGCGGGTAATGTTTTATGAGCGGAATGCACAACGACATCTGCCCCTAAACCAATCGAGCTTGGTGGAAATGGATCACCTAATGATAAATGGGCACCATGCGCCTCATCGACCAGAACAGGAATCCCTTTTTCATGAGCTAATTTCATAATTGCACTCAAATCTTCCGCAAGTCCATAATAATTAGGATAGGTCAAAATAATCGCCTTAGTCTCTGGATATACATCTAAAGCCGCGGACACAACCTCAGCATCCACTCCTCCAGCTACTCCCCACTCTTCATATATGATAGGCGTTATAAATACAGGATTTGCATTAGCTAGCATTAATCCATTCAGAATCGATTTATGACAATTACGCTGGACGAGTACCGTATCTCCTTCTCCACACGTCGCCATAATCATAGCCAAATTTCCTACAGTTGAACCACTCACAAGAAAATAACTTTTTTGTACCTTATGTAAATTGGCTAAAAGTAATTCAGCTTCCATGATCGGACCCTCTGGTGCATGTAAATCATCCAACCCGGATAATTCCGTTGCATCGACAGCCAGTAACGTCTCGTATAAAAATCTTCCTTTATCCATAAATACTTGGCCATTTTTATGGCCTGGAACATGATAGGAAATCTTGTTTTTTTTATAAAAGTGAACTAACGCATCAAATAATGGCGTTTGTAATTGATCCATTTCTTATCTTCCTTCTACCTACTAATTTCCACTCTCATTTTACCATTAAAAAAGCCAAGGGTTAATATTCTCCTTGACTCTCTGATTCTATATTTTTATGAAAAAATTTCTGGATTCGTAATTTTTTTTAATTGTTTAAGATAATATTTATATTTTATGTCTCTCGTGTCTGTACCTATCATTTCACGCTCACATTCTTCACAAATAAACGAAGTGTATAAATGAATGCCGGACATCTTCATACACTCGCAAACTACGCATGCTTCCCCTGCTATTTTTTTGGTTTCTGTTGTTCCCAACATTTCCACCTCCATACCTGCATTCTCCCCAAAAACTTTTGAACTTATACATTAGTCTGAATAGTTTAAGAGAACCGGGATAACTGCTCATAACAATGTATGATGAAGGTGCCCAATACGTGTATGTCTTCCTGAAAGTTTATTTAATCTACAAAGATGTAGCATAATAAAAAAAGACCAGCAGTTAGCCGGTCTTTCGCTTGCTTGGCGACGTCCTACTCTCACAGGGGGAGACCCCCAACTACCATCGGCGCTGAAGAGCTTAACTTCCGTGTTCGGAATGGGAACGGGTGTGACCTCTTCGCCATCATCACCAAACATATGTAGGAACCTTGTTCCTTCAAAACTAGATAATACAGAAGGGAAACATTTGCGTGTAATCAAAACTATTTTGTGTCTAGCTACGGCTCCTAGCTTCTCGGCCGCTTCGATCCATCCTCACAAATCCAAAACCGGGATTTGCGGTCTGGCTCTCCACCGTCTGTCGAAGCTGAACAGTCGTCTCCGCTTTTCTTTTTGGTTAAGTCCTCGACCGATTAGTATCAGTCAGCTCCATACGTCACCGTACTTCCACCTCTGACCTATCAACCTGATCATCTTTCAGGGGTCTTACTAGCTTGCGCTATGGGAAATCTCATCTTGAGGGGGGCTTCATGCTTAGATGCTTTCAGCACTTATCCCGTCCGCACATAGCTACCCAGCGATGCTCTTGGCAGAACAACTGGTACACCAGCGGTGCGTCCATCCCGGTCCTCTCGTACTAAGGACAGCTCCTCTCAAATTTCCTACGCCCACGACGGATAGGGACCGAACTGTCTCACGACGTTCTGAACCCAGCTCGCGTACCGCTTTAATGGGCGAACAGCCCAACCCTTGGGACCGACTACAGCCCCAGGATGCGATGAGCCGACATCGAGGTGCCAAACCTCCCCGTCGATGTGGACTCTTGGGGGAGATAAGCCTGTTATCCCCGGGGTAGCTTTTATCCGTTGAGCGATGGCCCTTCCATGCGGAACCACCGGATCACTAAGCCCGACTTTCGTCCCTGCTCGACTTGTAGGTCTCGCAGTCAAGCTCCCTTGTGCCTTTACACTCTACGAATGATTTCCAACCATTCTGAGGGAACCTTTGGGCGCCTCCGTTACTCTTTAGGAGGCGACCGCCCCAGTCAAACTGTCCACCTGACACTGTCTCCCACCCCGATAAGGGGCGCGGGTTAGAATGTCAATACAGCCAGGGTAGTATCCCACCAACGCCTCCACCGAAGCTGGCGCTCCGGCTTCTCAGGCTCCTACCTATCCTGTACAAGCTGTACCAAAATTCAATATCAGGCTACAGTAAAGCTCCACGGGGTCTTTCCGTCCTGTCGCGGGTAACCTGCATCTTCACAGGTACTATAATTTCACCGAGTCTCTCGTTGAGACAGTGCCCAGATCGTTACACCTTTCGTGCGGGTCGGAACTTACCCGACAAGGAATTTCGCTACCTTAGGACCGTTATAGTTACGGCCGCCGTTTACTGGGGCTTCAATTCAAAGCTTCGCCGTGAAGCTAACCTCTCCTCTTAACCTTCCAGCACCGGGCAGGTGTCAGCCCCTATACTTCACCTTGCGGTTTCGCAGAGACCTGTGTTTTTGCTAAACAGTCGCCTGGGCCTATTCACTGCGGCTTTTCCGGGCTATTCACCCTAAAAAGCACCCCTTCTCCCGAAGTTACGGGGTCATTTTGCCGAGTTCCTTAACGAGAGTTCTCTCGCACACCTTAGGATTCTCTCCTCGCCTACCTGTGTCGGTTTGCGGTACGGGCACCCTACATCTCACTAGAGGCTTTTCTTGGCAGCGTGGAATCAGGAACTTCGGTACTATATTTCCCTCGCCATCACAGCTCAGCCTTCACGGAAACGGGATTTGCCTCGTTTCCAGCCTAACTGCTTGGACGCGCATATCCAACAGCGCGCTTACCCTATCCTTCTGCGTCCCCCCATCGCTCAAACGATGTATAGGTGGTACAGGAATATCAACCTGTTGTCCATCGCCTACGCTTTTCAGCCTCGGCTTAGGTCCCGACTAACCCTGAGCGGACGAGCCTTCCTCAGGAAACCTTAGGCATTCGGTGGAAGGGATTCTCACCCTTCTTTCGCTACTCATACCGGCATTCTCACTTCTAAGCGCTCCACCAGTCCTTACGGTCTAGCTTCAACGCCCTTAGAACGCTCTCCTACCACGGACATCAACGATGTCCATCCACAGCTTCGGTGTTATGTTTAGCCCCGGTACATTTTCGGCGCGGAGTCACTCGACCAGTGA
>CAVWEP010000003.1:152500-275000 GCA_963754185.1 uncultured Bacillaceae bacterium | reverse complement strand
ACAAGCCAGGCATATTCATTCCTTTAGTAAACTGTCCCATTGTTTGATTCGTTAATTCATCCGCTTTCTTTAAAGCATCATTTGTTGCTGCAAGTACTAAATCTTGTAGCATTTCGATATCATCTGGATCGACAACTTCTGGCTTAATCGTTACTTCTACAATTTCCTTATGACCAGTTACAATAACTGATACCATACCGCCGCCAGCTGTACCTTCTACTTTCTTTTCGCCAAGCTCTTCCTGTGCCTCAGCCATTTTCTTTTGCATCTTCTGCATTTGCTTCATCATATTTTGCATATTACCCATGCCACCACGCATACCCATTTTCCTACCTCCAAATTATTTTTTAATTTCTAGCAAATCATCACCGACTAATTTTCGGGCCTCTGCTATAAAAGGATCTTCTTCTTGTTTGTCCGGTTCTTCTGGACCATCAAGCTGCTGTGTCGAGATAAAATCTTCTCGTAATTGTTGCCATTGACTTTCTGGTACTCCTGCCATTTCCATGTGATGCCCTGTAAGTTGTTGCATAATCGCAGTAATAGCTCCCATGAAACGGCTATTTTCCATCGCCATTTGGCAATGAATATCATATTTGAATTTTACCACAAATGCTCCTTCAGACGCAGCAACAGGTTCTGCTTCAGATAATAAAGCAGCTAATGATTTTAAATTTTGTTGACTTAGTTGTTCAAATAATTCACCCCAACGACTTTTTACCCTCTGTAAATCTGACTTTGTCGCCTGTTTTAGAATTTGATTAATTTTGCCTACCGGTGCTTTATAGGTTTTTTTAGATACCCTTTGATTCTTAGATTGTCCGGTCGATTTTTCAGCACTCGGGGCTGCTACCCCATTACGTTGAAGATCTTGTAATTGTTTTTCCAATCCCTGTATTTTAGAGAGAAGTTGTTGAATTTCTCCATTATCTACCTGAGACGATTGTTGTGTATTACATAATTTCACAAGTGCTACTTCCAATAAAATTCGTGGATGGTTTGTCCACTTCATATCCTGTTGGGCTCTATTAAAGCTTTCAATCATTTGATAAATCATGTCTCTAGAAAAAATTTCAGCTAATTCCTTAAATTGTGGATCGATTAGTGCCCGCTCAAACGTATCTGCTAAACTAGGTGCTGCTTGATACAAGAGCATATCGCGAAAATAATAAATCATATCCTCTATAAAACGAGCAGGATCTTTTCCCATTGCTAATAATTCGTCGAGTACTCGAAGCGAACCTGCGACGTCTTTTTCATGTATCGCTTTAGCTAATCTACTTAAAAAAGCCTGCGATACCGATCCGGTTACAGTTAGCGCATCTTCAACAGTTACTTCCTCAGAGCTAAACGAGACAGCCTGATCAAGTAAACTGAGCGCGTCCCGCATCCCTCCTTCAGCCGCTCTAGCAATAATCTGTAACGCCTGTTCATTACACGTGATTCCTGTCTCTTGTACAATCTGCAACATCCGTCCCACAATATCTTGTGGCTGAATACGTTTAAAATCAAAGCGCTGACATCTTGAAATAATTGTTAGAGGAATTTTATGTGGCTCTGTTGTCGCTAAGATAAAGATGACATGTTTAGGTGGCTCTTCCAATGTTTTTAACAAAGCATTAAAAGCCCCTTGCGAAAGCATATGTACCTCATCAATAATATACACTTTATAGGTTACCGCATTGGGTGCATATTTTACTTTATCACGAATATCCCGAATTTCTTCTACCCCATTATTAGAGGCAGCATCAATTTCAATTACATCTGATATGGAGCCATCTGTAATTCCACGGCAGGTTGCACATTCATTACAAGGTTCACTTACTGGCGAATGCTCACAGTTTACAGCCTTTGCAAGAATTTTAGCTGCACTTGTTTTCCCTGTACCACGTGGACCTGAAAATAAATAGGCGTGGGAAACCTTTTGACTAATAAGAGCGTTTTGTAGCGTTTTAGTCACATGCTCCTGACCGACTACGTCTATAAATTGTTGTGGTCGCCACACCCGATATAATGCTTGATATCCCACGGTAGTTCCTCCCTTATTTTCTCCATCCGTCTAATTATAACGCACTAACAGGAAAAGCGGAAGGCACCCGTTTAACGACGTATGGACTGGACCGCTCCGTATGAGATATAGGAAACACGAAGAGTGCGATAGCACGATTCGATGCTGACTTATCGAATGGAGGAGCGGGAAGTCCAGTAGGCGCTGGGTGCCTGGAGCTAGACAATCAGAAAAGCGGAAGGCACCCGTTTAGCGACGTATGGACTGGAGTTAGACATAAGAAAAAAACCCACCCAAAATGGATGAGTTTATAAACTATGTAATAACTGCCGTGCACCTTCTGTCGATTAACACCCATAAGCGTTACTTAAGCAGTTAGCTCAGCCCAGGCACTCCTGCGGCACATGGGAACTTCCACTTAATGCTGCTTCCTTCCGGACCTGACATGGTTCATGGAGACCCATTGCGCAGGACCCAGACGTCAACACCACTTACTTAAGGCAGACCCTACAGTATGCTAACCTCGAGAAGGGATTCAGTCTCGCTAGAGCGGGTTGCGAGTACAGGGCACCGCTACCTCCCCACCTAGCACGGCAAATATGATACCAATAATCATTGTATCCTCTTAAGATACATACATGATTATACTAATAGCGTGAAGAAAAAGCAATCCTTATTGTTCGTTATTTTTTTCCGAGCACATCATCTTTGCTTTCTTTTCCATTTTTTTTCGGTGGCGGAGGTCTTTAAAAAACTCCGTTAATATACCACCGCATTCTTCCTGTAAAACACCACTTATTACTTCACTCTGATGATTAAAACGCTCATCCTGTAGTAAATTCATAAATGTTCCCGCACACCCTGCCTTTGGATCATGAGCCCCAAAGACCACTCGTTTAATTCTAGAATTAATAATGGCACCCGCACACATCGGACAAGGCTCAAGTGTCACATATAGTGTGGCTTCTTCCAATCGCCATGTTCCAAGAACCTTACAAGCTTCAGTAATAGCTAGCAATTCCGCATGCGCAACCGAGCTTTGTTCCGTTTCCCGCAAATTATAGCCTCTAGCAATAATTTTGTCGTCCAAGACAATAATAGCACCAATTGGTACTTCTTGAATCTCTCGTGCCCTTTTTGCTTCCTCTAAGGCCAAATTCATATAATATGCATCATCTTTCATCAAAGTTCCCCCTCTCCTACACGAGTTAAGAAAGATTTAGGTTTATGGAGTAAAGTAACCTCACTCAGAACAAAATAAAGGCCAACTGCATCTACTTTTTCACATAGTATTTTAAATCAAATTTAGCTTCACTATAAAAAAGGGGGCATACATGAAATCAGCACTACTTATTATTGATATGATTAACGATTTTAACTTTACTCATGGAAATTTATTACTTACTCACGCCAACCCTATTATTGAACCAATTTTACATCTAAAGGGGAGTATGAAAGAGCAAGGATTACCTATTATTTATATAAACGATCATTATAATCTATGGCAAGCCGATTTCGGGAAAATCATCGATACTTGTAAGAATGAAAAAAATGAAACATTAATTGAAAAAATTAAACCGACAGAAAACGATTATTTTTTAATTAAACCAAAGTACTCCGCTTTTTACGGTACTGCCCTTCATACCTTACTTCAGCAACTAAAGGTTAATAAGCTAGTCATCACCGGCATCGCAGGTAACATTTGCGTCCTTTTTACAGCAAATGATGCTTATATGCGTGAATATCAACTATGGATACCGGAGAATACAATCGCCTCTGCAGCCATTGAAGATAACAAGTATGCTTTATCCATGATGAATCATGTATTGAAGGCCAATACAGAGAAAGTGCAAACACCTTGGTCAGCCCCGATAAGCATTAGAGGTCCAGAGGGTGACTTCACCTCTGGACTGAAACGACTTGAGGGACTGGGCGTTAGGGCTAAATAAAAATACTCATCGAAAGTCGCATAAACCCTTAGACGAAAAGAGGCCAGCTTATCTTGTTCAGATGCTGACCCTTATACCTTTATTAAGGCTTAATTACTTCTATTCCACGCATATATGGACGTAATGCCTCAGGAATAATAACACTTCCATCGTCCTGTTGATAATTCTCCAAAATAGCTGCAACCGTTCTACCAATAGCCAAACCAGAACCATTTAATGTATGAACATGTTCTGGTTTTCCTTTTGGGTCTCGACGGAATCGAATGTTAGCACGTCTACCTTGGAATGCTTCAAAATTACTACAAGAAGAAATTTCACGATATGTTCCGTAGCTTGGAAGCCATACTTCCAGATCATATTTCTTTGCCGCGGTAAAGCCTAAGTCAGCCGTACACATGCTTAATACACGGTATGGTAAGCCTAATAATTGAAGTACTTTTTCAGCATGACCTGTTAACTTCTCAAGCTCTTGATAAGAATCCTCTGGCTTTACAAGCTTCACTAGTTCTACTTTATTAAATTGATGTTGGCGAATCAACCCTCTTGTATCACGTCCAGCAGAGCCTGCCTCAGAGCGAAAACATGCAGTATGAGCTACATAACTTAAAGGAAGATCATCTCCATTTAAAATTTCATCACGATGGTAATTAGTAACTGGTACCTCAGCAGTTGGGATTAGAAAGTAATCTTCACTTTCGATTCGGAATGCATCCTCCTCAAACTTCGGTAATTGGCCAGTGCCTGTCATGCTTGCACGATTCACCATAAACGGTGTCATTAGCTCTACATATCCATGCTCTTCAATATGTAAATCTAACATAAAACTAGCTAATGCACGCTCTAAACGAGCACCCAACCCTTTATAAAAGGCGAAACGACTTCCCGTTACCTTTGCAGCTCGTTCAAAGTCAACGATATCTAAATCAGTTGCTACATCCCAGTGTGGTTTTGGTTCAAAACTAAATTTTGGTTGCTCACCCCAATGACGCACTGGGATATTATCATCCTCTGATTCACCAACCGGGACACTTTCATGTGGAATATTTGGAATAGAAAGAAGAAGAATTTCTAATTTTGACTCTACAATACGTAATTCCTCGTCCAATCCTTTAATCGTTTCCCCTACGACTCGCATTTCAGCAATTAAAGCATCTGCATCTTTCTTTTCGCGCTTTAAAACAGCTACTTGTTCAGATACTTCATTTCGCTTACTTTTTAGTTTTTCCGTTTCTGCAATTAATTCACGACGCTTAACGTCCAGTTCCTCAAAAGAATCAAGAGCTGTTAGGTCCTCACCACGATGTTGTAAAACTCGTTTTACTTCTTCAAAATTGTTACGTAAATGTTTTAAATCTAACATTTCTTTTCCTCCTACCTTTTTAAATATACGAACGCAAAAAACTCCCGTCCCTATAAAAGGGACGAGAGTTAACCCGCGTTGCCACCCTAGTTGAAGACAGAATTGCCTTCCACTCGTCAAGATAACGGCTTGAACCGAAAGAACTTACTAACTAATAAGTGTTCCGTTCCTTACTCAAGGATGGATTCACAAGCCGCTTACACCGATTTCCACCAACCATCAGCTCTCTAAAGCAAGACATACCTGTTACTATTTCCTATCATAGTTTTATCAAATCAAATTGTTTTCCATAATGTACTATAGTTTTTTACAAGATGCAACCTTTTTATACAGGTATTCTATTAAAACCAACCTTTTACAGTTGAAACAACACCTGAGAAAATATCTCCAAAAAATCCGCCTATTGCACGCATAGAAAGGACAAACCAATTTGCTTTTTCTACAGATCCCGCTGCAACTACATCAACTGTAATAGCTTTAGATTCACCATCCGCAATAAATCCGTAATTTTTTCCATCCTTAGCTTCGACTTTAAGATAACCTAATTTTTCACCTTTTTTAATAGGTGCTGTGAGCTCGCCATCTTCATTTAGCTTGCTTTTATCAACAACTAAATTTACTTGATAATTATCTTTCTTACCATTTTCAACAAGTAAATTTAGTGCATCTTTTGTTTCAACGTTTACAATATCTTCTTTCCCTTTAACCACCGGTATTGTCTCTTTTCCTTTTACCTGATAATTAGCAGGGAGAACTTCTTCTTTACTAAATTGTCCAAAAGCGTAATCCATTAATTTAGTACTATCAGCGAAGCGTTCATTTTTTGATGTTGACTTCATCACAACTGTAATATAACGTTGATCATTGCGAATCGCTGTGGCTGTATGAGCATATCCTGCAAAGTCTGTAGAACCTGTTTTTAACCCATCTACACCATCATATGCGAAAATCAATCCTGGTAACATCCAGTTAAAGTTTGAGTATTCTTTACCATCACGGAATTTCAATTTAGAAATGCTAGCATAATCCAACACTTCTGGATAATCAGTAACTAAGTGGTAAGCAAGCAATGCTACATCTCTCGCTGTCATAACATTTTCTTCACTCTCATTACCAGCAGGATAATTGCCTAATAAATCCTTATTATTAAGACCACTTGAATTAACAAACTTATAGTTTTGCAATCCTAATTCTTTTGCTTTTTTATTCATTAATTCAACAAACTTTTTCTCACTACCCGATACTAATTCTGCTAAAGCAACAGTTGCAGCATTCCCAGAATAAACAGCCATTGCCTCGTATAGCTCTTTTACAGTATAATCTTCGCCTTGTGTTAAACCAACATTTGATAAATTAGGTGCTTTCGATAGGTTATGTACGTATTCATTTATTTTAACTTTTTGATCCCAAGTAATTTTCCCATTTTTAATCGCTTCCAGCACAATATACTCTGTCATCATTTTTGACATGGAAGCAATACCTAACACTTTTTCAGCATTATGCTCATAGATAACTTGACCGGTTTTACCGTCAATGATGATAGAAGCTTCTGCTTTTAACCCTAAATCAGATTCAGCTTCAGCCTTCCCTGGTTGATAGGCAAATTGCGACAAAATAAGAACAAAAACTAAGGTAAACATCAGGGTAATCCTGCTGATTCTTTTCAATTTCTACTACCTCCAACTGATTATTTTCTTTAAAATTCAGATAAAATATAGTTTTATCTGCCCCAATACACTTTGTTTAGTTTAACATAGAAAAAAACAAAAAAATAGACAACGTCATGAAAGGCGCTGCCTATTTTTTTGTTAATTTTTGTCTCGGCTAAACAGGCTATAATAGCACATTCGAAGTCTTTTTAGAATAGTCCAAAAGAAATAAGAATAAGTAGCCTATAAACCTCAATTAGTTTAAACTACTAACAATCAGTGGGCAACGAGGCTCCCCACTGATGAAGATTTGAGTTTATTGTATAGAATAGTTTGGTGCTTCTTTTGTAATTTGAACATCATGCGGATGACTTTCTCTTAATCCTGCACCAGTCATTCTAATAAATTGTGCTTTTTCTTTTAGATCTTGTAACGTTGCTGTGCCGCAGTATCCCATACCTGCGCGAACACCGCCAAGTAATTGATAAACCGTATCTGCAAGTGGTCCTTTATAAGGTAAACGTCCTTCAATACCTTCTGGAACTAATTTTTTAGCATCTTCTTGGAAGTAACGGTCTTTTGAACCTTTTTCCATAGCAGCAACTGACCCCATACCACGATATACTTTAAAACGGCGGCCTTGGAAAATTTCCGTTTCTCCAGGGCTTTCCGTAACACCTGCAAGTAGACTTCCAAGCATAACAGCATCCCCGCCAGCAGCTAAAGCTTTTACAACATCACCAGAATATTTAATGCCACCATCCGCAATAATCGTTTTACCAAGCTTACGTGCCTCTGTTGCACAATCATAAATGGCTGTAATTTGAGGTACACCTACACCCGCAACAACACGTGTTGTACAAATAGAACCAGGTCCAATACCAACTTTAACTACATCCGCACCTGCTTCAATTAAAGCGCGTGTTGCTTCTCCAGTTGCTACGTTCCCTGCAATAATCGTTAACTCAGGAAAAGCTTCACGAATTTCTTTTACCGTATTTATAACACCTGCTGAATGTCCATGTGCTGTATCTAATACAATCGCATCTGCATTTGCTTTTACAAGCATTTCTACACGCTTTAATGTATCTTTTGTTACACCAACAGCTGCACCAACAAGTAATCTTCCTTGTTTATCTTTTGCTGAATTCGGGAACTCAATTACTTTCTCGATATCTTTAATTGTAATTAAACCTTTTAACACTCCGTTTTCATCTACAAGAGGTAACTTTTCAATTTTGTATTTTTGAAGAATTTTCTCAGCTTGTACTAACGTTGTACCAACTGGTGCTGTTACTAAATTTTCAACTGTCATTACATCTGAAATTTTTAAAGAAAAGTCAGAAATAAAACGCAAGTCACGATTTGTAAGAATACCAACAAGTTTTTGATCCGTTTCATTATTTACAATTGGTACCCCGGAAATTCGATATTTGCCCATTAAATGTTCTGCATCAAATACTTGATGATCTGGTGTTAAGAAAAATGGGTCAGAAATAACACCACTCTCAGAACGCTTAACTTTATCTACCTGTTCAGCTTGAGCTTCAATAGACATATTTTTATGAATAATTCCTAAACCACCTTGACGCGCCATTGCAATTGCCATTTCTGCTTCAGTTACCGTATCCATCCCTGCACTAATAATTGGAATATTGAGCTTTACATTTTCCGATAATTGAACTTGTAAACTAACGTCCTTCGGCAAAATCTCAGATTTGCCCGGAATTAATAACACATCATCAAACGTTAATCCTTCTTTTGCAAACTTATTTTCCCACATATCTTTCCCCTCCTGCTTTAAAAAATATTATTTGTAGGTTATCAATTGGACATAATACTGTCAAGGACATACGAAAAAGTTTGATTTTTCTATTAATTTAAAGGAGTTGATTTTTTGTTGAAAAACCCTGATTACTTCGACCTTTTTTCACCTTTTTTCTCTGCTTCTTCTTCTCAACTTTTTTTAAAAAAATGCTATAGTCAATTACATATTTCTGAAGCAGAAAAGAAAAGTTATCAAAACTGTTATCCATTTATATATTATCTAGAACATGCTAAAACATACTACGAACAAGCAAACTTGTCACCACTCTCCATAAAGCCTATTTTAATATTTTATGGATTTTCCCAATTATTAAAAGCTTGTTTACTCACCTATAGATCCTAACTATCCTGAATCAACTTCTTTACTTGCACATGGAGTGACAACAAGAAAAAGAAAAAAACAACAATATGAATTTTTGAAAGATGAAGTAAAGGTTCAAAAGAATGGCCTACTTACCTGTATAGCCGAGAAACTATTTCAAATCAAACAATTAGAGGGAGAAAAGTTCACCATGGAAACACTAATAAGAGAAATTCCAGAAATGCAGACTTCTTCTCTTTTTTTCAAGAAAAATTTTGAACCGCTGACTCCTAATGAGCAAGGTTATCTTCTTTCAAACTCTATCCTAGATTGTTATCAAATGACAAGTAATCGTTTTCTGAATTTTATACAGACTAAATCTAAAAAAAGCTTTGCCCTTCAAGAAGTAAAGGAAGGACTACTATTAGAATCTGATGAAATATTACTTTATAATTCAGCTTCACCTATTCGCTATCACACAGATTTACAACTATTTATGCTATCACTTAATAAAAATTCGAATGCCTATGTATTACCTGAACTTATTTCTCACTATTTAATTTTGTATAACCTAAGTATGATTGCTCGTTATGAAACAGAATGGTGGTCAGAGCTACTTAAAACAACGCCTAATGATGATTATCCCGCTATTATTCATTTTTTAAAAATTGCTCAATACAAAACTCCTTTTCTTGTATGTAACTGGCTGATGAACAGGAAAAGCAGAACCAGTATTGAGAGGATATAAAAAAAATAAGAAGATTATTATACAAAAAAAATCAGCTACTTAATAGCTGATTTTTCATTCGCTTGGCGACGTCCTACTCTCACAGGGGGAAACCCCCAACTACCATCGGCGCTGAAGAGCTTAACTTCCGTGTTCGGAATGGGAACGGGTGTGACCTCTTCGCTATCGTCACCAAACATATGAGGAACTTGTTCCTTCAAAACTAGATAATACAGAAGGTAATTACTTGTCTTATCAAAACATTTGGTTAAGTCCTCGATCTATTAGTATCAGTCAGCTCCACATGTCACCACGCTTCCACCTCTGACCTATCAACCTGATCATCTTTCAGGGATCTTACTAGCTTGCGCTATGGGAAATCTCATCTTGAGGGGGGCTTCATGCTTAGATGCTTTCAGCACTTATCCCGTCCGCACGTAGCTACCCAGCTATGCCCTTGGCAGGACAACTGGTACACCAGCGGTGCGTCCATCCCGGTCCTCTCGTACTAAGGACAGCTCCTCTCAAATTTCCTGCGCCCACGACGGATAGGGACCGAACTGTCTCACGACGTTCTGAACCCAGCTCGCGTACCGCTTTAATGGGCGAACAGCCCAACCCTTGGGACCGACTACAGCCCCAGGATGCGATGAGCCGACATCGAGGTGCCAAACCTCCCCGTCGATGTGGACTCTTGGGGGAGATAAGCCTGTTATCCCCGGGGTAGCTTTTATCCGTTGAGCGATGGCCCTTCCATGCGGAACCACCGGATCACTAAGCCCGACTTTCGTCCCTGCTCGACTTGTAGGTCTCGCAGTCAAGCTCCCTTGTGCCTTTACACTCTACGAATGATTTCCAACCATTCTGAGGGAACCTTTGGGCGCCTCCGTTACTCTTTAGGAGGCGACCGCCCCAGTCAAACTGCCCACCTGACACTGTCTCCCACCCCGATAAGGGGCGCGGGTTAGAATTTCAATACAGCCAGGGTAGTATCCCACCAACGCCTCCACCGAAGCTGGCGCTCCGGCTTCTCAGGCTCCTACCTATCCTGTACAAGCTGTACCAAAATTCAATATCAGGCTGCAGTAAAGCTCCACGGGGTCTTTCCGTCCTGTCGCGGGTAACCTGCATCTTCACAGGTACTATAATTTCACCGAGTCTCTCGTTGAGACAGTGCCCAGATCGTTACACCTTTCGTGCGGGTCGGAACTTACCCGACAAGGAATTTCGCTACCTTAGGACCGTTATAGTTACGGCCGCCGTTTACTGGGGCTTCGGTTCAAAGCTTCGCTTGCGCTAACCTCTCCCCTTAACCTTCCAGCACCGGGCAGGTGTCAGCCCCTATACTTCGCCTTGCGGCTTCGCAGAGACCTGTGTTTTTGCTAAACAGTCGCCTGGGCCTATTCACTGCGGCTTTTCTGGGCTATTCACCCTAAAAAGCACCCCTTCTCCCGAAGTTACGGGGTCATTTTGCCGAGTTCCTTAACGAGAGTTCTCTCGCACACCTTAGGATTCTCTCCTCGCCTACCTGTGTCGGTTTGCGGTACGGGCACCTTACATCTCACTAGAGGCTTTTCTTGGCAGTGTGGAATCAGGAACTTCGGTACTATATTTCCCTCGCCATCACAGCTCAGCCTTAATGGAAACGGGATTTGCCTCGTTTCCGGCCTAACTGCTTGGACGCGCATATCCAACAGCGCGCTTACCCTATCCTTCTGCGTCCCCCCATCGTTCAAACGATGTATAGGTGGTACAGGAATATCAACCTGTTGTCCATCGCCTACGCCTTTCGGCCTCGGCTTAGGTCCCGACTAACCCTGAGCGGACGAGCCTTCCTCAGGAAACCTTAGGCATTCGGTGGAAGGGATTCTCACCCTTCTTTCGCTACTCATACCGGCATTCTCACTTCTAAGCGCTCCACCAGTCCTTCCGGTCTGGCTTCAACGCCCTTAGAACGCTCTCCTACCACCGACATCATACGGTGTCCATCCACAGCTTCGGTGATACGTTTAGCCCCGGTACATTTTCGGCGCGGAGTCACTCGACCAGTGAGCTATTACGCACTCTTTAAATGGTGGCTGCTTCTAAGCCAACATCCTGGTTGTCTAAGCAACTCCACATCCTTTTCCACTTAACGTATACTTTGGGACCTTAGCTGGTGGTCTGGGCTGTTTCCCTTTCGACTACGGATCTTATCACTCGCAGTCTGACTCCCAAGAATAAGTATTTGGCATTCGGAGTTTGACTGAATTCGGTAACCCGTTGGGGGCCCCTAGTCCAATCAGTGCTCTACCTCCAATACTCTCACCTCGAGGCTAGCCCTAAAGCTATTTCGGAGAGAACCAGCTATCTCCAGGTTCGATTGGAATTTCTCCGCTACCCACACCTCATCCCCGCACTTTTCAACGTGCGTGGGTTCGGGCCTCCATTCAGTGTTACCTGAACTTCACCCTGGACATGGGTAGATCACCTGGTTTCGGGTCTACGACCTCATACTCATTCGCCCTATTCAGACTCGCTTTCGCTGCGGCTCCGTCTTATCAACTTAACCTCGCATGAAATCGTAACTCGCCGGTTCATTCTACAAAAGGCACGCCATTACCCATTAACGGGCTTTGACTACTTGTAGGCACACGGTTTCAGGATCTATTTCACTCCCCTTCCGGGGTGCTTTTCACCTTTCCCTCACGGTACTGGTTCACTATCGGTCACTAGGGAGTATTTAGCCTTGGGAGATGGTCCTCCCTGCTTCCGACGGGATTTCTCGTGTCCCGCCGTACTCAGGATCCACTCAGGAGGGAACGAAGTTTCAACTACAGGGTTTTTACCTTCTTTGACGGACCTTTCCAGATCACTTCATTTACCCCGTTCCTTTGTAACTCCATGTTGAGTGTCCTACAACCCCAAGAGGCAAGCCTCTTGGTTTGGGCTAATTCCGTTTCGCTCGCCGCTACTCAGGAAATCGCATTTGCTTTCTCTTCCTCCGGGTACTTAGATGTTTCAGTTCCCCGGGTCTGCCTTCAGTACCCTATGTATTCAGGTAAAGATACTGTTCCATTACGAACAGTGGGTTTCCCCATTCGGAAATCTCCGGATCAAAGCTTACTTACAGCTCCCCGAAGCATATCGGTGTTAGTCCCGTCCTTCATCGGCTCCTAGTGCCAAGGCATCCACCGTGCGCCCTTTCTAACTTAACCGTTAAAAAGATCTTACTAGATGCTTTGAAAATACAATTAATTGCCTTCTATCTATTATCTAGTTTTCAAAGAACAAAGTGGAGACTTAGCGGGATCGAACCGCTGACCTCCTGCGTGCAAGGCAGGCGCTCTCCCAGCTGAGCTAAGGCCCCATAGGAAATGAAATGGTGGGCCTAAATGGACTCGAACCATCGACCTCACGCTTATCAGGCGTGCGCTCTAACCAGCTGAGCTATAGGCCCATTCACATGAATAATAAGCTTCTTCTTCCCAAGCTTATAAAGGGGATATCTATTTAGTTGAATGAATTACTCATTCAAAACTGAACAAAACAAAAGCGCTCTTGTTCATGAACGTAATTTTTATTCCTTAGAAAGGAGGTGATCCAGCCGCACCTTCCGATACGGCTACCTTGTTACGACTTCACCCCAATCATCTGTCCCACCTTAGGCGGCTGGCTCCTTAAAGGTTACCTCACCGACTTCGGGTGTTACAAACTCTCGTGGTGTGACGGGCGGTGTGTACAAGGCCCGGGAACGTATTCACCGCGGCATGCTGATCCGCGATTACTAGCGATTCCGGCTTCATGTAGGCGAGTTGCAGCCTACAATCCGAACTGAGAATGGCTTTATGGGATTCGCTTACCTTCGCAGGTTTGCAGCCCTTTGTACCATCCATTGTAGCACGTGTGTAGCCCAGGTCATAAGGGGCATGATGATTTGACGTCATCCCCACCTTCCTCCGGTTTGTCACCGGCAGTCACCTTAGAGTGCCCAACTGAATGCTGGCAACTAAGATCAAGGGTTGCGCTCGTTGCGGGACTTAACCCAACATCTCACGACACGAGCTGACGACAACCATGCACCACCTGTCACTCTGTCCCCCGAAGGGGAACGCCCTATCTCTAGGGTTGTCAGAGGATGTCAAGACCTGGTAAGGTTCTTCGCGTTGCTTCGAATTAAACCACATGCTCCACCGCTTGTGCGGGCCCCCGTCAATTCCTTTGAGTTTCAGCCTTGCGGCCGTACTCCCCAGGCGGAGTGCTTAATGCGTTAGCTGCAGCACTAAAGGGCGGAAACCCTCTAACACTTAGCACTCATCGTTTACGGCGTGGACTACCAGGGTATCTAATCCTGTTTGCTCCCCACGCTTTCGCGCCTCAGTGTCAGTTACAGACCAGAAAGTCGCCTTCGCCACTGGTGTTCCTCCAAATCTCTACGCATTTCACCGCTACACTTGGAATTCCACTTTCCTCTTCTGCACTCAAGTTCCCCAGTTTCCAATGACCCTCCACGGTTGAGCCGTGGGCTTTCACATCAGACTTAAGGAACCACCTGCGCGCGCTTTACGCCCAATAATTCCGGACAACGCTTGCCACCTACGTATTACCGCGGCTGCTGGCACGTAGTTAGCCGTGGCTTTCTGGTTAGGTACCGTCAAGGTACCAGCAGTTACTCTGGTACTTGTTCTTCCCTAACAACAGAACTTTACGACCCGAAGGCCTTCTTCGCTCACGCGGCGTTGCTCCGTCAGACTTTCGTCCATTGCGGAAGATTCCCTACTGCTGCCTCCCGTAGGAGTCTGGGCCGTGTCTCAGTCCCAGTGTGGCCGATCACCCTCTCAGGTCGGCTACGCATCGTCGCCTTGGTGAGCCATTACCTCACCAACTAGCTAATGCGCCGCGGGCCCATCTGTAAGTGACAGCCGAAACCGTCTTTCCATCTTCTCTCATGCGAGAAAAGAACGTATCCGGTATTAGCTCCGGTTTCCCGAAGTTATCCCAGTCTTATAGGCAGGTTGCCCACGTGTTACTCACCCGTCCGCCGCTAATCTCAGGGAGCAAGCTCCCATCGATTCGCTCGACTTGCATGTATTAGGCACGCCGCCAGCGTTCGTCCTGAGCCAGGATCAAACTCTCCGAAAAATGTTTGACTTGCTCATTTGCTTTTTTGATAGTGTGTGCTCACTTAAAAATTAACGTTGGCGCTTTGTTTTGTTCAGTTTTCAAAGAGCAATTATCTATCGTTTCTCTCAGAAGCGACTTTAATAATATAACATATAATGTATTTCACGTCAACATTTTTTTATTCTCTTGCCGACTTAATTATTATATCTAATATATCAAGTAATTACAAGTTTATCTAAAGAAATATCTAAAAATAGAGTTCAGGTTATTCAAGTAAAAATATGCTATGCGAGTTTTCATTAAATATCATATTAAAAAATTTCCTCAATATATAAATCCCTTATCTTACTTAAATTCATGATTTCCTGACTATTTATCACTTTTACTAAAGGACTAGTTGGCGAATTGTTATCCATAAATATAATTTCAGCTATAGTTCCATTGTTCAATCTAACTCTACTTCCAATTGAAAAGTTTGTTAGACCTGGCTAGTAAGGCTTTCACGATCGCAATATCAAATTTACCAAAGTCATCATGCATGATCATTTCCATTACTTTAAAAGGAGATTGTTTTTTTCGATATATTCTTTCAGATGTCATTGCATGATACACATCCGCAACAGCAATGATTTTCGAAAATATATGTATATCATCCTCTCTTTTTCCTTTGAGGATAGCCGCTTCCATTGATTCTCTCATGATGTTCTAATATCGCAATCTTTACAGCATCTTTTAAAATTAGACTAGATTGAATGAGTTGATAACTATAGAGAGGGTGTTTATATATTTCTTCATTTTCCTCAAAAGTTAATTTTGAGTTTTTATTTAAAATTCTACTTGGAATTTTCGCCATTCCACAGTCTGCTAAGCATCCTGCCATTATTACTTGATAGACATCCGCGTACCTGATATTTCATTTTATGGCAATAAATCCACCTAAAAGTCCAAGTGATATGGCATGGTGATAAAGATATTCTTCTTTATGACAGTAGTGATGCAACATAAGCAGATCAGAAGGAGTTTCCATTGCTTTCTGGAATAATGGAATCATAATCTCACGCACTTTATCTACTTCCACCTTGCTTCCTGCTTGCCAATTTTTAAAAAGGCGCTTATAGGCTTGTACAGCTTTTAAATAATGACTAATAAAGTTAGAATCCTCTTTATGTTCTTCTTCGAGTTCATAATCAATGATTTCTTTTGGTGAAAAATTTCCCCCATTGATCAATGTTTTTTCCACACTTACCTGTTCAATTAAAAAGCCTTCTAGCACTTTTAATAATTCCTCATCTAAAATGGTTTGTTTATTCATAATTGGACGGTTTGTTAATCCCTGTATGTCTTTTGCTAAAATACAACCCTCGACTAAATATTTTGTTTTTACTAACAAAACTGTCCACCTCTCTAACCATCATTTTTTAAAAATTACTACTATTTTACTAGATATCTTATAAAAACAACAGAATAAATATGGGAATTAAAAAAATCTGACTCCCATAATCCAATATCTAGTACTGAAGTACTGATTCGTAATCTAGATACAGTTCATTGTGTGAGAGTCAGATTTCTTATAAGTTAGTCTTATTTTAAAGGACAGTGTTCTTATTCTTCATCTTTTGTTTCTGAATCTTGTTCTACTTCAACTGTTGATTCAGTAGCATGCTGTTCATCTTCTTCTTCAGATATTTCTTTTTCTTCTTCACGTTCAACAATAGCAACGGTTGATACATATCATTCTCCGCACTTTCTAAGCGAATTAGCTTAACACCTTGTGTGCTACGGCCTGTTTTTGAAATATCTTCAATAGCCATCCGAATAATAACACCCGCTGCTGTAATAATCATCAGATCTTCTTCCGCATCGGTTGGGACTGTTTTAATCGAGACAAGTTCACCATTTTTCTCAGTGATATTACATGTCTTAATTCCTTTACCACCACGACTTTGAATGCGGTATTCTTCTTCAGGTGTTCGCTTTCCGTATCCATTTTTCGTGACAATTAGAATTTCATCATTTTCTTCTAAAATCTCCATACCTACTACTTCATCATTGCCACGTAAAGAAATTCCTTTTACCCCAGCCGCTGCTCGACCCATTGAACGAACATCTTCTTCATGGAAACGAATCATCATGCCAGCTTTTGTACCGATGACAATTTGTTTTTTACCATCTGTCAATCGAACAGAAATCAGTTCATCGTCTTCACGTAAACTTAATGCAATCAATCCATTATGTCGGATATTAGCAAACGATGAAAGAGCTGTTCGTTTTGAAATTCCGTACTTTGTTGTAAAGAATAAGAATGAAGTATCATCTAATCCTTTAACAGGAATAATGGCATTCACGGTTTCACCCTTTTCAACTTCTAATAAGTTGATGACAGGTAAGCCTTTCGCTGTTCTTCCATACTCAGGAATTTCATAGCCCTTTGCACGGTATACTTTCCCTTTATTCGTGAAGAATAAAAGGGTGTCATGAGTAGATGTCGTTAATAGATGCTCAACAAAATCATCCTCATTGGTGCCCATTCCTTGAATCCCTCGACCACCACGCTTTTGACTGCGATAAGTCGAAACTGGAAGACGCTTAATATATCCATTATGTGTTAATGTTACGATAATCGTTCTCTTCTGGAATTAAATCTTCATCTTCTATACTTTCAAAACCACTCAATAAAATTTCCGTACGTCTCTCATCATTGAAGCGTTCTTTAATTTCACTAAGTTCTTCGCGAATGATTTCTAATACTTTTTCTTCATCGGCTAAAACAGCTCTTAATTCAGCAATTAGAGCCATTAACGTTTGGTATTCTTCTTCAATTTTTTCTCGTTCTAAACCGGTTAAACGTTGCAATCGCATATCTAAAATTGCTTGCGCCTGTTTTTCAGAAAGAGAAAACTGTGTCATCAATCCTTCACGTGCAATATCCGTTGTTTGCGACCCACGTATTAAAGCAATAATTCGATCTAGATTATCTAATGCAATACGTAACCCTTCTAAAATATGAGCACGGGCTTCGGCTTTACGTAGTTCAAATTCTGTTCGACGACGAATCACAACTTTTTGATGTTCTAAGTAATAATATAGACATTGCTTTAAGTTCAACACTTTTGGTTGCCCATCGACAAGAGCGAGTAAATTAATACCGAAGCTTGTTTGCATAGAAGTATGTTTATACAAGTTATTCAATAACACATTTGCATTAGCATCTTTACGAACCTCTATGACGATACGCATACCTTTTTGGTCAGATTCATCCCGAAGATCTGTAATACCTTCAATTTTCTTATCTCGAGCAAGTTCCGCAATTTTTTCAATTAGTCTTGCCTTATTGACCTGATACGGAATTTCAGTAACGAGAATAACCTGTTTGCCATTAGGCTTTACTTCAATTTCTACTTTCGCTCGCTGAATAATAGAGCCTCTACCTGTTTCATAGGCTTTTCTAATCCCACTTCGGCCCAAAATATAACCCGCTGTTGGAAAGTCAGGTCCCGGAATATATTCCATCAATTCGGATATGGTAATATCAGGATTTTTACTTAAAGCTAAGACTCCATCAATAACTTCTCCTAATTGATGTGGCGGAATATTCGTAGCCATCCCAACAGCAATACCAGATGATCCATTTACAAGAAGGTTAGGGAAACGTGCTGGCATAACAACTGGTTCTCTTTCTGAACCATCATAGTTATCCTGATAATCAATGGTATCTTTATTCAGATCACGAAGTATTTCCATTGAAATCTTTGACAATCTTGCTTCTGTATAACGCATGGCCGCTGCTTGATCACCATCGACGGAACCGAAATTCCCGTGTCCATCAACCAGCATATAACGGTAGTTGAATGGCTGAGCCATACGCACCATTGTTTCATATACAGCCGATCACCATGTGGATGATATTTACCAATTACTTCTCCAACGATACGTGCTGACTTTTTAAATGGTTTATCTGACGTCATTCCGAGATCATTCATTGCATACAAAATTCTTCGATGTACTGGTTTCAATCCATCTCTTACATCAGGCAAAGCTCGCGATACAATAACACTCATCGCATAATCTAAAAATGAAGTCCGCATTTCGGTGCTAATATTGACCTCTTTAACATTTGATCTTTCTTGTTCTGACATGGAGCCAACCTCCTTTTAAAACTTTAGTCATGGATAACCTCTATGTAAAGAACAGGATAGATAAAGGAACCTATCCTGCTTTTCTTAAAAGATAAGAAAGTATGAAATTTTCGAGCGTACTAGTATTTAGCTCAACCGGCTAGTTCGCTTTTCTATATATCTAAATTTTTAACGTATATCGCATTTTCTTCGATAAAATTCCGACGTGGCTCAACTTTATCACCCATTAACATTTCAAAGGTTTCATCCGCTTCAATTGCATCCTTTAAACTTACTTGAAGTAAAGTTCTAGTGGCAGGATCCATCGTCGTTTCCCATAGTTGTTCTGGGTTCATTTCACCAAGACCTTTATAGCGTTGTAAGTTTGGCTTTGGTTGACTAGGAAGAGAAGCCATAATTTCTTCCAGTTGACGATCATTGTAGGCATACTCAATTTTCTTGCCCTGCTGTATTTTATAAAGAGGCGGCTGGGCAATATAAATATAGCCATATTCAATGATTTTTCTCATATATCTATAAAAAAAGGTGAGCATAAGTGTACGAATATGTGCACCATCAACATCTGCATCCGTCATTATAACAATTTTATGGTATCTTGCTTTCTCAATGTTAAATTCTTCACCAATACCTGTGCCAAGCGCTGTGATAATGGTACCAATTTCGACATTATGAAGAATTCGATC
This sequence comes from uncultured Bacillaceae bacterium, assembly GCA_963754185.1. Classification (GTDB taxonomy): domain Bacteria; phylum Bacillota; class Bacilli; order Bacillales; family DSM-1321; genus Peribacillus. Next base: position 255,257 of record CAVWEP010000003.1, on the reverse strand, counting down.
CAAGCGTGCTTTTTCAACATTAAGAATTTTCCCTCTAAGAGGTAGAATTGCCTGGAAATGACGATCCCGTCCTTGTTTAGCCGATCCGCCTGCTGAGTTTCCTTCTACAATGTATAATTCGCTAATAGAAGGATCTTTTGACGAACAGTCTGCTAATTTACCAGGCAAGTTCGAAACCTCTAATGCACTTTTTCTTCTTGTTAATTCACGAGCTTTCTTTGCTGCGAGACGTGCACGTGTAGCCATTATGCCTTTATCAACAATTTTTCGAGCCACAGCAGGATTTTCATACAGAAATGATTCAAGTTTTTCAGAAAGAACAGAGTCCGTAACCGTTCTTGCTTCTGAATTTCCTAATTTCGTTTTCGTTTGACCTTCAAACTGTGGATCTGGATGCTTAATTGAAATAATGGCTGTCAAACCCTCACGCACATCATCCCCTGTTAAATTGGTATCTGACTCTTTAAGCAATCCACTTTTGCGGGCATAATCATTAATAATTCGTGTTAGCCCTGCTTTAAATCCCGATTCATGGGTTCCACCTTCATACGTATGAATATTATTGGCGAATGAGAATAAATTCTCAATATAGCCTTCATTATACTGAAGGGCAATTTCCACGGAAATACCGTCTTTTTCACCTTCCATGAAGATTGGTTCTTCATGAATCACTGCTTTTGAACGGTTTAAATGTTCAACGTACGATTTAATACCACCTTCATAGTGATACTCCTTAAGTTTCCCTTCGCCCCGCTTATCTTCAAGGCTAATTTTGATCCCTTTATTTAAAAAAGCAAGCTCTCTCACACGAGTTGCTAACGTATCAAAATCATATTCTAATGTTTCTGTGAAAATCTCACTATCTGGTACAAAGTGGATCGTCGTCCCTGTGTGATCGGTTTCACCAATAATTTTCAAGTCAGCTTGTGGAACTCCTTGTTTATACTGTTGATAATAAATATGCCCATCGCGATGCACATGCACTTCCATCAAACTGGAAAGAGCATTAACAACTGAAGCCCCCACACCGTGTAAGCCACCTGAGACTTTATAGCCTCCACCGCCAAATTTTCCTCCAGCATGCAGAACAGTCATAATAACTTCTACTGCAGGACGGCCCATTTTTTCTTGAATTCCAACAGGAATACCACGGCCATTATCAACGACTGTAATACTATTGTCTTCTTCAATTACCACTTTAATTTCATCACAAAAACCTGCAAGAGCTTCATCAATACTATTATCAACAATTTCCCAAACAAGGTGATGAAGACCTCTCGAAGACGTGCTACCAATATACATACCTGGACGTTTTCTCACTGCTTCCAAGCCTTCTAAAACTTGTATCTGATCTGCACCGTATTCCTCAATTTTTACTTCTTTTTGTTCCATTGTCATCTAAAATCACCTACACTTTTCTATTCGCATTTAACATACATTGCTAAAAATTAAGCGGTTATCTATCTATTACTCATCAGCAATCATTACATTTTGCTGCGCACGTTTTGTTAATGTCATCGACGCAAGAGGTGAATAATATACATGCTTAGTTGTTACAACAATGGACTTTATCGATTTCTCGGTCAAATGTATTGTTATATCTGCTTTTTGTTGTAGAAATTCTGCAAGGATGGGGGAAGAGTCTAGCAATTTTTTATCTAAGATCGCCACAATTTCATCCGTATGTACAAGAATGTCTTCACCAATATGGAGATACATATATTCACCTCTTTACTTTACTTTTGAAATCATTCCTTGTTTCACAAAAAAGGTGGCTGCTTCTCTTAATGTTTGATGGTCAATTCCTTCAACAGAGGTAGTTGTGACAAAGGTCTGGACTTTTCCCTGAATCGTATTTAATAAATGTGATTGACGATAGTCATCAAGTTCTGACAGAACATCATCTAAAAGAAGAATAGGATATTCACCTATTTCTGCATGAATTAATTCTATTTCTGCCAGTTTTAAAGAAAGAGCCGTTGTCCGCTGTTGACCTTGTGAACCAAAGGTTTGGACATCTCGGCCGTTTACGTAAAAAATAAGATCATCCCGGTGAGGACCAATTAACGTAATTCCCCGTTCTATTTCTCTTGTTTTTATTTGATTTGATTTTTCTTCAAATGCTTTTATTATTTTCGACAAATCACTGCGTTCTGATACATCAAGTGATGGTTTATACTGAATTTTTAATTCTTCTAAATTACGTGATATTCCTGAATGAATTGGTTTGGCCCATTCCTGAAGCATAGCTAGAAACTGATACCTTTTTTCGACAATTTTCGCTGCATATTGAATAAACTGGTCTGTTAATACATCAAGCATTGTTGTATCACTTTGTTTTTTCATCTGCAACATTTTCAAATAGTGATTTCTTTGTTGCGTAATTTTATGATATTGACTCATCTCATGTAAATAAACTGGAGATATCTGGCCTATTTCCATATCAATAAAACGTCGTCTAACTTGAGGACTTCCCTTTACTAAATTAAGATCCTCAGGAGCAAACATCACCACATTCATGTTACCAACATATTGACTTAGTTTTTGTTGCTCAATATGATTACTTTTTGCCTTTTTCCCCTTTTTTGAAATGGTCAATTCTAGGGGTATAGATGTATTTCGCTTTTTCACTCTACCCTCTATTTTAGCATACTCTTGGTCCCAACGAATAAGTTCTTTATCATTTGACGTTCGATGTGACTTTGCCATTGCTAAAACAAAAATTGATTCCATGACATTCGTTTTCCCTTGGGCATTCTCTCCTAAGATAACATTGACTTTATTCTCAAAAAAGAGCTCTAATTCTTCATAATTGCGGTAATTTTTCAAACTAATTTGCTCAATATACATAATCTACTCGCCCTTTCGACATTAGCCGATAATCGTAAAATTGCCGAATTCTGGAATTTCGATTTTGTCACCTACTCTTAATTTCCGACCTCTCCGTACATCTAATTCACCGTTAATAAACACTTCATGCTCACTCAAAAACCATTTCGCCATTCCACCACTTTGAATAATATCAGCCAATTTTAAAAATTGCCCTAGTGTAATATATTCGGTGCTAATTTGTATTTCACTCATCCGTTTTTCACTCATTTCTAAGTAGTCTCTAATACTTTATTTTACTAAATTCTTATCAATAAAACAAAAGTTTGCTTTAAAGTTTAGCATTTAAGATTTTTAGGATACCTATAAAAAATAAAGGCCTGATATTCAAGCCTTTATTTAAAATAAAAAGTTTTAAATTTTTGCTGGATCTTTTTTTAATACGTTCTAACTGGAAGAATCAATTGCAGCATTTGATCATCATAAAGTGGGCAAAGAACAAATGGACGCATAGCTCCAGTAAAACTAATTTTAATATCCGTTCCTTCTAAAGCCTTTAATGCATCCATTACAAACTTCGCACTAAAGGAAATTTTCAATTCTTCTCCTTCAATTGCCTCTGCTACAATTTCTTCTACAACTTTACCAATTTCCGGTGTGTTCGAGGAAACTTGAATAATTCCACCTTCGTAGGTCGTTAATTTAACGACATTATTACGGCCCTCTTTAGCAAGTAATGATGCTCGATCAATCGCTTGTAAAAACTCTTTTGTTTTAACCGTAATATCTGTTTTACTGTCTGTTGGAATTAAGCGTGAAGTATCAGGATAGTTTCCCTCTAATAATCTAGAGAAGAACAATAAGTTTTTCGCTTTAAATAATACTTGATTTTCTGTAATAACAATTTCAATTAATTCATTTGTGTCATCGAGAATTTTACTTAACTCATTTAAGCTTTTCCCTGGAATGACCACACTATATGACCCATTTATTTTCGTTTCAATGTTAGCTTTTCTCATAGCTAAACGATGACTGTCTGTTGCAATACAGGTTAACTCATTGTTTTCTACCTTTAAGTTTACACCTGTCAAGATAGGGCGTGTTTCTGAGGTGGACACTGCAAATCCAGTTTGACGAATTAAAGCTTTTAAAAGATCTGTTGGTAATTTAAAAAGATTCTCTTCTTCAATAACTGGGAGATGTGGATATTCCTCTGGATCTAAACCATTTAGGTTAAATTCCGCTTTTCCTGAACGAATAATCGTTTGAAAATTAGCTTGTACCTCGATTTCCACTGTATCCATCGGTAATTTTTTGACAATTTCACTAAAGAAACGTGCATTTAACACAATAGATCCAGTAGATTGTACTTCTACAATTTCAATTCCTTCTTCTTCTGCTGGAATAAAGGACTGAATCGAAATATCGGAATCGCTTCCTGTTAACGTAATTCCCTCTGTTGATGTATCAATTTTTATACCAGTTAAAATCGGAATGGTTGTTCTGGATGTGACAGCTTTCATGACTTCTTGCACACTATGAACTAATCTATCACGTTGAATAATAAATTTCATCTTTCATCCTCCAATAATCATATTTACTAAAAATTTGCATATATATTTATTAATTATTTTTTTAAAAATATAGTAATAGTAGTAGTAGGTCCTGTGGATTTGTGGATAACCTATCAAAACCAAGGAAAAACAGTCTATCCAGATGTGGACAGACTGTGTATAAGTGAAGGTAAGTTATTCACACTATCAACAATAGATCATACCTTCAACTGATTTTGGATTTCTTTCACTTGTCTTTTTAATTGTGGATCAGTTTGTAAAAGCTTAGAGATTTTCTCGTGGGCATGAATCACGGTTGTATGATCACGGCCTCCAAATTCATTTCCGATTTTGGGGAGAGAGAAATCTGTAAGCTCACGTGATAAATACATGGCAATTTGCCTTGGAAAGGCAACCGATTTTGTCCGCTTTTTTGCTTTGAAGTCCTCTAGTTTTACGTTGTAATGCTCACCCACTGTCTTTTGAATATCATGGATTGTGATGATTCGCGGTTTAGAGCCAACGATAATACTTTTTAATGCTTCTGCTGCTAAATCTGCATTCATGTCACTATTTACTAATGATGAGTAAGCAACAACACGAATTAACGCTCCTTCAAGTTCACGAATATTCGAATCAATTTGATTCGCAATATAAAGCATGACTTCATTTGGGATATCGAGACCATCCGCTTTTGCTTTTTTTCGTAGAATCGCAATTCTAGTTTCTAAATCTGGTGGAGTAATATCCGTAATCAGACCCCATTCAAACCGTGAACGTAAACGATCTTCTAGTGTAGGAATCTCCTTTGGCGGCCGATCACTAGAAATAACAATCTGTTTACTTTCTTCATGAAGAGCATTGAAAGTATGAAAAAATTCCTCCTGAGTTGATTCTTTTCCTGCTAAAAATTGAATATCATCGATCAATAACACATCGACTGTACGGTACTTATCACGGAATTCACCGGCTTTATTGTCTCGAATTGAGTTAATAAACTCATTTGTAAACTTTTCTGAAGAAAGATAAACCACTTTAGCTTGTGGGTTGTGCTCTAATACATAATGTCCAATTGCATGCATTAAATGCGTTTTACCCAGTCCAACGCCACCATAAATAAACAAAGGATTATAGGCCCTTGCTGGAGCCTCAGCAACTGCAAGAGATGCAGCGTGGGCAAAACGATTTCCTGATCCAATAACAAAAGTATCAAATGTATTTTTCGTATTTAACATGTGCTGGGAGAAATCATGCTGCTCATCATCTTGTTTTTTTACCTTTTTGGTTATTTCAGGAGGATTAAATGCATCATCTTGAGTAGGCGGAGTGATAAATTTAGCTTCAAGTTGTTCTCCTGTTAGTTCAAATAATAAATCAGCAATAAGATTTGAGTAGCGATCCTCAAGCCAGTCACGATTGAATTCGTTTGGAGCAATAACAGTTAAAACATCGCCTTTTAGAGTATAGGCCTTAGTTGCTTTAATCCAAGTTTCAAAGCTGGGTTTACTAATTTTTTCCCTCACTTTGTCTAGTAATTGATTCCAGAGAGCATCGATATTGTTCAATTCTACCCCTCCTTTGCGAATAAATATGGGCATGTTTAACGATTGTTTTGAACAGTATAAAGAATAATGGTAGATACGAGAAATATGTTCAGTATTGACTTTAAACAATGAGTCCTATATGTGTTCCTATACTGTATTTAGTTTAGGTTGACTAATAATCATACAATATATAGATATAAGAAGAATATATGTATATTTATTTATCAACAAGCAGTTGTGAATAAACTTATAATAAGGAATAAAATAAGATATAAGAATAATATTCACATATTGTGGATAAGTACTTATCCACATGTTGAAAAGTCTACTGATAAGTTATCCAGAGGTGTGGATAGTACTAGTTTATCGATAAAGTTATAAAGAGTGAAAACACAAATATGATATCAGATATTTAAGCTATAGGCAATGGGTTTAGAAGTTTATCCACAACTATATAAAGATGTGGATAGAACTTTTCCACAGGCTATTATTATGTGAAAAAGTATAAAAAAAGCTTGTGGATAGATAAAAAATGCGTTGAAAATTATCCACAAGCAGCCCTGCTGTAGGCTCCCACTTTTTGAATTGTCTATCGCAAGGATCCACTGCCTACTGGACTTCCCGCTCCTCCTTAGGATAAGTCAAAATCAAATTACTATCGTTCTCTTTATTTCTTTTTTATGTGGAGAGGTCCAGTTTGAACGTCGCTAAACGGGTGTCTTTCGCTTCTCTTTAAATAAGTAAAAATTTCTATTTTGATTATGAGTAAAATGATTTACAATAGATTGGAGAGTAAAAAAAGATTCACTGGACGAAAAGTGTAAAAAGAAAAAAAGTTGAAGGATGAGGTTGACATTTACTACAACCCATCTATATAATCATATAGACTGTCTTTAACTGTCTTTAACTGTTATTCCTCAGGGAGGTGTCATAGAATGAAACGTACTTATCAACCAAATAAACGTAAACACAGCAAAGTTCACGGTTTTCGTGCACGTATGAGCACAAAAAACGGACGTAGAGTGTTAGCTGCACGTCGCCGCAAGGGCAGAAAAGTATTATCTGCATAGACCACTGAAAAGTCTCAGTGGTCTTTTTTTAAAAGGTTAAGAAAATATATGATTTTTGATCAGTAAAGATGTCTAGCCCCAGACGCCTAGCTACTAATGGACTTCCCGCTCCTCCTCACGATAAGTCAACATGAAAAAGCGCTATCGCACTCTTCATGTTTTCTCTATCCCTGGATGGAGCGGTTTAGTACCTACGTCGCTAAACAGGCGTCTTCAGCTTTTCTAAAGATCCAATTCGTTTATTGAAGGTGTAGAAGATGAAAAAAAAGTTAAGGATAAAAAAGAATGACGAATTTCAACTTGTATTTAAAAAAGGGGAATCTTTTGCTAATCGTCAGTTTGTTATTTACGTCCTTGATAAACCTGACCAAGATTATTTCCGAATTGGTCTTTCTGTAAGTAAAAAAGTTGGAAATGCCGTCGTTCGGAATCAAATAAAACGATACATACGACAAACATTTTTAGAATTAAAAGAAGAAATTCATAGTAAGAAGGATTATGTGATTATTGCTCGTAAACCAGCAGCTGATATGGACTTTTTTCAAGTTAAGAGCAGTCTGGTCCATGTTTTAAAACGCTCTAAATCCATAACCTACAAACTGAAAAATAATAGTAAGATGCAATAGAGTTTTTTTGTAAATTAAAAAAATGGATAAATTTACTTGAAGTCTGAGCGCAAACAGTTCAAAATTGTTTCAAAGAGATTGTAGTCAGGAGGAAATTACGGTTGAAGAAACGAATATTACTGATGATTGGACTAGCTTCGATTATGATGCTATTGGCGGGCTGTACGGAGGTCAATGAACCGATTACTGCCGAAAGCGAAGGATTTTGGAATTCATATATTGTCTATCCATTATCACAATTAATTATTTGGCTTTCTGAACATTTAGGGAACAGTTATGGCTGGGGATTAATTGTTATGACCTTAATTATTCGCCTTATATTGTTACCACTAATGGTGAAACAGGTGAAAAGTTCAAAAGCGATGCAAGCAATCCAACCTGAAATGAAAGCCCTTCAAGAGAAATATAGTTCAAAAGATCAAGCAACTCAACAGAAACTTCAACAAGAAACAATGGCATTATTTCAAAAGTATAATGTCAATCCGCTTGCTGGATGTTTACCAATTGTAGTTCAAATGCCAATCTTAATTGGTATGTATCACGCTATTATGCGTACAGGAGAAATCGCCAAGGATAACTTTTTATGGTTTGATTTAGGTTCACCAGATCCATATTATATTTTGCCAATCGTAGCGGGGATTACAACGTTTATACAGCAAAAAATGTCAATGGTAGGTATGACTTCGAATCCGCAAATGCAGGCACAAATGACAATGATGTTGTACATTATGCCGATTATGATTGCAATTTTTGCCTTTAACTTTCCTGCGGCACTTTCGTTATATTGGGTAGTGGGTAACTTGTTTGGAATTGCTCAAACATATTTTATTAAAGGCCCAGAATTGAAACAAGCAGCTGCAGAAAAAGCGGGAGGAGCAAAGAAGAAGTGAAAAGGATAACTGCTACCGGACAATCTGTCGAAGCAGCAGTAGACTCAGCTTTAGCTCAGCTTAACAGCACAAGAGACCGTGTCCAAATTGAAATTGAAGACGAAGGTAAAAAAGGATTGTTTGGTATATTTGGTTCAAGGAAAGCTATCGTGCATGTAACAATGCTTGCTGACCCGATTGAAGAAGCATGCGCCCTTTTGAAAAAAGTAAGCGAGGAAATGGGTGTACAAGCTGCTATTACTGTTCTTCAGGAGGGGAAAAATATCACTTTTCAGCTTTCTGGTGAAAAGATTGCTTTATTAATTGGAAAAAGAGGTCAAACGTTAAATGCACTTCAATATTTAACGCAACTAGTCACAAATCGATATGCCAAACAATATGTAAATGTCACTGTTGATGCAGAAGGGTATCGTGAGCGACGGAATCAAACACTTATTCAATTAGCTGAACGAATGGCAAATAGAGCAATTAGAACAGGAGAAGCGGTATCATTAGAACCGATGCCTTCCTACGAACGAAAGATTATTCATACAGCTCTTGTGAGAGATCAAAAAATTAAAACGACTTCTCATGGAACGGAACCCTATCGTCATTTAATTATTACACCTATAAAATAGTTGCTAAAAAAGAGCTAGTCCATAAGTCAGTTTCATTGACTTATGGACTAGCTTTTTTTATAGGAAGTAAGAAAGTATACAATTTTCAACACGTACTGGTGCCTTCCACTTTTCTTTGTTAAATGTACTTTTGATGGAGCTGTTATTGTTATTCACATGTGGATAAGTTAAAATAAACGTTGCATAATATGATTTTGAATCTTGTGGAGAACATTTGATACGAAAAGATGCTCTGCTTTTTTTTGACTTTATCCTGTGTTATTGTAGATATTTAAGTTTTTTTTCTGAAATAATAAAGTATAAAATTTTGGAAGGGTTTTGATGTCTAAAGCTTTTCCAATTTTATTAAGAGGTGAAGGCATGGAATTTGATACAATCACCGCTATTTCCACTCCGATGGGTGAGGGAGCAATTGCCATTGTTCGTATTAGTGGGGAGGAAGCAATACAAATAGCTGATAAGATTTTTCGAGGTCCAAGCGGGAAAAAACTTCTTCAGGTAGACTCTCATACGATTCATTATGGTCATTTAATGGATCCGAAATCTGAAGAGATTGTTGAAGAAGTAATGGTGTCCGTAATGAAGGGGCCAAAAACATTTACAAGAGAAGATGTCGTTGAGATCAATTGTCACGGCGGAATTGTTTCCGTTAATCGTGTATTGCAGCTCATTTTATCGCAAGGAGCACGTTTAGCAGAGCCAGGAGAATTTACTAAGCGAGCTTTTTTAAATGGGAGGATTGATCTTTCACAGGCAGAGGCTGTAATGGATTTAATACGAGCCAAAACAGATAAAGCGATGAATGTGGCTTTAGGGCAAATGGAAGGGCGCTTATCGAAACTTATTCGAAGCTTACGGCAGGAAATTTTAGAAACACTCGCAGTTGTCGAGGTTAATATAGATTATCCAGAGTATGATGATGTAGAAGAAATGACACATCGTTTATTTTTAGAAAAAGGCAACTATGTTAAAAAGGAAATTGAAAAGCTGCTTACCACTTCGCAGCAAGGGAAAATTTTACGTGATGGTTTAGCTACAGTGATTATTGGCCGTCCAAATGTCGGCAAATCATCACTTCTTAATAGCCTTGTGCATGAAAATAAAGCCATTGTAACCGATATACCAGGTACAACTCGTGATGTAATTGAAGAGTATGTGAATGTTCGCGGTGTTCCATTAAAGCTTGTAGATACAGCCGGAATTCGTGAAACAGAGGATATTGTCGAGCGGATTGGTGTAGAGAGATCACGTGCTGTGTTAAAGAGGCCGATTTAATTCTACTCGTCTTAAATTATTCAGATGAATTAACATCAGAAGATGAGAACCTTTTTGAAGCTGTAAAAGGTATGGATGTTATCGTGATCGTCAATAAAACGGATTTACCGCAAAAAATTAATATGAATCGCGTTCATGAATTAGCATCATCTCATAAAATTGTAACGACTTCTTTATTACAAGAAAGTGGCGTGGATGAATTAGAAGAAGCTATTGCAGCTTTATTTTTTTCAGGTTCACTTGAAGCAAGCGATATCACCTATGTATCAAACGCACGTCATATCGCTTTATTAGGGCAAGCTTTACAAGCGATTAATGATTCATTAGATGCGATAGCCATGGGAACACCGGTTGATTTAGTTCAAATTGATTTTACAAAAGCATGGGAGCTATTAGGTGAAATTATTGGAGAGAGTGTTCAAGATAATTTAATTAATCAGTTGTTCTCACAATTTTGTTTAGGAAAATAAAAGTAAGGGGTGACATTTTTTTATGCAACAATATGAAGCAGAAAGTTATGACGTGATTGTCATTGGAGCGGGACATGCGGGCAGCGAAGCCGGTCTTGCGTCAGCTCGAGTAGGTGCGAAAACGTTGATGTTGACCATTAATTTAGACATGGTTGCTTTTATGTATTGTAATCCTTCAGTAGGTGGCCCGGCTAAAGGAATTGTGGTACGGGAAATTGATGCGTTAGGCGGGGAAATGGGACAGAATATTGATAAAACCCATATTCAAATGCGAATGCTAAATACAGGAAAAGGACCTGCTGTGCGTGCATTACGTGCTCAAGCAGATAAATTTTTATATCAGCATGAAATGAAAAAAACGATTGAAAATCAGCCTAACTTGACATTAAGACAAGGAATGGTAGAGAAATTAATTGTGGAAGACGATGTCGTTAAGGGCGTTATTACTCAAACAGGTGCCATCTATCGTTCAAAAGCCGTCATTATTACAACAGGAACATTTTCACGAGGTGAAATTATTTTAGGGGAATTAAAATATTCTAGTGGTCCAAATAATCAACAGCCTTCAATTAAGCTTTCTGAGCAATTAGAGGAATTAGGCTTTGATTTAGTTCGTTTTAAAACAGGTACGCCACCACGAGTTAATAGTTCGTCTATTGATTATAGTAAAACAGAAATTCAGCCTGGAGACGACGTGCCACGTGCATTTTCACATGAAACAACAGAATTTATGATGGATCAGCTACCATGTTGGTTAACTCATACAAGTACAGAAACGCACCAAATTATTGATGCAAACTTACATCGTTCACCGATGTATTCAGGTATGATTAAAGGAACAGGTCCACGTTATTGTCCATCAATTGAAGATAAAGTGGTTCGTTTTAACGATAAACCACGTCATCAAATTTTCCTTGAGCCAGAAGGACGTAATACACAAGAAGTATATGTTCAAGGTCTATCAACAAGCCTTCCAGAAGATGTTCAACGTCAAATACTGGCTACGATACCTGGACTCGAAAAGGCAGAAATGATGCGAGCTGGCTATGCAATTGAGTATGATGCCATCGTTCCAACACAGCTTTGGCCAACTCTGGAAACGAAAAAAGTTAAAAATTTATATACAGCAGGTCAAATTAACGGTACAAGTGGATACGAAGAGGCAGCAGGGCAAGGAATTATGGCAGGATTAAATGCGAGTCGAAAGGCACTTGGTATGGATGAAGTTATTTTGAGTCGTTCTGATGCGTATATTGGTGTTCTCATTGATGACCTTGTAACAAAGGGGACAAATGAGCCTTATCGCTTGCTAACATCTCGTGCTGAATATCGTTTATTGCTTCGTCATGATAATGCTGATTTGCGTTTAACGGAAATTGGCAACAGAATCGGTACAATTAGCGACGAACGTTATGAGCGGTTCTTGGTGAAAAAAGCAGCCATTGAAGCAGAAAAAGAACGATTAAAATCTGTGCGAATTAAACCAACGGCGGAAGTTCAACAATTGATTATCAATAACGGTGGTAGCGAGTTAAAAGACGGCATTCTTGCTGCTGATTTATTAAAACGTCCTGAAATGAGCTATGAGCATATTCATCAAATCGTGCCAAGTGATGTGGAGTTAAGTGATGAAGTAAAAGAACAAGCTGAGATTCAAATTAAGTATGAGGGCTATATTGAGAAATCATTGCAGCAAGTGGATCATCTGAAGAAGATGGAAAATAAAAAGATTCCAGAAGACATTGATTATGATGCAATTGGCAGTTTGGCTACAGAGGCACGTCAAAAATTAAAACAGGTGCGTCCACTTTCAGTTGCGCAGGCCTCTCGTATTTCAGGGGTCAATCCAGCTGATGTATCCATCCTATTTGTGTATCTAGAGCAAGGAAAAATAGCACGACTAACAAAGGCGGAGTGAAAGGACATGAATATTAAACAATTTCAGCAAGCGCTAGAGGAGAAGGGCATTTCCCTTTCTCCGCAGCAGCTTGATCAGTTTGAAACGTATTATCTGTTACTTGTTGAGTGGAATGAGAAAATGAATTTAACAGCGATTACAGATAAAGAAGAGGTATATTTAAAGCATTTTTATGACTCAATTAGTGCAGCCTTTTATTTTGATTTTACTAAACCTTATCATATTTGCGACGTTGGAGCGGGCGCAGGATTCCCAAGTATCCCGTTGAAAATTTGTTTTCCAACTATTCAAGTGTCCATTGTCGATTCTTTGAATAAGCGCATCTCCTTTTTAGAACATCTAGCTCATTCTTTAAACCTTTCTGGTGTGAATTTTTACCATGATCGTGCAGAAACCTTCGCACAAAAAGGGGAACAACGGGAAAGCTATGATATTGTTATGGCACGTGCGGTAGCAAGAATGTCTGTTTTAAGTGAATTATGCCTACCTCTTGTAAAAGTAGACGGAACTTTTATTGCTATGAAAGCTGCAAGTGCAAATGAAGAGATTGAAGTAGGAAAGAAAGCAATTGTTACACTAGGTGGAAAAATTGAAGAAGTTCATTCTTTTTCTTTGCCAGAGGAAAATAGTGACCGCAATATTATTATTATTAAAAAGACCAAGAAAACGCCAAATAAATACCCTCGAAAACCAGGCACACCAAGTAAACAGCCAATTGAATAAGTGTACTATTTTCCATTAAATGTAAACCTTGATTTTCTTCCACTATTAGAATAATAAAGTCAGAAATTATATGATGATTCCAATGCATGCAGGATTTTGTCAATTTAATAGAGAATATGTTTATCGGGAGTTTTAAAAGGTGGTGTGTGGAAATGAAGCATCATTTATCAAGGTTCTTCGGATTGGGTGAAAAAGAACAGCAACAAGAAAAGTTAAAACAATTAGATCAAATAGAAGAATTAGAACACCTAGATTTAGAAAGGCCTAATCAGTATGAAGGAATAAGAAACATTGCTCTTTCAGATATTGTGCCCAATCGCTATCAACCAAGGACTGTTTTCAATGAAGAGAAGATCGCCGAACTAGCCCGAACCATTCATACACATGGGATTATTCAACCAATTGTTGTTAGAGAGTATGAGCAAGGAAAATTTGAAATTATTGCTGGAGAACGCCGCTATCGTGCCATGCAAAAGCTTAATTGGGAAACGGCCCCAGCTATTGTAAAGGATTTTAATGATACAGAAACAGCTTCTGTTGCTTTAATAGAAAATTTACAGCGAGAAGAATTAACTCCTATTGAAGAAGCACTTGCCTATGGACAATTAATCCAACTTCATAATTTAACACAAGAAGCATTAGCGCAGAGGCTAGGGATTGGGCAATCCACAGTCGCCAATAAACTGCGCTTGCTTAAACTTCCGCAAGAAGTGCAAGAGGCGTTACTTCAAAAGCAAATTACTGAACGACATGCGCGCTCATTAATCTCCTTAAAAAATCCGATATTGCAAGTGAAGCTATTACAAGAAATTATCGAAAAAGGATTAAATGTAAAGCAAACAGAAGAGCGAGTTGTAAAAGTAATTTCTAACAAAGAGCAAAAACCAAAGCCGAGGCGTAAGGCCTTTAGCAAAGATATGCGAATTGCGGTCAATACGATTCGTCAATCTCTAAATATGGTCGCGGATAATGGAATAAATCTTGATGCAAAAGAAGAAGAATTTGAGGAATACTATCAATTTACGATAAAAATTCCAAAGAAAAAGTAAAGATGTAGTACAAAGCAATGGTTACATGTGAAACGGTGTTATTCCGGTTTGGAGGCTGACTCAAGTATAGTGTTTAACCACCACAATGAAGATCTAGTATCAAAGGAGTTATGAGGCATCCCGGTACAGATGATTTTGTGAGAGTTAGGCCATTTATGAGTTGGCCTCTATTTTTTACATTTCTTGTGAAACTTGAGAATATACCATTTTTTTATAAATTATTCATGATAAAATAGATGAAGAAAAAAGAACGCACTTTTCTAAGTTGATTAGTGTCGAAAGTAGGTGAATACATGGGTAGAATTCTCGCAGTTACTAATCAAAAGGGTGGTGTCGGGAAAACAACAACCTCTGTAAATCTTAGTGCTTGTTTAGCTCAGATAGGTAAGAAAACATTACTCGTGGATATTGATCCACAAGGAAATGCAACAAGCGGTATAGGGATTGATAAATCAGATGTTGACCATTGTGTGTATGATGTTTTAGTAGAAGATATTGAAGCTGCTATCGTTATTAAAAAAACAAAAGTTGAAAACTTAGATGTGATTCCAGCCTCTATTCAATTGGCAGGTGCTGAAATTGAACTTGTACCTACCATTTCCAGAGAGATTCGCTTAAAAAGGGCGTTGGATGAAGTCGTAAATCAATACGACTATATTATTATTGATTGTCCACCATCATTAGGTTTACTGACTTTAAATGCCTTAACGGCTGCTGATGCCGTATTAATTCCTGTTCAATGTGAATATTATGCGTTAGAAGGGTTAAGTCAATTACTAAGTACGGTTAGGATTGTACAAAAGCACTTAAATCAAAATTTGAAAATTGAAGGTGTATTACTAACCATGTTTGACGCTCGTACAAACTTGGGTATTCAAGTCATTGATGAAGTAAAGAAATATTTTCAGGATAAAGTATACCGTACAATTATTCCTAGGAATGTTCGTTTAAGCGAAGCGCCAAGCCATGGAGAACCAATTATTGTTTACGATCCGAGGTCAAGGGGAGCGGAAGTTTATATAGAATTGGCAAAGGAAGTGGTAACGCATGGCTAAGGGACTAGGCAAAGGAATTAATGCGCTTTTTAACAATATTGATTTGGAACAGGGCGAGGTCATCAAAGAAATTGATTTGAAGGAATTAAGACCTAATCCATATCAGCCTAGAAAAGTATTCTCTGAAGAATCTATTGAAGAGTTAAAGCAATCCATTCTTTTGCACGGGATTTTACAGCCAATTATAGCTCGTAAAAGCATTAAAGGATATGAAATTGTTGTTGGAGAAAGACGCTATCGTGCAGCCGTAGAGGCTAGTTTTAAGACCGTACCTGTTGTTGTTAGAGAGTTAAATGAGCAACAAATGATGGAGCTAGCTATTTTAGAGAACTTACAGCGGGAAGATTTAAACCCAATTGAAGAAGCCTTTGCCTATCAAATGCTCTTAGAACGATTAAATCTTACTCAGGATGAACTAGCTAAGCGTCTTGGGAAAAGTCGCCCACATATTACAAATCATGTTCGTTTACTAAGTTTGCCAGAGGAGATTAGAGATCTTATCTCAGAAGGAAAGCTTTCTATGGGACATGGACGAGCATTGCTTTCTTTAAAAAATAAAGAACTATTAAAGTCAGTCGTTGAAAAAATTATGAAGGAAAAAATGAATGTTCGACAATTAGAGCAATACATTCATCAACTTAATGGAGATGTTCCACGTGAAACAAAAACGAAGGAACAGCAGAAAAAGGATGTTTTTATTAAACAACGGGAAACAAATCTTCGTGAAAGATTAGGAACAACTGTTACCATTAAACAATCTAAGAAAAAGGGGAAAATTGAAATTGAATTTTTCTCACAAGAAGATTTGGATCGAATCATGGAATTAATTACTCAAGAACGTAGTTTATAATAGCTAGTGGAGGATATATGGTACTACTTGGAACATTAGTAAATGCAGCTTTAATTGCAATCGGAGCAATTATGGGGAGATTTCTTCAAAATATTCCTGAAAAAGTAAAAGAAACCGTTATGATCGGGATTGGTTTAGCAGTAATAGCTATGGGTTTACAAATGACCCTGAAAAGTGAACAATTTCTCATTGTCATTTTAAGCATTGTTATTGGTGCTGTTCTTGGGGAATGGATTGATCTCGAAAAATACTTAAATAGATTAGGTAATTGGATTGAAAGTAAGATGAAGCCAAAAGAGGGGACGTCCATTTCTCAAGGATTTGTGACGGCAACTCTTATTTTTTGTGTCGGGTCCATGGCTATTCTAGGTGCTTTAGATAGTGGGATTCGAAATGACCATACTCTCCTCATAACAAAAGGGATCTTAGATGGTTTTACATCTATCATTCTTGCAAGCACACTTGGAATCGGTGTTTTATTTTCAGCAATCCCAATTATTTTATATCAAGGTCTTATTGCTATTTTAGCAACGCAAATTAATATGTGGGTGCCTGGAGAGTTAATGGATATGTTCATTAATGAAATGACTGCGACAGGCGGCCTGATGATTGTGACCATTGGGTTAAATGTTATGGGGTTGACGAAAATAAGAACAGCTAACTTACTTCCAGGTATTATAGTGGTAGGAATTATTGTTTCGATTATTTATTATTTTTAAAATAGGCTGTCCTTGTTTGGACGGCCTATTTAGTACAAGCTAAAGAAGCTGATTCAAATTAGCCGTTATGTAACGACATTTTGAGCCAGCTCTTGTTTTTATAGTGTTTTTTCTTGATTCAGGGACCAATTTAAAGGTTGATAGTGCTGCCTTAGATTAAGTTGTAAATGAGTGCGATGAATTCCATCGGCAATCGTTTTTGCCATATTAAGAACGAGATTAAGACGCGTGTTTTGAAGAACCATAAATTCCATAAAGCCACTAACATTAACAATTCCCGTAATATGTGCATTTCCAACAGGAGGCAAATCTTTGTTTACTCCCGCGCCAGGCTTAACAGGGCCTTTTGCAATTTGGACAATTCCAACGCTTCTTACTTTTCCAAGGCACGCATCAATGCCAACAATAAATGGGTCCATATGCAATTTATGAATGTCAGCAAGTCTCTCCTCCAAATTCATTGCATGAATGGGTTCAGCTAACGTACCGTACACAGAGAAGGAAGAAGTCGATATTTTTTTTTCTTTTAGCAGTGTGCCGACTAGTGGTCCAAGTGAATCACCTGTTGAACGATCTGTTCCGATACATACAAAGACAATGGGTTGATTCTTTTCTGTAGGAAGAAGCCCGAGTAACTCTTTGGATATTCTGTGTGATGCATCGTGATCCTCATGTAGTATTCGGTTTGAGCTGTTTTCATGATTGAATACACTAGAGTGAATCGTCATCGGCACCACTCCTTTCTATAAAGATTAGTAATTAGTATACGGATAAAATTGGAAAAATATACGTACAAGTAGCGCATTAAGCAACTACTTGTACGTTATTAAGAACTATCTATGTATTATATTAAAGCAAAAGCTAGATATTCCTGCTTTGATTCAAAAAATTTCTTTTTATCAGTTGAAGCAATTTATTTTATTTGGATTTCTCAAGAGAATTCTAGTTTTTTGTAGAAAATATTTAAATGATGTTAAAATGAGAAAAGTGTGATAGATATGGTAGGTGATTACCTTGAGCAATAGGACAAGTATGTTTACTGAATTTATAGGGAAATATTTTAATGAAGAAACGTGGCTTTATCTGTCAGAAACGATTATCAAAATTATTGTTGTATTGGTATTATCCAAAGTTATTATTAAAATAGGTAAAAAAATGTTACGTAAGGTGTTTTTGGTACGTGCAAAGAGTCCATTTCGGACAAATGAGCGTCGAGAATCCACTTTGCTAAAGTTATTAGAAAATATAATTACATATGTAGTTTATTTCGTGTCAGCCATGATGATTCTTGAATATTGTGGGATTCCAATAAAAGGGCTACTTGCGGGAGCTGGTATTTTGGGGTTAGCTGTTGGTTTTGGAGCACAAAGCCTAGTCAAGGATATTATTTCTGGTTTTTTTGTTATTTTTGAAGATCAATTTTCTGTAGGCGATTATATTAAAATTAATCCATTTGAAGGTGAAGTGTTAGAAATTGGTCTGCGAACGACTAAATTGAAAAGTAAAACAGGTGAGTTACATGTCATTCCAAATGGGAGCATTATTCAAGTTACGAATTATTCAATTTTAAATAGTGTATCAATTGTTGATGTGACGATTCCTAATGATCAAAAAAGTGAGCTAGCTGAAAAATTGATCCAACAACAATTAAGTGGACTAGAAACAAAAGTTGAAGACATTGTTACCTCTCCGGTATTGACAGGAATTGAAACACATAGTCCTGAAGGGCTCGTATTAAGAATTGTGACTGAAACAAAACCACTGAAAGAAGAAGAGGTAAGCCGTTTAATAAGGAAAGAAATTAAGACCATTTTAGAAGAGTTTGACATCGTGTCTACTTCAAAAAGTGGAGGGGTAGTGTAAGGAAGGGAGAGAGGAGTCAATGGAAGCAAAAGAATTTGCCTTGAATGATATTGTTGAGATGAAAAAGCAACATCCATGCGGAGTGAATAAGTGGAAAATCATTCGTATTGGTATGGATATTCGTATTAAGTGTGAAGGGTGTGGCCATAGTGTGATGCTGCCAAGACGAGAATTTACGAAAAAAATGAAGAAAGTTTTGGTGAAGCATGAGGAGTAGAAGGCTCTTGCGCTTTTCGGGTATGAAATCTATAATTAGGGAATGTTTATGAAGTTCGTTGGAAAGAGGAGTGGAGATAAATGGCTTTAACAGCTGGTATTGTTGGGTTACCGAACGTTGGTAAATCGACTCTATTTAATGCAATTACACAAGCAGGAGCAGAATCGGCTAATTACCCTTTCTGTACAATTGACCCAAACGTAGGGATTGTTGAAGTACCGGATTACCGATTACAAAAATTGACTGAATTAGTACAACCGAAAAAGGTTGTACCGACCGCTTTTGAATTTACCGATATTGCCGGAATTGTAAAAGGTGCAAGTAAAGGCGAAGGATTAGGGAATAAATTCTTATCTCATATTCGCCAAGTGGACGCTATTTGTCAGGTTGTACGTTGCTTTTCTGATGATAATATTACACACGTATCAGGTAAAGTAGATCCAATTGATGATATTGAAGTCATTAATTTAGAGCTTATTCTAGCGGATCTTGAGTCAATTGATAAGACGAATTGATCGTGTAGCGAAATTAGCAAAACAAAAAGATAAAGAGGCCGTGGTTGAGCATGAAATTCTTGTTGCGCTTAAGGAAGCTCTTGAAGCAGAAAAACCAGCACGTTCTGTTGAATTTACGGAAGAACAATTAAAAGTTGTAAAAGGAATGCACCTGTTAACGATTAAGCCGATGTTATACGTAGCTAATGTAAGCGAAGATGAAATTGCTGACCCATCTGAGAATGAATACGTGAAGCAAGTACGGGAATATGCAGCAAATGAAGGTGCGGAAGTTATTGTAATTTGTGCAAAAATTGAAGAAGAAATTTCCGAGTTAGATGCTGAAGAGAAAACAATGTTTCTATCTGAACTTGGTATTGAAGAATCCGGTTTAGATCAATTGATTCGTGCATCTTACAGCTTGCTTGGACTGGCTACGTATTTCACAGCAGGTGTACAAGAAGTAAGAGCGTGGACGTTCCGCAAAGGTATGAAGGCACCACAATGTGCAGGAATTATTCATACAGATTTTGAACGTGGCTTCATCCGCGCAGAAGTAGTGGCTTACGACGATTTACTAGCAGCGGGTAGTCATAATGCAGCAAAAGAAGCTGGGAAAGTACGCTTAGAAGGAAAAGAATATATCATGCAAGACGGCGATGTTGTCCATTTCCGTTTTAACGTGTAAGACGGATGAACTGGTTTCTCTTTTTTTGAGAAGCCAGTTTTTTAATTATGAGAGTTTATACTCTCGATGAGTATAGATAGTTACCTACAGTCCATCTGCTGCTGAACAGGTGCCTTTTGCTTTTCTTAATCAAGTGTAACTTGAGCATTGCAAAGCCTAAATAAATATGCTATAATTTCATCTTGTGAGTAATTAAAAATAATTGCTCCTTGCCCAAATTGGGCCGCTTAGACCAAAAGGAGGTGACAGTGATGAGAAAATACGAAATTATGTACATCATCCGTCCAAACATTGAGGAAGAAGCTAAAAAAGCTTTAGTTGAGCGTTTCAACACAATCCTTTCTGAAAATGGTGCGGAAACAGTAGAAGCAAAAGAATGGGGTAAACGTCGTCTTGCATACGAAATCAATGATTTCCGTGACGGTTACTACGTACTTGTGAAAACTGAATCTGGTGCAGCTGCGATCCAAGAATTCGATCGTCTTGCAAAAATCAGTGAAGATATCATTCGCCACATGGCAACAAAAGTTGAAGCTTAATTTCATTTAATATAAATTCCAATCATTTATTTTAAATAAAATAAATTGATTATGTAGGGGTTGATTCTGATGATGAATCGCGTAGTTTTAGTAGGGCGCTTAACAAAGGATCCTGAGTTGCGATATACGCCAAATGGAGTGCCTGTAGCAACCTTCACTTTAGCTGTTAATCGAACTTTTTCGAATCAGAAAGGTGAACGTGAAGCAGATTTCATTAATTGTGTAATTTGGCGTAAACCTGCAGAAAATGTAGCGAACTATTTGAAAAAAGGTAGTTTAGCTGGTGTAGATGGACGGATCCAAACACGTAATTATGAAGGACAAGACGGCAAACGGGTATATGTAACAGAGATTCAGGCTGAGAGTGTTCAATTTCTTGAGCCACGAAGCAGTTCAGCGGGTGAAAGAGAAGGCGGTTCTTATGGAGGTCAAAAAAGTTATGATAATAACGACCATGACAATCCATTTGGACAAAATCCAAATCCAAATCAGAATCAACGAAACAACAACTTCACTCGTGTAGATGATGATCCATTTGCAAATGACGGTAAAACAATCGACATTTCCGATGATGATCTTCCATTCTAAACCTTTGAAGCAACTATAATTAAGGAGGGAAATATCAATGGCAATGGGTGGACGTAAAGGTGGACGTGCTAAACGTCGTAAAGTTTGTTATTTCACAGCAAACGGAATCACTAACATCGATTACAAAGATGTAGATTTATTGAAAAAATTTGTTTCAGAACGCGGTAAAATTTTACCACGTCGTGTAACAGGTACAAGCGCTAAATACCAACGTAAATTAACGATTGCTATTAAACGCTCACGTACTATGGCATTACTACCATATGTATCTGGTGAATAATGCGATATAAAAAGGCACATTGGGGAATTATCCTCAATGTGCCTTTTTACTAATATTTAGAAGTTATATTATTTCCGAGGAATTTTGGTGGTAGCCCTGTGTCGGCAAAACGGGCATCTTTCGCTTTTCTTATTTGAAATCCCATAGCTATAACAGATACAATGGAAGTTGTACATAATCAAATTAATTGTTAATGGAGGTGGTATATAGTTGAACAATAGCGAGAAAGATTACAGAGGGTGGAATACTACTAGCGGTATATGTTCTTTTATTATTCATTACCGTTCAAATTCCTCTTTTAGGGATTTTCACCTTTTTCTTTTTTCCGATTCCGTTTATATTAGTCATGATTAAAGAAAAACTGTCTTGGCTATTTGGATTTTTAGCCATCGCATCTGTATTGACGATTATATTTGGAACGATTCTTTCCGATTCCTTTAACCTTGTTTGCAGGCATGCGTTGGAATCGTGATAGGCTATCATTTAAAGTATGAGAAATCGATGGCTCAAATGCTTATTAGTTCTACTTTGACGTCCGTTATCATTTGCTTATTAATTCTTTATGGCATGACTATTTTTATAACAGGTGTGAATATAATAGAAGAATCGATGAAGGTGTTCGAGCAATCCATGAAAACCTCAATGGATCTAATGAATTCTGTCGGGCAGCCTGTTCCAGAAAATGTTGAACAACAAATGCGGGATTCGATTTCGAATGATCCAAACCTTATGCCAAGTGCGTCTTGTTATCACGTCAATCATGTTTACTTATTTATTCATTTTAGCTGCACAGCCTTTTGTAAAACGCTTTAGTGATAAAAAGGTGAAATGGCCCCTTTTCCGTAATTTGACGTCTGCCCAAAAGCCTTTTATGGTATTATATAATTAGTGTTAGTGTGACTCTTTTTGTAGAAACAGATAAGAATAGTTACGTCGATATGGCCATCACGAACCTATTATTTATCTTGCAATTTTTTATTCTATTGCAAGGTTTTTCCCTTCTTTTTTATATCAGTCATGTGAAAGGCTGGGTAAAAGCTATACCCATTATTCTCGTCATTGTATCCTTATTAAATCCCATCATGCTTACGATTGTAAGGATTATTAGGTATAATAGATTTATGCTTTCCATTTCGGGAAGCCATTTCAAAACCAAAGTAGCCATAGAAAAACAGATGCTTTTAGGAGCTGAAATTATGCCATCTTTTTTAAAAGAGCGTTCGATAAGAACTCCATTGTATGGGTTGTATGCTGGCCATAGTTGTTTTTTTTAGGAGTATTAGCTTATTATAATTGGATTATTGCTGTTGTTGGATTCATTGCTTGCCTCAGGGTTATTTTATTTAGCATTACAGAAAAATATTCCAACAGCAGCAAACAGAGGAGTATATTGCAACTTTATCTTATCGATTAAAGAAAGTCGGCGAGGAAGCTTTATTGCAAATGCCGATTGGAATTATGCTTATTAATGATGATTATTATATTGAATGGACAAATCCTTTTTTAGCATCTTGTTTTGCAGAAGATACGCTCTGCAGGAAGATCACTATATGATATTGCTGAATCGCTCATTCCTCTTATTAAACAAGAAATTGAGATGGATACAGTTACTTTAAATGAACGGAAATTTAAAGTGGTTCATAAACCTGAAGAACGCCTGCTGTATTTTTTTGATGTAACGGAACAAGTAGAAATTGAAAAAATGTATGAAGATGAGCGAACAGTCATTGCGACGATTTATCTTGATAATTATGATGATCTTACCCAAGGTATGGATGATCAGCGAAAAAGTAGTCTAAATAGTTTGGTTACCTCATTTCTAGATAAATGGGCAAAGGAAAATGGCGTATTTTTAAAACGAACATCATCTGAACGTTTTATTGCTGTTTTTAATGAACATACTCTTCATCATCTTGAAAAAGGAAAGTTTGCTATCTTAGATGAAATTCGGGAAACAACAGCCAAGCAAAATGTGCCATTGACTTTGAGTATTGGGGTCGGCTCTGGTGTACCCTCCTTGCCGGAATTAGGTACACTTGCACAGTCAAGCTTAGATTTAGCCTTAAGTCGTGGCGGAGACCAGGTTGCGATTAAGCAGGCCAATGGAAAAGTGAAATTTTATGGAGGCAAAACGAATCCGATGGAAAAACGCACAAGGGTTCGTGCTCGTGTTATCTCCCATGCATTAAAGGATATTGTACTTGAAAGTGATAAAGTCATTGTCATGGGCCATAAAAATCCAGATATGGACGCAATTGGTTCAGCTATTGGGATTTTAAAAGTTGCGCAAATGAATGAGCGTGAGGGATATATTGTTATTGACTCTCAGCAACTGGATAATAGTGTGCGTCGATTAATGGCTGAAATTGAACATAATCCAGAATTATATGCAAGCTTTATTTCACCTGAAGATGCACTAGAAATGATCACGGAAGAGACCGTACTGGTTGTGGTGGATACGCATAAGCCTTCTATGGTTATTGATGAACGCGTCTTAAATCGAATTGAAAAGGTTGTCTTGATTGATCATCATCGTCGTGGTGAGGATTTTATTAAAAATCCATTGCTCGTTTATATGGAACCTTATGCATCTTCGACAGCAGAGCTTGTGACGGAATTGCTTGAATATCAACCAAAAGGAAGTAAAATGGATATGCTAGAGGCAACGGCACTGCTTGCGGGTATCATCGTCGATACAAAAAGCTTTACACTTCGAACGGGTTCACGTACATTTGATGCTGCTTCTTATTTAAGAGCACGTGGAGCTGATACCGTTCTTGTGCAAAAGTTTTTAAAAGAAGATATTGATACCTTTATTGAAAGAGCTAAATTGATTAAGAAGTTAAGTTTTATAAACAAGGTATTGCCATTGCAACTGCCAAAGATAATACGATTCATAATCAAGTATTAATTGCCCAGGCAGCGGATACACTCCTCACAATGGATAATGTTGTCGGCGTCATTTGTGTTGGCGAAGCGTTCTGAGGATATAGTTGGAATCAGTGCTCGTTCGCTTGGTGATATTAATGTACAAATCATTATGGAAATGCTTAATGGAGGCGGTCATTTAACAAATGCGGCAACTCAACAAACTTGTACGATTGAAGAAGCCGAAGAAATGTTAATGAAAGCCATTGATGAATATTTAGAAGGAGGACAAACGGAATGAAAGTAATATTTCTAAAGGATGTAAAAGGAAAAGGGAAAAAAGGGGAAATGAAAAATGTAGCTGATGGCTATGCACATAACTTTCTGTTAAAACAAGGATTAGCTGTTGAAGCAAACAACGCTAATATGAAAACATTAGAAGCACAAAAAAATAAAGAACAAGTATTAGCTGCTGAAGAGCTGCAACAAGCAAAAGAGCTAAAAGAAACGCTTGAAAAACTAACGGTAGAACTTACTGCAAAATCAGGAGAAGGCGGCAGATTGTTTGGTTCGATTACAACAAAACAAATTGCCGACGAACTTCAAAAAAAACATGGGATTAAAATTGATAAACGTAAAATGGAGCTAGAAGATGGCATTCGTTCTCTAGGGCATACAAAGCTTCCTGTTAAGCTTCATCATGAAGTAACAGCAACACTTACTGTTCATGTGAAAGAAATTAACTAATTTTAGCACTATCTTCTCTCTTGGGAAAGTTGATAAAATAGAGATAGGAGAAAAAATGTGATTGGGCACTACGTCCTTTCACTTTTTTTTATGAAATAATGGAGGATCCTCTTAAATAGGAGGTTTGAATGAGCAATTTCAAGATCGAATTCCACCACAAAATATTGAAGCAGAGCAAGCTGTGTTGGGGGCGATTTTTCTAGAGCCTTCTTCATTAACGGTTACTTCGGAAGTTCTAATTCCAGAGGATTTTTACCGTAGTGCGCATCAAAAAATCTTCAATGTGATGCTTAAATTGAATGATGAAGGTAAAGCCGTTGACTTAATTACCGTAACGGAAGAATTGGCTGCTACTAAAAGTTTAGAGGATGTTGGGGGCATTACGTATTTAAGTGAGTTAGCTGGATCTGTGCCAACTGCTGCGAATGTAGAATATTATGCACGCATTGTTGAAGAGAAATCTTTATTGCGTCGCTTGATTCGAACGGCAACGAACATTGCCCAAGAAGGATATAGTCGTGAGGATGAAGTAGCGGAATTACTTGGTGAAGCAGAAAAAAATATTATGGAAGTCGCACAACGAAAAAATAGCGGCTC
The DNA here is from genome assembly GCA_963754185.1 of uncultured Bacillaceae bacterium. Classification (GTDB taxonomy): domain Bacteria; phylum Bacillota; class Bacilli; order Bacillales; family DSM-1321; genus Peribacillus. Next base: position 229,188 of record CAVWEP010000003.1, on the reverse strand, counting down.
ATTTCACAAATATTAAAGATGTATTAGTGCGTACGTACGATAATATTGAAGAGCTAGCTAATCGTAAAGGCGATGTAACGGGCATTCCAACAGGCTTTGCTGAGCTCGATCGCATGACGGCTGGTTTTCAGCGCAATGATCTTATTATTGTGGCTGCACGACCATCCGTTGGTAAAACGGCATTTGCCTTAAATATTGCTCAAAATGTAGCGACGAAAACGGATGAAAAGGTTGCGATTTTTAGTCTTGAAATGGGTGCGGAGCAGCTCGTTATGCGTATGCTTTGTGCAGAAGGAAATATTAATGCACAGAATTTGCGGACAGGTGCCTTAACCGATGAGGATTGGCGTAAATTGACAATGGCCATGGGAAGTCTTTCTAATGCCGGCATTTATATTGATGATACACCAGGTGTCCGAATTGGTGAGATTCGTTCAAAATGCCGTCGTTTAAAGCAGGAGCATGGTCTCGGGATGATTCTCATTGACTACTTGCAATTAATTCAAGGAAATGGTCGTTCAGGTGAAAACCGTCAACAAGAAGTATCGGAAATTTCCCGTTCACTTAAAGCACTAGCTCGTGAATTAGAAGTGCCTGTTATTGCCTTATCTCAGCTTTCACGTGGTGTAGAGCAACGTCAAGATAAGCGTCCGATGATGTCAGATATTCGTGAATCAGGGAGTATTGAGCAGGATGCGGATATCGTTGCTTTCTTATATCGTGATGATTATTACGATAAAGAATCAGAGAACAAAAATATCATCGAAATTATTATTGCCAAGCAACGGAATGGTCCTGTGGGTACAGTTTCGCTTGCATTTGTAAAAGAATATAATAAATTTGTGAACTTAGAACGTCGTTTTGATGACTCTAATATGCCACCTGGAGCATAAAATGGTAAAGCCCGCCTGAGAGTATGGCGGGTTTTAGTGTTATCTTAGTATAGATTCTATTAATATATAAATATACGAACAAATATTTTATATATTTTTATAATGTTCGGAAATTTATTGACTTTCCTTTTCTATTCTTGGTAAAATAGGTGTGCTTAATAAGAACAGTTAATGAACCTTTGGAGGTGCTTTAATACATGTCATCAGTTGTAGTTGTTGGAACACAATGGGGAGACGAAGGTAAAGGTAAAATTACAGATTTCCTATCCGAAAATGCGGAAGCTGTTGCACGTTATCAAGGTGGTAATAATGCAGGACATACGATTAAGTTTAACGGAGTAACATATAAGCTTCACTTAATTCCATCTGGAATTTTTTATAGTGATAAAATCTGTGTCATTGGTAATGGGGTTGTTATTGATCCAAAAGCGCTTGTTGAAGAGCTTGCTTACTTACATAGCCACGGAATTAATACGGATAATCTTCGTATTTCAAATCGTGCGCATGTTATTCTTCCATACCATATTAAATTAGATAAAGTAGAAGAAGAGCGTAAAGGTGCTAATAAAATTGGAACAACGATTAAAGGAATCGGACCTGCCTATATGGATAAATTCGGACGTATTGGTATTCGTATGGCTGATCTTTTAGATCGTGAAATCTTTGAAGAAAAATTAGCTCATAATCTTGTTGAAAAAAATCGTCTATTTGAACGTTTCTATGAAACAGAAGGCTTTAAAATAGAAGATATTTTAGATGAATATTACGAATATGGACAACAAGTGAAACAATATGTTTGTGATACGTCTGTTGTCTTAAATGATGCACTTGATGCAGGTAAACGTGTTCTATTTGAAGGTGCTCAAGGTGTTATGCTGGATATCGACCAAGGTACATATCCATTTGTTACTTCATCTAACCCTGTGGCTGGTGGTGTAACTATCGGTTCTGGTGTAGGTCCATCAAAAATTACTCATGTAGTAGGGGTATGTAAAGCATACACTAGCCGTGTTGGTGATGGTCCATTCCCAACTGAATTACATGATGAAATTGGCAATCAAATTCGTGAAGTAGGCCGTGAATATGGTACAACAACAGGAAGACCACGTCGTATCGGTTGGTTTGACGCTGTTGTTGTTAAGCATGCACGTCGCGTAAGTGGGATTACAGATCTATCTTTAAATTCCATCGATGTGTTATCTGGACTTGAAACAGTAAAAATTTGTGTAGCTTATAAATACCGTGGAGAAACGATTCAAGAGTATCCTGCAACATTAAATGCTATTGCAGAATGTGAACCAGTGTATGAAGAACTTCCAGGCTGGACAGAAGATATTACAGGTTGTAAATCATTGGATGAGTTACCAATCAATGCACGTCACTATGTTGAACGAGTATCTCAATTAGTCGGTATTCCATTAGCAACCTTCTCTGTAGGTCCTGACCGCACACAAACAAATGTTGTTAGAAATCCTTGGAGACAAGAATAAACTCTTCTTGGGAGCTGGATTTTAATCCAGCTTCTTTTTATATATGATAAGAAAGTATAAAATGTATTGCATTGTCATAAAGGGAAAAATGATTCGTTATTACATTTTTTATAAAAATACTATTGTATTTTTATAAAATAGTATGGTATTATAAAAAGCGTCGTCAGAAGAGTTTTAGTACGAGTCATTAGCTCAGTTGGTAGAGCATCTGACTTTTAATCAGAGGGTCGCAGGTTCGAATCCTGCATGACTCACCATTTTAATGGCCCCTTGGTCAAGCGGTTAAGACACCGCCCTTTCACGGCGGTAACACGGGTTCGAATCCCGTAGGGGTCACTAGAAAAGCGGAATCGGCTTGTTCAGCCCATGAAGCAGATAGGAATTGACCCAAAAGGTGCTTTTTGCCTTTTAGGGGCAATTATCTTCTGCCGTGCTAAGCTAGCTGGTGGAGTTAAACCGCAATAATTAAAAAGTACGGTCCGGTAGTTCAGCTGGTTAGAATGCCTGCCTGTCACGCAGGAGGTCGCGGGTTCGAGTCCCGTCCGGACCGCCATTTTTATCCTTGTATGTTGGTACAAGTTTATACAGATTGTTTTTAAAGATACATATATGGCTCAGTAGCTCAGTCGGTAGAGCAACGAGCAAAGCATCTATGAAAAAACATCGAGTTGTACCCAACGAGCCGCTACTTGAGAAGCTTCCTGAGTTGGGGACAAAGGACAAGCAGATATTTTGCTAGGAAACAAAATATAAATATGGCTCAGTAGCTCAGTCGGTAGAGCAAAGGACTGAAAATCCTTGTGTCGGCGGTTCGATTCCGTCCTGAGCCATCTTTCATTAAACGCCCTCAAAGGCGTTTTTTTGTATACAAAGAATTATAAAATTTTCAACGAGTTTTTGTGTCTAGCTCCACCGGCTAGCTTGCTGTGAAAAAGATAAAAGCCCTTGAAAGGCAAAAGGCGCCTTTCAGGTCTTTTCCTATTTTCTTCGCAAGCTGAACGAGCCGGCTCCGCTTTTCTGATTGTCTAGCTCCAGGCACCCAGCGCCTAAGGGACTTCCGCTTTTCTAATGTAATAAAAGGAAAAAGATGATTAAAGGAGCTTTAAATGATAAAGTAGAGTAGGGATACAGTGCTCTAATTAGCTTTTTTGGAAAGGGGATTTAATAGATGAATAAGAAAATTCTTGTTGTAGATGATGAAAAACCAATTGCAGATATATTACAATTTAATTTAAAAAAAGAGGGATATGAGGTTTTCTGTGGTTATGATGGAAATGAAGCACTGAAATTGGTGGAGGAACTGCAGCCTGATTTAATTTTACTGGATATTATGTTACCACAGCGTGACGGGATGGAGGTTTGTCGCGAGGTTCGGAAAACATCAGAGATTCCGATTATTATGCTTACGGCTAAGGATTCTGAAATCGATAAGGTATTAGGCTTGGAACTTGGAGCAGATGACTATGTAACAAAGCCATTTAGTACCCGGGAAATAATCGCACGTGTGAAAGCGAACTTACGACGTCAGCAAGTAGTGGCAACGCCAGACCCTGAAGAAGAATCGAAGGAAATTACAATTGGAACGTTAATCATTCACCCAGATGCTTATATCGTTTCTAAACGTGGGGAAACAATTGAATTGACCCATCGTGAATTTGAATTACTTCATTACTTGGCTAAACATATTGGACAAGTAATGACTCGTGAACATTTATTGCAAACGGTATGGGGCTATGATTATTTTGGTGATGTTCGGACTGTCGATGTTACAGTTAGACGTCTACGTGAGAAGATTGAAGATAACCCAAGTCATCCAGGATGGATCGTAACAAGAAGAGGGGTAGGATATTACCTTCGCAATCCTGAACAGGAGTAATGATTTATGAAAAAGGTTGGTTTTTTTCGCTCAATACATTTTAAATTAGTCATTATTTATGTGCTGCTTATTTTCGTAGCGATGCAAATTATCGGTGTGTATTTTGTTGGAAAATTAGAAAAAAATCTAATTGATAACTTCCAAAGTGCTATTAGAGGTCATGTCAATTTACTTAGCTACAGTATTGGTGAGGAAATGAGTAAGGAACGTGGAGAAAAGGATCCTACACTGGAAGAAGCTATTGATACGATTTTAAAAGATAAAGTAAACACTACGAACAATATTTCTGAAGTACAGGTTATTGATATTCGTAGTAGTCGTGTGATTGGAACTTCTCTCCGAGATAACCAATCCATTATTGGCAAGAAAACAACGGAAACTACCGTTAAGCGAACGTTAGTCTTAGGGTTAGAAGATGAACAGGTATATCGTGACCCGGATACAGGTAGACGTGTCTGGGTGCTCTCCACACCAATTAAAAGGGGGAGCGAACTCATTGGAGCCGTCTATGTAATGGCTGAAATGGAATATGTTTTCGAACAAATGGATGAAATTAATAATATTTTCATTACAGGTACAGCAATTGCTTTAGGGATTACAGCTGTCCTAGGTATTTTCCTAGCTAGGACGATTACAAGACCAATGTCTGATATGAGAAGGCAGGCCCTCGCCATGTCGAAAGGGAATTTCTCCCGAAAAGTACAGGTCTATGGTGATGATGAAATTGGTCAACTTGCCGTCACGTTTAATAATTTAACGAAAAAATTGCAAGAGTCACAATCAAGTACAGAAGGAGAGCGGAGGAAGCTTTCTTCCGTGCTTGCTAATATGACAGATGGAGTTATTTCAACCGATCGTCGTGGTCGGGTCAATTTAATTAATGAACCGGCTGCTAAATTGTTAAATGTTTCACGTGAAACGGTGTTACATCAGCCGATTATTGAATTGCTTGGTCTTGAAGAAGAATATACCTTTGAAGAATTATTAGAACAAAGAGAGTCTATTACTCTTGACTACAGTACGAAAAAAGAACCCTATATTTTACGAGCTAATCTATCGGTTATTCAAAAGGAAACAGGCTTTGTAAATGGGTTAATTACAGTTTTGCATGATATAACAGAGCAGGCAAAACTGGAAGAGGATCGACGAGAATTTGTTGCTAACGTATCACATGAGTTGCGAACACCATTGACGACAATGCGAAGTTATTTAGAAGCGCTTGCTGATGGGGCATGGAAAGATGAAGAAATCGCACCGTCATTTTTAACTGTTACGCAAAATGAGACGGAGCGAATGATTCGGCTTGTAAATGATTTGTTACAGCTTTCTAAAATGGATAGCAAAGATTATCAATTGTCTAAGGGATGGGTTAACTTTAATAAGTTCTATAACCATATCATTGATCGTCTAGAAATGACGAAAAATGAGGATATTACTTTTATCCGTGATATTCCAGAGGAAAACTATTATGTGGATATTGATGAGGATAAAATTACTCAAGTTCTTTATAATATCATTTCTAACTCATTAAAGTACTCACCAGAGGGTGGAAAGATCATTTCCGTGTTGGAACAGTAGATAACTTTATAGTGGTTAGTATTAGCGACCAAGGTGTAGGAATTCCGAAGAATGTGATTGACAAAATTTTTGATCGCTTTTATCGAGTGGATAAAGCCAGATCAAGAAATCTTGGTGGAACGGGTCTTGGCTTAGCTATTGCGAAGGAAATGGTTGTTGCTCATGGCGGTAGAATATGGGCTGAAAGTGTGGATGGAAAAGGGACGACAGTATTTTTTACCCTTCCATATGAACAGGATGAAGAGGATGAATGGTCATGAATTTCGAACGTGCAAAAAGTATTATTCTAATGATTTTGATAGCGACAAGTAGTTATCTGACTTGGAGTATTTGGACGTACGAGCCTAAATATGAAAAAATTGACCAAAGTAAGTATATTAATATTGAAAGTGACGAGCAGATGGTGAGTGATATCATTAAACCGAATAATATTCTTATTCATCGTTATAATCAACACTTTCAGACATCTACTCCAACTGATATAGAAAAGGCAGAACAAGAAATGAGCCAATGGAAATTATATAATCTAACACCAAATGCTTCTCAAATGACACAGAAGCAATTTGAGGATTTTGTTCATGAGGATGGGACAGTTGAAATTATATTTTCGGATGATATTCCACTTAACCTATATAAAACTGTTCTTCATATCGAACAATAAGGAAGTACCAACTTTCTCATTTGATCGAATTATCTATAAGCAAAAACATATGGAAGCTCGAAATACAGCTCTTTATTTTGCCTCATCTGAAAATCTGAATTTGTTGAAGGCTACAGTAGAGACCACAAACTTGCAGGATTTTAATGACAAGTTTTTATCAAAATGCTTCTGTGTATCCAGAGTATCTAGCTTATCCTGTAAATAATGAGCATCAAGTGTTTGTGCCTAAAAAATCAGTTCCACTTAAACGCCATGAATATTATATAGGATATTTGAGATATTGTCAAATTTTAAGGATGCACTATTTAATGATCCATTGAATGTTCGTCGTGAAAATGTCGTTAGTGGTGAGGAATATACGGATAGTACAAGATTGATGTCTGTTAATAGGGATACCTATATGATTTCTTATATTAATCCGTCGCAAAAAAGTACGGTACCAAGTAGTTCCAGCGATTTGTTAGCGAAAAGTATTGAGTTTATTAATAATCATGCAGGTTGGAAAGGAAGTAATTTTCATTTTGATAGTATGAATAGTGATAATCAAAGTGTAACTTTTCGTCTATATAATGAGGGGTATCCAGTTTTTAATTCTTTTGGAATGTCTGAAATTAAGGAAGTATGGGGAGACGAGCACATTTATAGTTATAAACGTCCTTATTTTACCCTTGATTTCGAATTACCCTCTGATGAGGAAGAAGTCCTTCTACCATCTGGTCCTGATGTGATGAGGCAGCTTGAGGAGACGCGAAGTTTTGATTATATGAATGTAGAGGATGTAACGATTGGCTATAAACTATCCATTGTCACCTTTAGATAAAAAACTCGTTCTACTAGAGCCAACATGGTATTACCGTTCCGGAGGAGATTGGTTAATGGTCCCATTTGATGAGTCGGGAGGCGAAGTCAATGGATTGGAGTAAAACAAAATCAATTTTTCTCATGGTATTTTTCGTATTGGATATATTTCTACTTTATCAATTTCTAGAGAAAAAGAATAACTACCAATTTGATTATATTACTGAGGCCTCTATTGAGGAGCTATTACAAGAGGAAGAAATCCAATACGCTTCTCTTCCAAAGCAAAAGTGGAAAGAACAATTTCTAATTGCACAAAGTAAAATTTTTGAGGAGAAGGATACGAAAGACCTTCTGAATCAAAACGTAAACATAGTAAATGAAACTAAGTTAGTAGGTGGCTTTGATAAGCCGATTCCAATTAGTAAAAACTTTCAATCTGCAGAGCTAGAGAAGCTGGTGAAGGAATATCTATTATTCGGAGATGAATATAGCTATTGGAACTATGATGAAAAAAAAGGAGAAATTGTTTTTTATCAAACTTGGGACAAAAAAATGTTTTTTAACAATAGTAAAGGGAAAATTACGTTATTTGTAAATGAAGAAAGTGAAGTAGTTTCTTACGAGCAGACGTATTTAGAGGATATTGAAAAATTTAATAAAGAAAAAGATTTGGTGACTGCCATTAAAGCACTTGAGGCTTTATATATGAATGGAGGACATTGAACCAAAGAGTGAAATACAAAAGTGGAGCTAGGGTATTATAATTCGTTGCAGACAACTTCAGCTACACATCTGCTTGTTCCTACGTGGCGAGTGGTTGTGAATGATGAGGAAGACTTGTTTGTAAATGCCTTTGACGGAGAAGTGATTGAATTAAATACCGAAGAAAAGATAACCGAAGAAAAGATATTGGAGTGAGTGTTTTATGGCTATGCATTTTAGTGTTCTCGCCAGTGGGAGTACAGGAAATGCCTTTTTCGTTGAGACAGAGGATCATGCCTTTCTTGTTGATGCTGGTTTGAGCGGCAAAGCAATGGAAGGATTATTTAGTGAAATCGGACGAGATATGTCTAAGCTTTCAGGGATTCTTGTTACTCATGAACATAGTGACCATATTAAAGGCCTTGGTGTAGTAGCAAGAAAGCATAAGCTACCGATTTATGCGAATGCAAAAACATGGAGTGCAATGGAACGTTCCATTGGTGAAATTCCCACTGAACAAAAATTCATCTTTGAAATGGAACAAGTAAAAACATTTGGCAGTTTAGATATTGAATCATTTGGCGTTTCTCATGATGCGGCTGAGCCTATGTTTTATGTATTTCATCATGCAGGGAAAAAAATTGCTGTTATTACCGATACAGGGTATGTGAGCGATCGGATGAAAGGGATTATTGCCAATGCTGATGTCTATGTATTTGAGAGTAATCATGATGTTTCAATGCTCAGAATGGGGAGATATCCTTGGAGTGTTAAGCGTCGTATTTTGAGTGATGTTGGACATGTCTCAAATGAGGATGCAGCACTCGCGATGTATGATGTGGCTGGTGACCGAACAAAACGGATTTATTTAGCCCATTTAAGCATGGATAATAATATGAAGGATTTAGCGAGAATGTCTGTTGAGCAAACGTTAAAATCAAAAGGGATTATTGTAGGCGAACAATTTTCACTTTATGATACGGACCCAAAAAAACCAACAGAGCTTGTCACAATTTAAAATAAGGGGAGCAGTGACCGTAAGATAAGGTTACTGCTTTTTTTATAATATAAGAATTTATAAATTTTCGATGCGTACTGGTGCCTTGCGCTTTTCTTATTAGGTACTTTTTTTTAGATAATTTTTCTTTAAATAGTATAATTAAGGGTGATATCAATCAAACAATAATAATTGCTATTATTTATTCTAGCATAGAGGGGTGGAGAGACGTTGGATTTGCATGAACAAAATTCTGAAAAGCGAAGTCAAAGGAAAAAAGGTAGTGGTTTTGGGTACTTTTTTGCTGGATTAGCAGGCGCCATTCTGGGGGCTTTAGTTATTTTATTTGTATTTCCTGAAGTAGGAATTATTAGTAATGGATCAAATAATAATAACGAAAACATCCAATTAGAGGCTGATCATAACGGAACTGTTGTATCGAATCAGAAAGTGGCTCTTGATGTATCAACAGCGGTTACAGATGCTGTTGATAAAACGGGTGATGCCGTTGTTGGAATTTCCAATATCCAAGAAGACAAACTTTTGGGGACCCATTGATCCAAATACCGATAGTAATACAGCTGAAGCAGGTACTGGTTCGGGTGTTGTTTACAAGAAAAGAGGTGGCAAGGCATTTATTGTTACAAATAATCATGTCATTGAGGGTGCATCAGAATTAGAAGTGACGCTTAGTGACGGAACAAAGTTACCAGCTGAATTAATTGGTAGCGACCCGTGGACGGACTTAGCAGTTATTACTGTAGATGAAGATAAAATTAAAACAGTTGCTGAATTTGGAAAGTCAGCATCTCTTAAACCAGGAGAACCTGTTATCGCTATTGGTAATCCGCTCGGCTTGCAATTCTCTGGTTCGATTACACAAGGAGTTATTTCTGGATTGGAACGTAGCATTCCTGTTGATATTAATGAGGATGGTCAAGCAGACTGGAATGCGGAAGTTATTCAAACAGATGCTGCCATTAATCCAGGAAACAGTGGCGGTGCACTCGTTAATATGTCTGGCCAAGTAATCGGTATTAACTCGATGAAGATTTCTGAGGATGCTGTTGAAGGCATTGGTTTATCGATTCCAATTGATTATGTTATTCCGATTATTACAGATATTGAGAAATATGGAGAGGTCAAACGCCCATTCTTAGGCGTAAACTTAGCTTCAGTTGAAGAAATCGCCCAATATCATCAACAAAACACGTTAAGATTACCGAAAGATGTGGTATCAGGAGTGGCGATTACTGGTGTACAACCAGGTTCACCTGCTGATCAAGCAGGCATACAGGAATTTGATGTTATCGTTGAAATGGATGGAGAACAAGTAAAGGATGTAGTAGAGCTTCGAAAATATTTATATAATGAAAAGAAAGTAAATGAAAAACTTAAAGTGACGTTCTATCGTGATGGTAAAAAGCAAACAGCAGAGGTTACATTAACAACTGCAGATCAACAACAATAGTGATAAAAGAGCGGGGAGGCAACACGCTTCCCTGCTTTTTTGTGCTTTGGTTAGGTTAAATGACATTGTTGAGATAAAACAATGTCATTTAACCCTTTTAAGGGCTTGTCATTTTATGTGGATTTGTTAGGATAGCATGTGGATAATAAAATTTGGAATAGATGAAGTTGTGGGTGATTTGGAATACTAAGCTTATACACAATGTGGATAAAAAGGAGAGAAAAATCATGATACTGTATTGTTGTGAGGAACATGTCGATATGGCTTTAGATGAAGTGGTGTATGAATGTGAAACATACCCGATTTTAACGAGTGTTGCAGACGAGGGAAACTTATCAACAGCCTGTGAATATTGTCAAAACAGAGCTGTATATGTAGTGGCGAACTAATATTCCTATACAATATGTGGATAGTAATTGTGGATATGTGGATAAGTATTGTGGATAACTTGTTTGTAGACTGTTTATAAGGTGAGGGTAACTTGAATATAACAATTATCACAGTTGGAAAACTAAAAGAAAAATACTTAAAGCAAGGCATTGATGAATATTTAAAACGACTAACTGTCTATGCTAAAGTTGACATTATTGAACTTCCTGATGAAAAAGCTCCAGAAACATTAAGTGATGTCGAAATGCTCCAAATCAAAGATAAAGAGGGCGAACGAATCCTTTCTAAGATTAACCCAGATGCCCATGTCATTGCACTAGCAATTGAAGGAAAAATGAAAACATCTGAAGAACTTGCTAATACGGTTGATAAACTAGGTACATATGGCAAAAGTAAAATTACTTTTATTATTGGCGGATCACTTGGACTTAGTCAGGAAGTGATGAAACGAGCAGATGAAGCTCTTTCCTTTTCGAAAATGACGTTCCCGCATCAATTGATGAGGTTGATTTTGGTGGAACAGATTTATCGAGCGTATAGGATTATAAGGGGGGAACCGTACCATAAGTAAATGAGGTTTTATCATTAAAATGCCATTCGGATCACTTGTGATAAAATGTCTTTGACCAAAATCTTCATCTATAGGATTTGAAAAATGAAGGATATTTAAAACCATTATCTGATGTTATGACCCATTGTCTATCGGGAGCAATGAATGAAGCAGCCCCTTGGATAGCAGAAAATTCAGATGGTGAAAACTCCTTAGAAGACGCAATTGAGACAATCAAAAACCTATTGGAAGCGCTAAAAAAATAAGCAAAAAGGGACCAAGTCTGGTTCCTTTTTGCTTATTATTAGGATTTACATCACCTTTTTGTACGTATGTAGAAATCCTAATGAAAGGCTGATTATGGATATGCTAGTTTAATATTGTTACCTTTAATTGTTTTACTCCAAAATTGATTGCATCCTGTTGAGAAGGAATAAAGACATCGATTCGATTTCCTTTAATGGCCCCACCAGTATCCCCTGCGATTGCTTCACCATAGCCTTCTACATGAACTTTACTACCAAGTGGAATAATAGTTGGGTCAACTGAGATGACTTTTGCATTTGGGTTTTCTTTAAGGTTAATTCCAGTAGCGGTAATACCGGAACATCCCTCACATGAAGCCGTATAGGCTGTAGCTTCCACTGTAATTTCCTTTGAACTTATATTACTTGTTGATGGAGCAGTTGCTTTAGGTGCACCTTCCTTTGAATCTGTATTACTTGTTGATGAAGCAGTTGCTTCGGGTGCACCTTCCTTTGAATCTGTATTACTTGTTGATGGAGCAGTTGCTTCAGGTGCACCTTCCTTTGAATCTGTATTACTTGTTGATGGAGCAGTTGCTTCAGGTGCACCTTCCTTTGAATCTGTATTACTTGTTGATGGAGCAGTTGCTTCAAGTGCACCTTCCTTTGAATCTGTATTACTTGTTGATGGAGCAGTTGCTTCAGGTGTACCTTCCTTTGAATCTGTATTACTTGTTGATGGAGCGGTTGCTGAAGTTGTACTTTCCTTTGATTCTTGTGCTGCAGGCATCATTGGTTTTTCAGTTACAGCCGTATTACTAGTTTTCAAACCTTCAAAGATTAATAGATTTAAACCAGGATGAATGAGATTAGTATGTAATTGGTTCCATTCTTTAATTTGGGAAACTGTTACTTGATGATCTAGGGCTATGTCCGATAATGTGTCACCTTGCTTAACGGTATATTGTTTTTGCGGTGCAATGGTTAGGACATCCTCGGGATGAATAAGGTCGGTAGTAAGATGATTCAACGTTTGGATATTTTCTACAGATGTATTATTTGCACGTGATAGATCCCAAAGGGTATCTCCTTTTTGTACGGTAATCGTTGCAGCTTGTACATTAGCACTTACAGTTACCGAGAGTACAGCAGCTGGTACAATTGATATAATTTTTTTAAGCATTCATTTACCCTCCATGTTCTTTGGTTGCTAATTTTAAATAATCGTAACATAGATTTTTCTGAGAAAAAGAACAGGGAGGTGTTAATTCGTTTACGTCCATGGCATTTATATTGCAATAATATTTCTAATATTAACTAATAAAAAGTATTATTATTTCTAAAGCCGCTTCCAAAGCAAAAAGCCAGTTTATGCCGTTCTAAGCACACCTTCTATTTATTTTAGTAATATTTCATAATATGAATCTGATGCTTATAATTTAACATTACGTTCATAAGAATTGATATATAAATTTGCATGAATCAATATATAATTAACATGCGAACTATAAAGTTATTTTTTCAGTGGAGGGGAACCTATTGAAGCGGATTTCTAAAAAGAATAAGAAACTCCTTTTATTATTAGTCATTATTATTTTTATCATTGCTGGCCTACTCGATATTAAATATGAAGGATTATTCTTTCAACTATTACCTAACTCGATTCAATCATATTTAGCCGATATTTTTTAAATAACTGTTTTTGGAGGTCTTTGATTGAAAAGGAAAACAGGTAAGGGACTTCAAATTAGTAGAAGTCCCTTCGTATTATACGAACTGGTAATGATACAAACAAAACTGGCTGTCCATCTGGAGGTCAGTCTTGTTCTGGATTATAAAGAGAAGACTTACAAGAATGATACTTGTGAGCATTAGGGTCAAGAATTATTTGATACAAACTCCACATCGAACAACCTTATGGAGTACCAAGTCAAAAATCATTGGGGAAAAATTTAGAAACGTCTAATAACCAAAGCCTAGCACTTCAGTACTGAGTGTTAGGATTTTTAGATTTTTGTGAAGAACCTCATATAGATACACTACGGTAAGCCGTATCATAAATAGATACGGTTTTTTTATTCAAAAAAAGAGTACAATAATCGATTAGAAAAACTCTATAAATTAATAGGCGACTTGGCAACTAATAAGGAGAATTAATCCCGAAGATACAGATACTATAAAGGACTACCTTGAAGGATTGATACTTTTTCTTTGAGCGTTGGAGGACAGATATATTGTATGAAGAAAATATTTTTGTTTTTCAGGTGATACTTATTTACCATTAATATATTGACCCTAATATCGTATGAATATCAGCCTTAGCCGATTTTGATTTAGGATTAAGAATTAATCTGAGCCATATTTTCGATATCGTTCTATTCCTTTCCTTTTTACTATCGACAATGAAAGTAATTGGTTTATTTTTTAATGAAGTGTTCTTTATAAGGAGATTCGCTTTCTCTATCAAATATGAAATATTTACTTGATTATCATAACTGTAAATTTTAACTACATCTGAATGATTATTAAAAGATAGATTATCCTTATCTTTTATACGCATATCTACCACTGTATTACTTTTGATTTGAAATTCTTTATTAAAATAACTTTGATCTATTACGTAGATTGGTAAACTCTTTTCTACCAACTTGAGGGATAGTTTACCATTTCCTTTTTTTATAGTTAAGCTTAGCTTTTTAGTATAATTAAATGCATATCTTGTCCACTCTGTGAATAGCGCGAGTAACAAGCTCATAACTGGAATGATCATAAAGGGTTTCAAAATAAAATCAATTGGGTTAAAACTTATATTCCATAAATGAATATTCAAAAAATTAAAAATAGCAAATGATATCATAAGACTTGTGATTATATAAAGAATTACTGAGTATTCCATCCACATACTTTTACCTGAATTGTTAATCAAATTAAACATCTCCTTTTTTAGAGGTCTGTTCATTATTTTCCTTAATTGTAACATAAAGGAAAATTACAAATCATAAAAACTATTATTCAAATTCTTTCATATATAGATAAGAATTTGCATTTAATTTTTATAAAATGAATCAATTTTGTCTAAGTATGATTACTAGTAGCGAATAAATACATTGGAATATTTAGTGAAATTGCATAAAGTTTTAAACAATAAAAGAAAGTCACTTCTACTACCAGTTAGATAGCACAGTGACTTTCAAAAATTATAGATATCAGATTATTTATGCCGCGTTATAATGAAGAAGTTACCGAGTTGATACTCCCGACAATTCAATATGCTGAACTGCTCCTTTATCAGCAAACTCTGATGCATCTGGAACATTACCTATCTTGACCACTATTTCCTCAAGTGACACACGGCCGTTACCAAATGATTCCCCATTTAGGAACACCGTTGGTACTGCCATGGTGTTTTTGCTTTCCACTTCTTCTTTAAACGCTGCACCGTCAATCATGGTATGCGTACTGCCAGGGTTAAAATAAATTATATTAATATTTGCTTAACGTTTGCTTGTTAAATTAAATGAGTAATCAAAAGCAAAACAAAAAAATGAAATATAAGACAAAAATAAAACAGAAATTAAACAAGTTTGTTTGGGAGGTAACATGGCTAAATTATTCATTCGTAATCTATCAAAAGAATATAATGGCGGCGTAAAAGCAGTTAAAGATTTTAATTTATCCATAGATGCTGAAGAGTTTATTGTCTTTGTTGGACCATCAGGTTGTGGGAAATCTACAACATTAAGAATGATAGCCGGTCTAGAAAGTATTAGTGGCGGTGAACTTCTCATAGATGACAAGGTAGTAAATAATCTCCATCCGAAAGACAGAGATATTGCGATGGTTTTCCAAAACTATGCATTATATCCTCACATGACGGTATTTGGAAATATGGCTTTTTCTTTAAAACTAAGAAAGATGCCTAAAAAAGAGATAAAAGAACGTGTGCATAAAGCAGCAAAAATCTTAGATATTGAATCTTTGTTAGATCGAAAACCAAAGGCTTTATCAGGTGGACAAAGACAGCGTGTAGCCTTAGGTCGAGCAATCGTAAGGGATGCTAAAGTATTTTTAATGGATGAGCCTCTTTCGAATCTTGATGCAAAATTAAGGACGCAAATGCGTGCTGAAATTACGAAACTTCATAAAGAATTAAAAACAACAACTATATATGTTACCCATGATCAAACGGAAGCAATGACGATGGCATCTAGAATTGTCGTATTAAAGGATGGTGTCATTCAACAAGTAGGCACACCTCGAGAAATCTATGCAAAACCAAACAATATCTTTGTTGGTAGTTTTATCGGCGCCCCTGCGATGAATTTTATTGAAGGTATGTTAACAGAATCTGGACTAGATGTAGTAGGGATGATTATTCCACTCTCAAGCGAACAAATGAATCATTTAAAAGCAATAGGATATATGAATAAAGGCATTGTTGTCGGAGTTAGACCGGAACATATTAGAAGTTCTGATAAAAATGAACAAAGTGATAGGAAATTTCATTTTCAAACAAATGTTGAATTAGCAGAGCTAACAGGGTCTGAAACTATATTACATGTGAAATTGAATGAAAAAGAACTAATTGCCAAAGTGGATGCGATAGAACCATTTGAAGCAGGTCAAACAATTGAAATGACCTTTGATTTTGAAAATATTCACTTTTTTGATCAAGAAACAACAGAACGAATCGAATTAAATCAGGTAGGAATGGACAAAGATGAAACAGTTACCGCTATGTAAAACGACTAATTGAAGATATAAAAAAATGCTAGTTGATAAAGATGTTAAAGAGGTAGCGACATTTACGAAGAGAAGAAGGGTTATGAAGCCTTTTCAGTTGGATCATGTAACTGTTTAGAGTTCACGGTTATCGAATTCGACCTGCTCTTTAAAAAACGCTGAATCAGAAGTCACGGCAGTTTCAAAAAATTTATGGATTTTTAGATGTTTTATCATAACTATTTAAAAATAGGAACTTTTTTTAGTACAACACAAACCGGAATGGCTACACAGATTCCCACAACATTCTGAATGATGTTTCCAGGAATGGAGGCCAATGGTACAATCCAATTACCGAATAAAACCCGTTCGCAAATGTAATACCCAGCTAACATAAATGGAACCGAAATGATCGTAGCTAGTAGATTGAAAGCCATACTGCTTCCTTTACGGCCTTTTGACCAGGCAATTTTTCCAACTAAATATCCTTGCAAGCCACGAGTCAAAAGGGTGAAGGGTGCCCACAATGTCCAACCAGAGATTAAGTCGAATAACCCCATCCCAACAGCCCCAGCGATGGCTCCTTTTTTAGGACCAAATAAGATAGAGGCCATAAAAAGCATAGCTGTTCCAAGATGAACTAAACCGCCGCTTACCGTCTAACGATGGTTGAAGTGGGGGCTTGAAAAAGCCTTTAGTTGTCTAGCCTAAGTTCTTCGAGAACTACGTTGATTTGGTTATCACACCTTCGGATGATTCCCTAGTCCGTTGCTCTGTGTAGGCGCTGTAATGGTTCTAAATGGGTAGGAACAGTCAACCTAATTTGGCGGTTTTACCGCAAAGCCATCCCAACATTGGCGAAGGGAAATCAAACTCCACAAGGAGGAAATACGTTATGATCGTATTTGTATGGAATAAACATGGAGAACCACTCATGCCATGTCAACCAAGAAAAGAAAAAAACACCGCAGTTTAAGGAAGCTCCTTTCATGAATATCATTCGTAAGCGAGTTTTCAGCAACTATCAAACTGCCCACATCACCTATGGAAGTGTGACGACACCTAAACGAAAAGAGTTAGGGGTAGAACAGGCAAAAGTGGGGCTTATGTCAAAACGATTGATGGAAAGTATATTACCATACCCAATAAAAGCTATAAACAAGTCAATCTTAGTTTAGTAGAACGAATCTGCCGAAATAACAATTGGCAGTTCATTCAAAACATGTAGGCTTACGCCAACCGAAATTCATCTACCCCTTATCGTTGGGCTTGGCCCTTCACACAATTGAAGAGGGAGACTTCTTTCGGGATTCGTTAAATATGGCGAGGACTGATGTTTGCGGCTATATTTAAATGAGAACGGACTCCACTGACTATCATATTTCAAAAACTATAAATTTAAAAGTTGAGGTAAAGAATAATGAACCAGTATAACAATCATCTCAAAGAGGGAGTTGTAACAGCCGAAGTAGAAGATATTGAAAGCATGCTTTTATTAAATGATAAAATTTATCCAAAAGAGTGGCATGTGTCTCCTGGATATATTAAGGGAATTATGCTTAGGAATCCTGAGGTTTATAAACTTTTTAAAACTCCTGCTGGGGTAAAGGGAATATATGGACTATTTCCTTTGAGTAAAAAGGATTATACAGCTGTATTAGAAGGAAGGATGGAAGAAAGTGAGGTTGGAGAATTTATCCTTGACTACACTAATCCAACAACTGTATACCTATATTTGGTCACCATAATAGTTGATATTCACGATGCTCGAAGAAAAGAATACGCAAGTAAGATTATAAAAGATATCCCTTTGGAATTAAAGCGTCTTAAAGAAAAAGGAATGGACATAAAAGAGATTGGAGCCTTCGCAGTTAGCCCAGAAGGAGAAAACGTTTTGCCTAAAATTGGATTTTTTCATTTGGGAGAAAAATTAATGCTTAATGATATGGAATATCCCGTATTTAGAGCAAAGCCAGAGAATGTCATTGATAAAATAAAAATGTAAAGTACATAGCGTGAAGAAATAATGATTAAAAAGCAAGTTCTCTTTTTATTTTCATAATGGTTTGATTTCAAAAAGAAGACCAATATCTTTTTACTGATAAAAATAAATCGAAAGGTTGGAATAAAGATGAAACTATACAGTTCAATTCTTGATTTAATAGGAAAAACCCCCATTGTAAAATTCAATAAGTTAAATGACCCAAATGGTGGGGAAGTATACATAAAACTAGAATCATTTAACCCGGGGGGAAGCGTTAAAGATCGTGCGTCCATTAGTATGATTGAGCGAGCAGAAGCAGAGGGGAAGCTAATTCCTGGAAAAGGCACGATTATTGAACCAACCTCTGGAAATACGGGAATAGGGATTGCCATGGTAAGTGCGGTGAAGGGGTATCGTTGTATTATTACAATGCCTGATAATGCAACGGCAGAGCGTGTGAAAATAATGAAAGCATATGGAGCAGAAGTCTATCTAACTCCAGCAAGCTTGCGGATGCAAGGAGCCATTGATGAAGCAAACCGATTGGCAAGTGACATTCCTGACTCCTTTATTCCCATGCAGTTCGAGAATTCGGCAAATGCTGATGCTCATCGAGGAACTACTGCAGTGGAAATTATGGAAGCATTTGAAGGGAATTTAGATGCCCTAGTGTTAACTGCAGGAACAGGTGGTACCGTTACAGGTGTAGGAGAAGAACTAAAGAAACAGATACCAAATGTAAAAATTTATGTGGTAGAGCCATTTGGGTCACCTGTACTATCTGGTGGTGAGCCAGGACCGCATAAAATCCCTGGAACAGGTCCTGGTTTTATTCCAAAGATTTTAAACCGTGATATTTATGATGAAATCCTGCTCATTAAAGATGAAGATGCACAGATTATGGCACGCCGTCTTGCTGCAGCAGAAGGAATCTTTGTAGGCGCATCAGGAGCATCTTCTGCCTATTTTGCAGTCCAGGTGGCGAAAACTCTTCCACCTTCTGCAAGAGTTCTTTGTTTGGCTCCAGATACAGGAGAACGTTATCTATCTTCAGACCTATTTCCGGGTTAATCTCTGCCTTATTTTCATGATCTCGATTAAATGGCATGTGTCCCAATAGAGTAATCTAATTGGGACTTTTTTGTTGGAGACTGTAAACTGTCTCATTTGCCTTTTTAATAACCTTAGTGTTGTTAAATATGAAATGTTAGAAAAAAATTTGGACAGACTCAAAAAACCAGATTCATGTTTCAGAATCTGGTTCTTTAAAAGAGAATCTGTAAGGGCAGCTTCATTTTCCAGAATATGCTTCCCGTTACAGATTTCTACTACTTTTCTATGAGAGTCTCATTTTAAAATCTTGATAGCCAAATTGACGTACGATATGACAATCTCCATCTTTATCTTGAACAGCGATAGCTGGTAATGCCATGCCGTTAAACGTAGTGTTTTTCACCATCGTGTAAATCGCCATATCACCAAAGACTAATCGATCTCCACTCTTCAAAGGTTTATCAAAAGAATAATCCCCAATCGTATCTCCAGAAAGACAAGTTTGTCCTCCAAGTCGATACATATACGGCTTTTCTCCTACTTCCCCTGAACCAAGAAGCGGCGGACGATAAGGCATTTCTAACACATCAGGCATATGACAAGATGCAGAAGTGTCAAGAATAACGATATCCATACCGTTTTGCAGCGTATCAAGTACAGTTGTAACTAAGAATCCCGCATTAAGAGCAACGGCCTCTCCTGGCTCAAGATAAACTTCTAAACCATATTTATCTTGCATTCTCTTAATACAATCTTCTAATAATGGAATATCATAATCTTCTCTTGTAATATGATGACCGCCACCAAAGTTAATCCATTCCATTTGTGATAGCCATGGTCCAAACTTTTCCTCAATTGCATGAAGAGTTGTTTCTAAATCATCAGAGTTTTGCTGACAAAGTGTGTGGAAATGTAATCCTGAAACACCTTCAAGCAAATCGGGACGAAAATGTTCTTGTGTTACACCAAATCGGGAACCTAGTGAACATGGATCATAGATTTCATGTCCAACTTGTGTGGAGCATTCAGGATTAATACGCAAGCCCACTTTTTTCCCAGCCTGAAGAACTTTATCTTTAAATTTTTCTACCTGTGAGAAGGAATTAAAGATGATATGATCACAAATCGATATAATTTCATCGATTTCATCATCGCGATAGGCAGGGGAAAAGATATGATTTTCTTTTCCCATTTCCTCGTAACCTAGGCGAGCCTCGTATAAGCCACTTGCTGTCGTACCACTTAAATACTCTCCAATGAGAGGATACATCTTATACATTGAAAATGCTTTTTGTGCCAATACAATCTTACATCCTGTACGTTCCATGACTCCGTTCAGGATTTTTAGATTTTTTTCTAGAAGACCTTCATCGACTACATAACATGGTGTTGGTAATTCTTCAAAGCGCATCTTATTAAACAAGCTCCGGTTGTAATTTTTTTACAGGTTCAGCATCCACAAGTTCTGGGTCAAAGCTTTCTTTCCATGGAAGACCCCATTTGTTCAATGCATCCATGAATGGATCTGGATCAAATTCTTCAATATTGTATACGCCTGGTTTATTCCATTTTCCAGTCATTAACATCATTGCACCAATCATCGCAGGAACGCCTGTAGTATAAGACACTGCCTGAGAACCTACTTCTTTGTAGCATTCTTCATGGTCACAAACATTGTACACATAATATGTTTTATCTTTTCCGTCCTTTTTCCCTTGGAAGATACAGCCAATGTTGGTTTTACCCTTGGTGCGTGGTCCAAGTGAAGCAGGATCTGGTAATACAGCTTTCAAGAACTGAAGCGGAATAATTTGTTTTCCTTCGAATTCAATTGGCTCAATAGAAGTCATTCCTACATTTTCAAGGCATTTTAGGTGAGTAAGGTAACTTTGGCCAAATGTCATGAAGAAACGGATACGCTTAATTCCAGGAATGTTTACTGCAAGAGATTCAAGTTCTTCGTGGTACAACAAATACATATCTTTTTCGCCGACTTCAGGGAAGTCATAAACGCGTTTGATTTCCATTGGTTTCGTTTCGATCCACTCACCGTTTTCCCAATATCTCCCATTGGCAGAAACCTCACGAATATTGATTTCAGGGTTGAAATTCGTTGCAAACGGATAGCCGTGGTCTCCAGCATTACAGTCAAGAATATCAATGTATTCAATTTCATCAAAATAATGTTTTAGTGCATAGGCAGAAAAGACTCCTGTAACACCTGGGTCAAAACCGCTGCCTAAAAGTGCTGTAATACCAGCCTTTTCAAAGCGTTCACGATAGTCCCATTGCCATTTATACTCAAATTTTGCCGTATCTTCTGGCTCGTAGTTTGCTGTATCCATATAGTTTGTCTTTGTTGCAAGACAAGCATCCATGATCGTTAAATCTTGATATGGCAAAGCTAAGTTCATGACGATGTCTGGTTTTACTTCTTCAATTAAAGCAATCAATTCATCAACATTATTTGCATCAACTTGTGCAGTTGTAATTTTTGTTTTTCCACCATCTAATTTTTCTTTTAAAGCATCACATTTGGATTTTGTACGACTTGCGATACAAATTTCCTCAAATACATCACTGTTTTGAACACATTTGTGGATGGCAACTGAAGCCACTCCGCCACAACCAATAATAAGTGCTTTTCCCATTTCTCTTATCTCCTAACTAAATAGATTTTTCAAAGCAAAGAGGAATTCCATAATAATCTAACTAGCGGTGTAGCTACTACTTAGGATGTCTGTAGGAAAAGGATTATATTATAATTCCTCAAAAGAAATCTTTAACAACAAAAAAGCAAGTGCAAAACGCATAATCGCGCACAACACTTGCTTTAGATATAATCATCAATATTAAAAAAGCATAAGTATATTTATGGCAAAAGTCATACGTATACGACGCCTATCATAAAAATTCGACACTATGATAGAAAGCTCTTTAATATTCAAAATATATCATACTAGGATCAGAGTCTATATAGCAAATAATTACTTTTACTACTCTTATTGACCGTTTCACAAGTTGATGTGCATATGCACTGGTTGTAAAGTAACCAACTTATAAAATTCGAGCTTTTAACTCAATCAATAAGGCAACTAAAGTTGCCAATCGGCATTTGACCCGGCTGTCCGTATGGCCTTAACTTCTTTAAGGAAGTGGTCAAAATTATCTGCTTGGAAAGATCCAAATATATTGAATATTAGCCTTCCAATTAACGCTCCTACATATTATCAGCATATAAAAAAAATAGCAATAGGAAAAATGAAAATAATATTACAAACCTTGATTATATAATGATGGAAAAAAGGTTTAAAATTTCTATAATAAAACAAGTCAGAATAGCAATATTACACCGAATATTGGATAAATATATGAAAATGAATAAGATGTAGGATCTGACTAAATTCTTATTTTAGGTTATGTTAGTACTATTTTTTGTGATATGATTTTTTTATGAAAAAAACAGGGCAAATCACTCTTGTCAGTATTGCAATTATAATCGAATTTATTCAATTTCTAATGTTAGGTGAACTTTTAAAAAGAGAAATGATTCATTTATTTATAGCAGTCGTTATAGGTTTGTTTATTGGCAGGCAATATGACAAAATGAAATTTTATACGGAGAGAATGAAGACAAGTGAAGAGTATTATAAACAATTACTTGAAACGATACCGGATTCCATTTTCATCCATTCTCAAAATGTACTCCTTTATGTAAATCAAGCTGCACAGGATATACTTGGCGCTCAAAACAAAGAGGATATTTTGGGTAAATATATTTATGACATTATTGATCTTCATTATCGAGAAGTAGCAAGAAACGGTTGAAAGGGCTTCATGATGAAAACAAACCAACGAATAATGTGGAGCAAAAACTAATACGTTTTGACGGAAAACCCATTTTTGTTGAAGTCTCCAGTCGTTCCATTATCTATGAGGGGAAAGAAGCCACAGTAACAACTGCTAAGGATATTACCGATAAAAAGGAGGACAACGGAAGGTCTTCTTCAAAAATCAGAAAAACTAGCACTTGTAGGGCAACTGGCTGCGGGGATTGCTCATGAAATTCGAAATCCTCTTACTTCAATCAAAGGATTTATTCAGTTATTCAAATCTAAATATCGAAGTGAAGAAGAGCATTTCAATCTGGTGCTTATCGGAGTTAGAACGAATTAATCTTATTGTGAGTGAATTTTTAGTATTAGCCAAACCAACTGCAGTCGTATTTAAAGAAAAAGAAATTAGAAATTTACTAAAAGATGTTGTGACTTGATCAATACGCAAGCCATTATGAACAATATCCAAATCTTTGTAGAATTTGAATCAGATCTTCCGCTGGTTGTTTGTGAAGAAAATCAATTAAAACAAGTATTTATCAATATTTTGAAGAATTCCATTGAAGCCATGCCAAATGGCGGAATAATTGATGTAAGGGGAAAAGTAAAGGAAAAAGACAAAGTATCTATTTGTTTTATTGATCAAGGCTCTGGGATTCCAGAAGATCGGATTCCAACATTGGGTGAACCTTTTTATACAACAAAAGAAAAAGGAACAGGTTTGGGCTTAATGACAAGCTATAAGATTATTGAAAGGCATCATGGTGAACTAAAGATCTCTAGTAAAGTAAATGAGGGAACCATAGTTGAAGTTATTTTACCTAGGTCATTCCCCCCAATCGGTTAAATTTTAAAGCTTTGAAGTATGAAGGTAAGGAAGGCTACCTAAAGATCTTATAGTTTATAAATATCAAGTAAAGAAGCATTCAGAATTTCTGAATGCTTTCTATTATTCTATTTTAACTTTAATTTTGTCTACAGCATTATATCCATAGCCGTTTCTATTCCAAAGGGGTATCGTTGGCTGAATCCGACCATATGAATCTGTTGCTTTTGACATAATTGTATATTCGCCTTTCTCAAATATGGTCCATTCATGAGACCAAGAAATCCATTCATAACCAGTGTCATCAGTGTAATCGATTTTTACATTTGACCATGTATGTCCATTATCTGTACTGACTTCTATCTTTGTTATATACCCTTTACCAGTCCAGGCAATTCCTCTAATTACATGCTTACCAGTATTCAGTACATCCATATCTAAGGGTTTTTGTATGAGTGAATTAATGTTTATTTTTGTAACAGGCAGAGCATCTTTATTATTCTCTTTATGTGGATAATAAACATAGTCTATAGATTGAAAGGGACCTGTAAAATAATCATCTATAACAGTTATTTGCTTAATCCATTTAACGGAAGCCATAGCATACCATTGAGGAACGATTAACCTCAATGGGTAACCATGTTTGAAGGGAATAGGTTGATTATTATATTCATAAGCGATAATGGTGTCAGGATGAAGGGCCTTGTCAATAGGTAAACTCCTAGCATAAGTGTAAATATTATTTAAATCGGATCTCTTTCCATAATCATATCCTTCCACAACAACTTCTTTTACCCCTTCTCTCATTCCAGACAGTTCAAGGAGGATTCGTAACGGAACCCCTTTCCAAGAACCTTGGCTAATTGCTCCTTTTTCCCATTGCTCCCCAAATACTTTAGGTTCAAATAAACTACGTTTGTTCCCTGAACATTCGAGGACTACTTTAATCGTTTTCGATGGAAACTGCAGGATTTCTTGCATGGAAAGTAGTTTTGGTGTTGTAACAGAACCATTTATTGGAATCAAATAGTTGGAGTAAGACAGAGTTGGATAAGAAAAGTGGTTTCTCCTATAAAATAAATGATTATTCATTATATCAGTCTCAACAAACCGAATAGGTGTCTCCCGGTTTTCAGGTTGTAAACTACGTGTTATTAAATAGGGCTTTACTACATGTTTTTTTTGATCCAATATCATTTCCTCCTAACTAGAACGGG
Source organism: uncultured Bacillaceae bacterium (assembly GCA_963754185.1). GTDB lineage: Bacteria > Bacillota > Bacilli > Bacillales > DSM-1321 > Peribacillus. The sequence continues at coordinate 203,896 of CAVWEP010000003.1, read as the reverse complement.
TCCTTACTAATTTTATATGTTGCTTACATTCTAATTAGGTTATTTGAAATGTATTACTTTATGCCATAATTTCAAAGGTGAAGTGTATGAATAAGTATTGATGAGAAAGGTATCTTCGTTTTTAAGTAATGAATATAAAAATCGTCCTGTTTTAATGTGAAGCAGATAAAAAGTGCATCAGGCTCGATGCACTTTTTGTCTATGTGAAGAAAGCAATGGTAAGCCCTCCAACCGTTATTGTAATGAGTAGGATTTTTGCTAAAAGGGGAAGGGAATCCTTGCCCTTTTGGTTGACCCTTTCTTCCTTTTCGGCCACAATCTTACGATAATTTGGATTACAGCAGCTCATGAGGCAACCTTATTCCAACCAGAGATATCTTCATCAAGTGGTAGATTGTTTGCCCGAGCTTTTTTAGCAGCTCGGAAGAATAGGATAAGAAGAACTGCAGTTCCAATGATGCCACCATACCATGAAATATTCATTGATAAGCGGAAGCCGATTTGTGCATTTAAAATATAGGTAATGACCATAACTAACATGAAGGACCCTGGGATAAGTGGAATCCAATAGTTTTTCTTAGCAATGTATAAATACATTGCGCCGACGAATAAGGCAATGACAGCTGTTGCTTGATTGGCCCAGCTAAAGTATCTCCATAAAAGGTTAAAGTCGATACGAGTAAGCACGATTGAAATCACGAATAACGGTACAGCAATCCATAAGCGGCTTGAAAATTTCTTTTGGGCGATGTTAAGGTACTCTGCAATAATCATACGTGCACTTCGGAAAGCAGTATCCCCAGAAGTAATTGGTAAGATAACGACACCAAGCACTGCAAGCGTACCACCAATAGCTCCCAGCATCGTGATAGAAACTTCACTAACAACTGCTCCTGGTCCGCCTGCTGCAAGAACTTCATTTAATCCATTATAACCGTTAAATAAGCTCATTGATGCAGCTGCCCAAATCATTGCGATGATTCCTTCAGCAATCATCATTCCGTAGAAAATTTTCCGTCCTTGTTTTTCATTTTGTGTTGTACGTGAAATGATAGGTGTTTGTGTAGCATGGAATCCTGAAAGAGCCCCACACGTAATCGTGAAAAAGATCAATGGGAAAATTGGCGCGTTATCAGGATGGAAATTAGATAAAGAAAGTTCAGGAATTGGTGCTCCTGTAAAGACTAATCCAATACCGACACCAAGAGTACTAATAACTAGTAATGCTCCGAAATAAGGATATAAGCTTCCGATGATTTTATCAACTGGTAATAGTGTAGCTAAAATATAATAAATGAAAATAGCAGCAATGATAACGCCTAATGCGATTTTGCCATTCATCAAGGCATGAAGAAGACTGGCTGGTGTCGTAACAAATACGGTACCTACTAATAAAAGAAGAAGGACAGCAAAGGCATTCACAACGTGTTTCATCACTTTTCCTAAAAACTTACTTGCAAGCTCAGGCAAATGAGCCCCACGGTTACGAATGGAAATCATCCCTGTTAAATAATCATGAACAGCTCCTGCAAAAATACAGCCAATCACAATCCAGATAAAGGCAACCGGTCCGTAAAGCGCTCCCATAATGGGACCAAAGATAGGTCCTGTCCCGGCGATATTTAATAGCTGAATCAAGGAATTCTTAGATGTGCTCATTGGCACATAGTCAACGCCATCGCTATTAACATAAGCAGGAGTGGCCCGATCTTCTTTTACGCCAAACATTTTTTCAATGAATTTCCCATATGTGAAATAGCCAATAATTAAAAGAATAATACCGCCTATAAATGTATACATGAATTTTCCCCCTTTTCAAAAAAAATGTATGCGTTTACAAATGATTATAATAGATAAAAAGCTTGAGAAGGGGAATTTGAGATTAACAGGTTGGAAATTCAGATTATCATGTTAAAAAAGGGGATTAAGATGCGATTAAATTTCTAATCGCATTCTTAAAGTCTTCACATAATTTCGACTAACAGATAGCATTTCCTCTCTTCCTTCAATTTGTAGCTGATAAGCTCCATTAAACCAAGGAGTTAGTCTTTTAATATGTTCCAGGTTAACCAGATAGCTTTTATGGATTCGGAAAAAATTGAAACTACTAAGCCTACTTTCCAAATCCTTGAGCGGTGTTTTCGTTTCAAATTCCCCCGTTTTTGCGATGATTTTTGTTAGCTTATCATCCCGGAACATGTACAAGATGTCTTTTGGTTCCAGATAAAAAATTTCTCCATCTACTTCAACAGCAAGCTTTCCAGCTGATTTAGCTATATCACTTTCTTGATATCTATTAAACTTTTTCTCAATCCGCTCGATTGTTTCCTTTAATTGATCTTCGTCATAAGGCTTTAGCAAATAATCAACAGCATCGTAACGGAATGCTTCAGCCGCAAATTGTGGATAGGCTGTTGCAAAGACAATTAATGGTGCTTTTTTGAGTTCCATTAGGGATTTAGCTGCTTCCATTCCGCCCATTCGTGGCATCTCTACATCTAAAAAGACCACATCAGGTTGCAGCTGAAGAGACTTCATAATCGCTGCTTCGCCAGATTCGGCTTCACCAACAATTTCGATAGCTGGAAATGCCTTTAATAAATGCTTTAGCTCATCTCGGCTATACAATTCATCATCAACAATTAAGGTTTTAATGGATAGTTCCAATAGATTTTACCTCCATTTCATAGGGAATTGAAAAAGAAATTTCTGTCCCTTTAGTAAGTTCACTTTTTATGTTTAGCGCGGCAGAGTCTCCGAACATCATGGTTAGCCTGCGGTTCACATTATAAATAGCAAGGCCGCTCCCTTTCTCAGAATCGATGGGGGCTGTTCCAATTTCTTGAGCTCGCTCCTGCTCCATGCCTTGTCCATTGTCTGTCACCTTTATATAAATAGAGTTATCTGTCTTTTGAATGATAATATGCAAAATACAATTGCTTTCCTTATTTTTAAAGCCATGTTTAATCGAATTTTCAACGAGAGGCTGAAGGGTAAGTGGTGGAATACTTTGTAAAAGAGCGCTCTCATCAATATCATATAAAACCTCTAATCTATCCACAAACCGTGTCTCTTCAATTGATAAATATGCTTTTACATGCTTTAGTTCCTGCTCAAGTAAAATCATGCTGTGTGTCGTCGCAGTCAGATTTTGCCGCAAAAAATGTGATAGAGAGACAAGCAGTTTTCTGGCTTTTGAAGGGTCAATGCGAATAAGCGAAACAATCGTATTCAATGTATTAAACAGAAAGTGTGGACTAATTTGCGCTTGTAATGCTTTTATCTCTGATTCCTTAGCAAGCTGATAGGCTTTATCCGTCTCAGAAATTTCAAGCTGATTACTCATCATTGAACTTAGTCCAGTAATCAACTCTATGACCACATTTGTAATTTCCTTTTCAGAGCGAAAGTAAAATTTTAAGGTGCCAATTGTTTTACCTCGTTGCTTTAATGGGGCGATAACCGCTGCGCCAAGAGGACAGGCTTCTACCCGACAATGAATGGAACGTTGATTGGCAATGATGATTTCCCCATGTCTGATGGCATCTAAGGTGATTTGAGTTTGGATTGGACTTTCAGGACGATGATGGTCAGATCCGAGACCAACATGAGCGAGAATTTTTGTTAAGTTCGTAATCGCGACGGCACTTGTTTCTATTTCATTATGGATAATGTGACAGACTGCTGTAGCAGAATGGGCATTGAGTCCATTTCGCAGATGAGCAAGAGTCTGATTAGCAATACGCAGTGTTTTTTGAGCCTGCATGGCACCAGCCTTTTCCTCCTCATTAATTACACTTTTAATAATCAAGAGAAACAGAGCGCTTCCCATGCCGTTAGCCAAGATCATTGGGATTCCGATGATTTCAATCAATGCCCAAGCTTGTTCGAAGGGTCGAGCGATCAGTAAAATAACGAGCATTTGTATCGTTTCAGCTAATGCACCAATTAAGAAGGCAGACTTCAGTTTTATATGCTTATTTTTCCTATGGAATAAACTTGAAAGCAGACCTGCAATGATTGTAGCCAATCCGCAGGAAATAGCGGTAAATCCACCTAATGTAAAACGATGAAGACCAGCGATAAGCCCTGCACCAATCCCGACTTTATATCCTCCGAGAAGTCCCCCTAATACGACACCAATGACTCGTGAATTGGCAATGGCCTCATCGGTGGTAAGATTGGAAGTCCAACGGTCAAATTGTAGGCTCTCTGTACTAAGACTTAATCCGGTATACGTACCAATGATGCCGAAAAAACCAAAGAAGAGAATGGCTGTAACTTGCTGCTGACGATTAAGTTGATCCTGATAAAACATGTCTCTAAAAAATTTAAATCTCGTTAAAATAAATGCAATGGTTACAATGATTCCAAGTCGTTCTAGCATCGTAATCAATAATTCCAACATGTAAGTACCCCTTTTTAAACGCTTCTTATTACCTATCGTTTTATAAAAAATTTACTAATCTGTATTATATCAGTATTTCGTTTCGTCATAGGAACTTTTTGGGTTTTAATTGGGAGATGTGTTCATTACTCCTTAAGGCTCCATATATCTTCATTATTACAGTGGAACAACGTTTTAATGAATGAGTGTAACAGATATTCCTGTTGATCATCCAAATTAGTAAAAGGATAGCGGAGTGAAATAATGGAATCCATGCTGTATCAAAAAGATAGCTTTTGTATTTTATATATCAATATAATTTATTTCCCGGATTTTGTTTCTTCTTTTTTGGAAATCAGCACAGTGGCAAATCTTACATGTTACATATACCAGGAGAAGGATTAAATAAAAAATGATAAAATATAAATAAATTGAGTATAAGAGGGAGATTGAATGTGAATACAAATCATCATCCACCTGATTATTCATCCCTTCCACAGGATAATTTAATTTTGGAACATTACAGACTTTCCGAACGGGAAAGCCCACTACGGTGTGACAGCACCCTCTTTAGAGATGGGATGAGAGTGAGGTCGAACTAGGCGTGTCTTATGGCACGTCAATGGTTCGATTTTTTTATTTTTCCAAAGTAGATTCTTGGTTAAGGAACGTATGTTCTGATACAATGAACATATCAAGAGGAGAAGGGAGGAAAATAAATATGTTTGTGACGCACTCATTTCAAATTCCTTATGATCCAAGTCTATACCAACAATTGAGAATGATGCAACGTGAAGCTGCATCGGTTTGGAATGATATCGTTCGGGAGGCCACATCTTATTATTTCACTTGTAAAAAGTGGCTCAGTAAAACGGAGATTCAAGCGATTCGAAAACAAACCTACAACCTTCATTCTCAAACGGTTCAATCGATTGCGGACAAATATGATGCGAATCGGGAAACCATTAAACAACTGCGAAAAACGGATAAAAAGGCAAAATATCCGTGGCGAAAAAAATTCTATTATTGCATCCCGCTGAAAAAAGCTTCTATGGATATTTCAATAGACACTATCACGATTAAAAAAGCAGAATATGGATTTCAGCTGTCCGACCTGTTAACCAAAAAGAAAAAGAAAAATTGGAACGAGAAGGTTCTGAAGAAAAACGGAGCAGTGGTGATTCCAAATCGCTCAGAAGAAAACTTAGACAGGTGTAATTATGCGGAAATCGTGTGGAGAAACGGAGCCTATTGGTTTTGTTATTCCGTTGAAGTTCCCGAAAAAGATCTTTCTTCTTATTGTTTTAAAGTAGCAGGTGGCGATTTAGGAGAAATTCATGCGGTCACGGTGGCAACCGAGGACAAAGCATTAGTTGTATCAGGACGTGCGATGCGCAGTATCTCGCAATTTCGTGCAAAGGCATTGGCCGATTTAAGCAAGAAAATGTCTCGTTGTAAAAAAGGATCCCGTCAATGGAAAAAGTATAAACAAGCCAAACATCGTATTCGTCAAACGAGCAAAAATCGACTCGAAGCGCTCGAACATAAAACGACAAAAGAAGTGGTCTTGTTTTTAGAAGAAGAAAACGTCACGAATTTCGTGATAGGAAATGTATCTGGAATTGAAAAAGAGACAAAGAAAAAGAAACAAAAGAAACAAAAGAATAACAGAGTAAGAAGACAACAACTATCTCTCTGGAATCAAGGAAAAGTGAAACAAAAATTAACGTATAAAGCCAAATTAAAAGGCATCATCGTGGAAGAAACAGAAGAAAGCTATACGTCCCAAGACTGTCCATTTTGCGGGGGAAGGCATCAAGCTAAGGGACGAAAATTCATGTGTTCTGTTCATAAAACAGAAATCCATCGGGATGTAAATGGAGCGCAAAATATTGCTCGCAAAAAATACGCGATGGGCATCCAGTCCCTTTGTTCGGTGGTCTATAAGCAACCGGTGTGGTATAAACGTTTTTTGTCTGAGGAACAAAGACAACAAACGAAACATCCCAACGATCAACCGAAAAAAGGAAAAAGTATCGCCAGCAGAGTGGCGTAGTAGGCACCGACCTTGCCCTCTTGAAAGAGTGTTCTTCTCTCAAGAGTTGCTCACTAAAAGTTCGACCTCTGCCTCTTCTGATGGAAGGTGGTAAGTGGGATGTTTGTGAGAAAGAACCCCATCGGCTTTAGCCGTGGGAGTGGTCAGGGTATAAATGAATTAAATTTTGAGTCTATTAAAAAGTACCGGGAAAAATTTTCTGCTATTAAACCAAATCATCCTTGGAATGGACTAGAAATGAAGGAGTTTTTATATAGAATTGGTGCATGGGGAAAGGTACGGAATACAAATAAGGAAGGCTTGACGCTTGCTGGTTTATTAATGTTTAGTGAGGAACGAATTATTACAGAGGTAGTGCCACAGTATTTTCTTGAATATCGAGAAAGCTTAGGGTAAGTAATAAATGAGAATTGGTCTAAACGCTTTAGTTCACTCTGACTATCAAGGGGACGGCGGTATTGTAATTAAAAAGGAAAAGTATTTATTTCTGTTTTCCAATCCTGGACTTTTTCGCGTATCAGTAGAACATGCGTTAGAAGGAAATATAAGTAATCTTCGTAATCCTAACCTCTTTAAAATGTTTATTTTAATTGGCCTTTGTAAACGGACTGGCTCTGGATTAAAGGGGATTGAAACAATATGGAGAAGCTATGGGGATGATACGTTTGATCTGATTCAAGATTCAGAGTCGGAACGGACGATTCTCACGTTACATGTAAATCTAGAACAACCTTCTGAAAAAATATCAGAAAGTGGTCTTTTTTTATTTCCCAAAGAAAATGAGTTACATATGGATAAATTTTCTAATTCGGAGAACTCCGTAAATAAAGAGGGTAACTCCTATAATAGAGAGGTTTACTCCTATATTAACGAGTCTAACTCCTATAATAGCGTCGGTAAGTCCGATAATAAAGGGAACGATCAACTTAATCATGCTTCTAACTTCGATAATAGTGGAATACCTGTAATCCATCAGGAAAAAACGAATATAACGGTAAATCACTCGACAAATGAATCCAGAGAGGAAGAGGAAGGCGAATCTTCTCCAAAGGAAATAGAAGGGAAATTATGGGAAATATCAGAGCTTGCCAGAAGAAAAAAACGTTTATCACCGAGTATAATGGAAGAACTGATTGTAGGACTTTGTACTCAAAAGTCATTAATGTTAAAAGAACTAGCCCACTTTTTAGAAAGAACACCTGATGGATTAAGAAATAATTATTTAGCGAAGCTATTAAATAAAGGGGAATTAAGGCTGAAATATCCAGATCAAATCAACCATCCAAAGCAAGCCTATATAGTTGTAGAGAAGCAAGCAAAGTAAAGATACAGAGAGAAACTGTATTCTTTTTTGCATTAAGAGGTAATAAAGTAGGAGCTGTAGAGTGCTACTTTTTATATGAATGTGTAAAATTACCGAAAAAAAGATGATTGCCTCTGTCATTTCCTACTAAGAATACATAACATAATTTCATGTAGGGAGAAGGAGGCTAAAGAAAATGATTGGTGTAAGCCAACTATATTGGATTGCCATAGGTGCTGGCCTTGTGCTTCTCGTTGAAACGCTAGGCTGGCTCTATTGGCGTTATTGGGGTGCCGGTTCTATTCGAGACTATGTATCGGAAGAAGAGGAGCCTGATGGCGATTACCGAATTATTTCCAAGATTAATACGCCTGTCCAGCGAATTGCTCTAGTTGAACATGAAGAACAAATGCTGCTCTATGGCAATGGAGATGTAATGGTTGGCACAACTGAGGACGAGGATATGTATGCTGAAGCGTTAATCCACGTGCCGATGGCAATTGCCTGCAAAAGAGATCGAATTCTTATCATTGGCGGCGGTGGGGGAATTACAACAAGAGAGGTATTGCGCTATCCTGAGGTGAAGGAAATAACGACGGTTGACGCAGACGCAATGATGGTGGATTTCGGTAAAAATTTAGAAGCTCTTGTCAAATTTAATGAAGGAGCCTTAAATCACCCTAAAGTACGTACTGTGGTGGAGGATGGACGGGCATTCATTGAAAATACCTCTGAAAAATGGGATGCCATCTTCGTGGACATTCCCGAGCCAAGTGAGGAATGTCCTGCACTCAGTCGCCTTTTCAGTTGGGAATTTTTTAAGCTTCTGAAGGAACGGCTAGAACCAGGTGGAGTGATTAACATTTCTTGTCCCTCGTTAGCTAAGATACCGGAGTACCTTTGGACTGTTCAGTCAACCTTGGTGGCAGCAGGATTTTATGTATTGCCTTATCACTTTGATGTCATTGTTGAATATGAAGATGACTATGGATTTTGTATGGCAACAAATAGGCCGGTGTTGCCTGAAGATATCTCCATTCTTATTCCTACCCGCTTTTTATCACGAGAGAGACTCCAGGATATGTTTCATATTCCTTATAATTACTCAAAAATAGGATTGAATTCCAAAATCCAAACGGATAGCAACAGGGTTCTTGCTAATATTGTGGATGAGGCTTGGGATGATGATTAAGACAAAAGCATGGATATAGCCTTTACCGTTTCTGTCTATAATTAGATAGCTGTAATGGGCTTATAATCAAGGCCTAGGAATACAAGACTCCTAGGCCTTTTTTAATTGTTAATATAGGAAATATTATTAACTTTATAGAGAGTCAAGTAATTATCTATTTCATTTTTTATTTATCTCATGGACGTATAAAAAAACAACAATCATATTATGAACAAAAACAACAATCAGAACGTTTGAAGACAACTGGACAACTAGCAGCTGCTGTTGCTCATGAAATTAGAAATCTCTTGACTGTTGTTAAAGGGTTTTTACAGTTATACGAGAAAGACACTTCCTAGTTCGCGTTAATCCATTGGCAGTCTTTCCATCCATGGAACCAAATTGACCTTCGCAATATATGATTTTCTTGAGGATTCAAAACTAGGAAATCCATTTTTTGTGTATTTCCTTAAGAAGCATATAAAGATTAATAATACTATATCATCATTTCTTTTTGCAATATCTGGAATAGTAAAATTCACTGTTTTGTCATATTTGCTAGAGGCGAAATTTTCTTTCTCAAAAACTTTTCGACATATTTCTCCTGTTTTTTCCAAGGCTTTTTACGAGAAAATACCCTATTTTTTTACATTTTATCTTTAGTATAAAAATTGTAAAAAACATAATTATTTTACTATTTTACCTAATTCTTTTGACTTTGAAGCTGATAACTAACAGGTAAAGTCATGCATTTTTTAAAAGGAATGTTTGTTACAATTTTAAAAAAATGAGCGTTGAAACCCTGTATAAATCAGAATTTGTCGAATGATTTAGCATGTAAACTCTAAACAATTGTATTATTATGTAGGAGAATCTTCAGAATAATCAAAATGTTAGGGGGAAATAATTTTGGCACAGAATGAAGTTGTTATCGTAAGTGCTGTAAGAACAGCAATTGGAAGTTTTCTAGGGGGATTAAAAAATGTTTCGGCAGTCCAATTAGGGGCAACTGTAATCAAAGAAGCTCTTAATAAAGCTGGAATTGATCATAATCAAGTAGATGAAGTTATCATGGGTAATGTTTTACAAGCAGGACTTGGACAAAACCCAGCAAGACAAGCTGCACTTGCTGCAGGTCTACCTCAAGAGGTATCTGCTATCACAATCAATAAAGTATGTGGATCTGGTTTAAAAGCAATTCACTTCGCAACACAAGCTATTCTTGCAGGAGATGCAGAAGTAGTGGTAGCAGGCGGAATGGAAAATATGAGCCAAGCTCCTCATTTATTAAAAGATTCTCGTAATGGATATAAAATGGGCGATCAAAAAATCGTAGACAGCATGATTAACGATGGATTATGGTGCGCTGAGAACAACTACCATATGGGAGTTACAGCTGAAAATCTTGCTGACAAATATGAAATTTCACGCGAAGAACAAGATGAGCTTTCTGCTGCAAGCCAACAAAAGGCTCAAGCTGCAATCGAATCAAATCGCTTTGCTGATGAAATTGTTCCTGTTGAAGTACCTGGCCGCAAAGGACAAGTTACTGTATTTAGCCAAGATGAGTTCCCTAAATTCGGAACTACAGCAGCAGACTTAGCGAAACTTCGTCCAGCATTTAAAAAGGATGGATCAGTTACAGCTGGTAATGCTTCTGGAATCAATGACGGTGCTGCAGCAGTTGTTGTTATGAGCCGTAAAAAAGCAGAAGAATTAGGCATTGAGCCATTAGTAACAATTAAAGCGAATGCAAGTGCAGGTGTAGATCCAAGCATTATGGGTATCGGTCCTGTTCCAGCTGTTAAAAAGGCGCTTGAAAAAGCTTCTGTATCATTAGAAGATATCAATTTAATTGAAGCAAACGAAGCATTTGCAGCTCAATCTATTGCTGTTGATCGTGAACTTCATTTTAATAAAGAAATATTAAATGTAAATGGCGGTGCTATTGCACTTGGTCACCCAATTGGTGCTAGCGGAACAAGAATTCTTGTAAGTTTAATTCACGAAATGAAGAAAAGTGACGCTCGCTATGGTTTAGCTACATTATGTATTGGTGGCGGACAAGGTGTAGCAACAATTGTAGAAAAAGCATAAAACAACAACTAATCTATTTATCTAATAAACATAAAAATATACTAAAATAGGGGAGTGTAGAGAAATGACAACAGAATTAAAAAACAAAGTAGCAATCGTAACAGGTGGAAGCAGAGGAATCGGTGCTGAGATTTCTTTAGAATTAGCTAAGCAAGGTGTAAAAATCGTAATCAACTACAATAGCCAAAAAGAACAAGCTGATAAAGTGGTAGCACAGATTACTGAACTTGGTGGAGAAGCTTATGCTGTACAAGCAGACGTTTCAAATAATCAAGATGCAGCTAAATTGGTAACAGAAGCTGTTAATAAATTTGGCGGAGTAGATATCCTAGTAAATAATGCAGGTATCACAAGAGACAGCACGTTCAAGAAACTTAGCGAAGAAGACTGGAGAAAAGTAATTGATGTTAACTTAAATAGTGTTTACAATACAACTTCTGCAGCTCTACCTCACATTTCTGAATCAACTGCAGGACGTATCATTAACATTTCTTCAATTATTGGACAAGCTGGTGGATTTGGACAAACAAACTATGCTGCAGCAAAAGCAGGGATGATTGGTTATACAAAATCTCTTGCACTTGAACTTGCTAAAAGTGGTGTAACAGTTAATGCAATTTGCCCAGGATTCATTGGAACAGAGATGGTTGCAGCAATGCCTGAAAAAGTTCTTGAAGGCGTTATTTCTAAAGTTCCACAACGTCGTTTAGGAAAACCAAACGAAATCGCACGTGGAGTTGTGTTCTTATGCCAAGATGGTGAATATATTACAGGTCAACAGTTAAACATTAACGGCGGATTATACATGTAAGATTAGTGAATGCTTAATGTTTGAACATCCTATACATAGTAAATCAACGATGTAAGGCATGAATCATCATTAGCATCCTACACAAGAAATTAAATAGTAATATCATATAAAAAGCACCTAATTATCTTATATAAAGATTTTTAGGTGTTTTTTTGTGCTATTTTTTATAGTTCCATTACCGTTTCGGAATAAAAGAAACGTATATAAGAAATGCCTCAAGTTGGTTCTGAGTTATATGCAGAAACTCTTTATTTGAAAAAATCCATGAATCTTTAAGGAAGGAGTGAGAGATAGGATGGTACATAATAGATTTTATCTGTGAAGGACCTTAGACTTGTGAGAAATGAATTAGTCTGCTTAATTTTTATGGTTAGTAAAAAAAATACAGGAATATAGGAGGGTTTTAAACAATACCTTATAACCATGATTTATCAGGAATAGTTTATTAGTATTAGAGGCAGACAATTTGTTGGAAAATTTACATATTTAATATAGACAAACTTACTACAGATTAGAGGGTTATTGATGGATAGTGTGATATTGACACGGAAAGAACGCATTATGGGTGAAAGAGCAAAAATGAATAAAGATCGGAAGAGAAAAGTTCTAGGGTATGCGTTAGCAGGTACTGTAGCTACAAGTGTAATGTTACATACAAATTTAGGAAAGGCCGCGGCTTGTAGTGATACATATATTGTTCAAAAAGGAGATACTCTGTTTTCGTTAGCTAAAAAATATAATGTAAGTGTTAAACAAATTCAAGAAGCTAATGGGTTATCATCAAACCTTATTAAGATAGGGCAAACTCTAGAGGTACCTTCACTGGAAGAAACCCATTCAGAGCACTTAAGTAATAAGAAAAGGGAAATAAACCCCGTACAGAAAGGGCTAAATCATACTAAAGCGGAAACTAGTAGTGACTATACAGTGGTACCGGGAGATACACTATCTCGATTAGCTAAGCAGTACAATGTAAGTGTGGAGCAAATTCAGAAGGCTAATGAATTAACATCAGAAATGATAAACGTGGGGCAGAAATTAGAGATTCCATTAGTGGAAGTACATAAGGCTAAAAAACAGGCTACAAAAAATCGCTCAGAAAAAGTAACATATGCTATTTATACTGTAGCACCAGGGGAAAGTTTGGGAGAGATAGCGAGGCAATTTAATACTTCGATTGATACAATTAAGGCATATAATCGGATGTCTACTAACGCTGTACTTATCGGACAAAAGTTAATTATTAAACAAAAGAATTTTATTAAAGCAGATGCCACTGTTGTTGGAGCAGCCGATCATTTTTCAGTGGAGTTCCTGATTAATGGAAAACCAACCGTTCTGCAAGTGGCCTACGGAACGGCAAGTGACTATGAAAACATGTCAGGTAAAAATGTAGAAGTAGTTTTCTATAATGGTAAACGTCCAACCCTTGTTTCTTATGCACTGGTTAATTAAAGCAGATACAATTTTTCGCGATAAATGATGAACAACTGACAGCGTCATATAATAAAGCTGAAAAAAAGAAGCATCATGCGAAATGCTTCTTTTTTTAGAAAATTTTCAATACGTACTGATGTCTAGCTCAAGAAGCCTTCCGCTTTTCTTGTATTATTTCAAACTGTGGTTTAAGAAGGCTTTTGTTCGATCTACCTGAGGGTTTGTAAATAAATCGTCTGGATGACCAGATTCAACAATTTCCCCGTTGTCCATGAACATGACTCGATTGGCCACTTCTTTGGCAAAGCCCATCTCATGTGTAACAACAATCATCGTCATCTGCTCTTCGGCTAAATTTTTCATTACCTGCAGTACTTCACCAGTTAATTCAGGATCCAAGGCAGAAGTAGGTTCATCAAACAGCAGAATTTCAGGATTGAGCATAAGTGCGCGAGCAATGGCGACCCTTTGTTTTTGACCGCCTGATAGCATGGTCGGGTAAGCGGTCATGCCGATTAGAAAGACCGACTTTTTCTAGGAGTTCTATGCTTCGTTGTCTCGACTTCTTTATTTGATTCCTTTTTTCTCATTTTAGGAGCAAGCTCTAAATTTTCTTTGACTGTAAGATGCGGGAAGAGATTAAAATGTTGAAAGACCATTCCCATTTTGGCGGTAATTTGTTTTATCTCCTGCGGTCTTGAATAGATTCCATCCTTCACTAGATAATCTCCAGCTATACAAATGCTTCCGCCGTTTATTTCTTCAAGATGGACTAGACCTCGGAGCATTGTGCTTTTCCCAGATCCGGAGGGACCAATTACTGCCACTACATCATTTTTATTGACATCAAAAGTAATTTGTTTTAATACCTCTAGACTACCATATGATTTTTTTAGGTTAGATACTTCAATGATTGCCATATTCACCACTCCCTTTTATTCAAATCTGAACCGTTTTTCAAGCCATTTAAAGAGCAATGTTAATATAAGTGTAATCAGTAAATAAATAATACCAGCTAAGAAGAAAGGTACGATTGTAAAATCACGATTTACAGCTGTCTGTGCAAAGTGTAATAATTCCGGTACGGCTACGGCATAGAGCAGTGCCGTATCTTTAACTAGTGTCACCGATTCGTTAGAAACAGCAGGAAGTGCGATACGGAACATTTGCGGCAAGATAACCCGCGTTGTAGTTTGCCATTTATTTAAGCCTAGTACTTGAGCAGCTTCATATTGGCCTTTATCAATTGCCAAGAGACCTCCGCGGAAGATTTCGGCAAAATAGGCAGCATAGTTTAAAATAAAGCCTAAACAGGCAGCGACGAAGCGATCTAGAACTAAATATTCTCCGACTACGGGAAGCAGCGGTAGCCCGAAACAGATAAATAGTAGTTGTAACAGTAGCGGTGTACCGCGCATTAAATAAATATAGGTTTGTGCAAGCCAGGATAGAGGCTTGAAGCTGCTTTTTACAGCCAATGTTAGTATGAAGCCTAGTGGAATTGATACGACAATGGCGATTAAAAATAAGAGGACAGTCATCTGTGCCCCTTCTAGCATTGGCTTAAGAATAGAAATTAAATAATCTATGGACATGAAAGAATTCCTCCAAAAACAAAACAGGTTTCCTATGGAAATCCTGTTTGTCTTATTTATTTAGATTAAAAAAGTGTGCATGTTCGATGTGTACTGGTATCTAGCTTAAGAAGTCCAGCACCTATGGGACTTCCCGCCTTTCTTATTTTAATACTTTATCTTCACCAAACCACTTTTTAGAGATTTCAGCGGCAGTGCCATCCTCATTCATCTCATCAAGTGCTTTTTGAAGCTTGTTCAATAGTTCTTCATTCCCTTTTTTCACACCTACTCCATATTCTTCAGGAGCAAGAGATTCATCGAGTACTCTTAAATGCATCTTTTTCTTTAGCCATGTAATAGTCAATGACAACTTCATCAATGACTACTGCATCCACACGACCTGCTTTTAGGTCACTTAAGGCTAAAACATTATCGGAGTACTCCGTAATCGTTTTAATCTTAGATTTAATTGGATTGCTATTCAAGGCATCAGATGCAGAAGAAAGAGATTGTAGACCAACGACTTTTCCTGCTAAGATCATCCAGTTTAGTAATCTTTGAATCAGCCAAAGTAACAACTACTTGTGCATTTTTTAAATAAGGCTTTGTGAAAAGAACCTTCTCTTTACGTTCATCCGTAATGGTATATCCATTCCAAATAAGATCAATTCGTCCACTGCTTAGTTCAGTTTCTTTTGTTTTCCAATCGATCGGTTGAAATTCAACTTCTACTCCCATTTTTTCAGCAGCAGCTTTGGCATAGTCAATGTCAAAACCAACGATTTCATTATTTTCATCCCGGAACCCCATCGGAGCAAATTTATCATCAATACCAATGATCAATGCTTCCTTTGTATCCTTTGTCTTCCTCCGAATTAGAGCAGCCAGAAAGGACCGCGAAAACAGCGATTATGGCTAATATAATCGTTGTAAACGTTTCATGTTGAAAAAACCACCTTTTAATTAATTATCAGTATTCTTTAGTGCGTTATCACTTTATTAAGATAACATATTTTGTTCAAAAGGACGAGAGTGTTTGCGATTTTAATTCATGGAAATTGGCCCAAATTCGATACGGATTTTTACATAGGGATTGTGTGGAAATATACTCCTATGTATAACTATTTTTATTTTAGAATGATTGAATTATTCTAAAATAATTTATGAATAGGTCAGGAGGGATAATAGTATTTTGTTTGATAAATTAGGGACTTTTCAGTAATAGAATTTTAGATGAATAAGAGTAAAATCTATAAGAGAATAGAAAAACATGAATAAAAATGCAGAAAAACGAATGAATTTTATTGGGATAATATAAAATTGAATAGATTTGATGAAATGTTAGTTTAAACAATAAACAAGCGGTTTAAATAAGTAAAAAGACGAGAGTTAGCTCTCGTCTTTTTCACATAGTTATTTACTTACTCTGATATTCCCTCGTTTTCCATTTTTATAAACAATCGTATATAGGTCATAACTAGGTTGGCTTTTTACTGTATAGTTTTGAATACCATTTTTTAAATCTGTATTCATCACAAACTTATACTCCCTCTTTTCTGTACGATTCGTTGTAAATTGAAGCTGAGTAATGGGATGTTTTTGGTTAAAGCTAAGGGATTGCCAACCTGCAATAGGCTTTGTTGAGCCTTGATATTGAGTGAATTTAGTGTCCTTTGTTAGATGCTTAAATTCAATCTGTTTATTTTCAAGCGTACTTTTTAAAATGAATGTTTTCTTGTTTGTGCTCTTTACTTGTACATCCTTTCCGATATTGAAGGTCTCACGGTAGGTATGCTTTTGATCAGAAACCATCGTATCCCGAATAAGGACGCTGTCTGTGTTTTTGAGGTAAATAATCGTTCGCTGAACCTTAACTCCTTTATATAAGTTATGACTGCCTGTTACATAGCTATAGTCACTGGCTGTCTTATAGTGATCCATTCGAGATTTATTCACTTGTTCTTTTGTTAGGGGATACGATTTTTCATCTACGGTAACCGTATTGTGTGCCATCGTAGACCGAAAATATTTGCGATATCCATTCGTCTCGTTATAGTTGTATTTTCCAGAATCAACAAAATAGTCTGTCTTCCCGTAAGATAATAAGAAGGATAAATCATCAGCATGTTTATGCGCATTTGAATGGTAAGCTGCTGTGAATAAAAGATAGAAAGGAGTATCAACATCCCACATTTTACGGAAAATAGCCATTTCACCATCTGGATAAAAGGCATCATTCGCGGGTTTTACTCCTTGTTTTCCTTTTGAGACGACAAATTTTAGTTTGTCGCTGGTGACCTTATTCGGATGTATGATATATCGACTTGGGTTTGAATCACCTAGCATAGGTAGAACTCTATTTGGGGTAATTAAATGAGCTATATAATCTTCCATTTTTTTAATCTTTTCACTTAATATTGGTTCTTTGATTCCAAATTGAGTAATGAAGCTATTAATATCTTTAAATAGATTCAGAACGACAATGTGGTAGGAAGGACTATGCTCTTTGTGAATGCCGCTTGGTGTAACATCATGATTAACATGTACCAGTAAACGGTTCATAGCTTTATTATACCAATATTTGCTGTTTTCCATGTCGGGAAATAGAAGGGCCACCTGTATTAAAGAGCGATCTTGGAAAATTCCATGGTTGTTTCCTGCTGTATAATGTTTATTATCAGCTAAAAAGTCTCCATGTAGTGTTAACATTTTCGTTAATTTATTTTCAAATTCTTTATCGTAAATAGTAGAGTCTTTATAAAACTGCCAAAAGTAGATCATATTGACAACACGGTTAGCTGTACTATGGTCATCCCAAGCGGAAGGACTTGCTTGATTGGTAGGGGAGGGATTGGCAGCCATCCAGCTTTCTATGTACCATTTCGCTTTTTGTAAATAGGCTTGTTTTGGGCTCTTTTCATACGCATTCATTAAATATCCAACCATATCTAAGCTGTGAAAATAAAAGGTCCAGGTTTTATCATGATAGGGGTTTTCTTTCCATGTCAATTTATTTTTGGGTGTATAAGCAGGCCATATACTATTTACATAAAGTTGATTATTTAATAGTTGGTCACCAATTTTTATAGAGTTTGAGTTTGGTTGTGTACGTTTAAAAATAAGTAATGGTTGAGAAGCTGCTTGCTTCATTGTGGAATGTATCTTGTTGGCTGCTGCATCGGTTCTTTCTAAAGGAATAGATGTGGAGAAAATGAGTGTAAATGCAGTAATCGAACATAATATCAAATTTGATTTTAATTTTTTATTCAACCTTGGCCCCCTCCATTTTATAAAAGTGATATGTTTAATATTGGAAAATTGATATATTCATTAAATCACAATTTTCTCTTAAAATGTTATTTTTTATAAAAATAAACATAATTTACTAATTGTGAATAGAGAGGGTTAAATAAAAAATCCAGCAACGGACTAGGGCGCTGGATTTCATTTAAATAGTAACGAATCATCTCTGCTCCTTATTTGTTCCGTATTCAATTTTGAGGTATAGTTGGTGAGGAGAAATCTTAGCACAAGAACAGTAAAATAGAGGTTCTGTTAGCTAATAACCATAATGATGAATTTTATAGATATGAAAAGAGGGTAAAGCATGAATAAAGCATCCATTTATGGATTAACAATAGATCAATTGACAACGTGGCTTATAGATCGTGGGCATAAAAAGTCTCGAGCATTGCAGGTGTGGGATTGGCTGTATCGGAAGCGTGTAACGACTTTTGCTGATATGACAGATGTAAATCAAGAGTGTGTGCAATTACTGGAAGACAACTTTTCGATTCAGACATTAACGGAGCACATAAAACAAGAAGCAGCGGATGGAACGATTAAGTTTTTATTCAAATTACAGGACGGCAACTTGATTGAAACGGTAATGATGCGCCAAAAATATGGGATATCCGTCTGTGTCACAACGCAAGTAGGCTGTAATATTGGCTGTAGTTTTTGTGCAAGTGGGTTACTCGCAAAAAGCCGCGATTTATCCAGTGGAGAAATTGTAGAACAAATTATGAATGTTCAGCTACATTTGGATCAGATAGGAAAAGGAGATAGCGTAACTAATGTGGTTGTGATGGGGATTGGTGAACCATTTGATAATTTTGAGAATCTGTTAGACTTTTTAGGGGTAATCATGGATCATAAAGGGCTCGCCATTGCGGCTAAACGAATTACGGTATCGACAAGTGGACTTGCAAACAAGATTTATGAATTTGCGGATACTAAAATACCGGTAAATCTAGCTATATCCTTGCATGCACCTAATAATGAGCTACGAACTCGGATTATGAAAATAAATCGTGCCATTCCGATTGAAAAATTAATGGAGTCTCTGGAGTATTATTTAGAAAAAACAAACCGCAGATTAACAATCGAATATATTTTGTTAAAGGATGTAAATGATCATAAGGAAGAAGCGGAGCAATTGGCTGATCTTCTTCATAACATGAAACACCAACTGTATGTAAATTTAATTCCATACAATCCTGTCGATGAACATAGTCAATATCAACGAAGTGAGAAAGAATCGATGCTGCAGTTCTATGATACGTTAAAAAAGAGAGGCGTAAACTGTAAGATTCGCCAAGAACATGGGACAGATATTGATGCGGCGTGTGGACAGTTAAGAAGTAAGCAAATTAAAAACACACAAGCCTAATTGAGTTACTTCAAAGACCAAATGTGTTTTCTTTATTGAATAGGGATGCGAAGATGATGCTAGAGAATATGGGAGCATCATAATTACAGTAGTATTGGAAGATTTTTAATTGATTGAGAAACAAATTAAAGCATATTATTCCAGGTTTTAGGTGGATTCACTTATACCTCTAACTGGAATAATGTGCTTGTTTGTATTTATTTATAACTAGGTTATCTCTTCATGTTATAGTAGATAAAGATTTTAAGAAATAATGGTCTTTCTTATTTTCACTATAAGTAGTAGATAAGAAAGGTTTAGGTGTTAGGAGCGAAAACACATATGGGGAAGAAGGATCAAGCCTTATCACAGTTAGAGAGCGCGTTGAAGGAGCTAAAAGAGGGGGAGGAAGAACGTGCTGCAACGGCCACCCTTGGACATAAGAGAAAAGTGCCGAATCTTTTTGGTACCTTATTTACGTTTATTTTTAAAGTTTGGGGTATCAAAATTATAGCTATTGCCCTCCTTGTTGTTTGTGTTCTATCTACTGGGTTCTGGTTATTTTCAGAAAGTACATTTAAGAAGGAAAGTACAACTTTTGTGGAACAGGTACAGGAATTAGCAACCCTTGCTACAGCAGAAGCTTATGTAAAAGTAATCATTGAACAAGAGGATAATAAGCTATTCGGGAAAGAGATTGGGGTGGATCTTCCGGGTACGAAACGGGAGACATTGTTAATTGTACCCGCGACGGTTATGGCTGGTGTCGACCTTAAGCAGGTTTCTTCAGATGATGTGAAAATAGATGAAGAAGCGAAAAAGTTAGAACTTGTCTTGCCGCCAGCAAAACTTATTCAAGATCCTGCCATTCAAATGGATAAGGTACGTACATTTTCAGATGAAGGTTTATTGCGTGGGGATGTAAAATGGGATGAAGGCTTTGATCTTGCTGCAAAGGCACAAGAGAAGGTCAAAGAGGAAGCCATTGATATAGGCCTCTTACAAACAGCAGAGGAAAGCGCAGAAAAAGTGCTTAAAGAATTCTTTAGTAATCTCGGTTATTCCGTTGAAATATCTTATAAATAGATTAAAAGATTGAAGTTCTAGTCATGTTTCCTAATGAGATTTATAGATTGTGAACAAATAAAGAGGCTGCCAAGTGGTAGCCTCTTTATCTATTTACTATTTTAAGGCTTTTCCGTTTTTACATCGTGAGATACCGATAGCTCTACTTTTTTTGGTTCAGGAACACGGGATAGAAGTAGGATTCCAATGATGAATAGAATAATGAGACTGAACACACCACTTGAAGAGCTTCCGGTAACTTGCGCGGTTACTCCGACTAAAAGTGGTCCTGAAATGGAGGCAAACTTTCCGAAAATATTATAAAAGCCGAAAAATTCATTGGCCTTTTCCTTTGGAACAAGCGTAGCAAAATAAGAGCGGCTTAACGCTTGAATGCCACCTTGAGAGGTTGCGACAAGCATAGCTAAAATCCAAAAGTCGAGGGTTGTCTCTAAGAAATAGGCGTATATACATACAATGATATAAATCGAAATCCCGACATAGAGCATTTTTTTTGCTGAAAATTTGGTGGCCAGCTTCCCGTAAATCATAGCAAAGGGGGCAGCGACAACTTGTGTAACGAATAGAATAATAAGCAGATTAGTAGCGCTAATTCCTAAATCTGTTCCATAGGCTGTAGACATCGTAATAATCGTTCCAACACCATCAATATAGAAGAAATAAGCGATTAAAAATAAAAACAGTGCGCGGTATTGGCGAATATTTTTAAAGGTATGATGAAGACGTTTAAAGCTATTCATCACCGGTTTCGGTTCACGCTTGATATAATAGCGCTGCCTAACATTTCGGAATAGGGGAATCGTAAATAATCCCCACCATAATGCTGTAAGGAGAAAGGCGAGTTGGCTAGCCATTGTTGTTGATAGAGGAATGATTTTCTGTTGCGCTAACATGATAATGGCAATGCTTATGATAAAAGGAATCGTACTTCCGATATAGCCGATACCGAAGCCGCGAGCAGAGACTTGATTCATCCGTTCCTCTGTTGTGACGTCAACAAGAAAAGCATCATAGAACACATTAGCTCCAGCAAAGCCTACTGCGGTGATCGTATAACAAATTAATAAAAGTAGCCATTGATTACTCGGTATAAAGGCCAGTGAAGCAGTAAAAATAATCCCTAATGAAAAAAAGAAGGTGAAAAACTTCTTTTTAAATCCCTGGTAATCAGCAATCGTCCCTAAAATAGGTCCGAGTATTGCTAAAATAAAGGTTGCAATCGCAATTGTATAGCCTAGGTAGGCGGTTGAATCAGCAGCGCTAACACCAGCATCTGTAGCAGAAGCCTTATAAAAGAGTGGAAACACAGCTGTCGTAATAATGATAGAATAAGCAGAATTTGCCCAATCATAGAAAACCCAGCTCTTTTCCTCCTTTGTAAAATTCCCCATTCCCTTCCTCCCTCAGTCAATCATACGTATTTATTTTACTAAAAATATGTCCTAGGAAATTAAATATTCTGGATTTTTACATAACCTTCACATCTTAAGAAATTGTTAAGATTTTTGCGTAGGGAATATTAAGATTTGTCTTGTAACATGTAAATGAATTCAAAAGCATCAGTGGTATATTGAAAGAAGGGAGTGTGAGTGAAATGAAGCAGTTGAATGTGTTAGTTGTAGATGATGAAAAAGAAATCCGTGATGCAATTGAAATATATTTATCGAATGAAGGAATTCGGGTAATTCAAGCAAGGGATGGAATGGAAGCGATTGAGAAGCTAGATGAAGAGGAAATCCACCTCATTATTCTAGACATCATGATGCCGCGGCTTGATGGAATTAAGACAACCTTTAAAATTCGTGAACAAAAAAATATCCCGATTATTATGTTAAGCGCTAAAAGTGAGGATACAGATAAAATCCTCGGCCTTCAAGTTGGAGCAGATGATTATGTGACGAAACCATTTAATCCACTAGAGCTGATTGCTCGAGTGAAATCACAGCTGCGCAGGTATGTGACATTAGGAACGTATGAAGGCAGTGAAAAGGTCATTGATTTACATGGCCTTACATTGAATCAGGAAGCAAAAGAGGTAGCGATAAACGGGGAAACTGTGAGATTAACGCCGATTGAATACAAAATAGTCGAATTGCTCATGACCCATGCTGGCCGCGTTTTTTCCATTCAGGATATTTATGAAAAGGTCTGGAAGGAGCCAGGCTATAACGCGGAAAATACCGTTGCTGTACATATTAGAAAAATTCGTGAAAAAATTGAAATTGATCCAAAAAATCCAAGATTTTTAAAGGTGGTATGGGGCATTGGCTACAAAATCGAGAAATAACTGGCTGTTTATCATTTGGCTTTTTTTATTTTCCTTTGGTGTAAGCGGGGTACTATTTGTTTTATTACACGGTAGTCAATATATGGGGAAAGACTATTTTGACACTGATACATTTCGTTCACAGCTTGATGAATTTACGAGCTTATTGGGCTTTTTTGAAGCGGAGCCATCGATGAAGGAAGATGTAAAAGAGGCGATTACGATTTCTGATGAGGATATTGAGGAATATCGATATCGCTATGGTGACTTAAATGAGCAACTGGCTAATATTAAGGCACAATATGAAGATACAATTAATCATTTACAGGCTGAGAACAATAAGGAAGCAGCCAAACTCTACATAGCAGAAAGAGACAAAAAACTAAAGGATATCACTCAGAACTTTGCAAGTGATGACTATGTAAAGGCAAAAATCATCAAAGAAAGGCAACAGAAGATTGATGACTATTTTCAAGATATAGAGAAAAATTACCGAGGAACATATAACGAATATAGAAAACTATTTATCTATGATTTAAAGGATCTGAATAGCAGCAAGGAATATAGTAATTCAAAGGATGCTTTGGACAAAAAGAAAATGAAATTCATCCGTAGCTATCCATTTAAGGGGGAATACCTCTACGCTGAAGGAATCTCGCCTAATGATTATTATGAATACGAAGATATAATGGAACAGCTAAATTATATCAAGGGCACAGAGCTTCAAGGGACAATAGCAATCGCAAAAACAGCATTTGCAGGCTACCATCCGCTTATCGTTCAATACAATGAACATCAAGCAAAGCAGAAAATGATTTATATTTATGGCTTGTTAAGTCTCCTTGCCTTGTTCATCAGTCTGTATCTTTATAAAAAGGGAAAAATAGGCCAGCCGATAGTGGATGAAGGCTGGGTTGCAGTGTATCATCGGATTCCGATCGATATAAGAGCGGGCTTGTTGATGGTCACCGCGATCTGTCTATTGCTGCAATTAGATGTATTTATGAATCAGTTACTCAATTATAATCTTACAGATATTAATCTTATTGGCAATTGTATTTTGTATATACTATTTATTTCTATTTTAATGGGACTGGTCTTGTTACAGGCGAAAGATTTTGTTCAAGTCATTCGTAGCAATGTACAAGCTGAATGGGGAAAATCATTGATATATAGGGCAATTAAGGGTCTACAACAATTCTTTTTAAATAGAAGCATTGGCTGGCAAATGATTATGTTGTTGACGATTATTTTTTTTGCGGGACTTGGTTTGGCCGGAGTTATTTTGGAGCCAGCACTTATTCTTATTTATTTCCCGCTCCTAGTAGTCATTGTTATTCCGGTTGTCTTTTATCTAGTGAAACAAATAGGCCGTTTTAACGCAATTATTGCAACAACCGATGAATGGGCAAGGGGCAATTTTGAGTCTGAGCTTGCTACTCGCGGGAAATCTGTACTAGCGAGACTAGCCCGTAATTTGAATGAGTTGAAATATGGAGTGAAGACATCAGAAAAGGTGGCTGTCAAAAGCGAACGGTTAAAAACAGAGCTCATTACAAATGTAAGCCATGATTTACGGACACCGCTCACTTCGATTATTACCTACACAGAGCTATTAAAGACACCAGACTTAACAAAGGATGATCGTGAGGCTTATATTGAAATTATTGACCGAAAGTCGAAGCGCTTAAAGGTTCTGATTGATGATTTATTTGAGGTTTCGAAAATGGCTAGCGGTAATATGGATCTGGTGAAGGAGAGAGCGGATATTGTTCAGCTTTTGCAGCAATCCCTTGCTGAACATGATGAAGCGATTCAACAATCTGACCTACAATTCCGTATCTCTAATCTAGAAAAACCGATTTTTGCTGTGGTGGATGGACAAAAGATATGGCGTGTTTTTGATAATTTAATTGGAAATATCCTTAAATACTCTTTAGAACATACGAGAGTCTATATTTCGGTGTCAGATTCTCCCCAACAAGTTGTAATCAGTTTTAAGAATGTGACAAAATATGAGTTGAGTGAAAATATCGATGAGCTGTTTGAACGGTTTAAACGAGGTGATACTTCGCGTCATACAGAAGGCTCTGGTTTGGGGCTTGCTATTGCTAAGTCGATCATGGACCTTCATGAAGGACAACTTGATATGGAAGTAGATGGGGATTTATTCAAAGTAACGATTATATTGAAGAAATAATAACAGCGAACGGTTTAAGTAGTTCGGATGATAGGATAAAGTCTAAAAGACACTAACAGGTTTACTTTAGAGGTGCAAATAAGAATATAACAAAGAAGTGCACAAGAGATTTCACATGTGCAATCTCTTGTGTATTTTTATTATAATACTACGGTTTTATAACGTTTTTATATAAATCATCAGGATGAAATATTTTTTAGGAAGGGGAATAAACAGTTGTGTTTTACCATGTGAATGGATACTAAGATGATATGTCTGCAACTTATTTCCCTTTTTTAATCCATTTTCAATCGTAAATAAGTACGTAATGCATAAAACTGGGGCAAGCAATAAGAAAAAGTTCTTCATCAGGATTGTGAAGGACAAAACTGGGGTAAGCAATAAGAAAAAGTCCTTCATCAGGATTGTGAAGGACAAAACTGGGGTCAAGCAATAAGAAAAAAGTCCTTCATCAGGGTTGTGAAGGACTTTTTTCTTGTTTGAATTTTCCTGTGAATTAAGTGATGAAAAAACATGCGAATGAACAAGTAATTTGACCTGTTATTTCCTATTTTGCACGGTGTCTTTTGTTGATTATTCATCATATTTATAGAAGTTACTGCTTATTTTGGAGTTGTTGGTACCAATTTTTCACTTCGCCTGCTGTTTCTGCATTGATGAATATATTTTCATCCTTCACTTTCATGTATAGAATGGGGGAGGATTGGTCTTTTTTTATAAAAAGGAGACTGGTTCCATAGCCTTCAACCTTAAAGCGTCCTTTAGACATTTGATCTGTAGCAAAACCATTTTGCCTCCAAGTCACATCAGGCATTTTTTTTAGTAATTCAATCTTTTTAATATCTGAATAGCGCCATTCGTCCCCATACATTCCGGTAATTTCAAATGAATTTTCTTTTAGAATGAATTCACTTTTCTGTTCACCAAAAGCAAACAGAGTAATAATGAGGCCGAGTGTAATAATAAAGATAGTTGATGAAATGATATAGCTGCGTTTTCGCTTTTTAGGTAGTTCATATTTGGATTGATAAATCATCCCACCCAGAGTAGACAATAGAAGAAAACCGAATTGTATTTCAAATCTAAAGGGAAATGACGTAAAGGATAAAGGTAATAGGATGATCATACCAATGGCAATTAAAATAAGCCATAGCCCCGTTTTTTGAGGGTAGCCATTCTGAATTAATTGTTGTTTTTCATCCTCTGATCGGTTATTGAAGCCTGATATTAGCCAATATGCCTTTTTCTTACGGATTGCAAAGCCGAGTATAAAAAATAGGAGAGCAATGATTAATTGAATGATGATGATTCCTGACATAGAACGTACACCTCCATTAGTTTATATTGTAGCTCATAAAGAAGGTATTTGATATTGTTTCTACAAATAAAAAGGCCTATCGAGAATGTCTCGACAGGCCTTAGAAGGATTATTTACATTAAACAAGTCCTTGGAACATCATTGCATCTGCTACTTTAAGGAATCCAGCGATGTTAGCACCAATCACGAGGTTACCTGGGTAGACCGTATTCTGCAGCAGCTTCAACGCTTTCTTTATAAATATTCACCATGATTTCATGTAATTTAGCGTCAACTTCTTCGAAGCTCCATGAAATCCTTGCACTATTTTGAGCCATTTCAAGAGCTGATACTGCAACTCCACCAGCATTTGCAGCTTTAGCTGGCCCAAATAGAACTTTGTTATCTAAGAATACATCAATTGCTTCAAGTGTTGAAGGCATATTTGCTCCTTCACCGATTGCTTTTACACCGTTTTTAATAAGTAATCTTGCAGCTTCTTCATCAATTTCATTTTGTGTTGCACATGGAAGAGCGATATCACAAGGGATTGACCAGATGCCTGTGCAACCTTCGTAATATTCTGCTTCAGGATGTACATCTACATATTCTTTAATACGTTTTCTTTCTACTTCTTTTAATTGTTTAACTAGTATCAAGGTTGATTCCATTTTTATCGTAAATATAACCATTAGAATCGCTACATGCAACGACTTTTGCACCAAGTTCAGTAGCTTTTTCGATTGCGTAAATAGATACGTTACCAGATCCAGATACTACAACTGTGCTACCATCGAATGATAGATCCTTGATCTTTTAACATTTCTTTTACGAAGTAAACAGTACCGTAACCAGTTGCTTCTGTACGTGCTAAGCTTCCACCGAAGCCAAGACCTTTACCAGTTAAAACGCCAGCTTCATAAGCTCCACGTAATTTTTTGTATTGACCGAATAAGAAGCCAATTTCACGTCCACCAACACCGATATCCCCTGCAGGAACGTCTGTATCTTGACCGATATGGCGGAATAATTCAGACATAAAGCTTTGACAGAAACGCATAATTTCTGCATCTGATTTACCTTTAGGATCGAAGTCAGAACCACCTTTACCGCCACCGATAGGCTGACCAGTTAAAGAGTTTTTCAAAATTTGTTCGAATCCTAAGAATTTGATAATACTTGCGTTAACTGATGGGTGGAAACGTAAACCACCTTTGTAAGGTCCGATTGCACTGCTGAATTGAACGCGGAAACCACGGTTTACATGAACAACACCTTGATCGTCTTGCCAAGGAACACGGAAAGTAATCATTCTTTCTGGTTCAACGATACGTTCTAGAATGTTTGCTTCCATGTATTTTGGTTGTTTCGCGAAATACAGGAACTAAAGACATGAAAATTTCCTTAACAGCTTGTTGGAATTCACTTTCACCTGGATTTCGTTGTTGAACTACGTTATATACACGATCCACATAATTTTGAGCGATTTGTAACTCTGGGCGAGTTTCTTCAATAATTGCCATTTTATCTATCCCCTTTTTATGAAGTATTATATAATGTAAATAAAATCATTTATCTAAATCTGATATAGATTGCGCAAAAAAGAGTTATTTGAGTTCGATATAGATTATATTATCTTTTTATATTGATAAGAACAATCTTAAATTTAGATAAAAATTATGCCGTTTTAAGATGAAAGAGGTTGCGTTTATGGAACTAAGGCAAATTGAATATTTCATAGAAGTAGCAAAACGAGAACATATGACGGAAGCAGCGGCTGTTTTACATGTTGCCCAATCTGCTGTGAGCAGGCAAATTTTTAATTTAGAAGCAGAATTGGGCGTAGACTTATTTTTTCGTGAAGGTCGCAAAATTAAACTAACACCAATTGGTAAGACATTTTTACAATATATGCATCAAGTTGTTGATGTGGTTGAACAGGCAAAAAAAGAGGTAGCAGAAAGCCTTGATCCAGAAAAAGGTACAGTAAGAATTGGATTTCCGAGTAGCTTGGCAGCCAATGTGCTCCCTAATGTTATTTCCGCTTTTCGAAGTCAATATCCAGAGGTACGCTTTAAATTAAGTCAGGGATCGTACGGCTTTTTAATTGATTCGGTCATAAAGGGTGATGTAAGCATGGCCTTAGTTGGACCGACGCCACCTGATAGTAAGAAAATTAAAGGTGAAATATTTTTTATTGAAGAACTTGTTGCACTCGTTTCTGAAACCCATCCATTAGCTAATAAATCGTCATTAAAATTAAGTGAACTGCAAAATGATCCATTTATTTTGTATCCAGAGGGTTTTGTATTACGTGATTTAGTTATAAAAGCCTGTCAACAGCACGGCTTTGAACCAAATGTTGCGTTTGAGGGGGAAGATTCTGATGCGATTAAAGGGCTTGTCGCGGCAGGTCTTGGTGTCACGTTAATTCCGGAAATTACTTTAGTGGATAGTTTGCCACGTTCGACCGTAAAATTACGTATTGTAGAACCGCAGGTAACTCGTTCGGTGGGGGTTATTATTCCTACTGAAAGAAGCCTAATGCCAACGGAACAACTTTTTTATAATTTTATGAAAGACTTTTTTGGACAATTACAGGGATTTCAATAATACTTTGCCTAAGCACTCCTGCGGTCATACAAGGAGTGCTTTTTTTATTAGGTAGAATTTATACTCAATATGTTTTTCTAAAATTGCCTATGCTTTTCATGAATAGTATAGGTGAAAAGCTGCCCAGTAGGGTAAACTGAAGTAAGGATAAAATGAGAAATAAGAGATAGGATGAATTAGATGAATGCAGAGATACAAGTCAGGGTAAAAGCAAAATTTACTCCTAAATATGAAAAGGGATATCCATTGATAGAAAAAGATTCTGTTTTACATACGGATGACCTTAAACATGAGGGGTCTATCATAAGGTTGATGGATGAGCACAATCGCTTTATTGCAAAAGGGTATGTTGGAATACAGAATAAAGGGTATGGTTGGATTTTAACTCAGAATGAAAGGGAAGCAATTGATGAGGCTTTTTTTCAAAAAAAGTTGCAGAAAGCCTATCAGGAGCGGCAATCCTTTTTTGAAGATTCTGATACAACAGCCTTTCGTTTCTTTAATGGAGAAGGGGATGGAATTGGTGGCTTAATTATTGATTATTATGATGGCCATTATGTCGTTCATTGGTACAGTAAGGGGATTTATACATTTAAGGAATATGTGCTTCAGGCTTTACAGAAAACAGTGGAAGTGAAGTCCATTTATGAGAAGAAGCGCTTTGATACAAAGGGACAATATGTGGAGGATGATGACTTTGTCCTTGGTGAGCAGTCCCAATTTCCGCTTCTTGTTAAGGAAAATGGTGTTAGGTTTGCCGTGTACTTAAATGATGGGGCAATGGTTGGTGTTTTTCTTGACCAGCGTGATGTACGACGAACGATTCGAGATACATATAGTAAAGGCAAGCATGTGCTCAATTTGTTTTCCTACACAGGTGCTTTTTCTGTATTTGCGGCTCTGGGTGGAGCGAAGAAAACAACAAGTGTTGATTTAGCGAATCGTAGTTTGTCCAAAACTGAAGAGCAGTTTAGGGTTAATGGGGTAAATCCTGAGGAGCAAAATATTGTTGTTATGGATGTCTTCCATTACTTTAAATATGCAATAAGAAAAAATTTAAAATTTGATATGGTCATTCTTGACCCACCGAGCTTTGCCAAGTCGAAGAAATTTACATTCAGTGCAGCAAAGGATTACAAAAATTTATTAAAAGAAACGATTCAAATTACAGAAGCGGATGGAATCATTGTTGCATCTACAAATTGTAGTACGTTTGATATGAAGAAATTCAAGCAATTTGTGGACGCTGCATTTCAAGAAAGCAATGAAAAATATAAAATTCTTGAACAATTTTCATTGCCAGCTGATTTCAAAACGATCCCGCAATTTAAAGAGGGCAACTATTTGAAGGTTGTATTTATCAAAAAGCTATCAAATTAAAGGCTAAGCTATTGTGTTTTTGGATGAGGGATGAAGAGGAAATATGGACAATCAATATGATGCTAATAAAATTATCGATCTTTGTATCTTAGCTGGGAAAATTATACTAGAAAGTGGTGGAGAGACTAATCGGGTAGAGGATACGATGATGCGAATGGCGGCTGCGTTTGGAAGAAAAGAATCTCATAGCTTTTCCATGCCAACGGCTATTATTTTTTCGTTAGACGGAGAAAAATCCTCTTCAAAGTTAATCCGAATTTCTCGTCGGTCGACGGACTTGCGTAAGGTGGCACTTGTCAATAGTATTTCACGCGCGATTACAAATAAAGAGCTATCGCTAGATGAGGCATATGCAGAGCTTAAAGCATTGGAGAAGAAAACCCTAGCTTATCCACTTTGGGTACAAATGATAGCAGCATTTATCTCAAGTGGTTGTTTTACGATTATGTTTGATGGGCATTGGCATGATTTTATTTGGTCTTGTTTGGCTGGCGGTCTAGGCTTCGCTTGCTTGTTAGGGATGGATAAGCTTTTAGAGGTTAGATTTTGTGCAGAATTTATTGCTTCATTTTTAGTAGGAGTAACCGCCTTTTTCATGGTACGTTTAGGTTTGGGCTCGGAAATGGATAAAATTATTATCGGTGCGGTAATGCCGCTTGTGCCAGGATTATTAATTACGAATGCGGCGCGCGATTTAATTACGGGACATCTATTATCTGCACAAACGAAATTGGTAGAGGCAGGTCTAACATCTTTAGCCATTGGAGTCGGAATTGCAGTGGCCATGGTTATGCTATGAGTAAGGAGGGCTGAAAAGTGTTGGCGCAGGTGGTTACGAGTTTCTTAGCAGCGGCTGCCTTCGGAGTGCTTTTTAATACACCAAAGGAGTCATTGGTCAAGGTTGGATTTGTCGGTATGCTTGGTTGGATTTTATACTATGGGCTAGTTGAGTGGGGATTAAATAAAATCTTGGCAACATTGTTAGCCGCTTTCGTTGTTGGAGTAATTAGTTATCTTTTTGCAAAACGATATAAAACACCGATTATCATTTTTACGGTGTCCGGCATTATTCCCCTTGTACCGGGAGGCTTGGCCTATTATTCTATGAAGAATTTGGTTGAAAATAATTATAATCTGGCTGCCAGGTACGCAACGCAAGTACTGATGTTTGCAGGAGCGATTGCGCTAGGTCTCATTTTAGCCGAAGTAATGAATCAGCTTATCATGCAATACTATAAAGGAATAAGAAAAAAATAATGGCTGTCGAGAGGTTCTCGACAGCCTGGCACGTATGAAAGCGTGTCTATTCGAATTTTATGCTTTTACTAATTTACAAGTTCTATATCCAATTGGATTCCTGTCGATAATACTTCATCTATATGTTGAAACACATCATGACTTTCTACATCATTAAATAGCGAATAATAACAAATATAACCAGTTTCAAGCATGTTTTCTTTTATATCTTCTTTATCAATGGCATCAAGTATACTTAACTGAGGTTGATTATTCTGATAATCCCCAGCAGCCAAGAAATACTCGTCTTCATATGTAAAAATGATATTATAATAGCCATCATATTTTTTCGTTTGCATAATTTTAAACATATGAATCCCCCCTAATATCCTATTTCACTAATTCTAAAACTGATATATATACCATTCTAAACAACAACCGCAAAAAAATTTGTCGATTCTTATCCTGAACGGCAAATTTTTTTAGTTCTATACAAGTAGTGAATAATCATTGATATAACGGTGATTAGAAAAGACCAAATCAATAGTGATTTGGTCTGCTAATTAGTATGATATTTACAATGCTAATTAATGTTTTAAAATCGTTGTTTCACCACTTTCTTTGAAGCCTGTATGGGCTGTTACTAAAATCTCATCATATTTCTTCGCATCTGCTTTTTGGCTAGATACTAGCGTTCCAATAATAGCAGCTAAGAAGCCTAGTGGAATCGAAATAATTCCTGGGTTGGTTAATGGGAATAATGCTTCCCCAACTAGGATAGCACTTCCATCTGGAGCCCAAACATTTGGACTTAATAGTACAAGGATAAGCGAGCTGGCAAGTCCGATAATCATACCTGAAATGGCACCGGTTGTGTTGAATCGTTTCCAGAATATAGTGAATAGAATAACCGGTAAGTTCGCACTTGCTGCGACTGCAAAGGCAAGGGCTACTAGGAAAGCGACGTTCATATTTTGAGCAAATAAGGCAAGAATGATCGATAAGACTGATACACCAATTGATGCATAGCGAGCAGCCACTACTTGTTCTTTATCTGTTGCTTTTCCTTTGCGGATAATGTGACCGTAAAAGTCATGAGCAAATGCTGAGGCAGCAGATAATACAAGTCCCGCAACGACAGCTAAGATTGTAGCAAAAGCAACTGCAGATACAAAGGCAAATAGGAAGTCGCCGCCAATAGCTTGAGCAAGCAGTGGAGCAGCCATATTTCCAGCAGCATTTGCCGCAATAATTTTGTCATATCCAACGAATGCAGCTGCGCCGAAGCCAAGGAAAATAGTCATAATATAAAAGAATCCAATAATCCACGTTGCATAAATAACAGATTTGCGGGCTGTAATGGCATCTTTTACGGTAAAGAAACGAATGAGAATATGTGGTAAACCAGCTGTACCTAAGACAAGTGCTAGATTAAGTGAGAGCGTGTCCATTGGATTTGAAAATTTATTCCCTGGATTCATAAAGGCTCCGCCGAGGGGGGTTGATTCTTTCATTTGTCTAAACATTTCAGCGATACTGAAGTCAAATTTGGAAAATACAATAATCGAGATAATGAATGTACCAGCCATTAACAATACGGCTTTAGAAATTTGAACCCAGCTTGTTGCCGTCATCCCACCGAAAACAACGTAAACCGTCATTAAAACCCCAACAATAATAACAGAATATATATAATCAATGCCTAATAATAATTTTATAAGAGCACCTGCACCGACAAGTTGAGCAATCATATAAAAAATAGAAATCGTCATCGTATTGAACGCAGCGACACCACGAATTTTCTTTTGATTAAAACGAGCGGCGATCATATCGGCAAGTGTATATTTCCCAAGATTACGAAGTGGTTCAGCAACAATATAGAGAACGACGAGATAGGCAACTAAGTACCCGATACTGTAGAAAAATCCATCAAAACCTGAGAGCGCTATCATCCCAGCTATCCCAAGAAATGAGGCAGCAGACATATAATCTCCAGCGATGGCCCAACCATTTTGTGCTCCTGTTAAACTGCCATCTGCTGTGTAGAAATCACTTGAGGTTTTCGTACGACGTGAAGCGAAATAAGTAATTACCAATGTTAAAGCGACAATTGCTAAGAATAAGCTAAAGGCAAGTACGTTCATATTGGTATGGTCCCCCTATTATTTCTCGATTTCTTTTTTTATTGTCTCAGCGATCGCATCAAAAGATCGAGCTTTTTTTGTGTAAAGCGTACATAGTGTCCAAGTCATAATAAATTGTGCAAAGGCAAATATCCAAGCCCAACTCATATTCCAAAAAGCCTCTTGATTAAGTACTGTGGAATAAGCAGTTAGGATAGGTAACGTGAAATAAAAGACAAAGAAAAAAATAGAAAGCGGTAAAATAAAATTGCGTTTTTTCCTGAGTAAATTTTGAAATTTACGTGATTGAACAATTTGTGTGTAATCGATTGCAGATGCTTCAAGACCTTTGTCTTTAAACGCTTCAGGTGGCGTCATTCTTGTTCCTCCTTTTCAAATGGAAAAAAATGTTAATAACGAGCCCATTATATAATCTTATGAATCATTTGTAAATTAATAACTTTATAGTTTTTTTAGGTATTCGACAATATTTTCTGTTTTAACCCGTTTTTATCTAGCGATATACCTAGGTTTTTAGTTGGGAGATGAGGTTCCATCACTTTTTCATAATAAGTTCATTCAAATTTACTATTCTAGTAATGCCTTAAGGAAATATAGATAGAAAAATAATAAGGAGATGACAAATCATGGTGCAACCATATAAACATGAGCCACTAACGAATTTTTTAATTGAGGAAAATGTAAAGGCATTTGAAGTAGCCTTGGCAGAGGTAGAGAAAGAATCAGGTCAAACATACCCTTTAATTATTAATGGTGAGAAAGTTTTTACAGAAGAAGTCATTACCTCTGTGAATCCAGCTAATAAAAAACAAGTAATTGGGCGAATGTCTAAAGCGAATAAAGAGCTTGCAGAGCAGGCCATCCAAGCAACAGACCAAACCTTTCAAACGTGGAAAAAAACAAAGCCAGAAGTGCGTGCAAGTATTTTATTTAGAGCAGCAGGTATTGTACGTAGGAGAAAGCACTTCTTCTCAGCATTGATGGTCAAGGAAGCAGGTAAGCCTTGGGCTGAAGCAGATGCGGATACAGCTGAAGCAATTGACTTTATGGAGTACTATGGTCGTCAAATGCTAAAGCTGAAGGACGGGCTACCAGTTGAAAGCCGTCCGATTGAACACAATACATTTCATTATATTCCCCTTGGGGTGGGTGTTATTATCTCCCCTTGGAATTTCCCCTTTGCAATTATGGCAGGTATGACAACAGCAGCCCTTGTTTCAGGAAATACAGTATTGTTAAAACCGGCAAGCACAACGCCTATTATTGCGGCTAAATTTATGGAAGTGTTAGAAGAAGCCGGATTACCTAGTGGAGTGGTGAACTTTATTCCCGGTAGCGGTGCTGAAGTTGGGAATTATTTAGTCGATCATCCTCGTACACGCTTTATTAGCTTTACTGGATCTCGTGATGTAGGGATTCGCATATATGAGCGGGCAGCAAAAGTACAAGAGGGTCAAATTTGGTTAAAACGTGTAATTGCTGAAATGGGTGGCAAGGATACGATTGTTGTAGACAAAGAAGCTGATTTAGAGCTTGCTGCACAATCCATTGTCGCTTCTGCGTTTGGATTTGCAGGTCAAAAATGTTCTGCGTGTTCCCGTGCTGTTGTAGTGGAAGAGGTATATGACCAAGTGTTAAATCGTGTAATCGAATTAACGAAAGAAAAAACAGTTGGAGATCCGGTTGATAAAAAGAACTTCGTGGGTCCTGTAATTGATCAATCTGCTTACGACAAGATTATGAGCTACATTGAAATTGGGAAAGCAGAAGGGAAAATAGTAGCGGGAGGAGAGGGTAATAATTCTGCAGGTTTCTTTATTCAACCTACAATCATTGCTGATGTGAATGAACGGGCGCGAGTGATGCAAGAAGAAATTTTTGGCCCTGTCGTTGCATTCTGTAAAGCAAACAATTTTAATCATGCCCTTGAGATTGCTAACAATACAGAGTATGGATTAACAGGTGCCATCATTTCTAATAATATTGATCATATTGAACGAGCACGTGAAGATTTTCATGTTGGAAATTTATATATTAACCGTGGATGTACAGGAGCAATTGTTGGATATCAGCCATTTGGTGGCTTTAATATGTCAGGTACCGATTCAAAAGCTGGTGGACCAGATTATTTATCTCTTCACATGCAAGGAAAAACAATTTCTGAACAGCTATAAATGTTAGGGGGAATAGAGATGGTGACCAACAGTAACAAACAATGTTATTGAAAAAACGAAAAAATATGGTGCCAACAATTATCATCCGCTGCCAATTGTTATTTCAAAAGCAGAAGGTGTTTGGGTAGAAGATCCTGAAGGCAACAAATATATGGATATGCTAAGTGCTTATTCATCACTGAATCAAGGTCATCGGCATCCGAAAATTATGGAAGCTTTAAAGCACAAGCGGACCGCGTTACATTAACATCTCGTGCATTTCATAGTGATCAGCTAGGCCCTTGGTATGAAAAAGTGGCTGGTTGACACAAAAAGAAATGGTGCTTCCAATGAATACAGGTGCTGAAGCTGTTGAAACAGCACATTAAGGCTGTCAGACGCTGGGGATACGAGGTAAAGGCGATTGGAGAAAACCAAGCAGAAATTATCGCTTGTGTAGGGAACTTTCACGGTCGTACGCTCGGAGCGGTTTCCTTATCTTCTGACAAAGAATATCGAAGAGGCTTTGGACCGATGCTACCAGGGATTACATTGATTCCTTATGGTGATCTGGAAGCCTTGAAAGCAGCTATTACACCTCAAACAGCAGGATTTTTAATAGAGCCAATTCAAGGTGAAGCAGGGATTATTATTCCTCCAGCAGGGTTTTTAAAAGCAACATATCAGCTTTGTAAAGAACATAATGTTTTATTCGTTGCCGATGAAATCCAATCAGGGCTTGGACGTTCTGGAAAATTGTTTGCTTGTGATTGGGAAGAAATATCCCTGATATGTACATTTTAGGTAAAGCGCTTGGTGGCGGAGTTTTTCCAATCTCATGTGTAGCTGCCAACCGTGATATTCTTGGCGTGTTTAACCCTGGGTCACATGGCTCAACTTTCGGTGGAAATCCACTCGCTTGTGCGGTATCCATTGCAGCGCTTGAGGTATTGGAAGACGAGAAGCTTGCGGATCGTTCACATGAACTAGGGGAATATTTTAAAGAATGTTTAAAAGAAATTAAAAATCCTGTAATTAAAGAAGTAAGAGGTAGAGGTTTATTTATTGGAGTGGAATTAACAGAATTAGCAAGACCTTATTGTGAAAGGCTAAAAGATCAGGGATTGTTGTGTAAAGAAACGCAGGATTCAGTCATCCGTTTTGCGCCACCGTTAGTGATTACAAAAGAGCAGTTAGATTGGGCTTTAGAGCGTATTAAACTAGTTTTAGCTTAGTATTCTTAAATGTTGATTTTTTTTGCTTATTTTATAGCTGACAGGATGAAAAATTATGATGACAATGACGGGGATGATGATTAATACGCCTTAATTGATGCATCATCGAAAACCCCAAAATCCCTCCTAACTGCCAAGAAGACCTATCCTGTTTTGGATAGGTCTTCCTTGGCAGTTATTTGAACAATCCTGCACCGTTAGTGCAATAAGCGATTGTTGAGTAACACTTATAAAAACAAAATCATATAGTCTACATCAAAATAAATATTATTTTCTAACCTTAAACCTTTCTTCTCTGTACCAAAAACTTTAAATTCCAGTGAAGAATAAAGTTTTTTCGCAGATTCATTAGTTGAAACAACCGCTAAATATACCTGTTCCAAACCTTCAATACCTTTTGCTTTCTTTATGGCTTCTTCCATTAAGACTTTCCCAATTCCTAAACTTCTTTTAGAAGGAGAAATATACATTCCTCCAATATTGTAGAGATTCAAGTCTAATGCTACGATATTTTTCTGCTGTTATATTCAAGTTAGTCATAATTTTTAATTTCTTGAAGATTACTTCTCATAACTACTATAATAGAAAATATAATTTGACGATGAAGGTGTGTAAATATGTCTAGAAAACAAGAGATTATCTCAATTGCCAGAAAGGTTATTTATTCTAAGGGGTATCAAGCAACATCTATAAGTGATATTCTACTTGCTGCAAATATTGGAAAGGGTCAATTTTATCATTATTTTTCCTCTAAATATGATCTAGGGTTAGCCGTTGTAGAAGATCTGATTCAAGAATGGGATCAACAGTTAATTATGGGTGTTTTTCAATCTTCAATTGAACCGGAATCCAAATTAAGCAAGATGCTTGATAGAACCCTAACTTTTCATACTAAAATAGGAAAGAATTCAGGTTGTCCAATTGGTAATTTAGCCATTGAAATGAGTGAACATGATGAAACTTTTCGCATAAAAATTCAATATATTTTCGAGCATTGGATTGGAGCTGTAGAAACAACTTTAGATGAAATGGTCAAGCAAGGTCGACTAGATTCCACCATTGATACCAAAAAAAGTGCTCAAGCGATGATAGCTATGATTGAAGGAGGAATATTATTAATGAAAAACCAACAAAACATTCATTATTTAATCAACGTCATCGATGTGATTCGTAAACAGTTCAAACTTACTTAATGGCAGTTACTTGTTTACTTGCCATTTTTTTAGTTAGTATGATAGACTATTTTTGTACCGAACGGTAGGTACAGAAATGTGCGTATAAAATATAAAAACTAACGATATTAGATAATATTGGAGGGATACAACGTATGTCAAAATTACTCGATGAAATTCGAAAGTTCCAAGAAAGTGCATTTAAAGAAATTCCGGATAAAACGTTAGAATCGATGTTTCAAGCAACAAAGGAATTAGTTGAATCTGACATAGCTAAAGGGTTAAAGATAAATGAACAAGCACCTGACTTTACATTAAAAGATGCAACTGGTACTGACATTACTTTATATGAAGAATTGAAAAAGGGACCTGTGATTTTAACATTTTACCGAGGTGCATGGTGTCCATACTGTAATCTAGAATTAAGAGCGTATCAGGAAATTATCCACGACATAAAAGCAAATGGAGCGCAATTGATTGCTGTTAGTCCGCAAACCCCTGATGCTTCACTCACTTTGAAGGAAAAGCATGATCTTGAATATTCTGTTTTAAGTGACCCAAACGGAGAAACGGCTGAAAGCTATAACTTAGTGTTTAAATTACCTGATAATCTTATTGAAACTTATCAACAATTAGGTTTTAATTTACCAGAATATAACGGTAATGACTCTTGGGAGCTTCCGGTTCCTGCAACATTTATTATCAGTCAGTCTGGAAAAATCCGATTTGCATTTGTAGATGCAGACTATTCAAAGAGGGCAGAGCCATCTGAAGTAGTCGAATTATTACAAGAACTTGTTTAGGTTTTTGCTTTATTCAGTTGTTCCTGTTTTTTAAAATAGCAGAATAATTGTTAATGGAGTTGGTCTTCAATATAACTTTGAAAATATGCAACCTTCAAACACATTAGATAGTCATCGCCTTGCTAAGTGGGCAGAAAAAGAGGGGAAAGGTAACGAACTTAGCGAAATGCTTCTTCATGCCTTTTTCACTGAAAACAAAAATTTCGGAGATAAAGAAACTCTTTTAGAAATCGTAGAAAAAGTAGGATTGGATCGTACGAAAGCAAGTGAAGTGTTATCCGCAGAAGACTATATTGAAGAAGTAAAAGGAGATATTAAACAAGCTGCAGAAATTGGAGCAATGGGTGTACCGTTTTTTGTTATTAATGGAAAATATGCAATTCCAGGTTCTCGGTCTGAAGATGTATTTTCTAATGCAATCCAAAAGGCAGCAGAAGAAGAAGGTATCAAACCGTCTCTCAAAATGATTGGTGGGGAATCTGGTAGTATTTGTAATAGTGGAAGTTGCGATAGTTAAATAAAGCAGTAAAGGTTCATTTGGGCTTTTTTATATTCACTTAACTATTTATTTATCGATTATTTTTTGGTGCGAAAAAAGAGGCTGTCCCAAAGTCAGCTTAATTGACTTATGGGATAGCCTCTTCGTACACTACTTACAGTTTAAACGAGCTTTTCAATTCAACAATTTGGTTAAAAACAAGGTGATCAGCACTTGAAAGTTTAGGATCAACATTGTAATAGCCGTGACGGAAGAATTGGAATTTATCCTGTGCTTCAACCTCTTTCATATTCGGTTCCACAAATCCTTGTAAAATTTCTAATGAATTCGGATTCACAAGCTCTAAGAATGATTTTCCTTCGCTTTCTTCATCTTCACCATTTTCATCTAAAATTAATGGTTGATAGTTGTGGAACTCGGCTGGAACAGCATGCGTTGCTTCCACCCAGTGCAATGTTCCTTTTACTTTACGTCCAGTAAAGCCTGATCCACTTTTGGTTTCTGGGTCATATGTGCAATGCAATTCAATGACATTGCCGTTTTCATCTTTAATCGCTTCTTCACATTTAATGAAGTAGGCATGCTTCAAGCGAACTTCATTTCCTGGGAAAAGTCGGAAGTATTTCTTCGGTGGATTTTCCATGAAATCATCTTGTTCAATATAAATTTCACGTGAAAAAGGAATTTGGCGAATTCCCATTTCCTCTACCTCAGGGTTAATTTCCGCATCTAACCATTCCACTTGTCCCTCTGGATAGTTCGTAATCACGACTTTAAGCGGTTTTAAAATACCCATCGTTCTCGGTGCCTTTAGCTTTAAATCTTCACGTACAAAGTGATCTAGCATTCGGCTATCAACGGTTCCGAATGATTTGGCTACACCAATCTCATGACAAAAGGCACGAATCGCTTCTGGTGTATAACCACGTCTTCTTAATCCAGAAATAGTTGGCATACGAGGATCGTCCCAGCCATCCACAAATTTTTCATCTACAAGTTGTTTTAGTTTCCGCTTGCTCATCACTGTGTTTGTTAAGTTTAAGCGGGCAAATTCATATTGACGTGGTATGTTCGGCATTTCACAGTTTTCAACAACCCAGTCGTAGAAAGGACGTTGATCCTCAAATTCTAATGTACAAATAGAATGAGTGATGCCTTCGATTGCATCCTCTAGTGGGTGTGCAAAAGCATACATTGGATAGATGCACCATTTATCACCTGTATTATGATGCTCCGTATGGCTAATACGGTAAATAACAGGGTCACGTAGGTTAATATTTGGTGAAGACATGTCAATTTTTGCGCGAAGTACTCTTTCTCCGTTCGCAAATTCACCAGTTCGCATTTTTTCAAACAGTTCAAGATTTTCCTCAACAGTGCGGTTGCGATAAGGACTTTCTTTTCCAGGTTCCTTCAATGTACCACGGTATTCACGAATTTCATCTGCACTTAGGTCATCCACGTAAGCTAAGCCTTTTTTAATTAGTAAAAGGGCGCGAGCATACATTTCGTCAAAATAATCAGATGCGAAAAATAGTCCATCCCAGTCATAGCCAAGCCATTTTACATCTTCTTTGATGGAGTTTACATATTCGATATCCTCTTTTACGGGATTGGTATCATCAAAGCGTAGATTTGTTTTCCCATTAAATTCATCTGCCACTCCGAAGTTTAAAATGATGGATTTTGCATGACCAATATGTAAATATCCGTTCGGTTCTGGCGGGAAGCGAGTAATAATATGATCGTGCTTTCCTGTCTCTAGATCTTCTTTTATAATATTTTTGATAAAATTATTTGAAGAGTTATGTTCCAACGAATTCGACCTCTTTCATTAATATACTTCTTTAATTTTACCTGTATATGTACCATAAATACAAATCTTTTTCCATTCTCTTCTCTTAAAAGGGTTACGATATGTTTTAAAATTGAAGTATAATGTATCAAAAGTAGAAGAAGGGCAGTTGGGGAAATTGAGTAACTTTGTGCAAAAACATCTGCAAGCATTTAAACAACAAAATGAAAATAGAGGTCGTTTAATTATAAAATGTCCCGATCAACCAGGGATTGTGGCGGCAGTTACTGCCTTTCTAAAGGAGCATCATGCAAATATTGTGGAATTAAGTCAATACTCAATCAATCCTCAAGGTGGTACGTTTTTTACAAGGATTGAATTTGAGACTCCTGCTTTGAGAGAACATGCACAGGAAATGGAAGAAAATTTTCAAGGTATTGCCCGGCAGTTCTCGATGGAATGGAAGTTTAATTATGTAAGTGATTTAAAACGGGCAGCCATTTTTGTATCAAAAGAACCGCATTGCCTCCTTGAACTTCTGTGGGAGTGGCAAAGCGGTGATTTAATGATGGATATCGCTCTTGTCATTAGTAACCATGAAGATACTAAGGACCTTGTTGAGTCGATGCAAATTCCTTTTTATTATCTTCCAGCCAATAAAGATATTCGTAAGGAAGTGGAAGCTAAGCAACTAAAATTACTTCAGGAGTATGACATTGACCTCATTATTTTGGCACGCTATATGCAAATCTTAACACCAGATTTCGTTGCCGCTCATCCAAATAAAATTATTAATATTCACCATTCCTTTTTGCCAGCCTTTATTGGTGCGAGACCATATGAGCGGGCGTATGAGCGTGGAGTGAAATTGATTGGTGCAACGTCTCATTATGTGACTAATGATTTAGATGAAGGCCCAATCATTGAACAGGATACTGGCCGCGTGGATCACCACGATTCGGCAGAAGATATGAAAAAAGCAGGACGTAGAATTGAACGGACGGTCCTTGCTCGTGCAGTCAAATG
This sequence comes from uncultured Bacillaceae bacterium, assembly GCA_963754185.1. Classification (GTDB taxonomy): domain Bacteria; phylum Bacillota; class Bacilli; order Bacillales; family DSM-1321; genus Peribacillus. The sequence goes on along the minus strand of CAVWEP010000003.1, from coordinate 161,501 downwards.
GCATATCGAAGATCGCGTGATTGTTTATGGGAATAAAACGGTTGTTTTTTAAAAGATTAGAAGGATAAATTTTTCGAAACGTACTCGGGCGCCCTCCGCTTTTAATATTGATATTCAACTCGTATAGTCGCTGTAATCTGAAGTTCACCTGGTATAATGGGAGTGGTGCTTGCCTTAACGTATGAAGTGGCTTGATAAACAATAGGTGGGGTAGCCGCAGATAATTCTTCCATTTGAATGGGGATCGGATTTAAAGTTGCTTCTATCGCTCTTGTTAAGGTCAGTGCTTTTTCATAGGCCTTGCTTAGTGCGATGGTCAGTGCTTGATTATAGTAACTGTCTGAATTGGCTAAGGCAAAGCGTATATTTGATACCGAATTAGCGCCATGCTTCACAGCAGAGTCGACAATAGCCCCTACCTGCTCAATCTCTTTTGTTTTGATTTGAAGCATATGTTGAACTCTATAATTTTTAAAGATTTCCTTTCCGTCAACATAATTGTATTGAGGGTCAATACGATAATCGCTCGTTTTGATATTTTCTTCTGCAATGCCGAGTTCTTTTAATGCGGTAATAATTTCGGAGATGGTTTGGGAATTTTCCTGTTGTGCAAGCTTTGGATCAATATTTTCTGTATGGACTCCAAGTGTAATGATTGCTTGGTCAGGGGCAGCCTGTATTGTTGCCTCACCAGTCACCTTTAATATTTGACTAGTATGTCGATTGTGAGTATTGGAAAGGGGATGGGGATATTCTGAATGCATCTTCTCACCAACCTTTTTAAAAGATAAGAAAGCATAAAATTTTGGATGCGTACGGGTGCATTAAGCTTTTTCTACACTCAAGCTATTGTACGAGATGAATTTCAGGAACATGCCAAAAAGATGAATGCATGCTAGTTGATGCGTTCATCCTTTTGGTTTTTTAATGGTGAATAACCTGTACTCTTCCTACTTGTCCATCTGTTAATCTTACTTTAATGCCGTGTGGGTGAGTGCTTGAATTTGTTAAAATATCCTTGACAATGCCTTTTGTTAGTTTTCCTGTGCGTTGATCCGCCTTCAAAACAATTTCAACAGAGGTGCCAGGTTGGATATTTTTTCGATTTTGACCGTTCATGTTAAAAACCAGCTTTCCTATATTTATCTGTATCACATATAGCAGTACTTTAAGTATAACTGACAATGGTGTTGGGGGGAACGTTATTCTTTTTAACAAGTAAAGCTATCCAGCCTCAGGTGCCTTCCACTTTCCTTAATGGTTCGACCGAAGGACCTTCTAGTACTTCTCCCTCGATGGAATAGCGTGAACCATGGCAAGGGCAATCCCAAGTGCGTTCACCACTATTCCAATTGACTTCACAGCCCATATGGGTACAAGTAGAGTCAACAAGATGAAAATCTCCATCATGGTCTCGGTAGCAACCGACTCTTTTTCCATGAAGGGTAACAATGTCCCCTTCATCATGGGCTAAGTCATTTGGGGTCTTAACAACAAATTCTAATTTACCTTCGATTAAATGCTTAGCAACGTCTAGATTATCCTTCACCATATTGCCAAAGCCTTTTAACCGTGATGGATGAAATAAGTCTACTATACCGATTTTCTTTTTCTAAAATCGTATCCGTTAGTATTTTTGCTGCAATCGTTCCGCTTGTCATTCCCCATTTTTTATACCCCGTTGCAACGAGTATATTGGGGTGTCCCTCTGTAGATGGTCCAATAAATGGTAGCTTATCAGGGGTAATCATATCTTGCGCAGACCAACGATAGGGAATTTCCTTAATCCCTAAATATTGTTCACTAAAACTTTGAAGCTCTAAATAATGTTCATGAGTTGGAACGCCTTGGCCTGGTTTATGACTTTCTCCGCCAACTAAAATGAGCTTTTCCCCATTCATTTCTGTATAGCGTAGCGAGCGGGGAGGAGTGTCAACGCTATAATACATCCCATTTGGATAGTCCTTTTCTGCTTTAATAGCGAGAATATAGGAGCGTTCAGCATGCATCCGTGCAAAATATAGACCTATTTCATCGGAAAAAGGGAAGTGAGAGGCGACGATGACAGACTTACAGGCAAGTCGGTGCCCATTTTCAAGTAAAATCGTCGGTTGCTCGTGATCTTCTATTTTCAAAGCTGTTGTGTTTTCGTATAGTTTGCCTCCGTTTTCTAAAATAAGAGGGATTAGTGCTGATAAGTATTTTAATGGATGAAACTGAGCTTGATTTTTCATAATAAGTGCTGCCTGACATGGAATAGAAAAAGGAATGCTATCGGTAAAATCATTAGGTATCTCAAGCTTTTGATAGGCTAGCAGCTCACTTTTAATTTGCTCAACAGACGTCTGAGTGTTTCCGTAAATATAGGCATCTTGCTCGCTAAAATCGCATTCTATGGAATGCTTGTTGATGAGTTCCTTTATTAATTCCATTGCTTCCCGATTTGCCTCGTAATAGAGTTTAGCTGTGTCGACTCCATGCTCTTGAATGAGTTGATCATAAATTAATCCATGTTGAGCTGTGATTTTCGCTGTCGTGTGTCCAGTCGTTCCTGTAAGGATGCGACCTGCTTCAATTAGAGTTACTGGAACGCCTTGCTGTGAAAGGAGATAGGCAGCGGTAATTCCGGTAATGCCTCCTCCAACAATAGCAATATCTGTTTGGATATCTTCCTCTAGTTTTTGAAAAGTTGGTATCGTTGTAGAATCAAGCCAATATGGTTCAGGAAATCGAGGTAATTGTTGATCAAAATGGTCCATGGTAATCCCTCCATCGTTCTTCATGTAATTCGTTATTACTTTATCCTTAGTTGGGGATTTTTACCCAATGTATACAAATATGAATACATGCACACCGATTTGTAAACATGTGTACAAATTGTACACATGTAAACTTGTAAACAAAATCGTAAACATGTATGCATATTTGTATACATGTAAACCAGTTGTAAACATTATTTTTTCATGTTTACAAAAAAGTATACAAATAATTCCATTTAATTATTGACCTTATGTAAAATTTTACCTATTATAAAAATTATAAAGAATCATATTTTTATATTTTTTGAGAAGGGAATGTTTGAGGATGAGTACTAGAGTCGCAGCAATTGATGTAGGAAATGATGCACTAAAAGCTATGTTTGGAAAGTTAGAGTCTGAATTTTATATCCCCAATGTAATTGCTAGAGATATTGAGGACCGTCCAATCATTGGAATTGAAGATCTTAATGAACAAGATCCCTTGGATGGAATTCATATAAGAGTTCATTCCCCAGCCCTTCAGGATAATAATGTCATTTACCGTGTTGGTAATTTGGCAGCGAAAAGTGATAATTCAGCTGAGCTTGACCCGGGAAGCAGTAAATCAGAAGAAGATCAAACCTTAGTACTACTATTTGCAACCATTGCTTTGGATGCTGCAAGGCAAGTTCAAGCAGGTACCTTTAAAAAAGTAAATTCCGTTGTCGAAGCGAACTATACATTAGGTACAGGTCTACCACTTCGTGAAGTAAAAGAAGGAAAAGATGTAGGCTATCGTTCTAAATTATTAGGCGCTGTTCATCAAGTTGAATTTTTAATTACACCAAGTATCAAGGAACCAAAGTCAATATTAAGTTTGATGATGTTAAAGTGTATCCTGAAGGCTTTGCAGCATATATTAATTTAGTGATGGATAATAATTTGGCCATTATTAATCGCGAGCTGATTGATAAACGAATTTTTATTCAAGACATTGGTGGCCTATCTACTGATATTGCAGTAATTAAGAATCGTAAAGTAGATGATGATAAGGCGCAGGGCTTTAACCTTGGAGTTGTCTGAGGCACTGGAAGCAATTCGAGAGGAAATACGGAAAAAGCATGGTGTAGAGTTGGATAGCCGTCGTGATGTTGTGGAAATTATTACGAGGAAAAATGATCGCAATCATATTATGGTGCGTGGTAGTCGGACAAGCGTACATGATATTGTAGATCGTATTTTGCTAGAGCTTGCTCAGAAACAATATCGCCATCTTCGTAATGTTTGGCAAAAAAATTCACAAGCGGAAATTTGCTACTTTGTTGGTGGTGGGTCGATTGTATTGAAGGATTATTTGAAAAAGCTTAACGAAATGTATCATGGCTATAATATTGACTTTTTTGAGGATGAAAAAGAAAGCGTCTGGATGATGGCCAACGCATATTATAAGTTAATCTCTGATTACATCCGTCGGGAAGACAATGATGCTAAGAAAAAAGTGACAACAACACCTAATAAATAGGTGGTAGTATGACAAAAACAACGTCTTCTGAAATTAAGAGGGGTCAGGCCATTACGTTTCGTGTCCCTTCGGATACATCAGATTATACGTTAGCAAAGTTACAAAAATTAAAAGAAATAGAAAAGAGAAATTTCTCTAGTAAAATTGCAGAGTTTGTGTTGGAGGGAGTAGGCCACGACTCACAGCAAAGTGAAGAGTTGATCACATTGCCACTCCCGCATCGTCTTAGTAAGGCCCAGCGTGATTGGCTAAAGCATGCGCATTCAGAGGCGCTGTTAGGGGGCATCTTATATGAGCTTTTGATGGACCCAATGCGTGCTACTGCACTTTTTGCCTCTTTAAGTGAGCATCCAATACAAGTATCTACACCGATTGTATTTGAGAAAGAGCCTGAGATAGCTCTATCTGAAATAGCTCTACCTGAAATCGCAATTGAATTGGAACAATTCGAGAGTTCTGAACCTTTGGAAGAACAGAGTGAGCAGCAATCTATAGAACAAGAGGAGCAATTCGACGACCTCCTTGGAGACTTTCTAGCGCAAATGAATAAGTAAGAAAAGCTTAATGTACCCGTTTACTGAATCATAGGAAAAAACCCCTTCATTAGCCTTACCCCATTTTGGCTAATGAAGGGGTTTTATTATTTTTTAGGTGGACGGGTTCGTTGTTTTCAGATTAGAAATATGCATATGTCGACTATAAAACTCAATAAAGAATCCATTTAATAGTACATAAATAATTGTACCCATACCAAGCCCATTCATTAATTGATGCTGACTGAGGGAGATGATAATACTAATTATGATAGGAATCAATTGGCTTAAGATGGCTCCTATGGCATAGTTTCCGGTTACTCGTCTTAGGGCCTTTAATAAATAATCTGCAGGCATAAGAACCGAGCCAAGTTGAATGTACATAGCAACTCCAGCGGCGATACAGTTGATACCAATGAATGCGTAAAGTCCTCGACTCCACCAATAATCAGGTAGATAAAGGTAACTATAAATATAAACAAATAAATCAATTAGTAAGCTAAAAATAAATGTTGTTAGGAAGCTTTTGACCAATGTGAATATAGTTAGCTTAGTCCCCATTAAATAAGTAAGAAATAATGCAAACAGTTGCATAATAATCATGCTGATCCCTATTGAAATAGGCGAGATGGCAGCTATATTTTGTCCTGCACCAGTCCATGGAGGGCTACCAATGTGAGCAAGAATCATCATACTGTTTCCAAATGCATTTAAAGTAAGGGAGCTAATAAACCATAAGTAAAAACTTTTACTTTGCATGTTTTCACCTTCCTTTAAAAGAGTATCATGAAATGTATGGAGATGAAATGCAAAAGATTGTCGATCTCTTGTCCTATTGCGAAATAAAAGTAGGGAACTTTTCTTTGTCTGATTTTTCATGATTATCATGATAAGTGCTATACTAAAAAAAAACCTCAGGCAAAGGTGAATTATCATAGAGAGTAGGCAATTTACATTATGAAATCATTTAATAACCTTGGTATTAATCTATTAGTTGAAGATATATTAAACCAACAAGGAATTGAGCAACCTACACCGATCCAGGAAAAGGCAATTCCAGAGGTAATGGCGGGAAAGGATGTCATTGCAAAGGCACAAACCGGAACAGGGAAAACGTTAGCTTTTTTACTGCCGATTTTACAAAATCTAGATTCTAACGCCGATTATATTCAGGCGTTAATTGTCACGCCCACAAGAGAGCTGGCATTGCAAATTACAGCAGAGATTCAGAAATTTGCAGAGAAGATGGATGATGTTCACGTGTTGGCAGTCTATGGTGGGCAAGATGTGGAGCAGCAATTAAAGAAATTAAAGCGCAACATATCTATTGTTGTTGCAACACCAGGACGACTGCTTGATCATGTGCGAAGAGAAACCATTGATTTATCACAAGTAAAAACGCTTGTTTTGGATGAGGCAGATCAGATGCTCCATATTGGTTTTTTACCTGAAGTAGAGAATATTATCGGTAATCTACCACAAAAGCGGCAAACCCTTCTTTTTTCAGCGACAATGCCAGAGCAGGTTCAATATTTAGCGAAACGATTTATGACAGTACCGCTAACGATTTCTGTTAAAACAGAGCAGGTAACGGTTAAGCAAATTCGTCAGCTTGTTATTGAAACAACAGATCGTGCGAAACAAGCTACTTTAATAAAAGTTATGCAAGAAGAACAGCCCTATTTAGCAATGATTTTTTGCCGAACAAAACGACGCGTATCGAAGCTGAATGAGGCATTGAAGGAAGCGGGATTTAATTCGGATGAGCTTCACGGTGATATTTCACAGGCAAAGCGGGAACGGGTGATGAAAAACTTTCGTGAAGCACGACTACAATATTTAGTGGCGACGGATGTGGCAGCTCGAGGACTTGATGTAGAAGGTATAACTCATGTTTTCAATTATGACATTCCGGAAGATGCAGAAAGCTATATTCATCGAATTGGGCGAACGGGTCGTGCTGGTGAACATGGTCTTGCGATTACGTTTATTGCAACGAAAGATTTAAAGCAACTTGCTGAAGTTGAATCAGCTATTGCGATGAAAATAGAGCGAAGACAAATAGAAGGCATTAAAATGTTTCAACCTTCTGAAGTTGAAAAAAGAAGTAGGCAGAGTGAGAGCGGTTCAAAGGAAACAAGCTCTCGACAACCTGCAAGAGGGGAAAGACATCGGAGTTCAAAAAGGTCAACTGAAGGTTATAAACGTAGTGAGAAAAAGGAGGATGCTAAAAGCGGAAGAGGTCGTGGCCCAAGAAGAGAGGACAATAGAAGTGAACGTGGCCGTGCAGGGAGAAACGAAGAATCTAGAAGCGAACGTGGTCGTCGTTCAACGAGGGGAGCAAGTTCTAGCTCAACAAGTGGCTCGGTAACGAGATCATCAAGAGATAGACGTGACCGTAGAAGATAAAAGGAGACGGGATAATGGAAAAGCCGTGGTTGGCAGAATATCCGATATCTGTAGAGAAAGCACAACAAATGATTCATAAGCAATTCCCTGAATTGGAGATTCAGGATATTAGGTTGTTAGGGAAGGGCTTTGATAATACAGTCATTCAAATTAATGAGGATTATGTATTCCGTTTTCCTCGGCGTAATGTAGCTATGCATTTAATTGAAGTTGAAAATCAAGTATTGCCTGCGATTGTGGGACGTCTTCCACTAAAGATCCCGGAGCCTATTTTTTTCGGAAAGCCAACGGGGGATTTTCCATATTCTTTTACAGGATATAAAATCGTGCAAGGAAAAACGCCATATCGAGAGTCATTGGAGAAAAAAATGATTTCTGCACAGAGATTTGCTCATTTTTTAAAAAGATTACATCAAATCTCTGTACCTGAGGCAATGGAATATGGTGTAACATTCGATCACAAGAGAAGGCTAGATATTTCATTTAGGAGAGAACAGTTGGCGGAAAATGCTAAGCTTGCGAAGGCTCTGGGGTATCAGGAGCAGGCAGATGTAGTGCTAGCTTATATAGATTCAGTAAAACCATTTGGACATAAAGAGGGAGTCTCACTTGTTCATGGAGATATTCATATCAGAAATGTCTTACTTGATAACGAAGATTTACTTACAGGAATTATTGATTGGGGAGATGTTCATGTAGGACATCGAGCCATTGATCTTTCGTTTATTTATAGTTATTTTCCAACTCGGGCTCGTCAGTCCTTTTTTGAGATTTACGGGACAATTGATGATGAAACGGAAAAGTTAGCAAGATTTAGAGCTGTATTTATGCTCGTTACATTGTTTGTATATGGGATTGATCTTCAAGACGAGCAGCTAATCGAATTAGTTACTACGGGGTTAAAGTTAGCAATAAAGGATTAAATAATTCCACTCGATTAACATTCTACTAAATTAATTTGTTAATGACTGTTGACTCTTATATATTAAAATAGTAATATGTAAACTGTTGCTAAGAGGTTATAGCAAAAAGTGAATTTATTTTTTAGGATTCTTAAATAAAGTTGACAAGATTAGATTGGCTTGATATTATAGTTCCTGTCGCTGATTTAAAATAGGTTCTAAAAAATATTTTAAAAAGTGATTGAAATTATAGTGATGGAATGATATGATTTAATCCTGTCACTATGACATAGTTCTTTGAAAACTAAACAAAACAGAAACGCCAACGTAAAGTTTTCGTGCATACACACGATAAAAAATGTATATATGAGCAAGTCAAACATTTCTTCGGAGAGTTTGATCCTGGCTCAGGACGAACGCTGGCGGCGTGCCTAATACATGCAAGTCGAGCGAATCGATGGGAGCTTGCTCCCATTGATTAGCGGCGGACGGGTGAGTAACACGTGGGTAACCTGCCTGTAAGACTGGGATAACTTCGGGAAACCGGAGCTAATACCGGATAGTTTCTTTTCTCGCATGAGAGAAGATGGAAAGATGGTTTCGGCTATCACTTACAGATGGACCCGCGGCGCATTAGCTAGTTGGTGAGGTAATGGCTCACCAAGGCAACGATGCGTAGCCGACCTGAGAGGGTGATCGGCCACACTGGGACTGAGACACGGCCCAGACTCCTACGGGAGGCAGCAGTAGGGAATCTTCCGCAATGGACGAAAGTCTGACGGAGCAACGCCGCGTGAGCGAAGAAGGCCTTCGGGTCGTAAAGCTCTGTTGTTAGGGAAGAACAAGTACAAGAGTAACTGCTTGTACCTTGACGGTACCTAACCAGAAAGCCACGGC
>CAVWEP010000003.1:0-150000 GCA_963754185.1 uncultured Bacillaceae bacterium | reverse complement strand
ATCGTTGATGTCCGTGGTAGGAGAGCGTTCTAAGGGCGTTGAAGCTAGACCGTAAGGACTGGTGGAGCGCTTAGAAGTGAGAATGCCGGTATGAGTAGCGAAAGAAGGGTGAGAATCCCTTCCACCGAATGCCTAAGGTTTCCTGAGGAAGGCTCGTCCGCTCAGGGTTAGTCGGGACCTAAGCCGAGGCTGAAAAGCGTAGGCGATGGACAACAGGTTGATATTCCTGTACCACCTATACATCGTTTGAGCGATGGGGGGACGCAGAAGGATAGGGTAAGCGCGCTGTTGGATATGCGCGTCCAAGCAGTTAGGCTGGAAACGAGGCAAATCCCGTTTCCGTGAAGGCTGAGCTGTGATGGCGAGGGAAATATAGTACCGAAGTTCCTGATTCCACGCTGCCAAGAAAAGCCTCTAGTGAGATGTAGGGTGCCCGTACCGCAAACCGACACAGGTAGGCGAGGAGAGAATCCTAAGGTGTGCGAGAGAACTCTCGTTAAGGAACTCGGCAAAATGACCCCGTAACTTCGGGAGAAGGGGTGCTTTTTAGGGTGAATAGCCCGGAAAAGCCGCAGTGAATAGGCCCAGGCGACTGTTTAGCAAAAACACAGGTCTCTGCGAAACCGCAAGGTGAAGTATAGGGGCTGACACCTGCCCGGTGCTGGAAGGTTAAGAGGAGAGGTTAGCTTCACGGCGAAGCTTTGAATTGAAGCCCCAGTAAACGGCGGCCGTAACTATAACGGTCCTAAGGTAGCGAAATTCCTTGTCGGGTAAGTTCCGACCCGCACGAAAGGTGTAACGATCTGGGCACTGTCTCAACGAGAGACTCGGTGAAATTATAGTACCTGTGAAGATGCAGGTTACCCGCGACAGGACGGAAAGACCCCGTGGAGCTTTACTGTAGCCTGATATTGAATTTTGGTACAGCTTGTACAGGATAGGTAGGAGCCTGAGAAGCCGGAGCGCCAGCTTCGGTGGAGGCGTTGGTGGGATACTACCCTGGCTGTATTGACATTCTAACCCGCGCCCCTTATCGGGGTGGGAGACAGTGTCAGGTGGACAGTTTGACTGGGGCGGTCGCCTCCTAAAGAGTAACGGAGGCGCCCAAAGGTTCCCTCAGAATGGTTGGAAATCATTCGTAGAGTGTAAAGGCACAAGGGAGCTTGACTGCGAGACCTACAAGTCGAGCAGGGACGAAAGTCGGGCTTAGTGATCCGGTGGTTCCGCATGGAAGGGCCATCGCTCAACGGATAAAAGCTACCCCGGGGATAACAGGCTTATCTCCCCCAAGAGTCCACATCGACGGGGAGGTTTGGCACCTCGATGTCGGCTCATCGCATCCTGGGGCTGTAGTCGGTCCCAAGGGTTGGGCTGTTCGCCCATTAAAGCGGTACGCGAGCTGGGTTCAGAACGTCGTGAGACAGTTCGGTCCCTATCCGTCGTGGGCGTAGGAAATTTGAGAGGAGCTGTCCTTAGTACGAGAGGACCGGGATGGACGCACCGCTGGTGTACCAGTTGTTCTGCCAAGAGCATCGCTGGGTAGCTATGTGCGGACGGGATAAGTGCTGAAAGCATCTAAGCATGAAGCCCCCCTCAAGATGAGATTTCCCATAGCGCAAGCTAGTAAGACCCCTGAAAGATGATCAGGTTGATAGGTCAGAGGTGGAAGTACGGTGACGTATGGAGCTGACTGATACTAATCGGTCGAGGACTTAACCACACATTCATGATGATTGTCCGTTATCTAGTTTTGAAGGAATAATCCTTCTATATTTGTCTGGTAATGATGGCGAAGAGGTCACACCCGTTCCCATTCCGAACACGGAAGTTAAGCTCTTCAGCGCCGATGGTAGTTGGGGGTTTCCCCCTGTGAGAGTAGGACGTTGCCAGGCAAACCTAATTTTAAGGTTACTTTTTCTAGAGGTTTATGTATGGCCCCTTGGTCAAGCGGTTAAGACACCGCCCTTTCACGGCGGTAACACGGGTTCGAATCCCGTAGGGGTCACCATATGATATTGGAGGATTAGCTCAGCTGGGAGAGCATCTGCCTTACAAGCAGAGGGTCGGCGGTTCGATCCCGTCATCCTCCACCATAATAGTGCCGGTGTAGCTCAATTGGTAGAGCAACTGACTTGTAATCAGTAGGTTGGGGGTTCAAGTCCTCTTGCCGGCACCACTAGTATCATTTAAAAAATATATAAGCATAAAGCGAAAATAATGAGTCATTAGCTCAGTTGGTAGAGCATCTGACTTTTAATCAGAGGGTCGCAGGTTCGAATCCTGCATGACTCACCATGAATTAAGTAAGTTTTAATCATGTTTTGGGCTCTATTTTTCGCAGAATGCCGGGGTGGCGGAACTGGCAGACGCACAGGACTTAAAATCCTGCGGTAGGTGACTACCGTACCGGTTCGATTCCGGTCCTCGGCACCATATCTAGACTTTCATATGCGCTCGTAGCTCAATTGGATAGAGCATCTGACTACGAATCAGAAGGTTGTAGGTTCGACTCCTGTCGAGCGCATTTCCTTCAACGGGAAGTAGCTCAGCTTGGTAGAGCACTTGGTTTGGGACCAAGGGGTCGCAGGTTCGAATCCTGTCTTCCCGATCATGACATTTTTATACCCATATGGGGCCTTAGCTCAGCTGGGAGAGCGCCTGCCTTGCACGCAGGAGGTCAGGGGTTCGATCCCCCTAGGCTCCACCAATTTTATTGAATTTTAATTTTATAGTTTATTTGGCGGCGTAGCTCAGCTGGCTAGAGCGTACGGTTCATACCCGTGAGGTCGGGGGTTCGATCCCCTCTGCCGCTACCATTATTTCGTTGGAGGTATACCCAAGTCCGGCTGAAGGGATCGGTCTTGAAAACCGACAGGGGGGTCAAACCCCGCGGGGGTTCGAATCCCTCTACCTCCTCCATTTATTTCTTAAATATTCTTATTATCGCGGGGTGGAGCAGTCCGGTAGCTCGTCGGGCTCATAACCCGAAGGTCGCAGGTTCAAATCCTGTCCCCGCAATCATAATGGTCCGGTAGTTCAGTTGGTTAGAATGCCTGCCTGTCACGCAGGAGGTCGCGGGTTCGAGTCCCGTCCGGACCGCCATATTTATGTTAGAACATTTATCTTAATATGGCTCGGTAGCTCAGTCGGTAGAGCAAAGGACTGAAAATCCTTGTGTCGGCGGTTCGATTCCGTCCCGCGCCACCATTAATACAACTACGATTAACTTAATATTTTTCTTCTTAATTGCATGGAGGGGTAGCGAAGTGGCTAAACGCGGCGGACTGTAAATCCGCTCCTTCGGGTTCGGCAGTTCGAATCTGCCCCCCTCCACCATTTTATACAGATAGATGCGGGTGTAGTTTAGTGGTAAAACCTCAGCCTTCCAAGCTGATGATGAGAGTTCGATTCTCTTCACCCGCTCCAAATGATATGGGCCTATAGCTCAGCTGGTTAGAGCGCACGCCTGATAAGCGTGAGGTCGATGGTTCGAGTCCATTTAGGCCCACCATACTAATTTATTTCTTGTTGTTCCGCAGTAGCTCAGTGGTAGAGCATTCGGCTGTTAACCGAACGGTCGTAGGTTCGAGTCCTACCTGCGGAGTCATTTTTTGTAATTTAATAAATAAGGTGTGTAAAACTAATCTCATTGAGGTTAGTTTTTTTATTTTAAAAGCAGTGAACAATATGTTAAATATCGAATAAAGTGATTGAAAAACAGGTGAGAGGCTAGTATATTGTTAAATATGAAGTGAATCATAAACAAACTTAGGCCTCTTTGTTTGGTCGTGAAAAATTTCTCCTATCCCCCTGATTTTAAAATTAGCCATGCATCAGCATGGTTAGGCTGTTGGAAAAGTTCCAACAGCCCTTTTTTTGTTTGCTTACTTATTCTTGTCCAGGTAAGTATTCTGTTGTGCGGAATACACTCCACCATGTTGTGCTTTTGGAAACCAATTTAATACGACTTTGACATCTTTTACGATAATTCTTTCTTCCGTTTTTCCTACTAAGCCTCAAGTCTTATCTCAAAATATAGCTAAGGTGCGTTATCTCTAATTTAAAAAATAGGTAAGCTATAGATAAGAAAGGAGGATGTGATGATGAAAAAAGTTGGTTTATTTATCATCGGTTTAATTGCCTTACTGATTGTTTTAGCGAATGTTGGTCCACTTATTAGTCTCGCTATCTGTGCAGTGATTCTGTATTTTACATTCAAGCAATTTATGAAATCAGAATCGAAGGGGGGAAAGATTGCCTGGGCAATTATTTCTATTGTGATGCTGATGGCGGCGGTTTCTCATTTCCCAGCGATATTGGGGCTAGTAGGAGCTTATATTTTATATCTCGTCTATAAGAAGTGGAACGAAAAGGATGTTGTAGTTGTTGAGGATTCCGATCCATTTATCAATTTTGAAAGACAATGGAAGGACTTAAATAATCATTAATCAGAAGAGGGAGAGAGTAGGTATGAATCAATTATTTTCTAGAATGAAGCAAGCTATTTCTGCAGATGTTCATGATTTATTAGATAAAAAGGAAAAAAAGAATCCGATCGCCATGCTCAATCAATATTTGCGCCAATGTGAAGTGGAAACGGAGAAGGTTCGTAAGCTAGTGGAACGACAATCGCTTTTAAAAGCTGAGTTTACAAGAGAATATCATCATGCCGAGCAGCTCGCTGAAAAACGTAAACATCAAGCGGAAGTTGCGAAGCAGGCAGATGAAGTAGAATTAACCGAATTTGCCGTACAAGAGAGTCTACAGTATGAACAGCGTGCTGCTCGAGTACAGGAATCTCTTCAACAAGTGGAGCAGCAATTAAATGAGCTAGTGCGAAAATATGAAGAAATGAAACATAAGCTCAAAGATATGCATATTAAGAGAATGGAGCTAATGGGTAAGGAAAATATAGCTCGAGCGAATTATCGTATTAACCAAGTATTGAATGTTGAAGATACGTATACAAAACCGGTGGCGCGATTTGAAGAAATGGAATCCTATTTGGATCAAATTGAGCAGCAAGTGAATTCAAATTATTATCGTCACACGATTGATGCCCGAATTGCTCAACTTGAAAAAGAAAGCAAAGGGAAAGAAACAAATTCAATTTCATCATGATTTCGTGATATTCTAAAAAGGCGTAGATTACTACGCCTTTTTAGGTAAGATAAGCAAGGATGGAATTTTTAATGTGTACTGGTGTCTAGCTCCACCGGTGTGAACGAGCCGGTGGAGCTTTTCGGATAAGGGGGTGGCCGATGTTTAATAAAATGAAAACCGAATATCTAAGTTGGATTTTTCTAATTGGAATTGTATTGCTAATTATGGAGCTTTCATTTTTTAACGGAGGTTTGATTTTCTCTCTTGCTTTTTCAATTGGATGTATTTTTATCGGTAAGAAATTTTTTAAACGAATGATTGGTAAAATTTTGTTAGTCATTGGTATTATTAGTATCGTGGCTAATATTTTGCATATGATGGTGTTTAAATTCTTTTTAATAACCATATTAGTGTACGTTTTACTTGTCTATTATCAATCCAAAAAAAATCCTGAGTGGATTAAGCCAATCTTATTAGAGCCTAAAGAATCTGAGAAGGAATGTGTCCAAGAGCGTCTATTGAAAATGGACTTTTTATTTCAAAATAAATGGTTTGGTGGGCAAAAAACGCCAAATGCTGTTTATGAATGGAATCATGTCAATATTCAAAATGGAATCGGCAATACGGTGATCGATTTAAGTCAAACGATTTTGCCAAAGGGCGATGCCATTATTTCGATTCGAAGCTTGGTGGGGAATACACAAATTCTTGTTCCTTATGGAGTGGAACTTTATATTCATCATTCAGTTATCGCTGGTAGAACAAGAATTTTTGAACATACATTTGAAGAACCGCTATTTAATCAAATTATTTCTTATAAAACGGTAGGATTTGATGAGGCTAAACAAAAGGTTCATATTACGACGGCTGTCATTGTTGGTGACTTAGAGGTGAGGCGTGTATGAATATCCTCACTCGTCAAATTTTATCTGCTCTAGGTGTAACGGTAGTGATGTCTATTTTGTTGCCAACGGTGGTATTCATTTTTTTTCCTTTAGATGATTGGAGACAACTGTGGGAGCGAAGAGTGATGAATCTTCCATTCGGTGTTTTTCTATTAAGTATAGGAATAGGGGGAGGGTTACTATACGGCATTCTTTCAGGTTTGTTTTGGAAAAGAGGTTTGAAGGAAATTGAAGAGCCGCTTTATTTACTTGAGCAAGGACGGGCTCCATTACAGGGCTCATCCTGTTCGATTCAAGAGTTTAGTGATATAGCCCAGCGTATTCAGCAGGTACATAAGCAAATAAATGAACAAGTAAAGCTCTCACAGAAAATGGTGAACGAAAAAGCGATTGATCAAGAAAAGCAGATTCAAGAAATTATTTCTCAGGAACGAAATCGATTGGCAAGAGAACTTCATGACTCTGTAAGCCAGCAGCTGTTTGCAGCCTCTATGCTAATGTCAGCCATCACAGAATCCCAAACTAACATAGCATCAACTGAACGAAAACAACTGAAATTAGTGGAAGGGATGATTCATCAATCTCAGCTTGAGATGCGTGCGTTATTGTTGCATCTGCGTCCTGTGGCGTTACATGATAAAACCTTGCAGGAAGGAATTCAGGAGTTACTTGTAGAATTGACACAAAAAGTTCCCATGGATATTACGTGGAAGCTTGAAACGGTCACCTTAGATAAAGGAATGGAAGATCATTTATTTAGAATCGTGCAAGAATCCGTTTCGAATACATTACGTCATGCTAAAGCAACATCACTCGAGGTTCTGTTGATGAAACGAGATGATTTACTGATTTTGCGAGTTACCGATGATGGAGTAGGATTTTCTGTTGATGAATCGAAAACGGGATCCTATGGCTTGCAAAATATGTATGAGCGTGCGGTTGAAATTGGCGGGAAAATGAAGATGGTCAGTGTTCCGAAGCAAGGAACCCAGCTTGAAGTAAAAATTCCGTTAATACAGGAGGTGGAGTCCAATGATTAAAGTCCTGTTTGTGGATGATCATGAAATGGTTAGAATAGGGGTAGCGGCTTATTTATCCGCGCAAAGTGATATTGAAGTAATCGGTGAGGCGGAAAATGGAAGTAAGGCTGTGCCTATGGCTCTTGAATTGCGTCCGGATATTATTCTCATGGATTTGGTGATGCCGGAGATGGATGGTATTGAGGCAACTAAGTTAATTATGGAACAATGGCCGGAAGCAAAGATTATTATTGTGACAAGCTTTTTGGATGATGAAAAAGTATACCCGGCCCTAGAGGCTGGAGCAACCAGTTATATGCTGAAAACATCTAAAGCAAGTGAAATTGCGGATGCAGTTCGGGCCACTTATCGTGGACAAAGTGTGCTTGAACCTGAAGTAACAGGAAAAATGATGGAAAAGCTTCGCCATCCCAAAAAGGAGCAGCCCCATGAACAATTAACGGCTCGAGAGATGGAAGTTTTATTATTGATAGCTAAAGGAAAATCGAATCAGGAAATTGCGGATGAACTGTTTATTGCTTTGAAGACAACAAAGGTTCATGTTAGCAATATATTAAGCAAGCTTGAAGTACAGGACCGTACACAAGCGGTCATTTATGCATTTAAGCATTCTCTTGTGGAATAACATCCATATAAGATAAACACACACCAACCTAAGAAGGCGGTGTGAGCGAAGGTAATGCTGATGGTAGCTCCGCCCCTTTTCCTTCAGGAGCTTGGAACAGTTAGTTTACTTTGGCGTTTTACCCACATCTATTTTTTTGAAAACAAACTGAAAAGGGAGGCGAAACCTGGTTTCAATCAATTTGAAATATAAAACAAATATTTTATATTTTTATACGAAATACCAGGACTTTTTTATGAAAGAAACATATTTACATATAGCTCGAAACATTGGTGAATTATTGGAGACCGCTCATATTCCCTATCAATTTATTGGCCGAGCAGCTTTATCTATTCAGAGAGTGTCACTAGATGAATACAATGATATGGAAGTGGTTGTTCAATGGGATGTATTCACAGAAGCACTTGAGGCTCTTGCTGCTTTTTCGCCATCCACTCCGACTAAAACGGTTGAAAGAGCCGCCAGTTATTTCGAAAAGGATGGCATTTATGTCACCATCAGTTGTGTATTTAATACGACAATTAAAACAGATCCGTATCGAATATCTCAGATGCTGGAACAGCAGGAGCTATGGTGCCGTTCGCTTTATAGTTATTTGTACGATAAAGAGATGGCCATGTATCAGCGGGAAATCCACGCTTATTTAATAAGTGAACAACAAGCGTTTACTGCCCAAAATGAACAAGCTTGGAATCAAAATAATTATATTGCCTTAGTCAATCGCTATGGTCAGCCTTCAGAGCTTGCAGAAAAAATTACTGGAAATCCAAAGTGGCGTTTGCATCCTTTTTACAAATATCTTGATGATGTGAAAGGGAAGAAAGTTACTCACTTAATGGGATCGAATGGTGTGAAGGCAGTGGCTCTGGCTACCTTAGGAGCTGATGTGACAGTCATTGATTTTTCTAAGGAAAATGCCGCATTTGCTAATGAATTAGCGGCTGCCTCCCATGTTAATCTTACATATGTTGTATCCGATGTTTTGTCTCTAAGCGAAGAGCATTTGAACGGCGATCAAGACATCGTCTTAATGGAGCTAGGTGTTCTGCATTATTTAATTGACCTTCAGCCATTATTTAAAAAGGTAAAAGCGATGCTAAAGCCACATGGCTGCTTTGTACTTCATGAATTTCACCCGATTTCAACAAAATTGATCACTTCTAATGGAAAAAAACATAAAGTAACGGGCAATTACTTTGCGCCGGTAATAGAGAAAAGTCCGGTTGCTTTTACAAAGCATATGCCCGATGAGGAACAAGATAAGCTATCACAGGTTATTCAACGAAAGTGGACGATAGGCGAACTGATTACGGCTGTTGGACAATCCGGTTTGGTGATTAAAGTATTAGAAGAAGAGCCGAATCATAAGCTTCATGATATAGGCCTACCGAAAACATATACATTGGTTGCAGAGCGGGGCTAAGCAGTAATTGCAAAATAAATGAGATCTGCAATCAATATTAGGTTACCAAAGCAACAAATTTAATGTTAGATTTGTTGCTTTTTTGTAATATTTTGACATCCTTTGTAGAAACTGTTTCAATTTTGTTCTATATCGTTCATAATCATCTTTGTTGAATCCTAGACATGTTATGTCAAAGAGGAAAATTATATTATAGTTGGGGGAAATCGTTAATGTGGTTAATCACTGTCTATTCAGAAGGTAAAATCAACATGTTTGAGCTAGATACGGAACAAGAAGCAAGAGAGGCTTTCAAGAACATTCAAGGTTACAAGATTCTTTCTGAAGTTATTTATTTTAACGATGATCGATTTGCCTTAAAAGCTGTTTAAGATCTTTGTCAGTCTAATCCAGATGAAAAAAGTGGATGATTCGGAAGCTATTTATGCTTTGGAATCAACCACTCTTTATAATGTGCCGAGGCATGCGCGCATTACACTTTTCTGATGTTATGTGCGCTTTTGTTTCTTATTCGATGAAGGTACACTAATCGAACCTGTTTCATAATTGGTTGTTCCTTGACCTTCAACCTGTGAAGAGCCAAGCCCGGTTTTGGAACGATCCTCTTTAATCTTTTTACTCATACATTGTTCACCTCCAACGTTACTTTTTACTTGGAGGTGAACAATTATGCTTAAAAAATCTTTTTCATAAACGTAAAATTGCCTGAATCAGACGGTTTTAAAAGGTTTCACTTTATTGATTGGACCATTCCTCTACATCCCATATCTTTGTAATCCAGTCTTCATAGAAGTCAGGCTCATGGCAAACGAGGATGATTGTGCCTTTATATTCTTTCATAGCTCGTTTGAGTTCTTCTTTTGCTACGACGTCTAAGTGATTGGTCGGTTCATCAAATAGGAGCCAGTTGCTTTCGTTTAGCATCAATTTACAAATGCGGACTTTAGCTTGCTCACCACCGCTTAATTGATTCATCGGACGCATAATATGTTCATTTTTTAAGCCAACATGAGCAAGGATTCCCCGCACCTGTGATTGATCCAAACTTGGAAAAGCACCCCATATTTCATCAATTGGTGTTGTGCTACCAGCCTTCACTTCTTGTTCGAAATAGGAAGGGAATAGGAAGTCACCTAATTGTCGTTTCCCGCTAAGTGGCTCAATCTTGCCAAGAATCGTTTTTAAAAGCGTTGATTTTCCAACACCATTACAACCAACTACGGCAATTTTATCACCACGTTCAATGGTCATTGATAATTTCGGTAGCAATGGTTGATCATAGCCAATTTCTACATCTTCGCCTTCAAATACATAACGGCTGCTTGCACGTGATTCTTTAAATTCAAAGCTTGGTTTCATCGCCGTTTCTGGACGGTCAATCCGTTCGATGCGATCTAATTGCTTTTGACGGCTTTTTGCACGGCCGGTTGTTGAGTAGCGTGCTTTATTTTTCGCAATGAAGTCTTCTTGTTTTTTTATAAATTCTTTTTGTTTTTCATAGGCATTGATATGCTGATTTTTGTGCAATTCCGCAAGCTCAAGGAATTTATCATAAGTAGCTGTGTAGCGTGTCAGCTTTGAAAATTCGAGGTGGAAAATAATATCAACTACACTATTCATAAATTCTGTATCATGTGAAATCAATAAAAAGGCATGTGGATATTCTTTTAAATAGCTGCTTAACCAGCGGATATGCTCAACGTCTAAGTAGTTCGTTGGCTCATCGAGTAGTAAAACTTCCGGCTGTTCTAATAAAAGTTTAGCAAGAAGAACCTTTGTCCGTTGTCCACCACTCAATGCAGAAACGTCACGATCTAACCCAATTGCGTCTAAGCCTAAACCACGAGCAGCATCTTCAATTTTAATATCCAGATTATAAAAGTTACCTGCTTCTAGTTTGTCTTGAATCGTAGCCATATCCTCAAGCAGTTGTTCTAATTCCTCAGGTGTCGCTGTTGCCATCTTTTCCGTCACTTCGTTTAACGCTTCTTCTTGTTTAAAAAGAGGAAGGAACGCATCGCGTAATACGTCGCGAATCGTTTTGCCCTTTGTTAATACTGTATGTTGATCAAGGTAGCCATATTCAACACCAGGTGTCCATTCAACGCGGCCTGTGTCGTGAATCAGCTGACTTGTAATAATATTCATCATCGTCGATTTTCCGACGCCATTTGCTCCAACTAAACCAACATGTTCGCCGGCTAATAAGCGAAAGGAAACATCCTTAAATAATGTACGATCGCCAAAGCTGTGGCCTAATTTATCTACAGAAAGTAAGCTCATTGTGTGTGTGAACCTCCTAAAAAATATGCAAAATCCTCTACTAATCTTACTAGAATTTATCGTAGATTACTATTAGTTTATGGATAATCTGCTTTGTTTTGCTGTTTCCAATTTAGACCAAAGTCCATGGTTGATTATAGTGCTAGTGGCGTTGACTCCTTTTTTTATCTAATTTTATTGTTTTTTATAGGCATACTATAAATGATATTACTTTAAAGGGGGCAACTGTATGTCACAAGGAAACGAAAACAGATCTGAAACTACTTCAGGTAAAGACACAGGACAAAGCAATAAAACCTCGGAATATATGGATGAGTGGTTGGACACGATCCCAGAAGTTGAGGATACCATTATGAAATCATCGTCAAGTCAAGAATTATTATCGGGCAGAAACAATGGTAACTTCGCAAGTCCTGATCCTACAAAAGAGCAGCCAAGTTAGTTGGCTGCTCTTTTGTTTATGGAGATGTGTCGATAATTGTAAAATGATCGAAAAAATGAGAATCAAATCCCTGTATATAGTAGACAAATTAGTTAAAATGAACCAAACTAGGATAAAAGGCTTATTTTTATGGGGAAGGGAGATTTAAATTCATGAAAAAAATAGCGATTATTGGTGGCGGTCCTGCAGGTTACGTAGCAGCAATCACAGCTGCACAAAAGGGAGCGCAAGTTGTTTTAATAGAAGAAAAGGAACTTGGCGGTGTTTGCTTCAATGACGGCTGTATACCTGCAAAGTCTTTATTGAAGAGTGCAGAAACGATTGAAACAGTACAGCATGCTCAACACTTTGGTATTGATGTACCTATGGATGAAGTGAAAGTGAATTGGAATAAGGTACAGGACTATAAGAATAGTGTAGTCAAGGGGTTGATAGAAGAGATTGGCGAGTTAATGAAACAGAATAAAATCCAAGTGATTAAAGGGAAAGCGACTTTTTTAACAGCTCAAACGATACATATTAAAGGATCCCAGCATGAAGAGGTTCTGACGGCCGATCAATTTATTATTGCAACTGGATCAGAGTCAAACGAGTTGCCATCCGCACCGTATGATGGAGAGTGGGTCATTGATAGCGCTAAAGCGCAGGAGCTTCCATCGGTTCCCTCTTCCTTACTTATTATAGGTGGGGGAGTGATTGGCTGCGAGTATGCTAGTGCTTATAGTCGACTAGGCACGAAAGTTACATTTATTGATCGGTCTAATCAGCTTCTTAAAGGGGAAGATGCCGATTTAGCTGACATATTACAAAGAAAGCTAGAAAGTGATGGGGTAGTTGTGCACTCGTTGATGGAGGTCAAGCATCTCGATGTTAAAGAGCGAAAAGTCATTTTTGGCAATGAAACAGAAACGCTAACAGAGTATCCGGACTATGTGCTTGTATCAATTGGTAGAAAACCGAGAGTAGATGGTCTTAACTTGGATGAAATTGGTGTGTATTATTCTTCAAGAGGAATCGAAGTGAATGAATCGATGCAAACAAATATCTCTCATATCTATGCATGTGGAGATGTTAATGGTGGGATGAAGCTTGCTCATGTTGCTTTTCATGAAGGAAGAGTAGCGGCGCTGCATGCCTGCGGTGAAGACGTTCAAGTAAATTATCGTGCTGTTCCCCGCTGCGTGTATACTTCACCAGAAATTGCGGGTGTTGGATTGACTGAAGAACAAGCAAGGAATGAATATGGATTGATTCAGGTAGGGAAAAGTCTATTTCGTGCAAACGCAAAAGCTAACATTTATGATGAGCAGCTAGGGAAAGTAAAGGTCATTATTGATTCTCAATCTAATAAAATTGTAGGATTCTCGATTGTAGGTCCACATGCTACGGAGTTGATTGGCCAAGGTGCTCTTATGATACATGCAGGGGTAACGGCTAATATATTGGAAGATTCTATAGCCGCTCATCCTACTCTTTCAGAAATCATCCAGGAGGCGTTACTAGATGCGAAGGGTCAGGCTGTTTATGCTTAAATAATTGGCTTGGTTAACAATGTTGATAAAACGACTTTTGACTCATTTTAGCCCTAGCTTCATGAAACGAGCCCAAAATCAACAGAGTCCAATCATTAAGAGATAGTGGAATAGACTCTTCTTTTTGACATATCAACAGAATATTTCCGTTATTAATAGAGAATGAGCTAAGCTACTATACATATACGTGTTATTATTAAAATACATATATAGTATGTATGATGTTTATGGACAAGATAATTATGATAATGGGAGGCGTTCTTTCGATGTTTAAAAAATTTGCTGCAGATGCTTTAGGTTTATCTGATATTGGTAAAATTATTGCTCCCTCTGATTATGACAAGGCCGATGCCGATGATTATGTGATGCATGAGGATAATGAAAAAATCTACTTCTTAATTAAGACAAAAGCGGATGAATATTGCTTTACGAATCTAGCGGTCATTCATGTAGATGGAGATAGTGCGATTTCCTCAAAAAGAACGCTAAAGCGCTATCCATATGCTCAATATTCGATATCCAATGTACTGCTTGAAACAGCAGGGAAAATTGATATGGATGTCGAGATTAAATTTACAATAGGGAATGTAGTGTTTGATATTGATGTTCGAAAGGATCAAATTGAACAGCTAAAGGATTTATATAAATCCCTTCTTCGCATTGAGGAAATCACGTATGAGAATAACAAGTATATCGATATGGGAATCCAAAGCTTAGATAAAGCGGTAAGCATTCTGCAAAATTCAAGAACAGATGACAATAAATTATCCGACACCTATAAGGAGTTAACGGACTTTGGCTTTACTTGGTTGACTTCTATTCACAGTAAATATCATTCGAAGGATTTTGGAGCTGTATTTGAGAAGTATATCAATAATTAATTAAAAAAAGACACTTTATAGGGGATTTGCATTGCAACAAGCATAATCTTCATGAACTTACTTCGAGTTATATTTAGTGAGTCACTATTTAAATAATCCCAATTAGGGGTTATTTTTTTGTTATTAAATGGTAAAATTATACAAAATACGACGCAGTAAGGAGGGTAATTTCCTAATTTAATAGAATATATAAGTGTGGTTGGTATGTTGGTGGTTAGGTGGTTGATAAACTAAGAAAGGTGCTGAACATAGTGATGAATCAGTTTTTAACAATAAAAGAGCTGAAAGAGGCACTGCCCGAGATTCCGGAAAATAGTTTAAAACGGTACCTACAAGAACATGAAGAATATTTAAATTTCAGAAAGGAACATAATCGTTATAGGATTCATGTTTCTGACATTGAGAAATTGAAAATCATTAGACAATGTTATTCTGAAGGCTTAAAGAAGGAAGAAGTAAATGTAAGATTAGAGGAAAGTGGTTTTCCTATCACAATTACGATAGAAGATGACAAAAGTACATCACTAGTATCTATTAATCACGAGCTTACTGATATGAAAAAGTTAATCAGCTTCTTAGTTCAACAAAATGAACAAACTCGAATGCAGTTTAATAAAATTAAAGACCAAAATCAGCAACTTATTCACGAGATTCATCAATTGGGAGAAATAATGCAAAATGAGGCGAAAAGAGAAGCTAAAAAAGTTGATTTTTTAAATGAAGGTTTATTAGTAACTCAAAAAGCGATTGAAGAAGTAGTGACTAGTATTCAAACTGAGAAGGAAAAAGGATTTTGGAAAAAGTTATTTAAAAAATAAAACGGCTTATATTGTAGAGCATAGGAATCCAATTTCGCTCTCCATTTGATTTTGTGAGATAATAACGAAAGTAGTTTCAAATGGAGAGGATGTTTCGATGAGTAAGACAGTAGTATTGGCCGAAAAACCATCGGTCGGTAGAGATATAGCAAAAGTATTGAAATGTGGAAAAAAGGGAAACGGTTATTTTGAGGGAGATCAATATATCGTTACTTGGGCGCTAGGGCATTTAGTGACACATGCTGATCCAGAAGCTTATGATGAAAAATATAAATCGTGGCGTCTGGAAGATTTGCCTATGCTGCCACAACCGCTTAAGTTGGTCGTTATTAAGCAAACAGGAAAGCAATTTCAAGCAGTTAAAGCACAATTAAATCGCAAGGATGTCCATGAAATTGTCATCGCTACAGACGCTGGACGTGAAGGAGAGCTTGTCGCTCGTTGGATTTTGGAAAAAGCACATGTAAAGAAACCAATTAAACGACTTTGGATTTCCTCTGTCACAGACAAGGCGATTAAAGATGGCTTTAGTAAGCTAAAAAATGGAAAAGAGTACGAAAATCTTTATGCTTCAGCGGTTGCTCGTGCAGAAGCGGACTGGCTTGTTGGAATGAATGCAACACGTGCATTAACGACAAAGCATAATGCTCAATTATCTTGTGGTCGTGTACAAACGCCGACTTTGGCGATGATTGCCGCACGTGAAGAGGAAATTAAGAAGTTCCAGCCGAAGCCTTTCTACGGTATAACAGCTATGACTGAGCCTACATTAAAGCTTGTCTGGAAGGATGGGAAAACAAATGATTTCCGGACTTTTGATAAAAATAAAGCGGAAAAAATACTGGCTAGCTTAAGGAATGAACAGGCGGAAATAGCTGAGATTAAGAAAGCACATAAAAAGAATTTTGCCCCGCAGCTATATGACTTAACGGAATTACAAAGAGATGCTAATAAAAAGTTCGGTTATTCAGCGAAAGAAACGCTATCCATTATGCAAAGCTTATATGAAAGTCATAAAGTGCTGACGTACCCAAGAACAGATTCACGCTTTTTGTCAACGGATATTGTCGATACGTTAAAAGAAAGATTACAGGCTGTGAGTATTAAGCCGTATGCTCCGTTTGCGGCAAAAGTTTTACGTCAGCCAATTAAAGCAAATAAATCCTTTGTTGATAACAGCAAAGTCTCTGATCACCATGCGATTATTCCAACGGAGCAAACACCATTGCCAGGAAAACTAAGCGATAAAGAATCGAAAATTTATGATCTTGTTGTCAAACGTTTCCTTGCCGTGCTTTTGCCTCCATTCGAGTATGAACAAACAACGATTACAGCAAAAATTGCAGGTGAAACCTTTGTTGCGAAAGGCAAAGTAGTATTAAAGTCAGGCTGGAAGGAAGTCTATGACCATCACTTTGAAGAGGAAGAAGCGAAGGATGATCTCGCTGAGCAGCTACTTCCTGCTTTACAAGAAGGGGCGAAGCTGAAGGTTTCCTCCGTTAAAATGACAGAAGGTGCGACAAAACCACCTGAACCACTTAATGAAGCGACGCTTTTATCAGCAATGGAAAATCCATCCCGTTTTATGGCCGGGGAAAGTAAGGAGCTTATTAAGACGCTCGGTGAAACAGGTGGTATTGGAACGGTTGCGACTCGTGCAGATATTATTGAGAAGTTATTTAAAGGCTTTTTAATTGAAAAAAGAGGAAAAGGACTTCATGTGACGTCAAAAGGTAAGCAGCTACTGGAGTTAGCTCCTGAAGATTTACGTTCTCCAGCACTAACGGCAGAGTGGGAGCAAAAGCTAACTGCGATTGCCAAAGGTAAGCTACCAAAGAGTGCATTTATTGGTGAAATGAGAACATATGCGAAGGAAATTGTAGTTGAGATTAAGAATAGTGATAAAAAGTTTAAGCATGATAACCTAACGGGCAGTAAATGTCCGGAGTGTGGCAAGCTGCTGCTTGAGGTTAATGGGAAAAAAGGAAAAATGCTTGTTTGCCAAGACCGTGAGTGTGGATATCGCAAGGGTGTTTCACGTGTAACCAACGCACGTTGCCCACAATGTCATAAAAAAATGGAAATGCGTGGTCAAGGGGAGGCGCAAACCTTCACTTGTAAATGTGGGTTCCATGAGAAGTTATCCTCGTATCAAAAAAGAAGAGGTCAAAATAAAAATCAAAAAGTGTCCAAGCATGAAGTCGCGAATTATATGAAAAAGCAGAATAAAGAAGAGCCACTCAATACTGCTCTTGCTGATGCGTTAGCGAAGCTGAAGTTGGATAAATAAAGATATAATTAGAAACAGGCTATCCACGTTTTACTTTGGATAGCCTGTTAATTTTAGTTTATTTACATGAACTAGTAAGTGCTGATTTTTGTTTTGCTTAAGCGAGTACGTGCACACCGCCAATCCACCAGTCAATGCCTACTAAATCAATACGACTTTGCGTGCCATTTAAAACGTTTAATCCGTCCGTTGTAATGTTTAGCTTTGCATTAGGCTCAGGGTGATTGTAATTTGGTAAAGGGCCATCACTTTGTAGTAATGGATGTTTACCTTTCATTAGTTCATTTAGGATGGCAGCAAAGTGGAAATCACTTAGTCCGTCATTTTCTCTTTTAGATGATATATGTTGAAATAGTTCGCTAAACGTACATGTACCTTTTTGCAGCAGCTCTTGTAATGATAAACGTTCAACTTCATTTAATCCTGACTTTTCACTCGGAAAATAATCTCTATGATAGGTCAATGCTGTAAGCAAATGTGGCAGGGGGTGACCTTCTTCTTGTATCCACTTTTCAAGGTCATTCCTATTTTTAGAGTTATATGCCTTCCACCCGCTGATTGCTTCATGAAGTTGTTCAGTTGTAATAGGCTGTCTGTCATGACGATATCGGTCAATAAGTTGTTGAGGCGATAGTTCACCTAATGCGTAACAGTGGTCCATCTCTGTTTGTTTTTCAACCGTCACCATGAAGAGATTATTGAAGTTTGATAATTCATTGAGTACATACATAAGCATGGTTTGATCATATCGATCATGTTCAAACCAAAGTGTAATCTCTGTTGTTTTAGGTAAATTCTGTAGTAAATCATTTTGTTTTTGACAATTCGTAATAAACAAAGAAGAAGGGATATTCAGTTTTCCTTCAAAAAATGCCGCGCGCTTTTTTATTAGTTCTTCTTTGGAGACATGTAACATGAGAGGTCCGAAGTCATACATTTCTCTCCAAACGATAATGTCACCTGCTATGTCTTTTATTTTTCTTCCTACAACATCGCCATTTACAATATGTAGCATGGATTCACTCCTTGTATTTTAGAATGTCGTACTATTAAATTATGAGGAAAAGAATAGCATGAGGCAATAATGATTATAACTATCCTATCTATCAGATCGAGGTGATCGTTTCTATGAATTTAAAGATACAGCTATTGTGGGCATTTATGATTAGTGTAATCTCTCTTATTGGTTTTAGTTTTATGGCAATTTTAATCAGTAGGCATGATATTTTGACATTTGATAGTACCATCATTTCTTACGTCCAAGGACTAGAGATGCCAGCTTTAACAGCTATTATGAAATTTTTTACGTTTATTGGATCTGGGAATGCCATTTTTGTTATTGCGGTAATCGTGATGTTTTTCTTATATAAGGTATTGCATCACCGATTCGAACTTTTATTTTTCACAATTGTTGTTTTAGGTGCAGGTATTTTCAATGGCATGCTAAAAGACATCTTTCAGCGAGCGCGTCCAGACTTACATCGCCTAATTGAAATAGGAGGCTATAGTTTTCCAAGCGGTCATGCGATGAGTGCCATGGCTGTATATGGAGCCTTAGCGTTTCTATTGTGGCGACATATTTCTACGCGTTTTGGCCGAAATCTATTGATTCTTTTCAGTGCCATGATGATTTTTATGATAGGCATCAGTCGAGTTTACCTAGGTGTTCATTATCCTAGTGATATTATCGGCGGTTATTTTGCTAGCGGTTTCTGGTTAGGTGTGGCGATCTGGTCCTTCCAGCGATATAAAGAAAAACGATATACATCTAAAAAACAATTCATCTGAAGGGATTATTTCTACTTTACTCACGTTTCTTATAGACTTCAGGCATGACTGCATGGTGAGTTAGATTTGGGTGTGTGAATTTGGATTATTGCAGGGAGCGAAGATCCTTGGAGCCTCTAATCTGATTCACTTGAGAAAGGAGATAAAAAGGAGTGAACGCAAAAAAACAATTCTCTGTTTAATTCTGAGAATTGTTTTGTGAGTCATGATGGTATTTTTTGTGTAATAACTCAAGAGCTTTCCCGTGCATTTCTAAACCATATAAAAAGGCTTCTAAAAACTTTTTCATGTAATGTCATCTCCTCGTTCATTTATACTCTTATTATGCGATAGTCACAAAAAATTCACAAAGTAGATGAAAACGGGAACATTGACAATGAAAACGGGAACATGCTTGATGAAAGGGGTGTCATCTACATTTTTCTTACGATTTCGCTTTTTTTCGCCGTTTTTCGGGGATAATGGAGCGATTGTCAAAGAAATGACCATCCTAATTCAGCTGGGTACTGAATCAGGATGGTCATGTTTTGTCTTTTTATATCATTCTCTTAACTTGATGGCTATGGGTCAGACCCTTTTGAGAGAAGAAAAACTATTTTTGAGGTTACTCAGCAAGGTTTAAAACTGTTACTTTTTCACGTGTCATTGATTCGATACTCTTGCGAATTCCTTGTGCTCCCATACCAGATCCCTTAACACCAATGAATGGAAAATGATCTGGACCACGCTCTGTACGTCCATTAATTTGGACTGAGCCTGTTTCAAGCTTATTCGCAATCGTGAATGCTTTGTTCACGTCTTTTGTAAAGATGCTTGCTTGCAGGCCAAATTCAGATGCATTTGCAAGTTTGATTGCTTGTTCATCAGATGACACACGGATAATCGGTAGTACAGGTCCAAATGGTTCCTCCCACGCTACACGCATATCTGCTGTAACATGATCAAGAAGAGTAGGGTAAATCAAATTCTGTTCTCGCTTGTTTCCTATCACAACTTCAGCACCGTTCTCAATTGCATCATCAATCAAGCCTTGAACAAAGTCAGCAGATTGGTTATTAATTAAAGGAACAACTGTGCTACCGTTTGCAGGTGAACCAACAGATAGTTTCGCTACTTCTTCTTTTAAAATCTTCACGAGCTCGTCTGCTACGGTTTCATGTGCCAGTACACGCTTAATTGCTGTGCATCGTTGGCCGGAATAAGAGAAGGCACCGCTAATAATATGTTTAGCAGCTTCATGTAAATCTGCATCTTCGCGCACGATGCCAGGATCTTTTCCACCAAGCTCAAGGATAAGCGGAACCATAGTTGCTTTTTGGGCTAAATGAACCCCTGTATTGGTACCGCCAGTAAAGGAAATCATATTAATTCCTTTATGCTCCACAATATAATCACCAATCTCAGAACCTCTACCTGTTACGAGGCTAATAAGACCTTTAGGCAATTCTGCTTTGTGAAGAGCTTCAATCATTTTCGTACCGCTGATGGCGCCTTGTGTAGCAGGTTTAAAAATAACAGCGTTTCCTGCCATTAATGCTGGCGCTACTTTTGCTGCAGCTAAGTTTACCGGGTAGTTGAAAGGAGGAATAGCTAATACAACCCCTAATGGAACGCGTTCAACAATGGCGATTTTTGATTTAGAACCACCTGGAAAGCTGTCTCCTCTCATGCTTTCGCCATGCATATGCAGGGCTTCTTCAATCGTATAACGGATGAAATCCGCTGTACGTAAGACTTCGTTTTTTGCATCTTTATAACTTTTTCCGACTTCTTTCATAATAACTTCAGCTATTTCATCTTGCATGTTGACTAATTCATCTGCCCATTTATATAGATAGCTCGCACGTTGTTGAAGGGATGCTTCTGCCCATTCTTTTTGTGCTTCATGTGCAGAACAAATCGCTTCATCCACTTCTTCTTGTGTAATAGCCTGCACTTTTCCGATTACTTCATGGAGGTATGGAGACGTTATAGCAATGGTATGGCCTGAGCGGCTTTCTTTCCATTCTCCGTTTATATAAATTTTATAAGTTGATAAGGTTAATACGTTGGTTGTCATAAAACATCCTCCTTTAATGATGAATCGTGATTAAAAAAACAGAATGAACATTCAGTCTATTTAAAAAGGTTTGTTTGGGTCCTTTTTTGTCCCTATATATCATATTTTGTCCCAATTGGTGTAAAAAAATTAACCCTTAATGTTTTTTAAATTCTAACAATTCCATTTTCTTTTTGCAATAGTTATTTTAATATATTTGTATTTTTGTTTTTTTTACTTGTAAAGTAACCGTTTTCATTTAGGTTTCTGCATAATTTGTTATTTTTATTAATATTTCAATATATTAATATCAAGAGTTAGGTGTTAGATGACATTAAAATTGTTCAATGTTTTTTAATTACAGTTTTAGCCACACAAAAAAAGCACCTCCAAATATTGAAAACCTTAGTGATTTCATTCACCATTGTTTCCCACATTCAGAACTGCTTTTATCCTACATATGTAATACAGCCATAACGGTTATATCAATAAATATTTGCTTGCTATCATACGAAAGAATTGCATGATAACAGGGTTTTATAAACAAGTAGCGTCCCAGATAGGAATCGAACCTACGACCTACAGCTTAGGAGGCTGTCGCTCTATCCTACTGAGCTACTGGGACATATGAAAGTTACGACTTCATTATTATATGGCTTATATAAAAAATTTTCAATAGAAGGCCTACTTTCAGTTTATGTCCAATTATAATAAAGTGAACTAAAACTAATATAGGGTGATGGAGATGACATTTCGAGAACGAAGGGAGAACCATCGTAGTAAGTGTAAAAAGAAGGAAAAAGAGAGTGTATATTCATGGAGCGATTTTTTGTGGGATGTCCTGTTTTATTTTCCGGAATTATTGTTTTTGCCGTTTCGCTTACTATGGTGGGGAGTAAAAGCGATTGTAAAAATCTTTAGGTTTGATTATTGGTAAGGGAATTTAAGGAAGATGTTTAAGAAGTATGCCTACATTCTTAAACATCTTTTTGGTTTAGTCTTGCAAACAACTCTTCCTTGCTACGAGGCATTGTTTCTTCAGCACTAAGAAGCTGTTTTTTTATTAATACCTCTGCTGTCTCAAATACCCATGGTTTTTCTAAATGAGCTTGATTGAGTATTTCTTGGTGATGAAAAACAGTGATAGGATCACCGTGGTACAAAATTTCGCCATTACTCATGACGATGATTTCATCGGCCCATTCATAAGCAAAATGAACATCATGCGTAGAAAGGATAATGGTTTTATCATCGCTGTGGATATCACGGAGAATCTGCATGATTTGCTTAGCATAATAGGCATCTAACCCTGCTGAGGGTTCATCTAAAATGAACACTTCAGGCTCCATCGCCAAAACTCCTGCAATCGCAACTCGTTTTTTTTGTCCTAGGCTCAAAAAATGAATTGGTTTGTCTTGTAAGGCTGTGACCTCTGTTTGCTCCATGGCCCATTCAACCTGTTGAGCCACTTTTCCCTTCGACCATCCTAAGTTCATCGGTCCAAAGGAGATGTCTTGTCTAACATTGCCGGAAAAAAGTTGGGAATCAGGGTCTTGAAAGACAATGCCTACTTGTTTTCTGAGAGCTAACAATGATTTTCGGTCATACGCTACTCTTTTTCCTTTGAAAAGAATCGTGCCAGCCGTTGGTTTTAAGATGCCATTTAAATGTTGAAATAAGGTGGATTTACCGGCCCCGTTGTTTCCGAGTAGGGCGATTTTTTTTCCTTTGTAAATGGAAAGAGAAAGATGATGTAAAGCCATTGTTCCATCTGCATAACGATGGGTAAGCTGGTCCATTTCAAAAAAAGCCTCATTCATTATACGTTTCCTCCAAACTGAATATAGAGCATCACAACTCCAGCAATAATTCCAAGAATGATCAACCAATTGATTGCGGAATAGTGGTAATTGTCATCTAGATATAAAATCTCCTCTGTATATCCTCTTGAATCCATGGCAATCGTTAATTCCTTTGCTCGTTGAAATACTGTGATAAACAAAGACGAGACCAACATCGCTAGTGAATGTAGCGATAGTCTAGCTGTTCGATAGCCGAGACGAGAATGTTGTGCTTGATAGATGTTTAGAGATGTCTCTAAAAAAACAAAGATAAAGCGATAGGTAATTTCCGTAATTTCCATTAATAACGGCGGTACTTTCCATTTGCGTAGAACTTGAAGCATAGCCTGTACCGGTGTTGTTAACGTTAAAAAGTATAAACAGCTTATACTGCTAAGAACGAAAAAGATAAGTGAAATCACCGTGTCAACATTGCTTGCTGAAATGAATAGCTGCCAATTTCCGAAGTCTCTTCGACCAGACTACAGAAGGCAAAATAGAGTCTATTTTTGCAAAAGAAAATAGGATGGTCAGTGTCCCAGATAACAGAAAAAAACTTGGCAGCAACAGTAGTTTTACATAGTAGGAAAATGGAATTTTTGCAGCGAAAATAGTAAAAGCACTCATCACCGTAAACGTGATGAGTGAAACAAGCCTGTCTTTCACAAGTAAGGTAAACAGTAGGAGAACGAGAGCGATGGTCATTTTCTCTACTGGATGAACATGCTTTAGGCGATTGATATAGGCATATTTATCAATGAGTAACATCGGCTTTGCTTTCTTTCTTACCTTTACTTTTTCCGCGCATATAGCCAATAAAGTAGCCGATAAATCCAGCACCAATCGCTGCCTGAAGTACAAATAATAAGCTTTCTATTTCACCGCTTGGAGGCTCCCAAATGCTTGAAAACCAAGGCTCGTAGCCTGCGTTAATTTCACCAATGGCTTCTTCAGCTTCACCGTCTGCACCACCAAATTCAGCGTTTTTTTGAATAAACAAGGGGAGGATGGCAAGGAATGACAACAGCTAGGATTATCAGTACATTCTTTTTCATCATTAACGAGCCTCCTTTGATAGAACGCGAAGTGCTTTAAGTTCCGATAGGTTATATTTTTTCAAGAAATTCATGACTAAAACGGTTAATAGGCCTTCACTAATAGCTAATGGAATTTGCGTGAACGCAAAGATTCCTGCAAATTTAGTAAAAGAAGCGCTAAAGCCACCTACTTCAGAAGGGAAAGCAAGGGCAAGCTGAATCGATGTCATGACATACGTGCCTAAATCACCAAGGGCAGCGGCTAAGAAAACAGCTACAGAAAAGGACCATCCCATCTTTGTTGCGCCTTTATAAACCAGATAGACGAGAATTGGCCCAACAACAGCCATGGAAAAGGCATTGGCGCCAAGTGTCGTTAATCCGCCGTGAGCGAGTAACAGAGCTTGAAATAAAAGTACGATGGAGCCAACAACGCTCATCGCAAAAGGTCCAAATAAAACCGTTCCTAAGCCAACTCCGGTAGGATGGGAGGAGCTTCCCGTAACAGAAGGGATTTTTAAGGCAGATAACACAAAGGCAAAAGCTCCTGATAAACCAAGCATCATTTTCGTTTCGGGATTTTCTTTGACGCTTTTACGAATCGAACGGAATCCAAGAATGAGAAATGGAATCGTTACTAGCCCACCAAAAAATGACCCATTTAATGGGGAAAAATCCCTCCATAATATGCATGGCAGCTGCTTTCTTAGGAATAATAAGTAATAGAACAATAAAATAAAAGACTTTCCAACTAGAATTCTTCATAATGTCTCCTTTCAAAAATAATGGTAATAAGGGATCCTGCCAATTTACTTGATAATTCTACCAATTATTATGATGATTCTGTCAGATTATTCAAAAATCCTGCTAATTGTTTTTGAAAAATAAAAAGCACTTCTTTCTAGAAGAAAGAAGTGCGTAAGGGCATAGTCATAATAGCGTAATGAAATAAAATACGTCATTTGCTAGATCCGCACACCCATCCTCGTAGGCTGAAACAGTTTCACACTTTATGGCAGGTCTCCTGGCTTTGGATCTATCGCATAATGACAACCTTCCCATCTCAAGTAGACAGTGGTGTTGAACGTAATCATGCTCCCCATTACAGTGGCGGGACCGCGTCGGACTTTAACCGACTTCCCTTTTAAGCTAAATTTCAAAAATTTAGCACCATAAAGTTTATAAATTGTAAAATTTCTAATCTAGTGTATCATGAGAAAATATAATCTACTACAAAAAAATTTTTTATAGAAGTATAAGGAGAACAAAAATATGATTATGACAGCGAAAAAGTGACAATAGGCTTAAGAAAATAAATAAATTATTTTTTGTTACTATTTTGTTACGGTTTATTTATCTATTTCAAATTATCTGAAGTTGTTATATGATTAAGAACAGTTTTTTGGAATATAAACTATTTTTAATCATATAATTTTATGGAAAATTGAATAATGTTGTTTAAAAGTGCCCTAAGTGTCATGCTAGGGATAATAGGGAAATCGGTGAGAATCCGATGCAGCCCCCGCTACTGTAAAGCTGATGAAATTGTCAAAACCACTGGTACAAACTGGGAAGGGACAAGAGTAAAGATGAAGCGTAAGCCAGGAAACCTGCTTTTAAATGTAATGTGAAACTTTTCGGAGGGAAGGGTTGAGGCTATAAAGTGTATGGAGCGGCATGTTTGATGCTGTTTCATTTATATTTTAGTTTCTTAAAACCTTAACTCATAGAGTTAAGGTTTTTTTATTCCCTTATTTATAGGAGGAAATATATGACAACTTGGAATTTGGAAGGTACAAAATCTCATCTGTTGATCTGTAATGGGAGTAGTTGTATGAGAAAGGGTGGCGAAGAGGTGACACAAGCCGTTCGTGATGAAATTAATTTACTAGGATTGGATGAAGAGATTCATACGACACGAACTCGTTGTAATGGAAGATGTCAAAGATGCTTGTGTCGTCATTGCTTATCCAGAGGGTACTTGGTATCGTGTCGATTCACCTGAAATTGGCCGTCAAATTGTTCGGGACCTACATGAACCTAGTCTTGAATCGCACAAAGTATATCAATTTGTGAATGGAGAAATGTCACCTAATCCAGCAGCTAATGCATCGTAGGGATTTCAAAGAAAAAATAGAATGATGGTACAAATTGTATGAAAGGAGATGTTTGTATGGCACAAAAAGGGAAATTGTTTGTCGTTGGGTTTGGTCCAGGAGACTTTAAACATATTACGACACGAGCTGTAGAAGCACTTCGTGAAAGTGACATAATTATTGGCTATAAAACGTATGTTGATCTCATTCAAGATATATTAACAGAACAAACCGTGGTCAGTACGGGGATGACGGAAGAAGTATCACGTGCCCAGGAAGCAGTGAAACAAGCGGAAAATGGCAGGAAAGTAGCTGTTATTTCGAGTGGTGATTCTGGCGTGTATGGAATGGCTGGTCTTGTGTATGAAGTATTGATTGAAAAAGGCTGGACAGAAGAAACGGGTGTAGAAGTAGAAATTGTTCCGGGGATTTCTGCCATTAATTCTTGTGCATCATTACTTGGAGCACCGGTCATGCATGATTCTTGTACGATTAGCCTTAGTGATCATTTAACACCATGGGAGCTGATCGCCAAACGGGTTGAGGCGGCGGCGCAGGCTGATTTTGTGATTGCTCTGTACAATCCACGCAGTGGCCGAAGAACAAGGCAGATTGTCGAAGCACAGAAGATCTTATTGCGTTATCGTTCACCAGAAACGCCGGTCGGATTAGTGAAAAGTGCGTATCGTGAGCGTCAAGAAATTACGATTACGAATTTAGCGGACATGCTGAATCATGATATCGGCATGCTGACAACGGTTGTCATTGGGAATTCATCGACGTTCTTATATGACAATAAAATGATTACACCTCGGGGCTATCAAAGAAAATATACGTTGAGGTCAGAAAAGCAACCTTTGAAACCGCATCAGCGCTTGCGAAAAGAAGCCGAGCCATGGGCGATGGATCAAGAAACGGGTCTTTCGCAAGGCTCTTATGGAGAAGCTGCTATCGGATTGCTGACGAAAGCTCCTGAAAAGAAGAGTACGGGCACTTCTTACGAGGTAGCGATGGAAGCTTTATCGAGAGTATCCGGTCAAAGCATGGGTAAGCCAACAGCTTCATCGTTCGTTCAACAAAACATAGAATCCATATTTGAACTAGCGGTTAGCCCGGGTGTTGCGAATAAGCAATTTACGCCGCAGCAAATGATTACACTTGCACGAAGTTGTTGGTGAAAAGGGAACGATGGAATATACACCGAATCATAAAATCGTGTTAAAAATCCCGACGACTGAACCAGATCTAATCACAGAGAAATTGCAATCAGTTGGCTTTTTACTGTCTCCAATTGGCGATGTTGTGACGTTAAAAGCATGTGATTTCTGTGATGGTGAAAAAGCAGAACCGATTCCTTATGCGGATGAATTACAGCGTGTACTTGGCGGAATGGAGATGCCAAAAGAATTAAACATCGGATTTAACGGATGCGGGATGGCTTGTTATAGTGCGGTTATGGATGATATCGGAATCGTCTTCCGTAGAGGAAAATTTGATTTATTTGTAGGCGCCAAACCAGTTGGACGAACAGCTCATCCAGGTCAACCCGTTGCGGAGGGAATTGAGCCAGAGCAGTCTTGTTGAATTAATCACGAATATTGTTGAAGAGTATAAGCAGAACGCACATCCAAATGAACGATTATTTAAGTATTTCAAGCGTGCGAAAAAGATTCAAGGTTTTCAATATCAAGACATTGCGCCAAAAATTCATATAGAGCCAGCACCGTGTGAGGATTAATGAATAGGGGGAAATAGTGAATGAAAGCAGTATTATTTGTTGGACATGGAAGCCGATTAGAGGCTGGTAATGAAGAGGTTCGTATTTTTGTAGACAAGATGATTCCAACAATGGATGAAAGCTTAATCATTGAAACATGTTTCCTGGAATTTGCATCACCTAACATTTCACAAGGGATTGACAATTGTGTGAAAAGAGGGGCGACAGAGGTTCATGTTATTCCAATTATTTTGCTGCATGCGGGTCATTCCAAGCTGCATATCCCAGCTGAAATCGAGGACGGAAAGAAGAAGTATCCAAATGTGAAATTTACATATGGACAAACGATTGATGTTCATCCAGCAGCATTAGAGATTTTAACGGACCGTCTAGAAGAAACCGGCTTTGATACAAAGGCAGAACATGTTGATACAGCCATTTTATTAATTGGTCGTGGTGGCAGCGATGCTGGTGCGAATAGTGATTTTTATAAAATTACTCGTCTACTTTGGGAAAAGTTGAATGTGAAATGGGTCGAAAGTGCCTTCATGGGTGTCACGACACCGCTTGTTGATGAAGGAATTGAACGCTGCGTGAAGCTAGGTGCGAAAAAAGTAGTCATGCTGCCATACTTTTTATTTACAGGCATCTTAATGGAACGTATGGCGAAGATGCTAGAGGGCTACCGAGAGCAGTATCCGGATCATGAATTTGTGTTAGCTGAGTATTTTGGCTATCATCCGAAGCTGCAAACCATTTTAAAAGAGCGCGTGGCAGAGGCGATAGAAGGAAAATCAAGAGGAGCTCAAGATTTAGCAAATTATCGTTTATATGTGGAGGAGCATGGTGACGCACATCACCACCACCACCATCATCACCATGATCATCATCATCATCATGACCATGACCATGACCACGACCACGACCATGACCATGATCATGCACATGAGGTGGAGGCGTCCAAATGATTTTGTTTTTGGCGGGCACAAGTGATGCAAGAGAATTAGCAATGGAAATGAAGCAAGCTGGTTTTCCAGTTCTAGCAACAGTCGTGACAGAATCAGCCTCGAAAAGTTTGCAGGAGGCGGGAATTGATACGCAAATTGGGCGACTCACAGCGGCGGATATGGCGGCATTAATTGCTGAAAAAGGATTTCAAGCGGTCGTGGATGCGAGTCACCCATTTGCAGAAGAAGCTTCGAAAAATGCGCTTCAGGGAGCGAAAGAAGCGGATGTTCCTTACATTCGCTATGAACGAGAAAGCCAACGATTTCAGGATGACAAATTAACGGTTGTTAGCGATTATGCTGAGGCGGCTAAGCTTGCTGCAGAGAAGCGAGGCGTTATCATGCTAACGACAGGTAGTAAGACATTAGAGATTTTTGCAAAGGAATTAGTAGGTCTAGAGGATACTAGATTAATTGCGAGAATGCTGCCGCGGATTGACAATATGGAAAAATGTGCAGAGTTAGGTGTCGAGCAAAAAAATATCGTGGCGATGCAAGGGCCCTTTTCAAAGGAGTTAAATAAAGCGTTATATAACCAATACGGTGTCACGCTTATGATTACGAAAGAAAGCGGTAAAGTCGGTTCGGTTGATGAGAAGCTAGAAGCTGCTTTGGAATGTGGCATTGAAACGCTTATGATTGCTCGTCCAAATGTGAATTATCAAAATGTGTATTCGAACTTTGAAGATGTGATTAACAATTTGAATAAAACAATTAGGGGGAAAATAAAATGGATTTTAAAACAGATTTCAAACCGTTAACAGTGGATCCTGACAAAATTTACGATTACAGCTTTGCAATTATTGCGGAAGAAATGGGAGAGCATGATTTTTCAGAAGATGAATGGAAGATTGTTCGCCGGATTATTCATGCATCAGCAGACTTCGAATTAGGAAGAAGTGTCATCATCCACCCTGATGCAATTCGTGCTGGTGTGGAAGCGATTCGTAAAGGTTGTCATGTCATTGCGGACGTGCAAATGATTGAGAGCGGTACAGGAAAAAAACGTTTCCAAAAGCATGGCGGAGACTTGCATTGCTATATTGCAGACGAAGATGTAACGATTGAAGCAAAAAAGCAAAATACAACAAGTGCGATTATTTCGATGCAAAAAGCAGTACGTGAAAATGAGGGTGGCATTTATGCAATTGGAAATGCACCAACCGCTTTATTAGAATTGATTCGTTTGATTAAAGAAGGAATTGCAAAGCCAGATTTAATTATTGGAATGCCTGTAGGTTTTGTTTCCGCTGCTGAATCAAAAGAGGAGCTAGCTAAAATTACCGAAGTGCCTTTCATCACAAATGTAGGTCGGAAAGGTGGAAGTACGGTTACGGTTGCAGCATTGAATGCTATTTCTCTTTTAGCTGATCAGGTATAACTATGCAAAAGAAAGCAAAAAAAGATCCGTCGGAAATGCGGCATGGCTATACGACAGGGGCTTGTTCCACAGCGGTAACGAAGGCAGCATTAACCGCTTTAATTACTGGTGAAGTACAAGAAAACGCAACGATTTATTTACCTATTGGGCGTGATGCTACTTTCACGATCGAAAAATGCGAAATGGGAAAAGATTCAGTGAGTTGTGAAACGATTAAAGATGCGGGTGATGATCCAGATGCCACTCATCAAGCGCTGATTGTTTCGACAGTGAGTTGGACCGATATGCCAGGCATTATTTTGGACGGAGGAGTCGGGGTTGGTCGGGTGACGAAGCCCGGTCTTCCTGTTCCAGTCGGTGAAGCAGCGATTAATCCAGTGCCGCGCAAAATGATTTTAACGACTGTAGAGCAGACGTTAGAAGAATTTCAGATTAATAGAGGTGTGAAAGTGGTCATTTCTGTTCCGGCCGGTGAAGAAATTGCGAAGAAAACATTAAACGGCCGACTAGGAATTATCGGTGGCATCTCGATTTTAGGGACAAGAGGAACCGTAGTTCCTTTTTCTAGTTCTGCCTATATGGCTAGTATTGTGCAAGCAATCAGTGTGGCCAAAATGGCAGGCTGTGATCATCTCGTTTTAACGACAGGTGGTCGCAGTGAGAAATATGCGATGGGATTATTATCTGATTTACCAGAGGAAGCCTTTATTGAAATGGGTGACTTTGTTGGATTCTCTTTAAAGCAATGTAAAAAGCAAGGGATCAAAAAAGTAACGCTCGTTGGAATGATGGGGAAATTTTCAAAAGTTGCACAAGGTGTAATGATGGTTCATTCGAAAAGTGCACCGATTAACTTCGAATTTCTCGCGGAGCTAGCACGCGATATTGGAGCTAGTGAAGAGCTTGTAGCAGAAGTAGCAAGTGCGAATACTGCTTCTCAAGTCGGTGAGCTGATGGCTGAGAAAGGCCATGATGCCTTTTTTGATCATCTTTGTGAAGCATGCTGCTACTCGTCATTACACCATATCAAAGGTGGAATAGAAATGGGAACGGCGATCTATTCGATGAAAGGACAATTATTAGGAAGGGCTGTTGGCATTGACTCAATCGATGAAATTAATTGGAATCGGGGATAACGGGCAAGGAAGCTTGCTGCCACAATATGCACAATGGATTGAAGAAAGTGAAGTGCTTGTTGGTGGTGAGAGAGTGTTAGATTTCTTCCCGAATTATCAAGGAGAGAAGATTGTTGTAAAGGGCGGCTTACAAGCGCTTGTAGAGAGATTGCAAGAAGAAACGCGTCCAACGGTTGTGTTAGCTTCAGGCGATCCACTCTATTACGGAATTGGCGGCTATCTGTCAAACAAACTAAAGATAGAAGTATATCCATATGTAAGCTCTGTGCAACTTGCTTTTTCAAAAATGGGTGAGGCTTGGCAAGATGCTTATGTAACAAGTGTTCATGGCCGAAGTATGAAAGGATTGGCGCAGCGAATCGATGGCAAGGCAAAAGTAGCGTTGCTGACAGATGCCGAGAATAGTCCGAATCGTCTTGCCGAATATCTCCTTTCGTTCGGAATGACCGAGTATCGCGCATTTGTGGCTGAGAACCTGCAAGGGGAAAACGAAAAAGTAGGCTGGTATGAACTTGAAGACATGGTGAATCACGAGTTTTCTCCATTAAATGTTGTGATTTTGAAAAAAACAGCCAGTAGCCCAAGCTGGTCGCTAGGCATTGAAGATGAAGAGTTTTCACAACGGAAGCCAGATAAAGGGCTTATTACAAAAAAGGAAATTCGCGTATTAAGTTTATATGCGTTAAACCTCAAGAAAGATAGCGTTATTTGGGATGTTGGAACATGTACCGGTTCAATGGCAATTGAAGCCGCGAAGCTAGCTCCAGAAGGACAAGTGTTTGCGATTGAAAAAAATGAACCCGATTTAGAAAATTGCTTTCAAAATCAACGCAAGTTTCGTACCGATGTAACGGCGATTCATGGAAAAGCACCGCAAGGACTCGAAACCTTTCCGGATCCAGATGCGATTTTTATCGGGGGAACGGGCGGCGAAATGGTTGATTTAATCCAAACCTGCTGTCAGCGCTTGAAAGATGGCGGACGAATTGTCCTCAATGCGGCTACGATTGAAAATCTGTATCGAGCAAATGAAGCTTTTGCCCAAGCGGGCTTTCAAACGTCGATTATGCATGCTCAAATTTCCAGGAGCAAGCCGATCTTAGGCATGAATCGTTTTGTTCCGCTGAATCCAATTTATATTATTACGGCACAACGAAAGGAAGAAATGAATGAGTAATCTTGGCACATTATATGGTCTTGGCGTTGGTCCAGGAGATCCAGAATTAATTACAGTTAAAGCGTTTCGCGTCATTCAAGAGTCACCGGTTATCGCTTATCCACGAAAACGTAAAGGCAGCAAAAGCTATGCGCACCGAATTGTCGAAGTGTATATTCGCCCCGAAGAAAAAGAAATGCTTGGCCTTGTTTTTCCGATGACGAAAGACCAAGCCATTTTAGATCGTGAATGGAACGGGACGGTCGAGAAGGTTTGGGAAAAGTTACAGGAAGGAAAAGATGTCGCTTTTGTAACAGAAGGTGACCCGCTTTTATATAGTACGTTTATTCATATGATGAAATTGATGCAGGAATTGCACCCTGAGGTAGAGATTAAAACGGTACCAGGCATTTCATCCTTTAACGGTTCCGCTTCAAGACTAGGGATTGCTTTAGCTGATGGCGATGACCATGTGGCGATTGTTCCCGCTCGTGATGACTACGAAGCGATGAAAAAAGCACTGGAGGATCATGACGCGGTTGTATTTATTAAAGTGGCGAAGGTGATTGATTTAATGATTACCGTTCTAAAAGACTTAGACCTTTTAGAGAAAGCTTCTGTTGTGACGAAGGTAACGTCTGATGAAGAAGTGATTTGGAAGGTTAGTGAGCTAGAAGGCGCTGAGCTTGAATACTTAACATTAATGGTGGTGAGAAAATGAAGAAGATTTATATAGTAGGGGCGGGTCCGGGAGATCCGGATTTAATTACGGTA
The DNA here is from genome assembly GCA_963754185.1 of uncultured Bacillaceae bacterium. Taxonomy (GTDB): domain Bacteria; phylum Bacillota; class Bacilli; order Bacillales; family DSM-1321; genus Peribacillus. The sequence goes on along the minus strand of CAVWEP010000003.1, from coordinate 116,687 downwards.
AAAGGGTTAAATATTCTTCAAACAGCAGATGTTGTGTTATATACTGATTCATTAGTAAATGATGAATTAATTGCTAAGGCAAAGCCGGAAGCAGAAGTATTAAAAACAGCTGGCATGCATTTAGAAGAAATCGTCGATGTGATGGTAGACCGTGTCAATGCAGGAAAAATGGTCGCTCGAATTCATACAGGTGATCCTGCGATGTACGGGGCGATTATGGAGCAAATTGCGCTGTTAAAGAAAGAGAATATTGGCTATGAAGTGATTCCTGGTGTGAGTTCGGTATTTGCTTCAGCTGCAGCCATTGGTGCTGAGTTGACGATTCCTGATTTAACACAAACACTTATTTTAACAAGGGCAGAAGGACGGACACCTGTTCCAGAATTCGAGAAGTTAAAAGATTTAGCAGGCCACCATTGTACGATTGCTCTTTTCTTAAGCGCTACATTAACGAAGAAAATTGTCAAAGAACTGCAATCAGCCGGTTGGAAAGATGAAACACCAGTTGCTGTTATTCAGCGTGCCTCATGGCCGGACCAAAAAATTGTCCGCACAACATTAGTGAATTTAGATGAAGATATGCGTAAAAATGGAATTCGCAAACATGCGATGATCTTAGCAGGATGGGCATTAGATCCAAATATTCATGAGAAAGATGAATATCGCTCGAAATTATACGATGCAAGCTTTACACACGGATTCCGTAAAGGAATAAAATCATGATTATTGAATTGCAGGAAGGAATTCAGCCATCCGTTGTACAAAAGAATTCCTATGCGATTGTAGCGATTACGAAGCATGGTGTCGAAATATCTCGTCGTCTACATACGATGTTTGCCAATTCAGATTTGTATTATATGAGCAAATTTGAAAAAGGTGATGAAGGCGAGAAGCATATCCAGCTTTTTTCAGGCAGTGTGCGGATGCTGCTGCCTACGCTTTTTAAACAATATAAAGGCATTATTATGATTATTTCTCTCGGTGCCGTTGTCAGGATGATTGCGCCGATTTTACAAGATAAAAAAACAGATCCTGCTGTTGTCGTCATTGATGATCGGGGAGAAAATGTCATTAGTGTATTATCCGGCCATCTCGGTGGTGCAAATGAGTTAACGCGAGAAGTGGCGGCTGCTTTAGGGGCAAGAGCGATTATTACGACCGCTTCTGATGTGCAAAAAACGATTCCGGTTGATTTATTTGGCTCTCGCTTCGGCTGGGTATGGGATTCAGCAGAAAAACTAACCCCTGTAAGCGCGTCAGTTGTGAATGAAGAACATGTCGCGATTGTCCAAGAATCAGGAGAACGTGATTGGTGGATGCATGATACACCGATTCCAGAACAAATTATGAGCTACCCTTCTATAGCTGAGGCGATTGAAGCGAAGCCGAAAGCTGCATTAATTGTGACACATCGTTTGTTAACGAAGGAAGAAGAAGTGATTTTAGAAAATGGAATTGTCTTTCGACCAAAAACAGTCGTCATTGGTATGGGCTGTAACCGTGGAACGCCAGCGGAAGAAATTGAACAAGTCATTGTTGATACGCTCGCAGAACTCCATATTTCCATGAAAAGCGTGAAGGCGCTTTGTACGATTGATTTGAAAAAAGATGAAGTGGGCTTACTTGAAGTTGTCGAGAAATATGGCTGGGAGTTTGTTTATTACCCGCCAGCTGAATTGAATAAGGCGCTGATTGAAGCACCGTCTGACACTGTGTTTAAATATACAGGTGCTTATGGAGTTAGTGAGCCGGCCGTTCGGTTATATACAGGAGCGGAGCAATTAGAGCTTGTGAAGAAAAAATCAGGCAATGTCACGATTTCGGTCGGTGTCATTCCTTATTGAAACTTGATTTAGTAGGTTGTTTAATGAGGAAAATCCTTTATTCTATAAAAGAGCGGAATCATTGAAAGAAATTTATAAGTAATTCCCTAAAGTTCACAATTATCATTAATGTTAGAATCGAGGAGCTTACATGAGTACAAGAAGATTAGTCATTGCAGGTACAGGCAGTGGAGTCGGTAAAACGACCTTCACCATTGGTATTATGGCTGCATTGCAACAAAAAGGCTATACCGTGCAAGGATTTAAATGCGGGCCGGATTATATTGACCCTTCTTATCATACAGCTGTTACAGGCAGAGTTTCGCGAAATTTGGATAGCTGGATGTTTGAGCATGACACGGTACGCGAAATGGTAGCACGAGCAAGTAAAGGCGCTGATATTTCCATCATTGAAGGGGTCATGGGCTTCTATGATGGGAAAAGTCCATTAGAGAATACAGGTTCAACAGCTGAAATTAGTATGATTACAGAAAGCCCAGTCCTGCTTATTGTAAACTGTGCTAGTATGGCTCGTAGTACAGCCGCCATTGTGAAAGGGTTTCAAACATTAGCAAGCGGTCCGAATATTGTCGGAGTGATTGCCAATCAGGTCGGCAGTGTCGGACATTTCGAAATGGTAAAGGCAGCGATTGAGCAGGAGTGTAATGTACCGGTAGTTGGCTATATGAAAAAAGAGCAGGATATCGGCATCCCTAGTCGTCATTTAGGATTAATTCCAGCCATAGAACGAGGCGAGCTCAATCCATTTTTTGAGAAGCTGGCAAACCTCATTTCAGAAACGATTGATGTCGATCGTCTATATGAATTAGCAGAAACGACAGAAATTGTAGAAAAGCCAACAGGTTTATTTGAGCAACGTGAAGACCAAGGCGTTTGTATCGCAGTTGCCAAAGATGCAGCATTCAATTTCTACTATCAAGAAAATCTTGAATTATTGGAAGCCTATGGGGCGAAATTGACGTATTTTTCCCCATTAAAGAATGAGGAAGTTCCAGCTGAAGCGGATGGTTTGTACTTGGGGGGAGGTTTTCCCGAAGAGTTTGCGGCTGAGTTAGCTCGCCATGAGCGTGCAAAGACGTCGATTCAGGCCGCTGTTACGAGCGGTTTACCAACGCTCGCTGAATGTGGCGGCTTTATGTATTTAACAGATTCCATTGTGAATACGGAAGACGAGGAGTATCCGATGGTTGGGCTTATTCCAGGGAAAGTTAGGATGCAGAAAAAGCTAGCAGCATTAGGCTATCGTGAAATATTCGGATCAGAAGGGAATTTCTTAATTGATCCGAATCAGCAAGCGAAAGGTCATGAATTCCATTACTCCACATATGAACGAGCTGAAGGTTTATCATATGCGTATGAAACAAAAGGTCGTTTTGGCAAGAAACAAGAAGGATATTTGAAAGAAAATCTTGTCGCTGGCTACACGCACTTCCACTTTGCTTCGAATCCGAAGCTTGTTGAGCGTTGGATTCAGGCCTGTGTCGATTATAAGAAGGTAGTGAAGTAAAGCATGGTGAATTATTATCCAGCCATGTTAAATCTCTCGGGAAAAAGGGCAGTGGTGATTGGTGGTGGAGCAGTCGCAGCACGCAAAATTTTGACGCTGTTAGAAGCGAATGCTGAAGTGACGGTGATCAGTCCGAACCTCCATGAAAGCATTATGGAAGTATTTGCGGAGAAAAGAATCATTTGGAGGCAAAAGAGATTTGAACCGAATGATTTGCAAGATTTCTTTTTAATTATTGCGGCTACAGATCAAGCGATGGTCAATGTACAAGTATATGAGTCTGCGAACCACCATCAACTAATAAATCTTGTGGATCGTCCCGATTTAAGCAATTTTATCGTCCCGGCTTCACTTCGAAGAGGGCCGTTAACGATTTCTGTATCTACGTCTGGGGTGAGTCCGGGATTGGCACGGAAAATTAAACAAGAGCTTGCCGAAGAGTACGATGAGGTATATGAAGAATATCTGCTGTTTCTTGAACAATCGCGGCAACGTGTGTTAGAAGAGGTTGGGGATATTAAACAAAGAAGACACATATTAAAAGGGTTGCTTCAACCGCAATTTTTAGAGCTGACGAGGCAAGCTAATTATATAGAGCGAGAAGCGCTTTTATTAGAATTATTGACAGGAGGGATTACGCCATGAAACGAGGGAAAGTCTATTTAGTCGGTGCAGGACCAGGTGATCCAAAGCTACTTACGGTTTATGGACTTGAATGTATTCAAACGTCAGATGTTATTGCTTATGACAGGCTCGTTAATCCGAAATTATTAGAATATGCAAAAGAGGGCGCGGAGCTAGTCTTTTGTGGAAAATCACCAGGAAGACATCATCTTATTCAAGATGAAATTCATACACTTTTAGTCAATAAAGCACTGGAAGGAAAAACGGTTACCCGTTTAAAAGGGGGAGATCCTTGTGTATTTGGACGCGGTGCTGAAGAGGCGGAGGTGTTAGCGGAGCATGGCATCGAATATGAAATTGTTCCTGGTGTGACGGCGGGGATTGCAGCTCCTGCGTATGCGGGGATTCCTGTGACGCATCGCGAGCATGCATCAAGCTTTGCGATTGTAACCGGCCATGGTCGTGACAGTAAAGGTGAAGATCATCTCAATTGGCCAGCGCTTGCAACAGGCATTGATACCATCGCCTTTTATATGGGAGTTGGGAATTTAGCATATATTTGTCAGCAGCTAATTGCAAATGGCAGATCGGCACAAACACCTGTTGCTGTAATTGAATGGGGAACGACGGACAAACAAAGAACGATTACCGGAAATCTTGAAACGATTCATGATTTAGTTGTACAGGAGAATATTCAAAATCCAGCGATGGTCCTTGTCGGCGAAGTTGTTCAATTACGTGAAAAAATTAAATGGTATGAAAGAATACTAGAAGCAGAAATGACTACGCCTTAAAAAGGGAGAGATGCATATTGTCGATTATTCAAGTACTGAAAGAGCGGCGTGCAATACGCAATTATGAGGACATCCCAGTCGAAGAGGAAAAAATTAAACAATTATTAGAGGCCGCGACATATGCACCGAATGACCGTCTACGCGAGCCTTGGAATTTTTATGTGATAAAAGATGAAGCAAAAAAGCGCTATGAAAAACTGGCTGCAGAATACTTACAACAGCGTTTCCCAACAAAGCCAAATTTAGTTGAAAGCTCATTGGAAGTCGTTACGTCTACGCCGGTGTCGATTGTTGTGACTGCAGATCTCATTCCTGATGATGCGGAGGCATCTGAAGATAATGTCTTCGCGGTTTGCTGTGCGATTCATTCCATGTGGTTGGCGTCGCAAGAATTAGGTCTTGGTTTTGTTTGGCGTACAAGAGGGGTTGGTCTTGTTCGGGATGAAAGAATGCACGCTTTTATCGGATTACCAGAGAACCAAAAAGTGGTGGGGACGATTTTTCTCGGTTATCCAAAGGCGGACAAAGAAGTTCCCCCAACTAAAAGAACTTCGTATACAGAAAAAACGGTTTGGCTCTAAGTGATTTGAAAAGGGAGTGGTTAGATGGCACGTCAAGGCTTATTTCTCATCTATACAGGAGAAGGAAAAGGAAAAACAACGGCTTCACTTGGTGTCACGCTTCGGGCGATTGGCCGGGGAATGAACGTGAAATATCTCCAATTTATTAAATCGCCAGAACGTACATATGGAGAAGCGTTAGCTCTTCGAAAATTGGGAGTCGAAATGGAGCAGCTAGGCATCGGGTTTACGTGGACGAAAACGCCAGAGGAGCATCGGGAAGCACTGAAAAAGGCATGGGCTAAAGCGAAGGAGGAGCTTGGCAATCCTGAAACAGATTTGCTTGTATTAGATGAACTGAATAATGCATTAGCGATTTCAACCTTTCCGATTGATGATGTGCTGCCGTTAACAGAAGTCATAGAGGCTATTCGAAATCGTCCATCGCATATGCATCTTGTTGTTACAGGCCGAAGTGCGGTAAAGGAACTAATGGAGCTTGCTGATTTGGTATCCACCATTGAAGCAACAAAGCATTATTATGAAAGCGGAATTCCCGCTGTAAAAGGATTGGAGTTTTGAGAAAAGCGGAAGTCGCCGGCGCCTGGAGCTGGACATCTGTACTCATCGAGAATAATATAAATTCCGGTGTATAAAGAAAGAGGGAAGAGGAATGACCGCAAAAGCCATTATGATTCAGGGGACGTCTTCAGATGTGGGGAAAAGTGTAATTTGTACCGCACTTTGCCGGATTTTTTCGGATGATGGATTACGCGTTGTTCCATTTAAGTCGCAAAATATGGCGTTAAATTCATATGTGACAGAGGATGGAGGCGAAATTGGGCGAGCACAAGGAGTACAAGCAGAGGCCGCTCGTATTGTCGCAACAACGGACATGAATCCTATTTTATTAAAGCCGAAGCAAGATATGGTATCGGAAGTCATTGTTCATGGCAAGCATTTTTTAGATATGGATGGGAGCAGCTATCGCAATCAATTTGTAGAAAAAGCGATGCCACTTGTAGAAAAATCGGTTCGTAAACTTGAAGAAGAATATGATGTAATGGTCCTTGAAGGGGCTGGAAGTCCTGTTGAGATTAATTTAAAAGACCGTGATATTGTCAATATGAGAATGGCCCATCTCACAGATGCGGCTGTTATTTTAGTGACCGATATTGACCGGGGTGGCGTGTTTGCTTCTATTGTCGGTACGTTGGCGCTGCTTGAAGAAGATGAACGAAAACGAGTAAAAGGCATTATTATTAATAAATTCCGTGGTATAAGAGAGCTACTAGATGATGGCTTAGAGTGGATTGAAAGAGAAACGGGAGTCCCTGTTCTCGGTGTTGTTCCATACATAGATGTCAATATTGAAGCGGAAGACTCGCTTGCGCTATCCTCCTTGCGTTTTAAAAAGCCGAAAGCACAGGAATTTGCGATTGATGTGGTCATGATTCAATTGCCGCGCATTTCTAATTTTACAGACGTTGATCCTTTTTTTGATGAACCTGACGTAGGCGTACGACTTGTTCGCTCACTGTCAGAATTGGGTGAGCCGGATCTATTAATCATTCCTGGTACGAAAAGCACGATCGATGATTTAGCTTGGTTGAAGGAAGTTGGACTGGCGGAGAAGATTCAGGAGCTTCATCAAAAAGGAATAAGAATCATTGGTGTGTGCGGCGGCTTTCAAATGCTGGGCTGCGAGTTAATTGATCCTGATGCAGTGGAAGGCAATGGTGAAAGTGCAGCAGGACTTTCCTTGCTCCCAGTGAAGACCATTTTTCATCGCGACAAGAAAACGGTGCAGATGAAAGGTCGACTTGTGAAAGGCACAGGCTTTAGTGAAATGACGCTCTCAGGTTATGAAATTCATCTTGGCCGAACCGAACTCGATGCCTCCCAAGCAAGTCCATTTTTACGGTTAGAGGATGGACGTGAGGATGGAGCTGTTTCACATAATCAATCCGTCATCGGTACATATTTTCACGGTATTTTCCATAATCGTGAGTTTACGAGAGAGCTAGTGAATCAAATTCGTAAACAAAAAGGGCATGGAGGAAGTGCATGAAGTGATAAAATCCGATGCCGAGCGGCGCGAAGAAGCTTATCATTTGCTCGCTCAGCATGTAAAGCAACATGTGGATATGGAAAAAGTGTATCAATTGATAAAGTGAGCAGGGACAAGGGCAGATCCCTTTTGTCTCACGAATTCACAAAATAACTATCCTTTCCCCCCTTTTAGTGTATAATCTACTATAGTAAAAACATAAATAGTTAATCGGATAAGGTGTCTTTTAAAAAAGACTTAATAGGGAAGTTGGTGAAAGTCCAACGCGGTCCCGCCACTGTAATTGCGAGTTTTCAGTGTAATGCCACTGTATGTTCATACGGGAAGGCGCTGAAAATGATAACCAAGAGCCAGGAGACCTGCCTATATTCGTACACTTAGAACCTACGCGGATGGGGAAGTGTGTGGCATACATATATATATGTATTCATCGCGCCATGCAAACATCTCTTACCGTGTAGGAGATGTTTTTTTACATTAATAGAAAGTGGAGGAGAACCATGAAAAGAATCGTTAGTTTATTATTTGTGATGCTACTTGCGGTAGGCGTTATGATCGGATGTAGCAATACAACCAAAGAGGAAAGTGCTTCAAATACAAAGGAAACTAAGCAAGCAACAACGCAGGCTTTTCCTGTCACTATTACAGATGGATCGGGTGAAAAGGTAACGATTGAGGAGGAGCCAAAGAAAATCGTCTCGGTTATCCCAAGTAATACGGAAATTGCCTTTGCGCTAGGTTTAGGTGACAAAATTGTCGGTGTGTCTGATTATGATACATTATCCAGAGGAAACGAAGGATATTGAGAAAATCGGCGGCCTAGAAATGAATACAGAAAAAATTGTTTCGTTAAAGCCTGACTTAGTTTTAGCTCATGCTCTAATGATACTGAGAATGGCGGGATTGAACAGTTAAAGGAAATGGGAATAACTGTTCTTGTCGTAAATGATGCTCAAAATTTTGACCAAGTGTATGATTCCATTGAAATGATCGGGAAAGCAACAGGAGAAAATGAGACTGCAGCAACAGTCGTGGCAGATATGCAAGCTAAGCTTAAGGATATTAAAGAAAAAGCGAAAGCTATAACAGCTGAGGATCGCAAAAAGGTATTTATTGAAGTGTCTCCAGCTACCAGAAATTTATACGCCAGGTAAAAATACGTTTATGGATGAAATGCTTCAAATCATTCAATGCAGACAATGTTGCAGGTGAGCTTAGATGGATGGGTAAAAATGGATGAAGAATCTATTGTAGCTGCTAATCCTGATGTCATTATTACGACTTATGGTTTCCGTACAAAAGATGCAATTAGTGAAGTGTTAAAGCGTAGTGGTTGGGAAGATGTAACAGCGATTAAAAATGAGCAAGTGTATAATGTGAATTCGGATTTAGTTGATCATCCTGGTCCACGATTAGTAGAGGGAGTAGAGGAACTTGGCAAAGCAATCTATCCGGACATCTTTGACAAATAATAAACCATTAGCCTACATCATTTCGAGTTAGTTTTTTACTATTTGCAATGATTGTAGGTATTTCACTAGGTTCGGTATCAGTTCCTTTGAAAACATTACTGCATATTATCGGTACAGAGCTATTTCATTTGCCAATTTCAGGGCAAGTCGATACGATGTTTACGAATATTGTGATGAGTATTCGCTTGCCTCGAGTATTGTTAGCAGGACTAGTAGGGGCTTCTCTCGCGATTGCGGGAGCGGCCTTTCAGGGCTTGCTACGAAATCCGCTTGCTGACCCGTATACATTAGGGGTTTCTTCTGGAGCATCGGTAGGGGCTGTCATGACCATCTTTTTTGGTATGTCGGTTTCGTTTCTTGGTAGCTTTACGTTACCCATTTTTAGTATTGTTTTTGCGGTTCTGACTATTTTTTGCGTACTGACTTTTGCTCAAAAAATGGATCGTTCCATGAAGGTAGAAACGATTATTTTGACAGGGATTATTTTTAGTGCATTTCTGAGTGCGTTTATTTCGTTGATGATTGCCCTATCAGGCGAAGAATTGCGTCAAGTTATCGGCTGGCTTATGGGGAGTGTTGCAATGCGGGGCTGGAGTTATATCTGGATTATTCTCCCGTTTTTTGTCGTGGGTACAGTCGTATTATTGATGAATACCGATGAGTTAAATGCGATGACGTTTGGAGAAGATCGTGCAAAGCAGCTAGGTGTGAATGTGGAGCGGCGGAAGTTGACGATTTTAATAGCAGGCTCAGCTTTAACAGGAGCGGCTGTTGCTGTATCTGGAACGATTGGCTTTGTTGGACTAGTGATCCCTCATTTTATTCGGCAAATTTGGGGACCAGATCATAAACATTTATTGCCGTTATCTATACTCATTGGTGGCGGTTTTTTAATTTTAGCCGATTTGGTGGCACGAACGATCATTGCACCATCTGAATTGCCGATTGGGGTTATTACTTCCTTAATTGGTGCCCCGGCGTTTGCCTTTATTTTATGGCAAAAAAGAAGAAGAGAAGGGAGAAGATAAGATGCTTGAAGTGACTGAATTATCTGGTGGATATCACAATAATCTAGTGTTGGACTCTATCTCTTTTCAAGTTAATAAAGGTGAATTCTTCGGGATATTAGGTCCAAATGGGAGTGGAAAAACAACGCTTTTAAGCATGATGAGCGGGGTCCTTAGGTTACCAAAGTGGTGCCATTAAAATAAAAGGGAAAGATATAAGAGAATACTCGGCGAAGGAGCTTGCTAGGGTTATAGCTGTTTTGCCGCAGCACTCTTCACTTGCCTTTTCTTATACAGTAAAAGAAACGGTAGCACTTGGTCGTTATGCTCATCAAAAAGGGTGGTTTCACACTTGGTCAGAGGAAGATGAAGCGATTGTGCAACAAGTGATGGAACAGACAGGGGTAGCCCAGTTTAGTGAGTATCATTTTGAAGAGCTTTCAGGTGGAGAAAGACAACGGGTTTTGCTTGCTCAGGCGCTTGCTCAAGAACCGGAAATTTTGTTCTTAGATGAGCCAACGAATCATCTCGATCTGTCTTATCAAAAAGGGCTGTTAGACTTATTAAAAAAGATGGCGATTGAACAGCAGCTGACCGTGATTTCAATTTTTCATGATTTAAATTTAGCGAGTCTGTATTGCAATCACTTAATGCTGCTTGAAAAAGGTCGTATTAAAGTCAATGATATTCCGAATGAGGTATTAAAGCAGGAGCGCATTCAACAGGTGTATAGGACGACGATTGAAAAGCACCCACACCCATCCATTCCCAGACCACAAATGTTTATTGTACCGGAGCAGCATGCTACAGAAATGGAGCCTATCGTGATTAATGAAGCAGTATATCAAGGTTTCAGCTGAAATGATTACATTACAGTCACCGATCTCACTAAGGACGATGTCTTCTGGAGTAACAGGAGCTGGCGTAGGGTGGTATCAAACCTTTGTGAATCGTCATGTGTCATTACAGTATAACTGTGAAAATCATGTGGAAGAAATGACGGATTATTTAAGACAGCATGGCTTTGAACCAAGTGAAACAGTCGGGATGATGACAGCTGTCTATTTAGAAGCGGTATCGTATCGTTTTTTACAGAAAGATGATTTTTCTCTTTTTGTCGTTGTGACAGCTGGAGTAGGAAATGCGGTCGATGCTTCGCTTGCCGATCAGCATTCAAGTAAACCGAGACCTGGTACGATTAATACGTGGGTATTCGTGAATGGAGATATGGCGGAAGAGGCATTTATTCATGCTATCGTAACAGCGACCGAGGCTAAGGTAAAAGCGCTGCATGAACTAGATGTGAAAGATCCTGTCACGAATACGCTGGCAACAGGAACATCAACGGATAGTATCTTAATCGCTGCCACGCAAAGAGGCGTGACGCTGCAATATGCAGGCACGATTACGCCGCTTGGAAAACTGATTAGCCGAGGGGTGTACGACTGCACCGTTGAGGCAATCGAAAAACATCGTCAGCGGGTGAAATCATGACGATATTAACTCATGTTTATGCGATTACGCTCGCTTTTTGCTTAGATTTATTAATCGGTGATCCACCGAAATGGCCGCATCCTGTGAAATGGATGGGAACCTTCATTGGTCGATTAGATCAAAAATTAAATACGGGTCTTCATAAAAAAAGAAATGGAATCATCATGCTGCTGACGGTCTTATTGCTTGTATTTGGGATAACCGTTGTTCTTACGTATATTGCGTATGAGCTGCATGTTATTGCTGGGGTTCTCGTTGAAGCAATCTTGATTTCAACAACGATTGCACAAAAAAGCCTAAGAGGGGCTGGGATGGAGGTCTTTTCCCCGCTTGTAGCAGGAAATATGACAGAGGCGAGGTTGAAGCTTTCGTATATCGTAGGCCGCGATACAGAAAAGCTTGATGAAAGTGAAATTGTTCGGGGTACCGTTGAAACAGTAGCTGAAAATACGAGCGACGGCATAACAGCGCCATTGTTTTGGGCTTTTATTGGCGGGGCTCCACTAGCGATGGTCTATCGCGCCATTAACACTTGTGATTCGATGGTGGGCTATAGAAATGAAAAATACAGTGAATTTGGCTGGGCTTCAGCGAGATTAGATGATGTAGTGAACTGGATTCCAAGTCGCATCACCGGTTTCTTGATGCTGCTAGGCTATCCTTCTAGGTATCATCATTGGAAAAAGCGCTGGTATATTCTATTTACGGATGCCAAACGTCATCCGAGTCCGAATAGTGGTTGGACAGAGGCCGCTGTAGCCGCTTTGTTAGGCGTGGAGCTTGGCGGTCGAAATGTTTATAAGGGAGTCATTTCGCACCGCGCTAAAATGGGTGAAAAGCTTGTGCCACTTAAAGCGATACATATTAAAAAGACCATTCATATCATGCATCTTGCTTCATTTCTCTTTTTGATGCTGATTTGGTTAGGAGGTGTGTTCATTGTCATTACCAACGCATGGAGCTAATCCACATTACTTATATGAGGCACTTGGAATTGAAATGCCTGTGGAACTCATTGATTTTAGTGCCAATATTAATCCGCTAGGTCCGCCCGCTAGTTTAGCAGAAAATTGGTCTAGCTTTTATAGTAGCATCATTCATTATCCAGACCCTCATGCGGCGCAGTTGACAAAGAAAGTAGCTGCTAAAGAAGGGCTGCCCGAGAGCTGTGTGTTAATTGGAAACGGCGGTGCGGAAATTATTACGCTTGTAGGCCGAATGTTAGCAGGTAAAAAGGTTCTCATTATTCAGCCCGCGTTTGCAGAGTATGCAGAGGCCTGTCACGCTGCCGGCTGTGAGGTAAGCTTTTATGAGTTACAAGAGCCAAGCTGGGAGCTGGAACTTGAACCACTACGTCCGTTACTTAGGCAAAATGACGCTGTTTTTTTATGTACTCCTAATAATCCGACAGGTATTTCCTTTTCGGAAGATGTGGTGCGAGAACTTGTAAAGGAAAGCGAGAAAGCGGGCTGTATGGTCATCATTGATGAGGCATTTTATGACTTTACAGACGATGCTTTTACGTATGCTTCCTTAGTAGGGACCAATGAGCATGTGGTCATTTTACGTTCATTGACGAAAATTTTTGCTATTCCTGGTTTGCGTTTAGGCTATCTATTAGCGAGCGGGGCACTTGTTGAACAAATGAAAACGTACAAGCCGCATTGGAGTGTAAATGCTATTGCGCTCGCAGCAGGTCAACTTTGTATCAGTGAAGAGGAGTATATGGAGCAAACGAGAGCATATATAAGGAAGCAGAAGCAAAGATTATTTTCCTTTTTTTCCGAGAATGGGTTCCAAGTGTCTAACAGTTCGATTAATTTTTATTTATTAAAAGATCGTGGGGCGGAGAATTCAGCAGAGCTTCTGCCATTTTTGTTGAAAAAGGGAATCATTCCGCGTCACACGTATAATTTTCCTGGATTAGATGGCAGATGGCTTCGTTTTGCTGTCAAAAGTGAAGCTGATAATACGATGTTAATGGAGGCTTTGCGACAATGGCGCGATCTGCACTCTACTTTATAACCGGTGGCGTGAGAAGTGGAAAAAGTCATTTTGCTGAGAGAACAGCGCGTGAATGGGTGGAAGCTTATGGTGGAAACCTACATTACTTAGCCTGCAGTCGGGTATCTGATGAAGAGATGGCGAAGCGGGTTCACCGACATAAACAAGATCGCGAAGTTAGCCCGATTCCGTGGAAAACGTGGGAGTTTTCAACGGATATTGAGCGAATTACAACGAGGATTAATGAAGACTCAGTCGTCCTGCTCGATTGTTTAACAACACTTGTCGACAATGAGCTATTTACACATGAAACATTTACGCCAGAGCAGCCATTTCAACGAGCCTTTTTACAAGCGATATTTACGAAAATTATGAGCGCGATCGAAGCGATTCGCAAGCAGGCTGCCTGCCTCATCATCGTAAGCAATGAGGTCATTCAAGACCCCATTTTTCATGATGAATTTCTGAAAGCATATGGAGCGATGCTCGGTACGCTTCATCAAGCCATTGTTGAACGAGCAGATGTTGCCTATTTGGTGGAATGGGGCGTGCCGATTGTGAAGAAATAAGGATTTGCACGATTTTTCGGTTAATTCGCATGATTATTTGATAAATTCGCACGATTTTCATGTGAAATCGCATGATTTTTCATCAAATTCGCATGATTCCGCGTAAATGGCATTGGAGCTAGACGTAGTCTGCAGAAAGGAGGTCAGCGAATATGAGCGCAGTAATCGGTTTTCTCATCAATCTGCAATTTTTTACGGCAATTCCGTTTAAAAAAGAGCTGCCGATGGACAAAAAGTATATTCATCGAGCAATTCAAACATTTCCGTTAGTAGGGATATTTCTTGGTCTAATTCTAGGCGGAGTGTTGTATGCTCTTGAGGAATGGACGCCATTTTCCACGCTAGCTATTGCGTTTATCCTTTGGCTATTAACAATTGTGCTAACGGGTGGCTTACATCTTGACGGCTGGATTGATGCCAGTGATGCCTTTTTTTCCTATCAAGATCAAGCACGACGTTTGGAGATTATGAAGGATTCGCGTACAGGTGCCTTTGGTGTGATTTCCGTAATTGTGCTCCTTGGCGCGCGCTTTTTATTTATCTATGAAATTGTCGGTCGCTTACATGTGTGGAGCTATTTTTTAATCATACTCCTGCCATTTTTGAGTAAATGTGTGATGGGCTATTTGTTATGTAAAATGCCGCTTGCAAAAAAAGAGGGGTTAGGTGCCTTTTTCCAAAGTGCGGCACGAAAAAATAGCTTACATCTATATTGGGTGTATATTCTAATCAGTATAATAGTAGCATTTGTACTAGGAACTGAGTTTGGAATCCTGCTTGCCATCCTGCTCGCTGCCACTGCTGTCTTTTTGTTATTTTTGAAACGAAAAATTGTTGCTTGGTTCGGTGGGATAACAGGAGATGTTCTAGGAGCATCAGTGGAAGGAGTGGAATTGTGGTTATGGTTCATACTGTGGCTATTACACTACTTCGTCATGGGCTAACAGAAGCGAATGAGCGAAAGGAATATTTGGGCTGGAGCGATTCTCCTCTGAGCGAGCAGGGGAAAATGGGCATGGAGCAGGTAAAAGGCTATTTTTCGAGAGTATGAGATGGATCATTTCAAGTGATTTACAGCGCTGTATCGATACGGCGGGGCTGCTTTTTCCAAACGTTCCTGTTCAAAAGAACGCTGCATTTCGTGAAATGCATTGGGGTCGTTTTGAAGGCAAAACGTATGAAGAGCTAAAAGAAGCTACGGATTATCAAAAGTGGTTAGAAAGTCCAATGGAAGCACCCGTTCCAGCCGGAGAAAGCTATCCTGTTTTTTCTAAAAGAGTAGAGTTAGGCTGGAAAAAACTATGTAATGAAGAGTTTACAAACATTGCAATCGTCACGCATGGCGGGGTGATGCGGGAGCTGCTCGTTCGCTATGCACCTGAAGAAAAGTCATTTTGGGATTGGGATATCCCGCATGGTGGAGGCTATCAATTGGTTTGGGACAGCTCGGACGTATGGAGGAGGGGAGAGCGATGCACTTCGTTACAGGCGGTGCCTATAATGGCAAAGCGAAATGGGTGAGACAGCACTATGGATTAGATGGTACTTCTAGCGAGTGGATTTCCGCTTATCATGACCAACCACTTGCCACTTCATTTTCATGAAAATACAGTTGTGCTACAAGGCATCGAAGCCTGGATAAGTAGGGATGCTGCTGAACAAGATGCCGACGCTGCAGCGATTCGGATGAAATGGCAGGAGATTATTAAGGAGTGGCAAATATGGGAAGCAGCAAAGGAGCATCGTCGTTGTATCCTCATTGGGGCTGATATTACGAAGGGGATTGTTCCAATAGAAGCCGAAACATCGAGTTTGGCGCGATGCTACAGGCTGGGTTTTTCAAGATATTGTCGCTGCTTCAAGCCGTGTAGATGTCATTTGGTATGGAGTGTCGCAGCAATTAAAATAAAGGAGGATTTTATAATGAAAATTTATACACGTACAGGGGATAAAGGTCAAACGAGTGTAATCGGAGGCCGTCTTAGATAAGGATGATATTCGCGTAGAATCGTATGGAACAGTGGATGAAGTAAACAGCTATATTGGGCTGGCTGCTGCTGAATTAGATTCAACTATTTTTCAAGATGTATTAGCCGATCTTGAAAAAATTCAACATGAGCTTTTTGATTGTGGTGGTGATTTAGCCACGATTTCGGAAAAGGCTCCTAAAAAACTAACAGATGAAGCGATTACGTATTTAGAGGAGCGGATTGATGCATTTATCGTCGAAGCACCTGAGCTAGAGCGCTTTATTTTGCCTGGAGGATCAAAGGCAGCGGCAACGATCCATGTCGCCCGCACAGTGACTCGTCGCGCTGAGCGGTTAGTCGTTTCGCTGATCAAATCAGGTGCAGCGGTATCACCGTTATCTCTGCAATATTTAAACCGGTTATCTGATTATTTATTTGCCGTAGCACGGGTCATTAATTTCCGTTTAGGGGTTAAGTGATGTTGAATATGAGCGCAGTGCCAATGTATTTCGCGGTGGAAAAAGACAGGAGAGGGATTCAAAATGAATGTTAGAACAATAAGTACATTAGCTGTTTTTATTGCGTTATCTGTAGTGGGGGCGTTTATTAAAATTCCGTCACCTATTGGAAGTATGGCGCTAGACAGCTTTCCCGCGCTACTGGCAGCTGCCCTGTTAGGTCCAGTAGCTGGAGGAATTGTCGCAGGGCTTGGTCATATCGTTTCAGCACTAATTGCTGGAATGCCATTAGGTCCCTTTCACTTTTTAATTATGATTGAAATGTTTATTTTCGTTTGGTTATTTGGTGTCATTTGGAAGGCTGGTCTACGCATGATTGCCTATCTAGCTTTCTTTATCAGCAATGCATTTATCATGTCGATTCCATTTGCCTTTATCATCGGTCCAGCCTTTTACGCGGGAATGGTCCCATCGCTTACGGCTGCAACCGCAATCAATGTAGTAGTAGCAATGCTATTGGCCCCAAGACTCACGCCTGTATTAAAAAGGATGATTTTTAAAGAGAACTTTGCAAAATGATGGATGCCTTAACAGCTCCTTTCGATGATGAGTCATCACTTGTGATTGCATGTGATAATAGTGGTGGAATTGGGATGAAAGAAGGGGACGTGGTGAAAGTCCCCTATGAGGTTACAGCGTATTATTCGTTTCGTGTGGCGGTGATGGAGTGTATCGCAGCAGGGGGAACACCGATGACAGTCGTTCTTCATAATTTTTGTGGCGATGCTGCGTGGGCTGAACTCGTGCAAGGAATTCAACGGGGAATGGATGAAATCGGGATGAAATTGCCGATTACAGGAAGTACGGAAAGCAATATGCTTCTTGTCCAGTCAGCACTTGGCCTGCTTGTGATTGGAAAAAAAGAGAATTCTTATCGTGATATACAAGATTGTTCTCGGAAAATCGCAGTGATTGGTAAACCGTTAGTAGGGGAAGAAGTGATGGAGCAGTCCCAATGGGTTGCTCCCCTTTCCCTCTTTAAATGGTGTACGGAGCAAGAGGATGTGAGAGTACTTCCTGTCGGATCAAAGGGAATTGCGTATGAATGGAAGCAATGGAGTTCGAGTGACATTCCTGCTGAAATTACAAGTAAGGTAGATGTATCAAAATCTTCTGGTCCATCGACTTGTTTTTTAGTGGCTTATCCTGAACATTTGGAGACAGCGTTGAAGCAAAAATGCAGTGATTATTTTTGGGGAGAATGAAGGCATCGGGCATATATCGAACAGGAAGTGTCCAAGTCATATATTTTTCATAGTAAAGGAGATTTTTGCAGCATGGCTAGTAAAACAAATGCGATGCGTCTGTTAGATGCAAAGAAAATGGAATACAAGATGATGAGCTATGACAATGAAGACGGTAAAATACATGGTACAGCCGTTGCCGAGAAAATTGGTAGAGCGGCAGAGTCGGTTTTCAAAACGCTTGTGGCTCATGGGGCAGCGCAACAAAACATTTCTGTTTTTGTGATTCCAGTAGGGGAAGAACTAGACTTGAAAAAAGCAGCCAAAGTGGCGGGCGAGAAGAAAATTGAAATGCTCCATGTGAAGGATCTATTAAAATGGACAGGCTATATTCGTGGAGGCTGTTCACCCATTGGCATGAAAAAATTATATCCAACTTTTATCCTTTTCAGCAAGAAGACTCCATCTGATTTGTGTTACGGGCACAAGCCCAACAATTCAGGTGGAGATGAATTGCCATAAGCCAATAGGCTGAACTTTTTTGCTTGTTTTCATATTAATTTTCACTTCGTTACGAACGAACATTCGCTATATTTTCTGTTCTATGATATAATTAGTCGTAGATAGGAAGTGGATTGATATGATAACGAAATTAGATAGTAATAACCATTCAGTGTTCTCACTCTACTACCATTTGGTTTTGGTTACTAAATACCGTAGAAAAGTGTTGGATGATGAGATTTCAGACTATCTGAAAGACCACTTCATACGATTACTTGAACCAAAAGGTATTACTGTAGAAGAATGGAACCATGATGGCGACCACATTCATATTTTGTTTCGTTCTGTACCAAATATCGACTTGTCAAAAGCAATCAACAGTTACAAGAGTGTTAGTTCTCGTTTCGTAAAACGTGATTTTCCGCAGATCAAACAATATCTTTGGAAAGAGATGTTTTGGTCTCGAAGTTATTGTCTTTTGACAACAGGTGGTGCGCCAATTGAAACCATTCGTCAATATATTGAGACGCAAGGAATGAAATAATCTTATTTGCTTGGTGAGAAAGGCGGTGAACACGATGACAAGAAAGAAACCAGTTAAAGTATTGCGTAAACAAAAGAAAACCGAAAACATTCAACGTTTCACTCAAAAACAGAATATTGGACGTAGTACCCTTACGGCGGAAGAATTTCGTCTGCTTCAACGTATGTCGCACAGTTCAAAGGCGTTGCGTAATGTTGGATTGTATGTGATTAAACAAAGCTACTTGAACAACGGCAAGATGGCGACCGTAAAAGAAGTGGACGCTGCCATGAAAGCTGATGGTAACTATTGGGGCGTTCAATCCAACTCCGTTCAAGCCATTAGAAGAAGTGTGTTTTCAGAAGTGAAGAGCTATTTTGAGGCACTGAAAAAATGGAAGAAAAACCCGGAAAATTTCACTGGTCGTCCCAAATTCCCGAAGTATTCTCACTCTACGGAGAAACGTATTATTGAAATCTACCAAGTGCCAAAAGTGGATAAAGATGGATACTGGGCAATTCCGATGAATGTTGAATTCAGAAGATGTTTTGGTTCTATCAAAATTCGTATGCCTAAAAACTTGTTGAACAAAAAAATCTCTTACATTGAAATCGTACCAAAGCAAAAAGGTCGGTTCTTTGAGGTGCATTACACGTATGAAATGCAAGTCTCTCAAATGAAGAAACAACCAACGACAACAACGAATGCTTTAAGTTGCGATTTAGGTGTAGATCAATTGTTGAGTTGTGCAACAAACAAAGGGGATACGTTCTTGATTGATGGTAAAAAGCTCAAGTCAATCAACCAATACTTCAACAAAACGATAAGCAATCAACAACAGAAAAATATCGAAAATGGGATTTCAAAACGTATCGTGACAAACCGTATGGCAAAGCTTTGGAACAAACGTGAAAGTCAGATCAACGGTTATATCTCACAAACCATAGGGTTGGTGTTCAAAAAGGCAAAAGAATTAGACATCGATACGATTGTTGTCGGCTATAATGCTGGTTGGAAACAGGGGTCTGATATAGGGAAAAAGAACAATCAGACATTTGTTCAAATTCCATTCAATAAGCTCATTTCTGCAATCGAAAACAAATGTTTGAAAGAGGGCATTCGTTTCGTAAAACAAGAAGAAAGCTATACATCAAAAGCTAGTTTCCTAGACAAAGATACGATTCCTGTTTGGATGAAAAATGATAAATCGAACTACTCATTCAGTGGTAAGCGTATAAGTCGTGGTCTATATCGAAGTAAATCAGGACCATGCATTCACGCTGACATTAATGGTGCATTGAATATTTTGCGTAAATCAGAAGTTGTAGAATTGGCTGAAAATATCAAAGGTAAAACTCCAATCAAATTAGAAGTACAAAAACGTAAGGCTGTTGCTTCGCGCATAGCTTAGTGGGTGCGTCAACCATCCATATGTGTACTCGACTTGTCGGGGCTTGTAGTACATGCCAGAGCAATCTAAGTGATGGCTTCTTCTGCCAGGAAGAACTGCTCTTTTTCGGAAGGGTGGTGCAAGTGGGAAAGTGATCGTTCGTCATCAGTACCGACCAAAAACAGTGATTTGAGGATTCCACTCAGAGCGTCAAACCGTCTCGACATCGAGCAAGAAGACCTGAGTGGCTAACTCAAGCCCCCACTGAAACGTTTTATCTCAGTGGGGGTACGTTGACTGATAGCAGTGCTGAAAGCCTTGATACAATGATTGTAAGTGGTGGAAAAATTGGTATTCAAATTGAGCTTACGCTAGCAAACCTAGTAGCAGCGGCGGATGCTAAAGTGGAACCGTTGACGAAAGGATAGGAAAAGTACCTCACTTAATTAAAAGTGGGGTTTTTATTTTGTCATAATCGTTATAACATCGAAGAACCAGAAAAGATTTAAGAATAAAAAGCAATTCCGACTAATCCAGACAGTATAATGACATAAACAGGATGCCAGCGGAATTTTATTAGCGCTACTAATGATAATCCAAAGACAAGTAAAAGGGACAGTGTCTGCTGTAAATCATTCCAGTTAATCAAATTGTTTGAAAGAGCAAAACGAATAGCGGCATAAATAATTAAACTAGTGACAATGGGTCTTAATCCATAAAACACGGATTGTACAACTGGATAATGATGCAATTTTGTAAAGAAGGTAGCTACAACAATGACGATGATGATTGCTGGAAGTAGGATTCCGAGAGTAGATGCGATGGCTCCTGCTACTCCAGCTGTTGAATATCCAACAAGAATCGCACTGTTAGCGGCGATTGGACCAGGGGACATTCCGGCAATAGCAATGACATCAGTAAATTGTTGTGTTGTCATCCATCCGTGTTGGGAGACTTCAGCCTCTATTACGGGAATCATGGCATAGCCTCCTCCAAATGAGACAAAGCCGATGACAAAGAATGTTCTAAATAGTTCCCACAATACCATCATCTTTTTTACCTGCCTTTCTTAAATTCCCGCACCCATGAAATAATCGGGATTATTTTTGTAGTCATCCTTCTTTTTATCCACTTTCGTTTTATATCCTAATTTTCTTTTAATAAGGCTGGAAACAATCCCTGCTAAAGCACCGAGTAAGATTGCAAATATAGGGTGAATGAAGAAAAGAACGGGAATACCGACGATCATGATGCTGAATGTTGATTTATCAATAATAGCTGTTTTTGCTGTTTTGATTGCCGCGTAAGCTATGATGGCCACGATAGAGGCTCTAATTGCTAGGAAGGCAGCTTCTATCTTTGGATTATCTTGAATGAAAAAATATAACATACCCAGCGTTAGAACAATTAAAAAAGTAGGGAATGAAATACCAATCATTGCTGCAACTGAACCCTTTATCCCGCCTATTCGCTGGCCGATAAAGGTAGCGGAGTTAATGGCAATGGCTCCTGGTACAGATTGGGCTAATGCAAACACATCGGTAATTTCTTCGCTTTTTAACCATTTTCTCTTTTCTACTACTTCCTTTTCAATTAAAGGAATCATCGCAAATCCGCCTCCGAATGTGACTGGGCTGATTTTAAAAAAGGTCCAAAATAATTGAAACAGTATGCTCCATTGTTCTTTCATTGTTACCACCTTCTTTCGCGTTTACTAAAGTTTACGTTTCTCTTGTATATAACCTTATCAAATGAATCAGAAGAATGAAATTGCAATAAAAGCATCGGGTATAACGAACGGTTATATTCAAGAAAGTTGATTTGATATATATAGCATGTGAGTAATGTAGTATTACCCTTGATTTTCTATACTGCATATTTAAATCAGCTGCTCAGAAGAGTTGGATCCTATTTTTTCCTTATTTAGCAATATGTTAAGATGATATATATTGGAGGTTTTTAATAAGTCGAGGGAGGGTTTTTCTTGAATATAGAAAATTTAAAAATGTTTTGTTTAGTCGTGGATGAAGGGAGTATAAGCCAGGCAGCGAGGCTAAGCTTCGTATCTCAGCCTGCGGTAACAAGACAAATTCACCAGTTAGAAAACTTTTATGGTGCCCTGTTATTTGACCGCTCTGAAGGGAAGATGGTAGTAACAGAAATAGGTAGGACGTTATATCCCTTTGCAAAGGCTATTGTCAATGATTTCAATCATTCGAAGGAAGTGATTCAGCAGTTAACAGACGATTACAATGCAAACCTCAGAGTGGGTGCATCGTTGACGATTGGCGAATATTTATTGCCGAGCTTATTAGGGAGATTTAAAAAACAAAGACCTGAAGTAAAAGTAACGTTAACGATTAAAAATACGCCTCTTGTTTTAGAGGATTTATCAAAAGATGTTATTGATTTGGCCTTAGTTGAAGGAGAGGTTGGAAAAACGGATTTTATCGTAGAGAAGTTTGCGGAGGATGAATTAATCCTTGTTTGTCCGTCTGATCACCCATGGAAGGACAGAAAAGAAATCCATATTGATGAATTGGTAAATGAAAGAATGATTTGGCGTGAATCCACTTCAGGAACACGACTTACGGTAGAAAATACGTTAAGAGAGCACGGAATCTTAGAAAAAATAGAAAGCTATATGGAGATTGGCAGTACACAAGCCATAAAAAGCACGATAGAGGCAGGACTGGGAATCACAATCTTACCGAGGCTGACTGTGGCTAGGGAATTGGAGCAAGGGCTCTTACGAGAGGTCGACATTTCTGGAGTACATATAACGAGAAATCTATGGATGGTCAGAAAAAAAACAAGATTTAATAAGCTAGAGGTGGACGATTTTTTACAATTTATCCAATAATGTAGACCATTCTATTTTATTTTATGATAGAGTTGAAGGACATATTTTTGGGTAGGTGATGCTTATGTTTAAACAATTTCTTGAGAATACTACTCTGAAAAATCAGGAGTTAAAAAAACTATATTTATTGATTCATCAATACGGACCTATTAAAAAAACAGATTTAATTGAAAAGACGAAAATTAAAAAAACAACGTTAGTCCGAATGATTGATGAGCTTTTAAAACATAAATTTATTAGGGAAAATGGATTTGGTGAATCATCAGTAGGACGTCCGCCCATATTGTACGATGTCGAGCCGAAATGCAATTATATCATCGGCATTCATATTTCTCGAATGAAGACAAAGATTGTACTGTTAGATTTACGCTTTAATCAGCTAGATCAAATGTCATTTGTGATGACTTCTATTCATACGCCTGAATTTGTCATGATGAAAATCGAAAGTACGATTAGGACATTCATGGAAATACATCGTTTTGATGAGAGCATGCTTTTGGGAATTGGACTTGCTACAAATAGCCCTCTAAACAAGAAAAAGGGACTGATTTTGAAGACCGAGTCGCTTCTTATGGCCAACTGGGAGAATATTCGTATTGTTGACATGATCCAGGAAAAATTCCCGGTGAAAGTACTGTTGGAAAAGAGCCCAAATGCGGCAGTGACTGCAGAGTATCATGCTACAGATTTCATGTATAAGAATATTCTTTATTGCATCAGTGGTGGTTGGGGTATAGACTGCGGTGTCATCATGGATGGGATCGTTCTGCAGAATCACTATGCAAGTGAAAACAGCTATGGACATATGATTATTGAGGTCGATGGAAATATCTGTTCTTGTGGTAAGCGTGGTTGTATTGTTGCTTATACATCATTTAAAGGGATTCTTAATGAATTAAAAAAAGAAAATGCGTTGCTAGGGAGTATAAACGATGAGCTTTTTCAAAAAGCATCGCTTAACGAGATGATGGAATATTTTATGCAGGGAGACAAACATACAGCGGATACTATTTTACGATCTTCTCGCTATTTAGGAATTGGTCTTTCTAATTTGGTGAATATGTTTAATCCAGAAGTAGTCATTTTAAATGGTCCATTTATTTATGAGTTCCAAGATTATTATACTGGAGTCATTGAGCATACGAAAAAAAATATACAGAAAGATAGATGTGTAACATTTACCCAGGGAGTATTCAAAGAAAATGCTGCCTCAGTAGGCGCAGCTATTTTGCTTTTTAACTCATATTTTAATGACTAAATAAAAAAATTCACAAAATTGTTGATTTTCCCAAAAACATCGTATACTGTAATAACACAGTGTAATTAATTCCAAAAATAAACAAAAATAAAAATGTAAGCGTTACCTATACCTTTATTTCGCTAATTTATTCCATTTTGGTCGAAATATACTCGGAATTAGTGATTTTGAATGGGTTCTTTATGTATAGATTTGGTCGATATGCAATATAAAAATAAAAAAGTTCACAAAATTGTTGATTTTTCTGAAAGTTTAATATATTGTGATAGTACAGATTGAGTAATTACCAGTAATAAACAAAATAGGTAATATAAGTTTTTTATTTCGCTAATTTAGTCCATTTTGGTCAAAACATAAGGGGGAAGTAATGATGGATAATTCAGTAATTATGCTTGGGACAGGGAGTCCACGATTAACGAAGGAAAGAATGGCTTCAGCTCATCTATTAACAATGGGAGATGTACCAATATTAGTAGATTGTGCAGAGGGAACAACGATGCAATTAGTCAAATCTGATATTGCTCCACAAGATATAAAATATGTGTTTTTTACTCATCTTCATGCAGACCATATGTTAGGGTATGCAAACTTTTTAATCAGCGGTTGGTTAGAAGGCAGACGTGAACTGACGGTTGTCGGGCCTGTTGGAACGAAAAAAATGCATGATTTGTTAGTAGAGATGCTTAAAGATGATATTGACTATCGTATGTCATTGGGCAGACCAGAAGCCGGTGTACGTGATGTAAAAGTCATTGAAATAGAAAATGAGGGAAAAGTGGATGTGGACTTGCCAATGGATATTCATTGTGCGGAGATGAATCACAATGTTCCTACTTTTGCTTACAGATTTGAAAAGGATGAGTATTCCGTTGTGTTTTCAGGAGATACAGCACCACCGACAGATAATCTTGTAAAGCTTGCCCAAGGTGCTGATCTATTAATTCATGATACGGCGCTTACACCAATCGATGGTGATAAAATGCCAAATGCTGAAAAGATATGGGAGAACCTTCAAAAAGAACATTGTACACCAGCTCAATCAGCGGAAACAGCGAAAAGAGCGAATGTAAAAGAGCTAGTTTTAACACACTTTTTACCGAAAATGAATCCTGAGAAATCATTGGCTGAGGCTGCTGCCGTATTCAGTGGCAAAATTTATGTTCCAAATGATTTAGATGTGATTCAGCTTCCAGTAAAAACGTCAGTTAAATAAGGAAAGTAAAAAAGAAATTCGAAACCTTTATCTTTCCTGGTGAGCTTTTTATTACTTATTAGTTAGGTCAGTTATAAAACAGAATATGGGCCTGCTGTTATTCTTTATTCAAGTATGATAGATACCAGTGAAGGCCCATAGTATATAGATATTTCATGATTTCTGATTTGAAAGCGTTTTATTTAAGGGTAGTAAGAAAATATAGTAGTGTTGTTTTAATTCTTTGTAAACAAAAGAGAGGGTGATGAGGAGATGCGTTGGACTGTACTTCTATTTTTATTTTTTACAATGGCCATCAACTTTGCAGATAAATCCATTATAGGATATGCTGCAGATTCGATTATGAAAGAGTTTGATCTTACCTATACTCAATGGGGATTAATAGGAAGTAGTTTTTTCTGGTTGTTTTCTATCTCTGGCCTTTTTGGGGCAGCATGGTCTGACAAAATTGGGACGAAAAAGATTATCGCTTTAATGCTAATAAGCTGGACAGTTTTACAATTTGGCGCATTTGCAATCACAGGGCTCGCAACGTTAGTGTTATATCGTATATTGCTTGGGATAGGAGAAGGGCCTTTTGCTCCAACTTCAATCAGCCATATCAGTAAATGGTTTAAGCCAGAATCCCGCGGGATGGCGATTTCCATTTTGAATGCAGGTGGTATGCTAGGTGCTTTAGCAGCAGCGCCTCTTTTAGTAGCGGCTATTCAAAATTTTGGGTGGCGCATCGGATTTGCCTCACTAGGATTACTTAGTCTTGTTTTTCTCGTAATCTGGATGATGTTGCCGGAAACGAGTAGTCTAAAAGTGAAAAAGAATGAAAAAACTGTAAAACTGGCTCCACAAAAATTTAAATGGTCTGAATTTTTAGTCATTTTAAGATCACCTACTTGTTTATTTACCTTATTAGCGGCTTTTTCAGCATCTTGGGTAACCATGTGGATTACACTTTGGATGCCTAGTTACCTGACTAAAGTTGTAGAGATGACACCTATGCAAATGGGATATACTGCTTCTGCAGTCGGAATTGGTGCTGTTATTGTATCGGTTTCACTTTCAACTTATTCTGACCGATTATTTCGAAAAAATCAAAATTTCCGTATTTCCCGTGTATATTTTGCTGGTACAGCATTAGTAATAGCAGGATTATTTTTAGCTTCTACAACGATTTTCCACTCCCCTGTATGGGTAGCGGTGGCTATTCTCATGGCTAAAGGTTTTTCGTTTACGATTATGGCGATTAGTCCACAGGTTTTAATGCAGTTACTTCCTGAACGATCAGGACTAATGACGAGTCTTAGTACATCCTTTATGAATATAGCAGGTATGGTAGGACCTGTTCTTACGGGTATGCTTGTTCAATCAGCAGGAACAAATGTATCGCTTGGGTTTAGTTATTCCCTCTTATTAACGGCTACTCTGTTATGTGCTTTTGGAATCGGTTTCGCCATCTTTGCTAGACCTGAAAAGAAAATAAAAATGAAGGACGACACGTTTACAGTAGCGTAATCATACGTTCTTAATAATAGGCATTCACCTATCATTCTCTCTTTGCATACCTTACCTTGAAGAAACACATCTGTTTAAAGAGGAGCGTGTGTTCAAGGTGACAGGGAAAGCACTTCATTATTTTGCTGGAGGAAATACAGCCCGAGGCTATTTTAGCTTATATGATTCCAGCTTTGCCGGATTGGAAAAGGTGTTTATTTTAAAAGGTGGCCCAGGAACAGGGAAATCGACATTAATGAAAAAAATTGCAAGCGACTGGCAGGAAAAGGGTCAGGATGTGGAGTATATTCACTGTTCATCTGATCCAGAATCCATTGATGGCATCATTTTTCGAGGATTAAAAATGGGGATTGTGGATGGAACCGAGCCACATGTGATGGAGCCCAAAGCTCCTGGTGCGATTGAGGAATACGTAAACTTAGGGGATGCTTGGAATTCTCAACAATTAAGTATGGAAAAAGCAGATATTGTTCGCTTAATGGATGAAAGAAAAGAAGCATACCATCAAGCCTATCAAGCGTATGCTAGCGCGTTGGCTGTTCATGATGAATGGGAAGAAGTCTATATTGCCAACATGGATTTTGAAAAATTAAATGCATTAACGGAAAAATTAAAATGGACATTTTTCGGTGATATTTTTCTTAATAAACAATCCGATGTTCGCCATCGATTTTTAGGAGCGGCTACACCCGTTGGAGCGGTGGATCACGTTGCTAATTTAACAGAAGGGATAAGAAAGCGCTATTTTCTAAAAGGAAGACCAGGGTCTGGAAAATCAACTCTTTTAAAAAAATTAGCGTCTGCAGCTGAGAACAGGGGCTTTGATGTGGAAATCTATCATTGTGGATTTGATCCGAATAGCTTGGATATGATTATTCTGCGTGAACTAGGTATTACCATTTTTGATAGTACAGCCCCTCATGAATATTTTCCAACACGTGAAGGCGATGAAATTATTGATTTATATCAGGTTGCTATTTTACCAGGGACTGATGAAATTTATAACGAGCAAATAAAGGATATTTCCAATCGCTACCGAAATAAAATGAATGAAGGAACAGCTCATTTAGCATCAGCAAAACAGCTCCATGATGAATTGGAAGAGATTTATCGAAATGCGATTGACTTTACAATTATTGATGACATTCAAAAAGAAATAGAAGCAACTATTTTGGACTGGGCAAAAGGCACAAATATAAAATCCATTTTACATTAATACTGCATTGTTGATTGTTCTTTCAAAAAAAGTGAAAAGATATGTATAAAAGAAACTGGAGGCGGGCATACTTTTACTAGTAATGAAATATTTCCAGAAGTATTCCCCCTTTTTAATCCTGCAACTCGTTTGCGGGTTTTTTTGTTTACAGAAATGTGTGGCTAAGTGACCTTAATTTGTGTAAAATGTCTGGACATTTTAGGAAAAAGGAAATATAGTTACTTAGGTAACTATATTACCGGAGGAATATAACATTGCCTATTTACAATGAATTTTTTCATCACTATTTGCAGTCATCTAGGGCTTATACAAAAAAATTGAATGAACAGCTATCACGAATCAATATGTACCATGCTCAGTGGTCAGTTGTGTATTATTTACAAAAGTCAGGGACGGCCACTCTGGTAGAAATTAGTGCTTATTTTGATGTGGAGAAGCCAACGATTACACGAACAGTGAATCGTTTGGAGGAACTAGGATTAATCCAACAAATCCATGGAAAAGATAAGCGCGAGCGGAGAATTCAATTAACAGATTTAGGTGTTCAAAAGTATGTAGAGGGTCGAAAAATTGTCGAGCAATTTGAAAAAAATCTGTTAAAGGATATTTCAGAGGAGGATCGTGAAAGAACACGCCATATATTGCTACAACTACGGAAAAACTTAAAGGGGGATTGAGGTTACGTTATGGAGAGCAACAAACCAAAATTATGGACGAAGGATTTTATTACGATATCGTCTGCGAACTTTTTTATCTTTTTAACATTTTATTTATTAATGGTTACATTAACGGTTTATACAATCGACCAATTTCACACTTCACCAAGCCTAGCAGGGCTTGCTTCGAGTATCTTTGTCCTCGGTGCGGTTTTGATTCGTCCACTTGCAGGTAAAACAATTAATAGCATTGGTCAGAAAAAAATGTTATTAATCTCGCTTATTTTATTTTTGATAGCGAGTATTTTATATTTTCAAGTAAATAGTTTGCCCATGTTATTTTTGAATCGCCTCATTCATGGTGTGGCCTTTGGCGTGGCCTCCACAGCTACTGGGACCATATCAGCTGGGATTATCCCCAATGAACGTCGGGGAGAAGGAACAGGGTATTTTGCGATGAGTATGAATTTGGCGATGGCTATTGGTCCTTTCATTGGGCTCTTGATTACGCAGCATTTTAATTCTTCGCTTATTTTTGTTGTGGCTACTGTCTTTTCCATTATTGCCTTACTGGCATCGATGTTAGTACACGTTCCGAAAAGAGAAGGTAAACAAGATCAGCCAGAAGCTAAATCAGGCATGAAGCTAAGTGATTTCTTTGAAAAAACGGCCATTCCTATTTCAATATTAGTTGGAATCGCTGGATTCACGTATTCAAGTGTTTTGTCTTTTTTAACAAGTTATGCTCAGGAAATTGATTTAGTTAGTGCGGCCAGCTTTTTCTTTGTGATGTATGCCGTTTTCTTATTAGCATCACGTCCATTTACAGGTCGTTGGTTTGACAAATATGGTGAAAATAAAGTCATTTATCCATCGATTTTTCTCTTTGCCTGCGGTTTGCTGTTAGTTAGCCAAGCTCACACAGGAATTACCCTACTCATTGCAGGTGCTCTATTTGGGATGGGCTTTGGTACCTTCCAATCAAGCTCACAAGCTGTTGTTCAAAAAAAAGTAGCTCACCATCGTATGGGATTGGCAACATCCACTTACTTTACGTTCTATGATTTTGGAATTGGGGTTGGCCCATTTATATTAGGGTTTGTGATTCCACTTCTAGGCTTCCGGGGATTATACGTAGCCATGACGATCCTAGCCCTTTTGTGCATGGTCATCTATTATTTTGTACATGGTAGAAACGTATCGAAACACAAAATAGATCAGAGACAACATGCATCATAATATTTTCTCCATCCTATTTTGGGTGCCTGCAATGAATTTGCAGGCACTTTTTCTGTTATAAAAGGAATCTTGCTAATTCTCTGTTAGATAATCATGCGGTTTCATACAATAATCATGCAAATTTACGTGATAATCATGCGGTTTCATACAATAATCATGCGAATTTACGTGATAATCATGCAAATTGAAAAATACGAGACTCTTTGCCATGGAATGACGGCATTTCACAATAAAAAACCCGCCACTGGCGGGTTTCCCTTAAAACTTATATGTCCATAATTCTTCATGCTGGAGCTTTGGAAATGCGTCAAGTTCCCCGTTGGCTAGTTTCTCATCTACACCAGCTAACATATGTTCCGTTTGTGAACGGTGTGCTTTCATCGCAGCAAATTTTTGACCGACTACGATACGGATATCGCGGACAATATCTGGCTCACCTAGTTCCTCCACGCAATTGTTAGAAAAGGCAACACATTGAAGCTTTGGTCGGTCTTTTTCAGGAATTTGTCCTACTGCTCTAACCACAGCTCGACCTGTTGCATCGTGATCAGGATGGACGCTGTAGCCAGGGTAAAATGAAATAACCAAAGAAGGGTGAAGCTCATCGATGGCTTCAGAAATCATATTCGTAAGCATTTCATCATCTTCAAATTCAATCGTTTTATCACGTAGACCCATCATTCGTAAATCTTGAATACCAATGGCCTTCGCAGCATCAAGGAGTTCTCGCTTCCGAATAGCAGGAAGGGCTTCCCGTGTGGTGAATGGTGGATTTCCTAAATTTCGTCCCATTTGACCTAAAGTTAAACACATATATGTAACAGGCGTACCTTCGTTAATGTAAAGAGCAAGTGTACCTGCAACAGAAAAGGCTTCGTCGTCAGGGTGTGGGAATACGACTAAAACATGGTTTTCTTTTTCCAAGATATTTTCCCTCCCGTTCCTTATTCAAAAGGTTTATGACTAATTTGTAAGGCAACAGCTAGTTTTCCTGAATAATCAAGTCCTGCTAGCAATAGTCTGCCGAATTCATCCATTTCAAAATGGGTAAGTCCTTCAGCATACACCCAACCAATGGCAAGCTTTAAACCAACGCGATAAGGTCCGTCTCCTGTAATTTTTCCGTGGTTATACTGGATAAAAGCATTACGGATATAGGCTCCAGCTGAAAAGAAAGTTTCGTCAAGATGGCTGGCATAGGCCCCATTTGTTGTTTCAAGGTGAAGATAAACATCTTGTTTAGCAAAGGAATCAATTGCACGTTGAACTTCATTATAGTCAATTGGTATCATTAAAAATCATCCCCTTTCATAGAAAAGCCTAGAGTTAGAGTATGGCTAAAAGTTAAAGTGAAAAGGCCGCTCTTTATGTTGAGCAAGCCTTTATGATTATCTAGCGCAAGTATTTTAGTTCGTTAACATGTATTTAAGGCTGTGTCTATCGCTTTTCATTGTCTAGCTCCAGGCACCCAGCGACTAATGGGTGCCTGGAGCTTTTCTTCTTATTGTGTAACTTCGCTGCCAGCTCCGTATCTGTGGTATGCTCCGTGATTAACTGGACCTACATAATCATTCATTTTCCATGAGTGACGTACGGCTTCTGTAATGAAATCTTTAGCGATATGAACAGCTTCATGAACAGATTTACCTTCAGCAAGTTGTGCAGTGATCGCTGCGGAAGATGAACATCCAGCGCCGTGATTATTCGTTGTAGCAATTTTTTCAGATTCTAAAATCTCAAACTCTTGACCATCATAGAAAAGGTCGATTGCTTTTTCATGATTGAGTTTGCTTCCACCTTTAATCAGTACATTTTTCGCACCAAGGGCATGAATTTTTTCAGCTGCATTTTTCATATCATCAATCGTTTTGATTGGAGCAACTCCAGCTAATTGTGCCGCTTCAAAAAGGTTTGGTGTGACGATGGTTGCTCTTGGAACAAGTACATCACGAAGGGCTTCCGCTGTTTCTGGATGTAATACTTCATCTTCACCTTTACAAACCATAACAGGGTCAATAACTACTTTATCTAGCTTAAGCTCGTCTATTTTTCGAGCAACGAGTTCAATGATTTCTACAGAACCAAGCATACCAGTTTTCATAGCATCAATTCCAATAGAAAGAATCGTTTCCATTTGTGCTTCTACTACATCAACCGGCGTTGGAAATACATTATGAGACCAACCATTTTTAGGATCCA
This sequence comes from uncultured Bacillaceae bacterium, assembly GCA_963754185.1. GTDB lineage: Bacteria > Bacillota > Bacilli > Bacillales > DSM-1321 > Peribacillus. The sequence goes on along the minus strand of CAVWEP010000003.1, from coordinate 84,502 downwards.
TTGTTACAATTGTTGTAAGGGCAGACATTCCGTAAATTCCGAATTCTTCTAATGTTTTTAAATCAGCTTGTAGACCAGCTCCACCGCTTGAATCTGACCCGGCCACTGTCATTGCTCTTTTCATTGTCATTATGTGACCTCCTAGGAGAATTAATTATCTTATGATATTTTACCCAATATCCTCATTTTAGAGTATAACATTATTTATCTATTGTAAAACGATCAATCTGCTTGTTTTTTATCTCTTTTATTTTGTCGTATAATGAACGTTAAAGCTATAGCATAAAGGGGACTTACACTATGATAGAACCAGTATTCACAAATGATTGGGGATCTCTACTTCAAGAGGAATATAAGAAGTCGTATTTTACAGAGCTTGATCAATTTTTGAATCAAGAATATCGTCAATATCATGTCTATCCAGCTGTTGAAAATATCTATAATGCATTGCACTATACAGCGTATAATGAGGTAAAGGTTGTAATTCTAGGGCAAGATCCTTATCATGGACCGAATCAAGCGCATGGATTAAGTTTTTCTGTACAACCTGATGTGAAAATTCCGCCTTCGTTGAAAAACATATACAAAGAGTTGCATGAAGACCTTGGTTGTTCTATTCCCAATCATGGGTATTTGGTCGAGTGGACCAAGCAGGGTGTTCTCCTTTTAAATACCGTTTTGACGGTGCGTGAAGGGGAGGCGAATTCTCATCGTGGCAAAGGGTGGGAGATATTTACCGATCGAATCATCCATTTATTGAATGAACGGGAGAAGCCGATTGTCTTTATTTTGTGGGGGAAACCGGCTCAAAGTAAAATTCCTTATATTGATCAAAATCGCCATGCCATTTTGACATCCGTTCACCCTAGTCCACTTTCCGCTAAACGGGGGTTCTTTGGCAGTAAGCCATTTTCAAAGACAAATGAGTATTTGAAAAAGTGGGGCCTGAAGGAGATAGATTGGCAAATCTCCAATCGGTAATGGAACTATAGAAATAAACAGAAAAAGGTGGCGTGAACGTAGCAAGCAGTCATAAAAAATGTTGGTTTTATGAAAAAGAAAAGCGAAGTTCCGCCCCTTTTCCAGTAAGGGGGTAGACAACAGCTAAAGAAAGTCTATAAAAAATTATAAAAACCTACAATCATTTTGTAGGTTTCCGTTTAGCAAGCAAATCTTCAATGGCTTCATCTAATAACTTACTCATTGGAATTTTGGTTTCATCTGATAATTGCTTTAGTTGTTCATACAAATCTATTCGCACAGCATTAGATAACGCTCTTCTTGTTTTTAAACCACGATTGTTATTCACTTTCATCACCTCAACCACAGTATATGATTAAATTCATATACTTGCAACTACATTCAATTGAATGTATAATTTTGTTGAGGTGGTGAAAAGGGTGATAATATCGAAAAAAGTTAGATTAAAGCCGACTAAAGAGCAGGAAATACAATTATGGAAATCTGCTGGAACAGCTAGATGGACATATAACTGGGTACTAAATAAGCAAGAAGAAAATTATAAAAACGGTGGTAAGTTTATCTCTGATAATGATTTAAGAAAAGAGATCACCAAATTAAAACAAACAGATAATCTCAAGTGGTTATCAGACGTATCGAATAATGTGGCCAAACAAGCCGTAAAAGATGCTTGTGAAGCCTATAAAAAGTTTTTCAAGGGGCAATCCAACAAACCCAAATTCAAGAGTAGAAAGAAAAATAAAGCATCTTTCTACAATGATACTTCCAAATTAAAAGTTAAAAAGAACCTTGTCCTGATTGAAAAAGTGGGATGGCTGAAAACAAGCGAACAGTTACCTATTGGTGTGAAATATGCCAATCCACGTATTACTCACGATAAAAAGTATTGGTATATTTCCGTCGGAGTTGAACAAGAATTTGAACCTCAAAAGTTATCTGGGGAAGTCATTGGGATTGATCTAGGCATAAAGGAATTAGCCGTTTGTTCAGACGGTCAAGTATTTAGAAACATCAACAAAACAAGCAAGGTTAAGAAAATCGAGAAACGTTTGCATAGGTTGCAACGCAAGGTATCTCGCAAATATGAAATGAATAAGGAGGGAAGCCGTTTCGTCAAAACAAGCAACCTTATAAAAATCGAAAAGCAAATACAACGTCTACACAGACGAGTGACCAACATACGTGACAACCACATTCACCAAGCTACGAATGCTATCGTGAAAACCAAACCTAGCAAAGTGGTCATGGAAGATTTAAATGTGAGTGGCATGATGAAAAATCGTCATTTGTCTAAAGCAGTAGCTAATCAGAAATTGTATGAGTTCATTCGCCAAATGAAATACAAATGTGAAAAATACGGAATTGAGTTCATACAGGTAGATCGTTTTTATCCATCCTCTAAAACGTGTTCATCCTGCGGAACGAGTAAGAAAGATTTAAAACTATCTGATCGTACCTATAAATGTGAATGTGGATTAGAAATGGATCGAGATGTAAACGCATCGTTAAACTTAGCTGCTTATGGAAAACGAACCGCTTAATCACCTTCAAGATGCAGTTCGTGTGTAGGATTCGTTGTATCCGAATTTACGCTTGTGGACTGTCCTATCAAACGAAAGTAGCTTCGGCAAAATCGGACAGGTAGAAGCAAGAAGCAAACAAGAATTTATAGATTTTTATAAGTTTTTGGCAACGGATATTCGTTGAAACGAGTAAATTGTATGGCTTGTAAGCATTACTATGTAACCTGGGATCCCAGGTTTCCTAAAGGTTGCCGCGCTTTTCAATTTAAAACATCCAATTTGCCTTCGCTTGATGTGTTTCGCTCATCTGGGGCAGTTTGTTTGAAATTTGAAGATAAGAGAGTGCATAACAAGGGATAGGTTATGGTTGTTTTTTTTTATTTTTGTTATGCTAAGCTAAAGGCAATGGCCTAACAATGGGAGCATGCGAGGTGAAACAATATGGAAATATCATCAAAGCAATTATTAGGTAAAATGGAAGAACTAGTCGGAAAGGCAAAACAAGCAACTTCAGAGGAAAAGCTTAAAGGATACATATTTGCTATTCAGGCATTGTGTGAGGTCATGGTGAATGAGGAGTCGTTATCCCCTTCTTCTTCATTATCCGTAAAAAATAGCGTGAAGCCAATTTCACCTGTTGGGACGGTATCATCTGTCCCGATTTCTAAACCAGTGCCGATTGATGAGGCAAATGGCGATTCCATTTTTGATTTTTAAATACATAGGGGGAGAGGGAGAGAATGAAGATCTTTATTATTTTAGGAGCGATTAATGGCTTTATTGCTGTAGCATTAGGTGCATTTGGAGCTCATGGACTAGAGGGGAAACTGTCTGATCACTATTTAGGAGTATGGCAAAAAGCTGTGCAATATCAAATGTTTCATGCTGGGGGCTTGTTAGCCATTGGGTTACTTGGTATGAAAATCTCTGGTTCACTTATTAACTGGTCTGGATGGCTCATGCTTATTGGAATTATTCTTTTTTCAGGAAGCTTATATATTTTGGCTGTCACGCAAATTAAGATTTTAGGAGCAATTACACCGCTTGGCGGCGTTGCTTTCTTAGTTGCTTGGGTGTTAATGATAATGGCAACCTATAAATATCTATAAAAAAACTGGCGGAAAAGAAGAGCTTAACTCATTCTTTCTGCCAGTTTTTTATTTTATTATCTAGGAGGAAAAGAGGCTAAACCAGCCCCAGCTCCACCGGCAAATGGATATTCGTATTCAATTTCTTCATCAAAGGTGATGTAGTCAACATATACCATTGGCAGCAAGATACGTTGTCCAGTTTGTGGATCGCTAACAATGACATGATCACGTCCAGCTGCTTCAATAATCCCTTTAAAGACTTTTGCATTCCATTCTTTATTGTTTTCAAAAGTAGCGTAGATGGATACGAGTTTACCTTTATTTAAACGTAAAATATTTTCAATATAGGATTGTTCGACAGGCAGCATCCCAGGTACTTGTGGACCAGAAGGTGTTGTTGGACTAGTTGGAAAAGGAACCTGTTGTCCAGGCTGTCCAGGTTGTCCAGGCTGTCCAGGCTGTTGCCCAGGTTGTTGTGGATAAGACGGCATTTGCGGATATCCTCCCGGTTGATAAGGATGCTGCTGCTCTTGTCTATAGGATAAATCTGGATTATTAAACTGAGGATAAGATCCACCGTATGGATAAGCATCATAAGGATTAGGGTTATTATTTTGTGACATTATAAACCTCCTATTTATTGAATAATTATCGCTCCAATGGAACGTATGTGTTAGATGTTGAAATTATCGCTATTTGAAATGTATGGAAATGGAGATTGAATTATGTCTATGTTACAAATAAAAATGTTGTCTACTTTCGCTCATATATTTGAAAAATAGCCCATAAATTCTAAAGATAGCACATATACGAAAAAAATCGCTCATAAAGTGAAACTTCCATTAGTGGGGTAGTGGGGCTCTTATTGGTGGTTAGTTAAAGCGAGATAAATCAATAGATTATTGTACATACATAAAAAGTGCCTATTCCATTTAAATGGTTTAGGCACTTTTTATGTATGTTTCAATTAGTTTTCGTGTCTAGCTCCAGGCACCCAGCGCCTACTGGACTTCCCGCTCCTCCACTCGATAAGTCAACATCGAATCGCTTTCGCTCTTCGTGTTTCCTTTATCTCTCGGGTTAATGGACACAGACTAAGAACGCCACATCCTGTGGCAACGTCTGTGTGACCCACATCGTGTGGGTCTCAGTCCATACGTCGCTGAACGGGTGCCTTCCGCTTTTCTATCATACATATAAGAAAGAGGCGATGGCTTCTTCTGTAAGGATATTTCCAACGAAGAATGAACCAAATTCTCCATAACGAGCACTGACTTCATCAAAACGCATTTCATATACTAATTTTTTAAATTGAAGAACGTCATCGGCAAATAGAGTTACGCCCCATTCGTAATCATCGAAGCCGATAGAACCAGTAATGATTTGTTTTACTTTTCCAGCATAGCCACGTCCAATTAAACCATGAGAGCGCATAAGACTTTTGCGTTCTTCCATATCAAGCATGTACCAGTTATCATTACCAGAACGGCGTTTGTCCATTGGATAGAAGCAAACATGTTTCGCTTTAGGGAGAATTGGATATAAACGTGAGCGAACATGTGGATTTTGGTAAGGATCGCTCTCCATCTTCACCGCCTAAGTAACTGCTTAATTCCACGACTGATACATAAGAATAAGCTGGGATTGTATATTCAGCTAGCTTTGTTTTATTAAAAGCATTTTCAATTTCATTTAATTCTTCCATTGTTGGGCGGGCCAGCATAATCATAAAGTCTGCCTTTTGTCCAACAATTGTATAAAGAGCATGGCTGCCTTCAGTGTTACCTTGGGTTGTATTCCATTTATCTAATAAACCGTGGAATTCTGAAATGGCTAATTGACGTTCATCACTCGAAAGCATTTTCCAAGAAGCCCAGTCCATTGTACGAAAATCGTGTAAACAATACCATCCATCAAGCGTTTGTGCTGCTTCACTCATTACTATCACTCCTATAGTGTTAATATATACTTCCAATATAACATAGTTTCGGATGAAGATTTAATTTTAATACGTGTAAGCAATATTCATAGAAGGAGTGAAGAGTGGGAAAATTTTAAATGTTCGAAAAATTGTCATAATTACCATTTGCTTGTTATGACTGATATCTTAGCCGCAAAAATGAAAAATATTTTGTGCAATCGGTTGAGTAAGTCTGGAATTTCTATTTTAGCTAGAGTATTCTAGAGATTGTATAATAATGCGGTTTATCCTTTACATAATTGACCATCATATAAGAGAATCGCGCACAAAAGGAGGAAACACATATGAGTAATTTATTTGACGTTTTAGAAAAGAAAATTTCAGGAAAGAATTTAAAAATTGTTTTTCCAGAAGGATTAGATGAACGTATTCTTGCAGCAGCTGGCAGATTAGCAAAAGATGGATTAGTAACTCCGGTTGTAATTGGAAATGTTCAAGAAATTCAAGAAAAGGCAAGTCAATTAAGTGTTTCTTTAGATGGAGTCGAAACTTATGACCCAAACACATATGAAAAAATGGATGAAATGGTTGCAACGTTTGTAGAGCTTCGTAAAGGAAAAGCAACAGAAGAGCAAGCACGCAAAATCCTATTAGATGAAAATTACTTTGGTACAATGCTTGTCCAAATGAACCTTGCACATGGGATGGTAAGCGGAGCAGCTCACTCTACAGCTGATACAGTTCGTCCAGCATTACAAATTATTAAAACAAAACCTGGTGTGAAAAAGACATCTGGTGTATTTATTATGGTTCGCGACGATGAAAAGTACGTATTTGCGGATTGTGCGATTAATATTACTCCAGAAAGCCAAGATTTAGCTGAAATTGCTGTGGAAAGTGCTAAAACAGCTGAAATGTTTGATATCGAGCCACGTGTAGCATTATTAAGCTTTTCAACAAAAGGATCAGCTGTATCTCCAGAAACAGAAAAAGTGATTGCAGCCCTTAAAATTGCTAATGAATTAGATCCTGAGCTTATCGTTGATGGAGAAATCCAATTTGACGCAGCTTTCGTTCCATCCGTTGCAAAAAGTAAAGCACCAAATTCACCACTTGAAGGACAAGCAAATGTATTCATTTTCCCAAGTTTAGAAGCAGGAAACATCGGCTACAAAATGGTACAACGTCTTGGTGGCTTTGAAGCAGTTGGACCAATCCTACAAGGACTAAAACGCCCAGTTAATGACCTATCACGCGGCTGCAACGAAGAAGACGTCTACAAACTAGCAATTATCACAGCTAGCCAAGCACTATAAGAAAAAGTCACAGTGACTTTTTTGGTTGTGTATAACTTGTGGATAAGGTCAAGGGGGAATGTTTATGCGTGAAACGAATTCTTTGTTAGTGCAGCGGGAGTGGCGGGTGATTGATCAATCGGCCATCGGTCCGCAGTTTCATGCGTTGGAGTCCTTTGCGATGGATGATACGCTTTGTGCTTTAGTAGGGGCTGGACGGACGTCAGCTGTTGCTAGAGCATGGGTTCATCATCACACAGTCGTTCTTGGAATCCAAGATACGAAGCTACCCTTTCTTAAACAAGGCATAGATGTGTTGAAAGAACATCAGTTTCAAGCAATTGTTCGAAATTCTGGTGGACTTGCCGTCGTATTGGATGAAGGAGTTCTCAATTTATCGCTTGTGTTTCCTGAAAGGGATCGTAAAATTGAGATCAATCGTGGCTATGATACGATGTGGGATTTAATTAAGTGTATGTTCGCAGATTTCGAGGTAGAGATTGAAGCGAGGGAAATTGTTGGGTCCTATTGTCCGGGTAGCTATGATTTAAGTATCGCTGGTAAAAAATTTGCTGGAATATCACAACGACGTATTCGTAATGGAGTGGCTGTTCAAATTTACCTTTGTGTTAGTGGAAGCGGTCAAGATAGGGCTCAGTTGATTAAAGATTTTTACGAAGCGGCTATCGCAGGAGCGGAAACAAAATATATTTATCCTGATATTCAGCCAGCGGTGATGGCTTCTCTAGAAGAGTTGCTTGAAACAACATTGACGGTTTCTGATGTTATGCAACGGTTTTTACATATTTTGCAAGAACATAGTGAACAAGTCATTTTGCAAGATTTAACGTTAGAAGAGCAGCCTTTGTATAAATCGTATTTAGCCAGAGTTGAAGAGCGAAGTGAAAAGTCTTTGCCACAATAAGATGAATTTCTTTTAGAAAAATCTGGTTATGTTCATCAATATAAATAAAAAATCTACTCGTTTTCTTGTTTATAGAAAATGAGTAGATTTTTTTATATTTTAAGTAATGGACTTCAGCTTTTCTAGTTGTCTAGCTACAGCGCCCAGCTCCTCGAGTCGCTTCGGTCCAGCCGATGAAGGCAAAGAACGCCTTCATCGGCTGGACCTCCAGCGCTTGTCGGAGCTAATCGGGGCGCTTTCGCTTTCCGAGTTACTCAGCCATTTTTTCTAGGTTGCCATTTCGGTCCATTTTGAATTTGGTGGCGGGGCGTTCGTCTTCCTCTAATAAGACAAGTTTTCGTGCTCGGTTCATAATCTTCATTAGAGTTTCATAATCTTCTTGAATTAAACCGCTGTTTTGCTCTAAATGATTGACTTTTTCTTCAAGTTCTTCGTTTCGCTTTTTCAATTCCTTAATTTCTAGCTTTAATCGCTCATTTTCTGTTTTCAATACTTCTGAATGTAACATACGACCATTCATTGATTCAAGATAGGAAATAATACCATCGAGGCTAGTGGGTGTTTCAATAGGAGGGTAGCTTACAGACTGTCCTATAGAAACGGCTTCTACGGTTTCGTAATTGCTAGTTTCTAACTCTAGTTCTTCTTCATTAGGTACATTCATTGGAACTGTAATATCCTCAAATGTTGGTGCAGGAGGGGTATACAGTAACTTTTTCTTGCCTCCTTGGTCTTTTCCTAGGATTCGTTGACGTTGTTTTCGTTGTTTTTTGGCAAGTGATAATGCTTTGTCATAGTTATGGCGAACAACAGCATTCCAGCGAAAACCACATGCGGCGGAGGTTCGATTTAGCTTATCTCCAACTTCTTCAAATGCATTTAATTGTGTACTTCCTTCACGGACATGGCGCAGAACAGTTTCAGCTAGTAATAAATCATCTTCTTCAGTCCAAGCATCTTGGCGAACTTTCACTTCAACATACTCCCTTTCTTTAATTATCTAAAAATGATAAATAGATGTTTTAAAAAATAATGTTCTACTAATTATTTTGGACAGATATTTGATATTTTATTCAAGAGAGTTAGAAGGATAGTAGTTTTTTGGAAATTATATTTTCCTTTATTTTTAAAATATGAAAATCAATGTATGTTCTGTTCAGGAGCCTCTCTTGAAATAAATAAGGGGAAGCGGTACAATACCATTTAGCTATTTAAATATAACGAGTGAATCGTTTGATATAGAAAGGACGGAACCGAGGGATGTCGAATGAATTTAGAGTGTGTGATGACTGTAAGGCAGTAAATATCCATACTTTGGTGCCTCGCTTACAAAAGCTAGACCCTGATGCGAAAATTGAAGTTGGTTGTCAATCTTATTGTGGACCAGGTAGAAAAAAATCCTTTGCTTTTGTCAATAATCGCCCAGTGGCTGCACTAACAGAGGACGAACTAATGGAAAAAGTAGAAAAAAAATTAAAGTAAATAGAAAAGCGGAAGCGCCCCGGTTAGCCCCGACAAGCTGCTTGCGGGCCAGAAGATGAAGGCGTTCTTTGCCTTCATCAGCTGGACCGAAGCGACTCGAGGGGCTGGGCGCTGTAGCTAGACAAGCAGAAAAGCGGAAGCGCCCCGATTAGCTTGCTACAGTTAGACATCAGTACGTACAAAAAATGTTTTACAAAAAATCACCACGTTGTTTCTTGCGAGGTGATTTTTTATAATATCGATGTATTTTTTAAAAGATAAGAAGGTATAAGTTTTTGGATGAGTACTGGTGTCTAGCTCCAGGCGCCAGCGACTAAGGTACTTCGCCCTTCCTCCTTACGATAAGTCAACATCGAATCACTATCGTTCTTCGTGTTTCCTTTATCTCATGCGGAAGGGCTCCAGTCCCTACGTCGCTAAACGGGTGCCTTCCGCTTTTCTTAACCTTAATTTTCTCTGGAGAAAGATAGGATTTCTAATAGAAACAAGCTATAATTAGAGAAATGAAAATCAAAAGAGGGTCTCGTTGATGGAATATGCTCGCGAAAAATTAATAGAAGAGAAAGTGTTCAAAGACCCGGTGCATCGTTATGTTCATGTTCGTGATCGGGTTATTTGGGATTTAGTAGGTACGAAGGAATTTCAGCGCTTGCGTCGAATTAAGCAGCTAGGAACAACCTATTTAACGTTTCATGGCGCCGAGCATAGTCGCTTTAATCATTCGCTTGGTGTGTATGAAATTGTCCGTCGCATTGTTGATGATGTGTTTATCAACAGGCCAGAATGGAAGCAGGAGGAAAGACTTCTTTCTTTGTGTGCGGCCTTGCTGCATGATTTAGGGCATGGTCCATTCTCTCATTCTTTTGAAAAAGTGTTTGGGTTGGATCATGAGGAATTTACACAGCAAATCATTCTCGGAGATACGGAAGTAAATGCCGTTTTACGAAGAGTGGCTGCTGATTTTCCGAAAAAAGTAGCCGAAGTGATTGCCAAAACATATGAGAATAAGCTAGTCATAAGCCTTATTTCCAGTCAAATTGATGCAGACCGGATGGATTATCTGCAGCGTGATGCGTATTATACGGGAGTTAGCTACGGGCATTTTGATATGGAACGGATTTTGCGAGTGATGCGTCCACGTGAAGAACAGGTAGTTATTAAGCAAAGTGGTATGCATGCTGTGGAAGATTACATTATGAGTCGCTATCAAATGTATTGGCAAGTGTATTTCCATCCTGTCACAAGAAGTGCGGAAGTGATGTTAACGAAGATATTGCATAGAGCTAAATATTTATCAGAGTCAGGCTACACATTTGCTCAAGAGCCTGTTCATTTTTACTCCCTGTTTAATGGGGATGTAACATTAGCAGACTATTTAAAAATGGATGAAGCTGTGATGCTCTATTATTTTCAATGCTGGGAACAAGAAGAAGATGTAATCTTACGAGATTTATGTAGTCGATTTGTCAATCGTAGGTTGTTTAAATATGTTGAGTTTCATCCGTCGAATGAGCAGATGAACAAGTTGTTCGAGTTAAATATGCTTTTCAAAAAGGCAGGCATTGATCCGGAATACTATCTTGTTGTGGACTCTTCATCAGACTTGCCATATGACTTTTATCGACCAGGTGAGGAAGAGGAAAGACTGCCAATTCATCTGTTAAGAAATAATGGTGACATTCGTGAGCTTTCACGAGAATCGGAAATTGTTGATGCGATTTCAGGCAAACGAAGAACAGACCATAAGCTATATTTTCCAGATGATTTATTACGAGACGAATCAACGAAGAAAAATGTAAAAAGACAAATTCGTCGACTTTTAGGTAAGGAGTGACAAGGGTTGTTTAAGGATCATGCGAAAATTATTCATGCTATTGAAACTGCCGGGGAGATTTCTGGTCGGAAAAAACTGCAAAAAATTGTCTTCATTGCGAAGAAGCTATCCTTTCCGTTTAAAGAAAAATATCAGTTTCATTTTTACGGACCATATTCCGAGGAATTAACGTTAAGAGTGGAAGAATTGTGTGAGATGGGCTATCTCAAAGAAGTAAGGGAAAAGCGAGCTGGCTATTATCAATATTGCTATTCCATTACGGAGACAGGGCGAGACTTTTTATCGATGCAAGAGATAGATATGCCGGCATTAAAGGATTGCGTATTAGATATGAATGGACAAAATGCACGTTTTCTAGAGCTAGTCTCAACAGTGCTGTTTTTTGATACATTAGAAAAGGACGAAGTCATCGAAAAGATTTTCACACTAAAGAGTAAGCAAAAGTATACGCTTGAGGAAATTGATCAAGCCTATGCATATATTGATGAATTACAGGAAAAAGCTAAGCTGAATTAATGGCTTAGCTTTTTTGGTAGAAAGATGCATAGATATTCTATAGTAAATGGTTATTGAGCTGTGTAACCGCCATCAACGAGTAAGGAAGTACCCGTCACAAAATCATTTTCACATAAAAATACAATGGCATGTGCAATTTCTTCAGCCTTACCAATTCTGCCAATTGGGTGTTTCGCCACAAGGCCATTATAATAATCACCTAAAGCTTCTTTATTTACCATGCCAGATTCTACATAGCCCGGGCAAACAGTATTGACTCTAATATTTTTTTCAGCATATTCAAGAGCAAGGGATTTGGTTAACGTATTTACGGCTCCTTTACTAGCATTGTAAGCAAAGGCTCCAGCTTGCCCAACATGACCTAAAATGGAAGATGTATTTACAATAGAACCACCGCCGGTTTTGAGCATTTCACGAATGGCATATTTTGAACCGAAGAATACACCATTTTGATTGATGGAAATTACCTTGTTATATTCTTCAAAAGTAAGCTCATGTGTTGGAGCAAGAACGCCAATGCCCGCATTATTGACAAGTATATCTACTTGGCCATACGTTTTAACCGTTTCTGCTACAAGGTTTTCCACTGATTTCTCATCTGCAACATTGACTGCTACAAATAGAACATCAGCACCTTTTTCTTTTAACTCTTTTTCCACAGCTTTTCCTGCTTCTTCATTATAATCAGCAATGACAACCTTTACACCCCTTTCAATAAAGGCTTCTACTGTTGCTAATCCAATTCCAGAAGCCCCGCCTGTTACGATTGCTATTTTCCCATCTAATTTAGCCATAAATACCCTCCTCCTTTTTTCCTATAATAGCATGGTGTATCTATTCCTAAAAGAAGGTTATTCGATCTATTTGTAAAAATATTGTGTCAATTTCATAATTAAAAAAAGACCGAATCAATCGGCCTTTTTGAAAAGATGTAGAACTTTTGAAACCAAATAAGCGGACGCCTTCCGCTTTCTAATTGGCTAGCTCGCTAAGAAAAAGATAAGAGTCACCAAAAGGAAAAAACGCCGATCTAGCCTCTTCCTATTTTCTACGCAGCTGAAGAGCCGGTTCTGCTTTCTATTGTCTAGCTCAGGCGCCCAGCGACTAATGGACTTCCCGCTCCTCCACTCGATAAGTACATGAATCGTGCTACCCGCACTCTTCGTGTTTCCTTTATCTCATACGGAGCGCTCCGTCCCTACGTCGCTAACCGGGCGCTTCCGCTTTCTTCTTACAAATCGCTTTTGCGAACTCCACCAACTGCTAGGTGGTTTTTTGTCATTTCTTCAATAAAGACAGTTACGGCTTCAGTTGGTGCTCCTGTTGTTTCTGAAACAGCAGCTGTTACTTTCTCTACAAGCGCTTTCTTTTGGTCTTCTGTACGACCTTCTAACATTTTTACAGTTACGTATGGCATGATTTTTTCCCCCTTGGTGTTTGTCCCGATTTAACAGGCTGTAATACCCCCACTTATGGAAGTTTCACTTTATAAGTGTAGTGTTCCATATTGTCGAAAAAATTGCAACAATCTTAAAACAGAGTTTTTTCCCTTTTACGTCATTTCCTGTATACTAACGGTATTAAAAGATAGGGGAGAAGCCGTGAATGGATTTTTTAGCTTTTAATTTACAGGAGTTGCCGTATGTCATTGTTGTTCTGTTAATTGCTTTTACGGTACATGAATTTTCCCATGCTTATGTCGCGTATAAGTTTGGTGATCCGACGGCAAAGGAACAAGGCAGAGTAACCTTAAATCCTGTGCAGCATTTGGACCCAGTGGGGACCATTTTTATTTTACTGTTTGGATTTGGTTGGGCGCGTCCAGTTCCTGTAAATCGTTTTTATTTTAAAAAGCCTCGTTTGGCTGGGGTGTTGGTTTCCTTTGCAGGTCCCCTTAGTAATTTAGTGGTGGCTAGTTTAGGATATTTGATTTGGTATGGATTAATTGCTTCCGGTGTAGAGGTTTCGGATTATTTGGATCCTTTCTTTAAAATGCTGATTCACTTAAACCTAGTTTTGTTTGTCTTTAATCTTTTGCCGTTTCCGCCATTGGATGGTTATCGAATTATTGAGGACTTAGTATCACCTGACTTGCGGGCTAAATTAACGCAATATGAACAATATGGCATGCTAATCTTCTTAATTATTGTGCTTACCCCACTTAGTAACTTTACGATTCAACCGCTTTTCTATACGGTATTGCCGTTTATTTCTAGTGTATTAAGTGAATTTTTTGCTAGTTTTTTTTTTATAGAGGAGGAGTTTTCAATGGAAGAAAAAGAAAAGAAAAAGGTTGGTTTTAATATTATTAAAAATGACCCGACAGAAGGTCATGGTGGATTTGGAGCAGGTGTGCTGACGCTTGATAATATTTCTCCAGTCATCATTGATGTCGAAGCAGGAGAAGCTGAAGTAGATATTGGTGCGATGCATGCTCGCAGTGTAGTCGAGAAAGGAATTAAATTTTTAAAATCAAAAGAAGAAGTGCCAAATGCCAAACCATATTGGCTAGTTTGGGTGACGATTGAGGCAGGAGCAAATGGACCGCTTTACGCAGGAGTGACTGCTTGTGAAATGACAGTAGACCGCTCGATTCGTCGTGGCTATAAGTCGTTGCCAGAGCATGTGAATAAAATGGATAAGTCCTTGAAACGACATATTATGGTCGACCATATGGACGATAAATCTAAACAAATACTAGCGGAGTTCTTGAAAAATCATGATGCAGGCATGTGGGAACGTTCTGCTGAGCAATTAAAACAGGATTTGACGGTTTAAAACAAAAAAAGCCTCGAGATTTAGCTCCGAATCTCTTGTAGGTAACGATTTTATGAATGATTTGTAAAAACATCATTGTCAAAGGAATCATGCGAATTTGCACCAGAAATCTGCAAATTGCCGAAATCTTGCAATTCAGATTCCTTGTTAGCCCCAAGGTTTCAACAGTCGTTTATACCAAGGTATTTTTTCCGATTGCTCGGTTTCATCCTCTAACGGGTCATCACCTTGGAAATGCTCTGGACAATATTCCTGTGGCTCAGTTCCTTTTACAAAGTAGGTTAAACGAGAAACAGGACAGCGCTCTGTTGCAAGTTTCCCACTTGCTGGATTGATATAAACGCCAATGACGTTTTCGGTTTCCTTGAAATATTTAACAGGCTCATCTTTTAAGACTTGTTTCCATAAAGGTCGCCCAAATTTTCTTTGCATACGTTTTTTCAGCGGGTCTTTCAATTTTTTTCGCTTGATCGTAGCCCGTCCAAACACCGGAAACAAGTTGAGGAGTGTAGCCAATAATCCAACTATCCGTTGCGGTCGATCCTGATTTTCCAGCATAGGGACGAGTGAGTTGTTTCGCAATCGTGCTACCCGTTACTTTTGTATAGCCATTTAGCGTTTCGTCAAACACGCCGGTTAAGCATTTCTGTCATGACAAAAGCTTGATCGGGATCTAGAATTTGTTCGGTTTCTTTTTCTTGCTGATAAAGAACTTCGCCTTTATGATTTTCTACCTTTGTGATGAAGACGGGTTGTACTTTTTTTCCACCATTGGCAAGAATGCTATAAGCATTGACCATTTCAATGACGCGTGCTCCTGATGTTCCGAGTGCTAGCGATGGAACTTCGTTCCATTTTTGTCGTTAAGCCAAAGCGTTTTGCCGTTTCAATTAGTGTTTGTTGGCCGAGAAATAAATGTGTTTTAACAGCATAAATATTATCCGAAAGGGCAATGGCCTGGGCAAGCGTAATGTCTCCATTCGCATATTGATGATTGTAATTTTTCGGCGAATAGGATGACTCGCCATCATTAAATGGAAAGGTTGTAGCCTCACTTGTTAAGGTGGTAGAAGGAGTAAAACCATTTTCTAACGCTGCATAATAAAGCAATGGCTTAATCGTCGAACCAGGCTGGCGAATGGCCTGTGTGGCCCGATTAAATGGTGATTGTTGATAGTCTCTCCCTCCAACAAGTGCGGTTACTTCACCCGTACCTGGTTTCATTGCGACTAGTGCCGCTTGAATATCTAGACGATTTTTCGATAGTGTTGGCAAATGCTTCTTCAGCAAGTACCTGCTGTTGTTCATTCAATGTTGTATATACCCGCAAACCACCAAGCTCAATCGTCCGTTCATCCATTTGAAGCTTTGTTTTTAATGCTTGCTTAACAGCATCCTGAAAATAAGGAGCGATTTTATTAGTTGTAATAGGCATGCTCACCATTGAAGGACAACGGTGTTTGCATTAGCCTTTTTAAGTTCAGTTTCAGAAATGTACTTCTTGTTAACCATGGATTGTCAAAACGATTTTTTGACGTGTTTTTGCTTTTTCTAAGTTTACAATAGGGGAGTAGCTACTTGGTCCTTTCGGAATCCCAGCAAGCATACTGGCTTCTGCAAGCGTTAAATCCTTTGCATTTTTTCCAAAATAATAATGACTAGCCGCTTCAATACCATAAGCACCATGTCCATAATAAATAGTATTTAAATAGCCTTCGAGAATTTCCTTTTTTGAATAATTCATTTCAAGCCGAATCGTATATAACGCTTCATGCATCTTCCGTTTCCACGTTTTATCATGGTCGAGAAACAAGATTTCGGGCATATTGCTGGGTAATAGTGCTTGCCCCTTGTACCTTTGCTCCCGCTTGAATATCGGCAAGGAGGGCACCACCAATTCGCTTTATATCAAAGCCCTTGTGGCTATAAAACTGACGATCCTCAACAGCAACAGTGGCTTGAATTAGCTCCGGTGAAATAGATTCAAGTGGTACCCAATATCGTTTTTGCCCACTATTTGTTTCGCCGATCACGTTACCATTATCACTATAATAAAGAGTAGATTCGGATACAGCTATAGGAGGCGGACCAAGAATTTTTGCATATATCCATAGGGACAGAAGCATGATAAATAAAAGAATGAGTCCAAGTGTTGCAAGAATTAGGAATGCCCGTATATACTTGCCTGCTCGTTTAAAACCGTTGAAGTGGAAGTGCTTCCATGCTATACCTCCTTTTATTAATAGTTTCTAAATTCTAAATATTTCCATATTATTAGTATGGAAAAAAAAGTAGTTTTTAAACGGTATAAAATGTAATTTTCAAATATTTAACTTGCATTTCTGCTAGATTCATCTATACTTTTTCTAGCTATTGGTAACAATAAAAGCGGACCAGCTCGTTTAGCTCGCCGGTCGAGCTAGACAAGACTAACAACGAAGTTTCAATTCTTATCAAAAATGATCTAAATGAATTCACTAGAAAAATATAAATAATATGTTAAGAAGGAAGGGAAAAGACATGAGCATTTGGTTTACTGAAAAACAAACAGAGAATTTTGGAATCACGATGAAAGTGAATCGTACTTTACATGTAGAGCAAACAGAATTTCAAAAGCTAGATATGATTGAAACAGAAGAATGGGGCAATATGCTTTTATTAGATGATATGGTCATGACTTCACAACGTGATGAGTTTGTTTATCATGAAATGGTTGCACATGTCCTTTATTTACGCATCCAAATCCTGAAAATGTATTAGTTGTAGGAGGCGGCGACGGCGGTGTTATTCGTGAAGTATTAAAACACCCAAGTGTAAAAAAAGCGACACTTGTGATATTGATGGAAAAGTTATTGAATACTCAAAGAAATTTTTGCCGGAAATTGCAGGGATGCTAGATGATCCACGTGTGGATGTTCAAGTAGGCGATGGCTTCATGCATATTGCTAAAAGTGAAAATGAATATGATGTCATCATGGTCGACTCGACTGAACCTGTTGGACCAGCAGTTAACTTATTTACAAAAGGTTTTTATGCAGGGATTTCTAAAGCGTTGAAAGAAGATGGGATTTTTGTTGCCCAATCAGATAATCCATGGTTTAAAGCGGACTTAATTCGTAATGTACAACGTGATGTAAAAGAAATTTTCCCAATTACAAGCCTTTATTTAGCGAACATCCCAACGTATCCAAGCGGTCTATGGGCATTTACAATTGGTTCAAAAAAATATAATCCATTTGAAGTCGAGAGAAGACCGTTTCCATGAAATTGAAACGAAATATTACACAAAAGAACTTCATAAAGCAGCATTCGTTCTGCCTAAATTTGTTCAAGATTTGTAAATAATGAATAATAAAGGTGGCGGATGGCAAGGTAATCTTGGCTACATTGAAATTCCGCCCCTTTTTTATGGAGGTATAGATGCGTTTTGATGAAGCTTATTCAGGAAATGTATTTATTAAAAGTCATCCAAATTATGAGGAAGCAGAAGCAGTTATCTATGGGATGCCGATGGACTGGACGGTTAGTTTCCGTCCGGGTTCTCGTTTTGGTCCAGCTCGTATTCGCGAAGTATCGGTTGGTTTAGAAGAATATAGTCCATATTTGGACCGTGAACTTGAGGAAGTCAAGTTTTTTGATGCAGGAGATATTCCATTGCCATTCGGAAATCCGCAAAAAAGTATTGATATGATTGAAGAATATGTCGACGGTTTACTTGCAGATGGTAAATTCCCGATGGGAATGGGCGGAGAGCATTTAGTCTCTTGGCCGGTTATTAAAGCGATGTATAAAAAATATCCAGATATGGCGATTATCCATATGGATGCCCACACAGATTTACGTGAAGATTATGAAGGCGAGCCACTTTCACATGCAGCGATCATCCGTAAAGCAGCCGATTTAATCGGTCCAAAAAATGTGTACTCATTTGGGATTCGTTCTGGTTTGAAGGAAGAATTCCAATGGGCAAAAGAAAACGGCATGCATATTTCGAAATTTGAAGTGCTAGAACCATTGAAAGAAGTACTGCCGCAACTAGCAGGTCGTCCTGTATATGTAACGATTGATATCGATGTACTTGATCCTGCACATGCACCAGGAACAGGTACAGTAGATTGCGGTGGCATTACATCGAAAGAACTATTAGCATCGATTCATGCGATTGCTCGTTCCGATATTAACGTAGTTGGCTGCGATTTAGTTGAAGTAGCACCGATTTACGATCCATCGGAACAAACAGCGAATACAGCAAGCAAGCTGATTCGTGAAATGATTTTTGGCTGGGTGCAAAAAAAATAATGGATAAGCTGTTCCTGTATGCAGGAGCAGTCTTTTATTTAGCCTATTAAGCATTAATTTTAGCACCTGATGGACCGCAATTTTTATTAATCCGCCAATCAGTGAAATCCGTCAATTTAAGATAATTCCGCTGATTTCGATATTCCGCTAACAGGATATAACTTATTTCTCAAGCAAGTTGAAACTTCGCCCAAGAATATTTATACTTATTAAGTTAAGGATGACATAATGGAGGATGTGTAGCATTGTCTCTTCATCAGATAGATAAACAAAAGATTAAAGTAACGCTGCAAACAAAAATTACATATGGTCCAGATACGGAAACGTATGAGCTCATCACTTTCGGGACAAGCATGTATAAAGGATCAGATTTATATTTGCAATATACGGAGGAAAGTGAAGCGGGTACAACGAATACAACCATTAAGCATAAGTCGAATGAAACATTCTTGTTAAGAAATGGTGCTTTTAAAATGCGTCAGCTTTTTCGTTTGCAGGAAACGACAAATGGACATTATGAAAATATATATGGCATGTTCGGATTGCTGACCACAACGAATACATTTCTCATCAATGGAATGAACAAGAACAGGAAGGCAAGCTAACTTTGCATTATCAATTACATATGCAAGGAAGCGAGCCAGGTCAATATGAAATGACAGATTAGCATCGTTTCAAAGTATAAAAGGTGCAAGAAGAGGGAATGTTCGGACGATTGTGAAAGTGACTGCAGATGAAGCGCTGATTTTACGCGGTTGTGCGGTGAAGATGCGTTTGCCGTTTCGATTGCACAAGAAGCTACGAGGCAGTTATGAAATGCCGTTCGGTATCTTTGATACGATGACGCTGGCTAATCGGATTGAGCATTCGGATGGCTTGATTGATATCCTTTATGAATTTGGAGACGATGCAGGGAATCGTCTGCCGGTACATAGCCATTTGGAAATTATCTTTAAGGAGGATAAACATGAACATAGTAGAACAGGTTCAAGTAAGATTAAAGGAAGAAATCAAAGCAGCCGTATTGAAGGCAGGTCTAGCAACGGAAGAGCAAATTCCAGATGTGATTTTAGAACTGCCAAAAGATAAAGCACATGGAGATTATTCCACGAATATGGCGATGCAATTAACGAAAATTGCGAAAAAAGCACCAAAACTAATTGCGGAAGCACTCATTGAAAACTTTGATCAAACAAAAGCTTCGATTGAAAAAATTGAAATTGCAGGTCCTGGATTTATTAATTTTTATATGAATAATGCTTATTTAACAGAGTTAATTCCAACGATTTTAGAGGCTGGCGAACAATACGGGGAAAGTGATTTTGGTAAAGGAGAAAAAATTCAAGTGGAATTCGTTTCTGCCAACCCAACGGGTGATCTTCACTTAGGTCATGCGCGTGGTGCAGCTGTCGGTGATTCATTATGTAATGTTTTAGCGAAAGCAGGCTATGATGTTTCACGTGAATATTACATCAATGATGCCGGAAATCAAATTAATAATTTGGCTATTTCCGTTGAAGCACGTTATTTCCAAGCACTAGGTTTGGAAAAAGAAATGCCAGAAGATGGTTATCATGGTGAAGATATTATTGGCATCGGTAAAAAACTTGGCTGAAGAATTTGGCGATAAATATGTACATGTCGATGAAAAAGAACGTTATGATTTTTTCCGTGAATACGGTTTGAAATATGAAATGAGCAAATTAAAGCAGGATCTTGAAAACTTCCGTGTTGGTTTTGATGTATGGTATTCGGAAACTTCTCTATATCAAGATGGAAAAATTGATGCGCCCTTGCTGTGTTAAAAGAAAATGGTCATATTTATGAGGAAGATGGGCGACTTGGTTCCGTTCGACTGAACTTGGTGATGATAAAGACCGTGTGTTTATTAAACAAGATGGTTCGTATACGTATTTAACACCAGATATTGCGTACCATCGCAATAAATTAGAACGTGGCTTTGAAACATTGATTAATATTTGGGGAGCAGATCACCACGGCTATATTCCACGTATGAAAGCAGCGATTGAAGCATTAGGCTATAATCGTGATCAGCTTGAAGTGGAAATTATCCAACTTGTTCACTTATATAAAAATGGCGAGAAAATGAAAATGAGTAAGCGTACAGGTAAAGCTGTCACGATGCGTGATTTAGTTGATGAAGTTGGCTTGATGCAACGCGTTATTTCTTTGCGATGAGAAGTGCGGATACGCATATGGACTTTGACTTGGATTTTGCGGTTTCACAGTCTAATGAAAACCCTGTGTATTATGCACAATATGCACATGCACGTATTTCTAGTATTTTACGTTCAGGTGAGGAACAAGGAATTAGCTTTGAAGGTGTCAATGATTTCTCATGCGATATCTTCTGAAAAAGAAATTGAACTATTGAAAAAACTAGGAGAGTTCCCACAAGCTGTTGCAGAAGCAGCTGAAAAACGGATGCCACACCGCATCACAAACTATATTTTCGACTTAGCTTCTACATTCCACAGCTTCTACAATGCAGATAAAGTATTAGATGCTGAACATTTGGACAGAAGTAAAGCACGTTTAGGATTAGTGAAATCTGTTCAAATTACTTTAAAAAATGCGCTAGCGTTGATTGGGGTTTCTGCACCAGAAAAAATGTAATAAAAGAAAAGCGGAAGGCGCCCGTTTAGCGGTCCAGTCCATTAGTCGCTGGGCGCCTGGAGCTAGACAGCCGTACGTATTGAAGATTTTATACACATGCATTCGTAAAACCAAGAAGACTGTCCCTAAGTCATGCGGGACAGTCTTCTTATTTTTGTAGGAATTGCATAAAAATCGTAATTATTCGATGTAAAAATCAAATATGTAAATAAAAGTTTGTTGTAATTACCGAAAGTTCACAATTAACACTCATCATCATATTCCACAATTGATTTTTTCTTAAAAGTTTTATAAAAACGGTGACATCAAACAAGCCACAGCTTCTTTTGCCTTTTGAAATAGGTTAGGGTTTGTCAGCGCCTTTTCGTTAATTGGCACCGAATTCATCATATCAACGGATAGGCATTTTTTTGCCTGTTCAATAGACAGAGCATCATACATTAAACAATTGATTTCACTGTTTAAAAATAAACTGCGCTTATCAAAGTTCGCTGTACCGATGTCAACGACTTTATCATCAATAAGCATGATTTTTGAATGGTAGAACCCTGTTTGAAACTGCAAAATAGTGGAGCCTTCCTTTAGCAAAATGCGAAAAGAACGGTATGCCGCTTCTTTTACTAATACATGATCAGACGTTTTTGGAACAATAACTGTTAATTGCACCCCTCGGCCTATAGCTTCTCTTAATTGGGTCAACAAGGTTTCGCTTGGAATAAAGTAGGGTGTTCCAATGGTAATTTGTTTTTTGGCCTGCCGTATAAGTTGGGCAAAAGTTTGTTCAAGACCCTCCCCATCTACTGTGAATACTTGCTGTTCTTGTTTACCTGGAGAAAGGGATGGAAAATAATGAGTGTGCTTCAATAAATCTTCTTTTGTTGCAGAAAGCCAGTCGGTAAGAAAGACGGTTTGTAAATCTTGCACCCCTTCACCTGTCATTTTCAAATGATAATCGCGCCAAGGGCTTAATTTAGGATCCTCGTTGATATACTCTTTTCCGATATTCAAGCCACCCCAATAGCCAATTTTTCCATCAATGACAGTAATCTTTCGATGATTCCGTTTTTGTAGATGATAAAAGAAAAACGGAAAGCGAGGTGTAAAACTATAAGCAAAGTGCACACCACTTTGCTTTAGGTTCGTAATGGCTTGCTTAGAAAGCTTATAGGATCCCATCCGGTCAACAAGCAATCGCACTTCAATTCCGTTCTTTGCCTTTTGGCCTAATAGATGTAAAAACTGTTGGCTAAATGAATCATTTTTAATGATATAAAATAAAATATGAATATGCCTTTTTGCTTGTTCAATTTCAGTAAAAAAGTCTTGAAACAGTTCTGTTCCTGAGGTGAATACACTAACATCACTTCGACGACGAGGAAATATGATTTGTTTTGCTTTTTGTTTATTCCGTGCTTGTCCCCATTTATAATCAATCCACAGTAAAATAATAATGATGAGTAAAATAAAGGCTATCGCTCCAACAATACCCAACGATATCCTCTCCTTTTTTCGAAGAATCAGCATGATATTAATCCGTTATTCATCTTAAATTTCACCGAAATATCATTTTATAAACAGGTAAAAAATGTAAAACCCTAAGAAAGGCATTGACTGAATATTTACTCATACTATAATAATAGAATTAATATAATTTACATTAAAATTCCATTTTTGTAAGTGGGGTTGTAAGAAAGATAAATAGCTCGTATAAAAAATAAAAGTATTAGTTATTTTAACTAGCTTATAAATATATTAAGAGGGGAGGGAGAAAAAATGAATGGCTTACTTTGGATTAACTTAATTGCAACACTGGTTGTAACCGTTTATGCAGTGAGTTTATTTATCTACTTGTTAAAAACAAGAACGGCCTATGTAAAGCTTGGTAAGAAAGTCGAGTTTGACAATCGAGTAAAAGAACGACTTAGAAATATTTGGGTAAATGTTTTTGGACAAAAGAAGCTATTTAAGGATAAAAAGAGTGGTATTATGCATCTTTTACTTTTTTATGGCTTCATCCTTGTACAATTTGGGGCGATTGATTTCATTATTAAAGGAATTAAGCCGGAAGCCCATTTGCCGTTTGGCGCTCTATATCCTGTTTTCACCTTTTTCGAGGAAATTGTTACTCTAACCGTACTTGTTGCCATCTTTTACGCGTTTTATCGCCGTTATATTGAAAAACTAGTTCGTTTAAAACGAGGCTTAAAAAATGGATTAGTTGTTATTTTCATTACAGGTATTATGATTGCTGTTTTACTAGGGAATGGAATGTCCATGATTTGGCATGGGCATGAACTTACTTGGGCAGAGCCAGTTGCCTCAAGTATTAGCTTTTTATTTGGTTGGATAGGTGAGACCGCTGCAATTACTGTATTTTATGTAGCTTGGTGGCTACATCTACTTATTATCCTAACGTTTTTAGTTTATATTCCTCAATCTAAGCATTTCCACTTAATTGCAGGTCCATTAAATGTATACCTAAATCGTTTAGATCGCCCTGGAAAATTGACAGCCGATTGATTTTGAAGAAGAGCCAGAGGATGAAGAGGCTGAAGTGTATTATGGCACGAAACGGATTGAAGATTTTACACAGCTTCAACTTGTAGATTTATATGCTTGTGTAGAATGTGGCCGCTGTACGAATATGTGTCCTGCAACGGGTACAGGGAAAATGCTTTCACCGATGGATATTATCGTAAAAATGCGTGACCATTTAACGAATACGGGAGCGGCTGTGACAGGCAAGCAGCCTTGGGTTCCTAGCTTTATTTTTGGAAATATTGAAGGAAATCAGTTGGCCGCGGCATCCCATTCACCGGGTGCAAAGGAATCCGCTGCAACAGCTGAATTGTATACGAAGAGTTTAATTGGTGAAGTCATTACGGAAGAAGAGCTTTGGGCATGTACAACATGCCGAAATTGTGAAGATCAATGTCCAGTAATGAATGAACATGTGGATAAAATTATTGATATGCGCCGTTATCTTGTATTAACGGAAGGAAGATTAAACCCCGATGCGCAGCGTGCAATGACTAATATCGAACGTCAAGGAAATCCATGGGGCTTGAACCGGAAGGAAAAGGAAGACTGGAGAGGGCTTCGGGAGGATGTGCATATACCAACCGTTAAGGAAGTTCAGAAGGCAGGCGAGGAATTTGAATACCTATTCTGGGTAGGATCGATGGGATCATACGATAACCGTAGTCAGAAGATTGCCCTTTCATTTGCGAAGCTTATTAAACGAAGCGGGCGTCAAATTCGCTATTCTAGGAAGCAAAGAAAAGAACTCTGGTGATACACCTCGTCGTTTAGGAAATGAGTTCTTATTCCAAGAACTTGCTACAAAAAACATTGAAGAGTTCCAGAAAAATGAAGTGAAAAAAATTGTCACGATTGACCCACATGCTTTCAATATTTTTAAAAATGAGTATCCGGATTTTGGTCTAGAGGCAGAAGTCTATCATCATACTGAACTATTAGCTAAGCTCGTGAAGGAAGGGAAGCTAGCACCGAAATATGAGGTAAAGGAGAAGATTACCTTCCACGACTCTTGTTATCTCGGACGTTACAATGACGTGTACGATGCGCCACGAGAAATTTTGAAATCTATTCCGGGTGTCACCCTTGTTGAGATGGAACGAAATCAAGAAAAAGGGATGTGTTGTGGAGCTGGTGGTGGATTAATGTGGATGGAAGAAGAAACAGGACATCGAATTAATGTAGCACGTACAGAACAAGCGTTAGCTGTTACCCCAACTATCATTAGCTCTGGCTGTCCATTCTGTTTGACAATGCTGTCTGATGGAACAAAAGCAAAAGAAGTAGAAGAAAAGGTAAAAACGTATGATGTAGCTGAATTACTGGAAAAAGCCGTATTTGGAGAAGCCTCTAGGAAACTTTCTTGAAGCACCCCAATCTACGATGAGGGGTATGTAGTTAACAAGTTCAACCACCTTCCCCTCATCAATCATCGTTGAAACAGGTTACTTTTTTTCCGGAGTTCAAAACATGTAAAAGGAGAAGCAAGTATGAGTAAAACAGTGATTGTAAGTGGAGTGAGAACCCCATTTGGAAAATTTGGTGGGGGATTAAGCAGTTTGACCGCGTCTAGGCTTGGAGGCATTGCGATAAAAGCAGCGTTGGAACGTTCGGGTGTGGCTATGGACCAAGTGGATGAAGTCATTATGGGGAATGTTCTTCAGGCGGGGCAAGGACAAATCCCTTCTCGTCAAGCGGCTCGATATGCAGGCCTTCCGTGGAGTGTAACAACAGAAACGATTAATAAAGTGTGTGCTTCAGGGCTCCGGAGTGTAACGCTTGCTGATCAAATCATTCGTTCGGGTGATGAGGAAATCATTGTCGCTGGTGGCATGGAATCGATGAGCAATGCCCCCTATGTACTTCCTAAAGCGAGATGGGGGTTGCGAATGGGGAATGCTAGTCTAGTAGATTCAATGATTAATGACGGACTAACCTGTAGTTTTGCAGGGGTTCCTATGGGCTCGTATGGAAATCAGTGTGCAGAGGAGTTTGGGATACCTCGGTCAGCTCAGGATGAATGGGCGTACCGCAGTCATCAAAGAGCGATTGAGGCGATAGACAAGGGGATATTAGCCCAAGAAATTGTCTCCGTTCCTGTTCCTGTTCGTAAAGGCACCTCGATTGTAATGGCGCAAGATGAAGTACCAAGACGAGATACATCCATTGAAAAATTAGCAAAATTAGCACCGGCATTTGGCAAAGAAGGCACGATTACGGCTGGAAATGCTCCAGGTGTGAATGATGGAGCGGGTGCGCTTGTACTGATGAGTGAGGAAAGAGCAAAAAAAGAAGGGAAAACGCCCTTTGCCTATATTGTTGGGCATGCAGAAGTAGCGGTAGAGGCGAAGGATTTTCCAAAGACACCTGGCCTTGTCATTCAGGAGTTACTGAGAAAGACAGGAAAGTCCTTAGCAGAAATTGATTTGTTTGAAATCAATGAAGCGTTTGCGGCTGTTGCGTTAGTTAGTGGGAAACTTGTTCCGCTTGATCTTGAAAAGGTCAATGTCAATGGAGGTGCCGTTGCATTAGGTCACCCTATTGGTGCAAGTGGTGCAAGAATTATGATTACGCTTATGTATGAATTAAAACGCCGTGGTGGTGGTCTTGGTATTGCGGCCATTTGCAGTGGCGGCGGTCAAGGCGATGCTATTTTGATTGAAGTGCCTAAGCAGGCTAAGTAGAGAATTCGAAACGGGGCAAACGCTATGAAAATTCGAAAAGTAATGGTAGTTGGTGCAGGACAAATGGGCTCTGGCATTGCTCAAGTATGTGCGATGAGTGGGTACGAGGTCATTCTCCATGATGTAAATATGGCGATTGTTGAAAAAGGTATCTCTAGGCTAACATATAATCTATCTCGCCAAGTGGAAAAAGGGAAGTTAACTGTAGAAGCAAAAGAAACAATCTTATCACGTCTAGCAGGTTCAACGGACTTGCAACAGGCTGCAAGAGTAGACTTAGTCATTGAAGCAGCTATTGAGAATATGGAGATTAAGTCCAAATTATTTGCGGAACTCGATCAAATAGCCCCAGCTCATACTATTTTAGCAACAAATACGTCATCGCTGCCGATTACAGAAATTGCATCGTCAACAAGTAGGCCAGCCCAGGTCATTGGCATGCATTTTATGAATCCAGTCCCGGTTATGAACCTAGTTGAAATTATTCGCGGTCTAGCTACTTCCCATGAAGTACACGCAGCAGTTGTAGAAATGGCAACGTCATTAGGCAAGGTTCCAGTTGAAGTCAATGACTTCCCTGGCTTTGTGTCCAATCGTATTTTGCTGCCGATGATTAATGAAGCCATTTATACGTTATATGAGGGTGTGGCATCAAGAGAAGCGATTGATGATGTGATGAGGTTAGGCATGAACCACCCAATGGGTCCACTTACTCTTGCTGATTTTATTGGATTAGATACTTGTCTTTATATTATGGAAACATTGCACGAGGGCTTTGGTGATGATAAATATCGCCCTTGTCCTCTGCTTCGAAAATATGTAAAAGCAGGCTGGCTAGGAAAAAAATCAGGTCGTGGCTTTTATGAATACAACTAAAGAAAAGCGGAACCGGCTTGGACACAGAGGAAGGCCGACTAAGAACGCCACGGCCTCATGTCTTCGTCGGCATGACCCACATCGTGTGGGCCTAAGAAAATAGGAAAAGACACGGATACGCTTTTTGCCGCTCAAAGGCTTTTATCTTTTTCCGTGCTGAGCTAGCCGGTGCAGCTAGACACCAGTCCGCATCGAAAATTTTATATTGTCTTATCTTATAAATCAGTAGCAAAGATTGCAATTAAGGCAGATTAATTAGGGGGAGTTGGATATGCAATTTAAATTAACAGCAGAGCATGAAATGATTAGAAAAATGGTTCGTGCTTTTGCATTGAACGAAGTGGCACCATCGGCAGCCGAGCGGGATGAAGAAGAACGCTTTGATCGTGAAATTTTTGATAAAATGGCTGAGCTCGGTCTTACAGGGATTCCATGGCCCGAACAATATGGAGGAATCGGTAGTGATTATTTAGCGTATTGTATTGCAATTGAAGAACTATCAAGAGTGGATGCATCGATTGGTGTGACGTTATCAGCTCATATTTCTTTAGCGGGTTGGCCGATTTATACGTTTGGTTCAGAAGATCAAAAACAGCGATATCTACGTCCGATGGCACAAGGTGAAAAAATCGGGGCTTACGGCTTAACTGAACCAGGATCAGGATCAGATGCCGGAGCTATGAGAACAACAGCCAAACTAGTAGGCGATGAATATAGGATAAATGGTTCTAAAATTTTTATTACAAATGGCGGAGAGGCTGATATTTATGTGATGTTTGCCTTAACAAACCCAGAATCTAAACATAAAGGAATCAGTGCTTTTATCATTGAAAAGGATTTCCACGGCTTTAGCGTGGGGAAAAAAGAAAAGAAGATGGGAATTCGTTCGTCACCGACAACTGAAATTATTTTTGAAGATTGTCGTGTACCGAAAGCGAATTTGCTCGGGTCTTTAGGGGATGGCTTTAAAATAGCGATGATGACCTTGGATGGTGGGCGCAATGGAATTGCTGCACAAGCAGTGGGGATTGCCCAAGGAGCGTTAGATGCTGCAATAGATTATGCAAAACAACGCGTTCAATTTGGGAAACCAATTGCTGCACAACAAGGAATTGGTTTTAAACTAGCAGAAATGGCAACAAATGTGGAAGCAGCAAGACTTCTTACGTATCAGGCAGCTTGGTTAGAGTCTGAGGGCTTTCCCTATGGAAAAGAATCCGCCATGTCTAAATTATTTGCCGGCGATACAGCGATGAAAGTCACAACAGAGGCTGTTCAAGTATTCGGCGGATACGGCTATACAAAAGAATATCCGGTAGAGCGCTTCATGCGCGATGCGAAAATTACGCAAATTTATGAAGGTACACAAGAAATTCAAAAACTTGTCATCTCAAGGTCAATTACGAAATAATGAAATGTGTAAAAGCAGAAATATAGAAGAAATATGTAAAAGTCTTAGATAGAGGTAGCATAAACCTCTTAATTTTGTTTATAATGATTTATATGTTTAGCAAGGAATGTCAGTTTAATTGAGGTTATTCAAGCAAACTGTTGAATAGAGAAGGGAAGTGCGCAAGTTGAGTTTAAAACAATTCTCAAAAGAACAAGTATCAGAGATGTCATTAATCGAACTAGCATATGAATTATTATTAGAAAAAAATCAACCATTGTTTTTTAATGATTTAGTAGATGAAATTGTAGCAATAAAAGGATCATCGAAAGAAGACGTTGTTGCTAGAATTGCTCAATTCTATACAGACCTTAATATAGATGGTCGTTTTATTTCACTTGGAGACAACCGTTGGGGATTAAAAAACTGGTATCCGGTTGATCAAGCGGAAGAAGAGGTTGTACATACTGTCAAAGCTAAAAAGAAAAAGAAAGCGAAAAAGGCTGCTATTTTGGATGAAGGCTTTGATGTCATTGATGAGGAAGACGAGGATTTTGAAGAAGATATAGACGAATTAGAAGTCGATTTCGATGACACTGACGATGAGGAAGACGAGGACTTACTTCTTGACGAAGATGAACTAGATGAGGATCTTGAGGAGGATAAAGATCTTCTCGATGATGAAGATGAGTTGGATGAAGAATTAATCGAAGAAGAATTTGAGGCTGATGAAGAAGAAGAAGAAGAAGAAAGAAGAGATAGAAGAAGACGGGGATGAAGATAAAAAATAAGGAAAGTGTAACGGGTTCCTTAGGCTGGTAGAGAAAAGTATTGGCTAGCATATAGGGTGGACTCTCACAAAGCAATCTATTTTTTTGATTGCTACTCATTCGTTTGAGATTGGTGAGGGCTACTCCTTATGCTCTTTATTCATTTAAACTTCACTCTTGACTTTTTAGCTCGAAATTTGTAGAATACTTTTTGGGCTCCTTAAAAGGACACTATGATTAATTATATCGCTCCCTTACAAATTAGTAGGTGGAGCGTTTTTATTTTTTTATATAAGAAATTATAAAATTTTGGACGCATTTTGGCGTCTAGCTCCATAAGCTGAACGAGCCGGTTTCGCCTTTCGGAGTGTCTAGCTTCACCGCCTGACCCGCAAACAGCTTGTTGAGGCTGACCAAGGCGCTTACGCTTTTCTAATTAATCAGCAATCCTCTACAAATGATGGAATGGAATATGACATCATTTTTTTATTTTTCAAATGAATTTTTAAAAAAAGTAAAAACTAGATAAGAAGCTGATTAAAAGTATCTGAATATAACAGTTTAGGGTATTTCTTTGTGTGATGTGATGAATAGTATAAGCATCAAATCATATTGAATAAACAGCATGTAAAGACATTTTAAGAGGGGGACATATAATGACAAAATATATTTTTGTAACAGGCGGAGTAGTTTCTTCCCTAGGAAAAGGGATTACAGCTTCATCTCTAGGAAGACT
Organism: uncultured Bacillaceae bacterium; assembly: GCA_963754185.1. Taxonomy (GTDB): domain Bacteria; phylum Bacillota; class Bacilli; order Bacillales; family DSM-1321; genus Peribacillus. The sequence continues at coordinate 54,226 of CAVWEP010000003.1, read as the reverse complement.
TCTAAAAAATCGGGGATTGAGTGTTACGATTCAAAAATTCGATCCGTATATTAACTTAGATCCAGGTACAATGAGTCCATATCAACATGGTGAAGTGTTTGTTACAGATGATGGTGCTGAAACGGATTTAGACTTAGGGCACTATGAACGATTCATTGATATTAACCTTGGTAAACATAGTAACGTGACAACGGGTAAAATTTATTCAACTGTCTTGAAAAAGGAACGTCGCGGTGATTATTTAGGGGGAACGGTTCAAGTTATTCCTCATATTACGAATGAAATTAAAGACCGTGTGTTCCGCGCTGGAAAAGAAACAAATGCAGATGTCGTCATTACAGAAATTGGTGGAACAGTTGGTGATATCGAATCCCTTCCATTCCTTGAAGCCATTCGTCAAATTAAGAGTGATATCGGTATTGATAATGTGATGTACATTCATTGTACACTTGTTCCTTATATTAGAGCGGCTGGGGAATTGAAAACTAAACCAACACAACATAGCGTGAAAGAGCTTCGTGGTCTTGGTATTCAACCAAATATTATTGTTGCTCGTACGGAAATGCCAATTTCTCAAGATATGAAGGATAAATTAGCCTTATTCTGCGATATTGATAAAGATGCCGTTATTGAATGTTTAGATGCGGATACGTTATATTCCATTCCTCTTGCTTTACAAGAACAAAATATGGACCAAATTGTTTGTGACCATTTGAAATTAGATTGTGCCGCAGCCGACATGGAAGATTGGAAAGCACTTGTAGAGAAAGTAACGACTTTAACAAAGAAAACAAAAATTGCCCTTGTTGGGAAATATGTTGAATTACAAGATGCGTATCTTTCAGTTGTTGAGGCATTAAAACATGCTGGTTATGCGTATGATGCTGACGTGGAAATTGATTGGGTTAATGCTGAGCATGTAACAAAAGCAAATGTAGCAGAGGTGCTTGGCGATGCAGATGGAATCCTTGTTCCTGGTGGCTTCGGTGACCGTGGAATTGAAGGAAAAATTCAGGCTATTGAATATGCACGTGTAAACAAAGTTCCGTTCTTAGGAATCTGCTTAGGTATGCAACTAGCATCTATTGAATATGCTCGAAATGTATTACATTTACCAGATGCTCATTCAGCAGAAATTAAGCCAGAGACAAGAACGCCAATTATTGACTTACTACCAGAGCAAAAAGATATTGAAGACTTAGGTGGTACACTTCGTCTTGGCTTATATCCATGTAAGCTAACAGAAGGAACAAAAGCCTTCGAAGCATACAAGGATGAAGTTGTATACGAACGTCACCGTCATCGTTATGAATTCAATAACCAATATCGTCAAGTCATGGAAGAAGCAGGCTTTGTCTTCTCTGGTACAAGCCCAGATGGCCGCTTAGTAGAAATTATTGAGCTGAAGGATCATCCGTGGTTCGTGGCATCACAATTCCATCCGGAATTCAAATCACGTCCAAATCGTCCGCAGCCACTATTCCATGATTTCGTAGGCATGTCATTAAAGAAAAGCGAACAATAAGAAAAGCGGAAGGTATAACTTCTAATAATATAAAAAAACGCATGAAACCTCGATTTCATGCGTTTTTTGCTATGTTTTTAAGCTTAATAAGTTCTATTGTCCGTGGAATCATGCGAATGTACGTAAGAATCCCGCCAATTCAATTCTTAATCTTCACTGTTGCATAAAAAACGTCCTAAGCATCCCTCCAGAGCGTTTGCACTTTTTCATCAATCTTCTAGATATTCCTGTAAAATTTCCTCAATGGTAAATTTGATGCCAAAGTAAGCAAATAAAGCAACAAGTAAAGTAGGATAGCCTGTTCGATTTCCGTCATCTTTTGGAATTAATCCCCGTGCCACTCGTAAATCAATATGAATATCCGCTAATGTTTCGAGAGAGTCTGTATCAGATGCAACAATTGTAGAAACAGCTACAAATGGAATACTTTCCATCTGCAATTTTTGAGCTAATTCAATGGCCTCTTGGTCAGTGGAATTCCGACTAAATAATAAAAAACGGTCTTCATGAGTGAGCGTAATATTGGATTCGTATGCTGCCACTTTTGGCAATGGTTCTACTCCTTGGACAGCTTCCTTCGTCACACCGTCCATTTCTCCGAATCCATGAATATAGATGGCCCCTTCGCCGACTGCTGCTTGGGCTAATAGACGTGCTCCATCCTCTATGTTAAATTCTTCTTTTTCCATTATTTTTTGAAATAAATTATTCACTTGTGTTGAAAATATTTTTAGCATGTAAAGATAGACTCCTTTGTTTTTTAAAATATAGGCTTTGCCACATTATACGATAAAATCAATTCGTCCTACTACTTAAGTGGGAGAGGATTCGTTCAATAATGATTAATGAATGCTTTATTTAAGAAAAAACGGTAGAATAGGAATAGAGGTTAATAACATTTTCTGCAGGAATTTAGTAATAAAGGGAGAATTATATAATTTATACAATAAGACTCTTTGTTTGAAAGCGCATAAATTAAGAAGAGGTGATAGTATGGCAGGAAAGATTTTAATAGTGGATGATCAGTTTGGAATCCGAATTCTGTTAAATGAAGTGATGATGAGGGAAGGATATGAAACGTATCAAGCGGCAAATGGGGTACAAGCACTTGAAATCGTTCAAAATAATGCCCCTGATCTCATTTTATTAGATATGAAAATTCCAGGAATGGATGGAATTGAGATTTTGAAACGAGTAAAGAAAATAGATCCGGATATTCGTGTCATTATTATGACTGCCTATGGGGAGCTTGATATGATTCAAGAAGCGAAAGATTTAGGGGCTATCACTCATTTTGCTAAACCATTTGATATTGATGATATCAGAAAAGCTGTTCGCGATTACTTGCCTATTCAATCTAGTTGAGTAGTTTCTTTTAAATGAGTAGGGCGAACTACACAAAGTAAAACTTCATCATTGGGGCTGTATTCAAAAATAGTTTGCCCCTTGTCCTTCATACGACTGTCTTTTGCTAAAAAGAATAGTCGTATTTTTTTGGAAACAGGTAATTCTCAACTATTCAGAATGTTTCAATTTTTAAATGTAGGTAAATTAACATGGGGTAGTGGTTGCTGTTTTTTTCGTGAATTGATATGCTAAAAGAGAATTACATAAACATGACTTCTAAGCGATTGACCAGAGGTATTTAAGGGTATAGCTAGAGGTAATGGGATTTATCAAAAATGAATCATGATTATTTCGTAATAGGGGGAATTTACATGCCTTTAGTTTCAATGAAAGAGATGTTGGATACAGCGCTTGCTGAGAAGTATGCGGTTGGGCAATTCAACATTAATAATTTAGAATGGACACAAGCGATTTTAGCTGCTTCTGAAGCTGAAAAATCGCCTGTGATTCTTGGTGTGTCTGAAGGGGCCGCTCGCTATATGGGTGGATATAAAACAGTAGTAATGCTTGTTCAAGGTTTACTAGAAGATATGAATATTACTGTGCCAGTTGCTATTCATTTAGACCATGGTTCAAGCTTTGAAAGCTGTAAAGCGGCAATTGATGCTGGTTTCACTTCTGTTATGATTGATGCTTCTCATCATCCAATTGATGAAAACATTAAAATGACAAAACAAGTAGTAGAATATGCTCATGCTCGCAATGTTTCAGTTGAAGCAGAAGTAGGAACCGTTGGTGGACAAGAAGATGATGTAGTGGCTGATGGCGTAATCTATGCAGACCCACAAGAATGTGAACGATTAGTAAAAGAAACGAATGTGGATTGCTTTGCTCCTGCACTTGGTTCTGTGCATGGTCTATATAAAGGAGAGCCAAACCTTGGCTTTAAAGAAATGGAAGAAGTACGCGGTTTAACGAAAGTTCCTTTAGTATTGCATGGCGGAACAGGAATTCCGACAAAAGATATTCAAAAAGCAGTTTCTCTTGGTACGTCAAAAATTAACGTAAATACAGAAAACCAAATCGTGTTCACGAAAGCCGTACGTGAACTTTTAAATAAAGATGCAAAAGTATATGATCCGCGTAAAGTTATTGGACCAGGACGTGAAGCTATTAAAGAAACAGTTATTGGCAAAATTCGTGAATTTGGTTCAAACGGTAAAGCTTAATTGATTACATAGCATGCCCCTTCTATTCCTCGATACATCGATGAATAGAAGGGTCTTGTTACCAACTACATCATTAATCGGAGGTCTAGTACATGAAATTTTTTATTGATACAGCAAATATTGATGAAATTCGTGAGGCACACGCACTTGGAATTCTAGCAGGAGTGACAACAAATCCATCGTTAGTAGCTAAAGAAAAAGGCGTTTCTTTTCATGAGCGTTTAAAAGAAATTACAGACTTAGTTAAAGAATCGGTTTCAGCAGAAGTAATTGCCCTAGATCATGAAGGCATGATGAAAGAAGCAGAAGAATTAGCAGCCATTGCCCCTAATATCACCATTAAAGTTCCTATGACTCCGGATGGTTTGAAAACAGTAGCAGCCCTTTCTAGAAAAGGAATCAAAACGAATGTAACACTTATTTTCAGTGCAAACCAAGCTTTGTTAGCTGCTAGAGCAGGTGCGGCTTATGTATCTCCTTTCCTTGGCCGTTTAGATGATATCGGTCATAATGGGTTACAAATCGTTTCAGATATTGCAGATATTTTTGCGATTCATGATATCCAAACAGAAATCATCGCAGCGTCTATTCGTCACCCAATGCATATTACAGAGGCAGCTCTAAAGGGTGCACATATTGCTACGTTCCATATAAAGTTATTCTTCAATTATTTAATCATCCATTAACAGATAAAGGAATTGAAGCTTTCCTTAAAGACTGGAGCTCGCGTACAGAACAATAATCGACTTTCTCGCTAAGCTATCATCTTTTTTGGAAAATTTATCAATTTATTTACATGACTTTTCTATTTTTGTACACACTAATGAAATAAAACATGTAAATTCACTCAAGAGTTAAAGAAAGTTTACGTACATGGTTTTCATGAAGGACGGTCAGTGAAATGTTGTCCCTAGTTTATTGAAAAATACAACGAATACAGAAAGCTTCTACAGTGCTTAGCGTGGAAGGGAGTTTATTATGGAAAAGTTGAAAATAGCGGGCGGTTATCCTTTAAAAGGAAGTATTCGTGTAAGTGGCGCTAAAAATAGTGCCGTTGCCCTTATTCCAGCAACAATCTTAGCCGATTCTCCTGTAACAATTGAAGGTTTACCAGATATTTCAGATGTACAGACATTAAAGGCGCTATTGGAGGAAATTGGTGGACAAGTCCATTTTGAAGATGGAGAAATGACAGTCAATCCAGGAAGAATGGTTTCCATGCCATTGCCAAATGGTCATGTCAAAAAACTTCGCGCTTCATACTATCTAATGGGTGCAATGCTTGGAAAGTTTAAAAAGGCCGTCATTGGTCTTCCTGGAGGCTGTCATTTGGGCCCTCGTCCAATTGACCAACATATTAAGGGTTTCGAAGCATTAGGAGCCCAAGTAACAAATGAGCAAGGCGCCATTTATCTACGTGCTGAAGAGCTTAGAGGAGCAAGAATTTATCTTGATGTAGTAAGTGTCGGTGCAACGATTAATATTATGTTGGCAGCTGTGTTAGCCAAAGGAAGAACCATCATTGAAAACGCAGCAAAAGAGCCAGAAATTATTGATGTTGCTACATTGTTGACCAATATGGGTGCGAAAATTAAAGGTGCAGGTACCGATATTATTCGTATTGATGGTGTAGAGCAGTTACATGGTTGTCGTCATACGATAATTCCTGACCGAATTGAAGCAGGTACGTTTATGATTTTAGCAGCCGCTGTTGGAGACGGAATTTTAATAGATAATGTCATTCCGCAGCATCTCGAATCGGTTACGGCGAAACTTCGTGAAGTGGGCGTACAGATTGAAGCGGGCGATGATCAAATCTTTGTTTCACCTGGGCAGGCATGAAGGCTGTGGATATTAAGACGCTTGTCTATCCTGGATTCCCAACAGATCTTCAACAACCGTTTACAGCGTTATTGACAAAGGCAGCAGGTACTAGTGTTGTGACGGATACGATTTATGGTGCTCGTTTTAAGCATATTGATGAACTTCGGCGCATGAATGCGCAGATTAAAGTAGAGGGAAGAGCGGCAATTGTTAGTGGTCCAACACAGTTACAAGGAGCCAAAGTCAAAGCAAGTGATTTACGAGCAGGTGCAGCTCTCGTTATTGCCGGTCTATTGGCAGAAGGAATTACGGAAGTGACAGGTCTTGAACATATTGACCGTGGTTACAGTAATCTTGTTGAAAAGCTTACAGGACTAGGTGCGACTATTTGGCGTGAAAAAATGACAAAAGAAGAAGTAGAACAGTTGAAAAACTGACACTTCTTCTTTGTGTTATTATAATATTATAGAATATGTTATACTATTGTTGGCTTAAAAAATCATCTATGTTTGTAAATATCGAGGAGGAACCAGTAAATGGAAAGAAGTTTATCGATGGAGCTTGTACGTGTTACAGAAGCAGCAGCTCTATTTTCTGCACGTTGGATGGGACGGGGAAAGAAAAACGAAGCAGATGATGCAGCAACTACTGCGATGCGTGATGTGTTCAATACAATTCCAATGCAAGGAACAGTTGTAATCGGAGAAGGTGAAATGGACGAAGCTCCAATGCTATATATCGGTGAAGAGCTAGGAACGGGAGTAGGTCCTTTAGTTGATATAGCAGTAGACCCTTTAGAAGGAACAAATATTGTCGCATCAGGTGGTTGGAATGCGTTAGCAGTACTTGCTATTGCCGATCGAGGAAATCTTCTTCATGCTCCTGATATGTATATGGATAAAATTGCTGTTGGACCAGAAGCGGTCGGACAAATTGATATAAATGCTTCCGTTTTGGATAATCTTAAAGCTGTCGCAAAAGCAAAAAATAAAGACATTCAAGATGTAGTAGCTACAGTATTAAATCGTGATCGTCATTCTAAAATTATTCATGAGCTTCGTGAAGCAGGTGCTCGCATTAAATTGATTAATGATGGAGACGTTGCTGGAGCGATTAACACAGCCTTTGACAAAACAGGAGTTGATATTCTGTTCGGTTCAGGTGGGGCTCCGGAAGGCGTTATCTCAGCTGTTGCTTTAAAATGTCTTGGTGGCGAAATTCAAGGGAAATTAATTCCGCAAAATGAAGAAGAAATAGAACGTTGTGGAAAAATGGGAATCGAAGTGAATAAAATTCTTCTTATGGAAGATCTTGTTCGTGGTGACGATGCTATTTTTGCTGCTACTGGTGTAACAGATGGAGAATTATTACGTGGTGTTCAATTTAAAGGTCAATCTGGTTTAACGCATTCAGTGGTTATGCGTGCTAAATCAGGAACTGTTCGTTTTATTGAAGGACGTCACAGTATTGAAGAAAACCAAATGGTCTAATTGGCTAAATAATAGCTAAAGTGAAATGTTCAGCAATAGTTGGCTCTTCAGCCTCCATTGCTTGTTCATTAAACTAAGATCTATACCTATAAAATAGCGAGCGGGCATAATTGCTCGCTTTTCTAGTAAAATTTTCAGTTGAATAATTAAAATAAAGGAAGTACAATAAAGTGAATTTTCATCAGTGGAGGATTACAGCCTGTTAAACTGGAATTAATCTTGTTTTAAGGTTATGTTTTTTAAAGAAATATTCTACCTTTACTCCTAACTTCAAGAAGCCTTCCATTTATTTCTTCATAAATACGAATGTCTCATCCTTTCAAAAAGAGAAAAGCCGTGTTAATAAATATATGGAATGTGGTTTTTCCTTCCATCCATTAGTCGTCTCTTTTTTCAGTATGGGTGAAATATGTCTAATTAAATAAAGTGTGGTGTCATAATGAATTTAACTATTTCAAATTTAGAAAACATGAAGCTGAAGGACCTATATGAGCACGCACGCGAATATAAAGTATCCTACTACAGCAAGCTATCAAAAAAGGAACTGATTTTTGCTATTTTGAAAGCACAAGCTGAACAAGATGGGCTACTATTTATGGAGGGTGTGCTTGAAATTATTCCTTCAGAGGGCTTTGGTTTCTTACGCCCAATTAACTATTCTCCTAGTTCGGAGGATATCTATATTTCTGCTTCGCAAATACGTAGATTTGATTTGCGTAATGGGGATAAAGTATCTGGTAAGGTTCGTCCGCCAAAAGAAAATGAGCGTTACTATGGATTGCTTCATGTCGAAGCTGTGAATGGTGACAATCCAGAATCAGCAAAAGAACGTGTTCATTTCCCTGGTTTAACACCGTTATATCCAGATCGTCAAATCAAACTTGAAACAACACCAAAGAATGTATCTACAAGAATTATGGATGTACTTGCACCAGTAGGGTTTGGACAACGTGGACTCATTGTTGCTCCACCTAAGGCCGGTAAAACAATGCTTATTAAAGAAATTGCGAATGCCGTTACAACCAATCATCCAGAGGCAGAATTGATTGTCCTGCTAATTGATGAGCGTCCAGAAGAAGTAACAGATATTGAACGCTCTGTTGCTGGTGATGTTGTTAGTTCAACGTTTGATGAAGTACCGGAAAATCATATTAAAGTAGCGGAACTCGTGTTAGAACGCGCCATGCGTCTGGTTGAGCATAAACGCGATGTTATTATCTTAATGGATAGTATTACACGTTTTGCTCGTGCTTATAATTTAGTCATCCCGCCAAGTGGACGTACTCTTTCAGGTGGGATTGACCCAGCGGCTTTCCATCGACCAAAACGATTCTTTGGGGCAGCGCGTAATATTGAAGAAGGCGGAAGCTTAACGATTTTGGCTACGGCATTAGTCGATACAGGTTCACGTATGGATGATGTCATTTACGAAGAATTCAAAGGTACAGGAAATATGGAGCTTCATTTAGATCGTGCTCTTGCTGAACGACGCATTTTCCCAGCGATTGATATTCGTCGTTCTGGAACGCGTAAAGAAGAACTTCTTATTCCGAAAGAGCATTTAGACAAGCTATGGGCGATTCGTAAAACAATGTCCGATTCTCCTGATTTCGCTGAGAAATTTTTACGTAAATTAAAACAAACGAAAAGCAATGAAGAATTTTTCGCTAAGCTAGATGAAGAAATGAAAAAAGGCATGGCAAGTGCTAAACGAGGATAAAGGAAAAAAGGGATGAGTTACGCTCATCTCTTCTGAATATGTAATAATGGTAATATTTTGAATAAATTAAAAGTTGCACAAGTCGTGTGAAGTTGTTATAATAAGTTCATGTGTTTTTACAATAAATGTGAGAGTTGCTAGTCTCATGTTGCTTAATATAACTCTGTTTCGCGAGATTCAGGGCAGAAGGAGCTGAAAAGAATGAAAGCAGGAATTCATCCAAATTATAGAACTGCAAAAGTTATTTGCTCTTGCGGTAATACTTTTGAAACTGGTTCAATAAAAGAAGAAATCAAAGTTGAAACTTGTGCTGAATGTCATCCATTTTACACTGGACGTCAAAAATTCGCTGAAGCTGGCGGACGTGTTGACCGTTTCAACAAAAAATACGGCATTAAGTAAGGTGAAATGTCAAAAAAACAGGCAGGGGCTTTTCTTGCCTGTTTTTTCATGGCTTAAAATACTATTTTTGAAACGGGGAGATTTGGTTTCATGTATGAAATGAAGCAATCAGGCTGGATTGAATTGATATGCGGAAGTATGTTTTCAGGCAAATCAGAGGAACTAATCAAGAGAGTAAATCGAGCTCAATTTGCGAAACAGAACATTGCCGTTTTTAAGCCAAGCATAGATAATCGTTATGCAGAAGAAGCAGTCGTATCGCATAATGGTCGCTCCGTAATGGCTAAACCGACTGAAGCGATCAACAGAGATTTTTCGTTATGTTGATTCAATCAATTGATCTGATTGCCATCGATGAGGTACAGTTTTTTGATGAAGAAATTATTGCGGTAACGCAGCATCTTGCAAATAGTGGATATCGTGTCATAGTAGCTGGATTGGACCAAGATTTTCGAGGTGAACCATTTGGCCCTATGCCTGTGTTGCTGTCATTAGCTGAGTCCGTGACAAAGCTGCAGGCAGTCTGCGCCGTTTGCGGCTCATCATCAAGTAGAACGCAAAGGTTGATTGATGGTAAGCCGGCTTCCTACGATGAGCCAGTTATCCTAGTTGGTGCTTCGGAATCCTATGAACCGCGTTGTCGTCATCATCATGAAGTACCAGGAAAGCCAAGTGAGAGCTCCAAAGTCGAGCTGTAATTTGGGAATCCTTTTGACGTTGATATTTTAACTATACTATAATAAGGCTATTGTAAATACAAAGCGTAATTTCTCAATAGATAAATCGATATTGAGAGGATGATGAGGTGGAAAAGTATGTTTGATCGATTACAGGCAGTAGAAGATAGATACGAACGATTAAATGAACTATTAAGTGACCCGGAAATTATTAATGATTCAAAGAAGCTTCGTGAATATTCGAAGGAGCAATCAGATATTCAAGAAACGGTCATGACGTATAGAGAATATAAATCAGTAAAAGAGCAGATGCAGGATGCTAAATCGATGCTTGAAGAAAAGCTAGATGCTGATATGCGTGATATGGTAAAAGAAGAGCTTCACGAGTTAGAAGCACAAGTAGCAGAGCTTGAAGAGAAAATGAAAATTTTGCTTATTCCGAAAGACCCGAATGATGATAAAAACGTTATTATGGAAATTCGTGGAGCTGCCGGTGGCGATGAGGCTGCTTTATTTGCAGGGAACTTATACCGCATGTATAGCCGATATGCCGAGATGCAGGGTTGGAAAACAGAAGTCATTGAAGCGAATGCAACGGGCTTAGGTGGCTTCAAGGAAATTGTGTTTATGATTAATGGCCAAGGGGCCTATTCAAAGCTGAAGTTTGAAAATGGAGCACATCGCGTTCAACGTGTACCTGAAACGGAATCAGGTGGACGAATCCATACTTCAACGGCAACGGTCGTTGTTTTACCAGAAACGGAAGAAGTGGAAGTTGAAATTCATGATAAAGATATCCGCTTTGATACGTACGCTTCTTCTGGAGCAGGTGGACAAAGCGTTAACACGACGATGTCAGCTGTTCGATTAACCCATATTCCTACAGGAATCGTCGTTACTTGTCAGGATGAAAAATCTCAGCATAAAAACAAGGATAAAGCGATGAAAGTATTACGTGCTCGCGTGTATGATAAATTTCAACAAGAAGCTCAAGCTGAATATGATCAAAATCGGAAGTCAGCGGTTGGAACGGGTGATCGTTCGGAACGCATCCGTACGTATAACTTCCCACAAAATCGTGTGACGGACCACCGTATTGGTTTGACGATTCAAAAGCTTGATCAAATGATGGAAGGAAAAATAGATGAAATCATTGATGCTTTAATTTTAGAAGATCAATCTTCAAGGCTGGAGCATGCAAATGATTAATTCTGTTCAAAAAGTATATGAAGCCCTTAATTGGGCTTCTTCTTTTTTAAAAGAAAAGGGTCGTGATGCGAATGCCGGTGAAATTTTATTACAGTACTTTTTAAATATGAATCGCTCACAGCTTTTGGCTAGCTTCCACGATGAATTATCGGAAGATGTGATGGTCGCTTTTGAACAGGCGGTAAAGCAGCATGGTGCTGGGCAACCTGTTCAGTATATTATTGGGCGCGAAGAGTTTTATGGTCGAACGTTTTTCGTCAATGAGGAAGTGCTGATTCCAAGACCGGAAACAGAAGAATTAATTTATCATACGCTTCGTAAAATTAGGGCTATTTTTCCAGTGGGGAAGGTGCTGGATTTGGTTGATGTCGGAACGGGGAGCGGTGCGATTGCCATTACGATGAAGTGTGAGCAGCCTAGTTTACAAGTAACGGCAACTGATATTGCCCCTGAATCGCTTGAAGTAGCTGTTGGGAATGCCGAGAGCATTAGGTGCAGATGTTACCTTTGTTCAAGGCGACTTATTGCAGCCGTTTATTGGAGCTAATCAAAGGTTCGACGTGCTGCTGTCTAATCCACCATATATTCCGGATGAGGATATTAGGGAAATGTCCGTTGTAGTGACCGAGCATGAACCACATCGAGCCCTTTTTGCTGGGGTCGATGGGTTAGATTTTTATCGGCGCTTTATGGAAGAACTACCGAAAGTCATGCGCACGCCAGGGCTTATTGGCTTTGAGGTAGGTGCAGGGCAAGGTGAGCCTGTGGCGGAGCTGCTGCGGAGTACATTTGCTGATGCAGAAGTCAACGTTGAATATGATATCAATGGAAAGGACCGCATGGTTTTTGCGGTGTTGAAGTGATGACGTCTCTTTTTAGAGGCGTTTTTTGTTTTGAAATCAGAGGGGTGTAGGAAAATCATGGCGAATTTGCCTAAAAATCATGCAAATTAAAAAAATAGAGCTTCGGCTAAACTTCATTTATTGGAATCCCGCCAATTACCTCGTTATTCCCGCCAAATCAGGTGATAATCCCGCGAATTTTTAATATAATCCCGCCAAATTCTTCAAAAATCCCGCCAATCCATAAGAACAAGCTCTCCAAGCTAATTTTTATTTTACTAGTTTAAGATAGCGAAAAGGTGGCGAGAATGTGGGTATGGGGAGGCGATAATAATGAAAAGACGAAATTTAGCCATTATTTATCTATTAATCTTAACGATTGGAACAATCGTTAGTTTATATATACCAAAACAAGAAACAGAAAAGGTCGATGCAGCCACGACTGTAATCCCGGATGAAGCCATTCGCTTGCGAATACTAGCCAATAGTGATCGAGAAGCGGATCAGGCTGTAAAGCGGTTAATTCGAGATGAAGTGAATCGCGATATTACAGAGTGGGTAGCGGAATTGACTTCTTTAGAAGAGGCGAGAGAGGTTATTATTGCACATTTGGATGAAATTCAGGCAACGGCGGAGGATGTAATAGCAAAAGAAGGGTTAACGCAGTCGGTAAAAGTAGATTTTGGTCAAGCAGCATTTCCTACAAAACTATATGGACAATTTTTGTACCCTGCAGGGGATTATGAAGCGGTTATTATTACATTGGGTGAAGGTGATGGTGCTAACTGGTGGTGTGTTTTATTTCCGCCGCTTTGCTTTTTAGATTTTTCAAATGGAACGGCTATTAGTCAAAGTCCATTTGATGAGGAAGAAGGAAGTGCAGTCACAACGGAGCAGACTGAGGTTACTGAGACTGCAGCTAATAAAACGGATGTGGTAAGTCAACCTGCAGTAGAAGAGGAAGAAGATACGACGACAAATCAACAAACTGCAGTTGAAGTGGAAATCGAGGGTGAAACTGACCAAGCTGAAGAACAAGTAGAAAATGAAACAAAAGAGACTGTCAGTCAGCCAGAATCTGAGTCAGCATCAAAAGAACTGATTGAAGTAACAGATTCTAAAGAGAACATAGAAGCAGAAGTAGAACCTGAAGCTAAAGACAATGAGGAAAAAGAAGCTGAAATCAAACAGGAACAAATCATTGCGGCATCAACCGTACAAATCTATGATGGAACCGAAGAACCACAAATTATTAAAAAATCGCTATTCGGTGAAATTTTCACCAACTTATTTAAATGAACTTATCCACAGGTTTATCAACAGAGTATCCACAGTTGATAAAGTCGCAGCTACTTTATGTTATACTGGATAAAAAAAGTGAAGGTGTTATTGGTGGAAACGAAATTTTGGGTAGTGGATTCAGATGTGGAGAGTTCGCAGAAGAGTCCATATATTATAGAGGCGGCTACATATTTGGTTCATAATGAAGTAGTGGCTTTTCCGACAGAGACGGTGTATGGATTAGGCGCAAATGCGAAAAGTGAGGAAGCGGTTAAGAAAGTATATGAAGCAAAGGGGCGCCCAAGCGATAATCCGTTGATTGTCCATATTGCTTCCCAGTCACAGCTTAACGAGTTTGTGACTGAAATTCCGTCATTTGCTAAGCGATTGATGCAGAAATTTTGGCCGGGGCCATTAACGTTAATTTTGAAACATAAGCCGGGACAATTAGCCAATGCTGTTACAGCGGGATTGGAAACAGTAGCAGTTCGGATGCCGAATCATCCTGTTGCTCTCCAATTAATTGAAGAGAGTGGTCTGCCTATTGCGGCACCAAGTGCGAATACCTCTGGAAAGCCAAGTCCTACAACGGCTAAGCATGTTTATGAGGATTTAAATGGTCGTATTGCTGGAATTGTAGATGGAGGTTCAACAGGAGTAGGGGTAGAATCTACGGTGTTAGATTGTACAGTAGACATTCCTGTCATTCTTCGCCCAGGTGGGGTAACGAAAGAGCAACTGGAGCTCGTCATTGGACAAGTAAGGGAAGAAGTTGCCTTATCAAAAAAAGACGAGACACCAAAAGCACCTGGAATGAAATATACACATTATGCTCCAAAAGCACCACTAACATTGGTGAAGGGAACGCCTGATTTCATTCAAAAATTGGTAGAGAGCAAACGAGCCGAAGGATTAAAAGTAGGTGTTCTTGCGGCAAGTGAGCATGGATCATTTTATGATGCCGATTATGTAATCATCCCAGGTTCTTTAGCTGATTTATCCACGGTTGCGACAGGATTGTACGGGGCTTTACGACAATTTGATCAATGCCAAGTGGATTTGATTTATAGTGAGCTTTTTCCTACTGAGGGAATTGGCAAAGCCATTATGAACCGTCTATTTAAAGCAGCTGGTCAGCGACTAATCGAACAGTAATATGGGTAAATATATCATGGCAGTCTCCCTTATGAGACTGCTATTTTTAAAAGATAAGAAAGTATAAAATTTTCGATGTGTACTGCTGTCTAGCTCAAGAAGCTCAGCGCCTTGCACTTTTCTCAGTCTAATTCCGTTTGGGCATGCATAGTCTGTAAAAGGATAAGCACGTCCAAGGAGGGAAGAGAATGCAAGCTGGAATTGGTGAATTGATTACGCTCATAATTATGGCTTTCGCATTAGGAATGGACGCCTTTTCCGTAGGACTAGGAATGGGCATGTTTCAGTTGCGTCTTAAGCAAATATTTACAATTGGCTTAACAGTTGGTTTTTTCCATATATGGATGCCGTTGCTCGGAATTGTTAGTGGTCGTTTTCTTTCTGAACAATTTGGTACTTTTGCTGCTTATGCGGGTGGAATGCTTCTTGTTTTACTAGGCATTCAAATGTTTATTTCAGGAGTCAAAGGTGGCGAAAGTGCTACGCTTGCTCCTGTTGGAAAGGGGTTATGGCTGTTTGCGCTAAGTGTAAGCTTAGATAGTTTCTCGGTCGGGCTAACGCTCGGGATTTATGGAGCAAAAACAATGGTGGCCATTTTGAGTTTTGGTCTTGCGGCGATGCTTTTAACATGGAGTGGTCTTTTAATCGGAAGGAAAATGCAAGGGCTACTTGGGACCTACAGTGAAATCTTTGGTGGGAGTATTCTGTTTATATTCGGGTTAAAATTGTTATTTTATTAATAGCTTTATAAAAAATTTATAATATTCTGATTGTACGTTTGCGAAATATTCTGTACGATTAGTTAGTAGGTCATTACTCCTAGATCTTGTAATTATGATGAAGCAGATTCTTTTTCAGTTATTGCTATAACAATATGAAAAATAAAGATGAGTAGGGTATTTCTAATGATATAAGTGGCATTTCTAGTTTACAATAGATGAATAAGGGGGGGCTAGCAATGATTAGAGTGCTATTTGTTTGTACAGGAAATACATGTAGAAGTCCAATGGCAGAAGCAATTTTAAAAAGTAAAAACATTCCGGGTATTAAAGTGAAATCAGCAGGGGTGTATGCGTCTAATGGCCAAGAGGCATCAACATATGCGAAAGAAACATTACGTGAACATCAAATTATGCATCAGCATACCTCAACACCGTTGTCGGAGGCGGAATTAGAATGGGCAACGCATATTTTTACGATGACGGAAGGACATAAGTCTATCATCACACATACGTTTCCAAAAACGTTGGACAAGATTTTTACTTTAAAAGAGTTTGTTTATGACGATATAAAAGATAGGGACATTACCGATCCCTTTGGTGGTTCACAAGAGGTTTACCGAGAAACATATGATGAGCTAGAATCGCTAATTGATGAGCTTATTAAGAAATTAGATGTATAGGTAAGTGTATAGGGGGGGAAATGATGAAAAATAATCATTTCAAGTTTGGTCTACAGAAACAATTAGCGTTATTCATTACCGTAGTAGCAGTGATTACGTACTCAACATCGGGGCTGTTTATTTTTGTATTATATCCATTATTTTTTTCTGAATGGAATCAAGTGATATTTATTATTACTACGTTATTATTAGGAATCATCTGGTCGGGGATTTTGGCCTATTTTATGGCAAGCGTAATTATTAAGCCACTGCGAAGCTTAGAAAAAGTCGCACTAGGGGCGGCGCATGGCAATATTTCAGAAGAGGTAGAAGTAGCGAAGCGGGATGACGAGATTCGCTCACTTGGCATTGCGTTCAATCATATGCTTTTTAATTTAAGAGAAATGGTTCAGAGTATTGAGGCAAACTTCCAAGAAACAAATCAAAAGGTGATTCATATATCGCAAGAGACGACCAAGGCTTGTGAACATGCAGAAGTAATTGTTTCCACCATTGATGATATTTCAAAAGGGGCGGATACCTCAGCTGTTTCGATTATGAATACAGCGCAATCGATGGAAGACGTAACGGCGATTGCAGGGCAGGTTCAAAGCAAGGCAAAAGCTTCTGTTGCTGCATCTAGCGAAATGGTTCAAGAGCTTACGAAGAGTAAAGAGATTATTCATTCACTTGTGACAGGCATTGAGGGTCTAGCCAAAGAAAATCGGGAATCGTTAAAATCTGTTCAACGATTAGAAGAAAATGCGAAAAAGGTTGGACAAATTGTGCAGCTGGTTGGGGATATAGCCGGACAAACTAACCTACTTGCGTTGAATGCCTCCATTGAAGCAGCAAGAGCTGGTGAACATGGCAAAGGGTTTGCGGTAGTCGCTGAAGAAGTTCGCTTACTCGCAGATGAAAGCGCTAAAGCGGCTCGAGGAATTAGCGAATTAATTCAGAATATACAGGCGGAGGTTCAGACAGTCGTTCAACAAATCTCTGAACAAGTAACACTTGCGAATAATGGGGCGCAAAAAGGCTCTGAAACAGATGTAGCAATTGAAGGTATGACGAAAACGGTGAATAATGTAGCTGTTGCAGTGAAGGATATTACCGAGCTTGTTAATCGTCAAATGGAGAGTATTGAAGAAACGGCTCACCAATCTCAGGAAGTCGCAGCCGTTGCCCAGCAAACGTCAGCCGGAGCAGAAGAAGTAACGGCAACCATTAGAGATCAAGCATTAAGTATGGAAAATATTAATACCTCAGCAGCCGATTTGAAAGAACAAGCGGAGAAATTGAAACAAACAATTACTCGTTTTCAATTTTAACTGTTTGTGACACAATAGATATATAACTAGTTTAGAGGGGGATTATGATGAAAGTTGCAATCGCATCAGATCATGGCGGAATACATATCCGTGAAGAAATTAAGAAACTACTCGAAGAATTACAAATTCCATATGAGGATTTTGGGTGTGAATGTTCAACATCTGTTGATTATCCTGATTATGCACTACCTGTTGCTGAAAAAGTGGCAAAAGGCGAATTTGATCGAGGCATTTTAATTTGTGGGACAGGCATTGGCATGAGCATCGCCGCTAATAAAGTAAAGGGAATTCGATGTGCACTGTGCCATGATGTCTATAGCGCTAAGTTAACGCGTCAGCATAATGATAGCAATGTTTTAGCAATGGGTGAACGTGTGATTGGACCAGGACTTGCTAGAGAAATTGCTCAAGCTTGGCTTACTGGAGATTTTGAAGGTGGCCGTCATGCAAATCGGATTAGTAAAATTACGGATTACGAAGGAAAATAATGCTGTCTTAAGTACACTTGAAAGGATGCGCAGGTTTTATGACGAGTGAAGCTCACTTTTCAATAGAAGTAGACAATTGGCGAAAACAATTACAAAGAATTTTGACGGAATTTCAAGAAATTGCACAATTACATTCAAAGCATTTATTTGTCGTTGGCTGTAGTACAAGTGAAGTGATTGGAAAACGAATTGGTACGGAAGGAACGCTTGAAGTAGCAGAGATGATTTATCATGAGCTAGCTGCATTTGCAACGCAAACAGGAATCCAACTTGCTTTTCAATGCTGTGAGCATTTGAATCGGGCCCTCGTATTACCTCGAGAAGTTGCTGAAGAGCGTGGATATGATGAAGTGTCTGTCATTCCTGTTCGAAAAGCAGGTGGCTCGATGGCTACGTACGCCTATCAACAAATGAAGGACCCTGTCGTCGTCGAACATATTCAAGCAGAAGCAGGTATCGATATTGGCGATACCTTTATCGGCATGCATGTAAAGCATGTCGCGGTTCCGATTCGAACATCGATTAAGGAAATTGGATATGCGCATGTTACACTCGCAAAAAGAAGACCAAAGCTTATAGGTGGCGAACGAGCCGTGTATAAGGATACTGTGATGAATAAAAGCTGCTAAAGAAAGCTTATGTAAGACGCCCTGCCTTTTGGGAGGGTTTTTTACATGCGAAAAAAGGGATTTATTTGGAAAATGCCATCTAAACGAGAGAAAAAAATGAACAAACACGAACGATTTTTCTCATTTAAATTATAATGTTCGAAAAAGAGACTATCGTTTATAAATAAGACATGGTAAAATGGAATAGAAATTTTTCGAAAAATAAAATCATTTAGCTATTTCATGCTATTCGATGGCATGTTGCACATAATAAGCATTGTAAAATTAATTTAGGGGGATTTACAAAATGAGTATTTTATCAAACCAAGATGAGCAAGTGTTTAAAGCGATTCAACTTGAATTAGGTCGTCAAAGAAGTAAAATCGAGCTAATTGCTTCTGAAAACTTTGTTAGTGAAGCAGTTATGGAAGCACAAGGATCTGTATTAACAAATAAATATGCAGAAGGTTACCCAGGTAAACGTTACTATGGTGGTTGTGAATATGTAGATATCGTTGAAGATTTAGCTCGTGATCGTGCAAAAGAAATCTTTGGTGCAGAATATGTGAACGTACAACCTCACTCTGGAGCACAAGCGAATATGGCTGTTTACTTCACTATTCTTGAACCAGGTGATACGGTACTTGGAATGAACCTATCTCATGGTGGACATTTAACACACGGAAGTCCAGTAAACTTCAGTGGTGTGCAATACAATTTCGTTGAATATGGTGTAGATGAGAAAGATCACCGTATTGATTATAACGATGTATTAGAAAAAGCACGTCAACATAAACCAAAATTAATTGTAGCAGGAGCTAGTGCGTATCCACGTCAAATCGATTTTAAACGATTCCGTGAAATCGCTGATGAAGTAGGCGCATACTTAATGGTTGATATGGCACATATCGCAGGTCTTGTTGCAGCAGGCTTTCATCCAAATCCAGTGCCACATGCACATTTTGTTACAACAACAACACATAAAACACTTCGTGGACCACGTGGTGGAATGATTCTTTGTACAGAAGAATTTGGTAAGAAAATTGATAAATCGATCTTCCCTGGAATTCAAGGCGGTCCATTAATGCATGTTATCGCTGCAAAAGCTGTTGCATTTGGAGAAGCGCTTCAAGATGACTTTAAAGAATATGCACAGCAAATTATTGATAATGCACACCGTTTAGCAGAAGGTTTGAAAAAAGAAGGCTTTACTCTTGTTTCAGATGGAACAGATAATCACTTAATTTTAGTAGATGTTCGTTCAGCAGGCTTAACAGGTAAAGTTGCAGAACATGCTTTAGATGAAATTGGTATTACTGTAAATAAAAACACTATTCCATTTGACCCAGAAAAACCATTCGTTACAAGTGGAGTCCGTATCGGTACAGCAGCAGTTACATCTCGTGGCTTCAGCTTAGAGGATATGGATGAAATCGCTTCAATCATCGGTCTTGTATTGAAAAACCATGAAGATGAAGCGAAACTAGAAGAAGCAAAACAACGTGTAACAACTTTAACAGCAAATTCGAATTATATCCATCACTATAATTATCATAGAGAAGCCGCTTCTTTTTATCGGGAGCGGCTTTTTTGAAAGAAAAAGAAAGCATCAAATTTTGATGGGTACTGGTGCCTAGCTCCATGTGTCGCTGAACGGGGCAGTAAACTGTTCTTTGTTGATTCAGTATTCTGACATCTTACCCTTTGTTGAAGATTGACTCTTTTTTCTGTACAATGAGGTAATGTGAAGATAGAAGTATGTAACATTTTGCTCATGCAGATGAAAAGAAGTACAATAAAAAGCGAAAAGGAGAGATGTTATAATGGGAAAGGTATATGTATTTGATCATCCATTAATTCAACATAAATTAGCTTATATTCGTGATAGTAAATACAGGAACAAAGGAATTTCGTGAGCTTGTCGATGAAGTTGCTACATTGATGGCGTTTGAAATTACACGTGATATGCCACTTGAAGAAGTGGAAATTGAAACACCTGTCAGCAAAGCTAAAGTAAAAATGCTCTCAGGGAAAAAATTGGGGGTTGTCCCGATTTTACGTGCAGGAATTGGAATGGTGGACGGAATTATTAAACTGATTCCTGCTGCGAAAGTAGGACATGTTGGTCTATATCGCGATCCTGAAACATTAAAACCTGTTGAATATTATGTAAAAATGCCAAGTGATTTAGAAGAAAGAGAATGCATTGTCGTAGACCCGATGCTTGCAACTGGTGGATCAGCGATTGAAGCGATTCACTCTATTAAAAAACGCGGTGCAATCACATTAAATTTATGTGCTTAATTGCTGCTCCAGAAGGTGTAGAAGCTTTAAAAGAAGCGCATCCTGATGTAGATATTTATATTGCTGGACTGGATGAAAAGTTAAATGATCATGGCTATATTGTGCCAGGATTGGGAGACGCAGGCGACCGACTATTCGGAACAAAATAAGAAAAGCGGATATACCCGTTCAGCGACGTATGGTACTTTCCCGCTCCGTATGGAGATAGGAAACACGAAAGTGAAAGCGATTCGGTGTTTCCTTATCGAGTGGGGAGGGGGAGTCATTAGCTCGGTGCCTGAAGCTAACCAAGTAAGATATAACACCCTGCGTCTACATTAGGCGCAGGAGATATTGTAGTGTCTCTAAACTTGTTATTTTTCTAATTTTATAAATTGAGGTGTGTCACATGATAAAACCAATTAAAGTTATGACTATTTTTGGGACAAGACCGGAAGCTATTAAAATGGCGCCGCTTGTACTTGAATTTCAAAAACATCCAGAATTTTTCACGCCAATTGTTGCGGTTACCGCTCAGCATCGACAAATGCTAGATCAAGTGCTTGAACTATTTAAGATTAAGCCTGATTATGATTTAAACATTATGAAGGATCGTCAAACACTTGCTGGATATTACAACAAAGGCTCTTACTGGTTTAGATGATGTTATGAAAGAAGCTAAACCAGATATCGTTCTTGTTCACGGCGATACAACGACAACATTTGTCGCTAGTCTTGCAGCTTTTTATAATCAAATCATCATTGGTCACGTTGAAGCGGGCTTACGCACATGGAATAAATATTCTCCATATCCTGAAGAGATGAATCGCCAGCTGACAGGTGCGATGGCTGATTTGCATTTTGCACCAACGTCACAAGCTGAACAAAATTTAGTACAAGAAAATAAAAAGAATCATATTTTCGTAACCGGAAATACAGCGACTGATGCTTTAAAAACAACTGTTCAAGATACATATTCGCATCCAGTTTTAGAGAAACTTGGAGATGATCGTCTTATTCTATTAACAGCACATCGTCGTGAAAATCTAGGTGAACCAATGCGGAATATTTTCCGTGCGGTAAAAAGAATTGTTTCTGAGCATGATGATGTTCAAGTTGTTTATCCTGTACATCTGAATCCAGCTGTTCGCGAATTAGCGAATGAAATTCTCGGAGATGACCCTCGCATTCATTTAATTGAACCACTAGATGTGTTAGATTTTCATAACTTTGCTGCTCGTGCCTATTTGATTTTGACAGATTCAGGCGGTGTACAAGAAGAAGCACCTTCTCTTGGTGTTCCTGTTCTTGTTCTACGAGATACAACAGAACGTCCAGAAGGAATTGAAGCTGGTACATTACGCTTAGCTGGAACGAATGAAGAAACGATCTATGAACTAACGAAAGAGTTACTTGTAAACTCTATTGAGCATGAAAAAATGTCGAAAGCTTCAAATCCGTATGGAGATGGAAATGCCTCTCAGCGTATTGCTGAAGCAATTCGCTACTATTTCAAACAAGTAGATGCTCCACCAGCTAGATTTGAACCATAATAGTTGAAAAAAGAGAAGTCATCCTAGTTTGACTTCTTTTTTTGCGGCTTTTAGCAAAGGAATCATGTGGATTTCCTTAAAAATCGTGCGAATTGTGATAAGAATCATGCGAATTTGCCCAAATCTGCGAATTCACCGAAAAATCATGCAAATCGAAAACAATCATTAAAATTCCACTAACGTAAAATAACAGTTTCTCGAAGTATACTCCTTCTTTTTTGTGAAATCCTAACCAAAAAGGAGGGGTAGGTAGTAGATGAGAGTGATTTCATTGCTAATCGCCATGTATGCTTTTCATAGAAAGCTCTGTGTTTGCCGAGATTGTCATTCCTCCGTTACCAAAGATTTCAGCATCGAAGCCTACAACAGCGGTTGTGATAGTAGAACAATCTATTAAAAGACGGCAAATTGAACAGACATTAGAAAAATATCCTTCTTTAAAGCTGAGAAATGTTTATAAACATGCAATTACTGGTTTTTCGGTAGAAGGGACGAAAGAAGAACTGGCTAAATTGCAGCGGGAACGGTTCATTCGACATATTTCAGAAGTCTCTGTTTACCATATAAATCTAGACGAAAGTGTTCCTTTTATCGGTGGAAATCAAGCGAGGCGTTTTTATGATGCTCAAAAACAAAGAATTACTGGCAAAGGAGTAAAGGTAGGTGTGATTGATACAGGCATCGATTATACGCATCCTGATTTACAGCAAGCGTACAAAGGAGGGAAGGATTTAGTCGATGGTGATGAAGATCCAATGGAAACGAAAGGTGCGGAACAGTATGCAACGTTTCATGGCACACATGTAGCTGGCATTATTGCAGCAAACGGAAAAGTAAAAGGAGTCGCTCCAGAAGCTGACATCTATGCCTATCGTGCCTTAGGACCTGGAGGCTCGGGTGATACAGAGCAAGTACTGTCAGCGATCGACGCAGCAATTGAAGATAGGGTGGATGTACTGAATCTATCGCTAGGGAACGAAGTGAATGGACCAGATCTTCCCATTTCACTAGCTTTAAATAAAGCCGTTGATTTTGGCATTGTGGCCGTTTCTTCAAATGGTAATTCAGGCCCGGCTGTTTGGACGGTTGGTTCTCCAGGCACAGCAGAAAAAGCTATTTCAGTTGGAGCCTCTACGCCACCTATGAAAGTCCCTTATCTTGTGTATGGACTAGGTGCCGAAAAGAGGGAAGTGAGTTTGACACCCATCCAAGGGGCGAAAGATTGGTCGCTTATGTCAACAGAAGAAATAGTGGATGGCAAACTGGGGGAACCAAAGAATTTAAAGCGGGTAAAGGATAAGGTTGTCCTAATCCAACGCGGAGTTTTGACCTTTCAAGATAAGATAAATAATGCTAAAAAGGCTGGAGCGAAAGCGGTTATTATTTTTAACAATACAAAAGGTTCTTTTGCAGCAGGGGTAGAAGAGGAAATCGATGTTCCAGCAGCAACCATTCCTAAAAAGGAAGGCGAACAAATTCGAAATATCCTTTCACGCAAACAAAGCAAAACTGTTACATTTGTGTATCGAAAAGAAGCGGATCAGCTAGCTGACTTTAGTTCCAGAGGACCAGTTACAGTGTCGTGGGAGATTAAACCGGATATTTTAGCCCCGGGGGTCAATATCAATAGTACCATTCCTTCGGGTTATATGTCGCTTGCTGGGACAAGTATGTCGGCGCCACATGTAGCAGGGGCTTGTGCCCTTCTTTTACAAGCGCATCCTGACTGGACACCGCAGCAAATAAAATCCGCCTTAATGACAACAGCGAAACCATTGAAAAACAAGCGTCAGCAATGGTATCACACCTATGAGCAAGGAGCAGGGCGTTTGCAAATTGAGGAAGCATTGAAGGCCGATACGTTATTGTATCCTAGTTCTTTAGCATTTGGCATGTATACGAAGAAACGAGGCATTGATGAGCATGAGGAAACTTTACTAGTAGAAAACACGAGTAAATATGTTCAACATTATTCCCTTCGTATCCCGCCAAAAGAAGCAGGGGTTAATTGGAAGCTTCCGACTTTATTTACCGTCGCGCCTGGTCAAAAGAAAAAGCTTTCTATTGGTTTACAAGTGAATCCAAGAGAAATGAAAAAGGGTGTGTATGATGGGTATTTAACTTTGATAGAGGGCACAAGGAAAATTAGTCTACCATTTTTATATGTAAAAGAAGAGCCGGATTACCCTCGGGTAATGGGATTTGAATTTGAACAAGGTGATAGCAAAGGAACATATCGATACGAAATGTATTTACCACGTGGAGCAGATGAGTTTGGTATTGCACTGTACCGTGTAGACACTCTAGCTTTTGCAGGATTTTTGGATTGGAAGAAGTCTGCACCACAAGGATTAATCCAACGAGAACTAACGTCAAAAGAACTTCCGCCAGCTGGTATTTATAAGGCGATTGTGTTTGCTAAAAGGGGAGGAAAGGAAAATCGAATTGAAACGACGATAGAAATAATACATTAGCACAAATTTGATGAAATTTCAATAAATAATTTACGATAAAATGTGAACATTTATTTAACATTCGATATAGTGTGACAAATTTCACTTTGCTTTCATTGACATTGTTACCAGCCTATTGTATCCTAAAAAAGGATGTAAAATGAGAGGGATTTCTCTATTGGAATCCACTTAAAATGTCTCTTATTTACTCTTTTAAGCCATACTAATTTGATAGTGAGGGTGTAATTATGTCTCAAAATAATCGTCACCCATTTAGGGCTATGGCGTTAATGACAGCGATTTCTTCACAATTAGTAGGCTCCATATTGATAGGGATTTTTGCAGGGAAGTGGCTTGATAGAGTTATTAATACTGGACCGTTGTTTTTAGTAATTGGTCTTCTTTTAGGACTTGCTGCGGGGATTTTTGCTATGCTTCGCACAATTCGACAATACTACAAAGGAGATTAAATGACAACATGCAAGAGTTAGATGAAATGTTTAATAGACAACGGAAATACATAGTGTATGTATTGTGTATTTATGTAGTAGGAGCAGTATTCACCACATATGATAGAATCTTCCAAGGATTGATGCTTGGTACAATGTTCAGCTTATTTATATTCTGGTCAATGGTTCAAAAAAACAAAAAATTTGCCGAGGCAGCTGCCGAAGGCAAAAAGATGCAATCTCTTGGGAGTTTAACAAGGATGGCAGTGGGAGCTTTAGCTGCGGTTATAGCATTGAGGTATCCTGAAGAATTCCACATGGTAAGCGTGGTCATGGGATTAATGACAGTTTATCTTGTCATTATGATAGATTATTTTATACAACATTTACGTCGATAGTTAAAGAAGAGAGGTGAATACTGTTGAATCATGAAGCTCCTATGTGGGAATTTATGGGGTTGAATTTTCAATTTGGCGAATGTCCTGATGATTACGATCGCAAGTCTTATAGTTTTCATTATTGCTGTAGCATCAACTCGCCGACTTGCGATGAAGCCAACTGGGACCCAAAACTTTATGGAATGGGTTATGGACTTTGTAAAAGGAATTATCAAAAGTAATATGGATTGGAATACTGGTGGACGCTTTCTTTTCTTGGGAATGACGTTAATCATGTATATCTTTGTTTCAAATATGCTAGGATTACCATTCTCTGTTGTAATAGGGGGAGAACTTTGGTGGAAATCACCTACAGCCGATCCAGCGATCACCTTAACCTTGGCAATCATAGTAATGGGGTTAACTCATTATTATGGTATCAAGATGAGAGGTGCCAAAAACTATGCAAAAACGTATGTTCAACCAATGGGATTTCTTGTTTCCATTGAAAATTATTGAGGAGTTCTCCAATACATTAACTCTGGGACTGCGGCTTTACGGTAATATCTATGCTGGTGAATTACTATTAGCTCTACTTGCAGGATTAGGAACAAGTGGTGTTTTCGGTGCCATTGGTGCGATTATACCAATGCTAGCATGGCAAGGGTTTAGTTTATTTATCGGCACAATCCAAGCGTTTATTTTTACAATGT
The DNA here is from genome assembly GCA_963754185.1 of uncultured Bacillaceae bacterium. Classification (GTDB taxonomy): domain Bacteria; phylum Bacillota; class Bacilli; order Bacillales; family DSM-1321; genus Peribacillus. Next base: position 27,889 of record CAVWEP010000003.1, on the reverse strand, counting down.
TAACGATGGTTTATCTTTCTCATAAAGTAAGTGACGACCATTAATTATAAAAATTTTTATTAAACACTTCTTATAGATGTGCTACACATTTCTATTGGATAAAAAAATGAAAACATAATTTCAAGGAGGAAATTTATCATGACAGGTTCATTAGGTCTTATTGCTGCGGCAATCGCAGTTGGTTTAGGTGCACTAGGTGCTGGTATTGGTAATGGTCTTATCGTTGGACGTACAATTGAAGGGATTGCTCGTCAACCAGAAGCTCGTGGTATGCTTCAAACTACAATGTTCGTTGGGGTTGCGTTAGTTGAGGCCCTTCCTATCATCGCGGTAGTTATCGCATTTATCGTTATGGGTCAATAAGAGTAATTTTAAAAAGTTCAATAATGGCGAAGAACATTCCAAAGAGAACCTTCTTCGCCATGCTTTGTGTTAATCTAAATATCTATTTTAAAATTATTTTTCGATAATCTAAAATATGTAAGGCTTAAATAATGAATCTCATGAAGGGAGTGAGCCAAGCGTGTTAACAAATAGCTTAGTACTTGGGTCTGCAGGCGCTGGTTTTAATGGTGGCGATATTATTTACCAACTTGGTTATGTTTATTATTTTGTTAGCATTACTTAAAAAGTTTGCTTTTGGTCCTTTAATGGGCATCATGAAACAACGTGAAGAACATGTTGCAAATGAAATTGAAGCAGCTGAAGCTAGCAGAAAAGAAGCATTGAAATATTTAGAAGAACAACGTGAAATTGTTAAACAATCTCGCACTGAAGCGGGACAACTTATAGAAAACGCTAAGCAACAAGGTGAAGCACAACGTGAGGATATTATTAATCAAGCTCGTGCTGAAGCAGAGCGTGTGAAAGAATCAGCAAAACGTGAAATCGTTCAAGAGAAGGAAAAAGCTGTTGCTGCATTACGCGAGCAAGTGGCATCCTTGTCTGTTATGATTGCTTCTAAAGTGATTGAAAAAGAACTTTCAACAGCAGATCAAGAAAAATTAATCAATGAATACATTCAAGAGGCAGGAGAAGGGCGATGAGCGATTTAGCAGTAGCAAAACGTTATGCTGTAGCTCTTTTCCAAATTGCAAAGGAGCAAAATCTTCTTGATCAAATTGAAGAAGAGCTTCGCACCGTTAAAGAAGTATTCACAAATGATAATGGATTATTAAGCTTTCTTAGAGCATCCAAAAGTAACAAGTGATGCAAAGAAAACGCTTATAGTAAATGCTTTTTCTAGCTCTTTCAACATCTGTTCAAAACACGTTGCAATTAATGGTCGAGCGTCATCGTTCAGATGCAATCGTGGCTACAGTAGATGAATTTATTGAACTAGCAAATGAAGCAAAATCAGTAGCAGATGCTACAGTGTATAGTGTTCGTCCATTAACTGATGCTGAAATAGAAGCGGTTTCTACAACATTTGCCGCGAAAATTGGAAAAAAATCTTTACGTATTACAAATATTGCAGACAGCAATCTTTTAGGCGGAATTAAACTTCGCATCGGCAATACGCATTTATGACGGTACTATTAGTGGAAAATTAGAACGTTTAAGCAAACAACTATTAGGTTAATATTCGCAGTTAGGGGTGAAATTCATGAGCATCAAAGCTGAAGAAATCAGTGCGCTGATTAAAAAGCAGATTGAAAATTATCAATCTGAAATTAAAGTGAGCGATGTAGGTACAGTTATCACTGTTGGTGACGGTATCGCTCGTGTTCATGGTTTAGACAATGCCATGGCTGGAGAGCTCTTAGAATTTTCTAATGGTGTCAATGGGTCTGGCACAAAACCTTGAAGAAAATAACGTAGGTATTGTTATTCTTGGACCATTCAGAGACATTCAAGAAGGCAGTGAAGTACGCCGTACAGGACAAATCATGGAAGTACCAGTTGGAGAAGAATTAATTGGACGTGTTGTGAATCCACTTAGGACAACCATTAGATGGTCTTGGCCCAATCAACACAACAAAAACTCGTCCAATTGAAAGCCCTGCAACAGGTGTTATGGACCGTAAATCTGTTCATGAACCATTACAAACAGGAATTAAAGCGATTGATGCTCTTGTACCAATCGGACGTGGACAACGTGAGTTAATCATCGGTGACCGTCAAACAGGTAAAACATCTGTTGCAATCGATACAATCCTTAACCAAGCTGACCAAAATATGATTTGTATCTATGTTGCTATCGGTCAAAAAGAATCAACTGTTCGTGGAACAGTTGAAACACTTACGTAAAAATGGTGCATTAGATTACACAATCGTTGTATCTGCATCTGCATCTCAACCAGCTCCACTTTTATACTTAGCTCCTTATGCTGGTGTATCAATGGCTGAAGAATTTCATGTTCGAAGGTAAGCACGTTTTAATCGTATATGATGATCTTTCTAAACAAGCATCAGCATACCGTGAACTTTCATTGTTACTTCGTCGTCCTCCAGGTCGTGAAGCGTTCCCAGGGGATGTATTCTACTTGCATTCACGTCTACTTGAACGTGCTGCAAAATTGAATGATACATTAGGTGCTGGTTCAATTACTGCACTTCCATTCGTTGAAACACAAGCTGGAGATATCTCTGCTTACATTCCAACAAACGTTATTTCTATCACTGATGGACAAATCTTCTTACAATCTGACTTGTTCTTCTCAGGTGTACGTCCTGCGATCAACGCTGGTCTTTCTGTATCACGTGTTGGTGGATCTGCTCAAATTAAAGCGATGAAAAAAGTTGCGGGTACATTACGTCTTGACTTAGCTGCTTTCCGTGAACTTGAAGCATTCTGCTCAATTCGGTTCTGACCTTGATGCAGCTACACAAGCTAAACTTAGACCGTGGAGCTCGTACAGTTGAAGTTCTAAAACAAGACTTGAACAAACCAATTAAAGTAGAAAAACAAGTTATGATTCTTTATGCATTAACAAGAGGTCATTTAGATAATATTCCAGTATCTGATATCTTCGTTTTGAAGCAAGAATATTACGCATTCTTAGACCGTTCTCATCCTGAATTATTAGATCATATTCGTACGACTAAAGACTTCCTGAAGATGATAAGTATCGTAGCTGCAATTAACGAATTCAAAAAAACATTCGTTATTTCTGAATAATTCAAGTCTAAATAAATTATAAAGGGTGGTGAGAATCAATGGCCTCTTTACGCGATATAAAAGGTCGAATTACTTCGACTAAAAAAACTAGTCAAATTACAAAAGCCATGCAAATGGTATCTGCTTCTAAAATGAACCGTGCGGAAGCAAATGCAAAAGCATTTGTTCCTTATATGAAAAAAATTCAAGAAGTAGTTGCTAATATTGCTAGCGGAGTAACTGATGCGTCACATCCAATGTTAGTATCTCGTCCTGTTAAGAAAACGGGTTATCTTGTTATTACATCGGACCGTGGTTTGGCAGGAGCATATAACAGTAATATGCTTCGTGCATGTTTATAATACAATTCAACGAACGCCATAAATCAAATGATGAGTTTGTGATTTTCGCAATCGGAAGTATCGGCCGCGATTTCTTCGTCAACCGTGGATATGAATGTAGAACTTGAAGTCAATTGGTTTACCTGATCAACCATCTTTGTCTAATATTAAATAAGTTGCACGAAAGTCTGTTGGTAATTGTTCATCAGATGGACATGTGATGAACTTGTATATGTACTATAACCACTATGTTAGTGCCAATTCAGCAGGACGTAACGGAAAAGAAAGTTCTTCCGTTACGGATCTTCAATCTTCTAACAGCAACAATGACTTCTTATGAATTTGAACCTGCATGCGAAGAAATTCTTGAAGTATTACTTCCTCAATATGCGGAAAGTCTAATTTATGGTGCATTGCTAGATGGTAAAGCAAGTGAGCATTCAGCACGTATGACAGCTATGAAAAATGCAACGGATAATGCTAAGTGAATTGATTGATTCACTTTCACTTCAATATAACCGAGCACGTCAAGCTGCGATTACTCAAGAAATCACAGAAATTGTCGGCGGTGCCGCAGCTTTAGAATAGAGAATAATTATGAAGGAACGAGTAGCATTGACGATTTGCTACCGTTCCATAATCTTAGATAGTCGTTATAGTAATATTAGGAGGGAAAAGGATGAATATAGGACACGTTATCCAAGTTATGGGTCCGGTTGTTGACGTTAAATTTGAAGACGGTCAACTACCTAAGATCTATAACGCATTAAGAATCGAAAATACAGCGTCTGGAGCAGGACGTTAACCCTTGAAGTAGCTCTTCAACTTAGGTGATGACTACTGTTCGTACAATTGCCATGTCTTCAACTGATGGTTTAACTCGTGGTGCAGAAGTTATTGATACAGGAGCTCCAATTTCTGTTCCAGTTGGTGAAGTAACTCTAGGACGTGTATTTAACGTATTAGGTGAAATTATTGACCTTGGAGAAGAAATTCCTGCTGAGGCTCGCCGTGATCCAATTCACCGTCAAGCTCCAACATTTGAAAACTTAACAACAGAAGTTGAAATTCTTGAAACAGGTATTAAAGTAGTTGACCTACTTGCTCCTTATATTAAAGGTGGTAAAATCGGTCTATTCGGTGGTGCCGGTGTAGGTAAAACTGTACTTATCCAAGAATTAATCAACAACATTGCTCAAGAGCACGGCGGTATCTCTGTATTCGCTGGTGTTGGAGAACGTACTCGTGAAGGAAATGACTTATTCTACGAAATGAGCGATTCTGGCGTTATTAAGAAAACAGCAATGGTATTCGGTCAAATGAATGAGCCACCTGGTGCACGTATGCGTGTTGCCTTAACTGGTTTGACAATGGCTGAATATTTCCGTGATGAACAAGGACAAGACGTTCTTTTATTCATCGATAACATTTTCCGTTTCACACAAGCAGGTTCTGAGGTTTCTGCCCTTTTAGGTCGTATGCCTTCTGCGGTTGGTTACCAACCAACACTTGCTACTGAAATGGGTCAATTACAAGAACGTATTACATCTACTAATACTGGTTCTGTTACATCAATCCAAGCGATTTATGTACCAGCCGATGACTATACGGATCCAGCTCCAGCAACAACTTTCGCTCACTTGGATGCAACAACAAACCTTGAACGTAAACTTTCTGAGATGGGTATTTACCCAGCGGTTGATCCATTGGCTTCTTCTTCTCGTGCACTTAGCCCTGAAATCGTTGGTCAAGAGCATTATGATGTAGCTCGTCAAGTTCAATCAACATCTACAACGTTACAGAGAACTTCAAGATATCATTGCAATTTTAGGTATGGATGAATTAGGTGACGAAGACAAATTAACGGTTGCCCGTGCACGTCGTATTCAATTCTTCCTATCTCAAAACTTCCACGTTGCTGAACAATTCACTGGACAAAAAGGTTCATATGTACCTGTTAAAGAAACAGTTAAAGGATTCAAAGAAATCCTTGAAGGTAAATATGATCACCTTCCAGAAGATGCTTTCCGTTTAGTTGGAAGCATTGAAGAAGTTGTTGAAAAAGCAAAACAAATGGCGTTGAATTAAAAGGGACCGAGGAGGAATGAAATGAAGACAATTAAAGTCAATATTGTCACTCCCGATGGCCCAGTATATGATGCTGAAGTTGAAATGGTAAGCACAAAAGCTAAAAGTGGTGAACTCGGAATTTTGGCTGGTCATATTCCATTGGTTGCACCACTTGATATCGCTGCCGTACGTTTGAAAAATGGAAATGAAACAGAGTATGTAGCGGTTAGTGGTGGATTCTTTGAAGTTCGTCCAGATGTCGTAACCATTTTAGCTCAATCTGCTGAAATAGCTTAAACTATCGATCTTGCTCGTGCACAAGCTGCAAAAGCAAGAGCTGAACAAAGATTAGCAGAAGGTCAAGAATCGATTGATGCTCAAAGAGCAGAACTTGCTCTAAAACGTGCAATAAATCGTATTCGTGTGGCTGAAACGAAATAATCACGAAAGTACCTAGTCCTTCGACAAGTTGGGCTAGGTATTTTTTTTTAGATAAGAAGGAATAAAATATTCAATGCGTACTAATGGGTTTACTTGTTAGGCGCAAAACAGTAAAACACCAATTAAATCACAGGTTAATTCGCAAGTTTTTTACTAACCCATTCACAGAGACATTTTTCCTGTTCTACTTGGAGGATTAGTTCTTCAGGGCTCTTATGAAGGACATTGTCCGTGTTCACTCAGGAGGTTTTGTCCTTCAGGAAAGGTTTTGTCCTTCAGAGGCCTTATGAAGGACATTGTCCGTGTTCACTCAGGAGGTTTTGTCCTTCAGAGGTCTTATGAAGGACATTGTCCGTGTTCACTCAGGAGGTTTTGTCCTTCAGAGGCCTTATGAAGGACATTGTCCGTGTTCACTTAGGAATTTTTGTCCTTCAGAGGCCTTATGAAGGACATTTTTCTTGTTCACTTAGGAGATTTTGTCCTTCATAGTCTTTGTAGGTAATGAAATTGGATTTAAAGGGAAATTATGTTACTGATATTCCAATCTTTGTATCCTTTCAAACTTACAATCACAGCAAATACACATACCTTACAATAATTATTTCACGCTTGAGATTTTCCTTGTGAATTCGTATGTGGAAATCCAATAAAAACCTCAAAAGACTTGATGTCTTAACAAAAAACTCACGTCATGTGTGAAATGCCGCGTGTTTTACATTGTGATTTACTTGTTTGCACCTCTGAAGTGAACCCGTTAAATGCGTACAGGTGTTTACATTTTTCTAAATTTTTTTCAAACTACGGACAATATTTGACAGAATCAGACGAATTATATTGAAACGGGCTTGCTTGTCTCTTAAAGTAAGTGCTTTTTTATATGTAATCGTAAATTTTTCATAAAACCTTCCTTTTTAAAGCTAAAACGGAATCGATTTTGTGTTACAATAAAAGATGGTATACGTTATAGGGGGGTGTTTGATGTTTACAGGATTTGGTCAACAGGCTTTACTAGGCATGATTGTTCATTTATGTTTTATTATTGTGACTTGGTGGGCTCTGCAAGCGTTACATTTTGACAAGATTCTACGAGCGAATAAGGTTTTACAAGCAAGGGTATTATTTATTTTATTAACAATTGCCATTGGATCAACTGTGAGCAACTTCTTCCTTGATTACGTAGGATTTGCAAATCAACTGCCTTATATGTTCAGTGAATAAGTCATTATCTGCATATGTTTAATGCTGTTTGTGAAATAGCTAGCAAAGTGACAAAAATGATGTGGATTCTTCAAGCTAATTATTCTATTCCCTAAGGAGTTTGTCAGCTATTGACGATAATCATAATTGTATGAACCTTCTCCTACTGGAAAGAATTGGTAGGCGGGAGGGGATTTCATATGATTAAATGGAATAATAGAGTATTAGCATATATAGTTTTAGCTAGCTTTATAGCGTTATTCGTGGGGAATAGTGCAATGCAAGCTCGCGATAAGATGGATGTAATCACCATAGTCGAAGCCTAGAAGAAGAGGATTTGAACATAGAAGAATGGTCTGTATTTGCGAGAGAACTAAATAACGAGATTACGACAAAACAAGAATTTAAGAACAAGGTAAGTGCTTTAAAGAAAAAGTACCCTGAATTTCATTGGAACATGGTGTGGGATGAAGCTAGTTGGAAAGCCGAAGCAGCATACTCCCATGTTGAAAACAATGTCACAGAATTCATCAGAATCGTCACAACAGAGGAACACAATAACTATGTGACTTATATAATATATGAAGTAAAGGGAACAAAATGGAATGAAGAATCGATTTCTTTTTTACAAACTGCATTTCAAAATAACATGAACGGCCTATTTCAAGAAAACCCTTCTGTTTTCTCTTGTGTGAAAGGGTCTATTAATGATAATATGAATTCGGTTTTTGCAATTGAAACGGAAAAACTATTAAACCTGTTTAAAGCGAAAAGAAGTAGAAGGCGTGCAGGAGGAGAATTTTTCTTCAATATCTGCACATTCTACATTATTTACACAAACAATAACCAACAAAGAAATCAATGTACAAGTTGGTTTACGAAGAGATGGTTTGGGCTCAAAGACAAGTTTTGTAATTGGCACACCCATCATTACCTTTGAATATTAATATAGAGATAATGGACGCGGAGGGGAATACTCTTGGAAAAAATCATTGTCCGCGGCGGAAAACGGCTTAGCGGATCAGTTAAAGTAGAAGGTGCTAAGAACGCTGTTTTGCCGGTATTGCCGCAACACTATTAGCAAGTGATGGAAAAAGTATTATTCATGATGTTCCAACGCTCTCCGATGTATATACAATTAATGAAGTATTGCGCAACGTAAATGCTGAAGTTGCCTTTCATAATAATCAAGTAACTGTAGATGCATCTAAAGAGCTTTTGGACGAAGCGCCATTTGAATATGTACGTAAAATGCGCGCTTCTGTCTTAGTTATGGGATCATTACTAGCAAGAAACGGCCGGGCACGTGTAGCATTGCCTGGTGGCTGTGCGATTGGCTCACGTCCAATCGATCAGCATTTAAAAGGCTTTGAAGCCATGGGAGCAAAAGTAAAAGTAGGTAATGGTTTCATTGATGCCGAGGTTGAAGGCAGATTAAAGGGTGCAAGAGTTTATCTTGATTTTCCGAGCGTAGGAGCTACGGAAAATATTATGATGGCTGCAACGCTTGCTGAAGGTACAACAATACTTGAAAATGTTGCTAAAGAACCGGAAATTGTAGATCTAGCTAACCTTTTAAATAAGATGGGCGCTAATGTCAAAGGGGCCGGCACTGCGACAATGAAAATTGAAGGTGTCGATAAATTATATGGCGCTGAACACGCTATTATTCCTGACCGTATTGAAGCAGGTACATTTATGACAGCTGCAGCGATTACTGGTGGAAACGTACTTGTCAAAGGAGCCGTTCCTGAACATCTTGCTTCTCTCATTGCAAAAATGAAGGAAATGGGTGTTGAAATTATTGAGGAAGCAGAAGGCTTACGTGTCATCGGTCCAGAAACATTAAAAGCAGTTGATATTAAAACAATGCCACATCCGGGCTTCCCAACAGATATGCAATCACAAATGATGGCTCTACTTCTTCGTGCAGAAGGAACAGGTATGATTACGGAAACAGTTTTCGAAAATCGTTTTATGCATGTAGAGGAATTCCGCAGAATGAATGCCGATATCAAAATTGAAGGTCGTTCTGTTATTACGAATGGTCCATCCAATTTACAAGGAGCCGAAGTAGCTGCAACCGATTTACGTGCAGCAGCAGCACTTATTTTGGCAGGTCTAGTGGCAGACGGAGTCACTCGAGTGACAGAATTGAAGCATTTAGACCGAGGTTACGTGGATTTCCACGGCAAATTAGCCGCACTTGGTGCAGATATCGAACGTATTACAGATACTGCAGTAATCGAAACGATTGTCTTAGATGCAAATGCATTATAAATAAGAAGGAAATCGCATGTGACTATTCATATGCGATTTTTTTTATTAAAATATGAAAGTATGAAACTTTTGATGTGTTTTGGCGTCTAGCTCCACCGGCTAGCTCAGCACGGAAAAAGATAAAAGCCCTCGAAAGGCAAAAAGCGTATCCGTGTCTCTTCCTATTTTCTACGCGAGCTGACCGAGCCGGCTCCGCTTTTCGGCGTGTCTAGCTCCAGGCGCCTTCCGCTTTTCTTTGTTCTAATTGCTTGTCCGCTTCCATACAATGATGGAGAGATGACCTGCTAGGAGCAGAGAAAATGTGTAGGGAGGCCAAGAAACTTGAAAACACTTAAACCGATGATCATACTCGTAACTATAGTAATTATTGTCATAATACTCGTTCCAGCTATGCTTGTGCTTCCGTTTTCCGACAATGGAACGTCCGGAAAATTAGCGGAAAATATCGAACAGAAGGGAACGAATCAAAAAGTGAAGTCGACAGAAGGAACTGTTGAAGTAGCTGTATATCGAACCACTTCTAAAGAAATTCAAAATCTGCCGCTTGATTCGTATTTAATTGGTGTTGTGGCTGCCGAAATGCCTGCAGATTTTGAAAAAGAGGCCCTGAAGGCACAGGCATTAACAGCAAGAACTTATATTGTGAATCAACTCATTCAAAATAACCGCTTAGGCTTACCAGATGGCGCGGATGTGAGTGACAGTGAAATGCATCAGGTTTTTAAAAATGATCAGGAACTCAAAGCATTATGGGGCTCTGATTATGACTGGAAAATGAAAAAGATTACCGAAGCCGTACAAGAAACTTCGGGTCAAATCTTAACATATGAAGGTGATCCGATTACTGCTACTTTTTTTTCTACAAGCAATGGGTACACGGAGAATTCAGAGGATTATTGGAAAGCGGCCTATCCGTATTTAAAGAGTGTATCAAGTCCATGGGATACAAAATCGCCAAAGTTCCATAATAAAGTAGTGATGAGTGTTGCGGAATTCGAACAAAAGTTAGGGGTAAATGTTTCGGACAGCTCACAAATTGGCACGATTATTGAGCGAACTTCAGGAAAAAGGGTCGGAGTTGTTGAAATTGGTGGAAAAAAATTAACCGGCAAACAAATTCGCGAAAAACTAAATTTAATGTCCTCTGATTTTGACTGGGAGCGCCAAGGTAATCAAATCGCGATTACGACAAAAGGATATGGTCACGGGGTCGGTATGAGTCAATATGGAGCGAATGGCATGGCTCAGGGAGGGAAAAGATTATCAAGACATCGTGAAATATTATTACAAAGGAGTAGCGATTGAATCCTCTAATAAGTGGCTTAATACCGTAACGGCAAAAAAATAAGAGCTCACTATGAAGCTCTTATTTTTTTGCTGTTATTTTTTCAATAATTGTTAAGAAGCCATGCTTACGATAGAAATAATGGTACTTAACATGGAAATAAGCAGCGAGAACGCCAATGATGTCTTTTACAACATCAATGAGTGTCGCTGAGCGATAAGGCACGAATGATTGATGAATCTCATCAACAATCCCGTATAAGCAAGCGACAATAGCTGCCACTAGACTTAAACGAGGCGTCAGCCTATGATTTGCCGCAAATGCAGCCACCAATAACATGTACAAAATCGCAAATTCAACTAAATGTAATGCTTCTTTTATAAATCGATCGACTGGAGACGATGGTAAATCGAGAATGACATCATCAGGCAAACTCGACATCACCCAAATCGCAATCATATAAAGTAGCGGTAACAGCGTCACAATGACGCGAAAAGCTTTCTGCATCTCCTAAAACATCCTTCTTCATCTAAATCATATAGTCATTTTATCAAGAAATAGGGCGGAGCGGTACCTGTATTAGGGGAATCTGTCCAATTTATTGCAAAATCTGTCGGAATCCTCAAATAATCTGTCCAATTTCCTATATAATCTGTCACATGCATAAAAAACAATTAATTATCACACACTAAGTCTAAAAAATTTTTATAACAACATGTATATTATTCCAGCAATCTGTTCAGAATGATTGCAGAGGTGATAATTATGAGAGAGGAAGAAAAGAAACCAACTTCCAAAATTCAACGTATTCTTAAAAAACGTTGGGCATTACCAGCAATCTACATTTCAGGTGCAGCTCTTATTTTAGCCTTGGTATTTATCATTCAATCTAGCTTTACAAACACAGCTAACGAGGATAATACTGAGGAATTGGCAGAAACAGGACAAAGTATGGACCAGCCTGCAGTTGAAGTAAATAGCAGTCTTGAAAAGATCCTAATGCCTGTTGCTGATGTTGCGAATTCAGTGATTAAGAAGCCATTTTATGATGTCAATGCTGATGAAAAAGAGCAAGAAGAAGCGCTAGTTTTCTATAATAATCGGTATGAACCAAACAAAGGCATTGATATCGCGCTAAAAGACGGAAAAGCATTTGAAGTTGTTGCATCCCTAAGTGGTAATGTAACGAAAGTGCAAGAAGATGCTTTGCTAGGAAATGTCATTGAAGTGGAGCATGAAGACGGTGTCGTAACTCGTTATCAATCCGTTACAGAAATTCAAGTTGCGGTTGGCGATGAAGTAAAACAAGGTGATGTACTAGCAACGGCTTCAAAAAGTCAAATCAATGAAGAAGCTGGCACACACGTTCACTTTGAAATTCGTAAAGAGGATGTTGCTTTGAATCCAGTTGATTTTGTGGATAAACAAGTTTCGGCTATTCAAACAGAGGCGGGTTCAGCAGAGGAAGAGGCTGAATCTGAGCCAAGTAAAGAAGAAGCAACAGAGGAGCCAAGCAGTGACGTAACAGAAGAACCGAGCAGTGAGACAAAAGAAGCACCAGTTGAAGAGCCAGCTAAAGAAGACCCTAGCGATTCTGATAAATCAGAAGAAAATAGTGATTCTAACTCAACAGAAGAAAACACATCAACACCTGAGGCTGATCCATCAACAGAACAACCAGCACAATAATATGATTCGTCAAAAATACTCCATGTAAGGCAACAACTGAAAAATTTGGTACAGGAAACTCGTCTAATGACGGGTTTCTTTTGCTTTTGGGCATGTTTAGAGTGGTGTTTTGTATCCCGCCAAATCACGTCAAAATCCTGCGGATTTTCAAAATAATCCCATCAAATTTAGAGAATTCTCTCCAATTCAAAAAAGCAATACTTGTTACATTCAAAATACTTCCAATATTAAACAAAAAACTACCTGTCCAATGGCATATATTTTTAACCAAGCTAATACACTGTTATAAACCGTACAAAGAGAGTGTTTGAGGTGAGGGGTCGTCTATTTATTATAATTGAAGAGATACCGTAGCACATATTAGATTCGACAAACGAATCTCATTTCACACTCCTCACATCCAACTTAGGGAGGTAGAGTGGTGTGCACGATTACATCAAAGAAAGAACTATCAAGATTGGAAAGTATATCGTGGAAACAAGGAAAACCGTTCGTGTGATTGCGAAGGAGTTCGGTGTCTCCAAAAGTACAGTTCACAAAGATTTAACCGAAAGGCTTCCAGAAATCAATCCAGACTTGGCTAATGAAGTAAAGGATATACTAGATTACCATAAATCAATTCGGCATCTTAGAGGAGGCGAAGCAACAAAACTAAAATATAAGCGATCCGAACAGGAAGAAGAAATTATAAAGTAAGAATGGAAAACCCACTTAATAAGGTTGTAACGGGTTCGGTTTATGAGTACAAAAACTTAATTAACACGCAGATTAGCAGTCCAATTAAAATTGGACTGCTTTTTTTGTATATATATATATCAACGTTTATAAAAGATATTAAGGAAAACAACATATGAATTAGCACTACTTTTAGCAATATGACAATAACTTAATGTCCTTCGTTAAATACTTTTGAATAAATCGAGCTAAAATGAAATGTTGATTATCCTTTGATTTTCTACTAATTTTTATTCGCCAAATTCACTGCTAATTGTTATTTTTCTCTTCAAATCCGAACCCATTAATAAGGTTGAAAGTGTACTATCAGAATTTATATTTAATGGACAATAGTACAGGTGCGAGGGCCTTTAGGTTTAGGTACATCGACTTTCACCATTAGGGCAATCGTCGTGTTTTTCTCATGTAAAATAACCTATCTCCTTATGGAAATGACTAGCATGTTTCATATTTCAATAAATGATTAAGGAAATTCTAACAAAGGTATGATATTTTTATATACGAGTGTCAAAAATCGACAAACTTTTGGGTTTAGACCTTACTTATGACAGCATCATATGCTAAAATATAAAATTAGGGATAGTACGGGTTTTGTAAGGAAAATCAAGGAGGAAACAGACAAATGTTTGCTAGGGATATTGGGATTGATCTTGGAACAGCAAATGTTCTAATACATGTTAAAGGAAAAGGAATCGTCTTAAATGAGCCATCTGTAGTCGCCATTGATAGAAATACAAATCGTGTTTTAGCTGTAGGTGAAGAGGCTAGAAAAATGGTTGGGCGTACACCTGGTAACATTGTGGCGATTCGTCCGTTAAAAGACGGAGTAATCGCAGATTTTGATGTAACGGAAGCTATGCTCAAACATTTTATTAATAAGTTAAATGTAAAAGGCTTTTTATCAAAGCCTAGAATTTTAATTTGTTGCCCAACAAACATTACGAGCGTAGAGCAAAAGGCGATTAAAGAAGCTGCTGAAAAAAGTGGCGGCAAGAAAATATACTTAGAAGAAGAACCAAAGGTTGCGGCTATTGGTGCTGGAATGGATATTTTCCAACCAAGCGGTAATATGGTTGTCGATATTGGTGGCGGAACAACGGATGTTGCGGTTCTTTCTATGGGGGACATCGTAACGTCTACTTCTATTAAAATGGCTGGAGATAAATTCGACAGTGAAATTTTAAATTACGTGAAACGTAAATATAAATTGTTAATTGGTGAGCGTACGGCGGAAAACATTAAAATTCAAGTAGCAACTGTGTTCCCTGGCTCACGCAAAGAGGAAATTGAAATCCGCGGGCGTGATATGGTTTCTGGTCTACCAAGAACGATTACGGTTAATTCTGAGGAAATCGGAGAAGCACTTCGTGAACAAGTAGCTATCATTGTTCACGCAGCTAAGAGTGTCCTTGAACGAACACCTCCAGAGCTTTCAGCAGATATTATTGACCGTGGTGTGATTTTAACAGGCGGTGGAGCATTGCTGCATGGCATCGACTTATTGCTAGCGGAAGAGCTTAAAGTACCTGTACTAGTAGCGGAAAATCCAATGGACTGTGTAGCGATTGGAACAGGCATTATGCTTGATAATATGGACAGACTGCCAAAACATAAATTTAATTAAAAACAAGTAAGGATCTAGCGTTCAGAAAAGAGAAGGCATTAAGCATCATGAGCATATCCTTTTGTTAGGCAAGGATTTAGGATCGCTTTCTTCTATAGACATAAGTTAACAAATCCGCTATAACAATTTTCATAAGAAAACCGATAATTTACATATGTAGGGAAAATTGAAGGAAAGTACGCTAAGGAGTGATAACGATGTTTAAAGGGTTTTATACAGCGGCCTCAGGAATGCTTACTCAGCAAAGACGAACAGAAATGCTAACCAATAATATGGCAAATGTGAATACACCTGGGTATAAAGCCGATCAATCGAGTGTACGGTCTTTTCCAGAAATGCTGCTAAGTCATGTCTAGTTCTGAAACGATTCCCGTTGATAACAAGCTCACCTTGAGTTCTCTTTCTCCCATTGGTGGTTTACCCACAGGTGTCTATGTACAAGAAACCAATCCACTTTTTGCTCAAGGAGATGTAAAACAAACGGATGTAAAAACGGATATCGCCTTAGTAAATGGAAGATAAACAGGGGAAGCAGGCTCCGTATTTTTTACTGTTCAAAATGGTGATGGCGAACCCCGTTATACGCGTAATGGTAATTTTACATTAGATGGCCAAGGCTATTTAACAACGGCAAGCGGCTATTATGTGCTAGATGAAAATAATCAGCGTATACAGCTAGAAAGTGATCAGTTCCGAGTATCCGAAGATGGCTATGTGCTAGAGAATGATGTAGAAGTGGCTCGCCTCGGTGTGGCTTACTCAGAGAATCCATCCGCTCAGCTTGTAAAAGAAGGGGATGGACTGTTTAGAGCAAACGGAGCGCTCGCCAATGCGTATAATGCCAACAATGTAGGCTTTTCATTAAAACAAGGCTATCTTGAAACCTCTAATGTAGACGAGGGGCAAACGATGACAGAAATGTTAGCGACGTATCGATCTTTTGAAGCCAATCAAAAGGTGCTGCAGGCATACGATCAAAGTATGAGTAAAGCAGCGAATGAAGTCGGAAAAATTGGCTAACAGTAAATTTTAAAGCAAAGAAGGTGAATGATAATGAGTCGAATCATGAATACAGCGAGTAATACACTTTCCCAGCTTCAAAAACAAATGGATATCATCAGCAATAATATGGCTAATGTCGACACAACTGGCTTCAAACGAAGTGAATCCAGCTTTACTGATTTACTTGTTCAACAACTGAATAATCAGCCCAAACAAACTGCTGAAGTTGGTCGTTTGACACCACCTGGCATTCGTGCCGGTAGTGGAGCCAAGCTCAGTCAAGCGCAGCTAGTGCTCACTCAAGGTTCATTGAAAACAACGGATCGTGACTTAGACGTAGCTTTAACAAAGGAAGATTTGTTCTTTACAATTAATGTTCAAGATGAAAATGGTGTAAATACACGGTTTACAAGAGATGGTTCATTTTTTCTTTCACCAGTAGCTAGAAATGGACTGCAGCTTGTAACGGCAGATGGTCATGCGGTACTAGATGAGCGTGGTAATTCTATTACGCTTAATGGTCCCATTGAAAACCTTACTATTTCAAATGAGGGTGAGATCATTGCAACGTCAGCAAATGGTGCTCAGCAGCGTGTGAACCTCGGAGTTGTGTCCGTTAAAAAACCACAATTCCTTGAAAAGGTAGGTGGAAACCTTTATGGCTTTCCTGCTAATATGAATGGGTTAGGCGTAAATGAAACAGACATTCTCACCCCATTAACAGGAAATCTACGCGGTGAAATAGGAATGAAGCAAAGAGCATTAGAAGCTTCTAATGTCGATGTAGCCAAAGAAATGAGCGATTTACTAACAGCCCAAAGAATGTATCAATTCCAATCACGTTCAGTCACAATGGCCGATCAAATGCTAGGGCTTGTGAACACGATTCGTTCATAAAAGAATGAATAGGTAAAAAAAGGGGTTGATCAGCTAAATGGAGGAAAAAATTCTATCAAGACAAGAATTTGAAGAGCAACAAGAACCGAAAACGGAACAAAAGAAAAAGCAAAAAATTAGAATACGTCTTTTGCCAATATGGCTTCGATTAATTATTGTTGCTGTTCTTATTGTCGTGATGGTTATAATAGGAGCTTTAATCGGCTATAGTGTAATTGGCGGCGGTAATCCGATAGACGTGTTTAAAGTATCAACGTGGACCCATATTGTCGATCTCGTTAACAAGGGCGCATGATCATATTGAAGGGAGCAAAGATATGCTTGATATAACGCAAATCAAAGAGATTATTCCACATCGTTATCCATTTTTATTAGTAGACCGCATTCTTGAAGTAGAAGAGGGAAAAAGAGCAGTTGGGATAAAAAATGTGTCGGCAAATGAAGAATTTTTTAACGGGCATTTCCCAGAGTACCCTGTTATGCCAGGTGTTTTAATTGTTGAGGCGCTTGCTCAAGTAGGGGCGGTAGCTGTATTGATGAAAGAAGAAAATAAAGGAAAATTGGCTTTCTTTGCTGGTATTGATAATTGCCGCTTTAAACGCCAAGTGAAGCCTGGTGATCAGCTTCGTCTAGAAGTAGAAATGGTCCGTCTAAGAGGCTCAGTTGGCAAAGGAAAAGCGGTAGCAACTGTAGATGGCGAAGTAGCATGCGAAACAGAAATTATGTTTGCTTTTAGTGATAAACAATAACGAAGAAGTCCATTGTGGCTTCTTTTTTATTAGATCTAAAAAATTGTGTAAAAAGGTGCAAAAAATTTTCTAAAGCGGGTAACCTATCTTTGACAACCAAAAAGGAGGTTACACATGATGAAAAAACGACTGCTAGCGCTACTGGGAGGATCTTTATTGTCAATGATGTTTTTAGCTGGATGTGGGGTAAATAATGATGATAACAATCCTGCACCACCCGTAAATGACAATAATGACGTAAATGATAACAATGGTGTATTGGACGATAACGATGTGAATGATAACAATGATGTACTTGACGACAATGATGTAAATGACAACAATGTTCCAACGGATAACGATACAAATGACAATATTCCAAACCCTACCAACGACGATGTCGGTGATGAAGTTCAAGAGGGTGTGGATGATGTATTAGATAACGATAACAATAAATAAGAAATCATAAAAAAACGGTTTCTAGACGAGTATAAGGCTTCTCTAGAAACCGTTTTTATGTTGAAATTGGCATATGAAGTTATAGATTAGTGGCAAGCTTTCGTTTGGAGCGGATTTTGTCTTTGAATTCTTTAATTAATTTGTCACCTGTGTATCCTTTTTTGATTAAATCCTCTAGAAGTAATTCTGCATATTGACTGCGTGTGTTTTGAAGGTTACCAACAAAAAGAAGACTAACGTGGCCATCAACAAGTTTTCGGGTCTTTAAAATGGTTTTAAACACGGCGGGATCATTTTCTTGCTTCGTAATAACAGCTTGAATGCGAACATCGTCATTTTTATCTGGGAGATGACCTTTCAGTTTATGATAATGACTTTCCTGAACAAGCGCTTCCACGATCCATGTATTGGACTTATTTTCCTTATTAATAATAAGCCCATCCACAAGCTCCACATCAATCAATTGTTTACTCTCTGTTATTATTTGCAAAGAAATGAGTTTAAATGATTTCATCCAATTCCTCCAACTCTCCCTATTCTTCGTGTCTTATAAAAAATTACGAATATACCGACAACTTCCTTTTCACCTTTATTATAGCATACTCAAAAAACGCGAAGAAATAAAAGAGGTGTTTAAACATTTGTCTAAAATTTGAACAAATAAAAAAATCATTGGATTTCATAAAAATTTCATAACATATCATTTTTACGACAATTCTCATCATAAAACGTCATTTTTCCTTAGTGAAAATGGAATTTTCACCTATAAAAAATACGAACATACGTTTATTTTGTCGATTTGGCTATAAAGAACGGATTCAGTATGATAAGAGTATCTTCTAGATAGAAGGGGGTGAGATGTGTGATTAATCAAGTAACACTCGTTGGTCGTTTAACGAAAGATCCAGATTTACGCTATACAGCAGAAGGGAAGGCTGTCTCCAATGTGACCGTTGCTGTTAATCGACCTTTTCGAAATAAAGAGGGAGACTACGAAGCAGACTTTGTTCAATGCACGCTTTGGAAAAAAACAGCCGAAAATACAGCGCAATATTGTCGACGGGGTTCAATCGTAGGTATTACCGGCAGAATCCAAACTCGTCATTACACCAATCAAGACGGCAAAAAAGTATATGTAACCGAAGTGGTAGCTGAAACGGTCCAATTCATGAGCCCGAAGAAGATAGAAATCCCAGTCAAAGAATTTGAGCACATTGGGTTATAAGGTGTTTAAACAGGAAGGGAAGGTGAAGGAATTTGAAAGGAAAAGGAGCAGCTGGCAGTGGATCCTTGTTTTGTTCTACAGATGAAGCAGAAAGAATGGAACAGCTCATAGAAAACTTAATTCGGTGTATTGCTAACGTCCGAGTGAAAGCACTGACAAACGAAGCTGCTCTAGCAAAGTCTGGACAAAAAATCACTCAATTAACAACACGCTGCGACTTTCTTGAAAAAACACAACAAGAACTGCTTCATAAAATGACCCTTCTAGAACAGAGGTTAGAAACAAGTACTGCTTGGAAGTAACTACAACTGTTTCTCCTCTATTCGAATCGTTCATGCAACGGTTCGCCACGCAAGGTAAGCCCCGCACATTCTTCTAATGAATCAATCTAAGATTGATTCCCTCTTTTGGAGTGACTGCTTAGGCAGTCCTTTTTTTGTTGTAGACTTGTTTTACCATAAATATCAGCCCCTTTTTACTAAATAGTGTAGCAAACTGTGCTTGCCACTGCCATTAATAGCTATCTAGCAAGCCTTAGCTAGTGGAAGTAGACTAGTTGTTGGAGGAATCGTGCGAATTCTCTCATTAATCATGCGAATTTATGTAAAAATCGTGCGAATTCACCCAAAAATCATGCGAAATGGCGTGTTAATCATGCGAATTCAAAAAATAAGAATCTGACTGCTGGAAACAAGAGTACGCTTAGAACACGCTAGCTTTACAATTCAGCCAAATTCTTCGCTAATCCCGCCAAATCATGCAACAATCCCGCCGATTTTTAACACAATCCCGCCAAAACCACAAAAAAACCCGCCATCACAGCGGGCCAACCATCAATCTTCAATGCAGCGAAACCAATTCTTTAATCTCTTCCGTCGAGAGTTCCGTAATCCAGTTGTCGCTGCTAATAATTTCATCATTCAAGGCTTGTTTTTTATCAAGCATTTCATCAATTTTCTCTTCTAATGTGCCGGTGCAGATCAGCTTATGCACGTGCACGAATCGTTGTTGACCGATGCGGTAGGCACGGTCGGTCGCTTGGTTCTCGACAGCGGGGTTCCACCAGCGGTCATAATGGATGACGTGGTTGGCGGCTGTTAAGTTTAGCCCTGTTCCACCAGCCTTCAACGATAGGATAAAAATCGGGAACTTCCCATCCTGGAACCGTGCAATCATCTCATCACGCTGCTTTTTGTTGGAGCTACCGTTTAAGAACGGTACTTCAAAGCCATAGCGTTTCTCAAGTAACCATTTCATCATATTTCCCATCCCAATATATTGAGTAAAAATGAGGCAGCTTTCCTCCTGCTCACGAACCGCATCGACGAGTTCAGTTAGCTTATCGAGCTTACCTGAACGTGCACGCTACATGCTGGATGTTTTCCTTTGCCGTCATCTTCCTTCAAATATAACGCTGGATGATTGCAAAGCTGCTTCAGCTTATTCAACATTTGCAAAATAATTCCCTTGCGTTCAAACGCAGAGAGCTGCTCGATATTGGCGAACGTATCTTGCAGCAGCTGTTCATACAGCGAGGCCTGTTCCGCGGTAAGCGGCACAAATTCCTTCTGCTCCTGCTTATCCGGCAAGTTCAGCGCAACCTCCTGATCACGCTTCGTTCGGCGTAATAAGAACGGCTGAATCAGACGCTGCAGCTCCTTAATTTTATCCTTCTGATCTTCACGTTCAATCGTAGCCACGTATTTTTCCTGGAACTGTCCAAGCGTGCCGAGGTAGCCTTTATTAATAAAATCAAAAATGGCCCACAGCTCGCTTAAGCGGTTTTCCATCGGGGTCCCCGTCAAGGCCACATGATGTCTTCCATGTAACCTTCTTACTGCTCGTGATTGCTTCGTTTGCGCATTTTTTATATTTTGCGCTTCATCTAGAATAATACTGCCCCAATGAACAGAAGCCAGCTCATCAAAATCTTGATGTGTCAGACCGTAAGACGTTAACACCACATCATAATCGGCAATATACTCGGCAAAAGCGTCACCCTTCAACCGATTTGAGCTGTAATGCAAATGCACCTTCAAATTAGGTGCAAATTTTTCAAGCTCCCGCTGCCAGTTGCCGAGCACAGAAGTCGGACAAACAATCAGTGCCGTCCCACGACCCGCGGCTCGCCCTCACTTTCATTAGCCTTATGCTCCACAGCAACTGCTTCGTGTTCCTTTACATGCAGCAAATACGCAATCATCTGCACCGTCTTTCCAAGCCCCATATCATCAGCGAGACACGCGCCAAAGCCATGCTCACGTAAAAATAACATCCAACTCATCCCAAGCTGCTGATAAGGACGTAGCTCTCCGTTCAAAGCAGGGGGTGTATCCAACGAAGGAATATTCTTCGTCTCACGCAAGCTCCCGACCATTTTGCGAAGCTCTTGGTTCAGCTCGAACTGAATTCGCAGCATATCATCCTGTTCCTCGTCAACCTTATCATCCGCAGCCTCGCTCAAAAACTCCTGCTGCAATAAATCACTTAACTGAAGCCCTTTCTCATTCGCCGTTTCCATTAGCTCTTGAATTTGCTTAATAAAAGCGGGATCGAGCTTTACCCATTGTCCGCGAATATAAACGAGACGTCGCTTTTCATTCACAAGCGCAGCAAACTCTGCTTCAGACAAATCCTCACCATTTAAGGAAAAACGCCAGTCGAAGTCCATTAGTGCCTGCAAGCCAACGTAGGAAGGGCCTCGACTTGATTGGCTCTTGACCTTCGCTTTCACCTTAAGCGATGACTCCTTCAACGCCATCCACCACGAAGGCAGAAGAATTTCCGCACCAAGGAATAGTAATTTCTCACTCACTTCCGTTAAAAATTCCCATGCTTCAAACTCGGATAGCTCCCGTTTAAATGAACCATCCTCTGCAAGCCAAGGGACGACCTTCAACCAACGTGCAAGAGTCTGCTCAATCTCGTCTCGATACTTATTCCAGCCTCGAGGCAGCTTTTTCCCGTGTATAGGTTTCAACAATTGTTTCATCTTTTTTCGAACGAAGCACAACATCTAGTGCCCACGGACCTTCTCCGTCTAACAGGCTCGCTTAAACGAAGTCCCACTGTAAACGGCTTTCCATCATGTGAGAGCCCGAGCCACTCCGTCCATGCCTTTTGATCAAAATAATGCCTGCATTTCAGCTGCGGAAAGGCGAGCATCCTTCAAGGCTGTAATGGCCTCATCCCACTTATCAGCAATAGGGGAGTAATGTTGTAAGTACATATTCGTCGCCCCGTTATACCAGTCCTCAATAAAGGAACGATTCGTTTCACTCTCTGTCGCTACCCCGATATCAGGAACCACACGTTCTTCCCAGAAGGCTGGTACAAACTCATCAAGCACTTCGCCAGGCAGCTTCCATGCCAATTCCTCCTGCTGCAAGCTTGCGAAATCTGGCACAGGAATGTCCGCTTCAATGGATTCATGCAAGACAGGTGCCGCTGACAAACAAAGGGAAGCGGTTTCGGACCATTCCCAATCGAGAAAGGAGTTAAAGCTTTCACGTGCGAAAAAGTTCAGCAGCCCCCACGCATCTAGAATATAAACAGGGTGGCCTTCCCACGTATCAATTGTTAATTTCGTTCCATAAAAGCTAGCATCATCCCATGTGAATAACAGCCTGCGAATATGGGGAGTATCGAGAAAACGCCCTTCCTCACTTACGACAGCCAGACTATAGAGACTATTGCCAATTGATGCCACTTTAATTTTAAATTTCCCTGGATTAAACATTGATCAGCTTGCTCCTTTTTAATTCTTCTTGAAAAGCACGTAGCCGCTTCGTCGCGTTCACGACATAAAGCAAATACCGCTCAAACGTCTCTTCCTGCTTCATTTTTTTATAAATCGTCCGCATCTTCTTTAAATACCTGACTGCTTGCTTATACGCCGATCGGTTTTTTAACGATACCTTCGTCTGAACGGCATGGTAGTACAGGGGCAGAATTAGCTCTGGCTCTTGGGACGTAACTTCCTTAATGTATTCGGAGTTAATCATGTCGATACTGATGTCCGAATAGATATGCATTTCCACCCATTTTTTATACTGTTTTTGTTCGAACAGAAATTCGGCATATTTCCAATAGCTATACGGCAAGGTCGCTCGGAAAAATTTCTCTAGTAAATCTAAGCGCTGCGACTTATAGCACCAGCTACTAATCGGCCTTGTAAACGTCCGGACAAAATCGACACGCTCATAATAATCATCTAAATGAGCTAAAAAAGAGTCCACATGTGCAATCACAAACTCAATAAACGGTAGCGGTCGCTTGTCAGACAATAGATTCAACCAATAAAAGCAATAGGGAATCGCGTCCGCATGTAACTCTGAAAGCCAATCTGCCGCTTGCTCATCCTGATGATCAATTAGTGATAAGTGAATGGCTGCAATCGTATAAGCCGTCCGTTCCTTTGCCGCGATATCAATCGCGCTAAGCTCGATTTGCACCCGCTCTAGCTCAGCCTTCCGCCAAGCATTATTCGAAAATAAATAGGTCCAAATTTCTCGATACAAATCAACACGCTCATATTGGAGGAGGTCATCCCCGTCAATTAGTAACGTGACGTCATCCTTTAAGCTCGCAACAAACGAATCAAACGCAAATGGGCGAGCCTGCCGGCTTAACGGCTGCAACATATCGTGCAGTTCTTCCATCAAATTCGTGGCAAAAGTATAAAAAACACGTACGATATGAGGCTCTTTTTTGTGAAGCCGTAATAATTGGAGTGTCTGCAAAAGAGTGCAAAACAGCGTCGTAAAATGATACGGCAATTTCCATTCTCGCTCCATCGGCTCTTTCTTTCCTATATAATTCAAGTATTTCTGAAGGTGATTTTCCATGATATAAGCAGGAGCCTGAAGCTCGCCTTCAATTCGGTCAGTGAACGCCTTCGCAACGAACTCTTTATAAGAAGCGTAATTTTGCTCTAATAAGACTTCTTCCGTTTTCTCAGCGAAGACCTCGCTGGCTCGCTTAATATTTAATACTGGTAGAGGCCTACGGCGCAAACTGATTTTCCACTCTTCGACCCACCCCATCACGCTGCCCACTTTACTATAAAAGGAAAAGAAAACCGCCATCTGATGTCGACAGATGAAATGAGAGCCACACGTACAACTCCACAGCTGTGGAAATAGCATAGGCATATCAACTTTATGAATGACTAAATCATATACTTCAGCGTTGATCACATCTTTCTCTATACGCGCAGCGTCCACCACATCTTGAAAGTATAAAGCCATTCCATCCTGAACAACCGCTATATCATGGTCCTCATCAGGCCTTAATAGTTCCATTACCTGCTCAGCTGTATGATTAATTAATCCTAAATCCTCCATGATCCTCCTCCTATAGGGTCCTACGCCCCATATCTTCTATTGTCAATATCGTCCAAATTACTATGATTAAAACATTTTCGATGCGCTTTGTTTGTATTCCGTCCTCAGTGAGTACGGATGCCCAGTCCATACGTCGCTAACCGGGTGCCTTCCGCTTTTCTACTTGTCTAGCTCCACCGGCTAGCCCCTCGAGTCGGGTCTAGCCAGCCGATGAAGTCAAAGAGCGACTTCACCTTCTGGCCCGCAAGCAGCTGTCGGGGCTGAACGAGCCGGTTCCGCTTTTCTAGTCATCATATTATTATAACTTATTTTTGTTAAGAATTTGAATGGAAAGATGAAGAACTGTTATAACTTGAAAATCGGAATGCGAATCGACAAAACAAATAACCATCCATCCATCCATCGTCCTGATATTTTTTTTAAACTCCAAACATCCATCCAACTTTTCTCCCAATCTTTGATAAAATGAAGACATAGAAAGAGAAAAGGAGAGGAGTAGAAAAAATAAATGAAAAGAACACGTATCATCTTTCCTATCATACTAGCCACCATCTTGCTTTTAGTTGGCTGTAGTGATCAATCAAAGCCAGAAGATCGTTTAGCCGAATATGCAAAGCTCTGGAATGAGCAGAACTTCCAGCAAATGTACGACTATCTCTCTAAAGATACGAAGAAAAAAATAACAGAAAAACAATTCATGAACGCTATGAAAAAATTTACAAAGGAATCGAAATGAAGGAGCTCAAAGTTACTTATAAGCATCCTGAGGATCTTCAAAAGCATGAAGATAATGAAAAAGTGGAACTGACTTATTCTGTTTCCATGAACACAGTCGCAGGTCCTGTCAGCTTTAAGCATCAAGCAACATTTGTGAAAGAAGGAGAGGATGACGAGGAAAACTGGTACATCAATTGGAACCCGAGTTACATCTTCCCACAGCTAGAGGCTGGTGAAAAAGTATCGGTTGACATGTATCCAGCGGTTCGCGGTGAAATCGTCGATCGCTATGAACGCGGTTTAGCGATGAATGGAACGGTTATGCAAGTGGGCATCGTTCCTGAACAAACAACAGAGGCAACTGTCTCTCAAGTTGCGAACCTCTTACACCTATCAACAGAAGAAATTAATGGGCAGCTCAACCAATCGTGGGTACAGCCGAGCTATCTTGTCCCTATTAAAAAACTCGATTCGACTGACAGCTATACAATCAATCAACTTGCGAACATTCCAGGTGTAGCTGTCAACGAAGCGGAGGAACGAGTCTATCCATATGGCGAAGCAACGGCCCATTTAATCGGCTATGTCGGTGAAGTATCGGCAGAGGACTTAAAGAAGAACAAAGGTTACAGCGCCACTGATATCATCGGTAAACGCGGCCTTGAACAAATTTTAGAAAGCCGTTTAAAGGGTGAATCTGGAGCAAAAATTTATATCAATGCCGAAAACGGAGCGGAAAAAGTTATCGCCGAGGACAAAGGAAAAGAAGGCGAGACGATTAGACTCACAATTGATGCCGAGCTTCAAAAAGACATCTATGAGCAATTCAATAACGAAGCAGGATCAGCCGCTGCCATTGATCCAAAGACAGGGAAAACACTGGCACTCGTATCAAGCCCGTCCTTTGATCCGAATAAATATGTACTAGGGATAACGAGCTCTGAACAAAAAGCACTTGAAGACGATCCGGACAAGCCATTAATCAATCGGTTCAGCTCGGTCTATACACCAGGATCAACGATGAAAGGGATAACGGCCGCTGTTGCCTTAAAAAATGGCATTGATCCAAAGAAAGCCATCAACATCCAAGGCATGCAATGGAAAAAGTCGAATTGGAAGGACCACTCCATCACCCGTGTGGCTAATCCTGGCATCCCGATTGATATGGAGAAAGCGTTAATCTATTCCGACAACATCTATTTCGCCCAAAAAGCATTAGAAATCGGCAAGGGGAAATTCACGAGCGGACTGAAAGACTTTGGCTTTGAAGAAAAGCTACCGTTTGACTATCCGATTACCGCAATCGAATATCGGCAACATCAACAGCGAAGGCCGCCTAGCAGACAGCGGCTACGGTCAAGGCCAAATCCAAATGAGTACGCTGCATCTAACCGTTGCGTACAGTGCCTTTTTAAATCAAGGAAACATCATTACACCTGTATTAATTGAAAAAGAAAAAATGAAACCTGCTATATGGAAGAAAAACGTCATTTCAGCGAAACAAGCGGGACAACTCACCGACATGCTCAAGCAAGTCGTCGAGCATCCAAAGGGAGGTGCACACAGCCTAGCTGATTTGAACAAAGAATTAGCTGGTAAAACCGGCACCGCCGAACTGAAGCTAGCCAAAAATTCGGCTGGCACTGAAAATGGCTGGTTCGTCGCCATGGACACAAAAAGTTCATCTTTAATCATGGCCTGGATGATCGAAGACGTAAAAGGACGTGGAGGAAGTCACCTTGTTGTAGATAAAATGAAGCCGGTTTTGGATAAATATGTGAAATAAAAAAGGACCACTAGCTTTATAGCTAGTAGTCCTTTTTTAGTTATTTTAGAATAATTAAAATGAGTTATAAATGACCTATATTATTAGGGTTAATCTATAGAATTATTTCTAAATCATTATTTAAAAGGTATATTAGATATAGAAAAAAGTAAATTTATATTGATATTTGATTTATATAAATAACTAATATTAATTCTTTGTGAAGATATTATGAACTAAGTCTATTTACTTGTTTTATAAAAGTAATTATGAGATATTGATTGTTTTTGACTTAATTTGGATTTGAAATGCATTTAAGGGTGAAAAAAGACTAGAAATTCTGAAAAACTTGTATTATTATAGATTTACAAGAATGATTTGGATAAATATCCATAGTTCATTTTTGTATATTGTGTACTAGTTTTGAATCGGCTAGCATACATAAGTTAATTAGAAATCGATAGTTCTAAAGTCATTAGTTTTTGTGAGTCGTTGGATTCGTTTGCTCTTTATTGAGCATATGGTGATCTAACGCAATACTGATAGATAATTTGAAGGGGGATTACTTTCTAAATGGAAAAAAAGAAAGCAATTAAAATCGCAACAGCAACTGCTATTGCTGCATCAGCATTCGCTGCTGTAGCTCCAGTACAACAATCAGAGGCTGCAGCTAGCTTGCAGACTCAAATTAAAGCATGCTAAAGCAGCAATGAAAAAACCTTATGACAAATACGCTAAAGTCTACTGCTAAACTAGCTGCTGTAAAAACAGTTAAAGTTTATATTGAAAGAGCAAAAAAAGCACAAAAAGATGATTGAAGCTGCTATCAATAAATCAAAATTATCAAAAACAGCAAAAGACAAAATATAAATGAAATTAAATCATATGAAAAATACATCACTCGTTCAGAAGGCTATTTAGCAGCTTACAGCCAAGCTGTAAAAGATCAAAAAAGCTTAGAAGCTCTTTATGCAGAACTTGAAGAAGCA
>CAVWEP010000002.1:0-1224136 GCA_963754185.1 uncultured Bacillaceae bacterium | reverse complement strand
GGGAAGAACAAGTAATAGATGAATATACACTAAGTTCTGAAATAGAAAAACTTTTGTCTAAACGAATAATAGTAAGTTACTGTAGCTTTTTAAATCGTTGTTGAAATGTTTCTATACTTATCTTGAGATTGGCTACTTTTAATGATGGCAGCAGATTTCTTTAGTGTTCAGGAAATCCTTACTCCTGAAAAATGAAGTAAGGAGGAAGTAGGTATACATCACATTCAAAGGGCTTCTTAGAGGTCAAAGTGGAACAGACAATCTGAGACTTATATCAAGAATGAACGCATCACATTTCTGAGTAGAAGTGAGCGTTTGTTCTTTTTTTATGGCCTCGGTTATTGCTCCTATCGGCTTTACGAATGTATAACAAAATGATTAATTCGTTTCTTTTGTAATATACATATTTTCACCTTTGTTATTTTGAATGAGGAGGATAGGGCTTACTAGAGTAAAGGTTTATATTATTGTAGTATTTTGTGCTCTCACTTCTTTAACTATTCAATCATTTCCTCCCCATTCCCACCATTTCCCCATGAAAATTCCTCGTTTCCTGCCGATAAAAAAGGTAGGTTAATCAGAACGGGGAGCGTTTAAGATGCAAATTCAAAATAATCATATAATGACATCAAATATAATAGCGAATTCTTCTCAGCCAAATGTAGGTGATGTTCTTCAGGCGACTGTAAAAGAAAGAGTAAATAATCAGGATGCTGTTGTATCTATGAAGGGAACTACTTCAACCGTTACATTTGAAGGGAAGGTTCCAGAACAGGAAAAGGTTTTTGTTGAAATTACAGGTAAAACGCCTGAAGGAAACTATACGGTGAAGGTTTCTGATAGAAGTGTAGCGACTCCTTCATCACAACAAAGTATTCCCCCAAATACAGATTCTCAGGTAAATGAGGCTATTAAAGCTTTTACATTACGAGGGATGACGGTTACGAAGGAAAACATAAGTGCAGTTAAAGAGTTTTTAACAAATGGAAAGGGCACGACTGAACAAAAAATGGATACGTTACGGATGATGGCACAGAAACAAATTGTCATTTCCGATATTACCTTAAAATCAGTGCATGAAGCATTAAATGGTAAGCCATTATCCCAATCCTTATTATCTGTTTTAGATGAACTTGGGGTTGAGTATCAACCAAGTCGTTCTTCATCAATGACTTCTGAAAAAAGTCTTACGACTGTTCGAACAGAAGCTCAACGTGAACCAGATGTAGCGAAGGCGATTAAGATTGTTGAAGATTTCTTGAAAAATACAAGCCTAAATGAGGCGAGTAAAAAAACGCTAGAAAACAGTGTTTCACAGGCAAAACGATTATCTCAAGCCGGTCAATCTGTGAATGCTAAAGTACAGCTTGTTCAAAATTTAGTTATTGTTGAGAAGCAAAATGCAAGTTCAAATATAAGTAGTAGTGAGCCTACAGCAAATAGTGGAGGTTCAAAAAGTCCTGTTGAGGTTGTGAGAAGTGTAAAAGAAAAAGTAGCGCAAGAACCGAACCTAACACGAGCACTTGATCAAGTGAAGGAAGCAGTAAAAAGCGCAAGCCTACCACCGAAAGTAGTAGAACAACTTGAAAAAGCAGTGCAAGATACAGCTAAATTGCAACAAGCGGGTCAAAGTGTGCAAGCGCGAGCAAATTTAACCAATGCGCTAACGCAAATCGAACAACAAGCTCAAGTAGAAGAAACGAAACCAAGTGAAGTGATTCGTCAAGTGAAAGAAAAAGTAGACGCAAGAACCGAATTTAACCCGAGCTGTTGATCAAGTAAAAGAAGCCAGTGAAAAGTGCAAGCTCTACCATCAAAAGTAGTGGAGCAACTAGAAAAAGCAATACAGGATACAACGAAATTGCAACAAGCCGGTCAAAGTGTCCAAGCACGAGTAAACTTGACGAATGCGTTAACACAAATCGAACAACAGGCCAAGTAGACAGGCAAATAAACCAAGTGAAGTCATTAACCAGCTTAAAGAAAAAGTGACGCAAGAACCGAACTTAACCAAAGCAATCGAACAAACGAAAGAAGTGTTGAAAACACCTGGATTGCCACCGCAAGCAGTTGATAAATTACAACAAGCAGTCCAAGAAGCAACAAAGCTTCAGGGAATTGGTCTAGTAGCACAGGCGAGGATTCAATTAAATGGTCATATCAATCAGCTTGTACAATCGTTAGGAGCAACAGAAGAATCAACCGTTACTTCAATGAATGTTCCGAAAGCTGAACAGCACAAACTTCTTCTGCAAGTTCACAGGCACCTATGAATGCTACTCAAGACAAAAACTTTGAAGAGGCTGTACGAAATTTAATCAAAGATGTACAAAAAGAACCATCCTTAGCAAAGGTATTGGATAAAACAGCCGCAATGATTGCGGAACATCCTACAAATGAACATACGGAAGAACTAAAGCAAGCGCATCAGAAAGCACAGCAATTAGAGGAACAAGGTCGAGAACTCGCTGCAAGACGAGAAATTTCTAATGTCTTGTCTAAAATTGAACAAAATGCTTTGAGTCAGCTGCCTAGTACAAATGACAATACGTTATCACAAGCAGAGCAATATGCGATTAATGAAGCGATTCAAACCTTAAAAATGGATTCGCAAAATGTGATGGTTACGGAAATTTCAAAAAAACTATCACAAATGGCAATTGATTTTAAACAGCTGAAACGAGAGATTACTAGAAATCTTGATAATGTGTCAAAAATGTTAGAAAACCGTATACCGCAAGCAAATGTGAAGCAAATCTTAGAATCAACCATTCATAAGCTTGACACTGCGATTTTAAAAAGTGATTTTCTTCTATATACCGATATGTCGACTGAAAAGAAATTGCTGTCCGCAAGCTCTCAGTTAGCTGAAGCGAAGAAATTACTCGCTAAAGGGGAAATTGCTGAAGCAAATAAATTGGTCAAAGAAGTAAAAGCAAATATTGAAAATATTATTTTCAAGCCTTCTGATGTCAAAGTGAAGCATTATGTATCGGATCAACTTGGTTTAGAGGATTTTTCTTCAACGAAGCAACTCGCCAAGACTCTTAGAACAAGCTGTTCAACCTTTTTCTGGTCAAGAGTCATCCTCACGTCAAATGTATGAAGCGATTCGTAAGCTTGGGTTAACTCATGAAAATGATGCAGGCTTTTCACTTGTGTCTAAGTCAGGGGACTCAGTCGACCAGCAGCAAACGGAAAATGTCAAAGCAGCGCTATTAAAAATGATGCAGAATGATGATTAAAGCCGCAGCAAATGCAGCAAGTAGAGCAAGCTGTTCAATAATATTACAGGTCAGCAGCTTTTAAATAAGCAAGATTCTTCAGGCATGCAAAATTTATTTTTCCAGCTTCCTTATTTAATGGACAAGCAAGTGGAAAATATCAAAGTCTATGTGAATTCTCGCAAGGATGGCGAAAAAGTAGATTGGGAGAATTGTAGCATCTACTTTGTTCTAGAAACGAAAAAATTAGGTGATATTGGTGTTCATCTATCTTCTTCTGAGAAAAATGTGAGCCTAACGTTTAGAAGTAATAAAGATAAAATAGATGAAAAAGTAGCAGGGTTAACGGAAATCACGCAAGAACGTTTTAAAGAGATTGGGTACAACCTAAATACGATGAGTGTAAAGCCTTTACGTGAACAAAAAGAAACGACTAGCACAGTTGAGGAAGAAAAAACGGAAGTGGAATTAACTCCTACTTTTACTGAAAAGGGATATGATTTTTCAATATGATGAATTCGCTATATGTTAATCAAAAAAAGAAAAAAAAGATCGGTGGTCCTACTGCAGCCGTCATTCGCTATGATGACAAGCAAGGTGCCGTGCCAACAGTTGTTGCGCACGGTACAGGGCATGTTGCTCAAAAAATTTTAGAACTTGCTAAACAAAATAATATCCAAATGCAAGAAGATGCATCTTTAGTTGGTGCATTATTGAATATTGATCTTGGTGAATCGATTCCGCCGCAGTTATATGCGGTCATTGCGGAAATTTTAATTTTATTAGAAGAACTAGATCGAAGTTATTAAAACTTTTTATTTAAACTCCGATAATAGTAATAGCTAAGTTAAAAGGTGGAGATATAAAAGTGGAATATCTTACAAATGAAATTATTTTTAACAAAACACCACAAGAATTAACAGCCCTTTTGTATGAAGGATTAATGGAAAACTTAGAATCAGCCATCGTTTTGATTGATGAGAAAAATTACATAGAAGCAAATAAAAAACTACAAAAGGCTAATGATATTCTCCATCGGTTAGGTGTGGGTTTAAAGTATGAGGCAGGTCCGATTGCTGAACAACTAGATACTTTATATAACTTTATGGCAAGTGAATTAATAGAAGCAAATCTAAAAAAAGATAAACAAAAAATTCAAGGTGTCCTTAAAATTATTGGTGAAATTGCAGGAGCTTGGAATACAGCAATGAAAAAGACGCCAAACCCGGCACAAAAAATCAATAAAAAAGTAGCAGCCTATGAATCTAGCATTATGAGAATAAATCAATAAAACATAGAGGAGCGTAACAAATGAAAATTAATCATAATATTGCGGCATTAAATGCCTATAGAAATTTATCGGTAAACAATTCTACTACGGCAAAAAGTTTAGAAAAGCTTTCATCTGGATTACGTATTAACCGTGCTGCAGATGATGCAGCAGGTTTAGCAATCTCTGAAAAAATGCGTTCACAAATTCGTGGTCTTGATATGGCAGAGCGAAATACGTTAGATGCTGTCTCCTTTGTTCAAACAGCAGAAGGAGCATTATCATCTACTCATTCTATTTTACAACGTATGCGTGAATTAGCTGTTCAAGCAGCGAATGATTCTAATACAGAAGTAGACCGAGATGCGATTCAACAAGAAATTAACCAATTAACGAATGAAATTAATCGTATTGGTAATACGACTGAATTTAATACGAAGAAGTTATTGAATGGGGATTTAGCGATTTACTGGAGAACCGAAAAATATAAAGACTGTTAGTCCAACAACAGCTAATTTGTCTGATTTTCCAAGTGAATCAAAATTCATTAGTTGAAAATGGAAAATATAAAGTCGAAATTGATAATCTTGGCGGGGAAGATAATAAATATCAAAGCTATTGCTAGAGGAAACTGTTGCAAAAAAACTGATGGTGGTACAGGTGATGTTTCAGTAGAAGCTATGATTGCTAGTGAAACCAATGATATTAATCTTGCTGAAGGTGAATATCAGATATTTTTAGATAAGAAAACCGGTCCAGTAGTTACAAATGTTAATTTGATAACCGGTGTTGATACTCTAAATCATGCAAATGAGAATTCTGCCATTACAATTGATCCAAATTCATCATTAACACGTAATACTCCATATAGTTTTGATGTTACAAAAACAAGTGACTATTTAGTTAAAGATGGGTCAGGGAATGTTTTAACAAATGTAGATGTTAATAATATTGCCCCAGTTGATAACGGACAATATACTTTTGAAACAAAGTCCAAGGTAGATGGTGGGGCAACGAATGTCATATATTTCAGCAGTAACAGTAGAAGGTGATTCCAATTATTATGGATCCGTATTCTATTGAAATACTACCAACAGCTGATGCGGCAGATATATGACGGAACATCAGACTTTTACAATTAACTCTAAAAGATGCAACAAATACTCCAGTAGCAGGAGCTTCTGTTGTTAATTTTCCTGTTAGTAAAGATTCCGGTGTTCAAACTTTGAAGTTAGGTGACCTTGAGGTTGAAGTTAATTTTAATGCCCTGTGGAATGCTACAAATCATAAGGTGCAGTAGGTGTTACTGAATGCTACTTTTATGTCACCTTTAGCAATAAATATTTCTAAAGAAATTGTGGCTACTCATGGAACAGAAACTGTGTCAGTTGCTGATTGATGCAAGTGATTTAAATTCACAAAAGACTTTTAATATAGGAAATGGACAAATTTCCTTGGCTATTGATGGAAATGTCTTAATTCCAGGTAATACTATAACAGCAAACGTGAGCTTTGAAGATTCTTGGAGAATTATAGACTATGCTGGAAATAGTAAAGATTTCTCACAAACAGATCTAAATATTCCTGGAAAGCTTACCAATATTCAAATTGGTAATCCTGGAGATGGAGTACAAATTGATTTAGACAAAGACGCTTTAGAAAGTATGTCATCAAATGATACAAGTAGAACATCTTTTATAATCGAAGATGATACAATCGTTACAGCACAGCTTCAAGATATGCAGATGGAACGTCAGTAACTGGAAGTGATGAAGTTACCTTAACATGATACAGGTGCAACTGACTTAGGGAATAATGTGAAATTTACTTTTGATGCAACAAACATTGGAACTACCATTGATGCAGGTACAGTCTCTTTTGAAGTAAAAGAAACTATACCAGCTGATTCGTATGTTGCTGATGCTAAAAAAATCATTAGACGATGGTTTAACTTATTCAGAGGTAGTAGAGCAGAAAGGTTTTGAATTAAGGTAGTAAAGTAGATTTTGATATTAGTGATTTAAGTTTCCAAACTACTGAATTTACTAGCACAACAGATAGTGCTACTTTAGAATTTGAAGATGGAGATAAAGTTGACAAATCCGCAACTTTCCAAATTGGTGCCAATCAAGGTCAAACTGTATCACTTGAAATTAAAAATATGAGAGCAGCAGCTATTGGTATTAGTAGCACTAGATTAAATGGAAGAGCAGGAAATTACATTATCAAATGGTGAGAAAGTAACTGTTTGGTATACAAAGGATAAACAATCAAATAATGGAACAACTGATGTACTAACAGATTATACTCTTGATGTTTCTACTCATGAAAAAGCTGCAGCAGCTATTACGGTTTTTGAGGATGCGATTCAACGTGTTTCAGCTGAACGTTCTCGTATGGGGGCAGTTCAAAACCGTTTAGAGTATACAGTAGATAACTTGAAATATATGGCGGAAAATACAACAGCTTCTGAATCACGTATTCGTGATTTAGATATGGCACTTAGAAATGACAAATTATACGAAAAATAATATTCTTGATTCAATCGGCTCAAGCGATGCTTGCACAAGCGAATCAAATGCCTCAAGGCGTGTTACAATTATTAAAATAATCGATTACAATAAATATATTAAGAAAAAGGAGAGGGAGGTTTGAGGTTCCTCTCCTTTTTCAATCTATTATCTATAGGTGATTACAAATGGACGTTCAACGTATTAATAAAGCAACACTTGGACAAATACAATAAACAGAAGAAGTAGCTAAGGATTCGATTCAATTTCAATCGATTATGGGGCAGAAGCGAAATGAGACAACGTATGATCGATTAACGAAAAAAGTAGCAGAAATTGAAACGCAAGGCAAAAAGCTTGCGGAAAATCAATCTGTTGAAAATTTGCGTAAATATAAAAAAATGGTCAAAGATTTTATGGAAGATGCAATTAAAAATGGTCTTGAGTTAACCGAACATCGGGGCTTTAATCAACGTGGTTCTACAAAAGTATATAAGCTTGTAAAAGAAGTTGATAAAAAATTAATTGATTTAACAAATGAAGTGTTAGATAAGGAGAAAAAAGGGCTTGATATCTTAGGTCTTGTTGGTGAAATTAAAGGAATGCTTAATTAATTTATATACGTAATAGATTTACGTTATTTACTTAACACAGCTCAATTTTTACCGATATAAAAAGTAATAAACAGATATCGGAGGCGAGTGTGATGCTAGAGCGTATTTCTACACATAGTATTTCCCCACAACTTAGAACGACTAATCTCAGAGGAAATAAATCATATATCAAACAGAGCATGTAAAAAAGATAGAACAGAATCAAGCTGAATCTATGGAGAAAACTGAGCAGACTCAAAATGATCAAGCAAAAAGCTAGTAAAGAAAAGATTCAAGAGATGGTAGAAGGGTTAAATCAATTCCTACAACCTACACATACTTCTATTCATTTTGAGTATCATGAGAAGTTAAATGAGTATTATGTCAAAGTAATTGATGATCAAACGGATGAAACGATTAAAGAGATTCCTTCGAAAAAACTATTGGATATTTATGCAACCATGCTTGAATTTGTCGGTATTATGGTGGATAAAAAAATATAAAAGCAAGAAGGTGATTCGTATGGTAATGCGAATTAGTGGTCTAGCAAGTGGAATGGACATTGATGAAATTGTTACGAATTTAATGAAAGCAGAACGAATCCATTAGATAAGATTCATCAAAAGAAAACCTACACCGAATGGCAACGTGATGATTATCGGACGATGAATACGGCCTTATCAGAATTAGATACACTTATTTTTGAGATGGAATTGGTAAACAAGCTTCTTTTAATAAAAAAACAGTAACGGTTTCTAATGTGATGTGGTTTCGGTTAAAAATGTGAATTCAACGAGTGATTTTTCAGGGACGATTAAGAAGTAACTAATCTTGCAAGTGCAGCAACGATGATTAGTACAGACAATAGCAAATATAAGATGATTCAACAAACACTAGATGGAATAGAATTAGGTACAGATGCACAAACGATTACAATTAAAGCAATTAATAAAGATGGTGGATTTGACAATAGCATAAATGCTGATGGAACATGCTGCAATAGATAAGTATATACTCTTAAATTAAGAGACGATACATTAGAAAGTGTGATTAATAAAATTAATGCTGATTCAGGAGTTACTGTTTTTTTTGATGAAGACTACACAAAAATTTTCTATTACAGCTAAAAATACAGGAGATGTAAAGAGTGAGATCTGAAATTATTATTGACGGGAACTCATTTACTGAATGCTAATAATATTACTGGTATTATGAAGATGTTAATACAGATGGAACTTTTTTAAAGGTATTGAATATGGTGAGCAACTAGTATGAGGCTACAGTTGGAAACAGCAGGGAAAAATGCTAATGTTAACCTATAATGGTCTAGATATTGAAAGATCTTCCAATACGTTCACCATCAATGGAGCCGAAATTACGCTTAAAAAAGAAACTGACAAGATCCAGTTACTTTTTCTTCAACACCAGATGTAGATGCCATCTATGACACAATTAAGAAATTTGTCGATAGCTATAATGGATTAATTGCTAATATCTCAGAAAAATTTCTGAAAAGAAAAATAAGTGATTATGCTCCGTTAACAGATGCTGCAAAAGGAAGCATTGTCAGAAGATGAAATTAAAAAGTGGGAGAATATAGCAAAAAAAGGAACTTTACGCAATGATTCAACATTGAGTAGTCTGCTTACGAAAATGAGAACATCGATTTATACATCTGTTAATGATACATCTTTTGATAATTTGGCTAAAATTGGTATTGCTACAACTAATAATTATCTAGATGGCGGAAAGCTAGAAATCGATGAAGAAAAACTTCGTGCAGCGATTGCAGAAGATCCTAATGGAATTTATAACTTATTTATGGCTGATGGAGAAAAGGACGCTGATGGAAAGTATACACAGATCTTGGTGAACAAGGGTATTGCTAGAAGATTAAGAGCAGATTTAAGATCAGCCATGACAGACATCAGGTGAGAAAGCTGGTAAAACAGCATCATCTGTTAATAATACATTTACATTAGGGAGACTATTAGATGATTATGAAGATAAAATTTCAGCTTTTGAAGAACGAATGATAGATCTTGAAAATCGTTACTATAAACAATTCACAGCAATGGAAACAGGCTATTAATAAGGCGAATAGCCAAAGTGCATCTTTATGCTTCTTATTTTACTAGTTAAGGAACAATAGAAAGGATGATTAAATCATGGCAATGAATAATCCATATCAATCCTATCAACAAAACTCAGTTAACACAGCATCACCAGGAGAACTAACGTTAATGCTTTATAATGGCTGCTTAAAGTTTATTACGCTTGCTAAAAAAGCCATTAATGATGGAAATGTAGAAGACAAAAAATACAAACTTAATTAAAGCACAAAATATCATTCATGAATTTATGGTGACGTTAAATATGGATGTATAAGGTTTCAAATGAATTAATGGTGATGTATGATTATTTACATCGTCGATTAGTAGAAGCAAATGTAAAAAGTGATCTTGCTATTTTAGAAGAAGTAGAAGGCTTTGTAACAGAGCTTCGTGATACGTGGAAGGAAGCGATTCAATTGAATCGACAACAACAATTTGCGACATAGTGGTCAAGCTTAATGGAAGCGATTCAAGCATTCTATGAAGTAACGAATCAATTAATTGAGCTTTTGCAACAAGATAAACTTGATCGTGATGTGCGAATTGAAAAGATTCAAAGTTTATTAGATCAACGAGAAGAACTTTTGAAGTCGATTCAACCTCCATTTTCTCAACAAGAAAAAGAGTTAGGAAAGCAATTAGTAGAACTTAATCAACAAGTTGAAACAACTACTACAAAAACAAAAACTAGAAATTCAGCAAGATCTCAAACAGCTTCATATGAAAAAAGAATCAAATCAAAAATATACGAATCCTTATGAATCGCTAGCTGTTGATGGAATCTTTTATGATAAACGAAAATAGGAGAGCAACGATTTTTTACAAGCTCTCCTATCTATGACAATCCTGTGACCGCTTTCATTTTAAGCGGTCTTTTTTCATGCTTTTAATTTCATTTGTCAGAAAAATCTGATATACTAGCATTAGAGAAGGAAACATTCCTTTCTCTCCAATTCCAATCAGTTCTTCCTAAATCCGATATGTGTTTAGTGGATCTAAGAGGGATTTTGGAAGTGGTTGTAAAGCCTTAACAAAGGAGGACTTTCTTATGAACTACAACGTACGTGGTGAAAACATCGAGGTAACTCCAGCAATTCGTGAATACGTAGAGAAAAAACTAAGTAAGCTTGAACGTTATTTTAGTAACACTCCAGATGCAAACGCATCCGTGAACTTGAAGGTACGTACTACTAATACATCTAAGGTAGAAGTGACAATTCCAATGCCGAATTTGGTTCTTCGCGCCGAAGAAGAAAACGCTGACATGTATGCAGCGATTGATTTAATTGTTGATAAACTAGAGCGCCAAATTCGTAAACATAAGACAAAAATTAATCGTAAGTCACGCTTTAATGGAGCCGCTGGTGAAGTATTTACTACAGCTCAAGATGCAGCTACTCAAGAAGTAGAAGAAGAACTTGAAGTGGTTCGTAATAAACGCTTCGACTTAAAACCAATGGATAGTGAAGAAGCGATTCTACAAATGAACATGCTAGGTCACAGTTTCTTCGTATATACAAACGCTGAAACAAATACAACAAATGTTGTCTACCGTCGTAAAGATGGTCGTTACGGATTAATTGAACCAAACTGAACAAAGAGCGAAAACAAGAGAGTTACTGATGAATGT
Organism: uncultured Bacillaceae bacterium; assembly: GCA_963754185.1. Taxonomy (GTDB): domain Bacteria; phylum Bacillota; class Bacilli; order Bacillales; family DSM-1321; genus Peribacillus. The sequence continues at coordinate 1,212,795 of CAVWEP010000002.1, read as the reverse complement.
ATCAGTAGCTCTTTTTGTGCTTCTTATTTAAACTATTTTCAATGCATACTAGATTTAATTGAAAAATTCAGAAAAATGAGAATATAAGAGTAAACTGTTGAATAAAAACGAAAAGTCACTATTTCTCTTATAAAATGATAGTTGTTATTATTTCCAAATTTATGAAAATAGACTTATACTTAGTGTATTGCTCATTGTTAAGAACTTTACATCGGATGAATAGATTGTAGGATAAGTGAAAGGTGGCTGAGTCGATTGTATCAAAAGATTTGCTATAGATGTCATAGGTCTTCATATAGTAGTTGCAATCAGGGAAGTTGGGTATGTCCGTATTGCAGCAAAGATCTAACAGGGCAGAGGGCATTTAATGCCGTTGTGCAGCAACAGATTTATCAGCCACTGTATTATAAAAGACAAGCTATAGAAGCTTATGAAAGAACTGATGGTTTGCGAAGTTTGTAGAAAAATTTTTAGAAAATTTCGTTACTACGTGACAGGAAAATGTAAAATGTTGGTGTATTATTTAGTATAAAGAATTACTTCAGATGAGTTTGTTTTAGCACTTTTCTAGAAAAATAGATAGAAAAGGCACAGGTCTTAGGTAGCCTCTAACTAATGACTTGGAATATTAGGTAGTGCTTTAGGGGGGGAAGATGTGGAGAAAGAGGAGTTAGATCAAGAATGGGTACAATTAATTACTGAGGCACGAAATAAGGGCATTCAAAAAGAAGCGATTAGTCTTTTTTTGAATGAAGCGGTCACTACGAACCAATTAGTTGAGACAACTGTAGAGAGAAAGATAGATGAATAACTGGACCAGAAAAAATCAAGAGATGATTTCTTTTCTGGTCTTTTTTGTCTCGCGCGCAGGCTAAGATAAACTACTCTTCTTTGCTAATCTTCCATTTATTAAATTCAATAAATTCTCTAAATTGCTGTTTAGATACGCCTGATTTCATCGCCTCTTCTACGATTTTGACCCATTCTGAATCAAGAGTGTCTCGTTTCAGTTCATCAAAAAGGAGCACATCAACGGGAACGCCGAGGACAACAGCTATTTTTTCGAGAAATTGGATTGAAGGGTTTGTTTGTAAATTTCGTTCAAGTGAGCTTAAATAGGATTTTGCGACTCCAGCTCTCTCAGCTAATTCGGTCATTGACATTTTCTTTTCTTCACGAAGCTTTTTAACGCGCTCGCCGATCATAAGTTAACCACATCCTAAAACATTTTCTGGGAACGGACTCAGATGTAAGGGGTTTGTTCCGCATCTATAAACATTAGAGTATCGAAAAAAATAATCAGTAGTCTAGATATGAATTGATTTGTAGGGCGCAGACCGTTAATACGTTAGCCCTAACACTTGAATTAGCATACTGTATCAAAAAACGTTCATTATTTATATTACAGCCTATTTCCTATTTTATCAATAATCAACAGGAGTCTCCATGGAAATGTGTGAAATATTTGAGTCGTTACGCCATTGATTTTACAGTTACATGAAGTTGTACGTGTAGAATAGAAGTGGTAAGATTAATAGTAGTTTAGTTTTTGTAAAAGGTTGGTTTTCGGCTTACTTTATTTTAAAAAGAGGAGCGTTTTTGAATGCTTAATATATTGAACAAAGTGTTTGATCCGAATAAGCGTGAGATTAAGCGTTTGGAGAAAACGGCTGATCAAATTGAAGCTTTGGCACCGCAGATGGAAGCTTTAACGGATGAGCAATTGCGCGAGAAAACAGCAGAGTTTAAAGAGCGCTATCAAAATGGGGAAACAGTCGATGATTTGCTTGTAGAAGCATTTGCGGCTGTACGTGAAGGCGCTAAGCGGGCGCTTGGGATGTTTCCATTCCGCGTGCAATTAATGGGGGGAGCGGCCCTTCATGATGGGAATATTGCCGAGATGAAGACGGGGGAAGGGAAAACCTTAACTTCTACGCTACCGGTTTATTTGAATGCATTGACAGGCAAGGGCGTTCATGTGGTAACCGTCAATGAATATTTGGCACATCGTGATGCGACAGAAATGGGTAAGCTCTATGAATTTATGGGGTTAACAGTCGGTTTGAATTTGAATAGTATGTCAAAAGAAGAGAAGCAAGCTGCGTATTATGCAGATATTACATATAGCACAAATAATGAGCTTGGATTTGACTATTTACGTGACAATATGGTTCTGTATAAAGAACAAATGGTGCAGCGACCACTGCATTATGCCGTAATCGATGAGGTCGACTCGATTTTAATTGATGAAGCGAGAACACCATTGATTATTTCGGGTTCTGCGCAAAAATCGGCGCAATTATACATTCAAGCCAATGCGTTTGTCCGTACGTTACAAAAAGATATTCATTATACGTATGATGAAAAGACAAAAGGTGTACAGCTAACGGAAGAAGGAATCAATTCAGCGGAACGAGGATTTAATATCGATAATTTATTTGATATTACTCATGTGTCGCTTAATCATCATATTAATCAAGCGTTAAAGGCACATGCTACGATGCATAAGGATGTCGATTATGTGGTTCAAGATGGTGAAATTGTGATTGTTGACCAATTTACTGGCCGTTTGATGAAGGGACGTCGTTATAGTGATGGACTTCATCAGGCGATTGAAGCAAAAGAAGGCGTCGATATTCAAAATGAAAGTATGACGCTAGCAACGGTTACGTTCCAAAACTACTTCCGGATGTATGAGAAATTGTCTGGGATGACTGGTACCGCGAAAACGGAGGAAGAGGAATTCCGCAATATTTATAATATGAATGTTATTGTCATTCCAACGAATCGCGACATTATTCGAGATGACCGTGCGGATTTAATTTATGCGTCGATGGATGGAAAGTTCCGTGCGGTTGTAGAAGAAATTGCGCAGCGCAATAAAAAGGGACAGCCGGTGCTTGTTGGTACGGTAGCTATCGAAACATCGGAAATTATTTCGAAATATTTAGCTAAAAAAGGAATTCGTCATGATGTATTGAATGCGAAAAATCATGAGCGAGAAGCAGAAATTATTGCGAATGCCGGTAATCAAGGTGCGGTTACCATCGCGACGAACATGGCAGGGCGTGGTACCGATATTAAGCTTGGTGAAGGTGTGAGAGAGATTGGTGGTCTTGCGGTGCTTGGTACAGAGCGTCATGAGAGCCGTCGAATCGATAATCAGCTTCGCGGACGTTCTGGACGTCAAGGAGACCCAGGGATTACGCAATTTTATCTTTCGATGGAAGATGAGCTGATGCGTCGTTTCGGTTCAGATAATATGAAGGCCATGATGTCTCGCCTTGGCATGGATGATACACAGCCAATCCAAAGTAAAATGGTCTCCAAAGCGGTTGAATCTGCGCAAAAACGAGTGGAAGGTAATAACTTTGATGCGCGTAAACAATTATTGCAATATGACGATGTATTACGTCAGCAACGGGAAATTATTTATAAACAACGTTTTGATGTGTTAGAAAGTGAAAACCTTCGTGAAATTGTTGAGAAAATGATGTCTTCTTCTATTGAACGAAATATTGCTGGCTTTGCTCCAGTAGGTGATGAAACGGAGTGGAATATACAAGGTCTACTTGACTATGTGAATGGCAATCTACTTGCCGAGGGTGTATTGAAGGCGGTGGATTTTGCTGATAAAAATGCAGAGGAATTATTTGAGTTGATTTATGCAAAGGTGATAGAGCGTTATGATGCAAAGAGAAACGGAATTGCTTCCTGAGCAAATGCGTGAGTTTGAAAAAGTAATCGTGCTTCGTGCAGTGGATAGTAAGTGGATGGATCATATCGATGCGATGGATCAATTGCGTCAAGGGATTCACCTTCGTGCATATGGTCAAATTGATCCGCTTCGTGAATATCAACAAGAAGGATTTGCGATGTTCGAAGAGATGGTTGCTGCGATGGAAGATGATGTGACTCGTTATATGATGAAAGCGGAAATCCGCAACAATTTAGAGCGTCAAGAAGTGATGAAAGGCCAAGCCGTTAACCCGAAAGAAGAAGAAGGCGGCAAGGTGAAAAAGCAGCCGGCTCGTAAGCAAGAGGATGTGGGACGGAATGCTCTTTGTCCATGCGGAAGCGGTAAGAAATATAAAAACTGTCATGGAAATTTAGTATAAGTGCAGATAGAAAAGAGGACCATAATGGGTGCCTCTTTTCATTTTTTATTTGCGTATCTTGTGTTTTTTTCATATAGTTTTATGAGGAAGATCTATACGTTTGATTAAAATCATATGAGGTGAAGAAAATGGATTTAGCAGAAATTAGACATAATCTTGAGAATACAGCTAAGCGATTAGCGGACTTTAGGGGGTCTCTTTGACTTAGATGAAAAAGAGGCACGAATTGCACAGCTTGAAAATGAGATGACACATCCAGACTTTTGGAATGATCAGCAAAAAGCGCAAACGGTCATTAATGAAGCGAATGCGTTAAAGGAATCGGTCAATCAATTAGCTGAAATGACAGAAGCATATGAAAATCTGGATTTCACATATGAGCTTGTTAAAGAAGAAAGCGATGAGGAATTACAGGCGGAGCTGGAAGAAGAAATTACGAGCTCTTGTGCAAAAAATGAATGACTTTGAGCTTCAGCTTTTATTAAGTGAAGAATATGATAAAAATAATGCCATTTTAGAATTGCATCCTGGTGCAGGTGGAACAGAGTCACAGGATTGGGGTTCCATGCTGCTTCGTATGTATACAAGATGGGGCGAGAAAAAAGGATTTAAAGTAGAAACACTTGATTATTTACCAGGTGATGAAGCTGGAATTAAAAGTGTTACATTGCTTTTTAAAGGACATAATGCATATGGCTATTTGAAAGCGGAAAAAGGCGTGCATCGTTTAGTGCGTATTTCTCCTTTCGATTCATCAGGTCGTCGCCACACTTCTTTCGTTTCTTGTGAAGTCATGCCAGAATTCGATGATACTATTGAAGTTGATATTCGTACGGAAGATTTAAAAATTGATACGTATCGTGCAACGGGTGCTGGTGGTCAGCATATTAATACGACAGACTCAGCGGTGCGGATTACTCATATTCCAACAGGAGTTGTTGTAACGTGTCAATCGGAGCGTTCGCAAATTAAAAACCGTGCACAGCGATGAACATGCTGAAAGCGAAATTATATCAACGTGAATTAGAGCAACAACAAGCGGAATTAGATGAAATTCGTGGTGAACAAAAGGAAATTGGCTGGGGAAGCCAAATCCGTTCCTACGTGTTCCATCCATATTCCATGGTGAAGGACCACCGTACGTCGACTGAAACAGGTAACGTTCAAGCGGTAATGGACGGGGATATCGATATGTTTATCGACGCTTACTTGCGTTCAAAATTATAAGTTTTTTAAGCTGATTTTAAAAGGTGTGTGCCTTTTGGAATCAGCTTTTTTGTTTTGAAGGTTCAAAATAGAGAAATCCCGCCGATTTATTCTATATTCCCGCCGAATTATGCGATAATCCCGTCAGTTTTAAGTTTTATCCCGCCAAAATACGAAAAAATCCCGCCAATTGACATGCAGTCCTAGGATCTACTCGATTTCGTTAAAAATCATGCGAATTCAAATTGGGCCTCCATATAATCAGCAGTAGAAGGCGGATGCTATACCACTTTCGGTTAAATACTAATTCATAAAGTAAAATAACATTTTTCAACAACCGAGGGGGACACTAGCATGAGAAAGCGAAAGCATAAACCAAAGCATCCACTCATTGCAAAATTAATCGAATATAGTTTTGTTTTAATTGGCTCGGCTTTAGTGGCCATTGCTTTTAATGTATTTTTATTGCCTAATCAAATTGCTTCAGGTGGAGTGAGCGGAATTAGTACGATTCTGTCACAAACGCTTGGACTGGAACCAGCTTTTGTGCAATGGGCATTTAATATTCCGCTTTTTATTGCAGGTTTATTAGTGCTAGGGATGCAGTTTGGCGTGAAAACTCTTGTTGGCACGATATTTTTGCCGTTTGTTGTTTTTTTAACTCGAAATTGGGCTCCTTGGACAAATGATGCCTTACTTGGAGCGATTTGTGGCGGAATTATGGTTGGAATTGGACTCGGTATTGTGTTTCGAGGTAAAGCATCAACGGGAGGGACAGATTTAGCGGCACAAATTATTCATAAATATACACATTGGTCATTAGGGATCTGTGTGGCAGTGATTGATGGACTCATTGTGTTGAGTGCGGCTCTTGTATTTGATATTGAAAAAGGGTTGTATGCATTAATTAGTTTATATGCCACAAGTAAGACCATTGATCTTGTGCAGATTGGATTCCCTCGTTCAAAGTTGACTCTAATTATCACGAATAAGGAATCCGAGGTGAGGCATGCTATCTTACATGAGCTAGATCGCGGTGTTACGAGACTATCAGGGTTTGGGGGCTATACAGACGACATTCGTCCAATTTTACTATGTGTGGTGCAACAGTCTGAATTCACTAAATTAAAACAATTAGTGAAACTTGTTGATTCTAAGAGCATTTGTGATTGTAACAGATGCTACCGAAGTCCTTGGAGAGGGTTTCAAACTACAATAAACTTGTTATAATGGAAAAAGAGGTAAAATTTTCTTGGTTAGGGGGACAATGATGAAAAAGAAATTATTGGCATTATTAATGGGAACTTCACTAGTATTAGCTGCTTGTGGTGGAGCTGATGACAACGCCGAAAAAGATACTACTACAAACGAGGGAAATGAAACAACAACAGCCGATGCTGGAGACGCTGCGAAATTATATGAAAATAAATGTTCTGCTTGTCATGGAGCAAGATTTAGCAGGTGGCGGTGCTCCTGATTTAACAAAAGTTGGTACAAGATTATCTGAGGATGAAATCGCAACAATTATTAAAAGAGGGTAAAGGCGGTATGCCTGGTGGATTATTAGATGAAAGCGAAACCGCTCAAATGTCTGAATGGTTAGCTACTAAAAAGTAAAGAAATGCCTGACTCTTTCAAAAAAGAGGTCAGGTATTTTTTATATGCTAGATTAGGATATGTCTTCACAGGCATATCCTTTTTGTATGCGCATTAAAAATCTTAATATTTGATATGCGCATTGAAATCAAACTGTAATATATTCTTGATTAATTTGTCAAAGTTTGATGATATAATGTGTTAGTACTCAAAGGAATTAGTATATATGTTGTTTTTTTGTCGAAAAATGGCATAATAGATTAGAATTTAAAAGGTGATTAGGTGGTTAATTTTTATGATTGAAATGATCGATGTGTCTAAGACATATCCGAATGGTGTAATTGCGTTAAATAGCATAAATGTAAAAATTAAGCCCGGCGAATTTGTTTATGTTGTAGGGCCGAGTGGTGCAGGTAAATCAACATTTATTAAGATGATGTATCGTGAAGAAAAGCCTTCTAAAGGAAATATTATTGTTAATGGTATTAGCCTTCCTAGCATTCGCAATTCGAAAGTGCCTCTGTTCCGCCGCAATATTGGTATGGTATTCCAAGATTTTAAATTACTAGATAAATATACAGTGTTTGAAAATGTAGCTTATGCGATGGAAGTGATCGAGAAGCATCCTTCTGAAATTAAACAGCGCGTCATGGAAGTGTTGGATCTTGTAGGGATTAAGAGTAAAGCAAGGATGCTACCAACCGAACTTTCTGGTGGAGAGCAGCAACGTGTGGCGATTGCCCGCTCGATTGTTAATGACCCAAAAGTGGTGATTGCCGATGAGCCAACAGGGAATCTTGATCCGGAAACGTCATGGGATATTATGAACATCTTTGAAGAGATTAATCGACGAGGAACGACACTCTTGATGGCAACGCATAACAGAGACATCGTGAACAATATGAAGCATCGTGTCATTGCGATTGAAGGCGGCAGAATTGTTCGTGATGAGCAGCGAGGGGAGTACGGTTATGAAAATTAATACGCTACGACGTCATTTCCGTGAGAGCTTTAAAAGCATTGCCCGAAATGGCTGGATGACGTTTGCCTCTATTAGTGCGGTAACTGTCACGTTATTGTTGGTCGGTGTATTTTTGGTTATTATGATGAATTTAAATCATATTGCTGATAATGTGCAGAATGATGTCGAAATGAAAGTATATGTAGACAACGCGGCTGATTCTAAGACGAAAACAGCCATTGGTCATAAAATTGAAGCTATTTCTGAAGTGGATACAGTCGTATTTTCAAATAAAGAGAATGAGCTTGATAATTTAATTGATGATTTAGGTGAAAATGGTGAGGTCTTCCAACCATTTGAACAAGATAATCCACTGCGTGATGCATTTGTGATTAAAACAAAGACGCCAGAGGATGTTATAAAAGTCGCTAAAGAAATTGAAAAAATAGAATACGTTCAAAGTGTCAAATATGGACAAGGCTATGTTGAAACATTATTTAATTTTGTAAAAGTATCTCGAAACATAGGGATTGTGTTAATTGTAGGTCTTCTTTTTACAGCGATGTTCTTAATCTCTAATACGATTAAAATAACGATTGTTGCGAGACGTAGAGAAATTGAAATTATGAGATTAGTAGGAGCGACGAACTCCTTTATTCGCTGGCCGTTTTTCCTAGAAGGATTATGGTTAGGTATTCTAGGTTCTATCATTCCTATTGCGCTCATTGCTTCGCTGTATTCGAAGTTATATGACTATGCAGCACCGCAAATTACGGTGAAGTTTGTTGAATTGCTACCAGCAGGTACATTTATTTTCCAAGTATCTTTAATTATGCTCTTAATCGGAGCGGTCATTGGTATGTGGGGAAGTTTAATGTCTGTTAGAAAGTTTTTGAAAGTATAAGGCTTGTTAAATCTTCTTTTTTCAGCCGAATAGATAGAGAAGCCTGACCTAAACCAGGTGTCGGGAAAAGAAAGGGGAATGCAGTAGATGAAGAAGAAACTCATCGCGCTCCATGCTGTGCTTGCTCTTGGGATTAGTAGTGTAATGACGATTCCGACAGCATATGCGGAAGATCTTTCTGATTTGAATCAAAAGAAAGACAAAATTCAAGAACAGCAATCTGATGTAAAAGTGGATTTAAATGAAACAGAGGAAAAAATCAATAAATTGCAAGAAAAGCAGTTAACAGTAGAAGAACAATTAGTAGATATCTCTGAAAAATTGCAAACAACGATAGAGAAAATCGAGCAAAAAAATAAAGAAATCAAAAAAACAAATGAAGAAATCAAAGCATTACAAGTAGAAATTGATTTATTAAAAGAACGAATTGCTGCACGAGACGAAATTTTAAAAGAGCGGGCCGTTTCCTTCCAAGAGTCAGGGGGAAGCATTAATTATTTAGAAGTGTTATTTGGTTCGGCAGATTTTACTGATTTGTTTAATCGTTTGGCTGCAGTTGCCACCATTGCTGAGGCAGACCGTGAAATTTTAGAGCAGCATGAACAAGATAAGAAAGATCTTGAAGTGAAGCAAGCAGCTGTTAAGGAAAAACTAGCAAACTTAGAAGCTATGAAAGCTGAGTTAGAAGAAATGGAAGCTCAGCAAAGTCAGCAAAAGCAACAAAAAGCGGCTTTAATGGAAAAAATTAAAGAACAAAAAGAACATGCAGAAGAGTATAAAGTAAGTCTTGAAGAGGAGCAAGCGAATTTAGCTGCTCAAGAAACAGCTATTCAAGAGGCTATTAATTTAGAAGAAAATCGTCTAGCAGAATTAGAAGCTGCACGTAAAAGAGCAGCAGAAGAGGCGAAGCGTAGAGAAGCGGAAGCTAAAGCAGCCGAAGCTAAAGCTGCAGCGGAACGTAGCAGTTCATCTTCATCTTCGTCATCGACAACATCATCTTCATCTTCATCTCCATCTGTACAGACTGTTCCTCCTGTTTCATCAGGTACCTTTACACGTCCGTCAGCAGGAGTGGTGACCTCTCAAATGGGACCACGTTGGAACAAGCAACATGCAGGTATTGATATTGCTGCAGGCGGAACAGTACCAATTGTTGCTGCTGCAGATGGTGTAGTGAGCCGTTCTTATTACTCTGATTCATATGGTAATGTTATTTTCATTACGCACTCTATTGGTGGTCAATTGTATACGACTGTCTATGCACATTTGAGCTCTCGACAAGCTAGCTCAGGACAAGTAGTCGCAAAAGGTGAACAAATTGGCTACATGGGTAACACAGGTCGTTCTTATGGTCAGCATTTACATTTTGAAGTACATAAAGGGCCTTGGAATGTATCTAAATCAAATGCTGTGAATCCGTTAAACTTTGTATCTTATTAATAAAAAGGAGCTGTCTTTAAATCGGACAGCTCCTTTTTCGTGTTATTTGTCGAATAATCGATAAATGAAGAAATTCGCAGATAAATGGCCATTTTCGTAGATAAAACAAAATTTTCGAAGTAAATCTGTCCATTTCGAATAAATGTTCATTTTAGAAAGCAACTTATGCTTTCATCATAATTCTCCGTAGCATCTCATATAGTGAACTACATATGAGGGCAGAAAAGGGGAATACGATGGAGAAAAAATGGACATTTTCACTCGCGATTGTCGTTTCCATTATGATTGGACTTGTTGCTGGTGTGTATGGGACAAGTCTAAAGGATGCTGATGCAGTGACAGGAAGAGCGTAGTAAAAACGAGGCAGCTGAATGGGAAAAAGTTGAACAAGCTTATTCGTTAATTATTAATCAATATGTGGAAAAGGTGGATGGCGATCAGCTCATTGAGGGTGCGATTCAAGGGATGGTTGCCACTTTAAAGGATCCGTATTCTGTTTATATGGACAAGGAGACGGCAAAGCAATTCAGTGAAACGCTTGATTCATCCTTCGAAGGAATTGGTACGGAAATTGGCATGGAGAATGGGAAGGTTATTATTGTGTCTCCGTATAAAGATTCTCCAGCTGAAAAGGCTGGATTAAAGCCTAAGGATCAGATTATAAAGGTGGATGGAGAAAGTGTAGAAGGATTGGATTTGTATGACACTCGTTTAAAAATCCGCGGTGAAAAGGGAACAAAAGTAAAGCTGGAAATTAAACGAGCAGGAATTAGCAACCCTATCACCTTTACGATTGTTCGCTCAGAAATTCCGCTAGATACCGTTTTTTCATCAATTAAAAAAGAAGCCGGGAAAAGCATTGGCTATATGGAGTTGACGTCTTTTTCAGAAAATACGGCCAAGGATTTTATTGAACAATTAAATAAACTGGAGTCAGAAGGAATTGAGGGGCTTGTCATTGATGTACGAGGCAATCCAGGTGGCTTGCTTTCGAGCGTTCAAGGCATACTTGGTGAATTGGTTACAAAGGATCAGCCGTTTATGAAGATTGCACAACGGAATGGCGACACACAGGCTTTTTATACAGATTTAAAGGAAGCAAAACAGTATCCGATTGCGGTATTAACGGATGGAGGGAGTGCTTCGGCTTCGGAAATTTTAGCAGGTGCTCTTCAGGAGGCTGGCGAGTATCCATTGATTGGTGAGACAACCTTTGGCAAGGGGACTGTTCAGCAGGCTGTGGAAATGGGGGATGGCAGTAATATTAAGCTGACGCTTTATAAATGGCTGACACCGAAGGGGAATTGGATTCATCAAAAGGGAATTCAACCAACACTCCAGGTGCAGCAGCCTGCTTTCTTTAATGTTCATCCATTAACGGTTGAAAAAACACTGGAACGGGATATGAATGATGAACAAATCCAATATGCGCAGACGATGCTGAAAGGATTAGGCTTTGAAACAGGAAGAGAAGATGGTTATTATGATGACAGAACTGAACTGGCGGTTAAAGCCTTTCAGCGGGTAGAAGGCCTAGAAGTAACGGGAAAATTAGATCGCAAAACAGCCCAACAGTTAGAAATGCGTATTCTCGAAAAAATTAAAGATGACAAAAACGATGTTCAGTTGCTAACGGCGATTAAATATGTAGCACGATTATCCCTAAGTCAATAATTTTGCCATTGAAGATTAAGAGACTGAGTACTGCGGATCAAGGAAACGATGTTTTTTAGGAAGTAACTACCTTGGGGGCGGTTGCTTCTTTTTTTATTAATGCCGAACGTTGATTGTAAAATCTTTGATAATCCTAAATGCATGTACTCCCACCGACTACCTAATTTCCAACATCTTTGGTAAAATAGAAGGAGCGCGTTGACCGAAAGAAATTTACAAGGTGGTGGGATTCTTTGATTATAGAATGGCTAATAGCGTGTTTAGCAGGAGTTGGGAAACTTTTTTTACATCCGTTGTTTTACGTTTCTTTTCTTCTTTGCTGGATGATTGGATTTTATCGTGTGAAGCGTGAAAGACGGGATTTTACGACAAAAGTATTTGATAGTTTGACTGAGATGAGAATGTTACTGCCACAAGGACTTTTATGGGGCTTGATTCTTTCTGTTATTACACTTGGAACGGGACTAGTTATTCCAACAGCGTCGATTATAGTGATGGCAGTCATGATGATTCTTTTAGCTTTGACAACGAATGTCCGTCTGTTGGCACCAACGTATACCATTTCATTGACATGTTTTATTTTGTTTTTTCTAGTTGAACAACGACTTGAAGTGCCTTTATTCCATCATTATTTTGAGCAGTTAGACGGATCAATCTATCCTACGTTAGTAATTTTGTTAGGTATTTTGTTGATTGCGGAAGGGTTTATGATTCGAAATAATGGCGCGAAAATTGCTTCACCTCAATTAACGTTATCAAAGCGAGGACAGCCGATTGGGCAGTATGTGTTACAAAGAATTTGGTTGCTGCCGATGTTTGTTTTGCTGCCAAGCAGTGAACTACCATCACCGTTTAGCTGGTATCCGATCTTTTCAATTGGCGAGATGCATATAGCACCGATTGTTTTGCCATTTCTGATTGGCTTTACACAGAAGGTTCAAGGAATAATGCCAGAACAAGCTGTGAAGACTCATGGCAAGCAGGTTATCTACTTTGGATTTTTCATTACAGCCTTGGCTGTTGCGAGTTTCTGGTATCCATTGCTGGCTATAGTGACGGCAGTTATTGCTTTGATAGGCAGAGAATTGATCTATTATGTGCAAAAAAGTGCAGATGCCAAACGTCCATTTTATTTTGCTGAAAGTAAGCAAGGTGTTAAAATTCTTGGCGTCATTCCATATTCTCCTGCTGACAAAATGGGGTTAGTAAAAGGGGAAATTATTTCAAAAATAAATGGTGTGGTCGTTCATAAAGAAGCAGAGCTGTATGAATCATTACAAAAAAATCGAGCTTTTTGTAAGCTGGAGGTCATTGGAAATAATGGCGAAATGCGTTTCGTTCAACGAGCGTTATTTGAAGGGGAGCATTATGAGTTAGGGTTATTATTTGTTGACGATCAGTTGAAGGAGAGTCAAGTGATCTAATTGGGAAAAATTTATGAGTATACAAAAACAGCAGGCGAGTGATTCGCCTGCTGTTTTTAGCTGTTTATAATGATTCAAAATATGCTTCTAGTCCGTTGACGATACCAGTCGCTGCTTTATTTTGGAATGAACTTGTTTCAATAATTTTTTCTTCATCTGGATTAGAGATAAAGCCTAATTCTATTAAAATAGCTTGAGTATTATTTTCACGAATAACGTGGAAGCTTCCTGTTTTTACACCACGGCTTCTTAAACCAGTACTTTCAATGACTTCTCTTTGAACATGAGTAGCTAATGCTTTTTCATTTTCATGGGTTGTCCAATAGTAGGTTTCAATTCCGTTCGCTGAACTTGAGCCAGCGTTGTAGTGAATGCTAATAAATACGTCGGCTTTATTTTTTTTACTGAATGCTACTCGTTCGGATAAAGATGGATACGTATCACCTGTTCTTGTCATGAGAACTTTTGCTCCAGCAGCTTCAAGTTTTGTTTTTAACTTTTTCGCTGTGGATAGTGTTAAATCTTTTTCTTTATTATCGTCTCCGAGAGCACCAGGGTCGGTTCCGCCATGACCAGGATCAAGGACGATGACTTTGCCTGCTAGCCCATTAGTTGGAGGCGAATCAGATAGATAAGAAAGATTTACCCAGCCTGTTAGTCCATCCTCTGTTACGACTTCACCCCAACCATTGCTGCCTGTTTCCGTAACAGTAAGTGCGTCCCCTCGCTTTGCAGCGCCTACTTTCGTTGCAAGGTGACTTCCTGATTTACGGATATTTAATGTGTCTGAAGTGACGTATTGAATGTTATCGATTCGAAACGGTTTCAGTTGTACCTGCTGGTTTTGTAGTAGATAAGTCTCGATTAGCAACCCAGCCAGTAATGCCAGAAGCCGTTTTAATTTTACCCCAGCTCGTTTTTTTAGATAAATAAGTGACAGGAGCGCCTTTTTTAATTGTTGTAAGGACTTTAGCTTTCCTGCTGCTAGAGGCCATTACAGTAAGAGAGTTTACCTTGACATAATACTTTGTCGTTGCTGCTGCGGTTGCAGGTTTTGTAGTAGATAAATCTCGATTAGCAACCCAGCCGGTAATGCCAGAAGCCGTTTTAATTTTGCCCCAGCTCGTCTTTTTAGATAAATAAGTGACAGGAGCGCCTTTTTTAATTGTTGTAAGGACTTTAGCTTTCCTGCTGCTAGAAGCCATTACAGTAAGAGAATCTACCTTGACATAATACTTTGTCGTTGATGCAGAAGCTGTTTTAGCGGTTGCCGCATTCTTAACCGATACATACTTTTTATCGACATAGCCTGACCTTTTCTTTGACGAAACATAGACTGTCATCCAGTTACCTTTAGTTTCTTTAATGCTTACCTTAGTTCCCTTTGGCAAGAGAGCTAAAGTCTTACTGTTTGTACTGCTAGATTGCCGTAATTTCAGGGATGTAGCAGTAACAGTCCCTTCTTGACTCGCCGCTGCAACGTTTTCAGTTCCCAAAGAAAGAGAGAAGACTGAAAAGAACAACACGGTAGAGAGGAGCCAAGTGATAATCTTATTTTTCATGAAGCGTTCCCCCAGTATCATATGTATTGTTTGTTTGTAAGGAAAAGGGGTGGAGTTACGATTCAACCACATGTAAAATAGAGTACAACCATTAAATCATGCTATTAAGTTTTCTTTCACTCACACCGCCTAATTGTGCTAAACTTGACATCTCCCTTCATAGTAAACTTCGAAAATCTTATGAAATACGACATGAGAATACATATAAATTCTCAAAATAACTGGTATTAAGAGGACCTACAGTAAATATGTAGATAAATAAGAAAGGTTATCCTATGGATATAGTACATTATACCAATTATGAATGGTAGTTTTTTTACGAGTTTGTAAGAGAATTGTAATGAATTATTAATATTAAGTTGCTTGCTTTTCATAATAATGAAAAGGTATAATATCTTGCTCTTGAATTTAAATAAAAGGAAAGTATTGAAAAATTGTAAAGTACACTATTTTTCTTTACACTAGTTAGTGATAGATTCTCTAGAAAGGAGATGTAAAATGGTGATAAAATTTCTTGCCGCGTTATTTTTACCGTGTCTTCTGGTGCTTCTTTTTACTAGAGTTACCTATAATCATGTCATAGGATTGATTTTAACGGTTTCGTTAATTGCCGCCTCCGCATATAAAGGGTATACCCACACATGGCCACTGATTATTATTGATGCCTTTTCGTTAACGTTAGGTTTTTATTTATCGACAAAAATGATGAAGCAACATTCTAAGAAAGCGTAGTGAAAAAGAGGTGAACTAGCTTAAAGTATTTTTCTGCCGGGCTGTGTTTACAATGTCTTTGGGCTAAGGAATCAAGCCAATTGTTGGATTAATCTGTCCAATTTATGTGAAAATCGATCCAATTTTTACGATAATCTGTCCAATTTACTCGAAAATCGTGCCAAATTATTCTGACCTCGTGTAATGGAATCCCACTAAAATCCTCATTTATCCTGCTACCTGATGAAAAATCCCGCTTATTTATATAAAATAGAATAAATGTTCGCTTTTATTAGTTTATTTACAGATGTTTGTGGTAAAATGTGTACATATAATTATGAAGCTAGGAGGGCATGCTCGGTGAAGGATGTTTTTGAGTTAGTTTCTAAATACTCCCCTCAAGGAGATCAGCCTGGGGCGATTACAACGCTTGTTGACGGAATTAATGCGGGGAAGAGATATCAAACCTTACTTGGTGCGACTGGAACGGGAAAGACATTTACGGTTTCAAATGTTATTAAACAGGTCAATAAACCGACGCTTGTGATTGCTCATAATAAAACGTTGGCAGGGCAGCTGTATAGTGAGTTTAAAGAGTTTTTTCCGAATAATGCTGTAGAGTATTTTGTCAGCTATTATGATTATTATCAACCAGAGGCGTATGTGCCTTCAACAGATACCTTTATTGAAAAAGATGCAAGTATTAATGATGAAATTGATAAGCTGCGACATTCAGCGACTTCGTCATTGTTTGAACGGAAAGATGTCATTATTATTGCCAGTGTTTCATGTATTTATGGTTTAGGTTCTCCAGAAGAATATCGTGAAATGGTCGTTTCACTTCGAACGGGGATGGAAATTGACCGAAATACGTTACTTCATAGGCTTGTCGATATTCAATATGAACGGAATGATATTGCCTTCACACGTGGAACGTTCCGTGTTCGGGGAGATGTTGTGGAAATTTTCCCGGCTTCACGTGATGAACAGTGTGTGCGCGTGGAGTTTTTTGGTGATGAAATTGATCGCATTCGCGAAGTGGACGCCTTGACGGGAGAAATTACGGGTGAACGTGATCATATTGCCATTTTCCCGGCTTCCCACTTCGTTACTCGTGAAGAAAAGATGCGCGTTGCAATTGAAAATATTGAAAAAGAATTAGAAGAACGGTTAAAAGAATTACGTGATGATGAGAAGCTATTAGAAGCACAACGACTAGAGCAACGGACACGCTATGATTTAGAAATGATGCGGGAAATGGGCTTTTGTTCAGGGATTGAGAACTATTCGCGTCATTTAACGCTCCGTCCAGCGGGCTCGACACCGTATACATTGATTGATTATTTTCCAGAGGATTTTCTACTCGTTGTCGATGAATCACATGTGACGCTGCCGCAAATACGCGGAATGTACAATGGCGACCAGGCGCGTAAACAAGTATTGGTCGACCATGGCTTCCGTTTGCCATCTGCAAAAGATAATCGTCCATTACGGTTTGAAGAATTTGAAGAAAAGGTGCATCAAGCGGTATTTGTTTCAGCAACACCTGGACCATATGAACTGGAGCATACCCCAGACATGGTTCAACAAATTATTCGACCAACTGGACTGCTTGATCCATTAATTGAAGTGCGTCCAATTGAAGGGCAAATTGATGATTTAATTGATGAAATTCAAGATCGTGTGCAAAAGAACGAGCGTGTCTTAATTACTACTTTAACGAAAAAAATGTCGGAAGATTTAACGGATTATTTAAAGGAAATTGGGATTAAAGTACAATATTTGCATTCAGAAGTGAAAACATTAGAACGAATTGAAATTATCCGTGAGCTGCGGATGGGGAAATATGATGTGCTTGTCGGAATTAATCTTCTAAGAGAAGGGTTAGATATTCCGGAGGTGTCGCTCGTGGCAATTTTGGATGCCGATAAAGAAGGCTTTCTTCGTTCCGAACGTTCGCTCATTCAAACGATTGGGCGAGCAGCACGAAATTCGAATGGTCATGTGATTATGTATGCAGATCGTATGACGGATTCGATGGAAATGGCGATTAGTGAAACGAAGCGGCGCCGTGAAATTCAAGAGCGCTATAATGAAGAACATGGCATTGTACCACAAACGATTCAAAAGGAAATTCGCGATGTAATTCGTGCAACACATGTAGCGGAAGAGACGAAACGTATCAGGAGAATGCTGCTTCCCATTATGCAAAACTACCAAAGAAAGAACGTCAGAAAGTGATGCAAGCAAATGGAAAAAGAAATGAAAGAAGCAGCGAAGGCACTCGACTTCGAACGAGCAGCCGAGCTTCGTGATTTATTATTTGAGTTAAAAGCGGAAGGATGACGAATACATGGCAATGGATAAAATTGTAGTAAAAGGCGCCAGAGCCAATAATTTAAAAAATATTGATGTGACGATTCCAAGAGATCAACTCGTTGTCCTGACTGGATTATCAGGGTCTGGGAAGTCTTCCTTGGCTTTTGATACGATTTATGCGGAAGGGCAAAGACGTTATGTCGAGTCACTATCTGCGTATGCACGTCAATTTTTAGGGCAAATGGATAAGCCGGATGTGGATTCGATTGAAGGATTATCACCAGCAATTTCCATTGATCAAAAAACAACGAGTCGGAATCCTCGTTCAACGGTAGGGACGGTGACGGAAATTTATGATTATTTACGATTGCTGTATGCCCGTGTTGGACGTCCAACCTGTCCGATTCATCATATTGAAATTTCTTCACAAACGATTGAACAAATGGTCGATCGCATTTTAGAATATCCAGAACGAACGAAGCTTCAAGTATTAGCCCCAATTGTTTCTGGACGCAAAGGGCATGCACACAAAGCTTTTAGAAGATGTGAAAAAGCAAGGCTATGTTCGAGTTCGTATTGATGGAGAAATGTATGATCTAGGTGAAGATATTAGTCTTGAGAAAAATAAAAAACATTCGATTGAAGTGATTATTGACCGAATTGTTGTGAAAGAAGGAGTGGCTGCAAGACTAGCAGATTCTCTTGAAAGTGCGCTGAAACTGGGTGAAGGAAAAGTGATGATTGATGTCATTGATGGCGAAGAGCTGCTATTTAGTGAGCATCATGCCTGTCCCCATTGTGGGTTTTCGATTGAAGAACTAGAGCCGCGCATGTTTTCCTTTAACAGTCCATTTGGGGCTTGTCCTGATTGTGATGGTTTAGGCTCAAAGCTCGAGGTTGATCCGGATTTAGTCATTCCAAATCGTGATTTAACGTTGCATCAGCATGCGATTGCTCCTTGGGAGCCAACGAGTTCGCAGTATTATCCGCAATTGTTAGAGGCAGTGGCGAAGCATTATAACATTGATATGGATGTACCAGTGAAGGACTTACCCAAAGAGCAAATGGATAAAATTTTACATGGCTCTGATACGGATCAAATCTTTTTCCACTATGAAAATGATTTTGGTCGAGTTCATGAAGGCTACATTGTATTTGAAGGGAGTGTTAGAAAACGTTGATCGTCGCTATAAAGAGACGACGTCAGATTATATTCGCGAGCAAATGAGAAATATATGGCGGAACATCACTGTCGAAGCTGTAAAGGAAATCGATTGAAGAAAGAGAGCTTAGCGGTGCTTATTCAAGGCAGACATATTAGTGAAGTGACGTCGTTATCGATTGAAGAAGCGCTTCTCTTTTTCAAGGATTTACAGCTAACAGAAAAGGAAGCCGCGATTGCTAAATTGATTTTACGAGAAATTCATGAGCGTCTCGGTTTTCTCTCAAATGTTGGTTTAGATTATTTAACATTAAGTCGAGCGGCTGGGACGTTATCCGGTGGAGAAGCGCAGCGCATTCGCTTGGCGACACAAATTGGTTCGCGGTTGACGGGGGTTCTTTATATTTTAGATGAGCCTTCGATTGGTTTGCATCAACGGGATAATGAGCGACTTAATCGGGACGTTGCGCAATATGCGAGATATCGGTAATACCTTAATTGTTGTGGAGCATGATGAAGATACGATGCTTGCGGCCGATTATTTAATTGATGTAGGTCCTGGTGCAGGTGCTCACGGTGGTCAAATTATGTCAGCAGGTACGCCTGAAGAAGTGATGAAGGATCCTAATTCATTGACAGGTCAATATTTATCAGGCAAGAAATTTATTCCACTCCCTCTAGAGCGTCGTAAAAGTGATGGTCGGTTTATTGAAATTAAAGGAGCAAAGGAAAATAATTTGAAAAACGTCAATGTCAAAATTCCACTTGGGATGTTCGTAGCGGTAACGGGCGTATCCGGTTCAGGGAAAAGTACATTAGTGAATGAAATTCTTCATAAGGCATTGGCACAAAAGTTGAATCGTGCAAAGACGAAACCAGGTGCTTTCCGTGAATTAAAAGGGATTGAGCATTTGGATAAAGTGATTGATATTGATCAATCACCAATTGGACGAACCCCAAGGTCGAATCCTGCCACCTATACGGGTGTTTTCGATGATGTTCGCGATCTGTTTGCGACGACAAATGAAGCGAAAATTCGCGGTTATAAAAAAGGACGCTTTAGCTTTAACGTAAAGGGCGGCCGTTGTGAAGCATGTCGCGGCGATGGAATTATTAAGATTGAAATGCATTTTTTACCTGATGTATATGTACCTTGTGAAGTATGTCATGGCAAGCGTTATAATCGTGAAACGCTTGAAGTACGATATAAAGGGAAAAATATTTCTGATGTTTTAGATATGACGGTTGAGGAAGCCCTTGTTTTCTTTGAAAATGTCCCGAAAATTAAGCGCAAGATACAGACGATTTCTGATGTTGGATTAGGCTATATTAAGCTTGGGCAACCTGCGACGACCTTATCTGGCGGAGAAGCACAGCGGGTGAAATTAGCTTCTGAACTCCATCGCAGGTCAACGGGAAGTTCCTTCTATATTCTAGATGAGCCAACGACAGGACTTCATGTCGATGATATTGCGCGATTGCTCCTTGTGCTGCAACGTCTAGTCGAAAATGGTGATACAGTGTTAGTGATTGAACATAATTTAGATGTCATTAAAGCAGCCGATTATCTTATTGATTTAGGACCTGAAGGCGGGGACAAAGGTGGAACGATTCGTCGGCTACGGCACACCTGAAGAAATTGCCGAAATTCCTGAATCTTATACAGGAAAATATTTAAAGCCTATTTTAGAAAGAGACCGAATCCGAATGGAAAAACGAATCGAGGAAAAAGAGCAGTTGGTGTAAAAGCAAGCCGAATAGGCTTGTTTTTTTTGTACTATCAGAATTTATATCTAATGGACGATAGTATTAAGAAAAGAAGCATAAAATTTTCGATGTGTACTGGTGTCTAGCTCCAGGCACCCAGCGCCTTCCGCTTTTCTTATAAGGGAATGGTCGAATGTGGGAAACAATGAAACTTTTTCGAAAATTGGGCGTATGTATAGAAAGAAGAAGAGAGGGAGGCGTCAGCTGTGCAGGAAGAAAAAAAGAAGATTTTACAAAGTGTTCAGGATGGGAAAATGACGGCAGAAGAAGCGTTGGCTATATTAGAGGAATTAGAAAAAGCAAAGCAAGAAAGTGAAAAGAAAGAGCAAATATTGAAAAATGAGCTTTCGACAGAAGTGATTCAAGGACAGAAAAAAGCGGAAGAAGAGATATCATGATTATTTTAAAAAGAATTTTCAAGCATCGAAAGAGATGATTCTTGATTTCGTTGAAAGTGCGTTTCAGAAGATTAAAGATACCGATTTGGATTTTAATTTTGGAAGATCAGTGTCTGTCTCCCATATTTATCATCACGATGAGACACCCCTCTATGAAATTGATGTTGAGATTGCGAACGGAAAAACGAAAATGGTTGCTTGGGATTCTTCCCATATCCGGGTGGAATGTCAAGCGAAGGTGTATCATGTAGAAGGTCAGGATGCAGCACGAGAGATGTTTTTAAAGAATGTGCTGTTTGCGATTAAGGACGGAAAACTTAAATTCTATGTTGAGGATAAAGCCATTAAAGTGGACGTAGTGATATATGTTCCTAAAAAAGAATATGAGGATGTACGAATAAGGATGTTCAATGGAGGCATTACAGCAGCAGCACTTACGACCCAACATATGAAAATGAAGTGTGCAAACGGTGCGTTGACGCTATCAGGGGTGAACGGAGAAAGCTGTGAATTAGAAACAGGTAATGGAGCAATTACGATTCAAACGTCTGATCTTAATAAAGTAGAGGCTGAAACATTGAACGGAGCTATTCAAGCACGTGGACATTTTAATAAGGTGGATTTACAAACCTTTAGTGGGCAAATTATTTGTCAAAATGAAAAGCCAGATAGTGAGTCGTTGTATGCGAAGTCAGTGACTGGAAAAATTGCATTATCACTTGCGACAGGAACAGCAGTATCAGGGGAGTTAAAATCGAATTTAGGTAACTTTAACGTAAGTTTAGCAGGTATTAATATTGTTGAGGAAAAAAACGATGTGATTCTAAAAGTATTAAAATTTAAGACGGTACATGATCAACCATCCCTTACGAATATTGTGGCAGAGTCAAAGACAGGTGCTATTTCTGTTTCATGATTGTTTTATGTTTGAATGTGTAGATGTAGATACGGAAAGTAGAGCGAATCCCATAAGCTGGCTTATGGGATTCCTTTTATTTTTTAAAAGATAAAATTTTCGATGCGTACTGGTGTCTCCGCTTTTCGGAACTCATTGTTTGGATATTGAGGGAAAAATGCTAAAATGGAGGAAGAATTGGTTAGAATACTCCTAGAGGAGGGCAAATACATGGCGAAGGTTCGTATAAAAGATTTAATTGAAAGGTTTAACCTAGAGCTAATTAGTGGAGAGGAAGGGGTCAATCGACCGATTGTGACGAGTGATTTGTCTCGACCAGGTCTAGAGATTGCTGGTTTCTTTGATTATTATCCAGCTGAGCGTCTGCAAATATTAGGACGAACGGAAATGTCCTTTTTTACAAGACTGAATGATGCGGAGCGTCAGCAACGAATGGTGGGACTTTGTCGCGATGCTACACCAGGAATTATTATTACGCGTGGACAAGTTGTACCAGAGGAATTAATTGAGGCTTCAGAACGGGAGTCTGTTCCAGTGATGAAGTCGAATATGAAGACCACTCGTTTGTATAGCCGCTTGACAAATTTTCTTGAAAGCCGGTTGGCACCAACGACGGCTGTGCATGGGGTTTTGGTGGATATATATGGAGTAGGTGTGCTCATTACCGGAAAAAGTGGTGTTGGTAAAAGTGAAACAGCACTCGAACTCGTGAAGCGGGGACATCGACTTGTAGCAGATGATTGTGTGGAAATTCGTCAGGAAGATCAAGATACACTTGTCGGCGAGGCGCCAGAATTGATTGAACATTTACTTGAAATACGTGGTTTAGGAATTATTAATGTGATGACTTTATTTGGTGCTGGTGCCGTTCGGCCTTATAAACGAATTTCGATGGTTGTTCATTTAGAACTTTGGGAAAAAAATAAGCAATATGACCGAGTAGGTCTTGATGAAGAAAAAATGAAAATCATGGATACAGAAATTACAAAAATGACGGTTCCCGTCCGACCAGGACGAAATTTATCCGTTATTATTGAAGTGGCCGCTATGAATTATCGCTTGAAGCGAATGGGGGTCAATGCAGCGGAACAGTTTTCAAATCGCTTGAATCATGCCATTGCAGAAGGGGATCAGGATGAGTTTTAAAGAGAAGAGGGGAATGAATCTAGGTGGAACAAAATATTCAACCGTTAAATCCTATCGCGCTTGATTTGGGAGGGCTCCAAATCCATTGGTATGGGATTATTATTGGTGTTGGTGTGTTGCTGGGACTTTTGCTTGCGATAAGAGAAACGGAGCGCAGAGGATTACATAAAGAATTATTTGTGGATTTAATTTTATTTGCGGTACCGATTGCGATTATTTGTGCGCGTATTTATTATGTGGTGTTTCAATGGGGATACTATTCTCAGTATCCAGGTGAAATCATAAAAATCTGGAATGGTGGGATTGCTATTCATGGAGCCTTAATCGGTGCCGTGTTAACAGCGATTGTATTTGCTAAGGTAAGAAAAGTTTCGTTTTGGAAGATTGCGGATATTGCAGCACCAAGTTTATTGCTTGGTCAAGCGATTGGACGTTGGGGGAATTTTATTAATCAAGAAGCCCATGGTGGTGAAGTGACAAGAGCCTTTTTAGAAAACTTGTATTTGCCGGAATTCATTATTAATCAAATGTATATTAATGGCGTATATTATCATCCGACATTTCTGTATGAATCCTTATGGAATCTACTCGGTGTTGTCGTACTCTTGCTGCTAAGAAGAGTGAATTTGCGTCGCGGTGAGATTTTCTTATCTTATATCATTTGGTATTCTATCGGTCGCTTTTTTATCGAAGGGTTACGAACAGATAGCTTAATGTTAACGGAGACGCTACGAATTGCACAGGTTCTTTCGTTAACGTTAATTGTTGTTGGGGTTGCTCTACTTGTGTATCGAAGATTTAGCGGACAGGCCAAACAAAGATATTTAGATAATTAATGGGTATAAAGGATCGAGAAAGATGAAGTTGGGGAGTTCCGCTCCTTTTCCTAAGGAGGGGATATTTTGCTTGTAGAGTCGATAAAAAAAGGCATTTCCGCTGGGCTCAAAACGACATGGACATTAGGAAAAGTTATTTTTCCAGTTACGTTAATTGTCACAATCCTTCAATATACGCCCGTTTTACCATGGGTTATGGATTTCATTACTCCGTTCATGCGTTTGCTCGGTTTACCAGGAGATGCGGCAATTCCGCTTGTACTTGGCAATTTTTTAAATTTATATGCAGGAATTGCGGGTATTCTAACCTTAGATTTAACAGTGAAAGAAGTATTTATTATTGCCGTCATGCTATCTTTCTCCCATAGTCTGCTCATTGAAACGACTGTTGCTATGAAAACAGGTGTGAAGGTATGGGTGATTTTGAGCGTCCGACTTGGGTTAGCGATTTTGGCTGCTGTGGTGATTAATGTAGTTTGGCATGGTGGCTCTGAGATGGCTCAGTATGGACTAATTCAACAGCAAACAGCGGAAATAACAGGTGTTTGGGCCATTATTTGGAATGGAATCGTGAAGGCTTTTTTAGGAATTGTTCAGCTTGCTGTGATTGTTATTCCACTTATGGTTGCCATTCAAATTATGAAGGATAAAAAATGGCTAGAAGCTTTTTCAAGAAAATTAGCTCCATTTATGAAGTTGTTAGGAATGAAGTCCAATGCAGCGATGCCTTTCGCAACTGGCTTGACCATTGGCTTAGCCTATGGGGCGGGTGTAATGATACAAGCAGCTAAGGAAGGTCAGGTTTCTAAAAAAGATATGACGTTAGCCTTTATCTTTTTGGTAAGCTGTCATGCTGTTGTAGAAGATACGTTAATTTTTATTCCACTAGGGATTCCTGTTTTACCATTGCTTGTGATTCGAGTCGTTACCGCGATTGTGCTTACCATGATTGTCGGATATTTTTGGAATCGTCATGAAGAAAGTGTAAAAAGAAAGGAAGCTATTATATATGAACAGTGAGATTACAACTTTACTATTTGATTTAGATGGTACGTTAATAAATACAAATGAATTAATCATTGCTTCTTTTTCACATACGTTAGAGCACTATTATCCTGGACAGTATGCACGAGAAGATATTCTTCCATTTATGGGGCCCACATTAGATGAGACCTTTGGTTCGATTGATCCGGATAGCATGGACGAAATGATTGCCCATTATCGTAAGCATAATTGGGAGCATCATGATTTACTGGTGACCCAGTTTGATGGAGTCTATGAAACGATTGAGAGCTTGGCTCAAAGCAATTATCGACTCGGTATTGTTACGACGAAGAGACGTGATATGGCGGAAAGAGGCTTAAAGCTAACGAATCTAGAGAAGTTCTTTGAAGTGGTTGTGACGTTAGAGGATGCTGCTACAACGAAGCCAGATCCTGAGCCGATATTGAAAGCATTGAGCCGTTTTAATGCAGAAGCTACTGAAGCGATCATGATTGGCGATAATCATCATGATATTATGGGTGGCAAAAATGCAGGAACGCTAACCGCGGGAGTGGCTTGGTCGCTAAAAGGAAGAGAAGTTTTACAATCGTATAAACCAGATTATATGCTGGAACGTATGTCCGATTTGATTGACATCCTACAAGGGAAACAAGGATGAGGCGGACGGTCCGTTATCGTGTCGAAGGAGCAAATTCACTTTGGCAAGTATATAAGACCGTATCCTTTTGGAAAGTCGTTAAGTGTTTCATTGTCATTCAAATTGCTCGAGTTACTCCGTTTATGTCGGTGAAAAATTGGCTGTATCGCAAGTTTTTGCATATGAAAATTGGTAAACAGACATCATTCGCTTTAATGGTAATGCCAGATACGATGTTTCCTGAAAAAATAACGGTTGGGAATAATTCAATCATTGGCTATAATACGACGATTCTCGCTCATGAATATTTAATAGATGAATATCGACTAGGAGATGTTCTCATTGGTGATGAAGTCATGATTGGTGCGAATTCCACGATTCTTCCGGGAGTGGTAATTGGTGATGGTGCAATTGTGTCTGCAGCAACACTTGTTCATAAAGATGTACCAGCAGGCGCACTTGTTGGGGGAAATCCAATGCGTGTAATTTATACGAAAGAAGAAATGGACGAAAGAAAACGATCCATCTTGTAAAAAAATGGCCTGCTCAGCGGTGGAGAGCAGGTCGTTTTTTTGCGGTGATTAGCTGATAAATCATGCGAATTTTTCCAGGAATCATGCGGTTTCAAGTAAAAATCGTGCGAATTTGCAAGAAAATCATGCAAATGAATAAAAGCTCCTTTTGAAAGAGAAAAGAGTGAGTTTTCGCTTGACTGTAGATAAGGCGAGGAGTAAACTACAAATAACTTCACTTTGTTAGCATATTAGCGGACTAAAGTGTTTTGAGTGTTTTATAGGATTTTGTCTAACTTTTTGTTAGTATTTATATATAGTGAATAAACGGAATGATTCAATATGAAAAAAGGATGTGCAGTTGTGACAAAGCCATTTATGTTTGAAAAACCGTTAGGGATGAGAGATACGCTGCCTGTGTTATATGAGACAAAAGCGGCAGTTCGAAATAAAATGAGTGCTGAAATTAAGAAGTGGGGCTATCAATTTATCGAAACGCCTGCTTTAGAATATTATGAAACAATTGGTGAGGAGTCCGCTATTTTAGATCAAAAGCTGTTTAAATTGCTGGATAAACAAGGACATACGCTTGTGCTTCGTCCAGATATGACAACACCGATTGCACGGGTTGCGGCATCGAAGTTGTTACATAAACGAATTCCGCTTCGACTAGCGTATTGTGCGAATGTATATCGCGCACAACAGCGTGAAGGTGGACGGCCAGCTGAATTTGAACAAATGGGAATTGAATGTATCGGCAATAAATCTGTGAGTGCGGATGCAGAAATGATTGCCATCCTTGCTGATGTATTAAAAGCAGCGGGGCTACAAGAGTTTAAGATTTCTATTGGACATATCGGATTTTTACAAGAGCTATTTTTAAGTATTTTAGGAAATGAGGAACGAGCCGCGGTATTACGGAAGTTTTTATATGAAAAAAATTACGTAGGTTACCGTGAGCATGTGAAATCATTAACACTTTCTTCTATTGATAAGCAAAGATTGATTGCATTCAGTGCGTTAAGAGGTGGAGAAAGTACCTTAACTAAAGCATTGGAGTTATTAGAAGGAGACGCTGGACGCGAGACACTTACGGAGTTGCAGGAATTAGCGGCCCTATTAAAGGAATTTGGCGTTGAGCAATATGTTAGCTTTGATTTAACGCTTGTGAGTCATATGAGCTATTATACGGGTATGCTATTTGAAGTATACGCAGGTCAGGTTGGTTCACCACTTGGCAGCGGTGGTCGCTATGATAATTTACTTAAGAAGTTTGGCTGGGATGCTTCAGCAACTGGATTTGGTGTTCGAATGGATCGACTTGTCCAAGCGCTTGGTGAACCGCAGCAAGAAATGGCATCAGAGCTTGTTTTATTCAGTCCAGAACGTCGAAAAGAAGCAATAGATTTTGCTAAGGAAAAGCGTGCTGAAGGGAAAAGCCTAACCATTCAAGATTTGAATGCCGTACAAGATGTGGATGCCTTTACGCGAAATTTTTCTGATGTGCATTTTTTTGTGGGAAATGGGGGAGGTAAGCAATGAGTAGCTTTTTAACGATTGCAATGCCAAAGGGGAGAATTTTTGAAGAGGCTGCCGAGTTGCTGCGTAAAGCTGGCTTTCGTCTTCCTCCAGAATTCGATGATTCTCGTAAATTAATTATTGAAGTCGAAGAAGAAAATTTACGTTTTATGCTAGCGAAGCCTATGGATGTGGTAACCTATGTGGAGCATGGGGTAGCCGATATCGGAATTGCAGGTAAAGATGTGATGCTTGAGGAAGAACGTGATGTATATGAGTTGCTGGATTTAAAAATCAGTGCTTGTTATTTAGCGGTAGCGGGGCTTCCAAACACGAAACTTAGCGATATTACGCCAAAGATTGCGAGTAAATATCCAAATGTAGCCTCTAGTTACTTCCGTGAACAAGGGGAGCAGGTTGAGATTATTAAATTAAATGGATCGATTGAATTGGCTCCGTTAATCGGTCTAGCAGAACGTATTGTAGATATTGTGTCAACTGGACAAACGTTGAAGGAAAATGGTTTAGTTGAATATTCAAAAATTGCCGAAGTAACATCAAGATTAATCGCAAACCCAGTTAGCTATCGAATGAAAGAAGAAAGAATTACGGAAATTGTAGATCGATTAGCAGAAATTATTGAGTAAGCGATGGGATTCTTAGAATGAGGTGAAAGTAATGAAAATTGAACGATTTACAGAAGGTCTTTCTTTGAAACGTTCTGTTGACTCTGGTACGGCTGAGCAACGAAAAACGGTTCAAGAAATTATCGAAAATGTAAGACAAAACGGGGATTCCGCTTTGTATGAATATACAGAAAAATTTGATGGCGTTCGGTTGGATACACTTGTTGTGTCTCAAGAGGAAGTAGACGCTGCCGTTGCAACCTTATCTAAGGAGCAACTAGCGATTATCCAAGAAGCAGCCGACAATATTCGCATGTTTCACGAGAAACAATTACGAAATTCATGGATTACAACGGATGAAACAGGCACGATGCTTGGTCAAAAAGTGACGCCACTTGATGCAGTTGGTGTGTATGTTCCTGGCGGTACGGCTGCCTATCCTTCATCTGTATTAATGAACGTAATGCCTGCTAAAGCGGCTGGCGTAGAACGGATTGTAATGGTATCTCCACCGGGAAAAGACGGGAAATTTACAGCGCCTGTGTTAGCAGCTGCTAAAATTGCTGGTGTTACAGAGATTTATAAAGTGGGTGGTGCTCAAGCAGTTGCAGCACTTGCTTATGGGACAGCAACTATTGAAAAGGTTGATAAAATTGTCGGTCCAGGTAATATTTATGTCGCGCTTGCTAAGCGAGAAGTATTTGGCGATGTATCGATTGATATGATTGCAGGTCCAAGTGAAATTGCTGTATTAGCAGACGATACAGCAGTCGCAGCAGAGGTTGCAGCAGATTTATTATCACAAGCAGAGCATGATGCTCGTGCCTGCAGTGTATTAGTGACAACTTCAGAAGCATTAGCGGAGCAAGTGCTGGTTGAAGTAGAAAAGCAATTAGCTGTTTTACCGCGTCGTGACATTGCAGAGCCTTCAATTGTAGATTATGGTCGAATTGTTGTGTGCGATACGATGGATCAAGCAATTGAAGCTATCAATGAAGTAGCGCCAGAGCATTTAGAAATTATTACGGAAGATGCGATGGAAGTGATGGCAAAAATTCGTCATGCAGGAGCTATTTTTATTGGCCGTTTCAGTTCAGAGCCAGTTGGGGACTATTTTGCCGGCCCTAATCACGTGTTGCCAACAAACGGAACAGCACGTTTTTCCAGTCCATTGAATGTAGATGATTTCCAAAAGAAATCAAGCATTATCATGTACAGTGAAACAGCCTTCCGTCAAAATGCTGAAAAAATTGCTGCTTTTGCCAGAATGGAAGGCCTTGAAGCACATGCACGTGCGATTGAAGCCCGCGGGAAAAAATAAAATGATCAATGCGTATTGGTGTCTAGCTACGTCGCTAAACGGGCACCTTATGCTTTTCTAATAAGGAGGATTTATAGTGGAGCGTTTTGCAAGTATTGAGCGAAAAACGAATGAAACGAATATTAAGCTAGACTTCGCAATTGATGGTGAAGGGAAGGCATCGATTGAAACGGCTGTTCCGTTTATGTCCCATATGCTAGATTTGTTCACGAAGCATGGCAAATTTGATATGACGGTGGATGCGAAGGGCGATGTAGATATCGACGATCATCATACAACAGAGGATATCGGGATTTGCTTAGGACAAGCTCTTGCCGAGGCTCTAGGAGACAAACGTGGCATTAAGCGTTACGGAAATGCTTTTGTACCGATGGATGAGGCACTTGCGCAAGTCGTGATTGATTTAAGCAATCGACCAGCCTTTGAATTCCGTGCTGAGTTTCCTTCGCAAAAGGTAGGGACATTTGATACAGAACTCGTTTATGAATTCTTATGGAAGTTTGCTCTTGAAGCGCGAATGAATTTACATGTTATCGTTCACTATGGTCAAAATACACATCATATCATTGAAGCGATTTTTAAAGCATTAGGACGCGCTTTAGATGAAGCGACGTCGATCGATCCGCGTGAAAAAGGAATTCCATCGACGAAAGGGATGTTGTAAATGATCGGAATCATTGATTATGGTATGGGGAATTTATTTTCCGTAAGTAAAGGACTTGAACGTCTCCAAGCAGAGTCATTTATTTCTGATAATCCTGAAGAGTTAGCAAAAGCAGATGGGATTATTCTCCCGGGGGTTGGTTCATTCCGAGATGCGATGGCGCTTTTAGAGGAAAAAGGTTTAGACAAATTCGTAAAACAGTATGTGGCAGATGGCGGTTATTTATTAGGCATTTGCCTTGGCATGCAGCTATTGTTTGATGAAAGTGAAGAAAACGGTCCGACTCATGGATTATCGTTGATTCCGGGAAAAGTTGTTCGTTTTGCAGGTAGGGATGAGAACGGAGTCGCCTATAAAGTGCCGCATATGGGTTGGAATCGTCTCGCGTTTCACCAAGCTTCACCGTTACTTCAAGGCTTAGAGGAAGATTATGTGTACTTTGTTCATTCGTATTATGCTGATACAGATGCAAGCTTTGT
The DNA here is from genome assembly GCA_963754185.1 of uncultured Bacillaceae bacterium. GTDB lineage: Bacteria > Bacillota > Bacilli > Bacillales > DSM-1321 > Peribacillus. Next base: position 1,181,893 of record CAVWEP010000002.1, on the reverse strand, counting down.
AACGGCATCAGCGGATTATCATCAGGCTGTTCCAGCGATTGTTGGAAGTGGAAATGTGTTCGGCATGCAATTTCATCCAGAAAAAAGCGGACAAATGGGTATGTCATTATTGAAAAATTACTTGTCGTTAGTAGAGAAAAAGGGGGCCCCTGAAGCATGAGTGAATTCAAGATTTATCCGGCCATTGATATGCGCGGTGGAAAATGCGTTCGATTAATTCAAGGAGATTATAATCAAGAAACGGTGTATGGTGATTCTCCTTTTGACATGGCCAAAAGCTTTGCCGACCAAGGGGCTGAATGGATTCATATGGTAGACCTTGATGGTGCTAAAGAAGGTAGTCGTGTCAATGATGCTTTCGTGATTAAAGCGGCCAAAGAGTTAGGTGCAAAAATCCAAATTGGTGGCGGCATTCGTACGGAAGCAGATATTGCTAACTATTTGGAGAATGGTGTGGAACGCGTCATTCTTGGAAGCGCAGCGGTATCGGATCCTGCTTTTACAAAAGAAATGATTCGTCAATATGGGAAGCAGATTGCCATCGGAATTGATGCAAAGGATGGCAGAGTCGCTACACATGGTTGGCTGCAAACATCAGAAACGTTAGCGATTGAATTAGGAAAAGCACTTGCAGATGCTGGGGCAGAAACATTTATTGTGACGGATATTGCAACAGACGGTATGCTGTCTGGTCCTAATGTGCAAGGTGTCGTGGCGATGGCTGAGGCAACTGGCAAGGGCGTAATTGCTTCCGGTGGTATTAGTTCATTAGAAGACGTAGTGACCTTACAAAACTATGCAACAAGTGGAATTATTGGTGCGATTATTGGGAAAGCCATTTATACAAATCGCTTTACTGTTAAAGAAGCACTAGAAAAGGTGCGTGGTTAAATGCTAACAAAACGTATTATTCCATGCTTAGATGTGAAAGATGGACGTGTTGTGAAAGGCGTTCAATTTGTGTCGTTACGAGATGCTGGAGATCCTGTTGAATTAGCTTCCTTCTACGATCAGGAAGGTGCCGATGAGCTTGTATTTCTTGATATTTCTGCTTCGCATGAAGGGCGAGAAACGATGGTGGATGTGGTGCGCTCTGTAGCTTCTAGCCTAGCGATTCCGTTTACTGTTGGCGGTGGGATTAATTCTCTCGCTGATATGAAAAAAATTCTTCGTGCTGGTGCGGATAAGGTATCACTGAATACGGCAGCTGTGACACGTCCTGATGTAATTACCGAAGGTTCGGATTATTTCGGGGTTCAATGTATTGTTGTTGCCATTGACGCTCGTTATGATGAAGAGCTTGGCTCATGGCGCGTCTATACTCACGGTGGTCGAACACCAACGGAGTGGGAAGTGGTTGCTTGGGCGAAGGAAGCCGTTCGTCGCGGTGCTGGGGAAATTTTATTAACAAGCATGGATTGTGATGGCGAAAAGCAAGGCTTTAATCTTGCACTTGACGAAAGCGGTGAGTGAGGCGGTGTCTGTTCCTGTTATTGCTTCCGGTGGGGCAGGGAACGCTGAACATTTCCAAGAAGCATTTGCGGAAGGAAAAGCAGATGCGGCTCTTGCGGCTTCAATTTTTCATTATAAAGAAACATCAGTCAAAGAAGTAAAGGCCTTTTTGAAACAACAAGGAGTGGCGGTACGATGAGTATTGAATCCATTAAATTTGATGAAAAAGGACTTGTACCCGCCATTGTTCAAGATGCCAATACCGGTGAAGTACTGACACTCGCTTATATGAATAAAGAATCATTAGAACTCTCGATAAAAACAGGGGAAACGGTATTTTTTAGTCGTTCTCGCCAAGAGCTTTGGCATAAAGGGGAGACAAGCGGAAATACTCAAACTATTACCGAAATTAAATTTGATTGTGACCGAGACGCATTAGTCGTTCGTGTCATTCCAAAAGGTCCAGCTTGCCATAACGGTACGGTTAGCTGCTTTATGGAAACAATTTATAAAAAATAAAGGGGCGATATACATGGCTAATCAAGACGTAGCTTTCTTATTTGAATTAGAAGAAATTATCGGAAAACGAAAAGAGGAAATGCCTGAAGGTTCATACACAACGTATTTATTTACTGAAGGTGTCGATAAAATTTTGAAAAAAGTCGGTGAAGAAGCAGCTGAAGTAATCATCGCTGCAAAAAACCGCGATGCAGAAGAATTAAAATGGGAAAGCGCCGATTTACTGTATCACTTATTAGTGCTACTTCAAGAGCAAGAGCTTCCATTACAAGAAGTGTTAACGGTGTTAAAAGAAAGACATGCATCGAAAGAAGAAAAAAAATAATGAATATTGATGAGAAGGAGTTGTTTCGTGAGTCTGATTTACTGACTTACGAGGCAGCTCCTTCTTTTTTAATCAAACGTTTGATTAAGAAAAATGAAACCGTTTGATTTTCATGAAACTGACATGAAATGCATCATTTCCTTATTCACATGCATGTTACTATAAATGTATCCGTTTGCATGGAAAAACTATTCTCCCAATTTCGTTATAGTGTTCGGAAAATAACCAGTAATATGGTATACTACTGTAGTTAATCAACTTGTGGATGGAGGATTACATGAGTAAAGACTCTAAATTGGGCAACAAGCTAAAATATTGTCCTTTCACCCAACGGGCGAATATTATTTTACTAAAGGTTTAAAAGCATATCATAAACGCGAATTATATAAAGCAAAAAAATATTTAGCACGTGCGCTTGAGCTTGAACCAAGCGAGCCAATGATTGCTTGCCAATTAGCAATTACTTGTACGGAAATTGGCGAATATGACTACTCAAATAATTTACTTGAAAATATTCTAAATGTATTAGATCCATATATGACGGAATGTCATTATTTTTTAGCGAATAATTATGCGCATCTAGGGATGTTTGAAGAGGCGTATCGCCATGCGAATGCGTATCTTGATAAAGATGAAGCTGGCGAATTTAGCGAAGATGCTGAAGATTTGCTTGACTTAATTACGTTTGAGTCAGATGAAACGGAAGAAAATCTTATTTAAGCAAGATGGATTGATTATCAAACAGGAAAAAGCACGTGAATATTTAGAAGCGGGTAATTTTCAAAAAGCGATTGAAGTGTTGAAGGAAATGATTGAAGAATACCAAGATTACTGGTCTGCTTATAATAATTTGGCACTTGCCCATTTTTATTTAGGTCAAATTGATGAGGCATATGCCACATTAGAAGACGTATTAGAGAAAAGTCCAGGAAATTTACATGCGCTTTGCAATTTAGTGGTGTTTCATTATTATCAACAAAATGAGGAAAAATTAGAAGAACTCGTAGAAACATTGGCTAAAATTCGTCCGATGTTCATGGAGCATCGTTTTAAGCTAGGAGCGACATTTGCGTTAATTGGAAAGTATTCTTTAGCGTATAAATGGATGAAGCAGTTACAGAAGCAAGGGTTTGAAGGAGACAGTGCCTATTATTTTTGGTTAGCGACTTCTGCCTACCATTTAGGTCATGAACATACGGCACAGAAGGCATGGAAAAAAGTTGTGGAAATCAATCCTGAAAAAGAAGGCATGGAGCCATGGAATGAAATGCATACGTCTGTTTCAAGCTTTGAACACCATATGCCTTCTATTTTAAAAAGGCTAGAAAGTGGGTTTATTGAAGAAAGATTGTTTGCCATTTTCCTTATCAAGCACTCCAAACATAAGCAAAGTCTTTTGAAAAATAAGCTACTTACCGATAATTCAACTTTTACTTTATTGGAAAAACAATATGTCAATGTCTTGAAAAATCAATATGAAGAACGAGAACCTTCAGCTATTGACTTTGCTGATCGCACAGCTGATTTACTATATCAAGCATTTCAAGCCGATTAAGGTAACGGAAGCAGGGATTTATTTAATGTGGTTTTCTGTATTTGTTGAAGCCACGAAAGCTCATTTGAAATTGAATAATCCTGCCGGTTGGGCTGCAGCGCTGGAATATGTGTGGTATCAGCTTCGTGATGAGAAGAAAAGTCAAGCGGTACTTGCAGAAAAACACTTTATTTCTGTTTCCACGATTTCCAAGTATATTAAGCTTGTTCAAAACTTCCTTCATTGAGCAAATATTTGGACTCACGTTCATTTGTTATATAGGATAATAGGTAGGAAATATTAGTAGTATTCATTGTATTGCATTGAAGGAGTGATGAAAGTGACAGAAGAAAAAATTTATGACGTGATTATTATTGGTGCAGGTCCTGCTGGGATGACAGCAGCTGTCTATACATCTCGTGCGAATCTTTCAACATTAATGATCGAACGCGGTATGCCAGGTGGACAAATGGCGAACACAGAGGAAGTAGAAAATTATCCTGGATTTGAGACCATTCTTGGACCTGAACTTTCTACGAAAATGTTTGACCATGCAAAGAAATTTGGTGCCGAATATGCATATGGTGATGTAAAAGAAATCATTGATGGTGAAGAATATAAAACAATTATTGCTGGTTCAAAAGAATATAAAGCTCGTTCTATTATTATTTCTTCTGGTGCGGAGTACAAAAAAATTGGTGTTCCGGGTGAGAAAGAATTAGGTGGGCGCGGCGTTTCTTATTGTGCAGTATGTGATGGTGCATTCTTTAAAAACAAAGAACTATTTGTTATCGGTGGAGGAGATTCTGCTGTTGAAGAAGGTGTATATTTAACTCGCTTTGCTTCTAAAGTAACGATTGTTCATCGTCGTGATCAGCTTCGTGCTCAAAAAATTCTTCAAGATCGTGCATTTGCAAATGAGAAAATTGATTTTATTTGGAATGCAACGTTGAAACAAATTAATGAAAAAGACGGAAAAGTAGGCAGTGTTACACTTGTATCAACGATTGACGGTACAGAAACAGAATATACAGCTGATGGTGTGTTTGTTTATATTGGTATGCTACCATTAACGAAACCATTTGAAAGCTTAGGGATTACAAATGAAGCAGGCTATATTGCAACGAATGAAACAAATGGAAACAAAAGTAGCAGGAATTTTTGCTGCTGGAGATGTTCGTGAAAAAACATTGCGTCAAATCGTAACAGCTACAGGAGACGGAAGTATTGCTGCTCAATCCGTTCAACATTATGTAGAAGAATTAAAAGAAAAATTACAAATGAAAGCATAAGTGTTTTCTAAAAATAAGTGTATTCTGTTTTAATGATGGTGTAATAGGATTGAAATAATATTAGGGTATAGTAGGGGGAGAAATTGACCCCCTTCAATATGTAGTTGACACAGATGTATTGTCTGTGTCTTTTTTTGCCTGAAAATCCCGATTGTTGTTCATTGTGGGCTAATATTAAAAATAGTATAATAAAAGATAATATATTCCGCTTTTCTAAGTGCATATAAATTAGCCTGTGAGTGAGTCAAGGGCGCAATTGAGGTGAAGAACGTGCAACGTGTCACAAATTGTGTGTTAGTAAAGGATGATCAGGTGCTGCTTTTGAAAAAACCTAGACGAGGCTGGTGGGTGGCTCCAGGAGGAAAGATGGAGCCAGGAGAATCGATCCGCGATGCTTGTATTCGCGAGTATCGAGAGGAAACAGGTGTATACTTAAAAAATCCAGCTATTAAAGGAATTTTCACGTTTATTATGAAAGATGGAGAAAAGGTATTAACAGAATGGATGATGTTTACGTTCTATGCAACAGAATCAGATGGAGTAAATGTAGATGTCTGTGAAGAAGGGGAATTGAGCTGGCATCCCATCGCAGACGTAGCTCAGCTAAATATGGCTGTTGGCGATCATCATATTTTAGAATATATGATTCAAGGAAGCGGCATTATTTATGGAACATTTACGTATACACCTGAATTCGAGTTGCTTTCTTATCGACTTGATCCAGGCTGAAATATAGAATGATATAAGCGGGGGACGAGGGAAATGAATATGGAAGTAAAGAATGAAACGCAATTAGTGATTATTACGGGAATGTCTGGAGCTGGAAAGACGGTAGCTATTCAAAGTTTTGAGGATTTAGGTTTTTTCTGTGTGGATAATTTACCGCCCGCTTTATTACCAAAGTTTTTAGAGTTAATGAAAGACTCTGGGAATAAAATGAATAAAGTAGCTCTTGTGATGGACTTACGTGGAAGGGAATTCTTTGATTCTTTATTTGTTGCTTTGGATGATTTGGCACAAACTCTCTGGGTGTTTCCGCAAATTCTTTTTCTTGACGCAGATGACTCCGTATTGGTAAGAAGATATAAAGAGTCAAGAAGAACACATCCACTCGCTCCACTAGACCGTCCATTAGAAGGAATTAAGCTAGAACGAAGCCTTTTAGAACAATTAAAGGGAAGAGCTCAGCATATTTACAATACCTCTCAATTGAAACCTCGAGAATTAAGAGAGAAAATTGCAACGGAATTTTCGTCGATCCACAGACCAGTGTTCACAGTGAATGTCATGTCCTTTGGATTTAAACATGGTATTCCAATTGATGCGGATCTTGTGTTTGACGTACGTTTCTTACCAAATCCATTATTATATTGAGCATATGCGACCTCAAACAGGACTAGATGAAGAGGTATCCAGCTATGTTCTTAAATGGAATGAGACGAAGAAGTTTTTGGAAAAGTTAACGGATTTACTCGCTTTCATGCTTCCAAATTATAAACGTGAAGGCAAGGCACAACTTGTTATTGCTATTGGCTGTACAGGTGGACAGCACCGTTCTGTAGCATTAACAGAATATCTTGCAAATTTTTATAAAAAAGATTATACAATGCAAATTTCTCATCGTGATATCGAAAAAAGTAAGGGGAAAGTGGATGTCAAATAAACAGAAACAGTCTAAAGTAGTGATTATCGGAGGCGGAACAGGGCTACCGGTATTATTACGTGGGCTAAAGAAACACCCGGTCGATATCACTGCTATCGTTACAGTTGCTGATGATGGTGGAAGTTCAGGTCGACTTCGGGAAGAAATGGATATTCCTGCTCCAGGTGATATCCGTAATGTATTAGCTGCGATGTCTGATGTAGAGCCGTTTATTGAACAAATGTTTCAACATCGGTTTACTGAGAAAAATGAGTTGTCTGGTCATTCACTTGGAAATTTAATTCTAGCGGCCATGACTTCGTTGACTGGTGATTTTGTCCATGCGATTCAAGAAATGAGTAAATTTCTGAATGTAAGGGGAAAGGTGTTGCCAGCTGCCAATCAAAGTGTGGTTCTACATGCTGAGATGGAAGATGGAACGATTGTTAGCGGTGAATCTAAAATTCCCTTTTCTGGTAAGAAAATAAAAAGAGTGTTTCTAACACCACAAGATATAAAACCACTTAGTGCAAACAGTACAGAAATTAAGCAAGCGGATTTGATTGTCATTGGACCAGGAAGTCTATATACGAGCATTCTTCCAAATCTACTTGTTCCTGGAATTGGAGAAGCGGTGGCCGGTGCAAAGGCGAGAAAAGTGTATGTTTGTAATTTAATGACTCAAGCTGGTGAAACGCTGGATTATACAGCGAGTGATCATGTAAAAGCGATCTATGAACATATTGGAAGTTCTTGTATTGATAGTATTCTAGTTAATAATGAAGAAATACCTTTGGAAATTCAAAATCGTTATCAAGCTGAATATGCAAAACCTGTCGTGTATGATGTAGAGAGTTTAAAAAATTAGGTCTTGAGATCATTCAAGGACGAATTTTTAGCTATGAAGATGGTGCTTTACGTCATGATACTAAAAAAGTAGCTGCTCTATTGTATAGTATGATTGAAAAGGGGTAACGATTGGATTTAAATGAGTACAGACATTTAGCTTCAGGCGCTTGTGCTTTTCTTAATTGGAGGTGAACGGGGTGTCTTTTGCTTCAGAAACGAAAAAAGAACTGACGACTTTAGAAAGCAAAGATTGCTGCAGTAAAGCGGAATTTGTGCGCTTATTCGTATGAATGGATCCCTTTCATTTTCTAATCGAAAGCTTGTTGTGGATATTCAAACAGAAAATGCAGCGATTGCCAGAAGAATTTACACATTGTTAAAAAAGAGTTATGATGTTCAAGTTGAATTACTCGTTCGAAAAAAAATGAAGCTTAAAAAGAATAATGTGTATATTGTAAGGATTTCAGCCGGTGGGCAAAATGTGTTAACCGACTTAGAAATATTAGGCGAAGGTTTTGAAATACTTCATCATTTATCTGATAAGATAGTAGGGAAGAAATGTTGTAAACGAGCTTATTTAAGAGGGGCCTTTTTAGCTGGAGGTTCAGTAAATAATCCAGAAACGTCGTCCTATCATTTGGAAATTTCTTCACTTTATAAAGAGCATAATGATGCACTTTGTGAATTAATGAATAAATTCGATTTAAAGGCAAAGACGTTAGAACGGAAAAAAGGGTATATCATCTATTTAAAAGAAGCAGAAAAAATTGCTGAATTTCTAAGTGTAGTAGGTGCGCATTCAGCTTTGCTGAGGTTTGAAGATGTTCGAATTGTTCGAGATATGCGTAATTCTGTTAATCGACTTGTTAATTGTGAAACTGCCAATTTAAATAAAACGATTGGGGCTTCATTGAGGCAGGTTGAAAATATTCGTTATATTGATGAAACAGTTGGATTAAGTGTTTTACCAGATAAGCTTAGAGAAATTGCTGAGCTACGAGTAGCCTATCAAGAGGTTACGTTAAAGGAATTAGGTGAGATGGTATCTGGTGGAAATATAAGTAAATCCGGAATTAATCATAGATTAAGAAAAATTGATGAAATTGCAGATAAGCTCCGTGGGGGAGAAGCATTGTCTGCGAAGAAATAAATTGAAACTGGGAGGGAAATCAGATGGTGGAAAAGCAGATTGAAGTACAGTTGAAAACAGGATTACAAGCTCGTCCAGCAGCTCTTTTTGTTCAAGAAGCAAATCGCTTTCAATCTGAGGTGTACCTTGAGAAAGATGGCAGAAAAGTGAATGCAAAAAGTATTATGGGTTTAATGAGTCTTGCCATTAGCTCAGGGTCGTCCGTAAAACTTATTACGAATGGACGAGATGAAGTAGAAGCTCTAGAAGCATTAGAACAGTTTATTCAGCATGAAGGATAATAAGTGAAATAAGAGGCTTTCTCATAGGGAATCTGCCCCCTTTTTTAAGAAGGCCTTTTATTATTAGATAAGAAAAGTATAAATTTTCGACGCGTACTGGTGTCTAGCGCAAGGAGCCCAGCGACTAATGGACTTCCCGCTCCTCCGCTCGATAAGTCAACATCGAATCGCTTACACTCTTCGTGTTTCCTTTATCTGCCCTACGTCGCTGAACGAGTGCCTTCCGCTTTTCTTATTAGATATAAATGTTACTGATAGTATAAAAAAGGCGCCATATTTGACGCCTTTCTTATTCATCTATTATTTATTCTTTTTTGTTTCAATATCGCTACGAGTAATAACTTTGTCAATTAAGCCATATTCTTTTGCTTTTTCAGCTGTCATGAAGTTATCGCGTTCTGTATCTCTTTGAAGTGTTTCTAAAGATTGACCAGTACGTTCTGCAAGAATTATAGTTTAACTTCTCTTTTAAGAGAAGAATGCGACGAGCAGCAATTTCAATTTCAGTTGCTTGACCTTGTGCACCACCAAGTGGTTGGTGAATCATGACTTCACTGTTTGGAAGAGCAAAACGTTTTCCTTTTTCACCAGCTGCAAGTAAGAAAGCACCCATTGAAGCAGCCATACCAATACAAACAGTTGAAACATCTGGTTTAATATATTGCATTGTATCGTAAATAGCCATACCAGATGTAATACTTCCACCTGGGCTATTAATATACAATGTAATATCTTTTTCAGGATTTTCAGCTTCTAAAAATAATAATTGAGCAACAATAGAATTTGAAACATTATCATCAATTGCGCTACCAAGCATAATAATTCGATCTTTTAATAGACGAGAATAAATATCATAGGCACGTTCTCCGCGACTTGTTTGTTCAATCACTGTAGGAATTAAATTCATGTTCATTTCCTCCTTCATTCGATTAAAAGTGATAAAATTATTTATGTATGTATGATACACTTTTTGGTCAATAAAGGTCAAACAAAACAAACTTTATTTGACTAATATAATTTGTTCGACATTTTATTGTATTTTCCTTCTTTTGCATTAAGTAATATTTAATCGAAAAGTTCTTTATCCATCATATCCAAATGAAGTCATTTAAACCCTAAATTCCTTGCAAATAAGGGCAATCTATCTTATAATGAATTTGTTCGAAAAATTAAGGTAACGCCTTAATCCTTCATAATTTGCCCTCGTGGTGCAACGGATAGCACGTAAGACTCCGAAGCTTGAAATGTGGGTTCGATTCCTGCCGAGGGCATACCAAAGCCAATTACTTTTTTTTATGAAGTAATTGACTTTTTTTTATAGTCGTCTTGAAAGAATACGTTCGAACCTACATTTCTAGTTTTGGAAATCTTAAAAATCAGTTAAAATTGTAGTAGTAAAAGTAGTTTTATTAACATATAGTTTTTAAAAAAAGTAAGCGTTTTCCGTTTTTGGGTATATAGAATTTTCTCCTAATATTGTAAAATAAAGTAAGGAGGGATTGCGGGTGAATATGAAAGCGGGGCTTTTTCAGCAGCAAACATTAAAAATGGCGATGACACAAGAACTCACTCAATCGATAGCACTTCTGCAATATTCAACACAGGAGCTTTCTACCTTTTTAGAAAATAAAATGTTGGAAAATCCATTATTATCTGTAGATGAATCACAGTCTGTCTATATTTCGAGCCAAAACTTAACCGAAGTAAAAGAGAACGTTCAAAAAAGAACTTTGACGCTAAATATTGGATTGAACAAGTAAGTGAAGATTATTCTTCACTTGAAGCATATCTTAATTTCACAAGTGAATCTTCAACGGTTATCGGAAAAAGAACAAAAGGGGTTACTTCTTCTTATTCGTAATTTGGATGAAAATGGCTATTTACGTGTTCAACTGGAAGATTTAGCGACACCATGTATCACATACTGATATTCTCCAGAAGAAGTTTGGATATTCTTCAACAGCTTGAACCACATGGAGTTGGGGCGAGAAACCTACAAGAATGCTTGTGGATACAAGCGTATGCAGATGCTGGTAGTCCTTTAGCAGAAACGATTTTACAAAACCATTTTTTAGACTTTGCTAATAAACGGTGGAAAGAGCTTAGTAAGCAATTAGGTGTTTCGCTACAGGAAATTCAAGATGCATTTGATTATATTCAAACATTAAATCCAAGACCTGCGTCAAGCTTTCAACAAGAAAAGCCTTCGTATATTGTGCCAGATGTTGTTGTTGAGGAGTATGATGGGCAATTTATTGTAGGTGAGGTAGATGGGAATTCACCAAACTTAACATGTGGATAAACAATATTTTAATCAATTAAAACAGTATCAAGATCAACAGGTTAAACAATTTGTTCAAGAAAAATGGCAGGAATACCAATGGATTTCACGTGGGATTCAACAACGTAAGGAAACGATTTTAAGAGTGATGCGCTGTATTATCGCAAAAACAGCCGAAATGCTTTTATCACGGATTAGAGTATGTAAAACCAATGACGATGAAGGAAGTAGCAGATGAATTAGATATTCATGAATCGACAGTAAGCCGTGCGGTGAAGGGGAAATATGTGCAAACACCATTTGGGACGATTGAGATGCGTATATTTTTCTCTACATCACTTTCATCAATGGATTACGAGCAAGATATTTCAGGTATTCAAGCAAAAAAATTCTTAGCGGCTGCTATTAAGAATGAAAATAAGCAAAAACCACTTTCTGATCAGGAACTTGTTGACCTTTTAAAACGAGAAAATGGTCTAGTATTAGCTACGTCGTACAGTTGCGAAAGTACAGAGAACAATTGGGTATTCCCTCTTCATCGAAACGAAAAAGATATGATAAAAAACAAATTAGCTACAAAATTTCCCTAAAAGGATGATTATATTTGTCAAGGAAACTTCGTTTATATAGTCGTGATAGCATGTCCTTTATGTGAGAAAGCAAAGCTATATACTAGAAGAAATTAAGAAAGAATTAGGCATTCAGTATGAGGAAATTGATATTTACAATAATCGTGATGAATTAACGGAATTGTACGGATTGATGATTCCTGTTGTTGAATGGCAGGGAGAAATCGTTCAATATGGTAAAGTGGATAAGGAAAAATTGTGTCAGTGTATAATAAAAAATAATTTCTTAATAATAATACTCTTGAAGAACATTTGAATTCCTGCTAGAATACAATTGTAGCAGGGGATTTTTTTTACTAACAGGTGGGACATAAAAAGAAATGTCGGGACATAAAATGACCTAGCTGCTACTTTTATAAGGAGTTTGTTAACATGCAAACATTATTAGAGGTACAAAGAAAATTATTACCGGATTTCGTGAAGACTATGCAAAAACGTTATAATATTCTTCGCTACATAAAGACAATGGAACCGGTAGGACAGAAGAACATTGGCAGATAATCTTCATTTGACTGAGCGAACACTTCGAAGTGAAGTTGATTTTTTAAAAGAACATAATCTTTTAGAAGTGCATAAAGTCAGGAATGAAGCTGACCAGTGAAGGCAGAGAAATTGTCGAGAAGTTAGACGAAATCATGCGAGAAGTTATGGGTATTGATGCAATGGAACAGAAATTGCAAAAGCTTCTTGAAGTTGATGAAGTCATTATTGTCCCAGGAGATTGTGATGTTTCACCATGGGTTCAGCGAGAGTTAGGGAAAGCTTGTGCATCTACGTATGAAACAGGAATGGGGCAACGAAAAACAATCGCTTGCACTGGGGGTACAACAATGGCAGCAGTTGGAGATGCATTAATCCCTGATGAACATAGTGAACATATTCTTTTTGTCCCAGCCCGAGGTGGAATAGGCAGAACAGCACAAAATCAGGCAAATACCATTGTCGAAAAAATGGCAGAAAAAATTCAAGCTTCATACAAAGTCCTTTATGTTCCTGATCAATTGAGTAATGAAGCATATGCTTCTATTATAAAAGAGCCATCCTACAGGAGGTCATTTCTGCGATAAAATCTGCAGATATGGTGATTCACGGAATTGGTGAAGCCTTAGTTATGGCAGAAAGAAGAAACGAAAATCCAGAAGTGATAAAGCAGTTAACTGAAAAACATGCAGTAGGCGAAGCTTTAGGGTCTTACTTTAACGAAGCTGGAGAGATTGTCGAAAGAGTATCAACAGTTGGCATTCATTTGGAGGATCTTTCACCAGATAAGCGAGTAATAGCAGTAGCTGGAGGGAAACATAAGGCGAAGGCTATTCAAAGCTACATGAAAAGGGCTCACTCATCTACGGTATTAATAACAGATGAGGCGGTTGCACAAGAGTTAATACAGGGATTTTAAGTCTCTATTAAATAAATTTATGAAGTATTACGGATAATAAAGTCTGACATCTAGCAAGAGATATACTTTTTCCCCCATAGCTAGATTAGGGTATTTCCGTTTTCTAAATAAAAGGAGGAAATTATCATGACAGTAAAAGTTGGTATTAATGGATTTGGACGTATTGGACGTATTGCATTCCGCGCAGCATTATCAAACCCTAACATCGAGGTTGTAGCAATTAATGATTTAACAGATGCTAATATGCTTGCACATCTTCTTAAATATGATACAGTTCACGGAACATTAGCTCAAGAAGTTTCAGTTGATGGTGAGTACCTAGTTGTTGAAGGACATAAAGTTAAAGTAATCGCAGAACGCGACCCAGCTGTATTACCTTGGGGAGAATTAGGCGTTGAGGTTGTTATTGAATCAACTGGTCGCTTCACAAAACGTGACGATGCAGCCAAACATTTAGAAGCAGGAGCGAAAAAAGTTATTATTTCTGCACCTGGTACAAATGAAGATATTACCATCGTTATGGGTGTAAATAACGACAAGTACGATCCAGCAAATCATCATGTCATTTCAAATGCATCTTGTACAACAAACTGTTTAGCTCCTTTTGCTAAAGTATTACAAGAAAACTTTGGTATCAAACGCGGAATGATGACTACTATTCACTCATACACAAATGACCAACAAATTCTTGATTTACCACATAAAGACTATCGTCGTGCTCGTGCAGCTGCAGAAAATATGATTCCAACAACAACAGGAGCTGCTAAAGCTGTTGCATTAGTTTTACCAGAATTAAAAGGTAAATTAAATGGTATGGCAATCCGTGTACCAACTCCAAACGTATCTGTTGTTGACCTTGTAGCTGAGCTTGAAAAAGACGTAACAGCTGAAGAAGTAAATGCAGCACTTAAAGCAGCAGCAGAAGGAGAATTGAAAGGTATTCTTGCTTACACTGAACTTCCATTAGTTTCTAGTGATTACAATGGAGCTACTGTTTCTTCAACAATCGATGCCCTTTCAACAATGGTTTTAGAAGGAAACATGGTAAAAGTTCTTTCATGGTATGATAACGAAACAGGATATTCAAACCGAGTTATTGATTTAATTGACTATATCGCATCTAAAGGCTTGTAATAAAATCGTAAAAAATCTCATTAAATTGAGGTTTTTTTACGATTCATACTAAAAAAATGATTTCGAAAGTGATATCATATAAAAGGCCAATGAATGTGAGGATAAATATCCTATTTTAGGATAATTTATAAAATAGAGCTTATAATGAAGGGAAAAGGGGAGTTGGGATATTTGCCCTCTCCCTTTTTAACTGAAAAAATTTACATTTTAGTGTCTAGCTGAAGCGCTAATCTTGCGCTTCCGCTTTTCTAATAAGGAGGGTTCTTTGGATTATGAATAAAAAGTCGATTAAAGATATTCAAGTACAAGGAAAACGAGTATTTTGCCGTGTAGATTTCAACGTACCAATGCAAGATGGTCAAGTGACTGATGATACGAGAATTAAAGCTGCAATACCTACCATTTCTTATTTAGTTGAACAAGGTGCAAAAGTTATTTTAGCTAGTCACCTTGGTCGTCCAAAAGGTCAAGTTGTTGAAGAATTACGTTTAACATCCTGTTGCAAAGAGATTAAGTGAGCTAGTAGGTAAGGATGTACATAAAGTGGATGAAGCAAAAGGTGAAGCAGTACTTGCTGAAGTGAATAAATTAGCTGATGGAGATATTCTGTTGCTTGAAAATGTTCGTTTTTACCCTGGTGAAGAAAAGAATGATCCAGAACTTGCAAAAGCATTTGCGGAGCTCGCAGATATCTATGTAAACGATGCATTTGGAGCGGCTCATCGCGCACATGCATCAACAGAAGGAATTGCACACTATTTACCAGCTGTATCTGGCTTCTTAATGCAAAAAGAATTAGATGTTTTAGGCAAAGCGTTATCAAATCCAGAACGTCCGTTTACTGCAATTATCGGTGGTGCGAAGGTTAAAGATAAAATTGATGTTATTGAAAACTTGCTAGAAAAGGTAGATAACCTTATTATAGGTGGAGGATTAGCATATACATTTATTAAAGCACAAGGTTATGAAATTGGTACTTCACTTCTTGAAGAAGATAAAATTGAACTAGCAAAGTCTTTCATTGCTGCAGCTGAAGCAAAAGGCGTAAAGCTTTATATGCCTATTGATGCAGTTATTACAGCGGAATTTGATGCAAATGCAAAAGGAACAGTCGTGGATATCGACAAAATTCCTGCAGACCAAATGTCACTTGATATTGGTCCGAAAACAGGTGAACTTTATGCAAATGTTATAAAAGATTCAAAACTTGTTATTTGGAATGGACCAATGGGTGTATTTGAAATTGATGAATTTGCGAATGGGACGAAAGCAGTAGCGCAAGCATTGGCGGATTCCACTGATACATATAGTGTTATTGGCGGTGGTGATTCGGCAGCTGCAGCTGAAAAATTTGGTTTGGCAGATAAAATGTCACACGTCTCTACCGGTGGCGGTGCATCCCTTGAGTTCATGGAAGGTAAACAATTACCTGGCGTTGTTGCTTTAAACGATAAGTAACTTAAGCATAATCTAGAGGGGAAGAGAACATGCGAAAACCGATAATTGCAGGAAATTGGAAAATGTATAAAACACTTTCAGAGGCTGATTTCTTTTATAGAAGAAATTCGTCAGCAAATACCAAAGGCAGATCAAATTGATACTGTTGTTTGCCCACCAGCATTTTTTCTGGATCATCTTGTCAAAGCATCCAATGGATCAGACGTGAAAATTGGTGCACAAAATATGTATTGTGAAGAAAGCGGGGCGTTTACGGGGGAAATTAGTCCTGTTGCCTTGGCAGATTTGAAGGTGGATTATGTCATTTTAGGTCATTCAGAGCGTCGCCAATATTTAATGAAACAGATGAGGCAGTAAAGAAAAAAGTGCATGCTGCGTTTAAGTATGGCTTAACACCAATCGTTTGCTGTGGGGAAACACTAGAGCAACGTGAAGCAGATCTAACCCATGAAATTATTCAAGGGCAAATTGAAAAAGCACTTCAAGGATTAACGGAAGCGCAAATGGAACAAACTGTTGTTGCTTATGAACCTATTTGGGCGATTGGAACAGGAAAATCTTCGTCACCAGAGCATGCAAATGAAGTATGTCATTTTATTCGTTCAGGAATTGCAAAGTTATTTTCAGACGAAACAGCGGAAAAAGTTCGAATTCAATATGGCGGAAGTGTGAAGCCAGAAAATATTGGAGCATTTATGGCGCAGCCTGATATTGACGGCGCATTAGTCGGTGGAGCAAGTTTAGAAGCAGCTTCTTTTCTAAAATTATTGGAGGCGGGACGTAATGAGTAAGGCACCAGTTGCGTTAATCATCTTGGATGGCTTTGGTTGTCGTTCATGAAGAAAAAGGAAACGCAGTGTATCATGCGAAAAAACCTAATTTTGATCGTTATTGGGCAGAATTTCCGCATTCTCATTTGACTGCTAGTGGTGAAGCAGTAGGCTTACCTGAAGGACAAATGGGGAATTCTGAAGTCGGTCATTTAAATATTGGTGCAGGTCGTATCGTGTATCAAAGCTTGACGCGAGTGAATCTTGCCATTCGTGAAGGAGAATTTGCTCAGAATCAAACATTTATTGATGCGATTAATCATGTGAAGGAAAAAGGGACAAACCTTCATTTAATGGGATTACTTTCAGATGGTGGAGTTCATAGTCATATTGAACATATGTATGCTTTATTGAAGCTTGCAGCAAAAGAAGGCGTAAAAAATGTGTATGTTCATGGATTTTTAGATGGACGTGATGTTGGTCCTCAAACTGCACAAGGCTATATTGAAGCAACGGAAGCAAAAATGAAAGAAATCGGTGTTGGAAAGTTCGCTACAATTTCTGGACGTTACTATTCAATGGACCGTGATAAACGTTGGGAACGTGTTGAAAAATCATATCGTGCAATGGTATACGGCGAAGGTCCTGCTTATACATCAGCTGAAGAGTTGGTGAAGGATTCTTATGAAAATGGAATTTTTGATGAATTCGTTCTTCCATCGGTTATAACAAATGAAGATGGAAAACCAGTTGCAACGATTGAAGATGACGATGCAGTTATTTTCTATAATTTCCGTCCAGACCGTGCAATTCAACTTTCAAGTGTGTTTACGAATGAAGACTATCGCTCATTTGATCGTGGTGAAAAGTATCCGAAGAATTTACATTTCGTTTGTTTGACACATTTTTCAGAAACAGTTAATGGATATGTTGCGTTTAAGCCAACAAATCTTGATAATACATTAGGGGAAGTTCTTTCGCAAAATGGATTAACACAGCTGCGTATTGCTGAAACTGAAAAATATCCACATGTAACCTTCTTTATGAGTGGTGGACGTGAAGCAGAGTTTCCAGGTGAAGAACGAATTTTATTAATTCTCCAAAAGTAGCTACATATGATTTACAACCAGAAATGAGTGCCTATGAAGTGACGGATGCACTAGTAGATCAAATTGAAAATGATCGTTTCGATGCGATTATTTTAAACTTTGCAAATCCGGATATGGTTGGTCATTCTGGAATGCTTGAGCCAACTGTTAAAGCGATTGAAGCTGTAGATGAATGTCTTGGTAAAGTCGTTGATGCAATTCTTTCTAAAGGTGGAACAGCTATCATCACAGCCGATCATGGAAATGCGGATGAAGTCGTGACGTTAGAAGGAAAACCAATGACAGCACATACAACAAATCCAGTTCCAGTTATTAGTAACCAAAAATCAGGTAACACTAAGAAATGATGGTATTTTAGGTGATTTAGCTCCAACGATGCTTGATTTGCTTGGCGTTGAACAACCTGTTGAAATGACAGGGAAATCCCTAATCACTAAATAATTTTTTATAAAAAAAGGAGAGATTTATTATGCCATTTATTCAACATGTATATGCACGTGAAGTATTAGATTCTCGCGGAAACCCAACAGTAGAAGTAGAAGTACAAACAGAATCAGGATCTTTTGGACGTGCAATCGTACCATCAGGTGCTTCAACAGGTGAATACGAAGCAGTAGAACTTCGTGATGGAGATAAATCTCGTTATCTTGGTAAAGGTGTTCAAAAAGCGGTTGATAATGTAAATGAAATCATTGCTGAAGCTAGTCATTGGTATGGATGTTACTAGACCAAGTTGGTATTGACCGTACTATGATTGAACTAGATGGAACAGAAAACAAAGGTAAATTAGGTGCTAACGCAATTCTAGGTGTATCTATGGCGTGTGCACATGCAGCTGCTGAATCTGTAGGTTTACCATTATATCGTTACCTTGGTGGATTCAATGCGAAACAACTTCCAACTCCAATGATGAACATCATTAACGGTGGATCACATGCAGATAACAATGTAGATTTCCAAGAATTTATGATTCTTCCAGTAGGAGCTCCTACCTTCAAAGAAGCAATTCGTATGGGTGCTGAAGTATTCCATGCTTTAAAAGCTGTTCTTACATGCTAAAGGATTAAACACAGCAGTAGGTGACGAAGGTGGATTCGCTCCAAACCTTGGATCTAACCATGAAGCACTTGAAGTTATCATTGAAGCAATTGAAAAAGCAGGCTACAAACCAGGTGAAGATATTTACCTTGGAATGGACGTTGCTTCTTCTGAGTTCTTTAACAAAGAAACTGGTAAATATGATCTTGCTGGTGAAGGTCGTACAGGTCTAACTTCTGAAGAAATGGTTGCTTTCTATGAAGAGCTAGTAAACGAATTCCCAATCATCTCAATCGAAGATGGTTTAGATGAAAACGACTGGGAAGGTCATAAATTATTAACAGATCGCATTGGTGATCATGTTCAATTAGTAGGCGATGATTTATTCGTAACAAATACGAAAAAATTGGCTGAAGGTATCGAAAAAGGTATTGGTAACTCAATCCTTATCAAAGTTAACCAAATCGGTACATTGACTGAAACATTTGATGCAATCGAAATGGCAAAACGCGCTGGCTATACAGCAGTTATTTCTCACCGTTCTGGTGAAACAGAAGATGCTACAATTGCTGATATCGCTGTTGCAACAAATGCGGGCCAAATCAAAACAGGTTCTATGTCTCGTACAGACCGTATTGCGAAATACAACCAACTTCTTCGCATCGAAGACGAACTTGGCGAATTAGCGATTTATGATGGCTTAAAATCTTTCTATAACTTGAAAAAATAAGGTAAACTAAAATAAAGGCCTCCTGTTACGTGTGTAATAGGAGGCCTTTTGTGTACAGTTTTAAAACTTCGCTCATATATTTCGATAATCGATCATAAAAATGAATAATCGCACATATATCGAGAAAATCGCTCATAAATGTCCATATTATGATGCCAAACATAAAAAAATGCTCAACTCTTTAAATGAGTCGAGCATTTTCAGTCTATTTTCCTGCCGTCATTTTATCTACAGGTACGGCATTGTAATATTCCTCTAACGTTAAGTTATTTTCAACTAGCTCTGTTGCAATATCGACCCCAACATATCGTAAATGCCAAGGTTCGTATTTATAGCCAGTGATGCTTTCTTTTCCTTCTGGATAGCGGATAATGAAGCCATATTCATAGCTGTGTTCCGCAAGCCACTGGGCCTCTGCTGTATCTCCAAAGCAATCTTGGGCTGCACAAGCTCCATCAGCGGTAGTCACATCAATGGATAGTCCTGTTTCATGCTCGCTTGTCCCAGGAAGCGCGCTGTATGTTTTTGCATGTTCTAACCCATCCCGATTTACATAATTATTGAAAAGAGATTGTTGGGTTTTGTGAGAACGGTAGGCAGAAACACCAGCTAAATGCAGATCTTGTGTCTCAGCTGCTGCAAACATTTCCTGTAGTGCTTGAGCTGCTTCAGAACGCATCATTCTTTTTTCTATTTTTTCTTCAAAAATGAAGTCAATCTCAGGATATACGAGATCATCGGGCTGATAATCTTCAGGCAAACTATACTGTTTATTCACCAGAACCGTCATATTTTCAGGATCTGCCAACGTTTGCAAGCCTTCTTGCGCCGGTTTAGCCGAAGTATCGACAGCGACTTGGCGTATTTTTTCTTGTTTAGCTTCCATATTTTCGGTTGTTGTACTATTTTTTGCGGAAATAGTTTGTTCGTCTTGCTGCACGATGGAGCATCCCGTTAATACAAGGAATGAAGAGAGTGCAGTTGCTGTTATGGCGGATTTTAACATAAAAAGGCTCCTTGTTTAAAAGATGAGAAAGTAAATAGTCTTTAGTGGACAGAACGGTACTGCCCCTCGAATCACTTCTGTTTTACCAGTAGGGTGAGGGGCTGACCAAGCCGGTTGCGCTTTTCATATTGTCTAGCTCCAGGCACCCAGCGCCTACTGGACTTCCCGCTCCTCCTTTCGATAAGTCAACATCGAATCGTGCTATCGCACTCTTCGTGTTTCCTTTATCTTAATACGGAGGAGTCCAGTCCATACGGCGCTAAACGGGTGCCTTGCGCTTTTCGATTTAACGTGATAGGTATTCGCGTTGTAATTCGCGTTGATATTTATCAAGAAAGAGACCAATCCAAATGACCATGAGTAGAATCGGATAATCATCACGGATGACAGCATCTATAATGGGTGCTGACCAAAAATGTTGAAAAAACTGATTCGTTGGAAATTGGATGAGTGTTTCATACAGCACAATGCCCTGAAGCGATAGCCAAAGAATCGTTAATGTATTCGTTCCAAATCCAATTATTGCGGCAACAAAGCTTATGACAATAGCGGCCAATCCCAACAGTAATACACTAAAATGTGATTGAAAAAAATCCGTTGGACTATTGGACAATCCATTATACACGATGGCTGTGAAATAAATCGTTGTTGTTACATACGCAATAAAGAGCAGGATTCGATTGCCTTGATATTTAGCCGTTAAAAGTAAGATTGGTGAAAGGACAATTAGTAGCGTACTTACTATAGTATTACCACCTATCCACAAAGCGTAACCTGCTAATACTGATAATATAATAGCTAGTATATCGAGAAATCGCAATATATTTTGAAGCATAGCGACACCCACTTTCTTGATCTTATAGAAATTATCTCAAAGTTTGCCTAGAAAAGAAATGAAGTTCCCGGTTTTTTGTTAAAAGTTTGTACATTTTTAGGAAAGTTACTTCCGCTTATCTTTGTAGATATGGTAAAGTAAAAGTAATGTTTTGGAGGTGTAATAGCATGCATGCTTTATTAGTGACGCTTTTAGTCATTGTTTGTATTGCATTGATCGTTTGCGTATTGTTGCAGTCAGGAAAAAGTGCTGGATTATCAGGTGCAATTTCTGGTGGAGCTGAGCAATTATTCGGTAAACAAAAAGCACGTGGCTTAGATTTAGTTCTTCAAAGAGCGACGATTGTGCTAGCTGTTTTATTTTTTGCTCTAACTTTGCTAATTGCATATTTTGAATAATGAAAAGAAGGTAAGTCTAGCCAGTACGCTAGGCTTTTTTCTTTGCGTTTTTTTTGCTTTAATGAGTATAGTACAAATGATATATAGATGATTAACGCTTTATTCAAAAGGAGAATACAATAATATGAGAATTAAGTTGCCACAACCATTTACTTTTGAAGGTGGAAAACGCGCTGTTTTATTATTACATGGATTTACGGGGAATTCTGCTGATGTACGGATGCTTGGTCGTTTTTTAGAAACAAAGGGGTATACATGTCATGCTCCACATTATAAAGGTCATGGTGTGCCGCCAGAGCAATTGGTGACAACGGGCCCAGCTGATTGGTGGAAAGATGTCATGATGGGCTATGATTTTTTAAAAAGTAAGGGTCATGATGAAATTGCTGTTGCTGGACTTTCACTAGGAGGCGTATTTTCTTTAAAATTAGGATACACTGTACCTATTAAGGGTATTGTACCGATGTGTGCACCAATGTATATAAAAAGTGAAGAGGTCATGTATGAAGGCGTATTGGAATATGCACGCGAATATAAAAAATATGAAGGAAAAACGCCAGAAGAAATCGAAATGGAAATGAAGAAGTTTGCGGAAACACCGATGAATACATTAAAGGTATTACAAGAGTTGATTGCAGATGTGCGAGATCATGTCGATTTTATTTATGCACCGACCTTTGTTGTCCAAGCACGTCATGATAAGATGATTAATACGGATAGTGCGAATATTATTTATAATTCGATAGAGTCTCCAGTAAAGGAGATAAAGTGGTATGAGGAATCAGGCCATGTCATTACCCTTGATAAGGAACGTAACCAATTACATGAAGATGTATTTCACTTTTTAGAAAGCTTAGATTGGAATGATTAAAGTGAACATGTAGTTGAGCTAGACATCAGTATAATAACAATATAAAGGAGGTTTTAGATGGAAGAGCTAATTGAGCAGCATATTGAGCGACTTCTTTCTTATATGAAAGAAGAAGCATATAAGCCTCTAACGGTTCAAGAATTGGAAGAGGCGTTAGGCATTGAAGATTCAGCTGATTTTAAGAATTTTGTGAAGGCGCTTGTGAAAATGGAAGAAAAGGGGCTTGTTGTTCGGACAAGAAGCAATCGCTACGGGCTACCACAGAAGATGAATTTGATTCGTGGGAAACTAACGGGACATGCTAAAGGATTTGCCTTTGTCACGCCAGAAGATGAGCCAGGTGCCGATGATATTTTCATTCCGCCAAATGAGACGAAAAGTGCGATGCATGGTGATATCGGTCATGGTGCGGATTTCTTCGGAAACAAGTGGCTCAAGACGTGAAGGGACGGTTATTCGTATTCTTGAGCGTGGGGTGACAGAGATCGTTGGGACCTATTCGGAAAGCAAGCATTTTGGCTTTGTGATTCCGGATGATAAAAAGATTGCTAGTGATATTTTTATTCCAAAACAATCATCTGGTGGAGCGATTGAAGGCCATAAAGTGGTTGTAAGCTTGACATCATATCCTGAGGGACGTACAAGTGCGGAAGGTGAAGTGATTCAAATTCTAGGGCATAAAAATGATCCTGGTGTCGATATTCTTTCGATTATTCATAAGCATGGCTTACCTTTGAGTTTCCTGAAGAAGTTATGGCACAAGCGAATGCGGTTCCAGATACAATTGATGAAAAAGATATTGGTAACCGTCGCGACCTACGTAATGAAACGTTAGTGACGATTGATGGAGCTGATGCGAAGGATTTGGATGATGCCGTTACCGTTTCAAAGCTTGAAAATGGAAATTATAAACTTGGTGTTCATATTGCCGATGTAAGTCATTATGTAACAGAAGGTTCACCGATTGATCGGGAAGCATTAGAAAGAGGAACAAGTGTTTATTTAGTCGACCGTGTAATTCCGATGATTCCCCATCGATTATCGAATGGGATTTGTTCATTGAATCCAAAAGTAGATCGTTTTACGCTTTCTTGTGAAATGGAAATTACGCCAGAGGGAGAAGTCGTTGGACATGAAATTTTTGAAAGTGTCATCAAAACAACGGAACGGATGACCTATGGTGATGTGAATAAAATTTTAGTGGACAAGGATGAAGAATTAATTGCTCGTTATGAGCCAATTGTGCCGATGTTTCAGGAAATGGAGCAGTTGGCTGAAATTCTTCGTAATAAACGAATGAACCGTGGAGCGATTGACTTTGATTTTAAAGAAGCAAGAGTACTTGTTGATGAAGAAGGACATCCACAGGATGTGGTCTTGCGTGAACGGTCTGTTGCGGAGAAGTTAATTGAGGAATTTATGCTAGCGGCGAATGAAACGGTGGCAGAGCATTTCCATTGGTTAGATGTACCGTTTATTTATCGAATTCATGAAGATCCAAAGCCGGAAAAATTACAGCGATTCTTTGAATTTATTACGAATTTCGGTTATCTCGTTCGTGGATCTGCCAATGAAGTTCATCCACGCGCCTTGCAGGAAATTATTGAGGCAGTTGCAGGCAAGCCAGAAGAAATGGTGATTTCTACGGTGATGCTTCGTTCGATGCAACAGGCGAAATATGATCCAGAAAGCTTAGGACACTTTGGTTTATCGACGGAATTCTATACGCATTTCACATCGCCAATTCGTCGTTATCCAGATTTAATTGTTCATCGTCTGATTCGGACTTATCTAATTGAAGGAAAAATTGATCCAGCTACGCAAGAAAAATGGGATGCCTTACTGCCTGATATTGCCGATCATACTTCAAAACGTGAACGTCGTGCCGTTGATGCAGAGCGGGAAACAGATGATTTGAAAAAAGCAGAATACATGCTTGATAAAATTGGTGAAGAATATGATGGTATTATTAGTTCAGTAACCAACTTTGGTATGTTTGTCGAGCTGCCGAATACGATTGAAGGACTTGTTCATGTTAGCTACATGACGGATGATTATTATCGATTTGATGAGCGGCAGCTTGCGATGATTGGTGAAAGAACGGCTAAGGTATTCCGAATTGGTGATGAAATTTCAATTCGCGTATCCAATGTAAATAAAGAGGAACGCTCTGTTGATTTTGAAATCATCGGGATGAAAGTAAGTCGTCCACGCCCACGTCAGGTGAGAAGACGATTTTCAAAGCGAATTCCGGTAACAGCGAAGCGTCGTGGAAATGATGAACGTGGTAGGCAATGGAAATGGACGTCGTGGTCAGAGTTCTGATTCTTCAACATCTTCAACAGGACGAAAGTCGAAAAAGAAGAAAAAGTTTTATGAAAATGCACCAAATGCGAAACGTAAAAAGAAAAAGAGATAGTGATTAGCAGAGGATGATAGTTCATCATCTCTCGTTTCGTAAAAGGGGGAGAGTAAGATGCCAAAAGGTGTAGGCAAGCAACTAGCACAAAATAAAAAAGCGTATCATGATTTTTTTATTGAAGAAACATTTGAAGCTGGAATTGTTTTAAAAGGAACAGAAATCAAATCAATCCGTAAGGGCAAAGCCAACTTAAAGGATTCGTTTGCTAAAATTGAACGTGGTGAAGTTATATTTGCACAATATGCATGTTAGTCCATATGAGCAAGGAAATCGTTATAATCATGATCCATTGCGGACAAGAAAGCTGCTTTTGCATCGGAAGGAAATTAATAAATTAATCGGTGAAACAAAGGAAGTTGGTTATACGATTGTTCCACTAAAGTTATATTTGAAAAATGGGTATTGTAAAGTGTTAATTGGTCTTGGTAAAGGGAAAAAACAATATGATAAACGTGATGACTTGAAAAAGAAAGAAGCGAAGCGTGATATCGAACGTGCCTTCCGAGATCGTCAAAAGATGTAATTCGTTTACAAAAGTTTACAATTGATTTTTTGAGGAAATCTGATATAATAATTCTTGTACCGATGACAACTGAATAAAGCAAGTAAGCCTTGCTATCAGTTCTCGTACGCTCCATTTCTTATCATGGGGACGTTACGGATTCGACAGGGATAGTTCGAGCTTAGGTTGCGAGTCGAGGGGATCGGCCTCGTTAAAACGTCAAAGCCTATAACTGGCAAACAAGAACAAAATTAGCTTTCGCTGCTTAATAACAGACGATAGCTGTTCCTCCCTCCATGGCCCACGTGGTAGGGTAAGGGACTCACTCTAAGTGGGATACGCCGGAATCCACCGTCTGAGGATGAAGGAAGAGACCAATCAGACTAGCTGCTCCAACGCCTGTCGACAGGCAATAGGTACCAGCGAACTAACAATATGTCGACTACACTCGTAGAAGCTTAAGTGCCGTTATGTCTGGACGTGGGTTCGACTCCCACCGTCTCCACCAAATACATATTTTGGTGGTTTTTATTTTGTCTAATAATCGATAAAATGAAAAAATTCAGAGTTGTTAAACCTGTTTTAAAAAACTCTATATGTTAAAGGCTTGAGGTTACGTTTCTTCAAGCCTTTTTTGTTAGCGAATTACTCTGCGATTTATGCAATATTACCCCTTTTTAAGTTTAATACAACTTTCCTTGACGGTATAAGATGGTGCATAATTTCATAACAGCGTGAATATAGCAGTTTTGTCTTAAGGGAAGTGAATCACTAAAGAAGTGAGGAAAAATAGCATCCAACGTCGCCTGCATCTTGTCAAAAAGAAGCTTAAATACCTCTTCCTCTGTGTAAAATTGAGTTTCACGACCTTGTAGCCATTCAAAATAGGACACAATGACTCCTCCCGCATTTGCTAAGATATCCGGAATAACAATGACGCCTTTGTCACTCAGGAATTGATCGGCTTCTCCGGTTACGGGTGCATTTGCTCCTTCTACTATCATTTTCGCTTTTATTCGTTCCATATTCTTTTGATGAATTTGATCTTGTAAGGCGGCTAACATTAAGACATCAACATCTAGATAGAGAATGTCTTCACGACCATGAATATCCGCTTTTACATTGCACAAAGCTAATTGTTCTTCTGTATGAGGCAAATCTCCTTTGTTTTTTGCTGTAAAGGCAATAAGGGCAGGGATATCTAGTCCGTCTGGGTTGTATAAAGTCACATTTCGATCACTTACAGCAATGACTCTATTTTGTAAATGAGTACAATGGTGGGCTTCAAGAGCGGCAATAGAGCCTACGTTTCCGAAGCCTTGAACGGCGATTTTTAATGGACGATTTGCAAGAGACAATGCTGTTTGTACGAATGGATTATTGTTTTCATAAAGCAATTGTCCTTGCTCTTTTAAGAAATCATAGAGCATATAGCGAAAGGTAAAATAAACCCCTTTACCTGTAGATTCTCTTCTTCCTAATGAACCTCCATTTACAACGCTTTTTCCCGTAAAACTCCCTTTATACGGTTTACCTGGACGAATGTTTTTATATTCAGCCATCATCCAGTCCATTTCACGTTCACCTGAACCTACGTCCGGTGCAGGGATATCTTTGTCAGGACCTAAAATATCACTGAAATATCGCACATATTTTTTACATATCACATGTAGCTCTTTTTCAGAGAATTCCCGCGGATTAATCACAATTCCACCTTTTCCTCCACCAAAAGGAACATCGTGGAGTGCATTTTTCAATGTCATTAAAGCGGCTAGATTGATGACTTCTTCTTCGTTCACCGATTCATGGAAGCGAATTCCTCCTTTGTAGGGTCCCAACGTATCATTATGCTGAACACGAAAGGAAGGGATCCGCACGACTTTTCCTGATTCTAACGGAATTCGCAAAAAGGATTGATGAATATGGTTCGGTGTAGAGAGAATAGCAGCTAATGATGTGAAGGCTTGCTGCCTTGCTTGGTCATGTAAATTAGGTAAAAAGGATAGATCCTCTAGTAAAGCGTCTAACGAATATTGGATGATAGCTCCTGTTTGGCTTGCCATTTGAAAAACCTCCAGTTCTATTTAAAAAATATGAAAATTAAGCATAATCAATTGCATCATAAAAAAGAATTGGACCATTTAATTTCCAATAGCCTTTAATAACATAATGAAATGACTCCTTCATTTGTTCATATCTTTATTTTGTACAGAACTATAGTAATTACACATGGCTTGACTGTTTATCTTGTATTGTATGTCATGGTGATGTAAGAAAAAAGAAAATGAACTTGCCAAATTTATGGTAAGTTCATTTTTTTATACAGATTTCCTCATACGGAGGAAATGAACACAGACTAAGACCGCCACATCATCGTGTGGGTCTCAGTCCATACGTTGCTAAACGGCGCCTTCTGTCTTTCTTAGGGCAATGTTTAACGCTTCATAGGCCGCTAATGTACTTGGAAATGCAGGTTGAATGAGCAGCAAACGCTCAATATAGGTTTGTATACTTGGTGGAAGCTGCAATTCTTCCTGCCAGCACCGTTCTTTTTTTCTCGTAGGTGTATAATTGGAGTAGAGTAAATACAGAAGAAAATGGCCGATGCAGTACAAGTCACTAATATAGTTTTCTATTTTCTTTGGATTACGGATTGAATCGAGATGGATTTGATCTTTCATGTAGCAAGCTAGACCAAAATCAATAATGTAAAGTTCATGATTACGAAGGAGAATGTTTGGAATACGTAGGTCACGATGAACAATGCCATGACTGTGAATCGTCATCACAATCTCCAGTAATTGTTTGACGATTGTTAATGATTCTTCTGTAGAAAAGGTCATCCTCATTTTGAAAATAAGGTGTTCAAAGGTGTGTCCATCAATATAATCCATAATATAGTATGGAAGACCGTTAACAGAACCAACCTCTTTAATCGTCGGCAAGTTCGTGTGCATGTTCTTCTTAAGAAAAGCAATTTCCTGTTGAAAATTGCTTTGAGTGTTTGCATTCTTTTTATGCTTGATTCGCAAACGCTTTAGCACATAGTTCTCTTTCGTCTGCCTCTGTTGAATTAAATAAGTAACTCCATATGAACCGATTCCCAACGCTTCTAGCCATTCATACTCGCTGAGGGTGCTGACATGTTTTTTAAATAATGTGTCATATTTGTTTTCGCGAAGATGTTGGATGATGCATGATTAACTACTGAAAAAGCTACGAGAACTGAAGCTTGATTTCCGACTTTTTTTATAATGCTGATGTCCGTGGTAGCGGTCTCTGTTTGAATAACGTTTTCGACTAGAGCTCGAATAATGTCTCTTATGCTTAGAGCTTTCACTGCCTAAAATGGATTTTAAGATTTTTCGTAACATGATCATCTCTCCCTTTACCGTATTTACACAAGTATAAGGAAGCTGGTTTTACATTGTCAATTATAATCACCCGTATTTTCCGTAGCCTTTATTTTATAAGAGAAGCCGTATCGGATGTTTTTCTCTTTTTTGCAACATACTAAAAAGAGAAAAAAGGAGGGAAATATAATGAAAAAAGAAGGATTATTTGGTGCAGAAGCGGCTGAAGCTAATCTAGAGTTGGATGAAAAAATGAATGAGGGCTACAGTCTACATGGAAAGGCACATTCGACAACAGAAGCTAATCTTAAAATTCAAGAAGCGTTTTATGGTGAAGATTATTATGATGAGGCTGCACCAACCTATATCAACAATGACACCCCTGCGATAAAAGTTACTGGAAACAACAAATAAAGAGTATTTAAACATATGAAAAACCGGTCTAGCATGACCGGTTTTTCATATTTAAACATCATCAGTTTTATCTCGTTGATCTTTATTCCGTTTAATTCCTTTACTATTGTCACCACTACCAGAAAGTTTTCCGTGTAATTGCGGTGCGCTTTGATTCTGACTACCTTTATTAAATTTTTTTGTCATGGTGTAGGCTCCTTTCTTCTTTCAAATACAGTTTGTCCCTTCTTTCCTGAACTTATGTTTTGGCAGTAAAAAGAAAAGTATGACTTCTTTCCTATTTTAAATTCATTATTTTAGTAGATTCTTCATAGTAAAATATTCCCTTCCTAAATTCCTATTCCTATATTAGGATAAAATAGGAATATCATGGATAGTGAAGAATAGGGTATTTTTTATAAAAATATGAAACAAAGTTGTACCGTCAATCGTACATATTGAGTGAAAAGACACAAAAGGGAGAGGGATATGAAATTTCAATCTGCTATGTTGGAATATCGGCTGCAAAAGGGGAAGGATCAATTTATTCCGATTTATCATTATTCGAATATTGATCTAGAGCAAATTTTAGCGAGACGTGAATGCGAGTTTTTTGTTAAAGAAGGGATGACGTATAAACAGCTTTCTTCGGCAATCGAAGGGCAGAGATTTGTCATCTATCTGGAGGTGTACGAGGAAGGGCCTATAGAAGCTGAGGATCTTTCTCAAGATGGTATTAAGCTGGAAATTCGTGAACTAAATGCATTACGAGGGTATCCATTGATTACGTCCGAATATTTGACGAATCATTTCGATGTACTGAGTATGATTGGAAGTGTGTATACATATGATCACGGAAAAGAATGGGAGCGGGATTCAGCCGAGATAGATGAAGATCGGAAAGTGTATGTCCTGTATGTAACATCAACAGGCTATACGGTTTGAACATGGGGAGAGGGGGAATTTACCTTGAATAAGACAAAAAAAATGATGGCAGGTGTATTAGCTGCGGCACTTGTTACTTCGTTAGCAGCCTGCGGGCAGGATCGTCCGCCTAAGCCAACTGGAACGGATTGTGATGATTGGGATTGGGATGAGGATACAGGCACCTATTATTGCGATGATTACAATTCATCTCACTCAGGTGGTTACTATCACGGTGGAAGATATTATTCTAGCAAACAAGCACTTCAAAGCAGTTCTACCTATAAATCCTATGCTACTCAGTACAAGTCCGGAATCGGAAGTGGGACAAAAGGTGGGTTTGGAGGCTAAATGAGTCAATTTCATGAGGAAAGGCAGCGATTCTACGGACAAATTGAAGGGTTTTGGCATGATTTATACGCCATGGAATATGCCTTATGGGATGTGAAAAAAGAAACCTCTGAAAGTATCAAACGTATCCGGCAAGCAACAGAACGCATCGGACACCTTTTTTATAAGACAGCTTCGTTGCTGCGCCAATTGGATGATGAAACATTGCTTCAACTGGGATTTCCGTCTGAAACACTTTCCTATATTCGTCTTCAGACCATTCCTTATGAAAGTGTCATCGCTCGCCTTGATTTAGCAGTGATAGATGAGAATGTGAAATTGCTTGAAGTGAATGCGGACACACCTACCTTTATTAAAGAAACCTTTTATGTAAATGGGAAAGTGTGTGAGGCCTTCGGTTTACAAGATCCAAACGATGGATGTGAGAAAGAATTGCGAAAGGCCATTCAAGCTGCAGTTTCATCATCCTTTCGCTCACTTGGAAAAAAAGGCATGCCTAATATTGTGTTTGCTGCTCACGGAGAACATGATGAAGACCGTCTGACAACGATGTATTTACAAGAGTTATATGGATTGCCTAGTCAATATATGAGCCTTAATCAACTGAGACTTATAGCTGATCCCATTATGGACAATGGAAAAGTAGTGGTTGGGCGTGGTCTATATGATGATAAGGGCGAAAAAATTGATGTCTTATATCGTCAAACCTATCCAATTGAACATCTCATATTAGATGAAGATCCAGTTTCAAAGGAAAGAGTAGGGCAATTATTAATGAAGCTTGTAAAGGAAAAGGAACTGGCCATTATCAATCCGCCATCTGCTTTTTTGTTACAATCAAAGGCAATTATGGCGCTGATATGGGGGTTACATGAAGAAGAGCATCCTTTTTATACAGAGGAAGAACATCATTGGATCCTTGCTTATTTTTTACCAACCTATCTTGATGATGATGTGTTTCAGCAACAAGGAGTGGCCTATGTGAAAAAGCCATCATTTGGCCGTGAAGGGGATACGGTCGAAATTTATAAAGGAACCGGTGAAAAAATCGAGGAGGATCTTCATAAAACGTATAAGGATTCATTGCCCATCTACCAGCAATTCATCGAGCTTCCCGAAATGGTTGTTAGGGCAGAACAAGGGGAAAAACACGTTCATTATATGTACGGCTGCTTTTATGTGAATGGTCAAGGAAGTGCTATTGGCATTCGTGCTGGTAGACAAATTACCGATAATGAATCATATTTCTTGCCAGTAGGCTTGAAGAAAGAAGAGGGGGAACAGTAATGGAGTTTATTTCTTCAGATAGTTTTTTAAGTTTTTTAGCGCATGTAGGAACGGGACTAGTTCTTCTTATACTTGGATTAATTGCGTTTGCGTTTACGACTAAGTTTTCGGAATGGCAATTAATTAAAGAAGGGAATATCGCTGTAGCGTATAAGCTATGGGGGAAAGTCATTGGTTTAGCTATTACTTTATATACGGTGTGGGCGGGCAGTGTCAACTTGCTTGATGCGTTTATTTGGGGCTTGATTGGTATTGTAACGCAAGTAGTTGTCTATTTGATTATTGAATATATTTTAACTCCAAAAACAAATTTAGCGAAAAAGGTGGAGGAAGGCAATACAGCAGTCGGTTTTAGTTTATTTGCAGTGGGTATTGCTGTTGGTTTCGTCGTAGCAGGAAGCTTAACGTATTAATAGAAAAATAATATCAAATGGCTCAAAAGAGGAAATCCTGCTTTTGAGCTTTTTTTTGAAAACGTTAAAATAGAAATAGCTAGCAAATGTTAGAATTTGGTGAAAGTGAAATAACATTAAGTAAAACAGGAGTAGCCACTCTTACATATAATGAAAATGGTAAAGAGAGTAATACCAGCGAATTTATATATGAGGGCTAAAAAACGCTCAAAGTCATTTTTATTGTGTTATACCATATAAATGAATACTAGTATAATTAATGGTAATTAAATTAATGTGTTATGCTCTTATAGAATAATCTTTACACAACGAACATAATTCATGCTATTATGTTGAAGAATAAATAATATTTACAATATAATTAAGGTAAAATCATTGTGATTATTTTCACAAAAAGAAATTTGTGTTAATATAAATGTGTCATTCATCACATGTAAAGGAATACTTATATCTAAGAAGAAAAAAGTGTAGTTCGTCACCCATTAGTATTTCGATTTTAAGGACTATTTTGGCAAATTTTTGTTTTCATTAATACTATGGAGGGCTATAATAAAAGTGTCATTTGTATTGGATTGTTAAAAAATAATGAAGTTTTTTTGTTTTGGGGTACTTTGTGTAAAGGTTTACAAAGTTTCTCGGGCTTAGGGGTTTGGGAAATTTAAATTTAAGCAAATAGCTTATTGTAAAGGAGAAATTGAATATGTCAGAAACAATCACTCAATCAAAGTCTGAACAACTGATTGCGAGCCAAGAAAAACTTGATGTATTGGATCAGTTATTAAAACCTGAGGTTCAGGAATCCCTGACTACTTTAGTGGAGCAATTACCAAAATTAACTGAGTTAGTGAATCTTTTAACGAAGTCTTATGATTTTGCTCAATCAGTTGGCTACTGATGAAGTGTTAAAAAATGATACGGTTGGTGCGATTACGGAAATCGCAACTCCAGTAGTTGATTCAGTAAAAGGTCTTGCAGCTACTGCAATTGAAGCTAAAGATCGTGCAGATGCTAATCAATGACGTGATTGGACTTTTTGGTTTATTAAGAATGATGAAAGACCCAGAAGCACAAAAGCTTTTCCGTTTTGCTAATGCATTTCTTCAAATCTCTGCAGAACGTAACAGTCAAAAATAGTTCTTGATACATTCAATCAGTAAGGACGGGGGATAAATTATGTCAAAACATATTGTCATCTTAGGCGCAGGTTATGGCGGATTACTATCAGCTTTAACTGTTCGTAAATATTTAAATAAAGATGAAGCGCAAGTAACAGTAGTTAACCAATACCCAACTCATCAAATTATTACAGAATTACATCGTCTTGCAGGTGGTACATATCTCTGAACAAGCTGTTTCTATGCCCTTAGAAAAGCTTTTCAAAGGAAAAGACATTGATCTTGTCATTTCAAAAGTGGAGTCTTTCTCAGTAGATAAAAAAGAAGTGAAACTTAGCGAATGGTTCTTATTTATCCTATGATGCTCTTGTTGTTGCTTTAGGAAGTCAAACAGGATTCTTCGGTATCCCTGGACTTGAAGAAAACAGCATGGTATTAAAATCAGTAAATGATGCAAATAAAATTTACGCTCATATCGAAGATCGTATTAAAGAATATGCACAAACAAAAAATGAAGCAGATGCAACAATTGTCATCGGCGGCGGCGGATTAACTGGCGTTGAGTTAGTTGGTGAAATCGTGGATCATTTCCCTAAAATCGCTAAAAAATATGGTGTAGACTTCAAGGACTTGAAAATCAAGCTTGTAGAAGCTGGTCCAAAAATTCTTCCAGTATTACCTGATCAATTTAATTCAACGTGCAACAGACAAGCTTAGAAAAACGTGGTGTTGAATTCTTAACAGGTCTTCCTGTAACAGGTGTTGAAGGAAATAAAATCAGCTTAAAAGACGGTTCAACGTATCGTAGCCAATACGTTTGTTTGGACAGGTGGAGTTGCTGCTCTTCCTATCGTTGGTGAATCAGGTCTTGAAGTAGATCGCGGTAAAGCAACAATGAATGAATATCTTCAATCTAAATCTCATAATGACGTATTCGTTGTCGGTGATAGTGCTCGTTGCCTTCCCTCCAGAAGGCGGTCGTCCATATCGCACCAACTGCACAAAATGCTTGGCAAATGGGTGAACTAGTTGGTTACAACCTATATGCAGCATTAGAAGGTAAAAAACTTGAAAAATTTGTGCCTGTAAATTCAGGTACACTTGCTAGCCTTGGACGTAAAGATGGTGTTGCTATCGTTGGAGGTAACGAAACTCCACTTAAAGGATCTACCAGCAACATTGATGAAAGAAGCAAGTAATATTCGTTACTTATCACATATCAAAGCATTATTTGCTTTAGCTTACTAATCTTTGTAGATAAATGCTAGTATGCATATGTTTCCATGCTCTCTGTTTTATGTATATAAAATAGAGGGCATTTTTCTATGGATTAATGTTGGAATAGAGCTATATAGCATGCAGATTCGGCCCTTTATTGGTGTATAATCAAACGTTTGCATAGAACTTTTATTGAAAATGTTAAATGTCTTCCTCTATGAATTCTTATGTTACCTGCCTATTTACTAAAATGCAATAAAAATGCTGTGAACACTTTTATAAATTATAAAATTGTTCACACTATTGTATGAAATATGATATTTGTCATGTATGCTATTTGACATTTATGACTATAGTTATTCAAGAGCTTTGTCTATACTAGAGTATAGCGAGAAGTTGCTTTTAGGAGGCA
This sequence comes from uncultured Bacillaceae bacterium, assembly GCA_963754185.1. GTDB lineage: Bacteria > Bacillota > Bacilli > Bacillales > DSM-1321 > Peribacillus. Next base: position 1,146,801 of record CAVWEP010000002.1, on the reverse strand, counting down.
GACATGAGTAAACAAAACCAAATCAATCTTAAAAAACAAATTGCTCCTTATGAAAAGTCTAATATAAAAACAAGTGTGAAGCAATTATGTAATACGATACCACCATTTATTTTATTATGGGCCGTTGCTTACGGTAGTTTACAGATTTCTTACTGGCTTAGTTTGGGATTTGCGATTATAGCTTCAGGGTTTGTCATTCGTACTTTTATCATTTTTCATGATTGTTGTCATCAGTCTTTTTTCAAAAGTCGAAAAGCAAATGATATCCTCGGGACGATTAGTGGTGTTATTACGCTGTTTCCATATGAAAAATGGAAACGCAGTCACTCTATTCATCATGCTACGAGTAGTAATTTAAATAAGCGTGGTACAGGTGATATTTGGATTTTAACAGTTGAGGAATATGTCGCTGCCTCTTTTTGGCTGCGGTTGCAGTATCGTATATACCGAAATCCACTTGTGATGTTTGGGCTAGGTCCTATTTATTTATTTTTGGTATCCAATCGTTTTAATCGAAAAGGGGCACATAGGAAAGAACGAATCAATACGTATGTGACAAATGCTTCGATTATCCTATTATATACATTGTTATGTTTAATCATGGGTTGGCAGGCATTTCTGTTAATTCAGCTTCCTATTTTGTTTGTATCAGGCATGCTCGGCATTTGGCTGTTTTATGTACAGCATCAGTTTGAGGATTCTTATTTTGAGGATGAAAAGGATTGGGATTATGTGAAAGCGGCCATTGATGGAAGCTCTTACTATAAGCTTCCAAAGCTGTTGCAATGGGTGACGGGCAATATTGGTTTTCATCATGTGCACCATCTTAGTCCAAAAGTGCCTAATTATCATTTAGAAAGCGTGCATGATCACGTATCCCCTTTGCAACAAGCAACAACGATTACCATTCGGTCTAGCTTTAAAGCTCTTCGTTTTCGATTATGGGATGAGTCAAGTAAAACCTTTGTGAGCTTTCAGGAGGCCAAGCCTTTTTTAAAGAAAGCAAGATTACAAAAAGATCAACCAAGTCTTTTGGAAAAATAAAAAATCAACCATTCGTTTCTTGAATGGTTTTTTAGTATGTGTATCAATTACAATAAAAAAGAAGGAGGCGATTCCATTCTAATGAAAAACTGGTTTCATATTTTTCCGAAAAGTACAGGGCTTAGCCCTTATGTTTGGATAATTTTTTGCATTTTACCGTTTTATTTTATTTTTAAATCAACATCATCGAAGCTTGAAATGGTGTTAGGAATTGCCATGATCATCTTGTTTTTTGTTGCTTATGGATTGTCCTTTGCATCAAGAGGGTGGCGTATGTATCTCTGGTCGGCTATCCAAATTCTTATTTCCATTGCCATGACTAATTTCTTTGGCTTTATTTATTTTTCTTTATTTCTAGCTTTTTTTATTGGATATATCAAAAATAAAGCTGGTTTCTACACGTTGTATACCATTCATATACTTACTACCGTGCTCGCCGTGAATTTAGGCTTCTTTTTTCAGTACAAAATCCTTGTCACACAAATTCCCTTCATTCTTATTTGTGTAATTGGTGTTATTTTGCTGCCGTTTAACACGTTTAATCGAAAAAAAAGAGAAGAGCTTGAAGAACAGTTGGAGGATGCCAATAAAAAGATTTCCGAACTAGTAAAAGTGGAGGAACGACAACGGATTGCACGCGATCTTCATGATACATTGGGGCAGAAACTATCGTTGATTGGTTTAAAAAGTGATCTAGCAAGCAAATTAGTGTTGATTAAACCAGAACAGGCTCAAAATGAGATTAAGGATATTCAACAAACAGCGAGAATGGCGTTGAAAGAGGTCCGTGAACTGGTTTCTGACATGCGCGGCACGAAGCTTGAAGAGGAAATAGTTCGTATTAAGCAAATCTTGAAGGCGGCAGAAATTGAGTTTGAATTAGAGGGGACGCCTAAGTTGACGAATACACCGCTGCTTATCGAAAATGTATTAAGCATGTGCTTGAAAGAGGCGGTTAACAATATCGTCAAGCATAGCCATGCAACTGCTTGCAAGTTAGTCATTAAACAACTGCCAACAGAGTGGTATATTAAAATAGAAGATAATGGAGTTGGTTATGGGGAGCGGGACAGTTTTTTTATAGGAAACGGACTTCAAGGGATGAAAGAGAGATTAGAATTTGTGAATGGCTCTTTAGATATTCAACTATCAAGTGGTACGACACTTGTTATTAAAATACCGAATGCCATTAAACAAACGGAAAGCGAGGAGTTAGTGTGATTCGAATTGTGCTTGCCGAAGATCAACGACTATTACTGGGGGCATTAGGCGCTCTTTTGGACTTAGAGGAAGATATGGAGGTGGTTGGTAAAGCAAGCGATGGAGAAGAAGCGTTGGCTTTAGTAAATCGTCTGCAACCAGATATTTGCATTATGGATATTGAGATGCCGATAAAAAGCGGATTAGATGTGGCGGAAGAAATAAAAGAAAAAGAGTGTAAGGTGATTATTTTAACAACTTTTGCTCGAACGGGCTATTTTGAGCGAGCAAGAAAAGCGGGGGTAAATGGCTATTTATTGAAGGATAGTCCGAGTGAAGAATTAGCGAATTCGATTCGGAGTATTATGAAAGGGCATCGTATTTATGCACCAGAATTAGTCGATATGGCATATGAAGAAGAAAACCCATTAACGGAGCGAGAAAACCAAGTGTTAGGTCTCATTGCAGATGGGAAAAATACGAAGGAAATTGCAAAAGAATTGTATTTGACTACAGGAACCGTTCGCAATTACATTTCAACTATTTTTGACAAATTGGATGTAAGCAATCGAGTGGAAGCCATTGTCCGTTTCAAAGAGAAGGGTTGGTTTAAATAATGATAAAAAAACGAGTTCGTCTATGGAGATGAACTCGTTTTTTATATGCATCCAGGGTGCCTTGCGCTTTTATATGGTATAGTATATTTTTAAAAATAGTATTTGTAGGAGATGAGTGATATGCAAAAAGCGACATTTGCAGGAGGCTGCTTTTGGTGTATGGTTACGCCTTTTGATGAATTGCCTGGGATTGAAGGAATTGTGTCTGGTTATACAGGAGGACATCTTGAAAATCCAACATACGCTGATGTGAAAACAGGAACAACGGGGCATTATGAAGCTGTTCAAATTACATATGACCCTACTCTTTTTCCATATGAGAAATTATTAGAATTATATTGGCAACAGATTGACCCAACAGATGCAGAAGGTCAGTTTCATGACCGGGGAAGTCAATATCGAACGGCGATTTTCTTTCATACTGAAGAACAGCAAAGGCTTGCGTTAGTTTCAAAAGAAAAAGTAGCGTTAAGTGGGACTTTTCAAAAGCCGATTGTTACGGAAATTCTGCCTGCTCAAACTTTTTACCCTGCTGAAGACTATCATCAAGATTATCATAAGAAAAATAAAGCGCATTATAAAGAAGATCGACAAAAATCAGGACGGGATGAATTTATAGGAGTATATTGGAATAAAAAGTAATATTATATATTTATTCATATACTTTCCAAACTTTCTTCACATTTTTAGGGTTAAATGAAAGAGAGAATGTTCTATTGAGAGCGAGGGTTAGAGTATTGTGAAAATATTGAAGATCTGCTTTATTTTTCTTCGCTTTATTTTTTATCTTGCCTGTCGTGACTCAAGCAGCATCGTTGCAAGATAAAATTGAAAGGGCTTTACCGGGTGAAACGATTGAAATACCAGAAGGGGTGTATGAGGAAAATCTTGTTCTGACTAAGCCAGTCACGTTGAAGGGACAAGGCGAGGTCATCATTCGCTCCGATGAAGAAAAGCCAGCGATTACGATTACAGGACAGAATGTTTCCTTGCAAAATATGAAGGTCGAATATGAAGGAGAAGACAAGGAAGCTACTGCCATTTACATATCGGGCTCAAAGCATCAATTATCCGATATTGAAATTGATACGACACGTTATGGAATTAGGCTGGAAAAGGCAAGTGACGTTACGATTCAGGATGGGCTTATTCTTGGGAAATGGAAAGGGAATGGTGTGGATTTATGGGAATCTAATGAGAATACCATTCAAAATATGAATATTGGAAATGTGGCAGATGGAATTTATTTAGAGCAAAGTCATCAGAATACGTTATCTCAAAATCATATTGAAATTTCGCGTTATGGTATGCATTTAATGTATGCGGACGATAATGTACTGAGGGATAATATCTCTCGCTATAATATGGCAGGAATGTTCCTGATGGAAGTGAATCGAGTACAGGTAATTGGGAATGATTTATCCTATAATAGTAGTAATGTAAACTCTCAAGGTTTGTTAATTTATTATACGACAGATAGTTTGATTGCCCAAAATACGTTGACAGCGAATCGATTAGGGATTTATATGGAAACATCCGAAAATAATAAAATGCAATACAATACAGTAATGAATAATTTTATCGGTGTTCAATTTAAGCAAGCAAATGATAATCAGTTAACGCGAAATACGTTTATTGGCAATGTCAATGAAGCACAGGCGATTGAGAGTGCGAATAATAGGATTCATCATAACTATTGGGATGCATCGGCAAAGCTTGATATGAAAGGCAATGGCGAGAGTACGATTCCATTTACAGCGGATCCTTATTTTTTGACATTAACGGAAGATGTGCCGGAGTTTCAATTGTTTTTTCAGGCACCGGGGGTAATACTTTTGCAAAAAATGTTAAAAAGCCCTGCTGATCAAGTATTGACGGATGAAACACCATTAATGGAAACGACAATGGATGTTGAAAAAGAACAATCGTCAAAAGTGGCTTTGTGGCTTATGAGTATGATCATGATTGTAGTAAGTATAAGTTTATATATAGTAGGGAGGAAGCGAGTATGAAACAAAAGGTATTAGGTTTACTATTTTTAATTGGTGTAATGTCTATTCTTGGTGCATGTGGTAATAAAGAAGTTAAACCAGTCGCTATTAATGAAGAAACAGATACTTGTGCTACATGTAATATGCAGGTTGTAGATAATCAGTTTGCTACTCAAATTATTTTAGAAAATGGTAAGTCATTTATATTTGATGATATTGGCTGTATGTATGAATGGGTTACTGAGAATGAGGATCAAAAAATCGATGCTCAATTTGTTCGTGATTACGATGATAAAGAATGGGTGCTGCTCGATGACGCAACATATGTGTACAACCAATCGATTAAAACACCGATGGCTTATAATGTGATTTCATTTACAGATAAAGCAGACGCAGAAAAATTTGCAGCAGATAATGAAGGAAGTACGTTACTGACAGCTAGCGAATTGGGTCAACATAGCTGGGATACAAATCAGGATATGATGATGAAAAACGGTACAGATGATCATTCTCATTCTGAAGATAACATGCATAAATAACAGAAGTTTAGTCATGTGGTAAATTGTAAGCAAAGAGGAGGGCCGGCACAGTTTGTTGCGCCGCCCTTTTTTATAGTGAGAGAAGTTTTGTTCTTGACAGGAGAGGGAGAATATCAATGTGGAATATTTGGCGTTCTGAGTTGCAAATGACAGTACGACAACGGTCTTATTATTCTTTTCTTATTTTGTGGGTAGCGGTGTTATCCTTGCTTTTTTTACTGCAAAGCAGTGCTCCATCCTTAACAGGCTATACGAATACTACAGGAACAGTTGTAAATGTTGCTTTGTATATTATTCCGCTGTTTATGCTTATTAATGGCTCATTTACGATTGCAAATGAAATGGAAAATGGCCAATTTCGGTTATTAAGTACATATCCACTATTTACACTCTCATATATTATTGGAAAAATTGGTGGGCAATTTACGGCACAGTGGATTGTGTTTAACTATAGTTATGGGATCAGTATGGCAATAAGTTTGTTAGCGGGTGGGAGTTTTTCAACAGGCTGGTTATGGGCCATTTATTTTTTTTCCATCACGTTAATGTTTTATTTTCTAGTCATAGGAGTTGCGATTGGTACATGTGTGAAGACAAGATGGCAAGCCTTGTCAATTTCGGTTATTTTATGGTTTTTTCTCATTATGATTTGGCCGACTGCTTTGATTGCGGTACTGGGCTTAGTACCGTATACGTGGATTGCTCCATTGATGAAGGTATTCATGTATTTAAACCCTGCTGAATTTATTAGGATAAGCTTTGTGGTGAATCTTGAAGCGGGTTCTGTGTTTGGACAAGCGTATGATTCACTAATCTCTTATATGGAAACCACTCTGTTCGTCCTAATGGATATTCTTTATTTTATCGTGTTTATGGTTATCATACTTTTATTCTCGATGGGAATGCTTGAATGGAGGAAGAGACGATGACGGTATTGAAAGTAGATGGGGTTTCCAAGCAATATAAGGATAAAACAGCATTATATTCTTGCTCCTTCGAGGTGGACGCCGGTACTTGTGTCGTTTTATGTGGTGGTAATGGGGCTGGGAAAAGCACATTACTGCAAATTTTGACTGGGATTAGCCCACCGACGACAGGTACAACATTCATTAATGGTCACGATATTAAAACGGCCCGTGAGAGCTATTTAAAAGAAATTGGCTTTATGCCAGATGATTTTCATGCTCAAGAGATGATGACCGTAGAGGAATTTTTAAGTTTCTATGGGGCATTTCGTAAAGTGAAAAAGGACCGAATCGATGAAGTCATGGAGTTGATTGGATTAGTAGAAAAACGTCGTGATTTAGTAAAGAGTCTTTCAAAAGGCATGCATCAAAGGCTTTTATTTGGTCAATCGATTCTTGCCGAACCGGCTGTCTTGTTTATGGATGAACCAACAAATGGACTTGACCCAAATTGGGTTAATCGGTTCGTTGACCTGTTTAATGAAATCAAGAAACGTGGCACGATTATTGTGTACTCCACGCATATGATGGATGTGGCTGCCGAAACAGGGGATATCATTTTGTTTATGAAACAAGGTGAAGTCATTGAAACGATTGTTAATGATGGTAATGTTGAGGGAACAACGCTAAGCTTAATGAAGTTGCATCGTCAATAAGGGAGCGACAAGAAGAACCTACTGATTAACGGTAGGTTCTTTATTTTTATACTATCAGAATTTATATCTGATGGATGATAGTAAAGATGCGACATCGACTTTCGCCATTAGGGCGACAAGTCGTGTTTTTCTAATGAAAAAAATTTCTAGTCCCAAGAGGAAACTAGATAATTCTCGAAGGTTCACAACTAATTCTCGAAACTCATTCCAAATTTTTTTCGATAATGACTTAACGCAAGGAGCGAATAAATATAGCGATAACTATGATAGTGACTATAGAAGTAACCAGCTAACCCCTGACCAACAGGATACGTATTCGTCCAGTTGTCTGTTTGTCCTTCGCGAATGAGAAAGGCTATTCCTTGGTTAATCTCGTTTGTTGGTTTGTCGCTCACAGCAATAAGTGCATCTACAGCCCAAGCGGTATGGGTTAACGTGCTTACCTTTAGCGGTACATAGGTCTGGTGGATATCGCTATAACAGGATTCCCCCCAGCCACCATCTTGATTTTGAATGCTTCCTAACCAAGCGACTGCTTTTTGAATGGAGCTATGCGCAGTTGCCAGGCCTACTGCGGCTAATCCTGTTAATGCTGCCCATGTCCCGTAAATATAGCAAACACCCCAGCGTCCATACCAGGAGCCATTTCTTTCTTGACTGCTAACAAGCCATTTTACTCCTTGCTGACAGGCTTTGTCCCGTAGTTTCATATGGGCATAGTTCCCGAGAAATTCTAATGTGCGCCCTGTTAAGTCGGCTGTGGATGGATCGGCGAGAATGTATTTGGCATCTTCGACTGGGATGTACGAGACCCAATGTTTATCTACATTTCTTTCAAAAGCGGGAAAGCCGCCATCATCATTTTGCATCGAAAGAGTAAAGGCAAGCCCACGTTTCCAGTTATTCTCGGTATCTGATTGATGAGCGAGCGCTCGTAGCGAGGCTGTTGTGTCATCTACATCTGGGTTAAGTGAATTAGCATCAGAAAATCCCCAGCCACCTGGCACAGCCTTCGAGTTGTGAATGACCCAATCTCCATAGCGATTATGTTGTCGTGAAAGTAAATAGCGGTTCGCTCGTTGGATATGTTGATTTTGAACGGGAACTCCAGCTTCTTGAAGGGCATAGCTGATCAAGGCAGTATCCCATATTGTAGACGTTGTAAATTGGATATGAATCTCTCCATTTATAGGATAGGTCATTCCTTTGAGTCCCATAACTGCTTTTGTAATAGTAGGATCATTTTTAGGATATCCAAGGGCGATAAGTGCAAAAATCATAAAAAAAGTGGAGCTAAAGTAGTTGTAGAAGGTGCCGTCACTTTCAATTCGATCAAGCATATAGCGCTTTATCGATTCTAGTGCCAGGGCATGAAGGTAACTAGGAAGTCCAATTAATGAGCTAACTCCTTTTTGAATAGTTGAAAATAATGAGCGATATTCAGCGGTACGAAACTCCTCCCATTCCAAGGGCTCCCGTTCTGCTTTTGTTAGATACAGGTTTTTAAGATTGGGAGTATTGGCAACCCTCATTCGAAATTTTTGATGACTAAGAAGAAGAACGGGGATAAAGTGAGCTCGCCCATAGATGGAAAAATCATAGATATTGATGAAAAAGGTCGGCGGCAGTAATACGGATTCTAATGGGATGGGGGAAATGAGCGGCCATTTTATTTGTCCTGTAACGGCAAGCATAAGTTTTGTCAGTAGCTTCGCCTTTTTTATTCCACCATTTGACAAGATAAATTGCTGAGCTTTTTGCATAGGAGGGTCTGATTTTTTTCGATGCCCGCTGTAGAGAAGGGCGTAATAAGCTTGAATAGTGATAGAGAGATTTCCATCTCGCTCATCCTGAAAAAGTTTCCAGGATCCATTTGCTTCTTGTTTACTTTCAATTCTTCTAACTAATGAAGCAATTAAAGGCTCATCCTCTATTTCAAGAACTTTAAGCAAAATAATCATATAGGCGTCGGTTGTGACGCCTGCTTCAAAGGCATATGTCCATGTTCCTTCTGGGGTTTGTGCCATCTTCAATTGTTGTACAAGTCGGTCTATTTCATGTTGAATAGGTTGAAGCAAGATAGGATTCCTCCTTTGTCACTGCGTCCATACATGTATATGTCTAATTTTTGGAGTCATTCGAGTTGAACGTCAATGAGCTCTAATTTGAGATTTTACATGTTGTAATAGATCATTCATATGACTAGCTTCTATATAATGTCCATTAATCAGAGCATAGGGTGACTTTTGACAAGAGGTGCATTTACTTAAGCATTGATATTCCTTATATTCAATTTGAGGTTGTTGCAGGAATTCACTGAAAGCAAGCGTCATTTCTTGGTCGAGATGATGGTCAAGATTTTTTTGACAAAATGCGATTTGAATCTTTTTTTTAGATGGAAGTAGCTTTTGGAACAATGATTTCATCGAAATTGCCCCCCTTTTATTAGAGCGTGTTTAATCTCTATTTTATCATGGAAGATAATGGATAAGTAATGGAACAATTACAAGGAAGGACACTTATATATAATCATTAACTCCGAATATTGCAAATTCCCTGTTGACAGTACAAAAATAGCTGTTAAAATTACTATTGTAGGCATAAATGATAATGAATATCATTTACATAATGTTTTGAAGGTAAATAAGATACACCTTTATCTTTGATTACATGTCTTATGTAAGTACTACCGGTTTAAAAATCAAAGTAAAGTAGGAAATATGATTATGAAAGTAAGATATTTACTAATTATTTTAATTCTTTTATCATTGACTTCATTATTCGTTGGGGTGAAAAATATCACGCCATTGGATTTATTGAATTTAAGTGATGATAAAGTTCAAATTATGCTGCAAAGTCGCTTTCCTAGAATGATAACCATTATCATTGCTGGTGTTGTCATGAGCATTGGTGGTTTAATTATGCAACAATTAAGTCACAATAAATTTGTCTCACCAACAACCGCAGGTACAATGGATTCTGCAAGGCTTGGCCTTTTAGTAGCGATGATTCTTTTCCCAGCGGCTGCTTTAATGGAGAAAATGCTAATAGCTTTCATCTTTGCTTTAGTGGGTACATTTTTATTTATGAAAATTTTAGAAAAGGTAAAATACAAGGATGCTATTTTTATTCCATTAGTAGGGTTAATGTTTGGGAATATCATCGGATCCATTTCAACCTTTTATGCGTATAAGTATGACTTAATCCAAAGCTTGAATACATGGCTGCATGGAGACTTTGCCATGATTATGTCTGGAAGATATGAACTCATTTATCTGAGCATTCCATTAGTTATTCTTGCTTACCTTTATGCGAATAAGTTTACAGTTGCCGGAATGGGAGAGGAATTTTCGGTTAACTTAGGACTTAATTATAAATTTGTTGTCAATTTAGGGTTAATTATTGTAGCACTCTCGACAACGGTTGTTTTGCTTATTGTTGGTACGATTCCATTTGTTGGTTTAATCATTCCAAATATTGTTTCGCTGTATCTAGGAGACAATTTGAAAAAAACCCTTTCTCACACGGCTTTATTAGGGGCAATCTTCCTATTATTCTGCGATATTTTAGGCCGAATTATTATTTATCCATTTGAGATTCCAATCGGTTTAATCGTTGGAGTGATTGGTAGTGCTGTATTTATCTATTTACTTGTGAGGAGAAGGGCTTATGAATAATACATTAAAAATAATCTCACTCGCTATTGTAGCTAGTTTACTAACGATTCTATATGTTTTCTGGGATCTTGGTTCTAATTGGGATTATGCACTGCCAAGAAGAATTATTAAAATCGTAACGATTATTGTAGTTGGGTGTGCGATTGCTTTTTCCACTGTTATTTTTCAAACAGTAACGAATAATAAAATATTAACACCAAGTATTATTGGTCTAGATTCTATGTATTTACTGATTCAAACAGTCACCATCTTTGTTCTTGGATCGACGAATATCTTCATTATAAATAAATACTTAAATTTTATTCTTACGTTAGTCATCATGTTACTATTCGCAAATCTGTTATTCAAAGTTATGTTAAAGCCGGGAAGAAATATTTTCTTTCTATTATTAGTGGGTATTATTTTAGGAACATTATTTTCGAGCTTGTCATCCTTCATGCAAGTGTTGATTGACCCAAATGAATTCCAGATTGTTCAAAATAAAATGTTTGCTAGCTTTAATAATGTGAATTCAGATATTGTTTTTCTTGCTATTGTACTCATGCTGGCAGGAACCGCCTATTTCATGCGATTTATGAAGTATTTAGATGTCATGTCGCTTGGGCGTGAACAGGCAGTGAACTTAGGCGTTGATTATGACCATGTGACGAGGCATGTGCTAGTCGTGGTGACGATTCTTATTTCTGTATCAACAGCACTGGTTGGTCCAATCACCTTTTTAGGTCTTTTAGTTGCAAATGTGGCGTATCAATTTATTCATTCATATAAACATAAAGTTATTATTCCAAGCGCAATGCTCATTAGCGTAATTGCTTTAGTAGGTGGACAATTCCTTGTGGAACGAGTCTTTACCTTTTCAACGACGGTAAGCGTCATTATTAACTTTATTGGTGGAGTATATTTCATCTATCTTCTATTAAAGGAGAATAAGTCATGGTAGTAGTAAAGAATTTATTTAAAAAATATCATAATAAAAATGTTGTAGAAGATGTCTCTCTCTCCATTGAAAAAGGGAAAATTACTTCCTTTATCGGTCCAAATGGTGCAGGAAAAAGTACTGTGCTGTCGATGATTAGTCGCCTTATTACTAAGGATTCTGGGGATGTGCTTATTGATGGCAAGGATATGAGCACGTTTAAAAGCAATGAGTTGGCGAAGAAAATTGCGATTTTAAAGCAGTCGAATTCCATTAATATTCGTTTAACGATTAGAGAGCTTGTCGCATTTGGCCGTTTTCCTTACTCACAAGGAAAGCTAACAAAGGAAGATTGGCGTTTTGTCGATGAAGCGATTGAATATATGGAGCTTACGGACATGCAGCATAAGTATCTCGATCAGCTCAGTGGGGGACAGCAGCAACGGGCATATATTGCCATGGTCATTGCTCAGGATACTGAATACATCCTCCTTGATGAACCTTTAAATAACTTGGACATGAAGCATTCTGTTCAAATTATGAAGGTCTTACGCAGACTAACAGAGGAGTTAGGAAAAACAGTAGTCATTGTTATTCATGATATTAACTTCGCTTCGTGCTATTCCGATTATATTGTGGCATTAAAGGATGGAAGAGTCATTCACTCTGGTTCGACAGACGAAGTGATTAATTCTGCAAAATTAAAGGAAATTTATGATATGGATATTGATATTCAAAATATCAATGATAATAGGATTTGTGTTTATTTCACGTAATAGGTTTTATAATTACCGCTAGATTTGAAAAGGGTGCCGATTCTGCCAAGAAATGAATGTATTTCTCTTCGTTTGACAAGGTGACAGGGCCCGTTGTCCTTGAAAGAAGTGGATAGGGTAGTTTTGGATTCCTTTTCATCCAAAAGGTAATTTTAAATAAAAAATGAAATCAAAAATTTATTTGGGGTGACAGAAATGAAGAAAAAATTATTATTATTTCTTTTAATTATGGTTGTTTCCATTGTAACTGCTGCTTGTGGCACAAGTGATAATAAAGAAACAGCAACTAAAGATGAGAATGAGAATCAAACCCAACAAACAGAGGAAGTAGCTAGTAAGGAAATGACAATTACTCATGAATTAGGAGAAACAACAATTACGACAAATCCAGAAACAGTTGTTGTGTTTGACATGGGTGCTTTAGATACATTAGACAAATTAGGCGTTAAAGTAGCTGCTGTTCCTCATGATGGTCTTCCAAGCTATCTTTCTAAATATGAAGGCACAACAGAAAATGCAGGTGGATTAAAAGAGCCTGACTTTGAAGCGATTAGTGAATTAGCACCAGACTTAATTCTTATTTCTGCTCGTCAAGCAGAAGTATATGATCAATTAAGTGAAATTGCTCCTACTGTATATGTAGGTGCGGATACAACAAAATACATTGATTCTGTTAAAACGAATTTAACATTAATCGGTGAAATTTTCGGTAAGGAAAAAGAAGTAGAAGCTGAACTTGCAGCAATTGATGAAAAAATTAACAGCTTAAAAGCTTCTATTCCAGCAGATAAAAAAGGGTTAGTTGTTCTTGCATCAGGTGGAAAAATCAGTGCATTTGGTCCGGCATCACGTTTTGGTTTTATTCATGATGTATTCGGTGTACCGGCTGTCGATGAGAAATTAGAAGTATCACAACACGGACAAAGTATTTCTCCAGAATATATTGCTGAAAAAAATCCGGATTACTTGTTTGTAATTGATCGTGATGCCGTTGTCGACGGTGGAGAATCAACAGCTAAGGCAACAGTAGAAAATGATATTGTAAAAAATACAACTGCGTTTAAAGAAGGAAATATTGTTTACCTAGATCCTAACTACTGGTATCTTTCTGGTGGCGGTTTAGAGTCATTAGTAAAATCGATTGAAGATGTTCAAGGTGCTGTAAAATAAGGGTAAGAAAACAAAAAAACTGCTTGGTATTCTCTATTTCATGATACTAAGCAGTTTTTTTGTTTTTTCCAATTTAATGAACTGTATAGCATTTTCTTTATAATTCGTTTATAATGAGTAACATCTAAAAAGATAAAATCTTACATTTAAAAGTAATATTTAGTGGATAGTTCAAGAATGATTGTATATAGTAAAAGAGGAAACAGAGAAGCATACTTTCACTGTAAAGATCGGGGTATTTTTTTTGTTGTTTGTTCATACCATAGGGAAGTACTTTATTTATATAGCTGGATAATAGAGGAAGATTATTCCTATTGATTAATGAACAAGAGGATGCTAGTATAGAGTTCACGTTTTTTTATTTGTTTTTTAATGTATCAGTAGGTAAACATATTACCACTAGATTAATAGAGGTGAAACCATGAATAACTTGATTAAAAAAAGCCAGCAGTTATTTTCTAATAAACTAATGGGCTTTTTCTTTATGGCGGTAATTATGTTTTGGATTAAAACATATATTGGATACCGTGTTGAATTTAGTTTAGGTATTGAAAACGGAATACAGAAATTCTTATTATTTGTAAATCCATTAAGTTCGGCTGTTTTGTTTTTTGCTTTAGCTTTTTTAGCAAAAGAGAAGAAAACATTTAAATGGATCATTCGATTGAATTTGCTTGCTTCTATATGGTTATTTTTCAATATCGTGTATTATCGTTCGTTCACGGACTTTATTACGTTGCCAACATTGACACAAGTTCAAAATGCCAGCGACTTAGGACCAAGTGTGTTAGCCTTATTTAAAGCTTATGATATTTTATATTTTTTAGATACCATAATTTTGTGTACTTTATATAAAATTAATGTAAAGAAAATGGGAATTGTTAAGCCGAAACGTCGTACAGTTGCCATAGTATTTTTAGCTGGAATTGCCATTTTTTCAGCAAACTTAGCACTTGCCGAAGCAGATCGGCCGCAATTATTATCAAGAACATTTGACCGAAACTTTATTGTGAAGTATTTAGGTCTTTACAATTACACAATATATGATGCGATTCAAAATACCAAAACATATGCTCAACGTGCAACAGCCAGCAGTTCGGATATTACCGATGTTGTTAACTTTACAAAAGCAACAAATGCTGAGCCAAATCCAGAATACTTTGGAGCTGCAAAAGGGAAGAATGTCATTTATCTTCACTTAGAGTCTATGCAAAATTTCTTGATTAATTATAAATTGAATGGTGAGGAAGTAACACCGTTTTTAAATTCATTAGCAGCGAGTTCCGATTTTATGTACTTCGATAACTTTTTCCATGAAGTTGGACAAGGGAAGACAGCGGATGCTGAGTTTATGTTAGAAAACTCTTTATTTGGATTACCACAGGGAGCAGCGTTTACAACTCAGTCGCAAAATACGTATCATGCGGCTCCAGCTATTTTAAAACAACAAGGATATACGTCTGCAGTGTTCCATGGAAATTATAAATCTTTCTGGAATCGTGACAAAATGTATAAAGCGTTAGGCTATGATAAGTTCTTTGATGCTGAACATTATGATATGAATGAAGAAGATACAGTAAGCTATGGTTTAATGGACAAACCTTTCTATGAGCAAACTATTCCTAAATTAGAGACGCTGCCACAGCCTTTCTATACAAAGCTTATTCCTGTTTCTCATCATTTTCCGTATGAAATTGATCAAGAGCTAACTACGATTGAGAAGCATACAACGGGTGATGCTTCAGTAGACAATTATTTCCAAACAGCTCGCTACGCAGATGAAGCGTTGAAGGAATTGTTTGCATACTTGAAGGAATCAGGTTTATATGATAATTCAGTGATTGTCATGTATGGAGACCATTATGGTATTTCCGATAATCATATGAGAGCTATGTCAGAGGTTTTAGGAAAAGATGTAGGTGCGTTTGAAAATGGTCAATTGCAACGTGTGCCGTTATTGATTCACGTTCCTGGTGTTGAAGGCGGTACGATGCATCAGTATGGTGGACAAATTGATTTACAACCAACCTTGCTTCATTTGTTAGGTATTGATACAAGTGATTATGTCCACTTCGGAACGGATTTATTGTCAAAAGATCATAGTGAAGTTGTTCCTTTCCGAAATGGCGACTTTGTGACACCAACTGTTTCGTATTTCAAAGGCAGATACTATGATACGGAAACAGGGGAAATTCTTGAAGAAACGCAAGAGTTAACGAATACTAAAAAATTGGTTGAAATGAAATTAAACCTTTCTGATAAGGTAGTCAACGGGGACTTGCTTCGTTTTTACAAACCGGACGGGTTTGTTCCAATTAATCCGAATGATTACGACTATACGTATAAAGAAGATGAGGAAACAACTACATCTACCATTTCGGAAGAAAAATAAGAAAAGTAAAAGGAGCTCGGGGATTTTCCTTGAGCTCCTTTGCTTTTCTATTGTCTAGCTCCACTGGCTAGCCCCTCGAGTCGCGTCTAGCCAGCCGCTAAGGGCAAAAAGCGCCTTTACCTTCTGGCCCGCAAGCAACTGTCGGGGCTGAACAAGCCAGTTCCGCTTTTCTATTTCACTATTTGATTGATGTATTTTCTAATTTCGTCAGGTTTACCGGAAACCGTATCTTCTCGAATTTGGTCTTTCGCTATTTTTTCCTTTGCTTTAGTGAGGATTTCTTGGGCATGATTTTGTGGAACGACAACAACACCATCAGCATCTCCAACAATGATGTCACCAGGATAGACAGCAACACCACCGCATGAAATGGGAATATTAATAGCACCTACTCCTGCTTTACCACTAGAAGCAACAGTAGTTCCTCTTGAAAAGACGGGGAAATTTAATGCTTTAATGGCAATAATATCACGAATGACACCATCTACGACCAGTGCTTGAATACCCATAGTTTGCATTAAACCAACAACAAAATCACCAGCGATTGCCCGGTAAGTATCTCCCTTGCTATCAGCAATTAGCACATCACCCGGCTTGGCCTCTCTAATGGCTTTTAAAACAGCACTATTATCATTAATCGGCAGTTGGATGGTTAGAGCAGGACCTGCAAATCGATATTCTTCTTTTAATGGTTTAATAGCGGAATTTAAATTATTTAAGCCATTGAGTACATCGGAAATAGCGGTAGTAGGGATTTGTTTAAATTCTGTTATTAAATTTTTCATATTATGATTCCTCCTAGCGAACTGTTATATAACAATTATACTGTCTTGAGGTGTTGCGGTAAATATTTCTTTTTCATGAGCATCATTGTATAACAAAGTTAAAAGAGAAATGGCTAATAAACAGTAATCCCATATCTTCTTAGTAATTGACTAAGTCAGCAGAAAAAAAGATTTGATGGTAAGGCATTTACTGATCTTTTATCTTTAATTTTACAGATTTTGAAATAAATCTATAGTCAGTGATGATTATAATAAAGAATAGTTTACATAGCTCGTACAGATAATAAAAGTAAATTTGTAAGGGGTGAATATGTTGAAATATAAAATCGTAACAAGTGTAGCGCTGGCATTATTAGTAGCTGGTTGTAATGCTAATGATAATGCTAGTGATAATCATAATAATGGTGGCGAAAACGTGGGCTTAAATGCACCACCTACAACCGAAACGCCGAATTCACCATTAAACGTAAATGAAGTGAATTATGGAAGAAATAATGATTTTAATACAGATAACGCAAGAAACAACAATGGAATGCAGACAAATAATGTAAGAAATGTTGGGGACAGAACCTTCGATGACAATGCCTTTGAATTATCAGATGATATTGCCAATCGAGTTGCTCGCTTGAAGGAAGTTAGAAGTGCAAATGTGCTATTAACTGGTAATACTGTATATGTAGCTGCTGTCCTCAACGATGATGAGGGCGGACGTGTGTCCAGAAAAGTTGAAAATAAAATTGCCGATACAGTACGGAGTGTAGACAAATCGGTTGATCGCGTGTATGTGTCAACAAATCCGGATTTTGTAGATAGAGTCAATCGTTATTCAGATGATGTTGCGAATGGAAGACCTGTCAATGGATTTGGTCAAGAATTTGGCGAACTTGTTAACCGAGTTTTCCCGAATGCTCGATAAAGAATAACAAAAAGGGACTTGCTCATTTTATGTGGCTAGTCCCCTTTTTCTTTCCGCTTTTCTTATTGTCTAGCTCCACCAGCTAGCTCGCTAAGAAAAAGATAAGAGTCACCAAAAGGCAAAAGAACGCCTTTAGGGCCTCTTCCTATTTTCTACGCGAGCTGAACAAGCTGTTTCCGCTTTTCTTATTCAAATTCACATTTTTCTAGTGGAATCATTTTTGTTTTATATTTTATTTTATATACTAACCAAACGATAAGGAAGAGTGCTAGGCCAATATAGGAGGCAGTCATAGACTTCCAGTCAATTCCGTTCGATGAAAAGGCGCTGTAGCCTTGTCCGATAATAATAATTAAGCAAAGGATTAGAGCTAATATTGGGCCGAATGGGAACCATAGAGCGCGATATGGTAGGGCATTTAAGTCTCTGCCTTGAGCGCTATAGGCTTTGCGGAAGCGATAATGAGCAATTGCAATGCCAACCCAAGTAATAAAACCGGCCATACCTGAAGCGTTTAATAACCAGATATATACGACACCGTCACCGAATAGTGAAGATAAAAAAGCGATTGTACCGACTAAAGTAGTGACGATTAGAGCATTAACTGGAACGCCTCGTCTATCTAATTTGCCTAAAAACTTAGGTGCTTTCCCACTTCTTGCTAAATCCCACAACATACGTGTTGAAGCGTACATACCGGAGTTTCCTGCCGATAAGACAGACGTTAAAATAATGGCATTCATTACCGATGCGGCAAAGGCTAGACCAGCTCTCTCAAATACTAATGTAAATGGACTAATAGCTACATCTTGGCTTAAGAGACGTTCATCAGTGAAAGGGATAATCAAACTAATGATAAGAATGGCTAAAATATAAAATAAAAGGATGCGCCAGAACACGGATTTAATTGCTTTTGGAATACTTTTCTCAGGGTCTTCACTTTCTCCAGCTGTAATACCAAGTAATTCAGTACCTTGAAAGGAGAATCCTGCCACCATAAATACACCGAGAATAGTGAAGAAGCCACCGTGAAATGGACCGTCACTTACTATAAAATTTGAAAAGCCAATTGGATCATTACCACCCATTATGCCAAGAACGATTAAAAGTCCAGTAATAATAAAGATGATGACGGTAACCACTTTAATTAATGCAAACCAGAATTCAGCTTCTCCAAACCCCTTAACGGATAAATAATTAAATAAGAACATAATGACTAAAGCAAGGGCACTCCACATAATAGAAGGACTAGTTGGAAACCAAAATTTCATGATTAACACAACAGCTGCTAGTTCTGCTGCAATAGTAATTGCCCAGTTGTACCAGTAATTCCAACCGATGGCAAAACCAAAGGAAGGATCGACAAATTTTGAAGCATAGACACCAAATGAACCGGCAACAGGCATGAAGGCAGCCATTTCGGCTAGACTTGTCATTAAGAAATAGACCATAATTCCGATTGCTGCATAGGCAACAAGTGCTCCACCAGGTCCTGCTTGGTGAATCGCACCTCCACTAGCAAGAAATAAACCGGTTCCAATTGTTCCACCTAAAGAAATCATCGATAAGTGACGAGTTTTTAGGCTTCTTTTTAATTGGGATACATTTGAACTTTCCATAGTTAAACTCTCCTTTTAGGATAAGGGCCGGAACTTTGCACTGCGTTCACAACGCCTTTCACTTTTCTAAACAAAAAAAACAACCATCGAAGAAAGATCGACGGTTGTTTTTGATATAAACCCGTATAATCCTTCCGAAGATAGCTCCCCACGTTTAGTATAAACGTGACAGTGATATTTCTATTCGACAATATCACCAGCCTGAATATTCAAGGAAAATAGTCAAGCTTCGGCAACTTATCCTTTTGAACGAAGTCATAAATAATCCTTGTATCTCGTTCGCTCTACTAATATAAGCTGCGCCTCTACCCCATCGGTTAATGAGGACATATTTAATTTGTAATAGTAGAATTATAGTTTATTATATATACTTAATCAATGGAAATGAATGGTGATATCTCATAGTTGTGATTTTATTTGTATAAAGTATAATGAGTAAGTGTATGTTCGAATATCGGTAAGACCTTTAAGGGAGAGTTAATATGCAGGAGCAAAACAATTTTTCATCACGTATAGATTTTGGATTAGTGACGATTTTGTTGTTATTATGTGTGACGAGCCTTGGGGCCATTTTTAGTGCACAATCCACAGGTCAATATACAGAAAACTTTTTAATAAAACAAATAATTTGGTACATGGTAGGTATTGGAATTATTTTTGGGGTTATTACATTAGATTCAGATCAGTTAAAAAAAATCTCTTGGTATGCATATGGTTTTGGAATATTTTTGCTATTATCACTTGTTATTTTGCCAACGAGTATTGTTCCTGAAATAAATGGTGCAAGAAGCTGGTTCAAAATCCCGGGTGTTGGCTCCATACAGCCTTCGGAATTTATGAAGGTGTTTTTAATTTTGGCATTAGCCAATGTCATCGCTACCCATCATGTGAAAAATCCTGTTAAAACGATTGAAACAGATTTATGGTTGCTTGGTAAACTAGGTTTTGTTACAGCAGTGCCCTTGTTATTAATCATGCAACAGCCTGATTTAGGTACATCGCTTGTTTTATGTGCAATTTTAGTTGGAATGGTATTTATTTCAGGGATATCCTGGAAAATTCTATTATCCATATTTTCTGGAGTCACATTATTGATTTCTACTATTTTTTACTTTATCCTATTTCAGCCGGACTTACTTAAAAAGTATTTAGGAGTAAAAGAATACCAATTTGGGAGAATCTATTCATGGATTGACCCTTATAATTACTCTACTGCTGAAGGTTTTCACTTGATTAAGTCATTATTAGCGATTGGTTCTGGACAAACGACCGGGAAAGGGATTGGAGAACGAGAAGTATATTTGCCTGAAAGCCAGACGGATTTTATTTTTAGTGTAATTGGCGAAGAATTTGGTTTTATTGGATCAAGTATTGTCATTAGTTTATTTTTCCTTTTAATTTACCATATTACAAAAGCGGGTATGGACACCAAAAATAATTTTTACACCTATATTTGTGTGGGGGTTATTAGTATGGTTACCTTTCACGTATTTCAAAATATTGGGATGACCATTGGCGTGATGCCTATTACAGGAATTCCACTTCCATTCATTAGTTATGGAGGAAGCTCGTTAATGGGGAATATGATGGCCATGGGCCTAATCTTTAGCATTCGCTACCATTATAAGAAATTTATGTTTTAATAAGAAAAGCGGATATACCCGTTTAGCGACGTATGGACTGAGGCCCAAACGATGTAAGTTACACAGACGAAGACATAAGGATGTGGCGGTTTTAGTCTGTGTTCATTAAACCCGAGATAAAGGAAACACGAAGAGCACGATAGCGTGATTCGATGTTGACTTATCGTAAGGAGGAGAGGGAAGTCCATTAGTCGCTGCTCCTTGCGCTAGACACCAAAGCGCATCGGAATTTTTATACATTCTTATCTCTTAAAGAAGCTGACTCTGCAATCTGAGTCAGCTTTTTTTGATACAAGCCAGTTCCGCTTTTCTTATTGAATTGTGCCTGTTCCGTAAGGGAGTTGTGATTTGTAGCCAGAGAATTGTTGATAGGTTTGGGTTAAGGCTTGAGCTGGAGCTTGTTCTAGTGCATACCAGCCTTTTTGGAACATGAGATTATAAATTTCACGTTGCATCATTTGTGTTTCATTAGCAATGTTAGAAATATCCTGAAATAGAGATTGATGACTCATTTCGTTTAGTGCGACACCATAGGAGCTACTAAAATATTTTTCCGTTGTGAGAATGTCATTGATAAAATCTCGTTCATTCATTTGTGGCGTTTTTGGAACAGGAGAGCTAGGGTTTTGAATCTTTTGGTTTGTCATGCTGCTTTCCTCCTATTGATATTGTGGATTTTGACCTTGACTTTGATTTAAGTGGGCTAAGATTGCATCATAATGACGTTGATGCATTTGGCCGCTACGGTTGATAAGGTCTACCACCTGTGGATCCTGACATTGAGTAGCAAAAAAATGTGCTTTTTTTGATGCTAATAAGTTCCAAGAGAGCATATCAGTTAAATAGAGCTGATCTTTCACAGATATCACTTGTGGCGGTTGTTGAAATGGTTGTGTTGTACCGAATGTATTTTGCTGTTGCACAGTCATCCCTCCAAAATGTTTATTTACAATAAAAATCCATGTTAGTGTTTAGCGCTTTTCCAACTATAAAATTCCCTCACGATTTGCAAGTTATTAGGTGAAATTTGTCTACATGAATCATTCTTATTTTTTAAATTGGTTGTTTTGGCTGTTTACTTTATTTTTTCGATGCTGTTTTTCGTCACCAGGTCCTGCATTGCCTTGAACACTTGCAGCACTAACTGCTCTTTGAGAAGGGTTATCTTTGTACTTCATAATCCATTACCTCCATTTATCCTAGTTTAACAGGCTGTAACGATTGCTAACGTTTTGCTTTATTAAGTTAGGCTTAACAGTTACAGCCTATTATAGGTTTTTCTAACTTGGTTAAATTTAATCTCAACATCTCTTGTTTAATCATTACTTAATTTGAAGAAATATCCTATTCTCTATAAAAATAAATGATAATTCATTCAATATACGGGTATAAGGGGGAAATACATTTGATTCAAAAAATAAAAAAGGCTGCAGTGTTAGGCTCAGGTGTTATGGGATCGGGGATTGCAGCACATCTCGCTAATGTGGGCATTCCAACCATATTATTAGACATTGTGCCATCAAAACTTAGTGAAGTTGAAAAAAAACAAGGGCTAACATTAGAAGATCAATCTGTTCGTAATCGCATGGGCCAAACAGCGCTATTGCAGCTATTAAAACAAAAGCCAGCTCCACTCACATCAAGAAAAAATCTTGAGCTGATTGAAGTAGGGAATTTGGAAGATGACTTAGAACGGTTGAAAGAGGTTGATTGGATTATTGAAGTAGTTGTAGAAAATCTAATGGTGAAAAGAGATGTTTTGGAAAAAGTAGATCAATTCCGCAAGCCAGATAGTATTATCTCCTCGAATACGTCAGGAATTTCAATTGAAGCCATGGTGCTCGGGCGCTCAGAGGATTTTCAAAAACACTTCTTAGGTACACACTTTTTTAATCCCCCACGATATTTGAAATTACTTGAAATTATCCCCACAAAAGCAACAAGTCCAGAGGTACTCGCATTTATGAGGAGCTTTGGTGAGAATGTGCTTGGAAAAGGGGTTGTTATTGCAAAGGATACGCCAAACTTTATTGCAAATCGTATTGGTACGTATGGTTTATTAGTGACTGTTCGTGAAATGTTAAAAAATGGTTATACCGTTGGAGAGGTAGATTCTTTAACAGGTCCGCTTATTGGAAGACCGAAAAGTGCCACATTTCGGACCCTTGATGTGGTAGGCTTGGACACCTTTATTCATGTGGCAAAAAACGTTTTTGACGGAGTGAAGGGTGAAGAACAAAAAAGATTTATCATTCCTGATTTTATGAACAAAATGCTGGAGAAGGGGTGGCTAGGTAGTAAGTCGGGACAAGGTTTTTTTAGTAAGAAGGGAAAAGACATTTTAGAATTGAATCCGACAACCCTTCAATATGAAGAAAGAAGAAAACTATCGGCGCCATCTATTGACAAAGCTAAACAGACAAAAGGATTTGCTAACAAAATGAAAGTACTTCTTTATAGTGATGATCGAGCAGGGGATTTTTTATGGAATACATTAAGTCCTGTTCTCGTTTACGCTGCAGAATTATTGGGCCATATTGCAAATGATATTGTAGAAATCGATCGAGCAATGAAATGGGGGTTTGGTTGGTCGGTAGGACCATTTGAATTATGGGATATCATTGGGGTAGAAAAATCTGTTGTACGTATGGAACAAGAGGGGATTCATATTCCTGCTTGGATAAAGGATTTCATAGCTGAGGGAAATACGACTTTTTATATAGAGGAAAATAAGGTTACATTTTATTATGATCAAGGAAGATATAAAAGGCTGTTGGAAAGTCCTAAAATCATTCATGTAAACGCCATTAAAAAACAAAAAGGAGAAATTAAGAAAAATAATGGTGCCAGCTTAATAGATATAGGTGATGGGGTAGCACTGCTGGAATTTACATCACCAAATAACGCGATTGGTCTTGATATTTTGCAGATGATTCATGCTGCAGTTGATGAAGTAGAAGCAAATTATAAAGGTCTTGTGATTGGTAATAACGGGAAAAATTTTTGTGTTGGCGCTAATCTTGCCATGATGCTAATGGAAGCCCAAGATGATAATATCTTTGAATTAGATTTTATTATTAGGCAGTTTCAACGTGCCATGCTGAAAATCAAATATAGTGCCGTTCCAGTTGTTGTTGCACCATATAATATGACGCTTGGTGGAGGGGCAGAGGTTGCGTTAGCAGCTGCTCGAATTCAGGCGACAACAGAAACGTATATGGGGCTTGTTGAAACGGGAGTAGGGCTCATTCCAGGTGGTGGGGGAGCAAAAGAATTGTATGCAAAAATATTGAACAGCTTACCAAAGGGAGTTCCGTATGATTTACAACAAATCGCCAACCATGTGTTTGAAACAGTAGCATTAGCAAAAGTCTCAACATCGGCAGTAGAAGCTCGCGAATATCATTTTTTAAATGATTTAGACAGGATTAGTGTAAATCAAGACCATCAATTATATGATGCAAAACAAACCGTTCTATCTTTGCACGAACAGGGATATATCGCTCCCATTCCTGCAAAAACTCCAGTAGTAGGAGAAAGTGGTTATGCGACGCTACTAATAGGAGCAGAAGGAATGCGCCTCTCGGGGTATTTGTCCGAGCACGATATGATGATTGCTAAAGAATTAGCATACGTTCTTGCTGGTGGTGCTGTTCCATTCGGGACAGAAGTAGATGAACAGTATTTGTTAAATCTTGAAAGAGAGGCATTCTTACGATTAATTTCAACGCCAAAATCCCAACAAAGAATGCAGTATATGCTTATGAATCGAAAGCCACTACGCAACTAATTGAAGGGGGATTGAAATGAAAGAAGCAGTCATTGTAACGGGAGCTAGAACACCAGTAGGAAAAGCCAAAAAAGGTTCACTGGCTAGTGTACGCCCGGACGATTTAGGGGCTCTTGTTGTGAAGGAAACATTAAAGCGCGCTGGTAACTATGAAGGGAATATTGATGACGTCATTATCGGTTGTGCGACACCAGAAGCAGAACAAGGATTAAATGTGGCAAGAAATATTGGGGCACTGGCAGGGCTAGATTATACGGTTCCTGCCATTACCATTAATCGTTATTGTTCAAGTGGGCTGCAAAGCATTGCTTACGGAGCGGAAAGAATTATGCTGGGGTACAGCGATACCATTATTGCTGGTGGAGTTGAGTCCATGTCAATGGTACCGATGCTGGGGCACGTGACGCGGCTAAATCCAAAGCTTGTTCAAATGGCCCCCGAGTATTATATGAGCATGGGACATACAGCGGAGGAAGTAGCGAGGAAATATCATATTTCGCGAGCAGATCAAGATGAACTTTCTGTACGAAGTCACCAAAAGGCAGCGAAAGCGATTGAAGAAGGAAAATTTGTGGACGAAATCGTGCCTGTTGATGTGACGATTCGTACGGTAGGACCGGATTTAAAATTGAAAGAGACATCTTTTCGATTTTCGGAGGATGAAGGAGTTCGTTCAGATACTTCTATTGAAGTACTTTCGACTCTTCGTCCAGCGTTTTCACTTACCGGTACGGTGACAGCAGGGAATGCTTCGCAAACAAGTGACGGAGCAGCAGCAGTATTAGTTATGGAGCATGAGAAAGCAAATTCTTTAGGGTTAAAACCTCTTGGCAAACTTCGATCCTTTGCTGTTGCAGGTGTACCGCCAGAAGTGATGGGGATTGGGCCAATTGAGGCTATTCCTAAAGCATTGAAGCTTGCAGGTCTCGAGCTATCTGATATTGGGTTAATTGAATTAAATGAAGCGTTTGCTTCGCAATCCATTCAAATTATTCGTGAGCTAGGATTAAATGAAGATATTGTAAATGTCAATGGTGGAGCCATTGCGCTAGGTCATCCACTTGGCTGTACAGGAACCAAGCTGACTTTATCCTTGCTACATGAAATGAAACGACGGAATCAACAATTTGGGATGGTGACGATGTGCATTGGCGGTGGAATGGGTGCCGCAGGAATCTTTGAATTAGTACCGTAATGGTTTCCCGGTTTAAGAGACTGTAACCCCCACCACAAGACTTGAAGAAAAATGGAGACAGGGATAGGGGGAACAGTCTCTTAAACCCCGATTGGTTCAACTAACCATCAGTGGGGGATGAAGAAAAATCCCCCACTGATGGAAGTTTCACTTTATTGTCGGCTGTGTATGTAGCCATATGAAACGATGAAGAGTGATAGGGGGAAGCGTATGTCGAATGGAACAGAAAGCTTCATTAAAGGTGGAAGTTTTTTACTTGAGGATGTAGTGTATGAACAAATATTCGTTCCTGAAGACTTTACAGACGAGCAAGTCATGATTGCGAAAACAACAGAGGACTTTCTAACTAAAGAAGTATTACCACAAGTGGAGCATTTGGAGAATCATGAATTTATTCGTTCAGTCAAATTGTTGAAGCAAGCAGGTGAATTGGGGTTACTTGGAGCAGATGTCCCAGAAGAGTATGGCGGGCTCGGGTTAGATAAAGTAAGTTCCGCTTTAATTGCAGAAAAGTTAGCACCAGCTGGAGCCTTTGGTATTTCACATGGAGCCCACGTAGGGATTGGTTCGCTGCCAATTGTTCTTTTTGGGAATGAGGAACAAAAGAAAAAATATCTTCCTTTACTAGCATCAGGAGAAAAACTAGCTGCTTATGCGCTTACAGAGCCAGGTTCAGGATCAGATGCGCTCGGTGCGAAAACGACTGCGAGGCTAAATGCAGCAGGTACTCATTATATGTTAAATGGAGAGAAGCAATGGATTACGAATTCCGCTTTTGCTGATGTATTCATTGTTTATGCAAAGATTGACGGAGAGAAATTTACCGCATTTATTGTAGAACGTGAATATCTAGGTGTTACGACTGGTGCAGAAGAGAAGAAAATGGGGATAAAAGGTTCATCTACGCGTACTTTGATTTTACAGGATGCTCAAGTTCCTGTTGAAAATCTATTAGGTGAAGTGGGAAGAGGACATGTCATTGCTTTTAATATTTTAAATATTGGTCGGTATAAATTAGGAGTAGGAGTTGTCGGTGGAGCAAAGTCGGCGCTTGAAACAACTATTAAATATACGAATGAGCGCCAGCAATTCAAAACATTTATTTCTTCCTTTAACCTAACAAAAGAAAAGCTTGCTACTATGGCTTCGAAAATTTATGCTGCGGAAAGTTCTGTTTATCGAACGGTTGGTTTATTTGATAGAAGGATGGGGCAGCTTTCTAATGAAGAAAGTAAGAATCGAAACATTGTGGCGAAGGCGATAGAAGAATATGCAATCGAGTGTTCTATAAATAAATTCTTTGCATCAGAAGTATTAGATTATGTAGTAGATGAGGGTGTCCAGCTTCATGGTGGCTATGGATTTATGCAGGAATATTCAATTGAAAAAGCGTATCGAGATTCTCGGATTAATAGAATCTTTGAAGGAACCAATGAAATTAACCGTCTACTTGTACCAGGTACGTTCCTAAAGAAAGCTGTAAAAGGCGAGCTGCCCTTGTTTCAAAAAGCGCTTGTCTTGCAAAAAGAGCTTATGATGCTTATTCCAGAGGAAATAGGGGATGCTCCATTAGCTCAAGAAAAGGTGTTAGTGAAAAACGCAAAGAAAATAGGAATCCTTGTTGCTGGATTGGTTGCTCAAAAATTTGGTGAAAGACTTGAGCAAGAACAAGAGATTCTTGTGAATATTGCCGATATTGCCTCGCTTGCGTATGCGGCTGAATCTGTTGTTCTTCGTACAGAAAAGGCAATAGCTAGTACGGGTTTACACAAGAATCAACAAAAGCTGTTATACACTGAAATCTTTGTTCAAGAGGCGTTTAATGAAATCGAACAGCATGCAAAAGAAACGTTAATTGCTGTTGAATCAGGAGATATGCTACGGATGTTGCTATCCTCCCTTCGTAAACTAACTCGTCATACTCCTATAAATGTAATCACGAAAAAACGGGACGCGTCTGTAAGGCTAATTGAAGCAGAGAAATATATTGTGTAATGGTAATTACGTTTGTCACTAACCATCCGTTGAGGCTGCAAAGACTTACACGGATGGTTATTTTTACTATATTATCATATAAGGCTAAATAGATGCCTTCTGCTTTTCTTATTGTCTAGCTCCAGGCACCCAGCGATTAATGGACTTCCGCTTTTCGTTTGAATAACTTGGTAAAAAAGGATATTCTAACTTTAAGAGGTGAGGTGAGATTATGAGTTTAACATTTTATTGGTATCCTAAATGTGGCACATGTCGTAATGCAAAAAAGTGGTTAGATAATCATCAACTTCAATATGAGGAGATTAATATTGTTGAAACCCCTCCTTCTAGAGCCGAAATTGAAGCATTATACAAACAGAGTAACTTGGAGTTAAAGAAGTTTTTTAATACAAGTGGTCAAAAGTATCGTGTACTGGGCTTAAAGGACAAGCTTAAAGATGCTACTGAAGTGGAAATGCTTGATATTTTAGCAACAGATGGTATGTTATTAAAAAGGCCTATTTTAACAGATGGTGTTAAAGTGACTGTTGGTTTTAAAGAAGATCAATTTGAACAAACATGGAAATAATCAAATATCTAAAAATTTTGTATTGTAGGTAACCTATTGTATAATCTATTCTATAGGTACAAAATATTACATAATTGGAGGGGACTTATTATGACAACACCAAAAGAATTACGTTATTCTGAAGAACATGAATGGGTAAAAGTAGAAGATGGAAAGGTTCGCGTAGGGATTACACATTTCGCGCAACATGAGCTAGGAGATATCGTTTTTGTTGAGCTTCCTGAAGTAGGAGCTGAATTCAAAGCGGATGAGCCATTCGGTAGTGTTGAATCAGTAAAAACAGTTTCAGAACTGTATGCACCAATCAGTGGTAAAGTTGTAGAGGTTAATGAAGACCTTAGCGACAACCCTGAATATGTGAATGAATCTCCATATGAAAAAGCATGGATGATTGTAGTAGAACCATCTGATAGCAGCGAAATTGACCAATTAATGACTGCTGAAGAATACGATGCAATGACAAACGAAGGGTAATGAGAGAGAGAGAAGGCATCATACTGCCTGCTCTCTTTTTAGTACTATCAGAAATTTAATGATGATAAGTCATGTTTTGCTAATCATAAACGATTTTACAAAATTTCAATGAGTTTTGGTGTCTCCGCTTTTCGAACTGTCTAGCTCCACCGGCTAGCTTGCTGTGCAGAAGATAATTGCCCCTAAAAGGCAAAAAACGCCTTTTGGGTCAATTCCTATATGCTTCACAAGCTGAACGAGCCGGTTCCGCTTTTCTAATAAGGTAGGTGATTGCGATGGATTGGGAACCATCAGATAAAGTAATCATTGTCGAAGGGGTATCTGATAAGAAAAGAGTTCGGCTTGTATTAAATCAAGACGTTGAAATTATTTGTACGAATGGAACGATTTCACAAAATAAATTAGACCAACTAGTAGAAGAATTGGAAGAACGTGAAGTGTATATTTTCTTTGACGCTGACGATTCAGGTGAGAAGATGAGAAAGCAATTTAAACGTGAACTGCCAAATGCCAAACATATCTATATTAACAGAATGTATAGAGAGGTTGCGAGTGCACCGTTTAATCATCTTGCTTCGGTCTTACTAGCTGCAAATATCGATGTGAAACTACAATTTTTGCAACAAAGGGTGAATGAGTAATATATGCAGAATTGCACAGATGAAGAAGTGAGGCTTGCTGTTGAACAAGGTAACACGTTTTGTTTATATGTATATACTCCAATGTGTGGAACTTGTCAGGTTTCCTCAAAAATATTAATGGTGTCATTAAAACTGGTCCCACAGCTAATGGCTAGGGAAATGAATATAAACTTTTTTCCGAATTTAGCCAGACAGTATGAAATTGAAAGCGTACCATGTTTATTACTCTTTAAAAATGGACAATTGCAGGATAAGATTTATGCCTTTCAATCTGTTCCGTATATATATAGTGTATTAACAGGCTTGCTGAATGATTAAAAATAGTCTATCAATCTATTGACAGAATACTATGGAAATAGGATCAAGAAGGAGTCGAAAAAAGATGGCAGAAAAAAATTATCGCTTTGAAACATTAAGTATCCATGGAGGTTTACAAGTAGACGAAACAGGGGCACGGGCTTTACCAATTTATCAAAGTAATGCTTATCTTTTTAAAAATACAGAACATGCCGCAAATCTATTTGGACTAAAAGAAAATGGATATATCTATACGAGACTTCATAATCCAACGACAACCGTCTTTGAAGAAAGAGTAGCTCTGTTAGAAGGTGGCATTGGCGCGCTAGCTGTATCCAGCGGTATGGCGGCTATTTCCCTTGCCATTTTAAATATTGCTGGTGCTGGAGATGAAATTGTCTCTTCATCCACGATTTATGGTGGAACCTATAATTTATTTGCGAATACATTGCCTAAGTATGGAATTAAAACGAAATTTGTTAAACCCAATGATCTTGAAGGCTTTAAAAAAGCAATTACGCCTAGAACGAAAGCCATTTTCGGTGAAACCATTGGGAACCCTAGTTTAAATGTGCTTGATTTGGAAGCATTAGCCCAGATTGCACATGAAGCAGGTATTCCGCTTATTGTGGATAATACATTTGCGACACCATATCTATGCCGTCCAATTGATTTTGGTGCAGATATTGTTGTTCACTCTGCGACAAAATGGTTGCTAGGTAATGGTACAACGATGGGTGGTATTATTGTTGATAGTGGTAAGTTTGATTGGAATTCTCCTAACTTCGCTGGATTTACAGAACCAGATCCAAGCTATGATAATTTGGTTTTTGCCGAAGTGGGGGCACCTGCGTATATTGTGAAAGCGCGCGTTCAATTGCTTCGTGATTTTGGTCCGGCGTTGAGTGCTCAAGCCGCATTCCAATTTACACTTGGCTTGGAAACTCTACATGTACGAATGAAAGAGCATATTGCTAATACGAAAGTGATTATTAACTACTTAGAACAGCATCCTAGTGTGTCTTGGGTGTCATATCCAGGAAATGAAAATCATCCGGATAAAGCATTAGCTGATAAGTATTTACCAAAAGGTGCAGGTTCAGTTGTGACATTTGGTATTAAAGGTGGCAGAGCTGCTGGAGCCGAATTGATTAATTCAGTAGAGCTATGGTCCCACGTTGCGAATGTTGGTGATGCAAAAAGTTTAATCATTCACCCAGCGAGCACGACTCACCAACAATTAAGTGATGAAGAGTTAATTACAGCGGGCGTAAGTGCTGATTTAGTTCGTTTATCAGTTGGGATTGAGAACGTGGTAGATTTAATTGAGGATTTAAACCAAGCATTGGAAAAAGCTTCCGCTGTTACTGAAAATTAAAGATAATAAATGTGAAAAATCTGAAATTATAAACATTTTCAAGTTCATTGCACACCTTATGTAACTGTGATAAAATCACAAGCATGATTATACGTAAACTTTTCAAATAGGATTGAATTTTACTATATTGCTCTTATCAAGAGAGGTGGAGGGATGTGCCCGATGAAGCCCGGCAACCGGCAAAGCGTGACTTTGAAAAGGTGCCAATTCACACAAAGTGTAGTGCTTTGAGAGATGAGGGGGAAGGATTTATTTTTTCCTGCCTTTCTGCTGATGTAGAAAGGTTTTTTTGTTCATACTAATGTAGATTCGTTACAGTAAGAAATATTGCTTGCATTTTGTTATGAGATGATTAAAATTAATAGTATGGGAAAGTTTACTAATTTAATAGGTTTTATCAAGATTAACGAAATGAACATAAATATTTATAGAGATAGCTACATCTGGTTACGTGGACAAACGATTAATGAAAAGTACTTCGCAGATTGGATACAGAGGTGAGTGCAGTGATTTCTTTGAATAAAGTAAGTAAACTTTTTCGTTCCGGAAGTGCAGAAATTAAAGCGGTAAATGATGTTAATCTGACAATAAATCAAAGTGAAATTTTCGGAATTATCGGATACAGTGGAGCAGGTAAAAGTACATTAATTCGCATGCTGAATGGGTTAGAAACACCGACGGCAGGTTCGGTTGTTGTAGCTGGAAAAGAAATTTCTAAGATTAAAGGAGCTGAACTTCGCAAAGCACGTCAGGAAATTAGTATGATTTTTCAGCATTTTAATTTATTGTGGTCAAGGACGGTGCAAGATAATATTGCCTTTCCACTTGAAATTGCTGGTGTGTCAGCTAAAGAGCGAGAGCAACGTGTGAATGAGCTTATTAAATTAGTTGGTTTAGAAGGGCGCGAAAAAGCATATCCTTCGCAACTAAGCGGGGGGCAAAAGCAAAGGGTCGGTATTGCTCGTGCACTGGCTAATAATCCAAAAGTGCTATTATGTGATGAAGCAACTTCAGCGCTTGACCCGCAAACAACAGATTCCATTTTAGACCTACTTGTTGACATTAACCAGCGTTTAGGGTTAACAATTGTGCTGATTACTCATGAAATGCATGTCATCCGCAAAATATGTCATCGTGTTGCTGTGATGGAGGGTGGACAAATTGTAGAACAGGGACCAGTTCTAGATGTGTTTAAAAATCCAACCGCTCAAATAACGAAACGTTTTGTTCAGCAAGTAACGGAACCTGACGAATCAAAAGAAACGATGGGACATTTATTAGAACGCTACCCAGAAGGGAAGATCATTCAACTTACCTTTGTGGGTGATGATGCGGAAAGTCCATTAATTGCTAAGTTAATTCGCAACTTTACATTAGAGGTCAATATTGTTCAAGGAAAAGTTTCACAAACACGCAACGGTTCATATGGAACGCTATTGATTCATGTGAATGGAAGCAATGAAGAAGTCTCACGCGCAATTGAATTCATTAAAGAACAGCAAGTTGGCGTGGAGGTGATGAATCATGCTTGAAAGTATGTTTCCTAATATTAAATGGGACAAGATAATGGAAGCCACTATTGAAACTTTGTATATGACGGCTATTTCAGTAGTAGCTACATTTTTCCTAGGCGTTATTTTAGGTTTAATTTTGTTTTTAACAAGTAAAGGGAATCTATGGGAAAATAAAATCGTTAATGGAATCATTAGTGCCGTTGTTAATATTTTTCGTTCTATTCCATTCATCATCTTAATTGTATTGCTTATTCCATTCACAAAAGTACTTGTAGGAACGATGATTGGGGCAAATGCAGCGTTGCCAGCATTAATTATTGGATCGGCGCCGTTTTATGCGAGGATGGTGGAAATTGGTCTTCGTGAAATTGATAAAGGCGTCATTGAGGCAGCAAAATCAATGGGGGCAAAAACGAGTACAATTATTTGGAAAGTGTTGATTCCTGAGTCAACACCAGCCCTAGTTTCAGGTATCACCGTTACGTCAATTGCCTTAGTTGGTTATACAGCGATGGCTGGTGTCATTGGAGCAGGCGGACTAGGAAATCTAGCCTATTTAGAGGGATTTCAACGCAGTCAGCATGATGTCACATTCGTAGCCACCATTATTATTCTAATAATCGTCTTCATTATTCAAATAATTGGAGACTTTATTACAGCAAAATTAGATAAAAGATAATAGGAGATGAAGAAAATGAAGAAATTTTTAGGACTTGCATTTATTTTGGTTTTATCATTTGCGCTTGCTGCTTGCGGCAATAACGACAAAGATACGACTGAAGAAAAAGGTACTGATACTACAGAAACAAAAACAACAGCATTGAAGGTCGGCGCATCTAACGTACCACATGCTGAAATTTTAGAAGAAGCGAAACCTCTTCTTGAAGAAAAAGGAATTGAATTGGACATTGTTACATTTCAGGATTATGTCTTACCAAATAAGTCATTAGCTGATGGAGATTTAGATGCAAACTATTTCCAACATATTCCTTACTTAGAAGGACAAATTAAAGAGCATGGCTATGATTTTGTCAATGCTGGTGGTATTCATATTGAACCAATTGGGATCTACTCTCAAAAATATAAAAGCCTAGATGAGCTTCCAGATGGAGCAACAGTCATTATGAGTAGCTCAGTAGCTGACCATGGACGTGCCCTTTCTTTACTTGAAGCAAATGGCTTAATTACATTAAAAGAAGGCATTGATAAAACAACAGCAACAGTGGATGATATTATTGAAAATAAACGCAATATTAAATTTGAAACAGAATATGAGGCATCTATGCTTCCAAGTATTTATAAAAATGGAGAAGGCGATGCGGTTCTAATTAACTCAAACTATGCGATTGATAATGATATAAATCCACTTAAAGATTCAATTGCTATTGAAGATTCCAATTCACCATATGTAAATGTTATCGCTGTAAACAAAAAAGATGAAAACAATGAAGCTGTTAAAACGTTAGTTGAAGTATTACGCTCAAAAGAAATTCAAGACTTTATCCTTGAAAAATATAAAGGTGCAGTCGTACCTGTAAGTGAATAAGAAATACAAAGCGAAGCGATCTGTCGATATGACAGGTCGCTTTTTTATTAGATAAATATACAATTTTTGATAGGGATAGATGTCTAGCTCCAGTCTCTGCGTCGCTAACCAGGAACCTTCCGCTTTTCTTAGTTAACAATATTGTCAAAAACAAAGGGATATTATCCTGTTTTCAAAAAATGTTCAATGGTAGAGATAGAAGATGATGGTAGAATAGTAGCATACATATCAAAGGAGCATTTCATTATGAGACTAACAATTGGTACTAAACTTCTCGGTGGATTCTTGGTCATCCTTATTTTATTAGTAATTGGAAGCGTTGTATCAAATAATAAAATAAGTGTTACGGATGAGTCCTATAAAGAGCTCATTTCTGAAAACGTAGAAAGCGCAATGCTGGCGAAAGATTTAAAAAATCTTTATTTGAATCAATCTAATGCTGTTCGGAGTTATTTATTAACAGGCGACGAAGCATATCTTTCTCAGTATGAGGAAAGTTCAAAAAAGGCAAACGATACGATTGGCCTGATGATGGAAGCCTATAAAACAGATAAAGATCGAGAAATTGTTACACAGTTGGCGGCTTTTCAAGTGCGCTTCGATGAGATCGTTAGGAAAGAAGTCGCTTTTAAAAAAGCTGGGAATGAAGTTGGATATACGAATCTATTGAATACTTCAGGAAAGACGATTTCAAATGTTTTTCAAGCGAAAATAGAAGCTTTAGATAAAGGACAAGAACGATTAGTAATGGAAGGTAGTAAGGAAGTATCAAATTCTGTAGCTAACACAAAGGGATTTGTTGTTTATTTGGGTATTCTTAGTGTTTTAATCGGTGTTGTTCTAGCGATTATGATTAGTCGTTCTATTTCCAAACCGGTAAAGCTTGCAGCAGGTGCTATTCAGAAAGTAGCCCAAGGTGATTTACACATAGAACCACTGAAAGTAAAAAACAAGGATGAAGTTGGGGACCTTGTTCACTCCTTTAATACGATGGTCCAAGATTTACGAGAAGTAGTCGGAAAGATTCATGAATCATCTTTTAGTGTTGCCGCAAGCAGTGGTGAATTAGCCGCAAGTGCAGAAGAAAGCACTGCTGCATCAGAACAAGTATCGAAAATGACCCAAAGCAGTGCTGAAGGTAATGAACAACAAATGAAACAATATAAAGAATTAACGGATTCGGTCAGTGAAATGAATATAGGGATGCATCAAATTGCTGGAAATAGCGAAATCATGCTTAAATTAACTGAAAATACAGGCTCATTGACGAAACAAGGGGAACAGTTTATTGAACATGTTGTGGGACAAATGAATCTTATTCAGAGTTCTGTGTCAAAAGCAAGTCAGTCTATTCATTCTTTAAGTGAGCGTTCCAATGAAATTAGTGAAATTATAGAGATAATTACAGGTGTTGCGGAGCAAACGAATTTACTTGCGTTAAATGCTGCTATTGAAGCGGCAAGAGCAGGAGAACACGGTAAAGGCTTTGCGGTTGTAGCTGATGAGGTAAAGAAACTGGCAGAAGAATCGAAACGATCTGCTGGTCAGATTACTGAAATGATTAATCATATTCAAACAGAAACGAAAGAGTCTGTCCAAATGATGGCTGAAGAGAGTCGTCAAGTCGTTCAAGGACTCAAAGAAACAGAAGAGGCAAATCAAGCATTTAGATTGATTTCTCAGTCCATGAAAGAAGTTTCCGATAAAGTAGTGGAAGTGTCTGCTTCAGTAGAGCAAATGATGGCAGCGAGTAATCAAATTTTAGAGAATGTTAAAAAAGTCAGAACCATATCTGAAAAAAATGCTGAAAATAGTCAGGAAAGTGCTGCAGCAACGCAAGAACAATATGCGGCATTGGAAGAGGTTGCTGCTTCTGCACAGTTTTTATCCCAAATGGCAGAAGATCTTGAAATCATTGTTTCGAAGTTTAAATTGTAAGCGGGGAAAATCATTCATTTTAACGTATAAAAGGAGATGTGAGCATTCGTTCCGCCGCCTTTTTACAGAAAAGGAGGGAGCATTCTATGAAAAGACATAACTATTTTTTTACGTTCATGATGTTAATGCTAGTCGTTGTTTTAACCGCTTGTTCTGAAACAACTCCTACAGAAGAAGCGAGTGTAGGTGAGAAGGATACATATGTGATTAAAGTAGGTCATGCAGCGGCTAAGGAGCATTTTGCACAAGATTCATTTGAGAAATTTAAAGAACTGGTTGAAGGAAAGAGTAATGGCAAAATTAAGGTGGAAATTTATCCGAATAGTGAACTTGGCGGAGAACGAGAAATGCTTGAAATGCTTCTGCTTGGTGATTTAACGATGATGGCTCCAGCTTCTGCTCCGCTCGAGGCGGTTTCTAAAGGGATTGCCCTTTGGGATCTTCCATATTTATTTAGAGATCGTGAAACAGCGTATAGAGTTCTAGATGGGGAAGTTGGGCAGGGGGTACTTGATTCTTTTTCAGATAAAGGGATTATCGGACTTGCTTATTGGGAAAATGGGTTCCGGCATTTAACCAATAATATCAAACCGATAGAAAGCGTTACAGATATGAAGGGGGTAAAAATGCGTACATTAGAAAACCCGATGCAAATTAAAACGTGGTCTGAAACAGGAGCGCAAGCAACGCCAATCGCATTTAATAAATTATATAGCGCATTGCAAAATAAAACAGTAGATGCTCAAGAAACACCACTTTCTCTTATGTATTCAATGAAATTTTATGAAGTACAGAAATATTTATCGTTGACTGGTCATACTTATTCCCCATGGCCTGTCGTTATTAACAAACAATTTTTTGATGGACTTCCTGCGGATTTACAGAAGGTTGTTAAGGATGCAGTGATTGAAACACGTGATTTTAATAGAAAGCTATCTCAAGAAGATGAAGCAAAAGCATTAGAGGCTTTAAAGCAAGCAGGAATGGAAGTAACAACAATATCTGATGAACAGAAAGCCGAATTTAAAGCAGCGATGAGTGAAATTTATTCAGATGTTAAAGCTGATGTGGGAGAAGAATTATTTAATAAGTTAATGAAAGAAGTTTCAATGTAACGGAATGACTTTTAAGAAATAAACAAACGCTAGGGTTGTAAAAAATCCTAGCGTTTGTTTATTTTACTCCCCAAAATGATTTGCTTCATTTTACAGAATCGGTCTTGAAGAGTAAAATAATAGTGTTGATTATTATTATCATCATTCATTGTACAGTATTTCTGCATCTATCATTCTCAATACTCAGTAGATTTTCTCGTATAATAATATGTTGTAGACAAACAATAGTGTAAGTTACCAAATATGTATAAGTTACTCAATTCATTGAATTAAGCTAAATTACATAATCTCTCCTTTCTTAATGGTTGCTTCTTAATTAAATTTGTTATAAACTTGTAATGAGAATAGATTGAGAATGTATTTTAGAAAAATTAAATTAAGGAAGTATGTTGCTTTCCATTAAAATAGGAATTAGCTTACGGAGGTATATATTATGTCAGGTTCTACTTTAACAATCAAAGATCTTCATGTATCAATTGAGGGTAAAGAAATTTTAAAAGGTGTTAATCTTGAAGTAAAAGGCGGAGAAATCCATGCAATCATGGGACCAAATGGTACTGGTAAATCTACTCTATCTTCAGCAATTATGGGGCATCCTAAATATGAAGTAACAAGCGGAAGTATTACTTTCGATGGTGAAGATGTATTGGAAATGGAAGTAGATGAGCGTGCACGTGCTGGTCTTTTCCTAGCTATGCAATATCCAAGTGAAATCAATGGCGTAACAAACGCAGACTTCTTACGTTCATCTATTAATGCACGTCGTGAAGAAGGCAATGAAATTTCATTGATGAAATTTATCCGTCAAATGGATAAGAAAATGGAATTCCTTGAAATGGATGAAGATATGGCACAACGTTATTTAAATGAAGGTTTCTCTGGTGGAGAGAAAAAACGTAACGAAATTCTTCAATTAATGATGATTGAACCGAAAATTGCGATCTTAGATGAAATTGACTCAGGTCTTGATATTGATGCACTTAAAGTTGTTTCAAAAGGGATTAATGAAATGCGCGGCGAAGATTTTGGTTGCATCATGATTACTCACTACCAACGTTTATTGAACTACATTACTCCAGATTTTGTTCATGTTATGATGCAAGGACGTGTTGTTAAATCTGGTGGCCCTGAACTTGCACAACGCTTAGAAGCAGAAGGCTATGACTGGATTAAACAAGAACTAGGCATTGAAGACGAAACTGTTGGCGAAGAAGCGTAAGTAGGAGGATTTGTCATGACTACAGAAACGAAATTACCGTTTGAAAAAGAGGATATCCGTTCTTTTTCAACTCAAAATAATGAACCAGCTTGGCTTACAGAACTTCGAGTTCAAGCGTTTTCTGATTTAGAAAACCTTCCGATGCCAAAGCCGGATAAAACAAAAATTGATAAGTGGAATTTTACTTCTTTCCGCAAGCATTCAGTAGAGAGTGAAGCTTTTACCTCTTTAGATGAACTTCCAGAAGCAGTGAAAGCCATTGTTGCTCTTGAAGATAAGCGGAATTTATATATTCAACGTAATAATACGCCAGCTTATACTAGCCTTTCTGCTGAATTGAAAGAGCAAGGTGTTATTTTTACCGATCTTTTAACAGCGGCTCGTGAACATGGGGAGCTAGTACAAAAATACTTCATGAAAGATGGCGTAAAAGTTAGATGAACATCGTTTAACGGCACTTCATGCGGCATTACTTAATGGTGGAGTATTTTTATATGTTCCGAAAAATGTAGAAGTAAAAGAACCAATCCAAGCGATTTTCTTAATCGATAATGCGGATACTTCTCTTTTCAATCATGTATTAATCGTTGCTGAAGATAATAGCTCTGTGACATATGTTGAGAACTATTTCTCAGCCGTAGAAACAACAGATGCTGTGGCGAATATCGTAACAGAAGTGTTTGCCAATGCTAATGCAAAAGTAACGTATGGTGCAGTGGATACGTTAGATAAAGGATATACAACATATGTAAACCGTCGTGGTGTGACAGGACGCGATGCTCGTATTGAGTGGGCGCTTGGCTTAATGAATGATGGTGATACGATTTCAGATAATACGACGTACTTATTCGGTGATGGGTCTTACTGGAGATACAAAAACGGTTGTGATTGGACGT
The DNA here is from genome assembly GCA_963754185.1 of uncultured Bacillaceae bacterium. Lineage (GTDB taxonomy): Bacteria > Bacillota > Bacilli > Bacillales > DSM-1321 > Peribacillus. The sequence goes on along the minus strand of CAVWEP010000002.1, from coordinate 1,107,329 downwards.
GGAGAACAAAAACAAAACTTCACAACGCAAGTTATTCATCATGGTTTACGTTCAGATGGTCAAATTCTTATACATGGTGTCATGAAAGATAGTGCTTCGATGTATCTTTAATGGAATTGGAAAAATTGAACACGGAGCAACGAAGGCAAATGCTGAGCAAGAATCACGCGTGTTAATGTTAAGTGAAAAAGCTCGTGGAGATGCGAACCCAATTCTTCTTGATTGATGAAGATGATGTAACAGCTGGACATGCAGCATCAGTAGGTCGTGTTGATCCAATCCAACTGTATTATTTAATGAGTCGTGGTATTCCTCAAGTTGAAGCAGAACGATTAGTGATTCACGGATTCTTGGCCCCTGTTGTCAATGCACTTCCAATTGAAGGAGTTAAAAAGCAACTAGTAGAGGTCATTGAAAGGAAAGTTCGATAATGATGAACCCATACGAAATTCGTAAGCTTTTTCCTATATTAGATCAAGAAGTGAATGGCGAGCCATTAGTTTATTTAGATAGTGCAGCCACCTCGCAAAAACCGGCTGTAGTTATTGAAGCGATTGAGAAATACTATCGTGAGTATAATTCAAATGTACACCGCGGCGTGCATACACTTGGAACAAAAGCTACGGATGCGTATGAAGGAGCTCGTGAAAAGGTACGGAAATTTATTAATGCTACGTCTACAGAAGAAATTATCTTCACTAAAGGGACAACAGCTTCATTAAATATAGTAGCAAGAAGCTATGGTTTAGCTAATTTACAACAAGGTGATGAAATTGCCATCACATATATGGAGCATCATAGTAATATCATTCCTTGGCAACAAGTAGCCAAACAAACAGGAGCTATACTGAAGTATATTCCTCTTCAAGAAGATGGTACGATTTCCTTAGATGATGTAAGAGCGACCGTTACGAATGCGACGAAAATTGTCTCAGTTATGCAAGTGTCTAACGTTCTTGGGTCCATTAATCCAGTTAAGGATATCGCTAAGATTGCTCATGAGCATGGTGCGATTATGGTCGTGGATGGAGCGCAAAGTACACCGCATATGAAAGTAGATGTTCAGGATTTAGATTGTGATTTCTTTGCCTTTTCTGGTCATAAGATGGTTGGGCCAACTGGAATTGGTGTACTTTATGGAAAAAAAGAGCTTCTTGAAAAGATGGAGCCTATTGAATTTGGTGGCGAAATGATTGATTTTGTAGGTCTATATGAATCTACTTGGAAAGAACTACCGTGGAAATTCGAAGGTGGTACACCGATTATTGCTGGAGCCATTGGTCTTGGTGCTGCTATTGATTTCTTAGAGGAAGTTGGCTTGGATCACATTGAACGTCATGAGCACAAACTGGCTGCATATGCAATGGAAAAAATGTCAACGGTTGAGGGGATTACGATTTACGGTCCTAAAGATGCGGAGAAACGTGCAGGTGTCATTACCTTTAATCTTGATGATGTTCATCCACATGATGTGGCGACTGTGCTTGATGCAGATGGGATTGCTGTACGTGCAGGACATCATTGTGCTCAACCATTAATGAAATGGTTACATGTTTCAGCGACAGCACGAGCAAGCTTTTATTTATATAACACAGAAGAAGACATTGATAAGCTCGTTTCATCGCTTGTCAAAACAAAGGAGTATTTCAGTAATGTCTTTTAATAACTTAGATACACTTTACCGACAAGTCATAATGGACCATTATAAGAAACCACGTAACAAAGGCATGCTAGAAGATAGCAGCTTAACAATCGATATGAATAATCCAACCTGTGGTGACCGAATTCGTTTGACGATGAAGGTTGAGGATGGAATCGTAGCTGATGTGAAATTCGAAGGAGAAGGATGCTCCATTTCTATGAGCTCAGCTTCGATGATGACAGAAGCCATTAAAGGGAAAGATATTGAAACAGCAATCAAGCTTTCTCATATTTTTTCTGAAATGATACAAGGTAAGGAATACGATGAGGAAGATCTTGATTTAGGTGATATTGAGGCACTGCAAGGTGTCGCAAAATTCCCAGCTCGAATTAAATGTGCAACATTAGCTTGGAAAGCAATGGAAAAGGGTTTAAAAGAACAAGATTAACAATGAGCTGCTAATAATATCAGCCATTTGAAAGGGAGGAATACGAGCTATGGCAAAGAAAATGCCTGAGATCGGTGATTATAAATATGGCTTTGCGGATAAAGATGTCTCGATTTTCCGTTCAAAGCGTGGCCTAACAAAAGAAATCGTAGAAGAGATTTCTCGTATGAAAGATGAACCACAATGGATGCTCGACTTCCGTTTGAAATCATTAGAATATTTCTACAATATGCCAATGCCTCAATGGGGCGGAGATTTAAACAGCTTGAATTTTGATGAAATCACATACTATGTCAAACCATCAGAAAAATCAGAGAAATCTTGGGATGAAGTGCCAGATGAAATTAAACAAACGTTTGATAAACTAGGGATTCCTGAAGCAGAGCAAAAATATTTAGCTGGTGTTTCCGCTCAGTATGAATCAGAGGTTGTTTATCACAACATGAAAGAAGATCTTGAAGAATTAGGAATCGTCTTCAAAGATACAGATTCTGCTATGAAGAGAAAATGAAGATATTTTCCGTGAGCATTTCGGAAAAACAATCCCGCCTACAGACAATAAATTTGCAGCACTTAACTCTGCTGTATGGTCTGGTGGATCGTTTATCTATGTACCAAAAGGTGTAAAAGTTGATACACCACTTCAAGCCTACTTCCGAATTAACTCCGAAAATATGGGACAATTCGAACGTACGTTGATTATTGTCGATGAAGGAGCTTCTGTTCATTATGTAGAAGGCTGTACAGCTCCTGTTTATACAACGAACTCGCTTCATAGTGCGGTTGTTGAAATTGTCGTTAAAAAAGATGCGTATTGCCGTTACACAACGATTCAAAACTGGGCGAATAATGTATTTAACTTAGTGACAAAACGTGCGGTTTGTGATGCTAATGCAACGATGGAATGGATTGATGGTAACATTGGTTCTAAATTGACGATGAAATATCCTGCTGTCATCTTAAAAGGTGAAGGGGCACGTGGTTTAACATTATCGATTGCCATTGCTGGTAAAGGTCAACATCAAGATGCTGGAGCAAAAATGATTCACCTTGCACCAAATACATCTTCAACAATCGTTTCTAAATCAATTGCTAAACATGGTGGAAAAGTTACGTATCGTGGAATGGTTCAATTTGGACGTAAAGCAGAAGGTGCTCGTGCGAACATCGAATGTGATACATTAATTATGGATAATCAGTCTACATCTGATACAATTCCTTATAATGAAATTCTAAATGACAATATTTCTCTTGAACACGAAGCAAAAGTTTCAAAAGTATCAGAAGAACAATTATTCTATTTAATGAGCCGTGGAATTTCTGAACAAGAAGCAACAGAAATGATCGTAATGGGCTTCATTGAACCATTTACAAAAGAACTTCCAATGGAATATGCCGTTGAAATGAACCGCCTTATTAAGTTCGAAATGGAAGGTTCTATTGGTTAATTCTTCATTGTTATCATGGATGTGTCCGAGAAATCGGGCACATTATTTTTTTATGAAATAAGATTTTCGACGCGTACTGGTGTCTAGCTTAAGAAGCCTTGCGCTTTTCTTAATGGTGTAACATGAAAAATTTGGTTGACAATATAGATGAATGTTATAAAATAAAAATGTAATCTTGTATACAAGGTATATGGGATTACATCTAACAATAATTATGTGAATATTTTCACATGGTAAAAATTGTGTGCTTACTTACATATTTAAGATGAATTTTTCGGATTTTGTAAAAGAAAAATTCACTTATTTTTGGACCATAGTGTAAACGATTGCGCAAGCTGTGGGATAAAGTGAACCCAAAGATATTAGGAAATTTTTAATTCTGTATGTAAGTGGTTAAAGCAGGCGTTTATGGATGAACTTTTACATTTAATTTAGCTAATGTAAAGGTTGGATTGAGTAAGATTTATATGTGAGAGAATCGCATAATTGGTCATAAAGTGTTCAATAATATTCACTGTATGATTATTGATTTTTTTTCTATTCAAACATATAATTGAATTAAATTTCAATATATGAAATTGAGTTTCATAATACGAAACAGAAGAGGTGCTATGATGTTACAAAAATTTCAAATTCTTAATGAAATGCATGAAGGCTATTTAGTTGCTGTTATTCGCGGAAAAAATAAAGAAGAAGGTAAGGAAATCGCGATTCAAACATATAAAGGTGGTATTAAAGCCTTAGAAATTACATTTTCTACTCCTGGAGCAGAGGATATCATTGCAGAGCTAGCTAATTCAGAATATAGCGATATGATTGTTGGGGCAGGAACAGTTTTAGATAAAGAAACAGCAAGAATCGCGATTATGAAAGGGGCTCGCTATATTGTAAGTCCTCATTTCAGTGCAGAGATTGCTACGATGTGTAATCGTTATGCTATTCCTTATTTACCAGGCTGTGGTTCAGTGACTGAAGTTATGAGTGCTCTTGAAGCAGGCGTAGATGTTGTTAAGCTTTTCCCAGGTGGTTTATTAGGTCAATCATTCATCAAAGATGTAAAAGGCCCGATTCCACATGCAGAAATGATGCCTTCTGGTGGAGTGAACTTAGACAATATCGAAGGTTGGGTTAACAGTGGAGCATTTGCTATTGGAGTAGGAAGTGCGTTAACAAAAGGCGTTTCTAATGGAGATTATAGCTCTGTTCAACAAGTTGCTCGTTCTTTTAGAGATAAGGTTGATTCCATTAAGGGGAATGCGTAATGAAAAAGGTCGTTACGCTGGGGGAAATTATGCTTCGCTTAACAACCCCAGGCTTTGATAAAATTGAGCAAGCTAGATTTTTTGCAGCTACCTATGGTGGAGGAGAAGCGAACGTCGCTATCTCCTTAGCCCAATTAGGATTAGATGCTTCATATGTTACGAAATTACCAAAGAATCCTCTTGGTCATACTGTGAATCAGTTTTTAACAGGGCTTGGAGTGGGTATCGAACATATTATTTATGGCGGCGAACGATTAGGGACTTATTTTTATGAAAAAGGGCATTCCGTCCGGGCTTCAAAAGTGATTTACGATCGAAAGTATTCCTCCTTTGCGATGTCTAAAGTTAGTGAATATGACTTTGATGCGATTTTTGAAGGAGCAGATTGGTTTCACCTTAGCGGTATTACGCCAGCATTAAATGAAGGAATGTTTGAACTTTCAAAGAAAGCGCTACAAGTTGCGAAAGAAAAGGGCATTACCACTAGCTGCGACTTGAATTATAGAAGTGCGCTATGGACATTTGAAGACGCTCGACGAAAAATGGCGGAATTAGCAGAGTACGTCGACCTCTGCATTGGGGTTGAGCCATTACAATTACTAGGTGAAGATGGACAAGATGTAAAAGATAGCTATTCTAAACCGATTAGTAAAGAAAATTATAAAGAGATTATGCAACGCTTAAAGCAGCATTTTAATTTTCAACATATTGCTATGACATTCAGGGAACAATTGGCGGCAAATAGAAATCGCTTGCATGCCCTTCTTTTAGCTAACGATAACTTTTATGAATCCGCTCAAGTTGAAGTTGAGATTGTTGACCGAGTAGGATCAGGTGATGCATTCTCATCTGGAATGATTTACTCGTTAATTAATGAATTTGAGCCTCAACGTGCCGTTGATTTTGCAACAGCATGCTTTGCGCTAAAACATACAATCGAAGGCGATGCTAATTTGCTGCTTTTACCGGATGTAGAACAATTTTTAGAGCAAAAAGGGTCTATGGATATTAAACGCTAGAACATGTTAATTGATTGATAAAAACTTCAGTTCAAGGAGATGCTAAGAAAAAAACTGAAGGGAAGAACTAACTATGGCGAGTACAACTGAGAACAACGATCGTTTGTCGTTAAAAGAAAAACTAGCCTACGGTGCAGGAGATCTCGGGAATGGCTTTATGTTTGACCTTGGGCAGATTTATCTATTGAAATTTTATACAGATGTATTAGGTATCTCAGCCTATTATGGTGGTTTAGTTTTCTTAGTATCTAAATTGTTTGATGCTTTTGTCGATTCAGGGGTTGGAACTTTTGTTGACTCTAGAACGAATATTGGGAAAAGAGGAAAGTTCCGTCCGTTTATTCTATTCGGGACACTACCGTTAGCGATTATGACTTTCATATCCTTCTTGTCACCGGATTTAAGTCAAACTGGAAAACTTATTTGGGCATTTGCAACGTATATGTTATTTAATGCAGCCTATTCGATTGTTAATATTCCTTATGGGTCCTTAGCAGCTTCGATGACAAAGAACCCGGTTGATCGTGCGGCGCTTGCTTCGTTCCGTTCGTTAGGTTCACAGGGAGCGCTTTTCCTGACAGGGATTGCGGTTATACCTATTGTATCGCGATTTGAAGATCATTCTGTTGGATATCCGGTTGCGATTGCGATTATGGGGATTATCGGCATTATCTTTCATTTACTTTGTTACGCTGGTGTTAAAGAACATGAAGTGGTCGTTAAACCAAAAGAAGAAAAAATTCCAATTGGAAAAGCATTTGGGTATTTATTTAGAAACCGTCCATTCCTTATTTTGATTACGTTAACATTGTTTATGATTTTAGCAAACTTCTTGAAATTGAGTGTACAGCTTTTCTATGTTCAATATAACTTAGGGAATGAAGGTCTAATCGGTGCGATTAGTACAGTAAACCTCGTTACGGCTTTACTAGCTATCGCGGTAACAACTCCTTTAGTTAAAAAGTTTGGAAAGAAAATGGCTGCTGTTATTGGGTTAACAGGTGCTATTATTTTCGAACTTCTAAATTTCTTTATTTTTGGTAATTCAGTAACAACTTTTTTAATCTTTCATGCAATTGGTTACTTCTTCTTTACCATTCCGAATACAATCATTTGGGCACTTATTGCCGATATTGTGGAATACGGTGAATGGATGTCAGGAGAAAGAACAGAAGGAATTATTTATTCGACTTATAGCTTTATGAGAAAGGTATCACAAGCGTTAGCTGGTTTCCTTCCAGGTGTGATTTTGACTGCTATCGGTTATGTTCCAAATGCCGTACAAACTGCAGGTGCTTTAACAGGGATTAAAATGATGCAATTCGTTATTCCCGCTGTATGTAGCTTAATCGCATTGCTTGCATTTGGATTCTTCTATAATTTAACCGATAAACGTCATAAAGAAATCGTCGAAGAAATTGCTGCGAGAAAAGGGACAACATAATGAATAGGTTTATTTTAGAGGCTGGTTGTACATTTGTAGTTTGTTACATGTGCGACCGGTATTTAAGTGAAAAGCAAGATACATAGGAGGGAAATAGACATGAAACCATTTATTCATGATGATTTTATTTTACAAACTCAAATAGCTCGTGATTTATATCATAATTATGCTGAAAAAATGCCAATATATGATTATCACTGCCATCTATCTCCACAAGAAATTGCTGAAAATAAAAAGTTTAAAAATATTACAGAACTTTGGCTTGCAGGTGATCACTATAAATGGAGAGCTTTAAGAGCTAATGGAGTCGATGAGAAGTATATCACTGGTGATGCAGAGGATAAAGAAAAATTCCTAAAATGGGCAGAGACTGTTCCAAATACAATTGGTAATGCTCTTTATCATTGGACACATCTTGAATTAAAACGTTACTTTGGTATTGAAGAATTGTTAAACAAAGATACAGCAGAAGATATTTGGAATCGTTGTAATGAATTGTTAGCACAAGACGATTTTTCTTGTCAAAACTTAATTATACGATCAAACGTAAAAGTAATCTGTACAACTGATGATCCAGTAGATGATTTACGTTTCCACGAACAAATTAAAAATCAAGCAGATTTTGATGTGAAAGTTCTACCTACGTTCCGCCCAGATAAAGGGTTAGAAATTAACAAAGCACCATTTGTTGGATTTGTTAATCAATTAGAACAAGTAACAAATAAAAAGTTTACTACTTTTAAAGAGTATTTAGCTGCTTTAGAAGAACGAGTACAATTCTTCCATGAAGTGGGCTGCCGTATTTCTGATCATGGATTAGGTGAAGTTCCATTTGCTACATATGAAGACAGTGAATTAGACGCGATCTTCCAATCAGGTCGTAATGGCGATACTGTTTCAATTGAAGATGAAATGAAATTCAAAACAGCGATTATGGTATTCCTTTCTCGTTGCTACAAAGAAAGAGGTTGGGCAATGCAACTTCACTTTGGAGCAATTCGTAACAATAACCAAAGATTGTTTGAGAAATTAGGTCCAGATGCTGGATTAGATTCAATCGGTGATATTGGTGAAGTGGCTAAACCATTGAATGGCTTATTAAATGCTATGGAATTAAACGATAGCCTACCAAGAACAATTGTTTATAACTTGAATCCGGCTATTAATGATTTAATTGGAAGTACAATTCAAAACTTCCAAGCAGGATCTGGTATGAAAGGGAAAATCCAATTTGGATCAGGCTGGTGGTTTAATGATACAAAACCAGGTATGATTCGCCAAATGACTGCTCTTATGGATCAAGGATTAATTATGCATTTCGTAGGGATGTTAACTGATTCACGCAGCTTTATCTCATATTGCCGACATGAATATTTCCGCCGCATTCTATGTGATTTAGTTGGATCATTAGTAAAAGATGGCGAAATCCCAAATGACCCTCAATTATTGCAAACATTAATTGAAAATGTTTGTTTCAATAATGCAAAAGAATATTTCTCAATTGAATTATAAGAAAAAGACGTAAGGCAGCCCGTTTAGCGACGTATGACCTGAAGCTAGACAGTAGTACTCATTGAAAATACAAATTTTACTATCGAAGGAGAAAATACACATGGAAATGAGTTTTCGTTGGTATGGTAAAACGGACTCCATCTCGCTGGGATATATTCGTCAAATTCCAGGCATGAAGGGTATCGTAACAGCTATTTATGATATTCCGGTTGGAGAAGCGTGGCCATTAGACAAAATCATGGAATTAAAGCAAACGGTTGAATCGCACGGAATGGTAATCTCAGTTATCGAGAGTGTCCCAGTACATGAGGACATTAAAATTGGGTTACCAACTCGTGATAAATATATCGAGAATTATAAAGAAACAATTCGTAATCTTGGAAAGGCTGGTATCCCAGTTGTATGTTACAACTTTATGCCAATCTTTGACTGGACTCGTTCTTCACTAGATCATGAATTAGAAGACGGATCAACAGCGTTAATTTTCGAAGAAGAAGTCGTAGCGAAAATGGATCCTCTAACAGGTGAATTATCTTTACCAGGTTGGGATAGCAGCTATGAAAAGGAAGAGCTTCACCAATTATTTAATCACTACAAAAATGTAGATGAAGAAAAATTATGGGAGAACCTAGAGTATTTCATTAAAGAAATTATTCCGGTTGCAGAAGAGTCTGACGTCAAAATGGCGATCCACCCGGACGATCCACCATGGAATATCTTTGGATTACCACGTATCATCACAAACCAAGAAAACTTAGAGCGCTTTGTAAACCTATATGATAGCCCATATAACGGTTTAACAATGTGCAGTGGTTCACTTGGTGCAAATCCAGACAACAATTTCCCAGAAATGCTACGTTACTTCGGTCAAAAAGAGCGCGTAAACTTTGTTCACGCACGTAACGTAAAACTTACAGGTCCACGCTCATTCGAAGAATCAGCTCACGTATCAAGCTACGGTTCAATCGATATGTATGAAGTAATTCGTGCAATGGCTGACTTCAATTACACAGGTCCAATCCGTCCTGACCACGGTCGTATGATCTGGGGCGAAACAGGAAAACCAGGCTACGGCTTATATGACCGTGCATTAGGAGCTACTTACTTAACTGGACTTTGGGAAGCAGAACAAAAAAACCGTAAATAAGAAAAGAAAAGCGGAAGGTGCCCGTTCAGCGGTCTAGTCCAGTAGGCGCTGGGTGCCTGGAGCTAGACAATAGTCTATTTTATACGCTAGTCAGTGGGGACGTTTCTTCCCCACTGACTAGTTGTATATAAATAGAAGTTACATAAATTAAAATCATTTTAGGAGGCATGCATCATGACAATTCCATTGAACGTAGATTTAACAGGGAAAGTAGCTGTTGTAACAGGCGGAGGCGGAGTATTAGGATCTTATTTCGCAAAAGCATTAGCCGAAGCTGGAGCAAAAGTAGCGATTCTCGATCTTAACCAAGAACCAGCTGACGCAGTGGCAAAAGAAATCACTGAAGCAGGCGGAACAGCAATCGGAGTGGCAGCAAACGTTCTTGACCGAGAAGCACTTGAAAGCGCAAGAGAAATCGTAGAAAAAGAACTTGGTACATGTGATATTCTTCTAAACGGTGCAGGTGGAAACAATCCTCGCGGAACAACAGATGATGAATTCTTTAATGCAGAAGAAGTAAAAAATAATCCAGAAATGAAAACATTCTTTGAATTAGATCCTAAAGGTGTAGGTTTTGTATTTGACCTAAACTTCTTAGGAACATTACTTCCATCTCAAGTATTTGCGAAAGCAATGACGGAGAAAAAAGGAAGCTGTATTATCAACGTATCATCAATGAATGCTTATACACCATTAACGAAAATCCCAGCATACAGTGGAGCAAAAGCAGCGATCAGTAACTTTACACAATGGTTGGCTGTATACTTTGCGAAAGCAGGTATTCGTGTAAATGCGATTGCACCTGGCTTCTTAGTAACAAAACAAAATGAAAAATTACTATTCAATGAAGATGGAACTCCAACAGCAAGAACAGGAAAAATCCTAAACAGCACACCAATGGAACGATTTGGTGAGCCAGAAGAATTGGTTGGCGGCCTATTATTCTTAGCTAGCGAACAAGCAGCAAGCTTTGTAACTGGTGTAGTACTTCCAATTGATGGTGGATTCTCTTCTTATACTGGTGTTTAATCTATTCAATCTTTAAAAAGGTGGTTCCATAGCAACCACCTTTTCTGTATAGGGAAGAGACTATAAAATTTTTGATACGTACTGGTGTCTTCCGCTTTTTCTACAAAAATTCGCCTTCCTGGAATTTAGTATACACTTCATCAAAGTTAAAGCTTAGCATTGGAACATCGAGAAAGGTTCTAATCGCTAGTGCGTATGCACCCATTACACAGGCTTTTTCTCCTAGCTTTGAAACGGCTAATTTACGATAATGACTGATGGTTGAGGAGAGATTGTCCTGAACCTGTTCAAAAAAATATGGATTCATTTTTAGTAGCTTACTATTTAAAACAACGACTTCTGGATTGTACAAATTAATCATGTTATTTAAACCAATTGTTAAATAGCAGATAAATTGTTCCATCATGTTATACGTATCTTCATCTTTGTTAGCAAGTAACTGTTGAACATCTTCATATGACAAATCCTTCGTTTGTTTTTTGTGAGCTAATTCTTTGAAAAATGTTGATTCAGAGGCATATTGCTCCCAACAGCCTTGATTTCCACACGTGCATGGCTTTCCTCCAGGAACGATAATCATATGACCTGCTTCACCTGCGTATCCATCATAGCCTTTAAAAAGATCTTTATCCATCATGATCCCAAGACCAATGCCTGTAGAAAGACTGGCAGACAATACATTTTTCGCTTTATGATAGTGAAAGACTCTTTCGGCAAATGAACATAAATTTGTATTATTTTCAATATGTACGATGTTTCCAATTGCTTGTTCAAGATCTTGTTTTAAATTTGTATCATGCCAGTTGAAGCGTGGAATGAAGTGGATAATCTCCTCATTCGTAACAAGGCCATGAATGCCAATCACGACACCGACAACTCCGTAACGGCTGTCTTTGTATGCCGTTCGATATTGGTTAATTTGAGTGATGAGTACCTCCAATATCTCCTGATAATTTGAAGTGTGGACTGTAACGGTTTTACTTGAAACGGGACAACCGATTAGATTTGCTAACGTAAAGGTAATCGAATCGTAATCAAGATCAATACCTAATGCATATCCAACTTTGTCATTTAAGGAGAGACTAATTGGTTTTCTTCCAACAGCATGGTGTTCTTCCTGTGTCTCTATAATAAGCTCATCTTCTAATAAATCTGCAACTTGAGCTGATATAGTAGCTCTTGTTAAATGGGTTAGTTTAGACAAGTCTGCTCGAGAAATCTTTCCATGTTCAATAATTCTTTGGATAATTAACGATCGATTTATTTTTTTTATATAAGCGGCGTCTCCTGTAGCCATATGTATAATATTCCCCCTTACTTTTATCCTATGTTCTTATTAGATTCTTCCATTATACAGTTTTTTAATAATGTTTGAGTTTAACTTGAAATGTGTTTGCTTTTTTATTTTAATCTCAATGTCAGGAATGAATCCATCTAATAAGATAAAACTTCTAGAAAAAGAAAATTGCAACTAATTTGATATATAATTTATAGGTATTGCGTTAAGATGTTACATGTTTTTGTCGAATAAAAATATGTGTTGACGAAGTAAAGAGTGGATGATATTCTATTGGTACATAATTAGTTTGTTTAGTAGACGAACTAATTATAAGTACTAGTAAGGTATTTTTGCAAGCGAATTCTTTTACATAAGAAAACGTGAAATTCCTAAGGATTATGCATCGTATTTGAATAATTCTGATGACGATGTAGGAAACTATTTTAGGATTAAAGTAAAAATAAAAGGAGGAAATGCACATGGAAATGAGTTTTCGTTGGTATGGTAAAACGGACTCCATCTCGCTGGAATATATTCGTCAAATTCCAGGCATGAAGGGTATCGTAACAGCTATTTATGATATTCCGGTTGGAGAAGCGTGGCCATTAGACAAAATCATGGAATTAAAGCAAACGGTTGAATCGCACGGAATGGTAATCTCAGTTATCGAGAGTGTCCCAGTACATGAGGACATTAAAATTGGGTTACCAACTCGTGATAAATATATCGAGAATTATAAAGAAACAATCCGTAATCTTGGAAAGGCTGGTATCCCAGTTGTATGTTACAACTTTATGCCAATCTTTGACTGGACTCGTTCTTCACTAGATCATGAATTAGAAGACGGATCAACAGCGTTAATTTTCGAAGAAGAAGTCGTAGCGAAAATGGATCCTCTAACAGGTGAATTATCTTTACCAGGTTGGGATAGCAGCTATGAAAAGGAAGAGCTTCACCAACTATTTAATCACTACAAAAATGTAGATGAAGAAAAATTATGGGAGAACCTAGAGTATTTCATTAAAGAAATTATTCCGGTTGCAGAAGAGTCTGACGTCAAAATGGCGATCCACCCGGACGATCCACCATGGAATATCTTTGGATTACCACGTATCATTACAAACCAAGAAAACTTAGAGCGCTTTGTCAACCTATATGATAGCCCATATAACGGTTTAACAATGTGCAGTGGTTCACTTGGTGCAAATCCAGACAACAATTTCCCAGAAATGCTACGTTACTTCGGTCAAAAAGAGCGCGTAAACTTTGTTCACGCACGTAACGTAAAACTTACAGGTCCACGCTCATTCGAAGAATCAGCTCACGTATCAAGCTACGGTTCAATCGATATGTATGAAGTAATTCGTGCAATGGCTGACTTCAATTACACAGGTCCAATCCGTCCTGACCACGGTCGTATGATCTGGGGCGAAACAGGAAAACCAGGTTACGGTTTATATGACCGTGCATTAGGTTCTACTTACTTAACTGGACTTTGGGAAGCAGAACAAAAAAATCGTAAATAAATGGAAAGGGGTTTGGCTCCCACAACATGATTTGTATCTAGATTACCGATAACTCTATTGATACTAAACATTGGATTGTGGAGTCTGACCCCTTTATTGAGAAGTACTATTTAATTTTAGGAGGCATACATGATGACAATTCCATTGAATGTAGATTTAACAGGCAAAGTAGCCGTTGTAACAGGCGGAGGCGGAGTATTAGGATCTTATTTCGCAAAAGCATTAGCCGAAGCTGGAGCAAAAGTAGCGATTCTCGATCTTAACCAAGAACCAGCTGACGCAGTGGCAAAAGAAATCACTGAAGCAGGCGGAACAGCAATCGGAGTGGCAGCAAACGTTCTTGACCGAGAAGCACTTGAAAGCGCAAGAGAAATCGTAGAAAAAGAACTTGGTACATGTGATATTCTTCTAAACGGTGCAGGTGGAAACAATCCTCGCGGAACAACAGATGATGAATTCTTTAATGCAGAAGAAGTAAAAAATAATCCAGAAATGAAAACATTCTTTGAATTAGATCCTAAAGGTGTAGGTTTTGTATTTGACTTAAACTTCTTAGGAACATTACTTCCATCTCAAGTATTTGCGAAAGCAATGACGGAGAAAAAAGGAAGCTGTATTATCAACGTATCATCAATGAATGCTTATACACCATTAACGAAAATCCCAGCATACAGTGGAGCAAAAGCAGCGATCAGTAACTTTACACAATGGTTGGCTGTATACTTTGCGAAAGCAGGTATTCGTGTAAATGCGATTGCACCTGGCTTCTTAGTAACAAAACAAAATGAAAAATTACTATTCAATGAAGATGGAACTCCAACAGCAAGAACAGGAAAAATCCTAAACAGCACACCAATGGAACGATTTGGTGAGCCAGAAGAATTGGTTGGCGGCCTATTATTCTTAGCTAGCGAACAAGCAGCAAGCTTTGTAACTGGTGTAGTACTTCCAATTGATGGTGGATTCTCTTCTTATACAGGTGTGTAAGAAGCATTAAAAGGTCTAGGGGATGTTCCCCTAGACCTTTTAAAAAAGACTTAATAGATTAGTTTCTTCTATAGTTAAAGGTGAAACGCTTGTATTTTGCAGCATCATCTCCAACCTCAGCGTCTAAATAATGTGTTTGAAAGTTCCACTAAAACCAACCATCGATATTCCTTCGATTCTTCCTAAGAAAGAGCCCATAATTTCTGTCATATAATTTTTATAAACGTAGATTTAAGTAATAATATTTCGTATATTATTATGCTAAAATAAAACTGGTATGGTAAAAATATGTTTTTGAAAGGAATAGACCATTATGGCAGAGAAGGAAGTCGTACAATCTGTTAATCGTGCCCTTACTCTTTTAGATATTGTGGCAGAACACGGTGCTATTAGCCTAACGGAGTTGAGCAGTTTAGCTAAATTAAATAAAGCGACTGTTCATCGATTGTTAGCAACTTTAATATATAAGGGATATATAGAGCAAAATTCTAAGACTGGATATTATGAATTGACCTTTAAATTATTTCAATTAGGGAATAAAAAAATAGAGAAAATGAATTCTATGGGTGTCGTTCGAAGTTTAATAAGTGAATTATCTAATAAGGTAGAGGAAACTGTGCATTTAGTTGTTGAGGATAATAAAGAAGTAGTGTATATTGATAAATTTGAGCCTAGTAAGCAAACGTTTACGACACATTCAAGAGTGGGAAGTCGAGCTCCAATGTATTGTACAGCAGTCGGTAAAGCTTTACTAGCAGATTATCCAGATGAAGTAGTAAAAGAGGTTTGGGATAGTAGCCATATTCAACAGCTTACCGCTCATACGATTACAAATTTTACAGCATTTATGGAAGAAATAATGAAAGTTCGCGAGCTGGGGTATGGAATTGATAACGAAGAAAACGAGTTAGGTGTATTTTGTATCGCGTCTGTTTTTTATAATTATAAAAGTGAAGTAGCAGGAGCATTTAGCATTTCGATTCCGTCAACTCGATTTACGAATACACCTCATCAGTATATAGAAAGAGTTTTAGAATATAGCAAGAGAATTTCTCAGCTGTTGGGATGTGACTCTAAATAGGATATAGGTAAAGGTTCGGAACTCCGCAAGATATTTTGGGGAGTTCTTAGGTTTGAAATTGTATCAATTTGTATATTTGATGTGTGCTAAATTTCTATGAATCTAATCACATATGATAAAATGGAATGGAAAAGGTGAATGGTAATGGAATATGTTTTGTTAATATTGATTGGCTTTGTTGCTGGAGTAATAGGAGCACTTGTTGGACTGGGTGGAGGCATTATTATCGTTCCAACATTATTGTTCTTTGGACACTCCGCAGCATTGCTTGACTCGATTAGTCCTCAGGTAGCAGTTGGAACATCTTCCATTATTATGATTTTTACTGGTTTATCTTCCACCTTAACGTTTATGAAGCATAAAACGGGAGGATTATAAAGCTGGACTTATTTTCTTCATTGGGAGCGCGCCGGGAGGTATAATTGGTGCTTATGTTAATAAAATTCTTGATATAGATTCTTTTTCACTATACTTCGGTTTATTCACGATTTTGATTGCCATCATTTTAATAATCAAAAATTATGTAAAGCCTCTTACGTTTAAAGAAGGAAAAGGAAAGATCATAAGAACATATTTAAAAGGTAAGTCGATTGAAAATCTTTTAAAATTTGTACTAATTATTCTAGGTATTCAACTCGTTTGCCAAGGAATGACTGGACAATAAGAAGGGGGAGAAATGATGTCCGAAATCGTTCACTTTTATCATACTAATGATTTTCATAGTCATTTTGAAAATTGGCCCCGAATCGTAGAATTCTTGAAGGAAAGACGTTCGCTTCATCAAGAAACAGGGGATGAAGCGATTATTCTCGATATTGGCGATCATGTTGATCGTTGGCATCCCTATTCGGAGGGGACTTTAGGAAAAGGAAATATTGCATTGTTAAACGAAGCGGGCTATCAATATGTAACAATTGGTAATAATGAAGGAATTACTTTACCTCATGATGATTTAGATTGCTTATATGAACAGGCTGAATTTAAGGTTCTTGTAGCTAATCTCTATGATGAAAATCATGTAAGGCCAAAGTGGGTTATCCCCTATTCAATTCATACAACTGAGCATGGGACAAGAATAGCTTTCATTGGTGTAACGGCATTTTTTCAAAAGTTTTATGCGGCTCTTGGTTGGGAAGTAAGCGAGCCGTTTTCTGAATTAAAAGCACAGTTTCAAGAGATTAAAGGGAAATCTGATATCATTGTAGTCCTTTCCCATCTTGGGATTCATGATGATGAGAGGCTTGCGGAAGATTTTCCTGAAATTGATATTGTTCTTGGAGCACACACACATCATATATTGCATCACGGAAAATTAGTCAATAATACTCTTCTTTGTTGTGCAGGAAAATTTGGGTTTTTCATTGGGCAAGTAGAGGTACATGTGGATGAGAAAAAAAGGATTACTAAAAAAAGTGCATGGTTATATGATACAAATGAATTGCCAGAACTTGTAGGAGAACAAGAATGGATTGAAGGGATGTACCTTTCTGGAGGAGAGAGACTTCAAGAAGTAGTGTGTCATCTACCGGAGCCTCTAGCTAATGATTGGTTCAAAGAGGAAAGACTGTCGGCCATTATTTGTGAGGCTTTACGAGAATGGAGCGGAGCTGATTGTGCATTTCTTAATGCTGGTTTATTGCTTGAAGGTTTATCGAAAGGGGCTGTGACCAAGGGGGATCTTCATCGTATATGCCCTCATCCCATTAATCCTTGTGTAATTCAATTAAATGGAACGGAGTTAAAAGAAATTTTACTGCAGTCAAGAAATAAGGAATGGCCTCATATTCAAGTGAAAGGTTTTGGCTTCAGAGGCAAGGTTATGGGGATGATGATCTATAATCAAATTGAGTTTATTGAAACAAGTCAAGGAATTGTAAAACAAATCAATGTGAATGGCACTGAATTACAACCAGAGAGAACCTATAAACTCGTTATTCCTGATATGTTTACGTTTGGTTACTTTTTTCCACAAATTCAACGTTCTAAAAATAAAGAATACTTAATGCCAGAATTTTTACGCGACATTTTATTATGGAAATTAGAAAAAATGTACACCAAATAGGATAAGGATATTTCACTGTTTCGAGCCTTTTTTCATAAAGTAAAAAGAGAAGGGGGCGAAACAAATTGATTAGCATGAAGCCAATTATGCTTGAAAATTATCCTTTTTTAGCGATTTCAGTTGAATTACCCAAAACAACGCTGGTTGTTGTTACTTCAGATTACGGATATATCATGTGCGGTGCGTTAGATGTTGCCCTTTTAAATGAAAAATTAAAGGATCGGGGAATAATAGCAGGCAGAGCCACTGGCGTTAAGACGATTGAACAGCTTTTGCAAGCACCGCTAGAATCTGTAACACATGAAGCCGCTGCACGAGGCATTTATCCTGGAATGATTGGAAAAGATGCCCTATTAAAAATGATGTAAAGAGTAACGGAAAGGGTAAAGCAGCTGTTTCATAAAGGCGAATTTTTTTATTCTTATAGAAAAATCCGCCTTTTTTCTGTAAAATTTTAATTAAAACTGTATTAATTCTGTGAAATTACCCCAATGCTATTTATTTAGTTATATTTTTCAACGATAATTATTTTGTACTACACGAGAATGACCAACCTTGTGCAGTATATTTCTAAGTTAGAAACGGAGAACGATCATGAGGCTTTTAGCAACAAAATCATTGAGTCCAGGGGCTGTACTCGGAAAAACCATTTATAATGAACGAGGTACAATCTTAGTCAGTGAAGGGGCAACTTTGACACAGACAATCATTAAACGGTTACTCGCTCTTAATATTCAATACGTTTATATTAAAGATGAAAGAACGAAAGGGATTGTTCCAGCAAGTTCTATTTCAGATGCAGTAAGAGTAGAGGCTGCTCAAACAATCGAATCAACTTTTGCTCAAATACATATAAATGATAAACTTCAGAATGCCATTGTAGTGGAAAAAGCAGCTATTAAATTTACGCAACTCATTCGGAACATTATGGACGATTTGAAGAGTAGTGAGGATCTTCTCACTTTATTAGCAGATGTGTATGTATACGATAATTATATTTTTAGTCATTCCTTAAATGTAGCTTTATACTCATTGGCCTTAGGAATGGAATTAAAGTTAAATGTAAAGCAATTAGAAACACTTGGAATGGGTGCTATTTTGCATGATGTAGGTAAGATGGTTATTCCTTTTGAAATTCTAGGGAAGGCTGGAAAATTGACTGATGAGGAATATGCAATTGTAAAGAGGCATCCAGAACATGGGTTTAAATTGCTCAAGAATATTCATACGGTTTCCTTGCATGTTGCTCATTGTGCCTATCAGCATCATGAACGATTAGATGGATCTGGGTATCCAAGAGGGTTAGTTGGAAATGAAATTCATGAACTAGGGAAAATTATTGCGGTAGCAGATGTTTTTGATGCCGTAACGTCTAATCGAGTCTATCGAAGTGCCATGCTGCCACATGAAGGTCTTGAAATTCTTTATGCGGGTGCGGGGACGCAGTTTGAGATTCCTATCGTTGAAGCTTTTCGAAGAGCAGTTGCCATTTATCCAAACGGACTTTCGGTTGTATTGAATGATGGTCGTAAAGGAGTGGTCTCTAGTCAAAATATCGGTATAGGTGACCGCCCCATTATTCGAATTATTGAGGAAGTCGATCAACCTTTACAAGAACCCTATGAAGTTAATTTAAAAAGCCAGCCTCAACTTATGATTGTAAAATGCATGGAAACTTAAACAGGTATCGTTTAAGCTTCTTTTTTTCATACATCGCTGAACGGGTGCCTTCTGCTTTTCTATTTTGTCTAGCTCCAGGCACCCAGCGCCTAATGGACTTCCCGCTCCTCCTTACGATAAGTCAACATCGAATCGTGCTAGCGCACTCTTCGTGTTTCCTTTATCTCATACGGAGCGGTCCAGTCCATACGTCGCTGAACGGGTGCCTTCCGCTTTTCTACTTCTCAGGTTTCATGATGGCGGGGGGAAGTCCGCTGGTACCATTACTATAGTAACTTGGTACATTTCCCTTGATTAAGATGCCTCCTACATTGATTTCTTGTTGGACGAGTGTTTCTTCTGAAAAAGAAGGAATGACAATTTGCATTTTTACTTTAAAAAGAACGGTTAGCTCGAGAAATGTATTATTGATGCCGGAGTTCGTTAATTCTGTTTTAAAGTCTGATTCAACGTGACCGACCGTAGCCATTTTAACAGGAATTTTTGGACCATAGTTTGCGAGAAGGGCATTTCCAGTAACAACACCTAGAGGGATATTATAAATGACTTCATTGAATTGTTCATTTGCTGCTACAGACGAATCAAAGGGATTTGTTTGTTTAAAGCCTAATTTATTTTGAATTTCTTTTGTAATATCTGTACGAAAGTTTATAGCTGTTTTTGGATTGATGACATAGGTAGGAGAGGCAGAATCAGGATTTGTTATTGTAAGAAAATCTTCCATATTTATTTTCCCCATATATTCATCCACGGATTCGTAAATCGCTTCTGTTGCAATTCGATTTATTTCAGTTTTGGCAATATTCATGATCATAGGTTCCACAGTTTGATTGACAAAAGAAACAGAAAAAGTACTGGTTATTAAAAATAATAAAAAGGTAATGAGAACTACTTTTCGAGTGGAAAGAGGTTTTTTGGGACGAAACAATCTGGGTTTAAATCTTTTTCGGAACATGCGAGCCTCCCCCTTTAGTAAAGGGTATGCAACGTATGTAAAGAATTATGTTAATACCATTCATCAGTGGAGAATTGTTATATATGCTAAACGGGTGCCTTCCGCTTTTCATATTTCCACTGATGAAAGGGTATTACTTGTTTTTCTTTTTGGCGATTCTGTCGTTTCGTTCCCATAGTTTTAAGTAAGGGTAGGGGTCGAAGCTCCATTCTGTCTGACCATTGTCTTTATATAAGCCGAAATGTAAATGAGGTGGGAATTTTCCAGATGTTCCAGGAGGCCCATATCCTGTGCTTCCGACGCTCCCGATCGGCTGCCCTGGTTTAACAACTTGACCTACTTCTATTCCATTAGAAAATCCGCTGAGGTGAGCGAAATAGTGATAATTATTATTTAAATCACGGATCCCGATTCTCCAACCTCCGTATTTATTCCAGCCTTTCATTTCAATGATGCCAAAACAAGTTGAGCGAACGGGTACACTATAATTAGCAAAAATATCCGTTCCTTCATGAATTCGTCTTCCACCCCAGCCGCGAGCATAGCCCCATGTATTATGGTAGGAGAAGTTATACCCAATAGGCAGTGGAAAAGCGTTTTCTTTTAAATCTACCCTACCAAATGTACGGTAAATTTTTGCGTTTCCCATAATGATACTAACAGCTTTATCTCGTTTGTAATAATCCCATAATCCAATACGTAAATTTTCTTCATCGGTTCCATATTTAAGTAAGTGATTGGAAAAAGTGTATAAGCGATCAACATCGTTATTTATGTCAGCACGGTTATCACCATCCCCGTCAAGCCCCATTCCGCCGAAAAGGCTAATTGAAAGTGGGTGAACGTCAACTGGATCTGGATTCAAGGCTCCTACCCATTTTGATGGTTCGATGTGTATTCCAATTACCCCTTTGGCTTTTTCGAGACCTTTACGAGTTGAGCGCAAGTTATGTTCATATTGATCTGCTGCGGCAATATAGTACCAAGGGATTTGCGTAATTGCCTCCATATTTTTATAAAGGTCCAATCTCTTTGCAAGCTTTTCTGATTCTGACGGTGATGTTGACGCAGTAACAATTATTTCGCTACTATTCATTATGAAAAGCATAATCAACAGAGAAAGGAATGCTTTTTTTAACATAACGGGCTCCTTTCAGTAAGAAATTAGGGCGCTTGCGCTTTTCTTAACAGATAAGAAAGTATAAAATTTGAAGCGAACGGGTGTCTAGCCCCACCGGCTAACTCGCTAAGAAAAAGATAAGAGTCACCAAAAGGCAAAAAACGCCTTTAGGTCCTCTTCCTATTTTCTAGGCGAGTTGAACGAGCCGATTCCGCTTTTCCAAGTGTCTAGCTCGAGGCGCCCAGTGACTAATGCTTTTACTAGTGTTATCTATCGCTAAAAATTCATGAAAGTGAAATAGTGGTAATCACCAAAGCAGAGGGACCGACTATTTTACAATCGGCCCCATCATTTCTTTAATTACTTTTATTTATGTTGCTCGTTAGTGTTCTCATCCTTTTCCTCACTTTGGATCCTGGAGCCTTGAGGAGATTTAAGCATTTGTTTAATTGTTTTATCGATAGAATAATGAATTCCTTCACTATCCGACTCTAACGGTGCATAGTTTTCTATATTTTGTGCTAGGGCTGTATTGTCGCTAACATATATGTGATAATAACGGGGGACAGCAGACATGGTCGTTCGTTTTACTTGATCAGCTGTTTCCTCACGGTTATCAGAATCTGTATCATACACGACAAGAACTTCTTCGTCAGTGACAAGTACGGAAACGTCATTGATAGTAGGTAGCTGAACGATAAGGCCGGAAATGACCTTTGCAAGCTGTTCACGGTCAATAGAGGCTACTTGATTATTAGGATTTTTTCCATTTACTGTTGTGTTGTTTACACGAGTATAACCGAAATCGTCTTGGTCATTATTTAGATTTTGATTATCTTCATCATAATAATGGGCTGGAGAACCAACACCAATGGGATTAACAGCATTAGATTTCGAAGCAGTATGATCATTTTCATTATTAGCGCAGCCATTTATGACAAATAATGAAATTAGCCCAATAGCTAAAACTTTTTTTTTCAATTATGACACCCCCTATTCATTAGGATGAGCAGCTTACAATAAATTTCGCTTAGTAATTGTTGGTGAATCAGTTATAATTTAATTAGCACAATGTATTTTGAGAGGTGAAAAATATGATTACCATCAATAATATAGCCTATGAAGTAATTGATGAGCGGAGTAACGGCTATAATGAAGATGCTTTTAAAGCACGTTATAGTGAGATTTTAACAAAATATGATTATATCGTTGGTGATTGGGGATATGGACAGTTAAGGCTTCGGGGGTTTTTCGATGATCAAAATCATAAGGCAACCTTTGACACAAAAATAAGTACACTCACTGAATATTTATATGAATACTGTAATTTTGGCTGTCCTTATTTTGTTGTGAGGAAGATTAAGAAATAGTGTTAGCAAAGCAAAAAAGCACTCGTTTGTGAGTGCTTTTTTGTCTAGCGCCATACCCCAAAAAAGACTAATCGACTTCCTGATCCTTCGCTGGATCAAGCGACCGCGAATCGCTATTGATGTTCTCTTCGTCATGGGTTGGGTGAGCACCGGGATATTGTCTAGGCAAATCCTCATGTAAGGTTTTATTCTCATAGTTAAAAGCGCTATACGGCCGCTGTTCTTCCTTCCAGGGCGTGCTTTTGTTTTCTACTGGAGTGTCTGTGCCTCTAGGAGCTCCGTATGGTCCCTCAGGCAAATCTTCAGGAATAATAAAATTCCTTCCTGCTTCAACGTTGGCAAAGTCATCATATTTTTCTTCTTTATTCAAAAAATCGCCTCCTATAGATGATAATAGCTATAGGATATCCATTTCACTTAGATGTATGAAAAGATTAAATGACTTCCATCAAAAAACTAGTTAGTTCAGCGGCTTCTGCTTCTGTGATTTGAAAGGCATGCTCAAGATAGCCCTCTTCTTCTAAATCATCCTGTCCGATAATAGCGAAACGGTTACTTTGTAAGTTGAGAACTAACTTTTTTCCATAGAAGCGGTCCGTCATGATAATGGCTAAATCGAAGCGGGCTTCTTCTCCCATAAAGCTAACGAATCGAGTTTTTGTATCGATTAAGTCGTTGTATAAGTAAAAACGTTCTTCCACAGAAATTCTCCCTTCAGTGTTGCTTTTCGTAGTTTTATCATAACAAAATCTTCACCATTGTAAACTATATTATAGATAGTAAATGTGATTATTTTACAATTCGATAAGAAGATTTTGTGTTAAAAAACGACATTTCCCGATAAATTTCTCCCGATATTATTATATAATTAAAAATATGCTAAAATGTAGATATACTTACCCGGTTAGAAGGGATGAATGCCATGTTGTTAAGTGGTGCGAAAGGTTCACATATACTAAAATGGCCAAAGTTTTTTATGCCATTGTCAAAACTTCGCTTTTATCCGCCTCAATTCATGATTAGAAATCCGGTCATTCGAGCTGTCCAACGTTCGTTTGTACAAGGGCATGAAGTAGCAGCCATGGTGTTTAATATAGCCGATATTCTTGAAATCAAAAAAAACATGGAGCAGCAACAATACAATTCCTTTATTGCACATGTGAAAAAAACATTTAAGGAAGCTATTATTGAGCTAATACCTGGAGATCGCATTGTTATCTTGCATGATTATAATAGTGATGGAATTACCTTTCTAATGCAGATTAAAGGGACGGAAAAAAAGCCAAGCGTATTAGATACTACGATTTATGAAATTGTCATGTATGTTAAAGATATATTGCAGGATACCTATCCATCAATAAAGACGTCTTTTACAACAGGATACATGTTTATTGACAAGCAATATGATGTACTTGAAGACGCAGTAAGTAAAGCACATTATCAAGCTGTTGCTATTGCTGAAAAGAAAAAAGAATATGAAGAACATGGTCTAATGGAAACCATTAATGAAATTATTTCAGAACGAAATATTCGTCTTTTGGCGCAGCCTATTTTTGAAGTGGCTACAAATCGAATTAAGGCCTATGAAGTGTTAACTAGAGGACCTGCTGGAACAGATTTAGAAAGTCCATTAGTTCTTTTTTCAGTGGCAAGGCAAACAGGAAAATTGTTTGATTTGGAGAAAATTGTTTTAGAAAAAACGTTTAAGCAAATTTCGGAAAATGAATCATCACAACATGTATTTATTAATGTCACGCCTGTGACACTTGGACATCCACTTTTTATAGAAGAAATACAAACGATACTGAAAAAGTATAGCGGTGTATCAGCTAAGCAAGTAGTACTTGAAGTGACGGAGCAAGATCCAATCATCAAGCAAGCGGACTTTACTAAAAATATTCAACTATTAAGACAGTTAGGTTTTCGATTAGCTGTAGATGATACAGGAATTGGGTATTCAACTTTAAGTTCGATTATTGAAATTATGCCGGAAATTATTAAAGTCGATCGTTCTGTTATTCAAGATATTGATAACAATTCGATTAAAGAGTCCATGTTAAAGGGATTATTATTAATAGCCAAAGAATCAGGGTCTGTTGTTGTAGCAGAAGGGATTGAGAACAAGGGAGAGGCTATGGTATTATCAAGAAATAACGTTGACTTGGCACAGGGGTTTTTCTATGGGAGACCTGCAAGTGTAGAGCGAATGTCGATGCCATCTTAAGAATAGAAAGGATCTGGAAAGAATGTACTTTGTAGACCGAATTAAGATTGAACAAGTTCTTCACTTTCTTGAGGGACAATTAACAAGACTTGAGAAGAAGCAAGATTGGAAGGATGAATTTTCTCAGCTTGCCTTGGAAAGAATGGTTCACACTTCAATTGATAGTGTTTTGGATGTAGGAAATGCGATGATCGATGGCTTTATTATGCGTGATCCTGGAAGTTATGAGGATATTATTGATATTTTACTAGATGAGAAAGTCATTACGGAAGAGATTGCGGGACAATTTAAAAAGGTGCTGCCACTTCGCAAAATGTTAGTTCAAGATTATATAGAAGTGTCACATGAACAATTACAATCTGTGTTTCGGGCAAATCTATCGGCATTTATTCAATATCCAGAATTAATTAGACGCTATTTAACCAATGAGCTAGGTCCGGTATCTGCGTTTAAAAATTAGTCATAGGAGCTTTTTTTTATGAAACAGTATAAAGGATATTTAATTGATTTGGATGGTACGATGTACCGTGGGTCAGAGGAGATTGCTGAGGCAGCCGGGTTTATTGATAAGTTGAGAGAGAAGAATATTCCTTACTTGTTTGTAACGAATAATTCTTCACGTACACCACACCAAGTAGCGGATAAGCTACGTGAATTTGGGATTCATGCCGAAGATGAACAAGTATTTACAACGAGTATGGCAACGGCAAACTTTATTGCCGAGAGAAAAACCGATGCAACCGTTTATGTCATTGGTGAAGAAGGACTTGCAACAGCCTTAACAGAAAAAGGGTTAGAGTTTGTAGAGGAAAAACCAGATTTTGTTGTGGTAGGGATTGACCGTTCTATTGACTATGAAAAGTTAACGAGAGCATGCTTAGCTGTAAGAAATGGAGCTACGTTTATTTCAACAAATGCTGATATTGCTCTTCCAACCGAGCGTGGTTTACAACCCGGCAACGGTGCAATAACATCAGTTGTGACGGTGTCTACGCAAGTGCAACCTATTTTTATCGGAAAGCCAGAATCAATCATTATTGAACAAGCATTAAAAGTGTTAGGTGTACCAAAAGAAGAAGTAATTATGGTTGGCGACAACTATGATACCGATATTTTAGCAGGTATGAATGCTAGTATGGACACATTACTTGTTCATACGGGGGTAACAACAAAAGAACTGTTAAAGAAGTATGAAAAGCAGCCTACCTATGTAGTCGATACGCTTGATGATTGGCGTTTTGGATAACAGTAAAAGAGATAACTGAAAAGGACCTATCCTCAACACTTCGTTTGAGGGTAGGTCCTTTTTTGAAGATGAGAAGTATAAAATTTTCGACGCGCATACGGGTATCTTCCGCTTTTCTTATTGTCTAGCTCCACCGGCTAGCTCACTGTGAAAAAGATGAGTGTCTTTAAAAGGCAAAAAAGCGCCTTTTAAGCCACTCCCTATTTTCTTCGCGAGCTGAACGAGCCGGTTCCGCTTTTCTTATTCTTTTCGATGTGCCAATCTGCTTGAAGCAGCCGCAGCAATTGCTCCTACAATATCATCTAAAAAAGTATTTACTTTGCCTGTACTTTTATCATTTAAATACTGTAGGATTCCGGGTTTTTTCTTATCCACATACCCATAATTAGTAAATCCGATTGAACCATATACATTTACAATGGATAAGGCAAGGGTTTCATCTACCCCATACAGTCCTTCATCCTTTTCAATAATGGATTGAAGTGGCTCCTCTAATAATTTTTTTTCAGCTAATATGTCGAATTGAATGCCGGTTAAAATGGCATTTTGGACTTCGCGTTTTGATAATACGCGTTCGACATTATAGAGACATTCCTCCATTTGTAGGTTTTCATGATAATCGTTTTGTAAATACATGACTAGTTCGGCGATATCTTCTATTTTTACCCCACGTTCTGATAGCCATTTACGTGCTGTTTGTTCAGTTAGCGACTTTTTTTGGTTCGTCATAATAGAATCACACTCATTTCCAAATTATTAGATACTAAATAGATAGAATTGTTTATTCAAAAATCATATTTCTAGTCATATATATAATTTTATAATGCCCAAACTTGATAAAAGGTGGCGAAGTATATGATAGAGGAAATGATTTATAAAAATTATGGCATTCAAGTTGAACGAGAAGAAAAGAATAACCGTTATCCATCCTTTCGTTCTGGGAATGTTATTTACAGTATAATCCCGCTTGGAAAATTAGAGCAAGAAGAGTTAGCGGAAAGACAGAAAATGTCTGAACATTTATGGTTACAAGGAGATCATTCTGTAGCGACTTTTGTTTTAGCGAATCATGGAAGCTATGTGTCTGAAATTGATGAGAAATTATTTGTACTTATTGCCAATGAAGTGATACAGCCTGTAAGAAATCTAAAAATAGGATTTGAATTAGGAGTTTTTCATGCCCGTGGAAGAAGTATAGATACAACCATTACAAAATGTTCTAGAATTGGTCAATGGAAAGCGCTCTGGGAGTCAAGGATTGATCAATTGGAGCGAATATGGAGTAATAAGCTACAAGCCCATCCGAATAATGAGTTTGAGCGGCTATTTATAGAAACCTTTCCATATTATATGGTGTTAGGTGAAAATGCGATCCAATATTTAGTCGACACAGAAATGGATGATACTCCAGGTGAAATTGATAGTGGAACAGTTTGTTATGAACGCTTTCAACAGAATACATGGAGCGATGAGGAGAAAATGAAAAACCCATTTGATTGGGTATTTGATCACGCAACAAGGGATTTAGCAGAATGGGTAAGAGATCATTATATCCATCATATCCACACGTATCAACGTGGCGTGATACAATTTTTCCGAGAATATCAAAGTATTGAACATTTATCTAGCTTTTCAGCTCGTTTGTTATATGCGCGAATGTTGTTTCCAATTCATTATTATGAAACAGTTGAAGAGTATTTCTCAGGTCCAAAGGAGTCGCGTTCTCATGAGTTAGAGGAGTCTCTTTCAACCATTACAAAAACCTCAGAGAATTATGAAACTTTTTTGAAGCATTTCTTTGAACTAGCACAGCTACCCGCAAAACAGATGCAGTTACCCGAAATAGAGTGGCTTTAAAAATCATATGGGGAAATCACTTATTAAACGCTACCTATGGTATCATAGAAAGTGTGATTTTTCAGAATAGTATTTCTAAGTAAATACTATTCTGAAAAATGATTATAGAAAAGGAAGTGAATCCATGGGAAAAATAGTAGCAGCTTTTTTATTAGGATTCTTCATGCTACATATTATGCTGACTCCTGCTAAAGCAGCTTCTACAACTAAAACAAGTTGTACAAAACCACAATTTTCAATTGTAGTAAAGCATGCTTCGGAGTTGAAAGCAAAGGCAGACCAGGAAAGTAAAACAGTACAGACCTATGCGAAAAATAAAAAGCTTTCTGTCATTAAGCGTAGTGGAGATTGGTATCAAATTTGTTATGATAAAAAATACGCTTATTTGCCAATTGAAGATGCAAAAGAGGTATTCAATGCAGAAGAAAAAGCTGTTCTAGCAAAAGCAGAAAAAAAGAAAAATGTGAATCAAGTTGTATCAGCTATAGGCAAGAAGTTGACCTCTACAAAGGTGACCATTCGAACATTTGAAAAAAGAAAAGGCGAATGGCGAAGGGTTTTCGGTGAAATGCAGGGAATTGTAGGGAAAAAGGGTTTTGCAAAAAGTAAAAAAGAAGGAGATGGGAAGTCACCGATTGGTATGTATGCGTTTGGAACAGCATTTGGCAGCCAGTCAAAGCCATCTAATGTAAAATTGCCCTACAAAAAAACGACAAAATACGATTATTGGATTGATGATGTAAAATCCAAAGATTACAACAAATGGGTCACCTATAAATGGAATCCGATAAAGAAGTGGAAGTCATTTGAAAGAATGAATAACAAGTTGTATAAGTATGGAGCCGTTATTAATTACAATTCAAATCCAATTATTAAAGGAAAAGGCAGTGCTATTTTTCTACATGTTTGGAGAAATGAAAACGGAGTAACAGCAGGTTGTGTAGCAACCTCTGAACAAAATGTCCTTCGGTTATTGCGCTGGATTGACCCTAAGAAAAATGCACACATTATTATGGGAACCACTGATACGATCTAGGCTATTCATTAATTTTTTCAAAAACGATAAAAAATTTAGAAAATTTTGATTCATATGGACATCTTACGTTTTTTCAATAAAATGTATGATCTAACTATTGAAAATAATGAATAAACAGCATATAATGTCTACTATGTAAATACAAATGTTTTTTACAGATAAACAGTAGTTAGGGGGAACCGAAATGAAGGCAATCTCAATCGGTTTATTAGGATTAGGTACGGTGGGAACAGGAGTCGTCCAAATTATCGAAAGTCATCAAGATAAGTTGATGCATCAAATTGGTTGTCCAATTCAAATAAAAAAGATTTTAGTCAGTGATGTAAACAAAAAACGTTCGATTGAAATTGATAGCAGCAAGCTAACGCTTCAAGCTGATGATATTCTTTCTGACCCAGAAATTGATGTGGTTATTGAAGTAATCGGTGGTGTTGAGCAAACTCGCAGCTATTTATTACAAGCACTTAAGAATAAAAAGCATGTTGTTACGGCAAATAAAGATTTAATGGCCTTGTACGGTCCAGAATTACTGCAAGTTGCAACAGAAAATGGCTGTGATTTATTCTATGAAGCAAGTGTTGCAGGCGGTATTCCAATTCTTCGTGGACTTACGGATGGTTTATCATCAGATCGTATTACGAAGATGATGGGAATTGTGAATGGTACCACAAACTTTATTTTAACGAAAATGAGCAAAGATAGGTAGAGCTTATGAAGACGTTTTGAAAGAAGCGCAAGCGCTTGGATTTGCTGAGGCCGATCCTACGGCAGACGTGGGAGGATTAGATGCTGCACGTAAAATGGCAATTTTGGCTTCATTAGGCTTTTCGATGAATATCGGTTTAGATGATGTATCAGTACAGGGTATTACAAATATTTCAGAAGAAGATTTAGCTTATAGTAAGAAGCTAGGCTATACAATGAAATTAATTGGGGTTGCTTCAAGAACAGATGATGACAAAGTAGAAGTAAGTGTACAACCATCATTGTTACCAGATACACATCCTTTAGCTTCCGTTAATAATGAATATAATGCGGTTTATGTATACGGAGAAGCCATCGGGGAAACAATGTTCTATGGTCCAGGAGCAGGAAGCCTGCCAACAGCGACTGCGGTTGTATCTGACTTAGTTGCGGTTGTGAAAAATATAGGATTAGGTGTAAATGGTCGTAGTGCGATTGCCCCTCAATTTAAGAAAGCTCTTAAAAGTCCCTCTGAAATTTTTGCGAAGTTCTTTTTGCGTCTAACTGTTAAGGATGAAGTAGGTGTTTTGGCGAAGAATTACGAATATATTTGCAGATCATGGAGTTGGATTTGATAAAATTCTTCAACTTCCTCTCGACAAAAAGGATTCTTCCGAAATTGTTTTAGTAACACATACAGCATCTATAGAAGCTTTTGAAAAAATCAATCAAAACTTAAATGATTATAATATGGTAAAAGAAATAAAAAGTACCTATCGTGTTGAAGGAGAGAATAATAAATGAGTTGGCAAGGCCTCATTAAAGAATACAGAGAATTTCTACCAGTAACTGAAAATACACCTGAATTAACACTATTAGAGGGAAATACACCACTCATTAAATGCTCTAATTTGTCTGAACAACTTGGAGTTGAACTGTATGTGAAATATGAAGGGTTAAACCCAACTGGATCATTTAAGGACCGTGGAATGGTATTTGCTGTAGCTAAAGCGATTGAAGATGGTGCAGACACGATTATTTGTGCATCAACAGGAAATACTTCTGCTGCTGCTGCTGCCTATGCAGCACGTGCAAAACTACGTTGTATCGTCGTTATTCCTAATGGGAAAATTGCAATGGGTAAACTTGCTCAAGCGGTTATGTACGGTGCCGAAATTGTTGCAATTGATGGGAACTTTGATAATGCACTTGAAATTGTACGTAGCATTAGCGAGAAATCACCAATTGCTCTTGTAAACTCAGTGAATCCATACCGCATTGAAGGTCAAAAAACATCTGCATTTGAAATCTGTGATACGTTAGAAGCTGCACCAGATATTTTAGCTCTTCCAGTAGGAAATGCAGGAAATATTACAGCGTATTGGAAAGGTTTCAAAGAATACCATGCAAGCAAGCAAACAGGTCTTCCAGAAATGAGAGGATTTGAAGCAGAAGGTTCAGCTGCTATTGTTCATGACCGTGTATTTGAAAATCCAGAAACAATTGCAACAGCAATTCGAATCGGAAATCCAGCAAGCTGGAAAACAGCTGTTGAAGCAGCAAAAGAATCAAACGGAAAAGTTGATGAAGTATCAGATGAAGAAATTTTAGAAGCATATCACCTATTAGCAAGTCAAGAAGGTGTGTTTGCTGAGCCTGCTTCTTGTGCAAGTATTGCTGGTGTGATTAAACAACTAAAAACGGGCGAAATTAGAAAAGGCAGCAAAATTGTAGCGGTATTAACAGGGAACGGCTTAAAAGATCCAACTACAGCTGTTGATACTAGCTACCATCACACCAACCTTGCTTCCAATGGATGAAAAGGTAATCATCGAACATCTTCAAGGTGTGAAACTAGCATGAGTGAAGGGGAAATGTTTCTAATTCGTGTGCCAGCAAGTACAGCTAATTTAGGGCCTGGCTTTGATTCTATAGGTCTAGCCTTAGGTCTTTATTTAGAAATATACGGATATCCATCAGACAGTTGGGAAGTTAATCCATTAACTGAAGAAATGGCAGCATTCCCGAAAGATGATCAAAATTATATTGTTCAAATTGCTAAAAAAACGGCTGCCTATTATGGTAAAGAGATAGCACCATGTAAATTGTTCGTTTCAAGTGAAATCCCGTTAGCACGTGGATTAGGCAGCAGTGCCTCAGCTATTGTCGCAGGTATTGAATTAGCGAATTTGGTAGCGGAATTACACTTAACAAACGAACAAAAAAGCAGACATGCCTCACTATTTGAAGGTCATCCTGATAATGCAGGTGCTGCTGTTTGTGGTGGATTAGTTGTAGGTAGACATACTGACGAGAAGACAGATGTTTTATCGTTTCCAATTGATGGCGTAAAAGTTATTGTCGTCATTCCAAACTTTGAACTTCTGACCGAAGACTCCCGCAGTGTGTTGCCAGCAACACTTGCTTATAAGGAAGCGATTGAAGGAAGTGCATCCGCCAATATGTTACTGGCTGGTGTGATGACAAAGAATTGGCAACTTGTTGGGGAAATGATGCAAAATGATCGCTTTCACCAACCATATCGAGCCCCTTTAGTGCCTCATTTGGCGCAGATTCAGGAATTGGTATCCGGTCAAGGAGGGTATGGGACAGCACTAAGTGGAGCAGGACCAACTGTGCTTTGTCTTGTACCAGATGAAAGAGCGGAACGAATAAAAGAAAGCTTAACTAAACAATTTCCAGCGTTTATGGTTAAAGAACTTCAGATTGATAATGAAGGAAGCAAAACAATCATTTTGTCTGAAAATGAGAAAAAAGAATTGACTTTCTTATAATGAAAAACGAGCAGGACATATATCCTGCTCGTTTTTAGATAGTGGTTTGAAGAAGCTTTATGTTTTCGATGTGTACTGATGATACATCGTCAAACAGGTATCTTCCGCTTTTCTATTAAAATACTTGTTCGACTTCTACGATACCGGGAACTTCTTCAAGAAGTGCACGTTCAATACCTGCTTTTAGCGTAATTGTTGAACTTGGACAGCTTCCGCACGCACCTAGTAATCGTAGTTTAACAATTCCGTCTTCTACATCAACAAGTTCGCAGTCGCCACCATCGCGAAGAAGAAACGGACGAATTTATCTAAGACCTCTTGAACTTGAGCTTCTGTTGTTTGTTCAGTCATTGCATTCGACTCCTTTCTTTATTCATATTATAATGCGAAGGTAGTGAAAAATCCAACCTGAACTTAGCGGAAAAATAATCTATCTTTTCATTATGTTAAAAATGGAGGAGAACTAATATGGACACGAAAGAACATTAATATACAAGTATATGGTGCAGAGACAAATTTGTGCAAGTTGTGTAAATTTACCTTCATCCAAAGATACATGTGAGTGGCTAGAAGCAGCTCTAAAGCGAAAATTTCCTAATCAGCCATTTTCGATTAGCTATATTGATATTTATAATCCGCCTTCTTCAGAGAAGGAACGTGAGTTTGCTTTAAAAATGATTGAAGAGGATTTGTTTTATCCACTTATTCGAATTGAAGATGAAATTGTCGCTGAAGGAAATGTAAGATTAAAAGCAATCGTGGATAAGATGGAGCAGTTTGGATATACTTCATAATAGCCTTGGTAAATCGAAAAAAGTTTTGAAGCCAATGCTTCAAAACTTTTTTCTAATCATGCATTATGGTATTTGTATACCCAAAGAATTCCGGATTTAATTAATCGTGCAAATCTTCCTGTTATTGGTACGGTTTCCTACTAAGCCAAATCCTTGTTTTTTCCCTAATGAGCCTAACGTTCCTTTTAACTTCATTGGTGGGAAGCTTTCTGGAAGTGGTTCATTTGCCCATTTTTTAAGAAGTACTTCGACAATTTGTTCTCCTTGTGCTTCAGCTAATTGAGCACTTGGAGCATATGGTAAACTTGCACAGTCACCTACAATAAACACACTATCGTGATTTGGCAAGAAATGTTGAGGTGTTAATACCACTCTGCCTTGTCCATCTTTTTCAACATTCATATCTCTAACGACTTTGCTAGGCTGGACACCGGCAGTCCAAACGATTACATCACTGTGAACAGCTTCATCCCCATTGTACAGCGTATTTTGTTCGACCTTTGTAATATTGGAATGATGAACAACTTCAATGGTATGCTTGTCAAACCAAGATTCAACAAACAGACTTAAACGTTCTGGAAACGCTGACAAAATATGTGGTCCGCGGTCAAATAATTTAATTTTTAGGTCAGGTCGGCTTTCAATTAATTCGCTGGCTAGTTCAATTCCACTTAGCCCTCCACCTACTATAGAAACAGTAGCTCCTGCACCCAAATTATTAAGGGCTTGGTAGGTTTGGCGAGATTTATCAATCGTTTGGATACTGTAAGTGTACAGGTCTGCTCCAGGAATATTATGATATTTATCTTCGCAACCAAGTCCAATTACTAAATCATCATAATTGACCGGTTCTTGATTTTCAATTATAATTTGTTTTTTCTCCATATCGACGGAAACGACTTCTCCATACACGTTTTTTAGGCGTGGATGCTCAGGAAAAGCGACCCGAATATGCTGATCGGAAATTGTTCCTGCCGCTAAGGCATAGTATTCTGTTTTAATAGAGTGATACGGATTGCGGTCAATTAGCGTAATGCTCACATTCTCAGGAAGCTGATTAGGCAGCAACCTCTGAAGGATACGCATTCCACCATAACCTCCCCCAAGTATGACTAAATGTTTCATAAAAAAAACCCCCTTTGTCGACTTTTTAAGCAGTAATTAGTTCATTTACGTCAAAGTTTCTAAAAAAACCCCTTATTTCTTAAAAAAATAGCTGTATATCCTCACAAAAGTATAACGAATCTAGCTATAAATCACAACTGTATTGTAACAATCTGTTTTTTCGACAAATATATTGACTGATTATAGGAAAAA
This sequence comes from uncultured Bacillaceae bacterium, assembly GCA_963754185.1. GTDB lineage: Bacteria > Bacillota > Bacilli > Bacillales > DSM-1321 > Peribacillus. The sequence continues at coordinate 1,072,365 of CAVWEP010000002.1, read as the reverse complement.
AGATAAGATGATTCGTTAGAAGGTGAAATGATGAAACTAGTTCATTTACGTCAAAGTTTCTAAAAAAACCCCTTATTTCTTAAAAAAGTAGCTGTATATCCTCACAAAAGTATAACGAATCTGGCTATAGATCACAACTGTATTGTAACAATCTGTTTTTTCGACAAATATATTGACTGATTATAGGGAAAAAGATAAGATGATTCGTTAGAAGGTGAAATGATGAAACCAATTATTGAATTTTGTGTTAGCAATGTTGCAAGTGGTTCGTATCCAGCTATGGAGCAACTGGAAAAGGATTCAAATTTAGATGTTATGGAATATGATTGTTTAAGATATTGTGGAATATGTTCTAGCCATTTTTTTGCATTGGTAAATGGAGAAGTGGTTAAGGCTGATTCTCCTGAGCAGCTTGTTGAAAGGATTTATGCCTATTTAGAAGAAAACCCAATGTTTTGAGCGAACCTAACCCTACAAATGTCGAAATCGTTTGCAGGGTCTTTTTCATATGCTACAGAGTATGGTCGCTCTATGTAGTTCTTTCTGTTTTGTATCAACTAGGCATCATTGACAGCAGCCATTTTTTCTTTTATTTCTGCCCAACGATCACGAGCCATTTGAATGATAGATGTTTCAATGGCAGATTTTTGTTTTTCCAGAACGCTTGAAAAATATTTAATGGCTATGTGTTGATCGCCAATACGTCTTGAAAGTTCTCCTACTAAATATAAAATGCGAATGTCCGATACCTGTGTTCCGCTATAATCGCCGATAGAATATGATTCTTCATATTCGTGACGAGCTAATTTCATAAACCGTATTTCCTGTTCTTTATCTTGTTTAAATCGATATAGCCAAGAGATTCTCATATAAATACCTGCAATGGTGATATGCTTTTCTTTTTTTAAGCTAGCACTATAACTCGCTAGTTTATATGTTTGGATGGCATCCTCAATTGTTCGGTCTTCTGAGAATGAATGTGGTACCCAGTTAGAACAGATTTTTTCGATAATCATTTCTTTTGTACCAGGTGCAAAGTATTTTGAAAAATCCTTGGAATAAGAGAATCCGCAATGTGGACAAACAAATATATTATAATAGAGGGCATTTACGGAACCGTCTGTGTATATTGGGCAAAAATCTGTATCATATTCTTGTACTTTGATAAAGCGGGAACGAATTTTTTTCGTTGTGGAGGATTGTTTACAAAGCATACACTCCATTTTTCGATCAAATAATGGTTGTAATTCTTCCATGATTTTCACCCTTCCATTAGTCCGTAAGATCTAGGTTGTTTTATACCAGTTTGGGTTTATATACCTATTTTTTATTATAGCTGAATTGAATCGAAAAGGCGATAATACCCACTACTTTAGTTGTGTGTTTTCTTATTTTTATGTGGTTCTGTTATACGATTTTGTTGATTTTAGGCAGGAAAATTGAGAAAAAGAAATTATTTAGTCTATACTAGTGATTAATAGTTGAATAATTTAATTTAGGGGGAGATTATTAATGAGTAATGTAGTAACTATTACGGAAGCAGCAGCTTTTCAAATAAAAGAAATGATGAAACATAATGAAGAAGAAGGTTCCTTTTTACGAGTGGCTGTAAAAGGTGGAGGGTGCAGTGGTTTATCCTATGGCATGGGATTTGAACAGGAAGCAGGAGAGAACGATCAACAATTAGAACAGTTTGATATAAAAATTTTGGTTGCAAAAGAGGATGCTCCTATTCTAAACGGTACGATTATTGATTATAAACAATCCATGATGGGTGGAGGCTTTACCATCGAAAATCCAAATGCGATTGCGTCTTGTGGGTGTGGTTCATCGTTTAGAACGGCTGCAAATACAGGGACACCAGAGAATTGTTAAGGTTATCCAAACCGGTCATTGAACGGTAAGGTAAGCGAAGACGATCACGGATTCACTTGATAAGGGGTTACGTTGTTAACCTGTCGTAAAAGCTAAATCAACTCATATATAAAGCGCTTCTTGACGTATGTAACGATACGTTAGGAGGCGCTTTTTTCTATGTCGGAAGGAAGAACGATTAGGCAAAGAATGACCTCCTATTTTTGCGGGTGAGTTGCTTTAGACGGCGACTGCTTGTAACTTTTTTTAACGAATTTTAAACGAAATTTAAACAAAAGGAATGGGTTTATCACGGTACAATGTAATAGAAGCTAGCCACAACGCAATAGCTACCTTTCAGGCGTTTCAAGTTTATACACGAAAAGCAATACGATAGAAACGTTCAAGTTTAATTTAAACGAAAGGAAACTGATACTATGAGCAAATCATTAAAAGAAAGCCGATTAGCAAGGAGCCGTAGATTTAACGAATTTACAAATCGAATCCTCAAATATGAAGGTGCATATCCTAAGATAATTATTCGAGAATTAGAAAACTATAGGCGATTATTCACAGCACTGTTAGGTGACGATGAGTTGCACGAAGTAGCAAGCCGTGACTTGCGGTGGCTTACGATAATTGAGTTACATGTTGAAGTGAGAAATGCGGAGTCTGCTTAACGGCTTGGCGTCGTAATTTTTTGTGCCTGCAAGTGTTTGAGATTTGCATTCTGACACAATTAAGTTCGACTTGATAGAGAATATTAAAGCTAAAGCGTGAATTTATAGAATAAATGTAAAATACAAAACCTCCAATCCTTTTTAGGTAAAGGTTGGAGGTTTTGTATTTCCATTTTTACGGGCTGCTTTACCGATGGCATTCCGATTTTTTTATAAAAGCATACTATAATGTAAGGAGGTAAAACGATGAACGAATCACTTAAACAACTACGTCTGGAACGGTCGATTAAGTTTAACGAGTTCTGCGAAAAGATACTAGCATACCAAGGAACATATCCGAAGTCTGTTAGTAGACAACTAGCTAACTACCGCTGGTTATTCACGGCAATTCTAAACGATAGGGATTTGCACGAATTGGCTGCCGATGACTTACGAAGATTAACGGAAATAGAGCAACATATCAAGGAAAGAAACGCGGCACAGGATTAAACAACTTGGAGTCGGCTTTTCTGTTTAAAACATAGAAGAGCTATGGACATGTGATATTTTGGCAGTTGGATCAGCGAAAAGTTTCGCTTGGCTAACGGCAATCGGTGCTTCACCGAAGCCAGTTGCAATTAATTTAACCTTACCCTCATAAGTAGCAATATCTCCAGCTGCATAAATGCCAGGAATGTTTGTCTCCATTTTGGAGTTTACAACAATGCTATTTTTTTTGATTTCAAGTCCCCAATCTTTAATGGGACCAAGTGAGGAAACAAATCCATAGTTAACAATGACAGCATCCACATCAATAGATTGTGTTTCTTCACCAGTAGCATCTTTAATAACAACCGTGCTAATTTTTCCATCCATTTCAACAAATTGGGCTGGGACAAATGGAGTTTTAATGTCTACCTTAGAATTTTTTAAGTTTTCCACACTATGCTCATGGGCACGGAATTTGTCACGTCTGTGAACAATCGTTACTTGTTCAGCGATTGGTTCAAGCATAAGTGCCCAGTCAACAGCTGAATCTCCACCTCCGAAGACAACCACTTTTTTGCCTTCAAACTGATTTAAATGATCAATAAAGTAGTGAAGATTTTTTCTTTCGTATTTTTCTGCACCTTCAATTTCGATTCGACGAGGTTGGAATGCACCATTACCAGCTGTAATAATAATCGCTTTAGAGTAATGAACTTCTTTGTCTGTTGTTAATTTGAATGTATCATCTTCAAGTTTTTCAATCGTTTGGACAGCTTGTTCTAAAGCAATAGTTTGCTCGAATTTAGACATTTGCTCTTTTAAATTATTAATTAGTTCCTGTGCTCGAACTTTTGGAAATCCTGCAATGTCATAAATGAATTTTTCAGGATAAAGTGCTGACAATTGACCACCTAATTGCGGTAAACTTTCAATAATTTTTACAGAAGCTTGCCTCATCCCTCCGTAGAAAGCAGTAAACAATCCTACTGGTCCACCACCAATAATGGTAATGTCGAATACTTTTTCATTTACTTCCATATCTGATCCCTCCATATTATCATTTTGTTATGGATTCTTACTATGAATAGCTTTTATGCTACGTAACAAAATGATTGCTTCCTAGCTGTAAAATTATATGTAATAGATTAGTAATTATATATGAAAAAAAAGGAGAATGACGAATTAGGCTTGAAATACATGCATAAAACGACTACTATTTATGTAGTTAAATATTAATATTTCGTGATTTTTTGGTTTATTTTTTGTAATAATTCTGAAAGCTGTATAAAAAATAGATGAGAATATATAAAAGGTGGAGTACTTTTGAAAGGTCCGAAAATCGTTGTTCTAGGAGCAGGATATGGTGGTTTAATGACAGTTACTCGCTTGCAAAAAGCTCTAGAGCAAAATGAGGCGGAAATCATTTTAGTCAATCAAAACGCTTATCATTATGAAACAACATGGCTACATGAAGCTTCTGCAGGAACTGTCCATCATGATCGTGTTCGTTATTTAGTAGCTAGTGTAATTAATAAGCATAAAGTTAACTTTATTCAAGATTCTGTTATTAAAATTAATAAAGAAGATAAAATAGTGATTCTTAATAATGGTGAAGTATCTTATGATTATTTAGTCATTGGACTTGGGCCTGAAACAGAAATGATTGGGATAGAGGGATTGAAGGAGTATGCGTTCCCCATTTCAAACTTGGATTCAGCACAAAGGATTCGTAAACATATTGATTATCAATTTGCCACGTATCATGCGCAAAAAGCAAAAAAGGATTCACATTTAACCATTGTTGTAGGTGGTGCAGGTTTTACTGGTATCGAGTTTCTTGGTGAATTAACAAATCGTATTCCTAAGCTTTGTAATGAATATGGTATTAGTTTTGAAAAAGTGCGTATCTATTGTGTGGAGGCAGCGCCGGTGGTACTTCCTGGATTTGATCTTGAATTATCGGATTATGCGGTCTCTTTTCTTAAGAAGAGAGGCGTAGAATTTAAAGTGAATACAGCAATTAAAGGAGTTACCGAAAAAGGAATTATCGTATCAACAGGTCAAGATGAGGTAGAGGAAATTAGGGCTAGTACGATTATATGGGCTGCCGGTTTTAGGGGAAATACTGTTATTGAAGCTTCGGGGTTTGACGTAATTCGTGGACGAGTAAAAGTAAATCCTGATATGCGTGTTCCTGGCTTTGAAGAAATCTTTATTGTCGGTGATTGTGCATTTATGATAAATGAAGAAAAAAATTGTCCATATCCACCAACTGCGCAGATTGCTATGCAGCAGGGACAGTTAATTGCTAAAAATCTAGTGAAATTAGTTCGTAATAGAATAGATTTAGAGACATTTGTATTTGATAACAAAGGTACGATATGCTCTCTTGGCCATGGTGATGCTGTTGGGATGATTTGCGGTAAAAAAATAAAGGGTAAGAAAGCTTCGTTTATGAAAAAAATGGTCGATAACAGGGCATTGTTTATGATAGGTGGTCCTACTCTAGTTGCCAAAAAAGGAAAGTTTAATATTTTTTGATTAAAAAAGTCGCTTAGAAAAACTGAAAGAAGCGGCTTTTTTATATGTAAAGGGGTAGAATTATCACTTTAAATTTTTTCCATTTTTTAATAAAATATACATAATGGAATGTATTGGTTTATAGAGGGGGCTCGAGCAGGATGACATTGCCGGTTTTAATAATATCAATTATCTTATTTTTCGTATTATTCTTCGGGATTGGATTTTTACTCAATATGTTATTTAGAGCTTCATGGATTATGGTACTATTATTTCCTATTGTAGCGATTTTAATTGTTAATGAGTCAAAGTTGATTGAATATGTTAGACAGCCCCTTGAATCCTTGAAGCAATTGGGGATGAATTTTGCCTCTTTACATTCAGCAGATATTATCATTTTATCAAGTGGACTTCTAGGTGGAGTGTTAGCTGGAGTTGTCATTAAACTTTTAAGGAAAAGGGGCTATCAAATGTTTTAAGAGAGCAATTTTCTAATCCCTCTCCACTTTTATGAATAATTTCTTTTTTCAAAGGAAAAGAATAAGGGATGTGAGAGGAGTGGAGTCTTGCTTTGAGGACAGTAGTATGGCTAATAAAGAGGTTTGTAATGGTTGTTGTGTTTCTATTAGCTATTCAAACAACCATTGAGCACGTAACAGGAGTGCCTTTGCAAATGCTTTATAGTAGTGAAGATCACACGTCAATGGTTGCAGCAACAGAAGCGATTGAGGTGACTCAAACATTAGAGAATTCACTAGACTTGTCTAAATATCCAAAACATCAAGTTATAGCAACAGGGTATACAGCAGGAGTTGAATCAACAGGGAAAAATCCAAGTAGCCCAGCATATGGAGTGACTTATTCAGGTGTGAAAGTGAAACGAGACTTGTATTCTACAATTGCAGCTGATTTGAATGTCTTTCCACTAGGAACGATTCTTTTCGTTCCGGGATATGGTTATGGGGTTGTAGCAGATACAGGAAGCGCGATTAAAGGAAATCGGCTTGACCTCTACTATGAAACTGTACAGGATGTCTATAATCAATGGGGTAAGAAAACGGTCAATGTCTATATCGTGCAAAAAGGAACAGGTACATTGTCAGAAGCTCAATTAAATCATTTAAATGAAGCTGAACATATGCAAGTATTCCGAGAACAAATTCTTGGAAAAATACCTAAATAATTAAAGAAGCTGAATCAAAAGGTCGTTCATGCATAACGACTTTTTGGAGTCAGCTTTTTCCTTTTTAAAAGATTAAGAAAGTATAAATTTTCGACGCGTACTGGTGTCTAGCGTAAGGAACAGCGCCTAATGGACTTCCCGCTCCTCCACTCGATAAGTCAACATCGAATCGCTTACGCTCTTCGTGTTTCCTTTATCTCCCTACGGAGCGGTCCAGTCCCTATGTCGCTAAACGGGCGCCTTGCGCTTTTCTTAAAAAGAGAATTTTTCAGGATGTAGAACTTTCGCGAGCTTTGCAAGACCTTCCAATAATCGTGGAGAAGGTCTGCAATATAGTGGTTCTTCCATGACTAAAATTTGATTGTTTTGTAGTGCTGTCATGTCTGACCATTTCTCCCGTTTTTGAACGAGTTTAGGGTTAATTTTCTTTAGCGGGACACCGACCCAAGCTAAGCAAATATAATCTGGATTACGGTTTATAACCTCTTCCGGTGACACCTTAACGCTTGCAAGTTCTACATCTTCAAATACATTATAGCCGCCAGCGAGTTGACTAATTTCTGTTAACCAATTAATGCCGCCAGGAGTAAAGAGTGGATTGGGCCACCATTCCCAATAGAGTGACGGTTTGTGTTCAATGCAATCAGCAATGGTCTTGTATTTTTGAATCGTCGCTCTAAATTGAGCAGCCTGTTTGGCAGCTTCTTCTGGTAACCCAACTGCGTTCCCAAGTATGAGTAAATCCTTTGCAATATCTTCAAGTGATTGTGGATGAAAGGTAAGATGTGGAATGCCACGTGCTTTTAGCCCCTCAATATTTTTTTCCATACCGGGTACACTGAGCGAAGCAAGTACGAGATCGGGCTCTAGTGATTGAACAAGGTCTAAATTAATGGATAAGTCTGGTCCGACCCTAGGCAATGTTTGAATAGAATCGGGCCAATCGGAATAATCATCAATAGCAATCAATTGATTTTCAATTCCAAGATAGGTACAAAGTTCTGTATTACTTGGGCATAGAGATATAATTTTCACATGATTCACCTACCCTTGAAAAACTGAATAATAAAGAATCCAAGCAATAAGCGCCCCTGTTACGGCACCGAAAAAGACTTCAATTGGTTTATGTCCAAGTAATTCCTTTAATTGGCTTTGTTTTTGTTCTGGTTTTTGCCAATTTTTCACTTGATCCACTAATAAATTAAAATCAGTAACAAGTTGATTTAAGACAACAGCTTGTTTCCCAGCTTGCCATCTTACCCCAGTTGCATCAAACATAGTAATGATGGCAAACATGGCTGCGACTGCGAAAACCGGAGAATCCACTCCTGTCTCAATGCCGACTGCCACAACAAGTGCTACGACCGCAGCTGAGTGTGAACTGGGCATGCCGCCAGTGGAAGTAAGCAGGGTCCAATCTACTTTTCGAAAAACTATGTAATGAATAGGAACTTTAATAAATTGGGCAATTAAGACAGCCATGATAGCAGCTACGAGCGGAAAATTGAAAAATATGTCCATTGTTAACTCCTTTCTTAATAACGTAAATCAGATATATTATTTTACTTCCATATAAACATGTCGATTCCTGCTTATTATACCTATTAGTATGTCGATTGTGAAAAATTAGCTATAATGAAATAGAAGGTTGAGGAGGTATTTTTATGCTTACAGTTCAGAACATGATTGATTTAACAGAAAACGCTGAGTGTCTTTTTATTGGCGTATTTGATACACCGATTAAACTAAGAGGAATCGGCCAATTAGCAGATGAGAAAATGGGAGGACAGTTAACAGAGTTAGTCAAAGCAGGCGAAATTTCAGCAAAGAAAAAGTCGATTTCAATCGTACATACATTAGGTATGTTAGGGGTGAAGAAATTCCTTTTTATCGGTCTAGGTAAGGAAAAAGAATTAACGTTTGACTTACTTCGTGAAGCATTTGGAAAAGCGAGTAAAACGCTCCGAGCTTCGCGTATAACCTCTTTGTCCATTGCGCTAGATACATTTACGACAGAAAAAGTGGATGTGATTGATGCAGCTCACGCCTTTGCTGAAGCGTTTGAACTAGCGACCTATAAATTTGCAGGTTATAAGCAAAAAGGAAATATTGCTGAAAAGAGAATTACATCCTTTTCTATTTTTAGTGAAGGAGATCAAGAAGAAATTGTGGCATCCTTACATGTGGGACGTGTATTTGGAAAAGCCACTAATTCAGCACGAACACTTGTGAATACACCAGGAAATTTGCTTACATCAACAGATTTAGCGAATTATGCGGCAGATTTAGCTGATCGTTATAATTTTGAAGTTGAAATTCTTGAAAAGGAAGAGATGCTCAAACTTGGTATGGGGGCTCTTCTTGCGGTGAATCAAGGCTCAACAGAACCTCCAAAAATGATTACTCTGAAATATCAAGGAAAGGAAGAGTGGAAAGATGTCATTGGTTTAGTTGGCAAAGGGATTACCTTTGATACGGGTGGATATTCATTAAAATCAAAAGCAGGCATCGTCGGTATGAAAACGGATATGGGTGGTGCAGCAGCTGTTTTAGGGGCAATGGAAATTATCGGTGAACTTGGTCCGGAACAAAATGTCGTGGCAGTTATTCCTTCCACAGATAATATGATTAGTGGTCAAGCGTTTAAGCCGGATGACGTCATTACGTCAATGAATGGGAAAACGATTGAGGTATTGAATACGGATGCGGAAGGGCGTTTAGTGCTAGCAGATGCTGTGACGTATGCAAAGCATCATGGGGCCAATTATTTAGTCGATGTGGCTACACTTACAGGTGGCGTTATTACGGCATTGGGTAATGATATGACAGGTGCCATGACGAATAATGAAGCCTTTTTTGAACAGGTGCTACATGCTTCTTTTGAAGCGGGAGAGCCTATGTGGCGGCTACCGATTACAGAAAAAGATAAAGGGCGAGTACGTAATAGTAAGATTGCCGATTTAAATAACTCGCCAGGAGGCGCAGGTCATGCGATTATGGGGGGAGCATTTATTGGTGAGTTTGCAGAAGAAACGCCATGGGTTCATCTTGATATTGCTGGAACAGCAACAACAACAAGCGCAAGTGACTTAGGGGATTCAGGAGCGACAGGAGTCATGACTCGCACGTTAGCCTTACTTGTGGAACGGTTTGGTAAGGATGATTCTCAATAATAAAAGCAACCGAAGCCGGTTTTCGGCTTTGGTTTTTTAAAAAAGCGGAAAACTCGATAAATTTTTCTACTTCGTATACAATATTCTAAATGGAAAATTAAAGATTCCCCCATTTTAAGCTAATAATTACGTGACCAAGGTCTTCACCAGTTTTGGAATGAAAGTCAAGTCGAATGCCGTCTGGGTTATAATGAATATCAGGAACTGTGTTTACTCCTATTTTACGAATCATTGTGGTTACAACAGATTTGTTTGATGCTTGAGCTGCTGTCATAAGACGCTTAGCAAAGGGTTGAGAATTGGCCAAGGTATCAACTACCTTTTTTGCATCATTTAATAAAAGCTGTGAAAGTTTGGCGGATTTTATGAATACATCTGGATTTGGATTTGATAATGGACGTTCGTTTGGGGGAACCGTCGTGCGGTATAGATGATCATAGGTTACAGGTAGTAGATGACAATCATTAAATTGTGGAAGCTTCTCCAATAAGATTCTCCCCTTTCTTCTTCATTCTTCTTTAAACTATGTATATAGGTAGGCGATAATGACTGAAAGATGTTCATTCTGAATGGGGATAGAATTTGACGTATAATGTGTAGTGTTATAAACTTACTTACATAAAGTAAGGAAGTAGTGTTAAATAATGATATTGAGATTTTTCGATGTGTATTGTGTCTGAATAGGGGTATTCTACACTTTTCGTATATAAAACTACAAAATAGGGGATTGGCTATGAAAATAACAAAACAAGTAAAAGATCTTTTAATAGATAAAATGCAAATTATCCAAACACCTGGAAAAGCTGATTTATGTCTTGTTGGTCCTGTGAAATTGCCAGTGCAACAAGAGAACTTTTCAGCGACTTTTCAGTGGTATACATGGCACGAATTAGATAATGGTGTGAATACAAAATCAAAGGTTCTCGATTCGCTTGCTACAGCTAATTTGGCCTTTGGACAGCAGTCCTCAGTATTGGTCTATGGGGATTTTGCTAATTGCGATGATGCGCTTGTTCGTATGCATAGTATTTGTCATACAGGAGATATTTTTGGAAGTAGACGTTGTGATTGCGGCTATCAGCTCCATGAATCGATGAAAATGATCGTTGAACATGGATGTGGGGCGATTTTTTATCTAGCGGATCATGAAGGCCGAGGAATTGGCCTATTCTCTAAGTCATTCGCTTATCTTTTGCAACAAGAAGGGTATGATACAGTTGAGGCGAATCATGCCCTTGGATTTGAAGATGATACACGTAATTATGATGGGGCAATTCGTGCTTTAGAATCATTAAGAACGAAGCCAGTCACATTAATTACCAATAATCCGAAAAAACTTGAGGCATTAAGAGCTAAAGGATTAACAGCAAATAAGCATATTCCACTTTGGGGTGGTTTGACAGAAGAAAATCGTTCTTATTTAAATACGAAGGTTCAGAAATCGGGGCATATCCGACAGGAGAATCCTACTTTAACGGTATAAGGGTGGGGGAACATATGATGAATACAGATGAGTATTATATGCAGTTAGCGCTTGATTTAGCGGAGAGTGCAAGAGGGAAAACCAATCCAAATCCACTTGTTGGAGCCATTATTGTAAAAGATGGTATTATTGCTGGAACAGGGATTCATCGAAAAGCGGGTGAGCCACATGCGGAGGTTCATGCATTTCGAATGGCGGGTGAATACGCAAAAGGCGCAACATTATATGTTACGTTAGAGCCATGTTCCCACTATGGTAAAACACCGCCTTGCGCAAATCTTGTTAAAGAATCTGGTGTAGCTCGTGTAGTCGTAGCCATGCAAGATCCAAATCCAGAAGTGGCAGGTCGGGGTATAGAAATAATCCGAAATGAGGGAATTGAAGTAGATGTGGGTGTATTAGAGGAGAAAGCGAAGCGCTTGAATGAGCGTTTTATCCACAATATGCTCACAAATCGTCCGTTTGTTATATCGAAGTTTGCGATGACCTTAGATGGAAAACTTGCTACTCATACAGGGCATTCAAAATGGATTACAGGTGAACAATCACGCTATACCGTCCATCAGCTTCGTAATGAAGTGGATGCTATTTTAGTAGGCATCGGGACAGTGTTAGCGGATAATCCATCTTTAACAACACGTCTCCCTGAAGGTGGCGGTAAGAACCCAATTCGCATTATTTTAGATAGTGAACTGCGCATACCATTAGATGCCAATGTGGTCAATACAGCTGAAGCGAAAACAATCATTGTGACGACCGAGAGTGCCGATGAAGGAAAGCTGACAACTTTACGCGAAAAGGGTGTCGAGTGTATTTTTGTATCTAAAAAAGAAACAGGACTTGATTTAGACGCCATGCTTGTAGCTTTATATCAAAAGGGGATCACCGATGTATTAGTAGAAGGTGGCGGTGAAATCAATGCTTCGTTTTTGCGTGCCGGTCTCATTGATAAATATTTCATTTATATAGCACCTAAGCTGTTAGGTGGACGAAACTCATTAACACCATTTACTGGACGTGATGTCGATCGAATGGATGAGGCATTGAATGTGGTGTTTGAAAAAGTAGATAAGATGGGTGAAGATTTATGTATTACCGCTTATCCGAAACAAGGTGAGGACGTATGATATATAAAGCAGATGTGTGTATCGTAGGAGCGGGGCCAGGGGGTGCGCTCCTTGCCTATTTGTTAGCGAAAAAGAATGTTTCTGTTATTCTCCTTGAACGTCATGCAGCGATGGCTAGAGAATTTCGCGGGGAGCATTTAAATGAGGAAGGCGAAGCCATTTTAAAGAAACATGGATTATTTTCTGCTGTCGAGGAATTAGGTTTGTTACGAATGGAACAAATTGAATATTGGAATGATGGAAAACTCGAAAGGAAGGTATTGCCGGATTCGAAAGTTGGGCATTTAGGGATTCATGTACCTCAAGCCCATTTATTGACCGTTTTATTAAAAGAAGCGGAGGCCTATAGATCATTTCACATTATTGCTGAATACAAAAGTGAAAGAGTTGTTAGAGGATGAGACCGGTCGAGTTTTTGGGGTAAAAGCAGTGAAAGACGGACAGGAGATTATCGTCGAAAGTCAATTAGTCATTGGAGCAGATGGCAGATATTCAACTGTTCGAAAACAAGCAGATATTGATGTGAAGATTAGAAAGCATGGCTATGATTTACTCTGGGCAAAAATCCCAGCACCTAAAGGGTGGGAACCTGCTATTAAAATGGCACTGGTTGATGGTTATCAGCTCTCTTTGTTTACGCAAGCGTTAGGTTTTATTCAAATTGGCTGGAATATTCCAGAAGGTTCATATCCCGAATTACGTAAACAACCGTTTAAACCATTTATTGATAAACTTATTCAAGCCTTCCCTTCGCTCCAGCAGTCAGTATCAGAAAATATTCAATCTTGGCAGGATTTTGTTTTATTAGATGTGTATAGCAGTGAGAGTGAGCTTTGGGGGAAAGAGGGTGTCGCTCTAATCGGTGATGCAGCTCATACGATGACTCCAACGGGGGCCTTCGGGTTAAATAGTGCGCTTAAGGATGCAGATGCTCTAGCTAAATTTATTAATCGAGATAAAATTGAAGAGCTAGATTTAATGACTTGTGCGACAATGCGCAAAAAAGAGGTAGAAAAATTACAGGCGATACAAGTGGAGAAAGAGAAAGCTTTTGCTTCACAGTTTGTCGTGTTAGGGGGATTATCTTGAGATTTGGTTTTGACATTGATGATACACTCATTGATTTACGTGGCTATGCCTTTCAATTATATAATAAAAAATTAAATCAAAATGTCGGCTTCGATGTATTCCAAGCAATAAAAACGATACAAATTCATGAAGCATTTGGTTTGGATGCTAAAGCAGGTGGAGAGCTTTGGAATAGCTTGAGGGATGAAATCTATTACGCAGACTGCCAATTGTTTGAAGGGGCTTTAGAGATGCTGCAAGAGCTTGACCGTGAAGGCCACGACATTTTTTATATTACGGCACGTCCGCCAGAACATTGTGAGCGCACAAGAGACTGGTTGAAGCAACGTGGATTTCCTGTTCGCGATGATTATTTTTATTGTGGAATGAAAGACGAGGAAAAAATTGAAACGATCCTAAAATTAAAATTAGATTACTATTTTGACGACAAACCAGCTGTACTAGAAACGTTGCTTAACGTACCAACTAAAGTGTATGCTTTCAATAACTCTTATAACCAAGAACTCAAAACACCTAGAATCAAACATTGGTCGAATTAAAAGAGCTTTTGGTAAAGTAACAGTGACTTTTACATGAAGAACACATATTTTATTGGTTATTTTCCCTTTATTTCAATTGTCTTGTTTAGTTTTTCTTTTGCTATTTATTGTGAGGTACAGGTTCTAGATTTATTTGTACGTTTAGGATTATATCAAGGAATGCTAGAATTCTTTTCTGAAGCAGGTATTAAAATGGCTTTGTTAGTAGTTCTAGTACTTTTATTTTTTATGCTTTTTTCCGCTTTAAAATTGATTTCTGATACCATTATTGAAGTATCGCTGCTCCTTTTCTCAAAAGATTCAGAGGGAACAGGATTAATAAGCGTTCGAACAGGTGCAGTCCTTTATGTAATAGGGGCCTTGATTTCTTTAGTCAGTATTCAATCTTTGATGGGATTACTGGCCATTTTTTTAGTTACTAATTTGATTGCATTTATTTACTTTGTGTATAAAATTGTGCCAACTCTCAGTATGAGTGGTTTAGTTGGTCTCATTTTTTTTCACATATTCATCTGGTCTATGTTTATTTTGATTGTCGGGTATTGTATTTTAAAACTGTATAACAGCATAATGGATAGCCTGCCAATCTAAGTGGTAATAGTAAGGGGCGTTTTCGCAGATTTCCGAAGGGAAAAGCCAATGCCGAGTAATCGCTCATCTTTAAGTAAGAAAAGCGGAAGGCACCCGTTCAGCGGCGTACGGACTGGAGCGGGAAGTCCGATAGGCGCTGGGTGCCTGGAGCTGGACACCAGTACACATCGAAAATTTTATACTTTCTTATTTGCAAAGAACCCCATCGGCGTTAGCCGTGGGGTAGTCAGATTCATTCTTCCATAAAAAGGCGGGCATAGTACAGTGATTCTTCATCTAACTGTCCCTCTTTTTCTACTTCTTGTAATTTGTCTTGTCTTTTATTTTCTACAACTTGATATGCCTGTGATCTGTTAGGCACCTTTTTTTCTATCTTGTAATCCATAGAAATGAAGTCACTCCTTTTTGAAGGTGTTATGATGATAAAATTATTTTGTGAATATTCGCCTTTTAACATTCGTGTTAAAATAAACCTTAACACCCCATACGATGATTAGTCTAATTGGCTTCTACTTGTTGGCTAACGGCACGCCATATTCTAACCTGCGGAGAACCTTTTGATAGGTATTCGATGGAAGCTGGAGTATCTTTGCCAAGCCAAACACCTGCTGTATAATCATCGGTTAACCCTATAAACCAAAGATCTTTATAATTATTTGTAGTTCCTGTTTTTCCACCGATATAATCTGTTGGAAAAGAGGCACCTTTCGCTGTTCCGTTTACCGTTACTTCATGTAACAGTTGTCTCATTTTTGTGACGGTGGATTTGCTCCACACTTTTTTAGATTTCTCCTTCCATTTATAGAGCGTTTTGCCATCGTGGTCTGTAACGTTGATAATCGCACGTGCAGGCTGATAGCTTCCATCATTAAATGAGGTGAACGCTCTTGTTAGTTCAAGCGGACTCATTCCATAAGTGAAGCCACCAATGGCTGCTGCTAATTGATGATCTTGCTTCATTACCTTTTTAAACTGAAATGTATCCAAATAGTTAAAGCTCGTGTTAATGCCTGTAGCTTCAAGAAGACGGATAGCCGGCGTATTATAAGAGCGAGCAAAAGCTCTTTGTAAGGAAACCATGCCGTAGCTTGTTCCACCATAGTTTTCTGGACAATAGCCATTTTTACAGTAGCTGGCACCGCTCACTTGTGAGGATAGTCCTGCTCCTGTTTCTTCAATATAGGGTGCATAGACAAGTAAGGGCTTAATCGTAGAACCAGGCTGCCGGTAGCTTTGATAGGCTCGGTTAAAAGAATTTTTTTTATAATTCTTTCCCCCAATCAAAGAGACAAGCTCATGCGTATGATGTTGTATAACGACGGAAGCTCCTTCTATATCTGTAGAAGCAAGCTCCCTATTCAGCGCTTTTTGGGAAGCTACTTGCAACTCAGGATTGAGCGCTGTATGGATGGTAACTCCCGAATTTAGGAGCTGTGTTATTTTTTGATTCAATTGTTGTTCAGCCTTTTCTCGTGTTGCTTCATTATCGCTTTCAAGCTTTGGCTTTAATCCTTCAGCCGCAGCAACTAATTCCTTCAGTTCTCGATGCACATACGTCACATAATCAGGGTATAGGTCGATGGATGAGCGAATGTTTAGTGTGATTTTTTCTTGAACAAGCTCTTCATATTCCTTCTTTTGTAGCTTCTTTTCTTGAACCATTTGTTGTAAAATTCGTTCTTGCCGCTTTTTCGTAGCATCAAAATGCTTTAGTGGATTATATTTCTCTGGATTATTCGGAATGGCTGCTAAAAAAGCTAATTGGGCCTTAGAAAGTTTTGTTGCAGATGTATTAAAGTAAAATTGAGAGGCTGCCTCTATTCCGTAAACTCCATTGTTAAAGTAAATCGCATTAATGTACAAGTCTAAGATGTCTTGTTTGGATAAAATTCGTTCTAATTGATAGGCGTACAATAATTCGGTGATTTTTCGATTGTATGTCTTTTCTTGAGTTAAATATAAATTTCGAGCAAGCTGTTGTGTAATTGTGCTTGCGCCTTGTTCGATTGAATCGCTTTTACTATTTATGAGCAAGGCACGACTTATCGCTGCAGCATCAATCCCAGCATGTTGATAAAATTGTCGATCTTCTATGACCACAAACAGCTCTTTTAAAAAAGAGGGAATCTCATCATCACGTAGATTTATTCGTTTCTTATTCAGTGATATTTCACTAATAATCTGTCCTTTGGAATCTGTCATATAGCTTGTCTGTTCTAAATGAATAGTATCAACTGAAATCTTGTCATCAAGAACTTTGTGAATTCCTTCAGCTTTTGCCCATTCCTGATAGGTTAGAAAAATAAGGGCTATTATCATTGGGACAATAGATATGATTAACAGATAACCGAGAAACTTGCGCATAGTCCAACTTCCTAACTAATATATTTTTAGTAAGTATATCGGCAAAAAGCAATAAAAGATTAATGTGATTAATGATTTGTTAGAAAATTATGTATAAATAGGGAAAATCGCCTGAATGTTAACAATTTTTCTGCTATAATACTTGATAAAGATTCAAGTCGGAATTTAATAGAAAAAGGAGGGAAATTCGTGGAAGAGCAACAGCAGTATTTATTTATTGATTTTGAGTTTACAATGCCTCAAGGAAGAGGTAACCCAGCTGGATTTTATCCAGAAATTATTGAAGTTGGTTTTGTGTCTGTTATCGGAGATTCCATTCAGGAGCAATTCTCATCATTTGTGATTCCAAAAAAGTTTCCAAAATTAACGGAGCGCTGTAAGAAATTTTTAAATATTGGTCAAAGTCAAATTGAAAGTGGTATGTCATTTGAAGAATTAGTGACTGTATTAAAAAAAGTAGATACAGATTATCCGACTACTGTTGTAACTTGGGGAAATATGGATATGAAGGTATTAAAGCAAAACTGCAATAAAATCAATGCTCAGTTTCCTTTTACCGGCAAGCAAATGGATCTTTGCATGGAGTACAAGCGTTTCTTCGGAGATCAAAATCAAACGGGTCTTTGGAAGGCGGTCCAAGCTTATGGAAAAGAAGGGACAGGCAACCATCATCGCGCATTAGATGATGCGTTAACGACATATAATATCTTTAAATTAGTCGAAAAAGATAAAAGTTATATGGAGAAGGCATGAGCCAACAACGATTGGAGATCGCATTGACTTGTCAAAAGTATTAAATCATTTAGCCTTATAAAAGCCAAATCAACTACTATTGATTTGGCTTTTATGTATTACTTGAAGTAATCTATTTCTAATTGTTCTAGGTGCTTTAAACTGAGAGTGTTAAATTCGTTATCTGTCTCGGATAGAGTTTCTTTCATTTTTGATACAGCCTCTTTGAGGGATGCTTGATAATCTGGAATTTCTCCTTCATAGGGTTTCACCATATTTTTTGGAACGTTTGTTTGTTCGCGATAAGCGAGTGCGCGACGTTGGTGAAACATCGCTACATCTGTTTGTTTTGGATTATGCAAATCACCTTGCATTGGATGTTTCAATACCGCTAATATTCTTACTAAATAGGCATTGTTACGGTCTTCCGTCACTTCTCCGATATATTTTCCCGTTTTATTAATTGCTGTTACAATATCACCGATTTTCACTTCTGCTACTGGCATAGCTTTTTCCACCTTTCTGTTTTGACCTATTCTTATCATACATAAATCGTTCGTTTATTAGTATTAGAATGCATTTGACAGCTAATGGGCACCTTGCGCTTTTCCTAGTGTCTAGCTCCAGGCTACCTAGCTGACTAATAAGACTTCCCGCTCCTCCACTCGATAAGTCAACATCGAATCGCTTACGCTCTTCGTGTTTCCTATTATCTCCCTACGGAGCAGTCAGCAGTGCCATACGTCGCTAAACAGGTGCCTTGCGCTTTTCCTATAAAATCGTGTAAAGTGAACAATTGAAGGTTCATTTGGATCTTATTCATTAAAAATAATGGAAAGAAGGTACATACATAATGACAGATTTCCCACAATTAACAACTGATGTACGTGAAAATGAGAAAGCTGGTTCTTATGCAAACAACACTTGGAGATATTAAAATTAAATTATTTCCAGAGGTTGCACCAAAAACAGTGGAGAACTTTCTTAACACATGCAGAAAATGGCTATTACGAAGGAATTATTTTTCACCGCGTTATTAAAGATTTCATGATTCAAGGTGGAGATCCAACTGGAACTGGTATGGGTGGAGAAAGTATTTGGGGTGCACCATTTGCTGATGAGTTCTCCATGAATGCTTTCAATCTACGTGGTGCGCTTTCAATGGCGAATGCGGGTCCAGGAACAAATGGCAGCCAATTCTTTATTGTACAAGCTCCAAAGGTCGATGAACGTATGGGTGAGCAAATGAAGCAAGCGGGTTACCCAGAAGAAATCATTAAGCATACATAGAAAATGGTGGTACACCATGGCTTGACCATAAACATACTGTTTTTGGACAAGTCATTGAAGGTATGGATGTTGTCGATGCTATTACTAATGTTGAAGTAGCACCTGGTGATAAACCAGTGGTTGATGTTGTGATTAATAAAATTACCATTTTATAATTAAAAATTTTAATATGTAACAGTGGATCCTTCAGGGGGATCCACTATTTTTTTGTATTCGATATATATGGTAGTGTAAAAGTAATTAGAGGGGTTGCTTTTTGGATTATATTGGTAGTTCATTCTAGAAATTGTTATAATGGCATAAATACCTGTAACTTAGAAAGGAAGTAGACGATGAGTAAAGCAATACTCGGTAGTATGTTTCTTTATTTTCCAGAAGATAAATCAGAATATATACCGGCTGCCATTACTTGTATCATTTTTTTAGTTGCTGCTGTCCTTACGATGCGTTTCATCATTCGATATTCGAAAAAAGAAGAGTTAAAAACGAAGCACCTAGAGGAACAATTGATAAATCCTAAAAATAAGAATGAATCGTTATAAAACGAATTGACTGGTCATTTTTTAGCAATCTTTCCAAAACGCTTATTCATTTGTCTTCGGAAGAAACTACCTTAGTGGAATTACCCATAGTTAGTCATACTAATGACAGAATGACAGGAAAGGGTGTTTGAGGATGGTATCGAACGAGCAAATGGATAAGTTTAAACACCAATTGCAACAATTGAAAAGAGAAGCGGAGCATGTTGTACACGATCATTTTGATTTGTTAAGAAGCCATGCTCATGATTCTATGGGGGAATTATCTAGCTATGATAATCATCCTGCTGATGATGCGACAGAGCTGTACGAGCGTGAAAAGGACTTGGCACTACATGAACATACACAACAGGAGTTAAAGGAAATTAATCATGCATTAAAAGCGATAGAGCTTGGTCAGTATGGAGCATGCGAAGTGTGTGGAAAAGAAATTCCTGTTGAACGTCTACAAGCCATTCCAACAACGACGTTTTGTGTTGAACATTCTCCGTCACAGCACACTTCACATAATCGACCGATTGAGGAAGAAGTATCCATGCCTCAGTTTGGAAAGTTTGATTTTGATGATCGAAAAGAGTCGGTTGCCTATGATTCCGAAGATACCTGGCAGGAGGTAGCAAGCTATGGAACCTCTGAATCGCCGTCTGACTTTGTGCGACCACCAGCAGATTATGAAGATATGTATGTCGAATCGGAAGAGAATATTGGGTATGTTGAGGATTATGAAAATTTTGCTGCTGTAGATATTACGGGTGAGCGACCGGTAAGCGTCTACCCAAATACCCAACATGAACAATTAGAGGATCAGTTAGATGAAGAGGGAATTATGACATCATTTGGAGACTTGCCAGCGTATGAGAAGGATCCTTATGTTGAAGAATGAACGGGTAACAAAAAGATTTGTTTAAATATTTTATTCATAAAGCACCTGCCATTTTTCTAAAAAGATATGAAAGTTTGAGTAAAAACTTTTATATCTTTTTGTTTTTTGGATATGATATCATGTTCAAAAAGTAAATGTGCAGGTGATAAGGAAATGAATATACAACAAATGAATTTGGCTCTTGTTCATGTATTGCAAGAGTGGGACCCATTTAATATGGGGGGAGAAAATTATGAGCCTGAAATTGCAGAGGCAATTTTTGCTGTATCAGAAGCAGAGAATCATGTTGAACTAGCAAATAGGTTAAAAGCTATCTATGAATTTTCTTTTGAAGAAAAACTGGATATGAGCCAATATCTGCAGGTAGCTGCAAAACTAATCGTAATTAGGAATAACGCCAGCTGCTCTCTTTAAGTATAAGCTGAGGCAAAGGGTTCACTCCCTTTACCTCAACTTTTTTTGAAAAAGTCCTGAATTAATTGAGATACTGTTTCTGGTCTTTCCTCTGGCAATAGATGCCCTGCCTTGTCTAAAACGACAAGTTCTGAGCGAGGTAAGTCTGAAGCAAGGCGTTCACCGATATTGAGCGGAACAACCTGGTCCTCACGTCCCCAAATGAGCAGACAGGGCTTGTGAATCGTTTTTAGCTCGTCCCCTACTAAGTCGTCCTGTTTATCACGCACCATCCTCCCTAATGCCCGAAAGATTTGCCAGCCTGTTGTAAATGGCTGTAAATACCCATGCCGCATGGCATCATCGATTAATTTTTTATTATAAACGACATTTTCAAGGTTTTTTTCGAGACCAGATTTAGCAAGATGATAGCGAACGCCTAATGAGAAAAAGGGCATATAACTGAGCGCTTTCATTTTTCTTGAGTAGCCAGGTAAGTATCCAGAGCTACACAAAAGGATAGCCCGCTCAATGAGGTCAGGGTGATTTTTTGTTAATTGTAAGGCGATTTGTCCACCCATGGAATGACCAATAATTGTGAATGATGTCAGTCCTTTTTTTCTTAAAAAATGGACGATGGACTGAGCGATATTTTCAAATGAATATGTATAGCGATAGATTTTTCCACTCTGTCCAAATGGAGGTAGGTCTAACGCAATCACGTTAAAATGGTTTGTTAAATAAGGAATTAGCTTACGATAGCTAAAGGTAGAAGACAAAAATCCATGTAGCAACACAAGCGTCGGACGTGACTCATCCGTTTGATACTGTTCAAAATAAATATCTATTTGTCCAACTTTTTCTATTCCTTTTATTGTCATATGTATCCTTCCTTAATGAAAATTTTAAAAATAATCTGTTACAGAACAGAAGTGGAAATTTTGAATCATAAAAACAAAATTTGTATAACAGATTAAGCTCGAAGTTTGGTATAATATGAAGAGTTTATTCTGACAGATCAACCTCATGAAAAATGAATTGAGGATGAAAAGCAAAACCATTCTTTATGGATACTTCTATTGTCATATAAGAAACGATTTACGTTTAGTATGAGAAAAGAACAGGAATGGTATTCTGCCAGCTAAATCATCATTGTGAATGTCAAAGGAGGATCTCCAATGCACTTGAATGAACAAGAATTGGAAGTACTACGTATTGTTGAAAATAATAGTCGGATTGACTTAAATGATCTGGCTAAAATGACGGAATTGTCAGCAGAGGAAATCGAAACCACGTTAAAAAAATTAGAAGAAATGCGTGTAATTGTACGGTATTCTACGATTATTAACTGGGCAAAAGTAGATGAATATGAAGGCGTCACAGCGATGATTGAGGTGAAAGTAACACCAAAGCGTGGGGTAGGCTTTGATGAGGTGGCGAAACGAATTTACCTCTTTGACGAAGTAGAATCCTTGTACTTAATGTCTGGTGCTTATGATTTATCAGTAATTATTAAAGCACGCTCTATGAATGATGTAGCTAAATTTGTATTTGAAAAACTAGCTACATTAGAATCGGTTGTTTCGACAGCTACTCATTTTATTTTGAAAAAGTATAAACACGATGGCACAATTTTTGAAAAAACTGATGATGATAAACGGATTGTGGTGTCTCCATGATTAAAACGAGTTATGTGTCAAATCTAGTTCAAGACCTAAAACCATCTGGGATTCGTAAATTTTTTGATTTAGCGGCAAATATAGAAGGTGTCGTTTCACTAGGGGTGGGGGAGCCAGATTTTGTTACGTCTTGGACGGTTCGTGAAGCGGCAATTAGTTCGTTAGAAGAAGGGTATACTTCGTATACAGCTAATGCTGGTTTAATCGAGTTAAGAGAAGAAATTGCGAACTATATGAATAAACAGTTTCATGTTTCTTATGACCCTAAAGACGAAATTATTGTAACGGTTGGTGCGAGCGAGGGAATCGATCTTGCTATGCGGGCAATTTTAAATCCAGGTGAAGAAGTCATTGTGGTTGAACCATGCTTTGTGGCGTATGCCCCGTTAGTGACAATGGCTGGTGGGATTCCAGTAACGGTTCAAGCATTGCCAGAAAATGATTTTAAAATAAAGGCTGAACAAATTGAAGCTGTGGTTACCCCTAAAACAAAAGCTATTTTAATCTGTTCACCGAATAACCCAACTGGGACTCAGTTAGGTAAGCAAGACTTAGAAGCGATTGCTAACGTTGTAAAGAAGCATGATTTGGTGGTCATTTCTGATGAAATTTACGCGGAGCTTGCCTATGACGAGGAGTATACTTCATTTGCAGCTCTTGAGGGACTTCATGAACGAACAATTTTATTAAACGGATTTTCAAAAGCATTTGCGATGACGGGTTGGCGCTTAGGATTTGTTTGTGCACCAAAAGAAATTTCAGAGGGCATGCTAAAAATTCATCAATATGCGCTTATGTGTGCATCAACTATGGCACAATATGCGGGACTTGAAGCAATGCGGCATGGCATGCACGATGTGGAAGAAATGAGACGAAGCTATCGGAGAAGACGCAATTATATTGTGAAGGCTTTAAATGAGATTGGGTTAGACTGTCACAAGCCTGGTGGAGCTTTTTATGCTTTTCCGTCTATTCGGAAAACAGGCTTATCTTCACAAGAGTTTGCTGAGAAGCTGTTAGTCGAAGAAAAAGTAGCCGTTGTTCCTGGTGATGTATTTGGTGAAAGTGGAGAGGGTCATATTCGCTGCTCTTATGCTTCATCAATGGAACAACTTCAAGAAGCCATTCGCCGCATCGAACGATTTATGAAAAAATATCAATAGCGAAGACTAATGAAACAGGGACCGGATTTACAATGAATCCGGTCCCTGTGTTTATTAGATAAGAAAGTATATGATTTTCGATGAGCACAGATGTCTAGCTTAGCAAGGCTGAAGAATAATTACCTGTTTTTAAGCCCCCTAAAGGGAAAAAAATTCTTTTGGGGCAATTCCTATCTGCTTCACAAGCTGAACGAGCCGGATCCGCTTTTCTTATATAAGGTAAAGAAAATAAAGAATGTAAATCTACATTATAGCGAATACTGAAAATGAGAGAAAGTTTCTGGAAAAGTATTTTTTGATTTATTGCCCAAAGTATGATATAATTTTTTATTGCGTGAATGACGAAAAAATATATATTAAAATAGGAGTGTTTTTATGACACAAAAATTCGAAATCGGCTCAGTAGTTACGGGCAAAGTTACAGGAATTCAACCATATGGTGCGTTTGTTGCACTTGATGAATCAACACAAGGATTAGTTCATATATCTGAAGTAACTCACGGATTTGTTAAAGATATCAACGACCACTTAAAAGTTGGAGATGAAGTACAAGTTAAAGTTCTTTCAATTGATGAAAATGCTGGAAAAATTGGTTTATCAATTCGTGCTACGGAAGAAGCTCCTGAGCGTACAGAAGCTCCTGCTAAAAAAGCTCCGAAGAAACACCGTACAGCTTCTGCTATCAAAACAACTACAAATGACTCAGCTGAAGGCTTCAATACGTTAAAAGATAAACTTCAAGAGTGGATTGAACAATCTCAACGTGAAGATTTAATTAAAAAATAATGAAAAAAGGCTGTTCTCTTCAGAGGGCAGCTTTTTTCATAAATAAAAATAACAGTGAAGTAAGGACAAGTGCTATAACATAAAAAAACCAGGATTGATATAGTCCTGGGGAAATATAAAAAGAAACCCATTTTATAAGCGCTTGTTTTATCTATTTGAAGTATATGATTTTCGATGAGTACAGATGTCTAGCTCTAGGCGCCCAGCTTCGTCTGTGTGACCCACATCGTGTGGACCTCAGTCCATACGTCGCTAAACGGGCGCATTAAGCTTTTCTTATCGAGTTGGTCGTGTTTGAGAGGCTCTTGAAACTTCAGCACTTGGTTTAAAGAGAAGACCAAGGTTAATGAGACCAGCAATACCAACAATGCCATAAATGATTCTTGATAACGCAGAATCTTGCCCGCCGAATATAGCAGCTACTAAATCGAATTGGAAAAATCCAATTAATCCCCAATTGATTGCACCAATAATAGTAAAAATAAGAGCTAATCTTTGAATACCGCTCATTATGCTACCTCCTTTTTCTGAATATGTGTTTCTCCTTTATTTTGATTCGTTGGATTAATATTTATGCATTAAATTTTCTAGGTAAATATTTTGTATTTAATGGTTATTTGGAGGATAATGGAAAAAGGAGTGAGGCTATTTTGGAAAATTTTATTTTTGAGAATCCTACTAAATTAATCTTTGGTAAAGATCAATTACATGCATTGCAAAAGGAAATTCCTGTCGGTAAAAAGGTTTTACTTGTGTATGGTGGGGGAAGTATAAAAAGGAGTGGTTTATACGACCGAGTTCTTAGTGAATTGGCACAAATTGATGTAGAAGTGTTTGAACTTGGTGGAGTTGAGCCAAATCCTCGTATTTCAACGGTTCGAAAAGGGGTGGCAATCTGTAAGGAAGAGAACATTGATTTTGCCCTTGCAGTTGGAGGCGGAAGCGTGATTGATTGTACAAAAGCGATTGTCGCAGGAGCGAAATACGATGGAGACCCATGGGATATTATGAGCAAGAAAATCACTGTTCAAGAAGCCTTGCCATTTGGAACGGTATTAACACTAGCTGCAACAGGTTCAGAAATGAACTCAGGTTCTGTTATTACAAATTGGGAAACAAATGAAAAGCTAGGTTGGGGTAGTCCACATACGTTCCCACAGTTTTCAATTTTGGACCCTGTACATACATTTTCAGTTCCAAAAAATCAAACGGTTTATGGTATTGTAGATATGATGAGTCATGTATTTGAACAATATTTTCATCCAACTACGCATGCTCCACTTCAAGATCGTTTTTGTGAGTCGGTATTACTAACGGTAATGGAAACTGCACCGAAGCTATTAGAGGATCTTGAAAATTACGAGCACCGGGCAACCATTCTATATGCGGGAACGATTGCATTAAATGGAACGCTTCAAGTTGGATATCAAGGAGATTGGGCAAGCCATAATATTGAACATGCGGTTTCAGCAGTGTATGATATACCTCATGGCGGTGGACTAGCTATTCTATTCCCAAATTGGATGAAGCATGTATTGCCAGAAAATGTGGAACGCTTTAAGCAGCTGGCTGTAAGAGTGTTTGCTGTTGATCCCCAAGGAAAAACAGCTGAAGAGATAGCACTTGAAGGTATTGTAGCGTTGCGTACATTTTGGAGCAGTATAGGGGCACCATCAAGTTTAGCTGATTATAATATTGATGATACTCAGTTAGAAGTGATGGCAGATAAAACGATGTTTAATGGTGATTTTGGTCGTTTTAAAGTGCTGAATCGTGAAGATGTATTAGCTATTTTACGAGCTTCATTATAAGCTCATCTAGAAATTTTGGGATGGGGACATTTTTCAGATGCAAGAGGATATCTGAAGTTAGATATTATACATAAGGGAGAGAATAGTGAGGATATAAGGCTTCACATGAAAGTAATTTGGTGTTTTACCCACATCTATTTTTTTGAAAATAAATTGAAAAGGGAGGTGAATCCTGGTTTCAATCAATGTGAAATATAAAACCAATAGTTTATATGTTTATACTAAATATTACTGTTTGGTATAGTTGATTTTAACTAGGAACTAACATGGTTCATGTACGTTTCGATTATTCAAAAGCATTATCGTTTTTTGGAGAACACGAAATGACCTATTTACAGGATGCCGTTAAGGTGGCACATCATTCTTTGCATGAAAAAACAGGACAAGGAAACGACTTCTTAGGATGGGTGGACTTACCTACTGACTATAATCAAGAGGAATTTTCACGCATAAAAAAAGCAGCAGCTAAAATTCAAGGGCATTCTGATGTATTAGTAGTCATTGGAATTGGTGGTTCATATTTAGGGACACGTGCGGCAATTGATATGTTGCAGCATAGTTTCTATAACTTGTTATCTTCTGAGCAAAGAAAAACACCTCAAATTTTGTATGTCGGTAATAATATTAGTTCTACATATATTGGGGATGTCATGGATGTTTTAGCGGATAAGGATTTCTCAATCAATGTGATTTCTAAATCAGGAACAACGACTGAACCAGCGCTTGCCTTTCGTATTTTCCGCAAACTATTAGAAGAAAAATATGGCATAGAAGAAGCAAAGGACCGAATCTTTGTGACAACTGACGCAGCAAAAGGCGCGTTGAAAAACTTGGCAACGGAAGAAGGCCTTGAAACGTTTGTCATTCCGGATGATGTTGGAGGTCGTTATTCTGTATTAACAGCAGTGGGTTTACTTCCTATTGCGGTAAGTGGAGCAGATATTGATCAAATGATGCAAGGAGCTCAGGCGGCCAAAGCTGATTTAAGTTCTTCTGAGCTTAGTGAAAATCAGGCCTATCAATATGCAGTGGCCCGCCATGTTCTTTACAATAAAGGAAAAACAATTGAAATGCTTATCAATTATGAACCTGGTTTGCAGTATTTCTCTGAATGGTGGAAGCAGTTATTTGGAGAAAGTGAAGGGAAGGATAGAAAAGGAATTTTCCCGGCCTCGGCTAATTTTTCAACTGATCTTCATTCATTAGGGCAATATATTCAAGAGGGACGCCGTGATTTATTTGAAACGGTGATTAAGGTCGAGAAAGCACGTCGTGAACTTATGATTGAAGAGGCTGAAAATGATTTGGACGGTTTAAACTATTTAGCAGGTGAAACGGTTGCTTTTGTGAATAATAAAGCATTTGAAGGAACATTGCTTGCTCATACTGATGGTGGAGTTCCGAACTTAATTGTGTCTATACCGGAAATGGATGCTTACACTTTTGGTTATCTTGTGTACTTTTTTGAAAAAGCATGTGCGATGAGTGGGTACCTTCTTGGAGTGAATCCGTTTGATCAACCAGGTGTTGAAGCCTATAAAGTAAATATGTTTGCGCTTCTTGGTAAACCTGGATATGAAGCAAAGAAAGAAGAATTAGAAAAAAGATTGAAATAATGACAAACAACTAGAAGCAGGTAATAAAGGCAATTCTTCATCAGGATGAATTGCCTTTTGTTATTAGATAAGAAGGTAGACCATTTTGAACGCGAACGGGTATATTAAGCTTTTCTAACATCATTAGTGGTCACCTGTCGTTTTTTTTAATAAGACTCTTAACAAATAGGAATTTGAGGTATAATATTATCTAGTGTAGATTCAAAGTTGAGAAAGTGAGTGTTCATAATGGGTCGTAAGTGGAATAATATTAAAGAAAAGAAAGCGTCAAAGGATGCAAATACGAGTCGTATTTATGCTAAGTTTGGACGCGAAATCTATGTAGCAGCTAAACAAGGTGAACCAGATCCAGAATCAAATGGTGCGTTAAAAGTGGTTCTTGAGCGTGCTAAAACATATAATGTACCGAAAACGATTATTGAACGTGCGATAGAAAAAGCCAAAGGTGGTTCAGACGAAAACTATGACGAACTTCGTTATGAAGGTTTTGGACCAAACGGATCAATGGTTATCGTAGATGCATTAACAAATAACGTAAACCGTACGGCATCAGATGTGCGGGCTGCTTTTGGTAAAAACGGCGGTAACATGGGAGTAAGTGGATCTGTAGCTTATATGTTTGATGCCACAGCTGTTTTCGGGATTGAAGGAAAAACAGCAGATGAAGTGCTTGAACTGTTAATGGAAGCAGATGTCGATGTACGTGACATTGTTGAAGAAGATGAAGCGGTTATTATCTATGCTGAACCTGACCAATTCCATGCTGTGCAAGAAGCATTTAAAACTGCAGGTATTACTGAATTTACAGTTGCTGAATTAACGATGCTTGCACAAAATGATGTAACCCTTGAAGCGGATGCACAAGCACAATTTGAAAAAATGATTGATGCATTAGAAGATTTAGAAGATGTTCAACAAGTGTACCATAATGTTGATTTAGGTGAGTAATGACGAAAAGGGAGCTGTTTCATAAGTCAGTCTAATAGACTTATGGGATACGCTCCTTTTTAAAAATATAAGAAGTATATAATTTTCGATGTGTATAGATGTCTCACTCAAGAAGCCCAGCTTTCCCGCTTCTCTAAAAGCTTTCTGCGATAATAAGCAATGAATCGCTAGCCTGTAATTGTGTAGTAGCAGGCGGTTTGAATCGTCTTTCTCCTTCTCTAATAATCCCAACTAAAAGAATCTCTTGTTCTAATAACATGCTGCTTAATTGTTGAAACGTACACTTTGTCCACTCATGCTTCATCGTAAGCTTAGCAATATGAAAATCTGCCTCTTCACCTTGAAATTCTACAGCTTGACCAGAAAGCAAGTAATGCAGCATATATTCACTTGCAAATTTGTTCGTTTCCACCAAGCCATCAGCACCAGCTCTTCTTGCATTTTCTTTTTGTTCATTTGTTAAAATTTCAACAAGACAGTATACATTCGGATTCAGTCCTTTAACAGCAAGTAAGGTTAAAATCGAGAACATATCTGTTTGAAATTCATTTTGACGATAATCGGTCGTAATTAACACAAGTGATGCCGCTTTTACATTCGCTTTTAGTAAAACAGCGTCTACAGTAGCTCGTCCATGAACAAAATGAATGTTTGTTCGTGGCAGGGGATGCTCTTTTAATGTACTATCGATTAAGACAATATTGAGTTCGTGTTTTCTTTCATGAAGTTCTTGAATAATTTCTTTTGATCGTTCGTTCCATCCTATAATAATGTAGTGTCCTGTTCCATGAAATGCTTTTGTTCCTTTTAGTAATTGCTGTTCGTTTGTAACGGTTGCTTTTGAGATAGAGGCAAAATAAGAGGTAACAACGCCCGCTCCCGTTAAAATGAGCACACTCCCAATGAACCTTCCAAGCACGGTTGAAGGAGAGTAATCACCATACCCAACGGTAGAAATCGTGACAACAGCCCACCAAACCCCTTCGTGGATAGTAGGGAACGTTTTTGGTTCAATAAAGTGAATGAGTAAACCAAACAGAAGTAAAAAAGCAATAATCATGGATAATAATTTCATAATCCGCGGAATTCGCGAGTAGTTGCCGTTACTAAGAATGACGCGAAGCATAATTCTCCACCTTTCAAAAATCATTATCTAGTATAGTCAAAAGCAATCTAGTTCATAATGGAGAATGATATTTAGTTGCTTGGCATTCATTCAAAAAAAGACCGTCATAGGATCAATGGGACCCATGACGATCTTTTTTAAAGGATAAGGGTTTAAAGTTTTCGATGTGTACCGGTGTCTAGCTCCACCGGCTAGCCCCTCGAAATGCGGTCTGCCCAGCTGATGAAGTCAAAGAGCGCCTTCATCTTCTGGCCCTCCAGCACTTGTCAGGGCTGAACAAGCCGGCTCCGCTTTTCTAAGTTATACACGTTTTCTTACATTAAAATACTCACTAATGAGTAGCCAATTTTGTGGAAAGGAAATGCCTAGTTTCCAATAGCTCATCCCGCGCAGTTTCAATTCTTTTAATAGTTCAAATTTGGCGGCAATGGAGCGGGCGTCTTCAAACCATACTTCATGTTCTTTTCCTGCTTTGTCTCTGTAAGAGAAATGGGGAGCCTGTGCCTTTTCGTCATATTCAATGGCGGCATTGTTGGTTACGGCTAATTGAATCGCTTGTTGAGGACTAACTGCTTTTGCGATTGTGCCTTGCACGAATGGCAGTGTCCAATCGTAGCCATATAGATTTTGACCCATAAGAATTTTATTGGAAGGCATTTCAGTGATTGCATATTCTAACACTTGGCGAACTGAATTAATGGGAGATACAGCCATTGCCGGCCCTCCACTGTAGCCCCATTCATAGGTCATGATGACAACGAAGTCTACAATCTCACCATGTGCTTTGTAGTCATGCGCTTCATACCAACGTCCTTTTTGCTCGGCGCTTGTTTTGGGTGCCAATGCTGTAGAAATGAACCAGCCTTCCTTTTTAAAGCGTGCTTTTGCTTTTCGTAAAAATTGATTATAGGCTTCGCGGTCAGCAGGCCGTAAAAATTCAAAATCAAAATGAATATCTCGAAAGCCATATTTTTTGGCTGTTGCAACGATATTGTTTAGAAATTTGTTTTGTATAGACGTATTGTTTAAAATAATTTGACCAAGCTCATCGCTGAATTGATCATTTTCTTGGTTTGTGATGACCATGACTAGAACGTTACGATTCCTTCTTGCGATGTCTGGAAAGTTATTTAAAAGCGGTTCTTTTAATGAACCATCTCGTAATGCTTGAAAACTAAAAGGGGCAAGATAGGTTAAATAAGGGGCATTTTCTCTAACAGATGTTTCAAGGGTCTCTGGAACGGTTTCACCACGAGGTTCTACATATCCATTAAATTCAGCAGTGGT
The DNA here is from genome assembly GCA_963754185.1 of uncultured Bacillaceae bacterium. Lineage (GTDB taxonomy): Bacteria > Bacillota > Bacilli > Bacillales > DSM-1321 > Peribacillus. Next base: position 1,041,041 of record CAVWEP010000002.1, on the reverse strand, counting down.
TTTTCTTCGAGCTGGAATATAAATACGGGTTCCTACCGTTAATGGAGCTGTCGGTAGAGATTCCATTTACTTGTGCAATTTGCTCATAAGGCACCCCAACTTTCTGTGAAATCGAATAGAGACTGTCTCCTTGTTGTACAAAATAATAACTCCCAATAATGGGGATGACAATAGCTTGCCCGATGACTAGACGATTCGGATTGGGGAGTTTATTTGTTTCGATAATTCTGTCTACACTGACGCTATATGTTTGAGCGATGCCAAATAAGGTTTGGCCCGGCTGAACGACATGAATTTGCAATGTACTTCCCTCCTAAAATTACTACAGTATAACTAATTGTATGAGGTTAAATAGCCAAATTCATGATGTAAAAATTGGCAATAATAATTTGCGGATAATGAAAGATAATAGTACTAGGAGGTGATAAACATGGCAAATAACAATAGTAGCAATCAATTATTAGTACCTGGAGTAGAACAAGCTCTTGAACAAATGAAGTATGAAATTGCTAGTGAATTTGGCGTGAATTTAGGGCCTGACACTACTTCCCGTGCAAATGGGTCAGTTGGTGGCGAAATTACAAAACGTTTAGTGCAAATGGCTGAGCAACAATTAGGCGGATCATCTTTCGTTAATCAAATTTCATAAATATGGCTTGAAGAAGGCTGTCCCTTTGGGACAGCCTTCTTAGTGAATATATACATGATTTTTCTTGTGGATGACATTCAATTGACAATTTAATTAGTTGTCTGTTAATGATGATTCAGGCTCTTTCCTTAACAACTTTACTGCTTTTTCGGGACAGTCAGTTATAAGGGCATCGACGCCAAGGTCGGCAAGTAACAAAATATTTTTTCTTTTATTAGCAATCCAAGGGCGGACTTTATAGCCGAGCTTATGAGCAGATTTTACGAGTTTTTTCGTAACCGTTTTTCTTTTTGGGTGAAATCCAGATTCACCTTTCTGGGCTAAGATGCTTTCAATATCGTTTGGTAATTCTTTGAAAAGAAGCGCGCGTTCCATCTCGGGTGCCATTTCTTTAGCGATTTCGAGAGAACGATGATTAAAAGAGGAAAGAATTGTTCGACTTTCAAAGTGAAATTCACGAATTAATGAAATGACTTTTTGTTCAATTCCTTCATATGCAAATCGATCTGTTTTTAATTCAATATTCATGATTAACTGATTTTCTTTGGCCCACTGGAATACTTCGCTTAAAAATGGGATTCGTTCGCCGCTGAATTGTTCTGAAAAGAAAAGGCCAGCATCTGCCTGTTTTAATTCGTCAGCTTTATAATTCTTTACATATCCTGTCATGGTCGTTGTCCGATCTAACGTTTCATCATGAATCACGACAATTTCTCCATCTGAGCTAAGCTGGACATCCAATTCAATACCGTCAGCCCCCACTCGTTCAGCTTCGATAAATGCTATCATTGTATTTTCTGGATGAGTTTTCTTGGAGCCGCGATGAGCAAATATTTGAATTTCCTTCATGCTAATCCCCTACCTTTGGTAAAAAAATACTTTACGCCCTTAATATTACTAGGTATTGCTAATTATTTCAGCTAAAATAAATAGACTTTATTTTGAAGTAACGATAGAATTTATGTTGTACTGTTAGAAAAAATGATGAGGTGGCAAGATGAGTTTGTGGGAATTTTTTGTAGCCATAATTTTGGGGCTTGTTGAAGGTTTGACAGAATTTGCTCCTGTTTCGTCTACTGGGCATATGATTATTGTGGACGATTTATGGTTGAAATCAAAGGAGCTTTTAGGTAGTGAGGTTTCTAATGCATTCTTAGTCGTCGTTCAGCTTGGTTCAATTTTAGCTGTAGTTGTGTTATTTTGGAATCGATTTATGAATTTATTAGGTTTAAAGAAGAGAGAAGGCGAATCGGGTCCTAGGTTAAAATTAACCCAAGTCATCATAGGGCTTTTGCCAGCGGCCATTATTGGTTTATTATTTGAAGACTATATTGATGAACATTTATTTTCAATTAACACGGTCGTGCTTGCTTTATTTTTTGGTGCATTTTTAATGATTGCAGCGGATAAGTTTCGTCCGAAGCTAACGGCGCAAACAGTGGACCAAATTACATATAAACAGGCCTTTTTAGTTGGATTATTCCAATGTATTGCTTTGTGGCCAGGTTTTTCACGTTCTGGATCCACGATTTCAGGTGGAGTACTACTTGGAATGAGCTATAGAGCGGCATCTGATTTTACCTTTATTATGGCGGTGCCAGTTATGGCTGGTGCAAGTTTATTAAAAGTAATCAAGTATTGGGAGTATTTCACTCCTGATGTAATGCCGTTTTTCATCGTTGGTTTTATTAGTGCCTTTATTTTTGCGCTTGTTTGTATTCGTTTCTTCTTAAAGCTAATTAATCGAATTAAATTAACGCCATTTGCAATTTATCGCATTGTACTAGCTGTTATTTTAATGTTTATCATTTGGTGATAAAGCAAACAGAATCCCTTTACATTTTAAAAGTGAAGGGATTTTTTTTGTGGAAAAAAGCATAAATCATGTAAGCGACCACAACCTGTAGATGAACGACATATAGAAAAATAATACGATCACTCTTATTGTTAAGAGTGATTTTATTTTATAAAAGTTAATATTTAGTGAACTTGGCACATAAAATTAGAAAAGTATGAACCTAGTTATATATAATTAACGTATAGGCCTATACATAAACATTTTACGGTACGAAGCTTTTCTCATTCCAACTTCATTGAAGTTTCGCTTTCTACCCTCCTTATGGAAAGGGGGTGTTCACAGAAAATTGGTGAAATTATAAATGATAATAGGAATCAATTAATAATAATTATAATTAAGTATTGATTTTAAAATTAGATTTGTTATTATAAATATAAATAATAATTATTTGCTACATAATTCACATATAAGGAGGAAACAAATATGGAAACGAAAGACAATGCTAACATTGGAAAGTGCCCGTTTCATCACGGTGGCGCTACAAGTCACAAATCTAGTGGTACGACGAATAGAAACTGGTGGCCAAATCAGTTGAACTTGAACATTCTCCATCAGCATGACCGCAAATCGAATCCTTTGGGAGAAGATTTTGATTATGCAGAGGAATTTGGAAAATTAGACTACCAAGCGCTTAAGCAGGATCTTCGCGATCTCATGACAAACAGTCAAGATTGGTGGCCGGCTGACTACGGACATTATGGTCCATTCTTTATCCGTATGGCTTGGCACTCCGCAGGTACATATCGTACAGGTGACGGCCGTGGAGGTGGCTGGAACCGGCACACAGCGTTTTGCTCCCCTTAACAGCTGGCCGGATAACGGCAACCTTGATAAAGCTCGTCGATTACTATGGCCGATTAAGCAAAAGTATGGCAACAAAATCTCTTGGGCCGACTTGTTCATTCTAACCGGTAATGTCGCTATTGAATCGATGGGCGGCAAAACATTTGGTTTTGGCGGCGGACGTGCGGACGTGTGGCATCCAGAAGAAGACATCTACTGGGGTACTGAAACGGAGTGGCTAGGGATAAGCGTTACACAGGCGATCGCGAGCTTGAGAATCCGCTTGCTGCCGTTCAGATGGGTCTTATCTATGTGAATCCAGAAGGTCCGAACGGCAATCCAGATCCGCTTGCAAGTGCTCGCGACATTCGCGAAACCTTTGAACGGATGGGAATGAACGATGAAGAAACCGTTGCACTCGTAGCCGGCGGACATACTTTTGGTAAAGCGCACGGTGCAGGAGATGCTGCGCATGTTGGTGCAGAGCCGGAAGCTGCTGCTATTGAAGCACAAGGCTTAGGCTGGCTCAGCACGCACGGCTCCGGCAAAGGTCGTGACACCATCACCAGCGGTATTGAAGGTGCTTGGACTGCGAATCCGACACAGTGGGATAATGGTTATTTTGATCTACTGTTTGGATATCGAATGGAGCGCTTACGAAGAGCCCTGCAGGCGCACTATCAGTGGCTCGCTGTAAATCCTGCTGAGAGCGATCTTGCACCAGATGCAGAAGATGCATCCATTCGTGTTCCGACGATCATGACTACCGCAGATATGGCATTGCGTTATGATCCAGCATACGAAAAAATTTCTCGTCGTTTCCATGAGAATCCAGAAGAGTTTGCAGATGCATTTGCTCGTGCATGGTTTAAACTTACACATCGTGACATGGGTCCTCGTGCAAGATATCTAGGACCAGAAGTTCCTGAAGAAGTTCTTATCTGGCAAGATCCTGTGCCGGCTGTTGATTATGACATTAACAGATGCAGAAGTAGAAGATCTTAAAATCAAAGATTCTAGACTCAGGACTTACAGTCAGCGAACTAGTAACAACTGCTTGGGCTTCGGCCAGCACCTTCCGTGGTTCCGATATGCGTGGCGGCGCTAACGGTGCCCGCATCCGTCTTGCTCCACAGAAGGACTGGGAAGTGAATCAGCCTGAACAACTTACAAAAGTGCTTACGTACTAGAAGGCATTCAAAATCGATCTAGATGTGAAAGTCAGCCTGGCCGATTTGATCGTACTTGGCGGTAGCGCCGCAGTGGAAAAAGCTGCACGTGATGCAGGCTTTGATGTAACTGTTCCTTTTGCTCCTGGACGCGGCGATGCAACACAAGAGCAAACCGATGTAGAAAGCTTTGCAGTGCTAGAGCCGATCGCTGATGGTTTCCGCAACTATCAGAAGAAGCATTATAGTGTAAGCCCAGAAGAGCTTCTAGTAGACAAGGCGCAACTGCTAAACCTGACTGCACCAGAAATGACTGCTCTTGTTGGCGGTATGCGTGTTCTAGGTACGAACTTCGGTGGAACACAAACACGGCGTATTCACTGATCGTGTAGGCACACTCACTAACGACTTCTTTGTTAACTTGCTTGATATGGGAGTAGCAGTGGAACCCTGTAGGCGGAGATGTATATGAAGGACGCGATCGCAAGACAGGTGAAGTCGTACGTACAGCGACTACAGTTGACCTAGTATTCGGTTCAAACTCCGTTCTGCGTGCCATTGCAGAAGTTTATGCGCAAGACGATAACAAAGAAAAGTTTGTGCGTGACTTTATAGCTGCTTGGGTAAAGGTAATGAATGCAGATCGCTTCGACCTTAATTAAGGGCTGCTTGGGCTATTAAAAATAACAAAGCCCTATGAAAGTTGTTAAATAACATCCCAAAGAAGCTAACAATCTATAATAATTAGACTGTTAGCTTCTTTTTCTTTTTAAATCAGCTTTTGTTAGTGACATTCGTTGAGTCAATGTTATCTTTCTTAAGGTGTTTTTTGATTAGACAGGTGAAACCGAGAAACTAATTGTCCAAGTGTTGAGATAACGAGTGAGCTTTGGTCAGAATCATTCCGTGTATCTTGGATTAAGTAAACCATTTTCTCAGTAGACTCATCAACGTCTAATAATGTCTCATGAATTTGATCGACTTGCTCCATTGCTTGATGATAGGTAACAATTGTTTTTTATAAAAATAAGAAGTCGCGATAATTCCATAAACGATAGTAAGAATGAGAGCTAACCATTGAGGAGTAAAATCAATGATTGATAGTAATTGGTAAATAATAATTCCTAACAAAATAGAAGCTGCAAAAGTAGTGCCTAACTGAAAACCAATCGATCGCATTCGATATACTTCTTCTAAATCTGCTTCACACATCATTCCCCAAATATCGGGTGAATCAGGCATTTGAAAGGTAATTCCTTTTCCAATGACGGGTACGTGTCGATAGTCGGAATATCCAGGGAACTCAACAAACAAGTTTTCTCCATTAAAAAATATAACATAATAATGTTACAATATGTATCGGATAAAATAAATTATTTTTGAGTATTTTGCACTACTTTTTTGTTGAAAGAATTAGAAATCAATATGAATAAATGAAGCAGTGTAAAAAATATACTGATAATACAGTAGCAAAGCTTTCATCATTGTAATGAACTTTTCGCCGCAATGGAGGAGTAGAAATGGAAGAAGTGATGCGAAAATTCTTTCAGTCTTTAGCGAAAAACAAGTGGATGAATGAATGGGCGAAGAAATACGGCTGGCATTTGGGGGCACAAAGATTTGTGGCGGGGGAATCCATTGAACAAGCGATTGTCAAGATCAAGCAGCTAAATGAAGATGGACGTGTTGTAACGTTGGATCATTTAGGAGAGTTTGTGGCGAGTGAAGGGGAAGCAAGACAATTTACTTATATGTGTCTGAAAGTGTTGGAAGCTATTGTAGCAGCTCAGGTTTCTTCTCATTTGTCAGTCAAACTGACGTCGCTTGGTCTTGATATAAGCCCGGCCCTATGTCTATACAATATGGAAAAGATTGTGCTTAAGGCTAAGGAACATCAGATTTTTGTCAGAATCGATATGGAGGATTATGCTCACTGTCAAGCAACTATCGACATATTCACACAATTGCGAAAAACGTATGACAATGTTGGAATTGTGCTGCAAGCTTATTTGTATCGGACGGAAAGGGATTTGGAGCAGCTAGTCGACATTGCTTTGAATGTTCGTTTTGTGAAGGGGGCTTACAAAGAATCGGCCCAAGTGGCTTTTCCCAACAAAGCCGATGTTGATGAGAATTATTTAAAAATAGTAAAGCAGCATCTAGTAAATGGTCGATATGCAGCTATTGCTACTCACGATGAAACAATCATTCATGATGTAAAGAAATTTGTGGAAGAAAGAGAGATTAAGAGAGAGCAATTTGAGTTTCAAATGCTTTATGGAATTCGTGAGGATTTACAGAAAAAATTAGTGGATGAAGGCTATAATGTTCGAGTTTATGTGCCGTTTGGAACGGATTGGTTTGGCTACTATATGCGGCGGTTGTCTGAGAGACCGGCGAATGTGTGGTTTATTGTGAAAAATGCTTTTAAATAAGGAGAGGAAAGACTATAGATGATGTAACAAGCGGATTAATTTTATCTAGAGGGCCCTCACTATTCATCTAAATTGTTCATAGTTTAGGAAGGAACAATCATGAAGGAGGGAAACATAATGACTACGGATGAAAGATACCCATGGTATGGGCAAGGAAGTCAATGGCAAGGCGGATCACACGGAGGACAATGGCAGGGTGGATCGCATGGTAGTAGTCCGCATGGAGGACAATGGCATGGAGGTCAGTGGCACGGAGGCCCGCATGGCGGATATTGGCATGGAGGTCAGTGGCACGGAGGCCCGCATGGCGGATATTGGCATGGAGGACAATGGCACGGAGGCCCGCATGGAGGACAATGGCACGGAGGTCAACACGGAGGTCAACACGGAGGTCAACACGGAGGTCAGTGGCAAGGTGGACACCGTTCAGAATAAGGTAAAGTAAAGTTGCAACCGGAATCAGAGTAAAATGCTTTGGTTCCTTTTTTGTTGTAGAGTCAAAATAGGGTTGCTTGCAATATGAAGAAATAAACAATCATTAGATGATTTTATGCCGATTATCACAACGAAATGTTAACAGCAGTTGTCTAATACAGGATTATTATTTTATAATAATTTGGTTAGGACAACATGAATAGGGGAGGCAGGATCATGATTATTGATAAATTAACGAATGCTACCTTGTATGATGGCGTTCATCCAAGGTTAAAAAAAGGGTTAGACTTTTTGCTTGAAAATGATTTAGATTCGCTTGCTGTTGGTACATATCCAGTTGAAGAAGATAAAGTATTTGTTATGATTCAAGAGTATGAAACAAAACTAGCGGAGCAATGTCGCTTTGAAGCCCATTACCGCTATGCTGATATTCAGTATGTCATTCAAGGTGCAGAGAAAATGGGGTATACAAATATTGCAGAAACGAAAGTAGAAGAAGCGGATAAGGATAAAGATTTAATGTTTCTTGAGGCCACTGGGGATGAGCTTGTTGTAAAAGAAGGATCCTTTGCTGTATTCACACCACAAGATGCTCATCGACCAGGGATGTGTGTGGAGACACCACAATTTATTAGAAAAGCGGTTGTAAAGGTATTGTGGGATTAATAGCAAAGCTCTTTGCTTCTTTAGAAAAATGAAACTTTTTTACAGTGTGAAAAATAGAGGCTTATCCAGTAGTGAGTATACTACTGGATAGGCCTCTATTTTATACTATCAGAATTTATATTTAATGGATGATAGTATAAAAAAAGACATCGACTTTCGCCATTGGGGCGATAAGTCGTGTTTTTCTAATGGAAAAGGGCGGAACTTCGTTAAACTTCTTTATAAATCCCCGAATAAAACATAACTCAAGTATATCGATAATAGACTAGTATTGAATTGAAAAAGGGGGTCAATCATGGAAAATTATCCTCAGCACATACCAGGTCATGTGAGTTCAGAAGAATTCAATCAGATGTTACTTCCACCTGAAGCTTTTGCAGCCCAACCTGAGTCATTAACTGAACAACTATTTATCGAGCGTTCTCTAACAGAAAATAGATTTTGGCTTAGAATTATGAAAGAACACGCCAAATTTATAGGCGATGGTTTTAACCATAAGGAGACCCAGTTTATCCAACAAACCCAGCGTTTTTATCACTACTTTGAGCAACAGGAAAAGCAGGCATACGAGGTACCAAACAATGTCACTTTGGTGAGAAAGTTAAATGAAGAAAGCATCGAATTAGTAAGGGGATTTCGTAATTTTAAGAGGAATCTGCTTATCTTGATTATTAACTGTAAAGTAAGCGGGTTTAATTTTCCGTTGCTCATAGACCATACTGCCCGAGAAGCAGAATACTTTATGAGAACATTGAAGAAGTTTAATAAAGGGATTTTAGATCCAATTCAAGATGCGATTATTAATGAGAATATATTTTGGTTAAAAATCATGATGGAGCATTCTCGATTTATAGCTTCCTTATTAGACCAGTCTGAAAGAAATCTAGTACACACAGCCCTAAAATTTGGTGATGATTTTGAAATACTGCTTAATCAAGCAAGGGATGTAGAGTCGATGCTTCATCATAAACAACCAACCTATCCTATTATTGGAAAATTGAATAAAGATAGTGAAAATGCAGCTACTGAAATTCGAGATTTTAAAAAGGCAGGATTAGATTTTATTAAGAATTGTCAAATTCGGAACGTCATTGATCCACTTTTGGCTGACCATGTTTTACGTGAAGCTAATCACTTCTTGTATATGATTCATGTTTTAGAGGACCGATTAAACCAGAAAATGATGAGTGAACAATCATAATACAGTTTATAGGAGGTTACAACAGCTTAAAAAAACTTATCAAAACCTATTACATCATATAAAAAATGAATGTAAGAACAATATTGTATTTTCTTGCCATTTATCTTCCGAACATGTAAGATGGTTATAGAACAAATGTTCTTGAGGGGGTGAGTGGCATGAAAATCACAAAAGTGGTTTTAGTAGAGGAAGCAAAACCGGCAGAACTGGAACCATTACATCAATTAATGGCTGTCTTTTGTTCCGCTTTACGTTTTTCCTTTAATCGGTTAGTGGAAGGGGAAGAAGAGAAAGAACTCATTAAAAAGGTACATGTGCTTTTTCATTTGAATAAACGGTATGCGGAAGATGCTGTGATGCAGGCTAAAGCTGTCCTTTCCAGTCAAAAAAAATTATTGCCCATCCGTATAGAAGGTGTACAAGCAAAAATTCAAAAAACAGAGCGAAAAATAGAGGATTATCAAACAGGCAAAAAAACACCGAAAAAGGTTTCACTTGCGATCTGTTTGGAAGGATTACAGGCTCGTTTACACAAATTAAAAGCAAAAGAATCCGTTCTTTTGAAACATCAAGAAACAGACACCATTCCTCCTGTTATTTTTGGTGGCAAGAAACCGTTTTATGAACGGGTAAAAGGAAAAATCACCAACAAAGAGTGGAAGGAATTACGTTCCAATACCCTTTATTCTCGTGGCGATCAATCTAAAAAGGGCAATTTGAATACCAGAATCGTATTCAATGATCAAGACCAACAATTCTATCTAGAAGTAGCGTATCCATTGCTTGTGGAAAAAGGGAAAAATAGTCCGCGCTTGCGTTTTAAACTGCGCATTCCCGATAAATATTTTAATGAAATCGTGGATGTGGTGATGCCTACCATTGTAGGTGAGAATGCCAAAGGGAAACCGATAGAAGAATACAAGGTCTATTCCATTGAAATCAAACGTAAAAAGGAGCGATATTATGTACACATCACCTACGATGTGGATGAAGTAGGCTCTGAACTAACATGGAGCGACAAAATCACGTCTGATTATATCGCTGGAATTGATGTGAATATCGATCGAGTAGCGGTTTCTGTTGTATCCAAACAAGGAAATTTGCTGGAGTCCAAAACCTTTTATTGTCATGAAATGGAGTACGTCCGGAGTAATAGAAGAAGCAATATCGCGGGTGAACTAGCCAAAGGGATTATTAACTACTTATTGAGTTGGAATGTGGGAGCTATCGTAGTAGAAGAACTTACATTCAAACAGAACCATGATACGAATCATCGTTTCAATCGTTTGGTTCATTCTTTTGCCAAGAATAAACTGCAAAAGGCATTAATCTCAAGAGGATTGAAGTTCGGTTTTTACATCAAAAAAGTCAATCCAGCGTATACATCGGTGATTGGACGATGGAAATATGCGAAGATGTATGGGTTATCTGTGCATGAAGCAGCTTCTTTCGTAATCGGAAGAAGGGGCTTAGATGTTGACGAAAAAGTGCCAAAGGAGTTGCTCAAACAACTGAGAACGAAGATTAAACCTCATTTGATTCACCTTCTTGGGTCGATGGAAGAATCCGAGAAACAATCAAACAATGGGAAACAAAGAAGAAAGTTCATGGGCATGATGATCAAAAATATAGAAAATTTTAAAGAACATCACAGCTGGAAACTGTGGAATGTGGTGCATAAAACAGTAAGGATCAAAAACCAAGAATTACAACTGAAGGAGGTGTAATCCTGGTGCTAAAATCTTGGCGGTAAACTGACCTAGAAGGAATGGTTTATCGCCACCCCGCTGGCTCTAACAGAGCACCGCAGGTCGTTTTGAACAATAGGTTCATGACAAGGGTGAGAGAGTCCCTTCCTGATGGAATGACGTGAGAATCGTCACAGTAGGTCCCTTTTTTCTTGGTTGAGGGGCGAAATGTAGTTTTTGATAGGTTTTAGTAACCAGGATGAGGAAATGAATCGTGTAGGTAAGGATGATTTTGTACCAGGGTTTGTACCAAACCATAATCATGGTTCGGTTGACTATACTTCTGTGAATGATGGGCACGTTCATCAATGTTTAGATGTAACCTCTCCTCCTATCCAAACTCAGGATGATAACCATATCCATTACACGGAGGGCTATGTGGTATTTGAGGATGGACATACCCATTATTATCAGGCGCATTCAGGTCCTGCGATACCAGTAGGAAATGGAATGCATGTCCATTATTATGACTTTTATACGACTGAAAGTGATGGACATCGACATCGGGTCAGGGGTGTTGATCAGCCAGCGCCAGGGAATAAATAGAAAATGCTACCTGCTCTCTCAATTCGTTAGAGGACAGGTAGCATTTTTTTCTTTTTATTTTCGCCATTAGGGGCGATAAGCCGTGTTTTTCTAAGGGATTAATGCTCCCAATTAGGGTGTTGTCCCCCGTGCGGTCGGTGTGGTAGTTGAAATCCATTTTGTTCGACCATTTTAAAATGCTCTTCAAATTTTTGAATCATTTGATCGCCTTTTTCCTTTGGGATGACTCCGAACTCCACATACTTTTGAACGAGTTCTTTCTTTTCCTCTAAAAGATCTCGATAAATGTCTGCTAATTCCGTTTTTTGATCCTCTGTAAGTTGAATTTGCTTGTCACCTTCAGCTGGAGTATTTTGCTCTGCATAAGCTGATACGTTAAATAACCCCGATAATAAAATGACAAAGGCAAAACCTGTCAAAAATTTTTTATTCATGATATGCTCCTTTCGTGTTTTTCTTATTTTTTGTAACAATTCCCATAATTATGCACAGTTAAGAGATATTTATTTGTTTGTGTAAAATAGGGGGTATTTAAAGTTGTAATGTTACATAAAATATAATATTATAAAATTAAGTAACATTGCATGGTGAGTAGGAGGAAGCGTAGTGGAGTATGTCGATCCTATAAAGGACATTGAAAGTATTAATGCGATGAAGGGAATTTTAAAGCAGCACTCTCAAAGAGACCTTTTGCTTTTTGTATGTGGCATTAATACGGGATTAAGAGTGAGTGAATTACTTTCCTTGAAGGTGGAGGATGTATCGGATGGCGCGATAGTGAAAGAATTCCTATACATTAGTGATGAGAAAAATGACGAAAGGAAAGCGTACTATATTAACAATAGTGTGAAAAATGTATTGGAAAAGTATTTAGAGGATTTAGATTTAAAGGGGAGCGACTATCTTTTTAAATCTAAAAAGAATGCTCAACCCATTACACGACAGCAAGCCTATCGAATCATCAATCATGCAGCAAAAGAAGTTGGGATTCCAGGGAGAATTGGTACGCATACACTTAGAAAAACATTCGGTTATCATGCGTATCGAAAAGGAATTGCGATTTCGATCTTAATGTCAATCTATCATCATCATTCTCCTGCCGAAACCTTGCGTTATTTAGGAATTGATAAAAATGAGCAACAGTTAATAAGAGTAGATGTTAATTTGTAGATTGATGCTAAGAAGGGGAAATGGAGAGGGAATGCTAACACAAAAAAACCTCCGGATTAGTATATGGAGGTTTGAGAGCGTTTTTTAAGCCGTCTTATTGTTCATCGTTATAGGTTTCAATGGTCGCATTCATATCAACATTTGTTAAGTCTTTAACGTAATCCTCAACTACATGCACTTGTAAGGTTTCTTTGTTTCTCATAAATTTAAAAATACCATTATTAAAATCTGTACCAAGTTCCTTGAAGAAAATTCCTTCAAATTCAATATCTTTTGTATGATTGAAAATTAACCGATATTGGCCTTCTTCTTTAATGAGGTATGCACGGACCCCTTTTTCGAAATGTCCTTCCTCGCCTTTAAGAGAACGGGAAACGGAAACAATATGAAGATCTATAAATGGAATTTCACGTAATAACGAGTTGATAATCGATCCCTTTGCAATTTGTTCCCAGCGACTTTGAGCCGTCTGCCCGAGAATAATTTGTGTAACATGTTTTTCCCTAGCTACTTCAGCAATTACTTTTGCTATAGGTCTTTTTTCATTATCTTTAATGATAAACTCTTTTGCGTTATGCTGCTCGGCTAACTGTTTCCAGCGCGTAATATAATAGGACTTTTCTGCATCCAACTCATCGAAGGGGTTTGGATCAATGGTTAAAATATAAAGTGGGCAGTGGAGCATGTTCGCGATGTTACAACCTCGTTGAATGAGACGTTCACCATTTGGTCCGTAATAAACGCAGACGAGGATGCTTTCGTCCATACGTTCTTTCATCTTTTTCATTCTAATCTCACCTCAGTAATAGCTAGATAGTTCGTACTGTTAAACTTATGTATGAATATAGCTTATGCCATGTTAACAGTCAATGATAATTAATAATATGCGTATGTTCATAATAGTTTTTAATAAAACGATTTTTTTCTCAGTATAAAAGAATCAAAAATCAACAGAATCGTATAATAAAGTTAATCCTATAAAAAGTAAGGAGGAGGAATTGTTGTCTTGGTTGCACATAATGATTTTAATTCCATTTGTTTTTTCCCTATTTGTTCCACTTGTCTATAAAAAATGTACACCACGCATTCATACTGGTTGGTTTGTATTTTTTGTACCGCTTTTGTTATTTCTTTATTTACTAAGATATATTCCTAGTATTGCTAGCGGAAGGACTGTTCACTCCACTGTACCATGGATTCCATCTCTTGGGATTAATTATACTACCTATATAGATGGATTAAGTCTAGTATTTGGATTGCTTATTACTGGTGTAGGGGCATTAGTTGTTCTTTACTCGATTTATTACATGTCAAAACATCGTGAAGCTCTAAATAATTTTTATGTGTATTTACTGTTATTCATGGGAGCGATGCTAGGACTTGTCTTTTCTGATAATATTCTAGTCCTTTATGTATTTTGGGAAGTGACTAGCATATCCTCGTTTTTATTAATTGCGTATTGGTACCAACGAAGAAAATCTCGTTATGGTGCTCAAAAATCCATGCTTATTACAATATTTGGTGGACTTGCGATGCTAGCCGGATTCATCATGCTTTCGATGATGACCGATACCTACAGCATTCGTGAAATGTTTACTAAAGTTGATGTTATTACTTCACATTCTTTATTTCTTCCTGCTATGATTTGCATTCTGCTGGGAGCTTTCACAAAGTCAGCTCAATTCCCATTTAGTATTTGGTTGCCGGATGCGATGGAAGCACCTACACCGGTTAGTGCTTATTTACATTCTGCTACGATGGTAAAAGCAGGTATTTATTTAGTGGCTCGATTTACTCACGTGTTCGGGGGCAGTGCGGAGTGGTTTTGGATCGTCTCAGGAGTAGGCATCATTACGTTATTATATGGCTCATTAAATGCAGTCAAACAAACCGATTTAAAAGCGTTATTAGCATATTCGACAATCAGTCAACTAGGGTTAATTATGAGTCTTCTTGGTTTAGGCTCAGCCTCTATGTATTTCGGTGTGGGAGACGAGTCAACCCTCTACGCAGTAGCTATTTTAGCGGCCATTTTTCACTTAATTAATCATTCTACCTTTAAAGGAAGTTTGTTTATGGTCGTTGGTATTATTGACCATGAAACGGGAACACGTGATATTCGTAAATTAGGTGGTTTAATGACGCTTATGCCGGTTTCGTTTACGCTCACGATTATTGGAAGCTTTGCGATGGCGGGTTTGCCTCCATTCAATGGTTTTTTAAGCAAAGAATTGTTTTTTACAGCTGTGTTAAATGCTTCACAATTGAACGTGTTTAATATGGAGACGTTGGGAGTCCTATTTCCTATTTTAGCGTGGGTTTCCAGTGTGTTCACTTTTATTTACTGTATGGTTCTTGTCTTTAAAACGTTTACAGGTCGCCATAACCCAGAAAAGCTGGAAAAGAAAGCACATGAAGCTCCGATTGGGATGCTGATTCCCCCTATTATATTAGCTTCTCTTGTCATTGGCATTTTCTTTTTCCCAAATGTTCTTTCTAAATATTTGGTGCAGCCCGCTTTGATGTCAATCTTGCCTATGTTTGCTCCAAGTGGTGGGATTGATGTGAAAATTAGTGCCTGGCATGGCTGGAACACCGAATTATTTATGACCATTGGAGTGGTCGTTCTTGGTAGCATTCTGTATGTTCGCTTGAAAAAATGGATTAGGATTTATGGAATTATCCCTCATGCGTTAACGATTAACAACCTATATAATCTAGGGCTCGAGAAGACAGAAGAGTTTTCATTAGCGATTACCAATCGTTATATGACAGGCTCACTTCGCCACTATTTAGTCTATATTTTCACCTTTTTTATCTGCATTCTTGGTGGCGCAATGTGGCTGTTGGGAGGAATATCCTTTGATGCTTCGAATGATGCACCAATCAGTCTATATGAAATTGGGTTAGTAGTTGGGATGGTCATTGTCGTAGTAGCCGTTCTATTTTCAAAATCAAGGATGACATCTCTCATTGCTATTGGGGCACTCGGTTATCTAGTTGCGATGTTTTTTGTGATTTTTCGTGCCCCGGACTTAGCTCTGACTCAACTTGTCGTTGAAACTGTGACGACCGCTTTATTTTTATTATGTTTCTATCATTTACCCCAATTACGTAAAAATATTGGACGATTGCCATTTAAAGCAACGAATGCCATTATCTCAATCGGAGTCGGTATGCTTGTCACCATCCTTGCTTTAGCAGCAAACGGGAATCGACTTTTTGTCCCTATTGGTAGCTATTTTGAGAACTCCTATGAGCTTGCTGGTGCTAAAAACATCGTCAACGCGATTCTTGTTGATTTCAGAGGATTCGATACACTACTCGAAATTTCCGTTTTATGTATGGCTGGTTTAGGTGTCTATCTATTAATTAAACTGCGATTAACAGGGAGGGATAAGGATGAAACCGAATGATGTGATTTTGCATTCCGTTACAAAAATAACTGTTGTCATTATTTTAACGTTCTCCATTGATCTATTTTTAGCTGGTCATCATCACCCTGGCGGAGGATTTATCGGAGGGCTTGGGGTTGCTTCGGCTTTGACTCTATTATTTCTTGCTTTTGATATTGAATCTGTACGTGAAAACATGCCAATTGACTTTAAGGTACTTGCTGCAGTAGGTGTGTTGATTGCGATCCTGACTGGGATGGGTGGGGTGTTTTTCTCCCAACCATTTTTAAGTCAGACATTTGGGTATTTTGATCTCCCTATTTTTGGGGAGACAGAGCTTGCCACCGCCGTTCTTTTTGACCTCGGAGTAGCAATGGCTGTTATTGGGACAGCTGTGACAATCATTTTGAGTATAAGTGAGGATCAATAAAATGGAAACGTTAATGTCGATTGTGGTCGGATTGTTTTTTGCGATTGGAATTTATTTAATTCTAACAAAGGATTTATTAAGAGTCATATTAGGGTCCTCGATTATCAGCCATGGTGTCAATCTTCTCATTTTGACAATGGGTGGACTAAAAACAGGAGGGGTTCCCCTATTAGGTGAAAAAAACGTAACGTATACAGATGCTCTACCCCAAGCATTAATTTTAACGGCGATTGTTATTAATTTTGCCGTCACCGCTCTTTTTCTAGTGCTCATGTATCGCGCTTATAAAGTGAACGGGATGGATGAGAGGGGGCTTGAGGATGAATAATGTGGTTGTATTACCAATTCTTATCCCATTAATCGTTGGAATGATCTTAATTATCTTTCGCAAACAGATTGTGCTGCAAAGATTTCTAAGTGTTCTAGCTATTTTATCCATAGGTGTTGTAGCGATTATATTAATGGGGCAAATCAAAGCTGATGGCATACAGGTCGTTCATCTAGGCGGATGGAAGGCTCCTTTTGGAATCAGTATGGTAGCGGATATGTTTTCTGCTTTGCTGCTTTTGACAACGAGTATTGTGGCCTGCTGTTGTTTAATCTATGCTTTTCGTTCGATCGGTAAAGAGAGAGAATTCCATTATTTTTACCCGATGTTTTTATTTTTGATTACAGGGGTTGTAGGTTCATTTTTAACAGGAGATTTGTTTAACTTATATGTTTGCTTTGAAGTGATGTTAATTTCCTCTTATGTCCTCATTTCCCTAGGAGGGACGAAGATTCAACTCCGCGAGTCTATTACCTATGTACTTGTCAATATTATTTCGTCGTTTCTCTTTCTCGTTGCGATTGCTTATTTATATGCGATGACAGGTACCTTAAATTTAGCTCATCTTTCTGTACGTGTTGCGGAGGCAGGGCAAGGCGGTTTGATGACGATAGTAGCCATTTTGTTTTTAATTGTGTTTAGTTTAAAGGCAGCTCTTTTCTTGTTTTTCTGGCTACCTGGTCCTTATAGTGCACCGCCAACCGCCATTTCTGCTATTTTTGCCGCTTTATTAACAAAGGTGGGGATTTATGCAATCTTCCGTTTGTTCACGCTTGTGTTCTATCATGAGTCACAAACTACTCATTTATTTATTGGGATTTTAGCTGCCTTGACGATGACGCTAGGAGCGATTGGAGCTGTCGCGTATTCTGATATAAAAAAAATAGTAGCCTATAACGTGATTGTGGGAGTAGGGTTTATCCTAGCTGGCTTTGCTTCCTTTACATTAGATGGGATAGCTGGTTCCATCTATTATCTGATTCACGATATTCTTATTAAAGGTCTTATTTTCTTAATTGCAGGAACAATCATTAGCCTTACAGGTACAAGTAAGCTATCCAATATGAGTGGATTGATTCGAACTCATCCCTATTTAGGGTGGATGTTTTTTATTACTGCTCTATCTATATCAGGAATCCCTCCTTTGAGCGGTTTTCTCGGTAAAGTATTTATTACGCAAGGAACATTTGAGGTAGGTTATTTTTGGTTAGGAGCCATTGGTTTAATTACGAGTTTAATGGTTTTATATTCAGTTATGAAAATCTTTATGAACGTTTTTTGGGGGGAAACGTATGTAAGCAAGGACATGGAAAAAGGGACAACAAAAGGATTAATGTTCCCCATTGGGTGTCTAACGGCTATTACGATCATACTTGGCTTAGGAGTAGAAGGAATTGGAGCCTATGTAAGTCTGGCATCAGAAGGTTTATTAGATCCAACCCTTTATATAGAAGCAGTATTAGGAGAAAATCCGATGCCTTAGAAAAAATAGATAGAGAAAGAGGTGGTGCAATTGCCTATTCAAGTATTAATTAATTTATTTATCGCCTTTTTATGGATGTTTCTTCAAGATGAATGGAGTTTTTTGAGCTTTTTTAGCGGGTATTTAGTTGGGTTAGTCGTTCTCTTTATGCTACGTCGCTTTATTCCAACCTCCTTTTATTTTCTAACATTTATAGCGATTATTAAATTGCTTTTTGTATTTATCGGGGAATTGATTACATCAAGCATTCTTGTGATTCGACAAGTGTTACGGCCAAAGATTAATATAACCCCTGGAATTGTTACATTGAAAACAGATTTAGAGGGAGATTTGGAAGTAACGTTGCTTGCTTTACTCCTTACGTTAACCCCAGGCTCTGTTGTGATGGAAGTTTCTTCGAATGGTAAAGTGTTTTATATTCATGCGATGGATATTCCAGAATCGAGTGATTCCGTGTATAAGGCGCAAGAAAAATTTGAGAAAGCAATTAAGGGAGTGACGCGTAAGTGATTGAATTAATTTTAAAGATTTCTTTGCTTTTCTTGAGCTTTTCGATAATTGCAGCTTTATATCGAGTAGTAAAGGGACCTTCGACGCCTGACCGAGTTCTAGCGCTAGATATAATCGGTATAAATTTACTTGCGGGAGTGGCCATTGTTTCTGTTTTGCTAAGAACGTATGCCTTTTTTGAAGTCATTCTTTTGATCGGGATTCTTTCTTTCGTTGGTACGATTGCCCTTGCAAGATTTATGGAAAGAGGTGTCGCTATTGAACGTAAACGTATTCGGTGAAACCATTGCGGTTATTTTGATTTTAATCGGCTCCATTTTTAGTTTTCTAAGTGCAATCGGCTTAATTCGATTACCGGATGTGTACACACGGTCACATGCGGCATCCAAAAGCTCTACTCTTGGCGTGCTTTGTACGTTAGTTGGCACATTGCTATTTTTCTGGATTACAGAGGGGATTTTTAGTATCCGCTTAATTCTTGGGATTTTCTTTGTTTTTTTAACAGCCCCAGTTGTAGCACATGTTATTTGTCGTGCAGCCTATCGTTCAAATGTAGAATTGGCGAAAGAAAGTGTCCAAGATGATTTAAAAAGCATATTGAAAAGAGAAGAATCACGTGGATAACTGACTTTTCTCTGCTATTAGTAAAAAACACACTATTTAGTAGGCTTTGTTACACAGTGCGTTGTATGACAGAGTCATTTATTAAGCAGTGTGTTTTTTATTTACATTTTTTTACGATTTCTTAACGTTAAAACAAGATTAAGTAAAGCTTTGTTTAATAAAATGAAGTAGAGCAAACTCTATCTGCTGGAGGGATTGGATGAATATTACTGTTGCTGGAACAGGATATGTCGGGTTAGTAACAGGTGTTTGTTTAGCTGAAATGGGTCATCAGGTGACAGGCATAGACATTCAAGCAGACAAGATTGAGATGCTACAATCAGGTCATTCTCCGATTTATGAGCCTGAATTACAACCATTACTTGAAAAAAATTTATATAATGGGCGATTACATTTTACAACAAATCCACAACATGCTTACGAAAATGCTGAGATTATTTTTATTGCAGTCGGAACACCGGAGCAAGAGGATGGTACAGCAAATTTAGAGTTTGTTCATGAGGTTACTAAAACAATCGCCCGATATATGAAACATGATGTGATTGTCTGTACGAAAAGTACCGTTCCAGTGGGGTCTAATGATGGAATAAGGGAGATACTTCAAAACCATAAGCCTCCCTCGCTTCAAGCTGAAGTCGTCTCAAATCCTGAATTTTTGCGAGAAGGCTCAGCGATTATCGACTTTTTCTATGGAGATCGGATTGTCATTGGTGCAGAGAATAGTGACACTGCAGCGATAATTGAACAACTCTATCTTCCGTTGAATATTCCTATTATTAAAACAGATACGAAAAGTGCAGAAATGATCAAGTACGCCTCTAATGCATTTTTGGCTACAAAAATTAGTTTTATTAATGAAATTGCCAGTATTTGCGAAAAAGTAGGAGCTAATATTGAAGAGGTAACAAACGGAGTAGGAAAAGATGGACGGATTGGTCCCCATTTTTTACAAGCTGGAATTGGCTATGGCGGTTCCTGTTTTCCAAAGGATACAAAAGCACTCGTTCAACTTGCTGGCAACGTTCAGCATCCATTTGAGTTGTTAAAGGCTGTCATTGAAGTAAATAATCGTCAAGCTTCTCTTCCTGTCATGAAGGCAAAAGAAATAATCGGATCATTAAAGGGAAAGAAGGTGGCTGTACTCGGTTTAGCATTTAAACCCAAAACAGATGATGTCCGTGAAGCAGCGGCATTAACGATTATAAGAAGACTATTAGAAGAAGGCGCTGAGGTCACAGCTTTTGATCCGATTGCCATCCCAAATGCCCGGCGAATATTAGGAAATACGATTGAATATACACTGGATATTCGTCTTGCTCTAAAGCAAGCCGATCTTGCGATTATTGCAACAGAATGGGAAGAAATCAAACAAATTCCATTGGAAACGTATGAGTTATATATGAAGGAACCTATTGTCATAGATGGTCGAAACTGCTACTCCCTCGAAGAGATTCAACAATACCCGATAACCTATCTATCGATTGGAAGACCTATTATTAGTACTAAATATAAGAGAAGTGAGATCTACTGATGGGAGAAAATGATGATGAGACTGTTACTTAGTTTTTATGCCTTTGAATGTCGATTATTTGAGAAAGTGAATCGACATTTTGAAAAAAAATTGTTAAATTTCTTTTTTCGACATATAACAAATTTTGGAGGAGCTACCTTTACAATTATAGCGGTGCTGCTTCTAATGTTTTTGTCAGCTGATCGGGTAAGAATAACGGCTATGTCGAGCGCACTTGCTTTAGGACTTAGCCATATCCCCGTGCACATTGTAAAGAAAATGTTTCCTAGAAAACGACCTTATATGACGTTAGAAAAAACAAATGTTCATGCTAATCCGTTACAAGATCATTCTTTTCCATCAGGTCATACAACGGCTATTTGTTCAGTTATTATTCCGTTCATTATCTTTATACCAACACTTTCGTTTATTCTAATCCCTTTAGGGGTTTGTGTAGGAATATCAAGGATCTATTTGGGTCTTCATTACCCTTCAGATGTACTTGCAGGAGCCATCTTGGGCTCATGCATGGGATGTTTTTGTTATTACGTACTGGTGGGGATGTAATTAATGTTTAACTCCGGGTGCCTTACGCTTTTCTAATAAGGAGGATTTCTATGAAGGTTGCATTTTTCACAGATACCTTTGATCCAGATATAAATGGAGTGGCTCGAACCCTGAAGCGATTTACGGACTATTTAGATGATCAACATATTTCTTTTAAAGTCTTTGCACCTATGTCAAGCAGCAATGATTATGTTTCTAGCCATATTCATCGTTTTAAAAGTCTTTCCTTTTTTCTATATCCAGAGTGCCGACTTGCTTTTCCGAATTATTTTCAAATTAGAGCAGAATTACAGGAGTTTGCACCTGATTTAATTCATGTGGCAACACCTTTTAACATCGGACTGTGTGGTGCTTATTATGCGAAAAAGTTAAATATTCCAATAGTAGGCTCTTATCATACTGATTTTGATCAGTACTTAAAATTTTATAATCTAGAATTTCTCTCAAAGTTCCTTTGGAGATATATGAATTGGTTTCATAGGCCTTTTAAAAAAATCTTTGTACCATCTAATGATACATTAGAGGGATTAAAACGTCATGGTTTTACGAATTTAGAGCTATGGGGAAGAGGCGTCGATTGTAATCTGTATCATCCTCATTATGATCAGAAAGCAGTTCGGGAGCAGTATGACATTCATAAAAAATATCTTCTAACCTATGTAGGCCGATTAGCACCTGAGAAGGATGTACACACACTTCTTACTGTTGCCAAATCGATTCCTGCTCATATAAATGAGCAGATTCAGTGGTTAATAGTTGGAGATGGACCAATGCGTGAGGAACTTGAACAGGAAGCACCTGAAAACATAATGTTTACGGGGTATGTAAAGGGGGAACAATTAGCAGCGGTCTATTCCGCGTCAGATCTATTTGTGTTTCCTTCACCGACTGAAACATTTGGAAATGTTGTTCTTGAGGCACTAGCCAGTGGTACGCCTGCAATTGCTGCGAATTCAGGTGGAGTGAAAACGATTATTCAGGATGGAGTAACAGGCTCTTTATGCCAACCAGGGAATGTGGATTCATTTCTACAGTCAATCCTTCGACTCATTGAAAATGACAGTTTACGAAATGAGATGGGCATTGAAGGGAGAAACTATGCGTTAACTCAGAAATGGGATAAAATCTTTGATCAGTTACTTTGGCATTATTGTCACGTTATTGAAGAACCAAATAGACAAAAGTTTGCTTGAAAATGGATGAAAAAAATCAGCTTTATAAAATAAAGCAAAGAAGGTTATTAACTATGATATATAGCTGATAATCTTCTTTAATTTCTATAAGTGAAAAAAAATCTACTCATTTGGGGTAAAAATGAACAAATTGTTAACGTTTACATTTTTGCTAGTATTTTTGGTTTCGGGATGCTAGTATACTAGTATAGACAGAGAGGAGAAAGCATATGTAAATGTTAACGCCTACGAAAAGCTGAGGATTCAATCATTTATAAGGTCTTTGCAATTATAGTTTTTTTTACTATCTAATGTGAAATTATTCACAAATATTATTATGTACTTACAGAGATAGGGGAATTTATTTTTAACTTCATGTGAAAATATTCACAAATTCTTTGTCATTGAAAACCGACACGAATAATTCATTAATAGTGTTGTAGAAATCGATCCTAATGATTTTTTGTGTCAATGGTGTAGCTTGAAATACAAGAATCTTAGCATAAGAAAGCTGAACACGTTTATGTATGCGATTTCAAGGTTCCGATTATTCAGTAAAATGGGACCGCTGTCATTGTAAAAGATCAAATATGTTGAAATTATTAATATTTTGGAGGGGAAAACAATGCATGGAAATACAGCACGTCCTTTAGTTGTGAATGAGCAAAATGAGCAAATCCAAGAAAAAACAGTACGTCCTTTCGGTATAAGAGATAAATTTGGTTATTTGTTTGGTGACTTTGGGAATGATTTCTTTTTTACTCTAGTAAGTGCTTTCTTGATGGTTTTTTATACAGATGTTTTCGGAATCAGTGCAGCCACTGTAGGGACGCTCTTCTTAGTTGCCCGATTATGGGATGCGGTTGCCGATGTGACATGGGGCCGTTTTATTGATACAAGAAAAGCGACTAAACATGGTAAATTTAAACCTTGGATTTTTAGAATGTCGTTTCCACTCGTTATTTCCGGTGTATTAATGTTCGTTACTATTCCTGGGATGTCAGATGGTTTCTATCTAGCTTATGCTTTCGTCACATATATTTTATGGGGAACTTTATATAGTACGGTTAATATTCCTTATGGATCAATGGCTTCTGTTATTACAGCAGACCCAGTTGAACGTACTACTCTATCTACTTGGAGAACAATGGGTGCGATGTTAGCTGGTTTAGTAATTAACGTAGGTGGACCATTACTTATCTTTGTGGATAATAAAATTGATCCAAATCGTATGTTGATGGCAGCCATTGTATTTGGTATTCTTGCAATCTCTTGTTATATGGCTTGTGTAAAATTATCGACGGAACGTGTTATAGCACCTGAAACTTCAGGAAACAAAGGCGGTATGAGTAAAACAATTAAAGGTCTTGGAAAAAATAAACCACTTATGACGATTCTTTTTGCATCACTATTATTCATGATGTGTATGATGATGATTGGTGCGGTTAACGTGTATCTGTTTAAAGATTATTTTGGTAACGCAGCAGCATTAAGTATTGTCGGATTGATTCAAACAGCAGCGGTATTCGTTGCGATTCCATTAGTAAAACCACTTGTGGGGAAATTCGGTAAAAAAGAAACAGCAGCTATTGGAATGTTAATTGCCTCCCTTGCATATGGAGTTTTATACTTCTTACCAGATGCTGGTTTAACAGTATTCTTAGTTGGTTCAGCTATCGGTATGTTTGGCTTTGGCTTCTTTAACTTAGTTGTTTGGGCATTCGTAACAGATGTTATCGATTATCATGAGTATATAACAGGCTTACGTGAAGATGGAACCGTTTACTCAATCTATTCATTTGCTCGTAAAGTAGGTCAAGCATTAGCTGGTGGTCTTGGTGGTTTTGCGATTGGTGCAGTTGGCTATAATGCCACTCTTGCAAAACAAACAGACGCAGCACTTAGTGGCATTCACACGCTAGCTACTTTATTACCAGCCGTTATCTATTTTGTGGTGTTTTTACTGTTAGTATTCGTCTATCCGTTGAGTAAAGCACGTTTAGGCAAACTAACAACAGATTTAGAAGAAAAAAGAAAAGAAATGGAAGCAGCTAAATAATGTAACAGAATAATAGAAAGTAGATAGCTAAGCTCATTTTAGTTAGCTAAAATGAAAAGGCTCTCATATCCTCACTACAAATCTTTTGAAGCTTTGCAGTGGGGATTCATCATATTATCTTACCTTACCTAGATTTCTAGGATCTTAAATCGTAATAAGTAGGAAGTGTAGCATTCATGTTCAAAGGAAAAAAAAGGTTACCTGGTGAAAATAATAAAGATTTTTCCTATCGAGTCATTAGAGAAGGGATTATGTCATTAGAGTTACACCCAGGTCAAGAAATTAGTGAAATCGAGCTAGCGCAAAGCTTACAAATTTCGCGTACACCTATAAGAGAGGTGATGGCAAAGCTAAGAGAAGAAAACTTAGTAAACGTAATCCCCCAAGTAGGAACGTATGTAGCGAAAATTAAGTTAAAGTTAATTGAAGAAGCGGCCTTTATGCGCTTCACGTTAGAAAAAGAACTTCTAAAAGTATCATGTAATTCCTTTCCTCAAGAAAAGCTACTAGAGTTAAAAAAGAATATAGCATTTCAAGAATTATTGTTAGAGCAAGAAGGCATGGAAATGGCCTTTCACCAATTAGATACAGAGTTTCATTACATCATCTTTGAGGGAAATAGAAAAGAGAATGTGTTTGCAGCCGTTAGGAGATTAGGCACACATTACAACCGAATAAGAATCCTTTCTGAAATGGAAAATCGGTTTGATGATGCGGTTGAGCAGCATAAAGAAATCATTGCTATGATTGAAAATAAACAAGTAGATCAAGTGGAAAACATTCTTCGAGAACACATCATGGAACCAATAAAAAACTGGGAGAACCTATATCGTATAGACAGTCCATACATAAACTATTTTGATTTTACCTAAAAAGCCAGTATTCTAGTGAATTCTTAGAATACTGGCTTTTCTGTATTTAGAGTCTTAAAAAATAGGTTATTTCATTATATATTTTTGCATTATTGTAACCTTATTCAAGAAATAAATGTATAAAAATTCATGTGTCGAAAAGATTCGAATATTGTACCATGCGTTCATTCGAATTTCTATAAGTGGGAAAAAAAATCGATTTTTTTTCACTAAAAAATGAACAAAATGTTACCGTTTACAATAGATACTAGCAGATATGACTTTTTGTATGCTAGTATACAAGTATCAAAGGTGAGTTAAGTGAGTTTGTGAAACGTTTCACAAATCTATTTAGTACTTGCCAAAGATCTAGTTATTTATTTTCTTTTTTTGAGTTCTAATGTGAATTATTTCACAAACATACTTTTTTCGGAATTTTAAAAAGTATGTTTATACCTTACAGCGTTATAGTAATGGATACGTTTTTATGCAAACGATACCCTTAGGGAAGGAGAGGATCTCTAGTAAAAGAACAGATGCTAAAAATAGATAATTTCAAAAGATTAGTATCGTTCAATAAAATGCAAGCGCTATAAATGTAGAAAAAATTAAACTGAAAAAGTACCTATTCAGGTAAAGAATAGTACTGAAGGGAAGTAGTAGATATGGCTAAAAAAGAAGGTCGCTTGTCGTTAAAAGAAAAACTAGCCTACGGCGCTGGAGACTTAGGAAATGGCTTCATGTTTGACCTTGGGCAAATTTATTTATTGAAATTTTATACAGATGTATTAGGCATCTCCGCTTATTATGCAGGTTTAGTCTTTTTAGTATCTAAATTATTTGATGCGTTTGTTGATTCAGGAGTTGGAACGTTTGTCGACTCTAGATCTAAAATCGGTAAAAGAGGAAAGTTCCGTCCATTTATTCTATTCGGTACACTTCCGTTAGCAATTACAACTTTTATATCGTTCTTGTCACCGGATTTAAGTCAAACTGGTAAAGTTGTTTGGGCATTTGTAACATATATGTTATTTAATGCAACCTATTCCATTGTAAATATTCCGTATGGTTCATTAGCGGCTTCGATGACAAAAAATCCAGTCGATCGTGCAGCACTTGCTTCCTTCCGATCTTTAGGTTCACAGGCAGCGCTTTTCCTTACAGGGATTGCTGTTATTCCAATTGTATCGAATTTTGAAAATCCGGCCGTTGGATATCCAGTTGCTATCGCAATTATGGGGATTGTCGGTGTAGTCTTTCATTTACTTTGTTATGCGGGTGTTAAAGAAAAAGAAGTGGTTGTTAAGCCAAAAGAAGAAAAAATTCCAGTTGGAAAAGCATTTGGTTATTTGTTTAAAAACAAACCATTCCTTATTCTGATTACGTTAACTTTATTTATGATTTTAGCGAACTTCTTGAAATTAAGTGTACAGCTTTTCTATGTTCAATACAATTTAGGAAATGCAAACTTAATTGGGGCGATTAGTACAGTAAACATGGTAATGGCCTTACTAGCTATCGCAGTAACGACTCCTTTAGTTAAAAAGTTTGGAAAGAAAAATGCTGCTGTTATTGGTTTAACAGGTAGTGTCATTTTCGAAGCTCTTAATTTCTTTATTTTTGGTGATACGGTAACAGGCTTTTTAACTGTTCATGCAATCGGTTACTTCTTCTTTACCATTCCTAATACGATCATTTGGGCGCTTATTGCGGATATTGTGGAATACGGTGAATGGATGTCAGGAGAAAGAACAGAAGGAATTATTTACTCCACTTACAGCTTTATGAGAAAAGTATCACAAGCGTTAGCTGGTTTCCTTCCAGGTGTCATTCTGACTGCCATCGGTTATGTTCCAAATGCGGTACAAACTGCAGGTGCTTTAACAGGTATTAAAATGATGCAATTCGTTATTCCAGCTACATGTAGCTTAATCGCATTGCTTGTATTTGGATTATTCTATACATTAACGGATAAACGTCACAAAGAAATCGTAGAAGAAATCGCGGCTAGAAAAGCAGGAACAACTAATTAACAGCTCTAATAAAAAAGTCAGTATTCTAATAAATTCTTAGAATACTGGCTTTTTTTATACTTTAAGAAAGTTTAACCTCTTTAAAGGATTAAAGTATAAGAAAAGACATCGACTTTCGCCATTAAGGGCGATAAGTCGTGTTTTTCTAATATAGTATTTGAATTTTGAATAGTAATTGAACAAAGGTTTAAATGGAAAAAAATATTTTTGGTATCGCTTACATTTTTAGTTGCAATATCATAACTACCATGCTAGTATACTAGTATAAACAGATAGGGGAAACGCTTATGTGAACTTTAAGAAAGAAAATAATGAGATGTTATTAATTAATCTATTTTGTTTTTATCCGTCAGTTATCCATTATTCTTTGATGAAGGCATAAAAGGATTATATTATTTCAAATAAATGAAAGCGTTATCAAAGGCGATAGTTGATTAGTTATACCATAAAAATTAAGATTCAGGAGGCGAAAATAATGAAGGAAAATACAGCACGTCCTTTGAATGAGCAAATCGAGGGAAAAACGGAACGTCCATTTGGAATGAAAGATAAACTTGGGTACTTATTCGGTGATTTTGGAAACGATTTCTTCTTTATTCTCGTAGCAGCATTTTTAATGGTATTCTACACAGATATTTTCCATATCAATCCTGCTCAAGTCGGATTACTATTTATGATTGCACGTCTTTGGGATGCATTTGCTGATATGACATGGGGCCGCTTCATTGATACAAGAAAAGCAACGAAGAACGGTAAGTTTAGACCTTGGATTTTAAGAATGTCTGTACCACTAGTAGTAGTTGGTATCCTGATGTTCGTACAAATCCCTGGAATGTCTGACGGATTCTATCTTGCTTATGCTTATGTAACATATATTATTTGGGGAACATTATACTCAACTGTTAATATCCCTTACGGTTCAATGGCTTCTGTAATGACAGCAGACCCAGTAGAACGTACATCTTTATCAAGCTGGAGAACAGCAGGCGCTCAGTGTGCTGGTTTAATCATTAACGTAGTAGGACCAATGATTCTATTCATTGATAACAAACCAGATGCTGGTCGTTTCTTCTTAGGAGCATGTATCTTTGGTGGTCTAGCAATCGCTTGTTACTTAGCTTGTTATAAACTTACAGTAGAACGTGTTGTCATTAATGAAGAAGAGAAACCAAAAGTAAACATGGCTAAGACAATGAGAGGTCTTGTAAAGAACAAACCACTAATTGCATTCTTAGTTGCAGCTTTAGCATTTATGATTGTATTTATGTTAATTGGTACAGTAAACGTGTACTTATTCAAAGATTACTTCCAAAGCTCAGGTTCATTAGCGATGGTTGGTTTATTACAATCATTAGCAGTGTTCGTAGCAATGCCATTTATCAATCCATTAGTTAAGAAGTTCGGTAAGAAAGAAGTAGCTTCAACTGGTTTATTACTAGCATCAGTTGTATATGCAGTTCTTTACTTCTTACCAGGTTTAACAGCAACAGCATTCGTTGCTATCTTAGCAATTGCAATGTTAGGTTATGGAGTATTTAACTTAGTTGTATGGGCGTTTGTTACAGACGTAATCGACTATCATGAATACTTAACTGGATTAAGAGAAGACGGTACAGTTTATGCTATCTACTCAATGGCTCGTAAGATTGGTCAAGCAGTTGCGGGTGGTATCGGCGGTTTCGCAATCGGAGCAGTTGGTTACCAAGCAGGGGCTGCAGCACAAACAGCAGAAACACTTCAAGGCATTCATACACTTGGAACATTAGTGCCAGCTATTGTATTGGCAGTTGTATTCTTGGTATTCGTATTCTTCTATCCTTTAAACAAGAAACGTACTAAGCAATTAACTATTGATTTAGCTGAAAGAAGAAATGCAGCAGAATAATAGCAAGCAGATGTTAGTTATCTAAAATGGAAAGACTATGATATCCCCACCTTAAATCTTTTGAAAATTAGGAAGATTTGGTGGGGAATTTATAGTATAATATTAGTAGATTTCTAAAATTGTAAATTGTTAAGAATTAGGAAGTGTAGCATTCATGTTTAAGGGGAAAACAAGATTACCTGGTGAAAATAATAAAGAATTTTCCTATCGAGTGATTAGAGAAGCGATTATGTCATTAGAGTTGCGACCAGGTCAAGAAATTAGTGAAATTGAGCTAGCTCAAAGCTTACAAATATCTCGTACACCTATAAGAGAAGTCATGGCCAAGCTAAGAGAAGAAAATTTAGTAGAAGTCATTCCTCAAGTAGGAACCTATGTGTCGAAAATTCAACTAAGGTTAATTGAGGAAGCAGCATTTATGCGCTTTACGTTAGAAAAAGAAGTATTAAAATTATCATGTGAATCATTTCCTAAAGATCAATTACTTGAGTTAAAAAAGAATGTAGCACTTCAAGAATTGTTGTTACAGCAAGAAGGAATGGAAATGGATTTTCATCAATTGGATACAGAGTTTCATTATATGATCTTTAAGGGAAACAAAAAAGAAAATGTGTTTGCAGCCATTAGGCGATTAGGTACACATTATAATCGAATGAGAGTGTTGTCTGAGATTGAAAATCGGTTTGATAATGCGGTCAAGCAGCATAAACAAATTATTACCATGATTGAAAATAAAGAAGCAGATCAAGTGGAACATCTTCTTACTGAACATATTATGGAACCAATAAAACTTTGGAAAAAACTCTATCAGACAGATAGTCTATATATAAACTATTTTGATTTTAGCTAAAAAGCCAGTATTCTAGTAAATTATTAGAATACTGGCTTTTTAGGTATATGATAAAAATCAGTTTTATTGCTTAGTTCTATACGGAGCTAAATGAGTTATTTCCAGTTTTGTGAAAAATGGTGAATATTTTATGAACATTTACTTGTATACTAGTATACATTATGGGTGTGTGCTAATATAAGAGGGTAGAAGAAACAATATTATGTAATTACTATATAACAAACAAATGAAATTTAATAATGTATGTAGTATTTAGAGATGTAATTTGTATATATTGAAATAATTTACATGATATTTTTTTTTACAATTTTGTATACGTTTGCATGATCTCTTTTCTAAATAGGGAATTAGCATATACGTTTGTGCAAGCGCTTCTATTAATTCCTTTATTCAGCAAAATGAAAACGCTATATAAAGGAAGAAAATGATTTTATTAATATTTAGGAGGAAAAAACAATGGAGGAAAAAACAGTACGTCCATTTGGCATAAAAGATAAATTGGGCTATATGTTTGGCGATTTTGGAAACGATTTCTTTTTTATGCTAGTAATGGCATATTTAATGGTGTTCTACACTGATATTTATGGAATTAGTCCTGCATTTATAGGTGGACTTTTCTTAATTGCTCGTTTATGGGATGCTCTTGCCGATATTACATGGGGGCGTTTCATTGATACGAGAAAAACGGGTAAGAATGGTAAATTTAAACCATGGATTTTCAGAATGTCTTTCCCTCTTGTCATCTCAGGGATATTAATGTTCGTACCCATTCCGGGAATGTCCGATGGATTTTATGAAGCTTATGCTTTTGTGACGTATATTTTATGGGGAACTTTATATAGTACAGTTAATATTCCTTATGGCTCAATGGCTTCTGTTATTACGAGTGATCCTATTGAACGTTCAAGTTTATCTACGTTTCGTGTAGTAGGTGCGATGTTAGCAAGTTTAATCATTAATGGAATTGGACCACTGATTGTGTTTGTGGACAATGAGATTAATGCGAACCGTATGTTCATGGCAGCTGTTCTTTTCGGAGTTCTCTCCATCTCTTGTTACATGGCATGTGTTAAATTAACGACTGAGCGTATTGTAATACCTGAAAAAGTAGGTGAAAAGTCTAATCTAGGTCAATCATTAAAAGGTCTTATCAAAAACAAACCACTGATTACGATTGTTTGTGCGTCACTACTGTTAATGATGTGTACAATGCTTATCGGTACAGTCAATGTTTATTTGTTTAAAAATTACTTCCAAAATACAGCAGCATTAAGTATAGCAGGGATTCTTCTTCCAATCGCTACATTTATTGTGGCTCCAGCAGTTAAACCGTTAACTGTTAAATTTGGTAAAAAGGAAGCGTCAGCGGTAGGGATGATTGTTGCAGCAGCTGCGTATGTCCTTTTATACTTCTTACCAGACTTAGGAGTAACAGCATTTCTTGTGCTTTCTGGTATCGGTATTTTAGGAAGTGCTTTCTTCCAAACAACGATTTATGCTTTTGTAACAGATGTTATCGATTATCATGAATTAATGACAGGCCTTCGTGAAGACGCTACAGTATATTCCATCTATTCATTTGCACGTAAAGTAGGACAAGCAATTGCTGGTGGTATCGGTGGATTTGCGATTGCGGCCGTTGGATATAATTCAGCTCTTAAAGTGCAAGCAGAAAATACATTGAATGGTATTTATACACTAGCGACTCTAGTACCTGCTGTCACTTATGGATTGATCTTCTTAATCTTGTTTTTCATCTATCCGATGTCTAAGAAACGTTTAACTCAAATGGCGATTGATCTAGCTGAAAAAAGAAACAAGTAAATCTTCTGATTAAAAAGAAGAATAATAGATAATAAAAAAACAGACATCTTCCAGTACTCTTTGGAAGATGTCTGTTTTTTATTATATATCAGAATTTATATCAAATGAATACTCTAGTGTTCCTTATTGTAGATTGATATAATGAAATGATGAAAATAAAGAGCATCTTGGGAGGGAAACATGCGTATTAAGGCGAGATTATTCATTGTTATTATTTTATTAGTGTTGTCTAATATAGCGGTTGGGACTATCGCTACTTTTTCTTTTAAAAATACAGTAGCGGACAATGAATATATGGACAAGCTTTCAGATATGCAGTACATCTCGAAACAAATTGAGTTTCGTATGGCTGGGCAATCCAATGATGAGCGGGCATTGCTGCTTACAGGTGATGAACAGTATGCAATGCAAATGAAAGAAAAAGCAGATGAGGTAAAGACTCAGCTGCAAGAATTACGTAAACTAGCGAGGCCTACTGATCAAAAAATGATTGATGAAGTTAGTCAAAATTATGAGCTGTATTGGTCAAAAAGCCAACAGGTTATTGATACTATAGGTACGGACCTTGAAAAAGCGGAAAAGATTCACTTTTTAGAAGGGCGAGAGATACGAAAAGAGAAGTTAGACCCATCCTTTGAAACATTTATTGTTCAATTGGAGAAAGAGACGGACCAAGTTCAAGCAGATGTAACGTCCCAATCGAATTTTAGAGAGAAGCTTTTACTAGTAATAGCATTCCTTTCAACTGTACTGGGTATCATCTTAGGTGTGAGCTTACTTAAAGCGATCCTACGTCCTTTGCATCAGCTAAAAGGACAGATGAACGATATTTCAGAAGGTGATGGAGACTTAACGAAGTCTATTACGGTAAAGAATCATGATGAATTCGGTGAAGTTGCCACTTCATTTAATAGATTTGTTGGATCTTTAAGAACAATGGTGACGCATATAAGCCATTCTTCTGAACAAGCAGCAGCAACCTCAGAAGAATTTTTAGCCAGTTCGGAACAGACAAAAGTAGCTTCGGATCAAATAGCTACCTCTATGCAAAAAATTTCGGTTAATATGAATCATCAAACGAAACTTTTGGATGAGAGTTCACAGGCTGTTAAGGAATCGTTAGAAGGGATTCTTAACATTGCTACAAGTACTTCTAGTGCTGGAATAACGTGGAAGTGGTGACTGTAAAGGCCGGAAACGGAGAGAAAAGTGTTGAAAAGATTGTTGATTCAATGAAGTTTATTCACAAATCAGTTGATGTAGCAGATTCTAGTATAAAAAATTTAGCTGACGATGTGTTAAAAATTGACCGAATCACAGAAATGATTAATGATATTGCAAGGCAAACGAATTTATTAGCGTTAAATGCCGCTATAGAAGCAGCACGGGCTGGAGAACAAGGGAAGGGTTTTTCAGTTGTCGCAGAAGAAGTTCGCCTGCTGGCTGATCAATCTAGTCAATCGGCTAATCAAATTAGAGAACTTATTAATCATATCCAAGTAGAAGCGAAAAATACGGTGAATACAATTGTGGTTGTAAAAGATAGCGTCAATGATGGGAACTCATTAATTAAAGAAACCGCTAGTCAATTTAAGGAGATTATAGACTCCATATCTAGTGTGTCAGCACAAATTCAAGAAATTGCAGCGACAACAGAACATCTAGGGTCAGAGTTTAGCCTAGTTTCCAAAAGAGTAGAAGAGGTTGTAACATTATCAGAGGAAATCTCAGACAATACTTCTGAAATAACGGGTATAACCGAGGAACAGCTAGCTACAATGGAAGAAATTCAAGCAGCTGCTCATTCTTTAGCTGCTGTTTCAGAATCATTACATGAAATGGTTGGACGATTTAAAGTATAAAAGCCAGGGGATTCCTGGCTTTTTTTATTTAGATAATGAAGTATAAAGTTTTCGACGCGTACTGGTGTCTAGCTCCAGGCACCCAGTGACTAATGGACCTCCGCTTTTCTTATTGTGGGTTAGTCGTCCAAATGCCAGCTGTTTTAATGAAAACACGTTGTGGAAGCTGAAGCACAGAAAGAATAAGTTGGGCTACGTCTTCAGGCTGTAGCATACGGTCTTCATCGCCGACTTTCAAGCCTGCGTTGATAGCAAGCGGCGTGTTAACTGTACTAGGAGTAAGGGCTGTGACACGAATATTAGATTTACGTACTTCTTGCATTAATGATTCAGTTAAGCCCATAACGCCAAACTTAGATGCCGCATAGGCACTGCCTGTTGCGAAGCCTTTTTCACCAGCAGTTGACGCGACATTAATAATGCTTCCTTCTTTTTGTTGGAGAATAGCAGGAAGGACTTTGCGAGTTATATAGTAGGTACCTAGTAAGTTCACTCCAATCATTTTTTCCCAATCCTCTGGATCCATTTCGAGCAATGTACCAAATTTGGCAATTCCTGCATTGTTAATTAGAATATCTATTTTGCCAAGTTGTTCAATAACTGAATCAGCAGCGGCTTCTGCTTCAGAACGAATGGAAATATCCCCAATCGCATATACCGCTTGAATGCCATATGTAGTTGTTAGCTCCCCGCAAAGCGCAGATAATTCTGCGTCACTTCTTGAGATTAATCCTAAATGGACACCTTGTTTAGCTAGCTCAATCGCAGTTGCGCGACCGATTCCTTTTCCTGCTCCTGTAATAATGGCAGATTTATTCTTAAGTGATTGCATATGTATATACCTCCCATGCTTATTCAGTGTTATATCAATATTAGAGACATTTTAGTATGAGTTCGAATAGATCATTTTATCCAAGTCCAACGGTCAGTTTCATTGAGATTCGAGAAGTTTTCCCTGAATGAAACAGGTAGCCACTGGAAGTTTATTTTATAGAATCATGCGCTGTTCTTCTTGTGACAGACAGAACTTAGCGTTAAGATGAGACTATAACTGTACTTTATTTATAAGGAGTGAAAAAAATTGGCCAATCATTTGGAGGAGCAAGAAGTGTTAGAACAAATGCAGAAATCAGAAAAATATTATTCCGATGAAAAATTTTGGGACAAGCTAAAAAAATTCGCAAAAAAAGCGGGTTCTTCCGTTGTGTACGCTGTTTTACTTCTGTACTATACGCTTCAAAAACCAGAAGTTCCAAAGAAAACAAAAGCGATTATTATTGGGGCATTAGGTTACTTTATTCTTCCAGTGGATTTAATACCAGATATGCTGCTGGGAATCGGCTTTACAGATGATTTAGGTGCTTTAGGCATTGCTTTATTTCAAGTAGCCATGTACATTGATGACGATGTGAAAATGAAAGCAAAAGCCAAATTGGAAGACTGGTTTGGCGATGATGTTGATACATCAGAGATCGATAAGAAAATAGGAAGATAAAATGAAGCCAGGTAAGTTCTAGATTTTTAGAATTTGTCTGGCTTTTTAATCTCATAAAAAATAGCATAAAATCCATTATGTTTAGAAAAAATATAATGACTACTAATAGGGAGGTAATGGAATGGATGCGAATCGAATTAAACAGATTGTCTCTTCTTCAGCAGATATTGAAGTCATATATAATGGGGTTTCAGTATGGATTGACAAGTTGCACGAAGATGAAAAAACAGCAACTGTCCATTTAAGAAACACAAAGGATGAACCATCACAAGTAGATATTACTGAGCTTCAGGAAATGTGAGGCTGAACCAAATCCACCACTCTAAAATAGAGTGGGGGATTTGTGTAAAAAGATTGTAACCTGTAATTGAGATATAGTTATTTTATATGTAAGGTAGGATCATCTTTTGTTAGGCCAATTCTCATTCGTTCAAGTTCAAGTTTCATTTTTTCCGTTTCAATTAAATAATTTTGGTGTTTTAGTTTCTCTAGTTCTATTTCATCTTTGAGCATGTCTCGTTTGATTTTAGATTGCTTTTGGAAGTGACCTGTGACTATTGCGATGATTGGTATGGAAAAAATCATAATTA
This sequence comes from uncultured Bacillaceae bacterium, assembly GCA_963754185.1. Classification (GTDB taxonomy): domain Bacteria; phylum Bacillota; class Bacilli; order Bacillales; family DSM-1321; genus Peribacillus. The sequence continues at coordinate 1,004,913 of CAVWEP010000002.1, read as the reverse complement.
CGGTGATCGTACCTGTCATAATCGCCCCCCCCTTTTTTTAAAATTTTCTGATTATATTAAGTATACAATAATTTTATCAGAGCGTCTTATGTATAAAAAAGTGACAAGAAATAAATAGATTCTCGTCACTTTTCAAATCATATATTATAATTTCACAATATTTCTTCCTCTTGCTTCACCTTTAAGGAGAGTAGGGAGAACATCTGGAAGCTGTTGAAGTGTTACCTCTTGTTGAATCAATTCTTCTAGGTTCGCTGGTTTGAAGTCTGATGCGAGACGATCCCATACTTTCAATCGTGTTTCCATTGGACAATAGACAGAGTCAATACCTAGTAAGTTTACACCTCTTAAAATAAAGGGGAAGACACTTGTCGGTAGTTTTGTTCCTGCTGTTAATCCACTTGCAGCGACGGAACCGCCGTATTGAATTTGGCTTAATAGGGATGCCAATGGCTCGCCACCAACCGGATCGACAGCAGCTGCCCATTTTTGTTTGCCTAATGCTCTAATTTTTCCATCAAATACTTCTTCACGTGAAACAGTTGAAGTTGCTCCAAGTTTTTTCAAATACTCTTGTTCAGATTCTTTACCTGTACTTGCTTCGACTTCATAGCCAAGAGTAGAAAGGATAGAGACAGCAAAGCTACCTACACCACCAGTTGCACCGGTAACAAGCACTTTTCCCTTTTCAGGAGAAAGGTGATTTTCTAGTAGTCTTTGAACAGATAGTGCAGCCGTAAAACCAGCTGTTCCAATAATCATCGCTTCTTTTAGTGTAAGGCCCTTTGGTAATGGCACAATCCACTGAGCGGGGATACGAGCATATTCACTATAGCCGCCGAAATGAGAAACACCAATCTCATAGCTAGTCGCAATGACTTCGTCGCCTTCTTTAAAACGAGAATCGCTTGATGAAATAACGACCCCTGCTAAATCAATTCCAGGTACAAATGGATAGGTATTGACGATATTTCCATTAGGGATGGATGCAAGACTATCTTTATAATTGACACCTGAATAGTGAACGCGGATCAATACTTCTCCTTCTGGTAAATCTTGAAGGGTTAATTTTTCGATTTCGACAGAAAATTGATCTTCTTGTTTATTTACAACTAATGCATCAAATGTTTGTGTCATCATAAATACTTCCTTTCAAATTTGAATGAAGCTCATAAATTTCATTATAAAGAAGGATAAAAATTGTATATATTTTTGGATGTTTTTAAAAAATTTAGGTAAAAATTATCTTTTATAAAATAAAGGACTATCAATTGGAAGGCCTAGTTCTTATCTTGCTAAGTATTCATATTATTAATGGTTGAAGTTTACTGAAAAATAAAAGCATGAATGTATATAAACAATATTAAATGAATATTCATTTAATATTTGCTAAAGTCATTTAGGATGAAGATTAGCCTCCTGCTCGGAAATTACGCAGGAGGCTTTTACTATGGCGTCATTTTGCCAAAATTTAATTTATTCCTTTTCAGGTCTAGGGATATACAAGTAATGATTTCGAGAGATGCAAATTTGACATTCTCAAGACCTTGGGTTTAGGAAGAATTTGGTTAAATAACTTCCTGCAAATCCAGTGATATAAGCAAGAATAAAGCTACCAATAAAGACTCTAAATGTACTGACTGCGAGAGAAAAGTTAAAAGTTACTTTACTTTCCCACATGACATTAAGTAGTCCTTCGATATAAATTGTACACACTACTGCTAGAGAGGCAGTGAATAGACTGTATACAAGGCTAAAAATAGCTAAAGATTTAAAAGATGCTTCGTTGGATTTTGCCAGTGAGTAGCCTGCAAATAATAGTAACAATACAGGAATCAGGAAAGCAAGTTTTAGATACAGGTCAATATCATTAAAAGCAAAAAAGGATTCCAAAGGATACATGTCCGTATTTGAAACTTCTCCAAAATAATTAAAGCCTGAAAAAATAGAATATTCAATTCCTCCACTTTCCCCATCAGAATTCAATTTAAAAGACAGAGGAGAAAAATGAAGCATACTGTATATCATGGAAGAAAGTTGTACGCCCATATAAGTAGCAAACCAAGTTGTCTTCTCCAACAGTTGACTAATTCCTGGTATATCCACCCATCCTAAGCTACTTTTCCAGTCATTTAATTTACTAGTTAGAATAATAACTATAATTATAGAAAGGGTTAGAAGTCCACGAGTGAATGTTACGAATCCTTGATGCACTGCACTACCAAATGGTATAAGATTTTCTAGCTGTTTAGTCATTTGACGAAAATCAATACTGAATAACATACCTAATAAGCTGAAAACAAATCCAATTAAAAATCCTCTGAAAAGAGAGGTAAAGACTGAGTAAGTTGTATTAATCATTAAATTGACGCTTTCACCACTATCCACTATGTGTAGGTCATAATGGAAACCGCTGAATAAGGAAAAAAGGCTAAGTAAAAGACTATAAATAAGACCAATAGCAATAGATCCTGATAAAAAAGAGTTTATAGAAATAGTTGCATATTTCTTTCTATACAAAATACCACCGATGAATAAAGCTAAAATGGGAAGTAGTATAAATAATACATAGTTAAAAGAAATCTTTAATTCTCCGGTACCACTAGTATTAATATAATCAATATTGGTATCTAATTTTATCTCGTAACTTGGTGAATTCATATTTGTCATCATTACGCTATCAGTAAATCCAAATAATTTACCAGGATCCTTAACGGCCATTCCCGTTTCTTCCGCAAATTGATGGGCAAGGTCCTCTGGACTGTAATTCGTCGCTTCTTTGAATACTTCATTATAAAAATTATCAATTGATGTAAAAGTTATGTAATTTAGAAGAAGCATTAATACAAAAGCTGCGATTGTTGGAATCAATGCATTTTTAAAAGTATTTCTCGAGGGCAGTGAAGAAAAAGAAAAAAATCTAGCTTTAGTAAACTGTTTATCTGTCAGTAATGAAATGTTTTTTTCAACTGCTGCTTCTTTAAACTTTAGAAGGGAATAACCACAGATATTACAATAATTATCCAATTCTTTTGTTTCGGAACCACAATTGGGACAGAAATTGTTTTCTCTATTTACTAAGTGCAACTGCTGTAAGGAATGAGAATTTACAAGCGTGGTACCGTCATTGGAGCAATAGTTACTCCAATCTGGATTAGACTCCCCACATGTTTTACAGTACATAAATAATCTTCTCCTTTGTATTTTAATTTACTTTTGTGCCGCAGCAACTGCAGAATTGAGCATTTACAGGAATCTGTTCCTCACATGTATGACAAGGGATTGTCTCAGCTATGGCTTCTTGCTCTGGTAGTTCAACTTTAGCTCCACAACTTCCACAAAACTTATCATCGTTTGTAATTGTTGCACCACAAGAATGGCAGGATTGTCCGTTTGTAGAATTCGTATTTAGTTGAGCTATAGCCTGTTGTGCTTTAAAAATGCTGTAGTCTAATTCGATTAATGAAGGCATTTTTTTTGAAAGCTCATCTGATTCTATTTCTTTGCTCCGTAGCTTTTTGTATAATTCTTCTCCTAATTGTAAAAGAATTTCATTACGCTTCAGACTAGCTTCTTGAATGATTCTTTTGTACTGGTTAACATCTTGGGCATTTTGAATTTTTTGCTTATTTGTTTGTAGGCTTTCTTGAATCTTATTAATCCCGCTTCCTAACTTTTCATGTAATTCGTTCAATTTTTTCACTCCCTTAATTAATTTTCGATAAATAGTACATATTACACAGTTCGCGGATGCTATCTTAAAATATGTAGTTGTACGAGAGTATTATATACTATAAAATTGTAAATATATGAATTTGTTTTGGTTTTTATCATATTTTATTACCTAGAATATATTTTATTACCCAGAAAGTGAGGCAATGGTTGTGAATTGTACAAATTGTGGTAAAGAGGTTAAAAAGGGAAAAACCTTTTGTACCGATTGTGGGGCAACGATTGAACAACAAGAAGCTACTGTTCAACAAGGAGCTGAAAATAAGAAATTTATTTTCCTTTTTCAGTCAAAGAAATCTAAGATTCTAGCAATTGTTATTCTTATTTTAGTAGTGCTTGGCTTCGGAGGATATATAACGATTCAGACAATGAATAAACCAATTGAAATCGTTCAGCAATTTGAAAAGGTAGTGGAAACAAAAAATGCTAAAGAGTTAACCAGTTTATTGAATAACGGTCAAGAAAGCATGGATGTCCAAGAAGTCGATGCTAAAATGCTTCTGAATTATTTTGATGAAAATCCTGATTTACTGGCAGAAACGGAGACTGCTCTTCGTAAAGAAGCACAGCTACTTGAAAATAGTAATATTCTTCGTGGGAAAAACGAGGGATTTTTAACATTAGTAGAGTCAAAAAAGAAATGGGGAATTATTAAACAATATGGTGTCAGTTTTCAACCGATTTATCTAGAAGTGTCTTCAAATCAAGATAAAACTTCTCTTTTTATTAATGGTAAAGAGCAGGGTGAGTTGAAGGGAGATGACGAGCGTACAGTAGGACCATTTTTGCCAATTGAACATGAGGTAAAGGGGACTTATAAGGGAAAATATGCCACAGTAACAGATATCATAACGACTTCTCTGGCCGATTTAGATGAGAATAAAGTTTCAGTCGAACTGGATTTGACAGGAGAAAATGTGAATATATCCTCAAATTATGATGAAGCGATTGTTTTTATAAATGGGAAAAGTACAGGGAAAACGGTTACAGAGCTTGAAACATTTGGACCAGTTTCTTTAAACGGTTCTTTAACGATTCATGCTGAAACAAACGTACAAGGGAAGACATTAAAAAGTGATAAAATAACCCTAACGAATAATACTGATTATATAGAATTATGGATTGATGATACTGAAATCATTGAAGCAGCAGAACGAAAAGCTGAAGCAGCGGCAGCGGCTGAAGCAGCTAAAGAAGAGGCAATATTGGAAATTGAAGATGTTGTTAGCTCTCATTATTATTATATTTCAAATGGGTATTATTCGGAGGCCTATGATTTATTTAGTAAGGGTCGTAAAGCTAAAATAGATTATAAAAAATGGGAAAGTGGTCTTTTTAATAACGAATCTAATGAAGTAAAACTTGTGGTAGTTGATTCGGTAAGCGGTGACAAAGCCGTTGCTTCTTTTGAAATGGTATCTCGCGACTACACGGAAGACGGCGAGATATTGGTCCAAACTTTTGGAGGGAAATGGAATCTGGTAAAAGAATTTTCAGGTTGGAAGCTTTCAGAGCCTGATATTGATGTAGTAGATTCCAGAATAGAATAATGATAAATAAAAAATATAAAGTATTTTCATTGATTGCAGTTGTATTAGCTTTAGCCGTTTTATTCTTCACATTAAACAACAGTACAACTCAAACAATAGATAATGAGACAAAAGAACAAAAGGAAGAAATAAAAATCAATTTAAATGAGGCAAATAATAGTGAGGAGCAATTATCTGATTTAAGGGATACTGATGTGATAACTGATCCAAGCAAAAAAATAGAAACGTTAATTGAAACGATGACAATTGAAGAAAAGGTCGGGCAATTAATGATGGTTGGTTTTCATGGAACGGAGAAGAGTAGTGAGATCAGCGATTTAATTGAAAAGAAAAATATTGGTGGTGTTATTTACTTTGACCGCAATATGTCATCACCAAAACAAATAGCAGAGCTGTCCAATTCACTGCAACAGTCTACGAAAAATAGTTCCACTCAGCTTCCACTCATGCTTGCAATCGACCAAGAAGGTGGAGACATTCTGCGGATGAGAGACAAAGTGTCACCCATTCCTGCACAGCAGAAATTAGGCAACAATGCTTCTGCAGAAGAAGTCTATCAAGTTGCTGCATTAAATGGGACAGAACTTGCGTCAATGGGAATTCATATTAATTTTGCTCCAGTACTAGATTTATCGACGACGGATAGTCGCTCGTTTGGAAAAAATCCTGAAAAGGTGTACCAATATGGCCTGAATGCCATTAAAGGGCTAAATGACTCTGCAATTACAGGGGCATTAAAACATTTTCCAGGAAACGGACGAAGTAATATTGATCCACATGTGGGAACGTCTTCTGTAGAGTCTACCAAGCTTGATCTCGAAAGTTCAGATATTTATCCATTTCAGCAAATTATAAAAGAAGTGAATAACCAAGAGTTTTTTGTGATGGTCACGCATATTAAATATCCAGCTTACGATAAAGAAAAACCAGCAAGTCTGTCACATGCAATTATTGAAGACCTTCTCCGTAAAAAGCTTGGGTATGAAGGAATAGTAATCACAGATGATTTAGAAATGGGTGCTGTGAATAAGTATTTTTCCTATAAAGAAATGGGAAAAGAAGCTATTTTAGCTGGAGCAGACATCCTACTTATTTGTCACGAATATGAGAACCAACTTGAGGTATATAACGGTATTGTTGACGCAGTAAAAAAAGGTGAAATACCGATGGAGCGTATTAATGAAGCAACAGAGCGTGTTGTAACTTATAAATTCAATCATATTAAAGGAATGACAGTTGATCCAGAACAAGTAGAAAAAGTGGTCAAAAATCTGAAAAGTGTGGAGTATATTAAGAGTTTGAATCTCGATTAATAAAAAAGCTTGTAGCTAGTCCAATAAGGGCATAATCTACAAGCTTTCTTTATGGCTGATTATACGATTGTATACCCACCGTAGATTGGCACTAGTGCCCCATTCATGAATTTAGCTTCATCAGATGCTAAGCATATAGCTAAATCTGCTACTTCATAATCATTACCGAAAAGGAACAATTATTTCTGAAACTTGGAAAATGTAATCGAGTTTTCTAAGGTTTTTCACTTTGTTAAGGTGATATTAAAGATATATGTTTTATAAAAAAATCTATTTACAAGATTTCACTGCAGGAGTATGATAATCATCAGTTTCATATTTCTAAATCGCTTAATCCTTTTTGGAGCGGGGGAACCATTTTGTGGTGTATAACCACTTGGGGTGAATCCATTGATTGGTAGGGCTACTTTTCAGGCCCGAATCCGACAGCTAACCTCGTAAGCGTTAAGAAGAGAGGAAGGTGGAGCTTGTGAGACATATATCTACATCTACATGTCCCCAGGCTATTAGTCTATGCCTTGTGGGCTTTTTTGTCGTTTACCAAAAATTGATTGAATAGCACTTGCTTCTGTTTTTGTAAAGAAAGATTATGAATAAATTGAAAACAGAGGTAGAGGTGTATAATCATGACGTTGTCTGCTGTAAAACGATTTTTAATTGGTAAACCTTTAAAGTCAACGGAATTAGGGGAACAAACATTTACTAAAAAGAAAGCATTGGCAATTCTGTCATCAGATGCTTTATCTTCAGTAGCGTATGGTCCAGAACAAATTTTACTTGTTCTGATTACAATCAGTTCTGTGGCACTTTGGTATTCAATCCCGATTGCGTTTGGAGTGCTTTTTCTATTAACAGCACTTATTTTGTCCTACCGACAAATCATTTTTGCCTATCCACATGGTGGTGGGGCATATGTCGTAGCGAAGGAAAATTTGGGAGTGAATCCAGGGTTAATCGCAGGTGGTTCACTTTTAGTTGATTATATTTTAACAGTTGCCGTAAGTGTATCAGCCGGTGCGGATGCGATAACATCTGCCTTTCCAAGCTTACATGAACATAATGTGTTAATCTCTTGTATTTTGGTTGTGCTCATAACGATTATTAATTTGCGAGGCATAACGGAATCTGCCAATCTTTTATCTTATCCGGTTTATTTGTTTATTTTAGCTTTATTTATTTTAATCGGAGTGGGGATCTATAAAATTGTAACAGGTGATATTTCGCCAGATTTACATGCGCCTATTGGAACGCCGGTTGCTGGCATTTCTTTATTTTTGCTGCTAAGAGCATTTGCTTCAGGGAGTTCGGCTTTAACTGGGGTGGAGGCTATTTCTAATGCTATTCCAAATTTTAAAAACCCTGCCCCTCGGAATGCAGCCAAAACCTTAATGGCGATGGGAACGCTACTCGCGATTTTATTTACAGGAATCATTTTTTTGGCGTATTACTATGGAATCCACCCAAGTGGAGAGGAAACGGTTGTCTCTCAAATTGCAGCGCAAACGTTTGGAAGAAACGGTATGTATTATTTTATTCAAGTGACAACGGCGCTCATTCTTGTTCTGGCGGCTAATACAGGATATTCCGCGTTTCCTTTGCTTGCGTTTAGTTTGGCAAAGGATAAATATATTGCCCGAATGTTTACGATGAGAGGAGATAGATTGGCCTATTCAAATGGTATTTTGACACTAGGGGCTACTTCTATTATCTTGATTATTGCTTTTAGAGGCCAAACAGAACAGCTGATTCCACTCTATGCAGTTGGGGTATTTATTCCATTTACCTTGTCTCAAACAGGGATGATGGTGAAATGGTTCCGTGAAAGACCTAAAGGCTGGATGGGGAAACTGTCCATTAACTTTGTGGGTGCATTAATCAGCTTTATAGTTATGATGATTTTCTTTATTACTAAATTTACGCAAGTATGGCCGGTCCTTATTTTCTTGCCGCTTATCGTGATCGGCTTTCATCGAATTAATAAACATTATGAAGCTGTTGGTTCACAACTAAGGACAACAGAAAGTGATCCTGTTATTCCAATAGAAGGAAATGTGATAATCGTGCCTGTGGCTGGAATTACAAAGGTAGTCGAGAATTCTTTAAACTATGCGAGATCTCTTTCTGTCAATCAATTGATTGCTGTTCACGTTGCCTTTGATAAAGAAGAAGAAAAACTATTTGAAGAAAAGTGGAAAGAGTGGCATCCAGATATTCGATTAGTGACTTTATACTCTCCATACCGAAGTATTGTTGGACCATTATCCAAATTTGTTAACATTATCGAGCGTAAGGCTAGTGCAGCAAACTATAGTGTAACAGTATTAATTCCACAATTTATTCCGAAAAAAAGCTGGCACAATATTCTTCATAACCAATCAAGCTTATTAATTCGTAACTTTTTGCTTTATCGAAAAAATGTCATTGTTATAACGGTGCCTTATCAACTGAAGGAATAGAAAATAGGGCTTATTAGAAAAAGGAGAGGCTGTTCAGCGTGTTTGTATGTAACGACATGTTGAACACTCTTTATTTTATTCCTCTGCCAAAGCGTCAATATCATTATAGGGATGGATGCTCTTAGGATAAACTTATTAATCTATTGTTGTTAAGTGATAATAAAGTCGTTTAAAACATAATAAAGTTTTTTCCATGTTGAGACAGTGGTTTTTCTGACAAATGTAAAGAGTTGTTATAGGATAATAGTGATGGATTTGATGGGCTTAAATATGAAGAGGGAAAAACCTCCAAAAAGAAGGAAGTGTTAAACGATGAATTTACAAATGGTTATGCAGGAGCTTGAAGCTCTCGGCAAGGAACGAACCAAGAAAATTTACGAATCCAATGGTGCGCACGAGCCACTTTTTGGCGTGGCTACAGGCGCTATGAAGCCAATCGCCAAGAAAATAAAAATAAATCAACCTTTGGCTGAGCAGCTTTATGCCACAGGGAACTACGACGCAATGTACTTTGCAGGCATAATTGCAGACCCAAAAGTAATGGCTGAGTCGGATTTTGAGCGTTGGATGGATGCAGCGTATTTTTATATGCTGTCTGATTATGTGGTTGCAGTAACTTTAGCTGAAACAGATATTGCACAAGACGTTGCTGATAAATGGATCTCAAGCGGTGAAGAGCTGAGAATGTCAGCGGGCTGGAGTTGCTACTGCTGGCTTTTGGGTAATCGCCCGGACAGTGAATTTTCCGAAAGCAAGATTGCCAATATGCTTGAAATTGTGGAAAATACGATTCACGATTCTCCAGAACGAACTAAATACGCTATGAATAATTTTATATACACAGTGGGGATTTCATATTTGCCGCTCCATGAAAAGGCGGTCAAGACCGCAAAGGCAGTAGGTCAAGTAGAAGTCAAACGGGACAAGAAAAAAAGCAGTTTCCTACTCGCTTCCGAAAGTATTCAAAAGGAAGTAGATAAAGGGAAGCTTGGTTTCAAACGCAAATATGTAAGATGTTAAGCAATAGCCTCGCATCGCGAACGATCGGGTGCTTGAGTTTAAGAAGGTCGCTACGGCGACCTTTTTACTTATTCGACTAAGTTCTTTCTTTATTCCAGAAAAAGGTGCGTTTCTTCGATACTATTAATAATGAATCGCAGCATAATAAAATATATATATAAAGTAATTTGGAGGTGTAAGGGTATGAAAAACATCTTGTTACTAGCAACTGGAGGAACGATTGCATCAGTAGAAGGGAAGGATGGACTATCTCCGGGGCTATCAGCTGAAGACTTGATGAAGCATTTTCAAGATTCGACTATTGATGTTACGATCAAGTCGAAAACAATCCTAAATATGGACAGTACGAATATGCAACCTGAACATTGGGTACAGATTGCTAAGGAAATTGCATCTCATTATGAGCAATATGATGGCTTTGTTATTACGCATGGAACGGATACGTTAGCCTATACGTCCGCAGCGCTTTCCTATATGCTGCAGCATTTGAAAAAAACAGTAGTCATAACAGGTTCACAGGTTCCCATTAGTGTTCAAAAGACCGATGCACGAAAGAACTTGAGGGATGCCATTCGATTCTCTTGTGAGGATGTTGGTGGGGTATTTGTTGTATTTAATGGTCGAGTGATTGTGGGGACCCGTGCTGTAAAAATGAGAACGAAAAGCTATGATGCTTTTGCGAGTGTCAATCATCCTTACGTTGCTTATATGGAAGAGGATAGAATCGAGTATCAATGGAAACCGGAGAAATCTGCTCTTTCATTCCAAACAGATACAAGCTTAGATCCGAGTGTTTTCCTTTTAAAATTACATCCAGGTCTCGATCCAGCCATCTTTGATTTTATTAAAACACAATATAAAGGAGTCATCATTGAAAGCTTTGGAAATGGGGGTCTCCCATTCCAAGGACGAAACGTGTTGCCCAAAATCGAGGAACTAATCGAAGCGGGCGTAGTGGTAGTCATTACCACTCAATGCTTAGAAGAAGGAGAAAACATTCAGCTTTATGAAGTTGGTAGAAAGGTGGCACAATATCGTGTTGTTCTATCTGGAGATATGAACACCGAGGCCATTACTGCAAAGCTCATGTGGACGATTGGAAAAACGAATGAATTGGACGAAATAAAAAAAATAATTGAAACACCTATTGCAAGAGATATAACACCTAAAAAATAGAAGTAGGCCTGCTTGAAGAACTGGTGAGAAAGTGAATTGCTACGAGTACTTCAAAAGAAGTAAAAAGAAAAAATCCTCGTTCCTTTTTTCACCAGCTTATTGACTATTTTTAAAATTTTTTAAAAAAGCATTCACATACGGTACGGGGGTATACTATAATAAGTGTATAAGGAAGGAGGAAGAGCATGTCATTTGAATTAGAGGATAACATTAATGAAGAGTGCTGTTCGATGTCTAGTGAACGAAAGAGCCATCATTCTGATAAAGTGAAACAAAATCTTGTTTCGCGGTTAAATCGAATAGAAGGTCAGATTAGAGGGATAAAAGGAATGATTGAGAAGGATACATACTGCGATGATGTTATTACTCAAATTTCTGCAACTCAATCTGCTTTAAATAGTGTCGCTAAAATTCTTCTCGAAGGTCACATGAAAAATTGTGTAGTCGACAGAATTCAAGAAGGAGATCTGGAAGTTTTAGATGAAATACTCGTAACCATCCATAAATTAATGAAAAAGTAAAAGGAGACGATTTATATGGAAAAAGTAACGTTAAACGTGCAAGGCATGTCTTGCGGACATTGTGTCAAAGCAGTAGAAGGCAGCGTTGGTGCACTTGAAGGTGTATCGAATGTAAAAGTACATCTAGAAAACGGTACAGTAGATGTTGAATATAATGCAGAAGCAGTCACATTAGAAACGATTAAAGAAACCATTGATGATCAAGGCTACGATGTAAACTAGGAGAAAAGCGGAAGGCACCCGTTCAGCGACGTATGGACTGAGGCCCACACGATGTGGGTCACACAGACGAAGACATAAGGACGTGGCGGTCTTAGTCTGTGTTCATTAAACCGAGATAAAGGAAACAGGAACGAGCGCGAGCGTCGATGTTGACTTATCGTAAGGAGGAGCGGGAAGTCCGTTAGACGCTGGGCTTCTTGAGCTAGACACCGGTACGCATCGAAGATTTTATACTTTATCTTTTAAAAATAAGAATGAACGTGCTCGTCACACGTTCTCTCTTTTTAAAAAAAATATACCCCGTATGGGTATGAGGTGATAAACGATGAGTGAAAAAATGACGGAAAACCATTTTCAAGTAACAGGCATGACGTGTGCGGCATGTGCGAATAGAATTGAAAGAGGATTAAATAAAATGGATGGTGTACAGGAAGCGAATGTCAATCTAGCCCTTGAAAAAGCAACAGTGAAATTCGACGCTGCGGCCATTTCTTCGACTGATATTGGGCAAAAAGTGAGAGATCTTGGCTATGATGTGGTGACGGAAAAAAGAGAATTAGTTTTGACTGGTATGACATGTGCTGCTTGCGCGACTCGAATTGAAAAGGGACTTAATAAAATGGATGGCGTTATGAACGCAACGGTCAATTTAGCGCTTGAAAAAGCAACGGTTGAATACAATCCAACCGATGTTTCGTTGAATGATATGGTGCATAAAGTTGAAAATTTAGGCTATGGAGCTATCATAAAAAGCGAGGAAAATGAACAAGAGGCAGTCGACTATCGTCAGAGAGAGATTGAAAAGCAACAAGGCAAGTTTCTCTTCTCAATGATTTTATCTCTTCCACTTCTTTGGGCGATGGTTGGCCATTTTAGTTTTACTTCCTTTTTATATGTTCCGGATGCTTTCATGAACCCGTGGGTGCAAATGGCGTTAGCGACACCGGTACAATTTTATATCGGTAAGCAGTTTTATGTAGGAGCATACAAAGCACTAAAAAATAAAAGTGCCAATATGGATGTACTCGTTGCTCTCGGTACGTCAGCGGCTTATTTCTACAGTTTATATTTATCCATTCAAACAATTGGAAATAGCGCCCATTCTGTTGGTCTTTACTTTGAAACGAGTGCGGTTTTAATTACATTAATCCTTCTCGGTAAAGTGTTTGAGGCAAAAGCAAAAGGTAGATCCTCAGAAGCAATTAAAAAGCTGATGGGCTTGCAAGCGAAAACAGCCACTGTTTTGCGTGATGGAGAAGAAATAGAAATTCCATTAGAAGAGGTTATAGCTGGAGATATGTTATTCGTCAAACCAGGGGAGAAAATTCCTGTTGATGGTGTCGTTCTTGAAGGGAGTTCTGCCCTTGACGAATCAATGATTACAGGAGAAAGTGTTCCAGTAGATAAAACGGTAGGAGATACCGTTATTGGTGCTACGATAAACAAAAATGGATTTATTAAAATGAAAGCAACGAAAGTAGGAAAAGAAACCGCCCTATCACAAATTATTAAAGTGGTAGAAGAAGCTCAAGGGTCAAAAGCACCGATTCAACGTTTAGCTGATACAATTTCCGGTATTTTTGTCCCGATTGTTGTAGCACTTGCAGTGATTACGTTTTTTATCTGGTATCTATGGGTCGCTCCAGGAAACTTTGCTCAAGCTCTAGAAAAATTAATTGCGGTTCTTGTTATTGCTTGTCCATGTGCTCTAGGTCTTGCAACGCCAACATCAATTATGGCAGGTTCTGGACGTGCTGCAGAATTTGGGATTCTGTTTAAAGGTGGAGAGCATTTGGAAATGACCCACCGAATCAATACGGTGATTTTGGATAAAACAGGAACGATTACAAACGGGGCGCCTGTTCTTACGGATGTGATGACAGACGGGGATGAAGCAGAATTTTTATCACTAGTTGGCTCTGCTGAAAAGCAATCGGAGCACCCACTAGCACAGGCTATTGTGGAAGGAATAAAGGAAAAGTCAATCAATCTAAAGGATGTTTCCGAGTTTGAATCGATTACCGGATATGGAATTAAGGCTGTTGTTGATGGAAGAGAAATCCTAGTCGGCACACGCCGTTTAATGAAAAAGTACAATATTGACATTGAGCTTGCATTAGAAACAATGGCAGGTCTTGAAAAGCAAGGGAAAACAGCGATGTTAGCTGCGGTTGATGGAGCTTATGCGGGTCTTGTTGCCGTCGCTGATACGATTAAAGAAACATCCACTCAGGCTGTTAAGCGAATGAAAGAGATAGGGCTTGAAGTGATTATGATTACCGGAGACAACGAAGCAACAGCTCGTGCTATTGCAGAGCATGCAGGAATTCAGAATGTCATTGCTGAAGTCTTGCCGGAAGGAAAAGCAGAAGAAGTGAAAAAGCTGCAACAACAAGGGAAGAAAGTGGCGATGGTTGGGGATGGAATTAATGATGCACCAGCCCTAGCAATCGCTGACATTGGGATGGCGATTGGAACAGGAACAGATGTGGCGATGGAGGCAGCTGATATTACGTTAATTCGTGGCGATTTAAATAGTATTCCTGATTCTATTTTCATGAGCCATAAAACAATACGAAATATCAAGCAAAATCTTTTCTGGGCTCTTGCTTATAACACAATTGGAATCCCGATTGCAGCTCTTGGATTTTTGGCTCCGTGGCTTGCAGGGGCTGCGATGGCATTCAGTTCTGTATCGGTTGTATTGAATGCATTGCGATTGCAACGAGTAAAATTATAAGGAGATATGTGATATGAAAAAATGGGTGCTATCCGCTATTGTTTATGTAGTGGTTGTTGTCGGTGCTTATTATGCATATACTGCTGTAGCGGGACCTTCCGAAGAAAGCCCTAGTCATGAGCAGCATCAAGGATAAAAAATAATTTAATGGTAAAAACTCGTAGTAAAGATTTTTCTTCACTACGAGTTTTTTTAGTTTATTTTTTTATCCCGTTTGTGTGTCATTGAACAATTACGTCTTTACATATATGATAGATAGAATATTATTTTTTAATTTTCTATAGTAAAAGAGTGATCTAAGAAACATAGTAGTTGAATTTTCCTGTACTATTTTATATAAATTGAACTATGTAGTTTTCAGTAGTAAGGAGGAAGGGATAAAATGTTTGAATGGTTTGCTAGCCTTGCTCCCGTTTATCAGGCTCTTATTGGAACTCTATTTACGTGGGGAATGACAGCCCTGGGAGCAGCGCTAGTCTTTACAACGAAGAATGTCAATCAGAAGTTTTTAGATAGTATGTTAGGCTTTGCAGCGGGTGTGATGATTGCTGCGAGCTATTGGTCTCTCCTTGCTCCAGCTATTGAAATGTCTGAAGGCTCATCTACTCCAGCTTGGGTGCCAGCAGCAGTAGGCTTTCTATTAGGAGGTCTTTTTCTATTAAGTATCGATAAAGTTCTTCCACATTTACACCCGAATAAGCCGTTGGAAAGTGCAGAAGGTATTCATCCTATGAATAAAAAACGAAGCACCTTACTTGTTCTCGCGATTACTTTGCACAACATACCAGAAGGACTAGCGGTTGGGGTAGCTTTTGGAGCAGTAGCAGCTGGATTTGAGTCCGCATCATTAACAGGGGCGATTGCATTAGCGATTGGAATCGGGATTCAAAACTTTCCAGAAGGTGTAGCGGTATCTATGCCGCTTAGACGGGATGGAATGTCACGTAGAAGAAGCTTTATGTATGGACAATTTTCAGGAATGGTGGAGCCGATTGCTGCGATGATTGGAGCGGCATCCGTTGTCTTTATTGAACCGTTGTTGCCATATGCATTAAGCTTTGCTGCAGGTGCGATGATTTTCGTAGTAGCCGAAGAGGTAATTCCAGGTTCACAGGAAAAGGGGAATACAGATCTCGCTTCGCTTAGTTTGATGATTGGGTTTACGGTAATGATGATTTTAGATGTTGCACTTGGATAATTGGTACACTCATTTTAATAATAAGCAGCTCATGTTAAAACTCCTTAGAAGGTTCACAGATACATTGAATCTTCTAAGGAGTTTTTCTTTTTTATTAGATAGATAATTGGATTCTTCAACAATCACCTTTACATACCTTTTTCTACCTTCATTAGTCTACTTAAACGTTTGAAAAAGATTACGTTTTAAGTATAGTTGTTAGTCTCTAGCAAGATAGTTGTATCAAAGGGATTAACATACAAAATGAAAAGAATGTATGAATAACTAGAAACTATTGGAATATTCCGAATATTTATATACTAGAAATGGAAAGATTATTTACGCATATCGTTGGCTGTCATCCCTTTAACCACCGTTGTTACGTTGTTTTTACTATATTATTGGGTTCAAATGGTTTTTGCTTAATTAAACCTATTATAAACGGAGGTAGATATTTTCTTGAAGAATGTAGAGTTATTAATAGATCAACAAGTTTCTGTACACTTACCAGGAAAGAAGTTTTTTAACGGTATTCTCATCGACACAGGACAAGATATTTTAGTGGTATTTAATGGTCGAAAGTATATTTATATTCCTTTATTGCATGTGAGTAGAATTCAACGGAATACAGATCCTTCTGAATATGTTCCGAGTCCCACTGTAGCATCGATAGCTGATGAGGTGGAACCTATGACTACTCGTACCATTTTAAGAAATACAAAAGGTACGTTTGTTGAAATTTTTGTTGCAGGGAAACTACCATTCTACGGATATGTGATGGAGATTCTACATGATTACTTTGTCTTTTACTCACCAGTATATAAAACAATGTTTATTTCGCTGAGCCATTTAAAATGGTTAATCCCGCACCATTCAAATGTCAATCCTTATACCATTAGTAACGAAAGCCTGCTTAGTAGCTCTTCAAACGTTCCAGCACAGTCATTCTTTGAAAATCAGCTAAAGAAGGAAGAAGGGAAACTTGTCATTTTCGATGGTGGAGACAATGATGCGAAATTTGGATTGTTAAAAAAGGTAGAGAATAATCTGGCTGAAATATCGGTTGCGAATGGAGAATCTGTATTTTTGAATCTTACTCATATTAAGTCGGTGCACCTGCCTTGAACACCCTTTTAAAAAGGACAAGCTAGCCTAAAAAGTGAAAAAAGTTGGGATTGTCATGAATATAAAAAAAATATTTCGTATAGTTGTTGGTTCGAATGCCCTTGTTATCTTTGTAATAATACTTCTTCCTGCTCTTTTGATTAGTTCAGACTTTTTACAATTAATCATCCAAAACATAAATAAAGATTAATTTCTCTTTAAGAAGCTAGGATATTAGGATACTGCTATTTCAAATTAGGACAAGCATATTATTTGAATAGAGGATATAAACCAACAGAAACATCAGAGTTGTAATAAAGTGAGGGCCAGTCTTTATCGTTGACGGGCCCTCAGCTTTTAGGCGAGAAATAGATGAGTTTTCATTCGAAGAGTTAGGAAGTGCCTTTTCTCTAAAAGAAATATAAAAGAAATAGAATGCACACTACAAGTATAATCACTAGCTGCCATTCGAATGTTAAGCCCAGCACATGATTGATAGAATAGGCCTCAATCAATAAGGAGGGAATTTTCCCTAAAGTGCTTGCTATGCTAAAAGAGAAAAGCTTTATTTTGCTAAGAGCCGCTGTGAGCGTGACAGCACCAGAAGGGACGAAAGGGATAATTCTTAATAGAATGACAATCCAAAAGGCAGTCATTCCGCCAATGCTTTTTAATCTTTTTAAAAACTTGTTTTCAAAAGAATTGATTTTGGGATAGGTTGATAATTTATGTATGCCCTTTCGATAAAGGATAAAGCTAACAATAGCCCCCGCTGCTTCTCCTATAATCAAAACCATTAGTCCAGCCTTAAATCCAAAAAATCCAACAGTACCTACTGTAATAAAAGCACTCGGCAGTACTCCTATAATGGCAATTACGATGTTCAGTCCTATACTTAGAAGAGCTATCAATAACCAATGATTAGGGAACCAATCAAATAGAAACTCCATCATATCTATTTAGAATCCTTTCTGGTCCATTTATATCCAATACCCCATACGGTTTGCAAAAAATCATCAACGGGGAAACCGGCTTTGCGGAGTTTCTCCCGTACATTTCTAACATGCGAGTCAATCGTACGATCCTCAGTCGCCACGTCATGGCCCCAAATAGATGTAATTAAGTGCTTTCTAGAAAATACTTTATTTTGGTGGCTCAGAAATAGGTTCATCATAGCAAATTCTTTTGGGGTTAATGGAATATCCTTTCCATTGAACAAATTACTTGAAAATTTATGTTTTTCTCATGAAAAGCAGGTGAAAGCTTCTCCTCGATTTTCGAAAAAAACGGATACAGATGGATGCTAGTTTTTTGAATATCAAAGGAATTTTGATCAATTTTAGCTAGTTCAAATAGCTGTTTAATTAAGTCAGATAAACGATTCGATTCTTCAACTATAATCTTGACATACTTTTGTCTTTCTTCTCTAGGTAAATCTCGTTTGAGGACAATCTCACCATATCCTTATCGTTCACCTATTTTCCATCTAATACTTGTATTCTACTCCAAAAGGTTGAAAAAATTGTGGATTTAATGGAAATTCAGACCGCTCTATTAAAAAAAAAATAGTGGAAGTTTCTCGAATAATGTCTTATCTTCATGCTTTTTGCACAATTTTGTAATGTTATTGTTACCCAAACTACATATGGGTGTTACTTTAGCGTGTTACTATGTAAAAAAAAGAGATTCTCGGGGGAAACATAAATGAAAAAAATCATCGCATCATTTGTTGTGGCAGGGTTGTTATTTTCGAATCCGATTGTTAGCGATGCTGCATTAGGAGATCGAACATTAAAATATAAGATGAAACATACGGATGTAAAACAACTACAGCTGGTATTAAAGGATAAAGGGTATTTCAAAGATGCAAAAACGACTACTTATTTTGGAACAGCTACTAGAAATGCAGTGAAAAAGTTCCAAAAAGCTAAGGGTTTAAAAGCAGATGGCATTGTAGGGACAAGTACATATAAAGCATTAGGTGTTAAAAAGCAAACAGCTAAAGCTGCTACGGTAAAAAAAGCATCTACAGCTTCGTCGGCTGAGCTGGTCAAAGAGGCGAAAAAATATTTAAACGTACCATATGTATGGGGGGGAAGTACGCCAAAAGGCTTTGATTGCAGTGGATTCCTTAATTACGTATTTAGTAAAAGTTCCAATATTAATCTACCAAGAACAGTCTCGGAAATTTATAAAAAAGGAACAAAGGTTTCTAAACCACAAGTTGGTGATGTAGTCTTTTTTGAAACGTATAAACCTGGTGCTTCACATGCAGGGATTTACATAGGGAATGATCAGTTTATCCATAGTTCCTCATCAAAGGGCGTGAGTATTAGCTCCATGGATAATAGCTATTGGTCTAAAAGATATTTAGGGGCTAAAAGTATTTAAACATAATGAATCAAATAGTTCGGTACGAAGACTGTCCAGCAAAGGATAGTCTTTTTGTTTCGGATTGAACGGAAATGTGATCTAATGGACTCTCCATAATTTCTGCATATTTTATTGGTATGATATGCCAAAAGGGAAAGGGGGAATCATTGAGATGATGAGAAACAGAATGAGAATGTCCATGATGTTATCGTTTTGTGCAGTTATACTTTGAGGAGATACGGTGTATAAAGAAATACTCCTTGTTAGAGAAAAATAAAAATAGAGTGTTTGTTTCATAGTTTTTATACATACAGATGGTATAATATGTAAAAAAGGAGGGATTAATTTACATGTTAAAAAGTAGAATGAAAATGTTCATGATGTTATCGTTACTTGCAGCTCTTTTCTTAGTACTAGGTGCTTGCTCAACTAATGAGGCAAACACTGAAAGTACAGGAAGTACGGGAAGTACAGAAAGCACTGAAAGCATAGATGGTAATGATCAGAGTAATATAGACATGCCTGTTTCAGGTGAAGTTCCTCAAGATTTGAAAGTAGCAGAGGGTCCAACCTATGAAGTTGGAAGTAAAGCTTTTATCAAAGCAAATCACATGGAAGGAATGGAAGGCGCTAAAGCAACAATTGTAGGTGCTTATGATACTACTGTTTATATGATTTCGTATACGCCGAAATCTAGTAAAGAAAGAGTAGAAAATTATAAATGGGTGACTCATGAAGAGCTACAAGATGCAGGTGATGCGCCGTTAGAACCGGGAGCAGAAGTTATTATAAATGCAACCCATATGGAAGGTATGGAGGGTACGACCGCTAAAATTGATTCAGCTGAAGAAACAACTGTGTATATGGTTGACTTTACACCAATGAACGGCGGAGAAGAAGTGAAAAATCATAAATGGGTGATAGAAAGTGAGTTATTACCAGTTAAATAATTGTACATGAATATAGGACAACCTCAATAAAAGAGTTTATTTCAATTGCTTCTTTTATTGGGGTTATTTTTTCGCTTATACATTTAGAAGGGATAGTAAGAGTGTGCTTGTAGTAAGAAAAATTATGAATGATGAGATGAAGGGGATGAACCAACGGAAACTCCAGAGTTGTAAGAATGATAAGAAGCAGCCGCTATTGTAAACTGCTCTTTATTTTTTAGAAAAATCAAACTAGTATTATCTGTAGAATACATATTAAGTCTAAGAGAAGGGGGCACAGATGACGATGAATGAAGCTTTAGTACATGAGATAAATGAAAAGCTAGAAGAGTGTTATCAGGATGTGGTTAGCTGGCGCAGATATATGCACCAATATCCAGAATTATCTTTTAAAGAAGAGAAGACAGCCCAGTACATTAAAGAGAAGTTGCTTAGCTTTGGCCTAGAAGTAAAAACAAATATTGGCGGATATGGTTTAATTGGTATTTTAGAAGGAGTACAAGCAGGGAAAACAATTGCTTTAAGAGCAGATTTTGATGCTCTGCCCATCCATGATGAAAAAGAAGTACCCTATAAATCACACAATCCAGGAGTCATGCATGCGTGTGGGCATGATGGACATACAGCCGCTTTGCTAGGAACGGCGCAAGCATTAAGTCAGTATCGTCAGCAGCTAAAAGGAAACATTATTTTTATTTTTCAACCGGCAGAAGAAACGCCACCAGGTGGAGCAAAGGTTATGATTGAAGATGGAGTATTAGCTGGTGTAGATTATGTATTTGGCGCCCATTTAGATTCGCAAACACCTATAGGAAAAATAGCGGTAGGTGAAGGTTATCGAATGGCTGCAGTAGATAAATTTGCGATCCAGATTCAAGGAAAAGGCGGTCATGGCGCAAGGCCGCATGAAGCGATTGATTCCATTGTCATCGGCAGTGATATTGTGAGTAGCCTACAAAAGATTGTCAGTCGCGGTGTCAATCCGTTACAATCTGCTGTTGTCACCATTGGTGTGTTCCAATCAGGAACAGCCTTTAACGTGATTGCCGATAAAGCGACGATAGAGGGAACTGTTCGTACCTTTAATGAAGATATTCGAAACCAGATAGAAAAACAAATGAAGAGCATTGTTGAAGGAATTACAACGGCATTTGGGGCAACGTATACAATCGATTATTTAAATGGTTATCCTGCTTTATATAATCATGAGGAAGAAACAGAAACGATTCGGGAACTTGTTTGCCCAACAATTTTCTGAAGAAAATATTGTTGAAATGAAAACATCTATGGGGGCGGAGGACTTTTCTTATTTTCTTCTTGAAAAGCCTGGCACTTATTTCAGAGTAGGCTCACAAAATGAGGATGAGGCGACTCACTATGCTCATCATCACCCAAAATTTGATTTTGATGAGAGAGCATTATTACATCTTGAACAAGCATTTGTGAAAATAGCAGCTCATTATGTATTTTAGTGCACAGTGCTTGGGAATGTTCGAGAAAAATAAAGAAATGATTGAAACGTGATTTAGAAGAGGTAACTCGAAACCATCAATAGTGTTATATCATATAGTCAAAAAGATAAAGAATAACAGTACTTGCTGTTCTTCTTTATCTTTTTGACATTTTAGTAGGTTATTGTTTTATGTCTATAAATGGGTGGATGAGCATATAAATAGCAAGTATTAAACCATGTATTCGATACGAAATTGACATCAGTTAGGGACCCCTTTTTTGAAAAAGGTTTGCTTGGAAATGAATAGAGGGACTTGTTTTTTCGGCGAATTATAGTAATATCAGAAATATATTTAGTTAATAAATGGAAATTGTGTTTTTTATTTACTTGTAATAGGAGGGGATAGTCCATTATGAAGCCAGTGAAAAAGGCCATTATACCTGCTGCGGGGTTAGGTACTCGATTTCTGCCAGTTACAAAAGCTATGCCAAAAGAAATGCTCCCAATCGTAGATAAGCCGACTATTCAGTATATTGTGGAAGAAGCAATTCAGTCTGGCATTGAAGACATTATTGTGGTGACAGGAAAAGGGAAGCGAGCCATTGAAGATCATTTTGACTATGCCCATGAATTAGAACAAACGCTTTATGAAAAAGGAAAATTTGATCTTCTAGAACGTGTTAGAAATGTTTCGGAAATGGTCAATATTCATTATATAAGACAAAAGGAGCCAAAAGGGCTAGGTCATGCGATTTGGTGTGCACGCAAGTTCATTGGAAATGAGCCATTCGCTGTGTTACTTGGTGATGATATCGTAGAGTCTGAGATTCCATGTATTAAACAGCTTATGAATGTATATGAAAAAACGGGTTCGTCCATTGTCGGTGTTCAACAGGTGCCATATAGTGAAACAAGCCGCTACGGGATTATCAACCCTTTAGAAAAACTAGGTAATATGTATGAAGTAAGAAACTTAGTTGAAAAGCCAAATACGGGTCAAGCGCCATCTGACTTGGCGATTATGGGACGCTATATTTTAACACCAGAAATTTTCCCCATTTTAGAAAATCAAGAATGCGGCATTGGAGGAGAAATTCAGTTAACGGATGGCATAGCAGAATTGAATCACATTCAACGGATATTTGCTTTGAAATTTGAAGGAACAAGATATGATGTGGGGGAAAAACTCGGCTTTATCCAAACAAACATTGAATATGCTTTAAAGAATAGTGAATTAAAAGAGCCATTATTACATTATTTGTGTCAGGTTTTAAAGAAGGAAAATATAACGCTATAAGAGTAGCAATGTATGTGAGGTAAAAGGATGAATAGATGGTTGACTTGGAGTCGGGAAACGAAGCATATTTTTCTAGCTTCTATTCTTTTAGTTTTATTTGTCTCTCCTCTGTATATTTTAGGGGAGAACGCTCATATTAGAGTTCATGATAATCTCGATTCAAATATTGCCTGGTATAAAACCGTAAAAGATAGTGGACAATTATTTGGCGATATTAACTCTGTCATCTCACAAGTCATGAACGGCATTCCCCGTAATACATACGGTACAGAATTTAGTGGGATACAGTGGTTGCATCATCTCTTTCCTTCCATGTTGGCTTATGCAATAAGTCAAAGTATTACTAGGGTTGTAGCCTTTGTAGGTATGTATCTTCTTTTAAGGCATCATTTCATTAAGGCGAAAGATGGCGATGTAATTCGAGTTTGGGTAGCACTTGCCTTTGCGCTAACTCCATTTTGGCCATCTGGTATGTTAAGTACTCTTGGTATGCCGCTTGCGCTATGGGCCTTTTTAAATATTAGAAGTGGAAAATACTCCTGGAAGGAATGGATGACGCTTATTCTGTTGCCGCTCTATTCGAGCTTTGTGTTAGGGTTTTTCTTTTTCCTCGTTGCCATGGGATTATTGTGGCTAAGGGATTTGCTTGTTAAAAAGAACTGGAATGGGATTTTCTTTGGCAGTATTGCGACGATGACAGCGGTTTATTTGTTAATTGAGTATCGACTTGTGTACTCGTTAGTCTTTCCTGAAGCTCCGACAAGTAGAAGTGAATTCATCATGTCTACATTAGGATTTTGGCGTACCATTCGTTTAATTTTTAAAAATTATTTTCTTGGACATAATCATGTAATGACGCTTCATACACTTGTCATTGTGCCGCTTTCGTTTATTGCGTTATGGGCATTGAAGGGGAAAATGAAAGGTACACTTGAAAAACGCTATCTATACTTATTTCTTTTGAATGCTATTCTTTCCGTTTGGTACGCATTTTGGTTTTTTAAAGGCTGGGCACCTTTAAAAGAGCAGTTCCAATTATTAAATACGTTTAACTTCGCACGCTTTCATTTTTTAAGACCTTTACTTATTTATCTGATGTTTGCAGTCGGATTGTTTATGCTTTGGCGTTTGGGTAAGAATGGGCAGAGGTTTGTTAAGCTTTGTCTGATTGTCCAAATAATCGTCTTATTTGGAGCAAATGAAGAAATTAAATATAGAAGCGCGGGAAAACCATCTTTTAAACAATTTTATGCAACATCTCAATTTAACGAGATTGATCAATATATCGGAGCATCTAAAAGCAGCTATCGTGTAGCAAGCATTGGCATTCATCCGGCAATTGCGCAGTATAATGGATTTTACACCCTTGATACATATAATAATTTTTATCCATTAGAGTATAAGCATCAATTTCGAAAAATTATTGCTTCGGAGTTAGATAAGAACGCTGTGTTGAAGAAATATTTTGATACTTGGGGTGGCAGATGCTATATTTTTGTCGATGAATTAGGGAAGAAATATGATTATCGAAAGAATTCTAAAAAGAAAATTCAGCATTTAGATCTTAATACGGAAGTATTTAAAAGTATGGGTGGGAAATATATTTTTTCGGCTGTCCCAATCGTGAATGCTAAGAGCAATGGACTACTATTTAAGAAAGCTTTTGATGACAAAGATTCTGCCTGGAGAATTTACCTTTACGAAGTACAATAACGGTGATACGAGGAGAGTTTTAGTGTCAATAACCCAACACTTAGCTTATTTTGAGGCTTGAAGTGGGGGCTTGCAAAAGCTCTTGTTGACTACCCTCCGTCTTTTGCAGACTACGTTGGATTGGTCATGACACCTATGGATGCTCCCCAAGTCTGTAGCCCTGTCGTCTATGGTTAAAAGCTCTGATGGGTAGGATCGGTGCTGTAGACCTAACAAGCCTTTCCAACATTGGGTATGGGGTAAATAACTCCTGAAAGGAGGTACACGCTATGTTCGTGTACGTATTGAATCAACATGGAGAACCGCTTATGCCTTGTTCCTCACGTAAAGCAAGAATATTGTTAAAACAACAAAAAGCCAAAGTGTTCAAAAGAACGCCTTTTACGATTCAACTGCTCTATGGAAGCAGTGGGTACAAGCAACCCATTTCGTTAGGGGTGGATGCGGGAACCAAGCACGTTGGTCTGTCTGCCTCTACCGAAAAACAAGTGCTATTAGAAGGAGAAGTACAACTCCGCACTGACATTCAGGAATTGTTGGCGACTCGCTTGCAATTTCGAAGAGCCAGAAGAAACCGCACGACTCGCTATCGACAAGCTCGATTTTTGAATCGCAAAAAGCCGACAGGATGGTTGGCTCCTTCGATGCAACATAAAGTCAATTCGCATATCAAAATGGTTCAGGAGATTCATAAGATTCTGCCTGTCAGCAAGATTATTGTAGAAGTCGCTCAGTTTGATACACAGCTTCTGAAAAATCCTTCTATTCAAGGAAAGGACTATCAACAAGGCGACCAAATGAGCTTTTGGAATGTGCGGGAATACGTGTTATTTCGTGACGGTCATCTCTGTCAACGTTGCCAAGGCAAAAAGAAGGACAAGATTCTCAATGTTCATCATATCGAAAGCCGTAAGACAGGCGGGGATTCTCCCGACAATTTGATTACGCTTTGCGAAACCTGTCACAACGAAATCCATCAAAAAGGATGGGAGCATACGATTCAACGAAAAAGGCCATCTTTACGAGATGCTTCGCAGATGACGGTGATGCGTTGGTTCATTTACAACAGATTAAAGGAGAGGTATCCGTATATTCAACTCACCTATGGATACATCACGAAAAACACTCGTATCACTCACAAATTGCCAAAGCAACATGCGGTAGATGCCCGTTGCATCAGTGGGCATCCATTAGCGAAACCAACGGACACTACGTTTCAATGGAAATTTGTTCGCAAAAACAATCGGCAATTACATAAAGCGACCATTTCGAAAGGTGGAAAACGAAAATCTAACAAGGCGGTACGCTTCGTCAAAGGATTCCAGTTGTTTGATAAGGTACTGTACGAAGGACAGGAATGCTTTATTTTTGGCAGACGTAGTAGTGGGTATTTTGATATTCGCCTACTAGATGGAACCAAAATTCATGCTTCTGCCAGCTACAAAAAACTAAGAAGAGTGGAGTATGCAAACACTCTACTTGTAGAAAGGAGGAAGGGCGATTCCTCTCTACTTACGCTATCGTTTAGAAGTGGGGGTCCCCTCGCCTAAAATAGATGAACAAGCCTATATTAACAGTTGTTGTTCCTTGTTACAACGAGGAAGAGGTGTTGTTGGAAACGACTGCACAGTTATCTGAAACCGTACGTGATTTGATTTGTGATTCTCTCATTTCAAAGGAAAGTAGAATTCTTTTTGTTGATGATGGAAGCAAAGATCGAACATGGGAATTAATTGAAGAGGAAAGTGCGAAAAACTTTCTTATTACTGGGATAAAATTAGCAAGGAATGTAGGACATCAAAATGCACTTATGGCTGGACTCCAAACAGCGAATAAACAATCAGACTGTGTAATATCGATTGATGCAGATTTACAGGATGACATCCAAACGATTCGTACTTTTATCGAGAAATATTTAGAAGGCTTTGATATTGTTTATGGTGTTAGAGATTGTCGTGATACGGATACGTTTTTTAAACGGACGACTGCTTTGGGATTTTATCGCTGTATGGACAAGATAGGAATCAAGCTAGTGCCTAATCATGCAGATTTTCGTTTGATGAGCAAACGAGCTTTAGACGAACTGTTCAGATATAAAGAGACGAATTTATTTCTCCGGGGACTCGTTCCTCAAGTAGGGTTTACCTCAACAAAAGTGTATTATGATCGAAAAGAGAGAGTAGCCGGAGAATCGAAATATCCGTTAAAGAAAATGTTATCCTTTGCCCTAGATGGCATTACATCATTTAGTATTACGCCTATTCGACTTGTTACTTTATTAGGATTTTTAGCGGTCATCTTTAGTGTCGTTATAGGTAGCTATACGCTAGTTCAAAAGTTTTTTGGACAAACTGAATCAGGTTGGAGCTCACTAATGATTTCGATTTGGTTTGTAGGAGGATTGCAATTAATGGGAACCGGGATGATAGGAGAATATGTTGGGAAAATATACCAAGAGGTGAAAAGACGTCCAAGATTTGCGATTGAAATGGATACTTTTTCAAGGGATAACATCGTCAATCAGTCTAAAAAAACGATCTTACTTTCCAGACATAACATCGTCAATCATCCTAAAAAAGCAATCTTAAAGGGAAAATAATGAATTATACGTTTGTTCGTTTCATCTTGGTAGGAATGATAAATACGATAGTTGGTTTGTCTATTATGTATCTTCTTTTACATCTAGGTGGACTTTCCTATTGGATGTCTACCTTTATCGGTAATTCTGTTGGAGCGATAGTCAGTTTCTTGTTGAATCGAAGCTTTACTTTTAAGAGTCAAAGCTCTATCTATAAAAGTATGCTTCGATTTGTTGCTGTTATTTTATTTTGTTATGTTATCTCCTATACGTTTGGCCGAAATTTAGTAGAATTTATGTTACGTAATAGCGAGTTAACATGGAGTATAAAAACAGATATTGCGGTATTTATCAGTACGGGCTTATATACGGTGTTAAATTATTTTTTTCAAAAGTTTATTGTGTTTAAGACGACAAATCATGAAGAAAGAATGTGAGGGTATGAGTATTCTTGTTTTAGGGGGAGCGGGGTATATCGGCTCTCATGCGGTGTATCAATTAATCGACAAAGGCTATGATGTTGTTGTTGTTGATAATTTACAAACTGGGCATCCGGAAGCGATCCATCCGAACGCAACATTTTATGAAGGAGATATTCGAAATAAAGAATTTCTGCAAAGTGTGTTTCAAAAGGAATTGATTGAGGCTGTGATTCATTTTGCGGCGAATAGTCTTGTAGGTGAGTCGATGGACAAGCCTTTAGACTATTTTAGTAACAATGTATATGGCACACAAATTGTATTAGAAGTCATGAAGGAATATGACGTTCAGTATATTGTGTTTTCCTCATCTGCGGCTGTGTATGGTGAACAGCAAGTCATGCCTATTACGGAAGAAATGACGACGAATCCAACGAATACATATGGCGAAACAAAATTAATGATGGAAAAAATGATGAAATGGTGCGATCAGGCATACGGATTAAAGTATGTGGCGTTACGCTATTTTAATGTAGCAGGGGCAAGAAAGACAGCAGAGATTGGTGAGGACCATACACCAGAGACTCATCTTGTTCCGTTAATTCTTCAAGTAGCGTTGGAGCAACGGGGTCAAATTACCATCTTTGGAGAGGACTATGATACACAGGATGGAACGTGTATAAGAGATTATATTCATGTAGAAGATTTAATTGCTGCTCATATATTGGCTCTTGAGTACTTACGTGGAGGCGGAGACAGCGATATTTTTAATCTTGGTAGTAGCCAAGGCTATTCTGTGAAGGAAATGGTTGAGGCAGCTAGGGAGGTTACGAATCATGGAATTCCAGCAACAATCGGGGAGCGCAGAATCGGTGATCCTAGTACGCTCATTGCTTCTTCGGAGAAAGCAAAGAATCTATTAGGCTGGACTCCAGCTAGAGAAAGTATAATAGAAATCATTGAGGATGCTTGGCATTGGCATAAATCGCATCACAATGGCTATAAAACGAACTGGTGAATCTAGCTTTTTAGCATGTGCGAGCGTATCTGCTTTTCTTTACCTTATCTTTAGTGTTAATATAGGCTTGAATAAAACTTACATAAAAGGAGATGTTTTTTAATGACTAAAACAGGTTACATAGAATTGACTGATGGTAATAAAATTAGCTTTGAATTATACCCTGAGGAAGCTCCTGGTACAGTAGCTAACTTTGAAAAATTAGCAAATGAAGGCTTTTATGATGGATTGAACTTTCATCGCGTAATCCCAGGCTTTGTGAGCCAAGGTGGTTGCCCTAATAAAAATGGTACAGGTGGTCCTGGTTATACCATTAAATGTGAGACAGAAGGGAATCCACATAAACATGAAGCAGGATCTCTATCTATGGCACATGCAGGTAAAGATACAGGTGGAAGTCAATTTTTTATCGTTCATGAGCCTCAACCACATCTAAATGGCGTGCATACTGTGTTTGGTAAAGTAACAGAAGGCTTAGAGCATGCTCTAAACATGAGACAAGGACAAGGCATTAATACGATTAAAGTATCTGAATAAGATGTTGAGAAGGAGCAGAAATGTTCCTTCTTTTTTTATGTGTGCCGGGGGAAGTTAGCTACTCATTTTCCAACCATCTTGTGACTGTTATATGACTGAATACATGAAAACATATGACCATTCTTCACTTATGAAGATGACTTTATTTTTTCATAATAGAGATACAAAAAGTGATTTGACAGGGGGAAAGAAAATGATTCGTGCATTAAAGATTGTGGGAGTTAGCTTTGTAAGTCTTATTGTTCTTTTGATGTCCGTTGCTTTTGTTTTTGGGAGCACAAAGCATTCTAATTTAAAAGGGAGCGAAGAAAGTAAGCTCAATGAATATATGAAACAGTTTTCGAAAGAAGAAAAATTCGATGGATCTGTGCTTGTGCTTCATAAGGGTGAGGTGATTTTTAATAAATCATATGGATTAGCGGACAAGGAAAATAAGGTACCTTTTACGAATAATCAATTATTTCCGATAGGATCTATCACAAAGTCGATGACAGCGGTGGCGATTTTACAGCTGGAGGAGCAAGGAAAGCTAGCTGTTACCGATTTGTTATCGAAATATATGCCTGAGTTGCCTCATGCCAATGAGATTACACTGCATCAATTATTAAATCATAGCTCAGGATTAACCGATTTCTTGGAAGTGGAGGAAATCAAGAATAGTTATACGAAGCCCCATTCGGAGGAAGAAATCATCAATAGCTTTAAAAATGAACCGCTGAAATCAAAGCCAGGTGAGAAGTATGCTTACATTAGCTCAGATTATTATTTGCTTGGAAAAGTGATTGAAAAAGTATCAGGGGAAGACTACAGCACCTATTTACAAAATCATATCTTTAAACCAGCTGGAATGAATGAAACGTTTGTATTAAATGAAGAGAATGTCGATGAGGTAAAAGTAAAAGGATATGAAAGCGGAAAATTTACGGAAAATCTACATCCTAGCTTGCTGTTTGCATGTGGGAGTGTGGCGTCAACGAAGAAAGATTTAGCCAAGTATATGTCCGCTATAGAAAAAGATTTAGTACTTTCCGAAAAACAAAAGTCAAAAATGACAACTTCTGGTATTGATATTAAACCTCAGCTTATAGGGTACGGGTATGGATGGTATGTAGCAGATAGCTTTTTGTCATTCAATGAAAAAGAATTTTGGCACGGTGGCTCATTACCTGGATTGAGATCAGGCTTAGTGAATTATCCGGAAAAAGACTTAACGATTATTATTTTTAGTAATAAAGGTTCAGCATGGAATTACGTTAAGCTTGGCAATGAAATAGCTTCGATTGTGTTGGATAAAAGAATGTGGTTTATTCATAAGGTCCAATAAGAATTTACATTTTTTTAAGTGACAAATTGCAATAGAAGCCATAATATTAAGAAAAATACACTGGATTACTGAACACTCATGATGTAAATCACGAGTGTTTAGTGCTTATTTATATTAGGTGGTGTAAATTGGGGAAATTAAGAGGTGTTGAGAAGCTATCGTTTTTAGTAGAAAGCGTGATGTTTTGTTTCAGATTCTTTTTTTATGTGATTGCCCTGATGGAGTTGTATACGGAAAAGGACACGATTGCTCACTTTGGATTAGTTGTGATATGGTCAATCGCGGCCATGGTCGTGCCTATCTGTTTTTGGATTCCTCATATATTTAAAAGAAGTATGTATTTTTGCTTTGCGGAACTGCTGTTAACTGGATCGTTAACGATTTTTTATGTTATGCAGATGAATGATAGCTATACGTACCTGTTTATTACTTCAATGTTAACGATTGCTTTGCATCTTGAGAAACGGCATTATTGGCTAATAGCAATTATAATATTTTTCCCTTTTATACAATTTATGGTAAGAGGCATAATGGTGAGCGAGAGTCCGTTTTTTTATATTTTTAATCATTGGTTTTTAATGATGATAGGACTTGGCTTTAATTTAATTATCAAGGCGTATCGAAATACGGAAAATTTAAATAGAATTATAGAAGAACAAAATCAATCACTTGTTCAATATGCTAAGCAAATTGAGGCTGTTACTCTTGTAGAAGAACGAAACCGGATGGCACGAGATTTACACGATACGCTTGGACATTCGTTTATTTCCTATATTTTAGGGTTGGACGCCGTATTGTATTTGATGGATTCGAATACTCCTGAAGCAAGGAAAAAGATTGAGGAGCTCCGCCATTACGCTTCAGTAAACCTAGACCAGATTAGGGAGACAATTCATGAAATCGGAACGGAAACAGATATTTCTCTGATAAGTAATTTTTCTGCCATTATTGATGAGTTTTCTCAATATACCAATACTAAGGTGTCCTTCGAAATAGTGGGCGAGGAATATGTATTACAGCATTCAATAAGAATGGCCCTTCTCCGTTGTCTTCAAGAGGGGTTAACCAATGCAAAAAGGCATGGAAATGCGACAGACATTGTTATTACTCTTTCTTTTTTGGACTATGAAGTCAAATTAATCATGGAGGATAATGGTGTAGGGACAGATAAAGTGAAATATGGATTTGGATTAGCGTCTATGAAAGAACGATTGAATGCATTAAATGGTGAATTACATGTCATCTCTATCAAAAATCAAGGAACAAAGGTATCATGTCAAATTCCATTTCGGAGGTTATGAGGTTGAAGGATATCAAAGTATTAATTGTAGATGATCAAGAACTGATTAGGGAAAGTTTAAGCATCGTCTTAAATATGGAAGAACAGTTGACAGTTGTGGGGCTTGCGGAGGATGGGAATGCAGCGGTGAAATTATGTGAAAGCGTAGGACCAGACGTGGTGTTGATGGATATTAATATGCCGAACATGGATGGGGTGACGGCCACGAAAGTAATTAAAGAGAAATGGCCACAAATAAAGGTTATGATTCTTACATCCTATAAAGATGTGGATTATGTAGTATCTGCGTTAGCAAATGGAGCGGAAGGATATTTACTCAAATCGCTGCACCCCCGAAGTCTAGCAAGCAGTATTCGACTAGTCCATTCTGGTGGTACGCTCATCACAAAAGAAATGGCAGCAAGCCTCATTAATAACCAAGTTCACAAGGAAGAAGAAGTACCATCCGTCCATAACGAAGATCGACTACAACATCTTATCCAACTGTATGGTCTAAGCGAACGGGAAGTAGAGGTATTAAAGCTCCTTGCAAAAGGCTTAAGAAATAGCGATATATCTGAGCGCTTATTTTTAAGTGGTGGAACCGTAAAAAACTACATTTCGAATATTTATGCGAAGCTGGAAGTTAAGGGGAGAAGAGAAGCAGCAAATAAAGCAAAAGATGAAGGGTTTGTTTAAAATCAGGAATGAACATAAATAGATAGCTTTTTAACGCCTAGGGAAATTTTTCTAAGCGTTTTTTTATTATCAATTTATATTCTCGATGAGTACAGATGTGTAGCTCCATACGTCGCTAAACGGGCGCATTAAAAATAATTATGACTTTTCCTTTACCATTGGTCACTATTGGGTATGACTTTTCTGGAATACACTGGGAGTATCGAAGGGATAAAGGAGTGAAGAAAATGGCTGGAGTTGTTGAAATTCAGAATGTTTCAAAGATCATAAAGGGAAAAACCATTATTGATTCATTAAGCTTTGAGGTAAATCAAGGGGAGGTATTTGGCTTCCTAGGTCCAAATGGTGCAGGGAAAACGACCACGATTAGAATGATTGTCGGACTAATTGGCATTTCATCAGGCGATATAAAAATTTCAGGGTATAGTGTAAAAAATGATTTTGAAAAAGCTGTTAGTCAGGTCGGAGCCATCGTTGAAAATCCAGAGATGTATAAATTTTTAAGTGGCTATCAAAATCTTCTGCATTTTGCTCGCATGTCTAAAGAGGTAAGTAAAGAAAAGATTGATGAAGTGGTGGAATTGGTCGGGTTAACTGACAGAATTGACGACAAGGTAAAGACGTATTCACTTGGAATGAGGCAAAGACTTGGGCTTGCACAGTCTCTTTTAGACGATCCAAAGGTTCTCATTCTCGATGAACCGACAAATGGCTTAGATCCTGCTGGTATTCGTGAAATAAGGGATCATTTAAGAATGCTGGCTCGTGAAAAAGACATGGCGGTTATTGTATCTAGTCATTTGCTTTCAGAAATGGAAATGATGTGCGACCGAATTGGCATTATTCAAAATGGAAAACTCATAGATGTTCAGTTAGTAGATAACTTTGTGAATGATGCTGAGAAAACATATGAGATAGAGGTTGCGCCTAAAAAGAAAGCAAAAGAGAGCTTGAATCGAATTTTTCCAAATTTGAAGCTTCGAATGATCGAAAATGGTATTGCTGCACCATTGAAGAAAGAAGAGATTCCTTACGTAGTGAGAGAGCTAGTTGCAGCTGGGGTTCAAATTTATGGAATCAAAGAAATAACGAAAACGCTAGAAGATCGTTTCTTAGAGGTTACGGAAAAAAAGGAGGATGCTGTCCATGTTAAAGCTGCTGCAAAATGAGTTAATGAAGATTTTTGTCCGGCCAGGGACGTACGTCATGATGGGGCTACTTCTATTAATGGTTTCGGTTGCTGGGGGTGTTCTGAAATATCAGGAAAACCAAGCTGGAAATGCTGGTAGTGAAAATTGGAAGCAAGTTCTACAAACCGAAATTATGGAAGGAAAAAATGAACTAAAGGAAATGGAGAATGTACCTAAAAATGAGCTTTTATATTTAGAAAGAGATATTGCCGTCAAAAAATATCGAATTGAACATAATATCTCACCAAATGCAGAGTACTCTGTGTGGGGATTTGTAGGGGACGCTGCTAACATGATACAATTCGCTGGTTTATTTGCGATTATTATTGCTGCAGGTATTGTCTCTTCTGAGTTTAATTGGGGAACCATTAAGCTTCTACTAATAAGACCCATTGATAGAGGAAAGATTCTTGCTTCTAAATATATGGCTGTGATTGTGTTTGTGTTGATGTTACTAAGTGTTTTATTTGTTTATTCCTCTCTTCTTGGCGTTATTTTATTTGGTACACCAGAGACTTCTGTTCCGTACTTGAATTATTATGATGGGAAAATTAATGAACAGAGCATGGCTTTACATCTGGTCCTTTTTTACGCGATGAAGTCTATTAATATGATTATGCTTGCGACAATGGCGTTTATGATCTCTGCCGTGTTCAGAAATAGTTCTCTTGCGATTGGTTTGTCGATTTTTCTCATGTTTACGGGTGCATCATTGACTGGATTACTTGCCATGAAATTTGCTTGGGCTAAATATAGCTTGTTTGCGAATACAGACCTAATGCAATATTTTGAAGGAATTCCAATGGTCGATGGAATGACGCTCCCGTTTTCTATTATTATGATTATCGTCTATTTTGTGCTTTTTCAAATTCTCGCATTTACTGTATTCAAAAAAAGAGATGTCGCTGCTTAAGGTAATCTCTCTCTAAAACTTTAATGAAGGTAGGAATCATGAATGAAAAAAATATGGATTATACCGATATTGTTATGTGGCTTCTTGTTAACAGGCTGTTCAGTTGACTTAGATCTTTTTCCATCGGATACAGAATCAAAAGCAGAGAAATTTGCTTCAAAAGCAGAAGCGATGGGAAATCAGTTTGACGATACATTAGCTTTCCTTAAGCAACTAGAAATAAAAGAAAAGCTAGCTGTTCAGGATCAAGAAAGGATTGCGACTGAAGTTGATAAATTACTAGCAGTGATAGAGGAGTTTGTAAACGAAGATGCACCTTTATTTCAAGGAGCAAAAGATTTTGCTGTTGATAAACTAAAGGAAAGAGAAGAAATATTATTAGAAATTCAAGAAAGGGCAAAGAATGGAGAAGCTACAATAGAAGATGTAAAAGACATGAAAAATGCCCTTTCTGATGATATTGAAATAAATTTGTTTGGAAAATAGTTTTTTGCAGTAAAATGAAAAAAGGCGAATGGGTTATAATTGAGCTTTCTCGCCTTTTTTCTTGTAAAGTGTTCATTTTTCAGAGGCACATCAAACGCCAATTTCGTTTAAAAAGGATTATATTTAATTAAAGAGTAAAGATGCACTGATTTTAAATCAATGTGATTGCTATTATTGTATAATAATAATAGTGTTTGAAAAGAAGATGTTAGATGAATACTCTTTTTTATATGTAGAATAGAACTAGCCTTAAACTAGAGAATACAGGAGGAAATAGAATATGAATTTAGCGCAATTTCCTAGACGAAGATATACACTATCACATACACCCATTGAGAAATTACAGCATTTCTCCGAAGCTCTTGGCGGTCCGTCTGTTTATATGAAACGAGATGATTTGCTTGGACTCGCGGCTGGTGGGAATAAAACAAGAAAATTAGAGTTCCTCGTGGCAGATGCATTGGAAAAAGGAGCGGATACGATCATTACAGCTGGCGGTATTCAATCTAATCATTGCCGCTTAACATTGGCCGCTGCTGTTAAAGAGAATCTGAAGTGCATTCTTGTATTGGAAGAGGGACTCTCAAAAAGTGAGGAACCAGAGTTCAACGGTAACTATTTTCTGTATCATTTACTAGGTGTTGAAAACATTATCGTTGTTCCAAATGGAGCGGACTTAATGAAAGAAATGCAGAAAGTGGCGTTAGAGGTAACGAAGGAAGGGCAGCAACCTTATGTAATCCCAGTTGGTGGATCGAATGTGATTGGTATAAAGGGATACGTTGCTTGCGCTCAGGAGATTTTGGCGCAGTCATTCGATCAAGGAATCAATATGAATACTGTCGTTTGTGTAAGCGGTAGTGGAGGGATGCACGCAGGATTAGTGACTGGATTTTATGGAAGTCAAAGTAATATACCGGTCATTGGAATAAATATAAGTAGAGGTAAAGCAGAGCAGGAAGAGAAGGTGTTTGGGCTTGTTCAAGAAACTTCAGTACATATTGGCATTCCAAACTCCATCCCACGTGAGGCTGTTACTTGTTTTGATGAGTATGTCGGAACGGGCTATGCTTTGCCTACGCCTGAAATGGTGGAGGCTGTCCAGCTTATGGCAAGAACAGAAGGCATTTTACTTGATCCAGTGTATACCGGTAAAGCAGTAGCAGGACTGGTAGATTTAATACGAAAAGGTCATTTTAAGAAGGATGATAATATTCTATTTGTACACTCTGGAGGATCCCCTGCGTTATATGCGAATACCTCTCTTTTTCATTCTTAATTTACATTCACGAGCGTCTACTTTCGCTCGTGTTTTGTTTATCATTACAACCGAGAAGACCCCCATCTTCAAACCTGAGTGATGTGACAGCGGACGAAGGGGAAGTGGGGGTAGTTCAAATTCTTAAGCACACAATAATGCAATAGAATTTGAATTTTACGTAATTTTAGACACATTATTGTACGAAGAGTCAGAAAAAAGTCGATTGATTTTTTGAATTTGGACGTACTTTAATTTAAAAAGCACTAGTATAGTAGAAAAGAGGTGATTATATCTCGATAACATTTTTATGTTTTATAGAGAATAAAGGTCGAGTTCCGTCTCGGTGAATGTTTTGCCCAATACTGGTAGAATGCCTCCAATACTTCTTTCGCAAATAAGTCTCCTTTTCCTTTCTGCCTTATAACACCATACTTCAGCCTACTTTGATTAGTTGTATCACTAAGCTGTACATAATTTTCTAAGTCCAACTCAATAAAGAATTGCACTTCAATTCCTTCAACATTTTTTATGGATGAGAGGTAATTTCCGAATTCCTCCATAAGAACCTCGATTATCCATCCCCTTTGCTCACTTTCATGTAAAAATTCTTGATATAATCTGATAAAAGTATTTAAATCCATTTAGTCCCACACATCCTTTACTAATTGTTGAACATTTTTCAATTCCAAAAAATAAATCAACATAAGGCAGCATCCAATTGGAATGAAAATGGTGAAATATTCACTCCGATTTTGATTCTATACTTAGGACTATATGCAACATCATAAACGAAAAGAAGATTTTCATGAGCAGGGAGCATATTAATATTGTTATTGTCTATTGAGATTGTGAAAGTTTCTACTTAAATAAACGGGTAGTGTTAGTTGAAGAATTTTTGTTGCGGTAAAACTTTACTGTCGTGGTAGTAAATGAGGTCATATATAGTATAAAAAAGGATAGATAAGGCAAATAGTATCTGCTTATCTATCCTTCTCTTTTAGACATATAATGTACAACATTATATACAAATCTTTTCATAACAGTCCAACTTTTTTAGTATATAAGAAATGGTACAATCTTGGTTGCGTTTTACTTAACGAATCCGTTCTAAAAAGCGTTGTGTTCGTTCTTCTTTCGGATTTGTGAAAATGTCGTCAGGTGTTCCTCTTTCAACAATGACACCTTGGTCAAAAAAGATAATTTCATCAGCCACTTCTCTCGCAAACCGCATTTCATGTGTAACAACGACCATGGTCATGCCTTCTTGCGCTAAATCTTTCATGACTAGTAGCACTTCATTTACTAGCTCAGGATCTAATGCGGAAGTCGGTTCATCAAAAAGCATCACTTTCGGTTCAATGCCCATTGCTCGGGCAATTCCGACACGCTGCTGCTGACCACCGGATAGCTGATGTGGGTAAAAATTGACTTTGTCGGCTAAGCCAACCTTTGTTAGCAGGTTAATCGCTTTTTCCTTCGCTTCTTGTTTAGAAACCCCTTGAACGACAACAGGCCCTTCCATTACATTTTCTAACGCCGTTTTATGAGGGAATAAGTTATAATTTTGAAAAACCATACCTGTTAAACTTCGAAAAGAAATAACCGCTTTTTTATTTAACCTTCTTTGAGTGAAATCCATTAGTTTACCATCAATTTCAATCGTACCCTTAGTAGGAATTTCGAGTAGATTCAAACACCGTAAAAAAGTGGTTTTGCCAGATCCGGAAGGACCAATGACAACAACTACTTTTCCTCGTTTAACTTCTAAGTCCACGCCTTTTAGTACCTCTAGCGAATCAAATGATTTATGCACATTATTAACTTTAATCATCGTGAAAACTCCTTTACTACCACCTTATTTTGATACATACCGATCAAGTCTCGCTTCAACCCGTCCTTGAATAATGGATAAAATTGTACAGATAATCCAATATAAAAGAGCCGCTTCTGTATACAGTAATAAAAACTCATAGGTTGTTGCTGCGATTTCTTGAGCTTTACGGAACATTTCAGATACAAGAACAAGCGATGCTAGTGATGTATCTTTTACAAGGCCAATAAAAGAGTTTGATAATGGTGGAATGGAGACGCGAGCCGCCTGCGGTAAAATAATTCGTACTAAAGCTTGAGTATAGGTCATTCCAATTGAATAACCTGCTTCCCATTGTCCTTTGGGAATGGATACAATAGCCGCCCGAATCGTTTCAGATGCATAAGCACCGACACTTAAGGAAAAACCGATGATAGCGGAAGGTAAAGGATCAATAAGAATGCCTAAATTAGGTAATCCATAAAAAATAATAAATAATTGCACGAGTAACGGTGTTCCACGAATAATGGAGACGTAAATACGTGCAATTATGTTTAGAATTTTAATGGACGATAATCGGGCTAATGCTGTTAAAATAGCTATGATAAGACCAAGTACAAATGTAATTAAAGTTAGTGGAATGGTATATTTAATAGCTCCCTCTATCATAGGATAGAGGGAGGAACTAGCGATGGAAATCAAACGATCCATGCGCTCGGGATCTTGAAAGATATTATTTAGGAGAAACATCTTCACCAAACCATTTTATAGAAATTTTTCCTAATGTACCGTCTTCTTGCATTTCTTGTAAGGATTTATTTACTTCTTCCACTAACTGACCGCTATCTTTTCGAAATAATGCACCAATTACAGCAGGATCACCGCCTTCTGCAACGATTTTAACTGGAGCATCAGGATGTTGTTTTTTGTAATCAAGGAAGGAAACTTTGTCATTGAAAGTACCATCTACACGCTTTTGACCAATAAGTTCAACCGATTGTACAAACCCTTCAACACCTACTAGTTCAGCACCATTTTCTTTGGCTAATTCTCCGTGATTACTTGTCAACGTTTGAGCTGATTTTTTTCCTTTCATATCTGCAAATGATTTAATCTCATTGTTGTCTTCATGGACGATTAAAACACGAGCTGATTCAAGGTAAGGCTTAGAGAAATCATATTTTGCTTCACGTTCAGGATTAATCCCAACTTGGTTCAAAACGGTATCAAATCGTCCTGCGTCTAGTCCAGCAAACATACCGTCCCATTGTGTTTCCATGAATTCAGCTTTTACACCTAAACGTTTTGCGATTTCTTCAGCAACTTCTACATCATAGCCAGTTAATTTACCAGACTCATCATGAAAGGTATAAGGAGCGTATGTACCTTCTGTTCCAATTTTCAAAACGCCAGCTTCTTTTACTTGAGTATATAAATCACTTTCTTCAGATGTATTGTCTGTATTTTTTGCTTCTTCTTTCTCGCCTGTACCGCAAGCAGCAAGCACTACAGTGAAAGCTAATAAAAGAGATAAGAAAGCCAATAATTTCTTCATTGTAAAATAAACCTCCAAGTATTTTGATATGATTAACATGTTTGTAAAAATTATATTATCATTATTTTGAAGCCGTGTCATTTGAAAAGTTCAATCGTTTTCGAATTATTTGTGTGTTGAAAGGAAAAGCTTGTTAGTTAAAGGTTTTTTTCGTTTTTTATCTTTGTGTGAATTACATATTTATCAATTAGAGTAGAGCGAATAGTCCCAATAAAACAAATATTAGGATAATAAATTCGCTTGGTTAAAGAAACTGTTACATTTTCTATCTGAGGAATTCTTGGTATTCTAATAAGCTCGTCAAAAAGAGATGATACAGGACGAAATGTGGTAAAATATAAATAAATAGTAAAAAGCAAGTGCTAAGTATAAAAAAATGGAGGTTCTCTCTCAGTTATTCACGATGTTACACAGTCTGTTTTCAAATAAAAACAATCTTTTATCTTTTTTAGCTTGCCTCACATACAGTATAAAAATACAATTTCCTCAATTCGATCATTCTATTCCAAAGCAAATGAATGTAAGAAGTTTTTAATCATTAAGCTTGTTCTTCATTCATAAAAATGTGAGGATAGGAGAGGGAACGAGCTTTAAAAAAGCATAATAGATAGGCTGATGAGCATGTGGGAATGAGTTTTGCATGTAACTTCTACTATTAATAAGGGGGCGTATGCATGACAAAGGTAGTTCAACTCAAAAAGGTTTCATTAGCTAACGGAGAAACGCTAGGATACAGGGAACGAGTAGGTGGAGAAGAAAATCTTCTGCTAATCCATGGGAATATGACTTCCTCAAAGCATTGGGATCTTCTTATGGAAGAATTAGATCCTAAATATAAAGTATATGCAGTAGATATGAGGGGATTTGGGGTGTCATCCTATCATACTCCGATTCAACGTATTAAAGATTTTTCCGACGATATTAAATTATTTGTTGATGAAATGGGTCTGAACGATTTTGCGATGATTGGGTGGTCAACAGGTGGAGCAGTAGCAATGGAGTTTTGTGCGGATTATCCTGATTATTGTAAGCGTTTAATTTTACTTTCTTCTGCTTCAACGAGAGGATACCCGTTCTTTGATACAGATACGAATGGTCAGCTTGACGTAACAAAGCGATTGCAAACAATTGTCGATATACGAAAAGACCCACTTAGAACAATTCCTATTCAGGGGGCTTATGATTCGAAAAATAGTGAAGTGTTAAAGGGGATTTGGAATGCTTCAATTTATCGCAATATACAGCCTACGCCTGAAAAGTATGCTGAATATGTAGAGGACATGATGACACAGAGAAACTTAGCGGATGTGTATCACGCTTTAAATACGTTTAATATAAGTAACAAGCATAACGGATTAACACAAGGCTCAGGTAAAGTACAGGGGATTACAATCCCTGTACTTGTCATGAGAGGAAATGAAGATTTGGTTGTTACAGATAGAATGACAAAGGAAATTGTAGAGGATCTTGAAGGTCAGGCGCGATATGTAGAATTAACAGGATGTGGACACTCACCATTCATTGATAACTTAAAGTTGCTGACAGCGGAAATTGAAAGGTTTCTTGATGAATAAATTGTGAAGTTTCGGTAATTAATCATTTTTTTCTTTAAATACATTCAATTTTTATGGAAAAATCAACATTATTATAAAAAAAGAAGGTGATCTCCAAATTTTGAAGTCACCTTCTTTAACTATAAGAATTTATAAATTTTTGATGCGTACTGGTGTCTAGCGCAAGGATTAGCGACTTTCGCTTTTCTTAACTTGGATTCGTCAAAAGCTCGTAAGCATTTTTGACACGGTCTTCGCTAGGAGGCTCTACGCCTTCAAGCGGATATTTTAATCCAAGGGTTTCCCATTTATAAACGCCAAGTTTATGATACGGTAATACTTCGACTTTTTTTACATTTTTCAATTTTGAAATAAACAATCCAAGTTTTTGAAGGTCCTCATCAATGTCTGTAATGCCAGGCACAAGCACATGGCGAATCCAAACTGGAATTTGCTTATCTGACAGATA
Organism: uncultured Bacillaceae bacterium; assembly: GCA_963754185.1. Lineage (GTDB taxonomy): Bacteria > Bacillota > Bacilli > Bacillales > DSM-1321 > Peribacillus. The sequence continues at coordinate 963,025 of CAVWEP010000002.1, read as the reverse complement.
TTTAGCAAAGGTTAAAATATGATCATTGTATTTACCAGTCAGTACTTTATGCTTCGCACGATCAATTTGTTTTAAATCAAGCAAAATGAGATCAGTGTATTCGAGCAGCTCATCCAATTGCTTTAGAAATTCAGGGTTTTCAGAAAAACAGCCACCGGATGAATCAATCGTCGTATGAATGCCTTTTTCTTTACAAGCTTTGAAAAGCTCGAGAAGAAAAGGGATTTGCAAAAGGGGTTCGCCGCCACTAACAGTAATACCACCATTTGATGCTTGGATAAAAGGTAGGTAGCCTTCTAAATCATTCATGATTTCTTCAACAGACATTTGTTTTCCTGTGCCGATTTCCCAAGTATCAGCGTTATGACAAAATTGGCAGCGCAGTAGGCAGCCTTGTGTGAAAAGGACATATCTAATTCCTGGACCGTCTACTGTTCCGCATGTTTCGATTGAATGAATATTTCCTAGCATTGTTTTTTCCCTCCTGGCTCCACTCCATGAGATTGAATCTGGAGGGAAGCAATGATTACATACTTTCGTGGAAAGTACGGTTAATTACATCAATTTGTTGTTCACGTGTTAACTTAATGAAGTTTACTGCGTATCCAGATACACGAATTGTTAATTGTGGATACTTTTCTGGGTGATCCATAGCATCTAACAATGTTTCACGGTCAAACACGTTAATATTTAAGTGATGACCTTTTTTCTCTGCATACCCATCAAGGATAGCTGCAAGGTTTTTCTCTTGAGAATCTGAGTCTTTACCAAGAGCTTTAGGGACCATTGAGAATGTGTTAGAGATACCGTCCATTGAATATTTATATGGAAGTTTAGCTACTGAAGATAGAGAAGCTAAAGCACCTTTTGTATCTCTTCCGTGTAATGGGTTTGCACCTGGTGCAAATGGTACACCAGCTTCACGTCCATCAGGAGTTGCACCAGTTTTCTTACCGTAAACAACGTTTGATGTAATTGTTAATACGGATTGAGTTGGTACTGCATCACGATATGTGTGATGTTTGCGAATTTTATTCATAATTTCTTTAACAAGGTTTACAGCAATTTGGTCTACACGTTCATCGTTGTTACCGTATTTAGGATAGTCTCCTTCAATTTCGTAGTTAACAGCAAGACCATTTTCATCACGGATTACTTTAACTTTTGCATGTTTAATGGCACTAAGTGAGTCAGCCGCAACAGAAAGTCCAGCGATACCACAAGCCATTGTACGAAGGATTTTACGATCATGAAGAGCCATTTCAAGTCTTTCATAGCTGTATTTGTCATGCATATAGTGAATAACATTTAATGAATTTACATATAGTTCACATAACCAATCAAGCATTGCATCGTATTTTTGGACAACTTCATCATAATCTAAATACTCAGAAGTAATTGGTTGGAAAGCTGGTCCAACTTGTTCTTTATATCTTTCGTCAACGCCACCATTGATTGCATATAATAATGCTTTAGCAATGTTTACACGAGCACCAAAGAATTGCATTTGTTTACCGATTCTCATAGCAGATACACAGCAAGCAATACCGTAATCATCACCATAGTCTGCACGCATTAAATCATCGTTTTCGTATTGAATAGCGCTTGATTTAATAGACATTTTTGCACAATATTTTTTGAATGCATCTGGAAGATTTGTTGACCAAAGAACCGTTAAGTTTGGTTCTGGAGCTGGTCCTAAGTTATCCAAAGTGTGTAAGAAACGGAATGAGTTCTTAGTTACTAATGGACGACCATCAAGAGCCATACCACCGATTGATTCTGTTACCCAAGTTGGGTCACCGCTATATAATTCGTTATATTCAGGTGTTCTCGCGAATTTAACTAAACGTAATTTCATAATAAAATGGTCAACGATTTCTTGCACTTCTTGTTCTGTTAATGTGCCATCTTGCAAGTCTCTTTCTGCATAAATATCTAAGAAAGTAGAAGTACGGCCAAGACTCATAGCTGCACCATTTTGTTCTTTAATAGCACCTAAATAACCAAAGTATAACCATTGAATAGCTTCTTTGAAATTTTTGGCTGGTACAGAAATATCATATCCATAAGCAGCAGCCATTTGTTTTAATTCTTTTAATGCACGATATTGTTCACTATATTCTTCACGTTCACGAATGACGTCATTTGTCATTGTGCGGTCGCCAATATAATTAAATTCTCTTTGTTTTTCTTTCATTAAGAAGTCGACACCGTAAAGAGCTACACGACGATAGTCCCCAATAATACGACCGCGTCCATAAGCATCTGGAAGACCCGTAATAACACCAGCGTGACGAGCAGCTCTCATTTCTGGTGTGTATACATCGAAAACACCTTGGTTATGAGTTTTACGATAATCTGTAAAAATATGTTCCACTTCTTCGTCTAATTCGAAGCCGTTTGTTCTTAAAGCATCTTTTGCCATGCGGATTCCGCCAAAAGGCATTAATGCACGTTTAAAAGGTTTGTCCGTTTGGAAACCAACAATTTGTTCAAGATCTTTATTTAAATAGCCAGGGCCATGTGAAGTAAGGGTAGATACAATTTTTGTATCAGCATCTAAAACGCCGCCAGCTTCACGTTCTTTTTCAGATAGTTCCATAACTTGATTCCAAAGTTTTGTTGTTGTTTCTGTAGGACCTGCTAAGAAACTTTCATCACCAGTATAAGGTGTCATATTTTTAAGGATAAAATCACGTACATTAATTTCTTTTTGCCATTCACCATTTTTGAAGTTTTTCCATTGTTCCATAATCATATCTCTCCTCTATTTTACGGAAAATAATTGCAACAGATTGGTTTGATTTGATATAACAGTTTACACATTTAGAATACTCCAATTTTGATGTTTTGGAAGTAGGTAATTATGAACACTTTGTGAAACGTTGAGCATACTTTTGTTGATTTGTAATATTCTTTGTATTATTAGGGTCTTTAATAACTTGGAGTAAAAGGTAGGGAGGATTTTATTAGAATCTTCAGATAAAACAATCAATTTATTAAAATCTAATAATTGGATGTTTATAATCTGTTTTGTTTTTAAAATACATCTGTTATATATAAATGTATGCCTCTTGGCAATGATTTTACAAATCTTCTCATTGCCAAGAGGCTCGCTTGTGGATATTTAAGATAAAGGGATAAATTTAAGGCATTTCGTCTTCCTTCTCACGATTTTTAAAACTTGGATAGTTATGAAATGCTTTTTTTAGAAAACCTTACTTTTATGTGAGGTTTTTTGTTTTGGTCCATATCGCAAATGTTACTCTTCACACATTTATTCTATACATACATAGAAGGAAAATTAGGAGGTAGAAAAGTTTTAACTGAATCAATAGTGCTAGATAACATAAAGAAAATCTTACTAATTAATGGGTTTTTCTTTATGTTATTTCTATCTTACTATCATTTTTTATAAGTGTTGCAGTCTTGGATAAAGGTATCTGTATAACTGTGATATTGAAATTTTGTAATCTGTTATATATCTGATTTGATGTTCATTGTGACGATTTAAAGACATTTTGATTCAAAAATATATCGTGTATCACAAAAAAAATTATATGTGTTTGATATTTGTCACAGCATTTTATCCAAAAAGTGTATACAATATTGAAAAAAGAAATTCATTGATACAAAGATGCAGAAGTTTACTTTACATGATTTTCTAACTTCATTCCGTAAATATTGGAAATCTTAGTTGAAATACTTCTTTGAAAAAAATTTGGAGCTTTTTTTACAAATAGAGGAGGGATCTTATGTCGCTATTACCACAAAAAAATGATCTTGGATTCTTTGAAATACGGCTAGAGTCTATAGGAGGTTTGGGTGCAAATTTAGCAGGGAAAATGCTTGCGGAAGCTGGTGTATTTGGAGTAGGGCTAAATGGATCCAACTTTTCTTCCTATGGTTCAGAAAAAAAAGGATCACCGGTCAAAGGATTTATTCGCTTTAGTGAACCGGATGTTGAAATTAGAGACCATAGTCCAATTGAAGAACCTAATGTAATTGGTATTTTTCATGAAGCGCTATATAAAACAGTAGATGTGGTTAGTGGTTTAAAACCTGATGGAATTGTACTGGTTAACTCAACTAGAGATTTTGATAGCATCAAAGCAGACTTGAAGCTAGAATATGGTACGCTTGCGATTATCGATGCACTAAGTATTGCCGTTGAAGAGAAAACAAAAGTAAATACGGCTATGCTCGGAGCCCTTTTTAAAATTTGTGATTTCTTAAATCCAGATGCTATGCGGGCTGTTATTCGGAAAACATTTGAAAAAAAATACCCTCATTTAGTGGAGCCTAATATTCGTACATTTGACCGCGGGTATAATGAGGTTGTGTTTAAAACATATGAAACGCCTGAAGATGCAGAAGGGAAACAATTTACGATTCCACAACCGTTATTAGGCTTTGAAACGCAAGAGCTTGGTGGCGTTATCACGACTCAAGGAAATAGTATTTTAAAAGACTTAAGTGGGTCCCGACAAGGATTTTTACCAGCGTTTGATAGTTCAACTTGTATTCACTGTGCGCAATGTGACACAGCATGTCCAGACTTTTGCTTTGTATGGGCAGAAGGAGAGGACAAAAAAGGCCGCAAAAACATCTTCCTACAAGGAATTGATTATCAATATTGTAAAGGCTGCTTGAAATGTGTGGAAGCTTGTCCAACGGGTTCACTTACAGAAATGCGTGAAGCAATTGGATTTGCGGATGAAAATAGAGTAAAACAAAACTTTCCTTATGTTGCAGGAGGTGTACGATAATGGCGATTCTAGAAAAAGAGTTAAACGAAACAGGTAACGCTGAACAATTGACAACATTTGAATCTGGAAATGAAATGGCAGCTATGGCTGCAGCGCAAATCAATTATCATATCATGGGTTATTTTCCAATTACCCCATCAACAGAGGTTGCACAATATCTTGATCAAATGAAAACAAGAGGCGAGCATGACATCCAATTAATTGCAGCCGATGGTGAACATGGCTCTGCAGGTATTTGCTATGGCGCAGCTGCAACAGGTGCTCGTGTATTTAATGCGACAAGCGCTAACGGTTTCATGTATATGCTTGAACAACTTCCTGTTCAATCAGGCACACGTTTTCCTATGGTTATGAATCTCGTTACGAGAGCAATTAGTGGACCACTTGATATTCGTGGGGATCATTCAGATCTTTATTTTGCCTTAAACACAGGTTGGGTAATCTTAACAGCAAGAACACCTCAAGCTGTTTACGATATGAATATTATGGCTTTAAAAATTGCCGAGCATTCAGACGTTAGACTTCCAGTCATTGTTGCTTATGATGGGTTCTTTACTTCTCATCAAAAGAGAAAAGTGAATTACTTTAAAGATCGTAAAATTGTACAAGAATTTGTAGGGGAATGTCCAACAGAATACAATTTTGCTCGTGACCCGAAAGAACCAGTTACGATTGGTGCACATATGAACGGTGAAGATCTTATGAATAACCACTTCCAACAATCAGAAGCGATGTATCGTGCTGGAGAAGTGTTTGAAGAGATTTCAAAGGAATATGCAACAACTTTCTGGTCGTCATTATGATGTATTAGATTTATATAAAATGGAAGATGCAGAAGTAGCGTTGTTTTTATTAAATTCGGCTGCTGAAACATCAAAGGATGTTGTCGATCAACTTCGTGCAAAAGGTATTAAAGCAGGTATTATTAGTCCGAACATTATTCGTCCATTCCCTGCAAAAGAAATTCGTGAAGCATTGAGCAATGTGAAATCTTTATTAGTTGGAGAAAGTGCGGATTCTTACGGTGCACATGGACCAAACTTAACGAATGAAGTCAAAGCTGCGCTTCAAGAAGACCTGGATAACCAAACAATCGTCATGAGTCGTGTATTTGGTCTTGGCGGTAAAGATTTTTATGCAAATGATGCCGAAAGCTTCTTTGCGATGGCACTTGAAACAATAGAAAAAGGCTATGCTAGAAAAACCATTTGATTATTATGGGCATGTTCCAGGAAATCCTGAAAAAGTCTTAAAACCAGTCATTGAGCCTCAACATGGAGAAACATATAATTCAGGATTAATCAAAGTGACTCAAGATGAAGAAACAGGAAAATTAAAAGTGAAAATTCCACCTCTTCGTGCGCTAACAGCTAAACCAAAACGATTAGCAAGTGGTCATGGTGCTTGTCCAGGCTGCGGTATTTTCGGTGGACTTGAGCTATTCTTTAAAGGGATTGAAGGAGACGTTGTTGTTTTATATCCAAACAGGTTGTGCCTATGTTACGACAACAGCTTATCCATATACTTCGCATAAACAAACGACGATTCATAACTTGTTCCAAAATGGTGGAGCTACGTTATCTGGTACTGTAGAAGCATTCTTGGAACAAAAACGTCGCGGTGAAATTGATGTTCCAGATGATGTAACATTTGTGATGATTACTGGTGATGGTGGAATGGATATCGGTATGGGGTCTGCAATTGGAACAGCATTAAGCGGTCATAAACTGATTATGCTTGAGTATGATAATGAAGGATATATGAATACTGGATCACAAATGAGTTATTCTACACCACTTGGACATATGACAAGTACAACGGGTGTTGGTAAATTCGAGCAAGGTAAAACGTTCCATCATAAAGATACAGCTCAAATTATGGCTTCAACAAATATTCCATATGTCTTTACTGGTGCAGAAGCATTCCCGCAAGATTTAATTAAAAAGGCAGCTAAAGCACAATGGTATGCACAAAATGTTGGAACGGTGTACGGAAAAATTCTCATTGCATGTCCATTAAACTGGAAATCAGATGATCGTTACGGAAGTACAATTGTCGAAGCAGCTGTTAATTCTAATTTCTTCCCATTATATGAAGTCGAACAAGGTCAAACGACAATTACGTATGATCCTGAAGCGAAGAAAAAGAAAATTGAAGTGATAGAATGGTTGAAATATATGGGGAAAACAAAGCATCTATTAAAACCAGAAAATACAGATATGCTTAAAGAATTTGAAGCATGAAATTGAACGTAGATGGCAACAACTAAAAGCAAAACATGAAAATCCTTATTTGTAAAAAACTAATAATTTTTTTCTTGAATAATATATGTTACTATAAAATAAATAGTTGAATTCGGTAGTGATTTTAACAAACTAAGATTCCTCACTTTTTTATGTAAAAGGTGGGGAATTCTAGTTCTTGTTAGGAAACCGGTTGCGCATTTTACATTCCTTTGTCTTTTGAGGTTATATAAGGGATGTGACAGATATCACTGCAAACGATTGCATCTACGTATAGTCTTAATACATAGATTTCAACTAATTACTAATAAGTAAAAATAAAGCTATATCAACTAGAATTTTTTACAAAAGATATTTTTAAAAAGTAAAGGAAGTGCACAAATGACTGAACAACAAGAAGTTAAGCAACATGTAGCTGAGGAAGAAAAAGAGTCAGTACTGAACAAGATTTTAGGAGCAATCAGTGGAAGTTTTGCACCTATCTTAGGTGTGCTTGCTGGATCAGGGTTAATAACGGCCTTATTAGCTGTTTTAACGATGTTAGGTTGGATATCTCCTGAAAGCGGTACCTATGCCATTTTAAAGGCAGCCGGACATGCTATTTTCTATTTCTTCCCGATTTTCCTCGGAATTACGCTAGCTATTAAACTTGGTGCTAATGCATATGTCGGTGGTGCTATTGGGGCTGCACTATTAGAGCCGAATTTTACGAATTTAGTAGCAGAAGGTGCAAAAAATGTAGATTTCTTAGGGATTCCGGTTATATTAACGAGTTATTCTTCAACCGTTTTTCCGATTTTAATTGCCGTTTCTATTTATGCGTTATTAGATAAGTTTTTGAAAAAAGTCATTTATAAAGAAATTCAAATGTTTATCAATCCGCTTATTTCACTAGTTGTGATCGTTCCATTAACCGTGCTTGTATTTGGTCCTTTTGGTACGTATGTCGGGGAATTTCTTGGGCTAATTATTGAATTCTTAAGTTCAAAAAGTGGACTTTTAACAGGAGCTGTACTAGGTGCAGCTTGGACCTTCCTTACGATTCTAGGTCTTCATTGGGCACTTATTCCAATAGCTATTGCTAATATAGCTATTGGTGGTGACTCGATTATTCCGATGGCAGCAGCTGCACCTTTTGCTCAAATCGGGATGGCGATTGGTATATTAATCAAAACCAAAGATAAGAACCTGAAAACTCTTGCTGCATCAGGGATTTTGCCAGGTGCGTTGGCTGGTACAACAGAGCTAATCACGTATGGAATTCTTGTTAAATATAAACGAACAATGGTGATTGTAGCAGTGGCAGGAGCTGTCGGTGGAGCGATTAATGGTATGCTTGGATCGAAAATGATGTCATTTGTTCTGCCAAGTATATTATCGATTCCTGCTTTTTCACCAATGTTACAATATGTAATCGGTATTGGGGTTGCCTTAGTTTTATCAGCTGTTCTAACGTCTATATTTGGATATGAAGATAAAAAACAAACAACTGCTTCTAAGGCTGATGCGGCTAGTGAGAAAAAAGAACCAGCTGTAGGTTCATTGAAATTAGATGTAGAAAAACGTTAAATTATTTTAGAGAGTACTTGCGTTCTATTTGCTTTCTAAATAATATTCAATTGCGCAAACGTTCGAATATACTATTGCTTTCAAAAAGAAGCACTGCATTACATGTGGTGCTTCTTTTTTGTATATCCACCATTTTTTTTGTATAGAAGAGTACTTGGGGGAATGAGTTGAATTAGGTGCCCTATTTGAAATTCCTCTACATATTAGGAAATACACACAAACTTATTAAATACGCTGAACATATAGTATGTAAGAAAGTACAAGCAGTGGAAGTATAAGTATGTTATTGATGAGAAAGCATCAAATTTTCAATGCGTACTGGTGTTATATATTAGAAGTAGATTCTAGTATAGCAATTATTTTTTATCTACTAAGAAGGAAGTGTTTGAATGGATTCAAAAGGACAACATCTTATTATTGATGCCTATGAATGTCAATCTGATATTCTGAATAGTGCAGAGCAGTTAAGAGAATTGTTAACGAATACAATTAATGATTTAGGAATGGAGATTTTATCAACGCATTTTCATTCTTTTACCCCTCAGGGCGTAACAGGCGTCATTGGTATTTCCACTTCACATTTTTCAGTTCATACATGGCCTGAACATGGATATGCCGCTTTAGATTTGTACACATGTGGTGATCAAGAGATAGGGAAGGCCTTAAAGGGAATCCTAGAAAAATTGGAAGCTAAACGTGCTGAAGTGTACGAACTGTCTCGTGGAGAAGAATCGCACAGCAAATCCACTATGAAAAAATTAATCCTTGCTTACGATACAGATGATGCCAAAAACGAGACCACACGAGAGTTATTTCAATTAAAAGATGACAAAGGCAACCCTTGGGATATGCTGCTGTTAAAGGAAATGGTCAAAGGGAATCACGATATCCTTTTTGATGGATCCAGTCAATTTCAAGATATCGTATTAGTGAAAGCAAACGATCTTCGCTTGTATTTAGATCAAGAGCTACAGTTTAGTTCATTGGATGAAAGATATTATCACGAAGCATTAATCTACCCAGCGATGGAACTAGCAGCATCCCATGAACGTGTTCTTATTTTAGGTGGGGGAGATGGCCTTGGATTACGTGAAGTGCTTAAATATCCAAATGTAAAGCATGTTGATCTTGTGGATATTGATCCAGTGATTATTGAACTTGCTAAAACGGAACCAGCACTATTAGCGCTAAATAATCGCTCTTTCTTAGACAAAAGGGTACATGTTCATATTGAAGATGCCAAACAATATATTGCAGAAGAATTGCAACCATATGATGTCATCATTGTTGATTTTCCAGATCCTGTGAATGAAATTCTTAGTTCATTATATACAAAAGAAGTATTTAGTCAGATTACAAGCCATTTATCTAAAGACGGGGTATTAGTGTGTCAATCTAATTCATCAGAGGATGCACCGAAAACATATTGGAGCATTGCACATACTATTCAAAGTGCTGGACTCCATACGAAAGCCTATAATCTCCTTGTTCCTTCTTTTGGTTTATGGGGTTTTCATTTAGCAGCATATAAAGAATTCACAGAGAACATACCAGAAATTTCGGTTCCTCACCAGGCCCTCTCTAAGAATATAGAATCTCTATTTCAAATTCCTGCGGACGTCACGAAAGCAAAAGAGCATGCCATTGTAAATAGTGCAGATCATCTACAATTACACGAGCTATATAGTAAAGAAATAGAAGCATGGCATTAAGTAGATTTATTCTGGATTTTTAGGACATGTTATCGGGTCACGAACATGATGATTTATGCCGATCTCTTATTAATAACCAAAAGTTTACAAAAGCCTCTTTCAGATGAAAGAGGCTTTTTAAGCATGAATGTATTGTTTTAATTGCATGTCATTTAATTGGATGTGAAATCCGGATCTTCATATGGATGAGCAACCCAGCCTGAAGAATCGATGAACAAGCGAACGGCTACTACTTGATGATTTTCCATTAATGTGAAGAAATGAGGGATATTCACCGGAACAGAAATGACATCTCCTGCAGATAATTCTACATCGAAATAACCAGAATCACCCTTGATCGTAAAAATTCCATTTCCAGCTGTGATAGCACGAACTTCATCTTCAGTATGAACATGGACTTGTTCAAACTTCTTCAAAAGCTCGTCCAGATTAGGCGTTGCATCGGACAATGCCACAATATCCCATTCCTTATACCCACGTCGATTAGCAAGGGATCTAATTTCAGAATCAAAGGCAGTAAGAATCTCTTCTTTTTTCTCATCGGAAAGGATAAAGGTATTACGCAGGTTATTCGGTAATTTTTCCATATTCCAATGCTCGTAAAGCACTCCTTGATGCTCCAAAAATCTTTTGACCTCTTGTTCTCCTGTTAATCGTTCGTTCGTGTTACGTATTTTAATCGAAGCCATAACAAACCTCCTTCTATAAATTAGAAAGAATGCTGAAGCATGAATCACCACTCTTCTAAAAACAACATATGATGAAAAAAATCTTTTAGTGTTAAAACTGAAAAAAACAATTATTTGTCTAATTTTTCATACATACATTTTCCTTCTTTTTTCATACTAAAGACAAGAAGGAGGGATTTCTATGGCAAAACGAACAAAGAAAAATGACGCGGACCAAAAGAATAAGCAAGGCTTTGACTCTAGTAAAACGGACTCCGAGTTCTCCCAAGAATTTGGTAGTGCAAATGCTAATCAAGCACATAAAGATAAAGCGAAAAAAGAAAAAGCATCCAAAAATCAAGGTCAGTGGAAGGGTATGCACTGATTTTACTATTTCATAGTTTTTTAGTAAACAAACAAGAAACGGCAATCGCTGCCGTTTCTTGTTAAGAAATAAGAAAGTATAAAATTTTCGATGAGTACTGGTGTCTAGCTCCAGGCACCCAGCGCCTATCGGACTTCCCGCTCCTCCTTACGATAAGTCAACATCGAATCGTGCTAGCGCACTCTTCGTGTTTCTTTTATCTCAGTTTAATGAACACAGACTAAGACCGCCACGTCCTGTGGCAACGTCTGTGTGACCCACATCGTGTGGGCCTCAGTCCGTACGTCGCTGAACGGGTGCCTTCCGCTTTTCTTATTTTACTTTCGTTTTCGTTACTTTACTTGTGTTTTTTGCTGTATCCTTAGCGGTTACATAGACGTTAGTTCCAGCTTTTTGAGGCTTGATGGAAATCTTAAATGTTCCATATTTATTAGCCTTACCGCTATAACTCGTTCGACTACCAAATTTTAACTGAACAGTTGCATAGGCTTCCGTTTTGCCAGTAACTGTTTTACTTGTCTTTTTAATCGTATGAACTGTTGGTGACTTAGGCGCTGTTTTATCAATGACTTTTACCGTTTTGGAAGGGATAGGGGTATTGAGCCCATCCTTATAAGTAACAGTTAGCTTTGTTCCGGCCTTTTGCTTAGAGATTTTCACAATGAATTTTCCACTTGAGTTAGCCGTTACGCTACCGATCTTTGTTTTTCCCCTCATGATTTTAATGGTAGCCTTTGCTGGTGCTGTACCAGAAATCGAAGTATCATTATCATCGACTGCTTTAATCGAAGGTGTAGTTTGCTTTTTGGTGATATAAGCAGATGAAATATAACCCTCTAGCTTTGAATCTGCTGTTTTAACTGGGTACCAAACAAATTGGTTGTTATTGTCATACTTAAATGTATCGCTAATAATCAAGGTCGTATTTTTGGCCAACTTCTTTGCACCTGTAGAAGTAGTAATAGACTTTCTTAGATTTACCTTGTCCTGTGTGACAACTACTTTATCGCCCTTGTTGAAAAGATGGGAGGAAGTATGCATCTGGTCAGTTAGCGTATACTCCTTTTTTAAAAATTCAATATTATTGTCGCTAGTTGTGTCATATTGAAAGTCAGTTGTTTTAAAAGGATATTCTCCTAATATAGGATTCTCTAAGAATCCGGAATTTAAGAAACTATATTGTTCGATATGACCAAAGACTTTTTCTTGATAGGCATCGTCATTTTTCTTTCCAGTAAGCTGATAAAGCGGGCTGTTTACAGGCTTTGTCCCATTGTAAGCCATGACAGGGAAGTACCAATTTTCAACAACCTCACGTCCAGCACCTTTAATTTTAGGAAGGTCTTTGCGGTCATACATGCTGTTAAGGATTTCGATACCAGCATTAATATTATAGTAAATATCGTATTTTAATTTCTCTTGATCATAGTTTGCTTTATTTGTAATTTGCATGAGCCCAATTCCGCCATCCTCAGAAATGATTGGCTTGCCATTCCCATCAAATTGCTTCCAGCCATTTTCTTGGGTTGCGACAGCTTTGACAACTCTCAGGAGGAATATCTGCACTTATTGCAGCATTCGTTAGTAGAGCAGTTTACTTGTTGAAAAGTAGGATTTTCATAGGGTTTACCCACTTCACATGGGGTGGACCATTCTGGCTCAGCGGAAGCTTCATTAAATGACAAACCAAGTGTCAAGCATGTTAACAATCCGACTGTTAGTACACGTAACTTCATAATTGCATTCTCCAATCTACTTCAGCGTTATTCATGCCTATATGTTAACATAGTAAGATAGCAGTTTCATATAATTTAATGTTCATAACTTTGGAAAGCAGTCTTTGTTATGCAAAAAGAAGACGTACACTAAATACGTCTTCTTTTGTTTATGTATTTTAATCTAGCAATTAATGTGAAGAAAGGCTGCTGCTAATGGCAACGGCCTTTCTTTGGAATAGGCAAATTTTTTATAAAGGATGTTCAAGGTCACGATTGGAATAGACAGCAATTAAAACGACAGCTTTTTTATCACCAATATTTTTAACAAAATGGGGAACACATGCATTCCAACTGAAGGAATCTCCTGCTTCGGCAATTATCGAATCTTCTCCTTGTTGAGCTAGAACTTTTCCCTCTAGTACGATATGACATTCCTCACCTTCATGAGCATGTAGCTCGCCCATAGAGGCTCCTTGTGGAAACTCAACACTCATCATTCTTAATTGACCTTGTGAGGTTAAATGCTCAATCTTTAAGTCATTAAAAGTAGAGAACATTCTCTCGTTTTTACGGACGACACGCATATGTTGTTTCTTTTCTAGTAATAAATAAGGTAAAGGGACCTCTAGAAAGTGGGCGATAGTTTGCAATGTATTAATAGAAGGGGAAGTGTTGTTGTTTTCAACATTGCTAATAAATCCCTTTGAAAGTCCAGTTGCTTCACACATTTGGGCAATCGTAATATTTTTTTTATTGCGAATGGCGCGAATTTTTGATCCAATATCCATGTTTAGTCACCTCTTATGCTTCCAAAAAACTTATTCCTATCGTAGCAAAAATGTTGACAATGTACAATGAGAAAAGTTATCTTATAAGAAATAAATATTCATATAAGAAAACAGTTTTGTGGATAAAAAGTATAGCTAAATAGTAATACTTATAGTAGAGCTTAAATAGTAGTTCTTTGAATTTCAAATATAGGGGATGATTAGATGATGCAAGCACCAATGGTTTATGAGCTTCGCAAACCAAATCATGTTGAACCGAATAAAACATATCCAGCTTTGTTTGTGATGCATGGAATAGGAAGCAATGAACAAAATATGCTGTCATTAGTTGCTGGGCTAGAAGAGTCATTTTATATTTTTAGTATTCGAGGTCATCTGTCACAACCGCCAGGCTTTGCTTTTTTTACAATTGAAGGATACGGTAAGCCACATCGTGCTGTTTTTGATGAAGGTATTAGTAAACTTACACATTTCATTGATTATGCTTGTGAACAGTATCCTGTAGACAAAGGCCAAGTATATTTATTAGGTTTTAGCCAAGGAGCCATTCTTTCGATGACGCTAGGTTTAACACTCGGAGACCGGATAAAGGGAATTGTTGCTCTTAGTGGATATATTCCAGGCTTTGTGAAGGAAGAATACACGATTAAGCCTGTTGATCAAGTATCCTTGTTTATTTCACATGGTGAATTTGATCAGGTGCTTCCTTTTGAATGGGGCAAGGCTAATAATGAATATTTTAAAGAGTTAGGTGCAAATGTAACATTTAAGACTTATCCTGAAGGCCATACCGTTTCACAACAGAATTACGAAGATTTTACGAAGTGGATACTGGATAGCTTGAAAAAGTAATATCATGGATAAAATAGAAAATAAACAGGAGTGATTAGCATGATTCCATCTTTATTTATTGCTCACGGTGCGCCGTTATTGGCGATTGAGGATAATGAGTATACACAGTTTTTAGAAAACTTAGGTCGTACACTGCCACGACCAAAAGCGATTGTTATGTTTTCAGCACATTGGGTGTCTCCAGTGCAAATGGTCGGTCAAGTGGATGAGTATAGTACCATTTATGACTTCGGTGGCTTTCCTGAAGCGTTATATCGCATTCAATATCCTGCTAAAGGAAACGAACAGCTTTCGAAAGAAATTGAAGAATTATTTAGTCAAAATGGGGTATCGTATGGAGTGGATACAAGCCGTGGCTTAGACCATGGAGCGTGGGTTGTCCTTCGTCTGCTTTATCCGAATGCAGATATTCCTGTCATTTCGATGTCAGTCAGCCCAAATCTTTCACCAGAAGAACAATATAAAGTTGGTCAAGCTTTATCGGTGTTAAGGGAAAAGGACATTTTAGTGATTGGCAGTGGTGGAACCGTGCATAATCTTCGCGCTGTAAATTTTGCAGATAACGGGCAGGTTGACGACTGGGCACTTGGCTTTGATGAGTGGATCGCACAGCATTTGGACAATTGGGATCTTGATTCTCTATTCAAATATAATGAGCTAGCACCAGCAGCTCAACTAGCCGTACCTCCATATGGCAACGAACATTTTGTTCCGATTTTCTACGCAATGGGCGCAGCCGACAATGAACGAAAAGCTAAGCTACTCCATCGAAGCTATCGCTATGGAAACCTAAGCCATAGCGTATGGCAATTTGGCTGAAAAAAGTAACAGCTACTTTTTGGCTTGGGGATAAAATGTGGATAAATATGTGGATAATAAAAAACACAGAGAAATGACAATTTGTCCATTTTTCTGTGTTTTTTGTTGTAGCTGTAGTAAATAGGATTATTTTTTTAAGCCGTTCATTTTTCTGAAGTTTCTAAAGGGGATTTCTTTTAGCCTAGCCCACCTCTGCTTAATGGTTGATAAAGTATTGTCTTTTTTTTTCTTCCTCATGTTCTCTTGCGTCATGAGCCATTTCGCATAACTTCAGTTGACTGTTGACTTCTGCTTCATCAGGCTTTCTTTCTACATAATGATAATCACCTGAAGAATCCTGTTCACGTGCTTTTACATTGTCTGCTAACATAATGTCAACCCAGTTTAAAATTCGTTGTTTTAAATGTCCTTTTAAAATAGGGAATAAAATTTCTACGCGATTTTCCATGTTTCGAGTCATCATATCCGCTGACGATAAATAGACTTTTTGTTCACCATTATGATAAAAACTAAAGATTCGAGTGTGTTCTAAAAAAGTACCAACAATGCTGCGTACTTTAATATTTCCACTGACACCCTTAATACCTGGACGTAAACAGCAAATCCCTCTAATAATTAACTCAATCTTTACGCCAGCATTAGATGCTTCATATAGTTTCATGATTAGCTCTTTATCAGAAAGTGAATTCATTTTGGCAATGATGTGGCCATTTCCAAATTGCTGATGGAAGGCTATTTCTTGATCGATTAACTCACAAATTTATCTCGTATGTCAAATGGAGCGATAATTAAATGATGATACTTAGGTTTTTCCATATGACCACTTAAATAATTGAAAAAGTTTGTGGCATCAATGCCTATTTTTTGATTCGCTGTAATTAATCCCATATCCGTATAAAAACGAGCTGTAGCGTCATTATAATTGCCTGTGCCTAAATGAACGAATCGTTCGATTTTATTTTTTTTGCGACGTACCACAAGGGTAATCTTGCTGTGCGTTTTTAAATGGGTCATTCCATAAATCACATGACAGCCTGCTTTTTCTAATTCTTTTGCCCATTGTACATTGTTTTGTTCATCAAACCGAGCTTTTAGTTCTACTAGCACTGTGACTTGCTTTCCATTTTCAGCAGCACGCTTAAGACTTTTAATAATCGGTGAGTTTCCGCTTACTCGATAAAGAGTTTGCTTAATAGCTAAGACGTCTGGATCATCTGCTGCATTTGAAATGAATTGAACAACAGGTTCAAATGATTCATACGGATGATGAAATAACACATCTTCATTTAGTATAGTTTCGAAAATGTTGGAGCTTCCTACTAAATCTTGTGGAACTTGTGGAATATAGGATTCTTCAACGAGATGTTTATGAGTTGTCTCAATTGTATTGTAAAAAGAAAATAAAAACGTTAAATCTAGAGGAGCTTGGACAAAATAAACATCTTTTGTATGGATTTCCAATTCATCTATTAAATAATCCACCACTTGATTATCAACAACGGGGGATTGAACTTCTAGTCGGACGGTTGCCCCCCACTTGCGTTTTTTCAGTTCCTCTTCAATTTCTTCTAACAGGTCATCAGCCTCATCTTCATGTATCGTTAAATCCGCATTACGAGTAATTCGGAAAGCAGTGACAGATTTTACTTCATATCCATTAAATAATTTATGAATAAAGCGAGCGATGACTTCTTCTAATAGGACAAATATTCTTGTCTCATTGTCTCTAGGTAATTCAATGTAACGGGTAATAACGGAAGGAACTTGTACAATAGCAAGTTTTCCTGAAACTTTCGATAGGTCGACATTCTCAGCGTTTTCTCCAATGATAATAGCTAAGTTTAATGACTTATTTGCTAACATTGGAAAAGGGCGATACGCATCAATCGCCATAGGTGTTAAGGTAGGAAAGATATGCTCATCAAATTGTTCCTCTAAAAAAGCTAAATCAGAATCGGACACCTCTGAAATCGGAATGATTTTCACACGTTCCTTTTCTAATAGAGGAGAAAGTTGATGTAAATAGATATGATCTTGTTTTTCAATTAAACGATGTGTAATGGTTGAGATAGCTGCAAGCTGCTCCAACGGTGTTAACCCAGCTTTATTTTCTGGACGATTAAAGCCAGCTTTTACTTGGTCCAATAAACCAGCCACACGTACCATGAAAAATTCATCTAGGTTAGAGCTTGTAATAGCTAAAAATTTACACCTTTCTAATAAAGCATTCCGATCATCCATGGCTTCTTCTAATACTCTCAGATTGAAGTTTAGCCAGCTTAATTCTCGATTATTATAATAGGATGGATCCGCTATATTGATTGCACGTTCTGATACTTCCACGATAGCCAACTCCTTTACTCTATTTATAGCCATATTGTAAAATAATATCAAATAAAGATAAACAAAGTATAGAATGTTTGTAAATTTTTTGTTAATATTTGTCGAAATTTCTGGTATTGAGAGAAATTTGTATCAAAACAACAGGATGAAGTGAATTTTTATTGTCAGAAGACTAGAATTGCTTTGCTTTTTTCAAAATCGTGTTAACAACAATAGTATTTAACATAGTCTTTAAAATAAACAATAGTTATGCAGTCCTTAATCGAATTATTCTTACCGACGTTGATGTCGGATATTGTCGATAAGAGAATTGTGCTAGAGAATATACCATACATTCGGACAATTGGTGGTTTGCTGCTACTTGTAGATATTTTAGGAATAAATGAATTAGTAGAGTTATATACTGTCAACGTTGTGGACCTAATAGATTGAAATGAGGGGGAAATGGTATGAAAAAAATTGTTTCGGTGTTTTTGCTGTGTGCGTTATTAATTGTTGCGGGAATTGCTTCGACTAATGGGGGACATGTAGGTGGAGCAGAAAAAAAGCTTTCAGTGCTTGTGAACGGTGTAACAGTGAAATCGGATTTAAATCATCTTTATAAGAAGAAGGCATACGTTTCTGTTAGTGCATTTGCGGATTTGTTTGAGAAAACTTACAATTTAGCAAAAAATAAGAAGTCTGTTACGTTGAATGGAAAAACAATTAAGAATATTAGGTTAGTAAATGGTAAACCGACTGCATGGGTTAATGACCTCGGTGCCGCAGTTCATGCACAAAAGGTTAGTTGGGATGCGAAAAAACAAGAAGCTTATGTATTAGTACTTCCAAAAGGAACAATTCAATTAGATCCTCATGTAGTTCCAGCGATGGGAGAGCATTGGGCAAACCCTGAGCAAATGCCGAATGGCCCTATTTACGGAGTATATAAAGGCAAGCTTGTTTTTCTAGAGTATATGTTTGCACAGGATGACTTTGTTAAAGGGAAAAGCCATATAAATCTTGATGGGATGAAAGGCTTGCCGTCTCCAGCTGTTGTTCAGACTGATCTCGAATTCCAACCTCATGGTCATCCGGGATTTGATATACCACATTATGATTTGCATCACTATTTCATTTCTGATGAGGAACAGCACAAGATTGGTACTACTTTTTTAGAATTGAAGAATGATAAAGGTAAGAAAATAGGCTTTGCGGCATTCGCTGTATTAGGTGATCAGATTATGCTTAAAGTCAGCGCTTTAGGTCTGACTCCAGGTAAACATGGAGTACACATTCATGAAAAAGCGATTGTAAGGAATGATTTTCAAACAGCAGGTGGTCATTTTAATCCAAGGAACAAGAAGCACGGGGCACAGAACCCTGATGGAGCCCATCTTGGCGATCTTCCTAACTTAGTTGTAGATAAGAATGGAAGGGTCGAGCAAACCATCATTCTTAGTGGTGTATCACTCCAAAAAGGACAGAGCAACAGTATCTTAGGAAAGTCGATTATTATCCATGCTAAGGAAGATGATGGTGTAACAGACCCTTCCGGAAACGCTGGCGATCGAGTTGCTGGTGGGAATATTCCGAACTAACACGTTGAATAGTTTCTGTATGAAAAAACAAGACCGGACTTTTGATAAGCAAAGTCCGGTCTTGTTTTTATATAATAAATTACCTTTTTAATTCTGCAATATGCTTCATGCCATCGTATGTGTACGAAATTTTCGCATACGTACTACTATTGAATTGCGTTAATTTGTTTTTAGGGGAGAACGTAAACGTTTTTGATCCGTTTCCTTTGACACTCCAATTCTTAGGGCTAGAGGAATAAATCGCTTTTGTTCCATTATACAGTTGAATTTTATTTACTGTTAATGCATATTTTCCATTGTTATGCACCGTTAGTTCTCCAGAATTGTTAGAAAGGTAGTAGCTCAAATAGATTCGATAGGCTGGCGGCTCTTTAATGCTCATTGTAATCGTTTTGGTTTGTACTTTACTTGTCCCTTTTTGACGGACATCAACCGCTACTTTGTACACTCCTCTATAGTATGGCTGCGCATCATAGCTTTTACTGCTAGAATAATTTTTTGCCGTACGCCATTTCCCGTTTTCATATACACGGAAACGATATTCTAAATGGTTTCCTTTTGCTTGAACACTATAGGTGATTTTAGTCCCTCTTGTTTGCGGTGATGTTTTATTTGCTTTAAATGATGTGATTGAAAAATTAGATGGCTTGAAAACAGTGTAATTGCTTTCTTTAGAAACTGTTTTACCAGAAACGGTATTGCGTACATGTACTCTCACTTTATATGTTCCAGCATTCTTCGGTAGCCAGTTGAATGTGTTGTTAGTGGAGTATTTTTGTACGGTAGCCCATTTTTTATTAGAATAGACACTGTATTGATACTGGAGGTCGGATCCTTTTGCTGTGGTTGTCCATTTAATGGTTTTGTTCGTAGGCTGCGGTGAAGGAATGCTAGGCTTTAATGATGTGATACTTACGGATCCGTTATTAAATTCTTGTAATAGAAGATAAGGTTCACTAACAATATTACTATTTTGATTGGTTACATGGATTTTAATGTAATATGTGGCTTTATCTAGGGATGCCTCCATTGTGTGGTAATAAAATTTGTCATCCAGATAATTTGACTGGGAAGTGGTACTCGTTTTAATTATCTTTCCATTCGCATTATAAAGAGTAACTTTGTATGAGTTAGCATACTGTTTATTTCGTTCAAATTCATCTCCTAGAATCGTATGTAATGTGTACTTGCCTTTAGCAGATAAATCCACTCGATACATATCTACATCATGAACATTGGTGAGTGCTCCTTCAACTTCATCTAGTTGCCCAATCTTAGTGGCCTTTGCTATCGTATTATTCGGTTCAGCTTCTGTTTTAGCCGCTTCTGCTGTAGTAGGTAAAAAATAACTAAACACAAATAATAAACTTAATAAACCTATTACGACCTTTACTTGCCTCATGCTCAGCCTCCTCCAAAAGTATTATCACTATAATTCTATCACTTAATATCCCTTTATTAGAAATATATTCTAAAAAATGGTTCCAAATTACTAGTTTCCTATACTAAATAGCTTCCCTATTACCTCTACTTTATAAAAAGTGCTTTTTCATCAGGGGAAAACATCCAGACAAAAAAGACAACCTTGAATAATGTAGCATTGTAAGTCAAAAATATTTAAGGAGTTGAAACTTTATATGACTTTTCCTAATACCCCTCCAGAGGGTATTAATCCAATTCAGGGTTTAGATTCTAATCAGGTAGCGCTTTTGCTGCTTGTGAGCATCGCATTTGAAGAACTTGGACTAGCCCATTTAATTAATGTTGAAGCAGAAAAGCTTCAAGGAGCTATTGGTACACTTGTGGATGAAAATGGACAACCAGTAAATCCAAACATTCAAGCTGGAAGTTTAGCTGAGCTATTAGCAGCTAACCGTGAAGTGGAAAAAGTGTTGCGTACAATTATCAAAAAAGAAATGTTACTAGAATTTAAATTTGAAAATATTCTCGAATTTCTTTCAACGACAACTAGTACAACAACAACTTCAACATCGACTACAACAACTTCAACATCGACTACAACAACTTCAACATCGACTACAACAACTTCAACATCGACTACAACAACTTCAACATCGACTACAACAACTTCAACATCGACTACAACAACTTCAACATCGACCACAACAACTTCAACATCGACTACAACAACTTCAACATCGACTACAACAACTTCAACATCTACTACAACAACTTCAACATCGACCACAACAACTTCAACATCGACTACAACAACTTCAACATCGACTACAACAACTTCAACATCGACTACAACAACTTCAACATCGACCACAACAACTTCAACATCGACTACAACAACTTCAACATCGACCACAACAACTTCAACATCGACTACAACAACTTCAACATCGACCACAACAACTTCAACATCGACTACAACAACTTCAACATCGACCACAACAACTTCAACATCGACTACAACAACTTCAACATCGACTACAACAACGTCAACATCTACACACTACTACTACTACTACTACTTCTACTACCACTTCTACTACATCTACAACTGCAAGCACAACAGCAGGGAGCGGATGTGCTTGTGGCACTTGGACTTGCCCATCAACAACAGAATGTACTGCTTCATTAACAGGTACGGTCGGAGGTGTAACGATTAGCGCTACGGTAACAGCAACTATTAATGCTGATGGTTCTATTACATTTAGGCTAACAAATAATACTTTGAATTCACCAAATACCTCTAGCACGTTAATTGACCAATTTTTCTTTGAATTGGCTGGTGCTTTTATTCCTAATATTTCGGGGATCTTCAGACGTAGGGTGGTCCTACGTTACTAATAATGGGAATAATGTTACGCCAGTAGATTGTGGTCAATTCAGATATAAATTTGAAAGTGGAGCGCCTACCACTAGACTAGAGTTTGGCGAAACTGGTACTTTTAATATTGATGGCCCATCTGATTTTACGATAGATAGTATAGCAGGTCAACGAGTTTGTGCACGTGTTCAGAATATATTAGGTTAAGGATGTAACAATGGCACTCCGATATTGTTTTTATCGGAGTGTCGTTTTTTCTTCAATGTAGATATAATCATTTTCACAGGACATACAATTATAACTCCATTTTATAAAAGTGCTTTTTCATCAGGTGAAACACCTAAACAAAAAAGACAACCCTTGAATAATGTATCATTGTGAGTTAAAAATATTCCAGGAGTTGAAACTTTATATGACTTTTCCTAATACCCCCCCAGAGGGTATAAACCCAATTCAGGGTTTAGATTCTAATCAGGTAGCCCTTTTGCTTCTTGTGAGCATTGCGTTTGAAGAACTTGGACTAGCCCATTTAATTAATACAGAAGCAGAAAAGCTTCAAGGAGCTATTGGTACGCTTGTGAAGGAAAATGGACAACAAGTAAATCCAAACATTCAAGCTAGAAGTTTAGCTGAGTTATTAGCAGCTAACCGTGAAGTGGAAAAAGTGTTGCGCACAATTATTAAAAAAGAAATGCTACTCGAATTTAAATTTGAAAATATTCTCGAATTTCTTTCAACGACAACTAGTACAACCACAACAACTTCAACATCTACAACAACTACCACAACAACAACCTCAACAACTTCAACATCTACAACAACAACAAGTCCATGTGGTTGTAGCTTAACTCCTGTTGTGAATACTAGAATTTCAGGTATGAATATTGTACAACCAACTGTTCCGTCTTCAATCCCTCCTATTAATACGCAACCAACTGGGGCAAGTATATTAGATATTGTAATAGATATTTGCTCAGGATGTACTCCAGACAATGCATTCACTTGGGACTATCAAAGAACTCCTGGTAGTCAATTCCGTCAACAATTCGTGGCAAATTCATTCAATGTTACATGTCTTGTAAATGAAGATGGAATTTTCGTTGGAATGATAATTTCTGGAACAGGAGTTGCTACCGGTGAACAAGGTGGATTTACTACACCTGCTGGTAGTCAAACAAACTATCTCCTAGTGCTTGATGATAATCTGAACACTGCTACACTTACACTTTTAAACGGCCTTGTGCCTGTTTTTGTACATGGACCTCAAACTATAAACGTTGAATTTGATGTTACATCTTGTCCTTAACGTGTATATGTTTTAGGTAGATGGCTTTTCTTAAGGAAGGTGCCCCAAAAGTAACAACTTTTGGGGCATTTTTATGCATAAAAAATAAGTCGTAAAATACAAAACATTCGATAAAGAACAGACAAAGGCACACTCATTCATTAGTACAAAAGGAAAAAGTTGACTTCAAAGAGTCATTAATCACGACCTTTTGAGTCAGCCTCTTCATTTTTTCTTCAATTGTTGGTGACACAATTATTATCACAAGAAATGAATTAGAGTATATATTATACTGTCTAATATTACTTTTCAACCAGGGAGGGTTTTACTGAATGAAAATTGCTTTGCTTACCATGTTTAACGGCCTTACTAGCACGTACTCTTTAGTGAATGTAGTAGCTGAACAGCTCCGTATGATGTTAGATTCCGGAATTGAACCGAAAGTACTCGTGAGCGAAACCTGTCCACTTGAGGATCGCTATGGAATTTTTTTAGATGAACGGATTGAATGGGTAAAAATTGTAAACCACGTAGATGGAAAACAAATACATTGGCGAGATTATTCCCAACCAAAGGAAAAAGTTCACGACACTTTTTTTAATGAAGCAGACATCATCGCAGAAGACTTTGTTAAATACCTTGAAGACGTTGATGTCTGTATTATGCATGACATTCATTATCAAGGTTGGCATCTAGTCCATAATGTAGCCATTAGAAAAGCCCAAGAACAATTACCTAAAGTTAAATTTATTGCCTTTACGCATTCTGCCCCTGTAAACCGTCCACCTCATTCAAAATGGCCATTGTCAGCACGTTTTTCTTCTATGCCAAATACTTTGTATGTGTACCCAACTCAATCCGGCCTTTCTGCTCTCGCCAAACAATACAATGTCCCAGAAGGAAGATGTAGAGCTGTCAATAACAGTCTAGATCTTTTGAACTTTGCAAGCGATGAAATCAAGATTCTTGAAAAAGAAACAGATTTACTTAGCCCAGATCTATTAATTGTTTACCCTGGACGGTTAACCACTGGTAAAAAATTCGAAAAGGTAGCTATGTTAGCCGGGGCCATAAAAAAACATTCAGAGTTGAGTGTCAAAGTCATATTTTGTGATTTTCCAAGCATGGATATTGCTCCTAATACTTATAAAGCTCTTATTCGATTACAAGGTGCAGCCCATGGTTTAAGCAATGAGGATGTATTTTTCACTTCAGATATAGAGGAATTTAAAAGGGGATTTCCAAGAGAAGGTGTTATGGAGTTATTTAGTTTATCTAATCTATTTATATGTCCATCCTTTTCAGAGTCGTTTGGTTTAACCGTACTAGAAGCTGCCAGCAAGGGGAATTTTCTCGTTTTGAATGAAAGAGTGCCTGCACTAGAGGAGTTAGGGAAGAATTTGGATGCCTATTTCATGAAGTGGGATGCTAGAAACTTTGGTTTTGATACGAAGGAAGCCTATAACCCTTCAGAAGAAGCATACCTTGCAGAACACGCTAAGATCATAGTGAATAAGATGAGGGAGAATCCGATACTGAAAGCTAAAACAATGGCCAGACAGCGTTACAGCCCTAAATGGGTCTGGGAAAATCAGTTACAACCAATGATCCAATTTTTCTAAATACAAAGCTGGTGTGCAAAATTATTTTTGTCACCAGCTTTATCTTTTTCCAATTATCTCGAATATGGCTTTCATCTTCGTACAAAAAAAGATGAGATTAGGCAACCTCGATTTTACTTTTAAGTTGAGTTTTTTTGTGATTCTAATCCACTCTATTCCCAAAATTTTACATAGTATATAAAAAATAAGGCTTTGTTAAAGAAGATTGTTGATTTTTGGCTCATTCTGACTATGAAACGGAGGAGAAAGAGAGCTTTCTTTCTCGTTTTATATCGTCAGAGCGGAAATGCGCCAAAAATTAACAGTGACGTATAACAAAGCCTAAAAATAAAGAAAGGAATGAGCGAAAATGATTTCTGCAACGCCACAAAAAATTTTAATCACCGGAAACATGGGATATGTCGGATCTTCACTCGTAAGTCGATTACACAATAACTCGTATAATATAAAGATTATAGGTTTTGACACAGGGTTTTTTTCTCATTGTTTGATTAACCCTTCATTTCTCCCAGAACGTCAAATAGCTCAACAATATTTTGGAGATATTCGGCAATTTCCAGAAAATACATTAAAAAATATTGATACAATTGTCCATTTAGCTGCTATTTCTAATGACCCAATGGGAAGTAAATTCGAAAAAATTACAATGGATATTAATTTCAAAGCAACAATTGAGCTTGCAAAAAAGGCAAAAAAGGCGGGAGTAAAAAATTTTGTTTTTGCTTCAAGTTGTAGTGTATACGGTTTGTCAGAGAATGGGGAAAGAAATGAGAGTTCAAAAGTCAATCCTTTAACAGCTTATGCAAAATCAAAAATAATGGCAGAAAATGCACTAAAAAGTTTGGCCTCCGATGATTTCATGGTTACATGCCTCCGGTTTGCAACTGCATGCGGTCATAGTCCTAGATTACGTTTAGATTTAGTATTAAACGATTTTGTATCTTCGGCAGTAATAGAAAAAAAGATTACGATATTAAGTGACGGGACTCCATGGAGACCATTAATTAATGTTAAGGACATGGCTCAAGCTATTATGTGGGCAATTAACCGTGAGTTGTCCTCCGGAGGCTCCTTTTTAATTATCAATATTGGGTCCAATGATTGGAACTATAAAGTGATTGAATTGGCTGAAGCTGTATCAGCAGTTATCCCAAATATAGAAGTATCTATAAACAAAAAGGCAGAAAAGGATAACCGTTCATATAAAGTGAATTTTGATCTATACAAGTTATTAGCTCCGCAATATCAACCTCAACAAGATTTATTTACCACAATAAGTGAATTAAAAGAGGAAATAGTTGAATATAAGAACACTTATAATGTAAAAAAATATAATTCACAATTTATCCGTCTAAAAGTTTTAGAGTTGTTACAAAATCAAAATTGTCTTACTTCAAATTTAACGTGGGTTTAAACAATGTACTTTAAAGTTCTTTCTCTATTTTCGAAAATAAGAAAATTAATTCATTATTCAATGGAGTGGGTCAAAATGCAAGGAATTGCTGAGGTTCGATGGGGTGAAAGAAAAATTGAGGCACTTTGATTATATAATAGTAGGAGGAGGGATTATTGGTCTTACCATTGCTCGTGAATTAATAAAAAGATTTCCAAGTGAATCTGTGTGTATTTTGGAAAAGGAACCTGATGTAGCTTTTCATACAAGTGGAAGAAACAGTGGTGTCCTACATGCGGGTTTTTATTATACAGAAAATAGTCTTAAAGCCAGATTCACCAGAGATGGAAACAGAGCCCTTACTGAATATTGTGAAAAATACGGTATCAAAATTAATAAATGCGGAAAGCTGGTTGTAGCAGCCAATAAAGAAGAATTACTAGTACTAGAAGAATTAAAAAGAAGAGGAGAGAAAAATGGAGTTGAGCTTTATTGGATCGACGAAAAAGACGTTTCAGCAATTCAACCAAATGTAAAAACCTATAAAAGAGCCCTCTATTCACCGACTACTTCTTCAGTCGACCCCATTGAGGTTTGTCATGCACTTAAAAATGAAATCTCAAAAAAAGGGGTTAAATTTTTCTTTGATACAAAATATATAGAGGTTAAAAATAACACACTTATTACTAACAAAGAAACATTCACTTACAACTATTTCATAAATGCTGCAGGGTTATATGCAGATAAAATCGCAAAGGATTTCAAATTCGGACAAAAGTATACTATTCTACCGTTTAAAGGTATCTATTTAAAATACGATAAAAATAAAAGTGATGTTAGGTTGAATATTTATCCAGTTCCGAAATTGTCTAATCCTTTTTTAGGGGTACACTATACCAAAACAGTAGATGGTTCAATAAAAATCGGGCCAACAGCTATACCTGCTTATTGGCGAGAAAATTACAAGGGAATTTCAAATTTTAAATTAAAAGAGTTTATAAATATTCTCTATTATGAAACAAAATTATTTTTTACAAATTCTTTTAATTTTCGTTCTTTGGCAATTAATGAGATGAAAAAATATAAAAGGTCACTCTTTATCAAACAAGCTTTAAAGATGGTCAGTAAAGTAGATAAAAAGGGGTTTGGTCAGTTCATGAAACCCGGTATAAGAGCTCAATTATTAAACAAAGAAACATTGGAACTTGTTCAGGATTTCGTAATTGAGGGAGACCATAAGTCCATTCATATTTTAAACGCAGTATCACCAGGATTTACTTGTTCAATTCCATTTGCAGAATATGTTGTTGATGAAATAGTAACAAAAAGGAAGAAAGATGAAAAAAGCTAAGAACCTTTTTGAATTCTATTTCTAATGAAAGAGTGCCTGCACTAGAGGAATTAGGTAAAAATTTAGACGCCTATTTTATGAAGTGGGATGCTAGAAACTTTGGTTTTGATACGAAGGAAACCTATAACCCTTTAGAAGAAGCATACCTTGCAGAACACGCTAAGATCATAGTGAATAAGATGAGGGAGAATCCGATACTGAAAGCGAAAACAATGGCAAGACAGCGTTACAGTCCTAAATGGTCTGGGAAAACCAACTCGAACCAATGATCCAATTTTTCTAAATACAAAGCTGGTGTTGCAAAATTATTTTTTGTCACCAGCTTTATCTTTTTCCAACCATCAAACAAAGCATTAGATGTTTCTTCATCAACTAATTTTTCATAAAGCGTCCAAACAATATAGGTGAAACCGAATATTGTATTGTTGTAATGAAAAAAAGGAGGTGAACGTCTATGACTTTTCCAAATATTCCGGAAGATATTAATCCAATAGAAGGTCTTGATGCTGAACAGGTAGCTCTTTTGCTCCTTGCTTCTATTGCTTTTGAAGAGCTTGGCTTAGCCCATTTAATTAATGCAGAAGCAGAAAAGCTTCAAGGAGCTATAGGAACTCTTGTTGATGATGATGATCATTTAGTAAACAAAGATATAAAGGCAGACAGCCTACAAGAGTTATTAAAAGTAAACAAATCCGTTGAGAGAATGCTACAATCGATTATCAAAAAAGAAATGTTACTTCAATTTAAATTTGAAAATGTTCTTGATTTTCTGAAAACAATTGATTAGGAAAATGCTGATGGCACTACAACAGCAAGTTTATTCGGTACATGACTACTCAGAAAGTCCGCATTATAGCGGACTTTCCATAGTTAAACACGGGACATTTATGTTCGAAATCCGAGTATACTTAAAAAAATGACCCTAGTCTAAAGGAGGGCACTGAAAAAGTGGTTACTTTGAACAATAAACATGGATTTTCATCAATATACAGTGAATAAAAGAAGGCAGTTAACTACATATAGTAGGTAATTGCCTTCTTGTTTTTCAAAAATGGACTTTTTCAGTGGCCTCGTCTAAAGACTAGAGCTTTTAGCGAAGATAGGAATTCTGTCGGCTTTATCATTCAAGGGATTGCATGATTATTGAATCTCTAGCGATGCATTCGCTAATAAATATTTGAAATACCTATTAACATAGTCATCTTCTACCGCCAGGAAAACATCATATTTACTGAAAAAATTTAATAAATCAATAGGAGGGACTTCGTCAAAAAGATAGTGTATACACGAAGGATTCTTATCTAAAACTTTCTCCACTTCATTTACAATTTCTTCATATAGAAAATAAGTTTTGGGGATCCAAAGATAGAGAAGATGGTCTTCATCTACAGGAAGTGTACTGTTTAAGTTCAGTAGCCTATTTCTCCATTGAGAACGATCATTCGACCAATCTGCTACAAGAATCATCTTTCTCTTATCGACATTTGGATTATTCATATTTGAAGGAGCTATTTCGTTAAAATCATCAACTTTACAAGGGAAATAGTGCTCCTGTCTTGAATATCTAGTATGTTTAATGATGTTCTTTCTATTTCCCGCCGGATCAAATCCACTTTTTAGCCATTTTCTTGTAAATTTAGGGTAATTCGCGTGGAAAGCGGATGCTGTAATATTCGACTGTTGCTGGAATGTGACTGTTCCAATGTGATGTACAAAAGAAGCACCAGTTATAACTGATTTATATCCCGCAATTCCAGCACGCAAAGACCAGTCATCATCATCATAGAGTCCTAAACCAAACCAAAAGTCATTTCCTCCTATTAAATGTAACAGTTCTCTTTTAAATGAAAGGCAAGCACCAATAACACGTTCACTATAGATAAGTTTATTTTTATTCTCTTCCATGAATTGTTTTGCGAATTTTCGCATATCTACTAATGACTGAAATGCGACTCCTAGATGCTCGGGTCCTGACCCATAAGATAAGAAAGGGACAGCCACACCAATAGAATTATCGCTTTCTAATGTATTTACAATTCCATTAAACCAATTATCAGGAAAAACTAAATCATTATTTAAAATAGTAATAATCTGCCCTCTACATTGTGCAAGACCCATATTTGCACCTACCGGGTAGCCCATATTTTCTTTTAAATGAACAGGAACAACTTCGATTTCATGGCTGTAGAGTTTTTTTATTTGCTCAATACCTTCTTTTGTTTCATCGGATGAGCCGTTGTTAACAATGATTAACTCCATCTCTTTGTTTTTGTGTGAAAGGCTAAGTGATTCAACTAATGTTGTAATGGCCTGCTTTGTAAGTTCCCATTTGTTGTAGCATAGCATTACAAAACTATAGTATGGCATTTTTGCAAAACTCCTTTAAATAAATTAGCTGTGGAAAAATTGCTTTGATTTTAAGGCTATAAACAAACAATAATCCCTAATCGTATTTATATTTAAATTATCAGTACTCAAATGATCATAGTTTCCCGCCTCGAATTGAAATTTAGAAAACATATGGTCTGTATGCCAACAGTGTATGTGTGGATGGTCATCAATAGACTCTGGTGAGGCACTACCATAATCAAGTCTCTTCGAATCTATTGAAAATTGATCAACGAAATGGTTAACGGCAATCTCACAGCCGTACATTGTTGCAACCCCTCGGTACCAGCTAGGCCATTGTCCTTCTCCATTCTTAAACTCTTCTGTCAAAATGTGAGCTGTCATAGTTGTCGCTAGTTTACAAACATCTCTTACCAACCGAGCATTACCGTAATGAGTTGATCCAAGGTTATGGAGCCCTTGATGACGTAAACCGAATTGTGATGAGATTCTTTTTAGATTCGAACGTGTTTTCTCATCATTGACATACCCACCTTGTCCTACAGTATAGAGGGCAGGGTAAAAGGAATTCCATGCTGGTGTTAAAAATGTGTCCGCATCGGTTCTTAAAATATAATCGTAATGATCTAAAAAATCTGCTTGCTTTTCTGCTAAACAACTTATTGAATTAATAAATCGATAATGGAGAAATTCAGGAGGATCTTTTGCTAACTCACATTCAATTTTTATACAGTCATCAGGCACTTTTTCTAATGCTTCCTTCGTTCCAAACACAACAAGGTCGGTATCATTTGATTGTATATATTTTAGTGAGGTATATAAGCAACCTAATTGAAGTAATAGATGGCTTTTGTTCTCTACAAACACTACAACAGCTCTGCGCATTTCACACACCCTTTTTAATTAATATACATAGACGAGATAACTAATAGATTGCTGTGATTTCAAAGTGTTTCACATTATTTATATGAAAATGGGACAGGAAGGGTGTAAAAATTAAGGACAAATCCCATTTCAACAAACAAATTCAAAATGGGTGATTATTCTTTTTTACCGCAATACCCGAATTTTGGAGCGGGATAGCCAAGTTCGAAATTCAATTGTATTGATTGTTTCACATAAATCATTTTCAACTGATAACGATAAAAAATAGCTTCATATAATATAATCGCACAAACTTTATTGCAGATTAGGACATACTATGAAACTATGTCTATTATCTCTCATTGCCCAATAGTTATATTCATACTTGAATCTTTATAGAAGCTCTAAAAAACGGATTCAATTTTTATGGAAGGGCAGGGCGAAAGAGTATCAGAAAAGGGGTAGATTCATGAAAGTAGTAATCCTTGCAGGCGGATTTGGGACAAGAATAAGTGAAGAATCACATCTGAAACCTAAACCCATGATTGAAATCGGTGAATATCCAATTCTATGGCATATTATGAAAATCTACTCTACTTATGGGTTTCGTGAATTCATTATTTGCCTCGGATATAAAGGATATAAGATAAAAGATTATTTTTTAAATTATTATCTTTATAAATCAGATGTCACGGTTGATTTCAATAATGAAAATAAACAAATCATACACCAGCATGAGGTTGAACCTTGGAAAATCACATTGGTGGAAACAGGATTAGAAACATTGACAGGCGGTCGTGTCAAAAAAATCCAAAAATATATTGGAAATGAACCCTTTATGTTAACGTATGGAGATGGTGTGGGCAATATTGATATTGCTAAATTGGTACAATTCCACAAAAACCATGGTAAGCTAGCAACGCTAACGGCGACACAACCTACTGGTAGATTTGGATCTTTAACTTTATCTAATAATCAGCTTGTTGAGTCGTTCAAGGAAAAATTAAAAGGCGACGGTGGTTGGATCAATGGTGGGTTCTTTGTATTTCAACCTGAAATATTCGATTATATTGAGGGTGATCACACCATTTTGGAACAAGAACCATTAGAGAATTTAGCGGGGAACGGACAGTTAACGGCCTACAAGCATTCAGGATTTTGGCATCCGATGGATACCCTACGCGACAAGAATTATTTAGAACATTTATGGAAATCAAATACAGCTCCTTGGAAAATTTGGACTTAAACAAAGAGGTGGCAGAATGTTAGATAAAGATTTCTGGAGAGGAAAAAAGGTTTTTATTACAGGGCACACTGGTTTCAAAGGATCATGGCTTTGTTTATGGCTACATTCCTTAGGGGCAGATGTAACCGGACTTTCATTGTCTCCCCCAACTAATAGCAAGGCTTGCGCGGAATTAATTACTTCTTCATACCGCAGATCTTTTTTTAACCCTGAATCATATGATTTGCATAAGGTTGCTTTAGCTTCAGTGAGAGCAGGAAACGTTATCGGCGGGGGAGACTGGGCAGCAGATCGTTTAGTACCAGATTGCATTAGAGCTCTTAGATCAGGGGATTGATAAAACTGTGGAATGGACAAGAGTTTACACTAAGCAAAAATGTGTAAAAGACATATGCTTACAGCAGATTGAAGATTATAGTAATACACAAGGAGAGGTGTAGGTTATGCAAATTAATCATACAAAGCTTATAGATTGCTATGAGATATTTCCTCATACATTTATAGATGAACGCGGAAAATTCATCAAAACCTTCCATTATGATAGCTTTAAAGAAAATCAATTGGAAACAAATTTTGTTGAACAATACTATTCCGTTTCCCATCAAGGTGTTTTAAGGGGGTTACATTTTCAAACGCCTCCAAAACATCATGTAAAGCTGGTTTATTGTCTTGCCGGACAAGTGATGGATGCAGTAGTAGATTTGAGAATAGGTTCTCCAACTTATGGGCAATTTGATATGTTTGATTTAAGTGCAGAGAAAAAGAATATGATTTATATACCGAGTGGCATGGCTCACGGTTTTTACGTAACTAGTAAGAGTGCTATCGTCGTGTGTAATCTATCTACCGTTTATTCAACTGAACATGATCACGGAGTAAGATGGAACTCAGTAGGAATTCCTTGGCCAGACCAAACTCCTATCCTTTCGCAAAAAGACAGACAATTGCCTCCATTTGCAGACTTCCCAAACACATTTCTGTATAAAATGAATGAAAGTCATGACTAAACAGTTAAGCAATCAATACCTAAAATCAAACTTCTTAAATTTATGGGGGCTGTAGGCATTGATAAAAAAGGTGATTATTACCGGTGCAAACGGATTTCTTGGGAGTGCATTAACTAACTTTCTTGCAGATATAGGGGTAAAGGTTATTGCCGTTGTGAGAAATGAGAATTCTAATATTGAAAGAATAAATCAAAATAAGAATATAGAAATTATATATTGTGAATTAAGTGAAATAGCGAAATTAAAGGAATTAATAACTGATAGAGCTATAGATATAGATGTATTTTACCATCTAGCATGGAGTGGTGTTTCAGATCCACAACGAGACGATTATCACTCACAAATAAATAATATTAAGTATACTTGTGATTGTGTAGAGCTTTGTAGAATCTTAAGTTGTGAAGCATTTGTGTTTGCATCGAGCCTTTGGGAATATGAATGTTATAAAACTATGCAA
Source organism: uncultured Bacillaceae bacterium (assembly GCA_963754185.1). Taxonomy (GTDB): domain Bacteria; phylum Bacillota; class Bacilli; order Bacillales; family DSM-1321; genus Peribacillus. Next base: position 929,202 of record CAVWEP010000002.1, on the reverse strand, counting down.
GAAGAAGAAACAGTCAAATTATCATCGCTTTATTCAAGTGCAAAAATCGCTGCTAATTTTATGAGCCGCACATTATGCAATAATTATAGTATAAAATATATATCCGGTATTATTACTAATATATATGGGGTTGGTGAAACTTCTTCAAGACTTATTAATTCAACAATAAGGAAGATATTGAATAAGGAAGAAACACAATTTACTTCTTCTACACAAACCTATGATTTTATATATATTGATGATGCAGTAAAGGCATTTTATAATATTGGATTAATGGGAAAGAACAATAAATCTTATTATATAGGAAGTCTGAATCCTAGACCGTTAAAAGACTTTTTAAATATTCTTAAAAATTGCATAGATAAAGAGATCGAATTAGGTATTAGTAAAATACCACAAAATGGAATACATTTGAACTATAATATGTTTGATATAAATGCAGTAAAAAATGATACTGGGTTTGAACCAAAAATTTCATTTGAAGAAGGTATAAAGAAAACTATTGACTGGATAAAAAATCAGCAGGAGTTATAAGAAGGCAAAGTGATTTCTGTTTTTTCTAGTGTATAAATGAGGAAGCAAGGGGACGGTTCGAGACCACTGGAAAAGTCCATTTTTTTCAGCTGGGTTTTTTAATAAATTACGGGCACCGTCCATTTTCTTCAATAATATGAATATGGTAATAAAATCAATTTGAACCGATCTTTTAGAGGATAGTATACTTACTATCCTCTTTAAAATTACAGCTAATGCAGTTAATTTTGCTTGTGTGAACCTGCTTTTTAGACCGTCCCCCTGGCACGATCTAGCCCATGAAAACTTTTTGATTTCACAGTTTTTCCACTCTTGTTTTGGACCAGGAGGTAGAATAACATCTGAATAGATAAAATCAAAAGATCAAAATAATTGAAGTACTAAACATTTTTTCAAAAAAAATTTTTGTTCAAAAAGAAAAATATTCTGACTGCTGCTCAGAATAACAGGCTTGGTCAGTAGGTCCCAATGGATAATAAATGGCATACGTTAAATCATATAGAGATATTAAAGGAGGTTTTTGTCCTATGAGTATGCCCACAATCCCAAAAGAACCACATCGGCCTAATAAAAAAGAAGTAGCGATTGATTTACTAGAATCGATTGCGTTAGAGGAAATTGCTTTGTCACACATTATGAACGCAGAAGCAGAGAAAATCCAAGCATTTGTAGGGAAACATTTGGATTTTCCTACCCATCCAAAAAGTAGGGATATCCTTAAATTTAATAAAGGGGTCAACCAGTTACTTGAAACCATTGTAATGAAAGAGTGGCTTTTACTCAAGAAATTAGAGAATGTGATGGAATTCATCGATAAAGATAAGCATCATGACGATGATGAGAGCAGTTCCTGTGAAAGCTGTCATAAAGATAAGCATCATTGCCATGAGAGTAGCTCATCTGAAAGCTTCGATAAAGATAAACATCATTGCGATGAGAGTAGTTCTAGTTCTAGTTCCAGTTCCAGTTCCTGTGAAAGCACACATGAAAGCTAATACTAAATTCAAAGACTGCAGATGTAACAAAGGACAAAGGAGTGAGCTGAATTGAACCGCCTAGATAATGATGAAAAAGCCATACAATCATTAAGGTCGGTTTACTACTTGCAATTGGCACTTACAAACTATTTACAATCTTATCTTACCTTGTTAAAGTCCGAATTCATCATAATAGACCATCGAAATATTGTAGATAGTGTACACAGAATAAGGAAGAATGTAAATCAACTACAAAGGCTAATGGATGAAAAAATCAAGATTTATTCAAAAGAATACTCAGAAGCTGAAATCAATAATCTATTTAATAAGTATCAACCATTAAATGAGAAGAATGTCACTCAATATGTAAATGATTTGTATAATTTATCAAAACAATGCTTCCAACCAAAAAAAGAAAAAAAGAAAATTACTGAAGGCTTCCGGTCAAACAAGGAAAAAGAGAGAATGGCTGAATACGTTTTGTTAAACAGGGAAAGAGAGAAGATTGATTATGAATTCAACCAATTCTTTTTGACACTCCAAAAAGAAAGAAAAAGATTGAATGAAACTTAATCCAAATATTGAAAAAGGAGTTCAGAATGGTTTCATTCCGAACTCCTTTTGAGATTTTCTATGAATTTTACTCAAAATTAGTGAAAGTGGACCTCTTTAAATCTATTATGTTAAGCCATTTCTGGATCTTGCCATGTCCAGTTAGCCATTTTCTTCAAATCTAAAAATAGGTTTTTTTTTAATGGTTTTGAATAAAGCAAAATAGGATTAGGGTTTAATGGTAAAGTAGTGGACAATTAAAAGAAAAACCATGCTGAACAAGGGTTTCGAAAACGGTTATGTGATTAAAATCCAGCATATCCCTTAAAGTCAATGAGTTATTTTGTCATTCTCACATTACTTAAGATTAGTAGGATAATTGATAATACTGGCTACAATATCCGGTAAGTTGCTTTTCTGTTCTAAAAAAAAATTGTAGAGGGCCTTTCTATCTTCCGTACTCACATACCATTCTTCAGGAATGGATTGGATAACTTGATAGATCAATTTGTTTGGCAAATCTACAATTTTTTCTGCAAACGATATAAGCTCTTTGTAATCATTGAGAAGAGAGTAGACCCATTTATAAAAAGGCCAATGGAAGTTGTATTCCGGTTTCTCACTAAGTGTTTGAGCAGACCAGTGGTATCGGCCCGGAAAACATCTGCCATGATCAATCATATGGACATAATAGCCGCCCTCAGCTAGAGGTTCGAAAATTACATTCGTCGTACCCCGATCGCTGTTATTCACCCATTGGTCGAATACCGTTATTCCTGCAAGCATATCGTGGTTTTTCACTCCCGCCTTAGAGGGGGGAGCTTCTCTGACATCCTCGAATACAACCGCGTTTTCAATAAAAACACAGCCATAGTGGTATCCAGAGCTATAGTTGTGTTCTTTGGATTGTAATTCAGGAGTTTTCTCGATAAACTCCTTTGGTATATATACAAGTTCAAAGGAGATACTGGGAAGTGAAAGGAGTGCTGCCAATTTGCCAATCACATACTCATTGACCACTTCTTTGCCTCTTTCTTTTGTAGTACCGTGCCATTTCACGACATATTTTTTACCATCGTTAAAAAGAATAACATGAGCCGTTCCACCTCTTAACGATTGTACATACTTAACTGGATATTTTGACTGTTTCATGATGTCTTTTCCCCTCTTACATGTATTTGTTTGGTGCTATTCCCCCTTTTTTCTTTTTTTGTTTTCAATTAAGCTATATAACCTTTGTTGTTCCACAATTTGCTTATTCAAATCAAACTTTTGTTCAATAACCTGTCGTGCTCTTTTGGTGTATTTTTCCCATACCTCTGGATGATCCAAGAAATATTTTATACCTTTAGCCAATTGTACATAATCTTTTTCGGGAGCAAGATATCCAGTTCTTTTGTGCTCAATTAATTCCGGAATCCCCCCGTGGAAGGTGGAGATAACTGGCAACCCACTTGCCATAGCTTCTTTTAATGCATTTGGAACCCCTTCTACGTCGCCATCTTCTCCTGTTTCACTGGCAAGGCAAAAGAGATGGGCATCTCTTAACTCCTTAGAGATTTGCTGTGAATCCATTGCTCCTCTTAGAAAAACGCAATCGTTTAATTGGTATTCATCAATGAAACCTTTAATCTTCTCTTCATCTTGGCCTGTCCCAATAATGTGCAGTGTTGCTCTTGGATGTTTATGATGAATCAGGTGAAACGCCTTCAAAAGCGTATGGAACCCTTTTTTCTCGACAAGCCTGGCTACCGACAAGATTCTGATTTCTCCTTTCTCAGGTAGGGAACGTTTGAAATATCGGGTATAAATCTAAATCCAGACCTCCATATAAGACATGTATTTTGTTTTCTGGAAATCCTAATGTTTTTAACTCCTCAGCAAGAAAATGGCAAACTGCAAAATAGCCAGCTCCCTGATTTAGTAAAGATTTATATCGTTTCTTATTTTCGACAAATCTTTTTTCTGTTTGAGTAGAAGAATCACGTCCTCGAAAATGGACAATCAAAGGAATGTCATACTTTATAGCTGCTGGTAAAATATCGAGTGAATGTTTCCCTTGATGAGCGTGAATTGCCACGACATTTTGCTTTTTAAAGAAGGTTTTAAGATCTTTAATTTTATTCAGATTATAATAATGTTCAAACTGATATTGAACATTATTGGCTATTGGAGAAAGGTCCTATTACAATAGCCCGATACTGATTCAACTTAATAATCTGATTGTACATAAATCCTTGATGTATTTTAATAGGTTCTCCGATATAAAAAGCGATAGTTTTCACTATTTCCTTCATTGCCTTCCCCCTAAAACCCAATATTTAATATCGATTTTTTCACTTTAAAATTTTGTAATATTTGTCGATCTCGTGCACTTAAACCTTTTGGAAGAACGGACCATTTAAAAAATTGAACCTTTTGCGTTTCTATACCATCAGGTTTTAAACTCCCACTGCGTATGTCTTTGGTTGCGAAAGCAATGGTAACAGGAAAGTATTCATCCCCATTAGACAGCCTCGTAAAAAAGTTCTTTCCTGAAAACACACCGATTAATTGAAGGGTTCCGATATTCAACCCCGTTTCCTCCAATACTTCTCTAATCCCAGCTTCTTCCGCGGATTCGCCTAATTCTATATAGCCACCCGGTAATTTCCACATTCCATCGCTTTGTACCATCAGAAAACGGTCATGCTGATCGAAAGTCAATACTGCGACCCCTGTAAGAATCAAGGGTCTTGTTCCGACGAGAGTGCGTAATTCTTCAATGTATCCCATCCTTATGCCTTCTTTCAGGATCATTCTCTATCCTATTTATGAAACTCTTTTATGAAAATTCCTCATGTTACATTACATGCAAAATGAAAAAACTTTGAAATGGACAATCAACTAAATATTTAACAATTTAACAACTTTTTCAGGTTGTCACTTGTGTGGCTGTCGTTTTGCAATTTTTTTTCATCAAAATAACCAAAAGACAACAAAAAACACCTCATTCATTCTGAAATCAGAATGAATGAGGTGTTTTGGTCAAAACTTGAGCGACATACAACATATTTTTGTTTAAAATGTTGTAATGTCAATAATTGATGTATCAATGTTATGGAGACTAGGGGGATCGAACCCCTGACCTTTTGGCTGCCAGCCAAACGCTCTCCCAGCTGAGCTAAGCCCCCCAGAATTAAGGTACAAAAAATATTATAATCTAATTTATTGAAAAGTCAATAAGTAGAGAGCTTCATCCAGTTAAATATTCTCAACGATAACTTTAGATACTTCCTTAATATTTGAAATCGTGTAATACACATCATATGTTTTTCTTCGTTGGTTAACGAGTACTCTAAGCGTAAGCACGTGTTTATTGTCATCAATATCTTCAATTCGAATATTTTTTACCGAAATATCGTCAGCTGCAATTTCTTCCATTACTTTAGAAATCGCATTTTTATCTTCTATTACAAGGTTAAGAAGGATTTCTTTTTGCCGCAATACATTCGGACCAATTAAACTAATGAGGCTTGGTACAAATTCAACACTAATGATTAACAGAATGACCCCGACGATGGCTTCAAAGAAAAAGCCGGCCCCTACAGCAATTCCAATTCCGGCAGCTCCCCATATAATGGCTGCTGTCGTTAACCCAGAAATACTATTATCGCGGTGGAGGATAACTCCGGCACCAATAAAACCAATTCCTGAAACAATTTGTGCAGCAAGTCGAAGGGGATCCATTGTAATGTTCAACTCGTCGCTTCCAGGAAATTTAAAAGCCGATTCAATTGAAACAATTGTAAGCATACAGCTGACAATTGAAATGACTAAACTTGTCTTCAATCCTACTGGCTTGCGCTTAATTTCTCGTTCAATCCCTACAATTAATCCTAAAAAAGCAGAAATGCCTAGTTTTAGTAAAATAAATAATTCCTCTTGTAAATTAAAAGTCCATTCCAACTATATCAACCCCAGTAATAACAACTTAAAGTATCAGTATAACCTTGTCTAAATAAATAGGGTATAATAAACCTTAATGATTAGGATAAAATGAATGAGCGAATCTCGTGAAAATTAGCGCGAATATAAAACTCATAATTAGAGTAGTACCATTAACCTTTCCTTGCTCATTTCCGATTTTTATTGCTTCAACAAAAGAAATACTGAATAGATAGAGAGCCATACCATAAGAAACGAAAAGTCCGATTATTGTTTCGTTCATTGTTTCACCTCATAATGGATTCTTTAAAATAAAAAATGGGCTATATCTATTCTTATTCAGTAAAGACTTAGGGTATGATAAAAGGGATTCAATAATAAATAAGAGTTATAACAGTAATTGGACAGAGTATGTTGCATATCTTATCTTTTCATGATATATTATTTCTTGTCGTTAAGAATATAAACCAAATAGTTTATCATGATTATTTAGTTTTTCAAGAATAAAAAATTATTCTTGAAAAAAAGACGAAAACATTTTATAATTATAGATGTCTTTTTAAGAATACATATTGTTTGGTGACGATGGCGAAGAGGTCACACCCGTTCCCATTCCGAACACGGAAGTTAAGCTCTTCAGCGCCGATGGTAGTTGGGGGTTTCCCCCTGTGAGAGTAGGACGTCGCCAAGCATATATTATGGAGGATTAGCTCAGCTGGGAGAGCATCTGCCTTACAAGCAGAGGGTCGGCGGTTCGATCCCGTCATCCTCCACCATACTATTCGCCGGTGTAGCTCAATTGGTAGAGCAACTGACTTGTAATCAGTAGGTTGGGGGTTCAAGTCCTCTTGCCGGCACCATTTTTATTTGACAGTGAGTTATTAGCTCAGTTGGTAGAGCATCTGACTTTTAATCAGAGGGTCGCAGGTTCGAATCCTGCATAACTCACCATTATTTATGCGGGTGTGGCGGAATTGGCAGACGCACCAGACTTAGGATCTGGCGCCGCAAGGCGTGGGGGTTCAAGTCCCTTCACCCGCATCATATGCGGAAGTAGTTCAGTGGTAGAATACAACCTTGCCAAGGTTGGGGTCGCGGGTTCGAATCCCGTCTTCCGCTCTCTCTTTTCGCAAAATTGCCGGGGTGGCGGAACTGGCAGACGCACAGGACTTAAAATCCTGCGGTAGGTGACTACCGTACCGGTTCGATTCCGGTCCTCGGCACCATACTTTATATGCGCTCGTAGCTCAATTGGATAGAGCATCTGACTACGAATCAGAAGGTTGTAGGTTCGACTCCTGTCGAGCGCATTGTTTTCTTACGGGAAGTAGCTCAGCTTGGTAGAGCACTTGGTTTGGGACCAAGGGGTCGCAGGTTCGAATCCTGTCTTCCCGATATCCTGTTTCTATATGGGGACTTAGCTCAGCTGGGAGAGCGCCTGCCTTGCACGCAGGAGGTCAGGGGTTCGATCCCCCTAGTCTCCACCAATTTTATTCACACACTTATATTTCATTTGGCGGTGTAGCTCAGCTGGCTAGAGCGTACGGTTCATACCCGTGAGGTCGGGGGTTCGATCCCCTCCGCCGCTACCAAAAAATATAAGGACCTTTAGCTCAGTTGGTTAGAGCAGACGGCTCATAACCGTCCGGTCGTAGGTTCGAGTCCTACAAGGTCCACCATTCTCTTATTTATTCACGTTGGAGGTATACCCAAGTCCGGCTGAAGGGATCGGTCTTGAAAACCGACAGGGGGGTCAAACCCCGCGGGGGTTCGAATCCCTCTACCTCCTCCATTTATTAATAATTCGATAAAACATTACTATTATCGCGGGGTGGAGCAGTCCGGTAGCTCGTCGGGCTCATAACCCGAAGGTCGCAGGTTCAAATCCTGTCCCCGCAATCATAATGGTCCGGTAGTTCAGTTGGTTAGAATGCCTGCCTGTCACGCAGGAGGTCGCGGGTTCGAGTCCCGTCCGGACCGCCATTTAGTTTTATTTGGCTCAGTAGCTCAGTCGGTAGAGCAAAGGACTGAAAATCCTTGTGTCGGCGGTTCGATTCCGTCCTGAGCCACCATTTTTCAATCAATTATGGCGGTTGTGGCGAAGTGGTTAACGCACCGGATTGTGATTCCGGCATTCGTGGGTTCAATTCCCATCAGCCGCCCCATAAATGCGGGTGTAGTTTAGTGGTAAAACCTCAGCCTTCCAAGCTGATGATGAGAGTTCGATTCTCTTCACCCGCTCCAAATGATATGGGCCTATAGCTCAGCTGGTTAGAGCGCACGCCTGATAAGCGTGAGGTCGATGGTTCGAGTCCATTTAGGCCCACCATATTCCGCAGTAGCTCAGTGGTAGAGCATTCGGCTGTTAACCGAACGGTCGTAGGTTCGAGTCCTACCTGCGGAGTACGGGGAAGTACTCAAGAGGCTGAAGAGGCGCCCCTGCTAAGGGTGTAGGTCGGGTGACCGGCGCGAGGGTTCAAATCCCTCCTTCTCCGCCAGCTGGCCCCTTGGTCAAGCGGTTAAGACACCGCCCTTTCACGGCGGTAACACGGGTTCGAATCCCGTAGGGGTCATATTTAAAGGTAGCATACAATATGTATGCTACCTTTATTTTTTTGGTTTAAAATAACTTTCATAAAATGTTAACAAGGATATCATCTAGATAAACCGAAACAAGGATATTATTAAGATAAACCGAAATATAAATAGATCAATATGTTGAAAGTAGGTGTGAGATATATGTTCTCGAACAAAGAAGAATTTAAAGAGGCTTTTCTAAAGAAATTGGAAGTAACATATGGAAAAAGCTTCGAAGAGACATCGATGCAAGACAAATTTCAAACAATTGGCACTATGGTCAGAGAACACATTAGCGAAAATTGGATTGCAACGAATGAACGATATCGTGCATCTCAAACAAAACAAGTATATTATTTATCGATTGAATTTTTACTTGGTAGATTATTAGGAAATAATTTATTAAATTTAGGTATTACGGATGTTATTGTAGAGGGTCTAAAAGATTTAGGTATTTTATTGACTGAGATTGAAAAAGAAGAACCAGATGCTGGTCTGGGAAATGGTGGATTAGGAAGGCTTGCAGCTTGTTTTCTTGATTCATTGGCATCGTTAGAGCTACCAGGGCATGGCTGCGGTATTCGTTATAAATATGGATTATTTGAGCAGCGAATTATTGATGGTTTCCAAGTGGAACTCCCAGAGCAATGGCTTAGAAATAATTATGTATGGGAAGTAAAGAAGCCTGAATTAGCAGTTGAAGTTTCTTTTTGGGGGAAAGTAGATAAGTATCTTGAAGAGGGGAGACTTTCCTTTCGTCATTTAGATGCCGAGAATGTATTGGCTGTTCCTTGTGATATACCTGTACCGGGATACAGAAATGATACGGTTAATAGTTTACGTTTATGGACTGCGGAACTATCACCATTTTCTTATCATAAGGATTTTTTACAGTATAAGAGAGAGACAGAGGCGATTACAGAAACGCTATATCCAGATGACACACATGATCAGGGAAAAATCCTGCGATTAAAGCAACAATATTTCTTAGTTTCAGCGAGTATTCAGTCGATTTTAAGATCGTTTAAAACAAAATTTCCAATTCAAGAGCTGCCAGAGCGAGTTGCTATCCATATTAATGATACACATCCAGTGCTAGCTATTCCTGAATTAATGAGAATTTTGTTAGATGTAGAAAAATTATCGTGGGAGGAAGCTTGGGATATAACAACGAAAACGATTTCCTACACGAATCATACGACATTAGCTGAAGCATTAGAGAAATGGTCTGTTAGACTCTTCCAACCTTTGCTACCGAGAATTTATATGATTGTAGATGAAATTAATGAACGTTTTTGTCAGCAGCTTTGGAATCAATCTCCTGGTGATTGGAAGCGAATTGAAGAGATGGCGGTTATCTCACATGGTTATATTAAGATGGCTAGTCTAGCTCTTGTGGGAAGCTATAGTGTGAATGGTGTGGCTGCACTTCATACGAATATTTTAAAAAGTCGAGTGATGAAGCCATTTTATGATATTTATCCAGAGAAGTTTAATAATAAAACAAATGGGATTACTCATCGTAGATGGTTGATTAAGGCGAATCCAGAATTAACTAACTTAATTTCTAATGGGATTGGTGAAGAATGGATTAAACAGCCTATTTTATTAGAGAATTTGGAGCAGTTCAAGAATGATTCTTCTTTCTTATCAGAACTGAAAAAAGTGAAGCAGTTGAATAAGCAACGATTAGTGAGTCAAATTTTTCAGCAAACAGGCATTGTGGTGAATGAGCAATCCATTTTTGATGTGCAGGTTAAACGACTTCATGCATATAAACGTCAGCTATTGAATGTTTTACATATCCTCCATTTATATAACCGAATGAAGGAAGATTCTAATTACCGCCCATTTCCTCGGACCTTTATATTTGGAGCAAAGGCTGCACCAAGCTATCGGTATGCGAAGAGTGTTATTAAGTTGATTAATACAGTCGCGGATAAGGTAAATAATGATCCTGAAATTAATGAATATTTAAAAGTCGTTTTCTTAGAGAATTATCGGGTTACTCTAGCGGAGAAGATTTTTCCTGCGTCTGATGTTAGTGAGCAAATTTCAACAGCTAGTAAAGAAGCTTCAGGAACAGGTAATATGAAGTTTATGATGAACGGTGCCGTTACAATTGGGACCCTAGATGGAGCAAATGTTGAAATTCTTGAGCGAGTTGGGGAAGAGAATATGTTTATCTTTGGTTTAAAGGCTGAAGATGTGCTTGAGTTTTATCAAAACGGTGGATATCATTCAAGAGAATATTATCATTACGATCAACGCATTCGTCAGGTAGTTGATCAGCTTGTAAATGGATTTTTCCAAGAGTTTTCTGATGAATTTCGAACCATTTATGATTCATTAATTATGGAAAATGATCAGTACTTTAATTTGAAGGATTTCAGTGCTTATGTGGAGGCACAGGGAAAAGTAGCAGAAGCATTTGAAAATGAATCCCAATGGTCAAAGAAAAGTTTGATTAATATTGCTAAATCCGGTTATTTTTCAAGTGATCGAACAATTCAAGAATATGCTGATGATATTTGGAATATTCGTCGTATCTCCAAAAAGTTGAAAAAATAAAAAACAGCCGCAATGAGGATGCATTGCGGCTGTTTTTATATCACATAACTAATAAATAAACCAATCGCCATTAGCAGTCCAAAGAAGGTGTTCGTTTGGGCTGTTGCTTTCATAGCTGGCATCATTGTAATCGGTTCACTCTTTCCGATAAAGCCTGTTGTGGCTTTAATTGCTTTTGGCAGACTTAAGAATGCTAGTAAAATCCATGCACTTACGGCTCCAGTTATGACTAATCCAATGAGCCATAGGTAGGAAAAAGCAAACATAATCCCCATAAAGTAGATTGCTTTTTTCGGACCGAGTACAATTGGGAGCGTTTTGCGGCCATTTGCTTTGTCGCCGTCATGATCTCGAAGGTTGTTAGAAAGGTTAATTAAGCCAACTAAGATGCCACTCGGTACAGAAATTAAAATGGCTAGGTTCGATACATAACCTGTTTGGATAAAGAAGGCGATTAAAATAATAAAGCAACCCATGAATAAGCCTGAAAACAGCTCTCCAAATGGGGTGGATGAAATGGGTAGTGGTCCACCTGTATATAAGTAACCGACTAGCATACAGCAAAGTCCGATTACGGCAAGCCACCAGGACGATTCAGCACAAATGTAGAAGCCGAGTAAAATAGAAATTCCATACATAATGAGTGCGAGTGTCATAATCAGCTTTGGCGTCATTCCATAACGGACAATTCCACCACCAATACCGATAGAATCTTTCGTGTCCAATCCCCGTTTGAAATCGTAATATTCATTAAATAAATTAGTTGCTGCCTGAATGAGAATACTAGCTAGCATCATGGCTGCAAATAAGAGTCCATTCACTTCTCCTTCTAGGAGAGCGATGATCGTGCCTAGTAAAACCGGAACAAAGGCCGCTGTTAACGTATGAGGACGAATGAGCTCCCACCAAATTTTCCAGTTTCGTTTAGCAGGCATCTGTTCGGCAGCATTGTTTGTTGAATCAGTATGCATGTTTTTCTCCTCTAAATGATTTATAGTTAGTTGAAATTTAGAAAAACGGACTTCTCTTTAAGGATAAAAGTCCATCGCTTTTCTTATGGTGAAAAAAGGTACCTTTTTTAACAGTATAACAAAGTTAACCTAATAAATTGTAGAAAAAGCTTGAGAAAGTGTCAATGGTTTAGAGGGAATATTTTTCATGCAAGGGCAGTAAATAAACTTGTTTATAATAAGGAAATAAGTTGTCTGAAAACTCTATTAGAAGGGACGTTTAATTGACATTAGGTTTACTAGAGGTGTATCTTTAAATAGGTTTACTCTGTATTTAACATGTAGTGTTGGGGGGGATTTTTTTGGCTATATCAAAGGAAACTAAACAGCTTCAAGGACTGGCATTAGCTATACAGAAGGCGAAGGACTTAAATAAACCAGTCTTATTTAGTCATGTAAAGAGAATAGAGTGTGAGAACCCCCTTTCATTTTATCAAGCTGGAAGAGATCGATATGCAGGAGAACGTTTTTATTGGCAAGATCCAGCAAAGAACGTTACGATTACGGGTTTAGGCAACGTGAAGAAACTGCAGGCGACAGCGACTGGTGATCGTTATAAACAAGTGGAGCGAAGCTGGAGCATCCTACAAAGTACGGCTGTGAAGACAGGGGTAGATGATGTAGACGCAACAGGTCCTTTACTGTTTGGAGGATTTTCGTTTGATTACGAAAATCATAGTTCCTTTCTTTGGAATCAATTTGGAGATCATTTATTTTATATACCTGCTTTTATGTTATCTAGTATAGATGGGGAAGTATATCTAACGACAAATGTTCTTTGTACCCCTGAGGATCAAGAGCATCTTTTTATCGACATGATCAATGATCGAGAAGAATGGTTATTTACGCATGTAGATGAAAGTGGAATGCCTGATAATCCTTTAATTGAACAGAGAGAAGTTCGTTCAACGGAGTGGAAACAAACAGTCGCGAATGCCGTTCAAGAGATGAAAACTAGCGACTTAGATAAAATCGTATTAGCACGAGAATTACGGGTTGTCTTTAAGAATCGAATTGTTTCAGAGCATGTGTTGCAGAGATTAATGGCAGAACAGCCAACAAGCTACATTTTTAGCTTTGAAGCGGGTGGAGATTGTTTTATTGGAGCGACTCCGGAGCAATTGATTAAGAAAAAAGGGGATGAAGTATTTTCTGTCTGTCTAGCAGGCTCGATTGCAAGAGGGAAGAGCTATGAAGAAGATGCTCGCCTTGGTGCCCAATTATTGCATGATCCGAAAAATTTAATGGAGCATCAATATGTGGTGTCGATGATTACCAATGCTTTAAAAATGGTATGTGATCAAGTCATTGTGCCGAAAGCTCCAGAGTTAATGAAAATTCGCCATATTCAGCATTTATTCACACCTGTTAAAGGTATATGTGCAAATGACGTGACGATTTTCGATTTCGTGGAAAAATTGCATCCAACACCTGCAATGGGAGGACTGCCAAAAGAAAAGGCTGTTGCTCGTATTCGGGAAATAGAAGGATTAGAGCGTGGCTTGTATGCAGGACCGTTAGGATGGGTAGATTCTTACGGAAATGGAGAGTTTGTAGTAGGAATTCGTTCAGCACTTCTGCAAGGGAATGAAGCGTCATTATTTGCTGGATGCGGTGTGTTGGAAGATTCGCAGCCAGAAAGCGAATATCAAGAAACCGCAATTAAATTTAATCCAATGTTAAGTGCTTTAGGGGGAAATCTTCATGAATAATCAAGAGGCATTAACTGCTTATTTGGCTTCTTTTGTTGATGAATTAGCGCAAAATAAGGTAAGACATGCCGTTATAAGTCCGGGTTCTCGTTCAACTCCCATTTCATTGTTGCTCGCAGAACATCCAAATATTGAGGCTCATATTAATGTGGATGAACGTTCAGCTGCGTTTTTTGCACTTGGCTTGGCAAAGGCATTAAGAGAACCAGTTGCCATTGTTTGTACGTCAGGGACAGCGGCAGCGAACTTTTATCCAGCAATTGTGGAGGCCTATTATGCACGGATACCATTGATTGTATTGACGGCCGATCGTCCGCATGAATTACGTCATGTAGGGGCCCCACAAGCGATTGATCAGATTGATTTGTACGGAAAGCATGTAAAATGGTCTGTAGAGATGGCGTTACCAGAGAATTCAGCTGAGATGATGAATTATGCACGAAGGATTGGAGCAAGAGCAGTTGCCTTAGCCGCTAATGGACCTGCAGGACCGATTCATTTGAACTTTCCAATTCGTGAGCCACTTTTACCACTTATGGAAAAAGTGGCGGAATACCGTAACCAGTCATTTTCTCCAACAGTGGAGATTAACAATGGAAATCGTACGCTTTCACAGCCTCAATTTGAAGCGCTTGCAAGTACGTTAGCGGAAGCGAAGCGGGGCATTATTGTGGTGGGGGAATTACGGGATGAAGCAGTAAGAGAAGGGATTATCAAGCTTGCAGAAAAATTAGCACTTCCTGTGTTAGCAGATCCTTTATCATTGCTTAGAAGTGGTGACCATTCACAAGTTCAAATTATTGAAACCTATGATACCTTTTTACGAGATGATGTGGCCAAAAAAGCCCTGTATCCAGATGTAGTGTTGCGTTTTGGGGCAATGCCTGTTTCAAAGTCTCTTTTGCTTTTTTTGAAAAAGCATCGTCAAGCGAAGCATCTTGTCGTTGATGCAGGAGGTGGCTGGCGTGAACCAGCAGGTCTTGTGACAAATATGGTTTATTGTGAGGAAAGCGCGTTTTGTGATGAAATTCTTAAGCACCTAGATCATCGTGAGAACTCAACATGGCTTGGACTTTGGCAAGATGTGAATGAAATCACAAAACGTGGATTAGCTTCGATTCATGCTGAAGTGGAATTAAGTGAAGGCAAGCTGTTTTTGCTATTGAACGAGCTATTGCCTGCGAATTCAACGTTATTTGCCGGAAATAGTATGCCGATTCGTGATTTAGATACATTTTTCTTTACTAATGAAAAAAATATAACCCTACTTGCAAATCGTGGAGCAAATGGAATTGATGGAGTCGTTTCTACTGCACTTGGTGTAAGTACAGTGCTGGAAAATACGGTGTTAGCGATCGGTGATCTAAGCTTTTTTCATGATATGAATGGACTTTTGGCTGCAAAATTACAAAAGCAAAATATTACTATTTTATTGATTAATAATGATGGTGGAGGTATTTTCTCATTTCTTCCACAGTCGAGTGAAAAAGAATACTTCGAGCTTCTTTTTGGAACGCCGCATGGTTTAGATTTCTCTCACGCAGCAGAGTTATATGGTGCTACGTACACAAAAGTGACAACATGGGATGAATTTCAACGAGTATTTACTGGGTCATTCGCTATACCAGGGTTAAAAATCATTGAAGTACGGACTGAAAGAGAATCTAATCTTCTTAAACATCGAGAATTGTGGGATTTTGTTTCCAAGGAAATAAAGGATGTCATTTCGTGAAGGTTATTTGTCGAGGAGTAACGTACCACGTTAAAATCGCAGGCTTTGGAGAACCACTGCTCCTATTACACGGATTTACAGGAAATGTGGATACATGGAAATTTCTTATTCCACCATTATGCAGTCGTTATCAGCTCATTATGGTGGATATTATTGGCCATGGAAAAACGGAAGCACCTCTTGAGGTTGGGCGTTATCGCATGGAGCAGATGGCTAGGGATTTGAAAGAGATTTTAGAACAGCTAGCGATTACTAAAGTGCATGTGCTTGGTTATTCGATGGGAGGACGACTCGCTTTAACTTTTGCAAACTTATATCCCCAGTGTGTACGTAGTTTAGTATTAGAAAGTGCATCACCCGGTCTGGAAACGGAAGATGAGCGTTCCGAACGGAGAGAGCAAGATCAACAGTTGGCGGAGCGCATTGTGACAAATGGAATAGACGCCTTTGTGGAGGGCTGGGAAAACATTCCGTTGTTTAAAAGTCAAAAGAAGCTCCCAATTGAGCAAAGAGTGAACATTCGTAATCAGCGTCTAACGAATTCTGCACACGGGCTTGCTAATAGCTTACTAGGAATGGGGACAGGGAGTCAGCCATCTTGGTGGGACAGGCTTGAGTGTATGGAGATTCCTGTATTACTTATAACGGGCGAGCTAGATTTCAAGTTCTGTAACATTGCTGAACGCATGCAACAGCGGTTAAAGCATTGTGAATGGATTATAATAAATCATGTTGGACATGCAATTCATGTGGAATATGGAGAAAAATTTGGTAAAATAGTAAGTGAGTTTTTAATCAAGCATAGGGAGGAAGAAAAATGACAGTTCAATGGGAAACAATTCGTGAATATGATGAAATATTATTTACGAAGTACAATGGTATTGCGAAGGTTTCGATTAATCGACCTCATGTACATAATGCATTTACCCCGAAAACCGTTTCGGAAATGATTGATGCATTTGCAAGAGCTCGTGATGATTCTAGCATTGGCGTTATTATTTTAACAGGTGAAGGCGGCAAAGCGTTCTGTTCAGGTGGAGACCAAAAAGTACGCGGACATGGTGGGTATGTAGGAGAAGACGAAATTCCTCGTTTAAATGTCTTAGACCTTCAACGTTTAATTCGCACGATTCCTAAGCCAGTTGTAGCGATGGTTGCAGGATATGCAATTGGAGGCGGACATGTGCTTCATGTTGTTTGTGATTTAACGATTGCAGCAGATAATGCCATTTTCGGACAAACTGGACCAAAAGTAGGTAGCTTTGATGCAGGATATGGCTCTGGCTATTTAGCTCGTATTATTGGACATAAGAAAGCACGTGAAATTTGGTACTTATGCCGTCAATACAATGCTCAGCAAGCGTTGGATATGGGGCTAGTCAATACAGTCGTTCCTTTAGAACAATTGGAGGCAGAAACGATTCAATGGTGTGAAGAAATGCTAGAGAAAAGTCCAACTGCTTTGCGTTTCTTAAAAGCAGCGATGAATGCAGATACGGATGGACTTGCTGGTCTTCAACAAATGGCAGGAGACGCGACTCTTTTATACTATACAACGGATGAAGCGAAAGAAGGCCGCGATGCGTTTAAAGAAAAACGTTCTCCGGACTTTGGACAATTCCCTCGTTTTCCGTGATGACAATAAAGGGTTGAGGAAAAACAGCTTGGCGGTTTACGTCGAGCTGTTTTTTCATAATGAATTATAAACTTTCTTTAATTCTTCTTCTTCTTTTTTGGGGAATTATGTTTTATTATTCATCGAATAACAAAAATGAATGGCTAAAAAAATCTTTTGGGTCATCCTCTTACTTTTTAAAGGGGGTTACAACAGCTTAGAAAAACGTATGAAAACTTACTAAATCCTATAAAAAGTTACTTCGAGAACATCATTGTATTTTCTTGCCATTTCTCTTTGGAACATGTAAAATAAAAATAGAACAAATGTTCCGATGAAGAGGTGAGTGGCATGAAAATTACAAAAGTGGTTCTGATAGAGGAAGTAAAACCAGTAGCATTGGAACAACTACACCAATTAATGACTGTCTTTTGTTCTGCTTTGCGTTTTTCCTTTAATCGATTAGTGAAAGGGGAAAAAGAGAAAAAACTAGTCAAAAAGGTACAGGTGCTTTTTTCTTTGAATAAACGATATGCAGATGATGCTGTTATGCAAGCAAAAGCGGTCCTGTCCAGTCAAAAAAAGCTGTTACCCATCCGTATAGAAGGTGTGCAAGCTAAAATTCAAAAAACAGAGCGAAAAATAGAGGATTATCAAACCGGTAAGAAAACATCTAAAAAGGTTGCGCTTGCGGTCTGTTTAGCAGGATTACAGGCTCGTTTACACAAATTAAAAGAAAAAGAATCTGTTCTTTTGAAACATCAGGAAGCAAACACCATTCCTCCTGTTATTTTTGGTGGGAAGAAACAGTTTTATGAACGATTAAGAGGAAACATCACGAATACAGAATGGAAGGAATTACGTTCCAATACCCTTTACTCTCGTGGCGATTGTTCAAAAAAGGGCAATTTGAATACCAGAATTGTATTCGATGATCAAGACCAACACTTTTATCTAGAAGTAGCCAATCCATTGTTTGTGGAAAAAGGGAAAAATAGTCCACGCTTGCGCTTTAAACTCCGCATTCCTGATAAATATTTTAATGAAATTGTGGACCTAGTGCTGCCTACTACTGTAGGTAAGAATGCTAAAGGGAAACCAATCGAAGAATACAAGGTCTATTCTATTGAAATCAAACGCAAAAAGGAGCGATATTATGTCCACATCACCTACGATATAGAGGAAGTAGGCTCTGAGCTAACATGGAGCGATAAAATCAAGTCTGACTATATTGCTGGAATTGATGTGAATATCGATCGAGTAGCTGTTTCTGTTGTATCTAAACAAGGAAATTTATTAGAGTCCAAAACTTTTTACTGTCATGAAATGGAGTATGTCCGGAGTAATAGAAGAAGCAATATCGCGGGTGAATTAGCCAAAGGAATCATCGACTACTTATTGAATTGGAATGTGGGAGCGATTGTGCTAGAAGATCTCACATTCCAACAAGATCATGATACAAACCACCGTTCCAATCGTTTGGTTCATTCTTTTGCTAAGAATAAACTGCAAAAGGCGCTGATTTCAAGAGGATTGAGGTTTGGTTTTCACATCAAAAAGGTGAATCCCGCGTATACGTCGGTGATTGGAAGATATAAATATGCGAAGATGTATGGGTTATCTGTGCATGAAGCAGCTTCTTTCGTCATTGGAAGAAGGGGCTTAGATTTTGACGAAAAAGTGCCAACGGAATTACTCAAACAACTGAGGACGAAGGTAAAACCGCATTTGATTGGTCTTCTTGGGTCGATGGAAGAATCCGAGAAGCAGTCAAATACGGGGAAACAAAGACGGAAATACATGGGCATGATGCTCAAAAACACCGAACATTTTAAAGAACATCATAGCTGGAAACTGTGGAATGTCGTGCATAAAACCATAAGGATGAAAAACCAGGAAGTACAATTGAAGGAGGTGTAATCCTGGTGCTAAAATCTTTGCAATAAACTGACCTAGAAGGAATGGTTTGTTGCAACCCCGCTGGCTCTAACAGAGCACTACAGGTCGTCTTGAACAACAGGTTCATGACAAGGGTGAGAGTCCCTTCCTGATAGAATGACGTGAGAATCGTCACAGTAGGTCCCTTTTTTCTTGGTTGGGGGGCGAAATGTAGTTTTTGATAGGTTTTAGTAACCAGGAGATTGTAACATGGCAGCGGATATTTTACCGAATTGGCTAATGAAACGAGCAGACATTACGCCAGATCGACCAGCAATTGAATTTGAAGGAATAACGTATAGTTTTGCAGAGCTTAACGGAATGGTTGAGAATATGGCTGGGAAGCTTACAGCAAAGGGGGTAGAAGCAGGAGATTCGATTGCTCTCTTACTGCGAAACCATATTGATAGTGTCGTATTTATTCATGCTTTGTTTTATTTAGGTGTTAAAATCGTCATGCTGAATAATAAGCTAACAGCTACCGAATTGGTCTGGCAGGTAAACGATAGTGAAGCGAAATATTTATTTTCAGAAGCTTGTTTTTCAGAGAAGCTAGCGAAGATTGCCGAGGAGGCTTCTGTAGCAAAGATTTATGTCAAAGAGCAGTTAACAGAAGTGGCGGCAGCACAAATGGTAACAGATTTTCATTTAGAAGATGTGGCTACCATTATGTACACATCGGGCACAACGGGAAAGCCAAAGGGTGTGATGCAAACGTTCGGCAATCATTGGTGGAGCGCAATGGGTTCGATGTTAAACCTCGGTTTAACGGAGAACGACAGCTGGTATTGTGCGGTTCCCATTTTCCATATTAGTGGTTTGTCGATTTTAATGCGTAGTGTCCTATATGGCATGAAAGTAGTGTTAGTGGAAAAATTTGATGAAGGAGAAGCAAATCGAAATATCATCGAAAATGGTGTGACGATTATTTCCGTTGTGACTGCAATGTTAAATCGAATGCTAGCTAAGCTTGGAGATCGTAGTTATCCTCCATATTTTCGCTGTGCGCTGCTTGGTGGTGGACCCGCACCCATCCATTTGTTAGAGCAGTGTAAGCAAAAGGGGATTCCGGTATTTCAATCGTATGGGATGACGGAAACAGCATCGCAAATTGTTACACTTGCTCCTGAATACAGCTTGTCGAAAATTGGGTCAGCAGGAAAAGCGTTATTTCCATCACAGCTTAGAATTGAAATAGATGGCAAACAAGCAGCAGCAAATGAGCCAGGAGAAATTGTGGTATTTGGTCCGAACGTGACAAGCGGCTATTGGGGGCGTCCAGATGCAACTGAAGAGGCAATCCAAGCAGGATGGCTGCATACAGGGGATATTGGGTATATCGATGAAGATGGCTTTTTATACGTACTCGATCGACGTTCAGATTTAATTATTTCAGGTGGGGAGAATGTGTATCCTGCCGAGATTGAAGCGGTGTTAAGTGCTCATCCTGCTGTATTTGAAGCAGGTGTGACGGGCGTGGCTGATGAGAAATGGGGTCAGGTGCCACTAGCCTTTGTTGTGACAACGGAAGAAGTGACGGAGGAGCAGTTATTAACGTACTGCCGCGAGCACTTAGCCTCTTATAAAATTCCACGTGAAATTGTTTTTTGTAAGGAGTTGCCACGAAACGGAGCGAATAAGCTATTGCGCCGGGAGTTAAGGAAAGAGAGTTGAGTGACATGAAAGTAAGCTCGGTAACGTTACGAGTGATTTCAATGCCTTTAAAGCATCCCTTTCAAACGCATTTAGAAACCGTAACAAGACGAGAAGCAATTGTTGTGAAGGTGAGAGATTCAGAAGGGACTGTTGGCTATGGGGAAGCCGTGCCCTTTTCAAGCCCCTGGTATACCGAAGAGACGATTAAAACGGCGTTTCATATACTAGAAGACTTTTTGATTCCATTGACGTTGGAAAAAGAGTGGAGTCATCCATCCCAGCTGTCGCAGCTATGGAGCGGAATTAGACGAAATCAGATGGCGAAATCAGCACTCCAGCAAGCGGTTTGGGATTTATATGCTAAGCAGCAAGGCGTGTATCTTGGCGCACTTTTTGATGGCAAGAGAACAGAAGTAGCCGCTGGTGTTGTCATTGCCACTTCTAGCATCGACGAGGCATTACGTCAAATTGAGACGTATGCACAAGAGGGCTATCAGCGCTATAAGGTAAAAATCAATCGGACGAATGATAAGGAGCTTTTGTCAGAAATTCGAAAGGTCTATCCTAATTTGCCGTTAATGGCTGATGCTAATTCAGCTTATTCACTGGACGACATTGAACACTTACAGCAATTAGATGCGTTTAACCTTCTGATGATTGAACAGCCGCTAGGGAACGATGATATTGTTGAGCATTCGTTGTTACAAAAACAGCTGCAGACACCGATTTGTTTAGATGAAAGCATTTGCTCAGTTCATGATGCAAAAAGTGCGTTGCTGTTGGGAAGTGGACGTATTATAAATATTAAAATGTCACGTGTTGGCGGGTGGTGTGAAGCGGTTCACATTCATGATTTATGTGTGAAAGAAAATATTCCCGTTTGGTGCGGTGGCATGATTGAATTTGGCATTTCTCGTGCTCATAATGTTGCTTTAGCTTCTTTGAAAGGCTTTACGATTCCGGGCGATTTATCTTCCTCATCAAAGTACTGGGAACAGGATATTATAGATCCTGAAATTACTGTTGTAAACGGTAAAATTGCGGTGCCCAAAACGACTGGAATTGGTTTTACTGTTAGGGAGAGCTTTTTAAAGACGATTACAAGCTATGAGCAAATGTATCATAATTGAATCTACTTTGCGAGGAAACAGAAATTACCATGATTTGGGATCTTCTTATTCCATTTATATCAATGTTTAGTGATTTCAACATATTAAATCGCATAGCAAATCACACCCTAATATGGAGTGAAGCTTTTTTCTTATTCAAGTAACGATCAGGATACTTCAATAACAAATCGATTCTTTTATAAAAGAATCGATTTTTTTGGTCTTAAACCCACTACCGTTCATATACATTATGAATGTATGTCTAAGATATAAAAGAGGAGGAAATGGGTTGAGAAAAAGTTTATTAGTGTTTTTGGTTTTGATTTTGGCATTACCTGTCTCAGCTTTTGGAAAAAGTAATAGGTTAGAAGTGGAAGTAAATGGGGTTGAATTGGACTCTGACGCTAATTACAAAAAAGGAAACCTTGTGTATGTAGAAGTGGACGAGTTTTTCGATTTATTTAACGAAGATTACAAAGTAAACAAGAACAAAACAAAAGTTAGTTACGATGGAGATTCGATTTCGGTTCACAAAAGAAAGGGAGAATTGGTTGGGAATCTGCATGAGTTAGCTGGTTTAATTGATGCAGAAGACGTTACTTACTTCAAACATGATAATTTGTACTATGTGTTAGCATTTCCAGATGGTGTGAAAAAAATTAATAGCAAACAGTGGGCAGACCCAGAGGATCTACCGAACGGTCCTATTTATGGAGTAAACAATGGAAAACTTGTTTATGTTTCTTTCCATCTAAAAACAGCACGAAAAAATATTGACGGAATGAAAGGCTACCCTTCTCCAAAAATTAAAAGAGTCGAAGTCGATTTTGAAAAAAATGGTCATAGAGGATATTGGGAAAAACACTATGACATCGTTCAATATTTTTACAAAGATTACAAGTACGACAAGAATTATAAGCATTATGATTATGGTAAGTATGATAAGTATAACAAAAATCACAAGTATTATAACTACAAGTATTATAGTAAATACAAGCGTTACTATTCTGATAGCAAATACAAGCATTATTATGATAATAATCGCAAATATGACAGAGATGACAAGAAACGCGATCACGACAAAGACCGCAAAAATGACAGAGACCACAAGAATGACCGGGACGGCAAAAATGACCGAGACGGCAAAAATGACCGGGACGGCAGAAATGATCGAGACGGCAAAAATGATCGAGACGGCAGAAATGACCGGGACGACAAAAATGATCGAGACGGCAAAAATGACAGAGACGGCAAAAATGACAGAGACCACAAGAATGACCGGGACGGTAAAAATGATCGGGATGGCAAAAATGACAGAGACCACAAAAATGACCGGGATGGCAAAAATGACAGAGACCACAAAAATGACCGGGATGGCAAAAATGACAGAGACCACAAAAATGACCGGGATGGCAAAAATGACAGAGACCACAAAAATGACCGGGACGGCAAAAATGACAGAGACCACAAGAATGACCGGGACGGCAAAAATGACCGAGACGGCAAAAATGACCGGGACGGCAGAAATGATCGAGACGGCAAAAATGATCGAGACGGCAGAAATGACCGGGACGACAAAAATGATCGAGACGGCAAGAATGACAGAGACGGCAAGAATGACAGAGACGGCAAGAATGACAGAGACAGCAAGAATGGCAGAGACGGCAAGAATGATAGAGACGGCAAGAATGATCGAGACGGCAAGAATGACAGAGACGGCAAGAATGACAGGGACAACGGAAATGACAAAGACGGCGAGAATGACAGAGATGGCAAAAATGACAGAGACAACAGAAATGACAAAGGTTGCAGGAATGAAGCGGATTGCGGGGACGACAAGTAAAACAAGTATGATAATGACGGTGACGGCAAATATGTGAAAAATAATTAGAAAAACACGACTTGTCGCCCCTAATGGCGAAAGTCGATGTACCTAAAGGCCCTCGCATCTTTACTTTAATCCTTTAGAGAAGTTAAACTTTCCTAAAGTATAAAAAACGCAATTATGTCTATGATGACAAATAAATTTGAAGCGCATGGATTCCATTATTTTTCCATGCGTTTTTGTGTGCTGTTTTTATCGTTGCTTACCTTGCTATTTTAGCTGTGATTCCAAATGTTTTTCTATACTTTCTCCACGTTATCTGAACTACTTAAAAAAATGGGCGATTCTTCTTTTTGGAAATGGTTGTTTACCGGTTTTATATGGATTGGTTTATTTTGTATAATAGGGAAAAAGAGTTAGCTATAGCTAAAGGCAAGGAGAGAGATTGATGAATAAACAGTTTCTTATTGCAGAAATTTTACTAAAAAGAGGAATGCCTGATTTTGTTGTAAAAGAAATTACTGCTATTGCCGAGCAAGAATTGTTATTTTTAAAAAATAAACTGAGAAATGCCTGATTTGATGTAAAAATATAGCTAATGAAGATGAGCTAAAACATTCACTCATTCCACCAGCTATCGGTTATGATTTGATGAAACTATATTTATTAACAGGACGACCGATGCCGCCATATTGAACGTCAAGCCGTAGAACTTCCTTTTCATTCAAAAAGTCTAAATAACGTCTTGCAGTGACACGAGCAATCCCAATTCCGTCAGCTACCTCTTCTGCTGATTGAGGAACATTTTGCTGGCTCATAAAGAGCATAACTTGTTCTAACGTACTAATGTTTAATCCTTTTGGTATGTCATCTTTTCGAAAGACCTGCGAAGTTACAGGAGTCGAATTGCTAGGAAAAATGACTCGATCCAGTTGGGATTGCGATATGCTTTTGTTTGGCTGTACTTCCATTCGAAAGTCATAATATTGCTCAAGAGTCTGCTTTAAACGGTCAAATGTAAATGGTTTAATTAAATAATCAAAAGCTCCGTTTTGCATCATTTTTCGAATTGTTTTTGGATCATTTGCGGCAGAAATGATAATAACATCGACATCCATTTGTGCTTTTCTAATTTCATATATGGTATCTATTCCATTTAACGAAGGCATAAAGATGTCTAGTATGACTAAATCAGGATAAAGACTTTTTATTTTTTCAAGGCCTTCAAGTCCATTAGAGGCTGTATCAATAACCTGAAAGGACGGTAAGCGCCCAATAAATTGTTTATTTACTTCTTGAACCATCGGATCATCTTCAATTAATAGTACTTGGATGATGTCATTGTTCATTATGGTTCCCCCTTGTCGTCATCCATAGGAAATGAAAGAATAAAGCTTGTTCCTTCATTTCCTATGGATTGAAAACTGATTTCTCCCTTTGATTTATTGACAATTTGTGTAATTAAATAAAGCCCAATGCCGGAACCATCTTTTCCTTTTGTTGTGAATCCGCGTTCATAAATATGGTGCTGAATATGTTCTGGTATACCACAGCCGTTATCCTCAACAACGATGGTACAAGTATGGTCATCCTGATCAATGGACAGATACACTTGTTTCTTATCTTCTTCAGAATTCTTAAATGCCGCAAATGCATTTTCAATTAAATTTCCGATGATTAATACGAAATCATGATGATCCATGTCGCGTGGAAAACGCTCAAGCTTCATATTTTGATCAAAAATCAACTCAATCCCAAGCTCTCGCCCAATGGACACTTTACTCAACAGCAGTCCAGTTAAATTATCATTATGAATACGCTTGGTCAAAAATCTAGTTAATTCACCTTGTTCTTCGGTAATTTGAAACACATACAGCAGAGCATCATCTAACTTTCCTAGTTGAATTAAACCAGCAATGGTATGCAATTTATTCATGTGCTCATGATTTTGGGCACGTAATGCCTCGACAAACGCCTTAACACTTGTTAATTCTTCAGCTAATTTGGCAACATCTGTCCGATCCTGGAAAACCGCAACTGCTCCAATGGTTTTGTCACCAAGTGTAATGCGAACTCGGTTACTGAAAAGATTCTTTTGTTGTACCGAAATCTCTTGATTATAAACGGGAAACTCTTGGGTTAAGATTTCCGGTAAGAAGGTATCATCAATGATATCGTTTATATTCTTACCAATTACATCTCCTGAAATATTGAGCATTTGTTTTGCTTTTTCATTAAAAATAGTGATGATTTCCTTATTATCAATAGCGATGACACCTTCGTGCATGGCGTTAAAGGCGGCGGTTCGTTCGGTAAGCAATCTTGAGATTTCGTGTGGTTCTAGCTCAAAGGTTTCTTTTTTGATATGTTTGGCCATTAACCATGAACCACAAACTCCAAATAGAAGCGTTAGCAACAGGATATATTGAATTTCAGTTTTGAAATTTGCTACCATTTCTGGTAGAGTTGGCAACATCTGTCCGACAAGCACAACACCAATCTGTTCATTTTCACTATTTAAAATAGGAACAAACGCACGAACCGCTCTACCAAGCTCTCCCTTCGCCTTAGACATATATTCATGCTCTGCAAAGGCAGCGCTTTCGTCTGAGCTTTTTGAATACGTTCCAAGTTGGCTATAAACAGGATGAGAATAGCGAATATGCTCATTATTTAAAACAATAATATAATCTGCGTCATGAATAATTCGTAATTCTTCAATAATTGGGTTTAATAGTTCCCAACCTTTTGGCTCGAGTACTAGCTCTTGAACTTTAGCGGATTCAGCAATCGAATGAGCGGTAACCATCGCTTTTTTACCCAACTGCTTTTCAGCTGAAGACCAGCTATTACCAATTAGGAAAATACCACCAATTAGGATAGAAAAGGCGACAATTCCAAATGACAGCAGCGTGATTTTTAGTTGTATAGGCATATGAAAGGATTTTTCCATGTTGTCTGTTTCCCCCTCATTCCATCTATATTTTATAGTATCAAAATTTTGTCGGAATTTCTCTACTTTTTCGATTTCCTGACATCTCGTATACGACGAGCATTTTGGACTATGATAAAATAGGAAACATGAGCAGCGACGATTGATGATAAAGGAAAGCTTTTATCAGTAGCAAAGTAGATTCTATTTAGGATCCATTTGGTAAGGGGATGTCATGATTGCGAACGTTTTGGGGGTATTTTTTATTAATTGTTGTAGGGTTAGTAATAGCGATCTTTCTCGCATTTCGATCCTTTTTTTCTGAAGAAGATGTCGTTAAAGATTATGAGCAAACCGGTATGAAAGATCAGATTGTGATTAAGTTTAGTCATGTCGTAGCAGAGAATACACCGAAAGGCTTAGCAGCTGTTCACTTCGCTCAACTTGTTGATGAATATACAGATCATCGAGTAAAGGTGGAAGTTTTTCCAAATGAATCTTTATATGGAGAGCAAGGAGAATATCAGGCACTATTAGATAATGAAGTTCAAATGATTGCAACAGCGACAGCAAATCTCACTGATATTTCTCCAAAGTGGCTACTCTTAGATTTACCTTATATTTTTCCAAACCGTAGTGCATTACAGGAAACGTTGTACGGGGAGGTTGGTGAGGAACTATTATTAGATTTAGAGAAGCATGATATAAAAGGGATGGCGTTATGGGTCAACCACTTTAAGCAAGTGACAAGTAACACGCCTATTCGCAAGCCAGCTGATTTTGAGGGGAAAATGTTTCGCATTATGCCGAGTAGCGTGTTAAAAGATCAATTCGAGTATTTTGGTGCGTCAGTATCAATGCTTGAGTTTAATGAGACGTTTGTGAATTTGGAGAAGAGTAGCACAGATAGCCAGGAAAA
Organism: uncultured Bacillaceae bacterium; assembly: GCA_963754185.1. Classification (GTDB taxonomy): domain Bacteria; phylum Bacillota; class Bacilli; order Bacillales; family DSM-1321; genus Peribacillus. Next base: position 901,616 of record CAVWEP010000002.1, on the reverse strand, counting down.
TACGATTTCTAATATCTATTCAAAGAAACTATACGAATTGCAAAGTCATTTAACGATTAGTGATCATGGTTTCTTAGGATATGGAGTGTTAATGAATCAGGAGTTTTGGAATGATTTACCTCCTGATGTTCAGGCTGACATTGATCGAGCGATGCAAGAAACAACAGACTGGCTTTGGAAAAAGTCTGATGACATGAATGAGCAATTACTTGCTGAAATTGAACAAAAATCCTCCATCTCCATTTATAGACTATCACCTGCAGAGAAGCAACAGTGGATGGAAGAAATGACGGCTATTTATCCTGAATATGAGCCGGTGATTGGTTCGGAATTGATGAATAAAGTGAATGTGATTCGTGAGAAATATGTAGATTAAAAAATAACCTGCTCAGGAGAAAAAGGAGCAAGTTATTTTTATATTGAGGGAACAATACGAGGACTGTTATTTATCCTGCCTGGTTTAAGAGACTGCAATATCCTCACTTATGGAAATCAATCTTACTTTCATAGTTTACTCAGCATACATAGAAGCATACGATGGGAAACTTGGTAATAATAGTGTGGGCAATAAGGGAATTACACTATATTTCGATATCAGTCCAAGGAACAAGAAATGGACCTATGAGCATTCGGTCCAGTCATTTATTTATTTATTTATTTATTTAAAGCTGTTTGCAGAGCTTCAATATTTTGATTCATTATGCTTTCATAGTCAGAGCCAGCTTTGACATTTGCATCTGTTAATACACTTAAATTATGAAGAGTAAGCGCCTTTGCATTAATTTCATTTTGAATAATTTTTGTTAGTTTGGAGCTTACATTTTGTTCAAAAATAACATAATGGAGGTTATGCTCTTTCGCTGTTTTGACAATGTTCTCTAAGTCCTTTTGCGAAGGTTCACTAGCTCCCGTTAAGCCTGTTACACTTATTTGTTTTAATCCGTAGCGTTTTTCCCAGTATCCATAGGCTCCATGAGAAACGATAATTTCATTTGTTTTGCTATTTTGAATGGTATCCGCTAATTTTTTATCGATTGTATGCAGTTTTTCATTTAGCGCATTATATTGTGTTTCAAAATAATCTGCTTGATCGGGCATTTTTGCTGTTAACTCATTTTTGATGGTTTCAGCCATTTGTTCGGCATAGTTAGGATCAAGCCAAAGATGCGGGTCAACGTCGCCGTGATTATGACCATCATCGACACTATGCTCGTCTTCTGTATGTGTATCGTCTTCATGCTGTTCTTCTGTTGTTGCTTCATCAAGTTTAACGCTTTCGCCAACGGCAATGGTTTTTACGCCTTCATCCACTAAAATAGGCTGTGCTTTCGTTACGAAGCCTTCTAAGTTGTAGCCAATATAGAAAAAGAGGTCTGCTTCCGTCATTTTAATAATATCCTTTTGCGATGGTTCATACGAATGTTCATCCGTTCCTGGAGGATATACCGTTTCAACATGTACGTATTTGCCGCCAATTTCTTGGGCAAAATATTGCAGTGGATAAACGGTTGTATAAATATTGATTCTGTTGTCTGACTTCTCAGCTGTGCTGTTTTGTGAATCACCACAGCCTGATAAGAAGAGGGCTACTAGCAGAAAAAGAATAATAGTAACTTGTTTTTTCATGAAAAATTTCACTCCTTTGGATTAATCCGTAATTATTACGATTTAAGTTTGATTATTAAACGAAATGATTCCGATTTGACTATTGTATATTACTAAAAAATAAAAGCGAAAGCAAGGTTAATTTTTATGAATTTTGTCCTTTTTTTCCGGAACCGGGTCAAAACCACCTGGATGAAAAGGATGGCACTTTAGAATTCTAATGATGGTGAGCAAGCTGCCCTTTACAGCACCATGTACTTTAATTGCTTCTATTCCGTAATGAGAACAAGTTGGATAAAAGCGGCAGGAGGGTGGTTTCAATGGTGAAATCACAATTTGGTAAAAACGGATTAATTTAATTAACATTTTTTTCATCGGTTGTTACTCGCTTTCCATAGAATTCAGTATTTCTACTATATCATATTCTGTTTATTTTTCAGAGTACAAGCATGGTATAATAATTCCGATATAAATTATAAGAATTGAATAGATAAAGGGTGAAAAAAAAACAATTTAGAGGTAGAATAAGAACATATACATTTAAGGAGTGAAGGAAATGCCTTCAGTTGAAAGCTTTGAATTAGATCATAACATCGTAAAAGCACCTTATGTCAGACATTGTGGTGTACACAAAGTGGGTACAGACGGTGTTGTTAATAAATTTGATATTCGTTTTTGCCAACCAAATAAACAAGCAATGAAGCCAGATGCCATTCATACATTAGAGCATTTATTAGCGTATAATATCCGTAAACATTCTGAGAAATACGATCATTTTGATATTATCGATATTTCACCAATGGGCTGTCAAACTGGATTTTATTTAGTCGTGAGCGGTGAACCAACGGTTTCTGAAATTATTGATGTATTAGAGGAAACATTGAAGGATGCTGTTGAAGTAACAGACATCCCAGCTGCAAATGAAAAACAATGTGGTCAAGCAAAATTGCATGATCTTGAAGGTGCAAAAAAATTAATGAATTACTGGTTATCACAGAGCAAAGAAGACCTTCATAAAGTATTTGGTTGATTCTTGACATGAAAAAGAAAAGTAAGAAACAAGACCTGTTCCGTAATTGGATAGGTCTTTTTTTATATGAATAATCAACCTCTGCTTATCCCCTGCTTTAGCAAAAACTAGAATAGATTGGTATTGAATTCCACACTATATAGGGTGAGAGATGTCTTCTTAGGAGTGTAAAACTATATGGGAAATTCATTCTTTAAAAAAAATAAGGTATTTAAATCAAAAATGAGTGAAGAGTCTTCGAATCCTGTAAGTCCTCAAAATGGGGAATGTTTTTCTGGAGATTTACAGCACGATGTTCTAATAATCAACCAGCTCTATGCATCTCCAATCAACGTCGATTTCATGTTGAGAGAATTCACCATACCCATGATGGAAAAAAAGGCAGCTTTGTTTTATATTCCATCATTGACTGATACCAGGTTAATAGATGAAGAAATCATTAAACCTTTAATCATGAGTGATAAAGTCATAGAAGACATCTCTTCATCCGTTAGTGTAAGTGCAATTCAAGAAGAGAAAGACATGAACAAAGCAATTAAAGAGCTAAACACAGGGGACACTCTATTATTGGTTGAGGGACAACCCTGCTGTTATATCATTAGCACCGCAATGGTAGCAGGGAGAAGCGTAGATAAACCGCAAAATGAAACGACATTATTTGGTCCAAAGGAATCATTTGTTGAAAAAGCAGATGTCAACATATCTCTTATTCGAAAGAAAATAAGCAGTCAAGACTTCACGGTGGAGAAAATGACAATAGGCGGGCGTTCAAACAATGAAGTATTTGTTATTTACAATAAAGACCTAGCAAGTAGTGAAGTCTTGAGCGAAGTGAAACGAAGGATCGGAGCGATAAGTAAAGATGCTGTACAGAATGTAAGTCTATTAGTCCAACACATAGAGGATCGAGAAATAAGTTTATTTCCAACTGTTTTACAAACGGAACGACCAGATCGTGCGGCTTCTTTTATTGAGGATGGGTATGTCACCGTCCTCATGAATAATTCTCCTTTTGCCTTAGTCGCACCAGCTACTTTTTGGTCTTTTTATCATTCTGCGGATGATCACTATTTACGATTTGTATATGGTAACTTCACGAGGTTTCTTCGGTTGATTGCGATGTTTATTACTTTATTTACACCTGCTATTTATATTGCTGTGACGAATTATCATATCGAGATGATTCCACCAGATTTATTATTATCTATTGCTGGAGCTCGGGAAATGGTGCCACTTCCCGCCATCCTAGAATTATTTCTGTTAGAACTTGCCTTTGAACTAATACGAGAAGCGGGAATAAGAGTTCCAACACCCATTGGTCCAACTATTGGGATTGTTGGAGCCCTGATTTTGGGTCAAGCTGCAGTTGAAGCCAATGTAGTTAGCCCCATTGTTGTCATCGTTGTCGCATTAACAGGTTTGTCCTCTTATGCCATTAGCGATTTAAATTTTAATTATGCGATAAGAATTGCAAGATTTGGCTTTTTAATCATAGCAGGCGTATTTGGGATATTTGGAATCGTTGGTTGTTTTATGGCGAGTATTGCTTATTTATCTTCAATAAAATCGTTTGGGGTATCTTATCTGGCGCCATTAACGTCACAGTATAAATCCTCAGGTGATACATTATTTCGAAAGCTATTGACGAATGAACGCATAAGACCTGCGTTTGTAAAACCAAAGGATGTAACGAAAGATACCGTTCGAAAAAAGTGAAAAAAGGTGGTATTTTGGCTAAGTCTGAAAAAGACCAAATAGGATTCAAAGAATTTTTTTCAGTAATTATAATAGGACTAAGCACAAAAGCTAGTGATATGACGACTGGCTTGTTGTTTAAGGAAGGTCTTAACGCAGCATGGATGATCGTTATTGGCTCGTTTTTGCTCATCCTTCCATCAATCCTTATATTAACTGTTGTGTTAAAAAAATATCAATCCAAAGACTTGTTAGAAGTCACACAACTCACACTTGGAAAACCTGTAGCCGTTATTATTGGCAGTATGCTGTTGTTTTTTACTGTGATCAATATTGCTGTGGACTCTAGAAGTTATATGACTCAGCTAACGACTATTAATTATCCTAAAACACCATTATTCATTTTTTACCTATGTTTTTTAATTGTTTGTATATGGTGTGCAAAGAAGGGATTGGAATCGCTTGGGGCGATTGCCTGGATTGTTACACCCCTCACGTTATTTTCAGGTATTTTTTTAATTGTTTTAATGTTAAGGGAGGCAACGTTTCTTAGAATTTTCCCTTTATTCGGTTCTGGAAAATGGGAAATAGCCAAAGCGAGCTTTACATACATCGCTTTGTTTACGGATGCTTTTATATTTACGATGATGTATCCTTTCGTGAAAAATCATCAAACGTATACAAGAAGCTTATTTAGCGGACTGTTAGTGGCTGTTTTTTTTATGGTTATGCTATACCTTTCCTACGTGTTGATGTTTGACTACAGAAGTATTGGGCAAATCACCTATCCCTTTCACACAGCGATTCGCTCTGTTTCTTTAGGAAGAGCTATTAGCAATATTGAAACCTTTTTTATTACGGTTTGGCTTTTATTCGTTTTTGTTAAATTTTCCTTTTATATTTATGTAGCATGTAAAATATTCGGGTTTATATTTCAGATTAACGAGTTTGAACATACGATTATACCGATTACTCTGCTTATCCTTGTCATTGGTATGCTGCCTGAAAATGATGTAGTGAATGTGTTTGTCATAAGAAAGAATACATTAGTTTACTATAAATACATCATCTTATTGTTACCCTTGTTGCTTTGGACGGCAATGAAAATGAAGGGGGCGAGAGCCCAATGAAAAAGTTCGGTTCTTTCTTTCTTCTATTCTTGATTCTGATCGTTCTTGCTGGATGTTGGGATCAAAAGGAAATAGAAGAATTTTCTTTTGTGACAGTCATCGGATGGGATCCTCCAAAGAGGATTGACCTTAAAGAGGAACAGGCTGTTGACGTCACGTTTCAATTTTCCAATCCTAAGCTAAACGTTAAAGGAGCACCAGTATCGAACGGTTCAGAAAAAAAGGATATTATAACCTTGACAGCACCAGACTTTGTAACTGCCAAAAACACGGCAAATTCATTTGTGACGAGGCAAATTTCATTTAGTCATACGAAAGCATTGGTTGTTTCTGAAGAATTGGCTAGATCAGATTCCTTTTATCAGCTGCTAAGTTCCTCTTTAAAGGAGAGAGAATTAAGGAGAACAACAACTATTATTATTACAGAAGGCAGGGCTGAAGAGTTTATTTCAAAAAATAGGCCTGAACTGAATATAAGACCACATCGATATTACGATTTTTTAATTGAACGTTCGCTTGAAACGGGATTAGTACCAGAGTCGACCATCAATCGTTTTTTTTCTATTACAGATGCAGATGCGGACTTGTTTCTTGCGATGTATGGTTCTCCAAACAAGCAAAAGGATATCGAATTTAACGATGAAGATAAATACTTGGCTGGGCAAGTACCGAAAAAAGGGGGAGACCCTGTACAGCTCATGGGTTCAGCCGTATTTAAGGAAGGTAAAATGATTGGCAAATTGACAGGTGAGGAAACGAGGATTGCAAATTTACTTGATAATACGCAAGATATCGGGGATTTATTTTCAAGCTTTGCCGATCCATTGAATAAAAAATATAAAATAGGGGTAAGGATTGAGAAAAAAAATAAAACGAAAGTGAAGATTAAGTTAAGAAAGGGACGGCCTCCTAAAATCGATGTGTTCTATCCAGTGGAGATTGAAGTATTATCTGTTCCTAGTATGATAAACTACGGAGATAATTTGGAAAACCAAAAATTATTAAAGAGAACAATCGAGAGCAAAATGAAAGACAATGCAGAGAAACTGATTGAAAAAACACAAAAGGAATTTAAGTCAGATGCTTTTTATTGGTCCTTATATGCTCGTCCTTTGTTTAGCTCTGTTAAAGAATATGAGAAATGGGACTGGACAAATAAACAATATCCTTCTGCGGACATAAATGTAAAGCTTGATGTACAAATTACAGGATTCGGAAAGCAATTGAGTGAATCTGAAATGAAAAAGGTGACAGATTGATGGAATTAATCTTTTGGGGTGTTGTTCTATTTGGTTCATGTTATAGCTTTGCTCACGCTTACTATTTATGGAAGGAACAAAACAAAGTAGGCGCCTTTGGGATTACGTTAGTTGGAGTATTGATTGGTGTTTTTTCGTTTATGGTAGATTTACAATAAATCTGGATTTAGTCATGATTTGTATCGCTTTGAGTGTCATTTTCTTTAGCAGGTTCTGGCGGGGGATCAATCGTGTGCTGATAACGATAGCCTTTGTTGACAGTCAAAACTGATAAAAGAATGACACCAATAATAATAATCATAGAAATAATATAGATAAGTGTCAAAATGATGAACCCCTTTCATGTAAATATGGAGTTTATGGGGTATGGGAATTTGAGATATCTAGGTAAGTTCCATACAATAGAGGTATATCTGAGAATTGTATCCAATTTAATTTTACCATTAATTTATAGATTGGTCACTGTTCAAAAGGATATAATACATAGGAATTCAAAATGGAGGTTATTAAGATGGCAAATCAACAATTAGTTCAATTGGTAAACAAAGAAATTGCAAACTTAACCGTGCTTTACACAAAGCTGCATAATTACCACTGGTTCGTCACTGGAACGCATTTCTTTGCACTTCATACAAAATTGGAAGAGCTGTATAATGAAGCAACTATGAATTTGGATGAGCTTGCTGAAAGATTGTTAGCGCTAGGAGAAAAACCGGTTGCAACGATTAAAGAATATTTGGAATTAACAACAATTGAAGAAGCAACAGGAAATGAAACGACAGAAGATATGGTTCAAAGTGTTATCAATGACTTTGAAAAAATTTCTGGGGAATTGGTTGAAGCCATTGATTTAGCAGAAAAAGACGAAGACCAAGTAACAGCAGATTTATTAATTGGCATGAAGAAAAGTTTAAATAAGAATGTCTGGATGCTGCGTGCTTATTTGAAATAAAAGGAAAAAAAGACGCCAATAAGTCGTTTTGAAACGATGTATTAGCGTCTCTTTTTTAGTTTGAATTGTTAACGCTTTCAATAATAGTTAGTGTAAGTTTCTTGGTGGAAAGTATGTAGCGCTTGCATTGATATTGCTTTGGGCAAATTTGCCTTTTAATGATTCGATAATGTAGAGCCCCATTAAGTTCGTTAATTCTTGATCGTCCATGTCTTGAATTAGTTCTAGGATTTCTTTACGATTCAGTTGCTCCAATACAGCAAATGTGAGCATATCAATATCTTCTTCATCACCTGTTAGCTTATTACGATACATGTTGTATAAATCATCAATTAACTTCATATAAATGAACCTCCGTTTATTCACATTAAATTATGTATGACGGACTCTCGTTCTAGATGTTACGGTTGAATATAGTATATGCGCTCCCCTATGAAAGATACTTTAATCTAAATTTTAAAAAAAATCCACCATTTTTTTTGTAGAGTTGGAATTTCTGAATGAATAGAAAGGGATCGTGAGACAATAAACATATCTTTATTGAGAGGGGGAAGGCGTTTGTCTGTGCATCGGAAAACCTATTATATCTCGTTACCAAATGGGGAAATTTTTCAAGACCGCGAAAGTTCAACATGGAATTTCCAAATTGAAGCTAGTGATGATGAGATCATGCAGCTACGAAAGTACTTTAATCATAACTTTTCTGTTGATGAGTCTAATTTTTATCGTGCTCATATCCCTTATTTAGAATATCATCATGATTGGCAAAATGATGAGTATGATGTTACGTTGCAAAAAATTTATGGAATGATTTATGAACTCGGAGATCAGGAGGCAAAGCAGCATATTGAAAGAATGGGGATTTTAGAAGCTAAAGCTACAGATGATGGCCTTCGATATTGAGAGGGCCTTTATTACTTTCTTGTGTTGTTATGTTGGAGAAACAGTAAGGTTCATCTTTTTTCTTTCCTCAGCTAAATAGTTCTTGTATTCTTAGAGAGAAGGAGAGAACGAGGATGATTCAATTTAGAGATGAACATGATTATTTAGTGGAGTTTTCACCTGAGCCTGCGTTTGGGGAGGCGTGGCATGTATTAGTGGTATGTCGATTTCAAGATCAGTGGGTGCTTACGCACAATCGAAAGCGGGGCCTTGAATTTCCAGGTGGAAAACGAGAAAAGGGCGAAACGATTGAAGAGGCAGCCATTCGTGAGGTGTATGAAGAAACAGGTGGGGTCGCTTCCCATTTGCGATTTCTCGGACAATACAAAGTACATGATGCGACCAAGCCATTTGTGAAGTCCATTTATTATACAGAGCTTAGTGAATTGAAACCAAAACATGATTATTTAGAAACGAATGGACCTGTATTACGGGCAAATTTGCCTAAAGATATAAAACGTGATTCAGATTTCAGTTTTATTATGAAAGATGAGGTTTTGCCTCTATGTTTAAAGCAATTACAAAAAATAAGGAAACTCTGAAAGCAGAGTCTCCCCACCTTATGCTCGGTTTTTAAAATATATGCTTGATTCTAGCATTTTATGCTCGATTTTCATCGATATATGCCCGATTGTGAATGTATATAGGCTGAATCTACTCAATGCTTGATTAATTTTTTTTCTAACCATTCTACAAGCTGATACATAATGGTCGCAAAGACAGCGATAATCATGAGTGAGAGCATAACGAGGGTGAAATTGAATACTTGGAAGCCATAAATAATGAGGTATCCAAGACCTTTTGCAGATACAAGAAATTCGCCGACAATGACACCCACCCAAGATAGCCCTACATTTACTTTCAATGTGGAAATAATCGTTGAAAAAGAAGATGGTAAAACGGCCTCCATAAATGATTGTGCACGTGTGGCTCCAAATGTTTGCAGTACTTTCAAATAATTTGAATCTACTTCATTAAAGGCATTATAGATAACAATCGTGGTAATGATGATGGAAATGATAGCGCCCATCGCAATAATGGAGGTAAATCCAGGACCCATCGCTACAATTAAAATTGGACCAAGTGCTACTTTTGGCATGGCATTTAAAATTACTAGATATGGATCGAGAATCTTTGATAACATCGGAGACCACCAGAGAGCGGATGCAAGTAAGGTGCCAAGCAAAGTGCCGATGATAAATCCGAGAATGGTTTCAAAGACGGTGACGCCGATATGAGACATAAGTGTACCATCATTTATTTTTGTGATAAATAGCTGCCATACCTTGGTAGGAGAGCTGAAGATGAGTGGATCAATCCATTGCATTCTTGATGCGATTTCCCAGCCACTGAAAAAGATAATGAAAATCAAAGCTTGATAAAATCCGACCCAGCGTTTTTCTCTGACCAAAGAAGCTTTAAATTCATGATGAAGTTGGTTAATGTTCAAGACTTTCAAGCTCCTTCCAAATGGTTTGAAAGAGAGAGGGATATAGTGGGTGATTCCGAGCAACGAAGGGCTTTACTATTCGTAAATCAGCAGGTACGTCAAACGTTCGATAAACACGACCTGGTTTGGCTGAGAATAAATAAATTCGGTCGCTCATGGCAATGGCTTCACCGATGTCATGGGTCACGAGAATAGTTGTTTTTCCAAATGCTTTCAATGTTTCAGAGACAAGATCCTCAAGCTTGAGCTTCGATTGGTAATCAAGTGCAGAGAAGGGTTCATCTAATAGGAGAATTTTGGGATCCACAGCAAGCGTGCGGGCGAGAGCGACACGCTGTCTCATCCCACCCGACAATTGCTTTGGATATTGTTTTTCGACACCAGTTAACCCGACTTCGTTTAACAATTGTGACGCTTTTCCTTCGATGTTCTTTATGTTCAATAGTCTTAACCCTAAAATGACATTTTCCTCAATCGTTTTCCACGGAAACAAATAATCCTGCTGCAGCATATAGCCGATGGATGTATCCTGCCCAGCTTTCAGCCGTTTTCCTTCTAATAGGATTTCTCCCGAAGTAGGCGGGAAGAGTCCAGCAATAATGGAGAGCAAGGTCGTTTTTCCACAACCACTCGGACCAAGAAAGGAAATAAATTCTCCTTTTTCAATAGTAAGGTTGACATTTTCAAGTGCGGTTGTTGCGGTATCTTTCGTAAAATACGTATGGTGGATAGAGTTAATTTTTAAAAATACCATTGCCTTACTCCGCTACTTTTTCGGCAAATTCGGTATTTACTAAATCTTCGTATTTCATTCGTGCTGGCAATTCACCGGCTTCATCCATAATATCCTGCAAGTTATTCCATTCTTCTTCATCTAAAATTGGATCCGTGGCAAATGATCCTTGTGCTTTGTAGCGATCAATAACAGTTACCATAATGTCTAGGTCGGTATCCTCAAAATATGGCGCAATTACTTTGGCAATTTCCTTTGAATCTGTTTCTTGAACCCATTTTTGAGCTTTTTGTAGTGCAAAGGTGAATTTTTCAGCTGTATCCTTATGTTCTTTCAAATAGCTTTCTTTTGCCATGAATACGGTATACGGAAGATGACCAGATTCTGTACCGAAAGAAGCAACGATATGGCCTTTCCCTTCTTTTTCAAAAATGCTCGCTGTCGGTTCAAATAGCTGAACAAAATCGCCTGTTCCAGAAGCAAAAGCTGTAGCAATGTTAGCGAAGTCTACATTTTGGATTAGAGTCAAATCTTGATGCGGATCAATGCCGTGTTTTTTCAAGACAAATTCACCAGCCATTTGTGGCATGCCGCCTTTTCGTTGACCAAGGAAGGTCGAGTCTTTTAGCATATCCCACTCAAAGTTTGTAATGGGTTTTCGAGAAACAAGGAACGTACCATCTGTTTGAGTAAGCTGTGCAAAGTTGATGATGGGATCACTCGTGCCTTGAGCAGTCACGTAAATCGACGTTTCAGAACCAACAAGCGCCACATCTGCACCATCAGATAGTAGTGCTGTCATCGTTTTATCTCCACCAGCGGTTGTTTTTAAATCAATTTCCAAGCCTTGTTCTTCAAAAAAGCCTCTTTCAATTGCTACATATTGCGGGGTATAAAAAAGAGAACGTGTTACTTCGGCTACGCGGACTTTTGTGACCTCTTGAGTTCCACAGGCTGCCAGAGGAATTAATAACAAACAAGCCAATACGAAAAGAAAGGTTGCTTTTACCCACTTTTTCATAATTTTTTCCTCCTTTGTGTTCTATAAATATCTTATGAACTCTAGGCTCTAATTGTGCTCAATAAGGGATAAATTGCACAAAATGCTTTACACTAGAAGAAGAAAGGAGCGGTTTCATGCAAGACGGCAAGATCATTTCAAAACAACGGTTTCCATCACCGCATCCAAATATTCATTTGTATTCTGTGACATACATATCGCAAGGGTTAGAGGTAAAGGGATTGTTAGCTGAGCCAAATGATGGAGAGGTGCATGATGGTTTTTTATATTTACGTGGCGGAATAAAAAACGTCGGTAAAGTTCGACCATCGCGTATTGTACAATTTGCAGCGGAAGGGTTTATCGTATTCGCCCCGTTTTATCGTGGGAATCAAGGTGGAGAAGGGGATGAGGATTTTGCAGGGGATGACCGTTATGATGCGATTTCTGGTTTTACACTGTTAGTGAATCATCCTCGAGTGAAAAAAGAGAGCATTCATATTTTTGGCTTTTCGCGAGGCGGGATTATGGCGCTTTGGACGGCACTTGAATGTCCGACAGCGACCTCATTGGTTACTTGGGGCGGAGTATCTGATATGTTTTTAACATATGAAGAAAGAGTGGACATGCGTAGAATGATGAAACGTGTCATTGGAGGTTCACCAACGAGATGTCCGGAACAGTACGAAAGGCGAACACCGCTTTCAGCAGTCAGTGGGCTGCAAATGCCTGTGTTAATCATTCATGGTGTGCAGGATCAAAATGTTTCAGTAGAGCATGCGTATCGACTAGAAAAAGAGATGCGAGCGAATAACAAACAAGTGGAGTGCTGGTATTTTTCAGAGTATACTCATTATTTCCCGCCAGCGATTAATCGGAAAATTGTTGAACGATTAGCCTCTTGGGTGAAAAGTAGAGTGGAATAATGGAACTATAATTAATTTAAGGAGATGATGACATGGGGGTTCCGTTTGAATTAAATACGATGATTGTCACGAAAGGAAATGAAATCCGTGAGGAAGAAAATATTTTTCATTTAACGAAAGAAGGCTATCGTCTGTATCCAATTGATATTCCGATTGAAGTTCGTAAAACGATTGATTCTGAGTCTAGTGGTACAGCTGTCATTCGTAGAGTCGAATGGGAGAGTGAAAAAACGATGATTACCTATCTTCTTACGTCATTAAACTCAACGAATTAGTAAAAAGCAGGCCATGTGCCTGTTTTTTGTTGGAGCTGTGATATTTAGAATACTTCCATCTTTTTTTAGTAAATATATATTTTTCTGTCATGAGTTTTTTGTTCAGGAATATTGAGGTTCTATTCTTCCTGCTTGAAATTTCTTCCATTTTATTGTTTACTAATATATAAATAGTAGTTATGATGAATACATATTTTTCGAAAGGGGATGGGAAGATGAAAAAGACAAAAATTTTGTCCTTCGTATTGCTATTTGCTTTTTTGTCTTTCTTATATACCCAATCTACTGGTGAAAATACGAAAGCTTTAAATTTGCATGAAAATAAAGCAGTAACTGCCTTTAATGAAGCCGATCAAGACTTTCCTTTAAAAGATGACATTAAGAAACATCCCTTTATTCCAACAGACGTTCTACAATTCTTTGTCTGTTTATCTCTTATTTTTACCTTATTCAGTTCCCTGTTTTTCCAGGCCCGCAGTAAACTTATCTTCTTTACGCCTATTTTTTATCAGGCGAATTATGTGATAAAAATCCCTTGATTTTTCAAAAGAAAAATACAAGGGGGGAAAATGTATGTGGGTTCGTTTTCTAATGATTAGTTTATTTTCAATTACAGCATCTAGTTTTCTTTTATATCAAGGGATTGAAATTTTCCATGCGTTTTTAAACTTTTTTAAAAAAAATGGTTTATGATATAAGGTCGTTAAGTTCATTTAATTTTAAGGCGATTCTCCGACATTGGTGGAGGATCGTCTTTTTGATTTGTTCGTATTAGGCGGGTTCCTACCAGCACATCGCTAAACTTGACATGTGTCTGTTTTTTTATACTATCAGAATTTATATCTAATGGACGATAGTATAAGAAAAGACATCGACTTTCGCCATTGGGGCGATAAGTCGTGTTTTTCTAATGCTCTTAATACTTTGAAACGTGTAATTAGTGTTAAACTATTACATAGTCGACTTCGTACAAAAAGAGGGATTTATGCAAAGTAGACGAAAAAGTATGTATACACTTTTGAAAGAAAATAATCTCTGAAAAGAAAGGTAAAGAAGTTAGAAGATGAAAAGAAAACAAGTATTGAATGTATGCTCATTTTATTTAGATAAATTTCTTATTTTAGGTTTAGCATTCGGGTTTGTAGTGCAGCAATTAACAGGTTTTATTTGGTTACGCTCAGTGCTTAGTCTTTTGGTTCTCGTAATTATTCTTGTTAGTTTACCGAAAATCCGGGGAACAGTCCAAGTTCTATCAATCTGCTTTCTCGTATTAGGAATGGCATTGATGCTCTATCAAAAAGTGTCCTTTTCTGGCTGGCAACAAGCTGCTACATTAAATGTTACGCTGGTTACTTTATTTGTGTTTGCACCAATGTTCGGAATTCCTGTCCGATTACCTGTTTATGTTTCAGCATTAAAGAAATTCTATCGTACCTCAATAAAAGGAAGTATGCCCTTTTTTATTATAACTCAATTTTTAATGACTATTTTAGCTGTGTTTTTAAATGTTGGATCTGTTTCAGTTGTCCACCATTTAGCGTCTATTCATCGCAGTTCACGATCTTGGAGAATTTTAAATAATGCATTAAACCGAGGATTTGCATCTGCTATTTTATGGTCACCTTATTTTGCAGCGATGGCAGTCGTTACAAATTCATTGCATGTAAATTGGATAGAGCTTTTGCCCTATTTAATAGGGTTTTATGTCATTTCCGTTTTTGTAAGCATATTGATTGATTTTCCGCATTTACGTTATAACGAAATTAGGGAGGAGGCAGCAGCGTTCGAAGAAGATGAAGAAATACATGAGCAGGACGAAGTGAATTCTTTTAAGAAATTACTACCTCTTGTAGGGTATTTACTTTTGGCCATGGCTTTTATTCTAGCTTTGGAGAAATTGGTTGCTATGTCAATGGTCCTTATTATTTCTCTGACGGCCATATTCTATCCGATGCTCTGGTGCTTAATCAGTCGTTCTTTTTCCTTCTATAAGCAAGGTGTAAAAGACCATGTGACTAAAAGTATTCCGGCTTTAAAAAAAGAAATTGTCCTATTTCTAACAGCTGGTTTTTTTAGTGGAGCTGTGAGTCAGACGGATTTGGGAGAATGGATTCCATCTTTGGTTTCTACATTGCCAATACCACTACCAATTGCCTTTACCATTTGTACCTTGTTGCTTATCGTATTAACATCAATGATAGGCTCACATCCGATCATTCTTATAACGATTTTAGCTACAACAGTAGACCCAGCTAGTGTCGGGATAACACCCTTATTTTTAGGGATACTGCTACTTACGGGATGGAGTATTTCAAATCTGATTTCGCCAGCGACGGCTGTCAATAGTTTACTTTCTTCACTATTAAAGAGAAGGGTGTTTGACTTAATTAAAGTGAATTATGTATACAGCCTAGTTTTAATTATTATTTTACCAATTTATTTATTTTTAATTGATGTTTAAAGTGGTGAAATAAGTAGTGTATTAAACAATACACTTTGTTAGAGGAGAACTACGGTTGAGGGTGTCGTGTACACCTAGAAGCATCCGCTTCGTTTCTTCTAGGTTATTCCTTACAACAAGAAACCCCCTCCTCAAGCGCGAACGCGATAGGTGGGGGGAGGTTCATCGAAAAAGAGGCGTTAGAAAAGCTTGAAGAAAAATGGTTACATCATCTTCAGCCATATGGAGAGCGTGGCTACAATCAAGAAAAAATTCGTTAAACTGTATATGCTATTAAAAATGTTGGAATATTTTTCAAGTGATTGAAGAAATAGTATAACATATTAAAAGTAAAAAACCCCCATAATGGAAAATCATTATGGGGGTTAAACTATTTAACTATGATTATTTTACAATTGGTCCGCCAAGCTCAATGATTTCATTAGAAATATTACCGAATTTTTTAATGTTTTCATGGAATTTACGAGCTAGCTCAGTCGCTGTTGTTTTGTATTCTTCTTGGTCAGCCCAAGTTTTGTTTGGTTGAAGAACTTCGTCAGGTACACCAGGTACATGAAGTGGAATGTTTAGACCAAAGATTTCGTCTTTTACTGTTTCCACGTTTGTTAATTCACCTTCAAGAGCAGCTTGAACCATTGCACGAGTATAAGCAAGTTTCATACGGCTACCAGTTCCATATTTACCACCAGTCCAGCCAGTGTTCACAAGGAATACTTTTGCGCTGTGCTCATCAATTTTATCACCAAGCATTTCCGCATAGCGTTGTGCAGGAAGTGGTAAGAATGGAGCACCGAAACATGTAGAGAAAGTTGCTTCTGGTGATGTAACACCGCGTTCTGTACCTGCTAGTTTACTAGTGAACCCACTTAAGAAATGGAACATAGCTTGTTCTTTCGTTAATTTGCTGATTGGAGGCAATACGCCATAAGCATCAGCTGTTAAGAATACAATCGTATTTGGATGTCCAGCTACACTTGGTAGGACAATGTTGTCAATAGCAGTCATTGGGTATGCTGCACGTGTGTTTTCTGTTAATGTGTTATCGTCATAGTTAGGAATACGTGTTTCAGGGTCTAATACCACGTTTTCTAAAACGGTTCCAAAACGAATTGCATCATAAATTTGTGGTTCTTTTTCACGAGAAAGGTTAATCGTTTTGGCATAGCAGCCACCTTCAATATTGAAGACACCATTTGAAGACCAGCCGTGCTCGTCATCACCAATTAATTTACGATTTGCATCTGCAGATAAAGTTGTTTTACCTGTTCCTGATAATCCGAAGAATAAAGCTACATCACCTTCACGACCTACGTTTGCTGAGCAGTGCATAGAAAGTGTTCCTGCCTCAGGAAGTAAATAGTTCATGATAGAGAAGATAGATTTTTTCATTTCTCCAGCATA
This sequence comes from uncultured Bacillaceae bacterium, assembly GCA_963754185.1. Taxonomy (GTDB): domain Bacteria; phylum Bacillota; class Bacilli; order Bacillales; family DSM-1321; genus Peribacillus. The sequence continues at coordinate 884,757 of CAVWEP010000002.1, read as the reverse complement.
TTCTGTACCACCAATAAGAACGGTGCGGCGTTCAAAAGAGATAATGATAAATGTTTCTGTTTTTGTACCATCTACAGCTGGATCTGCTTTGAAGCTTGGAGCAGATAAAATAGTGAATTCAGTACTGTGATTAGCCAATTCTTCTTCTGTAGGACGGATGAATAACTGGTGTGCAAATAGGTTGTGCCAAGCAAATTCATTGACAACTTGAATTGGAAGGCGAGATGATTTATCAGCACCTGCAAAACCTTTAAATACGAAAAACTCATCTTTTTGTTTTAAATATTCAGTTACTTTACTATATAATTTATCAAAGACTTCTTGTGAAATTGGTTGATTATTGTTCCAGTCTACTTTATCTTTTACTGAAGCTTCTTCAACAATATATTTGTCTTTAGGAGAACGACCTGTATATTTTCCCGTTACCGCTTTAACTGCACCACTTGCTGTAAGCTCGCCTTCGTTACGACTTAGTACTTTTTCGACTAATTGAGGAACAGAAAGTTGTATTTGAGCGCTTTTACTAGCTAGTAATTGATGTAACTCATTCGTAACATCTACAGAATTCATGGATAAAATACCTTCCTTTGTTTGGAGTTTTATTTGATGTAATTAGTATAACACATTTATATAAATAATCTATACTAATTGCATTTTTTTGTGATTTTTTTTTTACTTTTTTTTTGCCTTTTTTTGATTTGTTACAAAATTGCCAAATGCACTTTTTTTCATTTTCTCATATTCTATAAATAGGTACAGGGAAGGAATGATGAGATTGAAAGCTTGGGCTTTATACGATCAGTCGTGCTCGCTCTGTCGGTTATCTAAAAAGAGGATGATGTGGCTTGATTGGTTCAAACGAGTGGAGTGGGTTTCTTTGCAAAATTATGAGAAGAGGCCGAATAGTATTTATATTAAAATAAGAAAGAATTAAGAAAAGAGTTACACTTAATCACTTCAAAAGTCATGCGATGATGGAAATTGTTCACTCTAGTTCAAAAATATTGACAACATTCAAATTGTTACGGTATCATCTAAAACTATACGGATTCTCTTATCCTGAGTTGGTGGAGGGACAGGCCCGATGAAACCCAGCAACCTGCCATATTTGAACTTGAATTGAAAATGAAGGTCGAAAATAAAGCCAGTCATTTTTTCAAGGAATTGTGGTGTTGGTGCTAACCTGAGCAAGGTAAAGAACCCTTGAACGATAAGAGTGAAAGGATAGTTGGCAAATGATAAACCTTTCCTCATTAGGGAAGGTTTTTGTTTATTTTTTTCACTATGATAGAAACTAATAAGGGATTGAACTCCGTAAAAAAAATCAGGCTAATGCCTAGAACATAATTAACTTCCAAGGGGGAAATAATATGTTAAAGAAACGCCGTCTATTTACTTCCGAATCTGTAACAGAAGGTCATCCGGATAAAATTTGTGATCAGATTTCAGATTCGATTTTTGATGCATTTCTAGCAAAGGATCCGAATGCTCGTGTTGCTTGTGAAACAAGTGTAACAACAGGTCTTGTACTAGTAGCGGGAGAAATTACAACTTCTGCATATGTGATATTCCAAGTATTGTTCGTGAAACGATTAAAGAAATTGGTTACACTCGTGCGAAATATGGTTTTGATTCCGAAACTTGTGCTGTTCTAAGCTCTTTCAATGAACAATCAGCTGATATTGCACAAGGTGTAAACAAAGCATTTGAAGCACGTGAAGGAACAATGTCTGATGAAGAAATTGAAGCAATCGGTGCAGGGGACCAAGGGTTAATGTTTGGTTTTGCTTGTAACGAAACAGCAGAGCTTATGCCTCTTCCAATCTCATTAGCTCACCAACTTTGCTCGTCGTTTGACAGAAGTTCGTAAAAATGGAACTCTTACATACCTACGTCCTGATGGTAAAACACAAGTAACGGTTGAATATGATGAAAACAATAAACCTGTTCGTGTTGATACAATTGTTATTTCTACTCAGCATGATGCGGAAGTAACACTTGAGCAAATTCAAGCAGATATTAAAGAACATGTTATTAATGCAGTCGTTCCTGCTGAATTATTAGATGCGAAACAAAATATTTCATTAACCCAACTGGCCGTTTCGTTATTGGCGGACCTCAAGGGGATGCTGGTCTTACAGGACGTAAAATTATCGTTGATACGTACGGCGGTTATGCTCGTCATGGCGGCGGTGCATTCTCTGGTAAAGATCCAACGAAAGTAGACCGTTCAGCTGCTTATGCTGCTCGTTATGTAGCGAAAAATATCGTAGCAGCTGGCCTTGCTGATAAAGCTGAAGTTCAACTTGGCTTATGCAATTGGTGTAGCAAAACCAGTATCGATTGCTGTTGATACTTTTGGTACAGGTAAAGTAAGTGAAGAAAAATTAGTTGAATTAATTCGCAATAACTTTGATCTTCGTCCAGCTGGAATTATCAAAATGCTTGATCTTCGTCGTCCTATCTACAATCAAACAGCTGCTTATGGACATTTTGGCCGTACAGATGTGGATCTTCCTTGGGAGCGTACAGATAAAGCAGAGGCTTTAAAAGCACAAGCGTAAGGAATGGAAGAGAACTAACTTATTGGGGTTAGTTCTCTTTTTATTATTTTAGCCAAGAAGATCCTCATCTTCAAACTAGAGCGATACGTTAGCGAGCGAAGGGTAAGTGGGGGTAGTTCAATTAATTCTTTTTGCATGTTTGTAATATTGTCCTTTTTCCGCATATTCCCGTACAATGCGTTCCATATCTTTACGGTCGTCGTCATTTAATTCGCGAACGACTTTAGCTGGACGACCAAATGCTAGGGTGTTAGGCGGGATTACTTTGCCTTGGGGCACAAGGCTGCCAGCGCCGATGAACGCACCTTCTCCGATTTCTGCTTCGTCTAAGATAATAGAACCCATCCCAATAAGTGCCCCTTTCCGCACTTTGCAGCTATGTAAAATGACTTGGTGTCCAATTGTTACGTCGTCTTCTATTATAAGAGGATTATTGGGGCTTTGGTGTAGTACACTATTATCTTGAACACTTACTTTGTTCCCGATAATAGTAGGTGCCACATCCCCACGAATCACTGTGTTGAACCAGATGGTTGTTTCCTCACCAATTTTCACATCACCCGTTACAACGGCATTTTCCGCAATATAAGCGCTTTTAGCAATCTCAGGCGTCTGGTCTTTATAAGGATAAATAATCATTTTGAATCAATTCCTTTCCGTATCTAGTATTTTCCGGTATTATTCTACTATATAGTAAAAAAAGCTTACTTGTTAAGAATACGTTTATTATACAAAATTTTCTATTGTTTTTTATATAAATGATTCGAAGAAGGATAAAAGCTTGATATAATAAAAAAAACTAGTACAAGCATTACATAGTTGTTAGATTTTAGGGAGAAAAAAGAGGAGGATTTCAGATGTGGAAATGGGAAGCAGAGGGTACTGCAAAAGCAGTGATTGTCATGGTTCATGGATCGATGGAGCATCACGGTCGTTATAAGTGGCTTGCGCAAATGTGGAAGTCATCTGGCTACCATGTTGTGATGGGGGATCTTCCAGGTCAAGGAACTACAACCCGTGCTTTTCGAGGTCATATTGATTCCTTCGATGAATACTTAGATGCAGTGAAACTTTGGCTAGAGGCAGCGTATGAATATTCTTTGCCTGTTTTTCTATTAGGGCACAGTATGGGAGGTTTAATTGCGATTCGTCTCCTTCAGGAAGAAGAGTGGGATATTGCAGGAGTCATTTTATCCTCACCATGTTTAGGACTAAAACGGCAGCCCCCTAAAGTCTTGAATTTCCTTTCACATGGATTGAATCTAATTCATCCGAAGTTTAAGGTGGACTCAGGATTGAGCACGGAATTGATAACGAGGAATAAGGAAGTACGTGAGAGTGATGAGAATGATTCACTCTATGTAACAAAGGTTTCTGTTCGATGGTATCGTGAACTTGTAGAAGCGATAAAGGAGGCTTTTGAAGAGATTCCTGAGATGCAGGACGTACCGTTATTAGTCATGCAAGGTGGGGAGGATCTCGTTGTTGATAAAAAAGCAGTTCGTGAATGGTTCAACTATAGTTTATTAAGTGAAAAACAATTTAAGGAATGGCCTAATTTGTATCACGAAATTTTTAATGAACCAGAGCGGGAAGATGTATTCCGCTATGCACTTAGCTTTGTTGAAACACGATTAAGAATATTAGGATATGTTGTTTGAATAGCAAATGGAGATGACTCAAGAGGGGCTGACACTTTGTTATGAGTCATCCCCGTTTAAATTGGGTACTTACTGTTGAACAAGATAAAATAAGACTAAATATCAAAAATCATCTTCTTCCCAAGTATGTGAAAAAAAGATTTCTTTTGTTAAACGATACTGACTAGGTGACAAGCTTATTTCTTTTTTAAAAGTCGAACTAAAATAATTAGGCGTATTAAAGCCTAAATCCATCGCGATTTGTTCAATTGTTTGATTCGTTCGCCGCAGCAGCCAAATTGAGCGTTGAAGTTTAACTAACGTAACATATGAAACAAAACTATGCCCTGTTTCTTTTTTAAATAACCGACTAAAGTAAGTTGGACTGAAATTCACTTTTGCTGCTACTTCATTCATCGAAATATTTTCTGTATAGTGAGCTCGTATATAATCAATGCTTTTTTGAACAGAAACGTTTGTTGGAATTTCATCAAAATAGCGCAGCCAAAGTTCATGCTTAGCAACAGCCATTCTTGCAATCTTCGCATTTTCATAAGAATCCTTCAGTTGCATGACCTCTCGACAAATCGCTCCAATGCCAATATATAGTTGAATACCATATTCTTCTCTAAGTGTTTCAATAGCAGAAAACATCACCCGTTGTCCCTCCGCCCAAAAGGACGGTGTTGCCACATCTGATGGACTCTTTAACAGCAGAGCGGCATTTTTATGAAATGGAACAAAATACGCTTCATGCCCAATAGTAGAGAATGCTTTCAAAATCGTTTTTTGAACAACAGACGAAGCTTCCCAACCCTCATTTTTCTCCCTCTCTGGACTGCTGAGAAACCCTTGAATATAACAAACCAAATTAGGAACCATCGCGGAAGGCATTAGTGAAAGAGAGTGAGACATCTCTAATTCACTCGTTATGTCTCCTTTCAACACCTTTCTCCAAAACATATCCCGGTAAGATTCATCCTCTATCTTTTCTATAGCAGGCATTTCAGCAAGGAGAGAAAGGGTTTTTTTAAAATTCCGATAAAAGGATCTACTTTTTAAAGGCTTAATCAATAGTGAAGGTAGTTGAAGCTCAATCGCAATAGGCGATGTTTTAGCCACCGATTGATCAAGAATTGGAATGACAATGATATCGTGATACTGCTTCATCATTCTGCGTACTTTTACCCAATCAAAAAGAGAGGTAATTTCCACGAAAATAATATTATTCGGAAGAATTGGCCCTCCATTTTGAATGAGTAAGTTTTGAAAGCTGTGATGAGCTAACCACGTTTCAATTTTTGCTTTTTCTTGATCATCTTCTATTAACAATTGAACACGATACGACATTAGATCTCCCCCCAACCATGAATTCTTTTACAAATTATACTATGTTCCGACAATAAAAGTGCAAATTTTTGTATTTTTAACACAAATTTCTGTAAGGTATCCTTATTTGTAATATAGTACAATTTGAAAAAGAAGATATCTTTACTATAACAGTTTCGGGTGTTTGTATAGCTTTCTATTTCCTGGCTCCCTAAAGTACGCCGGATGAAGGAAACGCTTACAATTATAGATTCCGTAAATGGGAATCTAATTTAAAAGGAGGGGTTTTATATGGCAAACGCAGCCAGAGCACATGTAGAAGATAAAGTGAAAACTCCGGAAGTCGACTACGATGCATTTGTGGAAATGGATTCGTTTAACAAACTTGTCAGACAAAAAAGGGGATTCGTATTCACAATAGCATTCTTGTTTTTAACTGCTTATATTTTATTGCCGATTCTAGCGTTCACGGACGCTTTGCAAGCAAAAGCAATTGGAAACATTACTTGGGTCTGGATTTATTCTTTATCTTTATTCTTAATGACCATTATTCTTTGTACGCTTTATGTTAGCCGTGCACACAAATTTGACAAACAGGCTGAGGCAGTAATCGCCGAGTATCAGCAAAAGAAAGGCGGCAGATGATGAATTTAGTAACTATTGGTTTTTTCCTTGGAATTGTTGGTTTAACATTACTTGTTACTTATGTCGCAGCTAAGCGTACGTCTTCTGCGAGTGACTTCTACACAGCAGGCGGCGGCTTAACAGGCTGGCAAAATGGTTTGGCTATCGCCGGTGACTACTTATCAGCGGCAGCATTCCTTGGGGTATCCGGTGCGATTGCCCTGACTGGTTTTGACGGTTTCTTCTTCTCGGTCGGCTATGTTGTAGCTAACCTTGTTCTTTTATACATTGTCGCAGAGCCAATGCGTAACCTTGGTAAATATACACTTGCAGATATGTTGACAGCTCGTTTTAACGAAAAGCGCATTCGCGGTATAGCTGCAACATCAACGATCACAATCGTCATTCTATATATGATTGCCCAGCTTGTAGGAGCCGGTGCATTAATCCAGATGCTATTCGGTATTCCGTATTGGGTAGCCGTTCTAATCGTTGGTGTGATGATGACAGTATACGTATTATTCGGTGGTATGACCGCTACTTCATGGGTTCAGATTATCAAGGCATGTCTGCTTTTATTTGGTACAGTTCTTATCTCATTCCTTGTTTTTGCGAAATTCGATTTTAGCATTATGAAAATGTTTGATACAGCTGCAACTGTTACGGACCATGGTGAAAACTTTTTGATTCCTGGTATCAAATATACAAGCACGATTGACTCAGTATCTATGATGATTGCACTTGTACTTGGTACAGCTGGTCTTCCACACATTTTAATGCGTTTCTTTACAGTTAAAGATGCAAAAACAGCTCGTAAATCTATCACATGGACAACTTGGATTACAGCGATTTTCTTCTCATTGACAATCTTCCTTGGCTTCGGTGCCGCTGCATTCGTCGGCCAAGCAAACATCTTAGCTGCTAACCCAGGTGGAAACTTAGCTGCGCCGCTTCTTGCTGAATTCCTTGGCGGCAACGTACTTCTGTCATTCATTTCGGCAGTTGCTTTTGCAACGATTCTTGCAGTAGTATCTGGTCTTGTATTAACAGGAGCTTCTGCAATTTCGCACGATATTTACGGTGAAATCATGAAAAATGGTAAATTGACTCCTAAGCAACAACTTGTAGCAGCACGTACAGGATCTATCTCGATTGCGGTTCTTTCTATTCTGCTTGCTCTTGGCGCGCAGACATTGAACGTATCATTCCTTGTATCATTTGCTTTCTGTATTGGAGCATCAGCGAACTTACCAGTTATTCTTTACACAATTTACTGGAAAAAGTTCAATTCCAATGGCGCTATCATCGCGATGGCAACTGGCTTGATTTCTTGTCTTATTCTTGGCGCACTGGGCCCGAATGTTTGGAACCCAGAAGCCGGTAAAGCAATTTTCGTCGGTACGCCACTTATTGCTTTGTCTAACCCTGCCATCATCAGTGTTCCGCTTGGATTCCTTGCAGGATGGCTTGGCACAATCTTGACACAGAATAAAGCGAACGAAGCGAAAAATGAAAAAATCTACAACGAAATCCGCGTCAAAGCGAACACAGGTATCTCTGTTTCTGACGTGTCACACTGATTCATGCAACACCGTACCCTTCGTGGGGACGGTGTTTTCTTTTGGAATGGAAAACTGATGTTTGGCTCAAATTTCAGATTCTTTTTTCAATCGCGACAATAAAAGGGGGATGATTCACTTGATTCATAAATCCATAATGAAGCACATGCGCCACCTTTTGCGGGATGTTTTTCACATACTCCAGCAATTTGTCACGTTCCATTTCTCCTTCTGGATGTCCGTGATAAATAACGAGTACGATAATGCCTTCTGGTACCATTACATCTAGCAATTGTTCGATTGCCGAAATCGTTGTGCTCGCTTGGGTTGTAATGGATTTATCACCACCAGGCAGATAGCCAAGGTTAAAAATTGCGCCTGTCAATTTGCGTGTTTCATTAGCGGGAATAAGGGAGTTCAGTTGCTCATGCCCCGCGTGAAATAAGGTGCAGCGATCTAATAATTGTTTCTCCTCTAGCTTGGCTGTGGTGTTATGAATCGCTTCGCTTTGAATATCAAAGGCATAGACATGTCCCGTTTCTCCGACTAAATCGGCTAAAAAGGCGGTATCAAAGCCATTGCCCATTGTTCCGTCGACGGTGATATCACCAGGTTGAACGGATTTTTGTAATAAAATTCTGGCAAATGGCAGGATGCGATCAAGCTTCATGATGTGGTGTCTCCATGGGTACATAAAATTTCCCTTGCCAGCTATTGCGACGGATTAACTCGTCATCAATGGCATTTAATACTTCCCATTTATTAACGCTCCACATTGGTCCAACCATTAAGTCAATCGGTCCATCACCAGTGATGCGGTGTACAATCATTTCGGGTGGAATGATTTCAAGTTGATCACAAACAAGATTTACATAATCTTCTTGATTAAGGAATTGGAGCATCCCTTTTTCATATTGCTTGACCATGGGTGTTCCTTTTAATAGATGTAATAAATGAATTTTAATTCCTTGTACATCAAGTTTTGCCACTTCACGCGCTGTTGTCATCATCATGTCGTAGTCCTCTTGAGGAAGACCATTGATGATATGTGAGCAAATGCGAATGCCGTGCTTACGCAATTTTTCTACGCCCTCTTTATAGCATTCGTAATCATGGGCACGATTGATAAGGTTTGCTGTTCTTTCATGAACTGTTTGTAATCCTAACTCGACCCATAAATAGGTACGCTCATTTAATTCTGCTAAATATTCGACAACATCATCAGGTAAACAATCGGGACGCGTTGCAATGGAAAGACCCACAACACCTTCTTGCTCGAGCACCGTTTCGTATTTTTCTCTTAATACTTCAACTGGTGCATGTGTATTCGTAAACGCTTGGAAATAAGCGATATATTTGCCATCCTTCCATTTATGATGCATTTTTTCACTAATTTCTTTAAATTGAACGTCAAGTGGTTCTACACGATTTCCCGCAAAATCACCCGATCCAGCGGCACTACAAAATGTACAACCCCCGTGAGCTACTGTGCCATCTCGATTTGGGCAATCAAAACCGCCATCTAGTGCGACCTTAAATACTTTATGACCAAACTGGTTACGTAAGTGGTAATTCCATGTGTGATATCGTTTGTTGTCACTTGCATATATAAATGGGTTTGTCTGATTCAATTCAGCAACCTCCTATATTGAAAATTTAGCGCAATGCCACATAATATTATACATGATTTTTGTTTGGAAATAAGGAAATGTAGTTGGAAGAAAGTTTTAGATTGCTTTTGCAACTGGAAATTGTAAAAGAAAAGAAATCACATCGTTGAATGATGTGATTTTTTAGCTCCTATTTTTTTCTTACGCCATCCATAACAAACCTTACGATATGTTCGACTTCTTCCTCTTCATTTTCAACCGAATAATCGGGCCAGAATACAAAGCGTGATACGAAATAGCCTCCGATAAACGTTAAGGTCATTCTAATTAAAGTTTCGTTTGGCAGGTCCATTAGTTCCCCGCGCTCTTTATACAAATCAATTACTTTATTCAAATGTTGTAAGATACTTTTAGAAAAGAACGGTAGAATTTCTTTTCTTAATTCTTCACTATAAAAGAGTTCTTTCACAACGACACGAAAAATCTCTTTATTTTCATGAAGAAACCCAATTCGATTTTTCATAAAGGCTCTTAAAAAGTCTTCGAAGCATTGAATATTTTCAGATAGCACTTCATTGAAGATTTCTTCCGCTACGTCCGGTATGGATTCTTTTAGAAATGGAAGAATAACAGAAAGCAGCAGATTATCTTTCGTTCCATAATGACGGAATATCGTACCTTCAGCAACCCCAGCTGTTTTAGCTATTTCACTCGTTGGGGTGTTAGCATATCCTTTTTCCGCAAACATTTTAATAGCGGTCTCTACTATTTTTTGTTGTTTATTGGTTTGTTTTTTAGATAGCTTAGTTTGAGTAATAATGGTATCCAAGAAATTGTCTTCGGACATTTAAGACCACTTCCTTTATAATTTACGATACTTCTTCAGGGCGAATAAGTTTAGGATAATAAAGATTATAGCAAATATAGCTAATGCAAGGAGATCACCGCCAATTTCACCTATCCTTTTTCCTTGATACATAACGCCCTTTAAAGCATCTGCTGCATAGTACATAGGCATGACTTTTCCAATTGCTTGTAACCAATGGGCCATCCCTTCAAGTGGAAAAATACCAGTAAAGAATATTTGCGGAACAACTGCTATTGGTATAAATTGTACCATTTGAAACTCTGAAGCTGCAAAGGTAGATAACAGTGTGCCTAAAGAAAGAGCAACTAAAGCGAGCAGTAAATTAATTAGAATTACATTCCAAACAGAACCGACCATTACCATATCTAGAACTGTAATTGAATAAAGCACGACAATAATGGTTTGAATGACGGCGAATATACCAAAACCGATTAAATAGGCAGTGACGATTTCTCCGCGACGAATAGGTGTTGCCATCAACCGTTCTAATGTGCCCGTTGTTCTCTCTTTCAGTAAACCAATTCCGGAAATGAGAAAGACAAAAAAGAAAACAAAGAATCCAACGAGAATAGGACTTAATACATCAAAGTACTCTGTTTCGCTATTCCCATATACATAATGTGTATCCACACTTTGATTTCTCACATCAACGGGTCCTATATTTTGTTTTATCAGCTGTGATTGAGCTTGTGAGGCAACGGCTTGATTCACTTTCATGAGTAATACTTTTGCTGTTGATGGGTTACTATTTAGCAAAGTTAAATCAAACTCTTTGTTTTTTAATTGCAATAAGCCATCAAGGTCGTCAGCTATCATTGTTTCTTTATTTGCTGAGTCATATTCGATGATGTCTACATCAGCTTTCTCTAATACGTTTATAAGGGTGTGGTCTACATTTACTACCGCTAGTTTCGGATGAACGGTATTCCCGTTAAATATGAAATACATGAGAGTCAAAATCAATAAGGGGGCAAGAAACAATAAGGCCAATGTTCGTTTATCACGCAGCATTTGTTGACAAATTCTTTTGATTAGTGCCAATATCCTCATAACGAGTGCCTCCCTGCTTGAATGAATACCTCATCAAAAGTGTTTACTCCATATTGTGCTTTTAAATCCTGCGGTGTCCCACTTGTTAGGATGCTACCATCCCTTACCATCGCAATATAATCACAGCGTTCTGCTTCATCCATCACATGTGTTGTCACGATAATGGTTTTACCCTCTTCGTTTTTTAAGCGTAATAATTCATTCCAAATGGTTATCCTTAGTTCAGGATCAATACCGACCGTTGGTTCATCTAAGATTAAAATTTTGGGATTTTGAATTAAGGCGATGGCTAGAGATAATCGGCGTTTCATTCCCCCTGAATAAACCGATACTTTTTTTGTTAATTCGTTCGTTAGCCGAACAAGGTCTGCTGCATAAGCAATTCGATCTTTTATTTCTGACTTTTTCAATTTGTAAAGGGAAGCAAAGAATGTAAGATTCTCTTCACCTGTTAATTCGGAATAAAGGGCATCAGATTGCGCCATATACCCAATTTCCTGTAATAATTGCAGATTGGGAACTTTTTTATTTAAAATATAAATCGTACCGTCATCAGGTTTAGCCATTCCCATAATCATTTTGACTAGTACGGTTTTTCCAGCACCTGAAGGACCAATTAATCCATAAATCTGGCCTTCTGTGATATGTAAAGTAACGTCATGCAGCACAATTTTCTTTCCAAAGCTCTTACTAACTTGTTTGATGGATATACTATGATTCATAAAGCATACCTCCTATTTTAGGGAAAGTGAGTGATTACTCATTAAATATGCCTCTATTTTGGATTTATGTCAATTCGTTTTTATTGTGCACATTGACTATAGGGAAATGTACGAAGTAATCGAATAAATAACGTTTTTTAGCTCAAACTAACCTTGATGATTCGTCATCAATCCATAATGCTTAAGGGGAGGGTTAAGAATGGGAACAAGACAATCAATGGACCATTTTTTAGAGCAGTGTAATGGAGCTCTCCGTTTTGCAGATTTTGAATATACTGAGGCTTCTAAACAAGAACATTGGGATGATGAAAACTTTCAAAAAGCTCAATCTTATTTAGAAGAAGCACTGAGGGAGATGGACCCAATTTATAAAAGTGCGAATGGTGAACAGAAGGAACAGCTTCAGCGGGTGAAGGCTCAGCTTGATTTAATGAAGCATGACATGATTACATTACGACATTAACGAATGTAGCTGCTCGAAAGTGATTTCGGGCGGCTGTTTTAATAGTGAGGAGAGTTTAATCAAATAAAGGGGATAACATTAAAGCGGACGAAGTTATCTCATCAGGTGGGGTTACCGGAGCTGTTATGATTGCTTCTGGTGATACGGTAACGGCCAAGCTTGATGGTTTAGGTGATGTTTCATTTCGAGTAATAGACTAGGAGGTTTTACAATGCCCCTTATTAATATTTCCATTCTTGAAGGAAGATCTGAAGAAAGAATAATGACTTTAATAAAAAATGTAACAGCAACGGTTTCTGAAACGCTAGATACACCAGAGGGAAATATCCGTGTGATTGTGACAGAAGTTCCGAAAACACGCTGGTCTGTAGGTGGAAAGACGATGAAGGAGCTAGGACGTTAACATTTTTTTTAGCTAAACTAGGCTATAATTGAAATAAATTCTATTTCTTATTGTTATGCAGAGCCTACAAAAGAAGCCAGAAGCAAAAAGGTCTTCTTCTTTTTTGCTTCTGGCTTTTCTTAACTTTGACTAACAATCATGGCATCTTGAAGAGAGAGAATTTCTTTTTGAATTTTGGCAAACCCTTCAATTTCAGGTACAACTTTTTCTATATGTCGTTGATTTTGGTCTGCAGAAAGTGCCATCGTTTCAAAAACGTAAAGCAATTGGGCAAGACTTTGATCAGAAAGTACAGGTCGTTCATAATATTTCAAACTAGAATTAAGTAAATATCCTAGCTGTTGGATAGAGAAGATAAGCGGCCAAAGGGATTCTAACTTTGCCTTATTGCTAAAGAGTTCACCTAATGCTGTATTATATACCGTTGTTAAATTGATGAGATTTGTTTGCATTTTGCTTCGTTCGTTGCTTTTTTCAAATCTAATGCTGCTATTGTTTTCAGAAAACAGCATCAGTAAAAATTGTCCCTGGCTTCGAATCGTTTTAGAGATGAAATGGGGCAGAAGACTGGATGCAGAACGTCTGCCTACGATTAAAGCCCCAATCAAACCAATGAGACTTCCTACTAGGATATCCGTTAGTCTTACAGTAGCATAAAAAGAGAAGTCGTGTACGCCAGTTGCATATTCAGCCATGATTAAAGCGGATGGCGTAAAGAACATGGCGGCAACACCGTAATTGCGCACGATAAAAAGCTCTGTTAGGAACGTCAAGCCTAGAATGATTAAGGCAATGATATACCCATTATGCACCGTTATCAGAATGAGGCTTGCTACTAGAATGCCAATCATGGTTCCGAATGTTCGCTGAACTGCGCGATGCAATGTAGCGATAATGGTCGACCCAGACATGACTGCTGCACAGGAAAGTGGAACCCAATATGATCGTTCAAAATTAAGATAATGGGCTAAAAGAGCAGCAACAATCAGAACGATTCCATATTTAATGGAGGAAAGAAACACAATCGAGTTTTTATCAAATGCTCCTAAAAAAATCGTCTTTAATGATGGTTTTACAATGTGAACGTCTCGATGAATTTTGGAAATAGGTTCATTCATAATGGCATCCGCGTTGTAAACTTTTGCAAATAACTGTTCCGCTGTTTCATCAATTTGTATAGGCTGCAGGATTTTCGTGATATTCTGCTTTTTCTCCTTAATGGATGTGGCAAGGGCCCGGACAGAATCTCCTAATTCCTGTGGTAGTTTTTCTTTCCTATTTAAAGATATTTCAAGGATCTCTAAAAAGAGAAGGTTAGCATGTTCATTTAATAGATATAATCGCTTAAACTTATCTGAAACATGCCAAGAGGTATATCCACCCATGAGGGTATTATCTGCTCGTTTTAGGGTCATGACGGCTTGATGCCTAGTTGCATTAAAATTCTTTGTACCGATTGAATCTAAGAGTTGAGCTAACTCTACATATACTTTATGTACGGCGTTTCTTTCTGGTCTGTGAGGATTGACAAACCAGCCAAGCATAGCAATCACCCAAGATAAAGCCCCTCCGAGAAAAACGAGACCGGAACGGAGCGGAGCAAGTGATGGGTCGACAGGCATTCCTGTAGCCATTGCGTAACATAAAATAAAAAATACAGCGGAAGGGCCGGTGATATTTAAAGCGCCAAAGATAAAGATGACTATAGCTCCAATAATCCCCATCATGATGGCGGCTATAGTTGGATAGGGAGCCAAAATAGTACCTAAGCCCATACATAAAGATAGGCCTATCATGACAAAAAACAGTTTTTTTGCTCTTTGTGCAAACGGTTGATTGAACATGTATAGAAAGGTAAAAGCACCGATTCCAGCTGTTAAGCCGTATTCAAAACTCCCTAATAGTAATCCAATGAAAACAGGCAATGCGGCACTTAATGCAGCACAAAAAGCTTTCAGCCATGGAAATGGATTCTTTTTTACCACAAAGGCCTGTTTAAAAGTTTGTGAAAAGGAAGCTGCTCCAGCAGATGCAGATTTAGAGAATCTAATTGGTTGTGTAGATTTACTCATAGAATAATGTCCTTCTTTCTTTTTTTAACAAGGAATAGAGCAAGCAAACTTAATATTTAGTCTAATAAGTTTAGCCATGTTCACGTTACCTTTTGGTATAGAAGTTAAATCAATCCATAAAATAGATGACTTTATATGTAATAAATCCAATTTTTAATTATAACTAATTTAGGGGAGTGTATAAAGTGAATTTTTTATGAAGCTGGGTAACAAAGCTGTTTACTATAATTTATTGTTACGATACCCTAAATTTTACGAAATATTTGCCACCGCTCGCTTTACTTTTTCGATGATGGAGGGACTATTTCGATTAAAGCGATAATGATACTGAGTACATAGCTAATCTGGCTTGTATAGCCAATGAAGAAGCTGAACAACATTCATCCATTCTCCAGCACAAAAATCCATGTAAATGCATATATAATCAAAAACATGGTTATAATGTTTTTGCGAGTAGCTATTGCAATTGTTGAAAAAATTTACTAGAATAAAGTAGATTAAAATACTTTTATAAAGACTATGATGAGGAGTAGTAGCAATTAGAGCCAGTGTAGAGAGTTGACGGATGGTGCAAGTCAACCTGGATTGATTGTGAACTCGCCTTTTGAGTTTCAGGTGTGAAATCAAGTAACACCTGGCGTGCTAGTCCACGTTACGGATGTCTGAGCTGGGCAACGTTATGTAAGTTGCCAATGTGGGTGGTACCGCGGGAAGATATACATAATCCTCTCGTCCCTATTTGGGATGAGGGGTTTTTTATTATGAAATTTGAAATAAATCGTTATTTTCCATACATGGGGTGAAGATCTTATCTTGTGTTGGTTTTATGGCTTTATATAGGAAATAGGAGGAAGCTAAAAATGAGTTTTGATCATAAACGTATTGAAACGAAATGGCAACAATATTGGGAAGAAAATAAAACGTTTAAAACAGGTGAAGAAAGTGGAAAGGGTAAGTTCTATGCACTTGATATGTTCCCGTATCCATCAGGTGCAGGACTGCATGTAGGTCATCCAGAAGGATATACAGCAAGTGATATTTTAGCACGTATGAAGCGAATGCAGGGCTATAATGTACTTCATCCAATTGGTTGGGATGCATTCGGTCTTCCTGCAGAACAATATGCGATTGATACCGGAAATGATCCAGCAGAATTCACGGAACATAATATTAATACATTCCGTCGCCAAATCAAATCACTTGGTTTCTCATATGACTGGGATCGCGAAATTAATACAACAGACCCAGAATACTATAAATGGACACAATGGATTTTCTTAAAGCTATATGAAAAAGGTCTTGCTTATATTGATGAAGTGGCTGTGAACTGGTGTCCAGCACTTGGGACAGTACTTGCAAATGAAGAGGTTATTGACGGATTAAGTGAGCGTGGAGGACACCCAGTTGAACGTCGTCCAATGAAACAATGGATGCTTCGTATTACAGCGTATGCTGACCGTTTACTTGATGATTTAGAAACAGTTGATTGGCCAGAAAATATTAAAGACATGCAACGCAATTGGATTGGACGTTCTGAAGGAGCGGAAGTGACATTCGGTATCGACGGACATGATGAAACCTTTACGGTATTTACAACTCGTCCAGATACATTATTCGGAGCAACGTATGCCGTATTAGCACCAGAACATCCATTTGTTGAAAAAATCACAACTCCTGAGCAACAAGCAGCGGTTGACGCTTACTTAGATGTCGTTAAACATAAAAGTGACCTGGAAAGAACGGATTTAGCCAAAGATAAAACAGGTGTCTTCACAGGGGCATATGCCATCAACCCAGTTAATGGAGCGAAAATGCCAATTTGGATTGCTGACTATGTGTTAATTAGCTATGGAACAGGAGCAATTATGGCCGTTCCAGCACATGATGAGCGTGACTATGAATTTGCCGTTAAATTTGACTTACCAATTATTGAAGTTGTGGCTGGCGGTGATGTAACGAAAGAAGCGTACACTGGAGACGGTGAGCATGTAAACTCAGACTTCTTAAATGGTTTAAATAAAGAAGACGGAATTAAAACGATGATCGAATGGTTAGAAGAAAAAGGAATTGGTACGAAAAAAGTAACCTTCCGCCTACGCGATTGGTTATTTAGTCGTCAACGTTACTGGGGGGAACCAATTCCAATTATCCATTGGGAAGATGGCTCTGTTGAAGCAGTAAAAGAAGAAGAGCTTCCATTACTTTTACCAAAAGCTACAGATATTAAGCCATCTGGAACAGGTGAATCACCACTTGCGAATATTACGGATTGGGTAAATGTAACCGATGAAAATGGACGTAAAGGTCGTCGTGAAACAAACACAATGCCACAATGGGCAGGCAGCAGCTGGTACTTCTTACGTTATATCGATCCGAATAATAAAGAAGCACTTGCTGATTTTGACAAATTAAAAGAATGGATGCCAGTCGATATTTATATCGGTGGAGCAGAGCATGCTGTTCTTCACTTGCTATACGCACGCTTCTGGCATAAATTCTTATATGATATCGGCGTAGTTCCAACGAAAGAACCATTCCAAAACCTATTTAACCAAGGGATGATTCTTGGTGAAAATAATGAAAAAATGAGTAAATCAAAAGGAAACGTTGTGAATCCAGATGATATCGTGGAAAGCCATGGTGCGGATACACTTCGCTTATACGAAATGTTCATGGGCCCACTAGACGCATCAATTGCTTGGTCTACAAATGGATTAGACGGAGCACGTCGCTTCCTAGATCGCGTATGGCGTCTACTTGTTGATGATAACGATCAAGTAACATCTAAGCTTGTCGATTCAGATCATAGTGGTAAATTGGAGAAAGTGTATCACCAAACTGTGAAAAAAGTAACGGAAAACTATGAGGAATTGAAGTTTAACACAGCGATTTCACAATTGATGGTGTTCATCAATGATTGCTACAAAGCAGAAGAGCTTCCAAAAGAATATATTGAAGGCTTTGTGAAACTATTGTCACCAGTTGCACCACACATTGCTGAAGAACTTATGGGCACATTTAGGCCATACTGAGAGTATCACGTATGAAACATGGCCAGCATTTGACGAAGCAAAACTTGTCGATGATGAAATCGAAATCGTTGTCCAAATCAATGGTAAAGTGAAAACAAAATTAATGGTTCCAACTGATACAACAAAAGAACAACTACAAGAAATTGCAATGGGCGAAGAAAGCATTAAAGAACAAATCGATGGCAAAACAATGCGTAAAGTCATTGCTGTACCAGGCAAACTGGTGAATATCGTAGCGAACTAAATGAATGTGCAGAAAAGCTCTCTTATCTGGGGGCTTTTTGCGTTACACGATGGGGCGATCAGCATCCTAACTACCCGAAATCATGCGAATTTCTTTCGTAATCATTCGAAGTTGCGTAAAAATCGTGCGGATTCTTATCATAATCATGCGAATGTATAGGAAAATCATGCAATGAGAAATCTCAGTATTTCTAAAATAAGTTTCTTCCCATTCATGATATATGGGATAATTAGAAATAAGGGGGGATAAAAATGTATTGTAAAGAATGTGGTTATGAAGTAGGTAGCAGGAGATTTTTGTTCAAACTGCGGAGCAAGTCTGGTTGACACTGCAAATAGAAGATATGCGGGATTTTGGATTCGTTTTGCGGCCTCTTTCATTGATGGAATTATTATTGGGATTCCGATATTTATCATAGCATTTATATTAGGAATCTTCTCAATGTTCTCTTCTACTGAGGTGAATACCGATGTTTACGAGGAATCCCTTTTAATTCTAAATATATTCCTTTATTTGGGTTCACTCATGATTTCCACGCTGTATTATGCGGGCATGCACGCATCGAAATGGCAAGGAACATTGGGGAAAATGATTGTGGGAATCAAAGTAACCGATGTACATGGAAAGCGAATTTCCTTTGGACGTTCCCTAGGCCGTTTTTTTGCCACCATCCTATCGAGCATCCTCTACATTGGTTATATAATGGCAGCATTTACGAAAAAGAAACAATCGTTGCACGATTTGATTGCTGGTACTGTCGTTGTTTATAAAAAATGAATAAGGAATACTTCTATTCAAAGCGGATAATCCTGAAAGTAAATTGAAACTTAAACAAACGCATCGTTTTGGAGAATTTGTACAACTTCATTTTGAGATAAGCTATCAATAGTCAGCTAGTCATTTATGTCTGTTTCACAAAAATAAGAGAGTGAACTCAAATGTTTAGTCAACTCTCTTATTTTTGTTTCAGTTATCTTATCATATATGCTCCTCTTTTTAGGAAAAAGTGCAGGTAGGGGGATTGCAAAAAAGAATCCCATCAGCTTTAGCCATGGGATTGGTCATAATAGTAATTATTGCTGAAACTTATTTGGGAATTGCTTTATAATCCCTTTTGTTAGTATGTCTGCGAATTCAATCATATGATCTTCACCTTCATCATAAGCTAAAATTTCAGCATCCCAATCTTTTTCAAGTCGCGTTACAACTTGGTCTGTAACTAGTTTTAAATGCATGTGTAACATGTCTTTCAATTCAGCATTGCTCCAATTCGGATTGGCTTTGCTGAGAAACAGAGCAATATCGTCAGCGTTTTTATACCATTCCGTGTTATATTTTTTTAGAGTATCCTGGTTTCCGCTTTTTGCTGCATCTACCACTTTTCCTCCAATAAGGATATGCTCTCTTAACAGTTCAGCTAGCCTGTTGCCAGCCGCATCCCCATAATAGGGCTTTATTGCATTTCCTATATCATCCTGATTTTTTAATAACCTTGCAAGTACCTTTTCTTGATCCTCTAGACCCGATATAGCACTTACAATATAGCTTCTTGTCCATATAGTATGATCAATCCAAAGCTTTTGTAACGCTGTTTTTAGTTGTACGGAGGCTTGATTACTACACGGATTTTGCTGATCCCTTTCTCCTTTTGCCTCAGTATTTAGGGGAGAAAAGAATAAGGCCAATGCCATAAATAATATCATTATGTTTAAGAGCTGTTTTTTCATAAAAATCATCTCCTTTATTGAAATTTAACCTTTCCCTTATGTGTTATATGGTTGATTTTCAGTTTTTATTACTATAAGCAGTTAGGTTGAAAAAGGATTTTATCTCCCAAGTGCAGAATGCATCTATTTTGTGATAAAATTTCGAGAATAAGCCATTATTACTAATAGAAAGCGAGTACATACGTAAAATGGACAAACACAATGTTGTTGAACTAGTGAATTTTGCGATAGGGTTACCAAAAAAAATGAAGTATGGTCATGATCAAGAAATAGATACGGGAATATGTAAAGAAACGATCCAGGAGGCTTTCTTAACAAAAGAAGGGTTTCGAGGAGATGGAGTAGCCGATTTACGGTACCATGGAGGTCCTGATCGTGCAGTTTGTGTATATCCACATGAGCATTATGGACTTTGGGAGCAAGAGTTTGGGAGTAGTTTACCTCCGTCAGCTTTCGGAGAAAATATAACCGTTACAAACATGGTGGAGCAAGATGTGTGTATCGGAGACATCTTTCGTCTAGGAGATGCTGTTATCCAAATAACGCAAGGTAGGATTCCATGTAGTACGATTACGAAAAGAACCAATATGCCTTCTCTTCTAAAAAGGATGATAGAAACCGGCTATACTGGTTACTTGTGTCGTGTTTTAGAGGAAGGAATGGCTAGAAGCGACTCTAATATTACATTATTAGAGCCACATCCAAAACAAGTATCGATTCTTTTCGGAAATGAGATTTACTTTCATCAGCACAAGAATATTGAAGGAATACAAAAAGTGTTAGACGTTCAAGAATTGGCAAACGAATGGCGTGAATCATTGGGGAAACGCTTAGAGAAACTGATAAATCTAGGATAAAAATCTTTTATCGGAACTTTCGACCAACTCGCTGAATATCTAGCAAAAATCCAATAATTTAAAAAGAAGAGCGACAAGTAAGCAACTTTCTATGAAGGTTGCTTTTTTTAGTGCAAAAAAGTGCATTAAAATAAAAAAAATTCCATTTATCTATGCCATAGCATGTACACTTTCAGGCATTCTTGAATCAAATATAGGAAGAGGTGGTGTTTTTGGAAGTAGAGTTAAAAGAGATGGATACCTATTACAAGAAAGGATGAGGTATATGGATATTCAATATCTAAACAAATGTGTACAGAAGATACAAGTTAAAAATATGATCAATGCAGATGTAGAGGTCGTTAATAAATCCCCGCTAACGATGATTGGTAAAGGGAGACAAGGGGCAGTGTTTTCTTTTACTAATGATATATGTGTGAAGGTATTTGGTAATTCCGAAGATTGTGAGCGAGAATATTATGCTCTTTCGCTAGGGCAAAAAAGTAGTCTCTTCCCGAAAGTCTATGCGAAAGGCTCTCTCTATATTGCGATGGAATTTGTTGAAGGTGTTGATGTGCGTGAATACTTGCAATCACAGCCGCTAACAAAAGAACTTTCCTATAAATTGATTCAGATGTTAGTTACGTTTAAGGAGGTTGGCTTTGACCGGATTGACCACCATAAGCGGCAAATTTATTTGCAGCCGGATGGTAGTCTAAAAGTAATTGATGTGGCAAGGGCTGTTTGGCGTGACCGTGTATATCCTTATCCACACAAGCTATTAACCTCCTTAGGTGAAGAGTATAAAGAAATGTTTTTATCCCATGTACAAGAATTGGCTCCAGAGCTGTATCAAGAATGGCAGCACTATATCCGCATGGAAGAAATATCTCGTCAAGTATATCATGTACTCATTAATGAAAAGAAAGAGACCAATGTAGTGAAAACGCTAAGCAAAAGGCTGCTGACGACAAAAGATGAGGCAAACTATGTGATTTTACTAGAAGGCTTGCTGCACAAAGTATTTAAAGAAGAATGGGTTAAAACGATGCTTGCACTGGGAGAAGACCCAGAATCGGTTATGCAATTAATTGATCAATACTGGGACAATCGTGAAAATGCTAATCAGCATGGAGCTGGCGGACATCATGGGAAAGGTAGACATCGAGAAAAAGATAAACAACAAGAAAAAGGTAGACATCGAGAAAAAGATAAACAGCAAGAAAAAGGTAGACATCGAGAAAAAGATAAACAACAAGAAAAAGGTAGACATCAAGAAAAAGATAAACATCAAGAAAAAGGTAAACAGCAAGGAAACAACAAAAAGAATGATAATGGTAAAAACAAAAGAGATGGCAAAAATCGTGGAGATGGTGGAAACCCTCGTAAAGGTAGATAGGGATGTAGATAAAAAAATAGTAGTTCAATGGCTAGAGAGTAGACAAGCTAAAGATTAAAAGAAGTAAGGGGGATTCCAAGTTTGAAGAGAGGAGCAGTCAAATGAAAGTGCTTGTAATATGGCGATTGCTCACAGTTGGCGGAGTAAATGCTGGCTGGCGAAATCGCGCAATCTATTTTAAAAAATATGGAATTTATACAGAATTTCTGTATACGACCGACCATGGCGGGCTTCATATTATGGAAGATGTAGCGCCTGTTTATTTAACCAAGGATAAAAAAGAAATTGTCAATATTATTAAAGATAACGCCTATGATGTCATTATTGTTGTGGATACTGGAGCTGCCTATAAATGGATTCGAAAAGCAAATTATCAAGGACCTGTTATTGTAGAAGCGCGTACACCAGAGCTTATAAAGCTCGAGCCTCATTTGAAATCATTTCAAGGGATTGAGCCGTTATCGATTATTGTTCCTTCGCAGTATCAAAAACGTTTAGTTTCCATTCTGACAGAGGCAAACCCCATTAACATCATCTACAATGGTGTGGATACCTCCTTTTTCCGGCCTTTATTGACTGAGGAAATAGATTTCGACAGTGTTCCCATACTACCGAAAGATAAAAAAATTATTGGTTGGATTGGCAGATTGGACAAACGTAAAAACTGGCCAATGCTGCTAGATATAGCTAAAAAAATGAAAGCTGAGCGCGATGATCTTGAAATTTGGGTCATTGGTGGAGCACAAAGTATACAGCGTGAGGAATTTGCAGCAAAATGGCAAGAGGAAAAACTCACCGATATCATTAAATGGTTTCCAGTCATTCCCTATCAGCAAATGCCACATATCTATGCGAAAATTCGACAATCGGGCGGATGCACGCTTGCTACCACAAAATCAGAATCATTTGGTAATACGTTTATTGAGTCGATGAGTTGTGGCGTACCGGTGGTTGCTTCAAACATGATGCCTGTTACAGAATTGGTTGTTCAAGGGGAGACAGGAATGCTTTATCGTGGACAAAATGTGGAATCTGCAGTGAAGCAAATTTATCGTATAGTAGATCATCCGAATCTCTATCAGCAGATGTCGAAAGCAGCAATTGAGCATATTCAAGACCATTTTTCCATTGAAGTAGTAGCGGCCCAATATGTTGATTTGTTGAAAGAACTGATCCAAATGGATGAAGGAAATCATGATGAGGTGAATGGATCATGATTCAACCTATTGCTTATCGTAAGAAGCTAGAAGGGAAATCAAATGCCCATTTGATTACGTTTAATGATGGACGAGACTATGTCGTGAAATATTTTCAGCCTGGTTTTGAGAAAACCTTACCAAATGAATGGATTTCTTATTGTTTGGCTCGTTATCTAGGACTTCCTATTCCATTCGCTAGAATTGTTGAAATTCCTCCAGACTTCACTTCGCAAATACCCGAACTAGCCCAAATGAGCGTTACCCAGTATCAATTTGCTTCGTTGTACATCCCCGATTGTCTAGATGGTCATCAAGTTTCTACGATTCCTCGTATTATCAATCATCAGTCATTAGCAAGTATTATTGTTTTTGATTACTGGCTCTATAATGGAGATCGAACGCGTAAAAATATCCTTTTGCAAAAAGAACATGAAAATTTCTATCACTTGTGGTCCATTGATCATGCGGAGGTATTTGGAACGTACAATTGGCTTCAATCTGATTTAGAGAAGCTACCAGTCGAATTAATAAAAAGTGCTACACATCAATTAATGGCATCTTTTATTGAAGACGAGAAATGTTTTACTGAACAATTGGAACTTATTCAGAAGGTTCCCATTTTTTTTATAGAAGAAATTCTATCTATGATTCCTGATGATTGGCTGGTTTCGAAGGAAGAAAAAAAGGAAATAGTGAATACACTAGTTGAACGGGGAAGGAAAATCCTTCCTGAAGTTATAAGGGAATTTATAAAAAAAATATATCGCCCTTTGCATATTGACCGAAAATAGCTCCTTGCCAATTAGGGTACAGGAGTTTTTGTACAAAGATAGGCGGTTAACGTGACCATTGCCTGTCTCACTGCATAATTATAAGGAATGAAGAAGGGAGGCCGCATATGAAAATTCGAAAAGCAATCATACCCGCAGCCGGCCTAGGAACTCGCTTTTTGCCTGCAACAAAAGCTCAACCAAAGGAAATGCTACCAATTGTGGATAAACCAACGATTCAATATATTGTGGAAGAAGCGGTGGCTTCGGGAATAGAGGAAATCGTGATTATTATCGGCAGAGGGAAACGGTCAATAGAGGATCACTTTGACAAATCCTTTGAACTGGAGGAGGCGTTATTAAAGAAAAATCAGCTCGTCATGTTAGAGGAAGTTCAAAAAATATCAAACTTAGTTAATATTTATTATGTTCGCCAAAAGGAACCGAAAGGGCTTGGACATGCTATTCTTTGTGCCAAAAGTTTTATTGGCAATGAGCCCTTTGCGATTTTATTAGGAGACGACATTGTGATGTCAGATACACCTTGTCTAAAGCAAATTATTAATGTTTTCGAGTATTACAACAGTTCTGTAGTAGGGGTTCAAAGCGTTCCAGAAAAGGAAGTCCATAAATATGGCATTATTAAGCCAAAAGGATCCATTATTGAGTCTAATCTTTTGTATATTGATACGTTAGTAGAAAAGCCACGTAAAGAGGAGGCACCGTCCAACTATGCCATTATGGGGCGCTATGTATTAAGACCAGAAATTTTTGATATTCTCGAAAGGATTCCTATTGGACAAGGTGATGAACTTCAGTTGACAGATGCCATCAATGAGTTAAATAAGCAGCAGGTTGTGTTAGCGTATAACTTTGAAGGAACCCGTTATGATATAGGGGATAAAATAGGATTTATTAAAGCAACATTAGATTTTGCCTTACAAAGGGACGAGATACGGGACGAAATCCTTGATTATTTAAGGGACGTAGATGAGATAGAGAATGGTATAAAGAGAGAGCATGAATGATATGAAAATTTTCGGAAATTAAACTTGAATTTACTAAATTTTCATGTTATTTTGAATGTGGATGTTGAAAAATTAAATATATTCACTAGGGGATCCCTTGATAAGGGCTGAGAATAAAGTAGCTACTTTTAAACCCTCAAAACCTGAACAGGTTCGAACCTGCGTAGGGAAGTGTGCGGCGTTTTTTGTATTCGTTAAAGGAATGACATGGACTTTCATTATAAGGACAATAAGTCGTGTTTTCCTAATGATTCTTTGCATACAAAACCAAACCACTTTCCTGTTAGGAGAGTGGTTTTTTTATTTTCTATTTTTCTTAGGGAGGAGGGAGAAGAAGAGAATGAAACTTCTTGCAGTGAACAGATGATTCCCATTCCGTGACGGAGTTAGCCGTCAAAATTACTTCAAATAAAAGATGTTGTTGATTATGTACATATTCGTGAAAAATCAAAAACTCCAAAGAAATCCTTCTCTTACTGCAGCTTTTAGAAAAAGGCGGGATGAAAAAGGAAAAAATCGTCTTGAATGATCGCTTGGACATGGCGTTGCTTAGACGAGTATTCCAAACATTCACTTACCGTCACATGGACTTTGCCTGTATCAGAAGTGAAGAGTAGGTTTCCACATCTGCGAGTGGGGCGTTCTGTTCATGTTTTAGACGAAGCGATACAAGCGGAACGAGATGGAGTACATTATGTGTTATATGGTCATTGCTTTGAAACCAATAGTAAAAAAGGATTGTCTCCAAATGGAATCGATACAATCTCTGCAATGAAAAAAGAGCTAAGCATACCTGTATACGCTATAGGGGGTATTACACCAGCTAGAGTGGAACTTCTTAAAGGAAGTAGGAGCAGACGGAATAGCTGTTATGTCAGGGATTTTTTCAGCAAAGATCCAAGGGAATCAGCATTACAATTTTTGACGAAATGGCGAGGGGAAATCAGTGAAACATCATTATGAAGTAGCCGTTATTGGCGGTGGGATTATTGGTTGCTCTATTGCTTATTATTTAGCAAAAGAAAACATCGATGTGGCTATTTTTGAGGGAGCAAAAATTAGGAGGGTAAATCAACGAGTGCAGCTGCTGGGATGCTTGGTGCTCATTCAGAGGGGATTGAACTGGATGTCTTTTATCCTTTTGCTAGAAGCAGTCAATTAGCTTATTCAGTGGTTAAAGAAGAAATAAAAGAGCTAAGTGGCATTGATATCGAGATGAGAAAAGAGGGCATTTTCCAATTCGCTTATAGCGAGGCAGAAAAAGAGGCATTACGTTCTACCCTTTCGTTACCTACTGTTCAATGGTATGGAGGCAGATGAAGTAAGAAAAAGTAGAACCTCATGTTACACCCCATATTACTAGGTGCCGCTTATATTGAGGATGATGTGAATGTGTTACCTATTTCCGTTTGTCGCGGGTTTGGAAAAAGTGCTCAAAGATTAGGTGCCGATATTTTAGAATATACACCTGTTTACTGCATTCAAAAAAAGGATGGCAGTTATATGCTTCAAACAGCGAAGGGTCTTTTTCAAGCGAAATATGTGGTGATTGCAAGTGGAGTTTGGAGCTCCCCATTTTTTCAACAGCTCGGCTTACAGCATGCTCTTACTCCGGTAAAAGGGGAATGTGTATCTGTTTATGATGAAAAGCATTACGCTTACACACACGTTATATCATGAACAGAGCTATATCGTTCCGCGAAATGATGGCTCGTTTGTGATTGGAGCAACGATGGTAGAAAATGATTGGAGTGAAACTAAACGATTGGTGGGATAGAATCTGTCATTGCGAAAGCAAAAACGATGTTACCAGCGATTCGTGACATGAAGATCCGTTCCTTTTGGGCAGGGCTCCGTCCAGATACATTTGATCGAAAACCGTTTATTGGGCAGCATCCTGAGGATGAATCGATTTTATTTGCAACGGGGCATTATCGAAATGGCATTCTGCTTGCTCCTGCGACAGGACAAATGATCCGAGATTTTATTTTGCAGAAGGAAATGAGAAGCGAGTGGATAGAAGCCTTTAAAATAGACCGAAAACAGAAGCAGTTAGTCTAGGGGTGGAAAAGGATGGCTATTATATTAAATGGAAAAAGTATTGAATTACCTGAGGAAATTAAGTCGATTTCAGAATTGCTTCGTCACTATAACTTAGAAAATCGGATTGTTGTAGTTGAAGTAAATCAAGAAATTACGTATAAAGAACAATATGATTCTACGATTCTATCAGACAAAGATCGTATTGAAATTATTCATTTTGTAGGAGGAGGATAATCATGTTAAAAATTGCAAACAAAACATTTAACTCAAGACTTTTATTAGGAACAGGAAAATATTCGTCATTTGAGATTCAAAAAAAAGCAGTGGAAGTATCGGAAGCTGAAATCTTAACGTTTGCCGTTAGAAGAATGAATATATTTGAGGAGTCTCAACCAAACTTCCTTGAACAACTCGATTTATCAAAATATACGCTTCTTCCTAATACGGCTGGAGCAAAAACGGCAGAGGAAGCAGTTAGAATAGCAAAACTAGCGAAAGCTTCTGGCTTATGCGACATGATTAAAGTAGAAGTCATCGGTGTGACAAATCACTCTTGCCTGATCCGGTGGAAACGTTAAAGGCATCCGAAATGCTATTAGAGGAAGGATTTATTGTTTTGCCGTATACGTCTGATGATGTTGTATTAGCGAAACGTCTCGAACAGCTTGGCGTCCATGCCATCATGCCTGGGGCTTCACCAATAGGTTCAGGGAAAGGAATTCTTAATCCGTTAAATCTACAATTTATTATTGAGCAATCATCAGTTCCTATCATTATTGATGCGGGCATTGGTTCTCCAAAGGATGCAGCCTATGCTATGGAACTTGGGGCTGACGGTGTTTTACTTAATACGGCTGTTTCCAATGCGAAGGATCCTGTGAAGATGGCGCTTGCGATGAAGCTGGCAATTGAGGCAGGACGCCTTGGATTTGAAGCAGGAAGAATTGAAGAGAAAAACTATGGTGTAGCAAGCAGCCCATTATCGGGGATGGTGACCTCTTGATTAACCGTTATGCCAAGCAAGAGTTATTTTTAGGGAAGAGTGAGCAAGAATCGTTAAAAAATGCTCACGTTCTTATTATAGGAGCAGGAGCACTTGGGTCGGCAAGCTCTGAAATGCTTGCAAGAGCTGGAGTTGGCAATATAACGATTGTCGATCGAGATTACGTGGAATGGAGTAATTTACAAAGGCAACAACTTTATACGGAAGAAGATGCTATTAACAAGCTTCCAAAAGCGATTGCTGCTAAAAATCGTCTGCAGCAAATTAATAGTGGAATTACCATTGATAGTCTAATTATGGATATTAATGCCACTAATATAGAAGGACTTGTAAAAGGAAAATCGGTTATTTTAGATGCTACGGATAATTTTGAAACGAGAATGATTGTAAACGACGCAGCGGTTAAGCATGGAGTTCCTTTCTTGTTTGGAGCATGTGTTGCAAGCTATGGACTTACTTTTTCAATTATTCCAGGAAAGACACCTTGTCTACATTGCTTAATGGCTCATTTGCCTTTGGATGGTATAACCTGTGATACAGTCGGCGTTATCAGTCCGATTGTTCAAATGGTAACGGCCTATCAAGTGACACATACATTAAAGCTTTTAACAGGACACGAGCTTTCACCGATTATTCAATCTTTTGATATTTGGAAGGATGAAAAATCAGAAATTAATATTTCTAAATTGAAGAATAGACATTGTCCTACATGTGGTGAGCATCCAACATTTCCACACTTAGCATTTGAAAACCAAACCAAAGCTGACGTGTTATGCGGGAGAGACGCCATTCAAATCCGTCCAGCCACGTCTATATCGATTTCGCTTGATCGCTTAGCACAAGATGTGAGCGGAGTAGTGACAAATGTAATGGTCAATCCCTATTTACTTTCTTGTTCTTTCGAAGATTATCGAATGGTGTTATTTAAAGATGGTCGCGCGATTATTCATGGTACCCATGAAACTTCAAGAGCGAGAGCGATTTATAACAGAGTGATTCAATGCTATAGAAGCTAAGGGAAGAGACAGCTCCTAGGTCACATAAATGGACCTATGAACTGTCTCTTGTTATGATTTCAATTATTCAGCTTACAAAAATTTTGACAAATATATTTTGCTATGTATGTCATCGTTAGTTACCTACATTTGATTGATATCTTTATCAAATGATTAGTTTTATAATAGAAGGAAAAAAAGAAAGAGGAAAATGGTTATGGTTGTAAAGTAATATTAGTTATCTTTGTTGGTCCTTTATACTACGGTCTATATCGTTATGCTTTTTAAAGCTCTGATTTTTTAAAGATTTGATTTATACTGAAGAAAAGGAGGATTTTCATATATGTACGAATTAAAAACAAAAGAAAATGATAGCAGTGTTATTGAGTTTATAGAAAAAGTTGAAAGCCTGAAAAAACGTGAAGATGCCTATCAATTATTAGATATTTTTACTGAAACGACAGGTTTTCAAGCCAAGATGTGGGGAACAAGTATTATTGGATTCGGTTCGTATCATTACAAATATGAATCTAGTCACGAAGGCGATGCACCACTAGTTGGCTTTTCCCCTCGTAAAGCGAAAATCAGTTTGTATTTTGCAACGGGTGATACGGAGCGAGAGGAGTTGTTAAAGGCTTTTGGAAAACATACGACAGGTAAAGCGTGTGTTTATATTAATAAAGTAGCAGATATTGATATTGATGTGTTAAAAGCGTTAATTAATCAATCTATCAAGTTTTTGAAAGAAACGTATCCGAATCAATAGGCATTCTCTTTCTAGAGGGATATCCAAACCATCTAACTTCGTTTAGCATACAATACATCAGAAAGATATATACTTTGCTTTATCCGCACAAACATTTCCCTCTACCTGGTACCAACATCAGAATGAGCTTCCAAGATTGGAGGCGTTAGCATGCTTTCTCGTATAGGAGAAAGTTTTTTTATTTTAAATGAGCAGAATTATTTTTATAGAAGGAAGTTACCTGAGGAATAATAAGTGAGCAAGATATGACAAAGGGAAAAAGTGAGGCGTTTTATGAAAAAGACGGTGATTTTTTTATTATGTTTGATTACTTTGTGTCTTCCGGAGCCAGCTTTGGCGCAACAAAAAATTCCTATCTTGATTTATCATTCCATCAACGAATTTACGGGCCACGGTTCAAAAGAGTTATATGTAACCCCGAAGAATTTTGAGAAACAAATGACGTATTTACGCGATCATGGTTATACATTATTAACGTTTGAGCGATGGCAAGATCTTGACCGAGTAGAGAAGCCTATCTTCATTACTTTTGATGATGGATATAAAAATAATCTACATGCATTTGAGGTTTTTCAAAAATTGAAAAGTGAACGTTTTAAACCAACTGGAACGATTTTTGTTATTTCTGACTTTATTGGTCGTTCTAATCGACTATCAATAGCAGATTTAAAAAAGATGACAGATTCAGGGATAATCTCCATCCAGTCACATACGGCTACACATTCTGATTTAACGAAGATTCACAATTATGAATTTGAATTGCAGGAATCTAAAAATAAAATTCAACAAATAACGGGTAAACAAGTTATTGCTCTTGCGTATCCGTATGGAAATTTCAATGACAAGGTTGTAGCAGAAGCAAAGAAGTACTATTTGTTTGGGCTCACAACAACTCCTCAACCATTTGTTAAGAAGGGCATCAAAGATGAACTTTATCTTTTACCACGAATCTATATTAAGTACTCAACGACCCTAGATGAGTTTGCAAAGATAGTTGGAGGAGAATGAGAGAGCACCCTTATCGTATTTTTTAGTTTTTACTTCATACATTAAGAAAAGAAAAAATAGGAGCAGGAGTAATGGAAAATGAACAGTAAAACAATTTATAGAGTGCTTATTGTTATGTTTATAGTTGCCTTAATAACCAATCATCCAGCCTATGCTAATGAGTGGGAGGATAAAGATGGACCTATTAACTTTAAAATTGAGATGCTGCCATGGGAGAAAGTGAATGAGATTATTCCAAATAAAACTGTGTTCACGATTATCGATGTTGAAACTGGGTTATCCTTTCAGGTTCAACGAAGAGCAGGTTCACAGCATGCGGATGTTCAACCATTGACTAAGAAAGATACTCAAATCATGAAGAAAATTTATCATGATCAATGGAGCTGGAAGAGAAGGGCCATTTTGGTTTTTATTGATCAGCAAATGATTGCTGCCTCTATGCATGGAATGCCACATGGTGCTGGAGCTCTCCCAAATGGATTCCCAGGGCATTTTTGTGTTCACTTTTCTGGTAGTATTACACATCGTTTGAAAAACGAAGATCTTTCGCATAAGTTAATGATTTTAAAGGCAGCTGGTAAGCTTGATGAATATATGGCTACAGTAAATCCACATGAATTAATTAAGATTTTTTCGATTGCCATCACTCAAGAGGATCCTAAAATCTTAGCATTAACTTTGTCTCATTCTAAACATCCAAATCGGTTACATAAACGTGTTCAGGATATGACATCCTTTGGGATTCGGAGTTTTTCGAAACAATCAATTAAAGATGTGAATGAAAGCTTACTCGTCGATATTCCTGTTCAAGTAGATATTTATAAGAAGGGGAAAGGGAGAGAAAAAAGGATGGTTATATTTACGATTTGGAGAGAAGGGTTGACTCATCGATGGTTTATTGATCAGGACTCGCTTGTTGAAGAGTTACGATAAGGAGATGTAACCATGTATGAAAACACATCAGTGGATTGCTAGTATCATGTTATTGTTTATGATGGCATTTGCACCAATGCATGTGAAAGGGCAAGATTCCCTTTATATCAAGATTAATCTATGGTCAAGTGAGCTTTTGGTTGTGAAAAATAATGAAGTGATAAGACGTTATCCTATTTCACAAGGAATTGAAAAAACTCCAACACCAATTGGAACATTTAAAGTAGAGCAGAAGTCCAAGGCATGGGGAGGCGGATTTGGGACGAGGTGGTTAGGACTTAACGTTCCTTGGGGACAGTATGGCATACATGGGACCAATAAACCTCATTTAATTGGAAAAAATGTAAGCAGCGGTTGTATTCGGATGCGTAATGAAGATGTAGAAGCGTTGTTTGAAATCATTCCAATTGGGACTACTGTTCATATATATGGTCCTGTTACAGGTACAGGCAAAGGGGAGTTTAAAAATTTAGCATTGGGATCAAAAGGAAACTTAGTGCAGCTTGTTCAAAATCGATTAAAAGCAGTGGGATTGTTTTATGGAACAGTAGATGGAATTTATGATGAAGAGACTGAAAAGGCAGTAAAAAGATTTCAAAAAATACACCATTTGCCTGTAACCGGGGGGATTACTAAGCGTGAGTATATGTTATTGGGGATTTTAGAATAAAAAAGTATTTATGGTCTATGTAAAAAAGCAAATTCGCATGTGAATTTGCCTTTTTACATAAAATTTATTGTTCTTTCATTTCGACAACTAATATATGTGAGGCTTCATCTGCTTTAATTTGAATATCTTCCTCAACAATTTCCATTGCATCTCTCATGTCTAGAGCAATATCATTAATCGTAGAACTTCCTTCGATTTGAACTAAATAGGCTTGTCTTCCCTCTGCTACAGGGAAGCTAATTGCTTTGCCCTTATCAAGCTCTAAGGAGTAAATGTTAGCATCCTGATTAATTTTAATTGGCGCATTGCCTTCTTTACTTGAAACCATATGGTTCCATTTGTTATGACGATCTTCCATATTAAAGCGATAATCCCCATAATTAGGTGTATGTCCAGCTCTGTCAGGAATGATCCAAATTTGCAAAAATCGCAATGTTTCATTTCCAAAGTTTTGTTCACTGTGGTAAACACCAGTTCCTGCACTCATATACTGAACATGTCCACGAGTAATGGTACTTTTATTTCCCATGCTATCTCCATGCGTTAGCTCACCATTTACTAAGTATGAGATAATCTCCATGTTTTGATGTGGATGTGTACTGAACCCAGTTTGAGGAGCCACTAAATCATCATTGATGACGCGTAAAACGCCAAAGTTGATATTTTGTGGATTATAGTACTCTGCAAATGAGAAGTGAAATATACTATTAAGCCAACCAAGGTTACTTCTACCCATGTTTTTATTCTCAATTTTTCTTAACATATATTCTTCCCCTTTTCAATATCTAGAATGTGATGAATATAAATGATGGATGTTGCTATTTGATTTTAGTTCAAGTATTTTAAAGTTAAGATATCTTTAATTCAAGATAAATTATATATCTTAGTTTCCCTAATTGTCAATATAAATATGTACAGAAATGACTAGAAAATAGGTATGTTAAAATGAATACTAGGAGTGTAAAGAATTATTGAAATTTTCAATAAATTAATTTAATATAAGTTATACTGAGTAAATAGTATGGTTTTTTCAAGGGGGAAAGGTGGAGTTTTTGAAGGAATAGGTCAAAAAACCTAGGAGTGAGGAGAAAACACGACATGAGAAAAAAAGGGGTATCCATCAAGAAAAAATTAATTATTTTGTGTCTTTCTATTCTGATTATTCCAACTTTAGCAATTAGTGTAAGCGGTCACAATATTACTAAAGGTGAATTAACTCAAACGGGGGAAACCCAACTGAAAAAAAGCACAAAATTAGTCATTGGGATGATTGAGTTATTGAATAAGGAGGTCGAAGCAGGAAACATCACTAAGGAAGAAGCTCAAGAACAGCTGCGACAGGAGTTATTTGGTGAAAAAGATGCTGAGGGTAAGCGTCATATAAAAGAAGAATATGCATTTGGAAAAACCGGTTATGTTTGGGCTGTGGATGATCAGTCTACTTTTGTCATGCACCCTTTAAACGAAGGGGAGAGTATTGCCAATACTGTATCAGAAGACG
The DNA here is from genome assembly GCA_963754185.1 of uncultured Bacillaceae bacterium. Classification (GTDB taxonomy): domain Bacteria; phylum Bacillota; class Bacilli; order Bacillales; family DSM-1321; genus Peribacillus. The sequence goes on along the minus strand of CAVWEP010000002.1, from coordinate 850,699 downwards.
GTGTTAGGGTTGGTCCAGATTCCATAGAGCTAGGAAAAACAGGGGGAGTTTTTTACTATGAATGGAAGGATTTAAATACGCAGAAAGTTGCTGTGAAAATGGCCTATGTTGAAAGAGATCCCAATTGGGGGTGGACAATCGCTTCAAGTGCCTACGAAGAAGAATTTAATGCTGGTGCAGCAAAAATCTCCGTTACTATAACTGTTATAACAGTCGTAGCAATCATTTTTGGAACAATTCTTTCTTATCTTATGGCGGTTCGAATAACAAACCCTATTATGCTGATAAAAGAAGAATTGAACCATGCGGCCCAAGGTGATTTTTCAGGTGGAAATGTAACAGTCACTTCTCGAGATGAAATTGGAGATTTAGTGAAAGATTATAATACGATGAAAGGTAATATGAAAGAACTATTAACGCATGTGAATCGTTCAACCCAGCACGTAGCATCTTCTGCCGAACAACTATCTGCAAGTGCAGAACAAACAAACAGAGCAACAGAGGAAATCACAAATTCTATCCAAGAACTCGCATCTGCTGCGGAAACGAATAGTGTGGGCTTAATGGAAAGTTCTCAGTCACTAGAAGAAGTATCTGTAGCGATTCAAAATCTCGCTGAGGCTTCCACTGAAATGTCTGTAGTTGGAGCAACGATTACAGAGCATGCTCAACAAGGAAATGTATATGTAGAGCAGACTGTACAGCAAATGAATTCGATTCATCAAAAAGTAAATGAAAGTGGAGAAGTATTGGAATTGCTTGATTCAAGTTCTAATGAAATTGGCGAAATTACTAAAGTAATTACGGCGATTGCTAATCAAACTAATTTATTAGCTTTAAATGCAGCGATTGAAGCAGCAAGAGCTGGTGAACATGGAAAAGGCTTTGCGATTGTTGCTGATGAAGTTCGTAAATTAGCGGAGCAATCTCAGTCTTCCGCTCATCAAATTTCAGACTTAATTCAAGATATTCAAAAAAATATGTCTCGTTCAACACAATCCATCCATCAAGTGACAGTAGAAGTAAAAGAAGGTTTGGAGATTGTTGAGAAAACGGAAAGCAGTTTCCAAGAAATTGTCTTAATGTTAGAAGGCATGAAAGAAAAAGTAACCGAAATGGCTGCGACAGTCGAACAAATGTCAGCGAGTACACAAGAAATATCTGCAACTGTGATGAATAATAGTAACGTTACAAAAGAAATGGCTGGATATACAAAAATGGTAGCCGGAACAACGGAAGAACAACTAGCTGCTATGCAAGAAATTACAGCTTCATCTAACTCCTTGTCAAATTTGGCTATGGAATTACAAGAACTCATTGGTAAGTTTAAACTATAATTTATTCTGAAAAGCCGAGCATCCACTGCATAGTTGGAATGCTCGGCTTTTTCGTGTAACAAACGATATAGTCATAAATTTATGTATTTGGAAAACAATAAGAAAAAAAGGAGTGAATCCAAATGGATGACAAATGGAATGGACAAGCTGCACCGAATAATAATAATAAAGCAAGTGATATGAAATGGTCTTTCGAAGGCTCGCCTAAAACCATTCAAGCCAAGGTGAATGAAGAAGGAATAAACAATAAAAAAATTGAGAGTGAGGTAAGGGAGCAGAGTTTTTAATGGAATTGTCCCATAGGTCAGAAGAATAGACTTATGGGACGTTTCTTTTAAGGAGTTAGATAAGAGCGAATGAAAGAAATAAAGGTTGGCGTATTTCACTATCTATTTTCAGCTTTGAGGTTTTTCAGCACATTAATTACAAAACTTAGAATACCAAGTGTCAGGATACTAGCTCCAATTGCAATGAACGGTTCAGCTGAGGGATTTCCTGCTACGAAGATGATGAGACTAATTAACATAATCGGTAATGCGATATTTGCGAGCCAAAAGTGAAGTTTGCCAAGAGCATTTTCTGATAGAGAGGGGAATAGATGATAAATGAGACCTGCAAGTGCGAATGATGCCCAACCTGCTAGATTAATATGTGCATGGATAGACGTGTATTCGAAATTATGGGTGATGGACATAAACATTCCAAAACCAATTCCAATGATGAAGTAAATGACTGAGATTTTTAAAAAGGTAATACCCATGTTGTACACCTCCTTTTCTATTTGAAATATATGTTGCATGCGGATCAAAAATAATCGTTAAATTATATTTTTACTGATGGTTCTTGGTATAATATAAATTGTTATATTAAGAAAAATGAGGTGCTAGGATGGCAGAAATGAAAATCATCACTCCAAAGGAATTAGAAGCAAAGCTTGAAGCAGGGGAAAAACTTGAAATTGTAGATGTACGTGAACATGAGGAAGTTCAAGCTGGAATGGTCGAAGGTGCAAAGCATATCCCAATGGGTGAAATTCCAGCTCGTCTTGATGAATTTGATAAAGAAAAAGAGTATATTTTCATTTGTCGTTCAGGTGGGCGTAGTGGCAATGTATGTCACTATCTGCAGCAACAAGGCTTTAAAGTGGTAAATATGGTTGGTGGTATGCTTGATTGGACAGGGGAAGTCATTGTAAAGTAAGTACAATAGATGTATAAATTTCTTCTAATTGGGGCACTCTGTTTGTAAAAATAAAAGCGAAAGCGCCTTGTTCAGCCCAAACAAGTGGCTGGCTAGACGTGACTCGAGGGCTAGGCGCTGTAGTTGGAAAAAGGCAGGGGAGTGCCGATGATTCAAGTAAAGTTGTTTGATTGTGAACATGAAAAGGATCTAGAAGAGGAAATGAATGCGTTTTTAAAGGGTGTTTCGGAGAGCCAGATTATTGACATTAAGTATAATGTCTCAACATCAGTAGAAGAGTTGGATGATCAGATTTATTGCTTTAGCTCAATGATTATATATAAGAAGAAATGAGAGGAGCTGACCTATATGGGGCAGCTCCTTATTATGTAAAGGAGAAGGGTATGGAGAAGTTTACTGATATTGTTATATATCTTATTCAGCAAATCCCAGCAGGAAAAGTTATGACGTATGGTCAGATTGCCAAGTTAGCAGGAAGTCCAAGAGGGGCAAGGCAAGTTGTTCGAATTCTCCATTCCAGCAGTGAAAAGTATCAACTTCCTTGGCATCGAGTCGTCAATGCTAAAGGGGAAATTGGTATGAAGGATGAGGAGTTACATAATGTACAGAAGATGTCATTAGAAAGCGAAGGAATCAAGTTTTCTGGAGATGTCATTGATCTTGAGAGATATCGTTATCATCCTGTATTACATATAATGAATGTAGATGAAAAATAGAGTGTGGTACTAGAAGATAAAAGAGAAACACCTCCAAGTATAAAGAGGTGTTTCTTTGCGCGCAACAGGTGTCACATGCTTTTCTTATTTATGCGTTTTATTTGGCTTTTTCTTACCTGGATTTCCATGACCATGTAACTGTTTATTTTTGGCTTGCTTTTGCTGCTGCTCATTAATCTTTTCGACAAAATCATTAGAATTTACCATGAGTAAGCCTCCTTAGAGATATAAGGTACCTTAGTAATTTAACCATTTTACTGTGAATTATGAGTATAGATTAAAATTAAAATAACGATAAGAATGCATCTGTAACATGTGGGTCAAAATGAATTCCCTTTTGTTCCTGGATCAAAGCTAATGCCTTCTCTTTTTTCCATGCTTCCTTCTTTAAGAAACAAAAAAATAAGGGGATTGCTATACTTTCTTCCTTAGAAATGTATAGCAATCCTCCCTTATTTCCTTACTAATCCAGTTGCATATTTAAGATTAACCGACCAAATCAAGAGGAAGTCCTGCTAATGCTCCTTTAATGTCTACTAGCACATAATGCCGCATTCATACCAGCGAGTCTGCCCGTGATCAAGTGCAGAGGTAATGTTGTACCCTCCTGTGTAGCCATGAATGTCTAATATTTCTCCACAAAAGTAGAGACCGTTCATTAGTTTCGAGGCCATTTCTTTTGGATGAATTTCTTTTACCGATACTCCTCCGCCTGTGACGAAGGCTTTTTCGAGCGGCTGAGTGCCATGAACGGAAAAGCGGAAGTCTTTACAGAACTCGGTTAAACGTCGGATTTTCTCATGAGAAATCATCGCACCTTGTTCTTGAAGGTCAATGCCGCTTCTCTCTAATAAGAAGTGCAAGTATCGTTCAGGAACGAGACCTTTTAACGTGTTTTTAATCGCTTTTTTTGGTTCGGCTTTAATTTCTTTCATAAGTGTTTGGAAGACTTCTTCTTTATTTTGGTCAGGTAGAACATCTAATTGCATCGTGACTTGGGTCAAATTCCACTTTTTCATTGCTTTGACAACGAATTGGCTACAGCGAAGAACGGCTGGACCAGAGATGCCAAAGTGTGTGAAGATCATATCCATTCGATGGGTAATCATTGACTTTCCTTTAGGATTGAGCACACTTAGTGAAATATCCCGTAACGAGAGACCTTGCAATGTTTTCTCTTTTATAAACTTTTCATTGCTTAGGACCGGTACTTCAGTCGGAAATAATTCGGTAATCGTATGCCCCGCTTTTTTGGCCCAGGCGTAGCCGTCGCCTGTTGAGCCTGTGTGGGGAACAGATTTTCCGCCAACAGCAATTACCACTGCATCGGTACTGAAGGTTTGTCCATCTTTTAATTTGATGCCGACTGTCTGTCCGTTGTCATAGAGAACGTCAGCAACAGGGGCATTTTTATAAATAGTAACCTTTAATTGTTCAAGGCGAGTTAATAGGGCATCAACAACACTTTGGGCTTGATCGTTGATCGGGAACATCCGGCCGTGATCTTCTTCTTTTAGCTTCACATCTAGTTTTTCGAAAAATTGAATAATATCTTCATTATTAAATTCTGAGAAGGCACTGTAAAGGAAACGACCATTTCCAGGTATATTCTGGATAATTTCATCAATCGATTTACGATTTGTAACATTGCAACGCCCGCCTCCAGAAATGGCTAGTTTGCGTCCAAGCTTTTCTCCTTTATCAACTAACAATACTTTGGCGCCTTTTTCTCCCGCAGCAATCGCCGCCATTAATCCAGAAGGTCCACCACCAATTACTACTACGTTATATTTCACATTCATCACCACTTCTTTTTTACTATAATTTTCGTTTCTTACACGATTTCAAGGATAAGACGTAACAGCGGAAATCAGTTTTGTTTTTCTAACAGTTCTTCTATTATATAGCAACTTAAAGAAGGTTGGCGAATGTCTAAATTTCAGGAAAAATTAATTTGAGTATTAGAGGAGAAAACGAGTAAACTGAAAGATAGTTTTGATTATGAAATGTAATGAGTATAGTTGTTAAGCTCTAGCACTCTACACGAGAGGGTTAGTGTTTTTCGAGTAACAGGCAGGAAGGGATTATATGTCGTCAAAGTTCTTAAAAGGAGCTTTTATTTTAACGTTTGGCTCAGTATTATCAAAGGTTCTTGGTTTATTTTATGTCATACCGTTTGAAGCAATGGTCGGTACAAAGGGAGGAACTTTGTATCAATACGGTTATGTGCCGTATACCATTGTCCTTAGCTTTGCGACAGCAGGGATGCCGCTTGCTGTTTCGAAATTTATTTCTAAATATAATGCGTTAGAAGAATATGCAGTGGGTCGAAAGTTGTTTCGATCTAGTTTACTGTTAATGTTTATTACGGGTTTTTTAGCTTTTTTAGCTTTATATTTAGTGGCTCCTGTTTACGCAGATTTTGTAAGTGTAGGGAAGGATGCATTACCTGTTGAAGATGTGACGACGGTTATTCGTGCTATTAGCTTTGCCTTAATTATCGTTCCGTTTATGAGTATTATTCGTGGGTATTTACAAGGCCATGAAGAGATGGAGCCGTCAGCTATTTCAATGGTGGTGGAACAAATTGTCCGTATTGCCTTTCTTTTAGGAGGCGTGTTTGTTGTTCTGAAGTTGATGGATGGCGATCTAGTAACAGCCATTTCAATTTCTACATTCGCAGCAACAGTTGGAGCGGTGGGCGGCTTACTTGTTCTACTATTAGCTTGGAAAAAAAGAAAGCCGATGTTGAATGAGTTGCTGTTACATGATAGAGGTACGGTACATATTTCCTTGCCACAAATTTATAAGGAAATATTGATATCATCGATTCCTTTTATATTTGTAGGGATCGCGATGCCGCTATTTCAACAAGTCGATTCCTTAACATTTACGCGGGCGATGGTTTCGATTGGTTTAGATGACATTGCGGAAGATGCGTTAGGTGTTTTGAATGTATTTGCCCAAAAGCTTGTGCTTATTCCGATGACACTTGCCACTGGGTTTTCGATGGCCCTTTTGCCATCGGTGACGAAGGCGTTTGTAAGTGGAGATCATAAGCTATTTCGGCAGCAGCTGGACCAAGCCTTTCAAATTTTACTCTTTTTAACGATTCCAGCTGTAGTAGGGATGTCTGTTCTGGCTGATCCCGTTTATTCGGCCTTTTACAGCCATAATCCACTTGGCACTAGTGTGCTTCAAGCGTATGCACCAACCGCTATTTTATTTGCACTGTTTTCAGTAACGGCGTCTGTTTTACAAGGGATCAATCAGCAAAAATTCACGGTGCTTAGCTTGCTTGTTGGATTTTTGATTAAGTTGAGCTTGAATATTCCACTCATTCGTTTGTTTGAAACAGAAGGATCGATTTATGCGACAACACTTGGATTTTTAGCCGCTGTTCTCATCAATTTTGTTGTCATTTCTTATTTTACAGGGTATCGGTATAATCTAGTGATTCGCAGGACAGCGCTTATTACGATTTTTACAGCGATTATGGCTTTCATTGTATGGGCACTAGAAGTGGGATTGTCACTGCTTTCTTAGTACGGAAAATAGGTGGCAGGCAATTTTGATTACTGGCATTTGTGTGGTAGTTGGAGGTCTTTTTTACACTGCTATTTCGTTAAAAAGCAAGCTAGCCCATCGTTTATTTGGTAGTCGAATTGAGGCATTGCAAAGAAAATTAAAATTGAAGGAATAATGAAAAAGTAGGGCCTCTGATGTTGCCCTGCTTTTTTACAAGAAAGTATTTGGTATCAGAGCTTTTAAAGAAGGAGATAGATATGAGAATTGATAAGTTACTTGCTAATATTGGGTATGGAAGCAGGAAAGAAGTAAAGGGTTTGCTGAAATCAGGCGCAGTGAAGGTAAATGAAGAACTGATTAAGGATGCGAAGCAACAGGTTGATCCTGACTGCAGATACAGTGACTGTACATGGGGAACAAGTCGAATATAAAGAATTCGTGTACTTAATGATGAATAAGCCACCAGGTGTCCTGTCTGCCACAGAAGACAATTATCAAGAAACGGTCATTGATTTACTACAGCTGGAAGATTCAGTATATGAACCATTTCCAGTAGGGCGTTTGGATAAAGATACGGAAGGATTGCTGCTGATTACGAATGATGGAAAGCTAGCGCATCAATTGCTATCGCCGAAAAAGCATGTACCGAAGACGTATTTTGCTGTTATTGAAGGAGAAGTAACCGAGCGTGATATTGAGGCTTTTCGTGCGGGAGTTACGTTGGATGATGGTTATGTAACAAAGCCTGGGGAGCTTGTAATTCTAAAATCAGGGCCCACATCAGATATTGAGATTAACCATTACAGAAGGAAAGTTTCATCAAGTGAAGCGGATGTTTGAGGCTGTTGATAAACGAGTCATTTATTTAAAGCGATTGTCGATGGGAAGTTTACAGTTGGATGAAGATCTTGAACTTGGAGAGTATCGTGAATTAACGGATGAAGAATTGGAAGCTCTGAAGCAAGAGAATTAAGCTGAATTCGAGTATGGGCAAAAAAATGAGGCGACGGATGTACCGGCCTCAGTCCATATGATAACACATCGATTTTTGGGTGGATCTTTTTATACTTAGGATGACATCTTTACTTTTTTGTTTGTTGTTGTCCAGTATCCACGGCTTGGGCTTTGAACGAGGTCATTATAAGCTAAGACATTTAAATCGCGCTGTACTGTGCGAGGAGTGATGCCAAATTCTTCTACAATCTCTTGAGTAGAAACCGTACCGTTATCATTGATAAACATATAAACGGATTTAATACGGGTTAACATGCGATTTGTTGAAGGTTTCAAAAAACCACTCCTTATTATTTTTCATTAGTTTTAGTGAACAAATGAAAACAATCGATATGTCGGACAGCTATTTGCTGTCACTATGTACTTGCTAGAACCCACCCTATAACTCCTCAAAGTCAACCTTAGATGTCTTAGTCATATTTTACCTCTATATTTCGATAATTTCTACTGAAAAGTGGAAATTATCGAAATATTAAACTTGTGTTCGCCTTTTTTACAAATATTATATGCGACTTTCTCCTATATTTAATACATAATTTTAAAAAAAGTAAGATGGACATTATTTTATCCGTGAAATCAATTATTTGTTTTTAAATATACCTATCGTTATGATGTTACTAGCAGGTTATTTTGTAAGTAGAGGAGAGCGTTTTTTATGAAGGTTGAGATTTGGTCAGATTACCAATGCCCATTTTGTTATATTGGAAAGCGTCGGTTGGAGAAAGCATTAAATCAGTTTACACAAGGGAATCAAGTGGAGGTTGAATTTAAGAGCTTTGAACTACAGCCGGATGCTGAACGGGATATTAAAATGAGTCAAGATGAAATGCTAATGAAAAAATATAATATGAGTGCAGAACAAGTAAAGGCTTCAAATGATAATCTTACGGCTCAGGCGAAAGCGGAAGGTCTTGACTATTATTTAGATAAAACGATTTTAACCAATACGTTTGATGCGCATCGTTTAACGCAATTTGCCGAAGCAAAGGGCAAGGGAAAAGAAATGAATGAGCGTCTGTTTTATGCCCATTTCACAGAAACAAAGCATTTGGGTGACCGTAAAACACTTGTGACATTGGCTGAAGAAGTTGGGTTGGATAAAAAGGAAACAGAGGATATGTTAGAGAGCAATCTTTACAATGCTGAGGTAAGAACGGACGAACAAGAAGGTAGCTTACTCGGTGTGAGGGGTGTTCCGTTTTTTGTAATTGATCGTAAATACGGCATTTCAGGAGCGCAACCAACAGAAGTATTTTTACAAACCCTACAAAAAGTGTGGACTGAGGAGAATTCTCTACAAATGGTCAATGAGTCTGAAAAAGCTGATAACTGTACGGATGGTTCTTGTAATATGTAAAGCTAATAGTGGAAAAGCGAATTTCAAGTGAAAAGAAATTCGCTTTTTTTGCGTCCGAAAGGTAAAATGGAATAAAAAGGGAGTTTTGGGGGATGGAACTTAAATTACTCTTTATTTTTTTAGTAGGTGTATTTTTAATAGGGACAGGGATGCGTATTTGGAAAAAACAAGAAGTTTCGTTTGTGGCTGGTTATAGTGAGTTTTATTACCCTACAAATGAACGATTGTTAGCGAAACGAATCGGAACCATTGTTATAGCTTTAGGGATTGAAACGTGGATTCTATTACCTCTAGCACTGTATGTACCAGACTTTTGAAGCATCTATTTATGGAATTACTGCCTTTTTGCATGTGATGGCAATTTTACTGTTCATTGCCATCGATCAATTATCAAGTTGATCAAACAGTCGAGGATGATGAATAAACTTTTTATCATTTCAGTCGAGAAAACCGCCATCTATCCGATGGATGCGTATAAACGCTTTTTTAAAGGTCAAAATCGTTTTCCGAAACTTAAAAAATAAAAGGATTATCACTCTATTACATTTCCTCAATTTGGAGTCGAAAAGCGTTATCAACATTAAAAACAAAGGGCTCGAGCAAATGTTTATCCCTGTTTAAATAAAAACGGAAACTGGTAGGATTGGTCTTTTCCGAACCAGTATAAAAAATACGCCTGTGGACTTTTTGTAAGACTTTTTGTGACGTCACAATGAGCAATGAAGGTAGAAACAGGAAAGAAGCCCTCGCTTCAAAATTTGTTAGAATTTAAGTGGGGGAGTATTCACGTTTTCTTTATGATTCATAGTATCACTGAGTGTATACAAATATGATATAATGACTAAAGAAATTTAAGAAGAGAGAGGGACAGGGCTTGGAGAAATCTAAAGAATTTTTTTCGTGGGTGAAAGCAATTATTATTGCTGTTATTTTGGCTTTCTTAATTCGTACATATATTTTTACGCCAATTGTTGTTGATGGCGAATCAATGATGCCGACTTTGTTGGACCATGAGCGAATTATTTTAAATAAGTTTGGTACGGATATTGATAGTATCGACCGATTTGATGTAGTTGTTTTTCATGCAACGGAGGAAAGAGATTATATTAAACGTGTAATTGGTTTGCCTGGGGATCATATTGAATACAAAAATGATACGTTATATATTAACGGGAAAAAATATGATGAACCTTATTTAGAAGAGTATAAGGCTGAGATGGGTGGAGCGCCATTGACCGGAGATTTTACGCTTGAAGAGGTAACGGGTAGCGCTACAGTTCCTGATAACCAATTATTCTTAATGGGCGATAATCGTCAAAATAGTTTAGATAGCCGCGAAATTGGTACGATTCCTGTTGAAGAAATCGTCGGAAAAGCAAACTTTGTATACTGGCCAGTAAATGAAATTAAATTTGTAAAATAGGCTCGAAAACACTTCATTATGGTGAAGTGTTTTTTTATACTATCAGAATTTATATCTAATGGACGATAGTAAAGATGCGACATCGACTTTCGCCATTGGGGCGATAAGTCGTGTTTTTCTAATGCATGATTTTATGTTCGTTATGCAAGTAATAGGATAGCCTTTACAAAAGGGAGCAGTTTTTGGATTGGTTAAAAGGCTGTGCTAAACTAAAATAGAAGCGAATATAAGTGAGGAGTGTAGACCTTTGAATAAAATCAATTGGCAATTGGAAATAGAAAATCGTAAACAAGATTTACTTGCCGATACACAAAGTTTATTGAAAATTAAAAGTGTGCTTGATGAGGAAAATCAAACAGATACCGCTCCATTTGGCGTTGGAGTCAAGGAAGCATTAGAGTATATGCTAAATTTAGGGGAAAAAGATGGTTTTACGGTGAAAAATGTAGATCATGTAGCTGGGCATATTGAGATGGGGGAAGGCGAAGAATTGCTTGGCATTTTATGTCATGTTGACGTTGTACCGGAAGGAGATGGCTGGAGTTCAGACCCATATGGTGCCGAAATCCGTGATGGAAAAATCTTCGCACGTGGAGCCATTGACGATAAAGGTCCAACAATGGCTGCTTATTATGCAATGAAGGTAATCAAAGAGTTAGGCCTCTCCCTCAATAAACGCGTGCGGATGATTATTGGAACCGACGAGGAATCAAATTGGCGTTGTGTGAATCATTATTTTGAAGTAGAGGAAATGCCGACAGTAGGCTTTGCTCCCGATGCTGATTTTCCTATTATTAATGCCGAAAAAGGAATTTGGGATTTTGCAATTGTTCAAGCTCCTGCAGAATCAAGTTGAGCAGGCAGCGGTGAATGTGGTGGAATTTTCTTCAGGGCGTCGAATGAATATGGTACCTGATTACGCGGTAGCAAAAGTGGAAACAGAAAAAGCAGCGGAAGTAACGGAGGCGTATGAGCAATTTTTACAAAAACATTCGCTAACAGGAAAAGCGGAAATCTCACATACGATGGTTATTTTGGAGCTTGAAGGGGTATCTGCCCACGGAATGGAGCCGAATAATGGAGTCAATGCTGGACTTTATTTGGGTTCATTTTTAGCCGATTTGGATTTAGACTCTCATGCAACTACATACTTTACATTCATTCGTGATTATTTATTTGGGGATTCACGAGGGAATAAATTAGGTGTAGCGTATCAAGATGAGATTACAGGTGAGTTAACTTTAAATGCTGGTAAGCTTCGTTATGCTAAACCAGCAGATAGCAGCGTTGGATTTACGATGCGCTACCCTGTTACATATGATTGGGAGCAGGGGAAAGAAACATTAACAGCGAATGTAGCGAAGTTACAGCTACAATTAGAGTCTTTCTCCAATTCTGCACCTCACCATGTTGATAAGGACAGCTTCTTAATTCAAACCTTACAAAAAGTGTATGAGGAAGCAACAGGTGAAAAAGCAGAATTGCTGTCAATCGGTGGTGGCACATATGCTCGTTCGTTGAAGGAAGGGGTTGCATTTGGACCACTATTCCCAGGCAGAGAAGATATTGCCCATCAAAAAGATGAATATATGGAGATTGAGGATCTGTTAAAGGCCGCTGCGATTTATGCACAGGCGATTTATGAATTGGCTAGATAAAGTGAACCTTCCATCCACCGCTGATAGTTATTTAAATCGAGATAAAGAGAAATCCAATTCAGTTTGTTGAAATGGCAGGGAGGGAAGAAAATGGGGAACATCATTTTTAATGGTGAAATTATGAATCGTTCAGATATATATATTGATATAGAAGATCGTGGTTATCAATTTGGTGATGGTGTGTACGAAGTGTTTCGAGTATATAATGGTAAGTTATTTACGGCTGAGATGCATTTCAATCGATTGGTAGAAAGCACAAGGTTACTGGCAATCAAAACGCCTTTTACCGTGAAAAAACTACAGGCTAAAGTTGAAGAACTTATTGCTAAAGATCAATTGAAATTCGGCACCGTTTATATGCAATTAACGAGAGGGGTATCGATACGCAATCATGCTTTTCCCACTGAAGAAGTAGATCCAGTGCTCGTCGCCTATACGAAAGAATTGCCTTATGCCGGTGAAGAGAAGCCTGGTACTAATGCCATCACTACTGAAGATGTAAGGTGGTTACGCTGTAATATTAAAAGCTTAAATTTACTTGGTAATATTCTTGCTAAGCAGCAAGCGATTGAGGCAGGTTGCAGTGGAGCAATACAGCATCGCAATGGTACAGTGACAGAAGGTAGTTCATCTAATGTAGCCATCGTTGTTGGTGGAACGTTGAAAACTCATCCTGCAAATCATTTCATTTTAAATGGTATAACTCGTCAAGTAGTGCTTCAGCTATGTAAAGCAAATGGTATTCCCTACGTAGAAGAAGCTTTTACAGTGGAAGAAATGCTTGCCGCAGACGAAGTATTTTATACAAGTACTACTGTGGAATTGACGCCAATTTTGAAAATTGATGGAAAGGTCATTGCGAATGGTGAAGTTGGTTCTATCACAAGGAAGTTGCAAACTCTTTTCCGTGAAGAAATCGAAAGACAATGCGGTAAACTTTAAGGTTAATCAAAAGAATCTTCTGTCACTAGGCAGAGGGTTCTTTTAGATTAACGTACAAAAAAGTTTCTAAATAAACATTTTTGTTTAAGCTAAGAATAGATGTACCATTCAATATCTAATGGGTGAAAACGCCTATGATATTTGTCTATATATGTTAAAATAGAACAGGTAGAAAGGAAGCGCTTATGAATGAATACTCATTTTTTCTTTGCTTTAACGTTGCCAGATGAAATTAAAGAAGAACTTCATGCTGGGATAGAAAAATTAAAATTTGCCTTTCCATTTAAGAAATGGCTACATCCTGCCGATTATCATATTACAATGGCTTTTTTAGGAGATGCTTCCGAAGCAATGCGAAAAAAAGCCGTAAAATTGGTTCAAACAGCGCTGGAGAATGAAACGGCATTCGAGCTATCTCTTGATACAATAGGTGTTTTTGGAAGAATGGAGCAACCGCGCATACTATGGGCAGGTGTGGCATTCCAGCAAAGACTTTTTAAGGTACAAGCTAAAGTATATCAAGCTTGTCTAGATGCAGGATTTACGCTAGATCCTAAGCCGTTTAAGCCTCATATTACAATGGCTAGAAAATATATAGGTGAGTCCGACTTTTCCTTTGAAAAAGCTGCTGATTTTGTAGCATTCAAACAGAAGAGTTTTCTGGCATCTCACATTACAATGTATCAAACACATATTGGGGCAGCGCCGTCGTATGAACCAATTTTTTCGATAAAATTACAATAGTCTGGTGGTGTGGCAGATGGCACAGCTCATAAAACTACAAGATTATGTTTCGCGTTATGAGCAGGATATTTATCGGTATCCGTCACAATTTATTAAATTAAAAAAGCAACAATGGGATAAGCTAAAAGCTGCTTATCTCAGTGGAGAAATAGAGCAATTATTTAGTCAATCTTACGAAACTCAGTTAATTGACGAATCTATATATAAAGAAGAAAAAAAGAGGCATCTTCAAAAAAGTGAAGGGAATCTTTCACAGAAAACACGAGGAAGAAGCTCCTCGAAATAGAGACTCCTAAAAAGGAAGATAATATTTTTTCGTTACATATTCCATCAGAAACGGCTAGTTTGGAGGAGTTAAAATATACTTTTTTAAATCAATTGCTTCGCTTTCAAATGAAATGGGGTAGTTCAACCATTCATGAAAAGTCTTTTATAGATGATACTTTCTTTTTGGATGAAAAGCTACGTTTCTTTTTACAGCGTTTTCCGGATACCTTTCTAGTGATGTATAGGCCGGTGTTTCGCTTAAAAAATGCTCCGGTTGAAGTAGATGTTATTGTTATTACGCCTACGGATGCTTGGTGTATTACATTTTTAGAGGCTGAAGAAGACGCAGCCTTTATTGGTTCAAGCGAGAAATTTTGGGTACGTAGACATCATAAATATCCGGATAAAAAAGTATTGAGTCCTTTTTTATCTGTTAACCGAATGGGTAACATTGTAAAGCAAGTGTTTGACTTATACGAAGTGACTTTGCCTATCAAAAAAGTCGTTCTTTCACGTAATGGGTATATCGATTATCAACTAGCTCCATACGATATTGAACTTTTAGATAAACGTACATTTCCAAGTTGGTTTGAGAAGATGCGCAAAAATTCATCACCATTAAAGCATCAGCAATTAAAGAGTGCACAGGCTTTGTTAGATTATTGCCAAACAACATCGATTAGAAGAATTGAGTGGGAATTAGAAAATACAACAGCGGTAGATGGAGAAGAACAATCATAGATTTTTCTATTGTTGAATCAATAATTAGATTATTTATGAGATGGATTCTAATGGTAATCTTTTATACTACTTGACGAAGAAACAAGGTATCAACTAAAATTTAATTGGTGGCTATTGTAAAATTGCTCAATAGCTATTTTTTTATTTTTTATTAGTTGTGATAAAAATGGTATGTACGGTTTATATAGAGAAATAATACTGTTCAACGAATACACATATAGAGACTAGTGCTAGCTTGGTGGCTACTGCATGAATGCTTTTCTATTAAGCGAGGAAAATGAAGGTGAACCAGTTGGAAGATTTATTAGGTCAGGAGTGGGAAATAGTTCCTGCTGGAGGTGCGACAGGAGAGGCTTTTATTGCTGTCAATGGTGATCAAAGGCTTTTTCTAAAACGTAATTCATCTCCGTTTCTTGCTGTACTCTCAGCAGAAGGAATTGTCCCAAAATTAATGTGGACAAGACGTATGGAAAATGGTGACGTAATTACCGCTCAGCATTGGCATCCAGGGAGAGAATTATTTCAATCTGAGATGAATGAGGATCGAGTAGCAAAAATGCTAAAAAAAATTCATCAATCGGAACCGTTGCTTAGCATGTTAAAAAGGCTTGGTAAATCTCCTTTAAGACCTGAAAGTATATTTACACAAGTGGATGCAGGACTATCTACCGAGTTAGTTAGAATCCCCACAATCAATCAAGCACTTCTTTTTTTGAAAGAGAATTTTTTATTAATAAAATGTGATGAAACTGTTGTATGTCATTGTGATGTACATCATAATAATTGGCTCATAACCGATGAGAATGAACTATTTTTAATTGATTGGGACGGAGCTGTTATTGCTGATCCAGCAATTGACTTGGGTATGCTTTTATACTCATATGTTCCTCGTGAGGAATGGGCGAAATGGCTTGAACGCTATGGTACAAAGCTAGATGCCGGTCTTGAGATGAGAATGAAGTGGCATGCTATTTCACAAGAATTAAGCCTAATTGAGTGGTATCACTCGAAAAATCGTTTAAAAGAAAGAAATCGGCTAATTGAAAAACTTGCTAAAATATTAGCAAGTTAATCAGCTGAATTGATCGATACCATCAACCCACTGTGTTAAGTGGTCTTGATGAGATGTGATATGAGCTTCTAAATCTTTAGCGCTTAGGCCAGTATGACTGTAATTGTATACCTCAGTTAAAACATCTTTCACATCATCATTGATATTTGTGTTAACCATTAGAGATTTTACGAGTCGTTCGACTTGTTCATATTCGGCAACTGAGCCACAACAATCTGTTTGTTGGTTGCTTAGAATATCCTTTAATAATGAAATTTGATGCTCGTGGGAAAGTGGCATACCTTCACCTTCTTTTCTTTAGTTTTTGAGAGAGTTTGCTTTTCTTGATTAGCTTGTGTATTCTTGAAAGGTTATATACGTAAAAAATTTTACAACTGTCAGCACGATTGCCGGCAGTTTTTTAAAGGTCATGAAATTTAATAGTAGGGGTGTCATCATGCGTTTAAGACATAAACCTTGGGCTGAAGAGCGCCTTAAAGAATTTCCACAATATGTGATTGGGCAACCAGAAAGCCACAAAGGAAAATGGGAAGAAGTATTTGGAAATAATAATCCACTATATATTGAAGTAGGGACAGGGAAAGGTCGTTTTATTACTGAAATGGCTAAAGCCCATCCAGATGTGAACTTTATTGGTATTGAGTTATTTAACAGTGTAATTGTCGTAGCGCTTGATTTGTTAATTGAAAATGATTTACCAAATTTAAAACTAATGAATGTTAATGCTGCTCATTTACGAGATTATTTTGAAAAAGGTGAAGTGGATCGTGTATATTTGAACTTTTCTGATCCATGGCCGAAAAAACGGCATGCCAAACGTCGTTTAACCTATAAAACATTTCTTAGCACGTATGAAGATGTTTTACCAAAACATGGCGAAGTACATTTTAAAACGGATAACCAAGGGTTGTTTGAGTCATCATTAATGAGTATTTCGGAGTATGGCATGCTTCTTACTTATGTCAGTCTGGACTTGCATAACAGTGACTTTGAAGGAAATATTATGACAGAATACGAAGAGAAATTTTCAAGCCAAGGCAATCGAATTTATCGATTAGAAGCTAGATTCCAATCATGAGAAAAGCGGAAGGCACTGGGGCCTTCCGCTTTTTTTAATTTCCTTGACGTCCTTTTTTCGAATTTCGATTAGCGCCCTTCATTACATTTTCTCCAGCTGCAAATTCATTAGCAAATTCATTTTCTGCTTGATTGCGTTTCGGTGTTTTACTTGCCTTTACTGCTCCATCGACATTTGCTTTTCGCTTCAAAACAAGCACCTCCTTTTGTTCGTTCTCTTTATCATGGGGGAAAATATCGTGTTTTTATTCTCTAATTTCTAAAAAAGATAGCTGGTTACAAGTGAGGAAGTGAATGTTAAACTATTGATGAGGAGGGGTAAAATGGAAAATTTACAAATCGGCGAAATCAAGCTTACATGGTTAAACGGTGGGGGAACTAGTTTAGATGGCGGAGCGATGTTTGGTGTTGTACCAAAACCGCTTTGGTCACGAAAATATCCATCTAATGAAAATAACCAAATTGAAATGCGAAATGATCCTATTCTCATTCAGGCAAATGGACTGAACATGTTGATTGATTCAGGAATTGGGAGTGGGAAATTCACTGATAAACAAAAGAGGAATTATGGCGTTACCGAAGAATCGAGGCTTGTGGAAGATTTGGCCAAGCTGAACCTAACTCCAAATGATATCGATTACATTTTAATGACTCATTTGCATTTTGATCATGTAAGTGGCTTAACGAAACTTGTCAATAATCAACGGATGTCTATATTTGAGCGCGCTGAAATTATTACTTCACAAATTGAATGGGATGAAATGAGAAATCCTAATATTCGTTCAAAAAGTACATATTGGCGCGAAAACTGGGAGCCAATCCAAGATCAAGTTCGTCCATTTGAAGGAGAAAAAGAAATAACAGCAGGTGTAAAAATGATTCATACAGGTGGCCATAGTGATGGTCATTGTATCATTCTCATTGAAAATGGTGGTGAACATCTAATTCATATGGCAGACATTATGCCAACCCATGCTCATTCCAATGTACTATGGGTGATGGCGTATGACGATTATCCAATGACCTCTATTTTTGCAAAAGAAAAATGGATGAAGTACGGATTGGAAAACGGCGTATGGTACAGCTTCTATCATGATGCTTACTACCGTGCGATTCAGTGGGATGAAACAGGAAAAGAAATTGTGGCTGAAGTGAAGTGTGTGAGAGGTTAATAATAGGAAAAGCAGTGCTAATCTGTTTGGGAGAGGCACTGCTTTTTTGCTATCTTTTTTCTGAAAACAATAAAAGTACTGTTGCAAGTGGTCCAAGGAGTAGGGATAATAAAAAACAATTTAGTCCGGTTCGATTTTTCCCTTGGGCTAATCCTGCATTAATGAGTGCGAGCGTTCCCCATCCACCAACATATTGATCCATTCTAATTTCACTCCAAATAAAATGAGATAACATCAAAGCCTTTTAAAATAACTCAATTAAGCATCGTGTAAATCTAATTCTAATAGGGCTCCTGTTTTACTATCAGCCACAAATTCAAATTGTTCGCGTTTGCCGTCGGAATTTCGCGTAACGCCACCTCGATACACCTCATAGGTTAATTCATTTTTTTCATATACTTCCGGCTTCATAACAATCCATGAACCAGAAATCTTGCCATTTTTCTTAACATATTCCTTTACATCAGCTAATACTTTCTCTGGAGAAGGCTTGCCTAATGGATCAAGTAATTCTTTTGTCACAATGGCCGCAGTAAATCCTACAGCAGCACCAAGTAAAAAGCTTTTCCAATTCATAATCTACCCCCGATGCTTTTCTTTTAGTATACATAATATTCAATATCCTGCCTATTCATCCAAAAGGAAAAGCCTGCTTGATGGTAAGTTTTAATATATTTCTGTAAAATATAGAAGAAGATCAGTGAAACTGCCGGTTAATTTTGAGTTAGGGGGCATGACAAATGAATGAAGATACACTGTCGTTATTTAAAACATTAACAGAACTGCCTGGTACGGCAGGGAATGAGCATGCTGTTCGTGCTTTTATGCGTACAGAGCTAGAAAAGTATGCAGATGAAATGGTTCAAGATCGTCTTGGAAGTATATTTGGTGTGAAAAAAGGAAACGAGGAAGGCCCTACTGTAATGGTTGCTGGACATATGGACGAAGTAGGCTTTATGGTCACATCCATTACTGAAAATGGCATGATTCGTTTTCAACCATTAGGTGGTTGGTGGAGTCAAGTATTGATGGCGCAACGGGTAGAAATTATTACGGATCATGGTCCTGTTATTGGGGTCATTGGCTCCATTCCTCCTCATTTACTTGACGAATCATTGCGTTCAAAACCGATGGATATTAAAAATATGCTTATTGATATTGGTGCAGATGATGAAGAGGATGCAAAGCGAATTGGCGTTAAGCCTGGTCTGCAAATTGTACCTGTTTGTCCATTTACACCAATGGCTAATGAGAAAAAAATATTGGCGAAAGCATGGGATAATCGTTATGGTTGTGGGTTAGCGATTGAATTGTTAAAGGATTTACAAGGAGAAACATTACCCAATATCCTTTATTCAGGTGCTACTGTTCAAGAGGAAGTAGGTTTACGTGGCGCTCAAACAGCATCGTTCATGATTAAACCGGATCTTTTCTTTGCTTTAGATGCAAGCCCTGCGAATGACGCTTCAGGAAAGAAAACAGAATTTGGTCAACTTGGCAAAGGAGCATTGCTTCGTATTCTTGATCGTTCGATGGTTACTCATCGCGGCATGAGAGAATTTATTTTGGATACAGCGGAAACTCACCATATTCCGTATCAATACTATGTATCGCAAGGTGGTACGGATGCAGGGAAGGTACATATTGCTAACGAAGGGATTCCAAGTTCAGTTATCGGAATTTGTGCGCGTTATATTCATACACATGCTTCCATTATGCATGTAGATGATTATGCCGCAGCTCGTGAATTGATTGGTAAATTGGTGCGTGCTTGTGATAAAACTACATTTGAAACCATTAAACATAATGGCTGAGGAAGAATGTCGATCATCAATTAAAAAAATAGCCCAATGATAAAGAGTTTGATACGATGAATGTGAAAAAATGAATCTATAATGACGGAGGGATTTAGTATGCAAGAGTTACAATCAGTAGAACAATATGAAACGTTAAAAAATGAAGAGAAGCATCTTTTTCTTTTTTCAGCTAATTGGTGTGGGGATTGCCGTTTCATCGATCCAGTTTTACCTGAAATTGAAGCGAAATTCCCAGAGTTTACGTTTGTAAAGGTAGATCGTGATCAATTTATTGATGTATGTGTGGCAAATGATGTATTTGGAATTCCAAGCTTTATCGCCTATGAAAACGGAAAAGAACTAGGTCGATTTGTAAGTAAAGATCGTAAAACGCAACAAGAAATTGAAGACTTTATTCAAGGGTTGTAATGTAACGTATGAAGATGGATAGTAAGAAATTAATGAACCTTTTAAAAGATCGGTTGAAGGATGAAAGTCGTACCTTTCAATTTGATAGCAAACAGGACACCTTTCGAATTGAGAATGTAAAAACAGGTAAAGGTATCACGATTGAATTATCAAGGGTAGTTGCTAATTACGAGCGGGTGCAAGAGAAAGCCATTGAAGAAGTGGTCTATTATGTAGAGGAAGCATTGAAGGTGATGGGGGAGGAGCATAGAATGGAAGGAAAGGAAAAGTCTATTTTTCCTGTCATTCGGTCGACCTCCTTTCCAACAGATGCTGAGGAAGGCAATCCTTTTTTAATTGATGAGCATACAGCTGAAACACGTATTTTTTACGCACTTGATTTAGGTAATACGTACCGACTCATTGATGAAAAAATGCTGCAACGTGAAAATTGGCAAGCCGATCGCGTCCGTGAGGTTGCTCGTTTTAATGTTCGATCACTCTCAATAGACGTTAAAACAGATACAGTTGCTGGCAATACGTTCTACTTTTTGAATACAAATGACGGCTATGACGCAAGCAGAGTCTTAAATGAATCTTGGTTGCGTGATATGAAAGCGAAAATTCAAGGAACGATGGCAATTGCTATTCCTCATCAAGATGTTATTATCATTGCCGATGTCCAAAATGCAACAGGCTACGATATTTTAGCGCAAATGGCGATGAGCTTTTTTACAAATGGGCATGTACCGATTACCGCCCTATCTTTCCTATATGAGGATGGTGTACTTGAGCCAATCTTTATTCTTGGGAAAAATAAGAAACGAGAAGAATAAAAAAGTAGCGAATAGCACGTTAAGTACGATATTTAGCGTGCTATTCTAATAATTATCAAAAGATATTTCTGCTTTATATATCTTTATTATGCTTATCCTTTTCCATATATTCTTTAATTTTTCTTTCTTCCCAATCTGATCCAAAATTACCATATGCAAATGTTGTTATACCATGAATAAGTACCCCAATTCCCCAGCCGCTAAGTGGATAGAGGAACCACCAATTTCCAGTATCTGAAAGTAGATTAATGATAAAAAGCATAATATTCACTAGAATATACACGGATAAATGAATATAAAAGCCTTTCAGTCTTTCTACTCGTTTTTTGGCTCTTATATATTTTTCATTTTGCTCCATTCCTTTGACCCCCTATTCCTGCAAAAACTTTATTTAATTATATCCAATTTATGGTTCTGTTTACATGATATATGTATACTTTATAAATTCTTTACTTATCCTAAATATTTGGATAACATTGGGTAAGCTATTAGATTTGTCTAAAAAAACACATACAAATTCCTATTCTGCCTAAATTGACTCGATATTTTATAAAATACTGGTAGAATTAGTTTGAGAATAAACGCATGAAAGAGTGATTATGTTGAAATGGTTGAAAAAAGTTAAAAACTGGCTACAAGGTGAAGAAATTATTGAAATAGAAGAAGTGATTATAGATGATTCAATGGAGCTTGAAGAATTAAAACTGTTGAGTTCTGCTAAGCATTCCAAACAGAGTAATCATAAATCAACAACCTTGCAGCGTGAAAATGCCCAAATTAGTAATCCTGATACGAAAGTTGTCTATCAATATCCAAAGGGGAAGTTTAAATTTCCACTCATTCCGGATGAAAAGTCATTACCAAAGCGGAAGCCAAGTGAAAGAATGAGACAAGAGAAACAATCTCAAGTGCCAGTAAAGCAAAGAATCAAGCCTGTTGTGATAGAACCACAGGAGGTTATTCCAAAACCTGAACGAAAAATTGGTTCACCCAAAAAACCGTTCCGTCTATCAGAAATTCCATCGCCTGTTTATGGATTTCAGCGCCCAAACACACAAACACATGAACAAGCTGTAGAATTTGAATTAGAAACGAAACCTACTTTGGGTCATCAAAGGGAACGTGAATTAGAGGTACCAGTATTTTTAAGAAAAAATAAACAACAAGAGGAACCATCAATACCTGAGCTTGCTCAAAAACAAGTAAGTGAAAAAGAAATAGTGCAGCCTGCAGCTGTTGTAAAAGAAAAGGTAGAAGCTCAAGAGCCAGCAGCCGTTGTAGAGGAAAGGGTAGAAGTCCAAGAGCCTGCACTAGCTTTTGAAGAAAAGGCAGATGTGCAAGAGTCAGCAGTCGTTGTAGAGGAAGAGGTACAAGCTCAAGAGTCGGCAGCTGTTGTAGAGGAAAGGGTAGAAGTCCAAGAGTCTGCACTAGCTTTTGAAGAAAAGGCAGATGTGCAAGAGCCTGCAGCTGTTATAGAAGAAAAGGTAGAAGCTCAAGAGCCTGCAGCTGTTGTAGAAGAAAGGGTAGAAGCTCAAGAGCCTGCAGCCGTTGTAGAGGAAAAGGTAGAAGCCCAAGAGCCTGCACTAGCTTTTGAAGAAAAGGCAGATGTGCAAGAGTCAGCAGTCGTTGTAGAGGAAGAGGTACAAGTCCAAGATCCCGCAATAGCTGTAGAGGAAAAGGTAGAGGTGCAAGACTGCACTAGCTTTTGAAGAAGATAAGGTTAAGAACCAGCAGCGGTTGTAGAGGAAGAGGTAGAAGTCCAAGGGCCTGCACTAGCTTTTGAAGAAAAGGGAGAGCTAGCACAATCAGTAAATGCTGGTTCAACAAATGAAGCTTCGCATGTAGTAGAAGAGAATCGTGTGAAAGAGACTGTTGATAAAAAGGAAGAACAACCACGTAAAAAGCATATTCCCTTTAATGTTGTCATGCTGAAGCAAGATCATAAACGTCCGAATCTTCCTAGCTTTAAAGACAGTGAAAAAAAAACGGAATTTTTTAGAGAAGTTTCCACTTCAGAAGCGGTAATGACGGAGCCAATTGTTGAAAGGGAACAAGAGGATAAAGAAAAAGAGAATGTATCAGAAGCAAAATCAGTTGAAATAGTTCAGCAGGCTGTAATGGTAGAAGCTCTAGTTGAAGAGAATATAGAGGAACAAGAGAGTACAGAAGAAAATCCCTATTATATGTTTCCAGATATAGAATTACTCACACCACCTACAGTAGCTGAGAATGATGAAGAATGGTTAGCAGAGCAAACAGCTTTATTGGATGAAACATTACTTAATTTCAATGTTCGTGCACGTGTCGTTAATGTAACACAAGGTCCGGCGGTGACAAGATTTGAAGTACAGCCAGAGCCTGGAGTAAAAGTGAATAAAGTAACAAACTTAATGGACGACATTAAGCTAAGCTTGGCTGCACAAGATATTCGAATGGAGGCCCCTATCCCTGGTAAGCATACGATTGGGATTGAAATCCCTAATCGAAAAAGCAAGCCTGTTTTTTTACGAGAAGTGTTAGAAAACGAAGTATTTCAAAATCATCCGTCGCCATTAGCTGTTGCGATGGGGCTTGACATTTCCGGGCAACCCCTTGTGACGGATCTTAGAAAAATGCCACATGGCTTAATTGCAGGCCAAACAGGATCAGGGAAAAGTGTTTGTATTAATACGATGCTTGTCAGTCTTTTATATAAAGCAACACCTCAAGAGTTAAAATTAATGCTAATCGATCCAAAAATGGTTGAGCTTGCCCCATATAATCGCATACCACATTTGGTGAGTCCTGTTATTACCGATGTTAAAGCAGCTACAGCAGCTTTAAAATGGGCAGTTGAAGAGATGGAGCGTCGGTATGATTTATTTGTACATGCAGGGGTTCGGGATATTACAAAATTTAATGAGCGTGCTGAACACGCCGGACAATATGCGAATAAGTTACCATATATTTTAATTATTATTGATGAACTTGCAGACTTAATGATGATGTCTCCAGCAGATGTAGAGGAAGCGATTTGTCGAATTGCTCAGAAAGCACGAGCATGTGGAATTCATCTCATTGTTGCCACACAACGTCCATCTGTGGATGTTATTACTGGTTTAATTAAGGCAAATATTCCAACACGAGTTGCTTTTTCTGTTTCATCCCAAGTGGATTCGCGCACAATTATTGATAGTGGTGGTGCGGAAAAATTATTAGGTCGGGGTGATATGTTATTTGCTGAAAATGGTTCATCGAAAACGATACGGTTGCAAGGAACCTTCGTAAGCGATGATGAAATCGATCAAGTTGTTGGGCATGTCAAAAACGAACAGCAACCGAATTATTTGTTCCAACAAGAAGAATTATTAAATCGTGCCCAAGTATCGGAAGAAACGGATGAGTTATTTTTTGAAGCTTGTGAGTTCGTAGTGAGTCAACATTCAGCCTCTACTTCAAGCATTCAAAGACGTTTTCGTGTGGGGTACAATCGTGCTGCTCGCTTAATTGAAATGATGGAGCAAAGAGGGATTATTTCCGAATCAAGAGGCAGTAAACCTCGAGATGTATTAATCTCTGAGGATGAGCTTGAATATTTTACCGAAACAAATATGTATATGAACTGATCAAGAAGATAAAAAAATTTTGAGGCGTTTTGGTGTCTTCCACTTTTCTAGGTGTCTAGCTCGCTGTGCAGAAGATAATTGCCCCTAAAAGGCAAAAAGCGCCTTTTGGGTCAATTCCTATCTGCTTCACGAGCTGACCAAGCCGGCTCCGCTTTTCTTATTAACCTCTACTCCGTTGATTGTATATAATATGAAATCGAAGTAAAGGAATAATTATCAAGAAAAGTTAATTACGTGTTGAATTGACATCTGACTGACATGGTTAAACTTTGAAGAAAGTGCTATAATATTGATTTGTTAATTAATAAATATTGGGAAAATAAATAAGTCAAGAAAAAGTGATTGGTAACAAACTAACAGTATAAAAACACAAATAAAACAGATAGATGATTGGTGGAGGTTCTTCATATGACTGTTTACCATTTTGTTGGTATAAAGGGTTCTGGAATGAGCGCACTGGCTCAAGTGCTTCATGATATGAAATTTGAAGTACAAGGTTCTGACTATGAAAAAGTATTTTTTACACAACGAGCTTTAGAAAATGCAGGAATTACGATTCTTCCTTTTAGTGAAGACAATATTAAACCTGGGATGGTTATTATTGCAGGGAATGCTTTTCCTGATACACATCCTGAAATTGTGAGAGCGACGGAACTTGGTTTACCAATTATTCGTTACCATCGTTTCCTCGGTGATTTCTTGCAAAACTTTACGAGTGTAGCTGTTACTGGTGCACATGGAAAAACGTCAACAACTGGCTTACTTGCTCATGTAATGGGAGGAGCAAAGCCAACATCGTTTTTAATTGGTGATGGTACGGGAAAAGGAACGAAGGAAGCGGATTATTTCGTATTTGAGGCATGTGAATATCGTCGTCATTTTCTATCGTATCATCCCGATTATGCAATTATGACAAATATTGACTTCGACCATCCAGACTATTATGCAAGTGTAGAAGATGTTTTTAACGCCTTCCAGGAGATGGCGTTACAAGTGAATAAAGGAATTATCGCCTGTGGGGATGATGAGCACTTACAAAGCATTCAAGCTAAGGTACCTGTTATTCTTTATGGTTTTGCGGAAGGAAATGACTTCCAAGCATCCAATATTTCAGTAACAGAAGAAGGCACAACGTTTGATGTTTACGTTCGAAACACTTTTTATGATACATTTACCATTCCGACTTTTGGAAAGCATAGTGTATTGAATGCGCTTGGTGTCATTGCACTATGCAATTATGAGCGAATTGATAAGGGAATTGTAAAAGAAAAATTAAAAACATTTGGCGGAGTAAAACGAAGATTTACAGAAACAAAAGTGGGAAGCCAAATCTTAATTGATGATTATGCTCATCATCCAACTGAAATTACAGCAACCATTGATTCTGCACGACAAAAATATCCGAATCATGAAGTGGTAGCAGTATTCCAACCACATACTTTTACAAGAACACAAACCTTTATAGGCGAATTTGCAGACAGCTTAAATTTAGCAGATAAAGTATACTTATGTGATATTTTTGGTTCAGCTCGTGAAAATCAAGGGAAGCTTTCTATTGAAGATCTTCAAGAAAGAATTCCTGGTGCTGAACTGATTAAAGAAGACGCCATGTCCGTGTTACAAAGGCATGAAAACAGCATCATTCTCTTTATGGGTGCTGGAGATATTCAAAAATATCAGGTTGCTTACGAAAAGTTGTTACAATTGAAATAATAAGCTTCAAAGAAAAGTTTCACTGGCTCGTTCATGCCGGTAGAGCTAGACATCCAAATGTATCGGTAATTTTCTTTCTTAATCATTTAGAAAAGAGCTATCTCATAAGTCCGTTCAACTGACTTATGGATAGCTCCTTTTAAAATCCAGTTTTATGTAAAAGTAGAAGAAACTTCTACATTATTAGAGGAAGAACGACTGTTACTGTAGAAGTATTATTTTATACGTTAAACTTATTTTAGATTTTCAGGATTTAATTTTTCTAGTTCTGGAATAACGAAGCGTCCATCTTTTCGAATGAGTACATCATCAAAATAAATTTCGCCGCCGCCGTAATCAGGACGTTGAATATTGACTAAATCCCAGTGAATATTGGAATGGTTGCCGTTATAGGCATCATCATAGCATTGGCCAGGAGTAAAGTGAAAACTTCCATCAATTTTTTCATCAAAGAGGATATCTTGCATTGGATGTAGAATGTATGGATTAACACCAATTGCAAATTCTCCAACATAACGTGCTCCTTCATCGGTATCAAATACTTTATTAATGCGTTCCGTATTATTGGCTGTAGCTTCCACGATTTTTCCATCTTTGAAGGTTAATCTTACATTCTCAAACGTAAAGCCTTGGTAAGGGGACGGTGTGTTGTATGTAATCACCCCGTTAACAGAGTCTTTTACTGGCGCAGAGTATACTTCACCATCTGGTATATTTAATTCACCCGCACATTTAATGGCTTTAATATCTTTTATAGAAAAAGTTAAGTCTGTTCCAGGTCCGACTAAGCGAACTTTATCTGTTTTGTCCATTAATTCAACAAGGCTGTCCATCGCTGCACTCATTTTACTGTAATCAAGGTTGCACACTTCAAAGTAGAAGTCTTCAAATGCTTCTGTACTCATTTTCGCTAGTTGAGCCATTGAATTAGTTGGGTAACGAAGCACAACCCATTTTGTTTTCGGTACGCGAATATTACTGTGCACCTTTTTTCCGATTGTTTGACCGTGGATGGCCATTTTATCAGCTGGTACGTCAGATTGCTCATTAATGTTATCACCGGCGCGTAAGCCAATATAGGCATCCATCTCTTTCATGACATTTGCTTCGAATTCAGCCATCATCTCGTATTGCTCTTGCTGTGCTCCGATTAATAGGGCACGGTCTACTTGATGGTCTTTTAACAGTACGAACGGATAGCCGCCGGCCGCATAGGCTTCCTTCACTAATGCTTTAACGAGCTCGCGTTGAAGTCCAAAATTTTCAATGAGTACTTTTTCTCCCTTTTGTAATTTAACGGAATAGTTGATTAAATTTTTCGCTAACATTTCTATTCTAGGATCTTTCATTTATACATACCTCCATTGTTTGAACTACTTTCCTATTTTACCCGGTTTCACGTCCTATGTTACTAAATTTGTTTCAAAGATTAAAATGTTTAATAGTTAAAAAAGTTTAAGTGGTTGATATAATGAAGTATATTTAAAAAATAAATACGTTTATAATAGTTGGTGTATTGCAATAAAATTCGCTTGCATAGGCGTATTGGATATCTTGGAGGTGTTCTTCTATGGAAATAATCTTATATAGTAGTGCTGCACTTATAGCGATTGCATTTCTTATTCTGGTGATTTATCTTGCGAAGACGTTAACGTCGCTACAAAAAACGTTAAACAGTGTGGCTCATACATTGGATGGTTTAGAAAATCAATTGACAGGGATTACAACAGAAACAACAGAGTTATTGCATAAAACAAATGAACTAGCAGATGATTTGAAACAAAAGTCAGAAAATTTAAATACTGCTGTCATGGCAGTAAGGGAAGTCGGTACGTCAATTCAAGGCTTCAATACTTCTATTCAGAAGGTTTCTAATAAAGTAGTGACTGAAATTGAAAACAATCAAGAGAAAATTTCACAAATTGTGCAGTGGGGCAATGCTGTTCTTGAAATGCGCGACAAGTGGAAATCTAGAAAGAAACTTGAGGAAGAGGTAGAAGAAGTGGCACCGAAACGAAGAGGTTTACGAGGGAAACATTAAATTATGATGATTGAAAGGAGAATGAGTATGACTCAGAAAGAAGTTCAAAGAACATATGAGGAAGATCGTAACTCCATCAATTCAAAAGATTTTATGATAGGTGCTTTAATAGGCGGGATAGTAGGTGCAGCTACAGCATTGTTTTATGCTCCTAAAGCAGGTCGAGAATTACGAAATGATCTAACGGAACAAGCAAAAAATATATCTGAAAAAACAGATAAGCTACGTCGCGACATTACAGAAACGGCAAAAGAAAGAACAAGCAGCGTTTCAGAAGCAGTTTCTAGTAAATCTGCAGTCATTGTTAGCAAAGTAAAGAGCTTAAGACCAGTAAAAGAGGTAGAAGAACTGGAAGATGGTCTTATTGTGACAAGTGAGGCTGACGTTGCTACTACGATTGAAGATGAGGCACAGCAAAAGCTTAATGAAGCGAAAAAAGCATTTGAAGAAACCGAAAACGGGCTGAAACAATAGAAGTAAGATAGATGCTAATGAAAAGGCAAATAAATTGTCATAATAAGCGGTGAAGTGATACGATTACTTCACCGCTTATTTATGCGCTAATTAAGCTTTTCTTGAAAGGGGGAATAATCACATGACATTGAAAAAAATTGAAACAGAACAACAATTGAATGAGCTACTTCAAAAGGATACTTTTTTGTTATTTAAGCATAGCTTAACATGCCCAGTAAGTGCAGAGGCTTTTGAAGAATATCAAACATTTATTGCGGAACATCCAGAATTGGATACTGCTTATTTAGCTGTTCAAGAGGCACGTCCACTTTCTAACCATGTTGCTGAAACGTTTGACATTAAGCATCAATCTCCACAAGCTATTTACTTTAAAGAAGGAAAGCCAACGTGGAATGAATCTCACTGGAGAATTAAAGCAGATTCATTGACAGACAATCTACCTAAATAAAGGTTTTATTGGTGTAAAGAAAAGGAGCTGGCCCATAAGTTCGCTTTTAGCAAACTTGTGGGTCAGCTCCTTGTTTTATACTATCAGGATTTAGATCGTTTTAGATGAGCACACACGTCTAGCTTCAGCTCATGCGTCGTTAAACGGGCATATCCGCTTTTCTTTTATTGAATGGTTGTTGGCCACATAATTTTTAATTCGTCTCCAGGAGCAACGGGATCGAAGAAGGTGGCTTTTTTTTCATTTTTAATTAAAATAAACTGGCTATTTTTGTTTTGCGGTAGGTCAATGTCAACATGCCGAAATAAGTCTTGAAATAAAAAGGACTCCATTTTATGTTGCACATAGCTTATGTGATCACCAGCTCCAATGACATCTCCTTCTGTTAGCTGTACATCATTCCGATAAAATTCAGCTAATGATTTGGATAAAATGACTTTTTTCCCGTTAAAGGTAATCGGGATTGAATAGGTTAGCGGAATGGATAAAGCATTTGCTAAATCTACAAGTTTCATGGGCTTATAGGGTAGAATCTCTAAACAGTCACCATTGTCAAAAGAATATCCTGTTTTAGCTTCTATTTTATTTTTTAATATTGTCCCTTTAATCGAAGGGATTTTTTGCGTTTTTCCATTTATCATTATTGAAAAAGGCTGAATATAACGAAGTAAATCGGTTAACTGTAAAGCTTGTAATAGATTTTCTATCGTTTCAGGTATGAAACAGGTAATTTCATCATGATCTTCAATCATTACATTTTCTGATACGACTGAACCATTATGTGTAATAATGGCTTCAATTATATAGGACGTATTGTTAATTATGACTTGTTTTCTTGGTAAGCTGTCGACAAGGTCATAAATTGATAATTGAGCAGGTTGTCCATCCTCACCTTGTATGACTTCAATGACATCCTCATTCTTTACTACCTGATCGAGGGTTGCCTCTACTCCGTTTAATTGAATTTTTGGCATTGTCCCATGCTGACCAGGAATGGTGATTTGCTGACCATTAAAGTGAACAATTTTGGCCATTCCAGGCTTGCCATATAGTTTGCTCAGATTCATTCCAGCTGTAAGCAAGCAATCAGATAATTTTGTTTGTTCCATATCAAATAGGCGAATACGTTGTCCATTGACTGTAACGGTCATGTATTGGATAGGACTCTTATCAGCCGCAATCGCAATGCCAATTGGTGTAACAAGCTCGGGACCTTGATATAAAGTGTTATTAAATTCAACATGTTGAATCGCATCTATGCCTCTTATGGCGACCCGATTTTCTGGTAAATGTAAACGATTCGAGATCAGTTTGGTTAACAAAGGTGTCTGACTGCCACCACCGACCAGCATCACAGCCTTAGGTAATTTTCCGTTATTTAATGAAAGAATTTCTTGACTGATGGCATCAGCTAAGCGCTCTAGGGCTGGCTTAATCTGCTCGATGACTTCATCTTTAGAAATTTCCGTTTCAAAGCCAAGTATATCTGTAACGGTAATAACATCATGATTAATGAGTTGGCGTTTCGCTGCTTCTGCAAGCGGAAAATCAAGAAGTAAATAGTCACTGATTGCTTCGGTAATTTCATCACCAGCAATTGGGACCATGCCATAGGCAATCACTGTACCTGAATCCGTCAAGGCGATATCAGATGTTCCTGCTCCAATATCGACTAATGCAACATTTAAACGGCGCATTGTTGCTGGGATTAACACATTAATGGCGGCAATTGGTTCAAGTGTTAGTCCTTGCATTTCTAAATTAGCGCGTTTTAAGGCAGCAAGTAAGGATTCAATGACCACCTTAGGAAGAAATGTTGCAATGATTTCAACTGATGCTTCGTCACCACTTTGATCAATTAAATTTCCAATTTCTTGTCCATCTAAGTGGTAATATAAAATGGAGTAGCCGACACAGTAATAGGTTGAGTGAACCGTATTTTTTTTAGCAACTGCATTTTGAGCTTCCTGAACAGCGCTATATTCTAGGTGAAGAATATCTTCATGAGAGATCATCGGCTTACCTTTGATTCCAATGGTCGCGGTTGCCTTTTCGGTTTTAAGTGCTCTACCGGCTGCGGCTACAGATACTTTCGTTAATAGTCCATGTTTTTCTTCGAGCTTGTTTTTTATGTCGGTAATCACCTTAGCAACTGCTGTTACGTCATGGATTTGTCCATCTAGCATTGCTCGCTCTGAATGTTCTTGTGATAAAATATCAATTATGTTGTAGCTTTTGTCTGATTTTTCTAATATAATTCCTACAACGGATCTTGTTCCAATATCCAATGCAAACAATGTATCAGTCATTTGTAACACCTTCTTTATGTAATATAATCCTTTAGCGCTTAAAAGCGTTTAATTATTAAAGAAAAAATAAGTGACATTCTGAGGATTTTCATTTATAATAATTTTAATTATACATGAAATTATTATAAATGATGATGGCAAAACAAAGCGGGATAAATTGGAGATTAAATTGTCGAAATTATGTGAAGATTTTTCCCCTGATTTTTAAAAACGAAAGGGTGGATTTGTAATGAGTAATAAAGAACTTGATGTACTACGTGATCAACTAGACGATCTAAATCTTGAGCTATTAAGATCTGATTAATAAACGTGCTGAGGTTGTACAAGAAATTGGCCGAGTAAAAGAAAAACAAGGGGTAAACCGTTTTGACCCAGTTCGTGAAAGAGCTATGCTTGATCAAATTGAAAACAATCATGAAGGTCCACTTGATGTAACGTCTATTAAGTATATTTTTAAAGAAATTTTTAAATTAGGTTTAGATCTACAAGATGAAGATAAAAAGAAAGTATTGCTTGTTTCTAGAAAGCAAAAGCCTGAAGACACGGTTATTGATATCAATGGTGAATTGCTTGGAAATGGAATTCCGAGTTTTGTGTTCGGACCTTGTGCAGTTGAATCTTACGAGCAAACTGCTGCTGTTGCTAAAGCAATTCAAGCAAAGGGCTTAAAGCTTATGCGTGGTGGAGCCTACAAGCCACGTACATCTCCATATGATTTCCAAGGTCTTGGTTTAGAAGGGCTTAAAATTTTGAAACAAGTAAGCGAAGAATATGGTTTAGCGGTTATTAGTGAAATTGTGAGTGCGAATGATATTGAAACAGCACTTGATTATATCGATGTGATTCAAATTGGTGCACGTAACGCCCAAAATTTTGATTTATTAAAAGCTGCAGGTGCAACGAATAAACCGGTTCTATTAAAACGCGGAATTGCAGGAACAATTGATGAGTTCATTCATGCTGCTGAGTACGTGATGGCACAAGGAAATGGAAATATTATTCTGTGTGAACGTGGAATCCGTACGTATGAAAGAGCAACAAGAAATACATTAGATATTACAGCTGTACCTATCTTGAAAAAAGAAACACATTTACCAGTAATGGTCGATGTAACGCATTCAACTGGACGTCGTGATCTATTACTTCCAGCAGCTAAAGCAGCACTTGCTATTGGAGCAGATGGTGTAATGGCAGAGGTGCATCCAGATCCAGCTGTAGCTCTTTCTGACTCAGCACAACAAATGGATTTAAAACAATTCGACGAATTCTACGAAGAAATCAAACGTTTAAACTGGGTTACTGTTTGATAAGAAAGGCGAAAGGCACCCGTTCAGCGACGTAGGGACTGGACCGCTCCGTATGAGATAAAGGGAACACGAAGAGCGAAAGCGATTCGATGTTGACTTATCGAGTGGAGGAGAGGGAAGTCCGGTAGTCGCTGCTC
The DNA here is from genome assembly GCA_963754185.1 of uncultured Bacillaceae bacterium. GTDB lineage: Bacteria > Bacillota > Bacilli > Bacillales > DSM-1321 > Peribacillus. The sequence goes on along the minus strand of CAVWEP010000002.1, from coordinate 817,377 downwards.
CTTGCGCTAGACAGCAAACGATTCAAAAAAACGTAATAGTTTGGTCCTTACCATTAAGGTAAGGACCTTTTGGTGTTGCAGGAAACATGCGTCTATCGTATGATAAATATCAGAATAGGAACAATTTGAATAAGATTGCTCATCTTTATACATAAAGATTATTGAATTTCCAATGAAATTAATGTTTTGAAAAAATATTTCTTTCCTGTAATGGGAATAATGAAAAAAAAGTGGGGGAATAAACTAATGAATAATATAACCATATATGATGTAGCACGTGAAGCGAACGTTTCTATGGCAACTGTGTCACGCGTAGTGAACGGAAATCCAAATGTTAAACCTGCAACAAGAAAAAAAGTTTCAGAAGTCATTGATCGATTAGGATATCGTCCAAATGCGGTCGCAAGAGGACTTGCAAGTAAGAAAACAACAACTGTTGGAGTTATTATCCCTGATATTTCCAGCATTTTCTATGCAGAGTTAGCACGAGGAATTGAAGATATCGCAACGATGTATAAATATAATATTATTTTAAGTAACTCTGATGAAAACAAAGATAAAGAATTCCATTTATTAAACACAATGTTAGGAAAGCAAGTGGACGGAATTGTATTCATGGGAGGCCATATCACCGAGGAGCATGTGAAGGAATTTAAAAATTCACCAGTACCAATTGTTCTTGCTGGTTCTATCCAAGAAGGCGATGGTCATGAAATTCCGTCGGTCAATATTGATTATGAAGCAGCAGCATTCGATGCTGTAGCTATGTTTGCTAATAAAGGACACAAACGAATTGCATTTGTAGTAGGAAATGTTAATGAACCAATCAATCAAAAAAAATTAGCAGGTTATAAGAGAGGATTGATAGCTGTTAATCTTCCTTATGATGAAAATTTAATTGTTGAAGGAGATTACACGTATGATTCAGGTATTGAGTGCTTCGACAAACTTGTGGAAGAGGCTGAGAAACCGACAGCCATTATCGTAGGTGCAGATGAAATGGCACTTGGTATTGTTCATGCAGCACAAGATAATGGAACGAATGTACCAGAGTATTTTGAGGTCATTAGCTTTGATAACACACGCTTAACCTTAATGGTACGTCCGCAAATTACAACCATTGTCCAACCTCTCTACGATATCGGTGCGGTTGCGATGCGACTTTTAACAAAACTGATGAACAAAGAAGAGGTAGACGAATTAGCTACTGTTATTTTACCTCATCGAATTGAAGAACGACAATCTACGAAAGCATGAATAAATGACAATAAATGAATATACTTATAATAAAAACGTCCAACTGCTGGACGTTTTTATTTATGGGTTCGCTAAACAATTTAGTTATTGACGGGAAAAATATATAAGGTTCCATTGTCATGAAGATGGTCCTATATGCAAATCTGATAAGCTCAGCAAAGGTTCCTGAATTTTTTCTCTGAGAAAAATATAATTCTAGTAATTAATTATTGGTAATAACTATAAAATAAAGAGAGGCAGATTAAAAAAATAAGCTAGCAAAATGGAATAAAGGGGGATATGTTGCATGGTTTTGAAAGCGCTACCGGTAGTGGAAGGTGAATTTAATTTGCAGAACTATGATGAAGCGTACAAGCAGTTTAATTGGTCTGACACGGAGCGTGAGTTTTCTTGGTTTACAACAGGAAAGGTGAATATGGCTTATGAAGCGATTGACCGCCATGTGGAAACATATAATAAGAATAAGGTAGCCCTTTATTATAAGGATGATCAGCGCAACGAGAAATATACGTTTCAAGAGATGAAAAAGTGGACAAACAAAGCAGCGAATGTTTTGAAGGAAGTGGCAAATGTCCAAAAGGGTGATCGTGTATTCGTCTTTATGCCTCGTTCGCCAGAGTTATATTTTGCTTTGCTTGGAGCGATTAAACTTGGAGCGATTGTCGGACCATTATTTGAAGCATTTATGGAAGGGGCAGTAAAGGAGCGATTAGAGGATAGCAAAGCGAGTGTAATTGTGACGACGCTTGAACTTTTGCCACGCGTGCCGGTCGATCAGCTTCCGCATTTACAATCTATTTTTCTAGTTGGTGAAAACATTGAGGAAAAGGATCAATATTATGATTTTAATAGTAGGCTAGAAAAAGCGGATTCTAAGTTTGATATTGTTTGGGTTGAACGGACAGATGGACTTATTCTTCATTATACTTCTGGTTCAACAGGCAAGCCTAAGGGGGTTCTTCATGTTCATAATGCGATGCTCCAGCATTATCAAACAGCGAAATGGGTTTTGGATTTGAAAGAAGATGATGTGTATTGGTGTACGGCTGATCCTGGTTGGGTAACAGGTACATCATATGGGATTTTTGGTCCGTGGCTTACGGGAACATCAAATGTCGTTGTAGGTGGTCGGTTTAAGCCTGAATCGTGGTATAAGACAATTGAAGATTTTGCTGTGACCGTTTGGTACAGTGCACCGACTGCATTCAGAATGCTGATGGGGGCTAGGGATAAAGTAGTAAAGCAGTTTGATTTACAGTCTTTACGACATATTTTGAGTGTTGGTGAGCCACTGAATCCTGAAGTGATACGTTGGGGAGTGGAAGTATTTAATCATCGGATTCATGATACGTGGTGGATGACAGAAACAGGGGCACAATTAATTTGCAATTATCCTTGCTTGGAAATTAAACCAGGCTCAATGGGTAAACCGATTCCGGGGGTAGTAGCAGCAATTGTAGATCAACAAGGGCTGGAGTTACCCCAAAATAAAATGGGAAATCTTGCAATTAAGAAGGGCTGGCCTTCCATGATGGCTACTATCTGGAACAATCAAGAAAAATATGATGCTTATTTTACAACTGGAGATTGGTATGTAACGGGTGATTCAGCTTATAAAGATAAAGATGGTTATTTCTGGTTTCAAGGCCGGGTTGATGATGTGATTTTGACGTCAGGAGAGCGGGTTGGCCCATTTGAAGTGGAAAGTAAACTGATTGAACATCCAGCTGTTGTTGAAGCAGGGGTGATTGGGAAGCCGGATCCCATTCGCGGTGAAATCATTAAGGCCTTTATTGCACTTCGTGATGGCTACGAGCCGAATGATGAATTAATTGAAGAAATTCGTCAGTTTGTAAAGCAAGGTTTAGCTGCTCATGCTGCTCCACGTGAAATTGAATTTCGTGATAAGCTGCCAAAAACACGCAGTGGTAAAATCATGCGTCGTGTTCTTAAAGCATGGGAACTGGGTTTACCGACAGGAGATTTATCAACAATGGAAGATTAATAAAAAAGTGGCTAACTTTTTTACTTTAAGTTAGCCACTTTTTTTGTATAGGAGTTAAGAGAAATCCATTTTATTTATTGGCTTGCAGGTACTTCATTCGGCTTTGAGACTGAATCAACAGGTACTTCTGTAGGTGTTTCTATAGGTGTTTCTTCAGGTGTCTCTTGATTCGTTGAATTTGGTACTTCGGTTTCTTTATTTGGCTCTTTATCTGGAACTTGCTGATTTTCACCTGCTTCTATGGATGTATCGACTGTTTGTTTATCCTGATCAGATGATTCTTGAACAAGTGTAGGAGTGTCTTTCTTTTGTTCCTTTTCATTCTGATTTTGAGTCTTCTTTGCATTCTCTTCTTTCTTCGTAACTGCTTTCTCTTTCTCTTTCTCTTTCTCTTTTTCTTTTTCTTTTTTGCTTACAATAGCAGCAACGTTGACGTAGTTAGCATATTGTTCGGATGCATAGCTATGATTCCCTAAGTATTTTGCAATAAACAAGTCCGTTTTGACTAGTCCAGACCTTTGACAGGAGTCAGAGGAGAGAGAAGCAGGCACAGCGCAAATGGAGCTTCTTACAATTCCACTAGGCATTTCAAAACGTTGATCAGGGTCAATTAGTTTTGAATCTACGGAGTAAGCTGCATTCATTAAATTGGCCCAATAGTAGATATTTCGTTTATTGTACTCTAATCCATTATAATATCCTTGCAAAGACTTTGGCGTGTCATAGCCAATCCATGTACCAAACGTGACACTTGGATTTGTCGCAACAAACCAGGCATCTCGGTAATCTTGTGAAGTTCCTGTTTTTCCAGCCCAATCACTAGAAAAGGCTAATCGGTTTTTCACGGATGCAGCCGTTCCTTTTGTGATAACGTCACGCATCATATCGATTGTTAAATAGGAAGTCTGTGGTGAGAAGACATCGGTTTCCTTAGCTTTATGCTGATAAATCACTTCTCCGTCGCTTGCTACAATTTTATCAATCATATACGCATCTACAAATGTTCCAGAGTTTGCAAAAGTAGCGAAGGCATTTACGTTTTCTTCGACGGTGACTCCTTTTTCTAAGGCACCTAGTGACATAGATAAGTTTTCATAATCGCCTTTTGTTAAATCGGAGAAGCCCATTTTCTCTAAATATTGGACAGGATTCTGATTAATGATTGTTTTATAGAATAAAGCGGTTGGCACATTATATGATTTAGTTAATGCTTCACGTGCGGTCACTAAGCCATTGTAACCACCGCCTCCGTAATTTCCCGGTCTCCAAGTCCCGCCGCCAGTTGAAATGGAAACAGGCATGTTTACAGCCACGCTACCTGGAGCGAATTTACCGAGCTCAATTCCTGGTGCATAAACGACCAATGGTTTCATCGTTGACCCATTAGAACGAAGGGCAGATGTTGCGTGATTCGTTTGCTCACGGTCAAAATCACGACCACCAACAAAGCTAATAATCTTTCCTGTTTTGTTTTCAATTAAAATAGCACCGGTTTCAACAGGTTCCGTGACGATTTTTGTTTCTTTTGTTTCGGGATCATACACTTCTTCCTGTTTGTCGTAACCGAAGTTGGGATAGTTTTTTGTTACTTCTTGCATCGTATCGTAAATGTCTTTATTGATCGTCGTATAAATTTTATAACCATTTTGACGCAGATTACGATGAGCTAATGTCAAATACTGTTCATTTAATTCTTCACTCTTTGTTAAATCACTTTCTTCGTAGCCGTCTTTTTTAGCTAAAATAGCCGTCAAAATTTTAATTGATCGTTTTTCTATTTCGGTTGTTAGCCATGGATATTTTTCAGAGGGAAGAGTCTTTTTACCGATAAAATCCTGTGTAATATCATAGGCTACAGCTTTTTCATATTGGGCTTGAGTGATGGAGTGATTATTACGCATGCGCTTTAATACGGTTTTCATACGCGTAATCCCTGGTTCTAAATTTTCCTTCAGTTGCCCTTGTTGTGTGTATGGAGTATATCCAAATGGACTTTGTGGTAATCCGGCAATAAAGGCTGCTTGCGGTAATGTTAAGCTTTTAGCATTTGTTCCAAAGATCCCTTTAGCGGCCGATTGTACACCAGCAATATTGCGCCCTGAGGAATTACGTCCAAATGTAGATACATTTAAATAAGTTTCTATAATTTCATCTTTTTCAAAAAATTTCTCTACTCTAAGTGCGAGTAAAATTTCTTTTGCTTTTCGGTCAAATGACACTTCATTCGTCAATATTTGGTTTTTAATAAGCTGCTGTGTTAACGTACTTCCACCAGATTGAATAGGAGCATTTGTGAATTCTTGATAAATAGCTCGCAAAATGGCTTTTGGAACAACGCCTTCATGTTCATAAAAGTACTCATCTTCCGTTGCGACAACTGCTTTTTTTAGATGATCAGAAACGTCCTCGATAGGAACCTCAACCCGTTCTAAGTCAGATTTCAGCATTCCGAGATAAACGTTGTCTGCAAAGTATACTTCCGAGCTTTCTTCATAGTTGTAAATATCTTTCTGTAACTCTGCTTTTGATCGAACGGGCTCGTCTTTAACTAGGGCTGCAAAGTAACCAGCACCAACTCCACCAGCAAAGGAAAGTCCTAGAATTCCAACGATAATAAAGATTAATAGTAGATTCCAAACAACTAAGTAACTGACTCTAGCTACTTTTTTTGTTTGTTTATTTTTTAAGAGGCCCGTCAGCTTCTTCCATATTTCTTGAATTGTATTCATGCTATAATACCTCCTAAATCACTCATATTATAGCATACAATTAATCTATAAAAGGGCATCATTTGACAAATTGTTAATATGTGTCAGAGGGATATTGACATCGAGAATAATATATGATAAAAACGTTTGTATGAGGAAAAAAGGATTAGAGTCATGCGTGCATCTTAATTAGTAGGTTGATTTAGATGTTGGAATGATTTCTTTCTGTACTATTCTCTGTGAAAAGCAATACTCATTTTAGATAATGATGTGATGATAGGATTCAGTAGTTAGACTATCCCTGTTTTTAGAGAGCCGATGGTAGGTGGAAATCGGTACATATAGTATAATGAATTACTTCCTGGAACATTTTCTGTGAACAATGAAGTAGCAGAAAACGGTTGATGACCGTTATTCATCTTAAGCGGAGAACTTTTTTAGTTGGTTCTCAAGTTGGGTGGTACCGCGAATATAATTCGTCCCTTCATTTATTTGAAGGGACTTTTTGTGTTTCATTTTACTTATTAAATTAGGAGGCAAAAGAAATGGATTTATTACAAGACCTTAAGTGGAGAGGGATTATTTATCAACAAACAGACGAAGAAGGTATGAAAGAACTGCTAGAGAAGGAGAGCATTTCTTTGTACTGTGGAGTGGACCCAACAGCTGATAGTATGCATATTGGACATTTATTACCATTCTTGACATTGCGTCGTTTTCAACAGCATGGTCATCGTCCGCTAGTATTGGTTGGTGGGGCAACGGGTCTAATTGGTGATCCCAGTGGGAAAAAGGAAGAGCGCTCTTTGCAAACATTAGAGACTGTGCTACATAATGCAAGCTGTTTACAAGGACAATTAGCGAAAATTTTTGAATTTGAAGGCGAAAATGGTGCGGTTATGGTGAATAACTATGACTGGATTGGTAAAATTGATATGGTAACGTTTTTGCGTGATTATGGAAAATACATCGGTGTTAACTATATGCTCGCGAAGGATACGATTGCTTCTCGTTTAGAAAGTGGTATTTCTTTCACTGAATTTACGTATACGATTTTACAAGGAATCGATTTTAATCATTTATATGACCATTTTCATTGTAAGCTACAAATTGGTGGTAGTGATCAATGGGGGAACATTACAACTGGTTTAGAAATGATTCGTAAAATGCATGATGAAGGTGCTAAAGCATATGGAATGACGATACCACTTGTTACAAAAGCAGACGGTACGAAATTTGGTAAAACAGAAGGCGGCGCTATTTGGTTAGATCCTGAAAAAACAACACCTTATGAATTCTATCAATTCTGGGTTAACACAGCGGATGCAGATGTGGTTAAATACTTGAAATTCTTCACCTTCTTATCTCATGAAGAAATTGAAGCATTGGAGCAAGCTGTTGAAACAGAGCCACATTTACGAAAAGCACAAAAAGCATTAGCTGAAGAAATGACACGCTTAATTCATGGTCAAGAGGCACTAGACCAAGCTATTAAAATTTCGGTTGCTCTATTTAGTGGCGATGTAAAGAACTTAAGTGCCGCTGAAATTAAAGTTGGTTTTAAAGATGTGCCAAGCTTTGAGCGTGAAAGCCAAGAAGAAATTGGTCTTGTGGACTTATTAGTAGAAGCAAAAATTTCACCATCTAAACGCCAGGCGCGTGAAGACGTGCAAAATGGGGCGATTTCTATTAATGGCGAAAAGGTAATGGATTTAGCCTATGTTGTTACAGAAGCGGATAAAATTGAAGGGGAATTCACGCTTATCCGTCGTGGAAAGAAGAAGTATACATTAGTGAAATAATATAGAAGGGGGCTGTCTTTATGAAGACAGCCTTCAACTAAAGAAAGAGAAAAAAGCTACCCAAAAAAGTTTTGGGTAGCTTTTCGTAGATCCAGTAAACTGGATCCTTTCTCATTAACGAGAGTAGAACTCAACGATAAGAGCTTCGTTAATTTCAGCAGGTAATTCAGAACGTTCTGGTAAACGTGTGAAAGTACCTTCTAATTTGTCAGCATCAAAAGTTAAGAAATCAGGTACGAAGTTGTTTACTTCAACTGCTTCTTTAATCGCAACAGCGTTACGTGATTTTTCACGAACTGAAATTGTTTGACCTGATGTAACTTTGTAAGATGGGATATCTACACGGCTACCATTAACAAGAATGTGACCGTGGTTTACAAGTTGACGAGCTGCACGACGAGTACGAGCTAAGCCAAGACGGTATACAACGTTATCAAGACGTGATTCAAGAAGAATCATGAAGTTTTCACCGTGTACCCCTTTTAATTTGCCAGCTTTATCGAATAGGTTACGGAATTGACGTTCAGTTACTCCGTACATGTGACGAAGTTTTTGTTTTTCTTGTAATTGTAAACCATATTCAGATAATTTTTTACGTTGGTTAGGACCGTGTTGTCCTGGAGCGTAAGGGCGTTTTTCTAATTCTTTACCAGTACCTGTTAAGGAAATTCCTAAACGACGAGATAATTTCCAGCTTGGACCTGTATAACGAGCCATAGGATGACTCCTCCTTTAATGTTTTTATTTTGGTAAAATAAAAACCGTGTGAATAAACAATCATGACCATTTTGTTTTCATGTACCTTCGCCCTAGCAGCAGAGAGTTACGAGATACACCTCTTCTGAAATAGAGGAACAAAATGAGAACACAAAAGCCGTCACAAAGGCTGCAATATTTTACACAAAGAGTAGTGTATAACAATTATCCTCAAGAGTCAAGATAATATTGGTTCTTTATAGCGTAAAATTATGAAAACTATTCAACATTTTAATTGAAATAAGTAATTTTTTAAAAGTAATATACTAAAGAGAGGAATTTTTAATAAAAAAGCGTTATAATAAAAGAGATAAATAAGTTTAATAGTAGTTCCATTAGTATAGTTCTTTTTAATGGAATGTGGCATTTTGGTTTTATTATAGTTCTTTTGAACTAATTGAGAATATTTTGTTTATATGACGTGTTGGTATTTGACAAAAAGAAAAATGTAACGGTGCAAATTCCTATAAAAAATACGTTGTGATGTAGGGATGATGAGATACATGGAAGTAAAACAAACACAATTGTTAAATGAGTTGAGGAACCTTTTTTTTCGGCAAATCAGCACTGTTGATGCGGATTTTCATTATGAAACGTTTATTGATATATTGTTATCTTTAGTAAAAGAACGGTTAGATTTAGAGGAGATTGCTTACTTTAGATATGATGATTGTAAGCAACAATTTTATTTAGATTTCACCACGAATGCAGTAAAGGATGAAATCCAAAAACTATTTATAAAAATTCCCGAACATGTGATGACTACATGTAATTCTACAGCGAGTGACGTTTGTTTTCTATATGATTGTGATCATTTAGTTAAAGAATTTCAAGATTATCAGGCTATTCTATTGTTACGAATGGAGCAAACAATAGTAGGTTTGGTTACATGGAAAGAAAAAAAACAAGGTACATTTTTGCTCCAGGAAAAAGATGCATGGTTCATATTTTTTCAAGAATTCTCCCAAATATTCAAAACAGCGATATCCATGTTTATAACTGCTCATGAAGAAAAAAGGTATAAACAACTATATCGGGTGACGGAAAAACTTCATTCATCGATGAGTATGGATGCTGTATTACGTGAGATTATTTCTACCTTAAAAAATATGTACCCAACCTTTGATTATTACTTGCTGCTTTCTAATGATAATAATAATCATGAGGATTTGCCCATTAAATATTTAGAATATGATAGTGAAAATGTTGCTGCGATGCAGGCCTATGTAACCGGAACTGTACAATTTGAGGATTGTCTTTCAGGACAGAGTTCTGTTTTACATGCCCCGTTAAAAGGAAAACAAGGGGTATATGGAGTTTTACAGGTTATTACCTCAGATACATTAATCTTTCCTAAAAGTGAAGTTGAGTTTATTACATTGTTAGCAAACACAGCAGGAAGCGCGCTGGAAAATGCTCAGTTGTATCAGCAATCTAAAAAGCTTGTTTCAGATTTACAATTTATTAATGAAACGACTCGTTATTTAAATGCTAATTTACGCTTGAATGAAACAATTAAGTTTATGAAGAAACAAATTAAGAAATTCTTTCATGCTAATCAAACGGGATTCATAATTGTAGCAAATGATGGAAAAATGAGTTTATTATCGGGCAGCTCTAAATTTTTTGGGAAATCGGAGTCGAATGTCTATCTATCGTTTACACAAACTAAGATTGAACAAGAAAAAGAATCGCTGTTTATTGGTGATGTAAGCTCCCAATTTCCAGAAGAAAATGTAGAATACCATTCGCTGATGGCTGTACCAATGCTGGGGGATAGACAGATTAGCGGTTTTGCAATTGTGCTGCATAAAGAGCCTTACTATTTCTCTTTTGAGATGTTTAAGCTACTACAATCTCTTATTCATCATGCGAGTCTGGCAATGGCTAACTCTATACTTCGTGAAGAATTAGAAAAAATGGTAATTACTGATCATTTGACACAACTGCATTCTCGAAATTATCTCGATAAGCAAATGGGCGAATCGATGACAGAGGATGAAGAAGGTACGTTTATATTGATTGATATTGATAATTTTAAAAAGGTCAATGATACTTATGGGCATCAGGTTGGGGATGACATTCTTGTTCAAGTAGCTAACTTGATTCAGAGTAATATTCGAGAAACGGATATTGGGGCTAGATGGGGCGGTGAGGAGCTGGCCATCTACTTACCAAAAGTACCGTTATCAATCGGTGTTCAGATTGCAGAACGATTAAAGGATGCTGTAGCTGAACAGTCGAATCCAAAGATAACGATTTCATGTGGTGTCTCACATTGGTCGAAAGTGGAGTGCTCCAATCCTATTGAATTGTTTAAGCGTGCAGATGAAGCGCTCTATGTTGCAAAAAATACAGGTAAAAATAAAGTACATGTTCAGAAGTGTTCGTGTTAAGATGAGAGAATTCATCTAAAAAAACCGAGGGAAGCTCATCAAGGTCTTGACCTTTATGAAGCTTCCTTCGGTTTTTTTAAAAGATAAGAAAGTATAAAATTTTCGATGTGTACTGGTGTCTAGCTTCACCGGCTAGCTCGCTAAGAAAAAGATAAGAGTCACCAAAAGGAAAAGAACGCCTTTAGGGCGTCTTCCTATTTTCTACGCGAGCTGAACGAGCCGGTTCCGCTTTTCTTGATGTCTAGCTCCAGGCACCCAGCGACTAATGGACTTCCCTCTCCTCCTTACGATAAGTCAACATCGAATCGCGCTATCGCACTCTTCGTGTTTCCTTTATCTCATACGGAGCGGTCCAGTCCCTACGTCGCTAAACGGGTGCCTTCCGCTTTTCTTATAAATATTTACATAAACGATTGGCGAATCCTTCGAGGCCACGTTGGTCAGTTTCATCAAATCGATTGGGAATAGGACTATCAATGTCCAAGACACCGATAATGGTTCCATTCTTGATTAACGGAATGACAATTTCTGATCGAGATGCTGCATCGCATGCGATATGTCCAGGGAATTGGTGGACATCAGCGATACGTAACGTTTTTCCTTCAGTTGCTGAAGTGCCACAAACTCCTTTTCCAAAAGGAATGCGGACACAAGCAGGTAGTCCTTGGAATGGACCAAGAATTAGTTCTCTTCCTTCTACTAAATAAAATCCAACCCAGTTAATTTTATCTAAAAATTGATTGAGCAGAGCGGAAGCATTACTCAAATTTGCAGTCTGATTGGGTTCGTCTTCTATTAGTGCGACGAGTTGTTTTTGAATAAGTGTATAATTTTCTTCTCTTTCTCCTTGGTATTTTTCAACATTGAACATCTTCTTCCACCTAACCTCTCTATAAGTTTTGTCTGATTTTTGTGCATACAGGGCTTTTAACTAAAAATTTGTCGAGAACTTTTTAGAGGATTTCATCCAGTCATTCGAGAAATTGTTTATTATATATAAGAAAGTGGGTGAACCTCGATGAATCGTCAAACGCCAACAAAGCAGGTCATTTTGGATTCCGCTCTCTACTTATTTCATTTGAAGGGATATCATGCAACATCCATTCGTGATATTGCTAATAAAGCAAAAGTGAATCCGGCAAATATTTCCTATTATTTCAAAAATAAACAGGGACTGTTAGAGTATTGTTTTATGTCTTATTTAGAACAATATATTCATGTACTAGATTCCAATACAGCATTGCTAGAAAAGAAAGGGCCACAACAGTGTTTACTGGATTTAGTTGCCGAAATCATTCAATTTCAAAGAGAAAATTTTTTAGCTGCACGCTTTATTTATGGTGAATCCGCATTAGATACGAATTTAAATCGTGAAATTCATTCTACCTATTTTACAAAAGAAAAGTATTATTTTCAGCATATTTTAGATGAAGGGATTAAAGCACGTGTCTTTCAGTCAATTTCGGTTCCACTCTATTTATTGCAATTAAGAGGCATGCTGACAGCACCTGTATTGCATCCAAATTATGCGACAGAAGTACTGTATGTATTTCCGCAAGAACCTTATTATAGTAATCGCTATGCGGATGAGGTTAAGCGTTTCATTGAACTAACATTATTTCATCCTGACCAACCTCAACTGCAAACATTTAATCCAACAGAGGTATTTACGTGAGCTTAATTAAGCTCTTATATCCTTGACCTAAGTCTTTGGCTTGATGCGCATCGGAACCGTAGCGAAGGGGAACTCCTAATTCAACAGCTCGTTTTGCAAATCGTTCAGGTGGATAGGGTTCGCGGCAAAGTGGTTTGATAGCACCGGCTCCGTTATAATCTAGTTGATAATTTTGTTGGTGGATTTTTTCTAAAATTTGATACACACGATCATCAAAGTTTTTAGAAGGCTTGTACCGATGTTGAAATTTATGTACTAGCGTAATATGACCGATTCGTTGTGGTTTAAATGGACCTAATTCGGCAGTAATCGATTTTTCTAAGGTGTCAAAATAACTTGTATATACAGCATCAACGGAGCCAAGCTCGTTACTAATATCAGAAAAGCTTTCAGCGCTAAAATCAATACAATGCCATTTGTTTTGATGTTGAATAAAATGAACAGACAAGATACTATCATCAAGAAATGGTCCAATTTCGTTAAGGAACGTTTTTGTTTCCTGTTCAAATCCTTCGATATAATCAACCTCAAGCCCCGATTTAATCGTAATTTGGTTTTTAAATTGCTCTTTCAGTTGTTGAAGCTCCTCCAGATAGCTAGATAACAGGGCAGCATCCATCCCGCTGTCTTTTTCTGGTGTGGGATCAATGAAGCCTTTAGGTAACGGTGCATGCTCAGTAAATGTGATTTCTGTTAAACCGAGTTCGATTCCCCTTTTTATATATTCAATAAAGGAATCCGTAGAGCCGTGAGGGCAAAACGGAGAATGAACATGATTGTCCGTTTTCATAAAAATTCTCCTCTCAAAATCAGTTAAATTAAGTATTTCTACAAAAAATATATTTTTGTCATCAAAAATGATTGTTAACATGGTATCATAAAAGCATTAAATTGAACATTTTCTTACTTTTTATATACATAATAATATACGTATCTGATGTACTGTAAGGCTTTAGAACAGGGGGCTTATGATGGAATACATAGTGGGAATCATTGTGTTAGCTTTGGCGTTTTTTGTATGGGGGTACTTTTATAAAAAGAAATATTTCCAAGAAATTGATCGTTTAGAGAGATGGAAAATCGATATTATGAATCGCCCCATTTTAGACGAGCTTTCAAAAGTAAAGCAATTAAAAATGAACGGTGAAACAGAAGAAATGTTTGAACGCTGGCGAAGTGAATGGGATGAAATTATTACTGTTCACATGCCAGATGTTGAAGAATACTTATTTGATGCTGAAGAGTATGTTGATAAATTTCGCTTTAAAAAGTCGAAAGAAGTACAGCATAAGATTTCAGCAAAGTTGAATGAGGTCGAAGAGACAATTAAAAAAATTCTAAATGAGTTAAATGAATTGGTCGGAAGTGAAGAGAAGAATCGTGTCGAAGTAGTAGAAATGAAGGAAACATATCGTCAATTAAAAAAATCGTTGTTAGCTCATCGTCATAATTATGGAAAAGCAGCGAAGGCGCTTGAAAAGAGCCTGGAAGAAGTAGTGAACGTTCTAAAGAAATATGAAGAAGAAACAGAGAATGGAAATTATCTTAATGCACGTGAGCTAATATTGTATGTAAAAGATACGTTAGATGGGTTATCTTTAAAAATGGAAAAGTTGCCTGGATTAATGTTGGAAAGTGGAACTTCTCTGCCTTCACAGATGGCAGAGTTAAAAGAAGGTTATCAGGGAATGATTGACCAAGGCTATACGCTAAGTCATATTCAATTTGATGTAGAAGTGTCTCGTTTAGAAGCAAATTTAAAAACGTTTAAGGAACAATTAGAAAATGCTGAAGTAGAAATCGTTGAGCAAGGGATGAACGAACTTGGCGATAGCTTAAATGTTCTCTACGATTTACTTGAAAAAGAAGTCTTATCTAGGCAGTATGTACTGAAAAATAATGAAAAGCTGAAAGAACTGATTGAGAGTGCAGAATATGAAAATAATAAGCTGCATGCAGAAACAATCATGGTTCAACAAACGTATCATTTAACAGATAGTGAACTGGAAGCACAACGAAACATGGAAAATCAAATCCAGCAAATTTCGAAGCGCTATGAATTACTGAATTTAAAAATTCAAGATAATGATACAGCGAGCTCACTCATAAGTGAAGAAATGCAAGCAGTTAATGAACAATTAAAGGTATTAATTGAAGAACAACAAGTTTTTGCTGGAAAATTACAAGCATTACGAAAAGATGAATTGGATGCACAAGACTCTCTCGCTGAGTTAAAACGGAAAATGTTTGAAACAAGTCGCATGATAACCAAAAGTAATGTTCCAGGATTACCTAATGAATTTAAGGGCGTTCTTAAGGAAGCGAAAGAAAGTATTGATGATGTTCAACAAAAATTAGAGGAAAAGCCTCTTGATGTTAATTCTGTCTATTTATTTTTAGAAAAAGCGGTTTTACATACAAATAAAGTACATGACACAGCTCAGGAATTAATAGAGAATATGTACGTAGCTGAAAAGGTTATTCAGTACGGCAATCGTTATCGGAGTAGCCATGCGGTTGTGGCAGAAGGCTTACAAGCGGCCGAAGAACTATTTCGTCAGTTTAAATATCGAGAAGCGTTAGAAAAGGCTGCTTCTGCAATAGAGCAGGTAGAACCAGGAAGTATGAAGAAGCTAGAAGCGAATATGGAAGAAGTGCTTTTATAATAGGTATTGGCATCTATAATTTTGCTTTACTAAAAAAACTCGCATATGCGAGTTTTTTTATACACTAGAACGCACTATTGTTCATCGAGTATAGATGTCCAGTTTGTTATACCCAAACGTTTTCGATAAGCATTGATGAAATATTGGTTCTAGTATGCTAATATTAGAAGTTGCATATAGCAAGTTGGAAAGAGGAAAGAATAAAATTTTTTGTCTTAAAAGATAAGCATAAAAAAGAATCTCGACTTTCTCTGTTAAGGGGGACAAGTCGTGTTTTTCTAATAGAAGGTGAAAGCATGATTTATTTAGATAATAGTGCAACGACAAAGCCGTATCCTGAAGTGATTGAGTCTTTTACGAAAGTATCTATGGATTATTTTGGCAATCCTTCCTCACTTCATGGCATGGGGATACAAGCGGAAAAGCTACTTTCAACAGCGCGAAAGCAAATTGCCGATTTATTAAAGGTGAAAAGCTCCGAAGTCCTGTTCACATCAGGCGGTACAGAAGGAAATAATCTAGCCATTAAAGGAGTAGCTCTCGCTAATCAGCATCGTGGCAAGCATATTATTACAACAGCGATTGAGCATCCATCCGTCGATGAGGCATGCGAGGCTTTAGTTGAAAAGGGATTTGAGGTAACGCAGCTTCCTGTTAATGGAGAAGGGCAAATTTCATTAGCGGATTTAGCCCAAGCAATACGTGAGGATACGATTTTAGTTTCGATTATGCATGTGAACAATGAAGTAGGCTCCATTCAGCCAATTGCAGAGATTGGCAAGCTTCTGAAAAATTACCCACAAATCTTGTTTCATGTAGATCGTGTCCAGGGCATGGGAAAAGTGGAGTTACTACTAGCTGATGTAGGTGTTGATCTTTGTACCATTTCAGGACATAAAATACATGGATTAAAAGGAACTGGCGTATTATATGTTCGTCAAGGGGTTCCGATCATGCCGCTATTTTCAGGAGGTAATCAGGAGAGTAAGCTCCGAAGTGGTACAGAAAATGTTGCAGGCATTGTAGCGCTTGCGAAGGCGATGCGCATGAGTTTACAAAATCAAACACTGTACGAACAAAAGTTGAAAGAGATTCGTGCGGTTTTTTATAATGGACTACAGGGTATAGATGGGGTGAAGATAAATAGTCCAATTGGTGGAGCCCCTCATATTATTAATTTTTCTGTGCCGGGAATTAAATCGGAAGTGTTGCTTCATGAGTTAGAAACAGAGGGTGTCTATGTATCCACGACGAGTGCTTGTTCATCGAAAAAAAGAACAGCCAGCAAAACGGTTCTAGCGATGTTTCATAATCAAGAACGGGCACTTAGTGTGATTCGGATCAGTACTTCGTTTCATAATGAAGTAGCAGAAGCAAAGCAGGCTTTACAAGCGATCCAACGTGCTGTTGTTAAATTAGAAAAGGTGATGAGAAAATAAAGATGGAATTTGATCATATCATTATTCGTTACGGTGAAATATCGACAAAAAAAAGAAATCGAAAAGCATTTGTTGCTAAAATGAAAAAACATATTCTTTGGAATTTGAAAGAAATCCCAAATTTGGAAGTAACATCAAATCGAGAAAGAATGTATGTTATTTTAAATGGTGCAGACCATAAAGAAGTCATTGAGCGACTCAAAGGAGTATTCGGCATTCAGACTCTTAGTCCAGCCATTAAGGTTGAACGTGATGTGGAAAAAATGAAAGACGCGGCTCTTTATTATATGGGTCAGCTTTCAGATCAAGTTCATACATTTAAAATTACGACTAAACGGGCTGATAAAAATTTTCCCTATGACACGAATGAAGTGAATCATATGTTGGGTGGACATTTGCTGCGCAATAGTAATGGCTTAAAGGTGGATGTGAAAAATCCTGATTTAAATTTACTTGTGGAAATACGACGTGAAGCCATTTATTTGACAGGTGAAGTCATTCCTGGAGCAGGTGGACTTCCTTACGGTTCAAGTGGTAAAGCAATGCTTATGCTTTCAGGAGGAATTGATAGTCCAGTGGCAGGCTATTTAGCGATGAAGCGCGGGTTAGATGTAGAAGCTATTCACTTTTATAGCCCACCTTTTACGAGTGAACGATCACGACAAAAGGTGATTGACTTAGCGGGGAAACTTGCTGAGGTGACTGGAAGTATGAAAGTGCATATTGTTCCGTTTACGGAGATTCAATTATTGATTCAAAAGCAAGTACCAGAGAATTATACCATGACAACAACACGTCGACTCATGCTTCGTTTAGCGGATCAAATTCGTGAAAAAGAAGAGGCAATGGCGATTATTACAGGGGAAAGTTTAGGTCAAGTTGCCTCGCAAACATTGAGTAGCATGTTTGCCATTAATGAGGTGACAAACACACCAATTCTTCGTCCGCTCATTACAATGGATAAAACAGAAATTATTGATTTAGCAAGAAAGTTAGATACATTTGAAATTTCTAATTTACCATATGAGGACTGCTGTACCGTATTTACACCAGCTAGTCCAAAAACAAAACCGAAGCGTGAAAAAGTCAACTATTATGAAAGCTTTGTTGATTTTGAGCCGTTGATTGCAACAGCCATTGCAAATACCGAAACGTTAACGATTGAACCGAAATCAGTTGTGAATCAAGAAATGGAAGACTTATTCTAAAAAGCTAGCAATTACCAAGAATGAAGCCATGTGTTTTAACACACTCTATAATCACAAGGAGGTGAACAACACATGGCAAACAACAACAGCTCAAATCAATTGTTAGTTCCAGGAGTAGAACAAGCTCTTGAACAAATGAAGTACGAAATTGCAACTGAATTTGGCGTACAGCTTGGTGCTGATACAACTTCTCGTGCTAACGGTTCAGTTGGTGGAGAAATTACAAAACGTTTAGTTCAAATGGCTGAACAACAACTTGGTGGATACTCAAAATAACTCAATAAATATGGCTGAAGGAAGCGGGTTCATCCCCGCTTCCTTTTAAATTTGTGAAAAATCTCGTTGCTTTATTCATCTTTCATATTTTCTTCATAAATTCTTCATAAAGTGACATACTTTCATCGAAGTGGCATTTTTGGGATAAACTTTGTAATATGACTTTGTTGATTTTAGGATAAAAAATTAAATCTTTAGATTTTAGAGATAAATGGTGTATAATAAATTATGACCAGGTATAAGAATCTAGTGATAAAAGTGTTAATATTTAGGAGGAAACGAAATGAAGCGTGAGGATTTGTTAGCCCCACAACAATATAACTTAGTAAGTGAAATGGAAAAGCACGCCAAAAATCCAGAAAAAATGGCTGTATTATGGGAACATGAGGATGGCCATAAAAAAGAATTGACCTATGCTGAATTAATAGAAAAAGCGAATAGATTTGGAAATGTTTTTTTAGAAAAGGGATTAAAAAAGGGAGATATCGTATTAATCATTATTCCTCGGTTAGTTGAAGCATACCAAGTGTATCTTGCTGCTTTGAAAATTGGTTTGGTTGTTATTCCATGTTCAGAAATGCTTCGTGCTAAGGACCTAAAATACCGTATTAATCATGCCGAAGTAAAAGCAATCATCAGCTATCATGAATATGCAAAGCAATTTGCAGAAGTGGAAGAGGCTCAACCACTTGTTAAGTTTTCTATTGGGGGTAAGGCTGACGGCTGGCTAAACTTAAATGAATTAGCTCAAACTGCGTCGAATGAACTTGCTTTAGCTGATACAAAAGCAGACGATATGGCCTTCCTTTCTTACACATCCGGAACGACAGGAAATCCAAAAGCTGTTGTACATACACATGGTTGGGCCTATGCACATTTAAAAACATCTGCTTCAAATTGGTTAAACATTCAAGAAGGAGATATAGTATGGGCAACTGCAGGACCAGGCTGGCAAAAGTGGATTTGGAGTCCATTCTTAGCAGTACTAGGTTCAGGTGCAACTGGTTTATCCTATCATGGCAAATTCCAACCAAAGAGATTTCTTAAATTATTACAAAATTATAAAGTGAATGTGCTTTGCTGTACTCCTACCGAATATCGTCTAATGGTCAAAGTTGATAATTTAGCTAGCTATGATCTTTCTCACCTTCATACTGCAGTATCAGCTGGAGAGCCGCTAAATGCAAAGGTATTTGAAATTTTCAAAAATCAATTTAATCTTGAAGTTCGAGACGGCTATGGTCAAACAGAAAATACATTATTAGTTGGTGTAACAAATGGCATGGAAATCAAGCTTGGCTCTATGGGAAAACCAACACCAGGAAATAAGGTTGAAATCATTGATGATAATGGAAAGCCTTGTCCAGTAGGGGTAGTGGGCGATATAGCTGTTCATGTAGATACGCCGGCTTTATTTAAAGAATATTATAAAGACCCACAACGAACTGCTATGCAATTCCGTGGTGATTATTATGTAACGGGAGATCGCGCGAAAAAGGATGAAGATGGCTATTTTTGGTTCGAAGGACGCGCGGATGATATGATTATTAGTTCAGGGTATACCATTGGACCATTCGAGGTCGAGGATGCTCTCGTTAAACACCCAGCTGTGAAAGAATGTGCGGTAGTCGCCTCTCCTGATGAAATTCGCGGACATGTTGTAAAAGCGTTTGTTGTGGTAAAAGAAGAAATCGAGTATGAGGAACAGGCCTTAGTGAAAGAATTACAGGCATTTGCGAAGGAAATGACAGCGCCTTATAAATATCCACGTAAGATAGAATTTATTGATGAATTGCCAAAAACGATTTCAGGAAAAATTCGTCATCTTGAATTACGTCAGCGTGAAGAACAAGCAGCACAATCCAATGAATGATAGATAGCTTTATATAGGCAAGTCTTTTTCACATAAAAGAAAAGGTATAATTCCCCTTATTAGTGGGGTGATTATACCTTTTTTTTGTGGCTGGCAGTGCTGCAGTTAAAAATATGTTTGCTACATGACGGGAGAATGGCTAATAGCAAAAGCTGTTCCGACAGTTATTACCTATAAAATCGTGTATAATAAAGTGAAACTTAAGTTAGAAATTTTAAGGAAGAAGGCTAAGAATGAACGTAAATCATGAAAAAGAAGGCATTTGGTATGCGGCACTTTCTTATGTAATGTGGGGGCTTGTGCCTATTTATTGGAAGTTGATTGATTATGTAACGGCAGGGGAAACATTAGCTCAACGGGTGCTTTGGGCGTTTGTTTTTATGGTAGTACTTTTAGTTGTTACAAAAAAATGGCATATATTTGTGGATTTTGTAAAAGAAATAGCCAAGAAGCCAAAACTGTTTTGGTCCTTATTCGTGGCGTCTTTGTTAGTCAGCGCTAACTGGGGAATCTTTATTTGGGCAGTGAATGCCGGAAGAATTTTAGAAACGAGTTTAGGTTATTATATTAATCCACTGATTAGCGTGTTACTAGGAGTGATTGTATTAAAGGAAAAGTTAAGCCGTGCTCAAATTCTTGCCTTTTTATTAGCAGGAATCGGTGTGTTAACACTAACGGTTCATTTTGGTACCGTTCCGTGGATTTCACTTAGTTTGGCCATTACGTTTGGATTATATGGTCTGGCTAAAAAAATGATAAAGGCTGAGTCAGCCATTGGTTTAACGCTCGAAACGATGATGATGGTTCCTTTTGCATTAGGGTATTTAATATATCTAATGTCTCAAGCACAATCTCAATTTTTTGTATCCATTCCTACAGCATTATTATTAATAGGTGGTGGTGTGGCAACAGCTCTTCCTCTTTTGTTTTTTGCCAAGGGAGCTCAAAAAGTATCGTTGTCTATGCTTGGGATTTTACAATATATTGCCCCAACCTTATCGTTAATGGTCGGCGTTTTTCTTTATCATGAAGCCTTTACGAAGGCGCATTTATTAGCTTTTATCTTTATTTGGGTAGCGCTTATTATCTATACCCTTTCTGTGACAAAATGGGGGAGAATAAGAAGAGAGCGTATGAAGCATAAACGAAAAATGGGAGCGTGACAGCTTTTATTTTTGAAACCATTGGTGGATGATATTCGTATATAAAATCGTTAGTACATATTAAGGGAGGATATCGAATGAATGGGAAACGTTGGGCGGCTCTAGGAATCGCTGCTTTTCTTTTTATCTCGTCCATGGGCGTATGGACGGCAACCACATTATTTGCTACAGATGCTAGTAGTATGCTAGAAGAACTATTTCCTACTACAAATAGCAGTTTTGCTGAAGAAGTGGTTGAGGGAGAGGATGTATTTAATAAAATTGCCATTTTGGATGTAGAAGGCACGATTTTAGATACAGGCGATCAAGCCTCTTTTCTAAGTGCAGGTAGTACGTATAATCATCAATCATTCTTAGATAAATTGGATATGGTAGCTGAGAGTGATGAGATTAAAGGGGTTATTCTTCGGATCAATTCTCCAGGTGGCGGTGTGTTAGAGAGTGCAGAAGTGTATGACAAAATCCTTGAAGTGAAAGTGGCTGGTAAGCCTGTATATGTGTCTATGGGCTCCATGGCCGCATCAGGCGGCTATTATATCTCTGCGCCAGCGGATAAAATTTTTGCTAGCAATGAAACGTTGACAGGTTCACTTGGGGTCATTATGCAAGGGTACAATTATGAAAAATTAGCTGAAAAATATGGAGTAGAGTTCGAAACGATTAAAAGTGGTCCATATAAAGATATTATGAGTCCTACTCGTGAAATGACAGCTGAAGAAAGAAAAATCCTCCAATCGATGGTAGACAATATGTACAATGAATTTGTACACGTCATTGCAGAGGGACGTGGAATGTCAGAAAAAGAAGTACGTAAGTTGGCGGATGGTAGAATTTATGATGGACGCCAAGCAAAGCAAGTAAAGCTAGTTGATGAAATTGGTCGTTTAGACGATGTTATTGCAGGGATGAAAAAGGATCTTAATCTAAAAGATGCACAGGTGATTCGTTATACAGATGCTACAAGCTTGAATTCACTATTAAGCATGAGTGCTCAAAAAGTGATGGGAGTAGATGCGGAAAAAGCGATGCTAACAAAGTTGCTCACATCTTCTAATTCTCCACGCCTCATGTATTTATACGCGGAATAGAGGAGGGGATTAGCTTGAATGATGAAAAAGATGTACTCCTTTCCACTGATTCTATTGAAATGACAGAAGCACCTCAAGCAGATGAAGGGAATGAAATGGAAATGGCCTCCTTTCAATTTGCAGGATTTTGGATGCGTTTTTGGGCATACTTAGCAGATTTAGTGGTGGTGGGAAGCTTGAATCGAATTCTTATTCATCCGATTTTTACCTTGATAGATAGCGATAGTACGTTCGCTTTTCTGACAGGAGAAATGATTGCTACAGGAATTGTATATTATGTCTATTTTGTATTAATGACTAAATTTTTCAGTCAAACGGTTGGAAAAATGATTTTTGGCTTGAAGGTCGTGGCTTTAAAAGAAGAAAAAATGACATGGGGAACTTTAATTTTTAGAGAATGTATTGGTCGTTTTATTTCCAAAATAACCGTAATTGGTTACCTATTAGTCGGTTTTTTACCACAAAAGCAAGGTCTACATGATCTTTTTGCTGATACAAGCGTTGTGCTATTACCAAGATAAGATAAAGTTCTAACATCCCTCTATGAAGAAATGCATGGAGGGGTGTTTTTTTATGGAACTAATATCAAGAAGTCGATTTTTGAAAGATACGCTCGAATTTATAAAAAATACTCGAATTTTAGGATTTATACTCGATTTTACAAATAAATACTCGAATTTTAAGATATACGCTCGATTTTGCAAATAAATGCTCGATTAATTCATAAACAAAGGAAATTAGGTTTATTTTTTATACTCACAGTCGATAATGAAAGTTTGAAAGGGTGTGAGCGGATGAAGTGGATCTTATGGATTCTAATTATTTTACTTGTTGTATTGGTGTTAATCATAATCACTAAAGTAAAAGTAAAGATTCGCTATCAGCATATTAGCGATGATGATGAATTTATCATTACATTATCAGCTTGGTTTGGATTGCTGCGTTACACCATTAATGTACCAGTCATTCAGGTAGATGTGGATTCTGCTTCGATCAAGCTGAAGGAAAATGCAGGGATGAGCGAGCAAACAAAAACAGAACAAAACAAACGCATCACACCCGAAGATATGATTAAAACGATTAAGGATATAAAAAGGTTACTAGAACATGTTGTAGGCTTTCATAAAATTCTTCGTCATTTTTTTAAAAAAGTACAGGTGAAACAATTGGAATGGAGCAGTAGGATTGGAACGGGCAATGCTGCCCATACAGGAGTTGTAATCGGTTCTTGTTGGGCCATTAAAGGCGCGGTTATAGGCCTGTTAACGGCTACTCTACATTTTCGCGGGATGCCCGTTTTATCTATTACTCCTGACTTCCAAAGACAAAGAGCTGAAACTGCTATTTTTTGCATATTACGTTTTCGAATTGGGCATGCTATCGTGACAGGAATTAAGTTGCTTCGTTACTGGAAAGGTTCAAAAGGAGAAGGGATGAAGGGTACCTTCACGAAGCAAACAGATCATTCAAATAATCAATCAATGTAGAGTGGAGGAATCGATATGTCAGATCACCCGATTCAAGGCTTAATGACTGCAGCAATGGAAAATTTAAAGGAAATGGTAGATGTTAATACGATTATTGGCGATCCAGTGGAAACACCTGATGGCAGTGTCATTTTAACAGTATCAAAGGTAGGTTTTGGTTTTGCTGCAGGTGGTAGTGAATTTATTATTGATAGTCAAAAGCAAGGCCAGGAGGGCACATCTAAACAACCATTTGGTGGTGGTAGTGGGGGCGGAGTTTCTATTACTCCAATTGCTTTTCTTATCGTCGGCTCATCAGGAGTGAAAACGATTCATTTGGATGAAGGTACTCATTTACTAGAAAAAGTACTCGACTTAGCACCACAAGTTGTTGAGAAAATTCAATCTATGATGGCAAAAAAAGATGGTCCAGGCAATAATAAAGAAAACAATAAGCAGCCACCGAAGCAAGAACAACCGAAGCAAGAACCTGAAGCTCCGAAGCAGGATTTTGATATTTAAAAAAACTCGGCAGCGACCGAGTTTTTGTTTTTGCAAAAATACGATAAAACACATATTATTAGTTTGTACATAAGTTATGGATAGGAGGAATTGTTAATGGCATCTGTTACATTTATTAATAACCCGGTTACACTTGTTGGTACAGAAGTAAAAGTAGGGGATAAAGCACCAGACTTTACGGTGTTAAGTAATGATTTGAAACCTGTTTCTTTAAGTGATTCAAAAGGTACGGTTCGTATCATTTCTGTTGTTCCATCACTTGATACAGGAGTATGTGATCAACAAACAAGAAAATTCAATGAAGAAGCGTCTAAGCTAGAAAATGTAAAGGTATTAACAGTTTCTGTAGATCTTCCATTTGCCCAAAAACGTTGGTGTGCAGCAAGTGGCTTAGAGAATGTTCAAACGCTATCAGACCATCGTGACCTTTCTTTTGGGGAAGCCTACGGGGTAGTAATGAAAGAGCTTCGTCTACTAGCTCGTTCAGTATTTGTTGTAAACAGCAATGATGAAATTGTTTATGTGGAATACGTTTCAGAAGGAACCAATCATCCTAACTACGAAGCAGCGCTTGAAGCAGCAAAAGCAGCGAAATAAGAAACCTAACGTTGTTGATGTTTGGTTCATTTCAGTTGAGCCCCCAATCATTTTCTTAACCAGGTTGCTTAACAATGTCGAAGCGAAGGACCTAGCCTATAGCTAGGTCTTTTTCGTTTTGATGGAACGTATGAAGTGCAGCCCAAAGCTTACTTGCCTTAAGCTTGTCTCCACTACCTTTTATCTATAAAATAGGAGCAGTATAACACAGGAGGAATAAAGAATTGAAAACGACACTAGTTGAACAATTATTTAACGAAATTAATGAAACAGCACAAATTTTACAAGAAGAACTTTCATGTACATATTTAGATGCAATTGGAGAAACAGGTGAGAATTTTTTTCATGGAAAAGTGATTCAAGAAGAGATAAGTGAATTATCAAAAAAGAGGTTAGTGAAATATTATCACCAATTTTCGAAGGGAAACTACGATAAAGAGACGATACGCAAAGCTTACCAGCTAGCCATTTTAAAAGGCATGAAACAAAGCGTCCAGCCTAATCATCAAATGACACCAGATGCAGTGGGATTATTTGTTAGCTATTTAGTCGGGAAATTTATGCAAAATCAAAAAGGTTATACAATCTTAGATCCTGCAGTTGGAACAGGAAACCTATTGTTCACGATTTTAAATCAACTCCCAGAAAAAGAGATAGCTGCATGTGGGGTGGAAATTGATGAAACCTTGCTTAAACTCGCTTATGTGGGGGCAAATTTACAAGAGCATTCTTTACAATTATACAATCAAGATAGCTTAGAACCGCTATTTATTGATCCAGCGGATGTTGTAGTAAGCGACTTACCAGTGGGCTACTATCCGAATGACATAAGAGCTATGGAATTTGAGTTAAAAGCTGACAATGGACATTCTTATGCACATCACCTGTTTATTGAACAAAGTGTGAGACATACTAAGGAAGGTGGCTATTTACTTTTTATCATTCCAAACAATATCTTTGTGACAGAACAAGCACAAAAATTAAACACCTTTTTGAAATCTACTACGCACATTCAAGGAATGATTCGGCTGCCGCTTTCGATGTTTAAAAGTGAAACAGCAGCGAAGAGCATTTTAATTTTGCAAAAGAAAAAAGCAGGAATATCAGCACCGAAACAAGCATTGCTTGTTCAATTGCCTAAATTGTCGAATTTTGAATCGACAAAATCTGTTATGAGACAGATGGATGAATGGTTTGAAACAGAAAAAAATTTTTTTAGCTGAAAAAAGCCAGTTCCATCAAGGCATCGACAATATTCGAGTATGGGACAAATGAAAAAATAGGTTGGACGAATTTGTTTGTCGTGATAAAATTAGACAAAATGCAGCAGAGAATTCTGTGACAGCTTGTAACCTTATATCAAAGGAGCGATTTATATGTCTAAAATTATGGCAATTAATGCAGGAAGTTCTTCCTTAAAATTCCAACTTTTTGAGATGCCGAGTGAAAATGTTATTACAAAGGGATTAGTTGAGCGAATTGGAATGAACGATTCCGTGTTCACTATATCTGTACAAGATGAAAAAGTTACGGATACGCTTAATATTCCAAATCATGAAGTAGCAGTTGAATTATTATTAGAAAAATTAATTCAACATAAAATTATTAATTCCTTTGACGAAATTGATGGAGTAGGACATCGTGTCGTACATGGTGGCGAAACATTTAATAAATCT
Source organism: uncultured Bacillaceae bacterium (assembly GCA_963754185.1). Classification (GTDB taxonomy): domain Bacteria; phylum Bacillota; class Bacilli; order Bacillales; family DSM-1321; genus Peribacillus. The sequence continues at coordinate 790,804 of CAVWEP010000002.1, read as the reverse complement.
GTTTTAATTACAGACGAAGTGATTGAAGAATTGGATAAGCTTTCAGAATTAGCACCACTTCATAATCCTGCTAATATTACAGGAATCGTTGCTTTTAAAAAGATTCTTGGTAATATACCAGCAGTAGCCGTATTTGATACAGCTTTCCATCAAACAATGCCAAATAATGCTTATCTGTACAGCTTGCCATATGAATACTATGAAAACTATGGTGCAAGAAGATATGGTTTCCATGGTACATCGCATCAATATGTATCAGAACGAGCAGCTGAAATGATGGGACGTCCACTTGAAGAATTACGTCTAATTTCTTGTCATATTGGTAACGGTGCAAGTATCACTGCTATTCAAGATGGTAAATCTATTGATACATCAATGGGCTTTACACCTCTTGCTGGAGTGACGATGGGAACTCGTTCAGGTGATGTCGATCCTGCGCTTATCCCTTATATCATGCAAAAAACAGGTAAAACAGTGGATGAAGTATTAGACGTTTTGAATAAGCAAAGCGGTGTATTAGCTTTATCTGGTTTTTCAAGTGATTTACGTGATGTTGAATCAGCTGCTAACGAAGGTAATGAACGTGCTCAACTAGCTCTTACAGTGTTTGCTGATCGTATTCGCAAATATGTTGGTTCATATGCTGTAACAATGGGTGGAGTCGATGGCATTATCTTTACCGCTGGTGTTGGTGAAAACAGTGCAACTATGCGTGCTAGCATTCTTGAAGGACTTGAATTTATGGACGTTATTGTAGATGAACAATTAAATGCGACACGTGGAGAAGACAGATTTATTCAATCAGAATCATCTCCAGTTAAAGTAATGGTTATCCCAACGAATGAAGAAGTAATGATTGCACGTGATGTTGTTGCAATTGCTGTTCCTCAAGTTGTAAATGCATAAACATAAATAGGGAAATTCTCCTTTCTTTTGATGAGAAAGGGGAATTTTTTTTGTTTTGTGCCAGCGTTGATTCTTTTGTTAGATAAGGAAGGATAGGATTTTCAATGAGTACAAGTGTCTAGCTCAAGAAGCTAGCGACTAATGGACTTTCCGATCCTCCTTACGATAAGTCCATTAGTCGCTAAACGGTGCCTTCCGCTTTTCCTATCATCGTATTCTTTCCTCTATAGTTATATATTTCGCAAACTTTCGTATGGTATACTACAAAAAACACCAATTATTCTATATTTGTAAGGGGGTTTGGGAATGGAATTAACAACTCGTGAAGAAATCATTTGGAATGATCTTATTAAATGGGAAGAACAATTATTCAAATATGAAACGAATGATATGTCTGTCCTATATGAGAAATGGCTGGAGTTAACCTTTTCACTACTTCCTGATGGAACAAAAGAACAATTTTTTTCAAAGCTAGATCACTGGTTGTTTCATTTACATGGACTTATACAAAGTTCACAAATACAAATAGATGCAAGAGAAAGAATACTTGCATCTGCCCGATTGTTTAATGAAGATATTATGACAATAACAGATGTAAAGCAATTGTCGATTGATCAATTAAACTACATAGCCAATCAACAGATGGTGAAACATCGACTTTATTCTTTTACTCAAGGTGGTATAAGTGGTCTAGGTGGAGTTGTTCTGCTTAGTGGAGATATTCCGGCGATGACGGTCATTAACATTCGTATTGTTCAACTTATTGCTATGATATATGGGTATGAAGTGAATACACCAGTAGAAATGATGCTGGCTTTAAAAGTATTTCATGCAGGAATGCTACCAAAACGACTTCAAGGAGTGGCTTGGGAAGAATTAATTGAAGAAACGAAAACAAAGGAAGATGATTATTTTTATACAGGTAATGAAGAATTAACGAATAAAAGTTGGATGGAACAACCTTTAAAGCAAATTCTTAAATCAGTTGCGATTACGTTGTTTCGCAATAAACAATTTCAAGGGCTTCCCCTCATAAGTATAGCAATTGGTGCTAAAACAAACTATGAGGTTACACGTAAAATAAGTGACTTTGCACAAAAGTTTTATCAATATCGTTATTTGTATGAAAAACAGAATGGTTGATAAAAGTGAAAAATATGAATGATGTGAAGTGTTGCTGGAAGTTAGTTTCCTTGACTTCTTAGTTTGAACTTTAGTGGTAGGAACGCTTGTCTTAGGGATTAATCTACCCGTAAAATTATTAGCAAAATATTATCAGTAAAACAGTCTTGAGAAATAAATCAAGACTGTTTTACATGTGTTTTTTTTCTTCGCCCATATTCTGGTTTAATCGATACCAAAGCCAAAGATCATTAATGATAGATGCGAGTTCGGCGATTTCAAAATTTAATTGGCAAGACCGGTCGAAGTCATTTTCAACTGATAAATCATCTTGTTTTCGGTTAATACTAACCTCGAGAGCTTTTATTCGATCGGGGATGCTGCCACGAATCATTTCCCACCGAAGCAAAATTTGTTCTTGTATATGTTTTTCATATTCATTCCATTCCTTTGACAAAGTAGGAAGATCGATACCTAGGCGTTCGTTATACACGAATAAATTATTCATATAGTTACTCCTTTCTTAGATGTTCATAGAGTTATTTTACAATATTTTTCCTATTAATAACGGATATTTAAAATGTATACTAAATTATTGTAGATTTTCTTGAAAAAAGATATTGCATTCCTGTAATAAAGCTGTTAAAGTCTTAATAAGATAATGAATAAAAATAACAATATATGAATTTTTATTCACACGAAAGGAACGATAATATAATGGCAAATCAAAAAATTGTTTTAGCATACTCCGGAGGTCTAGATACTTCCGTTGCAATTAAATGGTTACAAAATAAAGGATACGATGTAGTAGCTTGCTGTTTAGATGTTGGTGAAGGGAAAGACCTTGATTTTATTAAAGAAAAAGCTCTTACAGTTGGTGCAGTTAGCTCACATGTAATTGATGCGAAAGATGAATTTGCAGAAGAATATGCGTTGATTTCTCTTCAAGCACACACTTTATATGAACAAAAATATCCGCTAGTATCAGCTCTTTCTCGCCCGCTTATTGCAAAAAAATTGGTAGAAGTTGCAGAAGCTGAAAATGCAGTGGCAGTAGCGCATGGTTGCACGGGAAAAGGTAATGACCAAGTGCGTTTCGAAGTTTCTATTAAAGCGTTAAATCCAGATTTAGAGGTTCTTGCACCTGTCCGTGAATGGAAATGGTCTCGTGAAGAAGAAATTGAATATGCACAAGAGAATGGGATTCCTGTTCCAATCGGTTTAGCAAGTCCATATTCAATTGACCAAAACCTATGGGGAAGAGCAAATGAATGTGGAATTCTTGAAGATCCATGGGCAGCACCTCCTGAAGATGCATATGAATTAACAACTGCTTTAGAAGATGCTCCTGACACTCCAGACGTTGTTGAAATTGGCTTTGAACAAGGTGTTCCAGTTACATTAAACGGAAAATCTTACAAACTATCTGAGCTAATTCTTGAATTGAATACAATTGCTGGTAAACACGGTGTTGGACGTATCGATCACGTAGAAAACCGTTTAGTTGGGATTAAATCACGTGAAGTATACGAAGCTCCTGCTGCTATGACATTAATTAAAGCGCACAAAGAGTTAGAAGATATTACCCTTGTTAAGGATGTAGCTCATTTCAAACCAATTATTGAAATGAAACTGTCAGAATTGATCTATAATGGTCTTTGGTTCTCTCCACTTCGCGGGGCATTGCTTGCTTTCTTAGCAGAAACACAAAAAACAGTAACAGGTACAGTTCGTGTGAAACTGTTTAAAGGTCATGCAATTGTGGAAGGAAGAAAATCTGAGTATTCATTATATGATGAAAAATTAGCCACTTATACAAAAGCAGATGAGTTTGACCATGATGCAGCAGTTGGATTCATTAAAATTTTTGGTCTTCCAACAGCAGTTAACAGTATGGTAAATAACAAGAAGGTGAAAGCGTGAGTAGTAAACTTTGGGGAGGAAGATTTACGAAGTCTGCTGAAGAATGGGTAGACGAATTCGGAGCTTCCATTTCATTTGACCAGGAGCTTGTCTTAGAAGATCTTCAAGGAAGCCTGGCTCACGTTACGATGCTTAAGCAAACTGGCATTCTGCCGGCAGAAGATGCGGATAAGATTATTGCTGGCCTACAAGGTTTGCAGGCAAAAGCTGAAAATGGTGAATTAACTTTCAAGGTTGAGATGGAGGATATCCATCTTAATCTTGAAAGTATGTTGATTGATGAAATTGGTCCTGTCGGCGGAAAGCTGCATACCGGACGTAGCCGTAATGACCAAGTGGCAACTGATTTGCATTTGTATTTACGTAATCAAACGAAGGATGTTATTGCATTAATTAAAAGCTTGCAGGAAGCAATTATCGAAAAGGCAAAAGTAAATGTTGAAACGTTAGTTCCAGGTTATACACATTTACAACGTGCTCAACCTATTTCTTTTGCTCATCACTTAATGGCTTATTTCTGGATGCTGGAACGCGATAAACAACGTTTTACAGAAAGCTTAAAACGTATTAATATTTCACCACTAGGTGCGGGTGCTTTAGCTGGGACAACCTTCCCAATTGATCGTCACTTAAGCGCTGAGTTGTTAGAATTCGACGGTATTTATGAAAATAGCTTAGATGCTGTAAGTGACCGTGATTTTGCACTTGAATTTTTGAGCAATAGTGCGACGATGATGATGCACTTATCGCGTTTTAGTGAGGAAATTATTCTTTGGTCAAGCCAAGAATTCCAATTCATTGAGCTAGATGATGCTTTCTCAACAGGCAGTAGCATTATGCCACAAAAGAAGAATCCAGATATGGCTGAATTAATTCGTGGTAAAACAGGCCGAGTATACGGCAATCTAACAGGGTTATTAACGGTTTTAAAAGGACTGCCTCTTGCTTATAACAAAGATATGCAAGAAGACAAAGAAGGCGTGTTTGATACAGTTAAAACGGTTGTAGGTTCGTTGAAAATTTTTGCTGGCATGATTTCTACGATGAAAGTCAAAACAGATGTAATGGAAAAAGCAACGAAAAATGATTTTTCTAATGCAACTGAACTTGCAGACTACTTGGCTACCAAGGGTATGCCATTTAGAAAAGCACACGAAGTCGTTGGAAAGCTTGTTTTGTCCTGTGTTCAACAAGGCTGTTTCTTAGCTGATCTTTCATTAGAACAGTTTAAAGAAGCATCTGAATTGTTCGAGGAAGACATTTATGTTGCACTTAATCCATATGAAGCAGTAAAACGTCGTAATAGTGCTGGGGGAACAGGCTTTGCTCAAGTTCAACTAGCGATTGAAAAAGGCGAAAAGTTGTTACAAGATTAAGAATAGAAGGCTGCCTTCGAAGTGTAAACTTTTGAGGCGGCCTTTTTTGCTTTGTTATTAGAATGTATTACTCGACGAGTAATGTAAAAAACCTTGCTCCGAAAGGGACGCAAGGTTTTTATGTAGGAAATTCAGTATTATGCTTCTTGATCATTAGTGCGGACGATAACAACGTCACAACGAGAGTGGCGAACAATTGCTTCTGATACACTACCAATTAAGAAACGTTCTACAACGTTTAGACCTGTTGCACCACAGACAATTAAGTCTACATTGTGCTTTTTAGGTAATTCTTTTGAAAGTTGCGCTTTAGGAGAACCAAATACGGTGTCTGTCACAACATTTGCTACACCAGCTGCTTCTGCTTGTTCTTTATATTTTTTAACAAGATCGTTAGCGAATGTTTCAGAACGATCACGAATCGTTGTATCGTATGCTTCAACAGTCGGGTAATTTCTTGTATCAATTACATGTGCTAAAATCAATGTTGCGTTGTTATTTTTTGCAATTGTACACGCTTTCTTTAAAGCCCATTCAGCTTCCTGAGATCCGTCAACAGCTACTAAAATAGTATTATAATGTTCACTCATAATATATCTCCCCCTTCTTATAAATATATTATACAATAGCAATAAAAAGAAAATGAAACAATTTCGTGAATATTTAAAAAATGATATGAGATTATTTTACTATTTGTATTGACTTAGGATATTTCGTTAAGATTTCACAGCTATTTTCCGTAATATATACATCATCTTCAATTCGGACGCCAGCTATACTAGGGACGTAAATACCTGGTTCAATCGTGTATACCATGCCCCGCTGCAGAAGTAGTGGATTTGTTTCAGTAATGGATGGATATTCATGAATGCTAATTCCGAGACCATGACCGAGACGGTGTGGAAAATAGTTTTCATATCCTTTTTCTTTAATGATGTTTCGGGCGGTTAAGTCTAATACAGAACAGGAAATGCCAGGCTTACTCGCAGCAATGGCAGCCTCTTGAGCCTTCCGTACGGTTTCATAGATTTGCACTTGCTCATCACTCACATCGCCGTAGGCAACAGTACGAGTAATGTCAGAACAATATCCTTCGTAAATTACGCCTAAGTCAAATAAGACAAAGTCACCTCGTTGTATTTTTGTCATTCCTGGTGTTCCGTGTGGAGAGGCAGCATTTTTACCTGTTAATACCATTGTGGAAAAAGACATGTCATAGCCCATTTTCTTCATTTCGAATTCAATCGTTGCGATGATTTCTATTTCTGTTTTTCCTTCTGCAATTTCATGAACACCAATTTCAACAGCAAGATCAGCAAGACGACAGGCCTCTCGCAATTTTATTAATTCCTGTTCTGTTTTAATCATGCGAAGCTCGCGAATTTTTTCTTCAGCAGCAACACAAATGGGATTTGAGAAATAATGTTGAATATGTTCGTATCGTTCAACATTCATATGCTCTTTCTCAATCGCAATTTTTTTAAGCATGAGGTTTCGTTTTTTGATAGCATCGGTTATTTTTTCCCAAGGATTTTCTATATCTGTGTAGCCAATTACATCAAAGGTCCAACCAGAATTCTTGGCATCAGTTACTTCCATTTGCGGACAAATAAGAATAGGTTCACTGTCTTGAAATGCAAGAAGGGCAAGCAACCGTTCATGTGGATCGCTTTTGAATCCGCTGCTATAATAAATCGTATGGGGTGATGTCAAAAAAGCAGCGTCTATATCCTGGATTTGTAGCCAGTTACATAATGTAGTTAATTGCTCATTCATTATAAAATCCTCCAATCACAGTATAGAATTACCTTATCAGTCTCTAAAAAAATTGTAAAATGCCGAAGGATTTTTTAGACTAAAGGGAGAATGTGTAATATTGTAAAAATATGTTAAAGGAAGTGTAGGAAAATGAAGGTATCTTTTCATGGGCATTCGATTGTAAAAATTGAAACAAATGGGAAAACTATTTTATTTGACCCATTTATTAGAGGCAACTCTTTAACAGATTTAAAAGTGGAGGATGTTAAGCCAGACGTTATTATTCTCACACATGGTCATAATGATCATCTTGGTGATACGGTGGAACTTGCTAAAAGGCATGATGCATTAGTTGTAGGAATTGCTGAAATTGCTACATACATTGGTTGGCAAGGAGTTCGAACGCATGGAATGAATATTGGCGGTAGCTTCGAGTTTGATTTCGGAAAAATAACATTGACACCAGCTTTTCATAGTACAGGTTATGCGACAGTTGATGAGCAAATTATTTATTTAGGCTTACCAGCAGGGGTTCTTTTTTCAGCTGAAGGAAAAACAGTATATCATGTTGGGGATACGGCCTTGTACTCTGATATGAAGTTAATTGGCGATAAGCATAAGATTGATTTAGCTTTTATTCCAATTGGTGATAATTTCACAATGGGCCCAGAAGATGCAGCCATAGCGGCTCAATGGTTGAAGCCGAAAATAGTCGTTCCAATTCATTACAATACATTTCCAGTGATTCAGCAAGATCCATACAAGTTTATTGAGTCATTAGAAGGTAAAAACGGCAAGGTGATGGAAGTCGGAGAAGTAATTGAATTATAAGATTTAAAAGAATCTGATCAGCTGTTAGGATCAGATTCTTTTTTTAGATAAGAAACTATAAAACTTTCAATGCATACGGGCGTCTTCCGCTTTTCTAATTTACTTCTTTTTTGGTGAACAAAGCATATGATGTGAAAAAAGGAGGGTTTTTAATGAAACAGCGATTGTTTTTATGTTTACTTTTATGTGGAGTGCTGTTGTATTATGCGGTTCCTCGTTTGTCATTTGAAGCTGGGGGGACACAAAGTGTATTTGCTGGAAGTTGGCTTGTATTTGCTCTGTTTGCGATAGCAGGTAACTTAACAGGTATCTTGTATTCGCCGAAGAAACGAAAATTAAGTGAACAAAAGGAATACAAGAAAATGCATTATTATTCATAGGGTTTGTTAAATGGGCTAATTCGCCTTATAATGATATAAAGGAATACCGTGAAAAGGGTGAATAGCTTGGCTACTAAGCATGAACAAATATTAAAACATATTGATGAGCTTCCGGTTGGAGAGAAAATTTCTGTCCGACAAATTGCGAAAGCATTAAATGTCAGTGAAGGTACAGCGTATCGAGCTATTAAAGAGGCTGAGAATCAAGGATACGTAAGCTCCATTGAACGTGTAGGAACGATACGGATTGAAAGAAAGAAAAAAGAAAATATTGAGAAGCTGACCTTTGCTGAGGTTGTTAATATAGTCGACGGTCAAGTGCTTGGAGGAAAATCAGGTCTACATAAAACATTAAATAAATTTGTAATTGGAGCAATGAAGCTTGAAGCGATGATGCGCTATACGGAGGCAGGAAATTTACTGATTGTCGGCAATCGTACGCAAGCGCATGAACAAGCGTTAAAAGCAGGAGCAGCTGTATTAATAACAGGTGGTTTTGATACGGAAGAGCATGTAAAAAAACTAGCTGATGAGTTAGAAATGCCAATCATTTCGAGTTCATATGATACATTTACCGTTGCTACAATGATTAATCGGGCCATCTATGATCAGTTAATCAAGAAGGAAATCCTATTGGTGGAAGACATATTAAAACCTATTTCCGAAACAGACTTCTTAACCGTTGGCGATTCGGTAAGTAAATGGTATGAATTAAATAAAGAAACAGGCCATAGTCGTTTTCCAGTCGTTGATAATAATATGAAAGTGCATGGAATTGTGACATCAAAGGATGTTATGGGACAAGAAAAGGAACTTTCAATTGATAAGGTTATGACAAAAGGTCCAATGACAGTTGGTAATAAAATGAGTGTGGCATCTTCGGCTCATATGATGGTTTGGGAAGGGATTGAGTTACTTCCAGTTGTTAACGATAATCAAGTGCTGCAAGGAATTGTAAGTCGACAAGATGTATTAAAGGCGCTTCAAGTGAGCCAGCGTCAGCCACAAGTTGGGGAAACGATTGATGATACGATTACAAGTTCGCTTATGATGACGGATCATCGTAACAAAGGTGAGGAGGTCTATAAATACGGAGTAACACCGCAAATGACCAACTACTTAGGAACGATATCTACTGGGGTTTTTACAACGCTTGTTACAGATTCTGCGAATCGTGTTTTGAAGAATTATAAACGCGGTGATTTAGTTGTTGAAAATATGACGATTTATTTTATCAAACCTGTTCAAATTGATAGTACGATTGAAATTCAACCTCGTGTACTGGATATCGGACGGAAATTTGGAAAAGTCGATGTCGAAGTATTCAACAAAGGGAAACTAGTTGGCAAAGCAATGCTAACATGCCAATTACTTGAACGGTCTTAAGAAAAGCGGAAGGCACCCGCTCAGAGCGACGTATGATACTTTCCCGCTCCGTATGGAGATAAAGGAAACACGAAGAGCGAAAGCGATTCGATGTTGACTTATCGAGAGGAGGAGAGGGAAGTCCAGTAGACGCTGGGTGCCTGGAGCTAGACAATAAGAAAAGCGGAAGCGCTTGGTGTACAAAAAGGGTAATCATTCGATTATCCTTTTTGTTGTGCAACATGCTCTGCTTCTTCAATAGCGTGGGGGAGATAGAACTTGTACATTTTATATCCACCAAGTAAACTAGTGCCCCCTATTAGGATAAAAATACCTGCGATAATGTATGTTACGGTTGATTGAAATAAAAATAATTGATTTATGCCAAACAAAGCAACAAATGCACCTAGTGCAACTAATGATTTTCCAGAAATCCATTTCTTTTCCATAGGCAACTGAGTACGGACGGATTTGACTTTATAAAATAAGTAAAATGCTAGAGAGATAACAATTAAAATGACAAAAACAGGCATGGATTAAACAACCTCCAATCTTTATAGGCTAAAAGGTACAATTTTTTCTGTTTAGTTATATGGGTTTTTTTGTTAATTTTTCCTGTTAACGGGAGTTATTTTTATTGTACAGCGGAAATAGTTGGAAATCCAATGAAAAACAAATATAAAGTGATTTCTTAATGCTTTTTATTTCAAACAATTTTTGCTTAAATAGATATATACGAAAAGGAAAAGGGGATTATAATGAAGACTAAAATTTTAGCAGAAATAAAGAAATACGATACGATCATCATTCACCGCCATGTTCGTCCCGATCCAGATGCTTATGGATCTCAAGGAGGTTTGGCAGAAATTTTAAAAACATCTTTTCCTGATAAAAGAATTTATACTGTCGGAAAAGAAGATCCATCGTTAAACTATCTACGGAGATTAGATGATATTTCAGATGAAACATATGAAGGGGCACTTGTCATCGTTTGTGATACAGCAAATACAGCACGAATAGATGATATCCGCTATAAAAATGGGGCTAAATTGATTAAGATTGACCATCATCCAAACGAAGATCCATATGGCGACTTGCTATGGGTTGATACAAATGCAAGCTCTTGCTCTGAGATGATTTATGAATTTTACCTGACAGGAAAAGAACAAGGACTGAAGATGAGTGATGAAGGGGCAAGATTATTATTTGGTGGAATTGTAGGAGATACAGGGCGTTTCCTATTCCAAAATACAACAGAAAAAACATTTGCCTACGCGAGTGAGCTGATTCATTATAATTTTGCTCGCCCACAATTGTTCCAAGAGATGTATGATGTGAATGAAAATGTTGTTCGTTTAAATGGTTATGTGCTTCAGCATTTTGAGGTGCTGCCAAACGGGACGGGAAAAATGATTATCACCAAAGAAATTATCAATCAATTTGGAGTAACAGTATCTGAAGCGTCTCAACTAGTTGGTTCACTTGGGTCGATAAAAGGTGTGAATACATGGGTGTTCTTTATTGAAGAGGAAAATGAAATTCGCGTGCGCTTCCGTTCAAAAGGACCTGTTATTAATACGATTGCTCAAAAATATAATGGTGGCGGACATCCGCTTGCAGCTGGTACATCGATCCATTCTTGGGATGACGTTGACCTAATACTCGCTGACTTAGAGCAATTAAATCAACATGCATAGGAAGAAGTCTCTATTGAACTAAGCGAAACAGGACGGCTTGGCTGATAGTAAAGGAGGGAGTAAAATGAATGTTTGTAAATTATGATATCGAAAATTTAAGAAATATAGGCATTTCCATTGGTATTTTGTTAGCAGTGTTTTTACTACGGAAGATTTTCTTGACATCTATATTTAAATTTATTCAAAGGCTAAGCAAGAAGGCCCGAACTCCTTTTTTTTCGCATACATTTAATTCGATTGAACAACCTATTGGTTTTTTATTTATTGTTGTAGGCTTATATGTAGCGATTAGATATTTTCCATATATTGATCAATCAAATCCATTAATTATTAAGATTTTTCGATCGCTTGTTATTTTTTCGATTAGTTGGGGATTATATAATTTTTCTTCGGCCACTTCCGTTATTTTTGAAAAGATAAGAAATCGATTTGACATTAATATGGATCAGATTTTGATTCCGTTTTTATCCAAAGGCTTACGTTTTGTCATTATTGCGATTAGTTTCAGTATTATCGCTCAAGAATTTGATTATGATGTCAATGGATTTGTTGCAGGATTAGGTCTTGGGGGATTGGCTTTTGCGCTTGCAGCTAAAGATGCAGTCGCTAATTTCTTCGGTGGCATGGTCATTATTATGGAAAGACCGTTTTCCATTGGCGATTGGATTCAAACGGCGGATGTGGAAGGAACGGTTGAAGATATTACATTTCGTAGTACAAGAGTACGGGCCTTTACACAAGCCGTAGCGACTGTTCCGAATGCTACCTTAGCCAACGCAGTCATTACGAACTGGAGTAAAATGGGGAAAAGAAGAGCGACATTTCATCTAGGTCTGCAAATTGATACACCGCAACAGAAGATTCAAGAGGTCGTTAAAAAAGTAGATACGTTTATCCGAAATCATCCTGGAGTTCATGAAGAAACGATTTTTGTTAAATTTGATCAATTTGATGTGAATAGCCTTGATATTTTTATCTATTTCTTTACTACATCTACCGTTTGGGGAGAGTATTTGCAAGTAAAAGAAGAAGTGAACTTTAGAATTCTAGAGATTCTAGAAGAAGAGGGTGTATCTCTTGCTCACCCTATTAGTACCTTGGTTGTAGATACAGAATCTAATTCGGCTCATGAGCTTAGTTCTATGTAAGTTGTAAACCAAAAACTCCCTACGTTTGTATAGACGTTAGGGAGTTTTTGCATAGGATAAGAAATTTAGCTTATTCTCTTTAACTTTACCTCTATATACATTTCCGTATAAAACATGATTTCGACTACTTCTAAGCGATATTGCTTTTTGTTTATTGTGACGAATTTATTTTCAATTGATTTTTTTAGTAATCCTTTACTGTTGTAGATAGTTTTGACGTCTTTGGCAATCAAGGAGGCGAGGTCATCACGAATGACATCTTCTGCTTCGACGACGCTTAATTTATCAAGGTTGTAGGCTTTTCCGTTATTAATTTTTACCTGGACTTCTTGAATCGTTAATACTTTTTCGTTTTGTTCATTTAACTTTTGATAATCTTCTTCCCAAATGGCGATTTTGTTATTTAAATCTTCTATTTGTTCTTTTTGTGTTTGAATGATTCGGATTTGTTTTTCTTGCTGAATGCCAAACATATAAAAGAAAATAACCCAACTAATGATGGCTCCGATTATTACTCCTGCAAAAAATCGTTGCCAACTTGGATTATTGAAGAAAGGAGGAATTCTCATGATATATACCCCTGGGTGAACCATTTGATAATGAGGGCTCCCGTTTGTGCTCCGCCTAGTGCTGATAAGATTAACAGAACTTGTTTGACGATGTCTTTTGTTTGTGCGTCGAAAATACCTCGCTCAAAGGTATACATCATATCAAATGTACCTCCAATTGCCGCAACAATTGCCCAAATCCGTAAATTATCAGATATGTGAAATACAGTTGTCATCGGTGCTTGTCCAGTAAAAAAAGCGGAAAGCCCACCTATTAATGCACCTCCTAGTAATACACCAAGTGAAATAAAGTAACTATTAATAAAGGCTGGCATAAACGCTTCATTCAAATTCCATCATCCTTTACTTGTTTTCTTCGCGAGCTGACTGAGCCGGTTCCGCTTTTCGTTGTCTAGCTCTAGGCGCCCAGGGACTACTGGACTTCCCTCTCCTCCACTCGATAAGTCAACATCGACGCTTGCGCTCTTCGTGTTTCCTTTATCTCATACGGAGCGGTCCAGTCCATCCGTCGCTAAACGGGCACCTTCCGCTTTTCTTATACTAAACTATATGGACTAGTGGTTAGTGTTATGATAGAAGTTCGAATGAGAACATATTTTCTTTTTTGGTAATACCCTCTATAATAAAGAAAAATAGGTCTTAAAAAGGGGGGAGAAAGATTTGTTTACTCATCTCCATGTTCAGAGCGGTTATAGTTTACTTAACTCAACGATAAAAATTGAGGAGCTTGTTGCTCAAGCAAAAATGGACGGTATGACGAGTGTAGCGTTATGTGATCGAAATGTGATGTATGGCTCTCTCTATTTTTATAAAGAATGCCAAAAGGCTGGAATTAAGCCTATTATTGGTGTTCTTGCAGATGTTCTAGATGATGAGGAAGTAGCGCATCCACTTATTTTACTAGCACAAAATCTTCAGGGATATCACAATTTAGTGAAAATTAGTAGCGCCATTCAAACGAAATCACCGCAGGGGTTACCTTCAAATTGGTTAAGGGCCTATGCATATGGATTAATTGCTATATCTCCAGGTGCGGAAGGGAGAATTGAACAACATTTAGTAGAGGGAAAAATTGAGGAGGCCACTATTGCAGCGAAGCAACTTCTTGAGATATTTGGCCCTAAACAGGTTTATTTATCCATTCAACGTCTTGATGTTTCAGGAGAAGAGCCGCGAAATGAAGCGGTTGAACAATTGGCAAAACAAATGGGAGTAAAGGTGGTAGCGACTAATCCGGTCTATTATTTGAAAGAGGATGATGCTCTTGCCCATGAGGTGTTAGTAGCGGTAGGCAATGGACATAAGCTTGCTGATGAAGAAAGAGAGAAAATGCCTTCTAAACAGTTTTATTTAAAAAGCATGCAAGAGATGAATGAACGATTTATAGATAAACGGGAGGTATTGGAAAATACACTTTATATTGCTTCCCAATGCGAATTAGCGATTCCGTTTCATCGTTCGCTTCTGCCAAAATATCCACACCCCTGCTGGCATAGATAGTGATGATATGCTCGAGGAACTTTGTTGGAAAGGTCTGCAAGATAGGAAACCAAATCCACCGCATTCATATATAGAACGTCTTCGCTATGAATTAGAGGTCATTAAACGGATGAAATTTAGTGATTATTTTCTCATTGTATGGGATTTTATGAGGTTTGCGAGAAATCATAATATTTTAACGGGACCAGGGCGTGGTTCGGCGGCTGGTTCCATAGTTGCCTATGTGCTTCAAATTACCGAATGTCGATCCCATCCAACATTCATTATTATTTGAACGATTTTTAAATCCTGAGCGGGTAACGATGCCTGATATTGATATTGATTTTCCAGACCACCGTCGAGAAGAAGTGATTGCCTATGTGGCGAAAAAATATGGTCAATTGCATGTTGCTCAAATTATTACGTTTGGGACAATGGCGGCAAAGGCAGCATTACGGGATACAGGGCGAGTATTCGGCTTGGATATGAAAGAGCAGGAAGCATTATCAAAAATGATTCCAAATCGCCTTGGCATCACGCTTAAAGAGGCATATCAGGAGTCCAAATCGTTGCAAGGATTTGTTAAGGAAAGCACGCTTCATCAACAATTATTTTCAATAGCGATAAAGCTTGAAGGATTACCACGCCATACTTCCACGCACGCTGCTGGCGTGATTATTAGTGAAATGCCGCTAACAGACATAATTCCGATTCAATCGGGACATGAGGACATTTATTTAACTCAATTTCCCATGGATTTGCTTGAAGAACTCGGTCTGTTAAAAATGGATTTTCTGGGGTTGCGAAACTTAACGTTAATTGAAAATGTGCTACTAAATATCAAAAAAGGAACAGGCAAAGATATTGAGCTAGCCAAAATTCCAATGGACGATGCTGCTACCGTTGCCCTATTTGGAAAAGGAGAGACTACTGGTATCTTTCAATTTGAATCGGAGGGAATGCGTAAAGTACTAATGAGGTTAAAACCTTCAAGTTTTGAAGACCTTGTTGCTGTGAACGCTTTATATAGACCAGGTCCAATGGAGAATATCGGGCAATTTATTGAACGAAAACATGGATTAGCACCGATTGATTATCCTCATCAGGATTTAAAGGAGATACTTGAATCTACCTATGGGATTATTGTGTATCAGGAGCAAATTATGCAAATTGCGTCGAAATTTGCTGGATTTTCGCTTGGAGAATGCTGACTTGTTACGTCGAGCTGTTTCAAAAAAAAAGAAGGATATTTTAGAAAAAGAGCGAAATCATTTTATAAGTGGTGCAAAAAAGAAAGATTATTCCGACAAAACGGCGACAAACATATATAATGTTATTATTCGCTTTGCAAATTATGGATTTAATCGAAGCCATGCGGTATCGTATAGCGTAATTGCATATCAATTAGCTTATTTAAAAGCACATTATCCAGCTTATTTCATGGCGGCACTCATGACATCGGCAATTGGAAATCATGAAAAAATAGCTCAATATGTGCGAGAGGCTAAAAAGTTAGGGATTACGCTATATGTACCTTCGATTAATTTTAGTACGTATTCGTTTACAGTTTATCAAGATGGAATTAGATACGGTCTTGGTGCAGTAAAAGGGGTTGGCGGTACAGTACTAAAAGACATTTTCACTGCACGTCGAATTCGCAAATTCAATGATTTATTTGATTTTTGTATACGTGTATCAGGAAAAATTGTAAATCGAAAAATATTAGAGGTTCTTGTCCATTCAGGCGCTTTTGATGAATTTGGCAAGGATCGAGCCACGCTGTTTGCTAGCCTTGATGTTGCCCTTAATCATGCCGAATTAATGAAGCCAGATGATGATTTGTTTGATCTATTTGGAGATGGAGAGTTTTCACTTCAACCGAAATATGAGGAAGCAGATCCTATCACTTTGGAAGAAAAGCTTATGTTAGAAAAAAAAGTACTGGGTCTCTATTTATCCAATCATCCAGTTACTAGTTATCGAAAGCTATTTAAGCATTTTGGCTGTATGTCGATTGAAGAAGTAACAAGCAAGAAGGAAGTCAAAATATTGCTTGGTGTTTACATTTCGGCAGTAAAGAAGATTCGGACGAAAAAGGGTGAGACAATGGCCTTTCTGACAGTTAGTGATGAAGAAGGCGATCTCGATGCAGTTGTATTTCCAACTAGTTATCGAAACTTCGTTGCAAAGATTCAGACAGGTACAATTGTCATGATTCAAGGTCTATTAGAAGAACGCGATGGAAAACCCCAGGTAAATGTCCAGCACATGTATTCGCTCGCTGAAGCTAAGCAGATGGCCAATGCAAAAGCAGGCACGCTTTTTATCAAAATAGAAAGCGATCGTCAAACAAAAGATGTTTTACAAAAAATCAAAACAAATCTAATACAACATCACGGCAATACGAAAGTGATGCTGTATTACGAACGTGAAAGTCGCTATGTACAGCTATCATTATGGGATTGGGTTACTCCCAATGAGCACCTTAAAAAACGATTAATTGAAATAGTGGGGATGGAGAACGTTATTCTGAGACAAGAATAACTGTTCATAACTGCAATAGTTATGTTAATATTGTGAGTAGTATAACGTGGTCTGACCACTTTAGTTCAAGTTATATCCAAACGTTGTCTAATTAGTCCAAGGAGTGAGCCAATTGAATTTAAGAGAAGAAGCACTGCATATGCACCGTATTAATCAAGGAAAACTAGAAACAGTAACAAAAGTACCTGTTCGAAATGCAAATGATTTAAGCCTTGCCTATTCTCCTGGGGTTGCTGAACCGTGTAAGGAAATTTATGAAAAACCAGAAACGGTGTATGATTATACAATGAAAGGGAATACGGTAGCAGTTGTTTCTGATGGTACCGCTGTCCTAGGGCTAGGAAATATTGGTCCTGAAGCAGCAATGCCTGTTATGGAAGGAAAAGCGGTATTATTTAAAAGCTTTGCAGGGGTCGATGCGTTTCCAATTTGTTTAAAAACGACTGAAGTGGATAAAATTATAGAAACAGTAAAACTATTAGAACCTACATTTGGTGGAATTAATTTAGAGGACATTGCAGCTCCAAACTGCTTTGAAATCGAAGAGAGACTAAAAAAAGAAACAAATATCCCTGTTTTTCATGACGATCAACATGGAACGGCTATTGTTACAGTTGCAGGGTTAGTAAATGCACTGCGTATTGTTGGTAAATCAATGTCAGAAATTAAAATAGTGGCAAATGGCGCTGGAGCAGCTGGAATTGCAATTATTAAATTGTTATACAGCTATGGAGTTCGTGACATTATTATGTGTGACACTAAGGGAGCTATTTATGAAGGCCGCCCAATTGGAATGAATGAAATTAAAGAACAAGTTGCCCTTGTTACGAATCGAAAGAAAGTATCAGGCTCACTTGAAGAAGTAATCGTGGGAGCAGATGTGTTTATCGGCGTTTCTGCTGCTGGAGCTTTAACGAAGGAAATGGTCGAGACAATGAATACAGATGCCATTATTTTTGCGATGGCTAACCCTGATCCAGAAATTTCGCCTGCGGATGCAAAAGCTGCAGGGGCAAAAGTTGTCGGTACAGGCCGCTCTGACTATCCGAACCAAGTAAATAATGTGCTAGCTTTCCCAGGAATTTTCCGTGGAGCTTTAGATGTTCGTGCGACTCATATTAATGAAAAAATGAAAGTAGCTGCCGTTCGTGCAATTGCTAGTTTAATTAAAGAGGACGAACTTCATGAGGATTATGTGATTCCTGCACCATTCGATGAACGAGTAGCACCTGAAGTAGCAGCAGCGGTAGCAACGGCTGCTATGGAAACAGGAGTAGCAAGAATTAAAGTAGATCCTGAAGAAATCAAAGCAAAAACAAGAAGACTCAGTGCTATCGGGAAAGTTGAGGCGTAATTGATTTGAGTGAGCAATCTTACTCTTCTAAAGTTTATCTTGATGTAGTGGAGAGTTTGCGTAAAATCATTGATACGACTGGTTTATTACCAGGTGATAAAATTCCATCAGAACGAGAACTTTCGGAACGTCTACATGTTGGACGTTCCTCTGTTCGTGAAGCGTTAAGAGCACTAGAACTCTTAGGGCTTATTGAAACAAGACGCGGAGAAGGGACGTTTATTAAGGATTTCCAGGAGCACAGACTAGTGGAGCTCCTTGGAACCTTTTTTTTACAAAATGAAAAAGTAAATGAAGATCTAGCAGAAACAAAGCATTGTCTAGAAATTGATTGCTTGCGGCTTATTATTTCTCACTCAACCGATGATGAGCTTAATCAATTTATGAGTTGGGTCAAGCAAACGGATTTCACTGATGAAGATTTTTTTCTGAAAGTCGCCATGTGTAATCCCAACCGTCTGCTAGAAAGAATTTGGCGAATCGTTAATAGCTATGCAAAGGCCTCGACCTTTAGTAATACAAAGATTGCTAAAGAGACATATTTAACCTTACTTACATATTTGCAAAAACGTGATATAAATCAAGTGATTGCGACATATTCAAGGCTTATCAGAAAGATGTCGAAGAGTGAGTGACAAGATTTTACACAGTATTAATTACGATTCTGATAAAGTATGGGACAAGATTGATGCATAGACTAGGCGGTAAAGGGAGGATTGAGTTTGCTTAAAGATATTTTTGCAAAATCCAAGAAGAAGTATGCAACGATTCCATCTAATAGGGAAGCGCAAGATGTTCCGGCTGGAATTATGACTAAATGTCCTGGCTGCAAAAAAATCATGTATACGAAAGAGTTAATACAAAATCAGAAAGTATGCCTTCACTGTGACTATCATCATCCAATGTCGTCATTTGAGAGAATAGCCAGTCTATTTGATGAGGGAAGTTTTACAGAATTTGACCAAGAGATGATTTCTGTAAATCCACTCCAATTTCCTGATTATATAGAAAAGTTGGATAAAGATCGACAAAAAGCTAAAATAAACGAAGCGGTTGTTACAGGGGTAGGTACCATCAATGGATACCAAGTTTCAACGGCGATTATGGATTCTAATTTTCGAATGGGGAGTATGGGGTCTGTTGTTGGAGAAAAAATTACGAGAGCTATTGAAAGAGCAGCTGATCTTAAAATTCCATTTGTTATTTTCACAGCTTCAGGTGGTGCTCGCATGCAAGAAGGTGTGTTAAGTTTAATGCAAATGGCCAAGACAAGCGCAGCCCTAAAAATGTTCAGTGATCAAGGTGGATTTATTATTTCAATTATGACTCATCCGACAACGGGAGGGGTCTCTGCTAGTTTTGCTTCACTTGGAGATATGAATCTTGCCGAACCAGGAGCGCTAATTGGTTTTGCTGGACGGAGAATTATTGAACAAACGATTCGTGAAGAATTACCGGAAGATTTTCAAACAGCAGAATTTCTATTAAAACATGGTCAATTAGATGCTGTTATTAACCGTAAGGAATTAAAGGAAACACTAACGACGATTCTTAAAATTCATACTCCGGGTGGTGACTTTCTATGATCCATGAATTGGAATTTGAACGTCCTCTGAACGAGTTGCGTAAGAAAATTGATGAATTAAAGGAGTTAACGAGTACTGCTGAGGTAGACTTATCTGTTGAAATTGAGAAATTAGAGAATCGTCTTCAAAAATTAGAAAATGAAATTTACGAAAACATGAAACCATGGGATCGTGTCCAGATTGCTAGACATCCTTTACGACCAACAACACTAGAGTATATTTCTCTACTATTTGAAAACTTTATCGAGTTGCATGGTGATCGCTACTATGGAGATGATGAAGCGATTGTTGGAGGGATTGCCGAGTTTAAAGGTCGACCTGTGACAATTATTGGTCATCAACGTGGGAAAGACACCAAGGAAAATATTCGCCGAAACTTTGGAATGCCTCATCCGGAAGGATATCGGAAGGCTCTTCGTTTAATGAAGCAAGCAGAAAAATTTAAGCGTCCGATTATTTGTTTTATTGATACAAAAGGAGCCTATCCAGGTAAAGCAGCGGAAGAACGTGGTCAAAGTGAGGCTATTGCGCGAAACTTGTTTGAAATGGCAGGTTTGAAAGTGCCGATTATCTGCATTGTAATTGGTGAAGGTGGAAGCGGTGGTGCTTTAGCTTTAGGTGTTGGTGATCGAATTTATATGCTTGAGAATTCAACGTATTCGGTTATTTCCCCGGAAGGTGCAGCCTCTATTTTATGGAAAGATGCTACCCAAGCAAAACGTGCTGCTGAATCTATGCAGATTACAGCGCCTGATTTAAATCGCTTAGGTGTAATTGATGGCATTATACCTGAGGTGAAGGGTGGAGCTCATCGTAATGTGAACGAGCAAGCTGAAGCGATTGGAACAATGCTACAACAAGCCCTTCCAGATCTTCTTCGTTTGAGCAGTGAAGAGCTTGTCAGTGAGCGTTACATAAAATATAAGAAAATTGGTCAATATACGTTTGTAGAATCACAGCAGAAGTCAATCAAAGAAAATAAGAGTGAAGAACAGTATACAAATTTATAGTTACGGACGTGTCGTTTCCTAACGACACGTTTTTTACAGAATATTAATGAATCTGACATATATTTTTCATATCTTTTTGCAAGGTGAGACTTCATTTTTCACTGATAATCATGTAGGCTTAATTCATTGGTGCATTTGTTTATCCGTGAAAGACAGTGTTTGAATCATGATGTGAGGTGATAAAAGTGAAGAAAATCGGTGTTTTGACTAGTGGAGGCGATTCTCCTGGAATGAATGCTGCTGTTCGAGCAGTTGTCCGAAAGGGTATTTTTCACGGTTTAGACGTTTGTGGAATTTACCATGGTTATCAGGGGCTAATTGAAGGAGAAATTAAACAACTAAATTTAGGATCCGTTGGTGATATCATTCATCGGGGAGGCACCATTTTACATACAGCACGCTGTCCAGAATTCAAAACGGAAGAAGGACAAGTAAAAGCGATTGCACAATTAAATAAGTTAGGTATCGAAGGAATTGTTATCATTGGCGGAGATGGATCATATCATGGTGCGCAAGCGTTGACAGAAAAGGGGTACCCATGTATCGGTGTTCCAGGCACCATTGATAATGACATTCCTGGTACAGAATTTACGATTGGATTCGATACTGCTTTAAATACAGTAATAGATGCAATTGACAAAATTCGCGATACGGCAAGTTCCCATGAAAGAACCTATGTAATTGAAGTAATGGGACGTAATGCGGGAGATATTGCCTTATGGTCTGGACTTGCAGGCGGTGCTGAAACAATTCTTTGTCCAGAGTATAATTATAATATGGAAGAGTTAATTGCGAAATTAAACCGCGGTCATGATCGAGGTAAAAAGCATAGCATTATCATTGTTGCCGAGGGTGTATGCAGCGGGATTGATATTGCTAAAGAGATTGAAAAGAAAACCGGTTTTGAAACACGTGTTACGGTTTTAGGTCATGTGCAACGTGGTGGTTCACCATCTGCTCGAGATCGAGTACTTGCAAGTAGGTTAGGTGCGCGAGCTGTTGAACTTCTATTAGAAGGTAAAGGTGGAAGGGCAGTGGGTGTTGAACACAACCAATTAGTTGATTATGATATTATCGAAACATTAAAAAAGAGACATACTATTGATAGAAAAATGTACGACTTATCAGCGGAATTGTCGATATAAAGTGAGACTTTCATTACCAAGATTCTCATGGGACTTGTTAATAAATCATTAAACTAGAATAATAACTGTTAGAACAATTTTAAGGAGGAAACATCGTTATGCGTAAAACAAAAATCGTATGTACAATTGGTCCAGCAAGTGAAAGTGTAGACAAGCTCGTTCAACTGATTGAAAGTGGTATGAATGTAGCAAGATTAAATTTTTCTCACGGTGATCATGAAGAGCATGGAGCTAGAATCCAAAATATTCGTGAAGCTGTAAAGAGAACAGGTAAACAAGTGGCAATACTGCTAGATACAAAGGGGCCTGAAATTCGTACAAACAACATGGAAAATGGCACAATTGAATTAACTGCTGGATCAAATTGTATTGTTTCCATGAATGAGGTGCTTGGTACTCCTGAAAAGTTTTCTATTACATATGCAGGGTTGATTGATGACGTGTCAGCAGGTTCAATAATCTTGTTGGATGATGGACTAATTGGTCTTGAAGCGTTAAAAGTGGATAAAGATGCGAAAGAAATTCATACAAAAGTATTAAATAGTGGCACATTGAAAAATAAAAAAGGTGTTAATGTTCCTGGCGTATCAGTAAACTTACCTGCTATTACAGAAAAAGATGCATCTGATATTATTTTTGGAATTGAACAAGGCGTAGATTTTATTGCGGCCTCATTTGTTCGTCGTGCGTCTGATGTTTTAGAAATTCTCGAATTATTGCAACAAAATGGTGGCGCTGAAATTAAAATCATTCCTAAAATTGAGAATCAAGAAGGCGTAGATCGTATCGATGAAATTCTTGAAGTATCCTATGGCTTAATGGTTGCTCGTGGTGATCTTGGGGTTGAAATTCCAGCTCAAGAAGTACCTCTTGTTCAAAAGCAATTGATTGAAAAATGTAATAACCTAGGAAAACCAGTTATTACAGCGACACAAATGTTGGATTCTATGCAACGTAACCCTCGTCCTACACGTGCGGAAGCAAGTGACGTAGCCAATGCTATTTTTGACGGAACAGATGCTATCATGTTATCTGGTGAGACAGCAGCTGGTTTATACCCAGTTGAAGCTGTGCAAACGATGGCTAGTATTGCCTCACGTACAGAAGAAGCTCTTAATTATCGTGATATTTTATCAAAGAGAAGTAAAATTAATAAAGATCAAGTAGCAGAAGCCATTAGTTCATCAGTTGTTCATACAGCGCATAACCTAAATGTAGGTGCAATTATCACGCCAACTGTAAGCGGACATACGGCACAAATGATTTCTAAATATCGTCCGAAAGCACCAATTATTGCTGTTACATCTAATGAACATGTAGTTAGAAGATTAGCCTTAACTTGGGGTGTTTACCCACAATTAGGACCAAGTGCAACAACTACAGATGATATGCTACAAATTGCGATTGATGAAAGTTTGAAAACGGGTATTGTATCTCTTGGTGATTTAGTCGTTATTACAGCTGGAGTTCCAGTAGGCGAAACAGGTACTACAAATTTAATGAAAATTCAATTACTAGGTGGTTCATTGCTAAAAGCACAAGGGATTGGACGTAAATCAGCAAAAGGAAAAGTGGTCATCGCTAAAACAGCTGCAGAAGCTTTAGAGAAAGTGACAGAGGGCTCTATTTTAGTAACAATCGGTTCAGATAGTGAAATGATGCCAGCAATTGAAAAATGTGCAGCATTAATTACAGAAGAAGGTGGCTTAACAAGTCATGCTGCTGTTGTTGGGGTGAACCTTGGCATTCCGGTTATTGTTGGTGCGGAAGAGGCAACAAAAATCTTACAAGAAGGTCAAAGCATTACAGTTGATGCTAGACAAGGAATGATTTTCGATGGTCATTCAAGAGTACTTTAATCATAAATTTTAGCTTGTTGGTAGCCGGAGTTGTATAATGGTGATATAGAATGTGCTGGAGGAATGGACATGAAATATCTGTTTTGGTTAATCATTGTGCTACCGGCTATGGAAATTGCTGTTTTACTGTTAAGCGGTCATCTCATTGGTGTTTGGTTCACATTGTTGCTTATTCTTGTAGCAGGAGCTTTAGGTCTGTTTTTAGCGAAAAGGCAAGGAATGGAAACTTGGCGAAAAGCTCAAGAACAAATGCAATATGGCTACATGCCAGGGAATGAAATAATCGACGGAATTTGTATATTAATCGGTGGGGTTTTTTTAGTATTACCTGGTTTGATTTCAGATGTTGTTGGAATCATCCTCTTATTGCCGTTTACACGAAATATACTTAAACCATTCGTCATCCGCTTTATCATGAATAGAATGAACCGTGGGAAAGCAACCATCATTCGATATAAATAAGGGAAGGGGCTGTGCCAAAGGCATAGTCCCTTTTATCGTTTTAATAATGTTTATGTATTAGGACAATCATTATCTATATGAAAAAAATAGGATTATATGTTATTTTCCACCGGTAAAATAAATTTTTAGAAAAAAATGAAAAAGGTGGTGACAAAACAATTTGTTGTGTTATATAATACAAATAGAAAAACAAATAACTGTATTATAACATCAAAGGAAATTTTGAGGGGATGTGACGACAAAATATGCTAACAGAAGCAAAGGGGTTAGAAGTTAGAGGGGAAATGAAACCAGGCTTTGAAGAAATTTTGACTCCAGAAGCACTACAATTTGTTGAACAGCTTGAGAGAAAATTTGGTGTAAGAAGGAAAGAACTTTTGGAGAAACGAAAGGTTATCCAGACAGAAATAAACAATGGGAAATTACCTACGTTTTTAGAAGAAACTAGACATATTCGTGAAAGTAATTGGAGTATTAATCCACTTCCAAATGACTTACAAGATCGCCGTGTAGAAATTACAGGCCCTGTTGATCGCAAAATGATTATTAATGCTTTAAACTCAGGTGCCAAATTGTTCATGGCTGACTTTGAAGATGCAAACTCGCCAACATGGACCAATTGTATAGAGGGTCAAATTAATTTGCGAGATGCCATTCGTGGAACAATTACCTTTGAAAATCCAAATGGAAAAACATATAAATTGAATGATAAAGCAGCTGTTCTTAAAGTAAGACCAAGAGGGTGGCATTTAGAAGAAAAACATGTACTGTTAGATGGACAATCCATTTCAGGTAGTCTATTCGATTTTGGGATTTATTTCTTCCATAATGCAAAATCGTTGATTGAAAAAGGAAGCGGTCCATATTTCTATCTACCTAAAATTGAAAATCATCACGAAGCAAGATTATGGAATGATGTATTTGTATATGCACAAAATGAGTTACAAATTCCACAAGGAACGATTAAAGCAACTGTATTAATCGAAACGATTCTTGCAGCATTTGAAATGGATGAAATTTTATATGAATTAAAAGAGCATTCTGCAGGATTGAATTGTGGACGCTGGGATTACATATTCAGTTTCTTGAAAAAATTCAGAAACCTTGATCATGTTATTTTCCCAGATCGTGCCCAGGTAACGATGACTGTGCCTAATATGAGGGCATATTCATTGCTTGCTATTAAAACTTGCCATAGACGTAATGCTCCAGCTATCGGTGGTATGGCTGCCCAAATTCCGGTTAAAGGTGATACAGCAAAGAATGATGAAGCATATGCAAAGGTAAGAGCCGACAAAGAACGTGAAGCGAGAGATGGACATGATGGAACATGGGTAGCACACCCAGGTATGGTTAGTACAGCGAAAGAAGTATTTGATTTACTTGTTGAAAAGCCAAACCAAATCCATCGTAAACGTGAAGATGTTCAAGTAGAGGCAAAGGATTTACTACAAGTTCCTGAAGGTACGATAACAGAAGAAGGTTTACGCACCAATGTAAATGTAGGAATTCAATACATTGCTTCTTGGCTAAGTGGTCGAGGTGCAGCTCCAATCAATAACCTAATGGAAGATGCCGCGACTGCAGAAATTTCAAGAGCTCAAGTATGGCAATGGATTCGTCATCCAAAAGGAATTTTAGAGGATGGAAGAAAGATTACGAAGGAATTATTCATTGCTATTAAAGAAGAAGAATTAGAAAAAATTAAAGCTGAAGTAGGAGAAGCAGAATTCCAAACAGGACATTACGTCGAAGCTGCCAAGTTGTTTGAAGAATTGAGTTTAGCTGATGATTTTGCTGACTTCTTAACAAATCCGGCATACGAAAAATTGTCATAATATTCGAAAAAATAAATTTATAATTTTATATATAAATAGGAGGAATGTAAAATGAGAGAAGAAAGAGCAAAGCAATTACAACAAAGCTGGGAAAATGATGCAAGATGGACTGGGATTACACGCCCATATTCTGCAGAGGATGTTATTAAATTAAGAGGATCTATTGATATTGAACATACATTAGCACGTCGTGGTTCAGAAAAATTATGGAATCTTCTTCATACAGAAGATTACATCAATGCACTTGGTGCGTTAACAGGTAACCAAGCAATGCAACAAGTAAAAGCAGGTTTAAAAGCAATTTATTTAAGCGGTTGGCAAGTTGCGGCTGATGCAAACCTTGCAGGACAAATGTACCCTGACCAAAGTTTATACCCAGCAAACTCTGTACCACAAGTTGTTAAACGTATTAACCAAACGCTACAGCGTGCAGACCAAATTTCTTACTCTGAAGGAAACAATGATGTTGACTGGTTCGCACCAATCGTTGCTGATGCTGAAGCAGGCTTTGGTGGCGCACTTAACGTATTCGAATTAATGAAAAGCATGATTGAAGCAGGTGCTTCAGGCGTTCACTTTGAAGACCAACTTTCTTCTGAGAAAAAATGTGGTCACTTAGGTGGTAAAGTTCTTCTACCAACACAAACAGCTGTACGTAACTTAATTTCTGCTCGTCTAGCTGCTGACGTAATGGGAACACCAACAATCCTTATCGCTCGTACTGATGCAGAAGCAGCAGATTTAATTACAGACGATATCGATCCAGTGGATAAACCATTTATTACAGGAGAACGTACTCCAGAAGGATTCTATCGTACAACACCAGGGATTGACCAAGCGATTGCACGTGGTCTTGCTTATGCTCCATATGCTGATCTTATCTGGTGTGAAACATCTGAACCAAATCTTGAGTATGCTCGTAAATTTGCTGCGGCTATTCATGAGAAATTCCCAGGTAAATTATTAGCTTACAACTGCTCACCTTCATTCAACTGGAAAGCAAAATTAAGTGATGAAGAAATTGCAAGCTTCCAAAAAGAAATCGGTAAATTGGGTTATAAATTCCAATTCGTAACACTTGCTGGTTTCCATGCATTAAACCACAGCATGTTTGAGCTTGCTCGTGGATATAAAGAAAGCGGTATGGCTGCATATTCTGAGCTTCAACAAGCTGAATTTGCAAGTGAAAAAGACGGATATACTGCAACTCGCCACCAACGTGAAGTTGGAACAGGTTATTTTGATGAAGTAGCACAAGTTGTAACTGGTGGAACATCTTCTACAACAGCACTTGCTGGTTCAACAGAAGCTGAACAATTCCAATCTTCTAAATAATGTAGGTGTCTATCTTTTCTGATTGAAGAGATAGACATAAGATGTCATAAGTCTATTCAATTACTCACATGTGTATGTTAAGTAAGGAATTAACTCTTCTATGAAGCGTTAATTCCTTACTTTTTTTGAATAATAAATGCCCATATTTCATGAAATGCATGAGCTCGATGAAGTGTGTTTATAATAACAAGGACGATTGGACCAAGGATCAATCCGAGAAAACCAAACCATTTGTATCCAATAAATAAGGCGATAAGTGTCGTAAGTGGGTCAAGACCAATGCTTGAAGAAAGAATTTTTGGTTCAATTAGCTGGCGCTGAACAATCACAATAATATAAAGGACAGCTAGTCCAATCGCAAAATTCGTATCACCTACTATACATTCATAAAAAATCCAAGGAATGAATATGGAACCAGTACCTAGGTAAGGAATAAAATCAATTAGACCACAAATTAAGGCAATCGTTATCGCGTAATCTACTTTTAAAATAAGTAATCCAATTAGAATAATAATAGTAGTGAAGGAAAGTAGAGTAAATTGAGCTGTAATAAATCCAAATAATGCACGTTTTAAATCAAGAATAAGCTTTTTACCATCTGAAGAAATTTTATGAGGTAATATTTTATTTGACATTTTTACAAGCCTATTCCAATCCTTACTAATAAAAAAAGTAGCCATTAACGAAAAAAATAAACCTGTTGTTATACTCGGAATCCATCCAAGGATAGTAGGAATCTTTCTTAAAGAAGACTGGATAAAATGACTGACATCTGTAGTAATGCTTTGACCAATATTTTGAATGTTTTTAAGAATAGTTTGCTGCTGGGTGCTATCCAATTGATTAAATAAGGTCGCTGTATCGTTATAGAACGGAATAATGGTATTTGCGATGAAAGTTTCAATATAAGTAACGAAAGTTTCAATATGATGTGGAATAACGCCTGCTAAATAATTCGTACCAGTAACAATTTCGGTGATTAGAAGGATAATTAGTCCCACTAAAGCAGCAAAAATAAGCAACAATGACAAAATAACAGCAAGGCTTCTAGGGAAGTACACTTTCTGTTCGAGAAAACCTACAAGTGGATTCATAAAAAAGGCAAGGAAAAGGGCAATGATAAAGGGGTATGTAAATGTAAACATGTAAAATAGAGCAGCGATACTGAAAATGATGCCTCCAATGACGATTAGAAATCGAATAAAACGGTAAATATAAACTAAATTCACAGCCACCCTCCTTTTGGAAATATTTGTATTATATATATTGTAACCATATGTCCAACGATTGAAAAGTAGGGGACCATAGTGAATAAACAATTACTTCTCAAAGGTAAAATCTTGTTATGGTACTATAATTAAGATAAGAGCTTGTTAAGGAGGTTAAAGATGGGGCCCGTTTTATTCTTACTTCTTCTTGGATTTATTGGATGGCTTGGCAAAAATACTTCACTATTAGTTGCGGCTATTTTTTTATTGGTGATTAAATTTACACCCTTAGCTACGAAGGTGTTTCCGTTTTTGGAGGCGAAAGGAATTAATTTAGGTGTTACGGTGATCACGATTGCCGTGTTAGTCCCTATTGCAAGCGGGGCCATTGGGTTTAAGCACCTAGGGGAAGCCATTAAATCACCCTATGCTTGGATTGCATTAGCATCTGGAATAGCGGTTGCGCTTATTGCTAAAAATGGACTAATTTTACTTAATCATGATCCACATATTACAACGGCTTTAGTTATTGGAACGATTTTAGCGGTTGCTCTTTTTAAAGGAGTTGCTGTTGGTCCATTAATTGGTGCAGGAATTGCTTATATGTGTATGCAAATATTTGATTTTTTGAAATAACAAATTATGAGGGGAAATAAATATAATCTATGAAAATATGATTTTACTCGCTGTTTTTCAACAAAATGTAAAAAAAAAGGTGGAATATGTATCTATTTTTCCTAATAAAATAACATTTTTTTCGCAATTTAAGCGCTTTTCATTCCCAAAATAGTGATTATTGTTTATAATAAGAATTGTAACTGCCCTATATAGTAAAAAAGAGTCCATTATATGGCAACCTCTAAAAGAGTAGTTATCCAAACAAGCGCTCACTAAGAAGAACATCAAACATTGATTTTTAGATTGCTCTCTATTATGAATGAAAACTGAAGTTATAATTTCGCTTATCTGTCTTGAATGTGAACGCTTTCAGTAGAAAGCGGTTTCTGAATCTAAAAATGTAAGTGGTTGGTTAAAAAGCTATTTCTTAGAAGCGTATGATTTATGAACAATGAACAATGGGCAAAGGGGATTATTTCAAATAAAGGAGAGATTTGTATGACGGCGACAAAAGGTTTAGAAGGTATTGTAGCAGCTGTTTCATCTGTTAGTTCAATTATTGATGATACACTAACATATGTAGGCTACACAATTGATGATTTAACAGAAAATGCATCATTCGAGGAAGTAGTCTATCTATTATGGCATAAAAAACTTCCAAATCAAGCTGAATTAACGAGTTTAAAAAACAACTAGCTGAAAACGCAACAGTTCCAACAGAGTTGCTTAATCACTTCAAAACTTACCCAATTGATAAAGTGCATCCGATGGGAGCTCTTCGTACAGCTGTTTCTTTGCTTGCTCTTTATGATGAAGAAGCAGACGATATGAGCGAAGAAGCTAACTATCGTAAAGCAATCCGTATTCAAGCAAAAATCCCTACAGTTGTAACTGCATTCTCACGAATTCGTAAAGGCTTAGAGCCAGTTGCACCACGCGCTGATTTAAGCTTTGCAGCAAATTTCTTATATATGCTAAGTGGAAAAGAACCAGCTCCAATTGAGGAAGAAGCATTCAACAAAGCATTAGTTCTTCATGCTGACCATGAATTAAACGCTTCTACATTCACTGCACGTGTTTGTGTAGCTACTTTATCTGATATGTATTCTGGTATTACAGCTGCTATTGGAGCTCTTAAAGGACCTCTTCATGGCGGTGCTAATGAACAAGTTATGAAAATGCTTACAGAAATTGGTACTGTTGAAAATGTTGACCTTATATCCATGCAAAATTAGAGAAAAAAGAAAAAATCATGGGCTTTGGACATCGTGTATACCGTAAAGGAGATCCACGTGCAAAACATCTTCAAAAAATGTCTAAAAAGTTAACAGAACTTACTGGACATCCAGAATATTATGAAATGTCTATGAAAATTTATGACATCGTTACTGGTGAGAAAAAATCTACCACCAAACGTTGACTTTTTCTCAGCATCTGTGTATGACAGTCTTAGGTATTGAACATGACTTATTTACACCTATATTTGCTGTAAGCCGTGCATCTGGTTGGATTGCTCATATTTTAGAACAATATGAAAACAATCGCTTAATCCGTCCTCGTGCAGAGTATGTTGGACCAAATACACAAAAATATGTTCCAATTGAAAATCGTTAATTTTCAAATATATTAAATTTTTGAAAAAATCTATTTAATATTTCGACAAATTTGTAGTACATTATACATGTGAGTGATAAAGGTTAGTTGGCTCGATAAGTAAATAAAGATAAAGACCAACTAACCTCTTAAATTAAGTGGGAGGAATAGACGACATGACACAAGGACAAAAAATCACAGTAACAGACGGAGTACTTAATGTACCCAACAACCCAGTAGTACCTTATATCGAAGGTGACGGAATTGGTCCAGATATTTGGGCAGCAGCTTCACGCGTGATTGATGCAGCTGTAGAGAAAGCTTACAATGGTGAAAGAAAAATTGAATGGAGAGAAGTTCTTGCAGGGGAAAAAGCATTCAATCAAACTGGTGAATGGCTTCCACAAGAAACTCTTGATGTAATTAACGAATATCTACTTGCCATTAAAGGACCTCTTACAACTCCAATCGGTGGAGGAATCCGCTCATTGAACGTTGCATTACGTCAACAATTAGATTTATACGTATGCTTACGTCCAGTTCGCTATTTTGATGGTGTGCCATCACCAATTAAACGTCCGGAAGATGTAGATATGGTAATTTTCCGTGAAAATACAGAAGATATCTATGCTGGTATTGAATACGCTGCTGGTACTGAAGAAAACAAAAAGTTACTTAACTTCTTACAAAATGAACTAGGTGTAACGAAAATTCGTTTCCCTGAAACTTCTGGACTTGGTATTAAACCAGTTTCTGAAGAAGGTACAAAACGTCTTGTTCGTGCTGCAATTAACTATGCAATTAAAGAAGGACGTAAATCTTTAACTTTAGTTCATAAAGGGAATATCATGAAATTCACAGAAGGCGCATTCAAAAAATAGGGCTATGAAGTAGCTGAAACAGAATTCGCTGATAAAGTATTCACTTGGAACCAATATGACGAAATTAAAGAAGCAGAAGGTACAGAAGCTGCTAATAAAGCACAAGCTGCTGCAGAAGCAGAAGGCAAAATTATTGTAAAAGATTCTATTGCAGATATCTTCTTACAACAAATCTTAACTCGTCCAAAAGAGTTTGATGTAGTAGCAACAATGAACCTAAACGGTGACTACATTTCTGATGCACTTGCTGCACAAGTTGGTGGTATTGGTATCGCTCCAGGAGCTAACATCAACTACGTAACTGGACACGCTATCTTTGAAGCAACTCATGGAACAGCTCCAAAATATGCTGGTCTTGATAAAGTAAACCCATCTTCAGTTCTTCTTTCAGCTGTGCTTTTACTTGAACACCTTGGCTGGAAAGAAGCTGCAGACAGCATCACAAAATCAGTAGAAAACACAATTGAATCAAAAGTTGTTACGTATGACTTCGCTCGTCTAATGGAAGGCGCTACAGAAGTTAAATGTTCTGAGTTTGCTGACGAATTAATTAAAAACCTTTAATTTATACTTGATACATTTTTGGAAAAGCAGCCAGTCTTGATTGGCTGCTTTTTCAAATTGTGGTAATATATACATGTATATTATTACCATCATTTAGGGGGAAATGACGATGACTAAACGTAAAAAGATTTCAGTAATCGGTGGAGGCTTCACAGGGGCTACAACTGCATTTTTATTAGCTCAAAAAGAACTTGGGGATGTTGTATTAGTTGACATTCCACAAGCTGAAAACCCAACAAAAGGGAAAGCACTTGATATGTTAGAAGCGAGTCCAGTACAAGGCTTCGATGCGAATATCATCGGTACGTCTGACTATTCAGAAACAGCTAATTCTGACGTGGTTATTATCACTGCTGGTATTGCACGTAAACCTGGTATGAGCCGTGATGACTTAGTTCAAATTAACCAAAAAGTTATGAAATCTGTAACTCAAGAAATCGTAAAATATTCTCCAAATACAACAATCATTGTATTAACAAATCCAGTTGATGCTATGACATACACTGTGTACAAAGAATCTGGTTTCCCTAAAACTCGTGTAATTGGGCAATCAGGTGTGCTTGATACAGCTCGTTTCCGCACATTCGTTGCTCAAGAATTAAACGTATCTGTTAAAGATGTAACAGGTTTCGTCCTTGGTGGACACGGAGATACAATGGTACCACTTACTCGTTACTCTTATGCTGGTGGAATTCCATTAGAAAAATTAATTTCTGCTGATCGCTTAGAAGAAATCGTTGCTCGTACTCGCGTTGGTGGTGGAGAAATCGTTAACCTATTAGGAAATGGTAGTGCATACTATGCACCAGCTGCATCTCTAGTAGAAATGGCTGAAGCTGTTCTTAAAGATCAACGTCGTATTCTTCCAACCATCGCTTATCTTGAAGGCGAATATGGTTATGATGGAATCTACCTTGGTGTACCAACAATTCTTGGTGCTAATGGTATTGAACAAATCATCGAACTAGATTTAACTGCTGAAGAAAAAGCTGCACTTGACAATTCTGCAGAAGCAGTTAAAAATGTTATGGTAGTTTTACAATAAGAAAGAATAAATTTTATTAAAACTGTTCAGTGAAACAGGTTGAATAGGCAGTGGCTTAGTCCATTGCCTATTTGTCTTTTTCAGGGGCAGTTTTTCTTTTCGCTTTCAAAATAATGACATGTATTATAAAATGAAAAGGAGAACAAATGAGAACGTATCGCAGGAGGAATATATGTCTAAAAGAATTCTGGTAGTGGATGATGAACCATCTATTGTAACATTACTTAAATATAATTTAGAACAGGCTGGCTATACTGTCATTACAGCACTTGATGGTGAGGAAGGGCTACATTTAGCTATTGAAGAAACGCCAGAACTTGTTGTATTGGATTTAATGCTACCTAAGCTTGACGGGCTTGAAGTGTGTAAGCAACTTCGCCAATTGAAAATAAATGTTCCAATTTTGATGCTCACAGCTAAGGATGATGAATTTGATAAAGTACTTGGACTTGAACTTGGAGCAGACGATTATTTGACTAAGCCATTTAGTCCTCGCGAAGTAGTTGCGCGGATTAAAGCGATTCTTCGACGATCGCAACAGTCTGTTAGTGTTGTTGAGCCAGAAGTACCGGATGAACAGCAATCTTCTATTATTATTGGTGCCTTGAAAGTATATCCAGATCGATATGAAGCATTTTTTAACGAAGATTTGCTTGAACTAACACCAAAGGAATTCGAATTGCTTGTTTATTTAGCGAAGAATAAAGGAAGAGTATTAACGAGAGATCAGTTGCTTAGTGCTGTTTGGAATTATGATTTTGTAGGTGATTCTCGTATTGTCGATGTTCATATCAGTCATTTACGTGAAAAAATTGAAGAAGATACTAGAAAGCCCCTTTATATAAAAACAATTCGTGGACATGGTTATAAGCTGGAGGAGCCTAAACAAGAATGAGAAATGACCTATCGCAAGAAGCTTCTCATTGCGTTTATTTTCATGATTATGCTCGTTTTAATTATGCTTGGTTTATTATTAGGAAATTTATTTAAAAATTCCTATATGAATGCATTTAATAACACTGTTCAACGCGAAACAGAATTTATCGCTCACTATATTGAAATTCGTGGCGGAATTAGTGAGTTTTTAAGAGATAATAAAATGGACGATTTGTTGCCATTAATGGATTCAAATGTAACGATTCTTTCAGATGAAGGAAATATTTTGTATGACTCCAATGAGTTAAGCAAATAACAAATCCGAGTCGTCATTATAAGCGTATTGCGCAAAATTACATTAGAAAAAGGGTTGAAAAGCGAGACAGGTTATGAAGTTGTTAATACTCAAAAGGTATTTCATTATTATTGGCAGACCATTAAAAAAGGTCAAGAAATAGAAGGATTTGTCGTACATAGTAGTAAAGTTTCTGCCATTAATCAAATGAATAAGCAGATGTGGCAGATTTTAATTATTGGCTTGGGTGTAACGTTAATCATCATTTGGATACTTGGAAGTATTATTACGAAACGTTATATGAGACCAATTGAAGCAGCCACCATGACGGCTATTGAACTTGCTCAGGGAAATTATCGAGCTCGAACAAGTGTATCAAATTCAACTGAAACAAAAATGCTAACGACATCATTGAATATATTGGCTCGTAACTTAGAGGAAGCCGAGCTTTCGAGAGAAATGCATCAAGATCGATTAGAAACGTTGATTGAGAATATTGGCAGCGGTGTTATTTTTATTGATAATAAAAGTTATATCACTTTGATTAATCGTGAATATAAAAGGTTATTTAAGGTAGACCCTGTACATTTCATGTTTCGGGTGTATCACGATGTCATTGAATTTGAAGAAATTATTTCTCTGATTGAAGAAATATTTCGGACAGAGAAAAGTACGAAACGCCACATGGAATTGCCGCTAGAAAATGAACCTAGACATTTCGAAGTATATGGTGCACCTATTATTGGTAATCATGATGAATGGAATGGAATTTTATTAATTTTCCATGATATTACCGAGTTGAAGCGACTAGAACAAATTAGAAAAGACTTCGTTGCTAACGTATCACATGAATTAAAAACACCTATTACGTCAATTAAAGGTTTTTCAGAAACACTTCTTGATGGAGCATTACATGATGAAGAGACATTACGTTATTTTTTAACCATTATTTTAAATGAAAGCAATCGCCTACAATTGCTTATTCAAGAATTATTAAATCTTTCCAAAATGGAACAACAAGTTATTGAACTCCAATGTGAAGAATTGGACTTAGTTGCTTTACTAGAGGAAATAGGCATGATGTTATCAACGAGAATGCAAGCTAAACAAATTACCTTTGAAATGGACGTACCAGCCAGAGCCATTATTGAAGGGGATGTATCACGAATTAAACAAGTGTTTATCAATCTATTGAGTAATGCCGTTAACTATACGCCAGTGGGTGGAAAAGTAGCTGTCAGTGTAACGGAAGAGAAAGAGGTTGCAACGGTTACTATTCAAGATACTGGCATAGGAATCGAAAACAAGGAACTTTCTCGAATTTTTGAACGTTTTTATCGAGTCGATAAGGCACGAAGCCGAGATTCTGGTGGAACGGGTCTAGGTCTATCGATTGTAAAACATATAGTGGAGATTCACCACGGCAAGGTGAATGTGAATAGTACAGTAGGTGTCGGGACGACATTTACGGTTACATTAAATAAAAAACTAAATAGGTAACAGCTTAAGAAGTGAAGACCATGGTGTCTTCACTTTTTTTATAACAAGGAGTGGAACTTTAATGAATAAGTAATTTTCTATTATTGATTGAAAATTTTGAAACTTTACTTGTTTTTGGACGTAAATAAAGATAAGAGCAAAAAAAAGGGGGGATTTTTATCATTAGCTTAAAAAGAGTATCAACTATAACTGGAATGGCATTGTTAATCTTAATTCTGGGGGTAATAGGTGTATCCACCTGGTATACGGTCGATGAATCGGATCAAGCCGTGATTTTAACCTTTGGAAAAGTCGAACAGACCATAACGGAGCCTGGCCTTCATTTTAAAATGCCATGGCCGATTCAAACCGTGGAGAAACTCTCAAAAGAAACGTTTAGTTTACAGTTTGGATATAAAGAGGAGAATGGGGAGATTTCTGAATTTCCAGATGAAACAAAGATGATAACGGGTGATGAGAATATTGTACTTGCTGATCTTGTTGTACAATGGAAAATTACCGATCCACCAAAATACTTATTTAATTCAGATGATCCGCAAGAAATTTTATATAATACGACATCTGCAGCGTTAAGAAGTATTATCGGTAGTTCAAAGATTGATGATGCGCTCACATCGGGAAAAGCAGAGATTGAAGCGGATGTACGTGAACTTCTATCTCAATTAATGGAAAAATATGATGTTGGAATTTCCGTATTAGCGGTAAAATTACAGGATGTAGAACTACCGAATGATGATGTCCGAAGTGCATTTACAGCTGTTACAGATGCTCGTGAAACAATGAATACGAAAATTAACGAAGCGAGAAAGTATGAAAACAAGCGAATGAACGAGGCTGAAGGAGAAAAAGCAGCCATTCTTTCAGCAGCTGAAGGGGATAAAAAGAAACGAACAGAAATGGCTCGTGGTGATGTCGCTGTATTTGATAAATTATATGCAGAATATAAAAATAATCAAGAAATTACGCGCTCACGTCTTGTTATCGAAACACTTGAACAAGTTTTACCAAATGCCGAAATTTACATTATGAATGATGATGGAAATACATTGAAGTATCTACCATTACGAACACTGGAATCGCAAGTGCCGGCAGTAAAGGATCAGGAAACAACTAAGAATGGAGAAACACCAAAGAAAGGGGGAACAAGCAATGAGTAAAAATGTCGTTGATTTTCAAGAAAAATTGAAAGATCATTTTTCATGGCGTAAATATACGAAAGTTGGGATGTTCTTTATCATTTTGCTTGTTCTACTCTTATTTCTATTGATGAATGTGTATATCGTCAAAGAAGGCGAGTACAAAGTTGTTCGTCAATTCGGTGAGGTAGTTAGAATTGATAATACGCCTGGGTTAAAAGTAAAACTACCATTCATTCAAAGTGTGACGACTTTACCAAAATATCAAATGAATTATGATGTATCAGAAGCAGAGATCAATACGAAGGATAAGAAGCGGATGCTGATTGACAACTATGCAGTGTGGCGAATTGATGATCCGAAGAAAATGATTACGAATGCACGAACACTTGAAAATGCCGAAGCAAGGATGGAGGAATTTATTTATTCGGTGGTCCGTTCAGAGCTTGGACAATTAAATTATGATGAGATTATCAATGATGAAAAATCTTCAAGAGGCAGCCTAAATGATCGGGTAACCGAAAAAGTAAATGGGATGCTTGTTCAAGATAACTATGGAATCTTAGTCACTGATGTTCGAATCAAAAGAACAGATTTACCAGAAGAAAATGAAGAATCGGTGTATAAGCGAATGATTTCTGAACGAGAATCAAAAGCACAAGAATATTTATCAAAAGGGGATGCCAAGAAGAATCAAATCACGGCTGATACCGATCGGAAAGTGAAAGAGCTTCTGTCAACCGCGGAGGCCGATGCCGAAGTCATTCGTGCAGAAGGGGAGGGAGAAGCAGCGCAAATTTACAATCAATCTTTTTCAAAGGATCCTGACTTTTATCAATTATATAGAACATTAGAATCGTATAAAAAAACGGTTGGTGAACAAAGCGTTATCATTTTACCATCCGATTCTCCATACGCTAAATTGTTAATGGGATATACTGAATAATTTGTACAATAGCCGTTCTTTTTCTTTCCACTCATTCTCATGGTAGAATAGAGAAAGAAAAAGAGCGGTTTTTAGGTAAAGGGGCGGAACTCCGCATAGATGTTATATAGTCCTAGAGTTTGTGAAAAATGCAGTTTTGTTTGGGTCTGGTATGGGTGCGTGCTGCGTTCACGCCGCCGTTGTTCTTGGAACTACATTTTCGTAACGGTTTAGGATGGCGTTTAAGCTATATTGATTAGGGGGGCACAGTTTTTTGGGAAAAAAATTAGTATTAATAGATGGAAATAGTATTGCGTACCGGGCTTTTTTTGCCCTGCCACTTTTAAATAATGATAAAGGTGTGTATACCAATTCTGTGTATGGCTTTACGATGATGTTGAATCGAATTATTGAAGAAGAGCAACCAACGCATATACTGGTTGCCTTTGATGCGGGCAAAACAACTTTTCGACATGCGACGTATGGAGAATATAAAGGTGGGCGTCAAAAAACACCGAATGAATTGTCAGAGCAATTTCCGTTTATTCGTGAATTGCTCGATTGCTTTCAAATTAAGCGTTATGAGTTAGAAAACTATGAGGCAGACGATATTATCGGTACGCTGTCATTGCAGGCTGAACAAGAAGGCTTCGAGGTAAAAGTTATTTCAGGTGATAAAGATTTAACTCAATTAACGTCAGATAAAACGACGGTTTCGATTACAAAAAAAGGGATTACCGAGATGGAGAGTTATACTCCCCAACATGTACAAGAAAAATATGGATTGTCTCCTCTGCAAATTATTGATCTAAAAGGTTTGATGGGAGATGCTTCCGATAATATTCCTGGTATTCCTGGTGTTGGAGAAAAAACGGCGTTGAAGCTTTTACATCAATTTGAAACGGTAGAGCATCTTGTTGAATCGATTGAAGATGTCAGCGGTCAGAAGCTAAAAGAAAAAATAAGTGAGCATAAAGAGTTAGCGCTATTAAGTAAAAGTTTGGCGACTATTATGCGAGAAGCACCTATCGAAGTCAAACTGGATGAGACCGAATATAACGGGATAAATATAGAAAAAGTAGTGGCGTTCTATAAAGAGTTAGGGTTTCAAACTTTGTTGGATAAAATGAATGAAAGCACTACTGAAGAAGCTGCACAAGAACCGATTGATGTTCAAATCATTCAAAATCCTACTGATGAGCTCTTTTCCAATGAAAATGGTTTGTATGTGGAAATTTTAGAGGATAATTATCATCATGCTGATATTATTGGAATCTCGCTTAGCAACGAATATGGGCATTTTTATTTTCCTGGTGAGAGTGCGCTTCAATCGGATGCTTTTAAAAAGTGGGCGGAGGATGAGTCAAAGCATAAAACGGTATATGATGCGAAACGGATGATTGTGGCTCTTCGACATCGAAATATTGATTTAAAAGGGATTGATTTTGATGTTTTTCTCGCTTCGTATATATTAAATCCTTCAGAATCGGTAGCTGATGTGTCGGCGATTGTACAGGTACAAGAGCTAGCGCCGCTTATCAGTGATGAAGGATTTTATGGAAAGGGGGCAAAGCGGAAAATCCCGGGTCAGGCGGAATTAAGTGAACATCTTGCCCGTAAGGCAAAGGCCCTTTTAACTTTGAAGGAATCGATGATTGAGAAGTTAGAAGAGTATGAGCAGTATCGTTTATTAATGGAGCTTGAACTACCATTATCCAATATTTTAGCCGAAATGGAATGGCAAGGTGTAAAGGTGGATGTCGATAGGCTGAAGTCGATGGGACAAGAACTATTAACACGCCTTCACTCGATTGAGACCAAAATTTTTGATCTAGCGGGTGAAGCCTTCAACATTAATTCACCGAAGCAGCTTGGCACGATTTTGTTTGGAAAACTAGAACTTCCTGTTTTAAAGAAAACCAAAACAGGTTATTCAACCTCAGCGGATGTACTTGAAAAGTTAGAGGATAAGCATGAAATTGTCAGAGAAATTCTCCATTATCGTCAGCTTGGGAAGCTACAATCTACGTATATTGAAGGTTTATTAAAAGTAGTCGATCCAAATACGAATAAAGTACATACTCGTTTTAACCAAGCTCTTACACAGACTGGTCGATTAAGCTCGACAGACCCCAATCTGCAGAATATTCCTATTCGCTTGGAGGAAGGTCGTAAAATTAGACAAGCCTTTATCGCTTCTGAAAAGGATTGGATTATTTTTGCCGCCGATTATTCACAAATTGAGCTTCGTGTGCTAGCGCATATAGCTAATGACCAAAGCCTTGTGGAGGCTTTCCGTGAAGGGATGGATATTCACACGAAAACGGCCATGGATGTATTTCATGTGGCTGCAGATGAAGTAACACCGAATATGCGTCGTCAAGCAAAAGCTGTTAACTTTGGCATTGTGTACGGAATCAGTGATTATGGTTTATCACAAAATCTAGGAATTACTCGAAAAGAAGCAGCTGAATTTATTGCGAAATACTTTAAAAGTTTCCCAGGTGTACAAGATTATATGGACTGGAGCATTCAGGAGGCCCGTCAAAAAGGGTACAGTATAACATTGTTGCAAAGACGTCGTTATATTCCGGAAATGACAAGCCAAAACTTTAATATAAGGAGCTTTGCTGAACGAACAGCAATGAATACCCCTATTCAAGGGAGTGCTGCGGATATTATTAAGCTAGCTATGATTAATATGAGCGAGCGCTTGAAGCAAGAAGGCTTGAAAACACGTATGCTTCTCCAAGTACATGATGAATTAATTTTCGAAGCACCACTTGAAGAACTTGAGATTTTGAAAAAAATTGTACCTGAAGAAATGGAACATGCCATTTCATTAAACGTACCATTGAAAGTTGATTACAACTTTGGACCAACATGGTTTGATGCAAAATAATCAACATAGCAACAAAGTGAATATAAATGACTACAAAAAATATAGTTAAAAAACAAAGGTGGCGTGAGCGGAGTCCGCACAAAACAAGTCCTAAGTAAAATAAGATTTTTTACAAATGTAGAGGCTATAAAAAATAGAATGCGTAGCTCCGCCCCCTTTACCTATGAGGTGACATAAATGCCTGAACTTCCTGAGGTAGAAACAGTCAGAAGAACATTAGAACAGCTTGTATTAGGAAAAGAAATAAAAGAGGTGGCCATTTTTTGGCCGAACATCATTAAAAAGCCAGAGCCAGTGGAGCAGTTTCAAGATGCGCTTATTGGACAAACCATCCGTGCAATTGGTCGTCGTGGGAAATTTTTAATTTTTACCTTAGACGATTATGCAATGGTTTCCCATTTGCGGATGGAAGGAAAGTATGGATTATATCCAAAGGAAGAACCGTATGATAAGCATACGCATGTCATTTTTTCCTTTACGGATGGTACGGAGTTAAGATATCGTGATGTGCGTAAATTTGGCACGATGCATTTATTTACAAAAGGTCAAGAACTGAATAGCTTGCCATTGATAAATCTTGGTCCAGAGCCGTTATCTTCTGACTTTACCGTAAAGTATTTGCGAGAGAAGTTAGCGAAAACAAGTCGAAAGATTAAGCCTGTTTTACTTGATCAGAACATTGTTGTTGGAATTGGAAATATTTATGTGGATGAGTCACTATTCCGTGCAGGCATTCATCCAGAGCGAGCGGCTTCATCATTGACAGAATCAGAAATTGAGAAGCTTCATCAAGAAATTATTGCGACGTTATCGGAAGCTGTTGAAAAAGGGGGCAGCACGATTCGTTCTTATGTCAACTCCCAAGGACAGATTGGCATGTTTCAATTGGAACTATATGTTTATGGACGAAAGGGAGAGGCATGCAAAAAGTGCGGGACGACGATTGAAAAGCTTGTTGTTGGAGGGCGTGGTACCCATATTTGTCCGTCCTGTCAGGTACTTGAAAAGTAGAGATATTTGAGTAAGGCACTTCCGCTTTTCTAATTGTCCAGCTGCAGACACCCAGCGACTATTGGACTTCCCACTCCTCCACTCGATAAGTCAACATCGAATCGCTTACGCTCTTCGTGTTTCCTTTATCTCAATACGGAGCAGTCCAGTCCATACGTCGCTGAACGGGTGCCTTCCGCTTTTCTTTTTATCACATCGGATGGGCTCCTGCCATATACTGTGCGTAGCAACAGAATGGGAAGGGAGTATTCTTCGATGTGGTTACAACTTATCATTCTTTCAGTCGCATTAAGCATTGATGGATTTGGAGTCGGGGTATCGTTAGGGATGCGGAGTATGAAAATCCCGTTTAAATCGATTGTCGTCATCTCCATTTGTTCTGCTATTAGTCTTGGTGTGGCCATGTTGATTGGTGAATTTATCAGTCAGCACGTTTCTCAGGGGGCTGCCGAAAAAACAGGCGGCATTATTTTAATTTTGCTTGGAATATGGCTGGTTTTCCAATTTTTCAAAAAAGAAAAAGAGACTACTGAAATTCAATCAAAAGAAAAAATCATTTTTAATTATGAAATTAAATCACTCGGTGTGGTGATT
This sequence comes from uncultured Bacillaceae bacterium, assembly GCA_963754185.1. GTDB lineage: Bacteria > Bacillota > Bacilli > Bacillales > DSM-1321 > Peribacillus. Next base: position 747,969 of record CAVWEP010000002.1, on the reverse strand, counting down.
CATATTTTACAAAAACCAACTGATGTCGATTTTGATAAATCAGGAACCATTAATGGTGTCGAAGCGCTTGTGCTTGGTGTAGCACTTTCGCTCGATGCATTTGGTGCGGGGATTGGGGCAGCAATGATTGGCATTTCCCCATTAATTCTTGCAGTAGCTATTGGCTGTATGAGTTCCATTTTTATCTGGAGTGGGCTGCAAAGTGGGAAACTTCTTTCAAAAAGAAGGCTTGTAAAACATTTGTCTTTTCTTCCAGGGATTTTACTGATTATGATTGGTATTTTTAAATTATAGGAGCTGTAGTAAAGGAGATTAGTATGGGACATATTTTTGGAATTACGGGAGGCATTGCTAGTGGCAAGAGCAGTGTCAGCACATTTATTAAAGAATTAGGCTTTCCCATTATTGATGCAGATATTGTTGCACGCGAAGTAGTAGAGCCAGGTGAAGATGCTTATTATGAAATTATTCATGCTTTTGGTGAGAGTATTCTGTTGCCAGGGGGAGGCATTGATCGGGCTAAATTAGGAAATCTTATTTTTCATAATGAAGAAAAAAGATTGCGTTTAAATAGCATTGTTCATCCTGCTGTTCGAAAGAGAATGAGAGAGTTAGCGGAAAAGGCCTTTCAAGATGGAGCGAAAACCGTTTTTATGGATATCCCGTTGTTGTTTGAAAGCAAGCTCACATTTATGGTTGAAAAAACGTTGCTTGTTTATGTAGATGAGGAGGTCCAGCTTGAGCGATTAATGAATCGTAACAACTTATCGAAAAGCGATGCGTTTGCTCGTATCTCTTCACAAATGCCATTAAAAGAAAAAAGAGCATTAGCAGATGCTGTTGTAGATAATAATGGAGATTTGGAAGAAACCAAGGAGCAGGTTCGGTCCGTCTTAATGAGCTGGAATGTATTGTAAAATGAATGGTTAATCATTGGGAAAAAGAAGAAACCTCGGGTTTCTTCTTTTTTTATTACTATTTTAAAATTATTATAGCCTTTTTATAGCACATTTCCTTCTAATTGTGTTATACTATTTATATATGAGGAAGTGAAAAAGTATAACATTAATTTGGGGGGTCCAAACAAATGAATGCAAGAATAGCAATAAACGGATTTGGGAGAATAGGCAGAATGGTTTTCCGAAAGGCCATCTTAGATGAAGGTTTGGACGTTGTTGCAGTCAATGCTAGTTATCCAGCTACAACTTTAGCACACTTATTAAAATATGATACAATTCATGGTAAATTTGATGGGGAAATTGTAGTGGAAGATGATGCGCTTGTTGTAAATGGACGTCGAGTACAATTAATCAATAACCGCGATCCAAAGCAATTACCTTGGAAAGCACTTAATATAGATATTGTTGTGGAAGCAACTGGAAAATTCAACGAGCGTGACAAAGCAGCTCTTCACTTAGATGCGGGAGCGAAAAGAGTGATTCTTTCAGCACCTGGTAAAAATGAAGATGTAACGATTGTTATGGGCGTTAATGAGGAAGTTTTAGATCTTGATAAGCACTTTGTTATTTCAAATGCATCATGTACAACAAACTGCTTAGCTCCAGTTGCTAAAGTATTAAATAATAAATTTGGAATTGATAATGGGTTAATGACAACCGTCCATTCTTATACAAATGATCAAAATAATATTGATAACCCACATAAAGATTTAAGACGTGCACGTGCGTGTGGGGCAAGCATTATTCCAACAACTACAGGAGCGGCGAAAGCGTTGTCATTAGTACTTCCTGAATTAAAAGGAAAGCTTCATGGTATGGCTTTACGTGTACCAACACCTGATGTTTCTTTAGTGGATCTTGTAGTGGATTTAAATCGTGATGTAACGGTTGAAGAAATTAACGAAGCATTTATTGAGGCCGCTGAAAACGAATTAAAAGGCATTATTGAATTCACTAACGAGCCGCTTGTTTCGGTAGACTTTACAACAAACCCACATTCATCTATTATCGATGGCTTATCTACTATGGTAATTAATAATAGAAAAGTAAAAGTACTTGCTTGGTATGACAACGAGTGGGGCTATTCAAACCGAGTTGTTGATTTGGTTCATTTAGTTGCGGCTAAATTGGGGGAGAATTCTAAAGTACAAGTTGGATAATGAATAATCATAAAAGCCTACTGTAATCTCAGTAGGCTTTTATGATGTTTAAATTGTCTAGCCAAGGAGAGAGTGTATTCCACTTTTTTCTAAATAAATCACGAGTTATTTACCAAAAATTGGTTGCGAAAAGGGTGTAAACATCGTATACTATGAATCGTGAACTTCTCCAGTAGAGGTTTGCATAATGGCTACTTAAAGGGTTAGGACCTCTTTGGACTAACTTTCCCCCGTGGTAGTTGTTACTATTCATAAAAATTTCTAAATTATGTTAGGGGGAAGTAATATGGAAACAATGGGTAGACATGTCATTTCAGAACTTTGGGGTTGTGACTTTGAAAAGTTAAATAATATGGATTTTATTGAAAGAACATTTGTTGATGCAGCTTTAAAATCAGGGGCAGAGATTCGTGAAGTAGCTTTCCACAAATTTGCTCCTCAAGGGGTAAGTGGAGTTGTTATCATTTCTGAATCCCACCTAACTATACACAGTTTTCCAGAACATGGTTATGCAAGCATCGATGTATATACATGTGGTGATTTAGATCCTAATATTGCGGCAGATTATATAGCGGAAGCATTACATGCACAAACACGTGAGAAAATGGAATTACCACGTGGCCTTGGCCCAGTACAAGTTAAAGGAAAGAAAATAAATGCATTATAAGATTGCAAAAACAGGGATGCCAAGCAGCATCTCTTTTTTTATATTACCAAAATTATATCACTTTCGATGAGTGCAGTTGTCTAGCTCCACCGGCTAGCTCACTGTGAAAAAGATAAAAGCCTTCGTAAGGCAAAAAGCGCCTTCCGGGTCTTTTCCTATTTTCTTCGTGAGCTGACCGAGCCGGTTCCGCTTTTCTTATTGATTTTACCCCTTCTTTTAGTTAAGATAATAGTAAAAATGGAGTTCTCTCGTTATGGGAAAAGAGAGGTACATAAACGGAGCTGATAAATGATGAGGTGCCCGTCATGTCAATATAATGGAACAAGAGTGCTCGATTCAAGACCTGTGGACGATAGTAAATCCATTCGGCGACGTCGCGAATGTGAATCCTGTGGCTTCCGTTTTACGACTTTTGAAAAGGTAGAGGAGACACCGTTAATTGTCGTTAAAAAGGGAGGTGCACGAGAAGAATTTAGTCGTGATAAAATTCTTCGTGGCTTAATTAGAGCTTGTGAAAAGCGTCCTGTTCCATTAAAAGACCTAGAAGAAATTACGAATTATGTTGAAAAAGAATTGCGTAATAAAGGAATTTCGGAAGTGAAAAGTGACCATATTGGTGAAATGGTTATGGACAAGCTTGCTGATGTTGACGAGGTTGCTTACGTCCGATTCGCCTCTGTGTATCGTCAATTTAAAGATATCAATGTGTTTATTGAAGAACTAAAAGAGTTAATAAATAGAGAAAGAAAGTAGAGCTAAAGATTTTTCCTTTGGCTCTTTTTTCGCTCATACTGTAGATGAGAATGAAATAAATGGATTTCCTGAAAGGTTTGAATGAAGATGTCGATACACTGGCAAGAATTACTCCCCGCAGATCAATATAAGGTATCTTCGGCCGGGCTGCTACATGATTATGATCGTAAAGTTGTAACTCGGCTCTATCAACCATTGATTGGTCCGATTTGTTTTAGTTTATATATGACATTTTGGAGTGAGCTTGAGGAGAATCGTCTTTGGTCTGAGCCAACGAATCATTACTCACTCATGAATACGATAGGGTTAAACTTACGCGAGATTTATGAGGCTAGACTTCAGCTTGAAGGGATTGGCTTATTGAATGTGTATAAGAAAGAAACAGGCGATGCAAGGCAATTTGTCTATGAAATCAATCCACCGCTATCTCCAAAGCAATTTTTTACAGATGGTATGCTAAATATTTATTTGTTTAAAAGAGTGGGAAAGGCTCAGTATAATCGTTTAAAGCGTTTTTTTGCTGATGATATGCTCCCGATTGATGAATATACCAACGTGACCAAAACATTTGCTGAAATGTATGCTTCCGATCATTCGCTGTATGTAAGTGATGAGGCAAAAGAAGAAGAAATGCCCCTGCAGCATCAACAATTTATTGATCGACAAGAAGGGGGCGAACCAACTGGATTTGAAAGTCACTTTAATTTTGACCTATTCATGGCTGGATTAAAACCATCCCTTGTTCCAAAGAAAGCGTTCACACCGAAAATAAAAAGTACGATTGCCAAGCTTGCTTTTCTGTATGGAATTGATCCATTAGAGATGCAAAAGTTAACTATTGGAGCAGTTTTTGCTGACGAAATTGATGAGGAACACTTGCGTAAATCGGCACGTGATTGGTACCAAATTGAAAGACAGTCTGATATGCCATCTCTCATTCAACGCGTTCAGCCTCCAAAGCATCGGACACAGACTACACAGCCACAGACACCGGAGGAAGAATATATTCGCTACTTAGAAACCACTTCGCCTTTAGATGTTATGAAGCATAATCATAACGGTGGAGAAGTAGTAGAAGCAGATTTGAAGATTATTGAAGGTGTAATGCTGAATCAAAATCTAAATCCTGGAGTGGTGAATGTATTAATTGACTATGTAATGATGCGGGCAGAAAAGAAATTTCCTAAGAATTATGTTGAAAAAATTGCAGGTCAATGGTCACGAATGAATGTAGTAACGGTAAGAGAAGCGATGGAATTAGCAAGAAATGAATATCGTAAATATCAAAGCTGGTTAGAAAGCGGGAAGAAAGAGAATAAAGGCGGATATAAAAAAGCGATTCGTACGGAAATGGTACCAGATTGGCTGAATAAGGGAGAAGCTAAGGGAGAAGCGAAACCCGAGCAAGAGAGGAAGATTCCGGCTATTTCTGAGGAACGTAAGCGAGCTATATGGGAACAAGTGAACAAGTTAAATGCAGGAGGTGACTCATTCGATGCAAAAAATTAATTCTGCGTTGAATAAGCTAGCAAATGGAACTCAGTTTCAAAGACGTTATGAGGCGTTAAAAAAGGAAGTATTAGGAGATCAACAAATCCATGAATTTTTAAACAAAAATAGTTCGAGTATTACGAGTGAGATGGTGGATAAAAGTTTAGGTAAGCTGTATGAATTTTCCACACAAAGTAAGAAGTGTGATAAGTGCCCGAGTTTAGATGGATGTGTAAACCTGATGCAAGGATTTTATCCAAAGCTTGTGATTGCAGGAAATGGACTTGATCTTCATTATGAAGTATGTCCTCGAAAAGTAGTGGCAGATGAAAAAAGCAAACGAGAAAAGTTAATTCATAGTTTATATGTGCCGCGTGATATTCTGTCAGCAACGATTGCAGACTTTTTAAAAAATGATCAATCAGGTGAACGCTATGAACTAGTAAGCAAGGTAACTAGTTTGATTCAAGAGTATATACCAGGCAAAAGGCAAAAAGCTATATATATATATGGACAATTTGGTGTCGGTAAAACGTATTTATTAGGAGCCATTGCGAATCAGTTTGCTGAAAAGCAAATTTCATCATTAATTGTTTATTTTCCTGATTTCTTACGCGAGCTAAAAGGAGCAATTGGCGATAACACGTTAAATGAAAAAATTGAAATGGTGAAAAATGCTCCTGTTTTAATGTTAGACGATTTGGGGGCAGAATCGATGACAAGCTGGGGACGAGATGAAGTATTAGGTCCTATTTTACAATTTAGAATGCTTGAAAACTTACCAACCTTTTTTACCTCTAATTTTGATTTTAAACAATTGCAGAATCATTTAACTTTTTCCCAACGAGGGGAGAAAGAAGAAGTAAAGGCAGCACGTATTATGGAACGAATTCAATATTTAGCAGAACCGATTGAGCTATCTGGAGAAAATCGAAGACGATAGGCGAAAAAGACGCGGAATTCCTCTACCTGCTAAATGTAAGAAGAATGGAATAGAGCTGTACAGAAAAAACCATCGGAAGTTTTTGTTATATATCACTTCTAAATAACCCCTCAGTTCCATATATATAAGCAAACATTGTGCGGGTTAGGAGGGATAGAGTGATTCGTATTTCGTTTCAAAATGATGCTGAAGCATTAACATTATTACAGATGGTGGCCAACCATCGTTTTAGCGTAGAATTAGGTGAGTCTATTCGGTTTATTCCAGGGCAAGGCATAGAATTAGATATTGAGGAGCAGCGTCTTGAACAGTGGTTGACGCTACTTACAGATGTGTTTCATAGCTTTTTATTAGAAGAAAAGCTACATCAAGCTTTGGAACAAATTATTATTCAGAAATTTTATTTTCGTGAACGAGACGAAATTGATAGTATTTTACAATTTGCAACTTCGATTTTTGAAGGAAAGAAGAATGCATCTCAGCAGCTTTTGTTTGCTGATGAAAAACAGTGGATTAGAAAGGGGTTATCTCCGGTTTTAAGAGAGCGGCACTCGTTTTCTTTTGATGCATTTACAACCTTCCGCTTAAAATCCTTTTATCAATCTTTAGAAAAATACGCTATGCTAGCGATAGATGAATATAAATTAGAACAGGACTATCAAAATTTTATTGCAACATTAAGGGATTTTTTGCACAAGCGTGAGCCGAAAATGTCCTATTTGCACCTCGTATATCGCGATGCTTTTCATTTTTATGATCATTCTTTTCGCAAGCTTGAGCGTGTTGAAATGACAGAGAAGATTGATCGGCAATTATTGTCTCAAAGCTCTATTTATATTGATTCGGTAACACTTGCTCCTCTTTTATCGATTGCTCCAGAACGACTTTATATTTATACAGATGATACAGAGCAAGGATTTATTCAAACAGTAAAACGAATTTTTGAAGAACGGTCTTTCGTTTTACCACTTGATGCGTTTAAGGAAAAGGGATTCGAGGAACTTCGCTAAAGGCGATGTGAGATAATAGATTTGTCTTTATACATTCATGAGGGTAAGAGCTTTATAAAAATAAACGTAATCAATATCTTGCATTTACACGAAGTAAGCATTATAATTTGCTACATAATATATGAATGTTATAAGTAATGATGAGGACATGAGTATTCTAGTACTGATTTCTAGAGAGGGAGGCCTTTGGCTGTAAGCTTCCTAATCGGATAGAACACTTACCACCTCTGAACTTCGGCTCGGAAAGCAATCTTGGTGATTATGAGCTGACGGAAAGCTACCGTTACTAAGCTTCGAGTGTCATTTTGCTGAGATAAGCCAAATGAAACGAGGGTGGAACCGCGGGTTATTACATGTGTTTATTAAGCTCGTCCCTGTTTTAAACAGGGACGGGCTTTTTCTATGGAAAAGGGGCGGAATTTCGCATATATTTTACATAGTCCCGGAGCTTGAGAAAAATGTAACGGAGCTGTGGGCTTTATGAGTGTGCGCTGCGTTCACGCCACCTTTGGTTTTTGTACATAGAAAAGCGGGAGCACGTAGCTAGACAATCGAAATGAGCAAACTACTATATGGTAGGGAAAACTTTAGAAGGAGTGAACGATATGTCTGAATTAATGAAAATATCTTTTCCTGATGGAGCGGTGAAGGAGTTTACTATAGGCACAACAACAGAAGACATTGCGGCATCAATCAGCCCTGGTCTTAAGAAAAAATCAATTGCAGGAAAATTTAATGGGGAATTGTATGATTTAAAACGTCCCATTCAATCAGATGGAACCATTGAAATTATTACACAGGATACAACAGATGCGTTAGAAATTCTACGTCATAGTACAGCCCACTTAATGGCTCAAGCGATTAAACGCTTATATAAAAATGCGAAGTTTGGTGTGGGGCCAGTCATCGAGGGTGGTTTCTATTATGATATCGACCTTGAAGAGTCCTTAACTCCTGAAGACCTAACAGCGATTGAAAAAGAAATGAAAAAAATTGTTAACGAAAATCTAGAAATTAACCGAATTGAAGTCAGTCGTGATGAAGCGATTTCTCGTTTTAATGAAATTGACGACCAATACAAACTAGAGTTGATTGATGCGATTCCAGCGGGAGAGCAAGTAACGATTTATGAGCAAGGTGAATTTTTTGATCTTTGTCGTGGTATTCATGTACCGTCAACAGGAAAGATTAAAGAATTCAAGTTGTTAAGCATTGCTGGTGCATACTGGAGAGGTGACAGCAAGAATAAAATGCTGCAACGTATTTACGGTACAGCTTTCTATAAAAAAGAAGATTTAGCAGAGCATTTACGTTTGCTTGAAGAAGCGAAAGAACGTGATCACCGCAAAATCGGAAAAGAATTAAACTTATTCATGAGCTCACAAAAGGTAGGACAAGGCCTTCCATTGTGGTTGCCAAAAGGAGCAACAATTCGTCGTACCATCGAACGTTATATCGTCGATAAAGAACTACGTTTGGGCTATGACCACGTGTACACACCAGTAATGGGAAGTGTAGACTTATATAAAACGTCTGGTCACTGGGGTCACTATCAAGATGGTATGTTCCCTGTCATGGACATGGATAACGAGCAATTAGTGCTTCGTCCAATGAACTGTCCACATCATATGATGGTATATAAAAATGGCATTCACAGCTATCGTGAACTACCAATTCGTATTGCAGAGCTAGGAACGATGCACCGCTACGAAATGTCTGGAGCATTATCAGGCTTGCAACGTGTTCGTGGTATGACATTAAACGATGCCCATATTTTTGTTCGTCCAGACCAAATTAAAGACGAATTCAAGCGTGTTGTAAATTTAATTTTAGAAGTATACAAAGACTTTGATATTACCGATTATTCATTCCGTCTTTCTTATCGTGATCCTCAGGATACAGAGAAGTATTACGATGATGATGAGATGTGGGAAAAAGCACAAGCCATGCTAAAAGAAACGATGGATGAGCTTGAACTTGATTACTTTGAAGCAGATGGAGAAGCAGCCTTTTATGGTCCTAAGCTTGATGTTCAAGTTCGTACAGCACTTGGTAAAGATGAAACACTTTCCACTGTTCAATTAGACTTCTTGCTACCAGAACGTTTTGAATTAAGCTATGTAGGCGAAGATGGCAAACAGCATCGTCCGGTCGTCATTCATCGTGGTGTCGTATCTACAATGGAACGCTTCGTAGCCTTCTTAATTGAAGAATACAAAGGAGCATTCCCAACTTGGTTAGCACCAGTTCAAGCTCAAGTCATTCCTGTATCACCTGCTGTCCACCTTGACTATGCGAAGGACGTTCAGGAAAAATTACAAGCAGCTGGTATTCGCGTTGATTTAGATACGCGTGATGAGAAAATCGGTTATAAAATCCGTGAAGCACAAATGCAAAAAATTCCATACATGCTTGTTGTTGGGGACAATGAAGTCAAAGAAGGTAGTGTAAACGTACGTAAATACGGTGAACAAAAGTCTGAAACTATTTCCTTCGAAGAATTCGTTGCTGCTATTAAGAAAGAGGTAAATCGTTAATTATTTTGAGAGGCACCTATTATAGGGTGTCTCTTTCAAAGCTGTTTGATTCTATTCGAAATATTTGAAACAATTCTATTCTTACTCTAAGATAAAGGAAATAGCTACGTAACTTAGAGTAAGAATGGGGTTGGGGTCATGAGTCAAAAAGAAAAATTTATGAAATTGTTCGGACCTGCATTTTTAGCAATCATTATTTTATTATTCCTAGAGGATTATCGGCAATATGCCATTGTTCCAGTGTTACTTTTTTGGGTTGCTTTTTTTGCATGGGATGCCATCGACAAAAAGAAAAAACAAAAAGAAGAGAAGAAATAAATGTATCATTCTTAAAAATAGGTGTTGTCAAAAGACAGGAAATTTGATAAAATAATTTTTGTTGTGAAACATGATTTATTTGTTTGACAAGTCATCTATATGTATGATATAGTTTCTAAGGTAAATTGAATACGAATTTAAGGAAAAGCAGAGGCACCCGCTTCTCACCTGGTTGACGCTAATGGAGCAGTTAACGGGTTCATGATTTGATTATTTGGATTTTTCTAAATGAGTCTATCAGTGTGGGTGCGTTGCGTACCCACACTTTTTTATTAATTAAAAATAAAAAAGTGCAAATCATGATAGCGAGTTGTGACGTTGCCGTTTAACCGAAACGTTCGTATTCGCTAAATATCCTTGGAGGTGGCTAACTATTAGTAAAGACGCTATGGTTAATGAGGGCATCCGCGCCCGCGAAGTTCGTCTTATTGATCAAAACGGAGAACAACTTGGGATTAAAACGAAATTCGAAGCATTGGAAATTGCCGCTCGAGCTAATCTTGATCTAGTTTTAGTTGCTGCGAATGCAAAGCCTCCTGTAGCCCGCATTATGGACTACGGAAAACACCGCTTCGAGCAACAAAAGAAAGACAAAGAAGCACGTAAAAACCAAAAAGTGATCAGCTTGAAAGAAGTTCGTCTAAGTCCAACCATTGATGAGCATGACTTTAATACGAAGCTACGCAATGGTATTAAATTCCTTGAAAAGGGCGATAAAGTGAAAGCTTCTATCCGCTTTAAAGGACGTGCAATCACGCATAAAGAAATTGGACAGCGTGTATTGGTTCGCTTTGCTGAAGAGTGTAAAGAAGTAGCTACGATTGAAACACATCCAAAAATGGACGGACGTAGTATGTTCTTAATATTAGCACCAAAAAATGAAAAGTAATTTGTAATGAGGAGGAATACCTTATGCCTAAAATGAAAACTCACCGCGGATCCGCTAAGCGTTTCAAGAAAACTGGATCTGGTAAACTTAAGCGTTCAAAAGCTTATACAAGCCACTTATTTGCTAACAAATCTACTAAAGCAAAACGTAAACTTCGTAAAGCAGGTCTTGTAAGCTCTGGTGACTTCAAACGTATTCGTCATATGCTAGACCAAATTAAATAAGTTCGATTTATCGAGTTAAATAGGAGGGAAATAACATGCCACGTGTAAAAGGCGGTACTGTTACTCGCAAACGTCGTAAAAAGGTTATAAAATTAGCTAAAGGTTACTATGGCGCAAAACATATTTTGTTCAAAGTAGCTAATCAACAAGTAATGAAGTCAGGAAACTATGCTTTCCGTGACCGTCGTCAATAAAAAACGTGATTTCCGTAAATTATGGATTACTCGTATCAACGCTGCAGCTCGCATCAACGGTCTTTCTTACAGCCGTTTAATGCATGGTTTAAAGCTTGCTGGTATCGAAGTAAACCGCAAAATGCTTGCTGACCTTGCTGTTGCTGATGAAAAAGCATTTGCTGAATTAGCAACTGCTGCAAAAGCTCAATTAGACAAGTAATTTTCAATAACAGCCATTCTCTGTAACAGAGGGTGGCTTTTTACATACATTAAAGAAAAGGGGATTGTCTTTGACTCTTATAATCTATTTTATCATCATGAATATCCTCGCATTTGTCACGATGGGTGTGGATAAAAAGAGAGCTCGTCAGCATCAGTATCGCATCAGTGAAAAAAGGCTCTGGACGCTTGCCGTTATTGGAGGCGGTACAGGAGCCTTTCTTGGAATGATTCAATTTCGCCATAAGACGAAGCATCCTACCTTTCGTATCGGCTTTTCCATTTTAATGATTATTCAGCTTGTTTTACTTTTTGTATACTTTATGGATTAGTCATATGAAGCTTGCGATTTGTATATGTATGAAGGAAAGGAGAATTAGGCTCGCTTTGTCTTAATAAGTAATTTTCATATCTCATCTATATTCCTTCATCATAAACTTTAAAACGTCATACTGTTTCGTTAGACAACACGATTAGGCACGGGGGGAGAACATGGATGACAAGTTAATACTTGTTTTGAACTACATTCAAGCTGGCAGTGCATTTACACCATTTATATTTATTGCTTTTCATATACTTAGACAGCCTTTATTTATTCCAGTCTTTGTCGTTTGTATCGCAGGCGGCGTTCTTTTCGGACCTGTGTTTGGTACGATTTATTCGATTATTGGGTTAACCTTATCGAATATTTGCTTTTATTATATTATTGGGAAATTCCCGAAAACGAAAGAGAAATTGCTGCATCTAAAAGATAAGCTGTTTGGAAGTCACCGGTTAAATAGCCCTCAAATTGCTATACTAAGACTGCTTCCGTTTATTCATTATTATCTTTTGTCGCTTTGTTTAATGGAATCGAATAAAGGAATAAAAAATTACCTCTATCAATCTTTCTTAACGAACATTCCACTCGCCCTTATTTATACTGTGTTTGGGCATTCCATCACGAATTTCAGTCCAACGATTATGGTCATGATTTTATTATCTTTCACGGTTTTACTGTATGTATTAAGAGAACGACAAAACGTCGTTCCTTGGAAAGAATTTTTTCGTTATAAACAAAAGGGATAAAAAGTCTAAAATAGCTATCTCTAAAGTGCTCACTTCGGAGATAGCTATTTTATTTTCGAAATGAAACCCTTTATTTTCGATATATTCATTTTATCTGCAAAAATCCCTCATTTATCTTCGAGTTTATTCTTTTATCGATTATTTGACAAAAAGCATCATCCTTCTTAATCTCGCTCTAAAAATTCCTTCACAGGGCTTTTCCAGTCAATTAAAGCTGCTGGATACTGCTTTTTTACCGCATTTTCAATCGCTAGGAAGTCATCTCGCTGCAACCCCTTTAAATCGTCTGTTTTTTTAGGCCAAATAAAAATAGATACTACCTCGAACGCACGATCCGTTGTGCCAAGATATTTCTCTCCTTCAAACAATACGCCATTATAGGTTAATAAGAAGTTTTTTCGAATGTTTTTTGGATCATCGAGAAAGAAAAACTTTCCTTGTTCATGGGCCAATTCTAATTTTCGCCGTGGACTTAACATGTATTTAATCGCTGTGTATAGTAAAAAGACAATGAACAATACCAAAATAAGACGTAATAATAAGGCCATAAAATCAACTCCTTTATAGGGTTCCGCTTTTCTACCTGTCTAGCTTCAGGCACCCAGCGCCTAATGGACTTCCCGCTCCTCCACTCGATAAGTCAACATCGAATCGCTTACGCTCTTCGTGTTTCCTTTATCTCCATACGGAGCGCTCCAGTCCATACGTCGCTGAACGGGTGCCTTCCGCTTTTCTATTATCTACGCACAAATTTTTAATAAGTTTCAATTATTTGCTATAATTTAGAGCATAAAGGCAGAAAGTAGTGATACAGGATGAATATTGAAAAACTAATGATGATGCAGGCAGGGCTTGATGAGCATATTGAAACGAAACATGGACTGCAATCAGAAAATTTAGTCCCCCGCAAAATATTAGCGCTTTTAGTGGAATTGGGGGAACTTGCTAATGAAACGCGCTGCTTTAAATTTTGGAGTTTAAAAGGGCCATCTGATCAGGAAACGATTCTTACTGAATATGTGGATGGGATTCATTTTATTTTATCATTGGCAAATGAACACAACTTCAAATTGAGCATACCTAAGGAGTTCTCCATTCAACAAGGAGATGTAACAGAGCAATTTCTTTTATTATACGAAGGAATTAGTAAGTTTCAGCACGAAATTACATTGGAAGCATTCCAAACGGTGTTTACTGAATACTTACGTCTCGGAAAATTGCTTGGTTTTTCAGCAGCAGATGTTGAAAAAGCGTATGTGAGCAAAAATGAGGTCAATTACGAGCGACAAAAACAAGGCTATTAATGAAAAGGAGTGGCTACATAATGGTAAAGCTAGATGAAACGTTAACGATGCTGAAGGATCTTAACAGATGCAAGAGGAATTGCGGGAAACGAGGCTGAAGTGCGCAAGGTTATGCAAACGTATATTGAACCGTATGCAGATGAGATTACAAATGATGGATTAGGTAGCTTAATTGCTAAAAAAACAGGTGATGAAAATGGCCCGAAAATTATCGTAACGGGTCATTTGGATGAAGTAGGCTTCATGGTTACGCAAATTGATAAAAATGGATTTTTGAAATTCCAACCTGTTGGCGGCTGGTGGAATCAAGTGATGCTTGCACAGCGTGTAACGATTGTAACCCGCAAAGGCGATGTAACCGGCGTTATCGGCTCAAAGCCGCCTCATATTTTATCACCAGAAGCACGCAAGAAACCAGTGGAAATTAAAGATATGTTTATTGATATTGGGGCAGCAAGCAAGGAGGAAGCAGAAGAATGGGGCGTACGACCAGGTGATATGATAGTGCCATACTTCGAATTCACTGTCATGAATAATGAGAAAATGCTGCTAGCTAAAGCATGGGATAATCGTATTGGTTGTGCCATTGCTATTAATGTGTTAAAAGAATTAAAAAATACAAACCATCCAAACGTCGTGTACGGAATTGGTGCCGTTCAGGAAGAAGTCGGTCTTCGCGGTTCTAAAACATCTACATTCAAAATTCAGCCGGATATCGGCTTTGCTGTGGATGTTGGGATTGCAGGAGATACACCAGGAGTTTCGGAAAAAGAAGCGATGAGCAAAATGGGAAAAGGTCCACAAATTGTGCTGTATGATGCCTCTATGGTTTCACACAAAGGGTTGCGCGACTTAGTAACAGACACCGCGGACGAATTAAACATTCCTTATCAATTTGAATCGATTCCAGGTGGTGGTACAGACGCAGGTTCCATTCATGTAACCGCAAAAGGTGTACCTGCCCTTTCGATTGGTATTGCTACACGTTATATTCACTCTCATGCGGCTATGCTTCATCGTGATGACTTTGAAAATGCCGTAAAATTGGTTGTTGAAGTGATTAAACGATTAGATCGTGAAACGGTGGATCGGATTACGTACGCGTAAAAGAGTAAGGAACTATACGAAATTTTTTCAATAAAAGGAGTTCTCGTATATAGCGGGAACTCCGTTTAGCATTGATTTAAGATGTAATATGTATTAGGGTACTATCCCTTAAATGAAATCTTAATAGAAATGAAGAAAAGTAACAGTCGTGCGGGCTGTTATTTTTTATAGCGCTTTCAATATGTTTAATCCTTTTTCACTTTCTAGTATATTTGTAAACCTATTTAAGAGGGCTCACTTCTTTGCTATAATTAATAGTGTATAGGTAAAAATTAGTAGCGAGAGTTAAGTTTAAGAGAAAAGGTGGAAGCATGAAAGCAAAAAAAGAAGTGAAGTTTGTCATAGTCTATTTGATTCTATTTATTCTAGTATGTATCAACGTTAAACATGCTTATGCCCGAGAAGTACTATCAACAATCGTAACACCTGAGCAATATGGAGCAAACGGAACGGATAAATTAGATGATACAGAAGCCCTGCAAATGGCATTGGATAGTTCTACACATGTTCGATTAACAAGTGGTCATACATACTATATTAGTAGTCCGCTAAGGGTAAAGCACAGTACAAAGATTACGACAACATCAAGTAAAAAAGCGAATATCATAAAAACGACAATGAGACCAAAAGAAAGAGCCTTGCATGTTCAGTATAGAGTTGTTGCTAATCCGATATTAAAAAGCTCAGCTAAAAAAGGATTAAACTATATTGATGTGACTGATACAAATGGAGTAGAACCAGGGCAACTACTGCATTTACAATCATCAGAATTGTGGGAAGATGATAATCGTGATTACTTAAGCAAAGGTGAATTACAACGGATCAGTAAAGTAGAGCCTGAGCGAATTTATTTTGAAAAATCATTAAATGACTCCTATGATGTAAACAAAGAAACGATAACCATAAATGTATATGAAAATAGAAAACTAGAAATGAGTAATCTATCTTTTTCATATCCTCATCCGTTTGACTCAAAAGTAGATTTGATTTATATCGGTAGGACGACGGATTCAAAATTGACTAATATAGAAGTCAAAAATTCAAAAGCAGTCGGTATTGCGTTAGATAGAAACTATGGTACAACGATAACAGGAGCATCCATCAATTTAGGAACTACACGTGAAATTAATACAGGATATGGCATTCAAGACAGCAGTGGAGCCTATAATAAAGTGCTCAACAGTACGTTTAAAAATGTTCGTCGTGCAGTCGATTTTTCTGGTGTGACTCCTGCTAGATTCGGCTATGTCGGGAATAGCAAGGCAACTGGGCCAGCAGCGAATAGTAGCAAATTAGCTTGGGGGAATAGCGGTTTTGGCACGCATTCTACCGCAGAAAATATTGTGTTTGAGAATAATACAGTAGTCGGATTTAATTATAGTTTTCTTAGTAGAGGAAAAAATATAACCATTACAAATAATTCAGCTTCAGGAACTGTTACTGGTTTTGCTGTAGCGTCGTATGGCGATAACGTTGTTGTGACCAACAATAAATTCAGAGGAACAGCAGAATATTTTGTGCTAATTGATTCTACTTTTAAGGATGGTTTAGTTACAGTGAAGAAAAATGATGCAAAAGGAATCAAAAAAAAGTTTATACAAGTAAAATCGTTGAAAACAAAGTTAAAAACGGCTTCCAATCGGTTTAGCAAAAAGTAAGGAAAACCCTGTTACACATTTTAAAAGTACGGTACTTTTAAAATGTGTAACTAGATGTATTCCTAGCTGTTGAAAAAGCACAAGAGCGTTATTTTTTTAATCCTGATTCTAATGCTTGTAGCATTTCTTGTTTTTCCTCATTTGATGAGTTTTGCCAAATCACTTCAAAAAGAACACCAAGTCCAGGAAGCATTTTTTCCTCCCCGTTTGAAATAGCATCTACAATCGTATCCTGAAGCTGATCCTGCGTATTCCCTGTTACATTGTGAATAATGGCGTTACGTAAATTTAAATTCATTATTATTCCTCCTTTAAATCATCATTTGAACGAATATAGCATTCCTCACTTCGAGATGCATTATGTATAGAAATTACGTTATAATAGGAGCCAATGTGAAAGATAAAGGAGCGTTAGGCGTTGAAATATATCGAATCTGTCAAAAATCCAAAGGTTAAAGCATGGAAGAAGCTTTTGACAAAAAAGGAACGAGATACATCAGGAAAGTATTTAATAGAAGGTTTTCATCTTGTAGAAGAAGCATTAAAAGAACAAATTGTTCTTGAAGTCATCGTCAATCAAGACGTGGAAATGCCAGCACACGTTAAATTAGAAGGTACAGAAGTGGTGTATGTAAAAGAGGATGTCATGAAAGCGATTTGTGATACGGAGACGCCACAAGGGATAGTAGCTGTTTGTGAACAGCAAACGATCGGGATAAACGACATTAAATTAGAAAAGCTATTATTGTTAGATCGCGTACAAGATCCAGGAAATCTAGGGACGATGATTCGTACAGCTGATGCGGCGGGGATGGATGCTGTTATTTTAGGAGAAGGTTGTGCGGACCCGTATAATCCAAAGGTGGTTCGTGCCACACAGGGAAGTTTGTTTCATTTGCCAATCGTGAAAGCGAATTTAGTTGAATTCATTAATAAGCTTAAAATTCCTGTATACGGAACGGCTCTCGAAGGCGGTGTGCCATTTGAACAAGTAGATAAATCGGATACATTTGCTCTACTCGTCGGTAACGAAGGCCAAGGTGTTTCTAAAGAGTTGCTCACGAAAACAACGAAAAACTTATATATTCCGATTTATGGAAAAAGTGAATCGCTAAATGTCGGAATTGCCGCTGGAATTTTAATGTATTATTTACGAAAATGAGTTTGAAACCATGATGGAATTATACTATAATAAAACAGAATTTGATAAGTACAGACGAAGACAGAGACTAGTAGCTTAAGACATCCATTTCAAGGGAGAAAATGCCGTGACTGAAAGCATTTTTAATGGCGCTGTTTAAGGGAATTCACCTCTCGAGTCGACATTGGGAAGATTATACATAATCCGAAAAATGTTCCGGTGAAGAGCCGTTATCTTTTAATGAAGTGAGTGTAGATTTTTTGCAATTTGCACTAATAAGGGTGGTACCGCGATACATAAACCTCGTCCCTTTTATGGGATTGAGGTTTTTTTGTACTTTATTAAAGGATTAAAGTATAAGAAAAACATCGACTGGCGATTAGTCGTGTTTTTCTAATGTTTAAATATAAAGGAGGAATATAGGATGCAGGAACGTTTACAAGAACTGCAAGCAGAAGCGCTGCAAAAGGTAGCGGCAGCAGCTGACTTAAAAGAACTAAATGATATTCGTGTTGCTTACTTAGGAAAAAAAGGACCAATCACAGAAGTATTGCGTGGGATGGGTAAATTGTCTGCTGAAGAACGTCCAAAAATGGGAGCACTTGTGAATGTCGTTCGTGAAGCGATTGCTTCTCAAATTGAAGAAAAACAAGCTGTACTTGAAGCGGAGGCTGTTCATGCACAATTAGCAGCAGAAAAGATTGATATTACTTTGCCGGCTCGACCAGTGAATAAAGGCAATCACCATCCATTAACACGTATTGTCGAAGAAATTGAAGATGTATTTATCGGTATGGGTTACACAGTTGCTGAAGGTCCTGAGGTAGAAACAGATTACTACAACTTTGAAGCATTGAATTTGCCAAAGAGCCATCCAGCACGTGATATGCAGGATTCCTTCTATATCACAGATGAAATCTTAATGCGTACCCATACTTCTCCTGTGCAAGCAAGAACGATGGAGAAACATAAAGGCCAAGGACCAGTTAAAATTATTTGTCCTGGTAAAGTGTACCGTCGTGATAATGATGACGCGACTCATTCTCATCAATTTATGCAAATTGAAGGGCTTGTTGTTGATGAAAACATTTCAATGAGCGATTTAAAAGGAACACTTGAAGTATTTTTGAAAAAAGTATTTGGTCAAGATCGTGAAATTCGTCTACGTCCAAGCTTTTTCCCATTCACAGAGCCTTCTGTAGAAGTCGATATTTCTTGTAAAATTTGTAGCGGTAAAGGCTGTAATGTATGTAAACAAACAGGCTGGATTGAAGTGTTAGGTGGAGGAATTGTTCATCCAAACGTGCTTGATATGGCCGGCTTTGATTCGAAAAAATATTCTGGCTTTGCCTTCGGAATTGGTGTTGAGCGAATTGCGATGCTGAAATACGGTGTGGACGACATTCGTCATTTCTATACAAATGATGTTCGTTTCTTAAAACAGTTTCATCATCACGAAGCGTAATGATTTGAACTAGATTTGGAGCGGAATCTGTCTAAACTGATTCATAATCTGTCCAATTTCATAGATAATTTGTCGGAATCGGCAATGAATCTGTCCAAACTCAAAGATTGTATATATAAAGGAGGAGCAATCATGTTTGTTTCATATAAATGGCTACAAGATTATGTAGACCTTTCTGGCATCAGTGCAACTGAGCTTGCGGAAAAAATTACGAAAAGCGGTATTGAAGTCGAAGGAGTAGAAAAGAAAAGTGAAGGCTTAAAAGGTATTGTTATCGGTCACGTATTAGAGCGTGAACAGCATCCAAATGCTGATAAATTGAGTAAATGCTTAGTGGATATTGGGGCGGAAGAGCCTGTACAAATTATTTGTGGGGCTCCGAATGTTGGCAAAGGTCAAAAAGTGGCGGTTGCAACTGTTGGAGCAGTACTTCCAGGCAACTTCAAAATTAAAAAAGCAAAGCTTCGCGGCGAAGAATCTCATGGAATGATTTGCTCGCTTCAAGAGCTTGGGATTGAATCTAAATTGGTGGCTAAAGAATATTCAGTTGGGATTTTCAATTTCCCGCAAGATGCACAAGTTGGGGAAGATGCATTAACTGCGCTTGGCTTAGATGATGAAGTTCTTGAATTAGGCTTAACGCCAAATCGTTCTGATGCTTTAAGCATGCTAGGTGTTGCCTATGAGGTAGCAGCAATCTTAGGACGTGATGTAAAATGGCCGACAGTTGAAAAAGAAGAAGGTGCTGAAAAAGCAACTGATTACATCAATATAAAAGTGGAAGCAACAGAAGACAATCCATTGTATATCGCAAAAGTAGTGAAAGATGTGAAAATTGGACCATCTCCATTATGGATGCAAACACACTTAATGGCTGCTGGTATTCGCCCACATAACAACGTCGTCGATATTACGAATTATATTTTACTTGAATATGGTCAACCACTTCATGCGTTTGATTATGATCGTCTAGGCTCAAAAGAGCTTGTTATTCGTCGTGCAAAAGATGCTGAAAAAATTACAACACTTGATGATACAGAACGTACATTAACGCAAGATCATCTTGTGATTACAAATGGCACAGAACCTGTTGCGATTGCAGGTGTTATGGGTGGAGCTAATTCTGAAGTACAAGATGATACAACAACGGTTATTATTGAAGCGGCATATTTTGCAGGTCCAGTTGTTCGTAAAGGATCAAAGGATCATGGTTTACGCAGTGAAGCAAGTGCTCGCTTTGAAAAAGGTGTGGACCCAGCTCGTGTTCGAGAAGCAGGTGAACGCGCAGCCCAACTGATGGCAGAATATGCTGGTGGTACAATTTTAGCAGGTAGTGTGGAATACAATGATATAAAAGTAGAACCAGCTGTTATTTCCATCACGCTTGAGAAAATCAATAAATCGATTGGAACAACAATTAGTGCAGCTGACGTAAAAGATATCTTTACTCGTTTACAATTTGACGTAACAGTAGAAGATGAAACGTTTACAGTAACTGTACCAACTCGTCGCGGTGATATTACAATCGAAGCAGACCTAGTGGAAGAAGTAGCTCGTCTATATGGTTATGACAATATTCCATCTACGCTTCCAGTGGGCTCAACAACGCCAGGCGTGTTGTCCGATTACCAACAAAAAAGACGTAAAGCACGTCGTACATTAGAAGGGGCAGGGCTTTACCAGGCAACGACGTATTCACTAACGAGCGCTGAAAAAGCAACACAATTTGCACTAGAAGAGGGTGACTCCATTCGTTTAGCGATGCCGATGAGTGAAGAACGCAGTCAGCTTCGTTTGAGCATTGTGCCTCAATTATTAGAAGTTGTGAAGCATAATAATGCACGTCAAATGGACTCTGTTGCTTTATACGAAATTGGTTCTGTCTTCTTAAAACAAGAAGGAGAAGAGCTTCCACGAGAACAAGAACATATTGCAGCTGCGATTACAGGTCTTTGGCAAGCGAATCTTTGGCAAGGTGAGAAAAAATCAGTTGATTTCTTCGTGGCTAAAGGTGTACTAGAAGCATTATTTGATACTCTTGGTGTGACAAGTCAAATTCAGTATCGTCAAGCAGAAATCAAAGATATGCATCCAGGACGTACAGCCGAAGTATTGTTAAACGGCAAAGTCATCGGGTTTATTGGCCAAGTGCATCCAACGGTTCAAAAAGATTTCGATATTAAAGAAACATATGTTTTTGAATTGTCATTTAAAGCACTAGCTGAAGCAAAAGTGGCACCAATCTCTTATCAAATAATTCCACGCTTCCCATCGATTACACGTGATATTGCGTTAGTTGTTGATACAGCGACAAATGCAGGAGATATCCAACATATTATCGTTGAAGCAGGCGGGTCACTATTGAAAGAGGTTCATTTGTTTGACTTATATGAAGGTGACAAAATGGAACCAGGTAAAAAATCCATCGCTTATTCATTAAAATACTTCGATCCAGAACGTACATTAACGGATGAAGACATTACAAAAGCGCATGATAGTGTACTTGCTGCTGTAAAAGAAAAAGCAGGAGCAGAATTACGCGGGTAAACTAGAAAAGAGTAAGGCCATACGTCGCTGGATTCTTGCGCTAGACAAAAAAACAGCAATCATTTTTTGTTTAACGGGTTCGGATTAAGAGTACAAAAACTTAACTAACACACAAATTAGCAGTCCAATTAGTAGTACAATTGGGCTGCTTGTTTTGTAGATATAGTAACATGTTATAAAAGATATGAAGGAAAACAACATATGAATTAGCACAGTTTTTAGCAAGATGACAATAACTATTGTCATCCTGCTAAAAAGGATGTTAAAGCCTCCCCTGAATGCTATGTCATAACTGCATATCTTGTTTGGAAAACCCGAAATAAGAGTTGGATAATGACGCCGATTAACAAATAGGCGTTCGTTCAGATTATGAAGGGCAAAATCCACGAATTCATAGAGAGTAGTGTCCTTCATTAGGGGTATGAAGGACAAAATGCACGAATTCATAGAGAGTAGTGTCCCTCATTAGGGGTATGAAGAACAAAATCTACGAATTCATAGGGAGAAATGTCCTTCATTAGGGGTATGAAGAACAAAATGCACGAATTCATAGAGAGTAGTGTCCTTCATTAGGGGTATGAAGGACAAAATGCACGAATTCATAGAGAGTAGTGTCTCTCATTAGGGTGATGAAGGACAAAATGCACGAATTCATAGGGAGAAATGTCCTTCATTAGGGGTATGAAGGACAAAATGCACGAATTCATAGAGAGTAGTGTCCTTCATTAGGGGTATGAAGGACAAAATGCACGAATTCATAGAGAGAAATGTCCTTCATAAACTACTGTTGAATAAATCGAGCTAAAATGAAATGCTCAGAGCATAAAAATGATATGCTCCCCTTAAGGTAGACAGATTAAAAAATAAAAATCTGATACCTTAAGGGGAGTATTTTTTATGTCTAAAAGATCTTTGACAGTAGAGTATAAACTTGAAATTTTGAAAGTGTATGAAGAGGGGCATCATTCAATCGCTGAACTTGCTTCAATGTATAAGGTGGATTGGTCCTCTATTATGACATGGAAGTACAATTTTGAGAAATATGGTGCTGAAGGTCTTAAAGAAGCTTCGTCAAATAAAAAATATTCTAAGGAATTAAAGTTGGCAGCTATACAAGATTATAAATCCGGTCAGTATTCTATTCGAGAAGTCATTAGAAAATATGAAATATCAAGTACCTCCTTATTAAGGAGGTGGATTAAAGATTATAATGGTCATAGAGGAATTAAGGCAACCGCGAAAGGAATGGGTTACTCTATGACCAAAGGAAGATCGACGACATGGAAAGAACGGATAGATATCGTATTATATTGTCTTTCTAACGATAAAGACTATCAAAAAACGGCAGAGATTTATGAAGTCTCTTACCAACAAGTTTATCAATGGATAAGAAAGTATGAAGATGGTGGAGATGAAGCATTAAGAGACAATCGTGGGAGAAAAAAAGAAGAGGCAGAGCTTTCGCCTGAAGAAAAGATGAAACTTGAAATGAAGAAGCTAGAAAGAGAGAATGAGAGATTAAGAGCTGAGAATGCATTTTTAAAAAAGTTAGAGGAACTCGAAAGGAGGCGGAATTAAATCAAGTTCGTTTTAAAGATAAATATATGGCCATTCAAGAGCTCCACAAAGAAGAAAACCTCTCCATAGTCCTACTTTGTGAGATCGCAGGAATTGCACGTTCTGCTTATTACAAATGGTTGAACCGCACTCCTTCTGCCCAAGAAATACAGAACGAAGAAATCATAACTAAGATGAAGTCTCTTTATGAGAAGGTTGAGGGAATCTACGGTTACCGTCGTATGATGTTAAACATGAATCGACAGTTTGGTCAGAACTTCAATCACAAGCGAATTTATCGATTGATGAAGATTTCCGGATTACAATCTGTCATTCGCAAAAAGAAAAAGCATTATATCCACTCCACCCCACAACATGTGGCAGAAAATATATTAAACAGAGAATTTACAGCTGATAAACCGAATGAAAAATGGGTAACGGATGTCACGGAATTTAAGTACGGCTCATCAAAGAAAGCCTATTTAAGTGCTATACTTGACCTTTATGACGGTTCGATTATCAGCTATGTTTTAGGACATTCCAACAATAATCAGCTAGTATTCGATACACTTGATCAAGCACTAGCCGTTTCACCAGGGGACCACCCTCTTATTCATAGTGATCGAGGCTTTCAGTATACATCTCATGGATTTAAACGTAGGTTAGATAAAGCAGAAATGACGCAAAGTATGTCACGTGTTGGAAGATGCATTGATAATGGGCCGATGGAATCTTTTTGGGGTACCCTCAAATGTGAAAAGTATTATTTACATAAGTATGATACGTTTGAAGAACTTTGTCTTGCGGTGGATGAATACATACAATTTTATAATCATGATCGATTACAAAAACGACTAAACGGCCTCAGCCCTATGGAATATAGAGCTAAAGCCGCTTAAATCGTTTTTATTATTTCCACTGTCTACTTGACAGGGGGCAGTTCAAAAAGCTCTGAGCATTTTTCTGTACTAATATTAATGCTGATTAGCTGTTATTTGCCAGTTGTTTCCCGTAAAAAGGCATCTAATCTTTCTGTATCTGTGATTTGTTGGTTGCACTTTGTACTATCTACACAAAAATAGTTGCCAAGTGCTTTGTAATTCATCGCGTCACCTTTTAGTTTAATATCAACTGTAAGTAGCCCGACCTCTGTAATATGATTGCAGAAATGACAAATGCCTTTTTTATTGCTTGGAACAAAACGACCGTGAATACCTACTAATTTGTCATCCACTTCTTTGATGATAAATTTCTGGTTGGCGCCAGCATCATGCCAGCTAAAATAAGTAAGATTCTTTAGAGCATCTTCCGTTAAATCTGGGTAATGTAGTTTTTTCACCTTACGAAACAGTTTTTTAATTTTACTATCGGTCAAGTCCGTAAACGGAATACAATAGGCAAGTAATTTTACTTTATACTGCTCTAAAGCAATCTCAGAATCAAGTTTGACGATTTCTGTTAATAATGCTTCTTGCTCACTATTTAAATCTGCAAATAACGCTAGCACTTTATCCAATGCAGAATAGATAAAAGTATGCTTCACATCTTTATCATTCACTGAATGAGCGGCTCTTGAAATATTGGTTGCTTGTTTGATAATAAAGTTATATTGATCATTTTTGATAAACGGATGGATCATTTTGCTTCGCTCCCTTATTATTTTTATTGTCAATCATTCAAAGATACTTCTTTTCATACAATTTTTTTGCTTTTTCTGTATTGGCAAAATGAAGCTTAGTAAATTCATTCAAAGCTGCCATTCCTTTTTCATGAATCAAGCGAGCGGCGGCTTCGTCAACTTTAGATCCAGCACCTTTTGGAATTGTGAAGCCTGCTTTTTTGCTTAATTGATCAAAGCGCTGGACAAAGGCATAGCGGGCTAAGATAGAAGCAGCGGCTACACTTAAATGAATCCCTTCTGCTTTCGTGCTTAAATAAGTAGCGTTTGCCTGAAACAACTCTTGTCCTTTTAAATAGTTAAAAAAGACACCAGGTTCAGCGAATTGATCAATTAAGACGCTATCTGGTTGCTCAGGCTGAATTTTTGTTAATACATGCTTAATGGCTTGGTTGTGCAGTAAGGCCTTTATTTTTCCTTGAGACATTCCTTTTCCTTGAAGCATATTATATTTGGGATTGTCACAAATAAGCAGACTGAATGGAACGATATCTTTAATTAATTTGGCAATCTCAATAATTTGTGGGTCTTTTAAATTTTTTGAATCCTGAACGCCGATTTCTTTTAAAAGCGTTAGCTGCTCCTTTTTAACATAAGCAGCAACGACTGTGATTGGACCAAAGTAATCGCCAGTGCCGACTTCATCGGAGCCAACAACAGACATGGTGCCAATAGTAGCAGGCGGTGAATATCGATGTGTTTTGACAGATGATGTTTGTTTTTGTGAAGGGGCAACTTCAGAATGTTCCTGCCATTTTGCTGCTTCTATCTCAGCATGATTACCTTGAAATAGCACCTTGCCAGATTTATAGGCTGTGATGGCACAATTGATAGGACGTGCACTAAATACACTTCCAGGAGGTAATTTTTCTACGAGCGTAGCAGCGTAATAGGTTTTCATTTTCATTATTTGTGAGGTGTTTACAAGCAGGACAATATGGGACATAATTTAAAGCTCCTTTATTTTATGTTAGGGTGAAACGGATTTATTTTGATACTAACTCTGGGCGCCTTCCGCTTTTCTTTTAATTAGCCATAAAATGACAAGGGTCTCTTTCATGTAGAAAAATATCATGATATGATAGAGTATAGGATTATTTATACTATCAGAAATCATATTAAGCAGAGTCATTAATTTTTACCATTATGGGCGATGAGTTTTGTTTTTCTAAGAATGGAGGCATCATTTTGTCAGGCGATACCAGAAATAGAGTTACAGTAGATATATATGGTCAACCATATACAATCGTCGGTGCCGAAAGTGAATCCCATATTCGCCAAGTAGCTACGATGGTTGACGAAAAGATGAGAGAAATAAGTATGAAAAATCCAATTTTAGATACAAGTAAATTAGCTGTCTTAACAGCGGTTAATGTTATTCATGATTATCTTAAAATTCAAGAACAATTGAACCAGCTTCAACTGGAATTACAGAGAGAAAAGGACTGAGTGTATGCTCGATTTAGTAATTGTAGCTATTTTATTAATCGGCTTGTTAGTCGGTTTAAAGCGCGGCTTTATTTTACAGACCATTCACATGACCGGCTTTATCGTCGCGTTTATTGTGGCTTATGTATATTATGATGAGCTTGCTCCAAAACTTCACTTGTGGATTCCGTTTCCTACTATGGGTGATACTAGTTCATTTCAAATGCTGTTTGATTCAGTCGGTTTAGATACTGCCTATTATAATGCAATTGCTTTTGCTATCATTTTCTTTTTAACAAAAATTGCTTGGCACATGCTTGGGTCAATGCTTGATTTTATTGCCCATTTACCGATATTAAAGCAGCTGAATAACTGGGGTGGTGGGATCCTAGGATTTATGGAAGTATACTTACTTATGTTTATTATATTATATATTGCAGCATTACTGCCAATGGATGCCGTTCAAGGATCGATAAATGGTTCTATTTTGGCAGAAACGATTATAAAAGATACACCATTTTTATCAGAGCAAGTGAAGGAACTTTGGTTTTATAATGTACCTAGTTAAGGGTCTATCCTCTGCAACAAAGTTAGGTTTCTAGCTTTGTTAGTGGAGAGGCCTTTTTTCTTGTTGTCTAGCTACGTCGCTAAACGGGCACCTTCCGCTTTTCTATATTGCTTGTACTTTACTTAAAGAAACGTTATCTTTAATGAAGATTATTGAAAAAAATGATGTATGTTGGCAGGTGGAAAAATGTCTGTAAATAAAAAAGATATCATTACATTGCTTGAAACTATTGCGATATATATGGAGATAAAAGGGGAAAATCCATTTAAGGTGTCAGCTTTCCGAAAGGCGGCGGCGGCCTTAGAAGCGGATGATCGTAGTTTGTCTGCGATTGACGACTTTACAGCGTTGAGTGGAATTGGCAAGGGAACGGCAGCTGTCATAGATGAGTTTATCAAAGAACGAAAGTCTACTGTTCTAGAAGAATTGCAGGAGGAAGTGCCGAAAGGATTAATTCCGCTATTGCAGCTGCAAGGTCTTGGTGGAAAAAAAGTCGCCAAGCTTCATAAAGAGCTACAGGTGAATGATATAAATGATTTGAAAATAGCGTGTGAAGAAGGACGAGTTAGTGCCTTAGCAGGGTTCGGTAAAAAAACAGAAGAAAAAATTTTAGCAGCTATTGCAGAAGCAGGCTCTCGTCCCGAACGTCTACCGCTCGCCTTTATGCTTCCTATCTCTTATGAAATTGAACAAAAGCTTGCGAACATGTCCGCGGTGATTCGTTTTTCCAAAGCAGGCAGCATTCGGCGGATGCGTGAAACGATTAAAGACCTAGATTTTATTATCTCTACAGATGAACCGGAAATAGTGAAAGAACAGCTTCTTGCATTACCCGGCATTAAGCAGGTCATCGCTGCAGGCGATACGAAAGTGTCTGTTGTGCTCGAATTTGCTTATGATGTTTCCGTTGACTTCCGGATTGTGAAAGATGTCGAATTTATTACAACACTTCATCATTTTACAGGATCGAAGGACCATAATGTTCGGATGCGTCAGCTCGCGAAAGACCGTGGAGAGAAGATTAGTGAATATGGTGTTGAAGATGTCAAAACGGGTGAAATACGTACCTTCCAAACGGAAGAACAATTTTATCAGTATTTTGACCTTCCATTTATTCCTCCAGAGTTGCGCGAGGATGGAACAGAAGTTGAGCAATATGATAATCGTGAGCCTCTCGTAACACTGGATGATATTCAAGGGGACTTGCATATGCATACGACATGGAGCGATGGTGCGTATTCGATTGAAGAAATGATTGAAGCTTGTCGTGCTAAGGGCTATACATACATGGCGATTACCGATCACTCCCAATTTTTAAAGGTAGCGAATGGACTGACCTCGGAACGATTACGCGAGCAAAAGAAAATTATTCACGAACTGAATGAAAAATATGATGATATCACGATTTTATCAGGAATTGAAATGGATATTTTACCTGATGGAACGCTTGATTATGATGATGAATTACTAGCCCAAATGGATTTTGTCATTGCATCGATTCATTCGAGCTTCTCTCAGCCTCGTGAAACGATTATGGGACGGTTGAAAACAGCCTTGCAAAACCCCCATGTGGACCTTATTGCCCATCCAACAGGGAGATTAATTGGTAAGCGAGCAGGTTATGACGTGGATGTGGAGATGTTGATTGAGCTTGCACGTGATACAAATACAGCTCTTGAGCTTAATGCGAATCCACATCGTCTTGATTTAGCAGCGCCTTATCTACGAAAGGCTCAAGAAGCAGGAGTACCTATTATCATCAATACGGATGCACATAATTTAGATATGCTTGAAGATATGGAAATCGGTGTCTCGGCAGCCAAAAAGGGCTGGCTAAAAAAATCATCTGTACTGAACACGAAGAATATCGATGAATTATTAACCTTTTTAAATAGAAATAACTAATCAAGGAGGCTAACTCACTTCCATGCATCAAAAAGCATTGAAAACCTTAGAATTTACAAAAATAAAAGAGCAATTAGTATCCTATGCTACGTCCTCGATTGGAAAAGAAAAAGCTAAAACATTAGCTCCATCGACGGATTTCGAGGAAGTGGTTAGATGGCAAGAAGAAACGGATGAAAGTGCGAAAGTTTTGCGAAGGAAAGGGCATGTACCACTTGGCGGCATCTTTGATATTCGTCCTCATGCGAAGCGAGCACAAATTGGCGGGATGCTATCGCCAATGGAATTAATGGAAATTGCGAGTACGATTCGTGCGGGTCGTGTGTTAAATCGTTTTTTTGAAGAAATAGCAGAGCAAGAAATTGAAACCCCGCTGTTAACAGCATATATCGAATCGCTTCATCCATTAATTGATTTGCAGCAAGAGATTACTTATGCGATTAGTGAACATGGTGAGGTACTGGATTCAGCAAGTGCTGCACTCCGTACGCTGCGCAATCAGCTAAGAACGAATGAAAGTCGGGTTCGTGAAAAATTAGAAAGTATGATTCGTTCATCTAATGCATCTAAAATGTTATCGGATGCGATTGTAACGATTCGAAATGAGCGCTTCGTGATTCCTGTTAAACAAGAATATCGCAGTCATTATGGTGGTATTATTCATGATCAGTCATCATCAGGGCAAACCTTATTTATTGAGCCACAAGCGATTGTGCAGTTAAATAATGTTCTTCAAGAAACACGGGTTAAGGAGCAGCAAGAAATCGACCGCATTTTAACAGCCTTATCTCTAAAGGTTGGAGAGCATACACAAGAGCTATTACATAATGTTGAGGTGCTTGCTCAGCTTGACTTTGTGTTTGCGAAAGCAAATTATGCGAAAGGGATTAAAGGCTCTAAGCCAAGCTTGAATAAAGAAGGCCGAGTAAAACTGTTTAAAGCGAAGCATCCGCTCATTCCAGCCGATACCGTTGTGGCGAATGATATTTTTCTTGGCGAAGATTTTACGACGATTGTCATTACTGGGCCGAATACAGGGGGTAAAACGGTTACGTTAAAAACGATTGGGCTCTGTACATTAATGGCACAAGCAGGATTACAAATTCCAGCGCTTGATGGTTCAGAAGTGGCTGTTTTTTCAAACGTGTATGCGGATATTGGTGATGAGCAGTCCATTGAGCAAAGCTTAAGTACATTCTCTTCACATATGGTCAATATTGTTGAGATCCTTCAGCATGTCGATTATGACAGTCTTGTCTTATTTGATGAGCTTGGTGCAGGAACGGATCCGCAAGAAGGAGCAGCACTAGCGATTTCCATTTTAGATGAAGTGTATAAACGCGGTGCTCGTGTGATTGCGACGACTCATTATCCAGAATTGAAGGCTTATGGCTATGATCGTGAAGGCGTCATCAATGCAAGTGTGGAATTTGATGTCGAATCATTACGTCCTACTTATAAGCTATTAATTGGTGTTCCAGGGCGAAGCAATGCCTTTGAAATTTCGAAGCGACTTGGGTTGGATGATTCTATTATTACTCATGCACGCAGTCATATCGGTGAAGAAACAAATAAAGTGGAAACGATGATTGCTTCACTAGAAGAAAGTCGTCGTCAGGCGGAGGAAGAAGAGAAGGAAGCAGCGAATTATTTAAAGCAAGCGGAGAAACTACATCATGATTTGCAACAGCAAATTGTGGAATATTATAATGAAAAAGATTCCATGATGGAAAAAGCATCGGTAGAGGCTGCTACGATTGTTGAAAATGCGAAAAAAGAAGCAGAAAAAATCATTCGTGACTTACGTAAGCTACGTATTGAAAAACAAGCAGATGTCAAAGAACATGAATTAATCGAGGCGAAAAAGCGATTAGAGGAAGCGGCACCTGCACCGAAAAAATCAACGAAAGTCGTTTCTTCCTCTCAAAAACGGGTATGGCAACCTGGAGACGAAGTGAAAGTCACAACCTTTGGACAAAAGGGCTATTTAATTGAGAAAGCATCAGATAATGAATGGCATGTTCAAATGGGAATTATGAAAATGAAAGTGAAGGAAGCTGATCTTGAGTTTATCAAGTCCCCGCAAAAGGAAAAACAAACAAAGCCACTCACGACCATTCGTGGAAAGGATTTTCACGTGAGTTTGGAGCTTGATTTGCGCGGTGAGCGTTATGAAAATGCATTAGCAAGAGTGGATAAGTATATTGATGATGCTCTGTTAGCAGGCTATCCAAGAGTGTCGATTATTCATGGTAAAGGAACAGGGGCTCTTAGACAAGGTGTTCAAGAATATTTAAAAAATCATCGATCTGTTAAGCATATTCGTTTTGGAGAAGCGGGCGAAGGTGGCACAGGTGTTACCGTTGTTGAATTTAAATAAGGTGTAAAATTCCTTTTTGTTTAGGAGTAGTGGATGATGGATAAAATCTGGGGAAATGAATATGTGTATATCGCAGCCTGTTATAGTGTCGTGATTCTATGCATCATCGTTTTTTTAACCATTTTTGAGCTTGTTACAAAGTATAATAATTGGGAAGAAATTAAAAAAGGGAATCTGTCTGTTGCGATGGCAACAGGCGGAAAAATTTTCGGAATTGCCTACGTGTTTCATCAATCCATTTTGCAGAATGATTCGATCCTGACGATGATTGGCTGGGGGATTTATGGCTTTGCTTTACTTCTAGTTGGTTATTTTATTTTCGAATTTATGACGCCAAGTTTTAAAATAGATGATGAAATCAAAAAAGATAATCGGGCAGTTGGTTTGTTATCAATGATCATTTCAATTGGCCTATCCTTTGTCATTGGTGCTGGAATTTCTTAATACCTTGTATATAAAGGAGAGAAAATGGTGGAGAAGCTAGCCAAAGTGTTAATCGTTTGCTGCGGAATATCGGTGTTATTAGGTATTATATTTTTAGTTATGTAGAATCAAGACAATAAGAATTGCAGCAGAAGAGTAACAGGTTCCACTTAAAGGTTCTAGCCATACAAAATAGCAAGCTATGTAGAGGACGAAATCTTAGTGTTTCGTCCTTTTGTTTTTAAAAAACATCATACAATTACCGATAAAAGATTTTATCATTTACCGGTAATTGTATGATGTTTTTCCATATATTATAGTGTAGGAGATTCATAATATATGTTTACTGGGAGTGATGATATGAGTGACAGGCCTTGGCTACAGTTATATCCAAAGGAAATCCCAACAACATTAACATATGAACCTAAGCCAGTGTATGCTTTTTTAAAGGAGTCTGCTGAGAAAAGTCCAACTAAAGTGTCAATTCACTTTTTAGGAAGAGAGCTGACATTCAAAGAAGTGTACCAATCTGCGTTAAAAATGGCTGCTTATTTAAAGAAAATTGGTCTTGAAAAAGGGGATCGAGTTGCCATTTCATTGCCGAATTGTCCACAGTATGTCATTGCCTATTTTGGTATTTTAATGGCCGGAGGAATTGTCGTTTCAACGAATCCAACCTATAAGGAGCGAGAATTAGAGTATCAAATGAAAGATTCCGGATCAAAAATGATCATTACACTGGATATTTTATTTCCACGTGTCGCCAAAATCACCTCAAGTACAGAGATTCAACATATTATTGTAACCGCAATCAAAGATTATTTACCTTTCCCAAAAAAACTTGTATACCCTTTTATTCAAAAGAAACAGTATGGCATTGTCGTTAAAGTAGAGCACGCTGGCAACCATCATTTATTTAAAGAAATTATGAGGAATGAAGTGCCAAATGAGATTGCTGAACTAGACGATTATGAAAATGATATAGCACTTTTACAATATACAGGAGGTACAACTGGATTTCCAAAAGGAGTGATGCTGACTCATAAGAACTTAGCGGCCAATACGAAAATGTGTCAAGTGTGGTTAGTAAAAAATAAATGCGGTCAAGAAAAAATTATGGGTGTGGTCCCGTTTTTTCATGTATATGGCATGACAACGGTGTTACTCCTTTCCGTCCTCGATATGATGACAATGATTTTGTTACCGAAGTTTGACATCGAATCTACGTTAAAAACGATTCAAAAGCAAAAACCTACCATTTTTCCTGGTGCTCCAACCATTTACATTGGCCTAATTAATCATCCTGAGATTCGAAAATATGATCTCTCCTCCATTTCCGCTTGTTTGAGCGGCTCTGCTCCACTACCTATTGAAGTACAGGAACAGTTTGAGGAGCTTACAGGTGGAAAATTAGTGGAAGGATATGGTCTTTCTGAGACATCGCCCGTTACTCATGCCAATTTTATTTGGGAGGGTCCGCGTGTAAAGGGAAGTATTGGCGTTCCCTGGCCAGATACAGAGGCCGCTATTCTTTCATTAGATACTGCGGAACCACTTCAGCCGAATGAAATCGGCGAAATTGGGATTAAAGGACCGCAAGTGATGAAAGGCTATTGGAACCAACCTGAAGAAACGGAAAAAACTTTTAAGAATGGCTGGCTATTAACTGGAGATTTAGGATATATGGATGAACAGGGTTTCTTCTATATTGTTGACCGCAAAAAGGATGTAATCATCGCAGGTGGTTTTAATATTTATCCGCGAGAAGTTGAAGAGATTTTATACGAGCATGAAGCTGTCCAGGAAGTCGTTGTCGTTGGTATTCCTGATCCATATCGTGGTGAGACGGTGAAAGCCTATGTCGTTCAGAAACCTGGCTATACAGTTACAAACGAGGAGCTAAATCAGTTTGTAAGACAAAGTCTTGCCTCTTACAAAGTACCGCATTTGTATGAGTTTAGAAATGAATTACCCAAAACAATAATAGGAAAGGTCTTACGGAGAGTCCTTATAGAAGAAGAACAAAATAAGCGTTCAGATGATCGAAAGGAATCATAAGGAATCATACGGGGCGAAACATTTTTCGCTTCGTTTTTGTACGAATTGTGTTTAAAATGGGAAAAGTTTATAACTTTTAAAGGGGATGAAGGCAATTGTTCAAATTTATAGAATACAATTAAATACGTATGGGGTTTTGATAATTTAAAAAATTCAAATTATTAGGGAGGGATTTCGGTGAATATTTATGTGTTACTGAAAAGAACATTCGATACAGAAGAAAGAATCACGCTTTCGAAAGGCAAGATTATTGAGGATGGTGCAGAGTTCATTATTAATCCTTATGATGAATATGCTGTTGAAGAAGCGATTCAAATACGCGATGCTCAAGGTGGAGAAGTAACGGTTGTTTCTGTTGGAAACGAAGAATCTGAAAAACAATTGCGTACAGCTTTGGCAATGGGGGTAGATAAAGCTGTTTTAATAAATATTGAAGATGATATTCAAGATGGTGACCAATATACAACAGCAAAAATTATTGGTCAATATTTAAAAGGACAAGAAGTAGATCTGATTATTGCTGGAAATGTAGCAATCGATGGTGGTTCAGGACAAGTAGCACCACGTGTTGCTGAAATATTAGGCATTCCATATGTCACAACTATCAACAAATTAAAGATTAATGGAATAAAGGTAAGTGTTACACGTGATGTAGAAGGAGATTCAGAAGTGATTGAAACATCACTTCCGTTACTTGTAACAGCCCAACAAGGTTTGAATGAGCCACGTTATCCATCTTTGCCAGGAATTATGAAAGCAAAGAAAAAGCCACTCGAAGAACTAGAATTAGATGATTTAGATTTAGAATTAGATGATGTACAAGCCAAAACGAGGGCAATTGAAATCTTTTTGCCACCGAAAAAAGAAGCAGGAAAAATACTGAGTGGCGGGGTTCCTGCACAAGTTAGTGAGCTTGTTCAATTATTACGGAGCGAAGCGAAGGTTATTTAAAAGTTAGGCTTTCTTAAGAAATCCAGTTTGCAAAAATTAATAAAATAGAGCACAGGAGGTTTTTGGAATGGCTAGAAAGTTTCTTGTCTTAGGTGAGGTTCGTGATGGTTCGTTAAGAAATGTATCATTCGAAGCAACTGCTACAGCTAAGCTTGCAGCAGACGGCGGTGAAGTCGTCGGCGTTTTAATTGGTGAAAATGTCCAAGCTTTAGGTTCACCATTCATTCAATATGGTGCCGATCGTGTGGTTGTTGTTGAAGATGCTAAACTTACTCAATATACGACAGATGGATACGCGCAAGCTTTACTTGCGGTCATTGAAGCAGAAAATCCAGATGGCCTAATCATGGGACATACTTCACAAGGAAAAGACTTATCTCCTAGAATTGCTGGAAAATTACAATCTGGGTTAATTTCGGATGTAACGGCTCTTGAAGAAGCTGGTGGGAACCTAGTATTTACCCGCCCCATCTATTCTGGTAAAGCCTTTGAAAAAAGAATCGTAACGGACGGCATCATCTTTGCAACCATTCGTCCTAATAATATTGAGCCATTACCAAAAGATGAATCTCGTACAGGGGCTATATCAGTAATTTCTGTAAATATTAAGGACTTGCGCACAATCATTAAGGATGTTGTTCGTAAAGCAGCAGAAGGAGTGGATCTTTCTGAAGCAAAAGTAATCGTCTCTGGGGGCCGAGGTGTGAAAAGTGCGAAAGGCTTTGAAATATTAAAAGAGCTTGCTACCGTTCTGGGAGGAGCAGTTGGGGCTTCTCGCGGTGCTTGTGATGCGGATTATTGTGATTACTCATTACAAATCGGACAAACAGGTAAAGTAGTCACACCTGATTTGTATATTGCTTGCGGAATTTCTGGAGCGATTCAACATTTAGCGGGAATGTCCAACTCTAAAGTAATTGTAGCCATCAACAAAGATCCAGAAGCAAATATCTTTAATATCGCGGACTACGGAATTGTTGGCGATTTATTCGAAGTCGTGCCATTATTAACACAAGAATTCAAGAAATTAAAAGTAAATAGGTAAAAGAAAAAAGGAAGCATATACGGGTTAGTTTCGGGAAAATTACCAATGAAGCAAAATAATAGCACTTTGTTTTGTAACAATGGTATACTGTGTTTATAATTTTGAGTCAATATGAGGAGGAATTGAATAAATGGCTATTGCACACGCAACTGATGCAACTTTTGCAACTGAAACAAACGAAGGTGTTGTTCTTGTAGACTTTTGGGCTCCATGGTGTGGACCTTGTAAAATGATTGCTCCTGTTCTTGAAGAACTTGATGGAGAAATCGGTGATAAAGCGAAAATCGTTAAAGTAGATGTTGATGATAACCAAGAAACTGCTGGTAAATTTGGAATCATGAGCATTCCAACTTTAGTCGTTCTTAAAGACGGTGAAGTAGTAGATAAAGTTGTTGGCTTCCAACCAAAAGAAGCTTTAGCACAACTTCTTGAAAAACACGTTTAATTGATTTCTAAAAAAGCTTCAAGTCCTTAGACTTGGAGCTTTTTTGTTAGGGATGAAAGTATGAGATTTTCGATGTGTACGGGTGCCTTCCGCTTTTCTGATGAGTATTTGTTACTTTTCCTGTATAATAGGTGCATCAAAAAATAGGATCATTGGAGGAAAATAAATGAATCAACAAATCAAGAATAAATTAGCCATTCTTCCAGATCAACCTGGTTGCTATTTAATGAAGGACCGTCAAGGAACGATTATTTACGTAGGAAAGGCAAAAGTACTGAAAAATCGTGTTCGTTCTTATTTTACGGGCTCTCATGACGGGAAAACGTTACGACTTGTCAATGAAATTGAGGATTTTGAATATATTGTTACCTCATCGAATATTGAGGCGCTCATTTTAGAATTAAATTTAATCAAAAAACATGATCCGAAATATAATGTCATGTTAAAAGATGACAAAACCTATCCGTTTATTAAACTAACAGCGGAGAAACATCCACGTCTGCTCATTACGCGAAAAGTAAAAAAGGATAAAGGCAAATACTTCGGACCGTATCCAAATGTTACGGCTGCTAATGAAACGAAAAAGCTGCTTGACCGCGTTTATCCACTTCGAAAATGTAATACGCTCCCAGACCGCGTGTGTCTATACTATCATTTGGGTCAATGTCTAGCTCCTTGCATTAACAAGGTGGAGGAAGAAGAGTATAAGCGAATTGTCGAGGAAATTAATCGTTTTCTAAATGGTGGTCATGTTGATATTAAAAAGGAACTGATTGAAAGTATGCATGAAGCAGCAGAGGCTTTAGATTTTGAACGAGCAAAGGAATTGCGTGACAGGATTGCTTATATTGATGTGACAATGGAAAAACAAAAAATGATGACCAATGACTTTACCGATCGTGATGTATTTGGATTTGCCAATGATAAAGGCTGGATGTGTGTGCAGGTGTTTTTTGTTCGCCAAGGAAAATTAATTGAACGAGATGTATCGATTTTTCCTGCTTATGATGAACCAGAGGAAGAATTGCTTACCTATTTAGGACGATTTTACGATATGGAAAATCATTTTAAACCAAAGGAAATAGTAGTGCCTGAGACTGTTGATGCGAGTATCGCTGAAAATCTACTTCATGTAAAAATCATTCAGCCTAAACGTGGTTCCAAAAAGGATTTGCTTGATTTGGCTAATAAAAATGCTACATTCGCGCTTCAAGAAAAATTTTCTCTCATTGAGCGTGATGAGGAACGATCTAGCAAAGCTGTTGAGAATTTAGGTCGAGCAGCTCGGTATTTATACACCCCATCGCATTGAAGCCTTTGATAATTCCAATATTCAAGGGACAAACCCTGTTTCGGCGCTCGTTGTATTTATTGATGGGAAACCAGAAAAACGGGAATACCGCAAATACAAAATAAAAACCGTACAAGGTCCAGATGATTATGAATCGATGCGCGAAGTAGTCCGTCGCAGGTATTCCCGCGTGTTAAAAGAAGGATTGCCGTTGCCAGATCTTATTATTATTGATGGTGGAAAAGGCCATGTGGAGGCTGTTCGTGATGTTTTAGAGAATGAACTAGGTCTTGAGATCCCCTTATCAGGATTGGTGAAGGATGAGAAGCATCGCACCTCACAATTATTGATGGGGAATCCACTAGAAATTGTACCCCTTGATCGTCGAAGCCAAGAATTTTATTTATTACAGCGAATTCAAGATGAAGTACATCGTTTTGCGATTACCTTTCATCGTCAACTACGTGGGAAAAATGCGATTCAATCTCAGCTGGATGATATTCCAGGTGTTGGGGAGAAGCGACGTAAGCAGTTGCTTAAGCATTTCGGTTCACTTAAAAAAATGAAAGAAGCGACGATTGAAGATATCATAGAAGCTGGTATGCCGAAGGGGGTAGCAGAAGCTATTTACCAAAAGTTGCGGTAGTTTGAAAAAAAGCTGGTCCATACGTTCACGAACGTATGGACCAGCTTTTTTTCAAAAGATTAAGAAGGTGTAAAATTCTCAATGTGTTTTGATGTCTTCAGCTTTTCTTTTAAATAGGGTCTTTTGGGTCCCATTTGACGGTAAAAAGAATTTTATTGTACCGTTTTTTTATGTCAGCTATTGCTTCACTGTAGAATTTTTTTTGAAGGACACATTG
Organism: uncultured Bacillaceae bacterium; assembly: GCA_963754185.1. Taxonomy (GTDB): domain Bacteria; phylum Bacillota; class Bacilli; order Bacillales; family DSM-1321; genus Peribacillus. The sequence continues at coordinate 709,741 of CAVWEP010000002.1, read as the reverse complement.
CTCCGCTAGAAATCCGGCCTCGAGTTGGAAGTGACATTCAGGATAAACCTCTAAGCGACGTTTAGTCATTTCTCCAGTTAAGATAAGTTCCATCTCATTGTTTGTTTCTTTCTCAATGACAAGATGTCCCCAACCCGCACTTTGAAAAAAGGCAACCACTTCGCCCATACTAGTTAATGGGAATTTTCTAGCTAGTTGTTTTCCTGCCCAATAGAGGATGTGGTAGGAGTCTTCTCCAAGAATGTCTTGTAGTACAATTTCTCGAACAAGTTCGTAGCCAAAGGCAGGTACTTGAAGTTCTTCTATTTCATCTGCTTCAATGGTTTCTGCGAGATTTTTTTTCATTGTAAATCGCCTCTTTCCGTAAATCTATTATATACGTTTTTTATTTTAAGTCCGTATTTTTTTAAAAATAATTCTGTGCAAAATTGGTAGGATAAGGAATTTTGTTCCTCTATTTTTAATAGAAATCGCTTTTTGTAAAATAATGTAATATTTGGTTGTTGTTTGATAATTTTTTGGTAAAAATGTAGTCGAAAAAGTAGAAATATTGTATCCGTTTTCTTGACGTGAATTGAAGTCAGGAGTACAATAGGGTTGTCACATAATTGTAAAAAAAGTGTAGGTAGTCCTATGCTTACATTTGTGCACAGAGATAAAAGAAGGCTAGCAGTTTATCTGGGTTTAACAAGTTGTCGAACTTCAAATCTATTAGGAGACATTGATAGAAGAGTAAACAGCATGTAAAACACAAATTGGTTCTACTAATAACAGTCGAGCCTCCACTGATAGTAACTTCACTTTATCGGCACATTACTTTTCACAAATTAAAGGGGGGGCACTTAGTGGCACAGAAACAAGAGTTTGGGAATCGCAGGCTTCACTCATTACTAGGAGTAATTCCAATCGGTCTATTCCTAATATTCCACTTATCAGTAAACTTTATGGCAACAAAGGGAGAAGAAACTTTTAACAATGCGGTTCATTCTATTGAATATGTTCCGTTATTAATTTTGGTAGAATGGGTTGTCATCTATCTACCATTAATTTTCCATGCTGTATATGGAATTTATATTGCATTTACAGCTAAAAATAATTTAGGAAGATTTGGATACTTCCGTAACTGGATGTTTATGCTTCAACGTTTAACTGGAATTATCACTTTAATATTCCTTGTTTGGCATATTTGGCAAACTAGAATTCAAAAGGCTTTTGGTGCTGAAGTAAACTATGACATGATGGCTGATATTTTCTCTAGTCCAGTTATGATTGGATTCTATATCGTTGGTATTATTTCAGCTATTTTCCACTTTGCTAATGGATTATGGTCATTTGCAGTAAGCTGGGGATTAACGGTTTCACCTAAATCTCAAAAGTTTATGACTTATATTTCTTTAATCATTTTCGTCGTTCTATCATATATCGGTATCAGTGCAGTTTTAGCTTTCGTGTGAGAATCGTAGTGCAACAATATAGTTTATAAAGCAATTAAGGGAGTGAGCAGGATTGGGTAAAGGTAAAATTGCTATCGTTGGTGGCGGTCTAGCCGGATTAATGGCTACGATCAAAGCTGCAGAGTTAGGACAACAAGTTGAATTATTCTCATTAGTTCCCGTTAAACGTTCACACTCTGTGTGTGCCCAAGGTGGAATTAATGGAGCAGTAAATACAAAAGGTGAAGGGGATTCTCCATGGATCCATTTTGATGATACAGTATATGGTGGAGACTTTTTAGCGGATCAACCACCAGTAAAAGCTATGTGTGAAGCAGCACCAGGAATTATCAATATGTTTGACCGTATGGGAGTTATGTTTAACCGTACTCCAGAAGGTTTACTAGATTTCCGTCGCTTCGGTGGAACGCAACATAGCCGTACAGCATTTGCTGGAGCAACAACAGGTCAACAATTACTTTATGCGATGGACGAGCAGGTTCGTCGTTATGAAGTAGAAGGCCTTGTAACAAAGTATGAAGGCTGGGAATTCCTTGGGGCTGTAATCGATGACGAACAAACAGCACGTGGTGTTGTTGTTCAAAACTTAAGTACAATGGAAATCAAAGCTTTCCCTGCTGATGCTGTTATTATGGCGAGTGGTGGTCCGGGAATTATTTTCGGGAAATCTACTAACTCGATGATTAACACAGGTTCAGCTGCATCTATCGTTTATCAACAAGGGGTAACTTATACAAATGGAGAATTTATTCAAATTCATCCAACGGCTATTCCTGGAGATGACAAGCTTCGTCTAATGAGTGAGTCTGCTCGTGGTGAAGGTGGTCGTGTTTGGACATATAAAGATGGTAAACCTTGGTACTTCCTGGAGGAGAAATATCCTGCGTATGGAAACCTTGTACCACGTGATATCGCAACGCGTGAAATTTATGACGTTTGTTATAATATGAAGCTTGGTATTAATGGAGAAAACATGGTTTACCTAGATCTTTCACATAAAGATCCACATGAGCTTGATATTAAATTAGGTGGAATCATTGAGATTTATGAAAAATTCGTTGGTGAAGATCCTCATAAAGTACCAATGAAAATTTTCCCTGCAGTTCACTATTCAATGGGTGGATTATGGGTAGATTATGATCAAATGACAAATATTAAAGGTTTATTTGCTGCTGGTGAGTGTGATTACTCTCAACACGGTGGTAACCGTTTAGGTGCGAACTCACTTCTTTCTGCTATTTATGGTGGGTCTGTTGCAGGTCCGAATGCGGTTAAATATATTGAAGGTTTAGAAAAATCATCTGATGCACTTCCTTCTTCATTATTTGATGGCTATGTAAAACAAGAGCAACAAAAGTGGAATAACATCATGTCTCTTGATGGTACAGAAAATGCTTATGTCCTTCACAAAGAACTTGGTGAATGGATGACGCAACACGTAACGGTTGTTCGTTACAATGATAAATTGAAAGAAACTGATAACAAAATTCTTGAATTGATGGAACGTTACAAAAAAATCAATATCAATGATACAGCAAAATGGAGCAACCAAGGGGCTGCGTTTACTAGACAGCTTCAAAATATGCTTCAATTAGCTCGTGTTATCACAATTGGTGCGTTAAACCGTGATGAAAGCCGTGGGGCCCATTACAAACCAGATTTCCCAGAACGTGATGATGAAAAATTCATGAAACACACGATGGCTACATTCAAAGGTTTAGATGCTGCACCAGCATTCCATTATAAAGATGTTGATGTATCGCTTATTCCACCTCGTAAACGCGATTACACAACTAAACATTAAAAAGGAGGAGCAAAAAAATGGGGGAAATAAAAAATAAAACAGTACGTTTTATAATCACTCGACAAGATACACCGGATTCAGCTCCTTATACAGAGGAATTCGACTTACCGTATCGTCCAAATATGAATGTCGTTTCTGCTTTAATGGAAATTCGTCGTAATCCTGTAACAGCAAGCGGAAAGCAAACAACACCAATCGCTTGGGATATGAACTGTTTAGAGGAAGTATGTGGGGCTTGTTCTATGGTAATCAACGGAAAACCAAGACAATCATGTTCAGCGCTTGTCGATCAATTAGAGCAGCCTGTTCGTCTTGCGCCAATGCGTACCTTCCCGGTTGTACGTGACCTTCAAGTCGATCGTAGTCGTATGTTCGACAACTTGAAAAAGGTTAAAGCTTGGATTCCAATCGATGGAACATACAATCTTGGAGCAGGACCTCGTATGCCAGAAACAAAACGTCAATGGGCTTACGAATTAGCCAAATGTATGACTTGTGGTGTATGTTTAGAAGCTTGTCCAAATGTAAACGACGGTTCTAACTTTATTGGGCCACAACCATTATCACAAGTTCGTTTATTTAATGCTCATCCAACTGGTGCGATGAATAAAGCAGAACGCTTAAATACAATTATGTCTGAGGGAGGACTTGCAAACTGCGGTAACTCACAAAACTGTGTGCAGTCTTGTCCAAAAGGTATTCCTTTGACAACATCTATTGCGGCACTTAATCGTGATACAGCAATTCAGTCCTTCCGTAACTTCTTCGGAAGCGACCAAGTTTAATCGGATTACAAGTAACGAGGCTGTCCTAGAGAGGACAGCCTCGTTTTTAATAGAGTCACAGTGACTTTTTAAGTTGTGGATATCTTGTGGATTACTCATGATGTATGCAAAGGGCTAAATTAAGGTTCATTCTATGTAAAGAAATTTTCGTTTAGATAGGTAAAAGAGTCACTCCCTCGCCTTCCTTAACATACTATATGATGACTAAATAGACACTCACTCCGGGTTTTATGCTGGTGAAGGCAAGGAGGGTTACAATAATTGAAGGAGAACGAATTCACTCATAAGCCATTACTCACCAAAAGAGAAAAAGAAGTATTCGAGTTACTAGTACAGGACAAAACAACAAAAGAAATCGCAGGTGAATTGTTTATAAGCGAGAAAACAGTTCGAAATCATATTTCAAATGCGATGCAAAAGCTTGGAGTTAAAGGGCGTTCGCAAGCAGTTATAGAACTCCTTCGAATGGGAGAGCTTAAGCTTTAACGTTTTGGCCGTATCATATGAAGATAATCAGAAAAATAGATTAGTTTTCTCTCCACTTAGCAGCATATAAGGGAAGGTTGGACAATTCGTTGTTTAGCATTCGCGTTGCTGCTATTTTTGTGCGTTCACTAGAAGTTATATGTATAGCGGCAATAGTACTAAGAAAAGACATTGGCTTTCGCCATTCCGGGTGAAAAGTCGTGTTTTTCTAATGTAACTGTTGAAAATTCATTCACTTTTATTCAAAATGAGAGTATGATAAATTTTCAGGCAGGAAATGAAAGAAGAATGAGGCGAGATTTTTGAAATCAATCGGAATTATTGATTCAGGTGTAGGTGGATTGACGGTTGCTAAAGAAATTATGCGTCAACTTCCACGTGAACAAATCATTTATTTAGGAGATACGGCAAGATGTCCTTATGGACCAAGAACGAAAGAGGATGTAAAAAAATTTACGTGGCAGATGACACGTTTTTTGTTAAAGCAAAATATTAAAATGCTCATTATTGCATGTAATACGGCAACAGCTGCTGCATTGGAAGATATTCGAGCCGAACTACCTATTCCTGTGTTAGGTGTCATTCTTCCAGGTGCAAGGGCAGCATTGAAGGCTTCTACTCATTTACATATTGGTGTCATTGGTACAACTGGAACTGTGAATAGTCAAGCATACGATGAAGCTCTTGCTTCTATTAATAGTAATGTGAAAGTGAGTAGCTTGGCGTGTCCCAAATTTGTTCCACTTGTCGAGAGTGGCGAATTTGAAGGTGAGATTGTTGATAGGGTCATTGTGGAAACGTTACACCCTTTGAAGAAAACAAAAATAGATACGCTTATCTTAGGCTGCACACATTATCCGCTGCTTGGACCAGTCATTTCCCGCTATATGGGGAAGGGAATACAGGTTATTTCCTCTGGAGATGAAACCGCACGTGAGGCGAGCGTGATTCTAGACTATTATCGCTTAATGAATCAAAGTAAAGAAGAGCCGATTCACCGTTTCTACACGACAGGGTCTAAAGAAATATTTAGTGAAATTGCTTCTAAATGGCTTAATCGAAGGGTCGATACAGTCGAAACGATTAAAATTGATCATCTATGAGACTTCCGGCAAGGAAGTCTTTTTTTATTGAAGAGGTCTAAATCTTTTAAAAGGCTCGTATAAATTGTAGTACAAACTGTTCTAGGAGTGATGGAATGTCCAAAATAAAAAAAGTGAAAGTGACTGCTATGATTTTGGCATCTTCTTTTTGGCTAGCAGGTTGCGGTTTGTTCGGCGGTGGAGAAAAAAATCAAATTGACCCGCCAAAAGAGGTTTCTTTAGTGGAGGATCAGTCAGCATTGAGGAGAAGAGCACTGATGGAAAAGTAGAGAAAGATGATGGGGCAGATGTAGAAGCAAAGGTGAAAACAGAACTATATTTAATTGATAAAAATGGGTATGTAGTTCCGCAAACGCTTGAACTTCCGAAATCGGAAGGAGTAGCCAAACAAGCGCTTGAACATTTAGTGAAAGGAGGACCGGTTACTGAATTGCTTCCTAATGGTTTTCGTGCAGTGATTCCTGAAGATACGCAATTGAGTCTGAAAATTGACGAAGGCGTAGCTATTGTGGATTTTTCTAAGGAGTTTAAAAATTACCAAAAAGAAGATGAATTGAAGATTTTACAAGCAATTACCTGGACGCTCACTCAATTTGATTCTGTAGAAAAAGTACAGTTGAGTATTAATGGTGAGGAATTAAAAGAAATGCCAGTGAACGGTACGCCAATTTCTGAAGGTTTATCACGTGCATCTGGTATTAATATTGATACGAGTGATGTTGCGGATATTACGAATACAAAAGCGATTACGGTATATTATGTTGGTGGTGAAGTGGGGAATTATTACTATGTTCCTGTTACGCGACGCGTCAGCGAAATGAGTGAGGATAATATTACAGCTGCCGTTAACGAACTAGTGAAAGGACCATCTTGTCTTCTAATCTTCTAACTGATTTTGTATCTGATGTTGCCTTGCTGGATGAACCAACGGTTCAGATGGGAAGGCAACGGTAAATTTTAACGAATCAATCTTAGGGAGCTTTAAAGAGAAAAAAATTTCACAATCTGTCCTAAATGCACTTGTCCTATCATTAACTGAACAAGAGGGTATTGAAAGTGTGGAAGTCCAAGTAAATGGTAGCGCAGATTTATTAAATGAAGATGGGAAACCACTTTCAGAGCCAGTTGTTCGTCCTGAAAAAGTGAATACAGGAAGATTCTAAGATTATGAGGTGGCAGACAGCCGCCTTTTTTTAATGGTTTCGATGAGGGAAGGAAGTATGTTAGACTAAACATAGAATACATACGCAAAAGGAGATACGCCTTGTGAAGACGGTTATTATCGCAACGAAAAATGAGGGAAAAGCGAAGGAGTTTGAAAGTTTATTTGCGCAGAAAGGCTATGATGTAAAAACGCTATCTAGATTTTCCTGACTCACCAGATGTAGAGGAAACAGGGACAACATTTGAAGAAAATGCGATTTTAAAAGCAGAGGCAATTAGTAAAGAGTATCATGGAGTCGTCATTGCAGATGATTCGGGATTAATTGTGGATGCTCTAGATGGACGTCCAGGTGTCTATTCAGCTCGCTATGCGGGTGAAGAAAAAAGTGATGAAGCAAACACAAATAAAGTACTAAGTGAATTAGAAGGTGTTCCTGAAGATGAAAGAACAGCTAGATTTTATTGTGCACTTGCCGTTGCTTCGCCGAATCAAGAAACGATCACTGTATCTGGAACAATTGAAGGATATATTACAGAACAACCAGTTGGAGAGAACGGATTTGGATATGATCCTATTTTTTATGTGAAAGAATTAGGAAAAACAACTGCCCAACTAACGAAAGAAGAAAAAAATAAAATTAGTCATCGTGCCAAAGCTTTAAAAGAGCTTGAAAGAAAAATAGGTTCATTTCTAAAACAGGAAGAAGGAAAATAAATATGAAAGTGCTAATTATGAGTGATAGTCATGGGCTAACTCATGAAATCAGCATAATTAAGGAAAGGCATAAGCAAGATGTGACAGCCATGATTCATTGTGGAGATTCAGAGTTAGACAAAAAATAATTCATATATGAACGGAATGGTTACAGTAAGGGGAAACTGTGATCGTGATTCTGCCTACCCAAATATCGTTGTAGAGGAAATTGCAGGGAAGCGTTTTTTGATTACACACGGACATTTGTATAATATTCATATGTCTCTTCTTAATCTTTCACTGAAGGGTGAGGAAATAGATGCGAATATTATTTGTTTTGGACATTCACATGCAGCAGGCTCTGAACTCATCGATGGCAAACTATACATCAATCCTGGCAGCATTCGCGAACCACGTGGTCGTAAAGAAAAAACATATGCTATTCTTGAGATTGACCAACATACAGTAACTGTTACATTCCATGATGTTCAAGGAAAGATTGTCGACTCCTTAACATATACTTATCAACTAAGTTGAGATGAGATATAATGAACAGGAAGGTTTTATACTTCCTGTTCAAAAAAATATAAAAAACAGTTGACTTTTTCTTTGTATAACAATATAATAGAAAATGTTCCGAAATAAATAATTGTTTTACGTATCCTATATTGTCCTGGTAGCTCAGCTGGATAGAGCAACGGCCTTCTAAGCCGTCGGTCGGGGGTTCGAATCCCTCCCAGGACGCTAACAAAAGGTCATTCAAAAGCGTATACTTTTGAGTGGTCTTTTTTGTTTTTTTAGAATGTAATAATAATGACAGAGTTTGAATCGAAATGTATCGTTGAAAGGAGTCATTTAATCAAAAGGTCACGTATCGCTATGATTTTAATGATGGTAAAATATAGATAGTTTATTAATTTAGTAGATGGGAAAAATCAATCTTCCTCCGTATACAGCTCTTGTTTTTGTAGATGCTGAAATAGGAGAAATTATACAAGATAAAACAAAATAGTTAGGTAAATGCTGAGAAAGACCGGTAGACGTTCGTTTGTAAAAGCGTAATGAATGTCTAGCGGTCTCTTTTTTTGCTAGAGATGTATAGAGCAAATGGCAGAGATTATCTATTAATTGATAAAAAATATAAAAATAAATTCAAGTAATTGTTAATTTATCCTAATTAAGGTATGATATTTTTAAGTTTTTTAATGATAGGAGGAGAGAAAATGGTAAACATTCAACATGGTGAGAATCGTTTTTTTGTAGAAACAGATGGAGAGAAATTGGCGGAAATTACATATGTGAACTCTGGAGATCAACAAATTACGATTGATCATACATATGTTTCTGAGAAACTTCGTGGTCAAAAGGTAGGAAACGCACTTGTCGAGAAAGTTGTTGAATTTGCTCGTCAGGAGAAGCTGAAAATTGTGCCGCAATGTTCGTTTGCGGCCAGAGAATTTGAGAAAAATGAGCAGTATGAAGATGTACTTGTAAAATAAGAAATTTCTACTGATCTAGCCGGTAAAGATAGGCATGATTATATAGTCTTGTAAGAAAATTAGCTGAAAGTGAACGTTCAGAAATTGAACGATTTCGCTTTCTTTTATTGAATATGAATTTAAGTAACTACCTAATCCTAATCAATTGACAATATCCATCAGCGTGCTATGATAAAATAGATTAAAAACTATAATTATTATTCTACGATAAAAAGTAAGGGATTACATAAGGCGGTGATAACAACATGGGAGAAACATGGTATTTTATTGATTCAGGTGCACAACAACCTGCCTATAATATGGCATTTGATGAGGTTTTGATTGATTGGCATAGTCGTGGGCTTATTCCTCCTGTTCTTCGATTCTATGGTTGGGAGCCGGCTGGATTGTCGCTTGGTCATTTCCAAAAAACGGTTGGTAGAATTGATGTTGATGCTGCTAAAGCGAAGGGGATTGACATCGTTAGGCGCCCAACTGGTGGACTTGCTGTCTTGCATGATAAAGAGCTTACCTATAGTGTAGTCGTAAGTGAAAAGCATGAGAAGATGTCGCCATCCATTATTGAGGCGTATCGCGTGTTGTCTCAAGGTGTTTTAGAAGGATATAGAAATCTTGGCATCTCAGCTGAATTAGCCATTCCAGATACACCTGTAGGGAAGTCTGGAACAGCGGTTTGCTTTGAGGAGTCATCTTGGTACGAATTAGAAATTGACGGTAAAAAGGCTGCTGGGAGCGCCCAAAATCGTCAAAAAGGCGTAGTCTTGCAGCATGGCTCTATTCCAGTTGAAATGGATATAGATTTATTATATGATTTGTTTATTTTTCCAAATGAAAAGGTGAAAAATAAAGCTAGAGATGGTTTCCTAAAAAAAGCAGTTTTTATTAATGATATTCTTGGTAGAAAAGCAACGATTGAGGAAATAAAGTTGCTTTTAAAGAAGGATTTAAAAAAGGTCTTGATATCGAATTATCACCATTTGAACCGAATGATCAAATGTTAATTGAAGTGGAAGACCTTATGAAATCAAAATATGCAAATGATGACTATACTTTTCAACGTTAAGGAGAGAATCGAGTGGCGAACAAAGAATATTTGCGCAAACCTGAATGGCTGAAAATTAAATTAAATACAAATGAAAGCTACACAGATCTAAAAAAAATGATGCGTCAAGAGAGCTTGCATACTGTATGTGAGGAGGCGAAATGCCCGAATATCCATGAATGTTGGGCCGTTCGAAAAACAGCTACTTTTATGATTCTAGGCAGCATTTGTACACGCGGCTGTCGTTTTTGTGCAGTGACAACAGGTATGCCAACAGAACTAGACTGGGAAGAGCCAGAACGAGTGGCGCAGTCTGTTGAAAAGATGGGACTGCGTCATTGCGTCATTACAATGGTAGCACGTGACGATTTGGCAGATGGTGGTGCAGCTATTCTTGCTGAAACAGTTAACGCTATTCATCGTCGAGTTCCTACATGTACGGTTGAAGTACTGCCGTCTGATATGAAGGGGGATTACGAAAGTCTGCATATGTTGATGGATGCTAAGCCAGATATTTTTAACCATAACATTGAGACAGTGGAACGTTTAACTCCTCGTGTTCGTTCAAAGGCTACCTATGAGCGTTCTTTACAATTATTAAAAAGAGTCAAGGAAATTAGTCCTGATACACCTACAAAATCAAGTATTATGGTTGGGCTTGGAGAAACGAAAGAAGAATTAGTACAAGCAATGGATGATTTGCGTGCTCATGACGTAGACATTATAACAATTGGACAATATTTACAACCAACGAAAAAGCATTTACAGGTTGAACGTTATTTACATCCAGATGAATTTGCTGAATTAAAGGAAATTGCCCTGCAAAAAGGATTTAAACATTGTGAAGCAGGTCCACTCGTTCGTTCTAGTTACCATGCGGATGAACAAGTAAACCAAGCTGCTCGTAAAAGACAATTAGAAAGTGAAAGTGCTAATCCAGAACAGCTAATTGAACAATATAAAACCCAATTTTCTAATTAAGGAAAATCAAATCCCATTGGTCTTATGACTAATGGGATTATTTTTTTACAAAAATTTTATAAAATTAAATTGATATAAAAAATAAGATAAAGACAAGGATGTAAGCGTATTCAATCTCAAAAATATATTAGAATTATCTAAAAATTTCAAAAAGCTTGTTGACTCATTTTAAATTTCGGAGTATTATTACGACAAATACAAGAATACTAATGACAGAGCATTTGTTAAAAATATAAATGATGTGTAAATCAATGAAGAGGATAAGTAGTCCTTCGTAAGACATTCACAGAGAGCCAGTATTTGCTGAGAACTGGTATTGTCCCGAGAGATGAACTCACCTTGGAGTTTCAGTTTGAACGAGCAATCTATTAGAACTGAACGGGTGCCTAACCTGTACCCGTTACCAAAACAAGAAAGCGCGCACAGGATAGATTTCGTGCGAAAAAGGGTGGTACCGTGGATTGGATCTAAAACCTTTTCACCCCTTTAACTTGCTCTTAAGCAAGTCAATTTGGGGTGAAAAGGCTTTTTTTATATCCTAAAATTGCTGAAACTTACTAATATTCAAAAAATAAACGGAGGGGATTATTCGTATGACACAAAAAACTGTGGATACTGGCAAGAAGAATCGAAACAACAAAATATAGTGGTGCTGAGTTCTTGATAGAAGCACTGAAAAAGGAAAATGTAGATGTCATTTTCGGATATCCTGGCGGTGCTGCATTACCGATTTATGACAAACTTTATGATTCAGAACTTTTTCATGTTTTAACAAGACACGAACAAGGTGCGATTCATGCGGCGGAAGGATATGCGAGAATTACTGGAAAGCCGGGTGTAGTCATTGTAACATCAGGACCAGGAGCAACGAACATTGTGACGGGCTTAGCAGATGCTATGATTGACTCTTTACCACTCGTTGTTTTTACAGGTCAAGTTGCTACTGGTGTAATTGGATCTGATGCTTTCCAAGAAGCTGATATTATTGGGATTACTACACCAATTACGAAACATAATTATCAAGTAAGGGATGCAAAAGATCTTCCACGTATTATTAAAGAAGCTTTTTATATTGCGTCAACAGGACGTCCAGGTCCAGTGTTAATCGATATTCCAAAAGATTTGCCAATCAAGAAGGGATTTCTGATTTGAGATCCGGAAATGGATCTTCCGGTTATCAACCAACAACTAAACCGAATTACGTACAAATTCGTAAGTTAGTTGAAGCCGTTAGTGGAGCGAAAAAACCAGTTATTCTAGCAGGTGCAGGTGTACTTCATGCCAATGCATCTGATCTATTACGTGAATATGCAGAACAACAAGGTCTCCCAGTCATTCATACATTGCTAGGGCTTGGTGGATTTCCAGCAAACCATCCTCAATTTGTAGGTATTGCAGGTATGCATGGCTGTTATCAGCGAATATGGCGTTATCGCAATGTGATTTACTCATCAATATCGGCGCTCGATTTGACGATCGTTTAACAGGTAAACTTGAACATTTTGCACCAAATGCAATTGTTGCACATATTGACATTGATCCGGCTGAAATTGGTAAAAATATTCCAACTGAAATTCCAATTGTTGGAGATGCAAAAGAAGCATTGAAAGAGTTAGTTGCTCAAAATGGAAAAAAACCTGAAATTGCAGAGTGGACAGAGCAATTGGCTAAGTGGAATAAAGAATTTCCATTCCGGTATACGCCAACTGAAGGTCATTTAATGCCGCAGCGAGTGATTGAACTTCTTCATGAAAAAACAAATGGAGATGCAATTGTAACAACGGATGTTGGACAACATCAAATGTGGGCAGCACAATATTATCGTTTTAATAAGCCGAACACATGGGTTACTTCTGGTGGACTTGGAACGATGGGCTTTGGTTTACCTTCAGCAGTTGGTGCACAATTAGCTAATCCTGAAGCAACTGTCCTTTCCATTTCTGGAGATGGTGGTTTCCAAATGTGTGTTCAAGAGCTTGGAGTCATTGCTGAAAGAAAATTGCCAATTAAAATCATTATCCTTAACAATGGAGCATTAGGAATGGTTAGACAATGGCAAGATCTTTTTCATGGTGAACGCCTATCTGAAAGTGTATTCCAATCGCAGCCAGATTTCGTAAAATTGGCAGAAGCATATGGTATTCCGGGATTTATCAGCTAGCACTGAAGAAGAAGCAAATGCTAAGCTAGATGAAGCATTAGCAATTGATGGACCAGTGTTAATTGACTTCCGTGTTAAACCGGATGAAAATGTGTATCCGATGGTTGCGGCAGGAAAAGGTATCCATGAAATGGAAGGAGTTTAATCATGAAAGGAATTCTTACTCTCACAGTAAACAACAGACCAGGGGTTCTAAATCGAATCACGAATCTGTTCACAAAAAGAAATTATAATATTGAAAGCATCACTGTCGGTCCATCTGAACAAGACGGTATTTCAAGAATCACAGTTGTTGTCCAAGTAGATGATGAAACAGTAATTGAACAAATAACAAAACAACTCAACAAACAAATTGATGTTTTAAAAGTAAATGACATTAGTAATCAAGCAATCGTTGCCCGCGAATTGGCACTGATTAAAATTCAAGTGTCCAATCAATCGCGAGCTGAAATATATTCAGTTATTGAACCTTTCCGTGCTTCCATCATTGATGTAGGTAAAGATAGCTTAACGGTTCAAATTACAGGTGAATCTGGAAAGATTGAAGCCTTTATTGAATTAATAAAGCCATATGGCATTAAAGAATTGGCACGTACAGGAACAGCAGCTTTCCCACGTGGAATGCAATTATCGAATAATAAAGTTCAGACGATTGTTTAATATAATAAAAAAATACAATTTATAACAGAAAAGGGAGATTTAAAAATCATGGCAAAAGTATATTATAACGCAGACGCAAACGAAAATTTTTCAATAATAAAAAGGTAGCTATAATCGGTTATGGTTCACAAGGACACGCACATGCACAAAACCTACGCGACAGCGGTGTAGATGTAATTATCGGGATCAGACCAGGTAAATCTGCTAACAAAGCAAAAGAAGATGGTTTCGAAGTATTTACAGTAAAAGAAGCTGCTGAACAAGCAGACTGTAATCATGATCTTATTACCAGATGAAACACAAACAGCTGTTTACAATAGCAGAAATCAAACCAGTATCTACAGCAGGTAAATCATTAATGTTCGCTCACGGATTTCAACATTCACTTTGATCAAATCGTACCTCCAGCAGATGTTGATGTATTCTTGTAGCTCCAAAAGGCCCAGGACATCTTGTACGTCGTACTTACGAAGCAAGGCGCAGGTGTTCCAGCATTATTCGCAGTCTACCAAGATGCAACTGGTAACAGCTAGAGATTTAGCACTTGCTTATGCAAAAGGTATCGGTTCTGCTACGTGCAGGTGGTCTTGAAACAACATTTAAAGAAGAAACAGAAACAGATTTATTCGGAGAACAAGCAGTACTTTGCGGTGGTTCAACTGCACTTGTTAAAGCTGGTTTCGAAACATTAATAGAAGCAGGTTACCAACCAGAAGTTGCTTACTTCGAATGTTTACATGAATTAAAATTAATCGTTGACCTTATGTATGAAGGCGGAATGGAAAACATGCGTTATTCAATCTCTGATACAGCACAATGGGGAGATTTCGTTTCTGGACCACGTGTCATCACAGACAGCTCTAAAGCAAGCAATGAAAGATGTATTAAAAGATATCCAAGATGGTGAATTTGCAAAAGGATGGATTTTAGAAAACCAAGCAAATCGTCCAGTATTTAATGCAATCAATCAGTCAAGAAAACGAACATCAAATTGAAGTAGTTGGTCGCGAATTAAGAAAAATGATGCCATTTGTTAAACCACAACAATAATATTTGAAGAAAGAAGTGGTCGATGGTGCGAAAAATTAATATTTTTGATACAACACTACGTGACGGCGAACAATCCGCTGGTGTAAATTTAAATTTTCTGAAAAAATTGAAATTGCCCATCAACTTGAACGTTTAGGAGTCGACATTATGGAAGCCGGATTTCCCGCAGCTTCTAAAGGGGATTTCAACTGCTGTTAAGAAATCGCACGCACGCATTAAAAACAGCTCTGTTACAGGGCTGGCGCGTGCGGTCAAGGGTGATATTGACGCCGCTTGGGATGCTTTAAAGGATGGGGCACAACCTCGTCTTCATACATTTATCGCAACTTCACCAATTCATCTGCAATATAAGTTGAAAATGACGAAGGAAGAAGTAGTGGAACGTGCAGTTGAGCATGGTGAAATATGCTAGCAGAACGTTTTCCAATCGTGCAATGGTCAGCTGAAGATGCTAGCCGTTCAGAATTAGATTTCTTAGCTCACATTGTTGAAGCGGTTATTCAAGCTGGAGCACGTGTGATCAATATTCCGGATACAGTGGCTATGCAACTCCAACAGAATACGGAAATATTTTCCGTTACTTGCATGAAAATGTTCCTTCTATTGATAAAGTGAGCCTTTCATGCTCATTGTCATGATGATTTAGGCATGGCAACAGCCAATTCACTTGCGGCTATTGAAGATGGCGCAACACAAGTGGAAGGTACAATTAACGGAATTGGAGAACGTGCTGGGAATGCTGGCACTTGAAGAAGTAGCGGTAGCCCTTCACATTCGTAAAGATTATTATCAAGCTCAAACACGCTTAACATTAAACGAAATCAAAAGAACGAGTGACTTAGTGAGTCGTTTAACAGGCAATGCCTGTTCCTCCAAATAAAGCGGTTGTTGGCGCAAATGCATATGCACATGAGTCTGGTATTCATCAAGATGGCGTATTAAAAGAAAAAACAACGTATGAAATTATTTCTCCAGAACTTGTCGGAGTATCCTCGAACTCTCTAGTTTTAGGAAAGCACTCTGGACGACATGCTTTTAAAGAAAGATTACAAGAGTTGAATTTCACAGTAAGTGAAGAAGAAATGAATCGATTATTCGTTCAATTCAAAGAGCTTGCGGATAAGAAAAAACAAATGACCGATGAAGATCTTGTTGCGCTTGTTTTAGAAGAAAAAGCAACAGACAACATCGCTTATGAATTAGTCTCATTCCAAATTTCACACGGAACGAACCAAACCGCTACTGCTACTGTAACCTTGAAAAAAGGCGAAGAGGATCAAGTCCAAGAAGCAGCTACTGGAGCTGGTAGTGTGGAAGCACTTTATAATACAATTAAAAGATGCTTGGATAGTGAAGTAGAATTACAAGATTACCGAATTCAATCCGTTGGTGCTGGCATGGATGCGTTAGCACAAGTATTCGTAAAAATGACATATCAAGGTGTTGAAACAAGTGGACGTGGTCTTGACCAAGATGTACTAGAAGCATCAGCAAAGGCCTACTTAAACGCGGTAAATCGTGTCATTATCATGAAAGAACTTGAAGAAAAAGTAACACATTAACGGAAAAGCGCAAGCGCCCACTAGGGTGCTTGTCTATAAATTAGAAGATTTTAGTTTAGAAGGGAAGATTTCGATGAGAGGGAATATAGCCGTATTGCCAGGTGATGGAATTGGAAAAGAAATAACAAAAGGTGCAATTGAGATACTCGAAGCGGTTGCTCAAAAATATGGACATGAATTTGAATTTCAATATGGAGAAATTGGTGGCACTGCGATTGACAATACAGGATCGCCTCTTCCTGATGCAACAGTGGAAATTTGTAAAAATAGTGATGCTGTACTATTAGGAGCAGTCGGTGGACCAAAATGGGATAATCATCCTGTTGATATTCGTCCTGAACGAGGATTATTGAAAATCCGTAAAGAGCTTAATCTTTATGCAAATCTTCGACCAATCAGCTATTATTCAAGCTTATCGGACGCTTCTCCTCTAAAAAAAGAATTGATTGAAGGTTCTGATTTTGTCATCGTTCGTGAATTAACGGGCGGCCTATATTTTGGAAAACCTAGTGAACGAGTTGTTCGTGATGGTAAAGACGGTGTAGTCGATACACTATTCTATACAAAAGAAGAAATGCAACGCATCATTAAACTAGCTTTTGAATTGGCTAGTCAAAGATCCAAGAAAGTGACCTCTATTGATAAAGCAAATGTATTAGAATCAAGCAGAATGTGGCGTGAAACAGCTGAGGAAATTGCGAAAGATTACCCAGATGTAGAATTAATCCATATGCTTGTTGATAATGCAGCTATGCAATTGATTAGTAATCCTAAACAATTCGATGTTGTCGTAACAGAAAACTTATTTGGGGATATTTTAAGTGATGAAGCCTCTGTACTAACAGGATCGCTAGGAATGCTTCCATCAGCTTCTATTTCTACAAATGGACCAAATCTTTATGAACCAATTCATGGTTCTGCTCCTGACATCGCAGGTCAAAATATCGCTAATCCGATTGCGACTATTTTATCAGCTGCATCGTTGTTACGCTTGTCATTTGGTTTGGAAGAAGAAGCAAAAGCTGTGGAAGAAGCGGTAGATTCAGTGCTTGAAAATGGCTTTAGAACAGGTGATATTGCGGACGCATCATCAACAAAGCTATCAACTACTGAGATGGTTGAGAAAATTAAAGAAGCTTTGTTAGCGTAAGAACTATTTTCTCCATTGTGAGAGAATGTGCAATCTTAACTGTTTTTCAAACACGGCCTTCCCATTAGGTCGTGTTTTTTAAAAAATTCAAAAAAATTGAGGTGGATTAAGATGGGAAAGTCCATTATTGAAAAAATATGGGATCGTCATATTGTGTCCGAAGAAGAAAATAAACCAGATTTATTATATATCGACTTACAATATATTCATGAAGTAACATCTCCGCAAGCTTTTGAAGGATTACGACTAAAAGGACGTAAAGTGAGACGCCCAGATCGTACATTTGCGACGATGGATCATAATGTGCCAACGGTTAACCGTTATTGTCATTCATGATGAAATTGCTAAAAAACAAATAACGACTCTTGAACAAAACTGTAAAGAATTTGGTATTCGTCTTGCAGATTTAGATCAGCCCTGAGCAAGGAATTGTTCATGTTATTGGTCCTGAACTTAGGTCTTACACAACCTGGAATGACCATTGTTTGTGGAGATAGTCATACATCCACACATGGTGCATTTGGTTCGATTGCTTTTGGAATCGGTACGAGTGAAGTAGAACATGTGTTAGCTACACAAAGCTTATGGCAAACGAAACCAAAAACGTTGAAACTTGAAGTAAATGGTAAGCTTGGCGAAGGTGTTAATGCCAAGGATGTTATTCTTTATGTTATTTCTAAATTTGGTGTTAATTTTGGAACAAGTCATATTATCGAATATTGTGGCGAAGTATTCCGCAATATGTCAATGGAAGAGCGTATGACAGTATGTAATATGTCGATTGAAGGTGGCGCAAGAGCAGGTCTTGTTGCACCAGATGAAACAACCTTCTCCTATTTAAAAGGAAGAAAATATGCTCCTAAAGGTGAAGAGTTCGATCGCTGTGTAGCAGATTGGAAAACACTAGTGAGTGACGAGGATGCTTCATACGATCAAGAAATCGTATTAAATGGCAGCTGACATTCCACCAATGGTAAGCTGGGGTACAAATCCAGGTATGGCTAGCGGTGTAGATACTAACGTACCTCGTGTAGCGGATGGAACATTTGATGCGAAGGAATTAACAAGTGCTCTTGAATACATGGGTCTTAAAGAAGGAATGCCTATTGAAGATATTGAAGTACAACACGTATTCATTGGCTCTTGTACAAACTCTCGTATTGAAGACTTACGTCAAGCAGCTAGCATGATTGGCGATCAAAAAGTACACAAAGGCGTTCGTGCGATGGTTGTACCGGGCTCTCAAAGTGTAAAAAGACAAGCTGAAGATGAAGGTCTTGATGAAATTTTCAAATCAGCAGGCTTTGAATGGCGTGAATCCGGATGTAGCATGTGCCTAAGCATGAATCCAGACGTAGTACCAGCAGGAGAACACTGCGCATCTACATCTAACCGAAACTTTGAAGGCCGCCAAGGAGCAGGAGCCCGCACACACCTAGTAAGCCCAGCCATGGCAGCAGCAGCAGCCATCAACGGAAAATTTGTCGACATTCGCAATTGGAAAAAACATCCGATTGAAGCTTAATAAAACTTTGTTGATTTTTTCCTTATTTCGCCTGAATACTATGAATAAGAGAAGAAAGCTCGCTTTCTTTCTCGTTTCATAGTATTCAGGCGACCTTTCAGCGAAGCTGAAAGGCGTGTGAAACGAAAGTTTCACACGAATAAGGAAAAAATCGGACAGTACACTACCTTATTTAACATAGCCTAAGAATTTTAGTGAGATTTCAATAAAGTAAGGCCTTTATAATAATTATTGAAAAACAGCTCTATTAAAACATATCTTCAACTATAAATCGCACAAAAAACGGAGGTGCCAAAATGGAACCAATTAAAATCTTTACAGGAAAAGCGGCGGTCATGAATCGTAAAAATGTTGATACAGACCAAATTATTCCAAAGCAATTCTTGAAACGTATTGAACGTAGCGGATTCGGTCAATTTTTATTCTACAACTGGCGTTTTGATGAAGAAGGCAAGGAACGCCCAGATTTCGAACTAAATCAAGAACAAAACAAAGGAGCTTCCATTTTAATTGCCGGTGAAAACTTTGGCTGCGGTTCATCTCGTGAGCATGCACCATGGTCATTGCTAGATTATGGCTTCTACATTGTCATCGCTCCATCCTTTGCTGATATTTTCAAAAATAACTGCATGAAAAACGGCATGCTGCCAATCGCTTTAACAGAAGAACAAGTAGCGGAGTTAATGAAAAAAGACCTTGAACAAGGGCTTGAATTAACGATTGATCTTCCAAATCAAAAAGTGACAGATGCATCTGGCTTTGAGGCAGAATTCGACATTCATCCATATTGGAAACAAATGTTGATCAACGGCTGGGATGAAATTTCAATTACTGAACAATATGATGAGCAAATTAAAAAATATGAACAAGAAAAAATCCCAGCTCCTTCTAACTAATAGAATGAGAGTGGTGTAAAATAGATCTTGTATGGCATTTATTTTTTCAGCCCATGCAAGATCTTTTTTTATCCGGTTATAAAAACAATGCTGATTGTGATTAGTATAGCTATCTACCTCTAGCGTTACTTAGAGCGCTTGCGCTTTCAATTTATTCCATGCTAAACTAGTTTTCAAAAAATGGACGGTGAGGCGGAATATTCGATGAAGGATAAAAAGGATGGTAAGATTCAACAGGCCAATAATATTGTACTCTTCCCAAACTTACATGAACGATTAGTTACCAAGGGACTAACTGAGTTAAGTAATAAGAATTTTAAACGTGCAGCACAGTTATTTACGCAAGCAAGGGAATATGATGATGAAGATTATGAAATAAATATGGGGTTGCTTGTTTCATTAGTTGAAATTCAGCAATATGAAGAAGCACGTGCGTTATGTGATGAGTTATTGAGAAAAGGGATTGGCGATTATTTTCAAATTATCAGCATTTACTTAATGGTTCTCCTTCAATTAAGTGAACATAAGGAAATGATAGAAACGATTGAGTTATTATTTCAAGAGAATCAGATTCCATTCGACAAAATTGAACATTTTGAGAAGATGCTGAACTTTAGTAAAAAAGTGTTAGAAGAAAGAAAAAATTCAAATGAGTGGCAGGATAAGAAGCTGCAGAAGAGGTTTCAACAAGAGGGGTTATTTGACGAAAAAAGTGATCAAGAATTACTGGATGTCATAACAAAATTGTCTCAGATGAATATTCGTCCTTTTATAGCGGAAATTCAACAGTTTTTGCAGCAAAAAGAAGCACATCCTTTTTTTAAAACGATGCTACTAAATGTATTAAAAGAACAGGATTATTCGCAATCTGTAGAGTTGATTAAGTTTTCAAAAACGATATCCGTTGTTCCTACAGCATTGCCAGATATAAAAGAAAATGACTGTTTTAAAAAGGTATTTACATTATTAGAAATTGAGCTCTTACATAGTGACCCTAGCTTACTCGACATGATACAAAGTTTAATAGAAAGACATCAATTTCTGCTATATCCATTCGAGGTAGAACAAGATTTTACGGTCATGGCTGCTGCTTATCATGCTTTAACAGAAGAATATATGACTGGCCAAGATATAAGAGAAGAAGTAACAGCTATTTACAAAGTGAATGTTCGAGAAGTAAGGGCATGTATAAGCTATTTAAAAGAAATTGAAGAAATCTCTTATCCCTTTATTTAATGAATGCTGTTGAAACACTAGGAAGCTGTGGTATAATGTAGGGGTTGTAATATAAGCTCGTAGAAAAAAACGAGAATTCCCCAAAGTATTTGGGTATAATTGAAGGATGACTTGTTAAGAATTGCAAAGCAGATTCATCCATGCTTATTAATGAAGTATATAGATTTTTGGAGGGAAACACATGTCTGTTAAATGGGAAAAGCAAGAAGGAAACGTTGGAGTATTAACAGTTGAAGTTGATGCTGCAACAGTTAACGCTGGTTTAGATAAAGCGTTTAACAAAGTAGTTAAACAAGTAAATGTACCTGGCTTCCGTAAAGGAAAAATGCCACGTCAATTATTTGAAAAAAGATTTGGTGTAGAATCATTATACCAAGATGCTCTTGATGAAATTCTTCCAGAAGCATATGCAAATGCTGTCGAAGAAGCTGGAATTTCACCTGTTGATCGTCCAGAAATCGACATCGAGAAAATGGAAAAAGGTGAAAACCTTGTTTTTACTGCAACTGTAACAGTAAAACCAGAAGTAAAATTAGGTGATTACAAAGGTATTGAAGTTGAAAAATTCGATGCAACAGTAACTGATGAAGATGTAGAGGCTGAATTAAAAGCACTTCAAGAACGCCATGCTGAATTGGTTGTCAAAGAAGAAGGTCCAGCACAAGAAGGAGATACAGCTGTTATCGACTTTGAAGGATTCACTGATGGTGAAGCATTTGAAGGTGGAGCTGGAGAAAACTACTCTTTAGTACTCGGATCTAACTCTTTCATTCCTGGCTTTGAAGAGCAAGTAATTGGTCTTGAGACAGGTGCTGAAAAAGATATCGAAGTAACATTCCCTGAGGAGTATCACGCTGCTGAGCTTGCAGGTAAACCAGCTGTATTCAAAGTAAAAGTTCACGAAATTAAAACAAAACAACTTCCTGAATTAGACGACGAGTTCGCTAAAGATGCAGATGATGAAGTAGAAACTCTTGCTGAACTTAAAGAAAAAACAAAAGCTAAATTAGAGCATGATAAAAAACATGAAGAAGAAAACTTCACTCAAGACGCTGTAATCGGTAAAGCGGTTGAAGGTGCACAAATCGATGTGCCAGAAGCGATGATTTCTAACGAAGTAAATCGCATGATGAACGATTTTACACAACGTTTACAACAACAAGGTTTAAACTTAGAATTATACTTCCAATTCTCTGGTCAAGACGAAGAAACTCTAAAAGGCCAAATGAAAGAAGAAGCAGAAGGTCAAGTTCGCACAAGCTTAGTGCTTGAAGCAATTGCTGAAGCAGAAAATCTTGAAGCAACTGACGAAGATGTAGAAGCTGAATTAGCTAAAATGGCTGAAGTATACAAAATGGAAGTAGAAGCAATCAAAAAGGCTCTTGGTAACTTAGATGCAATTAAAGACGATCTGAAAATCAAGAAAGCTATTGATTTTCTTGTTGAAAACCGCAACACAGTTGAAGCAAAATAATATAAGCAACATCTATAAAGAATTATAAACAAGAACAAGGCGCGAGAAATTCGTGCCTTGTTTTATACATATCATGAAAATTATCATCTATTATTAGTATTTCCTGATTGCTTTTTTATGGAAATCAGTGTAGATTAGTTTTAATAACACATATACATATATAAGAAATCCTTTTTTAAACGCATTCAGTTTGGGCATACTGAAAAAAATGGCCATATACATAGTTAGCAATGCGAAAGCGTTTTGAAAATAAAAAAGGACCAATTTTTGTTAATGGACAACCTATCATTGAGGCATTTTTATTACTAAATTGTAAAGAACGTGTTAAAATGCAATTTATAAATAGTACATTTATGAATGCATATGAGGTGTTTTCTTTTTCAATTTTAGGAAAATGCCGTTAAGTAATGAATAGAGTTGGAATAGTATTTATGAGGGGTGAACGTTCATGTTTAAATTTAATGATGAAAAGGGCCAATTGAAATGTTCTTTTTGTGGTAAAACTCAAGAACAAGTTCGTAAACTGGTAGCAGGTCCAGGTGTATATATTTGTGACGAATGTATCGAGCTTTGTACTGAAATTGTAGAAGAAGAATTAGGAACTGAAGAAGAAGTAGAATTCCGTGACGTTCCAAAACCAAAGGAAATTCGTCATATTCTTGATGAATATGTAATTGGACAGGAACAGGCAAAAAAATCTTTGGCAGTTGCCGTTTACAATCACTATAAGCGTATTAATTCGAACAGCAAAGTGGACGATGTAGAGCTTTCAAAAAGTAATATTGCTTTAATCGGTCCAACAGGTAGTGGTAAAACATTGCTTGCTCAAACGTTAGCTCGTTTATTGAATGTCCCTTTTGCAATTGCTGATGCTACTTCTTTAACAGAAGCTGGTTATGTAGGGGAAGATGTTGAGAATATCTTATTAAAGCTAATCCAAGCAGCAGATTATGATGTGGAAAAAGCAGAAAAGGGTATTATTTATATTGATGAAATTGATAAAGTTGCTCGTAAATCTGAAAATCCATCGATTACTCGAGATGTTTCAGGTGAAGGCGTACAGCAAGCTCTTTTGAAAATTCTTGAAGGAACTGTTGCGAGTGTTCCGCCACAAGGTGGACGTAAACATCCTCATCAAGAATTTATTCAAATTGACACAACGAATATCTTGTTTATTTGTGGTGGGGCCTTTGATGGTATCGAACCGATTATTAAGCGTCGACTAGGTCAAAAAGTTATTGGCTTTGGATCAGAAACGAAAAAGGATGAAGTAGCAGATAAAGAACTTCTTTCAAAAGTTTTACCTGAAGATTTGCTTCGTTTTGGTTTAATTCCAGAATTCATCGGTCGTCTACCAGTTATTGCAACACTTGAGCAATTAGATGAAGCCGCTTTAATTGAAATTTTAACAAAACCAAAAAATGCATTAGTGAAGCAATATCAAAAGTTACTAGAACTAGATGATATCGAATTAGAATTTGAACCTGATGCATTAGTAGAAATTGCTAAAAAAGCAATTGAACGAAAAACAGGTGCACGTGGTCTACGTTCTATTATTGAAGGCATCATTCTTGAGGTGATGTTCGATCTTCCTTCTCGTGATGATGTAGCGAAATGTATTATTACTGGTGCTACTATTAAGGAAGAGCAATCGCCAAAATTAGTTCTAAAAGATGGAACAACTGTACAAGGTCAGTCCGCGTAAAAAGAAGAGCGAAAACCATTTAGGTTGTATGTTAGATAAAAGACTGTCTCAAAGTCAAATTTGAGACAGTCTTTTTCATTAGTAAGGGATATGTATAACAGTTTTGATGTGTTTTGTTGTCTAGCTCCATGCTCCTAGTGATTTATATACCTCCAATTTTTTCAAGAAACAATTATTGAATGATTTCATTTAGTGATTGAGATACTACCACATAAGACAAACATTGGTGAGTGCAGGAGGGAAAATGATGAGTTGGACAGGAATAGCATTTTTTATTCAATTGTTTTTTGGTATAGTGATTGGTTTGTATTTCTTAAGCCTATTAAAAGGTCAACGCACACAAAAAGTATCGATTGATCGTGATTCCAAAAAAGAAATGGATCAATTGCGTTCGATGAGACAAATTCGCTTAACCGAACCTTTGGCTGAAAAGGTAAGACCGATTACA
Organism: uncultured Bacillaceae bacterium; assembly: GCA_963754185.1. GTDB lineage: Bacteria > Bacillota > Bacilli > Bacillales > DSM-1321 > Peribacillus. The sequence goes on along the minus strand of CAVWEP010000002.1, from coordinate 684,862 downwards.
TTCAAGGACATTGTAGGGCAAGAAGATGGCATTAAGTCATTGAAGGCGGCTTTATGTGGTCCAAATCCACAGCATGTAATAATTTATGGACCACCAGGTGTAGGGAAAACAGCGGCTGCAAGACTAGTGCTTGAAGAAGCTAAAAAGAATGAAAAGTCACCTTTTAGTAAGAAAGCTGTATTTATTGAATTGGATGCAACGACGGCCCGCTTTGATGAAAGAGGCATTGCTGATCCTCTTATTGGCTCTGTTCATGATCCAATTTATCAAGGTGCAGGGGCAATGGGGCAGGCAGGCATTCCACAGCCCAAACAAGGAGCAGTGACAAATGCTCATGGTGGTGTTTTGTTTATTGATGAAATTGGTGAGTTACATCCAATCCAAATGAACAAGCTATTAAAGGTACTAGAAGATCGTAAGGTTTTTTTAGAAAGTGCTTATTATCAAGAAGAAAACACGAATATTCCGGCCCATATTCATGATATTTTTAAAAATGGTTTACCTGCTGATTTTCGGTTGATTGGAGCTACCACTCGAACACCAAATGAAATCCCTCCTGCAATTCGATCTAGATGTATGGAAGTTTTTTTTCGAGAACTTGATTGTAATGAGATTATGGCTGTTGCTAAAAATGCAGCAAATAAAGTAGAAATGGCGATTAGCGAGAAAGGACTACAAGTTATTTCGAATTATGCACGCAATGGTCGAGAGGCGGTTAATATGGTTCAAACGCTAGCAGGGATTTCCATTAATGAAAACAGATCGTATATTAAGGAAGAAGATATTGAATGGATGGCACATAGCAGCCAGCTTGCACAACGCATGGATAAAAAAATCGAGTCAAAACCAAAGATAGGACTCGTGAATGGGCTTGCCGTCTATGGACCTAATAGCGGAGCGTTGCTAGAAATTGAGGTTATGGTGATGCCAGCCCTTCAAGAAAAGGGAAGTATTAATATTACGGGAATTGTTGAGGAAGAAAGTATTGGAAATAACGGAAAATCCATTAGACGTAAAAGTATGGCGAAGGGTTCAATTGAAAATGTTATTACGGTGTTACGCTCAATGGGTGTTCCAGCTGATCAATTTGATATTCATGTTAATTTTCCTGGTGGCAGCCCTGTAGATGGTCCGTCTGCGGGTATTGCGATGGCAACAGGTATTTATTCCGCTATTTACAAAATTCCGATTGATCATACCGTGGCCATGACAGGTGAAATTGGGATTCATGGTGGTGTAAGACCAATAGGTGGTGTCATTCCAAAAATTAAAGCAGCAAAATTAGCGGGAGCAAAAACTGTAATTATCCCATTTGAAAATATGCAGCCGCTATTAAATGAAATACAAGACATTACTATTATTCCTGTAAAAACCGTTGATGAGGTATTTGAAGTTGCCCTAAAAAAAGACATTGTACCAGAGCAATTGCTTTCCACTCTCAATTCTTCCAAAAAGGAAAGCGTATAAAAATAGACACCTTTACACAAATAGGATAGAATTGTTAATACAAAACGAACGATGATATGATAATTAGACGGAGGTGTCAGACAATGGCAGATAAAGAAATCATCGTCCCCCTCCTGCCTCTTAGAGGATTGCTTGTTTACCCTACAATGGTACTACATTTAGATGTAGGTAGAGATAAATCAGTGCAAGCCCTTGAGAAAGCAATGGTGGATAACCATCTCATATTTCTAACGACACAGCAAGACATTGCCCTTGATGAACCAGGCGAGGAAGATTTATACCCTATTGGAACGTTAACGAAGGTTAAGCAAATGCTGAAGCTTCCAAACGGAACGATTCGTGTGTTAGTAGAAGGATTAAGTCGCGCTGAAGTGATTACCTTTTATGACTATGAGACCTATTATGGTGCCAAGATTACAATATATGAAGACAATGTGGAGAAAGATGCAGAGCATCAAGCATTAATGCGCACGTTACTTGATTACTTCGAGCAATACATAAAGATGTCTAAGAAGATTTCAAACGAAACCTTTTCTTCGACTGCGGATATTGAAGAACCAGGTCGACTAGCAGACATTATTGCTTCCCATCTCCCATTAAAACCAAAAGATAAACAAGAAATTCTTGAAACAATGGATGTAAAGGATCGTCTAAGTAAAGTCATTGAAATGATTCACAATGAAAAAGAAGTGCTTCATCTGGAAAAGAAGATCGGCCAACGTGTGAAGCGTTCCATGGAGCGCACACAAAAAGAATATTACCTGCGTGAACAAATGAAGGCTATTCAAAAGGAGTTAGGCGATAAAGAAGGAAAAACAGGCGAAGTGGCCATGTTGACTGAGAAAATTGAAGCAGCTGGTATGCCAGAGCATGTCGAAACAGCAGCTTTAAAAGAGCTAAGTCGCTATGAAAAGGTTCCAACCACTTCTGCTGAAAGCTCTGTCATTCGTAGTTATCTGGAATGGTTAACTGTACTACCTTGGTCCAATAGTACGAAAGATGATTTAAATATTCATAAGGCAGAAAAGATTTTAAATAAAGAACATTATGGTTTAGAAAAGGTAAAAGAGCGGGTATTAGAATATTTAGCTGTGCAGCAGCTAACCAACTCTTTAAAAGGTCCGATTCTTTGTTTAGCAGGCCCCCCTGGGGTTGGGAAGACAAGTCTAGCTAAATCAATTGCATCTTCATTAAATCGGAATTTTGTGCGAATTTCCTTAGGTGGTGTTCGTGATGAATCGGAAATTCGTGGTCACCGTCGTACATATGTCGGAGCCATGCCAGGTCGAATTATTCAAGGGATGAAAAAAGCAGGGACGATTAATCCAGTCTTTTTATTAGATGAGATTGATAAAATGTCCAATGACTTCCGTGGTGATCCATCAGCGGCATTGCTTGAAGTACTAGATCCAGAGCAAAATCATAATTTCAGTGATCACTACATTGAAGAGCCGTACAATCTTTCTAATGTCATGTTTATCGCTACAGCCAATGATTTATCAGGTATTCCAGGTCCACTGCGTGACCGAATGGAAATTATTTCGATTGCTGGCTATACGGAACTGGAGAAATTGCATATTGCCAAGGATCATTTGCTGGTCCGTCAATTAGACAACCATGGATTACAAAAAACACAACTTCAAATCCGTGAAGATGCGCTGTTAAACATTATTCGTCATTATACAAGAGAGGCAGGCGTGCGTAGTCTTGAACGCCAATTAGCGAGTATCTGTCGTAAAACGGCAAAGATTATTGTATCTGGTGAAAAGAAGCGTGTGGTCATTGCTGAAAAAAATGTAGAAGAGTTTTTAGGAAAAACGATTTTTCAATATGGTCAAACAGAAGAAGAAGATCAGGTTGGTGTAGCAACAGGCCTTGCTTATACAACAGTAGGCGGTGATACGTTACAAATTGAAGTATCGTTAGCTCCTGGTAAAGGAAAGCTTGTTTTAACCGGAAAATTGGGCGATGTTATGAAAGAATCGGCGCAAACGGCTTTTAGCTTTGTTCGTTCTAAAACAGAGGAATTTCATATTGACCCAGAGTTTCATGAGAAATATGATATCCATATTCACGTTCCCGAAGGAGCTGTTCCAAAAGATGGTCCATCAGCGGGAATTACGATGGCAACAGCGCTAGTATCAGCATTAACAAACCGTCCGATTAAAAAGGATGTAGGGATGACAGGGGAAATTACGTTACGTGGGCGAGTTCTTCCTATCGGTGGTTTAAAGGAAAAATCGTTAGCGGCCCATCGAGCAGGCGTAACCAAAATTATCATTCCAAAAGATAACGAAAAAGATATTGATGATATTCCAGAAAGTGTTCGAAATGAATTACAGTTTGTTCCCGTTTCCCATTTAGATCAAGTGCTGGAGCATGCATTAGCAGGAGGAATAGAATGAAAGTAACAAGTTCGGATATTGTGATTAGTGCGGTTAAACCAGAGCAATATCCAAGTAATCCCATTCCGGAATTTGCATTAGCAGGTCGATCGAATGTTGGGAAATCTAGTTTTATTAATAAAATGATTAACCGTAAGAGCTTAGCTCGTACATCTTCAAAGCCAGGAAAAACGCAAACCCTTAATTTTTATATTATTAATGATGCGCTTCACTTTGTTGATGTACCTGGTTATGGCTATGCAAAAGTAGCGAAAACGGAACGTGCAGCCTGGGGAAGAATGATTGAAACGTATTTTACGTCTCGAGAGCAATTACGTGCAGCGCTTCTAATCGTGGATTTACGTCATCCACCGACGAAGGATGATATCGCCATGTATGAATTTCTCAAGCATTATGATTTACCATGTATCGTGATTGCCACAAAAGCCGATAAAATTCCAAAGGGAAAATGGCAAAAACATTTGAAGATTACCCGTGAAACACTTGGGCTGGCAAAGGAAGATGAATTACTGCTCTTCTCCAGTGAAACAGGTGAAGGGAAAGATCAAGTGTGGGGTTTGTTAAAGAAATATATGTAAGAACTTTTTTGCTCGATTAGTCGATGAAATGGACTAATCGAGCATTTTTTATTTTTTACGAAAAAAGAGCACATATATACCAAATGCGACCAATACAAATGGCCAAAAGGTAATGATGTTCTGGTTTACATGTAATACAGATGTTATTTTGTCATAAAATAGGATGAAAAAAGCAAGAATACATAGTGTAACGCCATAAACCATACCTGATTTTGTTTTCCGTGCTTGGAGAATAAAGCCAATGGAGAGAATGAGAATGAAAATTCCGAAATCACTTGGCCAGGCTTCGATGAGTTGTCCAAGATGAAAATGAAGCGCCAAAGCCAAATAAAATCACACCAGGGAGGATAGCATGAACGTCCCCGCCATAATAGGCCTGAATGAGAAAGGCTAGTCCAATCATGCAAAATAAAGTGGGCCAGCTATAAAAGCCTGTGAAAATATGAATGTTGTGAACGTTCTAGAAAAAAATAAAGCCCAAAACCTATTAAAATGATTCCGGGAAAAATATGATTTCCTTTCATTGACACACCCACCAAACTTGATTACTTGAAGTAATGCTGTAATTTTGTTATGTTACTTGTATATCAAATCATGCTGTATAAAACTTTTACCTTATCATCTTATCACGATTTCTTAATTTCATGAACTGTTCATAATTTGTTCAAATTGGAACTTTCGTTCGTGATATAATACACAGAGGAATAAAATTTGGGGGTGCGAGACAACATATGCATATTTTAGCGGTTGGTTTAAATTATCAAACTGCACCTGTTGAAATTAGGGAGAAAGTATCATTTAATGAAGCTGAACTTGCAAATGCAATGGAGGCTCTTAGAAATAAAAAAAGTATTTTAGAGAATGTTATTGTTTCTACATGTAATCGTACGGAAATTTACGCAGTTGGTGATCAACTGCATACGAGCAGATACTATATTAAAGAATTTCTTTCAGAATGGTTCGGCATTGATAAGGACGAATTCTCAAAATATCTTTTTTTCTATGAAGGCGACGGAGCAGTTGAACATTTATTTCAAGTAACTTGTGGTTTAAATTCAATGGTTCTCGGTGAAACACAAATTTTAGGACAAGTACGGTCAAGCTATATGCTTGCTCAAAAGGAAAATACGATTGGCTCTGTTTCGAATCATTTATTTAAGCAAGCGCTAACATTAGCGAAAAAAGCGCATGCTGAAACGGAAATCAATACAAATGCTGTATCGGTTAGCTATGCAGCAGTTGAACTTGCGAAAAAAATTTTTGGTAGCCTTAAAGGGAAAAATGTTTTAATTTTTGGTGCTGGAAAAATGGGTGAGCTGGCTATTCAAAATCTTCATAGCAATGGTGCCGACAAAATTACAGTCATTAACCGTACGTTTGACAAAGCGGTTAATCTTGCCGAGCGTTTTAATGGTACACCAAAGAAATTACAAGAATTGCAATGTGCTTTAATTGATGCAGATATCTTAATTACTTCTACAGGTGCAAAGGACTTTGTGATTACAAAAGACATGATGTCCTATGTAAATAGCATGCGCAAGGGACGTCCAATTTTCATGGTAGATATTGCGGTACCACGTGACTTAGACCCTACAATTGGTGAACTTGAGAACGTATTTTTATATGATATTGATGATTTAGAAGGCATTGTTCAAGCGAATCTTGAAGAACGCAAAATGGCTGCTGAGAAAATAGAGTTCATGATTGAAGCAGAAATCGTTGAATTTAATCAATGGTTGAATATGCTTGGAGTCGTACCTGTGATTTCGGCCCTTCGCGAAAAAGCATTAGGAATTCAAGCTGAAACAATGGTTAGTTTACAAAGAAAGCTGCCGCATTTAAGTGAACGGGATATAAAAGTGTTAAATAAGCATACGAAGAGTATTATTAACCAAATGCTGAAGGATCCGATTTTATATGCAAAAGAACTTGCTGATGAGTCAAACACGAAAGAAGCGTTGAATGACTTTGTGAAAACCTTCCGTTTAGAGGAATTCATTGAAAAGCAGTTTGTGGTTTCCGAAGAGCAAGAACAGGAGAAAACAAAAGCTGCTACTATAAATCCACTTCCTATTAGAGTCAATTGAGGATATTATGGAATTAATTATGACAAGGTTGCATGAGGCAACGGTAATACTGTATGCCCTTAGCGTTCTTTTATATTTTATTGACTTTCTTTATAGCAACCAGAAGGCAAATAAATGGGCCTTCTGGTTGCTTTCGATTGTTTGGCTACTTCAAACAATTTTTTTATGTCTATACGTTCTAAAGACCGGCAGATTTCCTGTATTAACGATTTTCGAGGGATTGTATTTTTATACATGGGTGTTAATTACTTTATCGTTAATTATCAATCGATTGCTGAGGATTGATTTTACAGTGTTCTTTACGAATGTGCTCGGGTTCATCGTCATGGCAATTCATACGTTTGCGCCTGTTCAAATAGAATCTAAAGTTTTAGCTGAGCAGCTCGTATCGGAGTTGTCCATTATTCATATTACGTTAGCCATTCTATCGTATGGAGCATTTACCCTTTCCTTTGTTTTTTCGCTTCTTTATCTCATTCAATATGATTTATTGAAGCGAAAAAAGTGGGGGAAACGATTAATTCGGCTAGGTGATTTAGCAAAGCTTGAGAAAATGAGTCATATGTTAGCCGTCATTGGTGTGCCTTTATTGATTTTTGCTCTTAGTTTAGGCATTCAATGGGCGTATATTAAAGTGCCAAATGTCGTTTGGTACGACGCCAAAATTATTGGCTCATTTATTGTGTTACTGTCTTATAGCTTATATTTATATCTAAAAAATCGAAAACAGCTGTACGGAAGAACATTAGCGTACATTAATATTGGTTCTTTCTTAATTGTTTTAATTAATTTCTTCCTGTTTGGAAGTCTTTCATCATTCCATTTCTGGAATATGTAGGAGGTTTTTATGAGAAAAATTATTGTGGGTTCAAGACGAAGTAAATTAGCAATTACACAAACAAACTGGGTGATTAATCAATTAAAAGCTTTAGGTGTTCCATATGAATTTGAAGTAAAAGAAATCGTAACAAAAGGTGACAAAATTCTTGATGTTACTCTTTCTAAAGTCGGAGGCAAAGGCTTGTTTGTGAAAGAAATTGAACAAGCCATGCTCGATAAGGAAATTGATATGGCTGTACATAGTATGAAAGATATGCCTGCAGTGCTTCCTGAAGGTTTAACGATTGGTTGTATTCCTCCGCGTGAAGACCATCGTGATGCATTCATTTCTAAAAACCATGTAAAGCTTAGCAGACTTAAAGCCAGGTGCCATTGTTGGGACAAGTAGCTTACGTCGCAGTGCACAAATTTTAGCAAAAAGACCAGACCTTGAAATTAAATGGATTCGTGGAAATATAGATACTCGTTTAGAAAAATTACAAACAGAAGAATATGATGCGATTATTCTAGCGGCAGCAGGGCTCGCACGTATGGGCTGGAAACAAGAGGTTGTGACAGAGTTTTTAGATGATACACTTTGTGTGCCTGCGGTTGGACAAGGCGCCTTATCCATCGAATGCCGTATAGATGATGCGGAATTATTAGCTCAGTTACAAAAATTAACCTGTGAAAAAACAAAGCTAGCCGTTGAAGCGGAACGTGCCTTTTTAGATAAAATGGAAGGTGGCTGCCAAGTACCAATTGCCGGCTTTGCAGTAGCTAAAGAAGATGGTGAAATGGCGTTAACGGCATTAGTCGCATCTCCAGATGGTAAAGTCATTTATAAAGAAGAGGTTTCTGGAACAAACCCGGTACAAGTAGGACAACAAGCTGCTGTGTTGATTAGTGAAAAAGGCGGTAAAAAACTGATTGATTCTGTAAAAGCGGAGCTCGATCAGTAATGAATACGCTCCCTCTGAAAGATTACCGAATTTTAATCACTAGAGGAAAAGAGCAAGCAGAGCGTTTTAAAACGATGATTGAACAGTATGGCGGCACTCCGATTATCGTGCCGCTACTTGATTTTCAATTGCCTGCGAATCTAGAAGCTATTGAAGCGACGATTACGAATATGTCCAGCTATGATTGGCTTATCTTAACAAGTCAAAATGGAGTGCAGTTCTTGTTTGAATTAATGGAGAAGTACGGAGTGTCAGCATCTCTTCCGAAACTAGCGGTCATTGGTACAAAAACACAGGAAGAGTTAGAGCGTTATGGCTACAAGGTCGACTTTGTCCCAAACCAATTTGTTGCTGAAGCGTTTATTGATCAGTTTTTGCCACTATTACATACGGATTCCCGTGTACTGCTAGCAAAAGGAAATCTAGCACGAAACGTGATTGCAGGTGGAATTAATAAGGTAGGGGCAAGCTGTGATGAAGTCATTGTATATGAGACCGTGCTACCAAAAGAAAGCATCCCACGATTGGTTCATATATTGCGAGAACGAGAAGCAAATGTGGTTACGTTTACAAGTTCGTCAACGATTCATCATTTTATGAGAATTGTGGAACAATATGGGTTGCACCCATACTTAGAAAGTCTTATCATTGCATGTATCGGACCTATTGCCAAAAAAACAGCGGAACACTATCGATTAAAGGTCGATCTTTGTCCAGACACCTATACGACAGAAGCGATGCTACAAGAATTAATTACATATACAAACGATAAAGGAGGAACACCATCGTGAAAGATTTATCATTTGCACGCCATCGCCGTCTACGTTCAAGTGCTAGTATGAGGGCGTTAGTACGTGAAACACATCTACATAAAGAAGATTTAATTTACCCGATTTTTATCATTGATGGAGAAAACGTTAAAAATGAAATCAGCTCTATGCCAGGCATTTATCAGTTATCAATGGATCACCTTGAAGCGGAAATGACAGAAGTCGCAGGTCTAGGGATTAAATCGGTGATCTTATTTGGAGTTCCTTTTGAACATGATAAGGATGAGCAAGGATCAGGTGCCTTTCATAATCACGGATTGGTTCAAGAGGCTACTCGTTTTATTAAAAAACATTTCCCAGACATTCTTGTGATTGCAGATACTTGCCTTTGCGAATATACGAGTCATGGTCACTGTGGACTAGTTGAGGGAGATAACATTTTAAATGATGCATCTCTTGATTTGCTTGCGAGAACAGCGGTTAGCCAAGCAGAGGCTGGAGCGGATATTATTGCGCCATCGAATATGATGGATGGGTTTGTAGCGGCCATTCGTGTGGCTTTAGATAAAGCTGGCTATGAAGATATTCCGATTATGTCGTATGCGGTGAAATATGCTTCATCCTTTTATGGTCCATTCCGTGAAGCGGCCAATGGAGCACCACAGTTTGGCGACCGTAAAACGTATCAAATGGATCCAGCGAATCGTTTGGAAGCCTTCCGTGAAGCAGAAAGTGATGTCGCAGAAGGAGCGGACTTCTTAATCGTAAAACCAGCGTTATCTTATATGGATATTATTCGTGATGTACGAAATACGTTCCCACTGCCTGTTGTTGCTTACAATGTAAGCGGGGAATATTCAATGATTAAAGCAGCAGCAGCAAACGGCTGGATTGATGAAAGAGCGATTGTCATGGAGATGCTAGTAAGCATGAAACGTGCAGGAGCCGATTTAATTATTACCTATTCTGCTAAGGACGTTTGTCGTTGGTTAGATGAAGAGAGAAAAGGGGTGTAAGATATGCGTTCTTATGAAAAATCGAAACAAGCATTTGCTGAAGCGGTTAATTTAATGCCAGGGGGCGTGAATAGCCCTGTTCGTGCCTTCAAATCAGTGGATATGGATCCTATTTTTATGGAGCGTGGAAAAGGCTCTAAAATGTATGACATTGATGGCAATGAATATATTGATTATGTATTATCTTGGGGACCTCTTATTCTTGGTCATGCGAATGATCAGGTAGTAGAAGCGTTGAAAAAAGTAGCGGAATCGGGTACAAGCTTCGGAACAGCTACGTTAATGGAAAATGAATTAGCCAAGTTAGTGATTGAACGCGTACCATCTATTGAAATGATTCGTATGGTATCATCCGGAACAGAAGCGACGATGAGTGCACTTCGCGTTGCTCGTGGCTACACAGGACGCAATAAAATTTTAAAATTCGAAGGCTGTTATCATGGTCATGGTGATTCATTGTTAATTAAGGCAGGTTCAGGAGTCGCCACACTTGGATTACCAGATAGTCCAGGTGTTCCAGCAGGAACAGCAGTCAACACAATCACGGTACCATACAATGATCTAGCAGCGGTGAAGCTTGCATTCGAGCAGTATGGAGAAGATATTGCTTGTATTATAGTGGAACCGGTAGCAGGTAATATGGGAGTTGTGCCTCCAATTCCTGGTTTCTTAGCAGGTCTACGTGCCTTGACAACACAATACGGAGCACTCTTAATTTTTGATGAAGTGATGACAGGCTTCCGTGTTGGCTACAACTGTGCACAAGGATATTTTGGGATTACCCCGGATTTAACATGTCTTGGCAAAGTCATCGGCGGCGGTCTTCCTGTCGGCGCATTCGGTGGGAAACGTGAAATTATGGAACAAGTAGCTCCGAGTGGTACGATTTATCAAGCTGGTACATTATCAGGTAATCCTTTAGCGATGACAGCAGGCTTTGAAACATTAAGTCAATTGACTCCAGAAGTATACGAGGAGTTCATTCGTAAAGGTGACATCCTTGAAAAAGGAATAGGTGAAGCGGCGAAGAAATATGGCATTCCACACACCTTTAATCGTGCAGGCTCCATGATTGGTGTATTCTTCACAAATGAAGATGTCATCAATTATGAAAGTGCTAAAACATCGGATTTAACCTTCTTTGCGAGCTACTACCGTGAAATGGCGGAACAAGGTATTTACTTGCCACCATCTCAATTTGAAGGCTTATTCCTATCAACGGTTCACAGTGACGAGGACCTTGAAAAAACAATCGCTGCGGCTGAGCAGGCATTTGCGAAATTGGCGAAATAATTTGTTCACAGCGGCAAATTTAAAACGGGGCTGTTCCCACATGCTGGGATTGCCTCGTTTTTTTATACTATCAGAATTTATATCTAATGGATGATAGTAAAGATGCGACATCGACTTTCGCAGTTAGGGCGATAAGTCGTGTTTTTCTAATACAAAAATAAATAATTTTCGAAAAAATGATGTTATTTGTAGAAAATAACGCATCATTCTCGAAAGTTCACCATTTATTCATGGAATAGATTACTAGATTAGTTAGAAAGGAGGAGATAGCTGATGAATGAAACATACACAATGAATAAGAAGCTAACGAAGTCTAAACGATTACAAATGGCGCTTGTGCTGGGATCCTTTGCTGCAATTGGACCGTTATCGATTGATATGTACTTGCCGTCGTTCCCTGCACTAGTTGAGGATCTAAATAGTAGTACATCAGTTGTTCAACTGAGCTTGACCGCTTTTTTACTCGGGATAGCTTTAGGCCAGCTCTTGCTTGGACCACTGAGCGATCAAAAAGGAAGACGAGTACCGCTTATCGTATCACTAAGCATTTATTGCTTGTCTTCCATTTTATGCGCAAGTGCGTCTTCAATCTGGATGCTCATTCTGTTAAGGTTTATCCAGGGAATCTCAGGAGCAGGTGGAATGGTTATCTCTCGTGCCATTGTTCGAGACCTCTATTCTGGTTCGGAGCTGACGAAGTTTTTTTCATTATTAATGTTGATTAATGGTGCGGCACCTATTTTAGCACCGATTATTGGTGGGCAGCTGCTTCAATTTACTTCCTGGCGTGGAGTGTTTATTGTATTAGGTATTTTGGGTCTTTGTATGGTATTATCTGCTTTTTTTGGTGTCCAAGAAACGCTATCTGACAAAAATCGTAGCAGGGGAGGAGTGAAGCAAACTTTCCAAACATTTAAAGAGCTTTTTAAAGATCGAGTGTTCATGGGGTATGTTCTTACTCAAGGCTTTGTGAGTGCGGCGATGTTTGCCTATATTTCTGGATCGCCATTTGTGATTCAAACGATTTTTGGTGCATCAGCGCAAACGTTTAGCTTCATCTTTGCTTTAAATGGACTCGGAATTATTATTGCTTCTCAAGTGACGGGAAGACTAGCGGGTAGGGTAAAGGAAAAAAGTCTTCTGTTAATTGGTCTAGGAATTGCATTATCAGGCGGACTATTGCTAGTAACCATGTTAGCACTAGGCGTAGGATTAGCTGGAATTTTACCTGCCTTATTTTTAGTTGTATCTAGTGTTGGGGTTATCTCGACAACCTGCTTTTCACTTGCTATGCAAAGTCAGGGGAAAAATGCAGGGAGCGCATCCGCCCTATTAGGTTTAATGCCGTTTATCTTTGGCTCAATCATGGCCCCGCTAGTAGGAATCGGCAATGGACAGTCCGCATGGCCAATGGGAATTATTATTGTATTTTGTGAAATTATTGCGGTTATGTCCTACCTTGTACTTTCTAGAAGAAAAGCGTAACGCTCATATATTGTGATAATGGCTCATAAAAACGAATAATCGCTCATATATCGGGCGGAAAAGGAAGCATCCGTTTAAGGTGCTTCTTTTTTTGCTCTTGGACCATTAGATGGTACTTCCTGTTCGAATATCGCACATTTCTAACATATCTCTCCCTAGTTCTTCATAGATTGTTAATGGTAAACAGATGTTTTCCTGAGAAGTGAAAGGAGGAAGTGATTTGACACAAGAAAATCAATCGTATTTACGATTTTCCTTAGAAGAATCGGTTTGGTTTCAAAAGGGACAGGAAGTGGAGGAGCTCTATTCTATTTCTCTTGATCCAAACGTGACACTTACAGAAGACGATCATTATGTATATATTAGAGGAACGCTCGATTTAAGCGGAGAATATGCAAATAGCGAAGAAAATGAAGAGACCGAGGACTATGCGAATGTGTTTTTACCTAAATCGGTTCAGAGTGTAGAGAGAAATTCAGATGGAATGTATGAGTTTATGCATCGATTTCCAGTGGATATCACCATTCCAAGTTCTCGAATTGCTTCATTAGATGATATTGAAGTATTGATTCATACATTTGATTATACAATACCTGAGCGGAATAGCCTTAAGCTTCAAGCGGATTTAATGATTAGCGGAATTTACAGTGAGAACTACGAGGAGCCTGCTGAAAATGAGGAAGATAGCCTTATTGTAGTTGATGCAAGAGTGGAAGAAGCTGAGGATGAAGCAGTAGAAATTGAAATTTCAGATGTACTCAGTCAATTAGAGGAATTAATGGGGAAAACGGAAGAACCTGAAAAAGAAACGATAAATCATCGGGTAGAAGCAACAGGACCTGATAAAAAAGAAGAAGATAAAAAGGTTATTGCACAAACTCCTTCATTTGAGATTGATGAGACACCGCCTGTTAAAAACGCAGCAGCACCTCCAACGATTCCTGATTTCCAGCCTGCATTACGTGATTCTAAGGAAAATGAAGGAGAGCTATATGAGCCTTTTACCGTAGAAGCAAAACGGAAACCTGAGATTGAGGAAGAGAAAAAAGAAACAGAACCGATTTATGTAAGCGAAAAGAAAGATATACCTCAATTCGAAATTCCTGTTTCTAATGTTCAAGAAGAAGACCAAGTTCAACCAATTGCACGGGAAGAGGCGCCATTACTAGCAGCAAAAGAAGAAAATGAACAAGAAGTAGAGCCTATTGCTGCAGACACTAAAGAAAGAGAAGAGATTAATGTACTACATGTAGTACAAAAACCAAGGCGACCAGCCCCTCGTGTAGAAAATCGTGAACAGAAGCAAGAAGCTAAACAGGAAGATCAAACGGAACCGAAAGAGAAAATAGGTGAATCGCTCTCTATTGCTGACTTTTTTAGCAGAAAACAAGAAGAGGAGCATGTAAGAGTAAAGGTATGTATCGTTCAGAAGGGTGAAACACTTGATGATTTAGCTGAGCGCTATGAGATTAGTGTGCAAACTATACTCCAAAGCAATGAGCTACAATCAAATCAAGACATTCATGAAGGGCAAGTACTGTATATTCGTCAGTCTCAAATTTTTAAAAATTCATAACTAGGTGTCACAGTGAGCAGAAGAATCTGCTTACTGTTTTTTCTTAAGGAAAATGGGGGTATGAAAGTGAGTGAATCTCGTGAATAATAACGAGAATCAAACATCGGATCAACATGCTGACACAGAAGCGGTTTTACGGCAATATGCTCTGCAAGTTGAATATATTCAAGATTTTGGTCGAGTGAAAAAGGTGTATAGTGATCGAGGTACCTTTGCTTTAAAATCCATCTCCCCTCATGTAGGTATTGACTTTATTCGTAATGTTAAAACGCTGTATCAACGAGGCTATAATCGCATTGTACCGATTTATCAAACGATGGATGGACGATATGCAGTGCTGTATCAAACTAAGTTATATTATTTAATGCCTTGGTTGGACAATGGGGAAAGCAGCGAACGAGATGAGCGACAAAAGCAAATGTTCCGAGAGCTGGCACGAATGCATTCGATATCGGTTAAAGAAATTGATGTAGATAAGGAGGAGCGCAAGGAACATTATGAGCGCACACTGCAGTCGTGGGAAGCACAGGAACAATTGTTAGAAGAATGGATTGGAAAGTGTGAGCGAAAATGGTATATGTCACCGGTAGAAATGATGTACTGCACTTATTATAGCGATTTTTCACAAGCATTAAAGTATTCAATCAAGAAATTCAAAGAATGGTTTGAAAAGACAAAGGATGAGGAAAAGGTTCGCACGGTAATCACACATGGAAAGCTATCGTTAAAGCATTTTGTTAATGATCAGCGGGGCTATGGCTATTTTATTAATTTTGAAAATTCACGTGTTGCACCACCACATTTTGACTTGCTGCCATTTATCGCGAGATCATCGAAAACCTATCCTACCCAATGCGATGATTGTGTCACTTGGCTGTATCATTATTTACAGTACTTTTCATTAAAAGCGGACGAAATGCTGCTTCTACAAAGTTATTTAGCTTATCCAGGCTATGCGTTAGATACGGTAAAAAAGTACGTGGAATACAGAGAAAATAAAACCGAATTAGAATCGGTAAAAGAATTGCAACGGCAATACTGGCTATTAAAAAATGTGGAATATATTGTGATGCAGATTGAAGAAATCGAAAATCAAAAAAAGGCAGCTGCTAATGAGCAGTCACCTTCTAGCTAGCAAAAAACATGCATGCATGGTCCATCCATTCATGTTTTTTTGTGCTTTAATCGGTCACAGAAACTTGCCGAACGGGGAAGCCCATTACGGTGCGTTAGCACACCCTTTAGGAATGGGAGGAAAGTGAGGTCGAACCAGGCGTGTTTTATGACACGTCGATGGTTCGACTTTTTTCCTTTTTATGGTTTAAATATTTGTCCTCTTTTGCTATACTGGATATACAAATATATGTTCGGTTAGGGGTGATACCAATGGCAAAGGCGAAAACTCCATCATTTGTCATAACCGTCAAAATGCAGACAAACGATTCTGTTATAAAAGCGATGGAAGATAGTCTTGAAATCGCTCGCGTCATCTATAATTCTTGTCTGGGTGAATTATTAAAAAGGGAAAAACAGATGAAACGCACAAAGGCATATAGAAGGATGAAAAGGTGCCTTCGCGCTATTTCTCGAAAACTGACCTATTTTGAGGAAAAGGGAGAAAAAGAGAAAATCAATTTCTATAAAGATGAAAAAGACAGAGTGTTTACATGGCTTTTTTCCTTTCAACAGGTACAAGGTCTAACCGAATATGCGATGCATGAGTTTGCGAACCCCATTCGAAAACATTTCGGAAGTCGATTGAATGTCAATATTGCTCAAAAAATAGCTACTCGTGCCTGGAATGCTTTTCATAAAAAATTAAAAGGGGAAGCGAAAAGAGTGAATTTCATCAAGCGTGGTGAGATTCTTAGCTTTGAAGGAAAAACGAATACAACTGGTTGGATGTATCGAAACAAGCATATCGTATTCGATGGTAAAAAAGTTGGCTTACAGATCAATGAAAAAGATTTGTACATTCAAGAATCTCTTTCAGCGATCGAAAATGGAGTCGAATTTCAATATAAAGATAAAGAGGGACAAGTACGGACAGCGCCTTATAAGGTAAAGTATGTTCGCATAGTAAAACGAGTGATTCGAGGGAAAAACCGCTATTTTGCTCAAATGACTGTTCAGGGCTTCCCACCCCCGAAACGAAACAACCATGGTCGTTTCAAACACGTAGTAGGAAAGGGGCGAGTAGGTGGGGATTTGGGAACGTCATCTGTTGCTGTTGTGGGAGAGAATGATGTACTCTTCACGAATTTAGCCGATAACGTGGAGAATGTGTCAAACAGGATTCGTTTGATTCAACGGAAAATGGATCGTTCAAAACGGACGATGAATCCCATGTACTACCATGATGATGGAACAATCAAAAAAGGGAAAAAAGAGTGGTTCTATTCGAAACGATATAAAAAATTAAAGGCGGCGCTGAAAGAACTCCATCGACAACAAGCGGCGATTAGAAAACAATCTCATAATCAATTAACGAATACACTTCTTTCCTTTGGAAATGAACATTACTGGGAAGATATGAACATGCAAGCCTTGCAAAAACGAGCAAAGAAAACTGAAATTAGCAAAAAGACAGGCAAATACAAGCGCAAAAAACGTTTCGGCAAAAGCATAGGGCATCGTGCTCCCGCTATGTTTTTAAGCATACTGGAGCGTAAAATAATATCTCATGGTGGCAGTTTTAAAAAGGTGAATACATTTACATTTAAAGCAAGCCAATATGACCATAAATCAAATGAATATAAAAAGAAGGAATTGAAACAAAGATGGCATCGATTTGATGATGGAACGAAGGTTCAACGTGATTTATATTCTGCCTTCTTATTGAAAAATTCAAATAAAACCAGGACGAAAGCGAATCGAACGCTTTGCGAAGAAACATTTTCAACCTTTAAAGAGCATCATGATAAGGAAATCAAACGTATAGAAGAACAACCTGTTATGGTATTAAATTCTGGAATTAGAATACGAGCAAAAAAGCTATCGAAGTAGTTTATATGACAGATTGGCGGTGTGATACTACCGAGTCTGTGAGGACCAGGGATGCAGTCGCTACTGGCAACAGAGGTTGCTTTGACTGTAAAAGTTTTAGTGAAACCTTTAAACCATTTGTTTAGTAATGCCAGTACTTAATTCCAAAGCCGTCCACTCATTTAGAGTGCTGAGTGTGTGAGTATACCTTTGTATGCGTATGAATTAAGAGAAGCAAGAGTTTCCTAGATACCCCATTGGCTTTAGCCGTGGGAGTATCAGGTGTTAGCCCATAGTAACAAGACCTTTTTGATCAATCGCATACTTGGCACATGGAAATGAACCGGGAGTTCGCCAAGCATTCAAGTTTATTTATTGAGACAGAATATAAAGTAATTAACACACAAGCAAGTGAAGAGGAAGTCATTAAATGGTGGGAAGATATGACGAATGAAGGTCATGAAGGGATTGTCATTAAGCCAGAATCCTTTATTTCAAGAAATAAAGGAAAGCTTCTCCAACCAGCTATAAAGGTCAGAGGGAGCAAATACCTTAACATTATTTATGGAATGGATTATCTACTGCCTGAGAACCTTGTAAGATTAAAGAATAGAGATACAGGGAAAAAACAAAAACTAGCATTAAGAGAATTTGCATTAGGTGTGGAAGGCATTAAAAGATTTGTAAACGGAGAATCCATCGAAAGAGTTCATGAATGTGTACTTGCAACATTAGCCATGGAATCGGACCCTGTAGATCCAAGATTATAATGGAAAGGCATTGAGCCAACTAGCTCAATGCCTTTCCGTCTTTGAAATAAATAACGTAGCTAAGGGGGCGGAACTACGTAATATTTAGAAACCTAATAATATAAATATATCGCAAGAAAGATAAATAAAGCGAGAAGAAGCAAATCAAGAAATGTCGGAAAAATAATCGTCCGAATGGCCTGAAAAACGAGAAATGGAATGATAAATTGTTGTCCAACTAGGCGGAATTTTCGTTTCCAGGGAGAGAAAAAATGAGGATCAAATTTCATCGTTCAGCCTTCCTTTCCGGGTCATACCTCATATTATGGAAATAAGCGGAAAAGGTGAAAGGACATGGGAAAGTATAGACGGATAAAAAAACGGAAAGAATGATTGACGATATCCCTTGTTTTTATGTACTATAATCTATATGTGTAAAATGAAATACATACAAAGCTAAGAGCGGGAGTAGTATGATGAATCGCACTTTTCAGAGAGGAAACCATATGCTGAGAGGTTTCTAAGGAAGCAGCATCAGAAGTCGTCCGTGAGCAATTTTCGTGAACCGTTGTAGTAGCGAAAATCGGCGAAGAGCCGTTATCCCATTTGAGAGCCGGAAAAAATTTTTTTTCGGAAAAAAGGTGGCACCGCGAACAACTTCCTTCGTCCTTTTATGGAGAGGGAAGTTTTTTTGTGTGCAAGAAGGACATGGGGACAGGTACCATGTCCCAGCAAGGTCACTGATATTACAGGGACACGGTACCTGTCCCCATGTCCCACAAGGAGGAAATTAAAATGGAAGAAAATCAACTATCCATGCCAACCAAATACGATCCACAATCAATTGAAAAAGGACGTTATCAATGGTGGTTAGACGGGAAATTTTTTGAAACGACAGGTGATGAACAAAAAGAACCGTATACAATTGTTATTCCACCGCCAAACGTAACAGGTAAGCTTCACTTAGGTCATGCTTGGGATACGACATTACAAGATATATTAACGCGCATGAAACGGATGCAAGGACGAGACGTGCTTTGGTTGCCAGGGATGGACCATGCCGGAATTGCAACACAAGCGAAGGTAGAGCAAAAGCTTCGTGAAGAAGGCGTGAGTCGTTATGACTTAGGCCGCGAGAAATTTGTGGAAGAAACGTGGAAATGGAAAGAGGAATATGCCGGACATATTCGTGAGCAATGGGCGAAGATGGGTCTAGGTCTCGACTATACACGTGAACGTTTCACATTGGATGAGGGCTTGTCTAAAGCTGTCCGCGAAGTATTCGTGAAACTGTATAATAAAGGTTTAATCTATCGCGGTGAATATATTATTAACTGGGATCCAGCCACAAAAACGGCAATCTCTGATATCGAGGTTATTTACAAAGATGTACAAGGTGCG
Source organism: uncultured Bacillaceae bacterium (assembly GCA_963754185.1). Classification (GTDB taxonomy): domain Bacteria; phylum Bacillota; class Bacilli; order Bacillales; family DSM-1321; genus Peribacillus. The sequence goes on along the minus strand of CAVWEP010000002.1, from coordinate 665,269 downwards.
TTTTATCATATGAAGTATCCATTAGCAGATGGCTCAGGTACCATCGAAGTCGCAACAACTCGTCCAGAAACAATGCTTGGCGATACTGCCGTTGCTGTCCATCCAGAGGATGAGCGTTATAAACATTTAATCGGTAAAATGGTGAAATTGCCAATCGTAGGACGCGAAATTCCAATCGTTGCCGATGAGTATGTGGATATGGAATTTGGTACAGGTGTCGTAAAAATTACCCCTGCCCATGATCCAAATGACTTTGAAGTCGGTAATCGTCATAACTTAGAGCGCATTCTTGTGATGCATGAAGATGGCACAATGAATCGAAAAAGCAGGCAAATATGAAGGCATGGACCGCTTTGAATGCCGTAAGCAAATCGTTAAAGATCTTCAAGAAGCAGGTGTTCTTTTCAAAATTGAAGACCATATGCATTCAGTAGGACATTCAGAACGTAGCGGTGCTGTTGTTGAGCCTTATCTTTCAACGCAATGGTTTGTCAAAATGCAACCACTTGCCGATGCAGCAATTGAGCTTCAACAACAAGAGGATGACAAAAAAGTTCATTTCACACCAGATCGTTTTGAGAAAACATACTTACGTTGGATGGAAAATATCCGCGATTGGTGTATTTCTCGTCAATTATGGTGGGGACATCGTATTCCAGCTTGGTATCATAAAGAAACGGGCGAAGTGTATGTTGGTACAGAAGAGCCGGCAGATATCGAAAATTGGAATCAAGATAATGATGTATTAGACACATGGTTTAGCTCTGCTTTATGGCCATTCTCTACAATGGGTTGGCCAGATGTGGACTCAGCAGATTTCAAACGCTATTATTCAACAGATGCGCTTGTAACAGGCTATGATATCATCTTCTTCTGGGTTTCTCGTATGATTTTCCAAGCGATTGAATTCACAGGTGAACGTCCATTTGAAAATGTATTAATTCATGGCCTTGTTCGTGATGAACAAGGACGTAAAATGAGTAAATCGCTTGGAAACGGTGTTGACCCAATGGATGTCATCGATAAATATGGTGCCGATTCATTACGCTATTTCTTATCAACAGGAAGCTCGCCAGGTCAAGACCTTCGTTACAGCAACGAAAAAGTAGAATCTGTTTGGAATTTTGCTAATAAAATTTGGAATGCCTCTCGTTTTGCATTAATGAATATGAATGGCTTAACATATGAGGAAATTGATCTAACAGGTGAAAAGTCAGTTGCTGACAAGTGGATTTTAACTCGCTTAAATGAAACGATTGAAACCGTGACTCGTCTTGCTGATAAATACGAGTTTGGTGAAGTAGGTCGTGCTCTGTACAACTTCATCTGGGATGATTTCTGTGACTGGTATATTGAAATGGCGAAGCTGCCATTATACGGTGAAGATGAAGCAGCGAAGAAAACGACTCGCTCGATTTTAGCTTATGTGTTAGACAATACAATGCGCTTATTGCACCCATTCATGCCATTTATTACGGAAGAAATTTGGCAAAACCTACCGCATAAAGGTGAATCGATTACAGTAGCCTCTTGGCCAACGGTTAATCCTGAGCTAACAGACGCTGACGCAGCAGAAGAAATGAAGCTTTTAGTGGAAATCATTCGCGCAGTACGTAACATTCGTGCGGAAGTAAATACACCAATGAGCAAAAAAGTAAACTTAATCCTAAAAGCAAAAGACGAAGCTATTTCGGCAACATTAGAGAAAAATGCAAGCTATATCGAACGCTTCTGTAATCCAGAAGTACTTACGATTGGTGTCGACGTCGAAGAACCAGCTCAAGCGATGACAGCTGTTGTCACTGGTGTTGAATTAGTATTACCGCTTCAAGGCTTAATCAACATCGACGAAGAAATCAAACGTCTTGAAAAAGAACTCGACAAATTGAACAAAGAAGTTGAACGCGTTCAGAAAAAACTAGGCAACGAAGGCTTTGTCAAAAAAGCACCAGAAAAAGTCATCGAAGAAGAACGCGCTAAAGAAAAAGACTATGTTGAAAAACGTGATGCAGTGATTCACAGAATTAACGAATTAAAACAACTGTAATAGGACAAAAAGGAAGAACGAATTCAGAGTGACTCGTTCTTCTTTTTTGCTCCAATTAGTGGAATTTCTATAAAGAGGGCGATAATCAAAGTGGCGTGAGCAGTTCATGCTCCAGAGTGTTGTATTCTTCGGTAGTAGTAGAATCACTGGCCATAATGAATGATAGAGCTTGTTCCATACTATAAATACCTTTTTCCCTGCTCATAATCCATTTGGCTGCATAGATAGCACCTTGTCCAAAAGCAGCTCTGTTGTGTGATTCATGGATGATTCTGATTGTTTGATTGGGAAGGCCAAAAATAACCTCATGCTTTCCAACGATGCCCCCAACACGAACTGAATTGATGTGTTGTTCTTTATCCAGGCCCAGTTCTTCAGCAATTCTTAAAGCCGTACCTGAAACATCTTTCTTCTTCCTGAAATGTTCTTCGATGATTTCAATATCAGCATTAGGCGCAATTTTTTGAAATAATTTTGAAGCTTCCATTAAAAAGTTAATTCCTAGAGTGATATTAGGTGAATAAAGAATGGCTGTTTGGAGGCTTAGTTCTTTTAAATGTTCAATATCCTTGGGGTCATAATTAGAAATAGCAGAAACAATACGGGTTCCATATTGTATCGAGTTTTTATATGTATTGACTGCGGATGAGGTGGAAAAGTCAATGATTACATCGACTTTATTCTCTTCAAAAAAGTGATCAAAGTCGACTCCATGAAGTGAAAATATTTTTCCTTCTTCATATTCATAACCGAGTAAATGACTAGCGAATTCCCCTTTGTTTTTGACAGATTCCCTCAAAACCCACTTTAATTCACAGTCGCTATTAGTAATAATCTCATTTGCGACAACAGAGCCAGTTCTGCCAAAACCAAATAATCCTATAGAAATTTTCATATAAAAAATCTCCTTTCATAATTGAGTTACAGTATTACGCTTTACAGTGTTTTACACGCTATATTGGTTGTTGGTAGTAACAAAAATCATTTTTTGATAATAAAAAAACTACAGAACGTATCTGTAGCGTCATCTAAAATGGCAAAAAAATATAGCAATTACCTTCTCTTCCAACGCTTACGAGATTAGCTGACGGATTCGGGTCTACACGAATAATTTCGTGATTCACCCCAAAGTATTGGTTCTCCCATTCCATTTCTGGATTTAGAAGGTTTGATTCAATTATGGATTATTAGAAAAATGCTACAAAATAGGAATTTTTATCTAACGTTAAAACCATACCATGAAATAGTACATCCGACAAGAAACACTTTCTAAAATTCCTTGGTTATAGGCCGATTTACTATAGGAACACCCCTTCGCTTAGCTTTTTTTCATTATCATACATTTTTTGATAAAATGAGAATTTTTCGATTGTTGACAAAGCAAAATTTACATGTAAAAATAAAACCAACCGAACGATAGGTAGGTGATTTTTTGAGTTCCAAAAAAATACGTGATGTCGCACTTTCTCACTTTGCCCATTATCGGCTATGAAGGTGCGGCATTGAGTAAAATTGCAGAAGAAGTTGGCATTAAAAAACCAACCATTTATGCTCATTACAAAGGGAAGGATGATTTGTTTCTTTCAGTCGTTCAATATGTTTTTCAGCTAGAAAGAAGACGGATTTTAGCGTATTTTCAATCGAGTGAAGACATGCCGCTCAAATCGAAATTACAAGGAATGTTTCAATGGCTGGAGCAGGGCTTTAATGAATCTGATACGATGAAATTTTTACTAAGAGTCTCCTTCTTTCCGCCACCAGCCCTTTTTCAAGAAGTAATGGCCATTGTGAATCCATTTTTAGATGGGATGCAGCGGAATTTAATAAAGCTGTTGAATAGAGGCAACGAATCAAGGTGAATTCAGTAATCCTAATACGAAAGCTGTAGCGATTGCTTATCTCACCTTAATTGATGGTGTTTTAGTCGAACTGTTATATGGCGGAAAACGAAAGATATCAGACTAGGGTAGAGGCTGCATGGTCATATTTTTTGGCTAGGAACTAAGGGCAAGGAGGAGAAATTATGAATAAATATTGGTTGTACTTTTAGGGGCAGGATTATTTGAAGTCGTTTGGGTAGCTGGCTTAAAATATTCAAATTCCTTAGTAGAATGGGCAGGAACGATTCTAGCCATTATCGCTAGTTTTGCTGTTATGATTAAAACGACTCAGTTTTTACCAATTGGCACGGTGTATGCTGTGTTTACCGGACTCGGGACAGCAGGGACGGTCTTGGGGGAAATTATTTTGTTTGGAGAGCCGGTTAATATTTATAAAATCATCTTAATTGGAACGCTTCTTCTTGGAGTAATCGGCTTGAAAATACTGACCAGTGAAGGTGAATCAACAGATCAACAGAAATCAACGACAGATCGAGGTGCTGTATAATGGCATGGCTAGCGGTCGTATTAGCTGGATGTGCAGAGGTTTTTGGAGTCATCAACATTAAACGGATGGCAGAGAAAAAATGGGACGCAGCCCTCTATTTAATCATTGGGTTTGGCGTAAGTTTATCTCTCTTATCCTATGCGATGCAAACCATTCCAATGGGCACGGTGTATGCCGTATGGACTGGAATCGGCACAGTCGGTGCTACCTTATTAGGCATGTTTGTGTATGGAGAACGTAAAGATTGGAAAAGAATCTTCTGTATTGCTCTTATCATTGCTTCGGCTGTAGGGTTAAAACTCATTTCGTGAAAAATATAGGGTGCAGCGTCCATTTTTTGTAGGAAAAATAGGCGCTGCACCCTTTTTATTATTGGAATCTAGCCAATTCTGTTGATAATCTGTCTAATTGATGTGAAAATCTGTCCAATTCCATTCATAATCTGTCCAATTTACTAAAAAATCAAGCGGATTCTTCAATCGATACTATTTTTTATAAAATTCAAGTACTCCCGCACGATATTGATTTCACTCACTGCACTTAAAGTCCGACTGCCCACTACATCTTCAATTTCATTAAACAAAAATTGCCCTTCTTCATCAAAAATAAAATCAATTCCGACCATACCGAAGTCAAAGGCATCGATGATTTTTTGAATAAGTGCTGTTTCTTCGTCTGATAACTCGATAAAGCGAAGCGGAGCCACCGAGTGTATAATTGGCTTTGAAATCCGTCGCTGATTCTCTGAGCACGGCAGCAATAATTTTTTTCCCAACGACAAAGACACGGACATCTTTACCAAAGACAGCAGGCTTTTGAATCAGCCATTCTCCTTCTGTTGGTAACGCTGCTAATTGCTCACTATTTTCTACTAAATACACGCTTTTTCCACCGCGTCCATGTACTTCTTTAGCGATAAACGGATAAGGTAACTCCGCCACGAACAGGACCACAGCAGTAAATCGTATCTGACATCGGAATGTCGAGCGAGCTTATGTATTGATGTGTTTTGGCTTTATTATTAGCGATTTCCGCAACGAAAGAAGAATTGTAACAAACCGTTCCAAGCATTTCTAATTGCTTCGTTAAAAACGGATCAATTGTTCTGACGATCGCATAAGCGGGTGGCTCGGTAGGTGTTTGTTGAACATCAATAAACAATTGATTATTGCGATGTCCGATTTGTAGATCCTCTCGATAATAAAACTGTACATTCATTCCTAGGCTCTTTGCTTCCTCTAGCATCCAATCGATATACGCTTTATTTTTTTTCGCATCTTCGCGGTTGTAAATTAACCATCCTATTTTTGTCATTGTTTAAACGTCCTTTTTATCATATAATCAAACATCGCATCGGCAATATTAATGCCTGTACAGTCATAAATATTGAGTAAATGTGAATTCGAATTCACTTCGCACAGCAGTGGACCATCTTCACCAAACAATAAATCCACACCGGCAAAATCAACACCGAGAATACGAGCAGCAGCGATAGCAAGCTCTGCTTCAGCCTCAGTTGGTGTGTAAGGCGAGCCTTGACCGCCGTTTGTCATGTTAGCACGGAAGTCATGCTCCGATGTTCGTTTCATCGCAGCAATTACCTTGTCACCGACAACATTAATCCGGATATCGCGACCACGACTTTTTTCGATGAATTCTTGTAAAATAAAAGGTTTATGCTTTAATGTTTTTACAAGCTCAATTAGTTCGTTCTCAGTCTGAATTAAATAGACCTGTTGCCCGAAAGAGCCATACGCTTCTTTGACAACGAGCGGATAGCCAAGTAGCTTGTCCCATTCTACTAAAAGCATCAAAGTTTTGCCGCTCGAATTCCTTCATACGTAAACGGAGGAAACATCGTTTTCGGCATCGGAATTCCGTGATTCGCTAACGCCTGATGCGTTTTCGCTTTACTATCGCAAACATCAATTGCCTCGCTTCGATTATAAACAGGCAGTCCGAGCAGCTCTAGCTGGCGAGCTAAGTGAATGTCTTTATCGAGAAAGAGAACAAAATCAGGAAGCGGCTGGTCAGTGTCTAGTTTGGCTGTGCTAGTTTCTATGACAGGAATTAAATCAAAATTACGGACAATCGTTGCTGACAATCCCTTTCCTCTCAGCAGATTCCTTCACAAACAACGCTAAATCAGAAAATTTCTCCTGCTGTAAATAGCCGTTCACGACAATCCAGCAGGTAGGGGCAGATGAACTCATTTAAAAAACTCCTTTTCTCTATGTAAAACAAACAATATATTGATAAAATATATGATAACGTAAAACTAGGAGGCAAACTAACAATGTTCACAACCATGAATGAAATCCAAGCATTCTTTGAAGCTAGATCGCTTCAATTAGGAATGAATTTCGGGCTCTCACGGATGGAAGAGCTACTAGACAAGCTTGGTAATCCACATAAAAAACTGAAATATATTCATCTTGCTGGTTCAAACGGCAAAGGCTCTACACTCCATTATATAAAAGAAATGCTCATTACAGAAGGATATACGATTGCTTCGTTTACTTCACCTTATTTAGAAGAAATAAATGAACAGCTGAAAATAAATGATGAAAATATTACTGATGACGGATTTTATTGCCACTTTTCAACAGCTTTCTCCTGTTATTGAAGAGATGGATCGAGCGGGAAATGGTCCGACACAATTTGAAATATTAACAGCGATGGCTTTTTGCTATTTTCATCATCGTGCTGTGGATCTTGTCCTGCTTGAAGCAGGGCTTGGAGGAAGGCTTGATTCAACGAATGTCATACGAACCGCTCGTTTCGATTATTACGTCGATTTCATTGGAGCATACGAATATTCTAGGGAATACATTAGCTGAGATTGCTTCGGAAAAAGCAGGGATTATTAAAGAGGGTGCACCTATTATCAGTGGAGTAACTGAAGAGGAGCCAGCACAAGTGATTGAGAAAAAAGCGCAGTCTCTTAGAGCACCTTATTTTCAATTAACGAAGGATATTGTAGTTCGTGATATTAACCATACCGATTCAACGCAGTGTTTTACTTTTACAATGGGCGATACGGTTTTAGAAAATCTTGAGTTACAAATGTTTGGACAACATCAAGTCCATAATGCAGCATTAGCCGTTGCAGCGGTTACTCTATTAAAAGATGTCTTTCCTATTTCTGAAACTAGCATTCGAGAAGGCTTGCACAAAGCAAAATGGAAGGGACGTTTTGAAAAACTATCAGACAAGCCAACAATTATTATTGATGGTGCTCATAATGAGGCGGGAATACGTGTGTTACTAGAAACGCTACGCACGCAGTATCCTAATCGAAACTATCACTTTGTATTCACGGCGTTACGCGATAAAAATTATGCTAATATGATTCAGTTGCTGGATGAAGTGGCAACGGACATCATGATTACTGAATTTACGCATGAACGAGCGGCAAGTGCGGAGGTGCTTTTTGAACAGAGTCATCATGAAAAGAAAGTGATGGAAAAGGATTGGAGAAAGGCGATTGAAGTAGCTTTAGAGCATATGGAAAAAGAAGATGTCATTGTTGTTACAGGATCGCTATATTTTTTGACGATGGTAAGAGAATACTTGTTGAGATGCGTTAAAATTATAATTGGAAGGAAAGATAGTGAGAAAGGAATAATTATAGATTGACAATAAGAAGGCTGCAACATTAATGCAGCCTTTTATGTATATATCGTATTAATTATATTCTGAATTCAATATTATCTGACCTAATTTGCTGATAAGTTGATAATGAGTATTACCTGCCAATGCTTCCAAAACGCATTCAACTTTTGTTTACACTTAGAATTCTTTATCATGCTTCATCAGGGTTATTTTATATCAAGTCCTGTAATTGTGCCCCCAACACAAATCTATTGATATTACTGATTTATTCCAAGATATTTTCTCCAAAAATAAATTTTTTCTACCAATATTTTAATTGATTTTGATTACCTACCTATTTCATTATTTGCATAAAAGTTAGCAGTTTCCTTCTTATATATAAATTACGCCACTAAATATTCCTATTCGATTCATATTCTCAATTATACTTCTCCACCTATAAATAATTTTGAATTAGAATTGCCCCCATTTAAGTTTTTGAAATCTTACCGATCTTTGTAGTATAGAGTTTTAAAAATTTTTAATTTCAATTTTTTCTTGGATTAAAGTTGCTGTTACAATCGGCTTTGTATAACATATATGTTTTTTTATAGATCAGTAATAGTTACTATAAGAACAACCTGTTACAAGCTCTACTGTTGAAACTCACAATTATAATTCCTGATTATTGGTCTTGAAATAGTCATGTCTTCAATGTTTTGTTACTGTTCCACTGTATTTCCGCATTATCACTGTAAATAAACTTAACTAATTTTTCTATATCTAATTTAATAGTACCTGTAATTTCTTTAGTATCATGTGTACCATATCCAATGCTTTTAAATTTGACTTGAATTTTATGATTATTAATCATCAATTAGATGCTTATGAGAATTAATTTTAAAACTATTGTTTTCTTCTAATGGAATAGTTTTAGAAACACGAGTTATTGGGCAATATACTTATCTTCTGTCCTAAAATAATTTGTTTATTTTAATATATTAGTTAGATTTATTGGTATCAAATCGCGGTCTTTATCCTCTGGAGTATTTTCTGCATTTGCTTTCGAAATCGCTTCATTATTCTATTAATCGTTTGTTTAGCTTCTTCTATGGCATGTATTCAATTTTTCATTAGCATTTGGGATAAATGCATTTTTATAATAAATCACCCCCATTTCAGCTAAATCAACAGCTTGCATTTCTTCCTCTGTTTTTGTGACTTGCTTTGTATTAGAAATAGATAGGCTGATGACCGCCATTCCTAGAATGGAAAAAACAGTAATCATTAATAAGACCGTGACTAAAGCCATTCCATTTTCATTTTTAATATTTTTCATTCATATTCACCTACAATCTGGATAAAATTGTTTTTATTTCATATGTTAAATCAGGAGTTGTTTTACTTTGTCAGAATAATCTTCAGATGAAAATTTTCATTATAGGATGTTTTAGTAATTGTTGATCGTAGCATTTTGCTGATCATCTTATGATATGGAACTAGTATCATCCATATCGACATATTTGATACACATATTTGAATTAGTCGTCATTCATCTCATTTGAACGACCTTTATTAAGTATGATAGTATTTTGATTACTTTATCTACTGTAACGGTATAATAATTTCTCATTTTCATGTTGTTCTTTTAATAGTGTAAGTAAATAATTGGCTTCCTGTTGAATTAAAACGGTTTCTTCTGCTTGAGAGGAGTAACGTAAGCCATTGGAAAAAACACTATAGATAATGACTGACACAATAGAGAGAATAGTAATGGTAGCTAATACTTCAATTAGCGTAATTCCGGCTTGGTTTTTCATCTGCTTCATAGGTTACTCCTCACTGTTCCTTCATAATAGGTATATGTTTCGGAAATTGGTTTTCCATTCCTCTTTAGTTCACTTCAACGTGAACTAAATGAAGATTATAGTAAGATTGCAATGTTTTCAGGATTTTTTTTAATTGATATTTTTATATCATATTCAGGGTCATCTTTTATTTCTTTTATATAATATTCAGTTCCTATTCATCAGTTTCCACTTAAAAATTGGTACTCATTGTTTCACATTTATCACTTTTTAATCTTTGCTGCTGCTGTTCCCTCGCAATATTCATCGCCTGAATACTGTCATCATTCATTGAATTAAATCGAAAAGCATTTGTGAAAAAGGACAGAAAAGTAATCATTACAATTGATAATAGAGTGATAGAAAGAAGTACTTCAATCAATGTTAAGCCTTTTTCGTTATCTATTTTATTTTTCAATATGACCACCTGCTTTATGTTCAGTTTTTAGATATACATGATAAATATTCTTATATGTTTTAGTTATATTTTACTATAAAATGAAACGTTATCTTTCGAAGAAACAAAAAGAAGCAAAGGTTATCCGTGGAAAATCTCCCATTTATTATTTGTGTCGTCTTTTACAATTCTGTAAGAATATCATACACTAGTTAGTTGTCTTATTATATAATATGTACTAGTCGATATTTGTGTAATTTTAAGACATTGTGTGGATTTGTGAATCGATCTTACATATGAAGCTTTTAAATTGAAATAATATAGTACATAAGTTGCAGTAGGCTACATGTAAAGAGGTGAAAAACGTGGAAAGTTTGATTTTTGCTTTGGTGTCGTTAGTCTTCTTAGTCCCAGTTCTATTTATTCTGCCTTTAGGGTTAAAAAGGAAGGGCAAGTTCATTGTACTTGCAGTTCTTTCCTTATTGCTATCGTAGGTATTTTAGCTAATTATACCTTGTTGTTATGGCAAGCTAGTTTTATTGTTGTATTACTAGCATTTTTAACTGCCTACTTATTGGATAAAAGATTAGGAAAAACGTTATTCGTTACTACAACGAAAAAAAAGAAGTTCGGTTGCAAAAGTGATTCTATTGTAAACAGTCATAGAGCTGTAAAAGAAGTAGAACAGATAGAATTTATTCAAAATCAAACAGTAGAGAACCAAAATAATGAGGAACAAGAATTGGAACAGGAACCATATGTAGAGGAAATTGTGTTTGAAAAAGATGATACTCGCTAATAAAGAAAAAGTAGAAGCTAGTAATAGTGAAGATAATGATGAAGCTCTCCTTATGGATGAAGATATTTCCTTCTTACTGAATAGAGATAAGTTCGATGAAGACCATCTTGAAACAAACTTGATGATAATAGCATTCCTTCTCAAGAAATGAATTATATGGAAGAAATTGAAAAAATGCTAGAAACTGAAAGTGATATAGATACATGGATAGAAGGTAAAAAGTTACAACAACAAGAAACTAAATCAACTATTGAAAATGAAGGATTTTATAACAGAAATTGAATCTAGTAATCAACTTGATCATCAAGTAAGTATAAATGAATCTAGTACTTTACATGAAGATGACGTTGAACTAGAAGAAATTGATTTCGATGAATCTAGTATAGAAATAATAATCAGATAAAAATGCTATTTCTAGTAACAAGGAGACAATCCTTACTTGGGAGGAAGATGAAATACAGCCATTATCTTTTGATGATCAACTGATTTGCAACAAACATCTTCTACAACGGATAAAGAGAAAGAATGGAAAAGATGAACAAGTAGATGGGTGATAGAAGAAGGAGGCTGTTATGTGAGAAATAAACAGAGTATAAAGCTATTTCTCATACTCATATTATGTTCGGTTTATATTTTTAGCTTCTCACATTTCGGTGCTTTCGCTTATGATGCATTTTTTAACAAGAATGACTCCTTTGATGAGGGAACAATGATTGGAAATGTTGATATTTCTGGGAAAACAAAAGCGGAAGCTAGTACTCTATTAAATGAAAAATGGACAAATTGGCAAAATGAAACCAAATAACAGTTCACTATAAAGAAAAAGAAGAAGTGTTTGATAATAGTCTCTTCACTTTAATGGAGGAAGAATCATTTACAGGAATAAAACAAGGTCAAAGCAATGACCTTATTGTTGATCTAGAATCTTTGGAAACGTTTTTATCCTTTATATCTCCAACGTTAACCAATGATATTGATATCGAAAAATTAAAGAGTGATCTTCTAGTAAAAGCAAAATCACTAGAAAGTGGAAAATTTGACATTCAGCTTGCCGATTATTTACTAGATTCGGCACAGAGCAGAATAATACGGTAGCAGAAGTCAGCTTAAAAATAAACCTACCAGTGGATGAAAAGAAATTGATTAATGAGAGATTACATGAAATTGAACTAGCGCCGATGTCACAGTATTCTTTATTACAACATTTAGAAGAGCTAGGTGTGCAGCAGCTTTCACCTGAAGTCTTGAATGGCATTGCAACGGGTATGTATCAAGTTATTTTACCTACTAATTTTTCAATTTTAGAAAGAAATATTAGTGAAGAACTTCCGAGTTACGCAGAGCTTGGGTATGAGGCGAAGGTAAATGCAGAGAAAAATATAGATTTCATTTTTTCTAATGGAAATGAATCTAGCTATAGCATTCAATTCAAAGCGGAAGATCATCAGTTAGCCTTTTCTTTAAAAGGCCCAAGTTTTATACAACAATATAAGATCTTAACAAAAGAAGAACAAATCTTTGAACCTAAAATGGTTGTTCAATTTAACCCTAAATTATCACCATCTCAGAAAATTGTAGAAGAAGAAGGCAAAGAGGGACAAATGTTAAAGTTGTCCGAGAAACCTATTCGGAAAAGGGTGAGCTAGTACAAAAAGAAAACATTTCAGAAGACTTCTATCCCCCTGTTCATCGTGTAGAAGTTCGTGGATTGATTGTCGAGCAGACGGAAGAACCTGTTACAAATAATGATGATACAGATTCACAAAATAGCGGTACAACAGATTCAACAAACACTGACGAGGACACTGCAACGTCAACAGAAGATGAAAATAATAGTGATGACGAAGAACCTGTGGAGGATTCAGCAGAATAATCAAAAAAAGGGGTGAACACGTATGAATCAAACCCGAAAAAGACTGGGGGATTTACTAGTCGAGTCAGGTCTTATTACAGATGAACAGCTTCAATCAACGTTGAAGGAAAAAAGTGCAGGTCAAAAGCTTGGGGATGCTTTGTTGCAACGAGGCTATATTACAGAGCAACAATTGATTGAAGTGCTTGAGTTTCAGCTTGGCATTCCACATGTAAGCTTATATCGCTATCCATTTGATCCGAATCTATTTCATATCATTCCGAAAGAAACAGCGAAAAGAAATTTATTAATTCCTTTGAAAAAAGAGGGAGACAAGCTTTTGATTGCCATGGCTGATCCGATGGACTATTTCTCCATCGATGACTTGCGATTATCAACTGGATTTCAAATAGAAACAGCCATTGCAACAAAGGATGATATATTAAGAGCAATCAATAAGTATTATGACATTGATGAAGGGTTTGAAGAGCTTTTTGGGAATCAGCCTGAAGCAGAAGCAGAATAATGAAGAAAATATAAAGGATCAAGATTCTCCGATTGTTCGCTTAGTGAATCAGCTATTATCGAATGCTGTTACAGATGAAAGCCAGTGATATTCATTTTGATCCACAAGAAACAAAGTTAGTGATTCGCTATCGTGTCGATGGAATGTTGAAAACAGAAAGAGTGTCTGCCGAAGCATATGCAAAGCTTGTTAACGGCAAGAATTAAAATCATGGCTAATCTTGATATTACCGAACATCGTATTCCACAAGATGGTAGAATTAAAATGAATTTAGATTTTCATCCGATTGATCTTCGTGTTTCCACATTGCCTACTGTTTATGGTGAAAAAATTGTAATGCGGATTCTAGATTTAGGAAGTTCCTTAAATGATATTAACTCAACTAGGCTTTAATAAACTGAATCTAAAACGTTTTAACGATTTAATTGAAAAACCAGTTGGCATTGTCTTAATTACGGGACCTACAGGGTCAGGGAAATCTTCTACCTTCTATGCAGCTTTAAATAAGCTGAATAGTGAAGAAGTGAATATTATTACGATTGAAGATCCTGTTGAGTATCAGCTAGAAGGAATTAATCAAATTCAAGTTAATTCGAATGTTGGAATGACATTTGCTGCTGGGCTTCGTTCGATCTTGCGTCAAGATCCTAATATTATCATGGTCGGGGAAATTCGTGATAAAGAAACAGCAGAAATTGCCATTCGTGCTTCGTTAACAGGGCATCTTGTGTTAAGTACATTGCATACAAATGATTCAATTGGTACGATTACGAGATTAATTGATATGGGGGTTGAACCGTTTCTTAGTTGCTTCTTCCTTAACGCGGAATTGTGGCACAGCGATTAATTCGTAAAGTTTGTCGTGATTGTGCACAAGAACATGCGCCTGAGAAAAGAGAAATAGAAATTTTTGCAAAACGCGGCATGAAAATTGATAAAGTTATTCGTGGTCGCGGCTGTGCTTCTTGCAATATGACGGGCTATAAAGGACGGATTGCGATTCATGAAGTATTAGTCATCAATGATGAAATGAAACGGGTCATTATGAATGGTGACTCCTTTAATAAGCTGCGTGATTTGGCAATCAAAGCAAAAACGATTTTTTTAATTGATGATGGGTTATTAAAAGTGAAGCAAGGCATAACAACGATAGAAGAAGTATTACGGGTAGCAATACTGAATAGGAGGGGCATGAGATGAAAGAAATGATTGATCATTTTCTTCGAGCAGGCTTTGAATTGAAGGCATCTGATATTCATTTAACAGTTGGTGTTCCACCTATGATGAGAATTAATGGTGAGTTAAAAAAATATGGAAAAAATGATTTTAAAGCCTGCTGATACTGAAGAAATGGCAAAGAAGATTATTCCTGAGAATATGTGGGATACGTTCAAAGAAAAAGGAGAATTGGACTTTTCCTATGGTTTGCCGGGAGTTTCACGTTTTCGTGTGAATGCGTATTTTCAGCGTGCAAGTGTGGCGCTTGCGATAAGGGTTGTTCCTTCAAACATTCCAACTATTGAAGAATTGCATATGCCAGACATGTTAAAAAAAATTGCTGAAAAACCACAGGGACTGGTGCTTGTGACAGGGCCTACGGGAAGTGGGAAATCGACGACACTAGCTTCAATGATTCAATATATGAATCAAACGATGCGAAAACATATTATTACGCTAGAAGATCCAATTGAGTATTTACATAAACATGGAAATTCTATCATCGAACAAAGTGAAGTTGGTTTTGATACGAATAATTTTGCGAATGGATTAAGGGCGTCACTACGGCAAGATCCAGATGTCATTCTCGTGGGAGAGATGCGTGATTTAGAAACGATTCAAACAGCGATTACGGCAGCAGAAACAGGGCATCTTGTTTTTGGACACTACATACATCAAGTGCGCCATCAACGATTAACCGGATTATCGATGTATTTCCGCCATCACAGCAGCAACAAGTTCGAATTCAACTAGCTTCGGTGCTTATGGCGATTATTTCACAGCGTTTATTTCCAACTGTTGATAAAAAAGGACGAAGAGCAGCACTTGAAATTCTGTTAATAATGCAGCGATTGCCAATTTGATTCGAAATGAAAAAATTCATCAAATTGTCAATGTGATGCAAACCTCTAAGGCAGCTGGGCATGCAAACACTTGATTCGAGTATTAAAGAGCTTGTTCAAGCGGGCATTATCTCAAAAGAAGCGGTCGAACCATATTTACACATGAGAGTTTAAGCTAAGATGGCACGTTTTAAATATTCAGGCAGAGATCGTAAAGGGAAGAAATCAGGTGTGATCAATGCTTCCTCTAAACGAGAAGCGATGCAAAAGCTTAGAGAAGAGGGCATCCGAGTTTTAGAAATGACAGAGGTGCCAGAAACGCTATTAACAAAAGATATTTCGATTGGTTCAGGTGTTAAGCTTCAGCATATTGTTATTTTTTTAAGACAGTTTTCAACCTTGCTGAAAGCCGGGGTTTCTGTTGTCGATGCAACGAGGATTCTTGCGGAACAAACAGAAAGTAAAGTGTTGAAAAAAGCTCTATTGGATGTTGAACGTGATCTTCAAGAAGGAAAACCATTATCAGAGGCGACTGCGAAGCATCGAAAAATTTTTTCGCCTATGTTTATTAATATGATAAGAGCAGGAGAAGTAGGCGGAAATTTGGATGAAACGCTGGAACGCTTAGCGGTTCATTTTGAAAAGCAAAATAATACAAGAGCGAAAAATTAAGTCAGCCTTGGCTTATCCTGTTGCTGTAGGCATTATCGCGGTCGTGGTTGTTATTTTCTTATTAGTTTCCGTTGTTCCAACCTTTGTAGACATGTTTGCTGATTTTGGCGGAGAGCTTCCAGCGATTACCCAGTTCGTGTTGAATGCTAGTGAATTTATGCAAAAGTTTTGGTGGCTCGTTGTTCTGCTGATTATTGGATGTATTGTTACGATTGCTATGCTTAAGGAAATAATCTACAAACAAAATATTATCTTGATTATTTCATGCTAAGAGTTCCGATTTTTGGGAAGATGATGCAAAAGGCGGTCTTGCGAGAATGACGAGAACATTAAGCTCCTTGTTTTCGAGCTCTGTTCCTATTTTAGAGGCGATGTCTATTGTTGAAAAGGTCGTGGAAAATGAAGTCATTGCACGAGTCATCCGTCAATGTCATGATACGCTTGGAAAGAGGACAGTCGATGACAGGACCGATGAAAAAACATTGGGCGTTTCCGCCGCTGGTCACACAAATGATTGCGATTGGTGAGGAAACAGGTTCATTAGATGCCATGCTCGGCAAAGTAGCCGACTTTTATGAACAGGAAGTCGAACGCAGTACCGACAGCATTAAATCGTTAATCGAACCATTAATGATTGTCTTTCTAGCAGGAATTGTTGGGACAATTGTGACTTCGATTATGGTGCCAATGTTTGAAATCTTTAACCAAGTAGGATAAGAGAAAATTGTTTTAAAATGTTCATAATTGCAAGGAAACTAGCTATCCATTTTTAGAGAATATCGTGTATTATATCAGTAGTGGTATATAAGTTCTAAAAATGGAAAAATAAGATACTAGAAAACTTCAAAAATACTTGTAAAATAAGTATAAAGACTTATATAATAAAATTATCAAAGAGAATATTGGAAGTGATGATCGATCATTTATATATGGGCACTTAATGATCAGGAGCGAGTAGTGCAACCACCCAATTTACTTCTTTTATTTGATAATTACTTATCAAATGGAATGATTAAAGGTGGTTTTTTGCTTTTTATAGCAAATGAATAAACCTTTAAAAAAGAAAAGGGAGAGAGAAACATGAGAAAAAAAATTCAAGGACTTCTCAAGAAATGAAAAAGGGTTGACGCTCATTGAGTTACTAGCTGTTATTGTTATTTTAGGGATTATTGCGGCGATTGCGATTCCGAGTATTGGGGGATTATTGATAAAATCGAAAGAAGATGCTCAAGTAGCAGAATGCACTACAAATGATTAAGTGCTGCTAAAACAGTATGCTGCTAGCTGAATAAGGTATTCCGAATACTGGAACAATGAGCCTTGATAGAATAATTATAGATCCTTAGTTGATGGAAGAACCAGATAACTGGATTATGCAGCTTACTGTGACAGTGATACTACTGATCGAGGCTACTACTGTACATTACTTATGTAACTTGAAATGATACAGATGTACCTTGCTGGTAAGATAAAAATGCTGACTATTGTAAATGCAACAGATAGCAGATATTAATTGCTTATTAAACTGAGCTCATGATTGTAATAACTGATCAAAAGGAATGAATATCTTGGATATTGTATATCTTATAGATTATCTTTCATTTATCGGTCTCATCCTAGGCTCCTTCTTCAACGTCGTCGGTTTAAGTGTACCAATCAAGCAATCATTTACCACTCGCCGTTCAGCTTGTCCAAGCTGTGGGAAGACATTGTCAGCGTTTGAGTTAATTCCAGTTTTATCTTACCTAATTCAAGGGGGGAAATGCCGCGGCTGTAAGGCGCGGATTTCTCCTCTTTATCCAATTATTGAATCTTTAACAGGCATTTTGTTTGTGCTAGCGCCACTTATTCTTGGCTGGCAAGCAGAGTTAATTGTTGCCTGGACACTTATTTCCTTATTGATTATTATTACAGTATCAGATATCAAATATATGCTAATCCCTGATAAAATATTAATAGTGTTTACGGGGATTTTTTTAGTAGAACGAATTTTTATCCCGCTTACACCATGGTGGGATTCCTTGCTTGGTGCAGTAATTGGCTTTTCTTTATTGCTGTTGATTGCTGTGGTTAGTAAAGGCGGCATGGGCGGCGGCGATATTAAGTTATTTGCTGTGCTTGGATTTGTACTTGGCACGAAGGCAGTCTTGCTTTCATTTTTTCTAGCAACCTTGTACGGAACGATTTTTGGCTTGATTGGAATGAGTTTAAAAATTGTCAAAAAAGGCAAACCGATTCCGTTTGGTCCATTTATCGCAATCGGTACGTTGACGGCTTATTTTTTTTATGAAGACATCATTCGTTTTTATCTACAATTTCTATCAAGATATTAAGTAAGGGGCAATACTATGGCTTTTTCCCTCTTTTCTCAAAAAAATCGCATTGCTAATATTATTATTACCGACCGTTTTATTCGTTTCTTGAATTAAAGCAAACCAATCCGCCTGTTGCAGGCAAAGTGGGGCGAACGGTTGCTGCCAGGTGGAATCATTAGTAATGGCAAAATTCAAGACTACGAAACACTATCAATGATTTTGGAAGAGTGTGTGGATGAATGGAAGATTCGTAATCGGAAAGTTCGTTTTTTAATTCCAGAGTCTTTAGTCATTATCCGGAAAGTCATGATTCCAGCAGAGATTAAGGATGATGAAATCAACGGATATTTGTATTTAGAGTTAGGTACAAGCATTCATTTACCGTTTGAAGAGCCTGTTTTTGATGCTGTTGTGTTGTCTGAGGAGAACGATAAAAAGGAAATTCTCCTTTTTGCGGCTCCAGAGGAAAACGTGCTAGAATATAGTCAGCTTTTTTCTGACGTCAAACTTCACCCGATACAGGCAGAAGTTTCACCACTTGCCTTATATCGGTTATACGAACATCTTCGATCAAGCGCAAGAGGAAGAACATTTGCTTGTTGTACAATATAATCTAACAACGGTTTGTATTTGTATATTTGAACAGGATATTCCCATTTTTATGCATTATTTACCGCTTGAGTTCGATGAAGAAAAATGGGATATTACGTATAGTCGAACTGAAAATGATCAGTTGAAATTTATTGGTAGTGAGAGAGATTGGAATTTTCAATTTGAAGATATTTATAAGGAAATGACTAGATTGATGGATTTTTACCGTTATTCCCTACATCAGGGACAACAACAAGTATCGAAGGTTCTAGTAAATGGGGATCATCCGCTGTTGCCTATGATTCATAAAAGAAATAGAAGAGCGGCTCGAAATCCCAGTTGAAACGATCTCGTATTCGGAAACGCCTACAGAAGAAAATCCATTGCCACGAACGTATTATTTAGCATTAGGGCTTGCATTAAAAGGGGGATAATTCATGCTAATCGACATCAATTTGCTGCCGCAAAAAGAAGCAAAAAATAAAACCCTTTTAGTGCTTGCGATTATTGTTGCTGCCATTCTTTTCTTGGGAGCTTTTTTCGTATTTTGGTTGAATCGTAGCTATGAGAGTCAAATTGCTAGTTTGGATCAACAGATAGCAAGTACGGAAAGTTTAATATCAGCAGAACAACAAAAGGTAGTTACTACTGAAGCCTCAGATTCACAGAGTATATTAAAAAGCACTGTAGAATGGGCAGAAGCCTATCCATTAAAAACAGTACCTGTTGTACAAAAGTTAACCTCTCTTTTACCAGAAAGAGGCTTTGTGAAAACATTTACCTATGAAGAAACAGGAACGGTTCTTTTACATGTACAGTTTGAACAAAGTCGAGAGGCAGCCTACTATTTATCTTCACTCCTAGATTCGGAATGGATCAGTGATGCCAAGCTGAATAGTTTAAACGCAGTCACGGGGTTTTATGATAATACAATGGATGAAAACTTTGATGACAGTCATCTGAAAAATGAAAAGTATATTCCTCGCTATGAAGGGGAGTTTGAAATTACATTAAACGGCGATGTTATTAAGGATGAACTCAAACAGAAAAATAATGAATCAGCTTCCTCAGAGCAGAAAGAGGGGAATGGTTCATGAGTGTAAATTACCAAAAAAAGAGAGACTGCTTATTGTTGCTTCCATTGTCTTAATCCTTGGTTTGCTTGCTGGAGGCGTATTTTCTCATGATTTCCCCAAAAATAAATCAAGTAACGATGAAGGAAAAGCAATTAAAAAGTCAGGAGCAGCTATTATCTGTCTTACAAACGAAAGATACTAATACCAACTCCATTACAGTCGAAAGTACAGTTGCGCTGCAGAAACAAGTCCCGGTTAAACCACTAACAGAGCAACTTTTATTAGATATTGAAAAAGCAGAGGTCGCTTCAGGTAGCTTTGTTAGCAATATGCAATTTGGCGATGGTGAAGTAGAAGCACAAACCGAGCTTGAGCAGGAAATAGATGCACAGCTAAATACTGACGGTACAACTGATGAGACGGTGGACAGTAACCCAGAAACAGGTGAAGTATCAGCAAGTTCGCTTCCTACAGGTCTTAAAAAAGTAACCGTTGATATGTCTGTAGAATCTCCAAGCTATACGGAATTGGAGAAGTTTATTACGTTCTTAGAACAATCTGAGCGAATTGTGGTTGTTGAAGCCATCGACTTTAGTGCAAATGATGAAATTATATCAACTGAGCAAACTGATCAATTACTAACGTATCAAATCAAGTTGTCTGCCTTCTATATGCCAACCTTATCTGATCTAATTGACGAGCTTCCGAAGCTAGAAACACCAGAACCAGCAGATAAGAAAAATCCATTTAGTAGCTTTGGAAACTATTCAAGTGAAAAGGTTCAAGGGAATAGTGATTCTATTACAAAGGAACCACCTGCTGAGCAAGAGACTGATAATAGTGATGAGAATACAGAAGATACAACGGATGATAATACGAACACTAGTGAAGAAGATAAGGATGCTAGTGAAGAAGATACAGATACTAGCGAAGAGAATAAAGATGCTAGCGATGAAAATACGGATAGTGATGAGGAAAAACAAGAAGAAACAGATGACATTGTTGAAAGAAATGGCGAAAAGTATAAAATCATTACGTATAAAGTTCAACCTAATGAGACACTATTTGATATTGCCATTGAACATTACAACAATACTAAAGGTGTAGAATTAATTTTAAACTGGAATAATATTAAGAAGCCTGAAAATTTGAAAGCAGGCACAACCATTGAAATCCCCATCCCAGTTGAAGGTGAAATTTGACGAAAGCTATTCATAACAAGACGACAAAAGTCTTGTTATTTTTTTTGGCCCCTGTGATAGCATGGAACAAAATGCTGTGGAGGGGAGAGGTAGAAACGTGGAAGAGAAGGATAAAGGGGTTACGATTAAAATTAATGGTGAACCGAAATCATATGCTGAAAAAAAAGACAGTCCAATTATAAGCGAGAATGATGAGGCGGCGGCACAGGAATCATCAGATGAAAGCTTTGATTGGATTTTACCTAATGAAATCACTCCTTCCTCCGTACCGAAAAAGGTAAAAAAGATCTATCCTCATCAACGGCGGAAAATCCAGTTAAAGACGCCGATTATTTTGGCAATTGTTGCGGTTGTTGTTGGGACAAGTCTTGGGCTTTTGGTGATTCAAACGATTACGTCAGAACAAATTGTCAGCGAGCCCATTGATCAGGATCTCCCAGTGGTAGCTCCAGTCACAGAACCTACTACTACTGCAAAAGAAACTATGACCGTTCAAACGTTTTTAGTACAAGGCGGAGTATTTAGTACAGAAGAGTCGGCAAAAGAAGTACAAGCTCTTATTCATGAAAAAAACTTACCTGCCCAACTGTTTCAAATAGATAAGAATTATTATATTTTTTTAGGTGTTGCTGAAAATCTGGAAGGGGCCAAAGAACTAGCGTTAAATTACAAGACGCATGATGTCGATGTTTTTTGGAAGGAAGTGGATTTACCGACGAAGCTTCAGGAAGGGAATGAAGATGTAGAAAAAATTCTTGCTGCGTACTCATCATTGGCAGAGCTCTCTGCGGCGCAGCTACGTCATGCGGAGTCAAGTGTAGAAGCTAGTGAGGTTAAAGCACAATTAAATGAAGTGAAATCGTCAGAGTATAAGCAATCATTAAACGAAGTAGCGGACTTGCTGCAAAATGACAAATCAAGCGAGGCGCAGGAAAAGCTGCTTACCTTTTTACAAGATATCACTGAATGAGCGGGTTTTTAGCTTCATCGAGCGTAAATGTCAGGAATCGAGCATATATTTCGATAATTGAGCATATCTTCCTTTTTCCTATTGCAAAGTAGGGTTACAAAGCCCTTACTTATTGAAACAGTCAAACGGGCAGTTTACGCGGATGATTCTCTGCCCGTTTAGATGTATATAGTGCGAAACGAGTTTTTTTGCTAAAAGATTTGTGATAAAAGGAATGATTTGGTACGATATAAATGTATCTCCTATCGCAAAAGAAAGGTGTTTAAACAGTATGAAATCATTAATTTTAGCTTCGTCTTCTCCACGTCGTCAAGAACTTCTGCAACTCCTTCAAATCCCCTTTCAAAGTATTTCTGCCAATGTGAATGAAGATTTTCCGGAACAAATGAAAGCTTCGGAGGTCGTCCAAGAATTAGCGGTAAGAAAAGCTGGTGCTGTTGCGAAAGAGCATCAGGATAGCTGGGTGATTGGTTCTGATACGATTGTCGTCTTAGAAGGCGAAATTTTAGGAAAGCCAATCGATCGTGTCCATGCGAAAGAAATGTTAACAAAGTTGTCTGGGCAAACACATGAGGTGTATACCGGTGTGTCTATTATGTATGGTCGTAAGCAAACGGTTTTTGTAGAAAAAACAAACGTAACATTTTGGGAGCTATCAGAAGCAGAGATTGAACGCTACCTCGATACGGGCGAACCATTCGACAAAGCTGGCAGCTATGGCATTCAAGGCTATGGTGCTCTGTTTGTCAAAGGAATACAAGGGGACTACTATTCTGTAGTAGGACTACCCCTTTCTAGACTCTCACAAGAACTAAAGACGTTAGAGGCACAGTGGTCTTAATCTTCCTTTCATAGTTGCGGTAGCTCCCTTTATGTTGAAGAAGGAGAGGGAGACTACTGATGTTAATCCGAGACTATCACAAAGAAGATCGACCGCGAGAAAGATTTATTCAAGACGGTCCGCAAAGTTTATCTAATCAAGAACTGCTAGCTTTATTATTAAGAACGGGAACAAAGGAAGAATCAGTGATTCAATTAGCCAATCATGTCATTCAGAATTTTGAAGGATTGCGGTTATTAAAAGAAGCCTCAATTGAAGAATTGACGAAAGTAAAAGGGATTGGTGAAGCAAAGGCCATTCAACTTTTAGCCGCTGTTGAACTAGGCAGAAGAATCCACAGCTTCAATCATCAAGATCGTTATGTCATTCGCTCCCCAGAAGACGGAGCGAATTATTGTATGGAAGAAATGCGATTTTTAAATCAAGAGCACTTTGTTTGCTTGTACCTTAACACAAAAAATCAAGTGCTTCATAAACAAACCGTGTTTATTGGAAGCTTAAATGCCTCGATTGTGCACCCGCGCGAGGTCTTCAAAGAAGCTTTTCGCCGCTCAGCAGCCTCTATCATTTGTCTTCATAATCATCCGTCGGGCGACCCCTCACCAAGTAGAGAAGACATAGAAGTCACCAAAAGATTAGTCGAATGTGGTAAAATAATGGGGATTGAAATTTTAGATCACCTCATTATTGGTGAACATAAATTTGTTAGTTTGAAGGAAAAAGGGTATTTGTAACACTATCAATATTTTTGACGATGCGATATAATATTGTTTATGATTTTTAAAGAGGAAACTTTAGTATGTCATCTAGAATGAAAAAATGGACGAGTCTGTGACCTTATTTATAAAAGCATTTTTTTTTGCGAAAGGGAGATACGAGAATGTTTGGAATTGGTGCAAGAGATATTGGAATTGACTTAGGGACGGCTAATACGCTAGTTTATGTAAAAGGAAAAGGTGTTGTGGTTCGCGAACCTTCAGTGGTTGCAGTACAAACGAACACAAAACAAATTGTAGCGGTTGGTAATGATGCGAAAAATATGATTGGACGTACTCCAGGAAATGTTGTAGCTCTTCGTCCTATGAAAGATGGAGTTATTGCAGACCATGAAACGACAACGGCAATGTTAAAATATTATATGAAAGAAGCGCAAAAAAAAGGGATTTTTAGCAGTAAACCGTATGTGATGATTTGTGTACCATCAGGGATTACGGCAGTTGAACAACGGGCGGTTATTGATGCGGCTCGTCAAGCTGGCGCGCGTGATGCGTATCCGATTGAAGAACCTTTTGCAGCAGCGATTGGAGCGGATCTTCCTGTTTGGGAGCCAACAGGTAGTATGGTTGTTGATATCGGTGGCGGTACGACGGAAGTAGCGATTATCTCTCTTGGTGGTATTGTAACAAGCCAATCGATTCGTGTAGCCGGTGATGAAATGGATGATGCGATTGTCGCCTATATCCGCAAAAATTATAATTTAATGATTGGGGATCGTACTTCTGAAGCAATTAAGATGGAAATTGGTTCGGCGATTGTGACAGAAGACATTCCGAATATGGAAATCCGCGGTCGTGACTTATTAACAGGCTTACCGAAAACGATTGAAATTACAGCAAAGGAAATTGCTGGAGCTTTGCATGATACAGTACTATCAATTGTGGAATCAGTAAAAAATACATTAGAGCAAACTCCACCAGAGCTTGGCGCTGATATTATGGACAGAGGGATTGTTTTAACAGGTGGCGGTGCTTTACTACGTAACCTAGATAAAGTCATTAGTGAAGAAACACAAATGCCTGTGTTAATTGCTGAAAATCCGTTAGACTGTGTGGCCATTGGTACAGGAAAAGCATTGGATCATATCCATTTATTCAAAACAAAATCAAGAGATTCTAGATAAGTTATGGAGAATGAAGGAAGATTTCAGGCCTAAACGGAATGAACACGATAAGATGGCAGAAGCGGAGTCAAGCCTATAATAGGTTTTAGTAAAACTAGTCTCTATCTTAAATAGGATAGACGCATTACATTGCAGCAACTCTGTTTTCTTTTCCTTCATAAAAAGGTCGGCTCAAAATCGTGGTGAAATGAGTCGACCTTCTCTATGACTATTTGGGCGCTTTAAGCATTTTGAAAAGATAAGCAAGTATACAATTTTCGATGCGTACTGGTGTCTAGCTCCAGGCGCCCAGCGACTACTGAACTTCCCGCCCCTCCACTCGATAAGTCAACACGAACAAGTGCTATCGCACTCTTCGTGTTTCCTTTATCTCATACGGAGCGCTCCAGTCCATACGTCGCTAAACGGGCACCTTCCGCTTTTCTTATAAATTTAGATAAATTGAGGTGTAAACACCATGCCACAGTTTTTTAATAAAAAACTGCTTCTTTTGCTTGTAAGTATTATTGTTCTCGTGGCATTGATTGGGTTCTCATTAAGGGATAGAGAGGAATTAACTTGGCCAGAACAGTTTTTAAAAGATACGTCTGGATTTTTTGTGAGTATTTTTAATAAACCAGTCGTGGGCGTAACTGGATTTTTTGAGAGTATCAGTGATCTTCAAAATACATATAAAGAAAATCAAAAGTTAAAAGAGCGTTTGGATGAGTATGTATTGCTTAAAACGGAGGTTCAGGATTTAAAAGAGGAAAATAAGAATCTGCGTGAGATTCTTGAAAAAGAAGATGATTTGAGAGAATATACGCCATTCCATGCTACTGTTATTGGTCGTAATCCAGTTCGCTGGCACGAGACATTGACGATTAATAAAGGAAAGTTGAGTGGGATTGAAAAGGATATGGCTGTTATTACAGCAAAAGGCTTGATTGGGAAGGTTAAGACGGTTACGAACTTTACGGCGTCCGTGCAATTGTTAAGTTCTGTCGATCCAATAAATCGTGTTTCAGCGTATATTCAGGGCGATAATAAAGCATTTGGGTTAATTGAAGGCTATGATCAAAAAAAGGGCCAATTAATGATGAAACGAATTCCATATGATAAAAAGATTAAAAAAGGATCGTTCGTTGTTACGTCAGGATATGGCGGTGTTTTTCCTAAAGGCTTGCCAATTGGAAAAGTCGTTGATGTAAAAGTGGACCAGTACGGTTTAAATCAAACAGCTTATCTCGAGCCTACAACCGATTTTTATGATCTGAGTGATGTCATGGTTGTAAAGCGTAGTGTAGCAAGTGAGGAAGAAGAAATCGCTACAGGGGGGGATGAAGAACAGTGAAGCAGTTCACCCTTTTTCTTGTAGGCTTCCTTCTTTTTATCTTTGATAGCATCTTTGCACAAGTGTTGGCGCAATCGTTTTTGGGAAAAAACGTGATTCTTATTCCCTATTTTATGATCGTGTTTATCCTTTTTTTAACTGTATATGGCCCTAGAAAATATGCGATGATGTACGGTGCCATTTTAGGTTTGGCATACGATGTCGTATATACAGAAGTTTTAGGAATTTATATGTTTCTTATTCCGTTTTTAGCGTATCTTATGGCTAAATGTTTGAAGGTGCTGCAAGCTAATTGGTTCATTGTCATTGTTCTTTCTCTAATCTTTGTGGTCATTTCAGAGCTAATCATTTATGAGATGAATGTCATGATGTCTTTTGCGAAATTAAATTTCTCTGAATTTGTGGATATGCGATTAGTACCAACGACAGTTTTAAATTTCGTGTTTATTAGCGTATTTTTCTATCCTTTTAAAAGGCTTATTCAAAAATTTTCACTACCACGTGAAGTCGAATAATAGAAAATTTGCTTTTTCCATGAATGAATAAAGAGGAAATATGTTTTCAGGTGTCGAATAATATTTCATTGAGGTGAAACTAAACGTCATGAATAAGAGAATTCAACCAAATGTGATGATAAAAGGGACAAAAGATGGGTTCATGCTTCATCTCGATGATTCTTGTTCTTTTTCTGAGTTATTGAAAGAACTCGAAGTAAAGCTGTCCGAAAATCATCAGTTTCAAGAAAATGACCCATTACTTTCTGTGAAAGTACATACAGGGAATCGATATTTAAATCCAGAGCAAGAAAAACAAATAAAAGAAGTGATTCATAAAAAGAAGTTGGTTGTTTCTGAAATCCTTTCCAATGTCGTCACCATGGAAAAAGCGAAAAGTTGGAAGGATGAACATCAAATCACAACAGTGAATAGAATTATTCGTTCCGGACAAATTTTAGAGGTACCAGGAGATTTATTATTAATTGGCGATGTAAATCCAGATGGTACGGTTCGTGCTGGAGGAAGTATTTTCATTATGGGACAATTAAAAGGAATCGCACATGCCGGGGTTAAGGGGAATAATCAAGCAGTTATTGCCGCATCCGTTATGAAGCCAGCTCAGCTGCGAATTGCTAATCAAGTGACGCTTGCACCTGATGGTTATTCAAAAAAGGGTCATAAAATGGAATGTGCATTCATGAGTGATGAAGAGGAAATTATAGTAGATAAACTACATGTATTGAAAAAATATAGACCAAATTTTAATAGATTAGAAGGGGGTCTTTAATCGTGGGTGAGGCAATAGTAATTACATCAGGAAAAGGCGGCGTCGGAAAAACGACGACATCTGCCAATTTAGGAACATCGTTAGCTCTTCTAGGTAAAAAGGTTTGCTTAATTGATACAGATATCGGTCTGCGTAATTTAGATGTAATCATGGGACTGGAGAATCGAATCATTTACGATTTAGTAGATGTTGTTGAAGGACGTTGTAAAATTCATCAAGCTCTCATTAAAGATAAACATTTTGAAGATTTACTCTATTTGCTTCCAGCACCGCAAACAAGTGATAAATCAGCGGTGAATGAAGAACAAATGCGTAATCTTATTACAGAGTTAAGACCAGATTATGATTATATTGTCATTGATTGCCCAGCAGGAATCGAGCAAGGGTTCCGTAATGCCATTGCAGGGGCGGATCGTGCCATTATCGTGACGACACCAGAAAGACCAGCTGTTCGCGATGCAGACCGTATTATTGGGTTGTTAGAAAAGGAAGAACATATTGACCCACCAAAATTAATTATTAATCGTATTCGTGGGCATTTGCTTCATGAAGATGAAGAAATGGATATCGATGGTGTAACGGACTTTTTGAAAGTTGATTTATTAGGTGTCATTCCTGATGATGATGGAGTCATTATTGCAGCGAATAAAAAAGAGCCCATTGCTTATGATCCAAACAACCGCGTCTCACTTGCTTATCGAAACATCGCTCGCCGTATTTTAGGGGAGTCTGTGCCATTGACGCCAATTGGTGAAGAACGAAAAGGGTTACTCGCGAAAGTGAAAAAATTCTTCGGTGCAAGAGTATAAGTTATACATACATAACGTAAACTTCTATCATTCTGGATGTTACAGCCTGTCTGATTGGTTTGTTTTCATTGTGTACGGATTTGTTCTTTTTAAAAAACGTATGTCTCTAGGTAAAGGGTTTACTTATGGGACAGAACAGGAAATAACAGGTTAAATCACACTGTATTCACAGGAAATTTCAAATAAGAAAAAGGTCTTTCATAGCCTAGCTGAAGGACCTTTTTCGTGCTGCTTAATCCAGTTATGTCCTTCATAGCTTAGATGAAGGACTTTTTTCGTGCTGCTTAGCCCAGTTATGTCCTTCATAGCCTAGCTGAAGGACCTTTTTCGTGCTGCTTAGCCCAGTTATGTCCTTCATAGCCTAGCTGAAGGACCTTTTTCGTGCTGCTTAATCCAGTTATGTCCTTCATAGCCTAGCTGAAGGACCTTTTTCGTGTTGCTTAATCCAGTTATGTCCTTCATAGCCTAGCTGAAGGACTTTTTTTGTGTTGCTTAGCCCAGTTATGTCCTTCATAGCTTAGATGAAGGACCTTTTTCTTGTTGCTTGACCAAGTTTTGTGTATCACCCACTTATTTACGACTGAAAATGGATTGAAGAAGGAAAATGAGTTGCAGCCATCTATCTCAGTTTCTAAAAGTCATACTCTGGACAAGTACATCATAAGTTGAGTAAAGAAGCTTGTGATTTGAGCAGGGGGGAGATTTGACATGTATGATCGCAGAAAAAATATTCGTGATCGTATTGAGAAGCGGAGAAAAACCAATGAGCGCAGAATAAATGGGGCTTGGAATTATATTGATGATCAGGATGATGATGATTATACTTCTTATTCGTCCTATGAAACAGAAGAGAGTAATCATCCGCTTTTTAAAAAGGAATATTTTTTCTTTAAAATGTTAGCAGCGATTGTCTTATTTTTAGTGGTTGCTGTGATCTTTAAGCATCCCTCTCAGCAATTAGATACAGCACGGAATTATGTGACGAGTACAATGAATGAGGATTTTCAATTTGCATCGATTTCAAGCTGGTATGAATCCACATTTGGGAAGCCTATTGCTTTTTTACCCCAACAAGAGGAGGCGACGGAAGCAGTGGAAGAGCCCTATGCGCTACCAGCCTCGGCAAAAATTACGCAAACCTTTGAAACAAATGGGGAAGGTATCATTGTAGAAACGAGTAAAGGATCCAAGGTAGAGGCGATTAATGATGGCCTTGTTATTTTTGCGGGGACAAAGGAGGGAATCGGAAAAACGATCGTGATCCAACATAGCAATAATAGTGAATCTTGGTATGGGCAGCTGGAATCTTTTGATGTCGCTCTTTATGATCCTATAAAAAAGGGAAAGCAAATTGGACAGGTAACGAGAAGTGAGGATGGGTCAAAAGGGACCTTTTATTTAGCGATTAAAGAAAATGGGGAATTTGTTGATCCTAAAAAGGTGATTTCCTTTGAGTGAATACGGAAAACTGCTGTTAAAAATAAAGGTGCATCCAACGCTTTGGTTTGTTATTTGTATCTCGGTCGCTACGGCTCATTTTAAAGAAATGATGATGTTGCTAGCGATTATTTTCGTGCATGAAATGGGTCATGCTGTATGTGCACAGTATTTTAAATGGCGCATTAAATCAATTGGAATGTTGCCATTCGGCGGTAATCTTGAAACGGAGGAGTATGGCAATAAAAGTCTGAAAGAGGATATGTTCGTCGTGCTAGCGGGGCCCCTGCAGCATATATGGCTGATTGGGTTAAATTATATACTATATTTTTTTTCTTTTATCTCCTATGAGTCGTATCAATCCTTTTTTTATCTGAATGTGATTGTCTGCCTCTTTAATTTATTGCCTATTTGGCCTTTAGATGGTGGACGATTACTCTTTATCGGGATTGCCCAATTCTATTCGTTTTTAGAGGCACAGACGTATACGTTGTATATATCAACTGCTTTTGCCGTCATCGCGTTTTTGACATGGATTTTGATTCAACCGCTTAACTTAAATGCGTGGATGATTTCTTTATTTATTTGTATATCTCTTCTTATGGAGTGGCGACAGCGTTACTTTGCTTTTATTCGGTTTTTATTGCAACGATATTATGGGAATAGCAGCGATTTGGATAAACTAAAGCCGATTAGAGCGGATGAGGATGAATCTATTTTTAAGGTGCTCCAACTATTTCAACGCGGCTGCAAACATCCGATTATTGTGATGAAAAATGGCAAGGAAAGTGGAACATTAGACGAGAACGAACTGTTACACGCCTACTTTTCTGAGAAACGGACAGATGGAAAAATCGGTGACCTGTTCTATTTATATTAGATATGGTACGCTTGAACGAAAAGCGGAAGGCGCCTGTTAATCGCTGGGCGTCTGAAGCTAGACACTAAGAAAAGCTTCACCGGCTTGTTCAGCTAGCCGGTGAAGCCAGACAACAAATTGTGTAACGTTAAATGTTTTGAAAGTAGGATTTTTTATGAAAAAAATAATTGTAAACTATACTTCACGAGAAAAAAGATATGCGGTGTTAGATGAGGATAGAGTCGTGAAAATAGAGATGATGCTGCCGAACCAATCGAGTACCGTCGGCAATATATATTTGGGAAAAGTAACAAAGGTATTGCCGGGGATGGATGCTGTTTTTGTTGATTATGGTGAAGAGAAGAACGGCTTTTTGCACCGAGATGATCTTCCAACCTTTCAGCTCGCAAAGGATAAAAGCGGAACAGTTAGTCAATATATTCGTCAAGGAGAGAAACTGCTTGTACAAGTAAAGCGAGATGAGACGGGGACAAAAGGTGCGAAGTTATCCGGCTTAATTGAGCTGTCAGAGGAATCATTAGTGTACATAGCTGGGATAGATTATGTGGGAGTTTCGAAAAAATTTCATAATCCTAATAATCAAAAGCATTGGCGACAGGTGGCGTCTCAACATAAACAGCAACAAGAGGGCTTAATCATTCGCACGGCGATGGAGAAGCAAAGTGAGGGAGCTTTCTGCAGACGTTAGAGGGGTTACGTGAAAAGTATCAGGAGCTTCAAAAAAAGGGAAGTGTCTTGAAGCATCCTGGGGTTATTTTTCAAAAAGATACCTTCTTAGAAATGCTAATGGTTGAAATGTCCAAAGGAGAACAGGGAGAAGTTATTCTTGACAATTTTTCCTTTTATCAGCAACTAGATAAGTGGGCAAAGAACGAACGACCGAATTGGACGGTTGCTTATGAGCCAGGGATAAAGAATATTTTTTCCGAGCGACATATTGATATTCAGTTAGAACATGCACTGAAAAAAGTTGTTTGGCTTGAAAATGGTGGCTATTTAATTTTTGAAGAAACAGAGGCATTCACTGTCGTTGATGTGAATACAGGGAAATTTACGGGCAAAGTGAAAAAAGAAGAGACATTATTTCACACAAACTTACTTGCCGCAAAGGAAGTCGCTCACCAACTTCGCTTACGTAATCTAGGTGGTATTGTGCTAGTCGATTTTATTAATATGGATCATCCTCAGCATAGAACAGAGGTCATTGAGATGATCAAGCAGGAAACGGCGGAGGATGAAATGCGGGTCTCTGTGATTGGTTTCACGAAACTTGGCATCTTAGAACTGACACGAAAGCGAGCATCCCCGTCATTGGGGGAAAGAATGATGGTGAATTGTTCGACTTGTGGCGGTCGTGGTAAAGTTGCGAGTCCTGAGACGGTAGCCTTCCGACTCGAACGAGAATTACTTGAACATCGGAAGACAGATGAAGAAGCAGTATGGATTGAAGTGAATGAAGACGTTGCTGCTACTTTATTAGGAAAAAAAGAGTCGTATCGTCCGATCTTAGAAGAAGCCATTGGGAAAAAGGTAATCCTATCCATTACCCCTCGGGTTGAAAATAAATATGAAATTAAACGTTTTGGCGATTATCAAGAATTATTGAAGGCATCACGGAAAACATGTTGACAGCTATTTTAATTATGTGGTAGAATTCTAACGTTATCTTTTGTAGCACCTATGCTACAACCGCACATATCAGGTTTTAAGTTTTACCTTGGGTAGAACACCTGTACATGGCGAGTCTGAGACATTTGAGGAGGTGCAAGTATGTACGCAATTATTGAAACTGGCGGGAAACAAATTAAAGTAGCAGCTGGTGAAGCAGTTTACATTGAAAAAGTAAACGCAGAAGCAGGCGAAACTGTTACATTTGACAAAGTTTTATTCGTAGGTGGCGAAAACGTGAAAGTGGGTGCTCCATTCGTGGAAGGCGCTACTGTAACGGCTAAAGTTGAAAAACAAGGTCGTCAAAAGAAAATCACTGTTTTCAAATATAAATCGAAGAAAAACTATCATAAGAAGCAAGGTCATCGTCAACCATACACTAAAGTTGTTATTGAAGCAATCAACGCGTAAGGCTGATTCAAGATGATTAAAGTAACCTTTAATGCTCCGCAAGAACGAATTACTTCGTTCACAATGAGCGGACATGCTGATTTTGCTAAAAAAGGTTCAGATATAGTATGCGCAGGTGCATCAGCTGTTTCATTTGGAACAGTGAATGCGATTATGTCTCTAACAGATGTACAACCTGAGATCCAGCAAGGCAAAGAGGGCGGTTATCTTCGCTGTGTGATTCCCGAGAATATCTCAAAGGAATCACAAGAAAAGGTGCAGCTTCTTTTAAATGCGATGCTTGTATCACTGCAAACTATTGAACGTGATTATGGTAAATATATGAAAGTCATTTTAAACAAGTAGGAGGTGGAACACATGTTAAGATTAGATCTTCAGTTCTTCGCTTCGAAAAAAGGGGTAGGTTCTACAAAGAACGGTCGTGATTCTCAAGCTAAGCGTTTAGGTGCTAAGCGTGCAGATGGTCAATTCGTTTCTGGTGGTTCAATCCTTTATCGTCAACGCGGAACAAAAATCTATCCAGGTGAAAACGTAGGCCGTGGTGGAGATGATACTCTATACGCAAAAGTAGACGGTGTTGTACGTTTCGAACGTTTCGGACGTGACCGCAAAAAAGTTAGCGTATATCCAGTTGCACAAGAAGCATAATTGCATCTTTGAAATTAGGATGGCTCAAAAGGGTCCAATCCCTTCTACTGACTATATATATCGCGACATTGTTTGATATATATGGTCAAGTTAAGAGGGGGATGGTCCCTTTTTTTATACCATCAATATTTAGAGCTAATAGGTAATCGTATAAAAAGGAATTTGATTTTCGATAAGTACAGATGTCTAATTTCAGACGTCTAGCTCCTTTTCCTTTTCGTTCTACCATCGTCCAAAGAATGCAAGAAGGACATAGCTTGGTTTTTTGGACGGGGGCGTTCATGTACATAAATGAATTAGTATTCATTACATAAAAGTACATTTTTGGTATACTAATACTAGTCAACATGATAGAGCTGAAAAGGGTTAACAGATAAGAAAAGATTGAAGATAGATGTGTTATGGTGCCTTCCGCTTTTCTTATTAAATGGTGTTTCACTTTATCATAATTGAGGGTGAAAAAGATGAATAAAAATTGGACAACTTTTGAAGTACTTCGCCAAGCAAGACATGATTGGCTAAATAAAATTCAAATTATAAAAGGGAATCTTGAATTAAATAATGTCGAAAGTGTAAAAGGATATATTGAGGAAATTATTATCGAAACTCAGCAAGATGCGCGGCTTTCAAATTTAAAATTGCCGAGATTCGGTGAATTGTTAATGACGGCAAATTGGAATAATTGGAAGTTTGAATGCGAATATGAAGTGATTGAAGTGTTCGAAGGCTTGCAGGCATCAGATGAACTTATGTATGAATGGACCAATCGCTATTTTCATATGCTAGACCAACAGTTGGACCCTTATACGGAAAATGTACTTACCATAAGTATTTATCAAAATAAAGGCATGGATATGAGCTGTTCTTATCATTTGCAGGGCAAACTAAAGGATGTAGAGAGTGTGAAACAGTTTCTTTCCACATCGGTAGCAAAACAGCAAACGATTGAGCTTTGTGAATGTGATGAAAATGAATTTTTTTTCAAAATGGATATTAAGTTTGAATAGGAAACGATGAGTACAGCAAGATATTACATATAGAAAATAAGGAAGTGATAGGATGTTTGTCGATCAAGTCAAAGTGTATGTAAAAGGTGGAGACGGTGGCAATGGAATGGTTGCGTTTCGACGTGAAAAATATGTACCAATGGGTGGTCCTGCTGGTGGTGATGGAGGAAATGGTGCGAATGTCGTTTTCGAAGTGGAAGAAGGCTTACGTACATTAATGGATTTCCGCTACAAGCGTCATTTTAAGGCGCCTCGTGGCGAGCATGGAATGTCAAAAGGTATGCATGGAAAAAATTCTCCAAATATGGTCGTTAAAGTTCCACCTGGTACAGTAATTATAGATGATGACACGAAAGAAGTCCTTGCCGATTTAGTCGAGCATGGCCAACGTGCTGTCATTGCCAAAGGTGGTCGTGGAGGTCGTGGAAACTCACGCTTTGCCACACCAGCTAATCCAGCTCCTGAAATTGCTGAAAATGGAGAGCCAGGACAAGAGCGTAATATTGTCATGGAATTAAAGCTACTAGCTGATGTAGGGCTTGTTGGTTTCCCGAGTGTCGGAAAATCAACGTTGTTATCTGTCGTTTCAGCTGCTAGACCTAAAATTGCTGAATATCATTTTACAACGATTGTTCCAAACTTAGGCGTTGTAGAGACAGAAGATAATCGCAGCTTTGTTATGGCCGATTTACCAGGATTGATTGAAGGAGCCTCAGAAGGGGTCGGACTAGGTCATCAATTTTTGCGTCATATCGAAAGAACGAGAGTTATTGTTCATGTGATTGATATGTCAGGACTTGAAGGACGGGATCCTTACGAAGACTATCTAACGATTAATAAAGAGCTCCATGAATATAATTTACGTTTGACCGAACGTCCACAAATTATTGTTGCTAGTAAAATGGACATGCCTGATTCTGCTGAAAATGTAGCTCAATTTAAAGAGAAGTTACAAGAAGAATATCCGATTTATCCAATCTCTGCGGTAACACGTGAAGGAATTCGAGAGTTATTGTTTGCAATCGCTGATAAAGTTGAAGAAACACCAGCGTTCCCACTTGATCATGACGAGGATGAAGATAAAGGGGTTCATCGTGTGCTTTATAAACATGAGACGCAGCAGGATGAATTTGAAATCACACGTGAATCAGATGGTAGCTTTGATGTATCTGGATTTAAAGTGGAACGTCTATTTAAAATGACTGATTTTACTCGTGAAGAGTCTGTTCGTCGCTTTGCTAGACAGCTTCGTTCATTTGGTGTTGACGAAGTGCTTCGTCAAAAGGGAGCTAAGGATGGAGATATTGTTCGCATTTTAGAATATGAATTTGAGTTTGTAGATTAACCAGGGGTTAGTAAGGAATGAGTACGGTTGGCGAGGGTGATAAGAAGTGAACAACATCGATAAAAGGTTTTTCCTCGTTCGCGAAGATGTTCTTCCTGAGGCAATGAAAAAAACACTAGAGGCCAAGGAGATGCTTGAACGTGGAAAAGTTGAATCTGTTTGGGAAGCAGTTCAACGCGTTGATTTAAGTAGGAGTGCTTTTTATAAATATCGCGATACGGTGTTTCCGTTTCATACAATGGTAAAAGAAAGGCTGATTACATTATTCTTTTATCTTGAAGATCGTTCAGGAACCTTATCAGAGCTACTGAGAGTTGTGGCGATGTCTGGCTGTAATATCATGACCATTCACCAAACGATTCCGCTGCAAGGTCGAGCAAACGTAACACTTTCTCTTAATACGACTGCAATGACAATGGAAATTGATGAATTGCTTACAACGTTTCGCAAAATGGAATTTGTTGAAAAAGTAGAAGTGTTAGGAAATGGTGCCTAGCATAACATAAAGAGATACGATTATTAGTGTGCTTAGATTTACTGCGAAAGAAGGAGAATGTTAGATGTCACATACAATTGCTTTTCTTGGTCCTAAAGCAACATTTACGGATTTAGCTGTTTCACGGCTTTTTCCTAATGAAATGAAGATTCCTATGACTACTATTCCTGCTTGCCTTGATGCTGTCCAAGAAGGAAAGGCCTCCATTGCCCTTGTTCCAATTGAAAATGCATTAGAAGGTTCAGTTAATATTACGATTGATTATTTAATTCATGAGGTGCAGCTTCCTGTCAAAGGTGAAGTGACAATCCCTATTTCTCAGCATTTTATGGTGCACCGAGATCACGCTACCCCTGATTTCAAACCAGAAATCATCTACTCGCATCCACATGCTATTGCACAGTGCCACAAGTTTTTACATAGAGAATGGAAAGGCATTCCGTGTGAAGAGGTGACGTCAACGGCTGCAGCTGCAAAATTGGTGCATGATGAACCAGGACGAAATATTGCTGCGATTGCAAATGAAGCAGCAGCTGAGGAATATGGACTAACGATTATTCGTGAAAACATTCATGATTACTCATACAATCATACGAAATTTATCGTGGTTTCGAATGAGGAGATAGATTTTCAAGGGCATTTAACGATAGAACATGGATGGAAGACAACGCTTATGGTCACGCTCCCTTCTGATTATACTGGAGCACTTCATCAAGTTCTTTCGGCATTTGCTTGGAGAAAATTGAATTTATCTAAAATCGAATCACGCCCAATGAAAACGGGATTAGGCAATTACTTTTTTATTATCGATGTAGAAATGGCGCTGGATGAGGTTCTGATTCCTGGAGCTATCTCCGAACTAGAAGCACTTGGTTGTACCGTTTCTGTTCTAGGCAGCTATCCAAGCTTTGTTGTAGAGAATTCGTTAATGAAAAATGGAATCTAAAAGAATTCCATTTTGTTTAAATAACGGGTTTATTTATGGGGGAAAATAAGAAGTAACAGATCAAATCACTTGTTAATTCGCATGTTTTTTTATTACGTAATTCATGGGAATTTTCAACTAAAAAAATGTCCTTCATAGCGTAGATGAAGGACATTTTTTAGTTGCTCTCCCGAGGAAGTGTCCTTCATAGCGTAGATGAAGGACATTTTTTAGTTGCTCTCCCGAGGAAGTGTCTTTCATAGCGTAGATGAAGGACATTTTTTAGTTGCTCTCCCGAGGAAGTGTCCTTCATAGCGTAGATGAAGGACATTTTTTAGTTGCTCTCCCGAGGAAGTGTCCTTCATAGCCCGGATAAAGGCCAAATTTTTTTATTGCTCCCCTCTCTATAAAATTGTAGTAGTGAAATAAAAATGAACAAGGGATTAAAGCGCTTGTTCATTGCTTTGTTATATGATGGTTTGTACCATTCGTTAACCGAATGACTGATTTTGACTGAGATATTCATTTGT
Source organism: uncultured Bacillaceae bacterium (assembly GCA_963754185.1). Classification (GTDB taxonomy): domain Bacteria; phylum Bacillota; class Bacilli; order Bacillales; family DSM-1321; genus Peribacillus. The sequence goes on along the minus strand of CAVWEP010000002.1, from coordinate 627,419 downwards.
TTTCTCTTTTGCAAATTGAAAAGCATCTATTTCAGTAATGCGTTCATTATAAGGTAGTTTTTTATCAGACTCGAAATGATGTCTAAAAGTAGGATTATCGTTTTGCATAACATGACGAAACTCATGGAATAGAGTCTCAACTAATGGGACATATTCCATGAAATGAAAAATAAAAATAATCTCTAATTCTCTAGAATAAATACCAGATACAAATCGTAAATATTCATCTTCTTCGTCTCCTAAGTCGCTCATGATTTTATTCGCTTCAGAAATCGAACAAAAAATAACAGGGATCGGAATGTGGGAGTCTAAATGTGTGAAAATAGTATGGTATAATGTTTGGATTTCCCAAGAAAATTCATCATCTAGCACATACCAGTTTTTATACTGTTGAAAAATGGTCCGTTTTTGCAAAACTTGAATTAAAGACATGGGAGGATGCCTCCTTATTATCTATTTTGCATGTTAAAACATCTTCCAGTGTTGACAAGAATGTGAAATACTATGCTCTTTCATTCCTTGTTTTCCTTTATATCGTTTCTTTTTCAAAGCTAAATTTGTTTACTATATTAAGTTATTTTTTGTTTCTGTTCCTTGACCACTTATGGTAATTAGTTTCAAGAGGGACCATTCTAAAGGAGATAGAGAGTTGCTCGAAAAAAGGTGGACTAGTGGGCCTGCATAACTAGTCGTTGATGTGAAAAAATTTTCATATTGGCCGACTAAGGAGTCCTCACGAGAATATAAGGGAAAATGATAACAATCGTTTGCGTTAATCAGAATGGAATGAATCCATTTCGATTTTGGGAGGTTGTCTATTTATAGGCTGAAAACGCTATTGAATACAACTGTGGTATTATACGGTGATTATATGTTGCATTTTAGAGATGATGAACTTTTTAGTACAATTATATATTAATAAAGTATCTTCAAAATGTCAGGGTATTTTTGTATAAATGAACAAAAATACCCAAATGTGATTGTATACATTTAGGTATTGTAGTAGAGAATAGGGTATTAATTCACAAGAAATTTCGCTTTTTTCAACGCAGCTTCGGCCTCATCAAGCAGTTCTTCAGATAGTGCACTGAGGGTATGAAGGTGAATACCATCCGTTGAAAGCTCTAATAAATACGAAGCCTTCGTATCGGCCATTTTAGTAAGAAAGGCTTGAACATCTTTTCGGTTGCTTACCATCATCGAAGCAGTTAGATCACCGTATATCGGATGTTCAATGGTGACATTTTTGACGGTTACACCAAGGTCCACAAGTAAATATAGCTCTTCTTCTGTTCGAGAAGGTTCGTGCTGACAAGCGACTGTCCGCTCAAAAAGTTGTGGCTGTCCCACTTTGTGCATATATAAATAGCCTTGACTTGTGGCGATAATCGGCTCATTTCTTGCTTTCAAGAGGGTGATGTCACTTACAATGACTTGACGGCTCACATTTGTTTGTTTCGAAAGGTCACTTCCTGTTATTGGTGTGAAACCTGCTTTCAGAATTTGTAGTAATTTTGATCGTCTCTCTTCACCGAGTAATTTTTTCTTTCCTTCCATCCAATCTCTCCTCAATTTGCTATTTTTATCTCGTTACGATTTCTATAATATTTTCCGCTAATTGCTTAATCTCTTCCTCAGTTGTTAATTTTCCAAATGAAATGCGAAGAAGTTGATGTGCTTCATCGATACTTTTCCCGATGGCAAGCATGGCCTTTGAAGGCTCCTGTTTATCAATTTGACAAGCGCTTCCGGTTGAAACCGCAAAGCCACGTCGATTTAATTCAATCATTAGTGATTGCCCTTGCAAGCCAGAGAAGGTGAGGGCCAGAATATGTGGCAATTGATGCGTCTCTGCTTCAATGACATGAAAGGATGCATTTGCTTTTGTTAGTGCCTCTATCAATTGTTGTCGTAATGCATGAATCCGTGAAAGCTCCTCATGAAGCGTGCCTGCAAGCTTTTTAGCGGCAGTAACGAAAGAAGCAATACCTGGGACATTCACCGTACCTGCCCGAAAGCCAAATTCATGGGTTACGTTTGGTAATGCAGGCTTCAGCTTATGCCGTTTGGGAAAAATAACTGCTCCAACGCCTTTTGGTCCATACACTTTATGGCTTGAAATGGACATACTATCACAAGAGCTGCTGATTGCTTCAATTGGCAGCTTAGCAAAGGACTGCACACAATCGACATGTAACAAAATATCTTGACTATAAAGGATGTTATAGATTTCTTGAATTGGCTGTATCACGCCGATTTCGGAGTTAACATGTTGAATGATAACGATACATGTTTTCTCAGTCAGACTGGCACGCAGATGGTTCAGATCTATTGTGCCATCTGGTAAATGGTGAAGTGCACTGATTTCATAGCCCTGCTGTTTTAGCTTACTGACATATTGATGGAGCGATGCATGTTCCGTTTGACTAATTAATATATGGTTTTTCTGTTTACTTTTAGATGATAATAATGTATCAATGGCAAGTACATTGCTTTCAGATCCACCACTTGTAAAAATAACATTTTCTTTATCAACAGCTACTAACGCAGCGAGCTGTTGCCGTGATAAATCAAGCAATCGTGCTGCCTTAGACCCACAATCATGAAGGCTGCTAGAGTTCCCATAAAATTGCTGTGAAGCCTCTACCCATACGTTTAATGCTTCAGGATCAATAGGTGTTGTTGCTGCATAGTCGAAATACATCACTGAAATCACATCCACTTCTTAATTCTAAAAAACTCTTGATATTAATTAAATAATATGTAAAGATAGGTGTCAAGACAACCCGAAAAACAACCTGAAAAAATCAGGAGGCAATAGCAATGGATAAATTGGAAGTTGTGATTGTAGGTAGTGGAATAGCCGCTTTACAAACAGCAATAGAAGCAAGTAAGTCCAAACATGTGACGCTTATCACAAAATCAAAGCTTCGTGATAGTAATTCTTATTTAGCACAAGGTGGCATTGCGGTAGCGATGTCCGAGCGAGACCACCCTAGTTTTCATAAAAAAGATACCATTCAAGCAGGGCGTAATTATAACAATGAAGTAGCTGTTAAAACATTAGTAGAACAAGCGCCACTCGTTATTGCTGATCTTATAGATTCTGGAATGAAATTTGACCATAATCAAGCAGGAAATTTAATATTTGGTATGGAAGGTGCTCATAGCGAGCGTAGAATTTTACACAGTCATGGAGATGCAACCGGTAAATATGTAATCGAGCATTTATTAAGTAAGCTGGATTATTCACAGGTCGATGTCATGGAAGAGTCATCTGCCGTTGAGCTAATTATCGGTGAAGACCAATCTTGTATTGGTGTAAAAGCAATGAATCGAGAAGGGCAAATACAAGCGATTTATGCTGAGCATACTGTACTTGCAACAGGGGGATGCGGTTCGCTATTTCAGTTAACGTCCAACGCATCGACTGTAGCTGGTGATGGCATTGCGCTGGCTTTAAAAGCGGGAGCAAATATTCGTGATATGGAATTTATTCAGTTCCATCCAACGCTTTTATATTGCAATGGAAAGACACACGGACTTGTTTCGGAAGCGGTTCGTGGTGAGGGAGCAATCCTTGTAACAAGTGATGGGAAGAAAATAATGGAAGGTGTTCATCCATTGAAGGATTTAGCACCACGTCATGTTGTTGCTCAAACGATCTATTCTTATTTAGAACGTGGTGAAGCAGTGTATTTAGATATTTCAATGATTCAACGCTTTAAAGAGCATTTTCCAACGGTTGCTAATATATGTGAAAGTAATGGAATTAACCTTAGAGAAGGCAGAATACCTGTCGCACCTGGTAATCATTTTCTAATGGGCGGTATTGAAACAGATGGATTTAGTCGAACATCAATCAAAGGTCTGTATGCTGTAGGAGAAGTGGCTTGCACAGGCGTTCATGGTGCCAATCGTCTTGCGAGCAATTCCTTACTAGAGGGACTTGTGTATGGATATGCACTTGGTTGTTATTTAAGAGAAGCACAGGCAAGAGAATTGTCACCGGCAGCAACTAGAAAAAAATCTAACGATTCGTTACGTCATTTACCGGAATTAGAGGACATTCAAAAAACTTTAATGCAACATGCCGGTATTGTTCGAAATGGAAAAGACCTTGCTTCCTTAAAGACTTGGCTCCAATCGTATAAGATTGATGAACTGCTTGATGTAGCCTGTGAGGACGTCTCACTTGATCAATTAGCAAAAATCAATGCAGTACTTGTATCTTGGTTTATTGCTCAATCAGCTTTAATGAGGAAAGAAAGTCGAGGCGGTCATTTCCGTAAGGATTACCCAGTCGAAAATGATGTGGAATGGCTTCATACATCTATTGTGTGGGATCGAAATAAAGTCACCAGTCTTTTGAAAGGAAAGGTATATTATGAATCAATTAAAGCTTAAGGGATTATTAGAGCAGTTTTTTATAGAAGATATCGGCGAGCAGGATGTAACGAGTGATACTTTATTTCCAGAGGATTCACAAGGGACATTAACTTTTCTTGCAAAAGAGCCAGGGATTTTTTCGGGAACAGACGTTGTGAAAACAGGCTTTACATTACTTGATGACACTATTGAGATTCAATGCTTTGTTAAAGATGGAGAAGCATTCCAAGTCGGACAAAAACTAGTGCAAATGACGGGTAGTATGAGAAATCTTTTAAAAGGAGAACGTGTTGTCCTTAATTTGGTACAACGTATGTCGGCAATTGCTACTGGAGCAAATAAGGCAGCACAAATTTTGGCTGGAACGAAAACAAAGCCATGTGATACACGAAAAACAACACCAGGATTACGAATGCTTGAGAAATATGCGGTTCGTTCTGGAGGTGCCTTCAATCACCGCTTTGGATTATATGATGCAGTCATGATTAAAGACAATCATATTTCCTTTGCTGGTTCCATTACAAAAGCGGTCGAAACTGTTAAAGCAAAACTGGGCCATACAGTAAAAATCGAGGTGGAAACAGAGTCTAGAGAGCAAGTACTTGAAGCGGTCGAAGCAGGTGCAGACATTATCATGTTTGATAATCGTACACCAGACGAAATCGAACAGCTTGTAAAACTTGTTCCATCTCATATCATTACTGAAGCATCGGGTGGAATTAACTTAACGAATTTAGCGACTTACCGCGACTGCGGAGTTGATTTTATTTCATTAGGCAGCTTAACACATAGTGTGAGTGCGTTAGATATTAGTGCAAAAGTTACTGAAGGGGAAGGGGTTTATCAATGAGTTTATTAGAACAGGCAGTAGCAGAAACAGTTTTACCTGAGAAGTATAACAACATGACAGCAGAGGAAATGGAAGCGCGAATTTGGGAAATTAAAAAACAACTTGGTAAACGCTTGTTTATCCCGGGACATCATTATCAACGTGAGGAAGTCATTCAATTTTCTGACGTAACAGGTGATTCGCTTCAGTTGGCACAGATTTCAGCACAAAATCGTGATGCAGAGTTTATCGTTTTTTGTGGTGTTCATTTTATGGCGGAAACAGCTGATATTTTAACTACGCCTGAGCAAACTGTTGTGTTACCAGATATGCGTGCAGGCTGTTCAATGGCAGATATGGCTGATATTCATCAAACAGAAAGAGCATGGACGAAGCTACAAGAATTGTTTGGTGATACCATTCTTCCATTAACCTATGTGAACTCAACAGCGGCGATTAAAGCATTTGTTGGAAAAAATGGTGGAGCGACTGTTACTTCATCGAATGCCAAGGAAATGGTGTCATGGGCATTCACTCAAAAAGAACGCATTTTATTCTTACCTGATCAGCACTTAGGTAGAAATACAGCATATGACCTAGGTATTCCGCTAGAGCAAATGGCTGTATGGGATCCGCATAAAGATGAATTAATTTATGAAGGAAAGCTCGAAGATTTAAAAGTATTGCTGTGGAAAGGTCATTGTTCTGTTCATGAAATGTTTACACCGGCGAATATTAAACATTTACGAAAAACACAGCCAGACATGAGAATTATTGTGCACCCAGAGTGTAGCCGTGAAGTAGTAGCGCTGGCGGATGATAATGGTTCAACAGCTTATATTATTAATCAGATCGAAAATGCCGAACCAGGCAGCTCATGGGCGATTGGAACAGAAATGAATCTTGTTAAACGTCTGATTGCGAAGCATCCAGACAAAAACATTGTTTCTTTAAATCCAATTATGTGTCCATGTTTAACGATGAACAGAATTGATTTACCTCATTTATTATGGTCACTTGAATCGATTAGCAACGGGGAAATCATTAATCCAATTAAAGTGGAAAAAGAAGTTGCCGATGATGCGATTCTTGCTTTGAATCGGATGCTTGAAAAGAAATAGAAAACAAAAGACCTGAATCGAAACTGATTCAGGTCTTTTGTTTAATGGAATCATGCGAATTTCACGATTAATCATGCAAATTCGTTTTCTCATAGCGGTCGATCCATTCGATACAAAGTAGCGTAGCGGGTCAAAAGTGTGTTATTTTCGTGAATTTAATTTTTAATTTTCATCTCAAATTCCTATAATTGTGAACAAATATTTCATAAAGTGCCTTCGGATAGCATAAGTTTTGGTGATAAATAGATTAGCAATTTACCGACTGCTTCATAGTATATATGGACATATGCACAGGAGGGGTTACAGCGTGAAAATTCATATAGTCCAAAAAGGCGATACACTTTGGAAACTCGCTAAAAAATATAATGTCAGTTTTGATGAACTGAAAAAATTAAATTCACAATTAAGCAATCCGGATTTGTTAATGCCGGGCATGAAAATTCATATACCGAGTAATACAAGTGGCACAAAGAAGGAAGCTGTTCAGCCCATTAAACAAGTAGGAATAAAAGAAGCACTCCTTCAACCACAAGTTTCTGGGGGAAAAGAACAGCCAATTGCGAAAGAGCAACCAATTGTAGAAGAACAGCCGATGATGGAAGAAATGCCAATCACAGAAAAACAACCGAAGACGACAAAAATGCCAATCACGGAAGCACAACCGAAGACAGCAGAAATGCCAGTCATAGAAGAGCAGCCGATAATGGAAGCACAACCGATCGTGAAAGAGAAGCCGAAAATGAAAGGAATGCCAATCGTGAAAGAGAAGCCAATTATGAAGAAAGAGGCACCTGTTATACAGCCATCTAAGCCTGTAAAAGAAATGCAACTTCCGATCGTACCACCACCACTGAAAGTTCCTAACGTTCCTCCAATGGTTCAAGTGCCTGTTTATAATGCTCCTATACCAGAGATAAAAGCAGTTCCAGAACAACCGAAGATGAAAGAAATGCCAATTGTGAAAGAAAAACCGAAGATGAAGAATGCCAATTTGAACCTGAAGGAAATGCCAATCATGAAAGAGAAGCCAATTATGAAGAAAGAGGCACCTGTTATACAGCCATCTAAGCCTATAAAAGAAATGAAGCTTCCAAACGTACCGAAACCACCGAAAGTTCCTGAAGTCCCTCCAATGGTTCAAGCACCTGTTTATAATGCACCTGTTTATAATGCTCCTATGCCAGAGGTAAAAGCAGTTGCAGAACAACCAGTAGAAGAATGTGTACCTGTGACGCCAATTTTACCAGGTACGGGCTTTTGTTATCCGCCACCACCACCTTTACCATGCGGTCCAATCGTAGGAATGCAGCCTACTATGCCAACTTTTGTAGAAAGTTCAGATATATGGGGCGAATCATCATCCTGTTATCCATCCGTACCAAGTGCTGTTGCTGGGGTAAATACGTATCCTGTCTCACAACAGTATCAGGCACAGGTACCTCTCCTTAATCCATTATCTGAAAATATAGTTCCATATTCACAGGGTCCTATGCAGGTACAACCGGAACCATTTAATTTTCAACAGGCAGTCTCTAATGCACAACCAAATGTCCAATCGAATATTCAGCCAAATGTACAACTGAACATTCAACCAAGCTATGAAGCAGAATCAGAAGATTGTGGTTGTGGCAAGACTGAAATTGGAACATATGGACCGGACAAAAAACAACCTTATATGGTAGGAACGGGAGCCCAACCATATTATCAAGAGCCATTACTGGGAACTATGATGCAACCGCCATATGGGGGACCACAACCAGGTATGGGAGGAGTACAGCCATTATATGGAGGCCCACAACCAGGCAAAGGAGTGCAGCCATCATACGGAGGCCCACAACCAGGTATGGGAGTGCAGCCATTATATGGAGGCCCACAGCCAGGCAAAGGAGTGCAGCCATCATACGGAGGCCCACAGCCAGGCAAAGGAGTGCAGCCATCATACGAAGGCCCACAGCCAGGCAAAGGAGTGCAGCCATCATACGAAGGCCCACAGCCAGGCAAAGGAGTGCAGCCATCATATGGAGGTCCACAGCCAGGCAAAGGAGTGCAGCCATCATACGGAGGCCCACAGCCAGGCAAAGGAGTACAGCCATCATACGGAGGCCCACAGCCAGGCAAAGGAATGCAGCCATCATACGGAGCACCACAGCCAAGTCCAGGAGTACAACCGTATTACGGAGCACCGCTAGGAGTACAGCCATCATACGGAGGCCCGCAGCCAGGTATGGGAGGATCGCCATCATACGGAGGCCCGCAGCCAGGTATGGGAGTATCACCATCATACGGAGGCCCGCAGCCAGGTATGGGAGGATCACCATCATACGGAGGCCCGCAGCCAGGTATGGGAGGATCATCATCATACGGAGGCCCGCAGCCAGGTATGGGAGGATCACCATCATACGGAGGCCCGCAGCCAGGTATGGGAGGATCACCATCATACGGAGGCCCGCAGCCAGGTATGGGAGGATCACCATCATACGGAGGCCCGCAGCCAGGTATGGGAGGATCGCCATCATACGGAGGCCCGCAGCCAGGTATGGGAGGATCACCATCATACGGAGGCCCGCAGCCAGGTATGGGAGGATCACCATCATACGGAGGCCCGCAGCCAGGTATGGGAGGATCACCATCATACGGAGGCCCGCAGCCAGGTATGGGAGGATCACCGTCATACGGAGAGCCGCAGCCGGGTCCAGGAGTACAACCGTATTACGGAGGTCAACAGCCGGGTATGGGAGTACCGCCGTATTACCGAGCACCACAATTAGAGACGGGAGCCCAACCTTATTATCAACAGCCATTACCAGGTACAACAACAAAAAATCCGTACCCAAGTCAGCTAGCTGGTATGTCCAGTCAACCGCCTTATCCAAGTCGCCAGCTTAGTCCAGATGCTCCAAGTTCATTTGCGCAACCACAATCGCTACCAACACAATTCGGAGGTCAGCCAGGTCCGTTTGTTCCTGAACAATTTGGTGAAGTTCGTGCCCCAGAGACATTTGGAATGCCGACATTTGCAGAGGAAAGTGATGACTTCTAATCAGCCCTTTCAGAATCGCCTTTTTACTAAAATTAAAGAGGTAAAAGGGAGACCTGAAAGTATTGATCAGCTACGCGGAAATGTTTACTTGCTTACTTTTAAGAATGAAAATCCTCTTATAGTAAAAGGTTTTAGTAGTTATGATAAATGGAACCGGCAGCAAGTGTTTACTTATTTATTGAAACAAAATAGGTTTGATCAGACGTATCATATGTATAGAGAGCCTGAGCCATTTGAATTAGATGATATGTGGTTTGGTTTTATTGAATATTTACCATTAGATAATCAGCCATTTACCTTTTCTAATTCAATAAATCGAATTGAAGGAGCACAATTACTTGAAACGTTTCATAATAGTGCTGATAACATTTCACTCGCGCTTCCTTTATATAATCAAGTCAGGAAATGGCAAGATCGATTAAACTTATTTCGCTATCATGCACGCAGCATTAGCCAACAGATTCCGGAATCTATTGTAAATGAATGGATTGCTTGGGGAGAATGGTCATTAAAAGGGCTTGCCGCTAATCGAATCTATTTGGATCAGGAAAAAAATACGATTATTCACGGTGATTGTGCCCATCATAATTTTCTGCGAAAGCAGGATGGCAAATTGGCACTCATCGATTTTGATTTAATTGCCATAGGACCACGACTGTATGATTACTTACAATATGCAAATCGCATTTTACCACATCTTGATACCCCAATTAACGAAATTTGGGATTACCCGCAAATTAATGCGTATCGAGAAAATCCTGCTTTTTTATATGCTTTAGCTTATCCATCTGATATTTTTCGTGAGTGGAATTTATTGTTCAGAACACGTTTTCATTTCAAACATGTTTGGAAGATTTCCGTTGAAGATTTTGAAAAAAGAATGGATTTCAATCATACTCTTGCAAAACTTGTTTCAAAAAACTGACTTCGATGTTGAAGTCAGTTTTTTGCGGTTAAATAATCTTCAATCGGTCACACTACTAGAGTATGGAATTCTGCCCCATAAAAGTTTACGCCGTAAGAGGTGATTAATTTGAAGATAAGATTTCTTGCTTGCTTCATTATTTTATTTTTTTCTTTTACTTGGAGTGGGTTAGCTGAGGTACCCTTAGATAAGGATGGGCTACAAGAAAGCAAAGTGATTTTACAACGTCAATATTTGGATGGAGAGCTAAGTGAAGAAAAAATAACCGAATGGTTTGGATCTATAGAGGACTTGAAGAATAAATATAAGGGCTGGAAAATCATTGAACAAACGAAGGACTATCTTGTGCTGCATAAAATGGAAAATGATATTTCTCCTTTGCTTAAAGCAAATGGTTATTTTGGCATGTCTGAAGATGGAACCTTGTCAATCTACAATGGAAAACCAGAGCATGATAAGGTCATTCATACTTTTTTCCAAATTGATGTAGGAAAATTAGAAGTATATCAGCAAGAAGAGCTACAACATGGTATTCAAATTATTAGTAAAGATCAATTTACCAGTTTAATGAACGAATATCGAGAATATGCGGTGCAACCTAATTAGAAATATGGTACAATGAGAGGTAAAGCAAAATTGGGGAGAGAAGTCATTTGTATGATTATTTAAAAGGGATGGTCGAGTATATTGGACCTGAATACATAGTAGTAGAAAACGGGGGAATTGGGTATCAGGTTGTGACACCAAATCCTTTTATTTTTTCGGCTCAATTAAAAAAAGAGCTTCTAATTTTTCTATATCATTATGTTCGTGAAGATAACATCACGCTTTATGGATTTCAAACGCGACAAGAGAAGGCTTTGTTTACTAAACTATTAGGGGTGACGGGGATTGGTCCAAAAGGAGCGTTAGCCATTCTCGCATCTGGTCAAGTGGATCAAGTGGTGCAGGCTGTTGAACAGGAAGACGAATCCTTCCTTGTGAAGTTTCCTGGCGTTGGGAAGAAAACAGCGCGCCAAATGATTTTAGATTTAAAAGGAAAGCTTGAGCATATTATTCCGGATGCCTTTCCAAATCTGTTTAATCATGAGGAGCAGGGCATGGCTACCACACATCAGGAACTGGATGAAGCGATTTTGGCGTTAAAAGCGTTAGGATATTCAGAAAAAGAAGTGCAAAAAGTAGCCAAAATGCTTGAGGCTGAATCGTTAACGACAGAGCAGTATATTAAAAAAGCATTGCAAATGATGTTAAGGTAAGGAGTGGCGTAATGGAGGAGAGAATTGTTAATCGGGAATATAGATTCGAACGAACTGTCCTTTGAACAAAGCTTGCGACCACAAAACTTGCAGCAATATATTGGCCAAGATAAAGTAAAAGCGAATTTAAGTGTATTTATCGAAGCAGCGAGAATGCGAGAAGAAACGCTTGACCATGTATTATTATATGGGCCGCCGGGTCTTGGAAAAACAACATTAGCAGTCATTATTGCTAATGAAATGGGAGTCAATATTCGCACAACGTCAGGACCAGCCATTGAACGACCAGGTGATTTGGCAGCGATTTTAAGTGCATTAGAACCAGGGGATGTTTTATTTATTGATGAAATTCATCGTCTTCCGCGTGTCGTGGAAGAGGTGCTTTATCCAGCAATGGAGGATTTTTGTCTTGATATTGTGATTGGGAAAGGTCCTGAAGCACGTTCTATTCGAATTGATTTACCACCGTTTACGCTTGTGGGTGCCACGACGAGAGCAGGTGCTTTATCGGCACCACTTCGTGATCGCTTTGGTGTGTTAAGTCGTTTAGAATATTATAATGAATATCAATTAACGGATATTGTGATGCGAACATCGGTGATTATGGATACCGAAATGGATCAGCAAGCTGCTGCTGAAATTGCAAGAAGATCGCGTGGGACACCTAGAATTGCCAATCGTTTACTGAGAAGGGTAAGAGACTTTGCTCAAGTGCGAGGCGATGGTACAATAACGAAAGACCTTTCCAATTATGCTTTAGAATTGTTGCAAGTAGACCGTTTAGGACTCGATCATATTGACCATAAGCTTCTTAAAGGGATTATTGAAAAATTTCGTGGTGGACCAGTTGGGCTTGAAACGATTGCAGCCACGATTGGAGAAGAAGCGCATACAATTGAAGATGTGTATGAACCGTATTTACTACAAATTGGTTTTCTTGCAGAGAACTCCTCGTGGTCGAGTGGCAACGCCTCTAGCCTATGAACATTTTCAAATGGAGGTGCCAACCGAATGACTAATCTACCAAAGCTGTTAATCATGATTGGTGTCATTTTGATTATTATTGGCTTGGGAATGAAGTTTATTAATTTGGGAAAGCTACCTGGCGATATTGTCATTAAAAAGGAAAATACAACGTTTTATTTTCCTATTGTTACATCTATTCTTTTAAGTATAGTTTTGTCGGCCATTTTTTATATAATTGGGCGATTTAAATAAGAAAAGCGGTATGTATCGAACAGAACGGTTAGGAAGTGTAAAAGTGAAGTTAGATTTATTTGATTTTCATTTACCAGAAGAATTAATTGCACAAGTCCCTTTAGAAAATAGGGAAGCAAGTAGATTGATGGTGCTGGATAAAGAAAGTGGAGAAGTCCAACATGATGTATTTAAACATATCACAGACTATTTAGAGCCAGGAGATTGCCTTGTATTAAATGATACAAAGGTATTGCCGGCGCGTTTGCATGGAATAAAAGAAGATACGGGTGCCAACATCGAAGTGCTGTTGCTTAAACAACAGGAAGAGGATGAATGGGAAACACTTGTAAAGCCCGCAAAACGGATTAAAGAAGGGTCAACCATCGTATTTGGCGAAGGGAAATTAACCGCAGTGTGTACAGGTGTACTGGAGCATGGTGGACGGATTTTGAAATTTCAATATGACGGTATTTTTTATGAAGTATTGGATGAATTAGGTGAAATGCCCCTTCCTCCTTATATAAAGGAACAATTGGATGATCAAGATCGTTATCAAACGGTGTATGCAAGGGAACGTGGCTCAGCAGCGGCACCAACGGCTGGCCTTCATTTTACCGAAGATCTGTTAGCAAAAGTTGAAGCAAATGGGTGTACATATTGCGTTTATTACCCTTCATGTTGGACTTGGAACGTTTCGTCCAGTAAGTGTGGAGGATATTGATGATCATGATATGCATTCGGAATTTTATCAAATGACAGCTGACACCGCCAGTCTCTTAAATAAAGTGAAAGCAAATGGTGGGCGAATCATTACAGTAGGAACGACGTCCACGAGGACACTTGAAACGATTGCTACTCGTCATGATGGGGTTTTTAAAGAAGAAAGTGGTTGGACGAATATTTTTATTTATCCAGGGTATGAGTTTAAAGGGATTGATGCGATGATTACTAATTTTCATTTACCAAAATCCACCTTAATTATGCTCATTAGTGCACTGGCTGGTCGAGAACATGTGCTTCATGCCTATGAAATGGCGGTAAAGGAAAAATATCGATTCTTTAGTTTTGGCGATGCGATGTTTATCAAGTAAAATAAGAAAAGAATTGCTCTTGAAAGGAGTCAATACTGTTGACTGCAATACGATACGAACACATTAAAACATGTAAGCAAACAGGGGCGAGACTAGGTATCGTCCATACACCGCACGGTTCCTTTGAAACACCTGCTTTTATGCCGGTTGGAACATTGGCAACTGTGAAAACCATGTCACCTGAAGAGTTAAAACAAATGGGGGCTGGGATTATTTTAAGTAATACCTATCACCTATGGCTACGTCCAGGGCATGATATTGTCAAAGAAGCAGGCGGATCTACATAAATTTATGAACTGGGATCGTGCTATTTTAACGGATTCTGGTGGTTTCCAAGTGTTTAGTTTAAGTGATTTCCGTAAAATTGAAGAAGAAGGCGTTCATTTTAGAAATCATTTAAATGGAGATAAGTTATTTCTTTCTCCTGAAAAAGCAATGGAAATTCAAAATGCATTAGGCTCCGATATTATGATGGCATTTGATGAATGTCCACCATTCCCAGCAACGGAAGAGTATATGAAGAAATCTGTGGAGCGTACATCTCGCTGGGCGGAACGCTGTTTAAAAGCACATGCTCGTCCTGAGGACCAAGGCTTGTTTGGCATTGTTCAAGGGGGAGAATTTGAGCATCTTCGTAAGCAAAGTGCTCAAGATTTAGTCTCTTTAGATTTCCCGGGCTATGCGATTGGCGGATTATCCGTTGGGGAACCAAAGGATATCATGAATCGTGTTCTTGAATTTACGACTCCATTTTTGCCAGCAAATAAGCCTCGCTATTTAATGGGGGTAGGTTCGCCGGATTCATTAATTGATGGGGCGATTCGTGGAATTGATATGTTTGACTGTGTACTTACCAACACGTATTGCTCGAAATGGTACGCTGATGACAAGCAATGGTCGTCTAGTTGTGAAAAATGCGAAATATGCACGTGATTTTGGTCCACTTGATGAAAATTGTGATTGTCATGTTTGTCAAAATTATAGCCGTGCTTATATTCGTCATTTAATTAAATGCGAAGAAACATTTGGAATTCGTTTAACTACTTATCATAATCTGCATTTTCTGTTAAAATTAATGGAACAAGTCAGACAAGCTATTAGAGAAGATCGTCTTGGAGACTTTAGGGAAGAGTTTTTTGAACAATATGGTTTTAATAAGCCAAATGCGAAAAACTTCTAATTCATACATAATATAAATAAGAGAGGAGAATACATAAATGGATAATTTAATGCAATTTTTACCGATAATTCTTATGTTTGTGTTGTTTTATTTCTTGCTTATTCGCCCACAAAAGAAACGTCAAAATGCTGTTCAACAAATGCAAAACAGCTTAAAAAAAGGCGATAAAGTTGTGACAATTGGTGGATTACATGGAACGATTGATTCAATTGATGAGTCAAAAATCGTCGTTAAATCACCAGATGGTTCAAAATTAACTTTTGATCGTCCAGCAATTCGTGAAGTAACAGAAAGTGCTCCTGTAAGATCAGGAGAGTAATGTAACAAAAAAAGCGAGACTTGATCTAACGGGTTCACTTCAGATGTACAAACAGTTTAAATCACAAAGAAAAACACACTCGATTTCACATATGATTTCGCAGTGTGTTTTTTATTGTTAGATAAAGGGTGGGTTTATGTAGTCAGAAGCTAATGGATTCCCACTCCTCCTTACAGATAAGCTTACTCGTCCTACTGCCGTCCTGCTTCCTTATTCCTCCACCCTTCATATTTACACCAAGAATGCCACCCATTGTGGCTGTGATGGCAAAGCATGCATAATAAATCCATTGTTTTGCGGAAAATAGTGAGTCCTGCCCTAAATATTGAAATAATACGATAATGGCTAAGTAGAGAAGACCAGTTCCTCCACCAAGTATGATTCCTTGTTTTTTTCCTTTTCCACCGGAAATAAATCCGCCTATAAACAGTGAAAGAAAAGTGACAATCATCATTACTAAGTTTAAGGATGATTCTGTTAATGAAGTAAAGCGAAGCAGTATAGAAAAAATAAAGCTTGCTATAATGGCTAAGGCAAAAATACTAGTAACACCGTATATGATAGCAACGCTCATTTTTTTTGTTTCGATTGTCGTTCCCGTTGCCAAAAACTTATAAAAAATCTATAAGCCTTGTTTGCTTCTTGCTTCTCCCTGTCCGATTTTGCCGAAGCTACTTTCGGTATATGGGATTCACAATAGGTAAACTTATTATACCAAAATTTACAAATAACAAACAAGTAAATTGGGTAACGGGTTCACCTCCCTTATAAAAATTGATTAACTGTTAAAAGTCTCCTTATTGTTAATACGTAACCAAGGCACTTCCTCTTTTCTTGTCTAGCTTCAGGAACCCAGCGCCTATGACTTCCCGCTCCTCCTTACGATAAGTCAACATTGAATCGTGCTATCGCACTCTTCGTGTTTCCTTTATCTTATACGGAGCGGGAAAGTTACCAACGTCGCTAACCGGGTGCCTTCCACTTTTCTTTGTACAAGCATATTCGAGGGGAGCGGTACGTAGACCTTTCGTTTAAAAAAATGGAAAAATATTTTCCGATTTCTAGCGCACTCTAATAATGAGTTTATTGATACATGGGGAGTGCTTTGAAATGGGATGATTATTCATTATTATCATAAGTAGAACGATCATAAGCTATCTACTTATCATCGTTATTTTTCGTTTAATGGGTAAACGGGAAATTGGCGAATTAAGCATTTTAGATTTAGTCGTCTTTATTATGCTAGGGGACATTGCTGTTGTAGCGATTGAAAATACAAGAATCCTTTTTTGCATATTCTTACTCCCTATGTTTGTTTTACTGTTTCTTCAAGTTGTTCTATCGTTCATCTCATTGAAAAGTTCAAATTTCGATAAATTACTAGATGGACAGCCAAGTATTATTATTAATAATGGGAAAATTGATGAAAAAGTGATGCGAAAGCAACGATATAATTTTGATGATTTATTGACGCAGCTTCGTGAACAAGGAATTATTGATGTCAATGAAGTTCAATTTGCCATTCTTGAAACATCAGGGAAGTTGTCAGTTATTAAAAAAGAGCAAAATAAATGATGACCATAAAGAGACACCGCATCCACTCATTATTGACGGAGAGTTACAAGAAAATAGCTTGAACAAATTGGGCAAAATGAATTTTGGCTTCGGCAGCAGTTGAAAAAAGCAAGGATATGAAGATTAAATCAAATTTCATTATGCACCTATATGAATGGTGAATTTTACATTGATAAAAATAACTAAGGATGCCAAGCAAAGCGTGCTAAGAAATGGCCAATTCGTGGAATTCGTTTGAGATCGCTTTTTTTATGCCGCCAGTTCCTAGCATGAGCACAAGATAGATGATAATGAGAACGGAAAGAGAGCTTAGTAAACGAACGCTTAATACGTGATTTGTAAACCAGAAATGATAAGCGTAAAAACCGCCGATATCCTGAAATTAATGGCAATAAGTAAGCTGAAATATAACTGCCGAATATGAAGGGAAATCGGAACGACTTTTATAACGGTAGAAAAATGAAGAAAGGTTACTAGCACCGTTCCAACGGCTATCCCAATTGCAGCCCCCATAATCCCAAAATTCTCTTTTGTCGCCAGCATAAAGATCATGCCGATTTTAACAATGCTCCAATCAGACTGTTGATCATTGCTGCTCGAGCTAAATTCATTGCTTGAAGCATCGATTGTAACGGATATTGAAAATAATACATGACGAAAAAGGGTGCTAGAAATTTAATGAAGACGGCAGCATTCGAAGAACCATACATGAGTTGCTAAAATGGGTTCGGCAAAGATAAATAAGGTAACGACTGCTAAACAGCCTGTATTGAAAGTAATATTTAGTGATTGTTGAAGTCGGTGATACAACTAATGTAAGATTTCCTTTCGAATTGGCTTCACTAACAGCGGGAACAAGTGATGTAGCCAGAGAGGCCGTTAGAAAGGAAGGAAGCATTAGTAATGGTAAAGCGTATCCTGTAAGTTCCCCATATTGTCTAGTGGCCATCGAGGTGGTCACACCAGCAATGGCTAAGCTTTGGGCGACAACGATGGGTTCTAAAAACCAAGCAATGGAGCCAATCATTCTGCTTCCTGTCGTTGGAAGGGCAATCCCCATTAGTTCTGTAAATGTTTCCTTTCCGGCATTAGCCATTTTGAAAAAATCCTTTCTGTACTTTAAAATGTTTTTTCAATTTAAATGCATGTAATAAGTAGAAAAGGGATGCGAGTTCTCCAATAATTGAAGCTAACATGGCCCCCGCTGCAGCATATTCAATTCCATAGGGTAAAAATGCCTTTGTCAGGACGGCAATAAAGGCAATTCGCATGACTTGTTCAATGACTTGTGAAAAGGCGAACGGCTTCATATTTTGTTTGCCTTGAAAATACCCTCGAAGGACGGATGAAATAGCGATGATGGGAATGATAGGTGTAATGGCCAGTAAAGGCCAAATCGTCCGCTTGTCCGTAAATAATATTTCTGAAAGCATGGGTGCGAGTAGAAGCAATAGTGGTGTAAATAGATCATCGATAAAGTAAATGTACAAGCCAATGGAAACAACGAGAATTTTTTTTATCTTTTTCTCATCGCCTCTGGCATTTGCTTCGGCAACATATTTTGAAATGGCTACGGGAAGGCCAAGCTGTGTAATATTTATGACAAGAAATAAGGTTGGTAAGGCCATCATATATAAGCCAACACCTTCTTCTCCGATAAATCGGGCGATGACAATCCGATTAATAAATCCAAGTATTCTTGTGATTAAGCTAGCTACAATTAAAATTAAGGTTCCTTTTATAAATTTTGACATTTACTCAATCCCTGCCTTCTCAAAAAAGCTGACATACTATACAATTAACTATATGCAGTGACTTGGACAAAGCATGACAAAAGTGTTTGAGTGATGAACAAATAATTACTCTTTCATAGTTGGATGGAAATAGGGGGGCAAAGGAATGACAAAGAAACATCCTTATCAGCGGTATTATTTGAAGGTCAAACCAGCATTGAAAATTAAATTAGAGGAGTTTATCATGCTTGGTTTAAATGAAGTAAAGATGGAAGATATTTGGGATTGTCTCATTTTAAAAAAATGGAAAAATCCTCAAGAAAATATTCATCTTTATGAAATTGTAGCTGATATTTTATCGCTTTCTAGCAATCAATTTATGACGTTTCAAGTAGTGGAAGCCTATAAGGCACCAAGCCTTTTTGAAACTCTTTCAGAAGAAGAACTAAAGGAATTATTAAAATCGTGAAAAGGCTTTCATTCTTAAGCAACCGTACCAATGTAAAAAGGGATTTATATTTAGGATAAACTTCTTTTGACAATCGGTCTTGCTAAACAATTGTTATTAATTATATTTTTTATACATAATTTTTCACTCAAAATATAACAAATCCTTAACAATTTCATTCGTATATAAAATTGACAGTTGTTTAAATTGAATGATAATATTTATGGTTATTTATTTTTTGGTAATAGTAAAAAAATGCTCGGTTATGTTGGATACGGGCACTTTTTTGATTGTTTTTATTTTTCACTACAAGGTCGTCAGGCAAGTTAAAGAAAGGGGCCTACTACATAATGGTAAAAAGAAGCAGAATTGTGGCGTTTTTTCTTATTGCTATCTTAATTTTTTCAGCAATGGGTACAACGTCCAAAGGAATTCTCAACGATATTAAGTTGGGATTAGACCTTCAAGGAGGGTTTGAGGTACTTTATGAGGTAAAACCGCTTAAAGGGGAGAAAGTGACAGAAGAAATGTTGACGAGTACAGCGCAAGCACTTGAGAAGCGTGTCAATGTACTAGGAGTCAGCGAGCCGGTTATTCAAATTGAAGGTGAAAGATCGTATTCGTGTACAGTTAGCAGGTGTAACAGATCAAAACGAGGCCCGAAGAATTTTATCAACTCAAGCGAAGTTATCCTTCCATGATGCTACTGATAAAGAAATGATGACAGGTGCGGACCTAAAAGAGGGTGGAGCAAAGCAAACCTTCCAGGAGAATAAACCTGTTGTCGAAATTACGTTGAAGGATGCTAACAAATTTAAAGAGATTACGGAACAGATTTCGGCAATGCCAGTTCCAACAAATGTGCTTAGCTATTTGGTTAGACTTTGAAAAAGGCAAAGATTCCTATTCAAAATTGGAATCACAAGATAATATGATTTCTGCACCACAAGTTAGTGAAGTATTTAGCACAAATACGGTATTCATTACAGGGCAATTTACGGTGGAGGAAGCGAAAGAGCTTGCTAGCCTTCTAAATGCAGGGGCCCTTCCGGTTGATTTAAAAGAAGTCTATTCAACATCAGTTGGTGCTCAATTTGGACAAGATGCACTAGATAAAACCATTTTTGCTGGGATCATTGGGATTGCGCTTATTTTCTTATTCATGCTTGCCTATTATCGTTTCCCTGGTTTCATTGCCGTTGTCACGTTATGCATTTATCTTTTCCTAACATTGCTTGTATTCGATTGGATGAATGTTGTGCTAACCCTTCCAGGTATTGCGGCACTTGTACTTGGGGTTGGGATGGCTGTTGATGCGAATATCATTAGTGCTGAGCGGATTAAAGATGAATTAAAGCTTGGGCGTTCAGTTAGAGCGGCATACAAGGAAGGAAATAAAAACTCCTTAGGCACAATCATGGATGCCAACTTAACAACGTTGCTTGCCGGATCTGTTCTATTTTTCTACGGAACAAGCTCAGTTAAAGGGTTTGCAACAACGTTAATTATTTCAATTTTAATGAGTTTTATTACAGCTATCTATGGTACACGCTTTTTTATGAGTTTATGGGTAAATAGCGGCTTATTAGACAAACGTCCAGGCTGGTTTGGAGTTAGAAAGAAAGATATTCATGATTTGTCAGACAAACTAGATTTAATGGATTTACCAACTCGCTTTGATCGCTTTGACTTTGTGAAAAAGCGTAAAGTATTTTATGGGCATTTCTCTTGCCATCACGGTTGTTGGGATCATTTTCTTATTTGTCTTCAATTTAAATCTTGGTATCGATTTTACAAGTGGTACACGAATTGAAATTACTTCAGAGTAAAGCATTGACAACCCAGCAAATCCAAACAGAAATGGACAAGTTCGATTTCGAAGTGAAGGATGTTACTTTATCCGGAAATAATAATGAAATTGGTGTTGTACGTGTTGTGGGTGCGCTTGATAAAGAGGAAATTGCCGAAGTGAAAGATCATTTCAGTAAAGACTTTGGTGTAGAACCTAATGTAAGTACGGTTTCACCAACAATTGGTAAGGAATTGGCCGAAAAATGCAATCAAGGCTGTTCTGATTTCATCAATTGGAATCATTTTATATGTTTCTATCCGCTTTGAATGGCGTATGGCGTTGCCAGCTGTGTTGCGTTAATGCATGATGCCTTTTTTATCATTACGATTTTTAGTTTATTACGTCTAGAAGTGGATATCACGTTTATTGCCGCTATTTTAACGATTGTCGGTTATTCGATTAATGATACGATTGTTACCTTTGACCGGATTCGTGAAAATATGCGTAAGAAGAAAAGAATTAAAACACCTGAAGAGCTTGAAAATATTGTGAATATTAGTATTCGTCAAACCTTAACGAGATCAATTAACACGGTTATGGGTGTACTTGTAACAGTTATTGCGTTGATGATTTTTGGTAGTGAAGCAATTCGTAACTTCAATATCGCTTTATTTGTCGGTATGCTTTGTGGTGTGTATTCATCGCTTTATATTGCTTCTCAAATTTGGTTGGATTTAAAAATCAAAGAATTGAAGAAAAAAGGTACATTGAATACGGAAAAAGTAAAGAAACAAAGCTTAGAAGGCACTGTATAAGAGACTGGCATTACGCCAGTTTCTTTTTTTGCTAAAATTCATAAATTGAAACAGTACCTCTTGTTTTAGTATAATGAAGAGATTGAGGGGTGAATCCATGTTAAAGTCAAAAACGCGGTGGAACGTACAAACCGCTGATTCAAAAAAGAGTGCTGCACTAGTGGAACAGCTTCATATAACACCTCTAGTGGGACAACTATTAGTCAATCGGGGCTTAGAGGATGTTGAGGCTGCCCGATCTTTTTTATTTGTTAAAAAACAAACATTTCATGATCCGTTTTTATTTAAAGATATGGACAAAGCGGTTGCTCGAATTAACGAAGCAATTGAAAAGGGTGAAAAAATCCGGATCTTTGGGGACTATGATGCTGATGGGGTTACATCGACTACGGTCATGATGACGACATTAAATAAGCTCGAAGCCAATGTTGATTTTTATATTCCAAATCGATTTACGGAAGGCTACGGACCGAATGAAATGGCCTTTCGTCTTGCTGCGAGTGAAGGTGTGAAACTATTAATTACAGTGGATACTGGAATTGCGGCTTTACGAGAAGCAGCTCTAGCTCATGAGCTCGGAATGGACTATATTTTAACCGATCATCATGAGCCAGGACCTGAATTACCAGAAGCATTCGCGATTATTCATCCAAAGCTTGAAGATAATCCATACCCATTCAAGGATTTGGCAGGGGTAGGCGTGGCCTTTAAATTAGCACATGCTCTACTTGGAGAAGTGCCTGAGGATTTATTAGAAATTGCAGCAATTGGGACAATTGCCGATTTAGTACCTCTACTTGGGGAAAATCGTTTAATCGCAGCAAGAGGGATTGAAAGACTGCACGGAACGACAAGACCAGGACTTGTGTCATTAATGAAAGTAGCCAATATTGAACAAGGGACAATAACAGAAGAAACGATTGGTTTTTCCATTGCACCTCGTCTAAATGCAGTTGGACGATTAGGACCGGCTGATTTTGCGGTGGATTTATTAATGACGGAAGATGTTATAGAAGCGAAAGAATTAGCCCAAGAAATAAATGAGATGAATAAAGAACGTCAGGCTATTGTGAATGAAGCAGCGGAGGAAGCCATTCTTGAAGTAGAAAAAAATTATCCGTTAGAATCGAATCATGTGCTTGTTGTTGGGAAAGAAGGCTGGAACTCAGGTGTTATTGGAATTGTAGCATCTAGGCTTGTTGAGCGATTCTACCGACCAACCATCGTTTTAAGCTATGACCTTGAAAAAGGACTAGCAAAAGGTTCTGCTCGCAGTATTGAAGGCTTTGATTTATTTAAAAATTTATCGACTTGTCGGGAATTATTGCCTCATTTCGGTGGACATCCAATGGCAGCTGGAATGACGTTACAAATAGAGGACGTACCCGAACTGCGAATGAGACTAAATCAACTAGCGGCAGAACAGCTTACCGCTGAAGACTTTGTTCCTGTTACAAATCTTGATGGAACGGTAAAGATTACGGAAGCAACGATTCAAACGATTGATGAAATGAGCCTGCTAGCACCATTTGGTGTAAGCAATCCAAAACCGAAACTATTAATCGATTCTGTACAGCTTGCAAGCATTCGGAAAATTGGTGCAAACCAAAATCATTTGAAACTGTCTCTTGAAGAAGACAATCATCAGCTTGATGGTGTGGGCTTTGGACTAGGTGAGTATGCAGATCAGATTGCTCCAAACGCTGAAGTATCGGTTATTGGGGAACTATCTGTGAATGAATGGAATAATATAAAGAAACCGCAAATTTTTGTGAAGGACATTTCTATTGAGCATTGGCAATTATTTGATTATCGTGGAAAAGGTCAACCAGAGAAATGGCTAGCCGATATTCCACAAGAAGCTCGCAGAATTGTAGTTTTTTCAAAGGAAACGTTAAAGCGGTATTCTTTCTTACAGAACCAATCGCATGTCAGTTTGATAGAAACTGAACAAGATGGAATAGAGTTTGAGTGTACGAATCGCCATCTTGTTTTGATGGACTTGCCTTCTTCAAGGTTGCTCCTTCAAAAGTTGCTTCATCATCAGCAGCCAGAGCGTATTTATGCTCATTTTTATCATGTGCAAGATCACTTTTTGAGTACGATGCCTACACGTGACCATTTTAAATGGTTTTATGCGTTTTTAATGAAAAAAGGTTCTCTAGATGTAATGAAATATGGGGATGATTTAGCAAAATACCGTGGATGGTCTCGGGATACGATTGATTTCATTTCCAAGGTGTTTTTTGAGCTTGATTTTGTTACAATAGAGAATGGATTAATTACGCTAAAAGCCAATGCGAAAAAACGTGATTTAGCAGAGTCACTTGCATATCAGCGAAAGAAAGAGCAATTTGAGCTTGAAAAAGAGCTTGTTTATTCTTCCTACCAGCAATTATTCGATTGGTTTAATCAACAACTAGTACAAGAGGTAAGTGGTCTTGAGGAGGAACTAAATCAATGGATTTAAAGCAATTTATAACGGATGTACCAGATTGGCCGAAAGAAGGAATTCTTTTCAAAGACATTACGACATTAATGGATAATGGTAAAGCCTTTAAATATGCAACGGATCAGATTGTAGAGTATGCACTTGATAAAAAAGTGGACTTAGTTGTCGGACCTGAAGCCCGTGGGTTTATTATTGGTTGTCCAGTCGCTTATGCATTAGAAGCAGGTTTTGTACCGGTGAGAAAAGAAGGAAAACTTCCACGTGAAACGGTAAAAGTCCAATATGGATTAGAGTATGGACAAGATGTACTAACGATGCATAAAGATGCAATCAAGCCAGGTCAACGAGTATTAATTGCGGATGATTTGCTTGCAACAGGTGGTACAATTGAAGCATCCATTAAATTAGTGGAAGAACTAGGTGGAATCGTGGCAGGAATAGCCTTTTTAATCGAACTGACTGAGTTAGAAGGTCGAAAAAAATTAGAAGGCTATGATTTGTTAACCTTACTATCCTATTAATGACGGTGAAAGAGCATTCTTGAGATGGGGTGCTCTTTCATTATTTAATTAGAAAATAACAGGAATACTCTTTACATCTATGTTTTTTTTTTCGATAATAGTGATAATGATTTTTTTTATACTTTAAGAAAATATTTTTTCTAAATAGAGCAATTATACTGGACCCGGTGTATTATGTGATAAGGGTAACAATACCGTTGGTGGTAAAAGTGGGGTAATGATGATTTATGGCTAATGACCAAATATTGACTGCTGAGCAGGTTGTAGAAAGAGCGAGTCGATATCTTCAACCAGAAGAAACTGAATTTATTTATAAAGCGTATAAATATGCCGAACATGCTCATCGTGAACAATTTAGAAAATCTGGTGAGCCGTATATTATTCACCCTATTCAAGTGGCGGGGATTTTAGTGGATCTTGAAATGGATCCAGCGACGGTTGCATCAGGCTTTTTGCATGATGTAGTAGAAGATACTGAAGTAACGTTAAAAGATCTCGAAGAAAATTTCAGCGCAGAAGTAGCCATGCTCGTTGATGGTGTAACGAAATTAGGAAAAATTAAATATAAATCGAAACAAGAACAACAAGCGGAAAATCATCGTAAAATGTTTGTTGCAATGGCCCAAGATATTCGAGTTATTCTAATTAAATTGGCTGATAGACTTCATAATATGCGGACATTGAAGCATTTACCACAAGAAAAACAACGTAGGATCGCCAATGAAACATTAGAAATTTTTGCTCCACTTGCCCATCGACTTGGAATTAGTACAATTAAATGGGAACTTGAGGATACAGCACTTCGTTACTTAAATCCTCAGCAATATTATCGCATTGTAAACTTGATGAAGAAGAAACGTGCGGAACGTGAGGAATATCTTGAAGATGTGATTGATAATATTCGCGATCAAGTAGAAACAGTTAATATTAAAGCAGACATGTCAGGAAGACCAAAGCATATTTATAGTATTTATCGAAAAATGGTTTTGCAAAACAAACAATTTAGTGAAATTTATGATTTACTTGCTGTACGTGTTGTTGTGAATAGTATTAAAGATTGCTATGCAGTACTAGGAATTATTCATACATGCTGGAAGCCAATGCCAGGGCGTTTTAAAGATTATATAGCAATGCCAAAGCCTAATATGTATCAATCCTTGCATACGACAGTCATCGGTCCTAAGGGTGACCCACTTGAAGTGCAAATTCGAACAAGCGAAATGCATCGAATTGCTGAATTCGGTGTGGCTGCACACTGGGCTTATAAAGAAGGAAAAGAAGTGGGGAATCAACCTTCACTTGAAGATAAGTTATCGTGGTTCCGTGAAATTCTTGAATTTCAAGATGATGCAACGAATGCAGAGGAATTTATGGAATCGCTTAAGATTGATTTATTTTCGGATATGGTGTTTATTTTTACCCCAAAGGGCGATGTCATTGAACTACCAGCTGGATCGAATCCAATTGACTTTGCCTATCGTATTCATTCTGAAATTGGAAATAAAACCATTGGTGCTAAAGTGAATGGGAAAATGGTCCCGCTTGATTATAAGTTGAAAACAGGCGATATAATCGAAATTTTAACGTCTAAACATTCGTATGGACCAAGTAAAGACTGGTTAAAGCTAACCCAAACCTCTCAGGCGAAGAATAAAATTCGACAGTTTTTCAAAAAGCAGCGTCGTGAGGAAAATATTGAAAAAGGCCGAGAACTTGTGGAAAAAGAAGTGAAAGCCATGGAGTTTGACGTGAAAGAAGTTCTTACAGCAGAAAATTTAAAGCGTGTGGCTGAGAAATTCAATATTCTGAACGAAGATGATCTGTTTGCAGCTGTTGGGTATAATGGGATTACAGCTTTGCAGGTGACTAACCGTTTAACAGAAAAATTACGAAAACAAAAAGAACGTGAGCAGGAACCTGATATATCCAAAGCAGTAACGGGATTAAAAACAATTACAACGGGTAAAAAGCATGAATCAGGTGTTCGTGTACCAGGCATTGATAATTTATTGATTCGCGTATCTCGTTGTTGTAATCCAGTTCCGGGAGATGAAATTGTTGGGTATATTACGAAAGGTCGAGGAGTATCGGTTCATCGTAAAGATTGTACAAATCTTGACCTAAGTGAAAATGAAAACCGTTTAATTGTTGTTGAATGGGAAAGCAGCGCCAATCATCGTAAGGAATATACGGTTGAAATTGAAATCAGTGGCTATGATCGTCGCGGTTTGTTAAACGAAGTACTTCAAGCGGTTAATGAAACAAAAACAAATATTTCAGCTGTTTCTGGTAAATCAGATCGCAACAAAGTAGCAACGATTCACATGACGATTTATATTTATAATACAGCTCACTTGCAAAAAGTAGTGGAACGAATTAAACAAATTTCAGATGTCTATTCTGTAAGACGGATGATGAATTAAGGAGCAGTAATCATGCGTGTAGTATTGCAACGAGCAAAAGAGGCCCGGGTCTTGGTTGCCGGAGAAATAGTCGGACAGATTGAAAGTGGCCTTGTCTTATTGGTTGGTGTTACCCGTGGTGATACAGCTGAAGACGCTGCGTATCTCGCTGAAAAAATTGTCAATTTGCGAATCTTTGAAGATGAAAATGAAAAGATGAATCACTCATTGCTTGATGTGGGTGGTTCCATTTTGTCTGTTTCTCAGTTTACTTTATATGGGGACTGTAGGAAAGGTCGCCGTCCAAATTTTATGGATGCGGCACGTCCTGATGTGGCGAATGAATTGTATGAGATATTCAATGAAGAGCTTACTAAACGAGGTGTCCATACTGAGACAGGTCAATTTGGAGCAATGATGGATGTTCAATTGACGAACGATGGTCCAGTGACCTTAATTTTGGATAGTAAATAATACAAGAGAAAAGTCAGACCTCACAATATGAGATGTTGTGAGGTCTGATTTTTTTATTTAAGAGGAAGGATGTAAGAAATTTTTTTATTAGGAAATACTAAATAAAAAATAGGGGGGCTACTTATGAAGTTTAGTGAAAAAGGACAAACAAGTATAAATAGTGCTAATCAACTGTCAGGAGTAGATTTTCGCGATGTTATTCAAAATGCAGAAAGCACGCACTTAATGGAATTTGCCAATGAATTGAGTATGGATGCACGGACCATTAAAAAGGTTAAAAAGCATTTACGGTAAAATGGAAGTGGAACTCCTATCAGTGTGACCCTACTAATGATGATAGGGGATTTTGTCGAACGAGTCTTGACAATTGTAGACAACATCCGTATGATAATAAAATATCATACATAATTTTTGTAAAACTTGTGATGGAGAAAAGTAATTAAGAACCACGTGTAGTAGAGAGGAAATGCCTAGGCTGCAAGCATTCCACATGATGCCTTAATGAAAGAACACTCCGTAGGTTTCGCTCTGAAACAGAACTATGTAGTAGGAGATGAACGTAGGCAGGCGTTAACTGCTTAAAAGCGGATGCACATTTTATACTTTAAGAAATTTAACTTCTTTAAAGGATTAAAGTATAAGAAAAGCATCGACTTTCGCCATCAGGGCGATAAGTCGTGTTTTTCTAATGCGTCAACTAGGGTGGCACCACGGGAATTTCAACTCTCGTCCCTTGTAACGATATCGATATTGTTACAGGGGATGAGAGTTTTTTTTGTACTATCAGAAATTATATCCGATTGGATGATAGTATAAGAAAATGTATTATTTTCGATGAGTACAGATGTCTAGCTCCAGACGCCCAGCGACTAAGGGACTTCCCGCTCCTCCTTACGATAAGTCAACACGAACAAGTGCTATCGCACTCTTCGTGTTTCCTTTATCTTATACGGAGGAAATGAACACAGACTAACACCCCCACGTCCTTATGTCTTCGTCTGTGTGACCCACATCCTGTGGGCCTCAGTCCCTACGTCGCTAACCGGGCGCCTTACGCTTTTCTTAAAAGGAGGAAATGTAAATGGCAATTCAAATTCCTAGAGGTACGCAGGATTTACTGCCGGGCCAAACGGAACTTTGGCAATATATTGAGAATACAGCACGTGAAATTTGTCGCCGCTATCAATATAAAGAAATTCGGACACCAATTTTCGAGCATACGGAACTTTTTTTACGTGGTGTAGGTGATACGACAGATATCGTTCAAAAGGAAATGTATACGTTTCAAGATCGCGGTGGCCGTGATATTACGTTACGTCCAGAAGGTACAGCGTCAGTGGTTCGCTCCTATATTGAACATAAAATGTTTGGAAGTCCGACACAACCAGTGAAGCTCTATTATATTGGACCGATGTTTCGCTATGAGCGTCCGCAAGCAGGCCGCTTCCGTCAATTTGTCCAATTCGGAATTGAGGCATTAGGTAGTAAGGATCCAGCGATTGATGCGGAAGTGCTATCACTTGCTATGAAACTTTATCAAGAACTTGGTTTGAAAAAATTAAAGCTTGTCATTAATAGCCTTGGTGATAGTGAAAGTCGAATGGCACACCGTAATGCGTTAATCAATCATTTTCAACCGCGTATTAGTGAATTCTGTGACGACTGTCAAAGTCGTCTAGAAAAGAATCCACTTCGTATTCTAGATTGTAAAAAGGATCATGACCATGAGCTAATGCATACCGCACCCTCGATTATTGACTATTTAAATGAAGAGTCACGTGCTTATTTTGACAAAGTAAAGCAGCATTTAACGGATCTAGAGATTGATTTTGTTGAGGATCCAACACTTGTGCGTGGTTTAGATTACTACAATCATACAGCGTTTGAAATTATGAGTGAAGCAGAAGGCTTTGGCGCGATTACAACACTTGCTGGCGGTGGTCGCTATAATGGTCTTGCTGAAAGCTTAGGTGGTCCAGAAACACCGGGAATCGGTTTTGCTCTTAGTATTGAACGTTTGATTGCAGCACTAAAGGCTGAAAACGTAGAGCTTCCGATTGAAACAGGTATTGATTGCTATCTTGTTTCTTTAGGGGATGCTGCGCGTGATTTTACCGTTAAACTCGCTTATCAATTGCGTAATGAAGGTTTTACTGTCGAGAAGGATTATCTTGATCGTAAAGTAAAGGCTCAGTTCAAATCGGCTGACCGTCTTGAAGCAAAATATGTAGCTGTTCTCGGTGATGATGAATTAGCGAATAACAAAATCAATCTGAAGAATATGGCAACAGGTCAACAAGTAGAGGTAGAGTTAGCAACATTTATTCATGAATTTAAAAAGCTACAAGCTTAAGGAGGAACAAGCATGTTTGGAAGAACATATTTCTGTGGAGAAGTGTTAGAAACAGCTATTGGTGAAAAAGTAAAGTTAAAAGGATGGGTAAGTAAACGACGCGATTTAGGTGGGTTAATTTTTATTGACTTACGTGATAGAAGTGGGATTGTGCAAATTGTGTTTAATCCTGATGTATCGGCGGAAGCTTTGGCAATTGCTGAAAAAGTCCGTAATGAGTATGTAATTGATGTTCAAGGAACGGTTATTGAACGTGATGCGTCAACGGTGAACCCTAATATTGCAACTGGTAAAATTGAAGTGCAAGTCGAAAGTATTACAATCTTAAATGCATCAAAAACACCACCATTCTCTATTGATGACAAAGTTGAGGTATCCGAGGATGTTCGCTTGAAATACCGCTATTTAGATTTACGTCGTCCAGCGATGTTTGAAACATTAAAAATGCGTCATCAAGCAACTCAAACGATTCGTAACTTTTTAGATGGCGAAGGCTTTTTGGACATTGAAACACCAATTTTAACAAAAAGTACACCAGAAGGAGCGCGTGACTATTTAGTACCTAGCCGTGTTCATGAAGGTGAATTTTACGCGTTGCCACAATCACCACAGCTTTTTAAACAATTATTAATGGTATCTGGATTTGAACGCTATTATCAAGTAGCTCGCTGTTTCCGTGATGAAGATTTACGTGCAGACAGACAGCCAGAATTTACGCAAGTCGATATTGAAACAAGCTTTATGAGTCAAGAAGATATCATGTCACTTACTGAAACCATGATGGCAAAAGTCATGAAAGAAGTAAAAGGAATCGATGTTGTGCTTCCATTCCCACGCATGACATATAACGAAGCAATGAGTCGTTATGGTTCGGATAAACCAGATACTCGCTTTGGTATGGAATTAATTGATATCGCAGAAGTAGCGAAACAAAGCAGCTTGAAAGTATTTACAACGGCTCTTGAAAAAGGCGGTCAAGTAAAAGCAATCGTTGTTAAAGGTGGGGCAGTTGACTACTCTCGTAAAGAAATGGATGCTTATGCAGAATTTGCTGCTATTTATGGAGCAAAAGGTCTTGCTTGGTTGAAGGTGGAAGAGGATGGTCTAAAAGGACCAATCGCTAAATTCTTTGGTGAGCTTCAAGAAGCATTAATTGAAACCGTTAAAGCAGAAGTAGGCGATATCATTCTTTTCTGTGCGGATAAGAAAAGTATTGTAGCGGATACACTTGGTGCCCTTCGTATTAAGTTTGCGAAAGAACGCGGCTTAATAGACGAATCTTTATTCAATTTCCTTTGGGTAACAGATTGGCCATTGTTCGAATACAGTGAAGAAGAAAAGCGCTATACAGCAGCGCATCACCCATTCACAATGCCATTCCGTGAAGATTTAGATAAATTGGAAAGCAATCCAGGTGAAGTTCGCGCTCAAGCCTATGATATTGTTTTAAATGGCTACGAGCTTGGTGGCGGATCACTACGTATTTTTGAACGTGACGTTCAAGAAAAAATGTTCAAAGTGCTTGGTTTCTCTGAAGAAGAAGCAAAAGAACAATTCGGCTTCTTATTGGATGCCTTTGAATACGGAACACCTCCACATGGAGGACTTGCTCTTGGATTGGATCGTTTAATTATGCTACTAGCTGGTCGCACAAACCTACGTGATACGATTGCTTTCCCTAAAACAGCAAGCGCAAGCGATCTATTAACAGATGCACCAGGTGCAGTAAGTCCAAAACAATTACAAGAATTAAACTTAAGATTAGCACCAACAAAAAAATAATTGTATTTTTTTAGGATATGGCTTGAAAAAGATAAAATTAATATGATATGATACTTTCAATAAGTGAGAGTCCTGATGTGTACGTTTCTTTACCTATAAGTTTTGACCGAACACTTATAGTTACGGGAGCTCAAAATCGTTTCCAAACGGCGTAAATGCCTCCTTCCGAGAGGACTTACAAATGTTTAGAACAGAGCACCCACCTGCGGAGCGCGGGTTCAAAACAAAGGACAAAACGGCACGATTGGGACTCTTACGTTTTGAAATGAATTTCACAACCCCTATGCTGATGTAGCCTAGGGGTTTTTCAATGGGATTTGAGAGGAACACGTAAAAAGGTAAAAATGGACCGATAACTAGCGGAAATGGATGAGGCATTAAACATTAGTAATTTCCACTTATGCCGCTAAATATTAGGAAATATTCTAGGAAAGAAGCACAATTGCGAATTCATTTTCGTAAAGTATTGCAACTATATCTTTTTAACCATGCAAGCGAGAAATGAGTGAACATCTTGAAGGATTTATTGAATGCTAAGAAACAAGAAATTTTCCAATTATTAGAACAATTGGTTAATATCGATAGTGGTTCTAATACCAAAATTGGAATTGATGCAATTAGTACTCTTTTAAAAGCTAAGTTTGAACAGATCGATTTTATAGTCGGAGTCATACATGAAAAAGAGTATGGAAATCATCTTGTTATGCAACATCGTGATGCGAAAAATCCTGAAATTATTATTGTCGGTCATATGGATACGGTATTTCCTGAAGGAACGGCTAAGAAAAGACCGTTTATAATCGAGGGAGAACGCGCTTTTGGACCTGGTGTCATTGATATGAAAGCAAGCTTAGTTTCACTTCTCTATGCGTTGACTGTTCTGAAGCAAGCTGGAAAAAAAGGATATCAAAATGTTCAGATCATTTTAAATAGTGATGAAGAGATTGGTTCGCCATCATCAAGAGCGCTGATTATGAAGCATGCGATGAATAAAAAATTTGCCCTAATTCTTGAAGCTGCACGTCCAGATGGTTCAATTGTTACAGCGAGAAGGGGGAGTGGGCAGTTCGATATTGTGATTGAAGGGAAATCAGCACATGCGGGGATTGAGCCAGAAAAAGGGAAGAGTGCTATCGAAGAACTTGCTCATAAAATCATTCACTTACAACAATTAACGAATCATAAGGAAGGAATCCATGTTAACGTAGGGATCATAAGCGGAGGAACAGCTGTTAATACAATTCCAGCGGTTGCTACAGCTACGATTGATGTTCGTATTTCACAAATGAAACAAATACAGGATATACAAAAGGAAATAGAAAAAATTTGTGCAATGACCTATGTTGAAGGAACGAAAACGAAGCTAATGGGAGAAATAGATCGAATGCCAATCGAAAAGACGGATAGAGTAAAGTCTTTACTAGAGGTGATCGTGCAAGTAGGGCAGGAAATCGGCCTGACGATTACGGATACGGCAACAGGAGGAAGCTCAGATGGTTCGTTTACAGCATCTGCTGGTGTAGCAACGATTGATGGATTAGGACCAATTGGAGGTTTTTTTCATAGTGAAGATGAGTATTTGGAGATCCCCAGTTTAGTAGAGCGAACGTTATTATTAGCAGAAGTGATTCAGAAATTATCAACATAAAATAACAACTCCGATAGATTTACTTATAGGTTTACTTGTCATACACTGCATGTATGTTATATTCTTAAGCGTAGAAGTAATTTTATTGGAGTTGAGAAGAATGTTGCACCAATTTTCACGGAATGAACTAGCTATAGGAAAAGAAGGCTTGGATTTATTAAAAAATTCCACTGTTGCGGTTCTCGGTATCGGAGGAGTAGGTTCGTTTGCAGCAGAGGCATTGGCAAGGTCTGGTGTTGGACGACTCGTATTAGTCGATAAAGATGATGTTGATATAACGAATGTAAATCGTCAAATTCATGCATTATTATCAACGGTTGGACAACAAAAAGTAGAGCTAATGCGCGATCGGGTTAAAGAAATTAATCCAGATTGTGAAGTCATTGCGCTAAAAATGTTTTATACAGAGGAAACGTACGAACAATTTTTTAGCTATAACCTGGATTATGTCATTGATGCTTCAGATACGATTATATATAAAATTCATTTAATGAAAGAATGTTTAAAGCGTAATATCAAGATGATATCTAGCATGGGTGCTGCAAATAAAATGGATCCAACACGCTTTCAAATTGCGGATATTTCGAAAACACATACGGACCCGCTTGCGAAAGTCATTCGAACTAAGCTACGAAAAGAAGGAATTACGAAGGGAATTACAGTTGTGTTCTCAGATGAAAGTCCAATTGTGATTCGTGAAGACGTTCGCAAGGAAGTTGGCAATGATGCGGCAAAGATTCGTAAAGCCAAAATGCCACCATCTTCGAATGCGTTTGTTCCTTCCGCAGCAGGATTAATTGCTGCGAGTTGGGTTGTACGTGACATTCTACGAGATATTACTATTCGACGTGTGAGCGACGAAAAATAACAATTTTTGACTAACTCTATTAAAGAGTTAGTTTTTTTGTTATATTTCCTTACATAGAACTAGACGAATAATAGATAATAAGTTACAATATTTACAGAATATTTAATTTATTCCAAATATTCTTTCTCCTTGTTCAGTCAGACACTCAAAATTATAAATGGGGGTTAGACAATGAAGAGCAAAAAACTGATAGGTACATTCCTATCACTATCATTATTTGCCGGCGTATTAGCAGGCTGTAGTAGTTCTTCTAATGAAACTAGTTCTAGTGAAGGAGAAGCGGGGACAATTAAAATTGGGGCTAATCTAGAACTATCTGGAGGGACAGCTTCATTTGGTCAATCTGTTGCAGAAGGGCTTGAATTAGCAATTGAAGAAATCAATAAAGAAGGCGTACTTGACGGTCAGAAAATCGAAATTATTAAAGCAGATAATAAATCGGATGCTGCTGAAGCAACCAATGGCTCGATTAAATTAATCAATCAAGACAAGGTAGTAGCCATTGTTGGTTCAGCAACAAGCACAAATACGCTTGCTCAAGTCCAAATTGCTCAAGATAATAAAGTTCCGTTAGTTTCACCGACGGCTACAAATCCTGCTGTTACTTTTGATAAAGACATTCTAAATGATTATGTATTTAGAACATGTTTTATTGATCCGTTTCAGGGGACCGTTGCAGCAAACTTTGCAGTCAATGAACTTGGGGTGAAAACAGCAGCTGTTTATCTTGATACCTCAAGTGATTATTCTAAAGGATTAGCGGCAGCCTTTGTGGAAGCATTTGAAGCAAATGGAGGTAAAATTGTTGTACAAGAGGCATATGTAGCTAAAGATACAGATTTTCGTGCGACGTTAACGAGAATTAAATCGGCAAATCCAGAATTTGTTTTCCTTCCAGGCTATTATGAGGAAGTTGGTTTAATTTTGAAACAAGCTCGTGAAGCAGGAATTGATCTTCCTTTCATGGGTGGCGACGGTTGGGACTCTCCAAAAGTGGTTGAAATTGCTGGGGAGAAAGCGTTAGACAATACATTTATTACGAATCACTATTCTCCACAAGATAAAGATGAAAAAATTCAAGGATTTGTAAAAGCGTTTAAGGAAAAATACAATGATAAAACACCAGATGCTTTTGCTGCACTTGGCTATGATACTGGCTATTATTTAGCAGATGCGATTGAACGAGCAGGAGAAGCAACTCCTGAAAAAATTCGTGATGCATTAGAATCTGTAAAAGATTTATCATTAGTTTCTGGAAATCTTGTATTAGATAATCAGCATAATCCTATTAAATCAGCGACTATTTTAGAGTATGTCAATGGTGAACAAACGTTTAAAACGAAAATTAATCCATAAGAAATGGGGAGCCAGTCTCCCTGTTTTTTTTTATACATATTCAAAATGATAAGGTTATGTTGTGTTTAGTTAGCATGACTAACTAGGGTAAAATTCCTAGTTAGTTGATGTTAACTGTATAAATTCATTATGATTTCAATATAATGAAAATAGAGAAAATGTTTTTTTTGAGTTGATGCGTTAAAGTGTGAAAAAATAATAAACATTTACATAAAATATTAGGTTTGAATAATAAAATAAACAATGTATTATTTATGTCTAAAATGCTATGAATTCAGGTAATATCTAGGTTTTTTGTTTGAATTATCATAAGTGATTGGAATAATTTTCTGAAATGTTTCGCTATTTTTATTATTTTGTTTAAATAATTTGAAATTGGTTATAGACGAGAATATATTTTTAGGGTAAACTGATTTTTGAATATTTATTGTTTTATAAATATTATATTTGATGTTGCTTTTTCAGCAATAGAATATTGGAGGTATAGGTATGAAGAAGAAAAAACTTGCAGGAATTTTTATGTCTTTATCCCTAGCAGCGGGAGTGTTAGCAGGTTGCGCAGGAGATAAAGGCGGAGATGCAGGTGGTAATGCAGATACAATTAAGGTTGGGGTCAATCTTGAACTATCTGGAAACGTTGCGTCATATGGACAGTCCATGCTTGAGGGCGTTGAATTAGCCGTTAAGGAAATCAACAAAGAAGGCATTGATGGCAAGAAAATTGAATTAGTTACAGTCGATAATAAATCGGAAGCAGCTGAGTCAACGAATGCAGCGATTAAGCTTACATCTCAAGAGAAGGTTGCAGCCATTATTGGGCCAGCGACAAGTGGAGATACGAAAGCAACGATCCAAATTGCACAAGATAACCAAGTTCCAGTTATTGCTCCTGGTGGGACAGCTCCAGAGCTTACATTCGAGAACAATAAATTAAACGACTTTATTTTTAGAACAAGCTTTATCGATCCTTTCCAAGGAGTAGTAGCTGCAAACTTCGCTGCAAATGAATTGAAAGTGAAAAATGCCGCTGTCTTCATTGATAAAGGAAGCGATTATTCTGGAAATATCGCGAAAGCTTTTACAGAACAATTTGAAGCAAACGGTGGCAAAGTAGTGACAGAAGAAGCGTACGTTGCAAAAGATACAGATTTCCGTGCTACATTAACAAGAATTAAAGCAGCTAAACCAGATTTTGTTCTTGTTCCAGGCTATTATGAAGAAGTTGGTTTAATTGTGAAACAAGCTCGTGAAATTGGTCTAGATGTTCCTTTCATGGGTGGAGACGGTTGGGATTCTCCAACATTAGTTGAAATTGCCGGAGCGGATGCGTTAAATAATACGTTCTTTACAAATCATTATTCTGCAGTGAATCCAGATGAAAAGATTCAGAATTTTATAAAAGCGTTCGGAGAGGAATATGATGGTGAAGCACCAGATGCGTTCAATGCTCTAGGTTATGATACAGCATATTTCTTAGCAGATGCAATTAAACGTGCTGGGTCAGCTGATTCAGTAAAAATTAAAGAAGCTCTTGAAACAACAAAAGATCTTTCCGTTGTAACAGGTACATTTACAGTGGACGAAAAGCATAATCCAATCAAATCAGCTATTATTCTTGAAATGGTTGATGGTAAACAAACATATAAAACACAAATCGATCCACAATAAAACTTTAAGAAAATAGGGGGCGAAAAAAGCCTCCTATTTTCAACTATTTTTACTATATCAAGGAGAGTCGATCATGGAACTGATTCAACAGCTCGTTAACGGGCTTTCACTCGGTAGCATCTATGCGCTCATTGCACTCGGCTATACGATGGTATATGGGATTGTTA
The DNA here is from genome assembly GCA_963754185.1 of uncultured Bacillaceae bacterium. Lineage (GTDB taxonomy): Bacteria > Bacillota > Bacilli > Bacillales > DSM-1321 > Peribacillus. The sequence continues at coordinate 590,012 of CAVWEP010000002.1, read as the reverse complement.
AGCTGATTAACTTTGCCCATGGCGACATTTTTATGGTCGGTGCATTTGTTGGCTTTTATTCTATAACGATTTTAGAGTTATCATTTATTCCAGCTCTATTAATATCAATGATTTCATGTGCAATTTTTGGGGTTTTCATTGAGAGAATTGCGTATAAACCATTGCGTAATGCGACAAGAATTGCTGCGTTAATTACAGCAATTGGTGTATCATTGCTTATCGAATATGGCATGATTTATATTCGTGGTGCTCAACCAGAAGCCTATCCAAGTGATGTATTACCGGTAAATGAGATTAATATTTTTGGTGTTTCCATTAGCGGTCAGTCCATTTTTATTTTCGCGGTAGCTATTATTTTAATGATTATTTTGCAATTTGTTGTTCATAAAACAAAAATCGGTAAAGCGATGCGTGCTGTTTCCTACGATACAGATGCCGCAAGATTAATGGGGATTAATGTTGATAATACGATTTCGGCAACGTTTGCTATTGGTTCTGCCTTAGCAGGTGCAGCGGGAGTTATTTTCGGGATTTATTATATTAAAATCGAGCCTTTAATGGGAATTATGCCAGGCTTAAAAGCGTTCGTTGCCGCTGTGCTTGGTGGAATTGGAATTATTCCTGGTGCCATGGTAGGTGGGCTAGTATTAGGTGTGATTGAGGCTTTAGTTAGTGCAGCGGGCTTCTCTTTATGGCGTGACGCGGTAGCATTTATTGTCCTTATTTTGATTTTAATCTTTAGACCACAGGGCTTATTCGGTAAAAATAAAAAAGAAAAAGTATAGGAGTGACAAAGCGATGGCTATTTTTAAACGAGCAAAAGGCTTTTGGTTCTCTATTTTGCTCTCATTAATCTTTTTCGCTGTCATTCAAATCATGATTAGCGGAGGAATATTAAATCCTTTTTATCAAAATACATTGATGTTTATTGGGATTAATATTATATTGGCAACGAGTCTTCATTTAATTATCGGAATAACAGGTCAATTTTCGATTGGACATGCTGGGTTTTTAGCAGTAGGAGCTTACGCCTCTGCTATTATTACCATGAAACTACAAATGCCATTTTTCTTAAGTTTACTTGTTGGTGGATTAGTAGCTGCTCTTGCAGGGCTTATTATTGGGATTCCAAGCTTACGTCTTAAAGGAGATTATTTGGCGATTGCGACACTTGGGTTTGGGGAAATTGTACGGATTGTTTTGTTGAACATGGAATATGTGGGTGGAGCGAGTGGTATGCAAGTTTCTCACTTTACGACTTGGCCATGGGTATTTGCGTCTGTATTCATTACGATTTTAGTCATTCGTAACTTTACAAGCTCTACACATGGACGTGCCTGTATTTCGGTTCGTGAAGATGAAACGGCAGCAGATTCAATGGGAATCAATACTACGTACTATAAAGTAGTGGCTTTTGCAATCGGTGCTTTTTTTGCTGGTATTGCCGGCGGTTTATACGCACATAACTTCTATATCATTCAACCTTCCAATTTCGGTTTTTTAAAGTCATTTGATATCTTAATTTTCGTAGTACTTGGTGGTCTTGGTAGTTTATCTGGTTCTGTTTTAGCAGCGATATTACTTACGATCGTTACGACTTTCCTTCAAGATTATCCAGAAACACGAATGATTATCTACAGTCTTGTGTTGATTATTATGATGATTTATCGTCCTCAAGGTTTAATGGGCACAAAAGAAATTACAAGTTTCTTCAAGCGTAAAGGAGGTCACAACAATGACAAAACCATTGCTTAAAGTGGACTCTGTTGGAATTCAATTCGGCGGTTTGAAAGCTGTTTCTGATGTAAATGTTGAATTATATCCAGGGGAATTAGTCGGTTTAATTGGTCCTAATGGTGCAGGGAAAACGACTTTCTTTAACTTGCTGACAGGTGTGTATGTGCCAACAGAGGGGAGCATTTCCTTAGATGGAGAGAATTTAAGAAAGGTGCCTCCTTATAAAATTAACCAAAAAGGAATTAGCCGAACATTCCAGAATATTCGTTTGTTTGGTGATTTATCGGTTATTGATAATGTAAAAGTAGCCTATCATTCATTGGTTAAACATAATATGTTGAGCTCCATTCTTCGCTTACCTAGTCATTTTAAAGGGGAAAAAGAAATGGATGAAAAAGCGATTGAATTTTTAAAGATTTTTCATTTAGATGAATATAGAGATGAATTAGCCAAGAATTTACCTTATGGACAACAACGACGCTTAGAAATTGCTCGTGCCTTAGCTGCAAATCCTAAATTACTTCTATTAGATGAACCGGCAGCAGGGATGAATCCACAAGAAACACATGAGCTGATGGAACTCATTGCTTTTATTCGTGAAAAATTTGATTTAACCGTGCTGTTAATTGAACATGATATGCCACTCGTTATGGGGGTTTGTGAACGAATTTACGTGCTCGATCACGGTCAACTGATTGCCTCATGGTAAGCCGGAAGAAATTCGTAACAATCCAAAAGTTATTGAAGCGTATCTTGGCGAGGAGGTTTCATAATGCTAAAAGTAGACGACATCAATGTATATTACGGAAATATCCGAGCACTTAATGGGGTATCGCTTGATATTAATGAAGGTGAAATCGTTACATTAATTGGTGCAAACGGAGCAGGAAAAAGTACATTACTTAAAACGATTTCTGGTCTGCTTAAGCCAAAGATGGGAAAAATTTTATATAAAGACCAATCCATTGGTGGTAAACCGGTACAGTCAATCGTAAAAATGGGAATTTCTCACGTTCCTGAAGGGCGTCGTGTTTTCGCCAATATGTCAATTGAAGAAAATTTGCAACTAGGAGCCTACTTACGTAAAGATAAGGAAGGCATTAAGAAAGATTTTGATAAGGTATATGAGTTATTTCCTCGACTTTTAGAACGTAAAAAGCAATTGTCAGGAACCCTTTCTGGTGGAGAGCAACAAATGCTAGCGATGGGGCGGGCTTTAATGGCAAGACCGCAGCTCCTATTATTGGATGAGCCATCGATGGGACTTGCACCAATTCTTGTTAAACAAATTTTTTCAATTATTGAAGAAATCAATAAAACAGGAACAACGATTTTATTAGTCGAACAAAATGCTAACCTAGCACTTTCTATTGCGAATCGTGCTTATGTAATTGAAACAGGTCGCATCGTTCTTTCAGGTACAGCAACTGAACTGAATGCAAGTGAAGAAATAAAAAAAGCCTATCTTGGTGGGCAATAACAAAAAAACCGCAGATGAGCGGTTTTTTTGTTGGTCAAAAGTCACAGTTACTTTTTAAATTGTGGACAACCTGTTAGTAACTACAAAAATCCTAAGCCTATATGGGCTCAGGATTTTTGTAGTTTTTTATTTTGAAGCAACCAAACGATATAAATGATAATGGAAATAAACACGGATATGGCGGCGGTGATGTAAATGCTTCGATAATTTAACCAATAGCCAATTTGACCGAATACAATGGCACCGATGCCAATGCCAAGGTCAAAAAAGGAGAAGAATGTCGCATTAGCCATACCTTTTCTATTATCTGCTGCTTTTTCGACTGCCCAGGCTTGCAGGGCTGGCTGAACAGAACCAAAGCCAAGACCGTACAAAATCGCAGCAATAAATAAAACGGTGTTGCTTGGCATCCACGCTAAAAGTAGCATCGCAATGGTAATGAGAAGAGCGGAGGGGATATAAATCGCTTGATGCCCTTTTCGATCATAGATTTGCCCAGCATATAGTCGTGTAGCCATAAGGGAAACTGCATAAATGAAGAAATACCACTGAATGCCAGATACACCTTGTTGAATCGTGTAAAGAGGTAAAAAGGTAGCAATGCCTCCAAACGTAACGGTAATGAAAAAAACAAGAATAGCGGGTTGAATAGCACTTCTTTCGTATATACCGAATTTCCTTGATGTAGCTTTAGGGCTAGACTCCACTTTTTTATAGCGAATGGTGGAAGCTAATAGCCAAGATACGAGACCAAGAAGTCCACAAATGATAAACAGTTGTTGGAATGATAGGACATCGGCTAAGATCAGTCCGAATGATGGGCCGATGGCAATGGCGATATTACCGAATAGGCCATAGTAGCCCATGCCTTCTCCACGCCGTTTTCTTGGAATAAGGTCTGTAGCAATTGTACCTGAAGCGGTTGTGGAGAATCCCCAGCCTATTCCTTGGATGATTCGCATCGCAAAAAGCAGAAAGATGCTTGTCATAAATCCGAATATTCCAACCGTAAAGACAAAAATAATGAGACCCAGTAGAAACACGAATCGTCTACCCTTTGTTTCGAGTGCTTGCCCTGCATATGGACGTACAATGAGTGCTGAAAAAGTAAAAATTCCAATCACTAATCCGATTAAACGCTCATTTCCACCGAGGCTCTCAACAAATAGCGGAATGGTTGGCAACGTCATCTGAAACCCTAGAAAGACAAAAAAGTTAGCTAAACAAATGAGTAAAAAATCGCGTGTCCAAATATTTTCTTTTATTTTTACTTGCTCCTTCATAAAAGGATCAGTCATATACATTTTCTCCTTTAAAAATAGATAGATAGATATTACCATTTTACTAGAATTCTATGTATGAAGCGAATGATTGAGAATAAAAAGTAAAAATCAATCTACGGTTATGGAAGTATATTGTAGAAGAGGCGTCCTGTTCAGTGTATAATGGAACTCATCTAATAAATGAATCGGAGAATGTTAATGAAAAAGAGTGTAGTTCAAAAAAATAGAAAGGGACTTCCTGTGATTCTGCTCATTGGCTGGGCATTTATTATTTTTATGTTTTCATCTCAACCATATAAGCAGCAGGATTTAGGACCAATACTTAGTCGTTTTCTTGAAGGAAGAACATCATTCGGAATACTGGATCATATTGCATTTATGTTTGATGGTCAAGAAGTTAGTGTCGCCAACTTGGGAGTTGTGCATTTTGCAGAGTTCTTTATTCGAAAAGGAGTTCATTTTTTTATTTTTACTGTATTAGGCATCTTAACGGTAATGGTGTGTCGCTTTTTTATGCAAAACAAGCTAAGATTGGTTTCCATCGCGGTGGTTTCTGTTGTCCTATATGCTTGTTTAGATGAATTGCATCAATATTATACAGATGGACGGTCAGCCCTTTGGCAAGATGTCGTCATTGATTCAGTAGGTGGACTTTTTGGGATTGGCTTGAGCTATTGGTTATTAAGGCACAAGTAAGGTGGAAGCTAGTGAGGGAAGGACATTAGTTGTACTTCCTAGGCCTATGTATGGTAGCTAAGGTTGAAATTGAAAATTCCGTTGTTCTGAAATAAGATAATATGCTATACTTATTTCGTTTGAAACAGGAAATAAGGTTAAAAAGTGCATAAGTAGCGTAAATCTTCGGTAAAAATGATGTAAAAGCAACAGTCTGATCATATTCATGTTCCAATAAATTAATATGTCTCCAGTGGCCAATTGCAAAGACCAATTATTTCTAAATAATTGAATGCTGTTTTATGTTCTAACTTATATAGTTGTGATTGCTGTTAGATTTTATAATAAAGAAGGGGTACGATTTGTCCAACTTTTGCATGCCTGAGGGGTGATTCAGAAGTTTTGGCTTTTTAGGTACTCCTTCTTTTTTGCTTAGTAGTATAAAGGCTTTACCATACAACAGAATAAAGCCAAAGCTTTTTATTTAGAAATTGGGTGGGTACGATTGACAAAAAAAATTTTAATGATTTCTCAGAATTTTTATCCAGAATTAGGAAGTGCAGGTAATCGAATCAAGAATATATTTAAATTATTAAAAAAAGAAAAATATGATGTAACCGTTCTGACCACTGAACCCTCTTATCCAAGTCGAGCGATATATGAGGATGAACAGTTTTGGGACGATGATTCCATTCGTCAGGACGATGCGGATGTTAAGCGGATTACCGTAAGGAATCGCAAATATTCCAGCAGTATTATGAATCGATTGCTTTTCTATTTAGAAATCACCTTTAAAATCCTACTTACGATTGTTAAAGATCGAAATAAATACGATGTCATTTTTGTTACCTCACCAGCGATTTTTATTGCTTTCGCGGGTTTGTTTGCAAGGTATCGATTTAAATGTAGATTGATTTTGGATATTAGAGATTTATGGCCGGAAACATTAAAAGGTGTAGGGGTATTTAATTATCCGCTCATTCTTTCTTTTTTCAGCCAACTAGAAAAAATATTATATAAAAAAGCTGATCATATTATTGTGAATAGTAGGGGATTTATCGATTTCATCGTAAATCGCGGTATCCCGAAAGAAAAAATTAGCTTTATGCCTAATTCAGCAATGAAAGCCGAACTGGCTCAGAAGCCAGCTGGAGAAGGTGAGTTCTCGGTGATCTATGCCGGCAATATTGGACTTGCTCAAGATATCCAGCTCTTAAAAGACTTGGCGCAGCAATTGAATAAGCATAACATTCAATTAACGATTATGGGATATGGTTTTAATAAACAAGAATTGATTGATTATATTGAAAAAAATAATTTATCAAATGTTCGATTTTTTAAGCCAGTAACGCGGAAAAATAGTTTAGAGATTATCTCTACTCATCATATTGGGCTTGTCGTCCTAAATGATAAAAAAGTATTTGAAACAGTATTACCCGGGAAAATTGTGGATTATATGACATGTGGTATCCCTATTGTTGCATCAGTTTCAGGGTATTCCAAGGATGTTTTGGAAGAGCAGGACGTAGGTTTAGTATCAGAGTCTCATAGCGTGGATCATGTGGTACAGCATATTTTAACGCTATCAAGGGACTCACAGCTTCGGGCCCGCTTTTCATATAATGCTCTACAATATGTACAACAGCATTTCTTATGGGAAAATAATATTCGCATCTTAACGAGAGTCATCGAAAATAAGGTGTCAGTAAACAAAGTATCACATGAAGCAGATTCAATAGAGAAGGTTGATGAGTTATGAAAAAAAACGTATGTATGTTTGTGTGGAATCATTTTACCAATGATGCACGGGTTCTTAGGGAATGTACCGCATTATCTGAGCAACAATATTCCGTTGATTTAATTTGTATAGCGGATCCAAGTGATCCTAATTTACCCGTATTCGAAGAACGTAATCCTAATTTTCGGGTGCATCGGGTTAGAAGATACCCGGTTTTACTTGATTTAATGAAAAGTGGGATTAGATATGTGAAGAGACATAAACCGGTGGGAGCTTTAGCCGCTCTAGCTTGGTTGGCATTAGTGTATTTCTTTCCAATTATTATAATTACTTTAACCCTTTTATTACTACTTCTCTTAAAAACCAAATTGCAGGTTGTTTGGGTAAGAGGAGGCATTATTATGCGTATGATAAGTAAAGGAAGGAAAAAAGATTATGATATTTATCATTCCAACGATTTAAATACATTGCCACAAGGATATGTTTGTTCAAAATTAAGATTTAAAAAACGAAAGCTGATTTATGATTCACATGAAGTGCAAACAAGTAGAACAGGATATGGTAGCTTTCAAGGGAAAATGGAAGGCTTTTTAATTAAAAAAATGGATGAAATGATTGTCGAAAACCATACTCGTGCTAAATTTAATGAGGATTTATATGGCTTCTATCCACATGTTCTTCATAATTATCCATTTAAATCCAAGGAGAATAGTACAGAAAAAGCACCATTACATGAAATACTAGGTTTACATCCTGACGAAAAAATCCTGTTATACCAAGGAGGAATTCAGGCGGGAAGAGGGCTGGAACAGCTTGTTCAAGCAGTCCCATTATTTAAGGAAGGCACGCTCGTTTTTATTGGAGATGGAAAAATTAAGCCACAGCTTGAAAAAATGGTGAAGGAAAAGGGACTGCAAGATAAAGTGAAGTTCTTGCCGAAAGTTCCAGTAGCAGATCTTCCTAAATACACAAGAAATGGTTATTTAGGATTTCAAGTATTAAATAATACGAATTTTAACCATTATTCCGCTTCTTCTAATAAATTATTCGAATATATGATGGCTGGGGTTCCTGTTATTGCTTGTAGCTTCCCGGAAATCCAAAAGGTGGTAGAAACAGAAAAGGTTGGGATTTGTGTCGATTCTCATGATTACGAAGACATTGCAAGAGGAGTCAATGAACTCCTTGCACAGCCAGCGCTTCGTGAAGAACTACACAAAAATTGTTTGCTTGCTAAAGATAAATATAATTGGGACAATGAGAAAGAAAATTATTTACACGTTGTTTCTTTGTTGGCAGAGTAAAAAATTTGAAAGTTATGTGATTAGGAAAAGGGAAAAAGAGGTGTCCAAGCTTGAGTCAAATTGAAGATCGTCAGCCTTTAATCGATACAAGTGAGTTAAACAATAGTGAAGTACAAGCGCTATTAGTATCATTAATAAAAGAAACCGAACAAAATAAGCAAACGCAGCAGAATCATTCACTTGAAATTGAAAATTTAAAGAACCTGATTCAAATACAACAGGAAACGCTTGAAAAGTATAAAAAAGAAAATAAATTATTAAGAAAAAATATGCGTGATCAAAAAATAAGTAAGTTAAAAAGACAAAACCGAAAGCTCAAGAAAAAAATAGATCTTATGAAGCTTCAGGTGGCTGAAGAGATATTTGCCCATTATCAAAGTAAACAAAAATTAGTAGAAACGCTGACTAGGGAAGAACGTATGCTGAGAGATTATAAAAAGGTACTGAAGCAATATGACGCTATAAGTAATTCCAAATTAGGACAATTAACATTATTCTATTGGAAAAAACGAAAACAGATTAAGAGAGGCTTTTAAGATGGACTTTTTAGAAATCGAAAAGCGCTTAGTCGCTATCCAAATGGAGAAAAAAAGAATAAAAAATGAATTAAACAATGATAAGCATCGAATTCAAGAGATTGTTGCTTCCGTTAAGTCAATCGATGAAAAAATGATGAAAAAGTTCAAGTTTTTATCAGAAGACTACAATGATGGAAAAATAGATGAGTTTTATGTACAAGAATATTTAAGTAAGAGAAATAGAGTGGCACAAGTGGATTATTTTGCTGGAATAGAAGAACAATTGAAGCAAATCCCAGATAGCAACGGATCTAAAGTTTTCCAAAAAAGAGATATTAATGTTGGGATTATTTCTGATGAGTTTCTTTATCAATCCTACAAGGACGTTGCCAATTTTACTTATTTAACAAATACCAATTATAAAGAATATGCGAAGGAACTAGATTTTCTCTTTGTTGTAACAACTTGGAAGGGACTAAATAAGGAATGGCGTGGTTTGGCTAATCCTTTTTCAGCTCGTCGTAAGGAATTATTTGAAATGATTGCTTTCTTCAAAAAGCTAGGTAAGAAGGTCGTCTTCTATTCAAAAGAAGACCCTGTCAATTACGAGAAATTTGTAGATATTGCTGCGCAATGTGATTACATCTTCACAACAGCAATTGAAAAGGTCGAGGATTATAAACGAGAATGCAACAATGAAAATGTGTTTGTTCTTGAATTTGGTGTAAATCCACTTTATCACCATCCAATTGGAATGAAGAAATATCCGAAGCGCAAAGAGGTTTTCTTTGCAGGGTCATGGTTAGCTAAATATCCAGAAAGACAAACCGATACACAAATCATGTTTGACGGAATTGTTGAGGGGAATCGAGATTTATTGATTGTCGATCGCAATTATTCCATTAATCATCCTGATTATTTCTTCCCTGAAAGATATTTGAAATATATTGCACCGTCTATTCCTCATGAGTATATACAGAAGATACATAAATTGTATGATTGGGGTATTAATCTAAATTCTGTGAAGTATAGTGAAACGATGTTTGCGAATCGAGTGTACGAATTGCAGGCTCTAGGCAACATCATTCTTACGAACTATAATGTGGGGATTAATAATAAGTTTCCGAATGTATTTATGATACATGAGAAGAAGGAAGCCGGAGAGATTATTAATTCGATGAATGATGAAGAAGTGTATCATCATCAAGTTGTTGGAATTCGGAATGTGATGAAAAACATGACTACGTTTGATCGATTTGATTATTTACTACATTGCATTGGTGTAGAGTATGCCACTCCGATTAGAAAAGTAGCTGTATTGGTGAATGAGCTAACTGATCAAGTTAAAACATCATTTAATCAACAAACGTATGAGCATAAAGAATTAATCTTGATTGAAGAGTTTAATGATACAGTAAAAGAACAATTTGACTTTGTGACTTTCTTCCGCCCTGAGAGTACGTATAAGGAATATTATCTGGAAGATATGATTAATGGCTTTACGTATACAAATTGTGATTATGTGACAAAAGATGGCTACTATGACGGTACAGAATTTATTTCAGGTGTAGAGCATGATTATATTGATACGATGAAAAATAAATTCCGGACTGTGTTTTGGGCTGAGAGCTTTTCAGCAGCCGATTTAATTAATTTAAAAGGTCAGGAACAGCTTCCGAATGGATATAGCATTGATCATTTTGAATATAATGAAGCGATTATTCAGCATCCAAAAGTAGCTACAAAACAGGATTATAAGCTATCGGTTATCATCCCGGTTTATAATAATGGAAAATATTTGAGATTCAAGTGTTTCCAAAGCTTAACAAGAAGTAGCATTTTCGATGAAATGGAAATTATTTTGGTGGATGACGGCTCAACTGATTCAGAAACATTGGTAACCATTAAGCGTTTAGCAGAAGATCATGATAATGTGAAAACCTATTATTTCAATGATGGAGGAAGTGGAAGTGCTTCTAGACCAAGAAATAAAGGTGCCGAATTAGCGTCTGCTCCATTTATTACGTATTTAGATCCAGATAATGAAGCGGTGAATGATGGATATGCTACTTTATTACAGGTGTTAACCGATGATTCAACTCTTGATATGGCCATTGGGAACATGTTGAAAGTAGACAATGTTAAACGAGGTACGTTTAATTACTTTAAAACCATTAATGAAGCAATTCAGTCCGATACTATCAACAAACCAAACGAATTATTACAATTAACGAATTTGCGGGCTCAAAGCATTCAAGCCTTAATTGTAAAGCGCGAAATTATTCAAGACAATGAGTTAAAAATGATCCAAAATGCTGGTGGACAGGATACGCTATTCTTCTATGAGCTTCTGCTTCATTCTCAAAAGACGAAGGTAGTGGACTTAGATATCCATATTTACTATGCAGCTGTTACGGGTTCTGTTACCAATACAATCTCGAAGAAATTCTTCCATAAATATTTTGTATTAGAAAAAGAAAGACTTCCATTTTTAATAAAAAATAACTTGCTTGAAACGTATATGTCGAAAAGATTTAATTTTTATTTTAAAAACTGGTATTTAAAAAGAGTAAAATATATAATGAAATCTGACGCTAAGGAGTCTTTACAGATTCTGAATGAGATCTACATGTTGTATAAAGACTATGTTATCGAGGAAGATCCAGAAATTACTCAATTTATTAATTTGTATAATCGCGGCAAGTATGACGAAATACTTGACTTATACAAGTAATAACGTAGTGATGTATGTGGAAATGCCAGAAATACTATGAAGAATGGGGATTTTTTGTATGAAGTTATGTACAGTAGGATTAGGATATATTGGATTGCCTACTTCGATTATGTTTGCAAAATATGGTGTACAAGTAGTAGGAGTCGATGTAAATCCATCCGTAATAGAATCTTTGAATTCAGGTTCCATTCATATTGAAGAACCAGGATTACAAGAAGCGTTTGTCGAAGTGCTAGAGAAAGGGACTTTTAGAGCGTCCTTACAGCCAGAAAAGGCAGATGCTTTCATTGTGGCGGTTCCTACTCCAAATAATGATGATTTGTATAAATCATGTGATTTAAACTATGTTTTGAGTGCTGTTCAAAATGTTATTCCATTTTTAGAAAGAGGCAATGTGTTGATTGTGGAATCTACCATTGCACCAAGAAGCATGGATGACTATGTTAAGCCACTTGTAGAAAAAGCAGGGTTTGTGGTAGGAGAGGATATTTTCCTTGTTCATTGTCCTGAACGTGTACTACCGGGTCAAATTCTACATGAGCTTATTTATAATAACCGAATTGTTGGTGGAATTACACCTGCATGTACAGAAGCTGGAGTTAAAGTGTATAGCACTTTTGTTCAAGGTGAATTAATTAAAACGGATGCCAAAACGGCTGAGATGTCTAAATTAATGGAGAATACGTTCCGTGATGTAAACATTGCGTTAGCGAATGAATTAACGAAGGTGTGTAATGAGCTAGACATCAATGCATTAGATGTTATTGAAATGGCAAATAAGCATCCACGGGTTAATCTACATACACCAGGTCCTGGAGTAGGTGGGCATTGCTTAGCGGTTGACCCTTACTTTATTGTAGCGAAAGCTCCAGAAACAGCGAAATTAATCAATCTCGCGCGTTCTATTAATACATCTATGCCACATTATGTAGTGGAGAATATTAATACGCTAATGGAAGACGCTCAAGGGAAAATTGTTACGCTATTTGGTTTAACGTATAAAGGCAATGTAGATGATATTCGTGAAAGTCCGGCTATCGAAATTTTAGAATTGCTTCAGCAACAAGGCAAATATGAAATTCGAGCGTTTGACCCGCATGTAAAAAACGATATAGTGATAGACGATATGAAAGAAGCTCTTCATCAGTCAGACTTAATTGTTGTTTTAACGGATCATAATGAATTTAAAGAATTAACCCTACGTGATTTGGGTACTATGAATACTAAACGTATTTTCGATACAAAAAATATTGTGCCACTTCGTGAGGAAGATATAGAATACATCAATTTCGGGAATTTAAGTCAATTTACTAAAAGGAAAGCTGCTATGATATGAAACTTGTCGTTCAAATAATTAAGGAACAATTTCTTAATTTGAGTTTAATTTTCCAATTAGCGATTTATGATATAAAAGGGAAATATAGTCAACAATATTTAGGTGTATTGTGGCAATTTATTAATCCACTTATTCAAATATCGATTTATTGGGTTATTTTTGGATTAGGATTTCGAAAGGGACACCCTGTAGGTGAGGTTCCGTACTTTTTATGGTTAATAGTCGGGTTAGTACCATGGTTTTTTATAACCCCATCTATTTTGCAAGGTTCTAACAGTATTTATTCAAGAGTCAATCTCGTTTCAAAAATGAAGTTTCCAGTTAGTGTATTACCAACAGTATCAATTGTTGGTAATACCTTTAATTTTGTCGTGATGTTGATTATAATGGGGATATTTTTAGTAATAAATGATGTAAATCCAGGAATCTATATTCTGCAATTGCCTTATTATTTACTTTGTCTTTATGCCTTTTTATTTTCAGTCACGTTGTTATTTTCAACGATTTCCACCCTTGTTCGAGATTTTCAGTTGGCACTGCAATCTTTTATGAGAATGCTTTTTTATGTAACGCCTATTCTATGGGTACCGGGTGATTTGCCTGAAATGATTGAACAAATTTTGAAGTTGAATCCTGTGTATTATTTAACCATTGGCTTTAGAAATACTTTTTTAATGGAGACATGGTTTTTTGAAGATTTAGCTTTTACTTTTTATTTTTGGATGACGACACTATTCATTTTATTTATGGGAGCAATCGTGCATACAAAATTCAAGAATAAGTTCGTAGATTATTTATAAATGGGGGCTTATGTAAAATGAACCCTAAAGTAATATTTAGACATGTTTCAAAAAAATATTCACTTTATGAAAATAAACTAGATAAAATTTATGATATTTTTTTACCTGAAAGATCCAAAAAAAGCTTTTATGCGTTAAGAGATATTTCATTTGAAGTATATGAGGGCGAGTCCGTTGGAGTCATCGGGATAAACGGTTCTGGAAAATCAACCTTATCAAATCTGTTGGCTCAGGTTATTCCTCCGTCTACAGGAGAAATGCAAATAAATGGAGAAACTTCTTTAATTGCCATTTCTGCTGGATTAAATGGCCAATTAACGGGGATGGAGAATATTAAACTAAAATGTGCGATGTTAGGGATGCGACCTTCAGAAATAAAAGAAATCACTCCCAAAATAATTGAATTTGCTGACATTGGCGATTTTATTAATCAGCCTGTTAAAAATTATTCAAGCGGGATGAAATCAAGACTTGGATTTGCCATTTCTGCTAACACAGATCCGGATGTCTTAATTGTAGATGAAGCACTTTCTGTTGGGGACCAAACCTTTTATGATAAATGTATAAGAGTGATGAATGAATTTAAAGCATCAGGGAAAACAATCTTTTTTATTAGTCACTCTGTTTCACAAGTGAAGAACTTTTCAGATCGTGTACTGTGGCTTCATTTTGGACAAGTGAAGCAATTTGGTGAAACAAAGGAAGTTATTGCTGAATACCAGAAGTTCATAAAAGAATTTAGCGCCTTAAGTGATGAAGAAAAGAAAAAGTATCGAAAAGAAAACTTAGAAAAGCAAAAACTACATTCTAGTGATCCCATTGTGTCTTCTACTATAGAAGAAACCAAAAGAAAGAAATTCTCTACTGTTCCTTTACAATTTGGTTTAATTTTTGGATTGTTTCTTTTAAGTGCTATTATGTTGTTGACTCAGTAAAGGTTTCAATAAATCGAACAATCAGTGTGGAATAAGTAGTGCTATAAGCTATCCTGTATAAAGGAGTATGAGCTAAGTAATACAAAAATCCCTCATTGATGGTTCGATTGCTATTAACCTAACATAAGGGTGCATGAGAAATAAAATGGAGGGGATGGGAGTTGTTTAGTAATTATAAAAAAGAAACGGTAGACTTTGAAGATTTAGAAAAATTTGAAATTCCTTTTGAACCACTGTTTTTATCAGTTAATTATCATGGAGTAAATTATGAATTATTAGTCAATAGGAATAATCATTCAGATAAGCTACTTGTTTTTGGCTCAGGCGCCTATAATGCAGAAAAAATGAAACCGCCAATTTTTCAAAGATACTCATGGAGTTCAGAATTTGCCCAATCGACTATTTTTTATAATGATCCAACTCTTTATCATGGGGTTATGAATCTTGGTTGGGGACAAGGTAAAGAAGAAAGATTTTATTTAGAGGAATTATCTGCTATTTTACGTGTGATGATGAAAATGATGAATATTCCTTCTGAAAAAACGCTTTTTTATGGTAGCTCAGCTGGCGGATTTATGTCGCTTATATTGGCAGGTTTTATTAAGGGGTCTAGTGCGTTAGTCAATAATCCTCAAACGATTATTACAAATTATTATCAATCTCATGTTGATAAAATGTTAAAAGCCGTTCATCCTAATTTATCGAGACAAGAAATCCTTGAACGATATCAGGAACGATTACATATACTGGAGTTTTACAAAAAAATTGAATTTATGCCGAAGATTACGTATTTGCAAAATATAGCTTGTAATCATGATTTTGTTAAGCACTATACACCTTTTGTTCAAGGGTTAAAGGATATGGATGAGGATATTTTTAACCGTGAGGTAGAATTTATTCTCTATGCAAATAAAGAGCATGGGCATAATCCGTTGGATAAGGAAGAATCTCTTGCACATATTCGAGCTGCTTTAGATCAATTGTAAAAAAAATATTACATTTCGGTAAAAGGTGAATAAAGTAGGCAAATAAATGAAGGAAAGAGAAGAATTAAAGTGGTTTGAACCAACAGGATATGTTATACTCTCAGTAGTTTCAGGATTTGGGAAGATTAATTAGTTAAACTAGTAATTTTCTCTATGTCCAAGAAGTGATAAGAGTATCAATTTATATCACACATAAAATAAGATAAGGGGTCAATTTGCCTAACTTTGGTATGCCATGTGCAATGAAAAGTGTCGGGTGGTTGATGTCCTCTTTTTTTTATTTCTAAGTTTTTTATGAAACCGTGATTATGATAGTAGTGAAGTAATTATGTTAAAGGAGAGTCAAAAATGAAAATAGCTACAATTGGTTTAGGTTATATCGGATTACCAACATCTATTATGTTTGCTAAACATGGAGTTGAGGTAGTAGGAGTTGACGTTAGTCCAAGGGTTATTGAATCATTAAATGCAGGCAAAATTCATATTGAAGAGCCAGGATTACAAGAGGCTTTAAATGAGGTCATTGAGAAAGGAACATTCCGTGCTGCTTTACAGCCAGAAAAAGCGGATGCTTTTATTGTATCAGTTCCAACACCAAACCATGAGGATGAGTATAAATCATGTGACCTTTCTTATGTATTAAGTGCTGTAAAAAGTGTGATGCCTTATTTAGAAAAAGGAAATGTATTGATTGTTGAATCAACCATTGCTCCTAGAAGTATGGATGATGAAGTAAAACCATTAGTGGAACAAGCTGGATTTGTTGTCGGAGAAGATATTTTCTTAGTACATTGTCCAGAACGTGTACTTCCAGGTCAAATTCTACATGAATTAATATATAATAACCGAATTGTTGGGGGAGTTACACCGAACTGTACGGAAGCAGGTGCTATGGTTTATAGCACGTTTGTAAAAGGTGAAATTATTAAAACAAACGCTAAAACAGCAGAAATGTCTAAATTAATGGAGAACACCTTTAGAGATGTCAATATTGCATTAGCTAATGAATTAGCAAAAGTGTGTAATGAATTAGAAATTAATGCCTTAGATGTTATTGAAATGGCGAACAAGCATCCAAGGGTTAATCTCCATACACCAGGACCTGGCGTTGGTGGCCATTGCTTAGCAGTTGACCCTTATTTTATTGTAGCAAAAGCACCACAATCCGCTCAGCTTATTAATTTAGCTCGAAAAATCAACTGCTCAATGCCAGAGTATGTTGTGGAGAACGTGAATAAATTAATGGACAATGTTCAGGGCAAAGTAGTGTCCGTGTTTGGGTTAACATACAAAGGAAATGTAGATGATATTCGTGAAAGCCCTGCATTAGAGATTTATGAAATGCTAAAGGCGCAAGGTAAATATGAAGTAAGAGCCTTTGATCCACATGTGGACAAAGAATGGGTGTTCTCTAGCCTTGAAGAAGCGGTAAAAGATTCTAATTTAGTGTTAATTTTATCCGATCATAATGAATTTAAAACATTAGGTTCTGATGAGTTACAAGGAATGGCTACCAAACAAATCTTTGATACGAAAAATGTGGTTCAAAATCGTTTTTCAGACGTTACGTATATGAATTATGGGAACGTACATGAATTTCTTATCAATAAATCGGTCATTGAAAACGTATAATGGTGAGAAACGTTTGATGAGGATTTAATTTCAGAGTATTCCTTTTAGATAAAGACCGTGCTATATGTCAAATAGCACGGTCTTTTAGTTCTTTTTTAGGGGGAATCAAAATAAAAATCTATACATATATTGATATAAATATTTCACCTACTCCGTCCTAATCCACCTGTGCGGAGTATTTTTTTACAGATCAGAAATATTAAATTTTCGATGCGTAACGGGCGTCTTTCGCTGTTCTATTGTCTAGCTCCACTGGCTAGCCTCTCGAGTCGCGGTCTGCCCAGCCGATGAAGTCAAAGAGCGACTTCATCCGAATGGCTCGCAAGCAGTTGTCGGGGCTGAGCAAGCCAGTTCCGCTTTTCTTATAGGCAAATACACGAATCCCTTTAAAATGGGTTAATAGCAGATAGCGGAAAAGAGGGTAGGTGCATATACATGCATTATGGATATCACTAAAGTACAAATAACTATTGGAGGCAAGAGCAATATGGCAGATAAAGTAGGTTTAGCGTACCTTGAGAAGTTGGTGGGGCGTGCTGTGACGGTTTATAAAGGAGGCCCTGATGCAGGAATGGGCGTTCTTGAGGTGGTGAGAGAAGACTATCTTGTGTTGAAAACAGAAGATAAGGGATATGTGTATTATCCGTTTACACATTTGAAAAGAGTCGTAGATAATTCGAAGACTGCTACAACAATGACTATGGATGAATCTTCAGAGGAGTCAACATCACCAGATTTTCCTGAAACATTTATGGAAATGATAAAATCTCTTCAAAGAAAGCCTGTACTAGTCAATGGCGGTAAACATCCTCATGATCAAGGGTACTTAATTGATGCACAGTCAGAATTTATTGCGTACCATTCAGAAAAAGACGGACTTGTTTTCTATCGTATGGATCATATTAGAAGCCTATCTGCATTAGAGGTAGAGGTAGAGGAAGAGGAAGACGAAACACTTTCTAACGTGGAATTCAGTGGTCAACACTCTTTTGTAGATGTGTTGGGGGTTCATTTACACAAATGGACGTCCATTAATGGTGGACCAGATAAAGTGGAAGGTGTGTTAGTTGAAGTAACGGATAGCTTAACGATTCTTGTTAAAAATGAAGAAATTATTTATGTAACCAATGACTCTATTCATTTTATTAAGCAGAAAGTACATCGCAAAGAAGAGAAAAACGAACAATCCAATGATAACAATAGCACTCAAACAAGTGAAAATAGTAACCAATCAACTGAAAATAACAATGAATCAAAAGAGACAAATAAACAAGAGACAGTTACCAGCACTCAAACAAGTGAAAACAATAGAAGTGCAACGATTAAAAGGATGATTATTGAGAGTTTAGCAAGAAATTCAGCGGTGCGAAATTGAGAATAAACAAAAGGTACAGCAACTGTAAAATTGCTGTACCTTTTTTAAAATAAGAAAGCATAACATTTTCGATGCTGTTTACCATATCCATTAAAATGGACTCTCACTTCAGGGTAAATGAAGGGTTTTCAGATGTTGGCAATTCCAATAGACGAATTCTTCTTCTGCGGTTACAAGGGTAAGCTTGTTATCATACACTTTTTTTAACAGACCTATTTTTTCTGGATGGTCTCCGTTATCAAGAATAACAATGTTGTTTTCTAGTCTTTTACACTGCTCAGTAAAGGTTCTTGCTAATGAGATGGAAGTGGGGTTAACTGGTAGATATTCATTGTTGAGTGAGTAAGGAGATGTGTTCTTAGTATAGGGAATGAGCCATTTTAAATGGTTCATGGAAACATACATCACTTTATGGGCAGGGGAATAAAAGACGAAATAATCATTCATGACGCTTGTTAAATAGCCATGAATTGTTTTGTTTCCTTCGATATAAAGTGAGACAAAGGTTCCTTTGGCATGGGTTAAAATTTTTCGAAAGGATATTGTATCTGTATTAGTATTGATTGGTTGCTCGGGCTGAAAGTCTACATCCCAATCATATACGTTCTGTGTGTCTGCTTTGATACGTTGAACATGTCCAATTGGAATATAAAAATATTGTTGATTATAAATCACGAGGATATCCAAGCCAGCGTCAATTAGTTTTCCGCAGATTTCCAGTTTACCAGAAATCTCTATGTTCACGTTTTGACTAATAAGATGATTAAAATCACTCATAATAGGTTCTCCAATCTTTTTTTTCTAAATTGTGGTTAAAATAACCATGATACCCAGTAGTATAAAAGGACTAACGTTAAAAGTGTTGCCGGTGGAATGACGACGAAGGTGACTTTCATATATTGTCTCCAGGTAATTTTAATTCCGCCATCTTTCACAATATGCATCCACATAATGGTAGCTAACGTTCCCATCGGTAAGAGTAATGAACCCATATCGCTGCCGATTACACTGGCTAGGTAAGAAATTTTTAAAGTGAGTGGGTCAAGCCCCATATTTGTTAATGTTAAGGTGCCGACCATTAAGGCAGGGTGATTATTAAAGAGATTCGATAGGACAGACAGCAAACCACCCATCATCACACTTGCATGGAGTAAGCCCCCGGAAACAATTGGAGCCATAAATTGAATAAGCCAGGTTGTTAAGCCGATATTATGCAAACCATAGATCACAACATACATACTAAAGGCGAAAATGAGAATATACCAAGGCGTTCTTTTTAACATATCAATCGGTGAGATTTTTAAATACCACCAGCGCCATCCTAAAAGAGCAGTAGATCCAATGACTGCCATAAGGGAGACGGAGATTCCGAAGTAAGAAGCAATAAACAAGCTAATTCGAACGAGTAATACAAATAGGAGGATTTTGAGCATAAAGCTCGTGTTCTCTTTGGATAATGGTTTAGATGTTTGGTGTTTAAGTGGGTGATAGGATTGGGCGCTTATGCCGGGCACTTGTGTAGGAATGATTTTTGGGAGCTTCTTATAGAAAACAAGAAATAAAAGAAATGCGAGAAATAATAAACCCGTTGTAGCCGGTACAAACATCATTGCGGTATGCATGTACAAATCCATGTGGACGATTTTTAGAGCGATTAAGTTCACGATATTACTTACGCCAATAGGTGCACTAGAAGCAGTTGCGATTAATGCCCCAGACAGCAAATAGGGAATCTGCTGGTGATGCTTCAATCCTAAATTTTTAAGCAAGATAATGAGAATCGGCGTTGTGATTAAGATGCTTCCATCATTATTTACAAATAGTGTCATCAGAAAGCAAAGTAGGTTTACATACCAGAAAAGTCTTACACCAGATCCTTTTGCTTGATGTGCTAGTAATTCAGCTGTCCATGTAAAGAATCCGAAACTTTCTAAGACGATAGCCATGACGATCGTTGCCATAATGGTGATGGCTGCGCCGCTAATCGTGTCGGTAATTTGCCATAAATCTGATACGGTTACACTTCCTGTCATGAAAACTAAAACAGCCCCAATGGTTGCTGGAATGGCTTCGTTTACGCCCTTTGGTCTCCACATAACAAAGGTGACAGTAAGTAAAAAAAACAAAATTGTCAGTAAGCTTGCAGGCTCAAGCATATTTTCCTCTCCTTAACTTTTGTACATGTAGCCTTTTCATAAAATCTCAGTGTTTATCAATATGGTACAAATCTCCCTCCATTTCATTTTCCATATAAGTATATGCTTGTTCGATGGTACAAGCATCGGACAAACTCCTAATCTTGTGAAAATCCGCTAGGAGTCTAGTAAGTAGATGTTAGGTGGAAATAGTAATCTGTAAAATTTTATGTTAAGGAGGAGTAGCTTTCATAGCTTGAAGAGGAAGAAGGTCTACCTTCTTCCTCTAATCGTTTGGGAGTTGTTTTCAATCTTTTCATACACTGTAGCAAGTGCTTGTTCAAATTTCCCGCTTTTTTTCGGTTGGTAATATTTTTTGCCCAATAGCTTGGTTGGCAAGTATTGCTGTTTGACCCAACCGCTCTCGTAATTATGTGGATATAAGTAGTCAACCCCTCGTCCAAGTTCTTGAGCCCCTTGATAATGGGCATCTTTCAAGTGATTGGGAACATCACCACTCTGTCCTGAGCGTATATCTGACAGGGCATGATCAATAGCTGTAATGGCCGAATTGGATTTTGGTGATAAGCAAAGCTCAATGACAGAATTGGCAAGTGGAATTCGTGCCTCAGGAAAACCAAGTCGCTCTGCCGCCTCTACTGCCGCTAATGCACGCGGACCAGCTTGCGGATTGGCAAGGCCAATGTCTTCATAGGCAATGACGATTAACCGGCGCGCAATACTAACAAGGTCACCAGCCTCGACTAGGCGACCAAGATAATGGAGAGCTGCATGGACATCGCTGCCACGAATCGATTTTTGAAAGGCAGAAATGACGTCATAATGAGCGTCACCGTTTTTGTCATGTGAAAAGCTTTTCTTCTGCATACATTCTTCAGCAATTGTTAGATCAATGACGATATCATCATTATCGTCGGGTTCAGTGGAGATGACAGCAAGCTCAAGGGCGTTTAAGGAACTGCGGACATCCCCATTTGAAGCGATGGCGAAATGACGAAGAGCCTCATTGGAAATTCTTGTTTTGTATGTACCAAGTCCGCGTTCCTTATCTTCAAGAGCGCGCTCTAGAGCTTGAATGATTTCTGCAATTTCAAGTGCTTGTAGTTCAAAAATTTGACAGCGACTCCGAATAGCAGGATTAATAGCATGATAAGGATTGCTTGTAGTTGCTCCAATTAAGGTAATCATTCCGTTTTCTAGATAAGGAAGCAGAAAATCTTGTTTTGCTTTGTCAAGACGGTGAACTTCATCAAGAAGCAAAATCACTTTGCCGGACATTTTTGCTTCGGTCGCAACGATTTCCATATCCTTTTTGTTATTCGTGACAGCATTTAGGGTGCGAAACGCAAACTGGGTGCTGCCAGCAATCGCACTTGCAATCGATGTTTTCCCGACACCAGGGGGGCCGTATAAAATCATCGAAGATAGTTGCTTTGCTTTAACCATGCGCCAGATAATTTTTCCATCGCCGACAAGATGCTGCTGACCAATCACTTCATCAATGGTACGTGGACGCATTCGAAAGGCAAGCGGTTTAATACTCATAAACGATCATCTCCTTTCTATAATAAAGTAACATATTAATGGTAAAGGCGAAATGAATGGATGATCCGGAAGCAAAACAACAGAGAGGTGCTAAGGATTTACCTGTTTTATCTACATATTTTAAGGTAGGCTAACGACTAAATAGATGTTTTCCGATTTAATTGATATGAGTATTGTGGATGAAAGTATGCATTTCAAATGATAATATGCTATAATTTCATCATAATTAAAAGATACGGATAAAATTTGAGGTGTATATATTATGAAAATTTCTACTAAAGGTCGCTATGGATTAACAATCATGATAGAGTTGCAAAGCATTATGGAGAGGGACCAAAATCATTAAAGTCTATTGCCCAAACGCATAATTTGTCTGAGCACTATTTAGAGCAACTTATTGCACCGCTTCGTAATGCGGGCTTAGTAAAAAGTGTTCGAGGTGCATATGGTGGGTATATTTTATCAAGATTACCACAAGAGATTACTTCTGGGGATGTCATTCGTGTTTTAGAAGGACCGATTACTCCAGTTGAGGGAATTGAAGATGAAGAACCAATCAAGCGTCAGCTTTGGATTCGAATTCGTGATGCGGTGAAAGAAGTATTAGATAATACAACCTTATTAGATTTAGCCAATTATAAGGAAACTGAGGAACATGATTCTTATATGTACTATATTTAATGAGTATGGTATTTCTGTATGATTAGGGTATATTTTTAATAGCAAAGTATATTTGTAAAGCACTGTTTATATAACGGTGCTTTCTGTAGTTTATATAAATGAAAAAATCACGTTTTTTCATATGGAGGATTAAAAGTGAACAGAATTTATTTAGATCATGCTGCGACTTCACCGATGCATCCGAATGTCATTGATAGGATGCTGACAGTGATGACCAGTGATTTTGGGAATCCGTCAAGCATTCATGCATTCGGTAGACAATCACGACATATTCTAGATGAAGCAAGGTCGACGATTGCGGCAAGTATTGGGGCAGGAAGAAATGAAATTATTTTTACAAGTGGTGGAACAGAAGCTGATAATACGGCGCTAATTGGTGTAGCGGAGGCTAATAAAGAGAAGGGCAAGCATATTATTACGACAGCTGTTGAGCATCATGCCATTTTGCATACTTGCCAATATTTGGAGAAAAGTGGATTTGAGGTCACGTATTTACCAGTAGATAAAGCGGGGCTTATTTCTGCTGTTGATGTGCAAGCAGCACTTCGGGATGATACCATTTTAGTTTCGGTGATGTTCGGTAATAATGAAGTGGGTACGATTCAGCCGATCGCTGAAATTGGTCAGCTTTTGCAGACTCATCAAGCGTATTTTCATACCGATGCTGTACAGGCGTATGGCTTAATCCCGATTGATGTGAAGAAATTAGGTGTGGATTTATTAAGTGTGTCTGCTCATAAAATTAACGGTCCAAAAGGGATTGGATTTTTATATGCGTGTGAAGGTGTGAAGCTTCAACCACATACGTATGGCGGTGAGCAAGAACGCAAACGCCGTGCAGGTACAGAAAGTGTGCCAGCCATTGCTGGGTTTGCTGAAGCTGTGAAAATTGCCCAGGATACAATGAAAGAAAAAAGTGAACGATATCGCAGGTTTCAAAAGACATTCTACTTGCCGTATTTGCTGAAGCTGGTATACAATATGACATTAACGGCTGTTTGGAAAAATCACTGCCTCATGTACTAAATGTGAGCTTTCCAGGGACGAATGTTGAATCAATGCTTGTTAATTTGGATTTGGCTGGAGTTGCCGTATCGAGCGGTTCCGCTTGTACAGCAGGCTCTATTGACCCGTCACATGTGCTTGTGGCGATGTTTGGAAAACATTCAGAGCGTACAAAAAATTCAATTCGCTTTAGCTTCGGCTTAAACAATACGGAAGAAGAAATTCAAAATGCTGCGCTTGCAACAGTGAAAATCGTTAAAAGATTGGTGTCAACGACTAAAAGAGCAGTAAGGATTTCTCCTTCAAAATTTTAATGATACTCCTTAATATTTTGGAGTCATAGTGATACAAAAGAGGTGAAGAAATGAAAAAAGCACCACAAGATACACGTGTCGTTGTTGGTATGTCAGGTGGCGTCGATTCTTCTGTGGCGGCCCTGCTTTTGAAACAACAAGGCTATGATGTAGTCGGGATTTTCATGAAAAACTGGGATGATACGGATGAATTTGGTGTCTGTACGGCAACAGAGGATTATAATGATGTCATTGCTGTTTGTAATCAAATTGGCATTCCCTATTATGCTGTCAATTTTGAAAAACAATATTGGGATAAGGTATTTACCTACTTTTTAGATGAATATAAAGCAGGACGAACACCGAATCCAGATGTCATGTGTAATAAAGAAATTAAATTTAAAGCATTCCTTGAGCATGCCGTCAGTCTTGGAGCGGATTATTTAGCAACTGGTCATTATGCACAAGTGGAATACCGTGATGGTGAATATAAAATGCTTCGCGGTATTGATGAAAATAAAGACCAAACGTATTTCTTAAATCAATTGACACAAACTCAATTGGAAAAAGTAATGTTCCCACTCGGACATATCGAAAAGAAAAAAGTGCGTGAAATTGCGAAAGAAGCAGGACTGGCCACAGCAACGAAAAAAGATTCAACGGGCATTTGTTTTATTGGAGAACGTAATTTTAAAGAATTCTTAAGTAACTATTTGCCAGCACAGCCTGGTAAAATGATGACGATGGATGGAAAAGTTATGGGTAAGCATGATGGGTTGATGTATTATACCATCGGGCAACGTCATGGGCTTGGAATTGGTGGTAGCGGCGATCCTTGGTTTGTTGCGGGTAAAGATTTAAAACAAAATATTTTATATGTATGCCAAGGCTTTGATAATGATGTCCTGTATTCCGATTCATTAAAAGCTGTTCATATGAGTTGGGTGGCAGATCTGCACCAGCAGCTGAATTCAAGTGTACGGCGAAATTCCGTTATCGTCAAAAAGATAGTGGGGTTACCGTGAAGGTATTTGAAAATGGGGATGTAGAAGTTATTTTTGCTGAACCAGTTCGCGCCATTACACCAGGACAAGCAGTCGTCTTCTATGATGGTGAGGTTTGCCTTGGTGGAGGTACGATTGATGAAGTATTTAAGCATGGTGAAAAACTAACGTATGTAGGGTAAAAAGCAGGGCCTTAGCTAATCATGACAGCTAAGGGCCCTTTTTTGTACTATCAGAATTTATATCTAATGGACGATAGTAAAGATGCAACATCGACTTTCGCCATTGGGGCGATAAGTCGTGTTTTTCTAATGCATATGAGGATTTATTATGGAAAATCTTAAGCTAATTAACGAAAAAATAAAGATTATTACCGAAAGTTCGCAATTTATTCACTGAAAATAAAGTGTAATTCAATACGAAACTCTAGTTATGGTATACTTTTTGTAGAAAAATAGGAGCGTGAGAATATGGATAAAAATCAACAAGGCATTCAATATATGCAAGAAGGAAAATATGAGGAAGCAGCGAAGGTTTTTAATGAGGCGATTGAGGAAAATCCGTCTGAGCCTGTAGCATACATAAACTTTGGAAATGTATTAACAGCAGTTGGTGAATATGAGAAGGCGATTCGTTTTTATCAAAAAGCCTTGGAACTAGATGAACATGCAGCGGCGGCCTATTATTCACTTGGAAATTTATATTATGAAACTGACAAATTAATAGAAGCCAAGGATATGTTCGAAGCAGCAATCCGTCATGGTTTAGATAATAGTGATGCATACTTTATGCTAGGACTAACCTTGATGGCATTGGATCAAGCAAAATTAGCTATGCCTTATTTACAGCGGACGGTCGAGCTAAATCCAGAAGACGTAGATGCACGCTTTCAATTCGCCCTTTGCCTGGCAAATGCGGAGCTGTATGATGAATTAATCCATCAGCTTAACTATTGTCATTGAACAAGATCCACAGCATGCAGATGCTTATTATAATTTAGGTGTAGCGTTTGCTGGTCATCGTGATGATGTAGCAGCAGCGATTACCTATTTTGAAAAAGCGCTAGAAGCTCAGTCGGATCATATGCTTGCAGCTCATGGAAAAAAATTGATGGAAGACATGCAAGCTGAACACGAAGAAAACTAATAGGACTATGAAAGGTGGGGAGAGGCTTTGAGTCAACAAAACGCTTTAGATTTATTTGCTGAGGAAAAGCTATATATGAAAGGCCGTCATTTAGTGACGATTTTTCATAATGAAGAAAATATGTACTCGGTTGTAAGGATTCGTTTAGATGAAACAAATCTCAATTATGATGAAAAGGAAGCAGTGGTGACTGGTTATTTTCCCCGCATTCATGAGCATGAAACCTATATTTTTTATGGAGCTATGAAGGAGCATCCTCGCTTTGGTCTTCAGTTTCACGTCGAACATTTTCGTAAGGATTTACCGCAATCTAAGGAAGGTATTGTGGCTTATTTGTCTGGGGACATGTTCAAAGGCATTGGTAAAAAAACGGCCGAAACAATCGTTGAAACACTTGGTGAAAATGCGATTTCAAAAATTTTAGCGCAACCCTCTGTCCTTGACAATATTCCTCGACTGTCTGGTGACAAAGCGAAAGAGTCTTTACGATACGTTGCTTGAAAATGAAGGACTTGAGCAAGTCATGATTGCCCTTAATCAATATGGCTTTGGTCCGCAGCTTTCCATGAAAATTTATCAAATGTATAAGCAGGAAACGATTTCAATTATTCAATCGAATCCCTATAAGCTTGTTGAAGATATTGAAGGAATCGGCTTTGGACGTGCTGATGAGCTTGGTTTTCAGCTTGGGATTTCCGGAAGTCACTCGGATCGTATAAAAGCGGCCTGCTTATATTCGCTAGAAACAGGGTGTATGCAGGATGGACATGTCTATATCGAAGCGGAGGAGCTTTTAGAGATCGGTTAAACGTTTATTGGAGGAAAATAAGCGAGACGTCATCGAGTTCACGGAAATTTCTGCAGAAATTGTGCATTTAGAAGTAGAAAATAAAATTGTAATTGAAGAAACACGTATTTATCTGCCTTCTTTATTTTATTCGGAAAAAGGGATTGTCACTAATATTCATCGGCTTCTCCAACAAACTGAATACGCGGATCAGTTTCCAGAATCGGAATTTTTATTGGCGCTAGGTGATCTAGAGGAGCGTTTAGGGGTGTCCTATGCTCCAGCGCAAAAAGAGGCGATTCAAATAGCGCTCGGATCTCCAATGCTGATATTAACGGGTGGTCCAGGTACAGGGAAAACGACTGTTATTAAAGGAATTGTTGAACTATATAGTGAGCTTCATGGCGTGTCGATGGATGTGAAAGACTATAAAAAAGAAGATGATCCATTTCCGTTTGTATTAGCCGCACCAACAGGTAGAGCCGCGAAAAGAATGGCAGAGTCGACTGGACTACCAGCTGTGACCATTCATCGTTTACTTGGCTGGAATGGTGGCGAAGGCTTTGCACATGGACCTGAAAATCCTATTGAAGGGCGTATTGTCATTATTGACGAGATGTCGATGGTCGATACATGGCTCGCTCATCAATTATTTAAGGCGTTGCCTGAGCATGTGCAACTGATTATCGTTGGTGATGAAGATCAATTACCTTCTGTTGGACCGGGTCAGGTATTAAAGGATTTATTAGCAGCGAAAGTCATTCCAACAGTGGCACTTGAGCATATTTATCGTCAAGCAGACGGTTCTTCGATTATCGAATTAGCACATGAAATGAAAAAAGGGCATTTGCCACATGATGTGACAAAGCAACAAGCTGATCGTTCTTTTATTACATGTCAATCAAATCAGATTGCCGGTGTGGTTGAGAAAATCGTGCAAAATGCACGAAAAAAAGGGTTTAGTGCTCGCGATATTCAGGTACTTGCGCCGATGTATAGGGGTCCTGCAGGGATTGATAATTTAAATAAAATGCTTCAACAGGTATTGAATGGGGACCCTGAGAAAAAACGTCGTGAGTTGAAATTTGGTGATGTCGTCTATCGAACAGGAGATAAAGTATTACAGCTTGTTAATCAGCCGGAAGAAGGCGTTTTTAACGGCGATATGGGCGAGATTGTGACGATTTTATTTGCGAAAGAAAATACGGATCATGTCGATAAAGTTATTATTTCCTTTGATGGAATTGAAGTAACCTATACGAAGCAGGATTTAAATCAAATTACACACGCGTATTGCTGCTCGATTCATAAATCACAAGGAAGTGAATTCCCCATTGTCATTTTGCCTGTAGTTCGTAGCTATTATCGTATGCTACGTCGAAATTTATTGTATACAGCGATTACGCGCAGTAAGAATTTTTTAATTATTTGCGGAGAGGAAGAAGCATTTCGACTTGGTGTCGAGCGAAATGATGAGACGAGAAGACGGACAACTTTGTTGGAAAAATTGCGTGAAGGTATAGAAAGTCAAGAGGACAAACAGGATCAAGAGCAAAAACAAGCGTCAGTTGAGCCTGTGTATGAGTCATATCTTGATGTATTTAGAAATGCTGATCCGATGATTGGAATGAGAGATATAACCCCATATGATTTTATGTGAGACAAGCTTTGAACTTCGGTTTTGAGCTTGTTTTTTTGTGAAAGAATTAAGAAAGAAGTTTTCGACGAGTACTGGTGTCTAGCTCCAGGTGCCCAGCGCCTAATGGACTTCCCGCTCCTCCACTCGATAAGTCAACATCGAATCGCTATCGCTCTTCGTGTTTCCTTTATCTCCCTGCGAAGCGGTCCAGTCCCTACGTCGCTGAACGGGCACCTTCCGCTTTTCTTATATGGAAATCGTTTCAGCTTATCTTTTTCGGGAGCTGCGGAATACTAGTAATGTTCGGGAAGGTGGAATGACTTTGCGGACGTTTTCTTTATTAAAAGGCTTACAGGTTTTTACAAGTGATGGTCAAAAGCTTGGAATAGTGAATGATCTATTGATATCGGAAGCGGGAAAAGTGACAGGAATTGTCGTTCAACAACATAAATTTTTCAAAAAAAATGTCCATGTAGCATTAGAGGAAGTATCTTCATTTGGACCTGATGGAGTTATTGTATCTAGTGTATTTCAAGACTCATTTCCGGTATCCGGCATAAGGCTGAACAAAGATGAATGGCTTGGAAGCATGATTTTTTCGGATCAGGGAGAAGAATTAGGATTGCTCCAAGATGTATATTTTATGGAAAAAGTGGGCAATATTGTAGCATATGAAACAACCGATGGTTTTTTTTCTGAAAGTAAGCTCGTGACATCAGAGCAGCCGCCTGTGTATGGAGAGGATGCCATCATCGTTTCAGTATCAAAACAGTGAGGTGTCCATTTTGGAAATAAAATGTCCCAATTGTCATAGTAAGGATATTGGTAAAATTGGTGTAAATCAATTTTATTGCTGGAGTTGTTTTATTGAAATGACAGTTGCAAGTGGTCTTATATTGACACATCAGGTCGAAGAAGATGGTAGTCTTAGCTCCTTAGACGATTTATTTGAAGAAGATGATCGCCGCTTTACGATGTAAAGAAAAGAGGTGGCAAGAGATGGCCAGACGAAACTTCGGGAACATGAAAATCATTAATAAAAGTCTTAAAAGAATGAGAAAAAAATTAAAAGCTATGTTTTAATAGAGAATTAGCCCTCGCTACTTTTATGCGAGGGCTATATTTTTGCACCTGGAAGGTTAACATTTCTGCTAAAGCTAAAAATTTTAGTTGCTGAGCAAATCTCTGTCAAACCATGCATAAAACATTACCAATGTAAAAAGCTAACAAGGGGGTGGTTGAATGTGGATATACGCTTAAAATGGTTTTATCGACTTGGTTTTTTATTTCTACTTTTTATTGTTTTTTTTACTTTTATGAAGTTAAAGCCAATGTGGGGACCAATTATCTCGATATTATTCATCATTTTATTGCCTTTTTTTATCGGTGCTTTTATTAGTTATTTACTTCATCCAATTGTAGAGGCGTTGCATCAGAAAGGAATGAAGCGAGGGGTATCCGTAACTCTTATTTATGTACTTTTCTTTGGTGGTGTGGGTTTTAGTATATATAAGGGCATTCCGATGATTTTTAATCAAATTCAAGAACTTTCTGCAAGTGTACCTAGTTTAATTGAGCAATATAAGAGGTGGATGGAACAGCTAGAACACCAGACATCCAATTGGCCATTTGATATACAGGAGCGAATTGAACAAGGAATGTATGTATTAGAGAGACAAATAAATGAGTTTGCAGATAACATGATGAATTATACGATGAAAATATTCGACTTCCTGATATTATTTGCACTTATTCCGTTTATCGCTTTTTATATGTTAAAAGATTATGATGAGTTAAAAAAAATGATTTGGTATATGACGCCAAAAAAGTGGCGAATTCAGGGACGTGCCTTTTTACGAGATGTGGATACATCACTAGGTGGATACATTCGTGGCCAATTGCTCCTTTGTGCAGCAATTGGTGTTGTGGCAATTTTATTATTTTGGATATTTGGGATGAGATATCCATTAGTATTAGGGATTACAATTGGTATTACAAATGTTATTCCATATTTTGGACCAATTATTGGTGCGATTCCTGCTCTTATTATCGCTGCAACAATATCAGTAAAAATGGTCATAACGGTTATCATTATTGTGCTAGTATTGCAATTTATTGAAGGTAATATTCTATCACCGCTCATTGTGGGAAAGAGCCTGCATATGCACCCATTATTGATTATGCTTGCTTTATTGGCCGGAGAAGAAGTGGGTGGTATTGTCGGAATGATTTTGTCTATTCCCATTTTAGCTGTATTAAAGGTTGTCATGTTACATGCCCGTGTTCACTTCAGAAAGAAAGAACCGCTTATTGACAAATAAAAAGGTAGTGCATAAAATACTAGAGAATAGATAATTCGTTGAAGGATCAAGTATGCTGAAGTCCATCTTATTAGAGAGAAATCCCTTGGCTGAAAGGATTTTAGATTAGGAACAGCAGAAAGCTAGTCCGGAGAGCAGCTAATACCTGCCGTTTCGCCGCGTTAAGGCTAGTTGAAGGTGATGGACTGTTTTTTAGTCTATAATCAGGGTGGTACCGCGAGTCAATCCTCGTCCCTGTTTTTGGGATGGGGTTTTTTATACTTTAAAACGCTTTATCAATCTAAAGTACTAAAGTATAAAAACAGTTGCTTGTTGCTAGTAAGGACAATAAGCTTTGTTTTCTAATGTCTAAAAATTAAAGGAGGAAAAAATAGATGAAAAATTTAACTGGCGCTGAGATACGCCAAATGTATCTTGATTTTTTTAAAGAAAAAGGACATAGCATTGAACCAAGTGCTTCTCTTGTTCCACATGAAGATCCATCTTTATTATGGATTAACTCTGGAGTAGCAACATTAAAAAAATATTTTGATGGACGAGTAGTCCCTGAAAATCCAAGAATCACAAACGCACAAAAAGCAATTCGTACAAATGATATTGAAAATGTAGGGAAAACAGCACGTCACCATACATTCTTTGAAATGCTAGGAAACTTTTCTATTGGTGATTATTTTAAAGAAGAAGCAATCACTTGGGCATGGGAGTTTTTAACGGATGAAAAGTGGATTGGCTTCGAAAAAGATAAATTAGCGGTGACGATTCACCCTGAAGATGATGAAGCATATGAAATTTGGAATAAAAAAATTGGGATTCCAGAGGAAAGAATTATTCGTTTGAAAGAGAATTTCTGGGATATTGGTGAAGGTCCAAGTGGTCCTAATACAGAAATTTTCTATGATCGTGGACCTGAATATGGCGATGATCCGAATGATCCAGAATTATATCCTGGTGGAGAAAATGAACGTCATTTAGAGGTTTGGAATCTAGTTTTCTCGCAATTCAATCATAATCCAGATGGTACATATACGCCACTGCCTAAGAAAAATATTGATACAGGCATGGGGCTTGAACGTATGGCATCTGTTGTTCAAAATGTGCCAACGAACTTTGATACAGATTTGTTTATGCCAATCATTCAAGCAGTAGAACAATTTACAGATGTGAAATATGGGGCTAATAAAGAAACGGATGTTGCGTTTAAAGTCATTGCCGACCATATTCGTACGGTTACATTTGCGGTAGGTGATGGGGCACTTCCATCTAATGAAGGACGAGGCTATGTATTACGTCGTTTATTACGCCGTGCAGTCCGTTATGCGAAACAAATTAATATTAACAAACCATTCATGTTTGAATTAGTACCTGTTGTCGGTGAAATTATGAAAGACTTCTATCCTGAAGTATTATCAAATAAAGAATTTATCGCTAAAGTTGTAAAAAATGAAGAAGAGCGTTTCCATGAAACTCTTCATGACGGCTTAACCATTCTATATGATGTAATTAAAAAGGAAAAAGAACAAGGTTTAAGTGTCATTCCAGGTGAGGATGCGTTCCGTTTGTATGATACGTACGGATTCCCGATTGAATTAACAGAAGAATATGCTGAAGAGGAAAATATGACGGTTGATCACGAAGGCTTTGAAAAAGAAATGGAAGCACAACGTGAACGTGCACGTCGAGCTCGTCAAGATGTAGATTCCATGCAAATTCAAGGCGGCGTGCTAGGTGATGTAAAAGTAGCCAGTGAATTTGTTGGTTACGACCAACTTCAAGTAGAAGCGCAGGTTGTGGCGATTGTGAAAGATGGAGAGTTAATTACGGAAGCACATGAAGGTGAAGAAGTACAAATTATTTTGAATCAAACACCATTTTATGCGGAAAGCGGCGGTCAAATTGCCGATAAAGGAACGATTTCTAGTGATGCTGTCAAATTAGACGTTTTAGATGTACAAAAAGCGCCAAATGGACAAAATCTTCATCGTGTAATCGTTGCGGCTGGCACTTTATCAACCGATGCACAAGTTGTGGCTACTGTTGATGAAGCAAACCGCAGTCAAATTATTAAAAACCATTCAGCGACACATCTTTTACATCAAGCATTGAAAGATGTTCTTGGAACACATGTTAATCAAGCAGGATCGCTTGTTGAGCCAGATCGACTTCGCTTCGACTTCTCGCATTTTGGTCAAATTACAGCAGAAGAATTAGAACAAATTGAAACGATTGTAATGAAAAAATTTGGGAAAGCTTAGATGTAAATATTGATCTGAAAAATATTGATGAAGCGAAAGCAATGGGGGCTATGGCCTTATTTGGTGAAAAATATGGCAAAATCGTACGTGTTGTTCAAATGGGTGACTATAGTCTAGAGCTTTGTGGTGGCTGTCACGTTCCAAATACAGCTGTTATCGGTTTGTTTAAAATTGTTTCTGAAAGTGGAATTGGTGCAGGTACTCGTCGTATTGAGGCTGTTACAGGAGCAGGTGCCTACAAGCTAATGGCAGATCAAATTCATACATTAAAAGAGGCTGCAGCTAAATTAAAAACGAATATGAAAGATGTGCCTGCACGTGTGGAAGCTGTTCTAGCGGAAGCGAAAGAATTACAGCGTGAAAATGAAAGCCTATCTGCAAAATTAAGTAATATTGAAGCTGGAAATCTAGTTTCAAAAGTAAAAGAAGTAAATGGTGTCAATGTGTTGGTGGCTAAAGTTCCAGCAACGGATATGAATAACTTACGTGCAATGGCAGATGATTTGAAACAAAAATTGGATCCAGTTATTCTTGTACTTGGCTCTGCTCAAGGTGACAAAGTAAATTTAATTGCGGGTGTGACAAAGGATTATATAGATAAAGGCTACCATGCTGGTAAATTAATTAAAGAAGTTGCAACTCGCTGCGGCGGAGGCGGCGGTGGTCGTCCAGATATGGCTCAAGCTGGTGGGAAAGATCCAGCAAAATTAGATACAGCACTTGATTTTGTTGAAGAATGGGTGCGTTCTCTTTCATAATTAGTAAGAAGTGTTGTACAATATGAATTAATATGGAAGTCTCGACGCAGAGGAGAGGTGCATGACCATGAGTTCCTTTGATAAAACGATGAAATTTAATTTTCCAGAAGAACCATTTGAAAGAGATGTACAAGAAGTATTACTTCAAGTGTATTCAGCTCTTCAAGAAAAAGGGTACAATCCGATTAATCAAATTGTTGGCTATTTATTATCAGGTGATCCAGCCTATATTCCTACGACATCATGATGCAAGAAATTTTATTCGTAAGCTAGAGCGTGATGAAATTATTGAAGAATTGGTGAAATCGTATTTAAAGAACCGTCGAGAGGATTACTAATGCGAACAATGGGATTAGATTTAGGGTCAAAAACACTTGGTGTGGCGGTTAGTGACGCCATGGGCTGGACCGCACAAGGATTAGAAACAATTAAAATTAACGAAGCCACGAAAGATTTTGGAATTAAGCGACTTGGTGAAATTATTCAAGAGCATGAAGTTTCAAAGATTGTTCTAGGATTCCCTAAAAATATGAATGGGACAATTGGACCGCGTGGTGAGGCAAGTCAAGAATTTGCAGCTTATTTAGAAAAAAAATTCAAGCTTCCTGTCTTCCTTTGGGATGAACGATTAACAACAATGGCTGCAGAACGTGTGCTTTTAGAAGCAGATGTTAGCCGAAGTAAACGGAAAAAAGTCATTGATAAGATGGCTGCTGTCATGATTTTACAAGGTTTCTTAGATAGACAAACAAATACTCTATGAGGTGAAAAAATGGAAAATGGTGAAAAAAATATTACTGTAGTCGATGAAAACGGAAACGAGCAACTTTGTGAAATATTGTTTACTTTTGACTCAGACAAATTTAATAAATCATATGTTTTATATTACCCAATTTCTGATAATGAAGATGAAGAAATTGAAATTCATGCTTCTTCATTTGTACCAAGCGAAAACAATGAAGATGGCGAGCTTTCTCCTATCGAAACAGATGAGGAATGGGATATGATTGAAGAAATGTTGAATACATTCCTAGATCAAGAAGGCGAAGAATAAGATATAAGCTGACCCTCTTTATTTGAGGGTCAGTTTTTTTTGGAATAATAGGTATAAGCTTTTGGACGAGTACTGAAGGCTAGTGCAAGGTGCCTAATGACTAATGGACGCCTTCCGCTTTTTTTATCGACAGCTATTGACAAAGGTTGTGAGCGTTTGTCATAAATAGAGAGTGGGAAATATAGAATTTCGCCAATTTTGTTTATTTGTTGTCGGTGAGGGGGAAGGGAATTGGACTCAAAGCAATCGAAAAAAGAAGAGATAAGAGAGAAGTTATTAGAGCAGCAGGGAGATGCAATGATTGTTCGTAAAATTGTATTAAGAATTATATTAGCCATGATGGCGATAATCATAGTGGTAGGAGTAGGTGGATACCTATATATCAGTTCAGCATTAAAGCCAGTCGATAAAAATGACAACACTGAAAAAATAGTAGAAATTCCAATTGGTTCTTCACTTTCCACGATTTCCGCTTTGCTTAAAGAGGAAGAAATAATTAAGAATGCCCATGTCTTTAAATACTATATTAAGTTTCGCAATGAATCTGGCTTTCAGGCTGGACAGTATACTCTTTCTCCGTCAATGACGATTCAGGAGATTGTAGATACGATTAAAACAGGAAAAATGATGAAGGAAGTTGCTTTAAAAATTACAATTCCTGAAGGTAAGCAACTTGTGCAAATCGCTGAAATTGTCGCAGAAAAAACAGATCAAAATCCGAAAAAGGTGTTTGCGACATTAAATGATGAGAAATTTATTAAGCGAATGCAAGATAAGTTTCCCATCTCTATTAACGGATGATATATTTCAAAAAGATATTAAGTATCCACTAGAGGGATATTTATTTCCAGCAACATATGATTTTGAAGAAGAAACTCCAACGCTCGATACGATTGTTACAGCCATGTTGAAGCAAACGGAAAAAGTGTTACTGGAGTATCAGGCACAAATGGCAGAGCAAAAGTTTTCTACGCATAAGCTTTTAACGATGGCTTCGCTTTTGGAAGAAGAAGCAACAGAAAAAGTGGATCGTAGTAAAATAGCTTCGGTCTTTTACAATCGCTTAGATCAGGGAATGCCATTGCAGACTGATCCAACAGTTTTGTATGCAAAAGGGAAGCATAGTGAACGTGTGTACTATAAGGATTTAGAAGTTGATTCCCCTTATAATACGTATAAACATAAAGGTTTACCACCGGGCCCAATTGCCAATGCTGGTAAAGCATCAATTAAAGCAACACTCGAGCCAGAAGAGACAAAATACTTGTATTTCTTAGCAACTCCAGAGGGTGATGTGCTATACTCGACAACATTGGCTGAGCATAATACAAAAAAAGCTGAACATATTACCAATAATTAATAGGCTTGATTGAATCTACCAAGGGAGAAGTATTCACTTTCCCCTTGGTTCTATGGTAGAATAGTGAAAGTAAAAAAGTCACAGTTATTTTTAGACTCGGCAGTTGTCGGGTTTTTCTTATTGGATAAGAAAGTATATAATTTTCGATGAGTACAGATGTCTAGCTCCAGACGCCCAGCGACTACTAGACTTCCCACTCCTCCACTCGATAAGTCAACATCGACGCTTGCGCTCGTTCGTGTTTCCTTTATCTCATACGGAGCGGGAAAGTATCATACGTCGCTAAACGGGCGCCTTACGCTTTTAATTGGAGGAACGAACCTTGGACGGTAAAATAGAAACATATCTTCAATCGCTTATTCCAGAGCGGACAGGGTTATTAAAAGAGATGGAAGAATATGCTGAAGTTGAGCATGTTCCGATCATGGAGCCTGAGGGAATGGCAACATTGCTACAGTTTTTAAGGATTCAACGTCCTCAAGCTATTTTAGAATTAGGAACAGCGATTG
Source organism: uncultured Bacillaceae bacterium (assembly GCA_963754185.1). Lineage (GTDB taxonomy): Bacteria > Bacillota > Bacilli > Bacillales > DSM-1321 > Peribacillus. The sequence goes on along the minus strand of CAVWEP010000002.1, from coordinate 552,969 downwards.
GCTATTCAGCGATTCGAATGGCAGAAACGTTGCCCAATGCCCGTATTGTGACGATTGAGCGGATTGAGAAGCGAATCCAGGCAGCAAAGCAAAACTTTACTAAATCTGGTTTTAGTGATCGTATTACCTTGATTGAGTCAGATGCCTTAGAGGCCTTTGAGCAAGTGAAAGAACATGGTTCATTTGATCTTATTTTTGTGGATGCGGCGAAAGGTCAATATCGTCGTTTTTTTGAGTTATACGAACCCTTGCTGCGTCATGATGGCATAATCATTACTGATAATGTATTATTTAAGGGCTTAGTTGCTGAGGATTTAGCGAGTATTACGCCAAGACGTAAACGTGGGCTCATAAAAAGAATTCAAAACTTTAATCAATGGCTATTAAGTCATCCAAACTATGACACAGTCATTTTACCGATTGGTGATGGGATAGCGATTAGTAAACATAGAGGTGAACAAAATGAAAAAGCCTGAATTACTCGTAACTCCTACAAGTGTAGAGGACGTACAACCACTAATTGATGCGGGTGCAGACGCCTTTGTCATTGGTGAGCAGCGTTATGCTCTACGCTTGCCAGGAGAATTTACGCGTGAAGATGTAAAACAAGCAATTGAAATCGCACATAAAGCAAATAAAAAAGTATATGTATCGATGAATGCCCTTTTTCATAATGAAAAAGTCGATGAATTAGAAGAATATATTACGTTTCTAAAAGAAGCAGGAGCTGATTGTATTCTTTGGGGAGATCCTGCTGTATTAATGGCTGCTCGTGTAGCTGCACCAGATATGCCACTACACTGGAATCCTGAAATGCTAGCGACAAACTGGTATACCGCTAATTACTGGGGACGTCGAGGTTCAGTACGGGCTGTAGCTGCTCGAGAAATTAGTATGGATGAAGTCATTGAAATGAAAGAAAATGCTGAAGTGGAGATTGAAGTTCAAGTTCATGGCATGACCTGTATGTTTCAATCGAAGCGTTCTTTGTTAGGTAATTATTTTGAATATCAAGGAAAAGCTTTAAAAATTGAAAATGTAAAACAACAAAGAAATATGTTCCTACACGATAAGGAACGAGATAATAAATATCCAATTTTTGAAGATGAAAATGGAACTCATATTATGAGTCCAAATGACATGTGTTTAATCGATGAGCTTCAAGAGTTAATCGAAGCAGGAATTGATTCGTTTAAAATTGATGGGATTTTGCAAACGCCAGAATATATTATTGAAACGACAAAATTATACCGCGAAGCGATTGATTTATGTGTAGAAGATCCAGATCGCTATGAGGATGTGAAAGAGGAGCTTTATGCAAAAATTGAAGCCATTCAACCAGAGCATCGTCGTTTAGATACAGGTTTCTTCTTTAAAGAAACGGTTTATTAAGAGGTTAGAAAGTATAAAATATAATATATAAAATTTTCAACTAGTACTAATGTCTAGCTCCAGGCACCCAGCGACTATTGGACTTCCCGCTCCTCCTTACGATAAGTCAACATCGAATTGCTATCGCTCTTCGTGTTTCCTTTATCTCATGCGGAGCGCGAAAGTACCATACGTCGCTAAACGGGCGCCTTGCGCTTTTCTAAATAAGGAGGAATAGCCTTGAACGCTATTGCTGATAAAATTTCTAAGATTGTCGATGGAAAAAGAGTAATTGTGAAAAAGCCAGAGTTGCTTGCACCTGCAGGTAATTTAGAAAAATTAAAAATTGCCGTTCATTACGGTGCAGATGCTGTTTTTATCGGTGGACAAGAGTATGGATTACGTTCGAATGCCGATAACTTTTCTCTTGAAGAAATAAAAGAGGGCGTAGAGTTTGCTAAAAAATATGGCGCAAAAGTGTATGTAACAACAAATATTATTGCCCACAATGAAAATATTGATGGTTTAGAAGAGTATTTAACAGGTTTAAAAGATACTGGTGTGCAAGGTATTATCGTAGCTGATCCGTTAATTATTGAAACCTGCCGTCGAGTTGCTCCAGAAATTGAAATCCATTTAAGTACGCAACAATCGATTTCAAACTGGAGAACAGTTCAATATTGGAAAGAAGAAGGGGCAGAGCGTGTCGTATTAGCACGTGAAACAAGTGCGGATGAGATTCAATTGATGAAGGAAAAAGTCGATATTGAGATTGAATCATTTGTTCATGGGGCGATGTGTATTGCTTATTCTGGTCGTTGTACCCTTTCTAATCATATGACAGCTCGTGATTCAAATCGAGGCGGATGTTGCCAATCTTGTCGTTGGGATTATGATTTATATGAATTAGATCAAGATGGCGAGCAAGCCCTTTTTGATGAAAAGGATGCACCATTTGCGATGAGTCCGAAAGATTTAAAACTCCTGGAATCCTTACCAAGAATGATTGAGATTGGTGTGGACAGTTTAAAAGTAGAAGGTCGTATGAAATCTATTCATTATATTGCGACTGTAATCAGTGTATATCGTAAAGTAATTGATGCGTATTGTGCTGACCCAGAAAACTTCTCGATTAAGCCAGAGTGGGTAGAGGAATTAGCTAAATGTGCGAACCGTCCGACAGCTCCTGCTTTTATGGAAGGAAATATTCCTGGGTATAAGCAACAATTGTTTGGCACGCATGCTGTAAAACCTAGCTATGATTTCGCTGGACTTGTGTTAGATTACGATCCAGAAACGCAAATGGCGACGTTGCAGCAACGAAATTATTTCAAACCTGGGGATGAAATAGAATTTTTTGGTCCAGAAATTGAAAACTTTAGCCAAAGAGTTGGCGTGATTATTGATGACGAGGATGGAAGCGAGCTAGATGCAGCTCGTCACCCATTACAAATCGTTCGGATTAAAGTGGATCATCCAGTATATGCCAATAACATGATGCGTAAAGAGAATTAAGAGGGAAACAATTCTTGAACAAACGTCTATTTTGTAATAACATAGCATAAATAAAGGTAAGTGAATTTTTAAGGCTTTTAAAAAAAGACTAGACAAATTAAGGGAAGAGTCATACTCTATCTTAAGATAGTTAAATGGTTGACTGCTTTTTGCAGTCACTTATTATACTAGGGATGCACCTAGTTCAAAGCGCGACCTCGTAATAAGGTCGCGCCCTTATATATATTTGGGGGCAAGTTTTGAAAACAATACATAAATATCACAGTGTCTTTTAGCTGTGTGAATTTTAAGGAGTGAACGATTTGGCAATTGAAAAGGTATTTCCAATGACAAAAGCAGGTAAAGAAAAACTAGAACAAGAGCTTGAACATTTAAAAACGGTTAAACGTAAAGAAATAGTTGAAAGAATTAAAATTGCTCGAAGCTTCGGGGATCTTTCAGAGAATTCCGAATACGATTCTGCAAAGGATGAGCAAGCTTTTGTGGAAGGCAGAATTACAACACTTGAAAATATGATCCGAAATGCAAAAATTATTGAAGAAAGTGATTTAGTTTCAGATGCCGTTTCCATAGGTAAATCTGTTACTTTTATCGAGCTTCCAGATGGTGAAGAAGAAACGTATACGATTGTCGGTAGTGCTGAAGCAGACCCATTTGAAGGGAAAATTTCAAATGACTCTCCAATCGCTCAAAGTTTAATCGGGAAAAAAGTAGGGGAACAAGTAACGGTGCAAACGCCAGGCGGCGAAATGCAAGTGAAAATTGTATCTATTAGTTAATAAAAGGACTTTTTTAAAACGAGTATAACCTTAGACGTGTGAAACTGTTGTTCACACGTCTTTTTTGTGTGCGCCAGAGTTTATGGCGTTCTCGATGAGTACAACTGCCTAGCTCCAGGCGCCCAGCGACTATTGGACTTCCCGCTCCTCCATTCGATAAGTCAACACGAACAAGCGCATTCGCGCTCTTCGTGTTTCCTTTATCTCATACGGAGCGGGAAAGTATCAACGTCGCTAAACGGGCGCCTTGCGCTTTTCGATGTTTAAAATGCTTCATCGCGTCAACAATGATAACGAGGTGTTGTTATGCATAAACGACGATTGATGATAACGGCTATTATGTTAATTACTTTTATTATGCTTTTAGTTGCTCGGCTTGTTCAAATTCAATTAGTAGCAACAGAATCGTTTTCTAAGCATCAGATTAATTTAATTGAAGCAAGTGTGAAGCAGCGTTCACAAGTACTGAAGATAGATGATGGTCGCGGGAAGTTTTATGATCGAAATGGTCAACCGCTTGCTCATGAAGAAATTCCAACGCTCGTTCTTTTTCCATTTTTAAAAAAAATGACATGGCCTGCTCATGAAGTAGCAAACATTATTGGTGTATCGGAGCAAACATTGAAACATGCAGTAGCTAATGCAAAGAAACCTTTTGCTTTTGGGGGCGAGACACCGATTAAGTTGACCGAAAGTCAATCAGCAGAGATTAATGCATTAAAAATTCCTGGTGTTTATGCAGTTAATCAAAAAGTCTATAATAATCAAGTATTAGCCGCACAATTAATTGGCACGACGATTAAGTCGGAGGCCATTAAAGAAGAACGCTATCCAGATCTAAAATTGGCTGCAGAAACCAGAATTGGTGATACAGGCTTAGAACGAACATTGGATGAGTTTTTGCTATCAGAAGGGGAGTCAAAGTTAGTTTTTCATGTGGATGCAACTGGTGGTCCATTATTTGGTGTGGATGTAAAGTATGTGGAGCCAGCCAATCCTCTATACCCTGTTAAGGTTGTAACGACAATTGACAAAGACATTCAGGAAAAAGCTGAGCAACTTGTAGATCATGCACGGAATAAAAAATGGAGGACTTGTGTTACTCGATATTGAAAAAAGTGAAATTATAGCTATGGTTTCTAGACCAGCCAATCGTTCAGATCAACCGAATGGAGCGGGCTCTATTAATATGATGACAACGCAAAAAGCTCCTGGTTCTATTTTTAAAACCGTGACAGCTGCAGCCGCACTTGATTATGGATTAGTCAATCCTAGTCGTGTATTTAATTGTGATAGAACGATTGATGGAAAGCCGGAACTAAATCGCCCACTCGGAATGTTGAATTTTGACAGTAGTTTTGCCCAAAGCTGCAATCAAACGTTTGCAGAGCTGGCAACAGAAATAGCTGAACAGAATCCGGACTTTTTAGAGAAATATGCAGAAAAGTTAGGGTTGATTGGTCAATCTGGTTGGCATGGTCAAGTGTATCACACGAGCGTTACCCAATTATATCGTGAACAAACAGGAAAAGTATGGCATGAGGAACAATTAAAAAAAGATCATAAAATGATTGCCAAAACGGCAATTGGACAGCAGGATGTTCAAACGACCCCACTCGCCATTGCCAATATGATGGCGACGATTGCACGCGGTGGCAAAAAAGAAATGGTAAAAGCTGTAGCCAAAATTGAGTTTAATAACGGCACGACTGTTGTTGACTTTCCTAGTCAAAGTATAGATTCTGAGAATATTTCACCGTATACAGCAATGAAATTACAAAAGCTCCTTCGAGGAGTAGTGACAGAACCAAAAGGGACGGGTTCATCCTTACAAAATCTTGCTTATGAGGTTGCGGGTAAATCAGGAACAGCGCAAACGAATATTGCAGAAGGAAAGCTGAATAAATGGTTTGCCGGCTATTTTCCGTATAAAGAACCGAAATATGCGCTTGTTACCGTTAGCTTGGATACAACTGAAAACTCAAGTAGTATGAACGCATTATTTTCAGATATTGTCGAAATGTTGTATGGGATGAATACACAATAACGAAAGAAGTAGGATACTATCTTATCGTGTAACATGGTAAAATGATGTTGTTAAGAAAAAGATAAGGAGGACTAGTATCTTGAATTCTCGTCTTGATCTTCGTGAAAAAAAACGAAAAGTAAACAAAATCTACAATGTTTCCATTACGATTGTTTGTGCACTCATCGTCATCGTTGCCATTACTATTTTTACAGGAAATGATGTGGAAAATACAGCTAAAGAGTCAGCCCAATCGATTACAACAGAAGAATCTATAAATAAAAATACTGAAACTAACGAGGAAACAAAAGCCGTTGAAGTTACAAGTGAAGAGATTGAAGAAGAAGAGGTTGTAAAAGAAGAGGATGAGAAAACAGAATCAGAACCTGAACTTGTCAAAATAGCTGGAAGCGGCGATCAAAATGTGTTAAATACGTATACGAGTGATAGCTGGAAACCAATTGGTACGGAACAAACCGGTGTACATACGACACAATTTGAAAAAGGTTCAACAGATTGGAATGAGATGACAAAAGCCATTGCTTATGGTGCTGGAATTGATGAAGCGAGTATGCGCCTTTGGTGGTTAAAAAATGGTGGTTCTCCAAATGCAGCAATTGGTACCGTTTCAGCAGGTCAAAACCCACAATCCTATCGAGTGCATATTGAGTGGGTAGATGGGGAAGGCTGGAAGCCCGTCAAAGTGGAAGAATTAAAGCAAAATGATATGAGATGATCAAAGGATTGATAAATAGCTATTTATTAGTCCTGTATAGTGATGTAGTTGAGTAATACATGTGAAAGAGCTTGGACATTTTTGTGCCAAGCTCTTCTTTATTTTATCAGTAATTTGGCTATTTCTAACGCTTTAGCTTAAAATGAACGACCGCACTATAAAATCGACGTCCTTCGTCGCTAACGTGCATCTGATGAGAAACGGAATGTACTTGCAGCATAATGGCCTTATTAATTTCGATTCTTGCTCCTATGTTTTCTTCTAATGTTTTTCAAACTCTCTGCTTCGAAGAATTCAACTTTATCTTCAATTAAATCTAATTGTAAATTCATTAATTTGGATTCCTCCATTTTATTAATAACGCCATTTTATCATTCTTTGTGTGTAGTTGCATCGATAATGTTAAATGAAGAACAGTTTCACCTATATATCATATTATATTTATGTGATTTATAGACAATGAATGTGAAGGAGCTGACTTTTTTCTCACTTATAAACGAACATAACAAAGGAGAGATGAGCTTTAGATTGCTCCTTTTCTATAGAAAGGTGAGTATGATGGGGAGAGAATTTCTTGAAGTATTTGAAGATTGGGCCGAATATTATGATGATACTGTATCGAGTCATGATGATGAATATCGAGAAGTATTTAAAGATTATGAGAAAATTTTAGATCGAGTAGCGAGGTATTCAAATGGACATGTGCTAGAATTTGGAGTAGGGACAGGAAACTTAACAGCCCGTCTTTTAAAAGCTGGGCTAGAGGTAACTGGGATTGAGCCGTCTCCTGCCATGAGAGAGAAGGCAATTGCAAAGTTACATGGTCAGGCGGATATTGTTGATGGTGATTTTCTTGATTTTACAATAGAAAAGCAAGTTGATACGGTAGTAAGTACGTATGCCTTTCATCATTTAACGGATGAGGAAAAGCAAAAAGCGATTGCTTGTCTATGGCAAATTGCTGCATTCAGGTGGTAAAATAGTATTTGCTGATACGATGTATCAATCGAAGGAAGAGCACATCAGCAAGCGATTCAAGATGCAAAGGATGCAGGTTTGCTAAAGCTGGCAACGGATTTAGCAACGGAATATTATACAACGATTCCTTTTTTGCAACATATATTTGAGGAAAATGGATTTAAGGCATCTTTTGAACGTTGCAATCAATTTGTTTGGATTGTTGAGGCTGAAAAACTATAGGAAGAGGTCTAGTGAATGAAAGTAGCGATTATCGGAGCAATGGAAGAAGAAGTAACAATTTTACGAGATAAATTAGAGGATTTGCAGCAAACGACCATTGCTGGATCTGAGTTTAATATGGGTAAGCTAAATGGTGTAGAGGTTATTCTGTTAAAATCAGGCATTGGGAAAGTAAATGCGGCAATGTCTACGACGATTTTATTAGAAAAATTCAAACCGGATGCAGTCATTAATACAGGTTCTGCTGGTGGATATCATGAGAACTTAATGTTGGTGATGTTGTCATTTCAACGGAAGTTCGTCACCATGATGTGGACGTAACGATTTTTGGTTATGAATATGGGCAAGTGCCACAATTACCAGCAGCTTTCATTCCGGATGAAAAGTTGTTTGCTATTGCAGAGGAAGCAGCAAAAGAAATAACAGATATTCAAGTGGCCAAAGGGTTAATCGTTACAGGAGATTCTTTTATGAATGACCCTGTTCGCGTTGACTTTGTTCGTGGAAAATTTAATGATTTATATGCAGTTGAAATGGAAGCCGCAGCAATCGCTCAAGTGGCTCACCAATTTGGCACACCATTTGTCATTATCCGTTCTCTTTCTGATATTGCGGGTAAGGAGTCGAATATTTCTTTTGATCAGTTTTTAGAAACAGCAGCTCTTCATTCTGCTGAGCTTATTTTAAAAATGATAGAAAAAATAAAGTAAAACTTTCAGCAAAGTAAGGTTTTTTTATCTCCTGCTGATGGTTCGTTGCGGTCTGCTGGATGTGGGTCATACAGAAGAAGATATAAGGATGTAGCGTTTTTAGTCTATGTTCATTAAGCTGGAATAAAATAAAATAGATGGTAAATAACAAAGAAAATCCGTTATTTACCATCTATTTTATTTTACCGACTAAAAAGGTGCGATAACTTATATATGAGGGGAGGAGAAATGAAATGAAAGTCTTCAAAAGTGTACATGAATTAATCGGATCTACACCGATATTAGAAATCACTAATTTTTCTCTGTTAAAAAATGTCAGAATTTTTGCTAAATTAGAGTTCTTCAATCCAGGTGGAAGCGTCAAAGATCGGTTAGGAGTGGAATTGCTCCAAGCCGCCATCGCTAGTGGAAAATTGAAGCCAGGTGGAACCATTATTGAACCTACAGCAGGTAATACAGGAATTGGTCTAGCACTTGCCGCAATCAATCGTGGCATTCATGTGATTTTTTGTGTACCTGAAAAGTTTAGTATAGAAAAGCAAGAAATTATGAGGGCATTAGGTGCAAAAATTGTGCATACGCCTTCCGAAGCTGGTATGCGTGGAGCAATTATTAAAGCAAAAGCCCTTTTAACTGAAATTCCTAATTCGTATTGTCCACAGCAATTTGCGAACCCATCTAACCCTGAAACCTATTACAAGACGCTGGGACCTGAAATTTGGGAGCAACTCGATGGTAAGGTAGACGTGTTTGTTGCGGGAGCAGGGACTGGAGGCACGTTTATGGGAACGGCACGTTATTTAAAAGAAAAAAATCCTAATGTAAAAACGGTTATCGTTGAACCAGAGGGATCCATTTTAAATGGTGGTACACCCCGTCCGCATAAAACAGAAGGAATAGGGATGGAATTTTTGCCAGTATATATGGATAAATCGTATTTTAATGATATTCATACGATTCTTGATAAAGAAGCATTCCAATATGTTAAAGAGTTAGCAGCAAAAGAAGGTCTCCTTGTTGGAGGCTCATCGGGTGCCGCTTTTGCTGCTGCATTAAAGGAAGCTCAAACGGCCAATGAAGGTACGAATATTGTCGTAATCTTCCCGGACTCAAGCGATCGTTACTTAAGTAAAAAAATATATCAAGGGGGAATGTAAAAAGTGAGAAAAAAAACACAATTAATTCATGGGGGGATTTTGGGCGACGAAAAAACAGGAGCCGTTTCGGTGCCGATTTATCAAGTGAGTACATATAAACAGGATGGTCCTGGCAACCATCGTGGTTATGAGTATTCACGAACAGGAAATCCAACGCGTCATGCATTGGAAACGTTAATAGCCCAATTAGAGGGAGGAAAGCGTGGCTTTGCTTTTGCTTCAGGGATGGCGGCAACAACAGCTGTCATGTTGTTATTGAATCAAGGTGATCATGTTTTAGTAACAGATGATATTTATGGTGGTACTTTTCGTGTCATGACAAAAGTATTGAATCGCTTTGGAATTGCCGCTACCTTTATTAATACGAGCGATTTAAATGAAGTTGAAAAAAATATTCAAGACGAATACGAAAGGCAATATTCCTTGAATCACCAACCAACCCTCTTCTAAAAATTACGGATATTGCGGAAGTGTCTAAAATTGCTAAAGCAAAAGGATTGTTAACGATTGTCGATAATACATTTGCTACACCCTATTGGCAAAATCCGATTACACTAGGTGCCGATCTTGTCCTGCATAGTGCAACGAAATATCTTGGTGGACATAGTGATTTGGTAGCGGGGCTTGCGGTTGTAAATGATGAAGAACTTGGTGAAAAGCTGCATTTTGTTCAAAATTCAACTGGTGGTGTATTAGGACCTCAAGATTCATGGCTGTTATTGCGCGGAATCAAAACACTTGGACTTCGTATGGAGGAGCATGAACAAAATACGAATAAAATTGTAAACTATCTTTTGGAACAAAAAGCCGTTTCAAAAGTATATTATCCAGGCTTGGAAAATCATCCTAATCATGAGATTGCAAAAAAACAAGCTCGTGGCTTTGGGGGGATGGTTTCTTTTGATGTGGGTAGTGGAGAGAAAGCAGCGCGAGTATTGAAAAAGGTAAAATATTTTACACTTGCAGAAAGTCTGGGAGCAGTAGAAAGCTTAATTTCTATTCCTGCTCTCATGACACATGCTTCTATTCCACCACAGCGTCGCACAGAGCTTGGGATTACAGATGGCTTAATTCGTATTTCTGTAGGTCTGGAGGATGCAGAAGACTTGCTAGAAGATTTACAACAAGCTCTACAAGATTAATTGTTATTTCCACCTTCTAAAGGAATTACAAATATTAACATCAAATGAACAACATATATATGATAAAATAAACTAGCAATATATTTACTAGTTTATAAGAAGGTGGAAGCGTTCATGAACAATAAGAAATCTAAAATAGCAGCAAAGATGCACGATTATCGACGCTTTGCCATTATTTTATTATGTGTTGGTTCTTTTTTCTACCTCGGTACGATTCTCCCTGCAGAAGGAAAGACAGGCTATAGTACGAATGGCTATTTGCTTGCTTCCGTATTATTTTTAGCCGTTTCGATTGCTTGTTTCTTGCAAGCTACTAAATATAAAAAAAATCTTGCTGAAAACGATGAGTAAGGTGCACTCTAAATATCCTCTGTTCAAATATTTATTTGGATGAGGGTATTTTTTTATTTTTAAAAAGTATTTTATATACATATATTAGGGATTTTTTTCTTTTTGAGTTGTCCACTATTGTCTGAAGCAAATATTTTATTTCCGAATATCTTATACATGACAAGTTTTATGTAAATCAATGTATTAGAACTGGAGGTAGGATAAGGTGAATGAGATATTAATAGAACCTTGGGAACTAGATGATCTTACATCTGAATTTTTTGTACCTGAATATATCGAAAAATTAGCAGACGAAGTACTTCTACAATATGATTTTTCTATTCAGAGTATGCAGGTTATTACTACGAAGTCTGATAAAGGTGGAGCAATTTGGAAAATCGAGACATCCAGTGGACCCAAGAGTTTAAAGTTATTACATCGTAGGCCGGCTAGAAGCTTATTTAGTTTGGGTGCTCAAGAATATTTAGTGGAAGTTCAAGGAGCAAGAGTTCCGGCAATTATTAAAACAAAAGATGGAAACAATTATGTTGAAGCAGGCGGGAAATTATGGTTTGTTGCGGAGTGGATTGAATCCTTAACACCTGCAACAAAAGACTTGGAAGGTGCAAAACAGTTGTGTTACGCTCTCGGTGAATTCCATCGGTTAAGTAAAGGTTATGAACCTCCGAAACAGGCGGAAATTGCTTCGAGATTGCACAAATGGCCGAAAAGTTTTGAGAAAGTGATTGATAAGATGGACTGGTTTCGAAATATTGCTCATGCTTATCAAGAATTGCCAGCTAGCTCGCATTTATTAAGTGTAGTAGATGTATTTGAACAACAAGCCATAAGAAGTTTAGAAAGACTCAATCAATCCAGCTATTTGGATTTTGTAAAAGAAGGAAATGCTAATTGGGGGTTAGTACATCAGGATTATGGCTGGTCTAATGGTCAAATGGGGGCAAATGGGATGTGGATTATTGACCTTGATGGTGTCGCATATGACCTTCCTATACGGGACTTACGAAAATTAATCTCCGGTACAATGGCAGATGAATATAGATGGGATACGACTTGGGTACGAGAAATGATTAAGGCATACCATGAATCTAATCCTATAAATGCCCAATTATATGAACTTTTAATGATTGATTTATCATTGCCAAATGAATTTTATAAAAATATTAAAGAAGTAGTATATGAGCCTGAATTATTCTTAAATGAACAAACCATCCAATTGATTCAAACGATCGTTGATATCGATCAGACTAAATGGCCAGTGCTGGAAGAAATTAAAGACGATTGGATAGGGGTAGAATAAAAATGAAAATTTTAATGATTTGTACCGAAAAACTTCCTGTACCTCCTATACTTGGAGGTGCCATTCAAACTTATATTTCAGGAGTTCTTCCCCATTTAAGAAATGTTCATGATATTACCGTTTTAGGAATTAGTGATCCATCTCTACCTGATCAAGAAACGATTGATAACATTTCTTACATTCGCGTACCTGGAAAAATATTCGAATTATATCAAGAAGGCGTTACTAGCTATATACAATCACATTCTTTTGATCTTATCCACATTTTTAATCGCCCACGCCTTGTCCTACCTGTTCGAAATGTAGCTCCCCAAGCAATTATTACCTTAAGTATGCACAATGATATGTTCGGTGTAGAAAAAATTAATTCAGATGAAGCCAATGCAGTACTAGATGAAGTTTCAAGCATTGTAACAATTAGTAATTATGTTGGAAATGTTATACGTAATCTATATCCGCAAGCTGCATCAAAGATTCGTACTATATATTCTGGAGTCGATACGGATCGTTTTTTACCAGGAAGCCATCCGAATATAATAAAGATACGTAAGGATATTCGGCAAGCCCATGGATTAGAAAACAAGACGGTTATTTTATTTGCAGGAAGACTTTCGAGTAATAAAGGAGTGGACAGGTTAGTCAGAGCTCTGCCTGAACTATCGAAAAAATACGACGATTTGGCTTTAGTGATCGTAGGGAGTAAGTGGTTTAGTCAAGATGGACTAACAGATTATATTGCCTATGTAAAAGCATTAGCAAAAAAATTATCGATTCCAATTGTGGCAACGGGTTTTGTGGCACCAAGTGAAATACAAAATTGGTTTGCTGCTGCTGATTTATTTGTGTGCACATCATTATGGCAAGAACCTTTGGCTAGAGTTCATTATGAAGCAATGGCAGCGGGGTTGCCTATCATAACGACTGCTAGAGGCGGAAATGCCGAAGTGATCGAAGTAGGAGTTAACGGTCTTGTCGTAGAAAATCCAGAGGATCCAAGTTATTTTGTAGAAAAAATATCAGAAGTATTATCGAATAAAGCTTGGATGAAAAAAATGGGGGAAAAAGGTAGGGAGACAGCCCTTTTGCAGTATAAATGGGATCGAGTAGCTTCAGAGATACTTGATGTATGGACAAACTCTCAACAAATTGTGGTGGCTACTGATGTACCTTCGAATACTGAGAGTGTTCTGGAGGATGTTTCTATTAATCATTTAACTGAGCAGTCTGGAAATGTAACAGAAGAGATTCCAATTATTTCGGAAATGAAAGAAAACGCATTTGAAGTAGATTCGAGTATGATGAAATCCAATAAAAAATCGAAATCTGAGAAGGACAATAAAAAATCGAAATCTGAGAAGGATAATAAAAAATCGAAATCTGAGAAGGACAATGAAAAATCGAAGTCTGAGAAGGACAATAAAAAATCGAAGTCTGAGAAGGACAATAAAAAATCGAAGTCTGAGAAGGACAATAAAAAATCGAAGTCTGAGAAGGACAATAAAAAATCGAAGTCTGAGAAGGACAATAAAAAATCGAAGTCTGAGAAGGACAATAAAAAATCGAAGTCTGAGAAGGACAATAAAAAATCGAAATCTGAGAAGGACAATAAAAAATCGAAATCTGAGAAGGACAATAAAAAATCAAAATCTGAGAAGAACAATAAAAAATCAAAATCTGAAAAGGATAATAAAGAATCGACTAGTGATTATGTCAAAGAGTTATATAGAGTAGATTCGAGTATGATGAAATCTAAGAAATCCAATGAAAAATCGAAATCTAAGAAAGACAATAAAAAATCTAAATGAAGAAACGGATAAAGTTGCGAAATGAAAATATGGTATTTTTTCATTCTTGATGTCATAAGGGGTAAATAAGGAGTTTTTTCCTTGGCTTATCAAAATATTATAAATACTATTTTGATAAGCCAAGGATTTATTGCCATAGAGGACGAGATCTTTATATTTGTTATAAAAGTCAAAGTGGAGATGCCAGGAAAGAATACCGTGAGAATGAGGAAATGCTACTAATTAAAAAACTCGGCCCTTTTGCCGAGTTTTTTAATTAGCATTTAGAATGGAAATTGAATCCATCAAAGCAAATACCGCTTGTTGTAAACCACCAAAATCCGAAAATAAGCAATAGTATTAACAGGACGACAATGATGGCGAATCCAAAACCGGAACCTGTTGCTACAGGCACTGGTACTGGATATGGCCCGATACCATAACCGTACCCATATGGACCATAGGTATATCCCATAAGCATCCTCCTTTTTTGTCCAAGAAGAAAATGTTAGTTTGCTAATGACTTGTATTAGTATATGCATCAATGATAAAAGAGGTTGGGATTAATCTAAAGATTTTCAAATAGTACAGACAAGAACAAGCTCATCTTTGCATAACAATAAATATAGGCGAACGTCCAAAGAAACGGGAGGGAAACCGCATGCCCGGAATTCTTACTGCAATCGGCTTTTTAGTCAAAGAATTTTATGTATTAGTTTCTTATGTAAAAAATAATGCCTTTCCTCAGCCTCTATCTTCTGATGATGAAAAAAAATACCTTAAGCTCATGAGCGAGGGAGACGGTCATGCTCGAAACATTTTGATTGAGCATAATCTTCGTCTTGTTGCTCATATAGTAAAAAAGTTTGAAAATACTGGAGAAGATTCAGAGGATTTAATTTCTATCGGGACAATCGGCTTAATTAAAGCCATTGAAAGCTACTCAGATGGAAAAGGAACAAAGCTTGCTACGTATGCGGCTCGTTGTATTGAAAATGAGATTCTTATGCATTTACGAGCGACAAAGAAAACGAAAAAAGATGTGTCCTTGCATGATCCAATTGGGCAGGATAAAGAGGGAAATGAAATTAGTTTAATCGATGTATTAAAATCTGAATCAGAAGATGTTGTGGATACGATTCAGCTTAATATGGAGCTGGAAAAGGTTAAAAAATATATCGACATTTTAGATGAACGGGAAAAGGAAGTCATTGTAGGCAGATTTGGTCTAGATTTACAAAAGGAAAAAACACAGCGTGAAATCGCCAAGGAGTTAGGGATCTCAAGAAGTTATGTCTCACGAATTGAAAAGCGTGCTCTGATG
Organism: uncultured Bacillaceae bacterium; assembly: GCA_963754185.1. Classification (GTDB taxonomy): domain Bacteria; phylum Bacillota; class Bacilli; order Bacillales; family DSM-1321; genus Peribacillus. The sequence continues at coordinate 537,574 of CAVWEP010000002.1, read as the reverse complement.
AAGATGTTTCATGAATTTTATCGAGAAGAAAAAGAAAAGAACAGACAAAACTAAAGAAAAAGGACTCAAATGGTTGTTAAAAACCACTTTTTTGAGTCCTTTTTGTCTAGCTCCAGGCGCCCAGCGACTAATGGACTTCCCGCTCCTCCTTACGATAAGTCAACATCGAATCGCGTTATCACGCTCTTCGTGTTTCCTTTATCTCAGTTTAATGAACACAGACTAAGACCGCCACATCCTGTGGCAACGTCTGTGTGACCCACATCGTGTGGGCCTCAGTCCATACGTCGCTAAACGGGCGCCTTCCGCTTTTCTTATCATACTTTTTTTAATTTAAATGGGCTTACCATTAGAATAGATAAGATAATCATAAGAAAGACGAAAAAAATAGAATCTATATGTGGATGAGCTAAAAAGCTTAGCGTAGCGATGCACCCAGCAACGGTGATTGGTACGCCTGTGAAATAGCCATTATTTTCACTGATATTAAAACGTGCCAAGCGAAAGGCGCCGCAAGCAATATAGATAATCGTAAAGGCAGCTCCAGGAGCACCAAATTCTATTAAAATTCCTTCATATAATAAAAGAGCGGGAGCAATTCCAAATGAAATAATGTCGCACATCGAATCTAATTGTTTTCCTAGCTCTGATTCAATATTTAATTTTCTAGCAACCATTCCGTCAAAACGATCAGCTAAGGCTGCAAGGAAGATTAGCAGTAAACTTAGGTTCAATTGATCATTCAGGACAAAAAGAATAGCAAAGCCACCTAAAGATAAATTTAATAAGGTCAAAATGTTTGCGAGTTGCATTTTTAATTTTTTAATAGTGTGATCGATGGCAGCTAATAAGAACAATTTTTTCACCCCTTTGCTGGAACAAAGTATATAAAACGAAAACGTTTATTATATAATAATATTTTAAGTGTTAGTGTTTATGCAAGGAAATTTAAGAAAAAATTTACAATTGGGGTGAGATTGTTTGTTTCAGTATCTTTATCGCTGTTTCATTGAATTAACAAATAATAAAACGACTTCAGTCCTTTTAAAAAACTTTAGTCAATCTCGTATAAGCAAACCTATTATTCCATTTTATATAAAAGTATTTCAGATGAATCAAAGTGATTCCAAGCATGAATTTTCTTCATTTGCTACATTACATGATCTGTTTACTCGACAATTAAAAATAGGTGCAAGACCGATTGCAGAAGGAGAGCAGTCTATTTCAAGTCCTGTTGACGGAGTGCTAGAAGACTATGGTAGTATTGGGAAGGACAAAACCATCAGTGTAAAAGGCAAGACGTATTCTATTAAAGAGATGCTTAGCAATGATGAAGCACTCCAAAAGTACATAGGTGGGAAATATATCGTGCTATACTTAAGTCCAAGTCATTATCATCGTATACATTCCCCAATATCTGGAAAAATATTACAAAGATGGACATTAGGACAAAAATCGTATCCCGTTAATAAATGGGGAATGAAGTATGGGAAAGCCCCATTATCAAAAAATTACCGGATGATAACAGAAATTCAGCATGAACAATCTTGTGTCGCTATAGTAAAGGTAGGAGCGATGTATGTAAATTCAATTAACATTACGAATGAAGCAAAATTCCTGCGAAAAGGACAAGAATTCTCGTACTTCAGCTTTGGCTCAACCGTTGTGCTTCTTTTTGAGAAAGACAGTTTTAAAATAAATGATGGTTTATCCATACCAGAGGAAGTTCGGGTAGGAGAAAAATTAGGGGAGCTAGTGATATAAATCCAGGCGGCATGAATGTAGCTTGCATGATTACATGCCCAAAGTTCAATTATAGGATTCTAGAATGTGAGAATGTCATAATGTAACTTGAAGAATTTTTTTGTCAGATTGACGAAAATTAGATATGATGGATACGATTAATTTTTAGGAAGCATTGAGGTGTACTATGCTTAAATCATTTTTACCTAGTGAACATGTAAAAAGTATTTTTGATATAAAACCAGAGGAATTAAAAAAACGAGGCGTAAAAGGGATTATTACAGATCTTGATAATACGCTTGTAGAATGGGATCGTCCTATGCCTACTCCAGAGTTAATTACTTGGTTTGAAAATATGAGTGCCCATGGGATTCTTGTGACGGTTGTTTCAAATAATAATGAGGATCGAGTAGGGGCTTTCTGTGAACCGTTGCATGTTCCGTTTATTCATAGAGCAAAGAAGCCGCTTAGAACTGCTTTTAAAAAAGCTGCAGAACAAATGGGAATAAGGCTTGAGGAAGCGGTAGTCATTGGTGATCAGCTGTTAACAGATGTATTTGGCGGTAACAGAGGTGGTTTTCATACGATTCTAGTGACGCCTGTATCACAATCTGATGGAATCAATACAAAGATTAATCGGTTTATTGAAAGAAGAATTATGGCGTGTTTTAAAACGAAAAGGATTGTTAGAATGGGAGGAAAGCAATTGAGTAATGAACATGATTTGGTATGCATTGGCTGTGGAGTAAAGGTACAAACGGAGGATCCAAAGACATTAGGCTATGCACCAACATCGGCGCTTGGGAAAGAAAATATTATCTGTCAGCGTTGTTTTAAATTAAAGCATTATAATGAAGTGCAGGATGTTTCTTTGACAGATGATGATTTTTTAAAGATTTTAAATAAAGTAGGCGAAACGGACTCGTTGATTGTGAAAATTGTTGATATTTTTGATTTTAATGGCAGCTGGCTTCCGGGATTACACCGTTTTGTTGGTGGAAATGATGTCCTGTTAATTGGGAATAAGGTCGATCTTTTACCAAAATCGGTTAAGCATAATAAATTGATTAATTGGATGAAGCATTCCGCGAAGGAATTAGGCTTACATCCTATAGATGTGCTTTTAGTCAGTGCAGAGAAAGGAAAATATATTTCCGAAGCAGCCGAGGCCATTGAGCATTATCGTCGTGGGCGTGATGTGTATGTGGTAGGTTGTACGAATGTAGGAAAATCTACGTTTATTAATCGGTTAATTAAACAAGTAAGTGGCGAAGGAGATATTATCACCACTTCTCATTTTCCAGGAACAACCCTTGACATGATTGAAATCCCCTTAGATGATGGACATGCTTTGATTGATACACCAGGGATTATCAATCATCATCAAATGGCTCACTTATGTCGATTCACGGGACTTTAAAATTATCATGCCGAAAAAAGAAATTAAGCCGAAGAGTGTATCAATTAAATGAAGGGCAGACATTGTTTTTCGGAGGTTTAGCAAGATTGGATTATATGTCAGGTGGTCGACGTTCATTGACTTGCTATCTCTCTAATGAATTACATATTCATCGTACAAAATTAGAAAAAGCCGATGAATTATATAAAAATCATGCGGGTGAATTATTAACTCCGCCAAGACAAGAACAAATGGATGAATTTCCGAAGCTGATTCCACATGAGTTCTCACTAAAAGAAGCGAAAATGGATATTGTCTTTTCTGGTCTTGGTTGGGTAACTGTCAATGAGCCAGGTGCAAAAATTGTCGCCCATGTCCCAAAAGGGGTCAATGTCATGATTCGTAAATCGTTAATTTAAGGGGAAGGTAAAGGGTGATGAGATGAAAAAAGTATATGCAGTTATCGGGGATCCAATTGCTCATTCGATGTCTCCAGCCATCCATAATGATGCATTTGAAAAAGAAAAAATAGATGCGGAGTATTTAGCCTTTCACGTGAAACCAGATGGCTTAGAGGATGCGGTGAAAGGGATGAAAGCACTTGGTGTATGTGGATTTAACATCACGCTTCCGCATAAAGAAATCAGTTATTCCATTTTTGGATGAAGTGGATGAATTAGCTAGAGCGATTGGTGCAGTAAATACGGTGGTTAATAAAGATGGTCGATTGATTGGCTATAATACAGATGGAATTGGTTATATAAAAGCTCTTGAAGAGGAGTTGACTGGTGAATTAACAACGAAAAAGACGTTAATCATCGGAGCTGGTGGAGCTGCACGTGCCATCTACTTCACACTTGTTAAAGAGGGTGTAAAGCAAGTGGATATTGCCAACCGAACAAAGGAGCGAGCGGTCACATCTTGTTTCTGAATGTCCATATGATAATAGCTCAGAAGCATTTACTATTACTGAGGCTGAAGAAAGAGTATGCTGAATATGATTTAATTATCCAAACGACTTCCATTGGGATGAGTCCGAACGTGGATGATTCACCACTTGATGTGACCAATATAAAAGCTTCTGCATTTGTGAGTGATATTATTTATAATCCGCTAAAAACAAAGATTCTTATTGAAGCGGAGCAAAATGGTGCACATATACAAAATGGTGTAGGGATGTTTGCATATCAAGGCGCTATCGCTTTTCAAATTTGGACAGGTATTATGCCAGATACAGCAAGAATGAAAGAAATTGTTTTGAATAAATTAGGAGGTTACACATGTTAACAGGTAAACAAAAAAGATTTTTACGATCAAAGGCTCATCATTTGAACCCTATTTTTCAAGTAGGTAAAGGTGGGGTAAATGATAATCTAATTAAACAAATTGGTGAGGCGTTAGAAGCGCGAGAATTATTAAAAGTGAGTGTTCTGCAAAACTGTGATGAAGACCGTGATGATGTTGCTTCTATGCTTAGCAAAGGGGCAAGAGCCGAATTAGTTCAGGTTATTGGGAATACGATTGTTTTATATAAAGAATCTCGAGAAAATAAACAACTTCAATTACCGTAAGGAGATTACTTATGAAAAAAATTGGAATATTAGGGGGGACCTTTAATCCTCCACATATCGGGCATTTAATTATTGCCAATGAAGTATTGGATGCATTACATTTAGATGAAATTAGATTTATGCCAAATTATGTTCCTCCACATAAGGAAAAATCAGGAGAAGTATCACCGAATGATCGTTTGGCGATGCTTGAGCGTGCTCTTGGCAATCACCCTTCTTTTTCTATTGAAAGGCTGGAAATTGAAAGAAAAGGCACTTCTTATACGTATGATACGATGAAGTTGCTTATAGAAAAAGAACCGGAAGCTTTGTTTTATTTTATTATTGGTGCGGATATGATTGAATATTTACCTAAATGGTATCGAATTGATGAACTTCTCCAACTCGTCCATTTTGTTGGGGTGAATCGCCCAGGATATAATATAGAAACAGACTACCCAATTATCATGGTGGATGTGCCCCAAATGTTTATTTCATCTTCAACGATTCGTCGGAAGCTTCGTACAGGGAGAACTGTAAGATATTTAATCCCTGATCCAGTCGTGAACTATATAAAAGGGAATGATTTATATGAATCGAAATGAAGGCTTTACAGCTTGTAAAAGCACAAATTACAGAAAAACGTTATGTGCATACATTAGGTGTGGCCGAGATCAGCTGTTCTGACTTGCTGAGCGTTTTGGGGCCGACTGTAAAGAAAGCAGAACTTGCTGCCATTTTTCATGATTATGCAAAGTTTCGTCCAAAAGAGGAAATGAAGCAAATTATTATTGATCAAAATATGGCAAAGGACTTATTGGACTTTCATTCAGAATTATGGCATGCTCCAGTCGGTGCCTATCTCGTTGAACAAGAAGCAGGGATTACAGACCGAGAAATCTTGGATGCAATCGCGTATCATACGACGGGTAGAATTGGTATGACATTGCTGGAGAAAATTGTGTATCTTGCTGACTATATTGAGCCAGGTCGTTCATTTCCTGGAGTGGATGAAGTGCGAGAAATAGCGAAGAAAAGCTTAGATGCAGCGATGATTCAGAGCAGTACGAAACTCAATTGTTTTTTTAATGAATAAAAAACAAGCGATTTATCCTGATACATTCTATACGTACAATGATCTTATGTTAAATTTGAAGGAGAAGATGTAATGACTGAAAGAGAACTTCTAGTAGTAGCAGCAAAAGCAGCAGATGATAAAAGAGCAGAGGATATTGTTGCCTTAAATATGAAAGGCATCTCTTTAATTGCTGATTATTTTTTAATTTGTCATGGTAATTCAGAAAAGCAGGTTCAAGCTATTGCTCGTGAAATGAAGGAAAAGGCTGATGAAGCAGGAATCCATGTAAAACGCCTAGAAGGATTTGACGAAGCAAAATGGATATTAGTGGATCTAGGGGATGTAGTCGCCCATATTTTCCATCGCGATGAAAGATTGTACTATAATCTTGAACGTTTATGGGGAGATGCTCCTTTAGAAGACGTACTAAGTGAATTAGCATGAGTTACGAACGCTTTGCTTATGTGTACGATGAGTTGATGAAAGATGCTCCGTACGATAAGTGGTTGATGCTATTGACAGCAAAGCTTGAGCAATATCAGAATTGAGGGAAAAAGACTACTTGACCTTGCTTGTGGAACAGGTGAGATGACAGTTGAATTAGCCAAGCATGGTTTTGATGTATCGGGTGTAGACTTATCTGATGAAATGTTATTAATTGCTCAAGAAAAGGCGGCTGATCTTGGATTTATCGATTCCCTTTTATCAGCAAAATATGGCTGAGCTTGAAGGATTGGGTCAATTTGACTGCGTGACCATTTTTTGTGATTCTCTGAACTATCTTCAACGCGAGGAAGATGTGATTTGCACGTTCCAACGAGTTTATGAACATTTGAACGAAGGCGGTTTGTTTCTGTTTGATGTGCATTCTATCTATAAAATAGAACAAATTTTTGTAAATCATACGTTTGCTGTTAATGATGAAGAGGTTTCTTATATTTGGAATTGCTTTCCTGGAGAAGAACCATTCAGTGTCGAACATGATTTAAGTTTTTTCGTGAAGGATGCTAAGATGGGACTTTATGATCGTTTTGATGAGTTCCATTACCAACGGACCTATTCTGTTATGCAATATACAGAATGGTTGAAACAAGCTGGTTTTGTCGTGTTGGAAGTGCTGGCCGATTTAGAAGATGCACCGCTTCAAGAAAAAACAGAACGAATTTTATTTATTGCACAGAAAATAAGCAACTACCCTTTATGGGAGTTGCTTATTTTCAATGCGTTTTGGTGCCCAGCCCATACGTCGCTAACCGGGTATATCCGCTTTTCTTATAAAAATTTTGAAAAAGAGGAGGATTTGACGAATTAATTACGAATAGTATTAAGGGTGTCGAAATTGTTTTTCAACTTCTTCGATGTCCTCTGCAAATTTTTCATGTGTTGCCCGAAACACGTCCTCGAATACGTCATCTATTTTTGCTGCTTCTAACACTTTGATTCCTTCGCCGGTTATCCCCCCTTTTACGCACACTTTTTCCTGTAAAGTAGGCAATGTGTAAATTCCTTTACTGAGTAAGTCCCCAAGTCCTATGAGCATTTTCTCTGTTAAAATGGTTGCTGTTTTTCGGTCAATTTCTGTTGTTTGGCAAGCTGCGTCAATAAATGATTGTGCTAAAAAGCTGAAAAAGGCAGGTCCACAGCTCACAATATCTGAGCTAATTCGAGTAATCTCATTATCAATCATTACAGGTGTTGAAATGCCACTAGCTAATGTGTGTAACACATCCTTCCACTTTTTCTTGCAATTTTGATGATAGCTTAATAAGGACACACCAGAACTAAGCACGATTTGTAATGCTTGGGATAAAGCGAGCACAAGAACAGTAGAGCTCATGTTCAAGCTGGGAAACAGAGAGTGGACTTGTTATGTGAAACGACTAAATGATCTTTGTTTATATAAGGTTTCAGGACCTGTAATAAGCTATGAATTTGTAAAGGTTTTACACAAACGAATATTACATCTGCTTGTTTTGCTAATTCTGCAGCTGTCTTCGTTACTTTAATACCAACATATTTTTTTTGAAGAGCCAAAGCTTTGGAGAGTGTCCGATTTGTAATAATCAAATCGGAAGGCTTTAATGTTTTTGTCTCTAGCCATGCTTCGATTAAAATGGTTCCCATATTCCCAGTTCCAATGACACCAATTTTCATACTTTCAACTCCCCTCACGTAAAGCAGAACCACTCCTACAACACTATGTGAAATATGCCCGTTTTATTCCGATTTATCAAGGATTATGGAGGTTGAAATGAATGGATATAATTGCAAAAAAGAAAGTAATAATGATTGTAGTAGCCGTTATAATAGCTGTTTTAGGGTATTTTTTCTTTGTGCAATCTGAGACGAAGCCAGTAGAAGAATGATCCTCTTTTTGCAGAAATGGAGCAGGAAGATTCAGAGGATGTACAGGATAAGGTAGAAGAGCCAGAACCGGTTATTATGAAAGTGGATGTAAAAGGTGCTGTTGGCACTCCAGGTGTGTTTATAGCTCAACCTGGTGATCGTGTGATTGATTTGATAGCAGCAGCTGGGGATTTCACGAAAGATGCAGACTTAGATAAAGTAAATCTTGCTCAGCTAGTAGAAGATCAAATGGTCATCTATGTACCGAGAGTTGGCGAAGAAGATGTGGAGTTGCCAAACATTGTGCCATCATCATCGGGGAGTGCTGTAAATATGACAGGGAATTCAGATGCTTCTAATGGACAACAAGTTAATCTAAATACAGCTACACAGGCTGAATTAGAAACATTGCCGGGGATTGGTCCATCCAAAGCGATAGCGATTATTGAATATCGTGATTCAACAGGAAAGTTTCAACAAATAGAGGATTTGAAAAATATTTCGGGGATTGGCGATAAAACATTTGAGAAGCTACGAGACTCCATTACGGTAAAATGAATGGACTATCCAAATAGGGGAGAAGAGGGTAAAATGATTAAGAAAACGAAGGCGATTGGGTGATTAAGAAGGGCATAGCTCTTTGGTGAAACTAAGCATTTATGCGTAATGAATAATTTGAAAAGGGGACAAGCATCTTGGAACGAATTAGTTGGGATCAATATTTCATGGCACAAAGCCATTTATTAGCATTAAGAAGTACATGTACTCGTTTGACAGTTGGGGCAACAATCGTTCGTGATAATCGAATTATTGCAGGAGGATATAACGGATCCATTGCAGGAGGCACACATTGTATTGATGATGGCTGTTATGTAATTGATAATCATTGTGTAAGAACGATTCATGCAGAAATGAATGCCATTCTTCAATGTGCGAAATTTGGGGTACCAACAGCAAATGCTGAAATATATGTTACACATTTTCCTTGTTTACAATGCTGTAAGTCGATTATTCAAGCTGGAATTAAAGCGGTATATTATGCAGAAGATTATAAAAATCATCCATATGCCATCGAATTATTCCAACAAGCTGGTGTAAAGACTGAAAAAGTGGAGATTGCAAAGCCGATTGATGTTTATGGGAAACAAAAGCAGGTCTTTATTGATTCTCTTTTACAGCAATTAGAAGCAACGGGATTGGACTCGGAAGCCTTTGCTAAGCTTCAACAAAAAGCACAGCAATTATTTTACGAAGAATAATCTGGTTGACCACACGCTTATTGACTCCTCGTTAAGCTAGGCTGAAAGTGGAGTCAATAAGCAACACCTTACGAATTGAATTATAAGGGGGTTCACATGACGAAACATATCCTCTTTTTAGCCATTTCAGCTACTCTTGGAGTTGCGGCTTATTCCTCTTTTTCTATCACTACACTTATCCTTATTATCCTCTTTCTAAGCTTTTTATATGTTCATTTTAACGGAAATACAAAAATGGTCTTAGTAAATCTCGTGAACCTTTTGTTATTTGCTACGATGGCTTATGTTTCAGAGCTACGCCATGAAACGTTATATACAGGTGAAGAGCACAGGTTTCAGATTACGTTTATCGAGCAGCCAAATGTGGACGGAAATCTTTTGAAAGCAAAGGTGATGACAAATCAGAAGGAGAAGCTGCAACTTCGTTATAACATTTCAACGGAAGCGGAAAAAACGACACTCGAAAGCAATCTTGCTATTGGTTTAACCTGTATAGTCAATGGCTCATTAGTAGAGCCCGAAGCCAGCCGGAATGAAAATAGCTTCAATTATCAGCGCTATTTAAAACAACAAAATATTCACTGGATTTTGAAAGTAGAACATATGGCATGGAATCACTGTAGTGTAACCGACTCCTCTTTTGTTATAAGGCTAAAAAATTTTCGGAAACAAGGCATTGCCTATGTCAATGAACATTTTCCACCTCAATCAAGCGGTTTTGTAACAGCGCTTCTTTTTGGTGATCAAACGTATATTGATGAAGAGATCCTAACGAATTATCAGCGTCTTGGGCTCGTGCATTTGCTCGCTATTTCAGGTTTACATGTTAGTTTTTTAACAGGTATCCTATTTTTTCTCGGTATTCGAATCGGTGTAACTCGTGAGAAGATGATGATGGTTATTCTAATATTTCTACCGATGTACGCTATTTTGTCAGGCGCTACTCCTTCTGTTTTACGTGCTTGTTTAATGGCGATTCTTTTTTTCTCTCTTCTATTATGGAAAAAAAGAATGTCAGCAATCATGGTCATTGGGATTGTGTATGTATTCTTGCTATTTGTTCAGCCTAATCTGCTATTTAATATTGGTTTTCAGCTCTCCTTTGCTGTAACCTTTTCTATTATCATGTCTTTGCCGATTTTTCAGAAATATCCTCAACCAATCATGCAGCTATTTATTGTTAGTGTTGTATGTCAACTAGCCGCTCTTCCGATTTTACTATATCACTTCTATGAAGTATCAGTGCTTGGTATTTTCTTGAATGTCCTCTATGTTCCCATCTACTCGTCTATCTTATTGCCATTTTCCATTATTGCTTTGCTTAGTCATCTTGTTTTTCCTTCTGTTGGAGATCTGTTAATTGAGTGGTTAGATAAGTTGTTCTTCTTGTGTAATAGCTTAGCTACTATTGTTTCGACCATGCCGCTGGCTTCTATAAGCTTTGGAAAGCCAATGGGACTTATTATGATGGTATTACTTATAGGGATCATCGGCTTATTTATGAAGTGGGAATCCTCTTCTTTGAAAGAGTGTAAAATGTGGTTGTATCTATTAATGGTTACTTTGTTGTTTCAATATCATATACAGAAGGTAAATCCATATGGTGAAGTGGTCTTTATTGATGTTGGTCAGGGAGACGCTATTTTTATTAAGCTGCCATTTAATCGTGGCAATTATTTAATCGATACGGGTGGGAAGATTGTATTTCCGGTGGAATCGTGGCAAAAGCAGCGTAGAACGTATAATACAGGTGATGATGTTATTATTCCATTTTTAAAAAGTAAAGGTGTTCATCATTTAGACAAGCTTATTTTAACGCATGCTGATGCTGACCATACAGGCAGCGCAACCGAATTAATAAGAAATTTTAAAGTGAGGGAAGTTGTCATTGGTACGGGTAGTGAAACGTTTTATCGAGACAAAGATAGTATAAAGTGGGCACTTTCGAAAAATATTCCTATTTCAAGGCTGAAAAAAGGAGATAGTTGGTATGTTGGGGAGGCGAAATTTTATATTTTACATCCTTATCAAAAAAACGAAGATACAAATGACGGCTCTATTGTGTTATTCGCAGAAATGGGTGGATTATCGTGGTTATTTACAGGAGATGCTAGTGAATCCGTCGAACAAGAGTTAATGAAAACGTATCCTCAGCTTCGAGTGGATATTTTAAAGGTAGGTCATCATGGAAGTAAAACGTCTTCATCTCCCGACTTTCTTGAGCAGATTAAACCGAAAGTAGCGGTTATTTCTGTAGGAAAGGATAATCGTTATGGGCATCCACATCGTCAAGTAATAGAGGCTTTAGAAGAACGGGAGGTATCTGTAGTAAGAACGGATTCTGATGGGGCTGTATCGTATAAATATCGAAACAAAACAGGAACCTTTCGAACCCAATTACCATAGGATACATGGAGTTGGTAGACTAAAGGCTTTGTTTAACAAATGTAGGGGACAAAAAAAGACTGCTTAGGCAGTCTTTTCAAAGCGAAATAAGTGCATGTATATAATTATATTAAGAACCGACAGCTTTTATGACAACAGCAATGATGAATATCGTTGCAAAAAAACCAAATGAAACAATAAATCCGATTGCTGAATCAGCAACATCATCCGTTTTTGATTGGACATCTACTTCAAATTGGTTCATTGTCAATCCCTCCTATATTTTGTTAATAGTATAAAACATTACCTAATAAAAAATCTATACGTACAACTTGATTTCCTATACTGACAAGAGTTGTCACAAATAGTTTAGGTCGGTTCGGTCAAAATAAATGTACAAACAAGCTTTCCTAGTGTTTTAACCACTGGATAGAAAGTAACCCGGGCCTTTCTTGATGGTGTTTATATAGATTGGGAACGGTCTTTGCACGCAGACCGTTCCCTTATAGCTTGTCAAAATGTTCTTCCAACTATACCATAAGAATGTACATAGAAAAGCGGAAACGCCTTGTTTAGAATATTAGAGCTAGGCAGATAGAAAAGCGGAGGCAGATTTTATTGGTATTAGACGTTTGGAAAAGCATTAAAAAAGGACAATTTTCACAAGTATATCTTTTATATGGAACTGAAGCCTATTTAATAAATGAAACAAAGCAATTATTGACTACAACATGCTCTTCATGAAGATGAGTTGGATTTTAACTTTTCACAATTTGATTTGGAAGAAACGCCAATCGAAACAGCTTTAGAAGATGTAGAGACGCTTCCTTTTATTGGGGAACGGCGTCTTGTTTTCATGCAAAATCCATTTTTCTTGACTGCAGAAAAAACAAAATCCAAGGTGGAACATTCATGTTAAAAGGTTAGAAGCTTATTTAGCAGATCCAGTTCCTTATTCTATTGTTGTGTTTATAGCACCTTATGAAAAACTAGATGAACGGAAAAAAATCACAAAAGAAATAAAACGAAAAGCGACGATTGTTGAAGCGAAAAAGCTAAATGAGCATGAACTTAAGATATGGGTTCGGGATAAGATCAATGCTTATAAGATTGAAATGAGTGATCAGGCTATTGATCGATTGTTAGAATTAGCAGGAACGAACTTAATGATGCTTACAAATGAAATTGATAAAATGATGTTATATGTAGAAGGAACAAACAGTATTACATTGATATTGTCGAGAAATTAGTGGCAAAATCGCTTGAACAAAACATTTTTTCACTTGTTGATTCGGTCTTGCAACGAAATATTCAAAATACGATGATGATTTATCATGATTTAATGCGGCAAAATGAGGAACCAATTAAAATTTTGAGTGTTATGGCAGGACAAGTTCGGTTAATGTATCAGGTGAAGGAGCTTTCTAGGCAAGGATATAGTCAGCAAAAAATTGCCTCAGTTCTGAAGGTACATCCGTTTCGGGTTAAGTTGGCACAGGAAAAAACGAATCAATTTCAGGAACAAGAACTATTAGCGCTCATTAATGAACTTGCAGAAGTAGATTATAAAATGAAGACAGGTCAAGGGGATAAAGCCATTACACTTGAATTACTGCTGTTGAAAATTAGATGAAAAAGAAGACGGCAGATATCCTGTCACTTTTTTTATAAGAAAAAACGTGCACCAGAATCAAGGCCGACTTGTATCGTTTATTTATTTCATTACGCGTTTAAGAGAATTAAGTCTTTTCGCTAAACGAGATTTTTTACGGGCTGCCGCATTTTTATGGATTAATCCTTTAGATGCAGCTTTGTCTAATTTTTTAGACGCAAGTAATAAAGCTTCTTTAGCAGCTTCAGCGTTATCTCCAGCTAATGCAACTTCAGCGTTTTTCACTGTAGTACGCATAGCAGATTTAACTGTAGCATTATGAGCACGGTTTTTATCGTTCACTAGTACGCGTTTAATAGCAGATTTAATGTTTGGCATTCCGTTCACCTCCTACAAAGAAATCGAGATTATATGAACTCGACTTTTCAAATCCATACCAAATAGCACAAGTGATATTGTATCAGACTACGCATCATTATGCAATACTTCAGATTGAGAATCGAAAAGGAATTATAGTTGTAAATAATTTATATCTCGTTAAAAATCATTGTATCAAAAAAATGAATAATGAAAAAGACATATCGAGAGAATGTTTAATAGAAGTAATGGAAAATACTAGAGTAAATAAATAGTACATCGTTCAATAAAGGATAAATGCATTCGTGGGAGGACAACATGGAAGAATAAATTAGATTTAAGTAAATATAGTATTCGAACTGATTTAGCGATTGAAGCACATGAAATAGCAATTGAACATAAAGGTGTTGATGTAGAAAGTGGATATTTCCGCAATTAGAAGGCGTCATTATTAAGGAAAGAGAAATTGATGATATTAAAGTTTCCTTAGTAGAAGTAACAGAAGCAGGTGCCAAGGCGATTGGAAAGAAAAAAGGGAGCTATTTGACCATTGAGGTTCAGGGGATTCGAGAACAAAATACAGAAACGCAAGCCAAGGTCGAAAAGGTATTAGCCAACAGAGCTTGCTAACTTTTTGAAAAGAAAAAAAATCCCAAAGGATAGCAGTTGTTTAGTTGTGGGTCTTGGAAATTGGAATGTTACGCCAGATGCCCTTGGGCCATGCTGTTGTTGAAAATCTCGTCGTCACGAGACATTTGTTTGAATTACAGCCACATGCTGTAGAAGAAGGCTTCCGGTCAGTCAGTGGTATTTCTCCTGGTGTAATGGGGATTACGGGGATTGAAACGAGTGACATTATTTTAGGTGTTATTGAAAAAAGTAAGCCTGATTTTCTTATTGTCGTCGATGCTTTGGCGGCACGTTCCATTCAGAGAGTCAATTCGACGATTCAAATTTCCGATACAGGTATCCATCCAGGCTCTGGGGTAGGGAATAAAAGAAAAGAATTGAGTCAGGAAACGCTAGGAATTCCGGTTATTGCCATTGGTGTTCCGACTGTTGTGGATGCTGTTTCCATTACGAGTGATACGTTTGATTTTATTTTAAGCATTTTGGGAAGGAACTTGAAAGAAGGAGATCAGCCATCTCGTTCTCTTGTGCCAGCTGGATTTAGTTTTGGTAAACGAAAAAAGCTGACAGAAGAGGATTTACCAGGTGAAAAAGAACGGCAAACTTTTCTGGGGATTGTTGGTAGTTTATCTGAAGATGAAAAGCGCAAGCTGATTTATGAGGTTTTGTCACCGATTGGACATAATTTAATGGTGACTCCAAAAGAAGTCGATGTGTTTATTGAGGATATGGCTAATTTAATTGCAAATGGTTTAAATGCAGCACTACATGAATCAATGAATCAAGATAATACTGGTTATTATACGCGTTAACCTTCCGCTTTTCTTAGTGCCGAAAAATGGTGTTCTACCCTTTCTAGTAAAGTCATATTTATGAAGTAGCAGGAGATAGAGAGGGTGAAAGAATGAAAAGAAGACATTCGCCAGGAATTATTACAGTTGTTCATGGATCAACTATTATAAGAAGTTTTGTAGCCGTATTTCGCCCTACTTCTTTTTGTTTTTTCTCTAAGTGCGATTATGACTTCACTTAAGCCAGAATATCGGCTATCATCCAATTCTGTTCATACTGTGACCAATCAATTTTCAGGTAAATTGTTATTTACCTTGTTAGCAAACGAAAATCACTATTTTTTTTCTGCCTTGCCAGAAGGAGAGGAAGTACCTAATTTTTCAAGAGAGCTATTTACGCTCTCAACTAATATTTCTCTAGATGATCCGCGTAGTTTATTAGGACGAGAATTACCTGGATTCTCCATTTTTGATAGTGAAATTATTGTGGCTGGAGAAGGGACGGACTATACGAATATGCCTTATGAGTCTCCTCCACCAATCGATGTTTTGAATGAAGAAAAAGATGCAGCTTTGCAAAATATTGATGAAATTAACAATTCAGATACGGAAACAAAAGAACCTCCCGCTCAGACAACAAACGGGAGAAAGGTGGTTCATATTTATTTCAGTCATAATCGAGAATCGTATTTGCCCTATTTGAAAGGGGTAACTAATCCAAATCTAGCCTATCATTCAAAAATAAACATTACGAAGGTAGGCGAAAGATTGTCTAAGGTCTTGCTGAAAAGGGGATTGGCTCTGAAGTTGATCACACAGATATTATGGGAATATTAAATAAAAAAGGGTTGAAATATCCAAAATCCTATCAAGAATCAAGAGAAGCAGTTCGAAACAGCGATGGCTTCAAATAAAAATCTCGAATATTTTATAGATATCCATCGTGACTCGAAACGAAAGAAAGATACGACTATTACCATTAACGGAAAGCAATATGCCAAAATTGCTTTTGTTATTGGAGGTAAAAACCCGAACTTTGAAAAAAATACAGCCCTTGCGAGTAAGCTTCATAAAGAGTTAGAGAAAAAATACCCTGGATTATCAAGAGGGATTATTAAACATAATAGTTCTGGAAATAATAGTGTATATAATCAAGATTTATCAAATAATGCGATGCTGATTGAAATTGGTGGAGTAGATAATACGTTTGAAGAAATGTATTTGACGGTAAATGCTTTTGCCGATGTATTTAGTGAATTTTATTGGGATGCTAAAGCGGTGGATAGTATTAAGGGTGATACAGAAGCACAGTAAATAAGAAAAGCGGAGCTAGCCGGTGGAGCTAGACACCAGTACACATCGAAAATGTTATACTTTTTTATCTTATAGCAAAGGAGTCGCCACTCATGGTTCGATTTACATTTAAATGCACATTGATGCTACTTATATTATTTTTAGGTGTTCTGATTGGAATGCAAACAGCTAACGATGGAATTAAGAAAATGAAAGGATATGAGGATCCAACGTTATCAAGTGCATTTGAAGTGAATCAATCTAATCAAGGGGAGATGGAGGCGGCCATTTTAGGTGAAAAAGTGACGAGTCATGATTTAGAAAAGAAAAAGGAAAAGCTTGAAGAAATGAAAGCCTTTAATTTTTTCTCTTCTATTGGCAAACAATTAGGTGAAGTAATCTCCAATATATTTAGCAGTTTAATCAATAAGTTGTAAATAGGATTTAGGTACCAGCGGATATAAAACAAGCATTCGGCATAAAATATAAAAATGCTTAGCTGGATTCAACAATCCCCCGTGTTGAGTTCAGCTTTTTTTTGAAAAGGGTCGGAGCTTCGCTATATAATATTAAGGGTTATTTCATTTTAAGAATAATGGAATGCTGTGGAATCCTATATTTAGGCGTATGCTACGGTCCAACGCCTTTGTTTATACATATGTTTTCTTGATGATATAGTGTGAGGTTGTTACTACGTTGATTGAAGGGGTCGAAGCTTCGTGGATCACATATTAGTTCTCCTTGTGCGCTTTTCTTATTGAATCTTATATTTTCTATTGATATAATAAAAGTTAGTGTATTTGTGTTGACATAGTAGGAGTGAAATGTTATGAATAGAGAAGAAAAATTAAAAAGACAAGAGCATATTCGTAACTTTTCCATTATCGCTCATATTGATCATGGAAAATCAACGTTGGCGGATCGTATTTTAGAAAAAACGAATGCTTTGACAGCAACGTGAAATGAAGAGTCAACTGTTAGATTCTATGGATTTAGAGCGTGAACGTGGAATTACGATTAAATTGAATGCGATTCAATTAAAATATAAAGCGAAAGATGGGGAAGAATATATTTTCCATCTAATCGATACACCAGGACATGTCGATTTTACGTATGAGGTGTCACGAAGTCTTAGCTGCCTGTGAAGGTGCAGTTCTTGTTGTCGATGCAGCACAAGGGATTGAAGCGCAAACTTTGGCAAATGTTTATTTAGCACTTGATAATAATCTTGAAATTATTCCAGTTATCAATAAAATTGACCTTCCGAGTGCTGATCCAGAACGGGTCCGTAATGAAATCGAAGAAGTAATTGGTTTAGATGCATCTGAAGCAGTACTTGCTTCGGCAAAGGCTGGAATTGGGATTGAAGATATTTTAGAGCAAGTGGTTGAATTAGTTCCAGCCACCACAAGGTGATCCAGATGCGCCGCTAAAAGCTCTTATTTTTGACTCCTGTATATGATGCGTATCGTGGTGTAGTTGCCTACATTCGTGTAGTAGAAGGCTCTGTAAAAGTGGGCGACAAAATCAAGATGATGGCCACTGGAAAAGAATTCGATGTAGTAGAAGTTGGTGTATTTAATCCGAAAACTGAGCTTTTAGATGAACTAACAGTTGGAGATGTAGGATTTTTATCCGCAGCGATTAAAACATGTGGGTGATACACGTGTTGGGGATACCATTACAAGTGCAAAGAATAGTGCAACTGAGCCACTCGCTGGCTACCGTAAAATGAATCCAATGGTTTATTGTGGTTTGTATCCTATTGATGCATCAAAATTTAATGATTTACGTGATGCGTTAGAAAAATTAGAATTAAACGATTCTGCCCTTCAATTCGAGCCTGAAACATCTCAAGCATTAGGATTTGGTTTCCGTTGTGGCTTCCTTGGGCTTCTTCATATGGAAATTATCCAAGAGACGAATTGAACGTGAATTTAAAATTGACCTGATTACAACAGCTCCAAGTGTTATCTATCATGTTGTTCAAACGGATGGTACGGAATTAAATGTCGATAATCCATCGAATATGCCTGATCCACAAAAAATTGAAAAGATTGAAGAACCTTATGTAAGAGCAACGATGATGGCACCAACTGAGTTTGTGGGGGCGATTATGGAAATATGTCAAAATAAACGTGGTAATTTTATCGATATGAATTACATGGAGGAAACACGAGTAAGTATTAATTATGAGATTCCTCTTTCTGAGATTGTGTATGACTTTTTCGATCAATTGAAATCAAATACAAGAGGATATGCTTCATTTGATTATGAATTGATTGGTTATAAACCGTCTAAGCTAGTGAAAATGGATATTCTATTGAATGGTGAAACAGTGGATGCATTGAGTTTTATTGTTCATAAAGATTTTTCTTATGAACGTGGTAAAATCATTGTTGAAAAATTAAAAAAATTGATTCCAAGACAACAATTTGAAGTTCCAATTCAAGCCGCTATTGGGCAAAAAATTGTTGCTCGTTCTTCAATTAGTGCAATGCGTAAAAACGTATTGGCCAAATGTTATGGTGGAGATATTTCACGTAAACGTAAATTGTTAGAAAAACAAAAAGAAGGTAAAAAGCGGATGAAACAGGTTGGTTCTGTTGAAGTACCGCAGGAAGCCTTCATGGCTGTATTAAAAATGGACGATACGACTCCTAAGAAATAAATAAAAACGATATAGAAAAAGGGGATAGATTCAATTCTAGCCTCTTTTTCTATCGACTCATTCGATTAAAAGGTTGTGAATATACATGATAAAGAGTGCCTACCTTCATATTCCATTTTGTGAACATATTTGTCACTATTGCGATTTTAATAAGGTATTTTTGCAGGGGCAGCCAGTTGATGAATATATACAAATGTTAAAAAAGGAAATGCGACTGCAACTTAAGACGTATCCGACGGATGAGTTAGATACGATTTTTGTTGGTGGAGGAACACCGACTTCGCTCAATGAAGAGTCAGCTTGCTCTTCTTATGTGAGTTTATCGAGAAGAATTGCCATTTGATAAAAAAGCAGGAGAATATACATTTGAAGCAAATCCTGGGGATCTTTCAAGAGAAAAACTTGAAATTCTATATCATGCCGGTGTAAATCGGCTTAGCTTTGGGGTACAAAGCTTTAATGATGAACTATTACAAAAGAATTGGTCGGACTCATCGTGCTGCTGATGTATATGAAACGATTGCAGTTGGCTCAAGATGTTGGTTTTACGAATATTAGCATTGACTTGATTTATGGATTGCCAGGTCAAACACTGGATGATTTCAAAGATACGCTGAATCAAGCGTTAGCACTCGATTTGCCACATTACTCTAGCTATTCATTAATTGTTGAGCCAAAAACCGTTTTTTATAACTCAATGCAAAAAGGAAAACTGAACTTACCGCCGCAAGAGCTAGAAGCTTCTATGTATGAACTAGTCATGGAAGACAATGGAGCAAGCATGGTTTACATCAATATGAAATTAGTAATTTTTCTAAGCCTGGGTTTGAAAGCCGTCATAACTTAACTTATTGGGATAATCTTGAATATTATGGGATTGGTGCTGGAGCACATGGATATACAGCGGGAAAGAGAATAGCCAATCATGGCCCGTTAAAAAAATATATAAACTCGCTGATAGCAGGACGATCTACCTGTATTAGAAGAGCATCTTGTTCCGGTTCATGAACAAATGGAAGAGGAAATGTTTTTAGGGTTACGGAAAATAGAAGGTGTTTCGTTTGCTCGCTTTAAAGAGCAATTTTTCTGTAGAAATGACAGAAATTTTTGCGAAACCACTCGAACAACAAGTCGAAAAAGGGTTGTTGATAGATTGAAGACGACGGTGTGCGCTTGACGAGGCAAGGGAAACTACTTGGCAATGAAGTATTTCAAGCTTTTTTGGGAGTTGTTGAAAATTCTTAATGAATTTATCTTGCTAAAAATAGGGTTTTTTCGTTGACATTAAGGGATTCATTTGATAATTTATTAATATATTAGCACTCATTGGTGTAGAGTGCTAACAGAGGTGATCATATATGCTAACTGATCGTCAATTATTAATTCTACAAGTGATTATCGAGGATTTTATCCAATCGGCCCAGCCAGTAGGTTCGCGAAGTTTGTCGAAAAAAGAAGAAATTACCTTCAGTTCGGCCACAATTCGTAATGAGATGTCTGATCTAGAAGAATTAGGGTTTATTGAAAAAACCCATACCTCTTCAGGGCGCGTTCCTTCTGAAAAAGGGTATCGCTACTATGTGGATCATCTGCTCTCACCTCAGGTTTTGAAAAAGAATGAGTTGACAATTGTTAAAATCGGTTTATGCAGAACGAATTTATGAGTTAGAAAAAGTTGTTCAAAAATCAGCAAGAATTTTATCCGAATTGACGAACTATACGGCTATTGTTCTTGGTCCGAAAGTAAAGGACCATAAGCTTAAAAAAATCGAAATTGTTCCGTTGAATACGGAAACGGCAATTGCGATTATTATTACGGATACAGGTCATGTTGAGAATAATTAATTTCGTTACCGTCATCTGTGGATATCGATGAAATTGAAAAGATGGTCAATATTTTAAACGAGCGGTTAACAGGTGTTCCAATTGTTGATCTGAAAAATAAAATTTATAAAGAAGTGGCTGTTTTATTAAAACAACATATTCATAATTATGAATCCCTCATGGCTACTCTCACAGAGTCATTTACGACAAATGAATCCGCCAAGTTGTTTTTTGGTGGCAAAACGAATATGCTCCGTCAGCCAGAATTTCATGATATTCATAAAGTACAGTCACTATTGTCCATGATTGAGCAAGAACAAGGTTTTTATGATCTTATTAAACAAAATCCTGAGGGAATTACAGTGAAAATTGGTCGTGAAAATCAAAATACGACCTTGGAGGATTGTAGTTTAATTACGGCAACATATTCAGTAGGTACCGATCAATTTGGTACATTAGCGATATTAGGACCGACGAGAATGGAATATTCGAGGGTGATTACGCTGTTATCTGCATTCTCGAATGATTTAACAAGCACTGCTGACTAAGCTGTATCAAAACCCTTAACAAAGGCAATATTTATAGGTGGGTAACTAAGCTAAGAAGGCTTAGATTTTAATATGTTTTAGTGTCTAGCGCAAGGAGCAGCAACTAATGGATTTCCCGCTCCTCCACTCGATAAGTCAACACGAAAAAGCACATTCGCACTCTTCGTGTTTCCTTTATCTCGTACGGAGCAGGAAAGTACCATACGTCGCTAAACGGGTGCCTTACGCTTTTCTTTTAGGGAGGTGAAATTGGTGAACGAAAATAAGAATAATGAACCAATTATTGAAAATGAAACAACTGAAGAAACAGTAGTTGAGGAGATTTTTGCTGAACAAGCAGAGGTAGAGCAAGCTTCAGAAACAGAGGAAGTAGATGAGCTTCAAGTGGCTCAAGCGAAAATTACTGAGCTTGAAGCTAAAATAGAAGAAATGGAAAATCGTTATCTACGTCTTCAAGCTGATTTTGATAATTCACGTCGTCGTGCCAAACTAGATATGGAGGCGGCTCGAAAATATAGAGTTCAAGACCTTGCTACGAATTTATTACAAGCTCTTGATAATTTTGAAAGAGCGATGAAAGTAGAAGTAGATCATGAACAGGCTAATTCCTTACTTCAAGGTATGGATATGATTTATAATGGAATTGTTGAAGCACTGAAAAATGAAGGTGTGGAAGCAATTGAAGCGGTTGGTAAAGAATTTGATCCTCATTTACACCAAGCGGTCATGCAAGTTCAAGATGAAAATTTTGCTTCCAATATTGTTGTGGAAGAGTTCCAAAAAGGATATGTCTTGAAGGATCGTGTCATTCGCCCAGCAATGGTTAAAGTAAATGAATAATAGTTTACATATAAGTAGGAGGTAATAAAATGAGTAAGATTATTGGTATTGACTTAGGTACAACAAACTCTTGTGTATCTGTACTTGAAGGTGGGGAACCAAAAGTAATTCCAAATCCAGAAGGTAACCGTACGACTCCATCTGTTGTAGCCTTTAAAAATGGTGAAAGACAAGTCGGGGAAGTAGCAAAACGTCAAGCTATTACAAATCCAAATACCATTATTTCAATTAAACGTCATATGGGTACGAACCATAAAGTAACAGTTGAAGGAAAAGACTATTCACCACAAGAAATTTCAGCAATTGTCCTTCAATACTTAAAATCCTATGCAGAAGAATACTTAGGTGAAAAAGTAACAAAAGCGGTTATTACAGTTCCTGCTTACTTTAATGATGCTGAACGTCAAGCAACAAAAGATGCTGGTCAAATTGCTGGTCTTGAAGTAGAACGTATCATTAACGAACCTACTGCTGCAGCACTTGCGTACGGATTAGATAAAACAGATGAAGATCAAACGATTCTTGTATTTGACCTTGGTGGCGGTACATTTGACGTATCCATCATGGAACTTGGTGATGGTGTATTCGAAGTTAAAGCTACAGCAGGTGATAACCGTCTTGGTGGAGATGACTTTGACCAAGTCGTGATTGATTACTTAGTAGAAGAATTTAAAAAAGAAAATGGTATTGACCTTAGCAAAGATAAAATGGCAGTTCAACGCTTGAAAGATGCGGCTGAAAAAGCGAAGAAAGATCTTTCGGGTGTAACGTCAACTCAAATCTCATTACCATTCATTACTGCGGGTGAAGCAGGTCCGCTTCACTTAGATGTAACATTATCAAGAGCGAAATTTGATGAGCTATCTGCTGGACTTGTAGAACGTACAATGGGCCCAACTCGTCAAGCATTAAAAGATGCTGGTCTTTCTGCATCTGAAATTGACAAAGTCATTCTTGTTGGTGGATCAACACGTATTCCTGCTGTACAAGAAGCAATTAAACGTGAATTAGGTCAAGAGCCATCTAAAGGCGTGAACCCTGATGAAGTAGTAGCTATGGGTGCTGCAATCCAAGGTGGAGTGTTAACAGGGGACGTTAAAGATGTTGTCCTTCTTGACGTAACACCACTTTCACTTGGTATTGAAACAATGGGTGGTGTATTTACGAAGTTAATTGATCGTAATACAACAATTCCAACAAGTAAATCTCAAGTATTCTCAACAGCTGCTGATAATCAAACAGCAGTTGATATTCATGTGCTTCAAGGAGAACGCCCAATGGCGAATGACAACAAAACACTTGGTCGTTTCCAATTAGCTGACATTCCACCAGCACCACGTGGAATTCCACAAATTGAAGTTTCTTTTGATATTGATAAAAACGGTATTGTAAGTGTTCGTGCGAAAGATCTAGGTACAAACAAAGAACAAACGATCACGATTAAATCTTCTTCAGGTTTATCAGAGGAAGAAATCGAACGTATGGTACGTGAAGCAGAAGAAAATGCAGATGCCGATACAAAACGTAAGGAAGAAGTTGAACTTCGTAACGAAGCAGATCAACTTGTTTTCCAAACGGAAAAAACGTTGAAAGACCTTGAAGGTAAAGTAGACGAAGCGGAAGTTACAAAAGCAAACGAAGCGAAAGATGAGTTGAAAGCAGCAATCGAGAAAAACGAATTAGAAGAAATTCGTGCGAAAAAAGATGCGCTTTCAGAAATCGTTCAAAACTTGACAATGAAGCTTTATGAAGAAGCAGCTAAAGCTCAGCAAGCTGCTCAAGCAGGTGGAGCAGAAGGTCCTGCCGATGATAATGTAGTAGATGCTGAATTTACAGAAGTAAATGATGATAAAAAATAATTGAAACAGTAGTATTGAAGTTCAAAATCGGTGAGAACTCACCAAGGTGTACGAAAAAGTCAAAGTCAGGTTTTCTTGACTTTGACTTTTTTTGAATTGCTTTATGGGTTGAATCAGTGATAATATAAAATTTATGTGAAACGATTCGGGAGTGGGTAAACTTATGAGTAAACGCGACTATTATGAAGTACTTGGAGTTTCCAAAAGCGCCTCTAAAGATGAAATTAAGAAGGCGTATCGGAAACTCTCTAAACAATATCATCCTGATATTAATAAGGAACCAGATGCAGCGGATAAATTTAAAGAAATTGCGGAAGCATATGATGTATTAAGCGATGATCAGAAAAAAGCGCATTATGATCAGTTTGGTCATACAGATCCTAACCAAGGATTTGGTGGTTTCGGAGGTCAAGATTTTGGTGGCTTCGGCGGTTTTGAAGATATTTTCAGCACGTTTTTTGGTGGCGGTGGAGGACGTAGACGTGATCCTAATGCACCACGCCAAGGTGCCGATTTACAATATACGATGACGCTATCATTTGAAGAAGCGGCTTTTGGTAAAGAAACAGAAATCGAAATTCCTCGTGAAGAATCTTGTGATACATGTCATGGATCCGGTGCTAAACCAGGAACAAAAGTTGAAACATGTTCACATTGTGATGGAGCAGGTTCTATTAATGTTGAACAAAATACGGCTTTTGGTCGTATGGTAAACCGTCGTGCATGTAATGTGTGTAGAGGAACAGGGAAACTCATTCCGCACAAATGTTCAACTTGTGGTGGCGACGGTACAGTGAAAAAACGTAAAAAAATTCAAGTGAAAGTACCTGCAGGAATTGACGATGGTCAACAATTGCGCGTGTCTGGCCAAGGTGAGCCAGGCGTGAACGGTGGACCTGCTGGTGATTTATATGTAGTCTTCCATGTAAGAGATCATGAATTTTTTGAACGTGATGGTGATGATGTTTATTGTGAAATGCCTATCACATTTGCTCAAGCAGCACTTGGTGATGAAATTGAAGTACCAACTTTGCATGGTAAAGTAAAATTGAAAATCCCAGCTGGTACTCAAACAGGAACACGCTTCCGATTAAAAGGAAAAGGAATTGTAAATGTAAGAGGCTATGGGCAAGGGGATCAACATGTGGTTGTTTTAGTTGTGACTCCGAAAAAATTAACAGAAAAACAAAAGCAGCTTTTACGTGAGTTCTCTGAAATTAGCGGTCAAATGCCAGATCAGCAAGACGATGGTTTTTTTTCAAAAGTAAAAAGGGCCTTTAAGGGTGAGTAATAAAATTGGGAGTTGGTAGATAATGAAGTGGTCTGAAATTGCAATTCATACAACAAATGAAGCGGTAGAACCTGTTTCTAATATTCTTCATGAGGCAGGTGCAAGCGGCGTTGTCATTGAAGATCCTTTAGAATTAATCAAAGAGCGTGAAAATGTCTTTGGAGAAATCTACCAGCTGAATCCAGATGATTATCCAGATGAAGGTGTTATGGTAAAAGCGTATCTTCCTGTTACTAGTTTTCTTGGTGAAACAGTTGATGCGATTAAAGAATCCATTAATAATTTGTTATTATTTGATATTGACCTTGGACGAAATGCAGTTTCAATTAGTGAAGTGCATGAAGAAGAATGGGCGACAGCTTGGAAGAAATACTATCATCCTGTGAAAATTTCAGAACGCTTTACCATTGTTCCAACTTGGGAAGAGTATGAACCTGTAAGTAGTGATGAATTAATCATTGAGTTGGATCCTGGGATGGCATTTGGAACAGGGACGCACCCAACAACTGTGATGTGTATTCAAGCTCTGGAACGCACGGTTGTCGAAGGAGATTTGGTCGTTGATGTAGGAACAGGTTCAGGGGTTCTTAGTATTGCTGCTGCACTACTCGGTGCGAAGCATGTTCAAGCGCTTGATTTGGATGAGGTTGCCGTTCGATCTGCAAGAATCAATGTGAAATTGAACAAGGTGCAAGATCGTATTACTGTTTCACAAGGAAATTTACTTGATGGAGTAGACGAACAAGCAGACGTTGTTGTTGCTAATATTTTAGCTGAAGTCATCATGCGTTTTACGGATGATGTAGCAAAAGTTGTAAAGCCAAATGGATATTTTATTGCTTCTGGTATTATTCAGCCTAAAAAAGAAGATGTCAAAAATGCAATTATTACGTCAGGCTTCACCATCGAAGAAACGATTCAAATGGAAGATTGGGTCGCTTTAATTGCCAAGAGAAATGCATAACATGAAAAAAGTGGCGCCCTAAGGCGCCATTTTCTTAAAAGAGGTGCTCGTTTCGTGCAACGATATTTCCTTGAAAATAAACAGATACATGAGAAAACGGTGACGATTCTCGGTGATGATTTTCATCATATTTCGCGAGTCATGCGAATGGAACCGGGTGAAGAAATCATTGTTGTAAATGAAAATGGTTTGTCTGCTATTGCTACAATATCAGAAATTACCAATGAAGCAGTGATTGGAACTGTTATAGAATGGAACAATGAAGAGAGTGAGTTGCCCATTAAGGTAGTTATTGCGAGTGGTCTGCCAAAAGGGGATAAGCTAGAATATATTGTTCAAAAAGGAACGGAACTCGGAGCTTCAGAGTTTATCCCTTTTATTGCAGCTCGTTCAGTGGTAAAATGGGACAGCAAAAAGGTAAGTAAAAAAGTTGAGCGTCTTCAAAAAATTGCAAAAGAAGCAGCTGAGCAGTCGCATCGTGCTGTCTTGCCTTCTGTACTAGAGCCGATGACAGTTGCTGAATTGATTCAGTATGGGGAAAATTTCAATTATAAATTAGTTGCTTTTGAAGAAGCAGCGAAGCAGGGCGAAAAGGCAAAGCTTGCCCAGGTATTAACGGAGGCAAAAGCAGGTCAATCGATTTTATTTGTCTTTGGTCCAGAAGGTGGATTAACGAACGAAGAAGTGAGCAAATTAAACCATGCTGGCTTTATTGCTTGTGGACTTGGTCCGAGAATTTTAAGAACAGAAACAGCACCATTGTATGCTCTTGCGGCTGTTTCTTATCAAGTAGAATTATTGAGGTGAGATATATGTCTTCGGTCGCTTTTCATACATTAGGATGTAAAGTAAACCATTATGAAACAGAAGCCATCTGGCAATTATTTAAAGCCCAAGGCTATGAACGAGTTGAATTTGAAAATATAGCAGATGTATATGTGATTAATACCTGCACAGTTACAAATACAGGCGATAAGAAAAGTCGTCAAGTCATTCGTCGTGCCGTTCGAAAAAATCCTGATGCGGTAATTGCTGTAACAGGCTGTTATGCACAAACGTCTCCTGCTGAAATTATGGCGATTCCTGGTGTTGATATTGTTGTCGGTACGCAAGATCGTGTGAAGATGCTCGATTATATTGAACAATATAAAACAGAACGCGAGCCAATTAATGCAGTAGGGAATATTATGAAAAACCGGGTATACGAAGAACTAGATGTTCCAGCGTTTACAGATCGTCATCGTGCATCCTTAAAAATCCAAGAAGGCTGTAATAACTTCTGTACATTTTGTATTATTCCTTGGGCGCGCGGTTTAATGCGTTCACGTGATCCAAAAGAAGTGATTCGTCAAGCGCAGCAGCTAGTCGATGCTGGTTATAAAGAAATTGTATTAACAGGTATTCATACAGGCGGCTACGGTGAAGATATGAAAGATTATAATTTAGCCATGCTGCTTCGTGAATTGGAAGATAAAGTAGTGGGCCTTAAACGTATTCGCATTTCTTCCATTGAAGCAAGTCAGATTAC
This sequence comes from uncultured Bacillaceae bacterium, assembly GCA_963754185.1. Classification (GTDB taxonomy): domain Bacteria; phylum Bacillota; class Bacilli; order Bacillales; family DSM-1321; genus Peribacillus. Next base: position 509,606 of record CAVWEP010000002.1, on the reverse strand, counting down.
AGATGAGGTAATTGACGTATTAGCTCATTCTAAAATTGTTGTTCCTCATTTGCATATTCCAATTCAATCAGGATCAGATACCGTGTTAAAAAGAATGCGTCGTAAATATACAATGGAGTTCTTTGCGGATCGTTTAGTGAAATTGAAAAAGGCTCTTCCTGGTCTTGCAGTCACATCGGATGTCATTGTCGGTTTCCCAGGTGAAACGGAAGAAGAATTTATGGAAACATATAATTTTATTAAGGACCATCAATTTTCCGAGCTTCATGTTTTCCCTTATTCAAAACGTACAGGTACTCCAGCTGCGAGAATGAAGGATCAAATTGACGAAGAAGTGAAAAATGAACGTGTTCATCGGCTCATTGCGCTTTCAGATCAATTAGCAAAAGAATATGCTTCTCAATTTGAAGGAGAAGTACTTGAAGTAATTCCAGAAGAACAGATGGAAAATGGCTTATATGAAGGCTACACAGCTAACTACCTAAAAGTTCATTTCCCAGCAACCGATGAAATGATTGGCAAACTTGTCAAAGTGAAAATTACAAAAGCAGGCTATCCATATAATGAAGGACAGTTTGTAACGGTTGTGAAAGATATTCCTAATCAACAAGTAGTGAACGGATAAGACAGCGATTTTTTCGCTGTCTTTTTTGTACTATCAGATTAAGCGAGCATAAGTGGCATTATAAGCTTAAACACGACGATGATGAATCTTTACAATGAAAGCAGCGAACTGTTTAGCGAAAGGAAGCACAATTAATGATGTGATTACATTAAACATGACGCTAGCGTGAGCAATTTGCGTTTCTTTATTAGCTGTAAAGAAAGCAGCGGCTTGTTGGAGTTCGCTAACGAAGGGAAGGAACATACCTACACCTATTACATTTAGCCAAATATGCGCATAAGCAGTGAACGTAGCTTCTTTTCCAGAACCAATGCTTGCCATGTAACCCGTAATGCATGTACCGATATTTGAACCAAGCATAATGAGGATGGCCGAAGTTACTGCCAATTCTCCGCTGGCAACAAAGCTCATGCTGATGCCAATTGTTGCTGAGCTTGAATGGATAATCGCAGTTAGTATGAGCCCAACTATAAGAGCTAGGATGAAATGATTGTTCATTTCCATCATCATAGTCTGGATAAAAGGATAGGCAGCGATGAGTGTAGAAAGCATTTTAAAGCCGTTCATTGCGGCAAAAATGGAGCTCAGTCCAATTATAGCCATGCCACTGCTTTTAGCAACAACATGAGGAATGAGTAGGAGTATAGCCCCCATTATAACGCCAGGAATAATCCATTGGTCTAAGGAAAAGGATATAAACTCAGTAATAAATGTAGAGCCAATATTTGTTCCTAAAATAATGCCAATCGTTTGCCTAAATGTTAAAGTTCCAGCTGAAACGAGTCCAATCGTCATGACCATTACTGCTGAACTACTTTGGAGTAGACCTGTAAAAATAATTCCTATCAAGAAGCCTTTCAAGGGGGAGTCTATCCATTTCGTTAGAATCTCTTTTAATTGTTCCCCTGATAAATAAAAAAGGCCTTTGCGTAGAACTGCCATTCCAGCTAGAAATAGGCCGATAAAGAACATAAATAATATAAGTTCGTACATGTTGTCCACCTCATTTCTTATATTATGGCGAAGAGAAGGGGGACAGACCTGTTTTTTATATTACTCCTGACGAATCCAAGTATCTATCCAGCATGTGTAAATTTCATATTTCTTTTAATAAGTTTCGCTTAAGCAGTTGACCTGTTAAAATTGATATATTATAATTGTTTAGTACATGTATAACATGTTGCCAATATAAGTTAGTGTGTTGTTTTCGGAGGGAGGGAAAGAGATGTCTAAAACCGTTGTTCGTAAAAACGAATCGCTTGAAGATGCTCTTCGTCGTTTCAAACGTACTGTATCTAAATCAGGAACGCTTCAGGAATCTAGAAAGCGTGAATTTTATGAAAAACCAAGCGTAAAACGTAAGAAGAAGTCTGAGGCTGCAAGAAAACGTAAATTCTAAGAGAGGGTGGAAGTATGAGTCTTCTCGAGCGTTTAAATAATGATATGAAACAAGCGATGAAGAACAAAGAAAAGGACAAACTCTCTGTTATTCGCATGTTAAAGGCTGCGATTCAAAATGAAGAGCTAAAGCTTAGACATGAATTAACAGATGAAGATGAATTGACAGTGCTCTCTCGCGAATTAAAACAACGCAAAGACTCCCTCGAAGAGTTTGCAAATGCAGATCGTGCCGATCTCGTGGACAAAGTCCGTATAGAAATTGGTTACGTTGAGGAATATATGCCGGAGCAACTTTCAGCAGAAGAAATTTCTGAAATTGTTAAACAAACAATTAAAGAAGTAAATGCAACATCAAAAGCAGATATGGGGAGAGTTATGGGTGCTTTAATGCCGAGGGTCAAAGGCAAAGCAGATGGTTCTCTGGTTAACAAATTAGTACAACAACAGCTATCTTAAACTCAAAACCTAAACCGCAGGCAAACGCCTGCGGTTTTTTATATTTTTGAAACCTTTTTACAGGTGTAACGTATATGTTTGTATAGAATCAAAATAAACGGGAAAGGAGGAGTCCCGTTGCGTATTTGGCGAATTGTTTTTCTTTTTTGCATCTCAATTTTGTTGTTCGTTCCATTTGCAGTTGCAAAGAATCATGTAGTGTATGTTGTACCTATTGAAGCGACAGTTGAAAAAGGCTTGGCAGCTTTTTTAGAGAGAGCTTTGGATACAGCTGAGAAAAATAATGCTGATTTTGTTATTTTTGAAGTGAATACTCCTGGTGGTGCAGTTGATGCAGCGGGGGAGATAGCAAAATCATTGGAGGATGCCTCGATTGAAACAGTAGCCTATGTGAATAATAAAGCATTATCTGCCGGAGCGTATATTTCATTGAGTGCGGATAGAATTTATATGACTCCAGGTGCAACAATAGGTTCTGCTGCTGTAATTGATTCAGCAGGAAATGCAGCAGATAAAAAAGCACAATCTTACTGGCTAGCAGCAATGGCTACAGCCGCGGAGCAAAATGGAAGGGATCCCATTTATGCAAAAGCAATGGCGGATGCAGAGATTGACCTGCCGGAATACGGAGCAGAAAAGGGAAAGTTGTTAACGTTTACGGCTGAGCAAGCAAAAAAAGCTGGTTATAGTGAAGGGACCGTTTCCGATCGAGCCGAACTTTATCAGTATACTAGGAGTAGAGGATGCGGATATACGATCAATTGAGGAAAGCTTTCCAGAAAAATTAGCTCGTTTTCTAACAAATCCCTATGTTGTACCACTTTTATTAACGATTGCAGGAATAGGGATTGTCATTGAGCTCTTTTCTCCAGGTCTTATATTTCCTGGTCTGACAGGAGTACTCGCACTTGTTTTGTTCTTCTATGGACATCTTGTAGCAGGGATTACTGGATATGAAGCACTCGTACTATTTTTAATTGGAGTCGTTCTCATCATATTTGAGTTCTTTATACCTGGTGGCATTGTAGGAATGCTAGGACTTGCAGCGATTATCGGCAGTTTATTTTTGGCATCAGGTGATGTTGTCCATATGACCATTTCCTTGTTAATTTCGGCATCTGTATCCATTGGTGTATCTATTCTATTAGTAAAGGTGTATGGAAAAAAGATGAAATTTTTCAAAAAAATGATTTTAACTGATTCAACGAACAAAGAGCAGGGATATGTGAGTAATCGAAATCGAACAGAATTGTTAGGAGTTGAGGGAGAGGCGATGACGGATTTAAGGCCATCTGGCACGATGCTCATCAATGATGAACGAGTAGATGTTGTTTCCGAGGGTAGTTTTATTTTAAAAGGTACTCGAGTAAAAGTGGTAAAGGTTGAAGGAGCTCGAATTGTCGTTCGAGAAGTGTAAGAAATAATTAATGAGAAGGAGATGAATAATGTTGGGTTCTGAAACAATCTTTTTAGTGATTGCAATTATTGCTATTGTTGTAGTATTAGCAGTATTCTTTACATTTGTACCAGTTGCGCTTTGGATTTCGGCGTTAGCAGCAGGTGTTAAAATTAGTATCTTTACTTTAATTGGGATGAGGTTACGTCGGGTTATTCCAAGTCGTGTTGTTAATCCACTCATTAAGGCTCATAAAGCAGGGATTAATGTGACAACAAATCAATTGGAAAGTCATTATTTAGCAGGTGGTAATGTGGATCGTGTGATAAATGCATTGATTGCAGCTGAACGTGCCAATATTGAGCTTCCATTTGAAAGAGGTGCTGCGATTGATCTTGCTGGTCGTGACGTGTTAGAAGCGGTACAAATGAGTGTTAATCCGAAGGTCATTGAAACGCCATTTATAGCTGGTATGGCCATGAACGGGATTGAAGTGAAAGTAAAAGCAAGAATCACCGTACGTGCCAATATTGAACGCTTAGTCGGAGGTGCTGGAGAAGAAACAATTATTGCCCGTGTAGGGGAAGGGATTGTCTCGACGATTGGTACTTCTCCTAAGCATACAGATGTACTAGAAAATCCAGATTTAATTTCTCGAACGGTTTTAGCAAAAGGATTAGATTCTGGTACAGCCTTTGAAATTCTTTCCATTGATATTGCGGATGTTGATATTGGTAAAAACATCGGAGCGATTCTACAAACAGACCAGGCGGAAGCAGATAAGAAAATTGCTCAAGCAAAAGCAGAAGAACGTCGCGCTATGGCTGTTGCCTTAGAGCAAGAAATGATCGCACGTGTTCAAGAAATGAGAGCGAAAGTAGTCGAATCAGAAGCGGAAGTACCGCTGGCCATGGCGAGTGCCTTGAAGGATGGTAACTTAGGTGTGATGGATTATTATAATATTAAAAATATTACCGCTGATACAAGTATGCGCGATTCCATTAGTAAAATATCAAAAGATCCAAAAGATAAATAAGCTGTGGAATGGAGGTCTCTAAATGATTGAGTTTCTATTCTCCAATCCAATCATCATTATTATTTTAATTGGGGTTATTTCTTCGCTGCTTAAGAAGAAAAAGACACCAAATGGGCAAAAGTTAGGTCAACCTCAACCGCCAAAGCCGGTATGGCAAGAAGTGGTTCGGGAGATTGAGGAAGAGTGGCGAGAAGAGAAACATAAGATTCCAAAGACTATGCAAGAGGCGAAAAGTGTTCTTCCTGATCAAGAAGCTGACAGGAAAAGAGTAGAAGAACTTAAACGCCTGCAAAAAGAATATGAGGAACAGCATACTCGTGAAGTGGAACCTGAACTTGATTCTTCTGCTGTATTCCCAATGCCAGATCAAGTTAAGGGAGCTCCTGTCGTTTCAATGAATACAATTTCTGATAAAAGAAGTCCAATTTATAACAATCAACCTTCCTTTGGGAAACAAGAATTAATTCATGGCATCATCATGTCTGAAATTCTTGGGCCTCCAAGGGCGAAGCGAAGTGTAAAACAATCGCGTCAATAGCTTAAAAAGAAGTGCTAGAATCCTCCTTCATTTCATACATTTGAGATGAAAGGGGGTTCTTTTTTATGGCGCGAAATTGGAGTCAACAATTGAAACAGCTCATCTTAAAAAGAATGGACCTTCCAGAAGATGTAATGATGGACCTTCCACGTATCACCATGATTGGACAAATACATATTTATATAGAAAATCATCGTGGACTATTAACGTTTACTGATCATGAAGTGAGACTCATGCTAAAACATGGTCAATTATTAATTAGAGGCTCAGGGTTTGTCATTAAAACGATTTTACCAGAAGAAATTTTACTTGAAGGAAAAATTGATCAAGTGCTTTTTATAGATGAATAATTTCTAATTGTTTCAATGTGTAGAGGTCCAGTCCATACGTCGCTAAAGGCTTTCTAAAGGAGGTAGCAATGAAGAACCAGTGGACAAACTTTTTTACGGGCTATGTAAAAGTAAAAGCATATGGTAAAGGGACGGAACGGTTGATTAATCATTTGACTCGTCGGGGAATCATAGTATGGAATGTATCTCGACTTGATGGGGATACACTTGTGTTTCATATAGAGTTGGCAGATCTTTTTAAGTTACGTCAAATTGTTCGTAAAAGTGATTGTAAGGTGACTTTTTTACGAGGGAATGGTCTTCCCTTTCTTTGGAAACGAGTCTTGAAAAATAGTGGATTTTTAGTAGGAATTATAGCATTTCTTCTTTGTATTTTTATTCTTTCTAATATGGTGTGGGGAATCCAGGTTCATAATGCAAAGCCGGAAACGGAGTATATGATCCGTAAAGAACTTGATCGAATGGGAGTTAAAATTGGAAAGCTCCAATTTAATATCGATGATGTAGATACCATTCAGCGAAAATTATCGGATCGAATAGAAGTACTGACCTGGGTTGGCGTAGAATTAAAAGGGACGACCTTTCATTTTCAAGTGGTTGAAAAGCAACAGCCGGAAAAAGTGGAAGTTACGTCACCGCAGAATCTTGTTGCTAGTAAGAAGGCAATTGTTACTCAGATGTTCGTCGAAAAGGGAAAATCGATTGTAAAAGTCAATGATTATGTTGGAAAAGGTCAATTACTTGTGTCAGGAATTATTGGTACTGAAAAAGAACCAGAAATTGTATCTGCAAAAGGGATTGTAAAAGGGCAAACTTGGTATAAAGCAACAGTAACCGTCCCACTCAAAACTAAATTTGCAGTGTATGATGGTGCAGAACAAACGCGACATTATTTGAATATAGCGAATATTTCTATTCCAGTTTGGGGTTTTACTAAACTAGATTATCTACAGTATGAGGAAGAAATAACCGTACGACCCTTGTATTTTTTACAATGGGAGTTACCAGTACGTTTGAAAGAGAGAGTGTGGAGAAGTAAGGAAGATGTAACGAGAGAGTATACAGAGAAAGAAGCGATTGCTGAAGGGAAGAAGATGGCGAGAAGGGATCTTGAAAAGAAACTAATAGAAGATGCGGAAATCATTGGAGAAAAAATTTTGCACGAATCAATTGACCATGGTAAAGTTAGATTATCAATACATTACCAAGTTATAGAAGATATAGCAGTAGGACAACCAATCATTCAAGGAGACTAACGAATGTCAGATAATGTAAAAGTACTGGAATTAGAACTTGAATCCACTAATGAAGCGTATGCACTACTTGGAAATGCGGATTCTAATGTAAAGGCACTAGAAGATGAGTTGCAAGTTTCTATTGTTACTCGTGGTGAAGCAATTAATGTTATGGGTGAACCGGAAGCTGCTACGATGGCTAAGGATATTTTGAAGGCCTTGTTATCTGTCGTACGCAAAGGGATTACTATAAGCTCTCGCGACGTGATTTATGCGATTGAACTTGCTAAAAAAGGAACGTTAGAATATTTTCGTGATTTATATGAAGAGGAGATTGCTAAAACAGCCAAAGGAAAGTCGATTAGGGTCAAAACAATTGGTCAAAGGCATTATATTCAAGCTATGAAACGAAATGATCTTGTTTTTGGCATTGGCCCTGCTGGGACTGGGAAAACCTATCTTGCTGTTGTTATGGCCATTAATGCGTTAAAGAATGGTCAAGTAAAAAGAATTATTTTAACTAGACCAGCGGTAGAAGCGGGTGAAAGCTTAGGGTTCTTACCAGGGGATTTAAAGGAAAAGGTTGATCCATATTTACGTCCTTTATATGATGCCTTGCATGATTTGTTAGGAACGGAGCAAACGCAAAGAATGATTGAACGTGGTACGATTGAAATTGCCCCGCTTGCCTATATGCGCGGTCGGACCCTTGATGATGCTTACGTCATTCTAGATGAGGCGCAAAATACAACAGAAGCACAGATGAAAATGTTTTTAACTCGTCTCGGTTTTGGCTCTAAAATGGTAATAACCGGTGATCGAACACAAATTGATCTTCCGAAAGGCGTTAAGTCAGGTTTGGTTCGATCTGAAGAAATAATAAAGAACATCAAAGGCTTATCATTTGTGTATTTAGAGCAAAGTGATGTAGTGAGACACCCACTTGTTGCACGAATTATCACTGCTTATGAACAAGCAAAGGAATAAGAAAAGCGGAAGTCGCTGGGCGCCTGGAGCTAGACACCAAAACGAGTCGAAAAGTTTATACGTTCTAATCTTTTAAGAAATGAAAATCCGCCATAATAAATGAGCGGATTTTTCACATCTTACACAATGTAAGCACTCTTAATCAACATAGATCTCTGATGATTTTTCAAAAGAGGATGAAACTTTCTAAAAAAACTGTTATCATTTTACATATTAGGTAACAAAGTCAAGCATGAAAATGGTGTTCAGTTTTTGTTAACCAATCCTTTTTTTCTAAAAATTAATTTGATTCATAAGATTAACAAATCGTTGAAACGACAATAGTGAAAGCTAAGTCGTACATATGAATCTAAAATGAAAGGTGGTAAATCTTTTTGTTTCAGATTCAAAAATTTTTTGAGAAATTAAAAGAGTTAATGGCCCATCGATTGTTTCAAGTGTTATTATTTATGGTGCTTGCCACATCTGCTTATTTATTAATGTATTCCAATGTAAAGCCAGAGAAAGTCAATATTGAGTTATTTAAACCGGCTGAACAAACCATTCGCGCTACCAAAACGATAGAAGATACATATAAAACCGAGCAAGAGAAAGAAGAAGTTCGTAAACAAGTACCGGATGTGTATACGTTAAAAAAAGAATATGCGGATAACAAGGTTGCCTTAATAGCTTCTATTTTTGATTCGGCTATTGAAGTGCAAAAAGAAATAAAAGCAGATGAAGAAAAAAAGAACGTAGCTCCTAAAACAAATACTCAGAAGGTATCAATATTAAAGGAAAAATTAACAGATGAGATTAATAATGAAATAGAAGACTCCGTTTTTTTAGCTTTAGTTACAGCAGATGAAGAAGAATTAAAAATTACAAAGGATTTGACGATTACATCTGTAAAAACTGTGATGAGTTCAAGAATTTCAGCTAGTAATGTAGAGAATGCTAAAAAGCAAGTGGAAGAAGAATTACGTTATACTAGTATTGATAGTGAAATGAAAACCGCTGCTATTTCATTAGCACGTTCTTCCATTATTCAAAATGTATTCTATGATAGTGAGAAAACAGAGGAACAGCGAACAAAAGCAGTTGAAAGTGTCAATCCTGTACAAATTCTTCAAGGACAAGTGATTGTTGAGGAAAATCAGCTGGTAGACCGAGAAATTTATCGTCAACTTGAGTTAGCAGGATTTTTAAGGACAGATAAGTCAATCGATCCGTATCTAGGCTTGGTTCTATTTATATTATTAACATTGACAGGGTTTTATCAATTCTTTTATTTATCGAAGACAAAGGGAGAAAATCAGCATAATCAGCTTCTCATCTTTAGCCTTGTGTTAATTCTTTCCTTAATCATGATGAAAATCTTTAGTTCTATTGTTGACTTTCCATATATTGATTTTGCGTATTTCTTTCCAGGGGCTATGGCAGCTATGCTTATTAAAATGCTGTTAAATACTCGTTTGAGCGTAGCCATGTCCATTTTGCTAGGTATGTATGGAACGATTATTTTTAATGGAGAGTCTCCAAATAACTTAGACTTTTCAATGGGGCTTTATATTATGTCTAGTTGCTTTGCAGCGATTATTATTTTATCGCGAGACAACTTTAAAACAAAAGTGTTATCTGCGGGTATTCTTTTGTCGTTAATCAATGTAGCATTTCTTTATTCCCTGCTGTTTATGATGAACGGAAGCTATTCAAATATGGAATACCTCTATTATTGTCTCGCAGCACTTGTATCGGGTCTGGTTTCTGCAGTATTAACGATGGGCTTATTACCATTTTTGGAAGCTGGGTTTGGGATTTTATCCACAATTAAGCTATTAGAGCTTTCAAATCCCAATCATCCGTTACTTCGGAAAATCTTAACAGAAGCACCGGGAACTTATCATCATAGTATTATGGTGGCTAATCTCGCGGAATCTGCGTGTGAGGTAATTGGAGCAAATGGTTTGCTTGCAAGGGTAGGGTGTTATTATCATGATATTGGTAAAACAAAGCGACCTCAATTTTTTATTGAAAATCAATTAAGTGAAAGCAATCCACATGATCAGTTGCCACCGAAAACGAGTAGAGATATCATTATCTCACATGCAAGTGATGGTGCTGAAATCCTTAGTAAAGCTAAGTTTCCAAAGGAAATTATTGATATTGCTCAGCAGCATCATGGCACAACATTATTGAAATTTTTTTATTACAAAGCACTGAAGAAAGACGAAACGATAGAAGCGGCTGATTATCGCTACCCAGGTCCCAAGGCGCAAACGAAGGAAGCAGCCATTGTTGGAATTGCTGATAGTGTGGAGGCGGCTGTAAGATCGATGCAGCACCCTACACCTGAAAAAATAGAAGAGCTAGTACTTACTATTATCAATGATCGGATTCAAGACCATCAATTTGATGAATGCGATATTACATTGAAGGAATTACACAAGGTGAAATGTTCATTATGTGAATCGTTAAATGGTATTTTCCATTCACGTATTGAATATCCTGAATTCAATCAAGTAGAACGGAAGGTGGAAATGTGAGAATAGAGATTGATTTTATAGATGAAACGAGTGAAATTGAAGCTTCGGCCCAGCAGTTAGTAGAGCAGGTGCTGCAATTTGCTGCTGATAAGCAAAAGATTGAAGAAGGAACGGAACTGTCAATAATATTTGTGGATAACGCAAGAATTCAAGAAATTAATAAAGAATATCGAAATAAAGACGCTGTAACTGATGTTATCTCTTTTGCAATGGAAGAAATGGGAGAAGATGAGATCCAAATTATTGGTGAGGATATCCCGAGGGTACTGGGAGACATTATTATTTCTATTGAGCGTACAAAGGAACAAGCTCATGAATATGGACATTCCTTTGAACGTGAGCTAGGTTTTTTAGCACTACATGGTTTTTTGCACCTTCTAGGATATGACCATATGACAGAAAGTGATGAAAAAGTGATGTTTACCAAACAAAAGGAAATTTTAGATGAGTATGGGTTATCAAGGGAAGCGTAGGCACCCTCTTGTCAGGAGCTTTTATTTTGCGTCAAGGGGCATAATAGAGGCACTTAAAACAGAGAGAAATATTAAAATTCATAGTACGGTAGCCATTATTGTTGTTCTTGTCGGCTTGTTTTTTTCGTTAAATTGGCTAGAATGGCTATTTATTCTCGTTGCTATTGTTGGTACGATTACTCTTGAATTAGTGAACTCTGCTATTGAGCGCGTAGTGGACTTAGTTACGACTGAGTATCATCCACTAGCCCAGCAAGCAAAAGATATTGCGGCAGGAGCTGTATTTCTATATGCTATATTTTCTATTATTGTAGGGATCATTATTTTTTTACCAAAGGTTATGAACGTATTTTGATGGGGATAAAAAAGTGATATTAAAGAAGTGACTGTGAAAGAATTACTTCCAGAAGCTTTTACAACGGAGGCATTTACATGAATAAATTAATGGATGATACAAAAGTAAAAGGATACAAATCAGGTTTTATTTCAATTATTGGTCGACCGAATGTCGGAAAGAGTACATTCTTAAATCGCGTAATCGGGCAAAAAATTGCTATTATGAGTGACAAGCCACAGACAACTCGTAATAAGGTGCAAGGTGTGTTAACGCTTAATGATGCTCAAATGATTTTTATTGATACACCTGGAATTCATAAACCAAAGCATAAGCTTGGTGACTTTATGATGAAAGTTGCGACGAACACATTGAAGGAAGTCGATCTTATTTTATTCATGATTAATGCGACAGAAGGATATGGTCGCGGTGACGAGTTTATCATTGAAAAACTAAAAAATGTCAATACCCCTGTTTTCCTTGTAGTGAATAAAATTGATGCTGTTCATCCAGATGAATTATTGCCTATTATTGAGAAATATCAGAGCTTATATCCGTTTGCTGCAGTTGTTCCTATTTCGGCGCTTGAAGGCAATAATGTGGAAACGTTGCTTACACAAATTAAAGAACATTTGCCAGAAGGACCACAATTTTATCCGGCAGACCAAGTGACGGACCATCCTGAACGATTTATTATTTCAGAATTAATTCGTGAAAAGGTGCTTCATTTAACGCGTGAGGAAATTCCTCATTCAGTTGCTGTTGTCATTGATTCTATAAAAAAAATGGATAACAGTGAAACAATTAATGTTATGGCGACAATTGTTGTTGAACGAGATTCTCAAAAAGGAATTGTCATTGGTAAGCAAGGCAAGATGCTGAAGGAAGTAGGTAGCCGTGCTCGTGTTGATATTGAAAACTTATTAGGATCGAAAGTATTCCTAGAGCTTTGGGTTAAAGTGCAAAAAGATTGGCGTAATAAAGCTTGGTCAGTTACGTGATTATGGTTTTAATGAAGATGAATATTAATTAACAAATTTTACGCTTCATGAAAGTGGTGAATTAGGTCAAGCTAAATGTAAGTTGGAAATGAAAATGTGCTAGTTAACACGAAAGGTGGGCTTTATGATGTTGGAATTCACCTGGAAATTATTTGTCGAAACAGGTAATGTGGACACCTATCTGCTTTTTAAAGAGATGGAAGTCGAAAAACAGGAAAGAGCCGAGCAGTCATATGAAGAGCTAGCAAATATCGATTTTCCTGTTTCCTAATTATTAGCTTGGCAAGAATTGGTGGTGTCTAAGCATGTTTCAAAAATGTGAGGGCATAGTCATTAGGCGAACAGATTATGGAGAAACTCATAAAATCATTACCATTTTCACCCGTGAATTTGGAAAAATAGGCGTAATCGCAAGAGGAGCAAGCAAACCTACTAGCAGGCTTGCTTCTGCTACGCAATTATTTTGTTATGGGTATTTTCTTGTGTCGACTTCCACGGGACTTGGTAGTGTACAGCAAGGTGAAATGATTGATTCCATGCGTTTTATTCGTGAAGATTTATATGCGACGGCATATGCTTCTTACATTATCGAATTATTGGATCGAAGTGTAGAGGATAAAAAGCCAAATCCATATTTATTTGAATTGACTTTATCAAACCCTACATTACATAAATGAGGAATATGATCCAGAAATTTTAAAATTTATTTTTGAAATGAAGATGCTTCCTGTCAACGGGATTCATCCGATTCTCAATCAATGTGCTGTATGTGGTGAAACAGAGGGTGAATTTGCTTTCTCTCTTCGTGAAGCAGGCTTTATTTGTCATCGTTGTTTAGAAAAAGATCGTTATCATTTGAAAATCTCACCTGCAGCTGTAAAGTTGCTGCGTATGTTTTATTATTTTGATTTATCCCGTCTCGGTAACATTTCGGTAAAACCAGAAACCAAAAAGGAATTGCAAAAAGTCATTGATGCTTATTATGATGAGTATTCTGGTCTGCATTTAAAGTCAAAAAAATTTTTAAAACAATTAGATTCGATGAAAGATTTGCTTTGAGGTTGACATATTATTTCAGTAGTTGGATAGAATACAAATCAAATATGAAACTGCGTTGATGGAAAGGAGTACCTGTCTTTCTCCATAAAAGCGAACCTGGGAATAGTGGAAGCCAGGGTATGGATATTCAGGGAAGGGCGTTCCGGAGCAATGATTTGAAAAGAGGTTGTTTCTTTGGAAATAACAATTAGGGTGGAACCGCGGGTATACTCTCGTCCCTATGCTTTTTATTAGGCATAGGGACGGGAGTTTTTTGTTTGCAAAATGTAATGGGTTCCGACCTTAATTAAAAGCTTTTAAATAATTGGAGGTGTAGAGATGAATATTCAAAATATGATTTTAACGTTACAAAAGCATTGGGCTAATCAAGGCTGCATTTTAATGAACGCTTATGATACGGAGAAAGGTGCAGGAACGATGAGCCCATATACGTTTTTACGTGCAATTGGACCAGAACCTTGGAATGTAGCTTATGTGGAGCCTTCTCGCCGTCCGGCTGATGGTCGTTATGGGGAAAATCCAAATCGCTTGTATCAGCATCATCAATTCCAAGTGATTATGAAGCCATCACCAGATAATATTCAAGAGCTTTATTTAGACTCATTAAAGGCACTAGGAATCAATCCGCTTGAGCATGATATTCGATTTGTTGAGGATAACTGGGAAAATCCTTCATCTAGGTTGTGCAGGACTTGGCTGGGAAGTTTGGCTAGATGGAATGGAAATTACACAATTTACATATTTCCAACAAGTTGGAGGACTTGAGTGTAAACCTGTTTCTGTAGAAATTACATATGGAATTGAACGTCTCGCTTCTTACATTCAAGAAAAAGAAAATGTATTTGATTTAGAATGGACGAATGGCTTTACAGTTCGGGATATTTTTGGACAACCAGAATATGAACATTCCAAATATACATTTGAAACATCCGATTTAGATATGTTATTTACGCTATTTAACATGTATGAAAAAGAAGCTCATCGTCAAATGGAAGAAGGTCTTGTCCATCCTGCTTATGATTATGTGTTGAAATGTTCGCACACATTTAACCTTTTGGATGCAAAAGGAGCTATTTCTGTGACGGAAAGAACGGGTATACTTAGCTCGTTGTCGTAACTTGGCACGTAAGGTAGCTAAAACTTTCTATGAAGAGCGTGAAAAACTAGGCTTCCCGATTTTGAACGTGAAAGGAGACAATACAAATGAGCAAGCGTAATCTGTTATTAGAAATTGGTTTAGAGGAATTACCAGCACGTTTTGTGACCACATCGATGAATCAATTAGGCGAAAAAGTGCAAAAATGGTTAACGGAAAAAGCGATTGAATTTGGTACGGTTGAAGTGTTTTCATCACCAAGACGTTTAGCAGTACTTGTTCAAGATGTCGCCGAAGCGCAAAAGGACATTGAAGAAGAAGTAAAAGGACCGGCTAAAAAGATTGCTTTGGATGCTGAAGGGAACTGGACAAAAGCAGCAATAGGCTTTACAAAAGGCCAAGGAATGACAACGGATGACATTTATTTTAAAGAAATAAAGGGTATCGAGTACGTTCACTTAAATAAATTTATTAAAGGACAGCAAACAAAAGAGTTACTAACAGAGCTGCAAGCTATTATTACGAGTATGACATTTGGTAAAAATATGCGCTGGGCTCATCAAGAGCTACGTTTCATTCGTCCAATTAAATGGTTAATTGCCATATTTGGTCAAGATATTATTCCATTTACGATTGCAGATGTGCCGACAGATCGTCAAACGAAAGGGCACCGTTTCTTAGGTGAAACGATTTCGATTGAAGAGCCTATCGAATATGAAGAAAAACTAACAGAACAATTTGTCATTGCGAATCCTGATAAACGACGTAACATGATCTTAGCGCAAATTAAAGATTTAGAAACAGAGAAGAACTGGATTATTCCTGTCGATGAGGATTTACTAGAAGAAGTTAATAATCTTGTCGAGTATCCAACTGTTTTATTTGGGCAATTTGAAGAGGAATTTTTAGAACTTGCCAAGTGAAGTATTAATTACATCGATGAAAGAGCATCAACGTTATTTCCCTGTAAAAAACCAGGATGGGAACTTACTTCCATATTTTGTGGCTGTACGAAATGGGAATGACCAGCATCTAGATACAGTCGCAAAAGGGAATGAAAAGGTATTGCGAGCACGACTTGTCAGATGCAGCATTCTTCTACAAAGAAGATCAAAAGAAAGAAATCTCTGGTGCTTTGAAAAAACTTGAATCCATTGTCTATCATGAAGAAATTGGTACATTGGCTGAAAAAGCAGCACGTGTAACAACAATTACAGGAGCATTAGTAGATGAATTGCAGTTACCTGTTGAGAAAGATTTGGCACTTCGCGCAGCGAGCATTGCTAAATTTGATTTAGTAAGCCATATGGTATATGAATTCCCTGAATTGCAAGGGTATATGGGTGAAAAATATGCGCTATTAAAAGGAGAAGCAAAGGAAGTAGCAGCAGCGATTCATGAGCACTATATGCCAAAATCTGCTGATGATAGTGTTCCACCCTCTCCTATTGGAGCCATTTTAAGTGTGGCAGAAAAAATAGATACTATTGCTTCATTCTTTGCGATTAATATCATTCCAACAGGATCTCAAGACCCTTACGCGTTAAGAAGACAAGCGAGCGGTATTGTTCAAATTTTATCAGAGAAAAAATGGGCGATTTCATTAGAAAAACTTATTGATTTAGCCTTGCATGAAATTGAAGCCAAAGGTATTGCAAAACGTGATTCTGGCTGAAATTAAGAGAAGATTTGTTAACATTCTTTAAAGCACGTGTTAAACATTTGCTGCAAGAAGAACATATTCACTATGATTTCATTGATAGCTTATTAGCAGGGGAAATCGGTCATGTTTCTTCTCTTGTAGAATCGTGCACATGTACTAGAAACGAAAAAGGATGAAGCTGGTTTTAAAGAAAGCTTAGAAGCCTTAAGTCGTGTCATGAATATTGCAGTAAAATGTGAAAAACAAGTACAATTAATCCTGCTATTTTTGAAAATGAACAAGAAAAAGCATTGTTTGATAAATATCAAAATATAGTCAGTGCATTATAAAGAAACTACAAATGAGACAGAACGCTTTGAATTGCTTACTTCTCTTCAAACGGAAATTGAACAATACTTTGAGCATACGATGGTTATGGCAGAAGATGAAGCCATTCGAAATAACCGTTTATCCTTAATGAAGGAAATTAGTGATTTAATATCAACTTATGCAGCTATGAATAAAATTATCGTTTCGTAAAGAAAAGCGGAACGGCTTGTTCAGCGACGATACG
Organism: uncultured Bacillaceae bacterium; assembly: GCA_963754185.1. Lineage (GTDB taxonomy): Bacteria > Bacillota > Bacilli > Bacillales > DSM-1321 > Peribacillus. The sequence goes on along the minus strand of CAVWEP010000002.1, from coordinate 492,878 downwards.
GACACTCCGTATGAGATAAAGGAAACACGGAGAGTGCGATAGGCGATTCGATGTTGACTTATCGAGTGGAGTAGCAGTGAAGTCAGTAGCCGGTGAGCTAGACATAAGAAAAGCGGAACGGATACTCCTTTGAAGATGCTAGAAAATAGTATCCGGTTTTCTTTTTTTCGTATTATCTCATTTCCATAAAATACGATTAATGGAACTGCAAATGTAAAACCGTTAAGCAATAAATTACATGTTTACATTTATTTCTTTATAATAATGGTATAGTATTATAAATAATGTCCTTTTTCTTAGCCATTAAGGTGGTGATTAAAATCGAACTAAATAAGCGTCAAGAACAAATATTAGAAATTGTAAAGGGAAATGGACCGATAACGGGTGAGCATATTGCAGATCGATTAGGCTTAACAAGGGCAACGCTTCGCCCAGATTTAGCCATCTTAACAATGGCTGGATTTCTTGATGCAAGGCCGCGTGTGGGTTATTTCTATACAGGAAAGTCGGGTACGCAACTCTTAACCGATAGTTTAAATCATATCTTTGTGAAAGATTATCAATCCATTCCTGTTGTTGTTAATGAGAATATTTCCGTTTATGATGCGATTGTTATGATGTTTTTAGAGGATGTCGGGACGTTGTTTGTTGTTGATAAGCATTCTCTGTTAGTTGGTGTTCTTTCACGAAAAGATTTACTCAGGGCGAGTATTGGAAAGCAAGAATTAGCTTCCATACCGGTCAATATTATTATGACTAGAATGCCAAATATTACAATGTGTTCCAAAGAAGATTTAATGATCGATGTAGCTAAGAAATTAATTGAAAAACAAATTGACTCTTTGCCGGTCGTCAAAGAAACGGAAAAAGGCTACGAGGTAATCGGTAGAATTACAAAAACGAATATAACAAAAGCTTTTGTTGCTTTAGCTGATGAAAGCTATTAGGGGGCTTGCAAAAAGGATGACTATGAACGAACGGTTCAATCATATATGTAGTATCTGATTCGGTAGGAGAAACAGCGGAATTAGTAACAAAAGCAGCTGCGAGCCAGTTTATGGGTGCTTCTTTTTTCATTAAAACGAATTCCATATATAGAAGATGAACAGAATGTAGATGAAGTAATCTCACTTGCTAAATTAAATGATGCGATTATTGCTTTTACACTTGTAAAGCCAGAAATAAGAGCATATATGAAACAGCAAGTTGAAAAAGAAAAGTCTAGCTGCTTATGATATTTTGGGACCACTCATGGATATTCTTCAACAACGGGCATCTTTGAAACCACTAAATGAGCCAGGACTCGTACGAAAGCTAGATGATGATTATTTTAAGCGTGTTGAAGCTATTGAATTTGCAGTAAAATATGATGATGGTCGTGATCCACGAGGGATTTTACGAGCTGATATCGTATTAGTCGGTGTATCTCGTACATCTAAGACTCCACTTTCACAATATTTAGCCCACAAACGCTACAAAGTAGCGAACGTACCACTTGTTCCAGAAGTAGAGCCTCCAGAAGAGTTATTTTTAGTACCAGCTGAAAAAATTATTGGTCTTAAAATTAGTCCAGAAAAATTAAATCATATTCGTAAAGAACGGTTAAAGTCTCTTGGATTAAATGATCAAGCTATTTATGCAAATGTTGAGCGAATAAAAGAAGAATTAAAATACTTTGAATCCATTACATCTAAGCTTCAATGTCCAATTATTGATGTAACAAATAAAGCTGTGGAAGAAACAGCGAATTTAATTATTAATATTTTTCAAAATCGAAATTTATTTTAAATCCGAAGCTATTGTACAATGTTAAGGATAGGTAATATATATTTGAATAAATGATGGGCGATTATACCAAATATGGTAAGTGTACATCTTTTTTGTCTTTATACAATTCAATTTTTATTTAGTGTAAAAAACAGACTTCGCATTGGTAAAGCTGTCTTTTAGTGGAATTAAAATAGATTATAATAAAAAATTGTGAGAAATTGTATTCTTAAGGTTTAGAGTTAATTAATAAGGAATAAACTAATGATTAACGAGAAGTCAAGGTTTTCGTCATACATATCTTTATATATTCACAAATATCAAATAAAGATTTAATGGAGAAAGAGGATTATGGGGAAAAATGTAGAATTAAATGTTATGAACGAAAAACTATCGATTTACGTCGATGCGGATGCTTGCCCTGTAAAAAAGGAAATTTTGGATTGTGCCAAACGTTTTCAAGTGGATGTTATTTTTGTTGCTTCATACAAAAATATGATGAACCATCCAGAAGGAAAATGGGTATATGTTGATGCGGTTAAGGAAGCTGCTGACTTATACATCGTTAATGCAGTAAAAAAGGGTGATATTGTTATTACAAACGATATTGGATTGGCTGGAACACTGCTTCCAAAGGCAGTGTATGTTCTTTCTTCAAAGGGAGGGGAATATACCGATGAGAATATTTCGTTGCTCTTAGATATGCGTTATCGTTCTGCAAAATTACGTAGAGCTGGTAAGCATACAAAAGGGCCGAAAGCATTCACAAAGGAAGATCGAATAAATTTTACTAATAAACTTGTTAAAATTTTGTCGAACTTTGAAGGAATTTAGCAATTTGTATCGAATTAAAAAACTATCACCTAAAATATAAGGTGAAAATATGACAAATGCCCGAATAGAAGATGAGAAAATAAATCAAATTCGTGAAGCTGTTGATATTGTTGAATTGATTGGTGAATATGTGCAGCTGAAAAAACAAGGTCGAAATTACTTCGGTCTTTGTCCTTTTCATGGTGAAAATAGCCCCTCGTTTTCTGTTTCAGCTGAAAAGCAAATTTTTCATTGCTTTGGTTGTGGAGCAGGTGGCAATATTTTTACTTTTTTGATGGACATTGAAGGATATAGTTTTGTTGAAGCAGCAAAGGTTTTAGCGGAAAAAGGAAATATTCCTTTGGATGTTGAAATAAATAAAGAGCAAAAGCGCTCTTCATTGCCAGCTGGTTCAGAGCAAATGCTTGAAGCACATGAGCTATTACGAAAATTTTATCATCATCTCCTTACACATACAAACGAAGGACAAGAGGCGTTAGAGTATCTTCTTAATCGTGGATTTACAGAGGAGACAATTGAAAAATTTCAAATTGGCTATGCTCTTAGATTCATGGGATTTTGTTGCGAAATTCTTAAAGAAAAGAGGCTTTTCAACAGAATTTATGGAACAAGCAGGTCTGATTATCTTCCGGGAAAAAGATGAAACTTATTTTGATCGATTTCGTAATAGAGTCATGTTTCCAATTATGGATCATCAAGGGAATACGATTGCATTTTCAGGAAGAGCGATTAGGCGATGATCAGCCTAAATATTTAAATAGTCCTGAAACACCAATCTTTAATAAAAGTAAAACATTATATAATTTTCATCAAGCACGCGCCTCATATTCGAAAAAAAGAACAAGCTGTTATTTTTGAAGGCTTTGCGGATTGTATTTCGGCTGTTCGAGCTGGAGTTGAGAATAGTGTAGCAACGATGGGAACAGCTTTAACAGATCAGCATATAAAGCTTTTAAAACGGAATACCAATCAAATTATTATTTGTTATGATTCCGATTCTGCTGGGTTAAATGCTGCCAATCGTGCAGCAAATATGCTGCAGGAACAGGATTTTAGTGTTAAAGTAGCGCTTATGCCAGATAAACTTGACCCCGATGATTACATTAAGAAATATGGTGAGAAAAGCTTTGTTTCTGAAGTAATAGGGGATAGTCTTACTTATATGGCATTTAAGCTTCATTACCTCCGTTTAGGAAAAAATCTAAATAATGAAGGAGATCGAATCCAATACATTGAAGAAGTGCTAAAAGAAATTTCTCGATTATCCAATGCTGTTGAAAGCGATCACTATTTGCGTCAACTCTCGAGTGAATTCTCTCTTTCTTTAGATGCTTTGGAACAGCAGCAACGACAAATTTTTTTCAATGAACGAAAGAAGGGGACGTTGCTCAAAGCTCCGATTCAAAAGACATTGACTTTGCAATATGAACATAAATTAAGACCTGCTTATCTTAATGCTGAAAGATTCTTAATTGCTCATATGTTAAAAAGTAAAGAAGCTACTTATAAAATTCAGCAATTGTTAGGATCATACCATGTTTCATCTAGATGAACATCAAGCGATTATTACGTATTTATATGCTTTTTATGAAGATGGGCATGAACCAGATACAAGCTTTTTCCTTACGTATTTACCTGATCAAAACTTAAGAAGGATTGTTTCTGATATAGAAATGATGTCAGTTAATGAGGAAGTATCTGATAAAGAACTAACTGATTGTATAAATCAAGTGTTGAAATACGAAAAATTGTTAAAGATAAAAGAAAAACAAGAAGAACAAAAAGAAGCGGTAAGACGTAGCGATACGATAGCTGCTGCAAAGATTGCAATGGAAATTATTCAATTACGAAAAATGTTATAAGGATGCAAGTGCGTAAGTTTTGGAAGGAGGGGAACTAATGGCTGAAAAATCAGCACGTTCCAAAGAAGTTGAAAATGAATTAACTCTTGATCAAGTAAAAGAACAGTTAGTGGAGTTAGGGAAAAAACGTGGCTCATTAACTTTAGAAAAAATTGCTGCAAAAATAGGGAATTTGAATTAGATTCCGATCAAATGGATGAATTCTATGAATATTTAGGAGAACATGGCATTGAAATTCTCACGGATGGTGAGGAAGAAGAGATGATGATGACCCGAACGGAAAAGAACTCGAAAAAGAAGAAGAGTTTGATTTAAATGATTTGAGTGTTCCTCCTGGTGTTAAAATTAACGATCCAGTTCGAATGTACTTAAAAGAAATTGGACGAGTCGACCTTTTATCAGCTGAAGAAGAAATCTCTTTAGCAAAAAGAATTGAAAAAGGGGATGAAGAAGCGAAACGCCGTTTAGCTGAAGCAACTTACGTCTTGTTGTAAGTATTGCAAAGCGTTATGTAGGTCGTGGTATGTTGTTCTTGGATTTAATTCAGGAAGGAAATATGGGGCTTAATTAAAGCGGTTGAAAAATTTGATTATCGAAAAGGCTTTAAATTCAGTACGTATGCAACTTGGTGGATTCGTCAAGCCATTACTCGTGCTATTGCTGACCAAGCGAGAACAATCCGAATTCCTGTACATATGGTTGAAACGATTAATAAATTAATTCGTGTTCAAAGACAACTTCTTCAAGATTTAGGACGTGAACCATCTCCGGAAGAAATTGCCGAAGATATGGATTTAACTCCAGAAAAAGTTCGTGAAATCTTGAAAATTGCTCAAGAACCTGTTTCACTTGAAACACCAATTGGGGAAGAAGATGACTCTCACTTAGGTGATTTTATTGAAGATCATGAGGCAACCTCTCCTGCAGAACATGCAGCATATGAATTGTTAAAAGAACAACTTGAAGATGTTCTTGATACATTAACCGATCGTGAAGAAAATGTTTTTCGACTTCGTTTTGGACTAGATGATGGACGTACCCGCACACTTGAAGAGGTGGGTAAAGTATTTGGTGTTACACGTGAGCGTATTCGTCAAATTGAAGCAAAAGCACTTCGTAAGCTTAGACATCCAAGTAGAAGCAAACGATTAAAAGACTTTTTAGAATAAGATAATCGAGAGTCATCCTGTAAGAAGCAGGATTGGCTCTTTTTTTAAAAAAAGAAAGGCTTGAGTATGAGACTCTGTTAATTTTTATCAGCATTGTCATTGAATAAAGCTAATACAAAAAATATTCTTTTGTAACTAAGGTACTTGCGTATATTCCCTCAACTGTTTACGGTTTCAGCCGATATATAGACATGAAGAAAACTTAAACTGAGGGTGTGCTTATGAATGAAACACGCAAGAAAATCATCATACAAGAAATCAAATATTGGAAGGAAAATAAACTACTTCCGGAACAATATTGTGATTTTTTACTGACCTTATATAGTGGTGGAGAAGAAAGAATCGAGTCTATGAAAAAAAAGAGCAAGTCTTCTTTACATATTCCATTATGGATCTTCACGACCATTTTTTTTATAATCTTATTTGTTAATTATTTTACTGAAATTCCCATAGGAATGCAAATTACTCTGACAGCAATTGCAATCATTATTTTTGGATCTTTGATGATGCGGTATGTAAAAGAGGCATTGTTATTTCAATTAGCATTGGTTTGTTTAGCGTTATTCATTCTAATGGAATCCGTAAATCTAGCTGATTTTATCTTTCCTAAAAATTATGGAATCTTATATATTATTTTGCTCGTACAATGTGGAGTTTGGTGTATGGTAGGGCACAAATTAAAATTGCTCTATTTTTTAATTGCAGGCGTTATAGGTGCCCTAATTATTGTTTATTTTTTATTAAAATCATGGATTCCTATTTAATCAGTATAGACCCTCTACTTCAGGGGATGGAAAAGATAGGTATAATACATTGTAAAAAGTAACAAAATATTTAATAATCGTCCTATTCCTCCTTTTACTTGGAAATTTTTTCAAGTGGGGTTATAATAGTTTGTACAGAATATGCTGATACAAATTAGTGTAGGTATTGCATAGGGGGAGGAAGATGAATGAAGCGTAATCCAGTTATACCTTTTGTGGTTATTATGATTTTTGGAATTGGACTTATGTTTTTGTTTTCTTTTAAAGGGATAGGAGACTCTAAAGAAATCGCTAAGGAACTAGAGAATGGTGGGAAAACAGAAGAGCCTGCTGACAGTGCCTCCGCTGCACCGGAAGATATTTATAAACAAAATTGCATTAGCTGTCACGGTGACGCCTATCAGGGAGGAATGGGTCCTGCTTTAACAGGTGTTGGTGATCGTCGATCTGCAGATGAAATAAAAGACATCATAATAAACGGGAAAAATTCTATGCCTGGTGGATTAGTAAAAGAAGATCAGGCAGAAAATATGGTGAAATTTTTACAAGGCTTAAAATAGGTAAACTGAGCGGGCTGGCTGGATTGTCTTTGACGGCAATGCAGTCTTTTTTTTGCTCGCAGAACAAATAGAGTCTTGTTATAATTTTAAGGAAACGTAATTCGAAAATAATGTTAAGTGAGTTGAGGATAATGAATCATGAAAAGTTGTCGTTGCGCTTGCAACGTGTTGCCTTACATATTCCAAAAGGAAGTATTCTTGCTGATATAGGGTCGGACCATGCGTATCTTCCTTGTTATGCTATTATCAATGATTTATGTTCAAAAGCCATTGCCGGAGAAGTAGTAGAAGGACCTTATCAGTCAGCTTTAAAGCAAGTGAAGGAAACGGGCTTACAAGCAAGGGTTGATGTTCGAAAAGGTGATGGTTTGGATGTTCTTGAGGTAGATGAAGCAACCTCGGTGACAATCGCTGGTATGGGTGGAACGTTAATAGCCAGCATTTTAGAAAGAGGAAAGAACAAATTAGCCAAAGTTGAACGACTTATTCTTCAACCAAATGTAGGCTCTCAAAATGTTCGAATTTGGTTAATGGAAAATAATTGGGAGTTAGTGGATGAAGAAATTCTTGAAGAAGATGGGAAAATCTATGAAATCTTAATTGCTGAAGCAGGTGAACCGCTCAAGCCTTATGAGGATGAACGTGAAAAGAGGATTAGATTCGGTCCATTTTTAATGAAACAGCAGCACCCTATTTTTGTGAAAAAGTGGATTCAGGAAAAGCGACATTTAGAGAAAATTATTGAACAAATGGATGCAAGTGGTAACAATCATTTACAAGAAAAAAGGAAGGAATTACTTGCACAAATAGAGGGTATTGAGGAGGTACTTAGTAATAATGAAGACAGCAAATGGTTATCAAATTATTGAGTTGTTTGAACAGTTTTCACCAAAGCATTACGCAATGGAAGGAGATCCAATTGGTCTACATATTGGGTCTTTACATAAGCCTGTATCAAAAGTAATGATTGCTCTTGATGTATTAGAGGAAGTGGTTGATGAAGCAATTGAAAGCGGTGTGGAGCTTATTATTGCTCATCATCCTTTGATTTATCGTCCGTTAAAGAAAATTGATACAACCACTTCTTCTGGCAGAATCGTTGAAAAATTGATTAAGTACGATATTGCTGTGTATGCAGCACATACCAATTTAGATGTGGCAAAGGGTGGCGTTAATGATTTGCTTGCTGCTGCATTGCAGTTAGAAAATACCGAGGTACTCGTGCCAACCTATGAAGTTGCTGTTGAAAAAATTAGCAGTGTTTGTCCCTTTGGAAGCAGAAGCTCAAGTAAGAGAAGCACTTGGGAGAGCGGGAGCAGGTGCAATAGGGAATTATAGCAATTGTTCATTCTCAGCTCAGGGAACAGGAAGGTTTTTACCTGAGGAAGGAAGTGAACCGTCCATTGGAAAGGTAGGAAGACTTAGAAGCAGTGTCAGAAGTGCAGATTGAAACCATTATTCCCAGAGAATATGGAGAAAAAAGTAGTATCAGCGATGCTTAAGGCACATCCATATGAGGAAGTTGCGTATGATATTTATCGTTTAGATAATCAAGGCGAGATGCTTGGTCTTGGCAAAATTGGTTCGTTAGCGCATGAAATGACGCTTGAACAATTTGCCCAGCATGTGAAAAAGACATTAGATGTGACTGGGGTTCGAGTAGTTGGAAATTTAAACTCAATTGTGAAAAAAGTAGCTGTGCTTGGAGGAGATGGCAATAAATACTTCCAAACGGCAAAATTTAAAGGGGCAGACGTATATGTGACCGGCGATATGTACTATCATACAGCCCACGATGCTATGATGCTTGGTTTAAATATTGTAGACCCTGGTCATAATGTTGAAAAGGTAATGAAGCAAGGGCTTGCAATGGTCCTTGCTGAGATGTGCCGTGAGCGTAAGTTAGCTGTTGAATTCATTTCATCTAAAGTGAATACGGATCCATTTACCTTTTTGTATAAGTAAAATTCACTCATGGGTTCTTACTGTCTAGTTAAGCAGTTAGGGATACTCAAATGAAAAAAGTCGTCATATGGACTGACTTTTTTTCGAGTAGCCGGTTCCGCTTTTCTATTTAGGTACTTTTATTTTAGGTAAGATTTTATTTAAAGGTGTTTTTTTATCCGTATTCCATGTAGATTCATCATTCTTATCGTATGTTTCTAAAAAGGAAATGACTTCTTTCGTAATGGGTGTTGGCGTGGAGGCGCCTGATGTAACGGCAACTGTTTCAGCATCTTTCAGCCAATCTAGATTAAGTTCTGAAAGATCGGCAATTCGATAAGCCTTTGTACTGGCGATTTCTTCGGATACTTGAGCAAGGCGGTTGGAGTTATTACTTCTTGGGTCACCAACGACAATTAATACATCCGCTTCACCTGCTTGGCTAGCCACTGCCTCTTGACGAACTTGAGTAGCTAAACAAATTTCCTTATGAACCTCAGCGTGCGGGTATTTTTCTTTTACCTTTTCAATAACATCTAAAACATCCCATTGACTCATTGTTGTCTGGTTCGTCACAATAATTTTTTCATTTTGAATGTCCAATGCTTCCACATCTTCAAAATTTTGAACAAGATGAACGATATTTGGAGCAACACCTACTGCTCCTTCAGGTTCTGGATGACCCTTTTTCCCAATGTAAATGACATGATAGCCTTCTTGTTCTTTTTCCTGAATTAATGTATGGGTGCTCGTTACGTCTGGACAGGTTGCATCTATTGATACGAGTCCTTTTTCTTCTGCGATTTTTCTAATCTCAGGGGAAACACCATGTGCAGTGAAAATGACTGTGCCATGTTCCACTTTTTCAATAATCTCTTTGCGGTTGCTTCCATCTAGTGTAATAATACCTTCTTCTTCAAAGGCATCCGTAACATGCTTGTTATGAACGATCATCCCCAATATATATATCGGACGAGGCAATGTTTTATCTAACGCCGCATTTCTAGCAATGACCATAGCATCAACAACGCCATAGCAATAGCCGCGCGGAGATATTTTAATGACTTTCATCGATATGTCCTCCTTAAGGCAAAGAAACTATGAATATAATTCTTTTCTATTATATAAGAGAAGGGAGAATAATACAAAATTTCTATTAGTGGGGGGGCATGAAGAAAAACCCTCACTAACGGAAGGTTCACTTTATTAAATATATAGTTTTGGAACAGAATCCCTTTTCTTTTTTTTAGAGCGTTTTTTCGTTTTCTTTTCAGCTGGTGCGTTTGATGCATCTCGGTGTTTTTTCATTGGTGATTTTTTAATGGTTTCTTCTTTTTTCGTTTCTTCTTGCTTCGAATTATCAGAATTAAGAGCACGCATGATATTCCACATAGACGGTAAATTTTTTATAATAGGTCCGTATTGTTGAATCATAGGAGTAAATTGTTCAGCAGCTTGCAAAACCCGTTGCGTATTGTTTAACATCGTATTAAGGCCTTCAGGATTTTTCAGTGTTTCTAAAATACCGCCGCTGCTGCGTGTTTCTTGTTTTACTCCTGATGGTGGTGCAAATAAATTTCGAGGCGTTTGTGTTTGTTTAGATTTACCGAATAACTTTCCAAGTAAACCTTCTTTCTGGGAAGGTTGTTGAAAAGGTCCATTTCCTCTAAATGGGTGCCCCGTTTCTTGAGGCTTGGGCATTTGTTGAAAAAAAGGATGGTGTGGTTGAGGCATTCTTTGGAGATTTGGTCGCTCTGGCTGCATAAATGGTCCAGTTGGTCTTGAAAAGTTTGGTCCTTGCCCTTGGTGTCTTCCTTGAAACATGTCCTTTTCCCTCCTTCTAGGGGTGAAAATAGTTCTTTCTATATGATTATGCAAAAGCGAAAAAAAGGTTTGAGCAATCATGAAACTAGAACAAGCTGTTGTGAAGTTAACAGAAAGAGGGTAAGATGGTAACGGTAGTTTGTTAGTAAGTAGTCCATGATACTTCTGTAAATACCTTATGAATTCGAGTGCCTCTATTCAGCATTTGTGTTTTTTAAATAAATATTTGATAATCGAAGGATATGTCAAATGATTAGACCCCATAAAATAAAGGAGTTTTTTGATGAAACAAAACCAATTTGAACGATTTAATTTGAAAGGTTATTTGATAGATGCAGTTAGTGCTGTAGGCTTTACTAAGCCTACGGAGATTCAGGAGCGTGTCATTCCAGCTATTCTAAGTGACCATAGTCTAATTGGACAATCTCAGACGGGTACAGGGAAAACACACTCGTATTTGCTGCCGATTATGGAGAAGCTTGATCCTACTAAACAGGAGGTTCAAGCAATTATTTCAGCACCTACTCGAGAATTAGCCGATCAAATTTATAAAGAGGCTTTGAAGATTGCTGAACATTTTCCTGAGGATACACCCGTCCAAGTTCGTTGCTTTATTGGCGGAACAGACAAACAGCGTACCATTGATAAGTTGAAAACACAACCTCAATTAGTGATTGGGACACCAGGGCGGATTAAGGATTTAGTCGAGGAGCAAGCTTTGCAAGTATATAATGCGACAATGCTTGTTGTCGATGAGGCAGACCTAATGCTTGATATGGGCTTTATTGAAGATGTTGATCAATTTGCTTCACGTATGGCGGAAAAAATTCAAATGCTTGTATTTTCAGCAACCATTCCTGAAAAACTAAAGCCATTTTTGAAAAAATATATGGAAAATCCGAAATATGTTCAAGTCAATCCAAAGCAAGCTACAGCTGCGAAAATTGAACATGTATTGATTCCACTACGACATCGAAATAAAATTCAACTATTGCACGATATTGCGGTTCGCTACAATCCGTATTTAGCGATTATTTTTACGAATACAAAGAAAATGGCGGATGCTGTTGCCGATGAATTAATTACAAAAGGCTTAACAGTTGGTCGTATTCATGGTGACTTATCACCACGAGACCGCAAACGAATGATGAAACAAATTAATAATTTAGATTATCAATATATCGTTGCTACCGATTTAGCTGCGCGTGGAATTGATATTGAAGGCGTCAGCCATATCATTAACTATGAGCTACCTTCTGACTTGGATTTTTATATCCATCGAACAGGTAGAACAGCACGAGCAGGGAAATCAGGTATTGCCGCGACCATTTATGATCAATCTGATGAAGATGCATTGATTCGACTTGAAAAAATGGGGATTGTTTTTCACGATGCTGATATCCAAGATGGTGATTGGATTGAAATCGATGAACGAAATAAGCGTAAACATCGTAAAAAACAAGTAACTCAAATTGATGTAAAGGCAAAAACGATGATTAAAAAATCGACTAAGATCAAACCAGGATATAAAAAGAAACATCAACGTGAGGTGGAAGAGTTTAAGAGGAAACAACGTCGAATAGTAAAGAGACAAAAATAGATTGTCAGTTGTGGGAAAGGGGAAGCAAATGTTAAAGATTGGATCGCATGTTTCAATGAGTGGGAAAAAAATGCTGCTTGGAGCAAGTGAGGAAGCGGCGTCTTATGGTGCAAATACCTTTATGATTTACACAGGTGCACCGCAAAATACGCGCCGTAAGAAGCTTGAAGAATTAAATATTGAAAACGGCCAACAACATATGACGGAACAGGGGATGGAAGACATCATTGTCCATGCTCCTTATATTATTAATATTGGTAATACAACGAATCCAGCTACTTTTGAACTGGGTGTGAACTTTTTACGAAGTGAAATTGATCGCACAGAAGCTATTGGTGCTAGGCAAATTGTCTTGCACCCTGGAGCACATGTTGGTGCAGGCAGTGAAGAGGGGATAAAGAAAATTATTGAAGGTTTGAACGAAGTATTAACAAAGGATGATCAAGTTCAAATCGCATTAGAAACGATGGCAGGTAAAGGTTCAGAATGCGGTCGTTCTTTTGAAGAATTAGCGATGATTATTGATGGTGTGACCCATAATGATAAATTATCTGTTTGTATGGATACCTGTCATATTCATGATGCGGGCTATAATATTGTAGAAGACTTTGATGGCGTATTAAACGAATTTGATAAAATTGTTGGGATTGATCGTATTAAAGTTTTGCATATTAATGATAGCAAAAATGAACGGGGTGCACGGAAAGACCGTCATGAAAACATCGGTTTTGGTCATATCGGCTTTAAAGCTCTTAGTTATATTGTTCATCATCCACAACTAATGGCTTTACCGAAAATTTTAGAAACACCTTTTGTCGGAGAAGATAAAAATGATAAAAAAGCACCGTATAAATTTGAAATTGAGATGTTACGAAATAATAGCTTTGATGATAACGTATTAGAGAAAATCAGGAAAAGTTAAAAACAGAAAAAAAGGCTAGCCCCACAGCTTCTTGTTGCTGTGGGGGCAGAACCTTTTGTGTTAGGCTGTTGTTCTATATCGTTCCAGTCAATTGATAGAATATGTTTTCAATTTGTTTAGCTTTGTTCATACCTGTGATCCCTGCAATTCTTCCTATTAGCATCTGTCTTTGTCTGGCATCAAATATATTAATATTTTGTCCTGCTAACAGTTTAGAAATTTGAACAGCTTCACTTTGTGTTAAGGTTACTTGATACTGACCCGCTAGAGTAAGTAATTCATCTGGCTTTATTTGATTCATTTTATGATTGACTACCATTTCAATTAGTTTCATCAGCTTCCCTCCTTTTTTTAAACATATGAGGGGAGAGTCAATATGTGAACGAAAACTGAAAGTGAAGTTCTTTACTTTTGCTTACTTTTCCTATATACTACTCTTTGTAAATCGGAATGATTCTTAAAAAAATAGGTGATATAATTTGAATAAAAAGGATTTAAATCCTATTGTTAAAGTAACAAACCTTTCGTACAAATACTCAAAAGATAAAGTACTAGAAGATATATCTCTAAAAGTTCCAAAGGGAGCTTTTTTGGCAATTGTCGGACCAAATGGATCGGGAAAATCCACCCTTTTGAAATTAATGCTTGGATTATTGAAAACTCAAACAGGTACAATTGAATTATTTGGTGAAAATATTCGATCAATTTAAGGATTGGCAAAAGGTTGGGTTTGTTTCACAAAAGGCAAACTCATTTAACTCAGGATTTCCTGCAACTGTCTTTGAGGTTGTGCAAAGTGGGTTAACGAAAAAAATTGGTTTATTTAAATTTCCAAGTAAAGTAGATAAGCAAAAAGTAAGAAAGGCGCTTGATTCTGTAGGAATGCTTTCTTATCAAAATCGTAATATTGGCGAATTATCTGGAGGTCAACAGCAAAGAGTGTTTATTGCACGTTCCCTTGTAGTCGAACCAAAATTAATGATTCTGGATGAGCCAACGGTTGGCGTAGATTCCAAAAATGTTCATCAGTTCTATGAGTTATTAGACATGTTGAACAAAAAACTAGGTATCACGCTAATCTTAGTTACTCATGATGTGGGAACTGTAACGGATAAAGTAACACATGTAGCTTGTTTAAATAAACAATTACATTTTCATGGAAATGCTGAGGAATACAATCAATTACATGAAGAAGAGCTGTCATCATTTTATGGTCATGACGTTAAGCTACTCACTCATAATCATTAAGAGGTTTTGGAGGATCGTGAATGATATCGGGGTTATTGCAATATGAATTTTTGCAAAATGCGTTTATTACAGGAATCATCATTGGAGTAATAGCGCCATTATTGGGTGTATTTGTTGTCGTAAGGCGAATGTCAATGATTGCAGATGCCCTGAGTCATGTGGCACTTGCAGGAATTGCATTTAGTTTGCTTCTGCAAAAAAGTTTTGTTTCGCTAGCTGGATTAAATCCACTTTATTTTGGGATGGCTTTTTCCGTTGGAGGATCTTTATTTATTGAAAAGTTAAGAACGATTTATAAGCATTATCAGGAATTGGCCATTCCGATTATACTTTCTGGAGGAATTGGTCTTAGTGTTATTTTTATTTCGATAGCAGACGGTTTTAATGCTGATTTATATGGGTATTTATTTGGAACTGTAAGTGCGGTTAGTCGGTCAGATTTATATCTAGTCATTGGGGTAGGGATCGCCGTTATTATTACCTTATTTATGTTTTATAAAGAATTATTTTTGCTTTCATTTGATGAAGAACATGCAAAAGCGTCTGGCATTCCTTCTAAAGCGATTCATTTTATTTTTATTGTTTTGGTTGCACTTGTCATTGCAGCTTCGATGAGAGTTGTTGGTATTTTGCTTGTTTCTTCCTTAATGACGTTACCTGTTGCGGCAAGTTTACGATTTGCAAAAGGATTTAAGCAAATGATTGCGTATTCCATTATTTTTGGAGAAATATCGGTTATGGGTGGACTAATCCTTTCTTATCAGCTTGATCTTGCCCCAGGTGGAACGATTGTCATGCTTGCTGTACTCATTCTGATTATAGCCATTTTGATTGATAAATGGAAAAACCGATAAATGAGGTGTTTATGTGAATGTAACAACTGCTATTCAATTATTGAAGGATCATGGTTTTAAACATACAGGGAAAAGAGAAGATATGCTTGCGCTTTTTTCTGCTAGCGATAAATACTTAACGGCCAAAGATGTCCTAGAAAATATGAGACAAAATTATCCGGGGTTGAGCTTTGATACGATTTATCGAAATCTTTCTTTGTTTGTCAAATTGGGTATTTTTGAAATGACCGAACTAGAGGGAGAGAAACATTTTCGCTTCAGTTGTGGTCACTCTACACATCATCATCATTTTATTTGTTTAGATTGTGGAAAAACAAAAGAGATTGAAACATGCCCAATGAAGGATATAGAAGAAAATTTAAAGGATTATGATATATCTGGTCATAAATTTGAAATATATGGTCGATGTCCAGAATGTGTACTTCAACCATCTCATTAAAAGTGCGAAAACCATGTAAATGGCTTTCGCACTTTTTTATTGTTGTTCCAGCAACCAATTGTGGACCCACTCTTGGGCTTGATGCCATGTTTGAACTCGAATGACCCTATTCGGAACAGGGTCCTGATTATAAGGGGTGTTAAACAATAGCACCGGTATTTTACATTCCTCAGCAATCGCTACAGCATTATCATGTTTATCTTCAAAAAAAAGATCAACAGCTAATTTTTTAGCTGTTTCTACCTTATCGTGGGAGCCAACTAATTCTAAATGGTGATAGTGCAGGTTGTGAGAAGCAAACCAATTTTCGGTAACTTCAAATAAGCCTTGATGACGTGCACTAATGTAATATAACTCAGCGTGTGAGGTCCACTTATTTAATACTTCTTTTGCGCCAGCAGCGGGCAAAGATTCCCTATAGAATATTGGCTCGTTTGTCCTAAACCAATGATCTAATTCTTTTCTTGATACGCTGACGTATGGGGAAAAATCATATTGAGTAACATCCTCATAGGCTAAATTTAATTGGAATGCTTTGTTCAAATATGGAATGAAGGTGTCAGGTCTAGTGACTGTTCCATCTATATCTATGCCAAATCGTTTCATCATATTATCTCCTCATTTTTCTTTAAGCTTACGTTTATATAGTTGATAGACAGTATTAGGTTCATTTACACCATTGTAATGGAAAGAAAGAATCTAAATATGAAAACCTAATCTAATCTTCTTATAAAGTACAGTGTACCACAAACCATGAAGTAGGAGGGGAGATGAAAGTTCTGCCAAGAGAAGAAAGATTTTTAACGAGGGGTTTTTCATTTCTTACATACACTATAAATGCTCCTACTTAACGAAAGTGAGGGATGTAAGATGGAAGAAGATCGTTATAAACGAACCGATAATGATAAACCATCGATATCGACTGATATTCCAGCAGATCCAATTCCAGGTACTTTTCAGGTAGTGGATGTTGATGGATCTGAGCGTAAATTTACGGATAAAGCAAGAAATGATTATCGTGAAGAAACAGCAGCAGAAATGACTGTTCCACGTATGAATCGTGTAAACCGTACTTTTGACGATAACGACAATCGAACAAATGGAGTTGCATTTGGTGGTACGTTTATTGGGATTATTGCTTTAGTTCTTTCCATCCTTTCTTTATTTACGATGCCATTTCTATTTGGGATTATTGGTATCATCGGCGGTTTTTATAGCCGCAGCAGAGGAGCAAAAAGTCTTGGCTCATGGGCAATTGGTATTGGTGCCGTATCCATTATTGTAGGTATCTTTATCTTACCATTCTTTTAAAGGCAAAAAAGCTTGGATTCGAATTGAATCCAAGCTTTTTCTTAAGATGTCATACCTTCAGATTGCTGTTTTTCAAAATATTCTTTAGCAATTAAATCAATTTCCTTTTTTAATTCCTCAACCATTGTTTCTTCAGGTACTTTGCGGATTATTTCGCCTTTACGGAAGAGTAAACCTTCTCCCCTTGCTCCAGCAATACCAATATCTGCTTCACGAGCTTCACCTGGTCCATTAACAGCACAGCCAAGAACAGAAACCTTAATCGGTGCTTTAATGGTTTGAATATATTCTTCTACTTCATTGGCAATCGAAATCAAATCAATTTCAATTCGACCGCATGTAGGGCAAGAAATCAGTGTCGCCATATTCGATGCTAGTCCAAATACTTTTAGCAGCTCACGAGCCACTTTTACTTCTTCAACAGGATCGGCACTCAATGAAATTCTCATTGTATTACCAATTCCTTTACTTAATATTGCTCCAAGTCCAGCAGCACTTTTAACAGTACCAGAAAATAAAGTACCTGATTCTGTAATACCAAGATGTAGTGGATAGTCAAAGGCTTTTGCTGCTTTTTCATAAGCTTCAATAGCTAAGTTTACATCAGATGCTTTCATGGAGACGATGATGTCATAAAAATCAAGATCCTCCAAGATCTTAATATGATGCAAGGCACTTTCAACCATTCCATCTGCTGTTGGATATCCATATTTTTCAATAATGCGTTTTTCTAAAGAACCAGCATTAACACCAATTCGGATTGGAATCCCTTTTTCTTTTGCAGCTTTTACAACGGCTTCTACTTTTTCACGACGGCCAATATTACCAGGATTAATTCTAATTTTATCAGCGCCGCCTTCAATTGCCTTTAACGCAAGTCGATAGTCAAAATGAATATCAACGACAAGCGGAATGTGAATCTGTTTTTTGATTTCTGGAATGGCCTCAGCAGCTCGCATATCTGGACACGCAACGCGTACAATTTGGCAACCAGCTTCTTCAAGACGTAAAATTTCAGCAACGGTCGCTTCAACATCATGAGTTTTCGTTGTTGTCATACTTTGGATAATAACTTCATTATTGCCACCGATCGTTAAATTTCCAACTTTGATTGGACGTGTTTTGGTACGATGTATTATTTCACTCAAGTGGAACTCGCTCCTTTAGATTAAGAAAGTATCAAACTTTCGCTGCATTTTGATATTAAGTGAAAGCACCCCGCTTCTTTGCTTAATCATTTTTATTCGGGGGCTTTTGCTTTTGCTTTTCCTAATTGTTTGCAAAAATATTGTATCAATGTTTAACACTTCTTGACAAGGAATTGGATGTATTATCTTTTTTAAGTTTTGCGTAATCAAGGCGCCTTAGCTTTTTTTGTATAGGTTGGAATTTTATATGTTTTGCCAATTTGCATCTTTTCAGGTTTAAGACCTTCATTTAGCTCCTGAAAATCAGTAACAATCGTTTCAATAGGTTGAGTAAGAGTGCCTTCTTCTCGTTCAATAATTGATAGTAATGTATCGCCAGGTTTCATCGTGATTTCAATATAATTTAATGTACTTTTGCGTTCGGATTGAGTGACAGGCAGGGAAGGTTCTTTCATTTTGGTAGGAACCGATTTTGGCAGAGTTCCTGTTGTTATATCATGATAAACAATAAATAAGACAAAACAAATGATAAGAAAAGAGAGCAATCGTTTCATTTTAATCCCCCGAGGATTGTCTTTTTTCTATATATACGAGGAGATTAATCTTTGTATGCCTAAAATTGAGCAGCGTTTAAAAAAATCAAGATATAGTTTTATGCTTAATCATGGCCAAGGAGTAAGAAATTTCATTTTGTAGGGTTTTATAGAGGAATGACTGAATTATTCATTAGAATTTTGATTTGATTCCGACTTTAAAAAGTTTTTGATTTCATCAATTGTCAAACCTATTTTTTTTGCTTCTAAAATAAGAGTGAACCAATGTTGATCAATTTGCTTGTTTTTAATCATTTATATCCCCTCCAATGACTATGTATTAATTATTATAAAAGAATCAACTGTAGAATACTGTCGAACAAAGAAAAGAATATTAAATTATTTATTACAGAAAGTGCCTACCATCACTGTGCTACTCATAATGCTGTAAGAAAATTATTCTTATTTTTACGTTCTTTTTACAATAAATTAATATTTCAAAGTGATAATGGAAGTGATTCAAAAGGAGGATAAAATGAAAAAGAAACAGAAAGATATGATAAATAAACCGAAAAAGGAAAAGAAACGTAGAGCTTCAACAAATAAGCCAAAAGTATCGATTCAATGGACGTTGAAAACAAGATTACTTATTTTGGTTATTACTTCATTAGTGCTTACATCATCAGTAATCAGTTATATTGCATACGAAAAATCCAAAGCCTCTACTATGAATGCGGTTGAAAATAGATTGGATCGAGAGACTGCGCTGTTTTATCATATGGCCCAAAATTTAATGTACACATATGTTGGCGATGATGATAAGTTCCAAAAAAAGATTGAAGCTGTAGTAAAAAATCAAAGTGCTCAAATGGCTCAAGATGGTCTGCAAAGTGATTTTTTTCTTTTAAAAGATGGAGAAGTCACACCATATTTAACAAGTAAACAATCTAAGTTAGATTTTTCACAAGCATTACGTAAAGATATTGTGGAAAAAAAGGACGGTATTATACATACTTCGATTAATAGTGAAGATTACACGGTTGTTTTTAAATATGTGCAAGAGGTAAGAGGGCATTATGTGATTGCTGTACCACAAGCAAGGTACTTAGGAGACATTCATGACATGGCGGGGTCTATTATAAGTGTAGCCTTAGTTTGTTTAATTCTTTCTGTACTGATTGCTATGCTTATTATAAATAAATTAACGAAGCCTTTAGAACAAATTCGCGATTTGATGAAGAAGGCGAGAGAAGGGAATCTTGATATCTCTTTTGAAGGAATTCGGCATACAACACCAGAGGTGAAATCTTTAATTAAAAGCTTTCAAGCTCTGCTGGTTTCATTGCAAGGGTTACTCCAAAATATCGGAACAACGGCGGGACGTTTGGATGAAACTGGTCAACAGTTGCAACAATCTTCCAGTCACGTATTAGAAAAAAATCAGGAGCTATTAACGGGCATTGAAATTGTTCAAAAAGCAACAGAAGAAACCGCTAATAGTTCAGAAGATCATTTGGACACGTTCC
Source organism: uncultured Bacillaceae bacterium (assembly GCA_963754185.1). Taxonomy (GTDB): domain Bacteria; phylum Bacillota; class Bacilli; order Bacillales; family DSM-1321; genus Peribacillus. The sequence goes on along the minus strand of CAVWEP010000002.1, from coordinate 472,573 downwards.
AAACAATGAAAAAAGATGTTTTATTAATTTTTGAAGAAATGGATCAATTATTTGAAATTGCTCTAAAAATGAATGATTCTGCTCAAAAAAGTACAAATCGAATGGATGTTCTGTTAGGGCGAATGGGGATGTTTCAACAAGAATCAACACATATAACAGAAACGGTCAATACGATGAGTGCGCATTCCAAATCTGTTCATTCAATTGTAGGGCTTATTCAATCTATTTCTGAACAAACTAAATTACTTGCTTTAAATGCAACAATCGAGGCTGCACGTGCTGGAGAATATGGCAAGGGATTTTCTGTTGTGGCAACAGAAGTTAGAAAATTAGCGGATCAAACTTCAGCAGCAGCAAAAGAAATTGAAACAAATATGAGCAATATGATTAGTCTAGCTGAAAAAACTCAGCTTGAGTATGGGAGTATGTCAACGCATTTAAATGAAAATGTGGAAGCTGTGACAGAAAGTAAATATTCCATTGATATTTGGAATGTAGATGTTCAGCAGGTAAAACAAAAACTTACATATATCCATAAATATGTTGGACATTTACAAGAATCCTTGCCGAAAGTGGAAGAATCAACAGAACGATATGCGGCATTATCACAACAAACGAGTGCTAGTTCTGAACAAATGTTGAAAAGTTCTTATGAACAACAAAGTCAACTCAAAGAAAGTTATGAAATTGGAACTTTATTAAACGAATTATCTGGTGCTTTAAACCAACAAATGAGACAATTCCGTTCGAAATAATAGGTTTTATTATATAATGTTATTGATTTTTGACTCATTTCGTGTGAGACCGCGGTCTCACACGCCTTTCAGCTATGCTGAAAGGTTGCTCAGACTCCATGAGACGAGAGAGAAAGCTTGCTTTCTCCAATCGTTTCATGGAGTCTGAGCTAAAATGAGCCAAAAATCGTGTTATCAACAATATTCTTTAACACAGCCAAATAATATAAAAGGAAGAGGGAATAAGGCCCTCTTCCTTTTTGTTATTAAAGTGTAAAATAACATATGGAAGTTAATGTAGAATAAATAAAAAGTTCTGGTAAATAATATGATTGAGAACATTTTTGTTTAGTTTGTTGTTTCAAATTGTTGTCTTATGTTTGTTGGGACTGTTGAAATAAACGAGCGAAAATCATAGATATACAAAAAAAAAAGCATAACGTTTGAAACGCTATTAAAACTTTGATAATCTAGATTCATGGACTTTAGGAATCTTTGGAAAACTAGGGCCCGCAAATAATTATAAGAGTACATAGGGAGGAATTTTATAATGGCTTTTGAATTACCACAATTACCTTACGCATATGACGCTTTGGAACCACACGTTGACAAAGAAACAATGAACATTCATCACACTAAACATCACAACACATATGTGACGAATTTAAATGCTGCAATTGAAGGGAATCAAGACCTTCAAAATAAAAGCATTGAAGAATTAGTGGCTAATTTAGACGCTGTTCCAGAAGCAATTCGTACAGCTGTTCGTAACAATGGTGGAGGACATGCTAATCACTCTTTATTCTGGACTATCCTTTCTCCAACTGGCGGCGGAGCTCCAACTGGCGAATTAGCAGATGCTATTTCCGCTAAATTCGGTAGCCTTGATGCTTTCAAAGAAGAATTTGCAAAAGCAGCTACAACTCGCTTCGGTTCTGGCTGGGCTTGGTTAGTCGTAAATAACGGTGAATTAGAAGTAACAAGCACACCAAACCAAGATTCACCTCTATCAGAAGGTAAAACACCAGTTCTTGGATTAGATGTTTGGGAGCATGCATACTACCTTAACTATCAAAATCGTCGTCCTGATTATATCGGCGCTTTCTGGAATGTTGTAAACTGGGAAGAAGTAGCAAAACGTTACGCTGCTGCAAAATAATAAAATGTGTAAAGCGAGAATCTGATTTTTCAGGTTCTCGCTTTTTATTTACCTTTTGAATAAATCCTTAACAATATTCAAACACTAAAGCGAACAAAAAGGAGCGTTTGAATATGGAGATTTTACATAGTTTAACAGGAGCTAACGAAGATAAAAAAGACCTACATTTACTTTTAATGATCAATGGTTTATATAGCTTGAGCATTGCTTTATCGAATACATTTGTGAATATATATTTGTGGAAACAATCTGGTAACTATCTTGATATTGGGATCTATAATTTAATTGTTGTGATTGTTCAACCTTTTACCTTTATATTTGCTGGCAGATTAGCGAAAAAGGTCGATCGAGTTATTGTTTTACGACTAGGGGTTATTTTTTTAACTCTTTTTTATTTAACGGTTCTGCTAGCGAATGGAAGAGCAACGAGCTTTATTTGGTTGCTTGGTGCTTTTTTAGGAATTGGCTGGGGATTTTATTGGCTTGCCTTCAATGTGTTAACGTTTGAAATTACGGAACCGGAGACACGTGATTTCTTTAATGGTTCTATGGGAATTTTAACATCCAGCGCGGGCATGATAGGACCTATTTCAGCAGGGTTTATCATTTCACGAATGGATCAATCTTTTGGATATACGATTGTATTTAGTTTATCTCTCTTTCTGTTTGCGGTAGCTGTTTTTTTTAGCTTTTCATTAAAAAGGCGCCCCGCAAATGGAAGATATTGTTTTGTGCGAATTTTACAAGAACGAAAAAATAATAAAGACTGGCGCTCTATTACTTACGCCCATTTCTTTCAAGGGATAAGAGAAGGCTCGTTTATGTTTGTGATATCCATACTTGTTTTTATTCAAACAGGAAGCGAGTTGGCACTGGGCAGCTATGGTTTACTTCATTCAGCCATATCGTTTATCACGTATTATTTCGCCTCACGCTATATTAAACCGCCGATTCGCAACAAGGCTATATTAATGGGAGGGCTTCTCCTATATTTAGCTGTCGTTTTTATTACCATAAAAGTTACATATGTTAGGCTACTGATTTATGCAGCCATGATTGCCATTGCATACCCTATATTACTCGTCCCTTATATATCAACTACCTATGATGTGATTGGACGAGCTTGGAATGCAGCAGAAATGCGCATTGAATACATTGTTACCCGGGAGATTTTTATTCATTTCGGCAGAATTGTTTCAATATTAGGATTCCTTTTTGCAGTAGCTTATTTTGACCCCAAACAGAGCTTGCCGATTTTCTTGTTAATTGTTGGGTTAGGTCACACAATGATTTATTTCTTTATCCGTAAAATAAAACTACCTTCAAATATTGGATGAAAAATTTATAGTAACTGAAGGTAGAAAAAAACAACAAGGTTCTATAGAATAAGATAGAATCAGTTTGAAATGGATAAAGGAAGTGTGGCTTAGAGTGAATAAAAAGAAAAAGAAAAAGACGCATGTGCCTTTTCGTTTAAATGTTCTTTTCTTTTTAGTATTTGTCTTATTTTCTGTATTAATATTACGATTAGGTGTTGTGCAGATTGTTTATGGGGACGAATATCGTCGTGAAGTAGAAAGAACGGAAGAAGTAACAGTCAATAATTCAGTTCCTCGTGGTAAAATGTATGATCGTAATTTTAAATTAATGGTCGATAATCAGCCTTTGGATGCTATAACCTATACAAGGCAACAAGGAACGAAAACAACGGACATGCTTGAAACAGCTCAGAAATTAGCAAAGTTGATTGAGAAGGAAACAAAAAAAGTAACGGAACGAGATAAAAAGGATTTTTGGATTTTAATGCATCCAGAGTTAGCTGAGAAGAAAGTGACAGAAAAAGAAAAAAAACAAGTGGAAGAAGGGATGCTTGAAGATAAGGATTTGTATCAGCTGCAAATTGATCGAATTACCAAACAAGAATATGATTCACTATCAAAGGATGAACTTGAAGTACTAGCTATTTACCGAGAATTTACAAGTGGCTATGCTTTAACACCACAAATTGTGAAAAATAAAGAGGTAACCAAAGAAGAATTTGCCAGAGTTAGTGAAAATCTTGACTCATTGCCTGGAGTCAACATTACAACAGATTGGGATCGTTCTTATGCTTATGATGAGACATTAAAATCAGTACTAGGAAAAGTATCTTCTTCTGAGGAAGGCTTACCTAGCGAAAGCCTCGATTATTACTTAGCACGGGATTATAGTAGAAATGACCGTGTAGGAAAAAGTTATATTGAAATGCAATATGAAGACGTTCTGCAAGGTCAAAAGGCAAAAATACGTAATATTACGGACAAAGCCGGAAACATTGTCGATTCGGAAGTCATTTCTGCAGGGCAACGAGGCAAAGATCTTGTTCTAACTATTGACATGGATTTACAATTGGCTACTGAAAAAATGATTAAAAATCAATTATTAGCTAAGAAAAGAATGGGAAGTACAAAATTTTTAGATCGTGCTTTTGTTGTGCTCTTAGATCCTAAAACGGGTGAAATATTGACGATGGCTGGAAAGCAATATGCCAGAGATTCAGAAACAGGTAAATATGAAATTGAAGACTTCGCTTTGGGGAATATTGTAAGTTCTTATACGATGGGTTCGGTTGTAAAAGGGGCGACGGTTCTAACAGGATATCAAGAGGGGGCTATTCAGCCTGGAACAGTCTTTTATGATACAACGCTGCGCATTAAAGGAACTCCACCAAAGGGATCTTATAAAGATTTTGGTAATATTAATGATTTGAATGCTTTGAAGGTTTCATCAAATGTTTATATGTTCCGTACCGCCATTGCCATTGGCGGAGGAAACTATGTACCAAATCAATCTTTGCGTATTAATGAAGAGGCTTTTCCAACCATTAGAAATTCCTTTGCTCAATTTGGATTAGGAGTCCGTACAGGAATAGATTTACCAAATGAAATGGCTGGGTTTAAAGGAACAGAAACGAACTCAGGGAAGCTTCTTGACCTTGTTATTGGTCAATATGACACATATACTCCGATGCAGCTTGCTCAATATGTTTCAACTATTGCCAATGGCGGGAATCGAATGCAGCCACATATCGTAAAAGAAATTCGCGATCCGGTAGATGATAATGAAAAGTTAGGTCCGGTGGTGCAAGAAAATGCGCCAACTGTCTTGAATCGATTAAATATGAAGGACGAATGGATTGAACGGGTCCAATCAGGCTTTGAAAAGGTAGCGATGGAGCCCGGAGGAACGGCTTATTCCGCTTTTGCTAGCAAACCGTATACGGTAGCGGCTAAAACAGGTACTGCAGAGGCATTTTATGACGGTCCAGATCGAGCGAATTATAGCGAACCACAACCAACCATGAATAGTACACTTGTTGGGTATGCACCTGCTGATAATCCAGAGGTCGCTTTCGCAATCGTTGTTCCATGGGCGTATCAAAGAGGTTCGAGTCATAATATGAATAAAGAAATTGGTGCAGCAGTGCTCGATGAATATTTTGAACTAAAAGAAAAAAGAGCAAAAGAAGCAAAAATAGAAACTTCTACAACAGTAAAAGTAAATCAAAGTAAAAGTGAAAAAGCAGAAGAAGCTGATGAAATAAACGATTAGTAGTTAGCCGAAGAAAAGGTGTATCATCCAATTACTTTCTAAGGATGTTGAAGGCAGAATGTAATTTATCTTCTTATCATTATTTGTTGCATGATTAACTCGTTTATTTTAGGAGATATTAATGTTAAGGATTATATTTCAACCTCGTAAAATCCTTTACACAAAGTTAACATTTCTTTAAAACGGAGTTAATAGTACAACAGTATGCTTGAATATGTAAGCAAGATAACTTATCTCGTAGGGGGAAATTGGAATGAAACGCCTTAAATTCGCAGCATTAACAGCAATAATCGGTGGGGCAATGGCTGTATCAGCAGCATGTGGCTCAGACAATGCAAAAGACAGTGGAAAAGGATCAACAACAAACGAAACAGAAACTGCTCTTTCAGGCGATGTGCTTCTAGACGGTTCTTCAACAGTGTTTCCAATTATGGAAGCTGTTTCTGAAGAATATATGGCAGAACAGCCAGATGTTAAAGTTTCAGTTGGGGCTTCTGGTACTGGTGGTGGATTTGAAAAATTTATCGCTGGTGAAACAGATTTAACTAATGCATCTCGTCCAATTAAAGATGAAGAAAAAGCAAGTCTTGACGAAAAAGGAATTAAATATACTGAGTTAGAAGTAGCTTATGATGGTTTATCAGTTGTTGTAAATAAAGACAATAAATTTGTTGACAAGTTAACAGTTGATGAATTGAAAAAATTATGGCTTGAAGACGGCAAAGTGAAAAAATGGTCTGATATCCGTGAAGGATGGCCAGCAGAAGAAGTTAAATTCTATTCTCCAGGAACTGATTCTGGAACATACGATTACTTTGATGAAGTAATCTTAGAAGAAAAACCACTTGTGAAAAATGCAACTCTTTCAGAAGATGATAATGTTCTTGTACAAGGTGTAGCAGGTGATAAAAATGCGATTGGTTACTTCGGATATGCTTATTACCTAGAAAATCAAGATAAATTAAAAATTGTTCCAATTGATAATGGTAAAGGCGCAGTTGAACCAAATAGTGAAACAATTCAAAGTGGAGAATATGCACCTTTATCCCGTCCATTGTTCACTTATGTATCTAATAAAGCTGTAGCAGATAAAGAACAAGTTGCTGATTTTGCAAAATTCGCAATTGAAAATGCTGGAGAGCTTTCTGAAGAAGTAGGATATATTGCTTTACCTGAAGAAAAATATCAAGAAGGCCTAGATAAAATAGCTGAACTTGAGAAATAATAATGATAAAATGATTTAGTGGAAAAAGATGAGAAGTAATATACTTCTCATCTTTAGTCTGCTAAATAGGCGCTAGGAAGGAGTCACCATTTTGAAAGCAAAAACAGCAGAGTTTTCTGTACAGGAATTGATTCAAGAACGAAGAAAGCAAAAAAGGATTAATAGTGATAAAATTGTTCCAGTTATTTTACTACTAACAGCTGTAGTTTCTGTATTAACAACGATAGGAATTGTTTTAACGCTGATATTTGAGACGATTACATTTTTTGGAGAAGTATCGTTAGTTGAATTTTTTACTAAAAACGAATGGTTTCCATTTGCTGGAACACCTTCGTATGGAGTCCTACCTCTAGTTCTAGGAACATTAAAAATTGCAGTTATTGCTGCTATCGTTGCAGTACCAATTGGTCTTGCAACAGCCATTTTTTTGAGTGAGTATGCATCAGATAGAACACGCAGAATAATAAAACCGATATTGGAAATATTAGCTGGTATTCCTACAATTGTTTATGGTTTCTTTGCCCTAACTTTTGTTACTCCAGTACTACGTTCAATCTTTCCTCAGTTAGAGATGTTCAATGCTTTGAGTCCAGGGCTTGTTGTCGGTATTATGATTACACCGATGATTGCATCGCTATCTGAAGATGCACTAGTCGCTGTACCTCGTGCTACTCGTGAAGGTGCTCTTGCTTTAGGATCTACAAAGCTTGAAACAACAATTAAAGTTGTTCTTCCTGCAGCCATTTCAGGAATTGTTGCTTCAATTGTGTTATCCTTATCTAGAGCAATTGGCGAAACGATGATTGTAACGGTAGCTGGTGGAGCAACACCGAATACGAGCTTAGATGTAACAACTTCTATTCAAACGATGACAGCTTATATCGTTCAAGTAAGTTCTGGAGATGCAGGATATGGAACAACCATTTATTATAGTATTTATGCGGTTGGGATGACCTTATTCGTATTCACCCTTCTTATGAACTTACTAGCTCAGTTTATCTCTCGTAAAATTAGGGAGGAATACTAATCATGAAGCTTATTGATCAAAAAATTGTTGCAAAAAAAATGCCGATTAGGCTCGCGTTAAATACGGTTTTAAAAGGAGTATTTGCATTAGCGACAATTATAGCACTTCTTGTGCTGGCTATTTTATTATATCGGATATTAACTCAAGGAATTGGCTATTTGGATTGGCAGTTTTTACAAAGCTTTGCTTCTAGAAAACCAGAAGAAGCTGGAATTAAAGCAGCATTAATAGGAACACTCTGGTTGATGGCTGTTGTTGCTCCCGTTTCCATATTTCTCGGTTTAGGTGCAGCTATTTATTTGGAAGAGTACGCAAAAAATAATTGGTTCACAAGATTAATTAAAACAAATATTTCAAATCTTGCTGGTGTACCATCGATTATCTTTGGGTTATTAGGTTTAACGATTTTCGTACGAGCGCTTGCTCTCGAACGTTCGGTACTGGCTGCTGGTTTAACGATGAGTCTTTTAGTTCTACCAGTTATTATCGTTGCTTCACAAGAAGCGATTCGTTCTGTGCCTCGTGAATTACGAGATGCATCCTATGGTATGGGAGCTACAAAGTGGCAAACGATTCTTCGTGTTGTTTTACCGGCCGCTCTTCCGGGGATTATAACAGGAAGTATTTTGGCATTATCTCGATCTATTGGAGAAACAGCACCTTTAATTGTTGTTGGGATTCCAATGTTTATTGCCTTTGTACCGAAAACGGTGTTTGATACGTTTACTGTCTTACCAATGCAACTTTATAACTGGACTTCACGTCCTCAAGAAGAGTTTCAACATGTAGCAGCAGCAGGGATTCTTGTGTTACTTATCGTTTTAATTTGCATGAATTTAGTCGCGGCGCTCATACGTAATAAATTTCAAAAAAGATATTAAAGTGAGGAAGATACGGAATGGATATGACGTTACTAAAAAAAGAAACGCCGAAATCGGGAGATACTGTATCATCTCTTGAATCAACAGAAAGAGTATATGAAACGGTTGGTTTAGATTTATGGTATGGAGAAAAACAGGCTCTAAAAAAAATCAACCTTGATATTTATGAAAATGAAGTAACAGCAATTATTGGACCATCAGGTTGTGGGAAATCCACCTATTTAAAAACATTGAATCGAATGGTCGAATTGACTCCAGGTGTTAGAACATCAGGAGAAATTAAATATCGGAATCGTAATATTTTAGATAAATCCTACAAAGTAGAAGAGCTACGAACTCAAGTCGGAATGGTTTTCCAAAAACCAAATCCATTCCCAAAATCTATTTATGAAAATATTGTGTATGGACCGAAAATTCATGGAATTAAAAATAAAAAGATTTTAGATGAAATTGTAGAAAAAAGCTTACGTGGAGCTGCAATATGGGATGAAGTAAAGGATCGTCTTAACGAAAATGCATATGGCCTTTCAGGCGGACAACAACAGCGTATATGTATTGCACGTTGCCTTGCTATTGAGCCAGATGTTATTTTAATGGATGAACCAACATCTGCACTTGACCCAATTTCAACATTAAAAATTGAAGAACTTGTACAAGATCTTAAAAAGGATTTTAGTATTATCATTGTTACACATAACATGCAACAAGCGGCTCGTATTTCGGACCGTACAGCCTTTTTCTTAAATGGGGAAGTTGTTGAGTATGATGATACAAATGTCATTTTTACTAATCCAAATGACCAAAGAACAGAAGATTATATTAGCGGACGTTTTGGTTGATAAAAGTTAATTTTTCATTAAAGTAAAAAAGCAGGCTTAATTAGAAGGAATTTTTAAAATTCCTCTAATCAAGCTTGCTTTTTCTTTAAGAGATAAGAAAGTATAAAATTTTCGATGTATACTGATGTCTAGCGCAAGAATCAGCGCCTATCGGACTTCCCGCTCCTCCTTACGATAAGTCAACACGAACAAGTGCTAGCGCACTCTTCGTGTTGACTTTATTCATACGGATTGGAAAGTACCGACGTCGCTGAACGGGTACCTTACGCTCTTCTTATTGTGCTTGAGTTATTAGTTGTCCAATCTCTTCATAATCCATATCGCTTGAGATTGGATATTCACCAACTTGAACTTTTCGGGTAAGCTGCTTGTTTTTCATATAGTCTTTAAATTTATTAGCACTATCAATAATTTGTTCTTCTTCAAGCACTGCAGCAATTTGGCCAGCCGTCATATTACTTTTAACCTGTAAAACATATGAAATCTCTTTTTGCGGCTTTTCTTCTTGTTTAGGGGCCTGTGTGACAACAGTCTGTTTAGTTACACTGTTTGGTTCGATGCTGGTATTTGTTTCGTCAGAACTAATCTTAGTGTTGCTAGTTCCTTTAGAAAGGACGTAGCCTTGAGCTTCAAGCATTTTTTTAGCATCAGCTGTTGTAAAAGCCGCTTCCTCTTTTGAGTGATTGATATAGTAATACCCAGAAAGGATAGCTGTGGCGAATATAATTCCCGCTGAAAAGGCTTGAAGGGTAGCTCTATTCATGTTTCATTCCTCACATTCTTTGTTCGTTTATAATATCTACAATTTGATCTTTTGATAGAGTAGATTGCTTTTCAATTTGCTCCAAGGTTCGGCCTTGACGATGTAAAGCAAGTACTTGATTTTTTAAAATCTCATTTATTGCAACGGGGCTAGTACTTTGCGTAACAGGATGAAATGAAGCTGATGAATAAAGGCTAGGCTGATCTTGGATTAACAATTCTTCTTCTAATATACTTACTTTCTTTTTCAACTGATATATATCTTGCATATGGGTAAGTGTAATTTGTTCAAGTTCCTCTTCTAACTTGGCTACTTTATCTTTTTTGAAAAATGAAATGATCAGTAAGATTATCGCCAAGGAGAATAAAGAAATAATAATGATTTCCATGTTTCCACCTCGAAGTTAAATTTAGGCATATCTCCCTCTATTCTACACATTTTTTTATTAAAAAGGACAATTCTTCAATTTATTATCCTACAAAAAATTTAATATGGAGTGTATAAATAATGAAGTTTTTAAATTTTTATTCACATAGTAGGATAAAAAGCGAAAATTCGACAAAATGCGTTTATTGTCCATATACGATTTCAATGCTAACATAGTATTAACTTAACTAATTTAGAAAATTGTGTATTTTCAATAAAATAGAAAGGGATGATGATGTGAATACCTCGTCAGCATACATGGAGCAAAATAGGTATGAATTGCCTAACAGAAACTTAAAAGTAGGGTTATGGATGAACGAGAGTTTTGACTGGTATTTAGAAGAAGATATGATGAGTCATCCTGAGGATGGCATTCGAACACTTTTACAAACCTATACGAAAAATCAAATTTCATATTCGAAGTTCACTATTAAGAACGTTTCGCTTGAAAAGAAACTTCCTAAGATATTCTTTCATTATGAAAACGCTTTCGAAAGGCAGGCTGTAGCTTTTTATAGTCCTAATGAACAGGCAATTATCCATGTTGCACCGAACTCCGTTGCTTTATTAGGAGGAATCGTGAAAGGAAAGGGAATCGCTCAATATTGCATTCAAGGAAAGGGAGGCTTATACGAGAACGGATGCTTTAAATCAGTAAGAGACGGAACATTATTCTACTCTCCACTTGCAAAAGGTGAAGTGACTAGTATTTTCACCCTTGAGTCTGAAATTATGCCATTAGAATGTGTAGAGGTTATGGCATGGGCTATTAATACTAATACGAAAGAGGAAGCGACGTTATTAAATCGTCAATTAGTTCAGTCCGCCCAAAAAGAAATATAAGAATTCCATGTATTTCTCTTAAAAACAGACTAGCATTTCATCTTGAATAATGCTATTATAGAAAGGTCCTATGTGAACAAGTCAATATGTTTGGAGGGAAATACAACATGCGCGTGAATATTACATTAGCTTGCACTGAATGTGGCGACCGTAACTATATTTCTAAAAAAAATAAACGTAATAATCCAGATCGTTTAGAGCTTAAAAAATACTGCTCTAGAGAAAAACGTACAACGGTTCACCGTGAAACAAAGTAAGCAACAGGATTTTTCCTGTTGTTTTTTTTGTATGCAAAGTTTCATATGTGAAAATGGTGAAATAGTATAATGGGAGTAAATTTGATTTCATCAAGAGGAGTGAAGCAATTGAATGATGAAAAACAAAAGGTAAGGAAAACAATTAAAACAAGTCTTGAACAACTTTCTGAAGAAAAACGTGTGAAGTATACGAATCAAATTTCTGCACAATTATTTGAACTTGTTGAATGGAAGCAAGCAAAGGTCATAGGGATTACGATAGCAATTCCTCCAGAAATACCGACGGTACATATGATTGAACAGGCTTGGCGAGAAGGAAAAGAAGTAGTCATTCCAAAGTGTAATCCTGAAAATAAAACGATGCAGTTTAAAAAGATTACAACCTTTGAACAATTGGAGTCCGTTTATTCAGGTTTGCTTGAGCCAGTTGAAAGCACTTTGGAGATAAATGCTGACGAGATTGATCTCTTAATTGTTCCAGGATTGGCTTTTACGAAGGAAGGCTATCGTTTAGGTTTTGGTGGAGGATATTATGATCGATTTATGTCAAAATATAATGGATCAACGATTGCCCTTGCTTATGAGTGTCAGCTAATTGATGAACTTCCGATTGAATTGCATGATCTTCCAGTTCAGCTAGTAGTAACAAATCATCAAGTGTTTCGTACATATGCTCATTAACTGGTACATATTTTTACTCATAAAAATCCCTACCTGAATCAAACTATGAGTAGGAGGGATTATCATGTTACGATGGATTCTACAAGTGTTAGTTATTGGATTAGTCGTTTATTTGGGCTATTTTAATCGGTACCGTTTGTTAAATGTAATCTTGTCTAATGGGGTAATTAGACAATTTCTTGTTTCTCGTTCATTGAATTCTTCTTTCATTCGAAATCGGGTGATGGGAGCAGTCTTTAATCGAAGCTAAAAGAATGAGAAGGATGGAGAGTTTAGGGGGCCTTGAAGGGCTCCTTTCTTTTTTACATTTGTTACATAATCGTCTATAGTTAAATAAGGTAGAGATGCAATGTGTTTTGCTAATTGAAAGTAGGGAGAATGTTGGGATATAAAGAGGATTATTTATATTGGTCAATTATTTGGGAGCTTACCTCCAAATATAATTATCAGTTCATAACTAGTACGGAAAACCGTCAGGAAATATGGCTTGAAAATGTGACAAATAAAGATCATCCAATGATTAGGATTATTCGTCATGATATTGACTGGGCAAATTGGTTAAAAAGAGATATTGAACGAACGATTCAAAATGGAGAAAAAATTCGTAAGAAATTATATAAAAAGCCGTTAGATGTAATTAGTATTTATGTAACGAAGTTTGCTCCAGTGGATAATTACGATTTTATTGGGCTGCCTGTCACATATCAAAAGACAACACTGCACTCATTTATTATAGATAGTCAAAGTATTCCGAATGCATTACAGGCTCTAGAAAAGAAATTGAATATCGAATTATCTATTGAGTTGAATGAAGAAGAAGCTGTATTTCAAGAGCGGCTTCCAGGTTTACAGGAGAAAACATTAGCTGAATCGTTTAAGAAAGTAGAAGAAGAGCAAAAAGTATTTGTTTCAGGGAAACCCTTCTTAACGTATGTGTTTATGATTATACAAGTAGTCGTGTTTTTGCTAATGGAATTGAAGGGCGGCAGTACAAACTCGGCAACCTTAATTGAGTTTGGAGCCAAATCTTCACCTTATATTCTTCAAGGAGAATGGTGGCGCTTCTTTACACCTATGGTTATTCATATTGGTTTTGTTCATTTACTTATGAACACGATTTCCCTTTATTTAATAGGGTCAGAAGTAGAAAGAATTTATGGAAACACAAGATTTCTCATTATATACCTGTTCGCTGGTTTCAGTGGAACGTTGGCTAGCTTTATGATGACACCTAACTTGGCTGCAGGGGCAAGTGGTGCTATTTTTGGTTGCTTTGGTGCTTTATTGTATTTTGGGAGTGTTTATCCGAAATTGTTCTTTCGTACAATGGGTTCATCTGTTATCGTACTCATTATCATAAACTTAGTGTATGGATTTGCGGTTCCTGGGATTGATAACGCTGGACATATTGGTGGGTTAATCGGTGGATTTTTAGCTGCTGGGATTGTCTCGTTACCTAAGAAGAAATTCATCATGCGACAATTGATTTTGTTTGTCAGTACAATTGGGTTAACGTACTTCTCGCTTCAATATGGGTTTGGTCATCATAATAGCGCTGCCTTGACGGATGAAACGATGGCGAGGATAGCTCAGGATTATCTAACAGAAGGGGAAGTAGAGAAAGCAAACAAATTATTAATCGACTATACAAAAAGTCATGATGATGCCCCCCTTTCTTATTTTATTCTTGGGAATATATCCACTAAGAAAGGGGAGTATGACCAAGCAAAAGTTCAGTATGAAAAAGCAATTGAACAAAATCCACAGCTTCATGAAGCCTATTATAACCTTGCATTAGTACACATCAGATTACAAGAATATACAGAGGCGAAGCAGCGTCTTGAAAAGGCAATTGAATTAGATCCTTCCAACGAGTCGTACAGCAAGCTAGTAAAAAAATTAAACGGGAACACCAACTAAATTTGTTGTCGCAGCATGATCGGTGTTCCATCCTTTAAGGTAAACAAAAGCAGGAGTTCGCGATGATTGTTAGCGACAAGTAGCTGCGGGATGGAACTTCCTTCTGGTTGTACAAGTGTGCCATCTTCGAGTTTAATGCCTAAGAGATAATTTTTATAAATCCCTTCCCATAGCTTACCAATGATTTCTTCCTGTTTTGCTTTTGGAAAGGCTCGAAAGATGGTATTTGCTTTTACAGGTAAATCCGTTAATGAAATGATTTGATAGTGCTCCTTATTAAGGTGGAAATAGTGCATAGTTTTATTCAGAGCTGCTTCTGTTTTACTTGTTGTGTAGTGATCCAAACTACTTTTCCATTGCTTCTGTATGTCAGATAGGGGCGTTTGAAAAGCTTCAAAAGAGGGGGTTGTAACAACATATAGACGTGCTTTGCTCATTTGTTGAACACTTGTATATGTGTTTTCATTCCGATGTACCTCTGCATAATGAAACGATAAAGCATCATATCGAGCGCTGTCCTGTTCCTTTAGTTTCTTTTTTTGAGTAACAGTTGGATGATGTTGTTTCCATTTGTTTAATACAGCCTCTAACTGACCGTTCTTATACAAAAGGGAAATATCTTGCCGCAGATAAGCAGGTTCGTTCAATGTGGAAGCTACGTTCCATTGAACGGAGTATGTATCCTTTGAAGATTGTGATGGAAGTAGATGAGTAGAAGTATGTTCAAAATAAAGCGTGGGGTCAATGGGAAAAAAAATAATGGTTTCTTTAGCTTGGGTTGATTGAAATAAATAAATGGAAATAATGGTGGCAGAAAGAAATAAAATAAGACTCGTTTGTAGTTGTTTTTTCATCTTACCCTCCGTTTTTAGGTGAAACATCTTTTCGCTTCCATCATCCAAACAAGTTTTTAGGACCATTTTGTATCATACACTCTACTTAAAGGTATGAAGAAAAAGAGATAGACATGCCCCTGTATTGTCATTTTTAGTGTGTTTCGATTATACTTTTAGAGAGAAAAAAGTAAAGAGGTTTAATATGAAAACAATTTATGATATTCAGCAATTTTTAAAAAAATTTGGAACGATTATTTATGTGGGTGACCGTGTCGCTACTTTGGAGCTTATGGGAGAAGAGGTTCAAGAGCTGTATCGCTCACAATTGATGGAAGCAAAAGACTATCAAACGGCGATGTTATTGTTAAGGCAGGAAATTAGGCTTGAAAAGGAGCGGAAAAATAAATTGTAAAGGTGAGGCAAACATGGAGAAATGGCTCTTAGGTGTTGATCTTGGTGGGACATCAACTAAGCTTGCTTTAATTAATTTATACGGAGAGATTATACATAAGTGGGAAATAAAAACGGATATTTCTGGCGATGGCATAAATATAACAACGAATATTGCTAAAGCAATCGATGCAAAGCTTGCCGAACTAAATGAGCCAAAAAGTAGGATTTTGGGAATTGGAATGGGGGCACCTGGTCCCGTACGGTTTGAGGATGGTTCGGTATATGAAACGATTAATATAGGTTGGCATCATTACCCGCTAAAGGATGTATTAGAAGTGGAGACATCGTTGCCAGCGATTATTGATAATGATGCTAATATGGCGGCTTTAGGGGAAATGTGGAAGGGTGCTGGTCAGGGGGCAAAGGACCTTGTATGCATTACACTGGGTACAGGAGTAGGTGGCGGTGTCATTGCAAATGGGCAAGTAGTGCATGGGAAAAGTGGTGCAGCTGGTGAAATCGGGCATATTACCGTTAAGACTAAGAATGGTGCTCTTTGTAATTGTGGTAAAACGGGTTGCTTAGAAACCGTTGCATCAGCGACAGGCATTGTTCGGTTAGCTAGAGAGGCGTTAACGAATACGGAACGTACATCATTATTACAACAAAAAGTAAAGAATGGTGAAATACTTTCAGCGAAACTTGTATTTCAATGTGCTAAAGAGGAAGATATTCTTTCAAATGAGATTATTAAAGAGGTAAGTTTTTATTTAGGATTTGCAATTTCCCATATTGGCAATCTTCTTAATCCAGAAAAGATTGTAATTGGAGGAGGTGTGTCCAAAGCAGGTGAGCTTTTAATTCAGCCTGTTCGTGAAACGTTTGAGAAATATGCATTTAAGCGTGTATTAAAGTCTACTAAAATTCTGCCAGCTACTTTGGGAAATGATGCGGGTGTCATTGGTGCAGCATGGTTAATTAAAAATCGATTGAATTAAGGTCTTCAGAAGTAATTTCTCCATTCACCTAATTGTTCTCATCATTTTTGAGGGGGAAAATGTTAAAAATAGTGGAAGTTTAAGTCCCATATTTCCTATTTTTGTTTTATAATGAAGGTCGTATGGTGTTTACCTCGCTCACGAATATAGGAGGTGCGTGGAGATTAAAGGTAGTAAAGCTGTTTTTATTAAGCAGCTGTTAAAAGGTAAAATCATCATAAATATAAAGTGTACATGTTATATTGTACTTTTGTTAATCTCCACTTTCCTTCTTTTAACGGCTTGCGAGCCTGCCGAAGACCTTCAAGATCATGCAAACAGAAATCCTGATTTACAAGAACAAACTTCCATAGAAAAATTGATATTGCCAGGAAAAGATGCTGGTGAAATAGAGGCCATTTATGGATGGCTAAGTTCTGATACGATATTATATTCAAAAAGGTCTAAAGATGATCAGTTGTCACAATTAATGACCTGGAATGTAAAATCAAATGAGCATCTTGTTTTTTATAATCCAACTGCTCCTATTTCAACTGTCTCCATTAGTCCTTCAAAATCGTATATTCTCGTTTCGACAACATTGGAAGAAAAGGTACAAAATAATATATTGAATGCAAATGGGGATCCTGTGTACTCTGTATCATTGCCAGCTTTCGACATAACGTATGAGTGGAATGTATATAAAGAGGGCGTCTTATTTTTATCTATCTTTTTTGAAGATTGGACGTATAACAGCTATATTGTAAACGCAGAGAAACAAACCACAACAATGATTGACCACCCAGAACCATTTGCCCAGTGGGATAGTGCTCAGGGGATGATGTTTCTTGATTGGCAAAAAGGTGAATCAACTTTGTCAGCTCCATTAGTTAGAAAAGAGTTAAATGAGGAAAAGATGGATAGTATTATGTTGGATATTGCTTATTTTAAAAAAATGAAGAAAACTCTGATGACCATTCAAACGAATACTGAGAATCTAAATCGGGTTACATATACATTTTTTAATGAAAAGTATGAACCAATCTCCACTTTTTCAGCTCCGTATTTGAAAAATAATGATCATTTGAAGGTTTCAGCGTATGATTTTAATGAACAAAAAGGAGATTTTTTTACCTTTGTTCCCGAAAAATCAATGAATGCTGATCACTATGATGGATATTTTACGCTCATTAAATTTAATTGGGAAACAAATAAGAAAGTAGAGGTTTTGGAGCATATTGAGGATGAGCCATTAAGTTGTTCTCCAAATGGAAACCTTTGTTTATATGGCTATCGATTAGATAAAATGATTGATGTTAAGAATCGTAAAATTATGCGAATATTTACGCCTGTGTAATCGGTATAAACATTCCTTAACAACAAAAGCTCGCCATTGGCGGGCTTTTGTATGTGTGCTGTAAGCTAGTGGGAAACAGGGAAGCCATTATTGAGAATGGTCATAACCGTAAACCATGCGAAAACAGCTGCACTACCAGCAGCAAAGATAAGGCCTAAATAGTTCTTGGTTTTAAAAGTCTGAAAGACAGCGAATAACCCTAAGATTGCAACAAGTCCAAAAATAACCATTAATACCATGCTTCTTGCCCTCCTTTATTATCATTCAGCTTTTCTATTATGTTCACAACAAGATGTATTCATTCTATTTGTTAATATTTTACTTTTTTTAAAGTGGTTTGTCGAGGTTTAAAGTTAACACTACTATGTCTATGCTTATGATTGATTTCACTATATAATAAAAAAATATAGAATTGGGAGATGATGTTGAAAATGAAATGGAAGCAAATTCCGTTAGGACCTTTACAAACGAATTGTTATATACTTTCGAATGAACAAAGCTGTATTATTTTTGATCCAGGTGAAGAGCCTGAAAAAATTATTCAATATATTGGAACAAAGAAGTTGAGGCCGCTTGCGGTATTACTTACACATGCTCACTTTGATCATATTGGAGCTCTTGATGCTATTCGAGAACAGTATCAAATTCCTGCCTATGTTCACAAAAAGGAAGCTAAATGGCTACTAGATGCAGAATTAAATGGTTCACAAAAATGGTTTCCGAATAATCCTCTTCACCTGAAGCCTGCTGAGCATGTCCTGTCAGGTGAACAAGAACTGATAATTGGTCCGTTTCAATTTCGTTTATTTGAAACACCAGGCCATTCTCCAGGAAGTATTTCTTATTATTTGAAAGATCAAGGAATGTTGTTTTCGGGTGATGTTTTGTTTTTAAATAGTGTGGGGAGAACAGATTTACCTGGTGGAAATCAAACTGAACTATTTAAAAGTATAGAAAATAAATTGTTAACATTATCAGATGATACGATTGTTTTCTCAGGGCATGGTCCTGTAACCATGATTGGTGATGAACGAGAGAATAATCCTTTTTTACAGGGACTGTAGAATCATGTGCTTATCAAAATAGTCAGGAAAGGGTGAAGGATGAATGAGAAGTAATGAAATTCAATTAACTGTAGAGCTTGGAAATACAGATGCAGCAACCCTTATTCCGGACAAGATAAGAGAAATATTGTCCACAAATGTTGCTGTTAACAACGTAGGAACCTATTAAAATGAAGTCCATAAAATCAACGAAGATTTTATGGACTTTATATTGTCTAATGCGCGGCACCCGGTGTCATTAAAAATACACTATAATAAGTAAATCCAACAAAGAAAACGGTTAGGTATGCTCCAAACACGTATAGATACATACGTTCAGATAGTTTTAAATAACTTAAAAGAACAAAAAATCCGGTTTGAGCTAAGAAAAGTAAAGAAGTTTGGTACATATCACCGAGATAAAAGAAGATGACCATAATCCCTGTCCAAAATCCACATACCCTAAACATACGTTCCATGTATAACCCTCCATTTTCCAAATATTGTCATCGTAAGATTATTATAGTGTAGTTTATAAGAGGATGTAAAGTTATGTTTCTCTCTACTTTGTGATAGTTGCTTTATAAGCACAAAATTCACATTGTGAAAACATATTTTCAAATTCTGTTATTTCAACATTTTCAAATACTGACTCAAACATTCCCATGAGAAATGAATTATGCATATTACAAATCACATCAGGGTCTGCAATCGCTAGCTCTTTAAATGGACAGTTAAATACTTGTAGGAAGACTTTACCGTCTTCTTCAGTCGCATGAAACTCTGGTGAAAATCCTGATGTTTTTGCGGCACCATTGAGCAAGTCAACTTTATCCTGGAATGATAATTGATGAACAGGTATATTAGAAAGCATTAATTTTTGTTGAATAAGTTCTTGTCCAAACGCTTTACCAGCTTGTTCTAGTGCTTTATTTCCCTGTTCGCCTAAGCTACTGATAGCTTGAAGGGATATTTTAGCAAGAAGCTGGTAATCTCGAAAAGGAAAATGAAGTTGAATGACTTCATCTGATAATCGATAGAGTCTACTTGGGCGTCCACCTTTTCCGGTTTTCTTTGATTCAGAAACAATCATTCTCACATCTTCAAGCTTAGAGAGATGGAGTCGTGCGACATTTGGATGAATTTCAAATTGATTAGCAATATCTTGAACAGTCACTTCGCGGTGATTATTAAGAATGAATTGATAAATATAATAACGTGTAGGATCGGATAGTACACTTGTGATTTTTAGTGTTTGTTCCATGTTCTTACCTCCTTTTTGGTACTTGTTCAAGTATAATACAGTGAGGAAAAAATGGAATAACAGATTAGCTGATATTCATTTTGTTTAGAAAATGTTCACATTTCAAACAGGGTAATAGTGTTAAATAGGCAATTAAATTTGTCACCATTTATACATAATGTTTATAAATCATTTATGTCTTAATTAATTTTGACGTAAAAAGATTATTTCATGCGATTTAATTATGGGAATTTACTCCAATTTCACTAATTGCTAGTGAGGAGATAAAGAAAAATTACTAATGAAAGTTTTCCCTTATAAGGGAGGAGATGTGTATTTATTAAGAAATTTTAAAAAATTTAATTTTTTTTGATTAGAAAGAAGGAATTTGTAGAAGAATATCGAATCTTGTTACTGTACAAAATTAGGAGGTGAATCATTATTATATCAATTGAAAAAATGGCAGATAATATCTTGAAGCGTGCGATTAAGTTAGGGGCGTCCGATATTCACATTCTGCCACGTAAAGAAGGTCCACTCGTCCAATTCCGTATTGACAATCATCTTGTCCCTCAGGAAACCTTAACCTTTGATGAAACAGAACGATTAATTTCTCATTTGAAATTTCTTGCATCAATGGATATCGGTGAAAAAAGAAGACCACAAAATGGGGCGATTACGATCAACTTAGGAGATAAAGTAGTTGGCCTTCGCTTATCCACTTTACCTACTGCTTATTTAGAAAGCTTAGTAATCCGTTTAATCCCTCAGTACAACATCTTGCCTTTACCACAACTTTCTCTTTTTCCAAATACGGCTCATCAACTGATTTCTCTACTCAAGCATTCACACGGAATGATTATCTTTACAGGTCCGACTGGATCAGGTAAGACGACCACACTTTATTCTCTTCTCCATCATACTCAGGAACTGCTGAACCGCAATGTTATTACCTTGGAAGATCCCATTGAAAATCAATCAGAAAAAGTGTTACAAGTCCAAATTAATGAAAAAGCAGGCATTACCTATTCCGTTGGTTTGAAAGCTGCACTCCGACATGATCCAGATGTAATTATGGTTGGGGAAATTCGTGACGCTGAAACAGCTCAAATTGCTATTAGAGCGGCACTTACAGGTCATTTGATTCTGACGACGATGCACAGTCGCGATGCGGAAGGGGCCATTTTTAGACTGTTAGAATTTGGTGTGAGTTGGCTTGAAATTCAACAAAGTGTGATTGCCGTAACGGCACAAAGGTTAGTTGAATTAAAGGATACAGATATGACAAAAATCGATATTAATCGGAATAAACGAGCGAGTGTGTATGAACTTCTGTACGGAAAAGACTTAGCGAAAGTACTGCAAGCTGTAAAAGGAGAAGGAGCCAAACCAAGCCCAAGCTATCGAACGTTGAAACAAGAAATTGGAAAAGCTGTTGCAATGGGATTTGTTGAAAACGGAGAATTTGAAAGATTGGTCTATACGGATGACTAAGAGTAGGTGGAAATTAAAAGAACAAGCTATTTTTTTAACTAAATTGGGCGAACTGTTGGAAAATGGGTATTCCCTTTCCGATGCAATCCGTTTTTTAAAGTTTCAAGAGCCTAAAAAGAAGCAAGATGATTTTCAACATGCACTAAAGGATTTCAAAAATGGACATTCACTGCATTATGTGTTAACGAAAATGAAGTTTCATCCTCAGCTCGTTAGTTACATTTATTATGGAGAACAGTACGGCGAGCTATCACGAGCATTAAAGGAAGGGGGACAGTATTGGTCTAAGCGAACAGACGATGTGGAGAAAATGAAGAAGTTGCTCATTTATCCAATTTTTCTTATTTTCTTTGTTGGTAATGTGTTTATCATGTTACAAAGTGTTCTTCTTCCTAAATTTGAAACGTTATTTACGACGATGTCCATTGAACGAAATGTTTTTCTCACATTTGTTATTGCAACATCATCTTTTCTCCCGAAGGTCCCCTTCATTCTACTCATTACACTTTTACTCGCTTTTCTCCTTAAACGATATTGGTTTAATCGGTTATGCCCCTTAAAGCAGAGAATGCTCATCTTGAAAATTCCAGTAGTAGGTATGTTTACTCGCTTATATGATACCCATTTTTTTGCGAGTCAGTTTAGTGGTTTATTATCAGGTGGCTTTTCCATTAATGAAACGATTAAGCTATTCGCGCAAAATCAACGTCAACCTTTTTATCAAAAGCTTTGTGAACAAGTGAAATATGATCTATTAGAGGGAAAGCAGCTGGAAGTCATTTTTCAACAGCTGCATTATTTTGAAAAAAATCTTTCTATTGTTATGGCAAATGGTCAGAAATATGGAAGGCTTGATGCGGAGCTGCTTCATTATAGTCGTTATCTATTAGAGAAAATTGAAGAGAGAATGAGTGTAATGATGAGAGTTCTTCAACCATTGCTATTTTCATTTATAGGAATGCTCATTGTTTCAATCTATTTAGCTGTATTATTGCCGATGTTTTCATTACTTGATGGAATGTAAGGAGGATGGTTTTATGAAAGATTTAAAAAATGAAAGAGGATTTACTTTGATAGAGATGTTAATTGTGTTGCTTGTTATATCCATTTTGCTGATTATTACGATTCCTAATGTTACCAAACACCAATCATCTATTCAGGGAAAAGGCTGTGAGGCATTTGTGAAAATGGTTCAAGGACAAGTCCAGGCCTTTGAAATGGATCATAATAAATGGCCCACTAGCGTAAGCGAATTGGAAAGTGGAGGCTATTTAATACAGACGACCTGCCCAAATGGCGATGCGATTAATATTGATGCTGAGGGAAAGGTGACATCCGTTGCAAATTAGAAACAGCAAAGGATATACCTTGACTGAAACGTTGATTGTTCTTTCCATATTTATGCTGCTCGTTAGTCTTAGTCTTAATTTGTATCCGAAATATATGGAGAGGATGGAAATGAAGCGTTTTGTTAATCAATTTGAAGAGGATTTGTATTATACACAGGCCTATGCAATCAGTCATGAAAGATCTATGTCAGTATATCTAAATGATGGGCAGTATACGATTACTTCAAATATGGATGGGCGCATATTGCAGCGAGTGAATCCTGACAATATTTGGTTTGTAAATTCTACATTAGGTTTTAAAATTATCTTTAATCATCTAGGATCACCGATTACTTCAGGATCGCTTTATATATCGTCCGAGCAAGAAAAATATAAGGTGACCATCTATCTTGGAAAAGGAAGAATCAAAGTTGAAAAAGTCTGATGGATATATTTACTTAGATATGATGGCTGCATTATCTGTTTGTCTATTTATTGCGCTGACCTTATTTCCAATGATCCACCAACTAAAACTTGATCGTCAAAATATCGTGTTAAGGATCGAAGCGCAATATGTATTATATGAAAAATTAACCGCTTTTCTTGATGGTGAAATAGAAGCCATTCCTATGGAAATTATGCAGAACAAACAACAATACACATTAACTTGGAGGGTGCATGAGGAATTTCCAGAAATGATGGAAGGGTGTATCCAATATGAAAATGCTTTTGGCAAGACAGAAATGGTTTGTGATGCTACGAAGCGGTAAGGGGTTTACTTTTATTGAAATGTTAGTGTCGTTAGTCATTTTTATGATTATTTGTATTCTTAGCGTGCAGATTTTTTTTACGATGCGTGAAAATCTTGCTAAAAATAATGGGCTAGATTTGAAGGAATGGGAGGTTTTTTCGCTGCAGTTACAAAATGAATTAAGGAATTCAAAAGATCAATACGTTGTAGAAAATAAACTGTACCTTATGGTGAATGGGAGCATAGCAACAATTGAATCTTATCAAAATATCGTGAGGAGGCAAGTGAAGGGAAAGGGCCATGAGATTATGCTGAAAAATATTGCTGACTTTCATGTGAAACAGGAAGGAGCCTATATTACGATTCAAGTGAAGGATTACGAGGGACGTCAATATATGCGAAAGTTTTATCCATATTTTAAGAAAGAAATCGAACAAAATGGGTAATGAGAAGGGTTTTGCTTTGCCAATGGTGCTCATTATTTCCGCTTCCGTTATGTTATTCATTGGATATATGGTCGATCAATTTGTGATAGATAAGCGATTTTATAAAGAGGTGGAAGAAAGTTTAATTTCCACTCATTTACTTCGTCTGGCTGTACATGATTTGCAGCAGGAATGGAGTCAAACCGAAGATGTAATCATTACGGATGGAATTGCATTTTATCCAAAGGGGGATGTCTATTATCAAGTTACAACACAAGATGATCAGGACGCCTTCATCCTGTTGTATGGATCGACTAAAAATGAACGAAAGGCAATTGTCACTATTCATTATGACAAGTCATTAAGAAAAGTAATCCAATGGATAGAAAATTAGGCTATATGATGGATGTCATAGCTGAAGTAAAAGTAAGAATAAAATAAAGAGACATTTCTCATTCATGTTGGAGGATAAAGTTGAACCGAAGTGGACATACTTACAGTGGGTGATGATAATGTCAACAAATGCTTATATTAAATTTTTAACACAGCAATTGGTTCAATATTTTAGTTTAACAAAGACAGAACGCAAGGAAAGTCGTCAACAAAAGAGGAATGAAAGAACATCGCCAGTATCTACTTGGTTTGGGGTTATGCCATTTGCCTTGTCAATGTTCTTTAAAAAAGTGTCCAAACGAAAACAGATGTCCTAATCTGGGCATCTGTTTTCTCGTGTAAAGCCTTTGACTTAATAAGTAAGGGTTTGTTCTGTCAAATAAAATAGACCACCGTTAATGATTGAAATGTGGATATTTGGTTCGTATTGAGCCCTTAATGCTTCTTTTTCAGAAAAATAAGTTTCGCTTTTGTCTTCGACATCCTTATAAAAATGTTCTAATAATTGTAAATCCTGATTCCACCGCTCTATGGCTTGCTCTGCCCAAGAGTGATCATCATCTTCAAATTTCTGACGAATATACGTATCCAATCTTGTTAATCCACTCTTCGGCATAATAAGTGGAGATAATGTGAAGGAATAGTCTGGAATTTTAGGTGTTAATTGTATGGAAAGAATTTGATTATAAAAGTCCTCTATTATTTCCCCGGTGATTAGATTCAATCCCACTGAAAGAAAGATATCTTTTTTTCGATCACATTGGTAAGAAATCTTTACGTTGAGATTTAACCAAGGGAACAAGGGGGTTTGCTGCCCGGCATTTATCTCTTTATCTTCATATAATCGAATGTAACTGGCTAGCTTTTTTGTAGATTCAATCATTTGATGCAGACGTGGAGCGCCAAAATAAATAGCTTCTCCTTTTATATCCGGTGGGACATTTTGGCTATCGACTATAAGAGTTAATTTTGCTGGATTAGGCACTCCACCTGTTTTTTCGAGATATTGCCAATAAAATGGGCGATTCATTAATTCCTTATCCATGTCAATCGTCAGTTGAATCGTTATATAGGTGTCCTGATTTTCAATGATTTCACAATGATTAGCCTTGAAGTACGTTAATAAAAAATTATGAATTTCCTGTTGCTGCATGCATTTCACCCTCTTTCATTTGTTGAGCGAATTGGATAAGAGAAGATAAGTTATCCATTTTTATTTTCATTTCACCTTCTGTATTGGACTCCTCCGACTACATCTATTAAGTATTCTTCGATGTTTTTGATATCCAGTTTAGTTAAAATATCATCTAATTCACCAACCACCTTTTCAAATAAATGAATTTTTTCATATAAAAGCTTAAGAATATGCTCTTCTACTGTATTCCGGGTAGCTAAATTGTAAATCATGACGTCTTTTTCCTGACCTAGCCGGTGTATACGTCCAATTCTTTGTTCAAGTCGCATAGGGTTCCACGGAAGGTCAAAATTAATTAAGTGATTGCAAAATTGTAAGTTTATTCCTTCTCCTCCGGCCTCTGTTGCAATGAACACTTGGGTATGTTTTTGGAAAAGCTCTCTCATCCAATCTTTTTTTCCACGTTTAAATCCGCCACGAAAGGGTACAGAGGATATTCCATTTTGTTGTAAATACCATTGTAGATACATTTGGGTGGCACGATATTCCGTAAAAATAATGACTTTATCATTTATTTTTTGAATTAATTCTAATGTTTTTTCTGCTTTTGAATTTTGCGTCGTTTCATTTATTTTTTGAAATAGATCATCAAGCATTGCGGAATAAGATGGAGAAGGGTTTTCATACTTTTCTTTCATCTTTTTTAATGTATAATAAACAGCTTCGCGACTACTGCATGCTTCTCTCTGTAACGTGAGTGTGGAAAATGAATGATTACTGAGTTGCGCTGGATGAGCTTTAAATTGAGATACTGCATCATATAAGGCTTGCTCCGTTTTAGAAAAATCAATAATAATAGTTTCAACTTGTCGTTTTGTCCATTCGATTTTCGTATTTGCCCGACGATTTCGAATCATGACAGTGTTTACTAGCTGTTTTAAATGCTCATCATTGTGAAGTTGGCTACCTTTTCCTTTGTACTTTTCAGAAAATAGCTTGGCATTGCCGAGATGTCCCGGTTTTAATAATGAAACTAAGTGGAAAATCTCATCGACTTTATTTTGAATGGGAGTAGCCGTTAATAATAAACAAAATTTCTTTTTTAATTTCTGGACAAATTCATAATTTTTCGTCTTATTATTTTTTAATTTATGAGCCTCATCAATAATGACAAAATCATAGCTTTGTTTCAAAATCATGTCACAGTGTGGCTGTCTTTTAGCTGTATCAATGGATGAGACTACAACATCACAAGAATCCCAAACATAGCTTTTTCTTTGGATGACTGCTGGAATATGGAACTTTGTATTTAATTCAAAAGACCACTGTGTGACAAGTGAAGCAGGGACAAGAATTAATACTTTTTTTACAAGTCCGCGAATCATATATTCTTTTAGGATTAATCCAGCTTCAATCGTTTTACCAAGACCTACCTCATCTGCTAAAATAGCTTTCCCATTCATTTCTTCTACAACTTGCTTAGCTGCTTCAAGTTGGTGAGGCAATGGAGTCAAGGTTGGTAAATGCTTGGGTGCCTGTAACCCTTCAAAATCAGAAATAACAAGATTTTGGGCTACTTCAATGGCTAATTTGTATAATTCCCAGTTTGCCCATGGTCCATCTTCTTGAATTCTACTTAAAAAACCATCACTCCATTCTGAATCAGAAGTAATTTTGATTTTCATACGTCATAACTCCTTTCTAATTCGCCGAAAACACGAACGTTTTTTTAGTTAGGTAAAAAAATGATAAGTTTTTTATGTGTTTGAGCAAAAAAAGGATTGCAGATAAATGTGTCTTAGGGTAGGATGTAAGTAACTTAGTAAGTTCTTTTTTATTACTTTATTTTTTCAGTCTCTTGCTATATTATTTTCATGTTTTAGATGATGAATCCATTGTTACAGATTAGGTTTCTGATTTTAAATATAGAAAGAAATTAGCATCCTTCTTCTTTTAGAAAGTATAAAGAATGGTTGGATTTCTTTTATTATGTACAGGGTTTATAAAATTTATAAGCGGATGAAGGCAAGGGGAGAGACTACGAATGTAGCGCCGAAGGAGCAAGCATCGCTGCGAATCTCTCAGGCAAAAGAACTCTTGTTGGACGCAACTCTGGAGAGCGTCGCGAATTGCGACCACCAAAGAGGAAAACCTTTTATGAAGGTAAACTTTCAGGTTTCAGGACAGAGAAAAAGCTGATTTTGGCTTTCTCTGTCTTTTTTTATGTCGATTTTCGGAAATAGTATAAAGGATGAGAGAAAGTCAATTTCAAAAAGTTCATTATAGAGGGGGTAATTTGTGTGGCTAATTTGAAACGTACGCCATTATTCGAGGTTTATCGTGAAAATGGAGCAAAGACGATTGATTTTGGAGGTTGGGAACTTCCTGTTCAATTTTCTGGAATTATTCAAGAGCATGAAGCGGTTCGTACAAAAGTAGGCTTGTTTGATGTATCACATATGGGTGAATTTGAAGTAAAAGGCAGTGGCAGTCTTGATTTTTTACAAAAAATGTTCACAAATGATGTATCGAAGCTGAAAGATGGTGGGGCACAATATACCGCGATGTGCTATGAAAATGGTGGAACAGTTGATGATTTAATTATTTATAAACAAGCAGAAAATGATTATTTGCTTGTTGTAAATGCAGCGAATATCGATAAAGATTTTGAGTGGCTGGAATCACATCTTGTAGATGATGTGGAGCTAGTCAATGTTTCTGGCGATATTGCTCAACTTGCGCTTCAAGGTCCTCTTGCAGAAAAAGTGCTGCAAAAATTGACGAAAAATTTAGATTTAAGTGAAATGAAATTTTTTACATTTAAAAATGATGCTGATGTTAATGGAGTAAAAGCACTTGTGTCACGCACAGGCTATACAGGGGAAGATGGCTTTGAAATCTATTGCCGGAGCGAAGATGCTCAAGGCATATGGAGAAAGCTGTTAGAGGTTGGTCAAGAAGAAGGTATTCAGCCAATTGGACTTGGAGCACGTGATACGCTTCGCTTTGAAGCCAAGCTGCCACTATATGGACAAGAGCTTTCGGCGGATATTACACCTATTGAAGCTGGAATTGGCTTTGCGGTTAAAACAGATAAGTCTGTTGATTTTATTGGCAAAGCTGTACTTGCTGAACAAAAAGCAAATGGAGCACCCCGCAAGCTGGTGGGGATTGAAATGATTGATCGTGGTATTCCACGTCATGGCTATAACGTATACAGCGGTAATGAGTTGATTGGTTTCGTCACAACAGGGACACAATCACCAACGTTGAAGAAAAATATTGGATTAGCCATTCTAAAAAAAGAATATACAGAGCTAGGTACGGAAGTAGAAGTAGAGATTCGTTCAAAACGTCTTAAGGCTATTGTAACAGCAACACCATTTTATAAACGACCACGAAACTAGAGGGGAAGGTTATTTATATGAAACATCGCTATTTACCGATGACAGAACAAGATCAAAAAGAGATGCTTTCAAGCATAGGTGTAGAAAAAGTTGAAGAGCTGTTTAGTGATATTCCAGAAAGTGTTCGCTTTAAAGGGGAATACAAGATTAAGCCTGCTAAATCTGAGCCAGCTTTATTAAAGGAATTATCAAACTTAGCAAGTAAAAATGCAGATTTAAAACGCTATACATCATTTTTAGGCGCAGGTGTGTATGACCACTATGCACCTGTAATTGTAGACCATGTCATTTCTCGTTCGGAGTTTTACACAGCTTATACGCCGTATCAACCGGAAATTTCTCAAGGGGAATTACAAGCCATTTTTGAATTCCAATCGATGATTTGTGAATTAACTGGCATGGATGTTGCCAACTCTTCTATGTATGATGGCGGAACATCTTTAGCTGAAGCTGCGATGTTAAGTGCTGGGCAGACACGTCGTAAGAAAATTTTAATTTCAAAAGCTGTACATCCTGAAGCAAGGGATGTCGTGAAAACCTATGCCAAGGGACAACATGTGGAAGTTGTCGAAATCCCTTATCAAGATGGCGTAACAGACATTGCGGCTTTAAAAGAGATAATTTCAGACGATATTGCCGGTGTCATTGTTCAGTATCCAAACTTTTTTGGCCGAATTGAGCCGTTAAAAGAAATAGAAGAAATCGTTCATAGCGTTAAATCGATGTTTATTGTCTCAAGTAATCCGCTTGCTCTTGGTGCGTTAACTCCACCAGGTAAATTAGGAGCTGATATTGTAGCGGGAGATGCACAACCATTTGGGATTCCAGCAGCATTTGGTGGACCTCATTGCGGATATTTTGCAGTAACGAACAAGCTTGTTCGTAAAGTGCCTGGTCGACTTGTTGGTCAAACAGTTGATGAAAATGGCAAACGCGGTTTCGTATTAACCCTTCAAGCGCGTGAACAGCATATTCGTCGTGAAAAGGCGACTTCCAATATTTGTTCGAATCAAGCGTTGAATGCATTGGCAGCTTCAGTAGCTATGACAGCACTTGGTAAAAAAGGTACGAAACAAATGGCGGTTCAAAATATTCAAAAAGCGTATTATGCTAAACAGGTTCTGAAACAACGGGGATTAGAAATCATTTTTGATGGTCCTTCCTTTAATGAATTTGTTGTGAAACTACCTGTCTCTTATCAAGAGATAAGTGACAAATTGTTCAATAAACAAATGATTGGTGGCTATGATTTAGGTCAAACCTACCCAGAACTAAAAGATCATATGTTGGTGGCTGTTACTGAGTTAAGAACGAAAGAAGAAATTGATGCATTTGCTAATGAATTGGGGGATCATCATGAATAACCAAGACCAATCGTTAATTTTTGAAATGAGTACACCTGGTCGTATCGGCTATAGCTTACCTGAAATGGACGTGACAGAAGTAGCAGTGGAGGAGCTTCTTCCTGCTGAATATATCCGTGCTGAAGAAGCAGAACTACCTGAAGTATCTGAGCTTGATATTATGCGTCATTATACGGCTCTTTCTAAACGTAATCATGGTTTAGATTCAGGATTTTACCCACTAGGTTCTTGTACGATGAAGTACAATCCTAAAATTAATGAAAGTGTAGCACGTTTTAGCGGATTCGCTCATATTCATCCATATCAAGATCCTAAAACCGTACAAGGTGCATTAGAACTGATGTATGATTTACAAGAACATCTTGTTGAAATTACGGGGATGGATCAAGTCACTTTACAACCAGCAGCGGGCGCGCATGGGGAATGGACCGGATTAATGATGATTCGTGCTTACCATGAAGCAAATGGAGATACGAAGCGGACAAAAGTCATTGTACCAGACTCAGCACATGGTACAAATCCAGCATCTGCAGCAGTTGCAGGCTTAGAGACCATCACGGTTAAATCCGATGAAAATGGCTTAGTGGATTTAGAAGACTTAAAACGTGTAGTGGGTGAGGATACGGCTGCCCTTATGTTAACGAACCCTAATACACTTGGCTTGTTTGAAGAAAATATTTTAGAAATGGCGAAACTTGTTCATGATGCCGGCGGTAAATTGTATTATGATGGAGCAAACTTAAATGCTGTTTTATCAAAAGCACGTCCAGGAGATATGGGCTTTGATGTGGTCCACTTAAATCTGCATAAAACATTTACAGGTCCACATGGCGGCGGTGGTCCGGGATCTGGTCCAGTTGGCGTGAAAGCCGATTTAATTCCATTTTTACCAAAACCAATTGTGACAAAGAAAGATGACGAGTTTGTACTGGATTATGACAGACCACAATCCATTGGTCGTGTTAAACCTTATTACGGAAACTTTGGTATCAATGTTCGTGCGTATACGTATATCCGTTCTATGGGACCTGATGGTTTGAAGGCTGTTACCGAAAATGCGGTGATTAATGCGAATTATATGATGCGTAGATTAGCGCCTTTCTATGATCTACCATATGATCGTCATTGTAAGCATGAATTTGTATTAAGTGGCCGTAGACAAAAGAAACTAGGTGTTCGTACGCTGGACATTGCCAAAAGACTGCTTGATTTTGGCTACCATCCACCAACCATTTACTTCCCATTAAATGTGGAAGAAGGGATGATGATTGAGCCTACGGAAACAGAATCAAAAGAAACGTTAGATGCATTCATTGAGGCAATGATTCAGATTGCTAAAGAAACAGAAGAGTCACCTGAGATTGTTCAAGAGGCGCCTCATACAACAGTAATTAAACGTCTCGATGAAACCCTTGCAGCGAGAAAACCTGTATTACGCTATCAAAAACAATAGGAATAGCAAATGGATATCAACAAAACCCCAATCCTTAGCGAGATCGGGGTTTTTTGTGAGATAAGAATTGATGAATGTTCCATTCGTTTTCGTATCTTACGCTTTTCGTTTTATTTTTTCGTTTTAATCTTACCTGTCCACATTTTGAAGCCACCTTTTAGATGGTACAGCTCTTTGTATCCTTTTTTCTTTAGTAAAAGAGCTGCTCTACCACTAACAACTTCACTTTGTGCATATAAGTACACAGGTTTGTCTGATCTAATTTCTACAAGTCGTGCTTTCATTTGGGTCAATGGAATATTTCTAGCTCCTAAAATATGCCCGTTTTCAAAATCAGATGATTCACGAACATCAATGAGCTGTACTTTTCGATACCCAGCAATAAATTCTTCTTGCGTTAGTGCAGTAACTGCTTTTTTTTGACGGTACCATTGTATAACTGAATAAAGCAACAATGATCACGATTAGGATAAGCAGTGAATATAAAAAATCCAAAAGTAAAACCCCTTTCTACCTAGACAGCATACAGACATTTATTATTATATAGTTGCAACTAGTAACAAGCAAAATAATTTTTCATTAAATAAACACGTCTATCAAGAAATAAAGAAAAAATCAAGTCAAAATCGGAATATTAATTTTAAGTGAGGAAAATAAAGAGCAAGTCATTTTCTTTGATGGAGCTAGTCTAAAAAAATGTAGCGAAATTGCAAGTTTGAAATTCATTCAAATACCTTTAAAAATAACTCGAAATCAAAGTTATTCTCTATTTTCCTATTATATTTAAGAATTTTACTGTTTGACAAAAATAAAAAATAAAAGAATAGGACACAATATATAGTGTAGAAAATAATTAATAATATCTATATGTTGATTTAATCAATTGCGTATGTTAGATTAATATTACTTGTTAAGTGAAACGATTATGTAGAATTACAAACGAATTTCAACAGCAAGAACGGAAAGGGGAAAAACTTCTATTTATAGGGGAGCTATCGATGCATAGGACGTCGAGAATCATTCCCTGAGAAGGATTAAACCCAGCAAAATGATTTCTAAAAGGAGAGGACAATATGTCGGTTGTATTAAATTCCACTTCAAAGGTGAATGTCGAAAGGCTAAATAAGGATATTTCATTATTTCCCAGCTGTTCACCCGATTACACCAGATATGAACATGGCCCATAAAGGGGTATCACGCCTAGTTATGATTGACCGCTACTCATTTAAAGATACAGAAAAAATCACGTTTGCTGAAGGTGATTTTGTTGTGTTAACGATTAAAGAAGATCCTAAATTTCCTGCACGCGGATTAGGATTCATCGTAAGTATTGATTGGGAAGCAAAAAAGGCGAGAGTATTAGTGGAAGAGGAATTCCGCAGTGCTTTAGACAAACCAGAAGAAGTGGAGACAGGCATCGTTAACCGACCGTTAGATGTCATTGAAAAGCCGCTTGAAATTTATTATGAACAAATTGCAAAACGTAATGCTACAGGACTTGCATCTGTAGAGGACACGGAAGAAAAAAGACAAGAGTGGTTTGAAAAATTTTATCAAGAATTAAAGAATTTGAATTTTGTACCAGCAGGACGTGTTTTATATGGAGCTGGGGCAAATACAGATGTAACATATTTCAATTGCTATGTAATGCCGTTCGTACCAGACTCTCGTGAAGGGATTTCTGAGCACCGTAAGCAGGTCATGGAAATTATGAGCCGCGGTGGTGGAGTTGGAACAAATGGTTCAACCCTTCGTCCACGAAATACGCTAGCAAGAGGTGTGAACGGGAAATCATCCGGTTCGGTATCTTGGTTAGATGATATTGCGAAATTGACTCATTTGGTTGAACAAGGTGGTTCAAGACGTGGTAAAGTAGCATAAGCGTGCCTCGTCTATAAAAAAACCTCGTGAATTGCTGGAAACTCTTTAATGACTTGCTGGCTACAACGTAACTGGAAACAGTAAACGTGAAGGCTTGAAAACAGCAAGTGGATAAAGACAATCAGCAGCCAAGCTCCTGTAAAATGGAGAAGGTTCAACGACCATCGAAAGCACACTTTAGGTGGAAGCGAGTAGAGTAGGAATTAAGCGATTCCGAAGTGCGAGGGCATCTGAAAAAGATGTAAGATATGGTCTGAGCGTCTAAGGTGACTTAGAGAGTTAGAGTAGCGATCTAACGCAACATATTGGCCCAAATGATTATGCTAGCGGACTGGCATCCTGATATTATTGAATTTATTATTTCTAAAATGCAAAATCCACGTATTCTTCGCTATTTAGTGGAAAATACGAAGGATGAAAAAATTAAGAAGCATGCATTAGATAAATTGAAATTTACGCCGCTAACGGAACAAGAAACAGCGATGTATCAAGGAATTGTAAACTACAAACAAATTCCAGGTTTAGGTGGCTTTACTGAAAAAATTATTAAAAATGCGGAAGAAAAATTACTTACTGGTGGAAACTATAGCGTTCATAATTCTGAATTCTTAACAGGAGCTAATATTTCTGTATGTTTAACCAATGAGTTTATGGAAGCAGTAGAAAATGATGCTGAATATGAGCTTCGTTTCCCAGCTGTTGAAACATATAATGCAGAAGAAATGGCTCACTATAATGAAGAATGGCATCAAGTAGGCGATGTACGCGAATGGGAAAAACAAGGTCATAAAGTGCGTGTATATCGTAAAATTCGCGCAAAAGAGCTTTGGAACTTAATCAATATTTGTGCAACGTATTCAGCTGAACCAGGTATTTTCTTTATTGATAATGCGAATGAAATGACCAATGCTAAAGCTTATGGTCAGCAAGTTGTTGCTACGAATCCGTGTGGGGAACAACCCCTAGCACCATTCTCTGTTTGTAACTTTGCAGCTGTAAACCTTGCAGAAATGGCTAATAAAGAAGACTAAAACGGTTGACTTTGAAAAATTGAAACGGACAGTAGAAGTCGGTGTCAGAATGCAGGATAACGTATCAATGCGACACCATACTTCCTTGAAGAAAATAAAAAGCAAGCACTTGGTGAAAGACGTGTTGGTCTTGGTGTTATGGGACTTCATGATTTACTTATTTATTGTGAAACAGAATACGGTTCTGAAGAAGGAAATGTATTAGTTGATCGAGTATTTGAAGTGATTGCGACAACAGCTTATCGTGCATCTGTTGAACTAGCTAAAGAAAAAGGAAGCTTCCCATTCCTAGTTGGTGAATCAGATAAAGAAACAAACGAACTTCGTAATCGATTTGTCCAAACAGGATATATGGAAAAAATGCCAGAAGATATTCGCGAAAGCATTGTTGAACATGGGATTCGTAATTCACATCTTTTAACTGTGGCTCCTACAGGAAGCACTGGTACGATGGTTGGGGTATCAACAGGTCTTGAGCCATACTTCTCCTTTACTTATTTCCGAAGTGGACGTCTTGGTAAATTTATTGAAGTGAAAGCAGATATTGTTCAAGAATACTTAAATCGACATCCAGAAGCAGATTCAAACAACCTTCCAAATTGGTTTATTTCAGCAATGGAACTAGCTCCAGAAGCACATGCAGATGTTCAATGTATTATTCAACGCTGGATTGATAGTTCGATTAGTAAAACGGTTAATGCGCCGAAGGGCTATACTGTTGAGCAAGTGGAAAAAGTGTATGAGCGTTTATATAAAGGTGGAGCAAAAGGTGGTACAGTATATGTCGATGGAAGTCGTGATAGTCAAGTATTAACCTTAAAAGCAGAAGAAAATCAACTAGATGAAGAAATCAAAGACTGGAAGAAGTACCCGAAAAGAAAAAAGTCGTGTTAGTTGATACGATTAATGAACTTCGCTCTACGAATGTAACGATTGGTTCTGAAGTAGGGAGATACTTGTCCAGTTTGCCGTAAAGGTGAAGTGAAAGAGATGGTGGATGTAATACTTGTACAATTGTGGTGCACAATTGAAATGTGGATTATAAGAAATGCATAAGCTAATTAGAAGAGGAATTTCCTCTTGCTAATTAGCTTTTTTTGTTAAGTTTTTATGGAAAAATATAAGCGGATAACGGACACATTATTTCAGAGGAAATTGGATTCGGGCTATGAGTGAAACCAAACCTAATTTGGAAGAAAAAAATGATAAGAACTTCATATTAGATTCTTCATCTAAAGAAATCGTCATAATTCCCTGTCCTGAGCTTACAAATGTAGAAGGCAGCTAGGGGAGGGCAGCGATGATTATTGATGGAGTTTTTTCTGGTGGAGGCATTAAAGGATTTGCTTTGGTTGGTGGGCTTCAGGTGCTAGAGGAAAATGGATACAAATTCCAAAGAACAGCAGGAACAAGTGCAGGGTCTATTTTAGCTGCTTTAGTTACAGCTGGTTATACGGGTAAAGAAATCGAGCAGTTTTTGAGAGAAATGAACATAAGCGATTTATTAGATAGAAGGCATGGATGGCTTCAACGTCCGATGTTAAAATGGTTGCTGCTTTATTGGAAATTAGGTTTATATAAAGGCGATGCATTAGAAGCTTGGATTGCCGAAAAACTAGCAGCAAAGGGAGTCGTTACGTTTCGTGACATACCATCGGACTCTTTAAGTATTATTGCTTCAGATATTACAAATGGCAAACTAGTTGTGTTACCAAATGATTTACAAAATTATGGGATTGATCCGCTAAGTTTTTCAGTTGCAAAGGCCGTTCGAATGAGCTGTAGTGTACCTTACTTTTTTGAGCCAGTAAAAATAAAAGTAGGACATCAAACGAATATATTTGTTGATGGTAGTGTGCTGAGTAATTTTCCAATGTGGTTGTTTAATAAAGACTATGTACGAAGGGAAAGACCTGTTATTGGTTTAAAATTACAAGGAGATGAAAAGGCAAAGCCACATGAAGTAGATAATGCGGTAGAAATGTTTACGGCTCTATTTAAAACCATGATAAGCGCCCATGATTCTCGTTATATTTCAAAAAAGCATGTAGATAATATTATTTTTATTCCAATGAAGGGAATATCTAGTTTGGATTTCAATATGAACGAAGAGCAAAGGGATGAATTAATTCAAAGAGGCCGAGTTTATACAACAAACTTTTTAAAAAGCTGGAATCACATATAAGTGAAACTTCCATTATAAGCTGTATAGCAAAAAAAGAGGACCTCCTAAAAAGATAACGGGTTCGGTTGGTGGGGGTATAAAAACAGTATAAATAAATCTAATTAAAGCTATTTATATCTATTCAAAAAACCTAATCAGTTCTGATTAGGTTTTTTGAATAGAAAAATTACATGTAATGATCCATTAGAAACGATTCAGATAACGTCAATAAAGATAATAAAAAATTATCTATGGGTCTTCTCTTCGATAATATTACCTATACGGCTTAATCCTTTTTTTGCCGTAAGAATCATCTCATCAAATAACTCCTGAACCGTAGGAATATCATTGATAAGACCGATTATCTGTCCAGCCCATCCGAAACCTTCTGCTTCATTTCCATCATAGATATACCTGCAATTAGCTTTTCCGCTAATTATATCTTGCAGGTCTTCATAGGTTGCTCCTTCCTTTTCACGTTCGATAATATCTAGAGTAAATTCAGTTTTCAGGACTCGTCCTGGTGAACCTAATGTTCTCTTAATAATTACTGTATCCGTCTCTTTTGCATTAAGGATTGCCTGCTTATATTTCTCGTTTGCATAAATGCACTCTTGAGTAGCAATAAAACGAGTCCCCATTTCAATTCCTTCTGCTCCTAGAGCTAATGCCGCCAATAACCCTCGTCCATCTCCAATGCCTCCACTTGCCAATACCGGGATTGATACAGCATCTACTGCACGAGGAGTAAGAACAATTGTGCCTATATCATCTCGTCCTAAATGCCCTCCGCCTTCCTGTCCAACCACGATTACAGCGTCAGCACCTAGTTCTTCCGCTTTTTGTGCTTGTCTAACACCCGCTACAAGAACTAGCGTTTTAATGTTTTCTCCTTTAATACGTTCAAAAACAGGTTGTGGATTAGCCCCAGTAATCGAAATTGCCGGTACTTTTTCCTCAATGGCAACTTCAAGCAATTCTTGATATTTCCCGTCGTGCCTTGCAATAGCAAAGTTTACGGCAAATGGCTTATTGGTAAGTGTACGTACTTTACGAATTTCCTCCCGAAGTTTTTCAGGTGTACCTAGCGTTGCCGCAGTAATTTGTCCAAGTCCTCCCGCGTTCGAGACCGCAGCCGCCAGTTCAGCATAAGCAAGGTAAGCAAGTCCTCCTTGTACAATTGGATATTTAATTCCAAAAATCTCTGTTACTCGTGTTTTCATAGTTTTCTCCCACTCCTTTTCAGATGTTCTATGTTACAAGTTTAGATATTCGATCCAAAAGATAATTAATTCTATAAATATCCCGAAAATTGATGTGGTAATTAGTTGGTCAAATCGACTAAAGCATTGATATAGCAACAAAAATGGAGACACCAATTCACATGTGAATTGTGTCTCCGATTAGGTTGTTATTTAATGTTTTCTCTCCATCAACCGACCCCGTTACTAAAAAGAGGCCCTATTTTTCTTTTTATTTTTTTTCCCTTCAATTACGGTTAATTGGGCATCGGATTTTTTACGTGGTTTTATTTTTTGAACTGACTTAGCAGAAGTCATATTCGTAACATTGGCTTTTTTTGTGGCACGGTCCTTGCTTCGTTTCTTAGAGTGGCGAACTGCTTTTCTAAAAGCACGTTGCTCTTTTCTGTCGGTTTTTCCTTGTGTTAATCGGGTGTAGACTAAATAAACAATCCCAGCAATGGCAGCAATGATCGCAATATTCATTAGCAGGCCAAACGGATTTTTCACTAGTTCACTGAATAGCCCAAGTATACCAAGTGCAATTACGCCATAAATCACATATGATATTGTTCGATTCAACAAAGACACCTCCATTATGAGCATCATAAGTTAATGATACCACTTTATAATCTTTTTTACAAAATAAACAAAAAATGTAAATTCCTTATTTTTATTTTAGACAATGTCTTCTGATTCTAAACCTTGTTCGGTATTTTTTTCTAAACGTAATAATTCATTGAAAGAAGCTAAAGCAACTTCAACTTGATCATCAGATGGTTCTTTTGTAGTTAATAATTGAAGCCATAGACCGGGATAACCTAAAAAACGTAACACAGGAACATTTCTTACTTTATTTGTCAATTGCAATACTTCAAATGCTATACCAAGCACGACCGGAATAAGCAGAATACGATTTACAATTCGTACCCAAAGTGGATCGACAGGAACGAGTAAATAAACAAACATACCAACAATAACCGTAAATAAAATAAAACTGCTGCCACAACGATAATGAAGACGAGAGCTTGCTTGGACATTGGAAATTGTCAATTCTTTACCAGATTCAAAGCAGTTAATGACCTTATGTTCAGCGCCATGATATTGAAACACTCTTTTAACGATAGGTGTTAATGAGACAAGATAGATGTAGCCAAGCAATAAAATTAATTTAAAAACGCTTTCTACTATTATTTGTGCTACATCACTTTGGAAGACGGGCTTCGTCAATGCTGCAAGAAATACGGGAATAATCGTAAATAACAACTTTCCAAATAAGAAGGAAAGTACGCCAATAGCAGCTACACCTAGCCATAGACTTAATTTCGATGGTTCTTTCGTTTCTTTTGTCTGCTCGTTGTCCTCGAATTGTTCAGATGAAAAATTTAAGTGCTTTGAACCAGTTGCACTTGATTGAATAAGGGCAGCAATTCCGCGTAAAAAGGGGATCTTTTTCAAGATTTGAATGATAGGTGCTGTTTTTCTTGGTAAATGATAATACGTGATCGTTGAATCTTTGCGACGAACAGCAGTCACTGTATGATGTTTGCCTCCAAACATAACGCCTTCAACAACAGCTTGCCCACCATAAATAGGCTTTTGAACCTCAGACATTTGTACACCAACCTATTATTTTATTTCACGTTGTTCCTAATTAGGCTAACACGTGCTTTATATTTCCATCATACCGAAAAATGTGAAAAACCTCTAGTCAGATATCTTATTTTAGAAAAAAATCAATGTGGGGTGATTGCACGTGGTTTTGTCCCCTTTTCCTATTAATATTTCAATTTAATAAGGGACATACTATGTAATGGAGGTGTACTTTATGTCAACAGAGAAAGAAAAAAATAGATATTATAGTAAAGGTACATTGCTTGTTAATACAATAATCATTGGTTTTGTAGGAGGGGTATTAGGTAGCTTTTTAGGAATTGTTGCACATTATTTTAATGTTATGGATTTTAGTCCGAAATTTATTTTAACGTCATGGTCGAATCAAGTATGGATTAAACATTGGCAAGGGTTTTTTATCACTCTTTTGCTATTTGGAATTCTTTCTATTGTGATAGCCTTCTTATATTATGCGTTATTAAAGAAAATAAAGAGTATGATTGCCTATATTTTGTTCGGCGCCATTTGCTGGTTGCTGTTTCTTTTAGTATGTAGCCCGATGTTTAAGGATTTGCCAGGTCTCACGAAAATGTCTGCCAATTCCATTATAACGAGCCTTTGTATATTTGCACTTTACGGAGCTTTTATTGGATACTCTATTTCCTTTGATTATCAAGAATATATAAGAGAGGAAGAGGGACAGGTAGAATCTGAAACAAGTAGTTAAAAAATGAAAGAGCACCTGATACAAGTATGATAAAATAGTAATGCTTATCATTTCAAAAAAAGCAGGTGTGAAATATGATAAAAATATTAGTAATGAATGGACCTAACTTAAATCGGTTAGGAAAACGCGAGCCAGCCCATTATGGGACAGCAACACTTCACGATATTGAGCAGGGATTACAAGAACAAGCCGAACAGTTACAAGTGGAATTAAGCTGCTATCAATCAAATCATGAGGGAGATATTATTGATAAATTACATTGGGCTGAAGATCATGGAGTGAATGGCATCATTATAAATCCTGGTGCTTTTACTCATTATAGTTATGCCATTCGAGATGCAATAGCAGGGATTGATGTTCCAGTAATTGAAGTACATATTTCAAATATTCATGCTCGTGAAAGTTTTCGCCACCAATCCGTAACAGCAGCTGTTTCAGCTGGACAAATTGTAGGTCTGGGGGTCTTGGGGTATAACCTAGCCATGCAAGCCATTGTGAACATTGCAAAGGGGAGAGAGTAAATGGAAAAATTGACTCGTTTACGGGAGGCAATGGAAAAAGCCAGAATAGATGGTTTTCTCATTACAAGTACATATAACCGCAGATATATGACCGGGTTTACGGGTAGTGCAGGTGTGGTGCTTATTTCATTAAAAGCAGCAAAGTTTATCACGGATTTTCGCTATGTGGAACAAGCAGGCAAGCAAGCACAAGGATATGAAATTGTTCAGCATAAGGGAACTCTAATTGAAGAAGTTAAAAAACAAGTGAAGGAAATGAAAATTGAAAAGCTTGGCTTTGAACAAGAACATGTCACGTTTGCTTCCTATAAATCATATGAAGAGGCTGTTAGTGCCCAGCTTGTACCGATTTCAGGAGTAATTGAGAATTTACGCTTGATTAAGACACCGTCAGAGATTAAGATATTAAAGGAAGCGGCTAACGTTGCAGATCGGGCGTTCACACATATTTTGAATTTTATCCGTCCTGGCATCACGGAGCTTGATGTATCAAATGAGTTGGAGTTCTTCATGAGAAAAGAAGGAGCCACTTCGTCTTCTTTCGATACAATTGTGGCTTCTGGTAAGCGATCTGCCCTGCCGCATGGAGTAGCAACAGATAAGATTATCGAAAAGGGCGACTTTGTTACATTAGATTATGGCGCATACTATAACGGATATGTGTCTGATATTACTCGAACCGTAGCAGTCGGCAAGCCAAGTGAAGAACTTATAAAAATTTATGACATTGTTTTAGAAGCGCAACTGCGAGGAATGGCCGGCATTAAACCAGGTATGATCTGGCAGACAAGCAGATGCACTAACTCGAGATTTAATTGTAGAAAAAGGATATGGCGAATATTTTGGTCATTCAACTGGACATGGAATTGGCCTTGAAATTCATGAAGGTCCTGCTCTATCCATGAGATCTGATCTTATTTTACAACCGGGAATGGCTGTTACCGTAGAGCCTGGTATATATTTACCGGGAATTGGCGGTGTTCGGATTGAAGATGATACGATTATAACGATAGATAGCAATGAAGCATTGACCCATTCCAAAAAAGAGTTAATTATTCTGTAAACATGTACATGTAGGAGGACAAACGATGATTTCTGTAAATGATTTTAAAACGGGATTAACAATTGAAGTAGATAATGGAATTTGGCAAGTACTTGATTTCCAACACGTAAAACCAGGTAAAGGAGCAGCATTCGTACGCTCAAAGCTGCGTAATCTTCGTAATGGTGCGATT
Source organism: uncultured Bacillaceae bacterium (assembly GCA_963754185.1). Taxonomy (GTDB): domain Bacteria; phylum Bacillota; class Bacilli; order Bacillales; family DSM-1321; genus Peribacillus. The sequence continues at coordinate 430,214 of CAVWEP010000002.1, read as the reverse complement.
CAAGAAAAAACATTCCGTGCAGGAGAAAAAGTAGCGAAAGCTCGTATTGAAAACCGTAAAATGCAATATTTATATGCTAGTGGTGATAGCCATGTGTTCATGGATACTGAATCATACGAACAAATTGAACTTCCAGCAGCAAATATTGAGCGTGAATTGAAATTCTTGAAAGAAAATATGGAAGTACACATTATGACTTTCAACAGTGAAATGCTTGGAGTTCAACTTCCAAAAACAGTTGTTTTAGAAGTTACTGAAACTGAACCAGGTATTAAAGGTGATACATCTTCTGGTGGTTCAAAATCAGCGGTGCTTGAAACAGGTCTATCTGTTCAAGTTCCTTTCTTCATTAACCAAGGAGATCAATTAATTATCAATACAGATGACGGAAGCTACAGCTCACGCGCGTAATTAGAAAAGCGGAAGGTGCCCGTTCAGCGACGTATGGACTGGACCGCTCCGTATGAGATAAAGGAAACACGAAGAGCGATAGCGATTCGATGTTGACTTATCGAGTGGAGGAGAGGGAAGTCCAATAGTCGCTGGGCGCCTGGAGCTAGACAATAAGAAAAGTGGAACCGGCTTGGTCAAAAAGGAAGGCCGACTAAGAACACCACGTCCTGTGGCAACGTCGGTATGACCCGCATCGTGCGGGCCTAAGAAAATAGGAAAAGACACGGATACGCTTTTTGCCTTTCGAGGGCTTTTATCTTTTTCCGTGCTGAGCTAGCCGGTGCAACTAGACAATAGAAAAGCAGAATCGACTCGAAATATTGAACAAGCATGCTTTCTTATACAATGTAAAAAGGCTCACTTCAAATTTGAAGTGAGCCTTTTTACATTGTGCTTTTCTTCGAAAGCTTGTCATGAACATTCTGCACGGCGCATACATATTAGGGAAATGGTAGATACGGGAGGAAGCTTATATGGAATCAGTACTCGCTCTTTTGCCGAAAAACATTCAAGGTCAGCTTCTAAGAATGCCTCCGGAAATCTTGTTGAAAAGTGAAGAATTACGTATTCGTGTTGACAGACCGATTGAAGTGATCATTTCAGGCGAACCACATTTCATTCCTTATGAAGTAAGCATGCAAGATGCCGAACAATTATTAAGTCACTTGAGTCAGTTTTCGTTGTATACACTAGAGGAAGAGTTGAAGCGTGGCTATATAACGATAGCTGGTGGGCATCGAGTTGGACTTGCTGGAAAGGTAATTCTTGAACAGGGGATGGTGAAAGCCATTCGAGATATCTCTTCCTTTAATATCCGTATTGCTCGTCAAAAAATTGGGGTAGCCGAATCGCTCATTCCATATTTATATAACGACGCATGGCAACATACATTAATCATTGGGGCACCACAAACGGGGAAGACCACGATTCTACGAGATATCGCTCGCATCATGTCCATCGGAATGAAGTCCCTTCACATTCCTGCACGAAAAGTGGGAATTATTGATGAACGGTCCGAAATTGCAGGCTGTGTTCATGGCGTACCACAGCTGGAGTTTGGAGTAAGAGTAGATGTGTTAGATGGGTGTCCAAAAGCTGAAGGAATGATGATGATGATCCGGTCGATGTCACCAGACATATTAGTTGTCGATGAAATCGGGCGACCGGAAGATTCAATGGCTGTATTAGAAGCAGTCAATGCAGGAATCAAATTGATTAGTACGACACATGGACATACATTTGCAGACATTCAAAAGCGTCCGTTTATGGCTCATCTTCTATCGCAAAATATTTTTGAACGTTTTATTGAAATTCAAAGGGATGATAAGGGAGAGCGAAACTATCATATTTTAAATGAGCAAGGACGACCTTTGCAAGCGAAGTTTGGGGTGGGCTGCCATGATTAAATTATTAGGGGCTGCGATTATTATGGTAGCTACTACTTGGGCTGGTTTTGAGGCGGCTAGAAAAATCAGTGCGAGACCTAGACAACTTAGACAGTTAAAAGTGGCATTACAATCGCTAGAAGCTGAAATCATGTATGGGCATACACCGTTAAAAGAAGCAGCACAAAAATTACAAAAACAATTGCCGAAACCGCTTAATCAATTATTTAGCTCATTTGCGAATCGACTTGATATAGGCGAGACTACCGTGAAAGAAGCGTGGGATGATAGCTTAACAGAAGTATGGGGCTCGCTTGCTTTAAAACAAGGGGAGTACGAAATCCTATCTCAATTCGGTGAGATGTTAGGGAAAAGTGATAGATATCATCAGCAAAAACAAATTTTATTAACATTGGCTCATTTGGAACGAGAAGAGAATGAAGCCATTGACCTGCAAGGGAAATATGAAAAAATGATGAAAAGTCTTGGTGTTTTATCGGGATTATTATTAATCATTTTGTTGATGTAGCATAAGCGGGAGGAATGTATGATGGGCATTGAAGTGGACATTATTTTTAAAATAGCTGGGGTAGGTTTAGTCGTTGCCTTTTTGCATACCATTTTGGATCAGGTTGGCAAAAAGGAATATGCCCAGTGGGTTACTTTATTTGGGTTTATTTATATCTTGTTTATGGTTGCTTCTATTGTAGAAGATTTATTTCAAAAAATTAAATCGGTCTTTTTGTTTCAATAAGGGGGGATGCGTCATTGAGATCATAAAGATTGTCGGGATTGCTCTCGTGGCCACTTTTCTTGCTTTAATCGTAAAAGAACAAAAACCAAACTTTGCCTTCTTGCTGATTATCTTTGTAGGATGCTCTATTTTTTTATTTTTAGCAGACAAAATTTATGAAATTATTACAATGTTGGAGAAAATGGCTGTCAATGCACATGTAAATACGGTTTATTTAGAAACGATTCTCAAAATTATTGGGATTGCTTATATTGCCGAATTTGCATCTCAAATTACCAAAGATGCAGGTATGGGTTCGCTTGCTTCAAAAATTGAACTAAGTGGAAAGATATTAATTTTGGCGATGGCTATTCCTATTTTAACGGTCATTATTGAAACAATCATACAGATGCTACCTAGTTAAATATTGACTAGTCAATGAGGTGAATATATGAAGCAGTGGCTCACCTGTATCATCATTCTCTATGCCCTGTCCTTCTTTTTTCAAACGGCCGTTGGACATGCCAATGAAGACAATCCAATTGAACAAGAGCCAATTATGCAATCTGATTTAGTACAAGCCCAGTTTGAACGAATAGATTTTGAGGAAATAAAGGTATTTTGGGATGATATTGCCACGAAATATGGTGGTTTTTTGCCGGAAAGTCAAAAGGGAAGCTTAATGGATTTTGTAAGTGGAGAAAAACAATTTTCCTTCAGTGAGTGGTTTAAAGGGATTGCGAAATTTGTATTTCATGAATTACTGGTAAATGGAAAATTGCTTGGTTCCCTTATTTTGCTTACAATCTTCAGTATGTTTTTACAGGCTTTACAAAATGCGTTTGAACAAAGCTCCATAAGCAAGGTGGCGTATGCGATTGTTTATATGGTGCTCATCATTTTGGCGTTAAATAGTTTTCATGTAGCTATTGAATATACAAAAGAAACGATTGCAACAATGACTTCCTTTCTTATGGCTCTTATTCCACTTTTACTTGCTTTAATTGCTACATCAGGAGGCGTCATTTCAGCTGCATTTTTTCATCCTGTCTTGCTTTTTTTGATGAATACGAGCGGGATTTTAATTCAGTACGTCGTACTGCCGTTCTTATTTTTTGCAGCGATTTTAAGCATTGTTAGCACGATGACCGATCATTACAAAGTGACACAGCTAGCACAATTACTTAGAAACTTTGCTATCGGTATTCTTGGGGCATTTATGACGGTCTTCTTAGGAGTAATCTCGGTACAAGGGACTTCATCAGCTGTAGCAGATGGGGTCACGTTGCGCACAGCTAAGTTTGTAACTGGAAATTTTATTCCTGTAATAGGAAGAATGTTTACGGATGCAGCAGATACTGTCATTAATGCGTCGGTTTTATTAAAGAATACGGTTGGCTTGGCTGGTGTCATCATTTTATTAATGATTGCGACGTTTCCAGCCATAAAAATATTAATTATTTCATTTATTTATAAATTGGCAGCAAGCCTTTTACAGCCACTTGGCGGAGGTCCAGTTATTAAGTGTCTCGATATTATTAGTAAAAGTATGATTTATATTTTTGCTGCATTAGCCATTGTTTCACTCATGTTTTTTTTAAGCATAACCGTAATCATTGCGGCTGGAAATATTACGCTAATGGTTCGTTAAGGAGGTGGACATGATGAGTTTTTTAACTAGTTGGATTTCGAATATTATTATATTTATTTTACTGGCTACTGTGATTGATATGCTCTTACCAAGCTCATCGCTTCAAAAATATACGAAAATGGTTATCGGGCTTTTATTAATAGCGATTATTATCACGCCTATTTTAAGTTTATTTCAGACAAACTTTGATCAAATTATTAGCATCGGCAACGGTTCAATTTAAAGTCAGATGAGGAAAATACACTTGGAAATTTAACAGAATCGAAGAAAAAAGAAATACAAGCTGTACAAAGTGCATATATTTTAGAACAACTGGCTAATCAATTACAGGAAGAAGTTGAAGAGGAGCTGATGAAGAAATATCAAATGAAACTAGACGTAACGGATATAGCTGTTCTGAATCAGGAAAATCCAAGACTACCAGATGATTTACAGAATATCTCGATTTCGTTAACAGAAGTAAAAGATGATGCTGCTGTTGAGACAATCGCTAAAGTTGATATTAATACGAAAGCATCGTTAAACACAAATCATTCAGACTATGAAGATGATTAAACAATTTTTAGCACAAAGCTGGTTAATTGATGAAGAATTGATTCAAATTGCCGGGGAAAGGAGGGACTTAACGCTTGAAAAATGAAAAAGGTCCATTATCCTGGCTTCAACAACTCTTGAATAAAGAATAAGGATCAAAAGGATAAGAAACCATCCATCTATGTATATGTTTTTATGATTGTCATACTTGGAGTAGGGATTATGATGGCTAGTAATTTTTTTACTACTACTCAAACTGGACAAACTGACGAGCTTCAAACTGTTTTTAATAATAACGGGAAAGAGGAAAATACAGATACTGAAGCATTTGGTCAGAAGAAAAGTGAAGAATTTAAAACAACGAGAGAATATGAAATATATATGGAAAATGAGATGAAGGAAGCATTGGAAATGATTGCTGGTGTGGAGGATGTAAAAGTCGTCATCTATGTCGATGCGACTGAGAAAAAAGAGTTTGAAAGAAATAAAGTCAACCAAAAACAAGTGACGGAAGAGGCTGATCAAGAAGGTGGAAAGCGGGTAGTCGAAGATACTTCAGTTGATGAACAACTTGTTATTATTAAAGATGGAGATAAAGAGGGGCCTATTGTTACTCAAACAATAAAACCAAAAGTTAGTGGTGTATTAGTTGTTGCCAAAGGTGCCGAAAATATTCAAGTGAAAAAATGGATTATTGAAGCGGTCACTCGTGCTTTAGATGTACCAAGTCATAGGGTATCTGTAATGCCTAAAAAATAGGAGGTTGATAAAATGTTATTAAAAAAACAAACAGTATGGTTATTAACGATGTTAAGTCTTGTTGTTGTGTTATCTGTTTATTATTTAACTTCTCCTGAAAGTACCGAAGGATAATTTAGTAACAACAACGGAGCAACAAAATAATAATGGTTCAAATGAAAATGCAGCGGTGATGGAAGAGAAATCAGAGTCAGAGTCAAAACCAGAGTCAACTAGAAGTCTGATTCAAAAGCAACGGATAATGGGGATGCAACAACTGAAACGAAAACGGAATCAAATGAAGCATCTGTGAAAATTACTTCTGGAGATGAGGAATTTGAAGCATTACGTATTCAAATTGATGATGAACGTGCAAAGCTGAATGAAGAATTAACGAATAAGGTAGGAAATACGGAATTTATCTGCAGAAGAAATTAATAAAGCATATGAAGCGATTGAGCAATTAAGTGAAACGAAAGTGAAGGAAAATATTTTAGAGGGGATGATTGTTTCGATGGATTACGACGCGGCTCTTGTTCGTGTAGATGGAAATGATGTTAAAGTCACTGTGAGAGCAGATAGAACATTCACCAGCGGATGCAAATAAAATTATTCGACTTGTAAGAGGAGAAATTGAAGAGGCAAATGATATTTTTGTAGATTTCCAGGTGAAAAAATAAAATAAGCTGATACAGAACAGATTCATCTATTCTGTGCAAAACATGAAGCCCTGCTCTTTACAAGAGGGCTTTTTTTATGCTTTAATTTTAACCTCACTAATAAAATAATGATTTCAATAATTATTTAGATATATCAACTTCCCTCATTAAGGGCGATAAGCATTGTTTTTCTAATGAAATAGAGAACGGCTATTGAATTTTTAGCAGATATTAGCGATATTCATTTATATGTTAAAATTAAATGAAAAAATAATATTCCATACTGGTCAAATCTCTGTTATAATACAGACAAGGTGTTATTTTAGTAATGTAGTGGAGTAAAGTAATCTGCAATATCCATAGATAGATTGATTCTTCGAATTTTTCGGCAATAAAGCGAATGGCTTCATTTGTTGAGCTTTGAGAAAAAGATAATGATTTATGAAATTATTAGTAATGTACCAGAACTCACTTTTCTAGAAGAATATTTTTTTCTACTTGGTGTGGGCAAGCTCTAGTTAAGAGTTACTTAAAAGACACCTCAATAGACAAAATATATTAAAACAAATAAAACAAGGGGTGCCAAAATGAAAGTACAAGAAATTCGTGAACTAATTAAGTTAGTCGATCAATCTAATATTAGTGAATTGGCTTTTGAAAGTGAAGGAGCAAAAATTAAGTTAAAAAAAGCAGAAGCAGGGACAGTTGTTTATTCAACCACAACTCCTGAGGTAAAGGCTGTTGAAGTAAAACCAGCTACTAAAGAACCAGTTGCTAAACCAGTTGAAGCTCCAAAAGCAGTTGAACAAGCAGCACCAGTAGCCGCATTAGAAGTAAATGCCGAAGATTTACATAAAATCACATCTCCAATGGTTGGAACATTCTATGCATCTCCATCACCAGAAACAGACGCATATGTAAAGGCTGGAGACAAAGTAACGGGTGATTCGATTGTTTGTATCGTTGAAGCTATGAAACTTTTCAATGAAATCGAAGCTGAAGTGAGCGGTGAAATCGTTGAAGTTCTAGTTAAAGCCGGAGAACTTGTAGAATACGGTCAACCATTATTTTTAGTAAAGCCTGAGTGAGGAGCTGTTTCTAAATGATTAAAAAGGTATTAATTGCAAACCGTGGGGAAATTGCTGTCCGCATTATTCGGGCGTGTAAAGAAATGGGGATTGAAACAGTAGCGGTTTATTCTGAAGCGGATAAAGAGGCTTTGCATGTCCAACTTGCTGATGAAGCCTACTGTATTGGACCTAAATTATCAAAAGATAGCTATTTAAATACGACAAACATTATTAGTGTAGCAAAGAAAACAGGAGCAGATGCGATTCACCCTGGTTATGGGTTCCTTGCTGAAAATGCTGGCTTTGCTGAGCTTTGTCGTGAAGTAAATGTTACATTTATCGGGCCAAGCCCAGAATCTATTAATCAAATGGGTACAAAAGACGTTGCTCGTCGCACAATGGAAGCAGCAAATGTTCCAATTGTACCAGGTACAAAAGGAGTCATTGCAAGCGTTGAAGAAGGCGTAGAGTTTGCAAGTAAAATTGGGTATCCTGTAATCATTAAAGCAACAGCCGGCGGTGGCGGTAAAGGAATTCGTGTTGCCAGAACAGAAGAAGATTTAATTAAAGGAATCAATATTACACAACAAGAAGCAGCGACTGCTTTCGGTAATCCAGGTGTGTATATTGAGAAATTTATCGAGGATTTCCGTCATTGTGAAATCCAAGTTTTAGCCGATAATTATGGTAATGCTATTCATCTTGGAGAGCGTGATTGTACGGTTCAACGCCGTATGCAAAAATTAGTTGAGGAAACACCATCACCAGCACTTGATAGTGAACTTCGTGCTGAAATGGGTCAAGCTGCTGTAAAAGCTGCACTTGCTTGTAATTATTCTGGTGCAGGAACAGTTGAGTTTATTTATGACTATAAAAATCGTAAATTCTACTTTATGGAAATGAATACACGTATTCAGGTAGAACATCCAGTTACGGAGATGGTAACAGGTGTCGATTTAATTAAAGAACAAATTAAAGTAGCTTCTGGTGAAAAACTGTCTATTTCACAAGAAGATGTAACATTTAATGGGTGGGCGATTGAGTGCCGCATTAATGCTGAAAATCCAGCGAAGAACTTTATGCCTTCTGCTGGTAAAATTCAGATGTATTTAGCTCCAGGCGGCTACGGAGTTCGTGTCGATTCTGCAGCTTACCCAGGCTATTCTATTCCACCTTATTATGATTCAATGATTGCAAAATTAATTGTACATGCTCCAACACGTGAGGAAGCCATCGATAAGATGAAACGTGCTTTGAGTGAGTTTGCCATTGAAGGGGTTTATACAACCATTCCATTCCATCTTAAATTACTTCAGCATCAACAATTTGTTTCTGGAGAATTTAACACTAAATTTCTTGAAAATTATGATGTAATGAACTCATAATGTAAAGAGAGACAGGAGGTGTTTGGAATGAGTGAAGTAGAAAACCAATCGCTTGAAATGAGTGATTACAATACTGAACTTGGCAAAGTAGAAATTGCTCCAGAAGTAATCGAAGTAATTGCTGGAATTGCTGCAGCGGAAGTTGAAGGAATTTCCCATATGAGAGGGAATTTTGCGACAGGTGTTGTTGAAAAGCTTGGTAAAAAGAATCACGGTAAAGGCGTTAAAGTGGATTTGGCCGGAGAAACAATCAAGGTTGATCTTTATTGCGTCATGAAATTCGGAGTTTCTATTCCTAAGGTTGCACAGGAAGTACAAGATAACGTACGTGAAGCTTTATTAAATATGACTGCACTAGATGCAGGGGAAGTCAACATACATGTTGTCGGAATACAATTTGAAAACGCAAAACAGGAAGCAAATTACGAGCCAGAAATCTAATGACACCATTTTAACTGAATCTTAATGGAAAACCCGGCTATTAGTCGGGTTTTTCGCTTTTCGGGGTGTCTAGTTCCAGGCACCCAGTGGCTAATGGACTTTCCGCTCCCTCCTATCGATAAGTCAACATCGAATCACTTCCGTTCTTCGTGTTTCCTATATCTCATCCGGAGTAAATGAACACAGACTAAGACCGCCACGTCCTTATGTCTTCGTCTTTGTGACCCACATCGTGTGGACCTCAGTCCATAACGTCGCTAAACGGGCGCCTCCCACTTTTCGGTTTTGCCCTTTTATTCAAGTTTATTTTCTGTTAGAGTAGAAAAGATGAATGAAAGAGGGTTATGAAAAATGGGTACAGTAAGCATACTAACTGATAAACATAACCAAATAAATAATGAAAACCTTAATATTTTTGATTTTTTTAAAATTAATGTTCGTCTGTACTAGTGTTTTCGGATATAATAGTAGAGGTTAAAAGGAGAAAAATGATGAAAAGAAGAATAGCACGTGAGAAAGCCCTTCAAGCACTATATCAAATGGATATTGTGGGGGCAGAAGTAGAAGCTGCGATGGAAAGTGCATTGAACGGGGCTGAATCTGACCCTTACTTTGAAGCACTTGTAACAGGAATTGTTGCAAACCGTGAAAAATTGGATGAACTAATCCGAACTAATTTAGAGAATTGGACATTAGAAAGATTAGCGAATATTGATCGAAATTTACTTAGAATCGCTGCTTATGAAATGATACATAGTGAGGATGTTCCTGTTAGTGTAGCAATGGATGAAGCCATTGAAATTGCAAAGAGATTTGGTGATGATCAATCTAGCAGCTTTGTGAATGCAGTGTTATCAAAAATAAAAGATAATCTAGGCTATTAATTTTAGTGATATTCTTGGGAGGATTACAATCATGACAGCTCAAATTATTAATGGGAAAGAGATTGCTCAAGCAGTAAGACAAGAAATTCGCAAGGAAGTAGAAGAGTTAAAGCAAAAAGGCTATGTACCTGGTTTGGCCGTAATTTTGGTAGGAGATAATCAGGCTTCACAAACATATGTACGCAATAAAGAAAAAGCTTGTTTAGATTTAGGCATGCGTTCTGTACTTAATTAAAAAACCTGCAACTTTATCACAGGAAGAACTAATCGAAAATATTAATGAACTAAATCAAGATGATTCCATTCATGGTATTTTAGTTCAATTACCTTTACCAGCACATATTAATGAAAAAGCAATTATTGAAGCTATTTCACCAGAAAAAGATGTGGACGGCTTCCATCCAATTAATATTGGAAGAATGATGACAGGTCAAAGTGCTTTTTTACCTTGTACTCCATATGGTGTGATGGTTATGCTTCAACATATTAATTATAATCTTGAAGGAAAACATGTTGTTGTTGTTGGGCGTAGTAATATTGTTGGGAAACCAGCTGGTCAATTGATGTTAAATGCCAATGCAACCGTAACAATTTGTCACTCAAAAACAAAAGATTTGGCGTACTACACGAAACAAGCTGATGTGATTGTTGCAGCAGTAGGAAAACGAAATACCATTACTGCCGACCATATTAAAGAGGGCGCTGTTATTATTGATGTAGGGATGAATCGTAATGATGAAGGCAAGCTATGTGGTGATGTGGATTATGAAGGAGTATTAAATAAAGCTGCTTATGTTACACCAGTTCCAGGAGGCGTTGGTCCAATGACGATTACCATGCTGATGAAAAATACTGTTGAATCTGCCCAAAAAGCTTATGGTTTAAACTAAAAGCTAAAATATTGTTAAAATATTTCGATGAAACGGTTTCTTGTTTTATAATAACAAGAGACCGTTTTTATTTTATTTAAGATAGGTGGAAGTTCTAAATATGGACGAACAACAATATTTGAGTGTTTCGGCATTGACTAAGTATATTAAACGAAAGTTTGATGCGGATCCCCATTTGCAAAACTGTATATAAGGGGAGAAATCTCTAATTTTAAACAGCATACTAGTGGGCATATGTATTTTACGTTAAAGGATGATAAAGCCCGTCTCTTAGCTGTCATGTTTGCTGCTCAAACGAGAGGGATGAAGTTTGTTCCTGAAAATGGAATGAAGGTGCTGATTCGTGGTGATGTGACAGTCTATGAAGCGAGTGGGCAATATCAAATATATGTGAAACACATGGCGCCTGACGGAATTGGGGATTTATATTTAGCCTATGAGCAATTGAAAAGAAAGCTTGAAGAAAAAGGGCTTTTTTCTGAGCGGCATAAACAGAAAATTCCTCCCTATCCAAATACGGTTGGAGTGATTACATCGCCGACTGGAGCCGCTCTACGAGATATTTTAACGACGATTAAACGTCGCTATCCTATTGCAAAAGTCATTATTTATCCTGCGCTTGTGCAAGGCGTTAATGCAGCAAAATCGATTTCATTAGCTATTTCAGTAGCTAATGAAAGAAAGGAAGCCGATGTGCTAATTGTAGGGCGCGGCGGAGGTTCTATCGAAGAACTATGGGCGTTTAACGAAGAAATAGTTGCGGAGTCTATTTATGATTCTGATTTGCCTATCATTTCCGCTGTCGGACACGAAACAGATTTTACGATTGCTGATTTTGTAGCTGATTTACGTGCTCCAACGCCAACAGGGGCAGCTGAACTTGCTGTTCCTCATATTAATGAAGTACTCGAAAGACTAATGAATCGTAAACATCGTTTAACGCGTTCCATACAAGAACGTTTAAATGTTGAAACAAATCGTTTGTCTAGGTTGGAAAAATCCTATGCCTTTCGATATCCGCATAAGATGTACGAACAAAAACTTGAACAACTGGATCGAGCAATGGAACGATTACAAAAAAATAGTCAGCGATATTTTTCGCATAAACAAGAAGTGTTGGAACAATTAGATGCTATTCTAAACGCCAACATCCTGAACAAGCCGTCCAAACGTCGAAAGAAGCATTGAGTCAAAAACAAAAGAATTTAAATCGTACGATGACTGCCATCTATAAACAAAAAGCACAGCAATTTGTTCATCTTACATCCACTCTATCTGCAGTCAGTCCATTGAAGATTATGGAAAGAGGCTATGGACTTGTTTTTGGTGAAGATGAAGTATTAATTAAAAGCACGAAGCAAGTATCCAAAGGAGATGCCATTTCTGTATCCATTAAGGATGGCACATTAGAGTGTGAAATTAAAGATATTAAGGAGGGTAAGCGTCATGGCTGATAATCAGGAGCTATCATTTGAAGAAGCGATGAAAAACTTAGAGGAAATAGTAGAGAAGTTAGAAGAAGGAGATGTCCCTCTCGAAGAAGCTATTTCCATTTATAAACAAGGCATGGATTTATCACGACTTTGTCATACAAAATTAAAATCAGTAGAAGAACAACTAACGCAAATTTTAAATGAAGATGGACAATTAGAAGGTTTTGCAGCTTTAGAGGAGGAGCAAGGATGATTACGGATTATGCTACGTTGTCAAAAGAATATAAATTAGTACTTGAAAAACAAATGGTTAACTATGTAAAGAATTTACAAGCTCCTTCAGTAGTTAAAGAAGCCATGATCTATTCACTAGAAGCAGGCGGCAAACGAATTCGTCCGATGCTTGTTTTAGCTGTTCTATCTTCCTTTGGGAAAGATGTAGAAAGAGGGATTCCGGCTGCAGCAGCTATTGAAATGATTCATACCTATTCACTGATTCATGACGATTTGCCTTGTATGGATGATGATGATCTTCGCCGTGGCAAGCCAACCAATCATAAAGTATTTGGTGAAGCCGTGGCTGTTCTAGCTGGTGACGCATTACTTACATATAGTTTTCAACTGATTGCCGGAATGAATCATCCCGACGTGACACCAGAAATGAAATTGGAACTCATAGCTGAAATTAGTAAATCTGCAGGTGCAGAAGGAATGGTCGGTGGTCAAATTGCAGATATGGAAGGCGAAAATAAGCAATTGACCATAGAAGAATTGGAGTATATGCACGAACATAAGACAGGAAAGCTATTACAAGCTAGTATTCTTTCAGGTGCTATTTTAGCAGAGGCAAATGCGGAGCAACGAGAGCATTTACGTCAATTTGCTTTTCATTTAGGTCTTGCTTTTCAAATTCGTGATGATATTCTTGGATATTGAAGGGTCAGAGGAATTGATTGGTAAGCCTGTTGGCAGTGACATGACAAATCATAAAAGCACCTATCCTGCATTACTTACACTTAAAGGTGCAAAGGATAAATTGCGTGAACAAATTCAACTTGCCCATGCAGCATTAGCAGCAACGAACTTGCCAACAACGATACTAAGTGAACTAACCGATCTAATTGCCAACCGCAATCATTAACAGAAAAGCGGAATGGTGAAGCGGAAGAGTTTGTGATTAAATTAGGTCTTTATGCTATACTATTCATGCAAAAATATGTCAAACGAACTATATGATGACTATAAGAGGAGTCAAAGCGTCTTGATTTTTTACATGCTGAATTAGACGAAAAGCAATTGAAATGATATAAGGATTTTTATAAGTCGCCGAAATCATTTGGGATGTTCGGCGGCTATTTACTATAAGAAACTAGAAACAATTGAAATTTCTTACTACTAACAATACAACTTAAAAAAATTTTCGGACTTGCATGACAGCTCTATCTAGTTTTTCTATAAGAATGAAATGACTTGCCGAAAATGACAGAAAGTGAGTGGTCCTGTTTTGGATCTTCTATCTATAAAAGACCCTTCATTTTTGAAGAAAATGAGCAATGAAGAACTTGGTCAGCTTAAGTGCAGATATTCGTAAATTTTTAGTGGAGCAAACATCTGTTACTGGTGGTCATATTGGTCCGAATTTAGGTGTGGTTGAACTTACGATTGCTCTTCATAAAGAATTTGATAGTCCAAAAGATAAAATTATTTGGGACGTTGGACATCAATCTTATGTTCATAAAATTCTAACTGGACGAGCAAGAGAATTTGACACGTTAAAAAAGTATAAAGGACTTTGTGGATTTCCAAAAATGAATGAAAGTGAACATGATGTTTGGGAAACTGGGCACAGTTCTACTTCTCTTTCAGCTGCAATGGGGATGGCTGCTGCACGTGATATTAAAAAAGAAAACAACTATGTTTTACCTGTTATTGGTGATGGAGCATTAACAGGTGGAATGGCACTTGAAGCATTAAATCATATTGGACATGAAAAGAAGGATATGATTGTTATTTTAAATGATAATGAAATGTCCATTGCTCCAAATGTCGGTGCTCTTGCATTACGTACTTGGGTCGACTTCGGACTGCTGGAAAATATAATCGTGCAAAAGATGAATTAGAAATGTTGATTAAAAAAATTCCAGCAGTAGGTGGTAAATTAGCTGCAACTGCGGAACGGTTAAAGGATAGCTTGAAGTATATGCTTGTTTCAGGTGTGTTTTTTGAGGAATTAGGATTTACCTATTTAGGACCAGTAGATGGACATAATTACGAGGAATTATTTGAAAATATCCGCTATGCTAAAAAAACGAAAGGTCCTGTTCTTTTGCATGTTATTACGAAAAAAGGAAAAGGGTATACACCTGCTGAAAGAGATACAACGGGAAATTGGCATGGAACGGGTCCGTATAAAATTGAAACCGGTGACTTTGTTAAATCACCGAGCAAAGGACCGGCTTGGAGCTCGCTTGTAAGTGAAACCGTGCAGTAAATTAGCTCGTAAAGATGAGCGAATTGTAGCCATTACACCAGCTATGCCAGTAGGTTCCAAATTAGAAGGATTTGCAAGTGAATTTCCAGAGCGTTTCTACGATGTAGGAATTGCCGAACAGCATGCAGCAACTTTTGCGGCGGGGCTTGCTACGCAAAATATGAAGCCATTTTTGGCTATTTATTCAACCTTTTTACAAAGAGCTTATGACCAAGTTGTACATGATATTTGTCGTCAAAATTTAAATGTATTTATTGGCATTGATCGAGCAGGACTAGTTGGTTCAGATGGGGAGACGCATCAAGGTGTTTTTGATATTGCCTTTTTACGTCATATTCCTAATATTGTGTTAATGATGCCGAAAGATGAAAATGAAGGTCAACATATGGTGAATACGGCGATTCAATATAATGATGGTCCGATTGCCATGCGCTTTCCGCGTGGAAATGGATATGGCGTCCCAATGGATGAAGAATTAAAGGAAATTCCTATTGGAACTTGGGAAGTGCTAAAAGAAGGAACGGATGCCATCATTTTAACATTTGGAACAACGATTCCAATGGCTCTGGATGCAGCAGAACCAGCTTGAAAAGGAGCATTATTCAGTAAAAGTGGTGAATGCACGTTTTATTAAGCCAATGGATGAGAACATGTTACAGTTCATTATTAACAGACAAATTACCTATTTTAACAATTGAGGAAGCCGTACTTCAAGGTGGATTTGGAAGTGCAGTGCTTGAATATGCACATGATCAAGGCTTTTATGATGCTATTATTGATCAGAATGGGGATTCCTGATTATTTTATTGAACATGGTAGTGTAGATGAACTTCTTGAAGAAATCGATTTAACAGCTGAAGAAGTTGTGAAAAGAATAAAACGGATCGCACCAAAAAAACAAAAAAGGGCATGAAAATGATGAAAGTGATGAAAGAAAGACTAGATGTTCTTATCGTACAACAAGGACTAGCTGAAACGCGAGAAAAAGCGAAGCGGATGATTATGGCGGGACTTGTTTATGCAAATGAAGAAAGATATGAAAAGCCTGGTGAAAAAGTACCGGTTGATTTAGAATTTACGATTAAGGGAAAAGTCATGCCTTATGTATCTAGAGGTGGACTTAAAGCTTGAGAAAGCCTTAAAAACATTTGATGTAACGGTTGATGGGAAAATTCTGATTGATATTGGATCATCAACAGGGGATTTACCGATTGTGCTTTACAAAACGGAGCGCTTATGTCGTATGCAGTGGATGTTGGTTATAATCAACTTGCTTGGAAACTCCGTCAAGATGAACGTGTAAAAGTAATGGAAAGAACGAACTTCCGCTATGTAACACCAGCTGATTTAGAGGGCGAGATGCCTAATTTCGCAAGCATTGATGTATCTTTCATTTCTCTTACTTTGATTTTGCCTGTTTTAAAAACGTTACTTGTGCCAAATAGTGATGTTGTGGCACTTGTCAAACCTCAATTTGAAGCAGGAAAAGATCAAGTAGGGAAAAAAGGAATTGTACGTGATGCTAAAATTCATAAAGAAGTATTGAATAAAATCATTACCTTTGCTGAAAATGAAGGCTATGATATACGTGATGTGTCTTTTTCTCCTATTACAGGAGGAGATGGAAATATTGAATTTTTATTACATCTTAGCTGGGAAGGACCAAAACAAAAGGGAGAGAATTTTCTAAAACAATCGATTGATGAAGTTGTCACGGAAGCTCATATGCAATTTAAAAGAGAATAAATTTGTTCTCCTTTAGTCCCCAAGGCTAAAGGAGTTTTTTTGTCTAGACTCATGAAGCCTTCCAGCTTTTCGATTGGAAAGAGAAATGCTTGTACAAATGTATAAAAATACGCTAACATTAATATTAACAAAAATGATTGAGGAAAGTGAGAGGTGCTTATAACGTATATGAATAAAGGACAACGACATATAAAGATTCGCGATATCATTACAAATAACGATATCGAAACTCAAGATGAGCTGGTCGATGAATTGAAAAAAGCTAGGGTACAATGTTACCCAAGCCACTGTTTCTCGTGATATTAAAGAATTGCATCTTGTAAAAGTTCCTTTAACCGATGGCCGATACAAATATAGTTTGCCTGCGGATCAACGCTTTAATCCCTTACAAAAATTAAAGAGAATGCTTGTTGATGCCTTTGTCAGAATTGATGCAGCAAATAATTTACTGGTGATGAAAATGCTTCCGGGAAATGCCCAAGCTATATGTGCTTTAATTGATAACTTAAATTGGGAAGAAATTTTGGGAACGATTGGCGGCGATGATACATGTTTAATTATTTGTCGTTCTGATGAAGATGCAAAGATTAATAGCACAAAAATTTTTAGATATGCTCTAATCATTATGAGGTGAAGAATTTGTTATCAGAACTATCGATTAAAAATTTTGCGATTATTGATAAGTTGACCGATTTCTTTTGAAAAAGGATTGACTGTCCTGACAGGAGAAACAGGGGCAGGAAAGTCGATTATTATAGATGCTATTCATTTATTGGTTGGAGGCCGAGGTTCGACTGAATTTATTCGTCATGGTGAGGCGAAGGCTGAGATTGAAGGATTATTTCAACTAGATGATGAGCAACATCCAGTATTTGCCAAAGCTTCTGAATTTGGCATTGAAATTAACGATGGAATGGTTGTTGTCAGAAGAGAGATGTCAACGAACGGAAAAAGTGTATGTCGGGTAAATGGAAAGCTAGTAACGATTGCGATTTTAAGGGAGATAGGGCGAACATTGATTGATATTCATGGACAGCATGAACATCAAGAATTAATGGATGAACGTCTGCATTTTCCTTTATTAGATCAATTCGGTGGTGACAGATATCGCATTGGCACTTGCCGAATATCAAAAGCTTTATAAACGTTATGATTCAATTCATGAAGCAGTTGAAGAGTCTTAGTCAAAATGAACAGCAAATGGTGCATCGCTTGGATTTAATCCAGTTTCAATTTGAGGAAATTCAAAAGGCTGAATTGAAACTACATGAAGATGAGCAGCTTGATTGAAGAACGTAAGAAAATCAATAACTTTGAAAAAATTCATGGTGCCCTACAAACAAGCTATAATGCTTTAAATGGTGAACAACATGCATTTGATTGGCTGTCTGTCGCAATGAATAACTTAGAAGAAGCCGCAAGTCTAGATGAGGCGTTAAGAAAATAGTTCGGAAATCGTATCAAACAGTTACTTTTTGTTAGAAGACGCCATTTCTACCATTCGGGACCAGTTGGATTCGCTTGATTTTGATAATGAACGGATTGATTTTATTGAAAATCGTTTGAATGAAATGAATCAATTGAAGCGTAAATATGGAAGAACGATTGAAGAAATTCTAGAATATAGCGCAACCATTGAAGAAGAAATCGAAAAACTACAAAATCGAGAAACTCATATCGTAAAGCTTGAAAAAGAAATGAACTCCATTAAAGCAGATTTAATGGTTGAAGCGAAAAATCTTTCGAACTTCGTCAAAATTCTGCTGAGCAGTTAACAATAAAAATTCATCAAGAATTAAAAGAATTATATATGGAAAAAACGATTTTTGAAGCTCATTTTCATCAAACTGCGGATACATTTGATGAGCTATCTTCATAATGGCATTAATCAGATCAGGTCTTGATGTAATGGAATTTTATATTTCAACCAACCCTGGCGAACCGTTAAAGCCTTTATCGAAGATTGCTTCTGGCGGAGAAATGTCCCGGATTATGCTTGCTTTGAAAAGTATTTTTTCACAGCATCAAGGCATTACTTCTATTATTTTTGATGAAGTTGATACAGGCGTAAGTGGTCGAGTTGCACAAGCTATTGCTGAAAAAATCTACAAAGTGGCGACGGGTTCACAAGTGCTTTGCATTTCTCATTTGCCGCAAGTTGCTGCAATGGCGGATGTTCATCTATTTATTGCTAAAAAAGTAACGGATGGAAGAACGAATACATCTGTTACAACCTCGCTTTGGAAGAAAAAATAAAAGAAATTGGACGCATGATTTCTGGTGTTGAAATTACCGACTTAACCAAACAACATGCAAATGAATTAATTCACTACAAAAGCTGAAATAAATCTGATGGGCCGTAAGAAGATTATTAAACTATCTAAGCATTGAAAAGCTATCCATAAACGGATAGCTTTTATTTTTTGGTGCTAGTTATAAATGAGTGTAAGGTAGGCTAAATTAAAGATGTAGCCATAAGCATGTAAATAGCGAGGAGAGTGTAAAGAGTGAAATTTGCATTGATCAACAAAATCATCGGTGGAATTCTCCTTGTTTCGCTATTAACATTAGGGTTATACCAGCCATTACGTGAATATTTTTTTAATTCCTAATCATCTTGTACTATTTGAGGGAAGTCACTATAATATTTCCACTTCATTGCCTGTTTCCGCAATAATTTAGATTCCAGTCAAGGAATTTCCCTTCATGATAGTGAAGATTCGATTACGCTTGATGCTGATAAACCTGGAACAAATGAAGTGTTACTCGATGTAGCAGGATTGCCTGTCAAAAAGGTCGATGTCAAAGTATTAGAGGACTTTAAAGTAGTACCAGGCGGTCAATCAATTGGTGTCAAGCTTCATACACTTGGAGTTTTAGTAGTAGGTCATCATCTTAGTTGCAACAACTGAAGGAGAGAAATCACCAGGGAGAAATTGCAAAAATTCAAATCGGAGATATTATTACAAAAATTAATGGTCAAACGATTAAAACAATGGGGGATGTAACTCCTTTTGTTCAAGAAGCAGGAAAAAAAGGTGAGCCATTGAAATTGATCATTCAACGAAATCAAGAAGCATTCAAAGGCTTCCTTGCTCCCGCTAAAAGATAAAGGATGAAGGAACTTATAAGCTTGGTCTGTATATTCGGGATTCAGCTGCAGGAATTGGAACAATGACCTTTTATCATCCAAATTCAAAAAAATATGGGGCTTTAGGACATGTGATATCTGATATGGATACAAAAAAGCCGATTGTTGTGAAAGATGGTCAAATTGTTCAATCCACTGTTACATCTATTGAAAAAGGAAGCAATGGGGATCCGGGTGAAAAATTAGCTCGTTTTTCCTCAAATCGTGAAATAATTGGGAATATTAATCGCAATAGTCCATTTGGGATTTTTGGGAAATTACATCAACAATTGAATAATGGAATTATGGATCAAGCCATTCCGATAAGCCTTTCTCATGAAGTAAAAGAAGGGCCAGCAAAAATTTTAACTGTTGTTGAAGGCTCAGAAGTAGAAGAATTCAATGTGGAAATAGTTAGTTCCATTCCACAAAAGTTTCCTGCTATTAAAGGATTGGTATTAAAGGTAACAGATAAGGAACTTCTTAAAAAAACTGGGGGAATTGTTCAAGGTATGAGTGGCAGCCCAATTATTCAAGATGGCAAATTAATTGGTGCAGTAACTCATGTATTTGTTAATGATCCTACAAGTGGGTATGGAGTTCATATTGAATGGATGTTAAATGAAGCCGGTATAAATATTTATGAAAAAATAGATAAGGAAAAAGCAAGCTAAATGGGAGGCGTTTATTCGCCTCTTTTTTCAATTGATGTAGAACGGTACCGACATGATTAGTATAGTAGAAATGCATGTATCTTTATCCTACTAAACGGCTTAAATTTGTAAAAGGTTTATAAAGATGAAGGAATTTTCTTGTTTATATGATAAAATGCAAAAGAGTAAGTGCTTTTTTGATGAATTTCTCTAATTGCAAACGAAGTCGAAAACAACTTGAAATTTAGTGAATTTAATATTTAATTTTAGAATTTTCCAAAAATAAAAGGAATTTTGTTTCCATTGTCGAAAAGTTCAATTAAAGGAGAATTTAGTCATTGTTGGAAAACAATTGTAGTTGAGGAGGAAATCAAGCGTGAAAAAAATTAAAGTTTGCGTTGTAGATGATAATCGTGAACTAGTCGCTCTTTTAGGAAGAATATATTTCAGCTCAGGAAGATATGGAAGTAATGGCTGTAGCACATAATGGACAAGAATGTCTGAAAATGTTGGAAACGTTGAATCCGGATGTTTTAATTTTAGATATTATTATGCCTCATTTAGATGGATTAGGAGTGCTAGAAAAACTTCGAGAAATGAATCGGGAAACAATGCCTAATGTTATTATGTTAACGGCCTTTGGTCAAGAAGATGTTACTAAAAAAGCAGTTGATTTAGGAGCATCCTATTTTATTTTGAAACCGTTTGATATGGAAAATTTAGTGAAAAATATTCGTCAGGTAAGTGGAAAAGGCAATCTTTCATAAAAAGTACATCACAAATCGCTTATCGCCCACAATCTGAGCAAAAGCCAAAAAATTTAGATGCTAGTATCACAAGCATTATTCATGAAATTGGTGTACCAGCACATATTAAGGGATATTTGTATTTAAGAGAAGCCATCGCTATGGTATATAATGATATTGAATTATTAGGGTCTATCACAAAAGTGCTTTATCCTGATATTGCTAAGAAATATAATACAACGGCTAGTCGCGTTGAACGTGCCATTCGTCATGCAATTGAAGTAGCATGGAGTCGTGGCAATATTGAATCCATTTCATCACTTTTTGGATATACAGTTAGTATGTCAAAGGCAAAACCAACAAATAGTGAGTTCATTGCGATGGTGGCTGACAAACTTCGCTTAGAACATAAAGCTTCTTGAGAGGGTTAGGAATCCCCAGTAATTTTACTTATTGGGGATTTTTTTATATTCAATTTGAAGTATGGTCTAAAAAATAAAAGAGATAAAAAGTACCTTTGTATCATATGTTTTTTATTTGCAATAAAAATAAGATAAGGGCCTTGAAATGAAAAAGGTACTGACCCATACGGAGGAAATGAACACAGACTAAGACCGCCACGTCCTTATGTCTTCGTCTGTATGATCCACATCGTGTGAGCTTAAGTACCTACGTTGCTAAACGGGTATATCCGCTTTTCTTATTACATTTTATTAAATCGGTCCTGGACTTTATTTCGTTTTCGATCGCGATACAAAATAAATCCTCCAATAAAGGCAATACCACTGATGGTGAAGATGAATCCGATTACTGATTGTAACCAAAGTGTGGGATAAGGAACATGTTGGATTCCAAATAGCATGTCTCTCATAAGTTTAATGCCATATGCGGCAATTACTCCAGGGATAAAGAGAATGGCGAAAGCGATTAGACGTTTCATCTGGTCAGATCCCTTCTGGAAAAATGTGTTTCTATAAAAATCATAAATGATTCCAACTATTTGTCAAGTATTCCATTATAATCCATATTTGATGGAAATAATGAGCATAATATGATAAATATAACTAGAGCTTAAGCCGATTATGATTTAAAATAATTGAGTTGGCAAGGAGGATTTCGATGGCAGAGGAATATGATGTAGTTATTCTCGGTGGGGGGACAGGTGGATATGTTGCGGCAATTAGAGCAAGTCAGCTCGGCTTAAAAACAGCCGTAGTGGAAAAGGGAGAGCTTGGAGGCACATGTCTGCATAAAGGCTGTATCCCATCAAAAGCATTGTTAAGAAGTGCAGAGATATATCGAATAGCTAAAAAAAGTGAAGAATATGGGATTCTTACATCGGATGTAAGGATTGATTTTATAAAAGTACAGCAGCGGAAAAATCAGATTGTTAGTAAGCTTCATAGCGGTGTTCAACATTTACTAAAGAAGAATAACATAACGGTTTATAAGGGAATTGGTAGAATTTTAGGTCCATCTATTTTTTCACCACTACCGGGTACTATTTCTGTGGAAATGAATGATGGTCGTGAAAATGAAATTTTACTACCGAAATATGTCATTCTTGCGACAGGTTCACGTCCTAAAACGCTGTCAGGATTAACGATTGATGGAGAGTATGTAATGACTTCGGATGAAGCACTCCAACTCGAAACGTTACCACAGTCAATCATTATTGTTGGTGGAGGGGTAATTGGAATTGAATGGGCCTCTATGCTTCATGATTTCGGTGTGAACGTGACTGTGCTTGAATATGCATCAAGCATTCTTCCTCAGGAAGATGAAGACATTTCGGCAGAGATGTCTCGTATCCTGCAGAAAAAAGGGGTCAACGTGATTACGGGAGCAAAAGTCCTTCCGGAAACATTGCAAACAGGTAAGGCTGTTTCGATTAGTGCTGAAATAAATGGTAGCATTGAGACATATACTGGTGAAAAAATGCTAGTTTCAGTAGGAAGAGAGGCAAATTTATCAAACATCGGATTAGAAAATACAGAAATAGAAATCGAGCATGACTTTATTTCAATAAATGAGATGTATCAAACAAAAGAATCTCATATTTATGCGATTGGTGATTGTATAGGTGGGTTACAATTAGCACACGTAGCTGCTCGAGAAGGAATCATTGCAGTTGAGCATATCGCAAGGAAACAACCGCTTGCATTGGATTATTCAACCGTTTCAACTTGTATTTATGGGAACCCTGAGATTGCAAGTGTCGGATTATCAGAAAAAGATGCACTGCAGCAGGGATTTACAGTAAAAGTGGGTAAATTTCCATTTAGCGCGATTGGTAAAGCGCTTGTTTATGGTGAAACAGAAGGCTTTGTTAAAATCATTGCAGATCAAACGACAAATGATCTATTAGGAATACATATGATTGGCCCACATGTTACGGATATGATCTCAGAGGCTGGTTTAGCCAAAGTTCTTGATGCTACTCCGTGGGAAGTGGCTTCAACTATCCATCCGCATCCAAGTTTATCAGAAGCGATTGGTGAGGCAGCGCTTGCTGTCGATGGACTAGCTATACATTTCTATAGGAAAATTTTTATTAATGGTCGAGAAATCGTCATAGCTCGTTTGGATTTAAGTGATGAAACGGTATATTGAGATGTTTCGGACGATGCTTCTTGCGCGTCGTATTGATGAGCGCATGTGGCTTTTGAATCGTTCTGGTAAAATACCGTTTGTGGTTTCTTGTCAAGGACAAGAGGCTGCTCAAGTCGGAGCTGCTTTTGCTCTGAATCGTGAGGAAGACTATGTATTGCCATATTATCGTGATGTTGGTGTTGTGTTAGCATTTGGAATGACGGCCAGAGATCTAATGCTGTCAGGGTTTGCTAAGCTTGAAGATCCGAATTCGGGTGGGCGACAAATGCCTGGTCATTTTGGTCAAAAGAAAGAATCGAATTGTGACAGGCTCCTCCCCCGTTACGACGCAAGTACCACATGCAGTAGGAATTGCGCTTGCTGGAAAAATGGAGAAGAAAAATTTAGTCACGTTTGTTACTTTTGGAGAAGGCTCCTCCAATCAAGGAGATTTTCATGAAGGAGCTAATTTTGCGAGTGTTCATAAATTGCCTGTTATTTTTATGTGTGAAAATAATCTATATGCGATTTCAGTACCAATTTCTAAGCAACTAGCGTGTGAAAAGGTGTCTGATCGAGCGATTGGATATGGAATGCCGGGTATAACCGTTGATGGTAATGATCCGTTAGCTGTGTATCAAGCTGTAAAAGAAGCAGCAGATCGAGCACGAGCAGGACTTGGGCCGACTTTAGTTGAAACGGTTTCCTATCGACTCACACCTCACTCGAGCGATGATGATGACAGAAGCTATCGTACAGAGGACGAAGTTCAAGAAGCAAAAACGAAGGACTCCATTTTTACATTTGGACAGTATTTAAAAGAAATGGGCATCATGGATGAGGCAAGAGAAAAACAATTGAATGATGAAATCATGCAAATTGTAAATGAAGCAACGGATTATGCTGAGCAAGCACCATATGCAAACCCAGAGTTAGCTATGAAACATGTATATGGGGGGAACTAAATGACGGTTATATCGTATATTGAAGCAGTTACACTTGCGATTCGGGAAGAAATGGAAAGAGATGAGCGAGTATTTTTATTAGGTGAAGATGTTGGACAAAAAGGTGGTGTGTTTAAAGCCACATACGGATTATATGAACAGTTTGGGGAGGAACGAGTAATTGATACGCCACTTGCCGAATCAGCTATTGTGGGAGTAGGGGTTGGTGCGGCTATGTATGGAATGAAACCAATTGCTGAAATCCAGTTTGTGATTTTATTTTGCCCGCAGTCAATCAAATTATTTCGGAAGCAGCGAAAATTCGGTACCGTTCCAACAATGATTGGAGTTGTCCAATGGTCATCCGTGCTCCATATGGAGGCGGTGTACATGGTGCTCTTTATCATTCTCAATCAGTAGAAGCTATTTTTGCCAATCAACCCGGTTTAAAAATTGTGATGCCCTCGACTCCCTATGATGTGAAGGGGTTACTTAAAGCGGCGATTCGTGATGAGGATCCGGTTCTCTTTTTCGAGCATAAACGAGCCTATCGTATGATTAAAGGCGAGGTGCCAGCAGAGGATTATGTATTGCCAATTGGAAAAGCGGATGTGAAGCGCGTAGGAGAGGATATTACGGTTATTACCTACGGACTTTGTGTTCATTTTGCCCTACAGGCAGCTGAAAAGCTGGCCAGTGACGGGATCTCTGTTCATATTCTTGATCTTCGGACGGTGTATCCGCTCGATCAGGCAAGCATTATTGAGGCCGCTGTAAGAACGGGTAAGGTTTTACTTATTACGGAAGATAATAAAGAAGGTAGCATATTAGGTGAAGTTGCTGCTATAATTGCTGAGCATTGTTTATTTGACCTTGATGCGCCAATTATGAGATTAGCCGGTCCAGATGTTCCTGCGATGCCGTATGCACCGACAATGGAAAAATACTTTATGGTGAATCCTGATAAAGTAGAAAAGGCGATGCGTGAACTAGCGGAGTATTAAGGTTGCGAAGGAGTGGTAACATGGCAGTAGAACAAATGAAAATGCCACAATTAGGTGAGAGTGTTACAGAAGGAACGATTAGTAAATGGCTGGTTGCTCCAGGTGATCTTGTTCAAAAATACGAACCGATTGCCGAAGTCGTCACCGATAAAGTCACTGCAGAGATTCCTTCTTCTTTTACCGGAGTCATTCAAGAACTGCTAGCTAAAGAAGATGAAACATTAGCTGTAGGAGAAGTGATATGCTTAATTGAGGCAGGAGAATCGTCAACAAATCAACAAATCAATCGGGTTACAGAGGAACGTGAGTCGACCATTTTAGAAATGACTCCGATGAAGACAAGATACTCCCCTGCTGTTCTAAAAATATCTCAAGAGCATGGAATTGATTTATCGAAAGTAAAGGGCTCTGGAAGAGAAGGACGAATTACCCGCAAGGACTTGCTAGCATTGATTCAATCTAAGGGGGCTCCGATTGAAGCTCCAGTTGAACGGATTTCAATCCAAAAGGCGAAAGAAGTAAAATCGGTTCAACTAGAAGAAAAGAGGCTTCCTTCTATTCAAGTTGGTGATATTGAAATTCCGGTTACGAGTGTGCGCAAAACCATTGCAGCGAACATGGTAAGAAGTACACAGGAGATACCCCATGCGTGGATGATGGTGGAAGTGGATGCAACGAATCTTGTAAAGTTACGTGATTCATTAAAAAAAGATTTTCTTGCAAAAGAAGGCTATCCACTCACTTATTTTGCTTTTTTTGTTAAAGCAGTTGCCCGTGCCCTGACTGAGTTTCCACAAATTAACTCCATGTGGGCTGGAGATAAAATTATTCAACGAAAAGACATTAATCTTTCCATTGCTGTAGCAACGGATGATGCGTTATTTGTACCTGTTATTAAAAATGCTGATGAGAAAACCATCAAAAGAATTGCCAGGGAAATTTATGAATTAGCCCAAAAAACAAGGGCTGGGAAGTTAAAACAAGAAGAATTACAAGGTGGAACGTTTACGGTTAATAATACAGGAGCATTCGGTTCTATACAGTCGATGGGAATTATTAATCATCCACAGGCCGGTATTCTACAAATTGAAAGTATTGTAAAACGTCCAGTAATTATAGAAGACATGTTTGCCATTCGAAGTATGGTAAATCTTTGTTTATCATTAGATCATCGAGTATTAGATGGATTGATTGGTGGACGCTTTTTAGCTAGAGTGAAAGAAATTATTGAAGGCATGACAAAAGAAAACACATCAATCCATTAATTTTTACACCAGTTTTTGACTGGTGTTTTTTTGTACTGTTGAATAAAGTCAAAATAAAAGAAAATAGTAATCGACAAATTGTCTGTTTTTTCGTATTATATGTAAATAGAGTTGTTATAATACATTTGGAGGATTCCATTTCTGGATTGTAACAGATTAAAAGCAATGTTGTTGTCATGATGAGAATAGGCCTGTATTCATTTAAACAACATACGATTTCTTATCCCGGTTTAAGAGACTGTAATCCCCTCGCCTTAAGACTTTAAGAAAAAAGGAGAGATGGGGATAAAAAGACTCTAAAACCTCGAATCAATGAACACAGACTAAGGACGCTACATCGTGTGGCAACGTCTGTGTGGCCCACGTCCTGTGGGCCTCAACTAACCATCAGTGGAAAACCACCGCTGATGAAAGTTTCACTTTATGATATGTTAGAATATTATTAGTATTCAAAAAAATGAGGGGAGGGCAGTTTTCTTAGTCATACTGAACTGAGCGCTCGCTCTACTTAAAGGTATGAGTATAAGAAAGCGATTACAGATGGAATTAAGAGATGTAAAAAATATTTCCTTTCCGAAACCTTCGTACGAAGAGTGGAAGGCTGCCGTTGAAACGAGTTTAAAAGGCAAAACTATCGACAAGTTACAGACCAATACATATGAGGGAGTGACATTACACCCCCTTTATACAGAAGAAGCTGTAGGGGATCATTCAGAACTACCAGGTTTCTCTCCTTATACTAGAGGGATTTCTACAACAGGATATCTGACACAGCCATGGCTTGCTTGCCAGCCTATTTATGCGGCTACTGCAGAGGAAGCAAATGAAAAGTTAAAAGCGGTTCTTAACCGTGGACAAAACGCGATTACGTATTCAGTAGATTTGCTGGCAAATGGAGCAAGACTTCCCAAGCTGTTAAAAGATGTACCGCTTGCCTCCTTACCATTTTTCATGGATTTAAAAGGAAAACAAAAAAAATTGCTTCCTGAATTTAAAGCAGTAGAGGGACCCGTAACAGGTGTTCTTGCTGAGGATCCAATTGCTGAATGGATAGTGACTGGACAAATTCCTGAAGATACGGAAGCCTTTTTTGTAGATTGGGCAAAAACGATTCAAGAATATGAAACAGTTTCATCAGATTTAAAAACGATTTTAATTAAAACATCTGTTTTTCATAATGGAGGCGCTCATGCCGTTCAAGAGCTTGCATATGGTTTGGCGGTGGCTATTCAATATTTACTTGAAGGACAAAAACAAGGTTTGTCTGTGGAAAGTATTGCAGATAAAATGGTATTCTCTTTTGCTATTGATTCGAATTACTTCATGAATATTGCTAAATTACGCGCGGCTCGTCGACTTTGGGCTGGACTTTCAGCTGCGTTTGAAGCAAATCCTGAGCATTTCAAAATGAATATTCATGCACTTACTTCAGAAGTAACGGAAACGTTGTACGACCAACATGTAAATATTTTACGTACAGCGAACCAAGCTTTTGCTGCTGCAATTGGCGGCATTCAATATTTACAAATCAATCCTTTCGATCATGTATTCGGTGAAACGAATGATTTCTCAGAAAGAATTGCTCGTAATACGCACTTGATTTTAAAAGAAGAAACGCATATTACACATGTGATTGATCCTGCAGGTGGTTCATTCTATGTTGAACAACTAACGGATGAACTGGCGGATCAGGCTTGGCAGAAATTTTTAGAAGTAGATGCTGCTGGAGGTATTCTTGAAGCGCTTAAACAAGGGGCAATCCAAGCGGAAATTATGGAAGTTTTTAATGAAAAGGCAAAAAATGCAGCATTAAGAAAAGAAAGTATCATTGGCACAAACGTATATCCTAATCCAGCTGATGAAGTGAAAGTACCGAAAGCAGCAGAAGTGGAATCTTATATCGTGGTGAATAACCCAACTTCGATTACACCAATTAAATTAAAACGCATTGCAGAACAATTCGAGAAATTACGTCTGCGTAGTGCAGCCTTTAAACAACAAAATGGCGAAGCGCCAAAAGTAGGCTTAATTACATTACAAGAATTGAAGTCGTATAAACCTCGTGCAGATTTCGTGAAAGGATTAGTTGCTGCAGGTGGAATTGAAACAGTTGCAAGTGAAGGCTGTCATACAACTGAAGAAGCTGTTGCTTATGTGAAAGAAACAAAGCTTCCAATTTACTGTGTATGCGGTACTGATGAGGCTTATGCTGAATTAGCAGAGAAGGTTGTTGCTGATGTAAAAGCGGCTTTCCCTGAAACAACAATTTATGTAGCAGGTAAACAATCGGAAGAACTAGAAAAAGCATTACAAACTGCTGGTGTGAAAGAGTTTGTTCATGTGAAAACAAATACAGCTGAAACATTAACAGAATTATTACAAGTGCTGGGGGTGAACTAAAATGACAAAACCTAATTTTTCAAAAATCAATCCAGCAAAAGCTACTGCACAAGGTTCAGTAGAAGCTTGGAAAAAAGAAGCAGAAGCAGCAGTTGGTCAAAATATCGATAATCTTTTATTTGAAACAAATGAACAAATTAAGGTGAAATCACTTTACGTTCAAGAAGATAACCAAAATTTAGAGCACATGGATAGTGTACCTGGAATTGCTCCATTTACACGTGGACCATATCCTTCAATGTATGTCAATCGTCCTTGGACGGTTCGTCAATATGCTGGATTCTCAACAGCTGAAGAATCTAATGCTTTCTATCGTCGTAACTTAGCAATGGGACAAAAAGGTCTTTCAGTTGCCTTTGACTTAGCAACACACCGTGGCTATGATTCAGATCACCCACGAGTAGTTGGTGATGTTGGGAAAGCAGGCGTGGCGATTGACTCGATTCTTGATATGAAAATCTTATTTGATGGTATTCCATTGGATAAAATGTCTGTATCGATGACAATGAACGGTGCGGTGTTGCCAATCCTTGCTTTCTACATCGTAACAGCGGAAGAGCAAGGGGTTACACAGGATAAACTATCTGGTACGATTCAAAATGATATTTTAAAAGAGTATATGGTACGTAATACGTATATTTATCCACCAGAAATGTCTATGAAAATCATTGCCGATATTTTTGAATATACATCAAAATATATGCCGAAATTTAATAGTATCTCTATCTCAGGTTATCACTTGCAAGAAGCGGGAGCACCAGCTGATATCGAGCTTGCCTACACGTTAGCAGATGGTCTTGAATATGCACGTACAGGGATGAAAGCAGGCATTGATATTGATAAATTTGCTCCACGTCTTTCTTTCTTCTGGGCAATCGGAATGAACTATTTCATGGAAGTAGCGAAAATGAGAGCAGGTCGTTTCATTTGGGCAAAATTGATGAAACAATTTGATCCGAAAAACTCTAAAGCGTTAGCGCTAAGAACGCATTCACAAACATCTGGATGGAGCTTAACAGAGCAAGATCCGTTTAATAATGTTGTTCGTACATTAATCGAAGCGCATGCTGCAGCACTTGGTCATACACAATCGTTGCATACAAATGCACTGGATGAAGCGATTGCTCTACCAACCGACTTCTCAGCTCGTATTGCACGTAATACGCAGCTTTATCTACAAGAAGAAACAAGCATTACAAAGGTAATCGATCCTTGGGCTGGCTCTTACTATGTAGAAGCGTTAACACAGGAGTTAATTGACAGAGCATGGGCTCTTAATTGAAGAAATTGAAGATCTTAGGCGGAATGGCGAAAGCAATTGAAACAGGCATTCCAAAAATGAGAATTGAAGAAGCAGCAGCAAAACGCCAAGCAAAAATCGATTCTCAAGAGGAAACAATTGTTGGTGTGAATAAATATCGCTTGAAAAAAGAAGATCCAATTGAAATCTTGGATATTGATAATACAGCGGTTCGTGAAAGCCAAATTAATCGCTTAGCTGAATTGCAAAGCAAATCGCGACCAAGCCAAAGTAGATGAAGCATTAAAAGCATTAACAGAAGCAGCGAAAACAGGTGAAGGAAACTTACTTGAGCTTGCTGTTCAAGCAGCCCGCGTTCGCGCATCTCTTGGTGAAATTTCTGATGCGATTGAAGAAGTAGCAGGTCGTCATAAAGCAACCATTCGTTCAATCAGCGGTGTATATAGCGAAGCGTACTCTAAAGAAGACGAAATTCAAGAAGTCATTCAAATGACAGAAGAATTCCTTGAGAATGAAGGTCGTCGACCTCGTCTATTAATGGCGAAAATGGGACAAGATGGTCATGATCGTGGAGCAAAAGTGGTCAGCACAGGATTTGCCGATTTAGGATATGACGTTGATATCGGACCTCTATTCCAAACGCCAGAAGAAACGGCGCTTCAAGCAGTGGAAAATGATGTTCATGTTGTCGGGATGAGTTCACTAGCTGCTGGTCATAAAACATTATTGCCACAGCTTGCGGCTGAATTGAAAAAATTAGGTCGTGAAGATATCGTCATTATCGTCGGTGGTGTTATTCCAGCTCAAGACTATGAGTACTTGTTAGAAAACGGGGCTTCTGCAATTTTCGGACCAGGTACGGTTATTCCACAAGCAGCTAAAAAAGTGCTTCAAGAAATATACAAACGTCTAGGTTATGAGGAAGTGGCGAACTAATGAGTGAAGATAAAAAACCGGAATGGGTTGACCCGAATAATCCCGAAGGTTTTAATTCTTCAATCATGAAAGGGGTCGAGTTAGCTGCCGACCACAACCAAGCGTCCAAAAACCGTTTTGTGAAAAAACAAGGGGCACCGATTTCGATACCAGATATTAAAGCAGGTATTCTCAAAGGAGAGCGAGCAAAGCTAGCTAAAGGAATTACGTTAATTGAAAGTAACGCCGCTCATCATTTTGAGCTAGCGCAAGAGTTATTACAATCTGTTTTACCGCACACAGGGAAATCGCTACGAATAGGGATTTCCGGTGTGCCAGGAGCTGGGAAGAGTACGTTTATTGAAGCTTTTGGGACCTACTTATGTAGTTTAGGTCATAAAGTAGCGGTATTGGCTGTTGACCCAAGTTCATCTGTGAACGGTGGAAGTATTCTAGGCGATAAAACAAGAATGGAAGAGCTGTCGCGAAATCCACGGGCTTTTATCCGTCCGTCTCCTTCTGAAGGCACCTATGGTGGAGTCCATCGGAAAACACGTGAAACGATGCTTCTTTGTGAGGCGGCTGGCTTTGATATCATTTTGATTGAAACCGTTGGTGTTGGTCAAAGTGAAGCAATTGTTCGAAGTATGGTCGATTTTTTCATGTTGCTCGTCCTGACTGGTGCAGGTGATGAATTGCAAGGTATGAAAAAAGGAATTATGGAACTCGTCGATGGAATTGTAGTCAATAAAGCAGATGGGGACAATCTCACACCGGCTTTAAGAACAAAAGCAGAGTATAGCCGAATTCTGCATTTCCTGCAGCCCATCACGAAAGGATGGCTGGCTAAAGCTTATACATGTTCAGCTGTAACAGGGAAGGGCATTCCCGAGCTTTGGGAAATGCTACAGGAATTTTCTGATACAACAAAACAATCGGGCGTGTTTCAAGATCGAAGACGGATGCAAGCTAAAGAATGGTTTTATTCGTTAATTGAAGGTCAACTTCATCAACTGTTTTATAAAAATGATATCGTTAAACAATTGCTTCCTATTCTTGAAAATCAAGTAATGGCAGGAAGCCAAACGATTACGAAGGCAGTTCAGGAAGTGTTTGATTCTTTTTTACACTCATTAAATACAAAATAAGGAAAGGCGATTCTAAAGATTTACTTTGGAATCGCCTTTTAAGGTATATAAATTTATTATAAGCTGAATTATTTGAATCCGCGTAAAGCAATTGCTATGATAGGAGTGAAGAAAAAATTGGGAAGGAGCAATACAATGAAAATGGATTTTAACTTTTTTATGAATGATGTTGTTAAAACCGCACGTGATGAAATTACGTCTGCTGGATATACAGAATTGAAAACATCAGAAGAGGTGGATGATGTTTTAACACAAAAGGGAACGACGATTGTGATGATTAATTCTGTTTGCGGTTGTGCTGGTGGAATTGCTCGTCCGGCTGCAGCATATGCTGTGCATCATGATAAACGTCCAGATCAATTTGTAACGGTATTTGCTGGTCAAGACAAGGAAGCAACTGCAAGAGCACGTGAATATTTTGAAGGTTATCCACCATCTTCACCGTCATTCGCTCTATTAAAAGATGGGAAGATTTTAAAAATGGTAGAACGTCATGAAATTGAAGGGCATCAACCAGTGGAAGTTGTTCAGAAGTTGCAGTCGTACTTTGATGAATATTGTGAAGAAGTGTAAGACTCGTGTATACGGGTCTTTTTTGGGTAAAAGTTTTTATATATAACAAAAAAAGTCGAACGTAGGTGCCTTTTTAGTTAGAAAATAGTTGTTAAAAAATTTTTATAATTTTCTAGATAAATGTTTATTAATTTGTCGAAATTTATAGTATTATAATAGAAGAGGAAGAACCAAGGTGATATATAACAATGTTTAAAATCGGTTATCGAACAGTTAAAACGGCCTTAGGTACTACTTTAGCCATCGTGCTAGCTCAATTACTAGGTTTGGATAATTTTCCATCGGCAGGGATTATTACGATCCTTTGTATTAAGGCGACGAAGAAGAAGTCTTTAGAAGCGTCTGGATCACGTATTCTTGCTTGTTTAGTAGCGATGGGGTATTCAACATTATTTTTTGAGATTTTTGGTTACCATGCACTTACAATAGGAGTCATCTTATTATTTTTCATTCCAACTACAGTGGCTTTAAAGGTGAATGAAGGGATTGTAACAAGCGGTGTCATTATTTTGCATCTTTATTCTTCAGCTGGGATTACGTTTAACCTGCTTGTAAATGAAACGATTCTAATTATTATTGGGGTAGGGGTGGCTCTTGTCATGAACATGTATATGCCAAGTGTTGATTATAAATTGAAAGTGTATCAACAGAAAATAGAAGCTAATTTTAGCACTATTTTAATGGAAATTGTTAAGTATGTCCGTGACAATGATTATACATGGGATGGAAAAGAATTGCCCGAAACTTTAGAATGGCTTGCTGAAGCAAAAAGCTTGGCATTTCGTGATGTTGAAAACCATTTTCTACGTGAACAAAATTATTATTATCGCTATTTTGATATGCGTGAAAAACAGTTTGAGATTATTGAACGTATTCTGCCGCTTGTTACCAATATTCCAAGTATTGTTAAGCAAAGTGACATACTTGCGGACTTTATTCGTGAATTAGCAGAAAATGTTCATCCACAAAATACGGCCATTATTTATTTGGAAAAGCTTGAAGAAATGGAAAAAAGATTTAGTGAGATGGAACTTCCTGTAACAAGAAAAGAATTTGAATCAAGAGCCGCTTTACTCCAGCTAATGAGGGAAATGGAAAGATATTTACTGGTTAAACATTCTTTTGGTAGCAGCAGCGCTGGAATGAAAAAACGCATGTTTGCTTAAACTAAGCAAAAAAGGATGGTAGATATGAGAATACTTCTATCTTTATTGCTTAGTCTAACCTTGTTTTCTACTGCAGTAGAAGCAGAAGTAGTAGAAACAGAATCTTCGCTCTTAATTATAAATAAAGCAGTGAACCAATTAGCCTTTATTCGCGACAGTACCATTCAAGAAATTTTTTCAGTTGGAACGGGGAAAAGCAAGGAACTCACTCCTGAGGGGGTATTTACTGTCACAGTAAAAGCTGAAAACCCGTACTATCGTAAACATGATATTCCTGGTGGTGATCTAAGAAATCCACTAGGAGCTCGTTGGATTGGGTTTGATGCCTTGAACACAGATGGAAGAATATATGGTATTCATGGAACAAATCAACCAGATTCGATTGGGCAATATATATCAAATGGCTGCGTTCGATTAAGAAACGCTGATGTCGAAAGACTCTATCAACAAGTTTCACTTGGTACTAAAATATTGATCGTCACATCAGAAGACGATTTTACAACATTGGCAAAAAAATATGGAGCGATTCAATAATAAAGAAAATAAAAAAGAGTGAAGCTAAGGACTTCACTCTCATAATTATTATAGCATAAAGGCTATACCAGAAAATAATGTTGTTAGTAACATCGAGATTAGCATTAAATAAACGACAAGCTTTCTTATTTTCTTATTTTTCATTTTGCTCTCCTCAATTGAAATATGTCCTTTTACTTCATTGTAACTTGAAAAGTAGGGATAAACAAGGAAAATAAATGTTCTAATTATTCCGAATAATTGGGACGTTTCATCAACCATTTAGTAGATTTTAAATATAATTGGCAACATGGGGGTTAGACAATGATAAAAAATATTGATCATATAGGTATTGCTGTAAAATCATTGGATGAAGCTTTACCACTTTATACAGATATTTTAAAGCTTCAGCTTGAAGGCATTGAAATAGTAGAAAGTCAAGGAGTTAAGGTTGCTTTTATTCTTGCAGGGAATACGAGACTAGAGTTATTAGAAGCGTTATCACCTGAAAGCCCAATTGCTAAATTCATTGAAAAACGTGGAGAGGGTATTCACCATGTGGCATTAGGTGTAGATCAAATTGAAGATCGTATTAAAGAAATTAAGGAATCAGGTCTTCGAATGATTGATGAGACATCAAGAATTGGGGCACATCATGCAAAGGTAGCATTTATTCATCCAAAATCTACTGCAAGTATTTTATATGAATTGACAGAAAGACCGGAATAAGGGGAGGAAGAACAATGACAGACATCTATGAAAAAATTAATGAATTATATGATAGACGCCGTGAAGTAGAACTTGGAGGCGGGGATGAACGAATTGAAAAGCAACATGCAAAAGGGAAATTAACAGCTCGTGAAAGAATCGAGCTATTAGTAGATCCAGGTACATTTATAGAGTTAAATCCATTTGTTCAGCACCGCAGCACGAATTTTGGCCTAGAAAATGAAAAAGGACCTGGTGAGGGTGTTGTAACAGGATATGGTAAAGTAAATGGCCGCGATATTTATTTATTCTCTCAGGATTTCACTGTGTTCGGAGGAGCACTTGGGGAAATGCATGCTCTGAAAATTGCCAACGTTATGGATTTGGCGGCGAAAAATGGGGCACCATTCATCGGCTTAAATGATTCAGGCGGTGCGCGTATTCAAGAAGGGGTAGTCTCACTTGATGGGTACGGTCAAATTTTCTACCGTAACTCAATCTATTCTGGTGTAATTCCACAAATCTCCGTTATTATGGGACCTTGTGCAGGAGGAGCAGTTTACTCTCCTGCAATCACAGACTTCATTTTCATGGTTGAAAAAACAAGTCAAATGTTTATCACTGGACCAAAAGTTATTGAAACAGTTACAGGAGAAAAAATTACGTCTGAAGGACTAGGTGGCGCAACTGTCCATAATACAATCAGCGGTAACGCTCACTTTAAAGCGCCAACTGATGAAGAAGTATTAAAGGATGTACGTAAATTATTAAGCTACTTACCACAAAACAATACAGAGAAACCACCTGTATTAGAGGCAGACAACAATGATGATTATCGTCCAGACTTAACAGATATTGTTCCATTTGAAGGTATTCGTCCTTACGATATCCGGAAAGTTGTTGAGCAAGTTGTGGATGAAGGATCATTCATGGAAGTACAAGAAGGCTTTGCGAAGAATATCGTAATCGGTTTAGCTCGTATTAAAGGCCAATCAGTTGGTCTTGTATGTAACCAACCAAAAGTATTAGCTGGTGGACTTGATATCGATTCTTCTGATAAAGCATCTCGTTTTATTCGATTCTGTGATTCGTTTAATATTCCGATTATCACATTCGAAGACGTTTCTGGTTTCTTCCCAGGCGTTAAACAAGAGCATGGTGGAATTATCCGTCACGGTGCGAAAATGCTGTATGCATACTCTGAAGCAACTGTACCAAAGCTTACAATCATTCTTCGTAAAGCATATGGTGGAGCTTACGTTGCACTTAATAGTAAATCAATCGGTGCAGATCTTACATTTGCATGGCCAAATGCAGAGATTGCTGTTATGGGATCTGCTGGTGCGGCTAACATTATTTTCGCTCGTGAAATTGCGAACAGTGAAGATCCAGAAGCAACACGTGCAGAAAAAGTTGAAGAATACCGCGAGAAGTTCGCAAACCCATATGTTGCAGCAAGCTTAGGAATGGTGGATGACATTATTGATCCTCGTGAAACACGAATCAAAATTATCCAATCTCTTGAAATGCTGCGCAATAAAAAAGAAGATCGTCCCTGGAAGA
This sequence comes from uncultured Bacillaceae bacterium, assembly GCA_963754185.1. Classification (GTDB taxonomy): domain Bacteria; phylum Bacillota; class Bacilli; order Bacillales; family DSM-1321; genus Peribacillus. The sequence continues at coordinate 393,140 of CAVWEP010000002.1, read as the reverse complement.
AACACGGAAATATTCCATTGTAATGTAAATATTCTATTAAAAGCTCAAAGCATTTTTGTTTTGAGCCTTTTTCATATGTTGCTAAATGGGTGCCTTCCGCTTTTCTTATTTGCCGCCTCCCTCCATTAGAAGTATACTAAATGAAGAGATTGATTTTGGAGGTTTGTACATATGATTAATGAAACTCGTTTAGTAGAGGAATTTTTTGAATTAGTTCAAGTGGATTCTGAAACAAAAAATGAAGCAGAGATTGCGAAAGTTCTGAAGGAAAAATTTACAGCACTCGGTTTAGATGTATTTGAAGACGATACGACAGCTGTGACTGGTCATGGAGCAGGTAATTTAATTTGTACATTGGAAGCGACAAAAGAAGGTGTGGACACCATTTATTTCACTTCACATATGGATACGGTTGTTCCTGGGAACGGAATTAAACCATCGATAAAAGATGGATATATTGTCTCAGATGGGACGACTATTTTAGGTGCAGATGATAAGGCCGGACTTGCTGTTATGCTTGAAGTGTTAAAGGTCATACAAGAACAAAAATTACCTCATGGTAAAATTGAATTTATTATTACGGTAGGGGAAGAGTCAGGGTTAGTTGGTGCGAAAGCATTGGATCGTTCTCTTGTTACTGCAAAATATGGCTATGCACTTGATAGTGATGGAAGAGTCGGAAATATTGTTGTCGCAGCGCCAACCCAAGCAAGAGTTGAAGCAAAAATCTTTGGGAAAACCGCTCATGCAGGTGTTGCGCCTGAAAAAGGAGTTTCCGCTATTACGATTGCTGCTAAAGCTATATCAAGAATGCCGTTAGGTCGAATTGATTCAGAAACAACAGCCAATATTGGCCGATTCCAAGGGGGACAACAAACGAATATTGTTTGTGATTTTGTGGAGATTCTAGCAGAAGCTCGTTCCCTTATTCCAGAAAAAATGGAAGCACAAGTGCAAAAGATGCAAGAGGCATTCGCTACCGCAGCGGGAGAAATGGGTGGACGTGCAGAAGTAGACGTGACCGTTATGTATCCAGGCTTTAAATATGGAGATGGAGACCATGTTGTGGAAGTAGCGAAACAAGCTGCTGCAAAAATTGATCGCCCATGTGAACTGCAGCAAAGCGGCGGTGGCAGTGATGCAAATGTCATTGCTGGATTTGGCATTCCTACGGTAAACTTAGCTGTGGGGTATGAAGACATTCATACAACAAACGAGAGAATCCCTGTTGAAGAATTAACGAAGCTAGCTGAAATGGTTGTGGCGATTATTGAAGTTGTGACGGGAGAATAATAGCCAAATAATAATGATGAAAAAAGCCCCCAGTTGGAAAGGTTAATTAACCTTTTCTCAACTGGGGGTTTTTATGTTATTTTATCGGTTATTTACGTATATCTGGTGTTGTCAGTCAATGTTTTACCTGAGCTAGATTCGATTAGGAGATTTTCAATTGATCCAGCTCGACTTCTAGTGTTTCGGTTCCAAGTGCTTCTTAATCTCCAATTTCCAGCAGCGTCAACAGTAGCGGTGCCAAGTTCCAGACCATTTGGATAACCTGAACTTACAACTTTAATCGTAACAGTCACACCAGGTCCAGCTGTACCATTAATGGTCCAGCGCCCATTGTCTTGTCAGTATTTTGCCTCAGAAACGGTACAGTGTATCTGGAGTAGGGGTTGGGTCAGGGTCAGGATTAGGTTCCGAACTAAGAACGGTAACTGTAACTGTACTTATTGCTGTTCCACTTTCTCCGGTAACTGTTAATTGGAATTGTACACTCCTGGCGTTGTTGGTGTATCAAACGTAGCTGTTGGGGTAGTTGCCCCTGATAGCGTTATTGGATTACCAGGAAGCGGTTCCCATAAGTATGTGTCAATTGCCCCAGTTGACTTTGATCCATCTAATGTAATCTGTGCCTGTTCACCAATTGTGACAGATTGATTTGGTCCTGCATCCGCAACAATAGGGGAATCTGGGTTACCATTACCATTAATGTTAACAGGAATCGTTACCTTCCCTCCATGTGATTGAAGTGATGGTAATCGTTGGTGGTATATAGGACAAATTTGGAATACTCAATGTTCCGTTTCAGGATGATTTCTCCAAATCCATTCACTGTAAGTGTTGGATGGGGCAACTTTATCACTTGATTTTGCCGTAACCGTAAATGTTTTTGCATTGACGTGTCATAATTAGCAGTGGCAGTAATTCGGTCGACAAGTGCAATTGTTTTTACAGTAGTCAGGATTATCGCTAATATTTGTTAAGGTGATTTCCGCTGGCGGTTCAGTCTCCTGTATAAGGAACATGAGCAAAATATTGACCATTGCCTCCGGCTAAATGTTGTCGTCTCGATACCAGCACCTGAAACTTCAATGTTTGGCTCAGTTTCTGAGGATACAAACACATCAATCGCTCCACCTGTGCAGTTGTTCGATTATAGGTTGCTTGTTGAATATCTAACCCTTCATTTGTAGCTATTTTCCCTGCTAAAGAAAATAGGTCTGTTTCAATACAGTTGTAGAATTAGGTCACACTTGAAATCTGGATAGATATGTCCAATTCCTGGACCCTCGATTCGGAAGTAGTTTTGATTGTTAACCCCTCCAGTAACTGTTTGCTCAACATCTGGGTTACCAGTATAGCCTTAGGTGGGGCTGGAGCAACAGCTTTTAAAAATGTACCAATACGACTGTTAAGCGCTCCATCAAAGCCCTGGCCAGCTCCAATATCCTCTGTATAGTTAATTTCACCTATCTTCAGCTATGATTTCGTCTACTCCATATGGATGTGTAATTGTATATTTTCGCACCGATCTGTTAGACTGTCAATTCTAAAGCGAATACGTCCAAATACAGTTTGGTCACCTGTTGCGGGTACCTCACTGTTAAAGGTAGCTTCAAGAGCAAAAACTCCGATTGCGTCGCTTCTTCCATCCGCAGATTCCATTGCAGCTTCAGCTAACTGATAAAATGCCTCTCCAGGATAATTGGTAGGGAATGCGATTGGCTTTACTGGATCGAAATCTTCTGCTACAAGTCCACATAGAGGATCTTCGCATCTAAACAAAGCTCTAACTTTACGCCAGTTGAATCTTTATACCAAAGAGGGAAGCCATTGTCTCATTAATTGGTCCTACTTGTTGTCAATTTAGGTCCTCTTGAATGACATCTGCTTCAGCATCATTCCAAAAAATCCCGCTAGTTAAAATAACTAAAAAGGATAACAATACAAGAAATATGCGCCTGTGTTTTACATTCCTTTTTGACATGATTAATCAATCCCCTTTATCGATTTTTTAAGACATGTTATTTCCATTTCATTGAACCATTCCACAGACTCAAATATATAACAATGTGAGTCTATGGGATGGTTTGTTATGGTTGAAAGTAAGCTCTATTTATTAACATATTATTCCTGTAGATTAGAAGGAGGAAGTTTCCCCTTCGGTTCTTCTGCTTTTTCGTATTCCAATTCAGAGATAGTTTCCCTGGTAGAATTTTCTAAACTCCCTCAATGTTTGACCACAGGCTCGACCTAATTCAGGAAGTTTACTCGGTCCGAACACGATCAATGCGATGATAAAAACGATGATTAACCCCGGAATCCCAATATTACTTAACATCTAACCACCTCCTCTATGGAACATAAAATTAGTCTAGACTGGACAACATAAACATTCTTACATGAATCCTTAATCTGCTAGGAACCATTTTTTACTTAATGACAATCGGAATTCTTCCATTAAGGAGAAAGGCATCGCTCAGATGATGGCTGAATTCTACCTGTGCATAGTTGTTTAGAGGTCTATCTGTTCTTAATTAGGACATCAACACGTTGAGCTGTACTCATTTCAATCGGAGTACCAGCTGAAACCTTGTATGCATGGTTGTACTTTCCAAATGGTGGTACTCCTAACGCACGACCGTCAACTGCGATGACAATGACATCGACAGGGAAGGTAACTTTAATTTTGGAATATGCTGCGCACAACAAACGGACTAAGATCGTTTGATTGATTTTGGCATTGATCGATATCTGCATCCCTTTACTCCACTATTCAGGTCGCGGAGGAATCGTTACACCTGAACGAATGGATGCGTGTACTCCCTACACGACCAGGGAAATTTTCGCCTGTTACAACAAAGTAATCAGGATTGTAATCATGAAAGGCGAAGAAATCTATTTACCTCTATCATTCTCATGAAAATCATCGTTGATTCCTGGTCGATTACCGTGTTTTGGGAAGGTTTGGTGTGCATGATCCGCCTGTTCACGCCAAACCGAATCGATATCGTCGAATACCCAGAGAGCCTCAACATCATAAGAGAACTGTCATCGCATGGGGATCGCCGCTCTCAAGTTTACCTGCAACGAATCCAGGAATGTCTAGGAAATTTAGTGAGGTTTGCTGCAGTACGTCGAGGATATCCTCCGACATTTTTACCATCACATATAGGCATCTGGTGGCTCGATAATAAGAAATCCATAAAGACCAAACTCAAAATGCTGAGTGGTGCTCCGATGGCAATGATAAAAATAACTACCGATATGGTTAGGCTGCCACTGATACGTATATTCGCCTATCTCCATAGAAGCATGTCCGACCCCGTCATTCATAGCAGTAGGCTCGATGCCGTGCCAGTGAATGGTATGAGGTGTCTGCCCATGTCCTTCTACTTGTGCGTGGAAAACAACTCCGCGGGGGATACGGATGGTTGGTCCTGGAAATGTGCCGTTTTTTGCCGCAGGTACATCGGGATTTCCAATAAGAAAGAATTCTAATTTTTTCCCATCCCACATTTTAAGATCGTCTCGTGTCATCAAATGAACTCGTTGCGTATTTGGAATGAGCATTGTCGCTCCTGGTACAGTTGCAGCAACAAATGCAGGTACTGGGTTCGTAGGCTTCAGAAGCTCAGGAGTCGGTGGACTTTCTTTAGGTGGGTCGAATGATTTAACCCATTCACCTTCATGACCAACTACTGACCTGCGGGGGATGAGATAACCTGGTTTTGAAAATGTCATGTTATTCTCCTCCTTTTTTATTTCAAAATGAAAAGGTAATGGTCTTTAAAGAACTTCTTTCATCAATGATCTTGGTGAGATGCGTTTTGGTTTACTGGCTCCTTGGAGCGTCTTATTGGATTTTGATTTACTGGCTCCTGAAAGTGACCTCTTGGATTTTTCTTATCTAGCGGTGTCGGTGTCGGTAGTCTCCACAGGTGAGGATACCTGGGGATTGTGAGCCCCAGTCTGGACCTGCTGCTGGTCCAGTCGCTTCAGGACCATGGTAATCAATCTCTGCATCTGGGAAGGTTGTGACTCCTCCAGGGGTGTTGCGGTCACCGATAAAGTGCAATCCGCTCATCATCCCTAATCCGTAGTTACCGCCTTGTGCAGTTTGGCTTGGCTCAGTATGGTCATGCATCGGGTAACAAATGGGTGATAATCTAACTGAAATATCAATATTTCCAGCCTTCGTTCCCTATTTTCGGAAAATGCATATTCATTTCTTCTTCTGGCGGCCAAACAGGGTGAGGAACAGATCCACTTATAGAAGGATTTGGTATCGAGTCTAAAGGCTTATCTGCAAGCCCTATTCCTCTTTCATTAGGAACATCTGGTGGTCTCGTAAAGGGAACTGCCCATTCGACAATATCTAGTGGATGTACGGTAAACGTATCTACCCAAACAGGATTCTCTTGAACTACACCATTGACACCAGTCACGTAGACATGATTGGCATGAATGTGTAGAGAATGCATGGACAACCCGGCATTTAGAATTCGGATAATCGCAGGCTCTCCTACCCGATGATGGGGCGTAATAAAAGGATTATGAGCCGCGAAGAACCCAGATTGACCATTGATTGTGAAGAACTCAGGTTTCCGGTTCCTTCCATCTGATCGGAAGCGATCATTTTGGAAGGCCTTCACGAATTGCGCTAGCTGGATAGTCTTTACCGGGAGGATAGTTTCCTACCTCTTGAAACAGACGAGAACTGGCTTCGTGAAGAATCCATACATATTGTCGGAATGGTGGAGTATGGGTGCTAGAGTCTCCCTGCTCCCACGATAAGCCTGGAAAGTGATCTGCCGTTCCGAAATCGTCAAAAAGCTCTTGTACTGCAGGTGTAGGGGTAGAATAAGGGGTGAAATGATGTCCTGCTGCAGCTTCATTTGGCATGACAACTAAAGCGCCATGCAGTCCCATCATTCGATTCACCGGTGCGTTAAGGTTATCGTAATATAAATAGGTTCCTGCTTTTCGAACAACAAATTCAATCGTTTTTGTAGCACCAGGTTGGATAGGTCCACTATCAACTACGCCACTTATGTAAAAAGCATGAGGCTCATCTAGGGCATTAGTTATGGAAACCTTTATCGTACTTCCTTCAGTAGTAAAAATATGGGGTCCAGGAATTTCTGCTGGAAAATTTTTCTCCTTGTACAACCAGAAATAGCATTGGGCTTTGTTGATGGAGTTATGAGTGACCATGTTTTTCAATGCGTCGGTAATAGTAAAATTAAGTTCTTGAACTAGTTGGGCTGAATTAACAATGAGCGGATTTTTTGAAATCCATGATGGTAATACGGTTCCTACTACTAACGCTGCTATTCCTCCGCCCGCATACTTAACAAAATCTCTTCTTTTCATGGTTTCCTCCTTTCTGACTTTACAGATAAGACTTTTCTAAGCAAATAACCTATATACAAGAATTCTCATACAAGTCTCAAAAGCCTAAGGTCTTTGGTCCAACAATAATACTGATACAATAGCCGCAGTTAATGGTTTGCTCATATTAAATTTTCTAAATTACTAGTTCTTATGTATTGCATTACCTCCTAACGAAATGTTTGATTTTGGTACATATTTCTTAAATTACATCCATATTTTGGATGCTATTATAATTGTTCTTGATTGAGTACAAAAACTCCTCTTTTTAGAATTAAGAAACAACAATTATTTTTCAGGCAGCAGATTAACCATCCATTGCATGGCATACAGTGCCAGTAAATAAATGTTTGATTTTATACGGATTGTTTTGAAAGTATTTTTCAAAGTTTGCTAGAGTAAAAAGTATGTAAAACTTTGATACAATGAAAAAAAGCACTGTGTAGGAAGAAGGGACAGCTGTGCGTGAGATGTATCCAAAAAAGGGTCGAGTAATCCTGCATGTAGATATGAATAGCTTCTATGCCTCTGTTGAAATGGCCAATGACACTTCGTTAAAAGGAAAGCCGCTTGCTATTGCGGGAGATGTTGAGGAACGACGTGGCATTATTATTACTTGTAGCTATGAGGCGCGAAAATTTGGTGTGAAAACGACGATGCCGATTTGGCAGGCGAAGAAACTTTGCCCGCAATTAATCATTCAAAAGCCAAATTTCACTCGTTATCGTGAAGCTTCTGCAAAAATGTTTGAGCTATTGAGGATGTATACGGAATTAGTAGAACCTGTGTCCATTGATGAAGGGTATGTAGATATTACGGACTTGTGCTTCTCTTGGCTCACCTATTGATATTGCTAAGAGCATTCAAACACGCCTCCTTGAAACATTGGACCTGCCATGCAGTATCGGAATTGCTCCAAATAAATTTTTGGCAAAAACAGCATCCGATATGAAAAAACCACTTGGAATAACGGTTTTAAGAAAACGGGATGTTCAGGACAAGCTTTGGCCACTTCCTGTTGGAGAAATGCACGGCGTTGGACAGAAGACGGCTGAAAAGCTTTACTCACTCCATATTCACACAATTGGCGACTTAGCAGTGGCTAACGATGTTTCATTAAAAAAGTTGCTAGGCATTAATGGAACTCGTTTAAAGGAACGGGCAAATGGCATCGATCTAAGACATGTTGATCCCGAATCTATTTTTGATCATAAAAGCATTGGTAATTCCATGACGCTTCCTAAAGATTTGACTAATCAAAAGGAATTAATGGAGATCCTTAGGAAATTGTCAGAAAAGGTGGCTGTCCGATTGAAGAACAAACGCTTGCTTGGTCAGAAAATTGGTGTTACGATACGCTACAGAGATCGAAGGACGATAACAAGAAGTCAGATGGCAGACAATCCTTTCTCTAATGAAGCTGAGATCTCTCAATTTGCAATCCATTTATTTTTAAAGAATTGGAACGGTGGAGCCGTACGCTTGCTAGGCGTAACAGCTTTTGATTGTCTTGAGAAAGATTTGGCTACTAAGCAGCTTGATCTTTTTTCTTATGAGGTGGAGGCAGAAAAAGAACCTTTATATAAAGCAATGGAACAGTTGCAAAATAAGTATGGAAAAAATATTATTAAAAAGGGTTTAGCTACTCGCCACTCATCTATGAAAGCAGAAACGAGTTTTAGCAAGGATTTTCTTGATGGGATTCGCCGAAAGGATCAAGAGTAGGATTTACATAGGTGTTTACACTAGTAGTAAGATATAAAAAGGAGAGAATACATAATGTCAAAACAACAAATTGGTGTAATAGGACTTGCTGTAATGGGAAAAAACTTAGCTTTTAATATTGAAAGCAGAGGATATACTGTTTCCGTATATAACCGTTCACAGTCCAAAACGGATGAAATGATGAATGAAGCACAAGGGAAAAACGTTGTACCTACTTATTCATTAGAAGATTTTGTGGCTTCTCTTGAAGTTCCACGTAAGATTTTATTAATGGTTAAAGCAGGAGAGGCAACCGATGCAACGATTAATCAATTAAAACCATTGCTTCAAAAAGGGGATATCCTGATTGATGGAGGAAATACCTTCTTTAAAGATACGCAACGCCGTAATCAAGAGCTAAGTGAGCTTGGTCTTCATTTTATCGGAACAGGTGTATCAGGTGGGGAAGAAGGAGCTTTAACGGGTCCATCGATTATGCCAGGTGGTCAGAAGGAAGCGTATGAATTAGTTGCTCCCATTTTAAAGGCTATTTCTGCAAAAGTCGGTGATGATGCTTGCTGTACATATATTGGACCAGATGGAGCAGGTCATTATGTGAAAATGGTGCATAATGGGATTGAATATGGGGATATGCAGTTAATTTCAGAGTCATATTTCTTGTTAAAACATTTACTTGGATTATCTGCTGAAGAGCTTCATGAAGTATTTGCTGAGTGGAATAAAGGCGAACTAGATAGCTATTTAATTGAAATTACGGCTGATATTTTCAAAAAGTATGATGATGAAACAGGCAAACCAATGGTGGATATCATTTTAGACAAAGCAGGCAATAAAGGGACAGGTAAATGGACAAGTCAAAGTGCCTTAGATCTTGGTGTTCCTCTTCCTGTTATTACTGAATCGGTGTTTGCTCGTTATATTTCAGCACTTAAGGATGAACGTGTCCAAGCAAGCAAACAAATTCAAGGACCAAAGCCTGCGCCGTTTACAGGAGACAAGCAAGCGTTAATCGAAAGCATTCGTAAAGCACTGTATATGAGCAAAATCGTATCTTATGCTCAAGGCTTTGCTCAAATGAAAGCAGCATCTGAGGAATACAATTGGGATCTTCAATACGGGGACATTGCAATGATTTTCCGTGGCGGCTGTATTATTCGTGCTCAATTCTTACAAAAAATTAAAGATGCCTATGATCGTGATGCAAGCTTAAATAATTTGCTGCTTGATCCATACTTCAAAGACATTGTAGAAAACTATCAAGGCGCATTACGTGAAGTAATTGCTACAGCTGTTATGAATGGAATTCCTGTGCCATGCTTTGCTTCTGCTTTATCTTATTTTGATAGCTACCGTACGGAAACATTGTCTGCGAACCTAATTCAAGCGCAACGTGACTACTTTGGAGCTCATACCTATCAACGTGTTGATAAAGAAGGAATTTTCCATACGGAGTGGTTGGATAAATAATCTTTACAACATATTTACAATGAAAAAAATCGAAAGTATTGACAAGTATATCCTCGATTATTTATGATTGATTCAGATAATTGAATGGTATTCCTAAAGGGGAGTAGCTTTTATAGCAAAGTCGTCATTACAGAGTGTACACTCTCGGCTTTGTTAGCAACTTAACGTTGTTAGCCAGACCTTTACCTGTTGGTAAAGGTCTTTATTTTATGTAAAAAACCTTTACCGCTTATAGTAAAGGTTTTTTTGTTGAATTAGAATCATGAAAGGTAGATATATGGAATAGAATCTACTTATTCAATGTTTTATAACGCGTTACATCAAAGAGAATCAATAACCATGAAAGGGTTATCCAAAACCAAGGGCATTCATAAAATTATATAAATTTTAAACATTTAATTGAGGAGGGTATTCAGTGTTACTAAGGAAATACATGTCTCTATTAGGAATAGGTTCAGCGCAAATCGATCTTATTTTACCTAAGGAAGCATATCGTCCTGGCGAATATATAAAGGGGTATTTCTTAATAAATGGAGGTACGATTGAACAAAAAATTAGACAAATTGATTGTGATTTAGTGATGCTTGATCAATCTACAGGGAAAGAAAACGTTATTGATACAACATGTATTTTATCATCAAAGCTTATATCTTCTGAAGAATTTAATAAAATCCCATTTACATTTAATCTACCAGACTCTGTACCAGTTTCGAGCGAAGATATATCGTATCAATTTAAGACAAGACTTACTTTTGATGAAGGTGTAACAAGTAGAGACCAGGATATCATTCAAATCATCTAAATTATGACACAAAATGTATTTTTATTCCACTCGAGGCCATAATATTGTATTCTATATATAGGGAGATATGTTATCTACATGTATCTGGAATACGAAATGGGAGCGAGGGATTACAAAATGTGGATTGTCTGGATTGTCCTATCCGTTTTAACTTTTTTTATTATTGTTGAAACATCTACATCCATGTGGCTTAATGCTGATACTGAGAAAGTGAGCATAAAGAGTAAGTGGTCCATCCAGCATATTCAGGGGAAAATTTTAAAAAAGAATGCATCGTAATCAGAAAAGCGGAAGGCGCCCGTTTAGCGACGTATGGGCTGAGGCCCACACGATGTGGGTCACACAGACGTTGCCACAGGACGTGGCGGTCTTAGTCTGTGTTCATTTCCTCCGTATGAGATAAAGGAAACACGGAGAGTGTAAGCGATTCGATGTTGACTTATCGAGTGGAGGAGAGGGAAGTCCAATAGTCGCTCGCGCCTAGAGCTAGACACCGAGAAAAGCGGAAGGTACCCGTTTAGCGGCAATATGGTAAGCGGTTTCTTGGAGTAAGAACTAAAATAGAACAAAAAAGTATAAAAAGGATGCCATGTCTAGCATCCTTTTTATACATAAAAGCTAAGCTTTGTGTTTATAAACAAATGGATGGTACCCTTGTTTTTAATTTGTGAAGGGGAAGAAAAAGTATCATTCTTTTTAGTTTTCTTTTTCAAGTTGCTCAACAGGCCACCACCAATGACCATCTTGTGCTAATAAATCATCTGCAGCTTGTGGACCAGTAGAACCAGCGGGATAGTTAGGGAAATGCTGTTCCTTTGTGCTTTCCCAAACTTCAGAAATCGTATCAACAAATTTCCAGGAGAGCGCTACTTCATCCCAGTGAGTAAAGTTTGTAGCATCACCGCGCATGCTGTCTAAGAGTAGCTTTTCATATGCTTCCGGTGTATTAATTCTATCTGTTTCTTCAGTTGCTACCTTTAGTTTAACCGTTTTTGTTTCGGATGTTGTACCGGATTTTTTAGCATTTAATAATAGGGTAATCCCTTCTTCTGGCTGAATATGAATAACAAGCAGGTTAGGTGTCAGACTTTCCTTTGTTTTATAGTATAAATTCATCGGAATATCTTTAAATTGAACAACAATTTTCGTGGATTTGACATCCATTCTTTTCCCAGTTCTGATGTAAAAAGGAACGCCAGCCCAGCGGAAGTTGTCAATCAGTAATTTACCAGCAACGTATGTCTCCGTATTAGAATCAGGGCTTACATTTGCTTCTTCGCGATAACCAGGAAGCTTAGTACTGTTGACGATACCTGAACCATATTGACCACGAACAAAGTTAGTATGTACATCATCTTTCGTTAATGGGCGAAGAGAGCGGAGTGCCCGTACCTTTTCACTGCGAATTTCCCTTGGTGTCAAGGCAATAGGAGGTTCCATTGCGAGCAACGCAACCATTTGCATAAGATGGTTTTGAACCATATCACGAAGAGCACCGCTATTCTCATAATAACGACCTCGTTCTTCCACTCCTAGAATCTCACTGGATGTAACTTGAATATTGGAAATGTAGCGGTTATTCCATAGGGGCTCAAACAATGCGTTAGAGAAACGGATCACCTCAATATTTTGAACCATTTCTTTTCCAAGGTAATGATCGATACGGTAAATTTCCTCTTCATCAAAAGCAGAACGAATTTGTTCGTTTAGCACTTGTGCTGTTTCTAAGCTTGTGCCAAATGGCTTTTCAATGACAAGACGTTTATAGCCTTGTGTATCTGTTAATCCTTGAGCTTTGATCTGCTGAGCAATCGTTCCAAAGAACTCAGGTGCCATCGCTAAGTAAAAAATGCGATTTCCTTCAAGCTTATACTGATCATTCAATTGGTCGGCTAGCGATTTTAATTGAACATATGATTCAGCACTTGTTACATCATGGGAGTGATAACAAAAATGGGAGATGAAATCTTCGACATTCTCAGTGGCTCCCCCAAATGTTATGACAGAATCTTTTACATTTTTCTGAAATTGCTCATTGGTGAGCGGACGTCTAGCTACGCCAACAACAGCAAACTTTTCAATATTACTTTTTTTATATAATTGATATATAGAAGGGAATAGCTTGCGTTTCGCTAAATCTCCTGTAGCTCCAAAAATCACAATTAATGCAGTTGGTTTTGTATTTTCTGACACAATAAATTCCTCAACTTTCTTAGTTCAAAGTTTTAATGTATAAATTACGTTCTTAATTTTACGTTTAGCTTACCCACAAATCAATTGTTTTGCGCATTATTTTATAAAACCGCGGTATAAGCAATGTGCTTAGTGGCTATAAGATATGCTATAGTAAACGTATTAAGGAAGATTATTGGAGGAAGAAATGTGGATTTTGTTTTTTTAGGAACAGGAGCTGGTGTTCCGTCAAAGCTACGTAATGTCACTTCTATTGTTCTACAATTATTAGAAGAGCGTGGAACAGCATGGCTATTCGATTGTGGCGAAGGGACGCAACATCAAATTTTAAAAACAGCGGTTAAACCTCGTAAAATTGAAAAAATTTTTATCACTCATTTACATGGTGATCATATATTTGGTTTACCAGGTCTGCTTAGTAGTCGTTCGTTTCAAGGTGGAACGGAAAAATTAACGATATATGGACCAGAGGGCATTGCTGATTTTGTAAATATAAGTTTGAAGGTAAGCACAACTCATTTGCAATACCCACTTGAAATTATTGAAATTAAAGAAGGGCTTGTGTATGAAGACGAACAATTTACGGTTCAGGCATTGCCACTTGACCATGGAATTTATTGTGTAGGCTATCGGATTGTCGAAAAGGATCGTCCCGGTGCTTTACTAGTCGATCAGCTAAAGGAACAAGGAGTAAAACCAGGGCCGCTATTTAAAGCATTAAAAAATGGTGAAACGGTTCAGCTTGAAGATGGTCGTATATTAGATGGCAAAGATTACTTAGGTGAGCCGCAAAAAGGTCGTATTATTACGATTTTAGGAGATACGAGGGTGTGTGAAAATGCTGTTCGTTTAGCCGAGAATGCCGATTATGTTGTGCATGAAGCAACATTTGCTGCTGACGAATCTGAAATGGCTACTGCTTATTTTCATTCGACTACCTTACAGGCAGCTCAAACCGCGAAAGCAGCAAACGCTAAATGTCTCATTTTAACGCATATCAGTTCGCGTTACTCCGTTGAAGAGGCTGAACTTCTTCGACAACAAAGTGAGACGATTTTTCCAAATACGATTGTTGCGGAGGACTTAGTACAAGTAAAGGTACCCTTATATATCGATCGGCAAGATGAAAAGGGACTATAAATGTTTAAAAGGGGAAAATAGAATGAATGAAAGTATGTTACATAAAAAAGCAATGGAGTTTCTCTTAGCGACGAGTCGGACTTTTTTTATTCCCATTAGTCATCTGCCAGCACGATTACAGGAAGCTGTTGGTTCAGCCTATTTATGCATGCGGGCGATTGATGAGATTGAAGATGATCCAAGGCTTCCGGCTGACACGAAAATGTACCTGCTGCAAGCTGTTGCAAAATTGTTAAAAGAGGACCATAGTCAAGCGAGTATAGAAGCCCTTTTTGGGCCATTCAAGGAGGAATTGCCCGAGGTGACGCTATTCCTTGCAGACTGGATTGAGTATTGTCCACAAGGTGCCTTGGATAGGGTTTTAGCGTCAACAGCTGAAATGGCTGAAGGAATGGCGAAGTGGGTTGCGAAAAATTGGAAAGTAGAAACAGAAGCTGATTTAGATGAGTATACATATTATGTAGCAGGTTTAGTAGGTGTTATGTTGTCGGATATTTGGAAATGGTATGATGGAACAGAGACGGATCGAGAACTCGCCATTGCCTTTGGCCGCGGACTACAAACCGTTAATATTTTACGAAATCGTGAAGAGGATGCAGAACGAGGCGTTCAGTTTTTTCCAGATAGCTGGGGTTTTGAAGAAATGCGTGCACATACGGAGAAAAATTTAGCGCTAGCGGATCAATATTGTCGAGATATTGAAACAAAGGCGATTATTCATTTTTGCAAAATTCCTCTAGAGTTAGCGAAAGCAACATTAGCTGCGTTAAAAACAGGAAGAGAGAAGATTAATCGAACAGAAGTGAATGAGATTGTGAAGCGAGTAGAGAGTCAATAGTACGCAAAAAATGAGGCTGAACTGTAAGTATAAACTTATGGACAGCCTTATTTTTAGGATTCATCTCAATTTCTACAATGGAGGAAATTTAAAATGGAATCACAGGATACACTAACTATTTATTGGTCTTTACTAATGTATAGGGATTGGAATCTTTATATAGCTTCAACATCAAAAGGGCTTGTGTTTATTGGCTCACAAAACAAGCCTTTTGAAGAATTGTCGGAATGGACTCAGAAGCGCTTTCCAGGAAGTTTGCTTGTTAAAGATGATGCAAAGCTGGAACCTTATGTTGTTGAGCTAAGGGAGTATTTAGAGGGGAAAAGACAACATTTCACTGTTCCGTTCCATTTCATTGGAACAGCCTTCCAGCGTGCTGTCTGGAACGCGCTTTGTGAGATTCCCTATGGACAGACTAAATCCTATTCAGACGTTGCGAATCAAATAAATAAACCGGCAGCTGTTCGGGCGGTAGGGACAGCGATTGGAGCGAATCCGTTTTTAATTACTGTGCCGTGTCATCGTGTAGTAGGAAAGAATGGCTCCTTAACCGGCTATCGTGGCGGATTAGACATGAAAACAAAGCTTTTAGAGTTAGAAAGAAAAGTCCTACGGTAAAACAGAACAGCGGACGATAAGTCGTTGTTAACCATGACTTTTAGAGTCCGCTGTTCTGTTTAAATAGCTTTTCTTTTTGCTCTTTTTACTAAAATAGCCTGAGGAATTTTCCAAAGTTTAATCCACTTTTTTATAGAGGTTATAATAATAATGAGTCCAAGGATAAGCATGATTATTGATAGTGTACCGTTAAGTAGGTTGAAACCTGGGCTTTGGGTATTCCAGTAAACATTTTTCACCATCCAATAGCCTGCTACATTTACAGTTACGTATAGGTAAGCGAGTGGTACAAGGCAGGTGAGCATATACCAACGCTTATCCGCTATTTTTAGAACAACGGTTGCTCCAATAATGAGACCAATCGAAGCCATTAATTGATTGGATACGCCAAAAAGAGCCCAAACAGAACTAATATCGCCAGAATATAACAAATAGCCCCACATAAAACAAGCTAAAGCACTAGCGGAAATGTTAGAAAATAAGGAGTCTGTTCTTTTTAATGGTTTAATGAAATTCCCTAAGAAATCCTGGATGAGATAGCGAGCAACGCGTGTTCCAGCATCGATGGCTGTTAAGATAAATACCGCTTCAAAAAGAATAACAAATTGGAAGAAGTAGGAAGCTAATGTTGCGAAAATAGGAATTTCGGTAAAAATATAAGTCATTCCAACCGCGAGTGTAACAGCACCCCCAGTTCGTCCTTCGAGATTCATTTCAACCTCATCGCTTAGTCGGTTAAGATGAACGGTTTCCATTCCTAATGTAGCAAATTGTTCAGGCGTAGAGTTAATAGCGAAATAGTCGCCTGGTTGTAAGGAAACAGCCGCAATTAATGCCATAATTGCCACTAAACATTCCACAAGCATTGCCCCAAAGGCTACCCCTTTTATATCGCTCCATCGATTAATCATTTTTGGAGTGGTTCCAGAGCTTATGAAAGCGTGGAAGCCAGAAATGGCCCCACAAGCTATGGTAATCGAGATGAACGGCCAAACGGGACCAGCACTAATCGGACCGCCGCCATTGATAAACTCAGTAAAGGCGGGGAATTGAACAGCTGGATTTACATAGAATACTCCAATAATTAATGCTGCGAATACCCCAATTTTCATAAAAGTACTTAAGTAATCACGTGGAGCTAGTAGTAACCACACAGGTAGGGCGGCTGCAAAAAATGCGTAGATAGGCAAAATAATAGCAAGTGTACTCGCTTCCATCGTTAATACATCACCTAGTACGGTTCCTTTGATGTTCGGTCCGAACATAATTCCTGCTATAATAAGCGCAAAACCTACAGTCGTTGCCATTTTTAGATTACCCGTCTTTTTATGATAGATTCCTACCCCCATGGCAATTGGAATGGTGATGCCTACAGCAAATGTACCCCATGGATTATTTTGAAGTGCACCTAGTACAACTAAGGAAAGTCCTGCCATTGTGATGGTGATAATGAATAGCATAGCTAAGCCTGTACAAAAACCGGCGACAGGTCCAAGCTCTTCTTTTGCAACTTCTGATAAAGATTTTCCCTTTTTACGCATCGAAGCGAAGAGGACAACCATGTCATGAACAGCTCCGCCAATGACTGCTCCAATTAGGAGCCACAGTAAACCGGGCAAATAGCCAAACTGTGCGGCAAGGATTGGACCAACTAATGGCCCCGCTGCTGCAATTGCTGCAAAATGATGTCCGAATGTGACCCATTTATTGGTTGGTACATAATCTTTTCCATCCTGTAATTCATGTGCGGGGGTAGGTTTAGAATCATCTAAGCGTAACACCTTTGCTGCCATGAATGTTCCGTATAAACGATAGGCAATCATCAACATACAGATGGAACCAATGACAATGGAAGCCGCATTCATTTTTTTCCCTCCTATTCAATGTGATCTATCCTTAGATTATGAGTATTGTAAAAATCTACTTTTAGAATGCTATTAAATGATTATAGGTAAAAATGACCGTAATAAATGTAGAATCCCTCTTGTAGTTCCAACATAATCACGATAAAATATAGAAAATTTAAAATTTTATTAATAAATTAAAAATATATTGAAATAGTAGTATAAAACGGATTATAATTTAGTACATAAAAGCTCAAAAGCGTAAAAGTACTATTTTACAATAATCATAATGGAAAAGTAGGGGGAGAAAAATGAGAAAAAAATTATATTCGGCAGCTGCTATTACACTTGTAACCAGTGCTTTATTAGCAGGTTGCGGCAGTGACTCTAGCAGTAGTTCCAACAAAGAAGATAGCAATGAAAAAACGTATCAAATTGGTATGACTCAAATTGTTCAACATGCTTCTCTAGATGAAGCGTCAAAGGGATTTAAAGATGCGTTAACAGAAAGTGGGCTTTCTGTAGAGTTTGATGAGCAAAATGCGCAGAATGATCAAAATAATAACCAAACAATTGCTAATAATTTCGTTAGCGATAAAGTGGACTTAATTTTTGCTAACTCAACTCCAAGTGCTCAAAGTGCCAAAAATGCAACAAGCGATATTCCGGTTGTTTTCACATCGGTAACTGACCCAGTAGTGGCTGAGCTTGTGTCTTCTATGGAAAAGCCAGGTGAGAATGTAACAGGCACAACAGATTCTCATCCTGAAGCTATTGCCAATACGGTAAAGTTTATTGCTGAGGAAATGGGCGCAAAAACAATTGGAACTGTCTATAATTCTGGTGAGAAAAATGCTGTTGTTCAAGTTGATAAAATGAAAGCTGAAGCAAAAAAATTAGGCTTGAAAGTATCTGAGGCATCTGTCTCTACATCAGCAGAAGTAAAACAAGCAGCAGAATCTCTAATTGGAAAAGCGGATGTATTTTATATTATTACTGATAATACAGTTGTTTCAGCGCTAGAATCAGTAGCTAGGTGTGGCAAATGATAAAGATATTCCGTTGTTTGTAGGTGAATTAGATTCAGTTAATCGTGGTGGTTTTGCTGCTTATGGTTTCAGCTATTATGATATTGGTCATGAAGCAGGCGAAAAAGCCGTTGAAATCTTGAAAGATGGTAAAAAGGCAGGCGAAATTCCTGTTACGCCACCACAAAATCTAAAACTTGTAATCAATGAAACGCAGCAAAAGAAATGGGAATTGAAATCAAAGAAGAATGGAAGAAAGAAGCAGAGCTTGTTAAGTAAGTTTGAATAAGGATAAAATTTTGATGTGTAATGGTGTCTAGCCAGATGTAATAGGCAAGGCACCATACGTTTTTATTTAGGAAGGAAGAAATCTATGTTTACAGCTTTGTTCAACTCATTTGAATCCGGAATGATTTATGCCCTTATGGCACTCGGTGTTTATTTAACGTTTAGGATCCTTGATTTTCCTGATATGACGGTAGAAGGAAGCTTTGTTACGGGAGCCTCTGTTTCTGCCATTATGATTGTGAATGGTTCTTCTCCAATCATTGCGACATTAGCTGCGTTAGTCGCAGGCTTTATCGCAGGTGCCATTACAGGATTATTGCATACAAAAGGGAAAGTCAATGCGCTTTTATCTGGGATTTTGATGATGATTGCTTTGTATTCAATTAATCTACGAATTATGGGAACATCTAATATTCCTCTGCTTTCGCAAACAACCTTAATGACAAATATTCAAGATGCATGGGCGAAAACAGGTTTAGATAATGCATTAAATGGTGTATTATCGGCAATTGGTTTAGGTGATAGCCTTCCAAAAACCTGGTCTATTTTGATTATTATGTTGGTACTTGCTTTACTTATTCAAGCAGGAATATCAGCATTTTTGAAAACGGAAATTGGCTTAGCTATTCGCGCAACAGGTGATAATGAATCGATGGTGAAAAGCTTCTCAGCTCATACAGATAACATGAAAATTTTAGGCCTCGCGATTAGTAATGCTCTTGTCGCCTTTTCGGGTTCGTTAGTTGCCCAATATAATGGCTTTAGTGATATTGGAATGGGAATTGGGATTCTTGTTATTGGCTTAGCTTCTGTTATTATCGGGGAAGCCATCTTTAGTTCAAAAACGATTGCTAAAGCTACACTTGCTGTCATCGGTGGTGCTATTATTTATCGTCTTGTTGTTACGTTGGCTTTGCGTGTAGAGTTTTTAGAAACAGGCGATGTAAAACTAATAACAGCCCTTATTGTCATTTGTGCGCTTATTCTTCCACAGTTTTCTGAGCGGAGAAAAATGAAAACGCGTAAGAAAAAACGTCTTAGCGAACTTCAGCATTTTCATAACTCATTAAAGGAGGGAAAATAAGTTGCTACATCTTAATCAGATTTATAAGGTGTTTAATGAAGGAACACCTGACGAAAAGCTTGCGTTGCAAAATCTTCAGCTTCAACTTAAAAAAGGGGAATTTGTGACGGTAATTGGCAGTAATGGTGCTGGTAAGTCAACACTCATGAATATGGTTTCCGGAAAAATTTTACCTGACTCAGGGGAAGTTTTAATTGACGGTAAAAATGTATCAGCGATTGAAGAACATTCTCGTGCTAAAATGATTGGTCGTGTCTTTCAAGATCCAATGGCGGGAACAGCTCCTCATATGACCATTGAGGAAAATATGGCAATTGCTTATGGACGTACGAATCGTCGTGGTTTACGCTTTGGGGTAACACATAAGCGTCGAGAATTTTTTAAAGAAAGTCTTGTTTCACTTGGCTTAGGTTTAGAAAATCGAATGACAGCCAAGGTTGGTCTATTGTCTGGTGGGGAACGTCAAGCGTTATCGCTATTAATGGCGACATTTACCGGACCGAAAATTTTACTATTAGATGAACATACAGCAGCACTTGATCCATCTCGTGCGGAGCTTGTTACCCAATTAACGAAGGAGATTGTTGACAAAAACAAACTCACAACATTAATGGTGACACATAATATGCAGCAAGCGATTGATCTTGGGGATTCCTTAATTATGATGGATAAAGGACAAATTATTTTTGAAGCTAGAGGTGAAGCTAAACAAGCTTTAACGGTTGAGAAATTATTAAACGAATTCCAACGCATTAAAGGTGAAAAAATGATTAATGACCGAGCTGTTTTAATTTAAGTTTTACCGCTTTTCAAAAAAGTGCCTGATTCAGTTTTGAATCAGGCACTTTTTACGTTAGATGATTTAATTTCTTGGAGCTATTTTTCCATATATGAGTTATACATCATTAGTTGGAGGATCCGAAAAATGCTTTGAAAAAGGGCTTTTTCTTTTGTTTTTCAGTGGTGGCTGTTTCGTTGAAGGCGAAGTAGTAGTCTGATTGAGGTCCGTTTGTCATTTTGGATTCAAGTATTTCAAGCTGTTTAGTAAGCTGGTTTATGGTTTTTTGAAGATCTTCGATATCGCTTCTATGCTGTAATAGTTGATAGGAAACAACATCATCTGCTTTTGTATCTAATCGTTTTTCTATTTGCGCTACTTTTTCTTGAAGCTTTTCAACAATTGTTTGCTCATTTGTTATTGCTTGTTTGGTTGTAATCGTTGCTTTACGCACTTTTTTTTCCCCTATTTCAATATTTTGCAAAAGAGTACCATTTTGGAGCTGTTCCTTAATATGCTGGAGTAAAGAAATATCTTCGTCAGAAAAGCGGTAATGACCGTTTGCTGTTTTGTCAATATCTAGCTTTAATTGAGCAATCCAGCGGAGAATCGTGCTAGAAGACACACCTACTAATTTTGAAACTTCACTTGTATTCATCGAGTTCCCTCCTGATTAAAATTTTCACCGATCAATATAGACAACATAAACAGGTATGGATAGAGAAGATGTAAGGGCAGTTTCTTAAAATTTACATTCTAGATAATAGAAGTAAATCCTTTTGAGACGACAAAACTAGTTCGCTTTCGCTAAAAAAAGTGAATTTCCTACTTATTTTGAGAGAATAGATGAATGTTTGGTGTGGTGTATGAGGGGCTATGTCGAAAATATTCAGGGCGGAGAGCAAAAGTAGAAACTTTGCAAAATAAGTTTGTAATGCCTATTGGTTCTATCTCTAAAAAATGTAAGACCGAATCGCGTATGATTGCTGATTCGGCCTTATAAATGGGTGAACGTTTCCTTTGTATTATTGA
This sequence comes from uncultured Bacillaceae bacterium, assembly GCA_963754185.1. Lineage (GTDB taxonomy): Bacteria > Bacillota > Bacilli > Bacillales > DSM-1321 > Peribacillus. Next base: position 371,625 of record CAVWEP010000002.1, on the reverse strand, counting down.
GTTACGATATATTTAGCTAGCTCTTCTCTAATTTGTTTGCCCATTCGTTTGGATTGTGCTGTGGCTTCTTTAATACAGGAAACAAATGAATCTCCAACTTGGTTTGCTTGTAATACTTTCAATCCAGCTTCTGTTGTTCCACCTGGAGAGGTGACTTCTTGTCTTAAAGTAGCCGGAGATTTAGTAGAGTGCTGTAGCATTTCTGCGGCACCAAGCATTGTTTGAATAATTAATTGTTTAGCGGTATCCGCTTCCAGGCCAAGTTCCTCTGCTGCTTTTTCCATTGCTTCTACTAAGTAGTACATATAAGCAGGACCACTTCCAGATAAACCAGTGACAGCGTCTAGTTGGTTCTCTGTAACGACAACGACAGAGCCTACTGTTTCAAAGAGGTGAACAGCTGCTTGGCGTTGTTGTGCTGTTGTATGTTCATTGGTGCAAATAGCAGTCGCTGATTTTCCAACTGTTGCCGATGTATTTGGCATCGCCCGAACAATCGCGACTTTCTTCGCAGCAATCCCTTCAAGACTTGTTGTATGAACCCCAGCTGCAACCGAAATGAGAAGCATGTCGGTTGTAATGTATGCTTGGATAGATTGCATCGTCGCTAACATATCCTTTGGTTTTACGGCTAGTACCACAACGTCTGCGTCCTTCATCGCTTCCATTACGGATCTCGTTCCTGTTATCCCGTATTTTTCGCTTACATTTGCTAATTTAGCTTCATTGGATTTGTTTGTGACAAAAATGTTTTTTGATTCAATCATATTTCGGGCAACCAATCCTGAAATAATGGCCTCAGCCATGGATCCAGCTCCGATAAAAGCTACTTTTTTCATTTTTATCGCTCCTTTTCAATACCTGTGATTATGAACGATAAGCAAGCAAGCTGTCAATATGCAATATCTCCAGGTTTTATAAAAGGTAAGCATAAATTATGTGAAAATCATGACAATATGGATGGGAAAATGTAGAATATGAAGTGGATATAGATGTAATTTGAACGTTAATTTAAATAAGTTAGGTGATGAAAAGCTCGTGAACTGGGATGGAAATATTGCTAAAATTATTTTGCCAACACCGTTTCCTGTGGGGGATGTAAATGTATATGTAGTAAAAGGAGACGTTCTAACCTTAGTTGATACAGGTGTCCAATCAAAGGAATCAAAAGAGGCATTGTCTTATCAATTAGGTCAATTAGGATTAAAAATTAAGGATATTGAACAGATTATTTTAACCCATCATCATCCAGATCATGCAGGGGCACTTGGTTTTTTTGAACAAGATGTACCAGTTTATGGCCATGAAAATAATCAGCGTTGGCTTGAGTGGAGCGATGAGTTTATTGAAGAACACAATCAATTTTTTCTAGAGGATTTTGCCCCAAGATACGGTGTTGCCGAAGAGTTAAGACCGAAGCTTATGCATCATCGTGAGGAAAAGGAGTTTTTTGCAACACGAAAACTTGCTGGTTTTTTAAAAGAAGGTGACGCGTTGCCTGGTTTGTTTGAATGGAAGGCCATTGAAACGCTTGGGCATGCGCAAAGTCATCTATCATTTTATCGAGAAAAGGACGGGATGTTACTCGGGGGAGATCAATTACTTGCTAAGATTTCGCCGAGTCCGATTATAGAACCACCACTTCTCTCAGGCGAAGAACGTGTACGCCCACTCCTTCAATATAATGAATCTTTGAGAAGGTTAAGGGAGATGCCTATTTCCAAAATTTATTCTGGCCATGGCGAGGAAATAGAGGATGTAAATGAACTTATTACATTCCGTATGTCTCGTCGGCATAATCGTGCGATGCAAGTGAAAAGCATGCTTGAGGAAAAGCCGCTGACTGCTTATGAGATTTGCCAGCAACTGTTTCCAAAGGTATATCGTGCTGAAATTGGATTTACAATGTCAGAAACGATTGGTCAGCTCGATTATTTAGAGGATTTAGGAGAAATTGTGAGTGAAACACAAGATGGATTAATGAGGTTTAGGATTGCATGGTAAATAGATTACGAGGAAAAATTGTTGTCATTACAGGTGCTTCTTCTGGGATTGGTGAAAAGATTGCTCTAAAGGTAGCTGAAATGGGCGCACGACCAATATTGCTAGCTCGCTCCAACAACAAATTAAACGAGATTTGTGAAGTAATTAATACAAAAACATCAGAAAAATCTATTTATTACCAACTTGATGTGAGCGATTATGAACAAGTGAAAGCCACTTTTCGTAAAATTCATCAAGAAGTAGGCCATATTGATATCCTTCTAAATAATGCTGGATTTGGTATTTTTGATTCATTTCATGAAGCAAATTTTGAGGATATTGAAAAGATGTTTGAAGTAAATGTGCTGGGATTAATGGCCTGTACAAAGGAAGTTCTGCCTTCAATGATTGAACGTAATACTGGTCATATTATAAATATTGCTTCTCAAGCAGGTAAACTTGCAACACCTAAATCAAGTGGTTATGCTGCAACAAAACATGCGGTTCTTGGATTTACAAATAGCTTGAGGATGGAGCTTGCAGAAACAAACATTTCTGTATCAGCAGTTAACCCCGGTCCAATTGAAACTAATTTTTTCAGCACTGCTGACAAATCAGGGAATTACGTTAAAAGTGTAAAAAAGTTTATGCTTACATCTGATTATGTCGCTGAAAAAATTATTCAATTAATGATTCGTCCAAAGCGCGAGTTAAATTTACCGAGATGGATGAATATGGGGAGTGTTCTATATAATTTGTTCCCAAATATTGCAGACAAATTGACTGGAAGACTACTGAATAAGAAGTAGAAAGCTTTGTGGTAGTAAGATTATTAACATTAGGTAAACATTTATAACTTTTCTTTGAGAGAAGAAGAAACTAAACAATTATTAAAAGCATTAGTGAGACAATTTTTGGTTGTATAATGGAATAGTAGGGAGGGGATAAGATGTATATTGAATGGACAGCTGCTGCTGTAGCGAAAATAAATGAAAAGATAGACGTGGAAAACGGGTATCTACTACTGAAATATGATACAGATGGTTGCGGTTGTGCAGTTGATGGAGTATCAGCTCTTTGGCTTATTTCTGAACTAGAGGACGATTTTAAGAAGGTAGAAACGAATGGGGTGGCTATTTATATAGAAAAATCAAAAATGGTTTTCTTCGATGAGAGGATGAAAGTAAAATTTGAGCCGACTGTGAATAGTTTTATGCTAACGAGTCCGAATCAAATCTTAAACCCACGGTTAAGCTTGTATAAAAAGTAAAGAAGGGTGCGATTAGCACCCTTAATACGCCAGAAATGTGTGTAAAAATGCTCTAATTTTAGCTTCATATTCTTCAGGATTTTCATTATAAGACTGTGCATGGCCACCTTTTTTGGCTAAATAAAGCTGTTTAGGCCCTTCTTTTTTCTCATATAAATCCTTGGTCATAGATACCGGAATATAGAGGTCCGGCTCGCTATGAATAAATAAAACAGGCTTTTGGATATTTTGTACATAATCGATAGGTGAGACTTCACTTGTCCAATAACCATCGCGCAGCCTAATAAAGGCTCGCCCAATTGGGAAAACCGTCCATGAAGGTAGTGGGACTTCTTGGCTCATTTGATGTTTAATTTGTTCCTCAAAGTCAGAAAAAGGGCAATCGACGACATAAAAATCAGCTTCATCCTGGAGCATTCCTGCGTATAACAGGGTGGTGACTGCTCCCATGGATTCACCGTGAATGCCAAGGAGTATATCGTTTCCTTTCCGCCTTTTTAATTCAGCGATTACTGCTTGCAAATCAAATTTTTCATAATGACCATAACTACTTGTTTTACCACCAGATTCACCGTGGCGCCGATGGTCATAAACGACCGCGTTAAACCCTAATTTTATAAAAATATTCGCATATTTAATCGAGTTGATTTTGTTTTCGGTCACACCATGACAAATAATGACCCATTTCTTCGTATCATGAGGTTCCATACATACACATTTCAACGAATAGCCTGAAGGTGATGGAATGAGGAGCTCCGTTTTTGGTAGTGCTTCAACATCATTGACAATTAGTCGTTTAGCTTTCATTTCACGCTGTCTAATGAAGTCATCTTCTTTTTTCTTCATATACATAATTCGGTTAGAGAAATAGGTCCCAATGCCAATCACGTAGGTTAGGATTCCAATAAGGACAAACCACCATTTTTTCATAAAAAATCCACCTCTTACGGCTTATTGTAACATCCGAATTAGAAAACTAAAAATGAACGGTATTCCATGTTATAATCTTAATAATGTAAGGAGGGGTTATCGATGGCAAAGAAACAACATCGCAACACAAATACATCAAAGAAACAAGATAAGGAAGATTCTTTGAAGCTGGGTGACCTTATTAATCAAGACATCATGTCTCAACTTCGTCAAAAGCAAAAAGAATTAACCGATGCAGAACAGGCGAAAAAAGAAGCAGAAGAAGCGAGAAAACGTGAGGAAAGAAAACAACGCGAGAAAAATAAATCATTTGAAGAATTGCTTGGAGAAAGTAATTTGAACTGGAAGAATTTTAAATAATCGAATCGAAGAGGATAGATGGTATAAGAGTATAGATTTATCCTCTTCTTTTTGATGATTATTGAGGATAAAAGATAAATCTTTTCTAGTACGTGAAGTATAAATTTTCGACGTACTGTTCTACTCCAGTCCCAGGACTAATGGACTTCCCGCTCCTCCACTCGATAAGTCAACATCGAATCGCGATTACGCTCTTCGTGTTTCCTTTATCTCCTAGGACGTAATCCTACGTCGCTAAACGGGTTGCGCTTCTTAGTCACGATGCACATCATACACATTTGCTTTTGTCAATTGTCGTAATAGTTGAAGTTCTTCAGAGGATAAAGCTTCACTCCGCACAGCGTCGACAGTTTTCTCGAAGCTGTTTGACTGAACTGGCTCCTGGAATAACAGCTGCAACGGTTGGTTCGGCAAGGACATATTGCAAAGCGGTTTCGTTTAATTTTCGAGGAGACAGCTTGTCCTGTAGTAATGGAAGCAGTTCCTTTAATTCGTTATAGCTATAATTTAAGTATCCATCCTCTTTTAATTTATCGAGCATGCCGTCACTTAATAACCCTTTTGCAACCGGACCGCGGGCAATGACGCTAATTTGTTTTTCTTCAAGAAGTGGAAACCATTCTTCTGGGCGACGATCAAGTAAGCTGTATTGCATCATCACTGAATCCATGATTGGATTTTGCAGTATATTGTTTAATCACATTCGGACGAATCGAAGAAATGCCGTATGCACGAATATCCCCAGCCTTTTTTAATTCCTCAAATGTTTCAATGACTTCATCAATATTGTCTTCAATCATGCCTCCATGAAGCTGATATAAATCAATATAATCTGTTTCAAGACGTTTTAAGCTCTCTTTTACCGCTGATGTTATATAAGCACGAGAGGCATCCCAGTGCCAGCCATTTTTCGAATTATTCCACCGATTTCCGACTTTAGTGGCTAGAATAACTTTGTCTCGGCGGGCTTGCAGTGTTTTGCCGACAATGGCTTCGTTCATTCCAAAATCATATAAATCAGCTGTATCAAAATAGGTAATGCCTTCATCTAGCGCAGCAGATATGATTTCCTCTGCTTTTTGTTCATCGGTACCTAGCGACATGCAGCCAAGGCCTATTTCTGAAACGAAAATGTCAGAGTTGCCTAGTTTTCTTGTTTTCATAGTATGTATCCCCTTTATAAATAAAGTGAAAATCTTTCGAATGATTACTGCTATTCTTTCATTTTATCCTAAACCTTTCGAAGGAAGAAATATAGGGAATGGGTACAAATAAAAAAATGTAGAGAAAAATAGGATTTCTCTACAATCTTTCTTTTAAATTGATTTTCTTTGCGTTGTTAGGGCCTGTCCATGGATATCCGTAATCCAATCATTTACATACGTATATTGATGCTGCGATTCTTTTAGCTTTTGTTTAATTTCCCATGCCTTCCCCGAGAAAATAATGCCTTTTTCCAACACATAAATTTTCATTACATCGCCCTCCACGGTTATTAATGGTAAAATATATGAAGAAAAAAGCTGAATAGAACAGAGGAGTGGACAAGTTGAAAAAATTTGAAGAAAAAACATTGTCTTCAGAAAAAATATTTACTGGGAAAGTGATTAGTTTACAGGTGGATGAGGTACAATTGCCTGATGGAAAAACGGGTAAACGGGAAATTATTAAGCATCCAGGAGCTGTTTGTGTGATTGCGCTAACGGATGAAAATAAAATTGTCATGGTAGAGCAATATCGAAAAGCGCTGGAAAGAAGCCTAGTCGAAATCCCAGCTGGTAAGCTAGAAAAAGGAGAAGAACCCTTAAAAACGGCAGAACGTGAATTAGAAGAAGAAACAGGCTATGTGTGTGGGAAAATGGAGCATCTCATTTCTTTTTATACATCTCCTGGTTTTGCAGATGAATTAGTACATGTATTTGTAGCACAGCATTTATCGAAGAAAGAAAATCCAGCTAGTTTGGACGAAGATGAATTTGTTGAGGTATTGGAGCTAACACTAGAGGAAGCGGAACGCTATGTACAAGAAGGAAAAATATATGATGCAAAAACGGCTTATGCGGTTCAGTTTTTGCAATTGAAGAGGGCGTTGAATCAATAAATGAATGAATATTATGCCGATTTTCATATTCATATCGGTAGAACGAAGAGCGGTAAGGCGGTCAAAATTACAGGCAGTAAAACATTGACACTTAAGAATATCCTACAAGCAGCTAGTGATAGGAAGGGTCTTGACTTAATTGGAATTATCGATTGTCATTCACCCGAAGTATTGGATGAAATAAAAGAACTTATTTCAAGTGGTGAAATGACTGAACTTTCCCAAGGTGGCTTACGTTATCGGTCTGTGACGCTGATTCCTGGAGCGGAAATTGAAGTCTATGACGAACATTGTCATGGACCGATTCATGTTCTCGCTTATTTTCCTACGTTTGAAACAATGAAATCTTTTTCAGAGTGGATGAGTGGGTATGTGAAAAACATGACGTTAAGTACGCAGCGCATTTATTGTGATGGCATCACCTTGCAAGAGAAGGTTCATTCATGTGGAGGCTTGTTTATTCCGGCTCATGTGTTTACGCCATTTAAGAGTCTTTATGGAAAAGGAGTTATTGCGAGCGTAAGTGAGGTATTTGATCCGGCTCGAATCCATGCAATGGAGCTTGGGCTTAGTGCAGATACGATGATGATCAAAGGGATAAAAGAGCTAGAACAATACGTGTTTTTAACGAACTCTGATGCCCACTCGCTTGGAAAAATTGCTCGGGAATATCAAAAAATGCGACTGGAGCAAGCAAGCTTTACAGAGCTGAAAAAAGCACTCCAAGAAATAGATGGGCGAGAAATCACGGCGAATTATGGTTTAAATCCTTTGCTTGGCAAATATCATCAGACGGTTTGTAGTGACTGTTATCAACAAGTAGAGGATGGGGAAACAGTTTGTCCAGCGTGCAACTCTAAACATATTATTAAAGGTGTATCAACTAGAATTGGAGAGCTATCTGAAAAAATAGAAAAGACTCGCCTACGTCCTCCATATATCTATCAAGTGCCGTTGGATTTTATTCCGGGACTTGGTCCAAAAACGTTAGACCGATTGCTTCAGGCGTTTGGGACAGAAATGAATATTTTGCACCATGTAGCCATTGAAGAATTAGAAGAGATCGTTCCCAAAAAATTAGCTCATTATATTGATTTAGCAAGAATGGGGAATTTGTCTTTTGAAGTAGGCGGGGGAGGACGTTACGGTAAAATCGTTCAATAAGTAACGGAACTGTCATATAAGTCAGGTAAACTGATTTATGGACAGTTTTTCTATTTTATGACGCATAAATCCCAATGAACGACATAGATTCTAGTAAGTAGAATTGGGAGGAAGAGAGATGAGAAAAAAATCATTGCTACAAAATGCCGTAATCAAACATATTAGCGAACATTCCTCACTTTATGTTTTTATTACTGTGCTGTTTTTAATGGGGGTTATATTTGGCGCTGTGCTCGTCAATAGTTTAAGTTTTTCACAAAAAGAAGATCTATTTTATTATTTATCGCAATTTTTTGGACAAGTTTCTCAAGGCGAAGTAGCCACCACAAACGAAATGTTTAGTCAAAGTGTGTTACATAATTTCAAATATATCAGTGTCATTTGGATTTTGGGCATCTCTATTATTGGGTTACCAGTCATTTTAATTTTATTATTTTTAAAAGGAATGGTCGTGGGCTTTACGGTTGGTTTTTTAGTGAATCAAATGGGCTGGAGTGGTTTTTTACTTTCATTTGTGTCTATTTTGCCACAAAATATTTTTATCGTGCCGGTCTTTATCATCATTAGCGTTCTTGCTGTGTCGCTGTCCATAAAAATGATTAGTCGTCTTTTTTTAAAGCAAATAAGGACACCTCTAAAGCCTGTCCTTATTCGTTACTTATTTTCACTAGTTATTTCAATTTTTTTCTTAATCGCTGCTGGAGCCATTGAAGCGTATTTATCACCTGTATTGATGGAAAGTGTCGTAAGTATGTTAGATAAATAAAAATTTTTATGAATCTAGATGAAATGTCTTTTGACAGTGTTCCCTCATTTGTTATAATAGAACAGATAGCGGCGCGGGAGGGAATTAGGTATGGAAGAAAGAATAGATAGAATAAAAAAGCAGTTGCACTCGTCCAGCTACAAATTGACGCCTCAGCGAGAAGCGACCGTCCGCGTTTTACTTGAACACGAAGAGGATCATTTAAGCGCCGAAGACGTTTACCTCCTTGTCAAAGAAAATTCGCCGGAAATTGGATTAGCAACGGTTTATCGTACGTTAGAGTTGCTAACCGAACTAAAAATTGTAGATAAAATTAATTTTGGAGACGGGGTTTCCCGTTACGATTTGAGACAAGAAGGAGCAGCACATTTTCATCATCATCTCGTTTGTGTGGAATGTGGTGCAGTAGATGAAATTCAAGAAGATTTACTTGATGATGTCGAGGCGATTGTAGAGCGCGACTGGAATTTCAAGATAAAAGACCATAGATTAACGTTCCATGGCATTTGTCATCGTTGCCATGACAAAACAGATGACAATGAAGAAAAATAACAACCTGCCTTTTCCTTATTAAGGAAAAGGTTTTCTTTTTTTAGAATGTATAAAACTTGTCTCCCAGGGCATAGATTGGAAGTATAGAGCAATGCCAAGATGGGAGGACGCTTATGAAAACATCAATAGCGCTTGTTTTACATACCTGTAAAGTCTTAGTTCTTTTTGTGAGCTTTACTGTTCTTTTTTATATTGGAATGGTATGGTTAAATCAAGAATATCAAAGCTATCATCGGTATGATGAGCCACAAGGAGCGGCTATTAAAGTAACAAAAGCGGTAGAGTCAGAGTCAAATACATGGCTAGATCGTTTATTGTTGTTTTATTTAAATGGGGAGTAATGAAAATATGGAAGATCAAATTAGAGATTTTATTCATTTTTTAACAATTGAAAAAGGATTGGCGAAGAATACGCTTGTTTCTTACGAACGTGATTTAAAATCCTATTTGCAGTATGTGACAAAGATTGAACAAATTAAGGATTGGAATGATTCTCGACGGACGAATATTATGCATTTTTTAGCTCATTTAAAGGACCAAGGGAAATCTTCTAAAACATTAGCCCGTCATATTGCTTCTATTCGCTCATTTCATCAGTTTTTATTACGTGAAAAAGTGACCGATCAAGATCCATCAGTGCATATTGAAACACCACAGCCAGAACGAAGTCTGCCAAAGGTGCTTAGTATGGAAGAAGTGGAAGCACTTCTTGATGCTCCAAAAGCGAATGACGAATACGGGCTTCGCGATAAGGCAATGCTTGAACTATTGTATGCGACAGGGATGCGGGTGAGTGAAATTATTTCGCTTAATATAGGCGATGTGAATAAGCTGATGGGGTTTGTACGCTGTATTGGTAAAGGAAATAAAGAACGTATTATTCCTATTGGACAAACAGCATTAACGGCTATTGACGCATATTTGGAAAAAGGGAGAGGGAAATTTGTTCGTGCAAACCATCGTACGGATTCTTTATTTTTAAACCATCATGGAAATCGATTAACGCGACAAGGGTTTTGGAAAATTTTAAAAAAACTGACAAAAGAAGCGGATATTGAAAAAGAAATTACACCACATACATTGCGTCATTCATTTGCGACTCATCTATTAATGAACGGAGCGGATTTACGGTCGGTACAAGAAATGCTTGGACATGCTGATATTTCTACAACGCAAATTTATACTCATATTACGAATGTTCGGATTAAAGATGTGTACTCTAAGTACCATCCGCGTGCGTAACTTTTAATAGAATTATAGAAAGCTGAACATGTATCTATATTCTTCAAGAATTAGCTGAATTGGACTAAAGGGGGGCTTTGCTAATGTATGAACTAATCGAAAAAGCGGCTTTATTTATTAAAAGTAACATCATAGATCAACCAGAGATTGGCTTAATTCTAGGTTCAGGACTTGGTGTCCTCGCGGAAGAAATTGAACAGCCTATTATTTTACCATATAATGAAATCCCTGAATTTCCTGTATCGACAGTTGAAGGACATGCAGGACAATTAGTGCTTGGTGAATTATGCGGAAAAAAGGTGGTGGCGATGCAAGGACGTTTTCATTTCTATGAAGGCTATTCAATGGACAAGGTCACCTTCCCTGTGCGTGTGATGAAGCTACTAGGCGTAGAAACATTAGTTGTGACGAATGCTGCAGGTAGTGTAAATGAAAGCTTTGCTCCCGGAGATTTAATGCTCATTACCGATCATATTAACTTTATGGGAACGAATCCGTTGATTGGAGCTAATGATGAACGCTTTGGCCCACGTTTTCCCGATATGTCCGAAGCGTACAGCAAAGAATTACGAAAGTTAGCTAAACAAGTAGCCTATAAACAAAATTTGGATGTGAAAGAAGGGATTTATGTAGGCAATTTAGGCCCTACATATGAGACACCTGCGGAAGTAAGAATGGCAAGAGTGCTCGGTGGTGATGCTGTCGGAATGTCTACAGTTCCTGAAGTCATTGTGGCCCGCCATTGTGGGATGAAGGTGCTTGGTATTTCTTGTCTAACGAATATGGCAGCAGGTATACTTGATCAGCCATTATCTCATGACGAAGTAATGGAAACAAGTGAAAAAGTAAAGTCGCGTTTTATCCATTTTGTAAAAGAAATTGTGAGAGAAATATAAACAAGTAAAGTGGATAAGCACGCCATGACCATTATAAAAGAGAAAGTGAATAAACCAAATAAACCAACTCTGATTTATAAAGCAATCTTGGCCGAAGACATCTCGAACTGTTGAGATGTCTTTTTTATATTTCTGATTGTATAAAATTGGATTATATGGAAAAAATAAATGCTATAAAGATTGGAGGGTATGGAGATGAAGCGGATTCTTTCTCTAGGTTTAACGGTGTTGTTAACAGCAGGCTTTGCTATTCCCGTATACAAAAGCTGAAGAAGATAAAGGAGTTGAATTGGCCGAAAATGCTAAATCAGCCATTCTGATTGAAAGAGATACAGGAACAGTTTTATATGATAAAAATGCAGATGAAAGACTTTCCCCTGCAAGTATGACGAAAATTATGACGACTGCTGTTAATCATGGAAGCAATCGAAAAAGGTGAGCTTTCTACATAAAGGAAAAAATTCAGAACAAGTGAATATGCAGCTTCGATGGGTGGTTCTCAAATCTTCCTCGAGCCAGGGGAACAAATGACTACGGAACGAAATGCTTAAAGGGATTACGATTGGTTCGGCTAATGATGCATCCGTTGCGATGGCAGAAAGACTAGCGGGATCAGAAGAAGCCTTTGTTAAGAAGATGAATGAAAAAGCAAAAGAGCTTGGCTTGAAAAATACAAAATTTCAAAATGCAACAGGACTGCCAGTAGCTGATCACTATAGTTCAGCTCGTGATATGTCAATCATGGCTAAAGAATTGTTGAAATATCAATTAATTACAAAATTACGGGTACCTATGAAGACTATCTTCGTGAAAATACGGATAAGAAGTTTTGGCTAGTCAACACGAATCGATTAGTGAAATTTTATCCGGGTGTAGATGGATTGAAAACAGGATTCACAACTGAAGCGAAATATTGTTTAACAGCAACGGCTAAAAAAGGAGATATGAGGGTTATTGCTGTTGTATTTGGGGCACCTTCTCCAAAAGAACGAAATGCCCAAGTCACCAAAATGCTAGACTATGCATTTTCACAATACACCACTCATCCAATCTACAAAAAGGATGAAGTATTAACGGAGTCAAAGGTAAGTAAGGGCAATGTAAAAACAGTTACTGGAGTAACAAGTGAACCTATTTCTGTCCTCACCAAAAAAGGAAGCAATCCGAAAGATTTTTCAAAAAACATTAAGATGAATAAAGATTTAAAAGCCCCTATTAAAAAAGGAGACAAGATTGGTACCTTACAAATTAAAAAAGACGGAAAAGTGTATGTCGAATCACCAATTGTAGCGAAAGAAGACATTGATAAAGCCAGCTGGTGGCAATTGTATAAGCGAGCTTTCGGCATGTTTTCACAAACGAAATAGCATAAATTGTCATAACTAAACTAATTTAGGCGAATCGACACTAGTTTTGTTTATAAGAAGGAATACACGAAGCAAAGCTAGAATTTGACTCATTATAAGACAGTGAAGGAAGCTGTTAATAGTGAGTCTTGTTATGGAGATGGAAGCGAGAAGTTCCGTGTTATTGATTCGTCTCAAAGGAGAATTAGATCATCATACAGCAGAACAATTAAGATTGCAGGCAGAGGCATGCAATTGAAAAAAATGAGATTAAGCATATTGTTTTAAATTTAGAAGAACTGCATTTTATGGATAGTTCAGGACTTGGAGTTATCCTTGGGCGGTATAAAAAAGTAAAGAAAAATAATGGTGAAATGATTATTTGTGCTATTTCTCCAGCAGTAAAGCGGTTATTTGAAATGTCAGGGTTGTTTAAAATTGTTAAAGTAGAACTTTCTGAAAAAAACGCTTTGCAAAGACTGGGGGTAGCGTAATGATGAAAAATAAAATGGAAATTAAATTTTCAGCATTTAGCCAAAATGAATCCTTTGCAAGGGTCACAGTTGCTGCCTTTATTGCTCAATTAGATCCAACGATGGATGAATTAACAGAAATTAAAACGGTTGTGTCAGAGGCTGTCACGAACTCTATTATTCATGGATATGAAAATGACCCAAATGGTGTCATTTATATTGCTGTTGTGATAGAAGGCGATACTGTAGAACTGACGATTCGGGACGAAGGAGTAGGCATTGAAGATGTAGAAGAGGCAAAGCAGCCGCTCTTTACCACAAAGCCAGAACTTGAACGTTCGGGTATGGGCTTTACGATTATGGAAAACTTTATGGATGAAATTCATATTGTTTCTCACCAAGGCGAAGGCACAATTATTCGATTAAAAAAGCACTTAACAAAAAGTAAAGCTTTGTGCAATTAAGGAGACTTGCCTATGGATGTTGAGGTAAAGAATGAGAAAAGTAAAAAAGCCCAGGTCCATTTAAAAGATGAAGAATTGCGGAGTTTAATTCGACGCAGTCAGAGTGGCGATCAAGAAGCGCGTGATTTGATTGTTCAGAGTAACTTACGATTGGTATGGTCAGTTGTTCAACGTTTCTTGAATCGAGGGTACGAACCAGATGATTTGTATCAGATTGGCTGTATAGGTCTATTAAAATCTGTTGATAAATTTGATTTATCCTATGAAGTGAAATTCTCAACCTATGCAGTGCCAATGATTATCGGCGAAATTCAACGTTTTATTCGTGATGATGGGACTGTAAAAGTAAGTCGCTCATTGAAGGAAATGGCTAATAAAATTCGGCGTGCTAAAGAAGAACTTTCTAAAGTAAATGGCAGAGTCCCAACAGTAAATGAATTAGCCCAGCATCTAGAACTGTCTCCAGAGGATATCATTATGGCACAGGAGGCAAATCGTAACCCATCTTCCATTCATGAAACGGTATATGAAAATGATGGGGATCCTATTACCCTTTTAGATCAAATTGCTGATCAAAATGAGACAAAATGGTTTGATCAAATTGCCTTAAAAGAAGCGATTCATGGACTAGATGAACGGGAAAGGTTAATTGTCTTTCTTAGATATTATAAAGATCAGACACAATCAGAAGTGGCAGCACGCCTTGGGATTTCGCAAGTACAGGTTTCAAGATTAGAAAAGAAAATTCTACAGCAAATGAAAGACCACATGAATCAATGATTCATGTGGTCTTTTGCTTGTTAATTATTGGTTATCCTATTCTTTCTGCATGTTCAAGCAAATTCTCATGCATACTAGATATAGGAAAAAATTAATAAGCTGGATGTGATACATATGGATATCATCTATATTCGAATGAGAAATCGGGTGCAAGTGAAGCAAAATCAACAAGTGAAAATTAAGGATGTAGCAAGAATCATTGGTGCAGATGAAAAAGTGAAAATGGTAGAAGAACAGATTTTACACAAGGTGACATCAGAAGATAAAAATATTATTATTATCGATTTAACCCAAATGATTGAAAAGATCCAATCGATTGACCCATCGCTAGAAATCCAAACATTTGGCCCATCACAAACAATTATTGAAGTAATTTACGAAAAAAAGAAGGTTTCTATTTTATCTTTTATTGCTGTATGGTTATTACTTTTCTTTGGCGCTATGATGACGATTATGAATTTTCATGTGGATGTGAGCATGAGAGAGGTACACCAAAAGTTATTTACCATTATTACTGGAAAAGTGGATGAGAAACCGTTGTTGATCCAAGTTCCCTATAGTATTGGTCTTGGACTCGGAATGATTTTATTTTTTAATCATTTTTTCAAAAAGCGATTTAATGAGGAGCCTAGCCCACTAGAAATTGAAATGTTTAATTATCAACAGGATTTAGATCAGTACGTTATATTAAATGAAAATAAGGAAAGTGTTAGACATCTTGATAACCGGTAAAGTGCTGTTTGGCCTTTTTTTAGGACTAGCTAGTGGTTTTGCAGTAGGGGCTGGATTTGTTGCCTTTTTAACGGTATTAGGTGTTATACCGAGACTTACTCAACTCACTAAATCCATGCAATACATTCATTTTTACGAATGGGCAATTGTGATAGGTGTTGTCATTGGTGCGTGGCTTGGATTACAAGAAATGAAGCTTTTTTGGACGAAGTGGGTGCTCATACCAATTGGCTTTGCAGATGGTATTTTTAATGGCATGCTAGCCGCAGCTTTAACAGAGGTATTAAATGTGTTTCCAATCCTCGCGAAGCGATTAGGGATTCAAGAAAAAATTATTTATTTAATGATGGCGCTTGTTTTTGGGAAAATTGTCGGTTCGTTATATCAGTGGATCTACTTTGTTGATTTGTAGAAAGGAAGAAAAAGATGGGGCAAAAGCGAAAGGTGATTCTCATTACGGATGGCGATAAATATGCAAAAAAGGCGATTCAGTATGTCGCTCGCGAAGTAGGCGGACGTTGTATTTCTATGTCACAAGGCAATCCATCACATCTTTCTGGAAAAGAGTTGGTCCGTCTTATACATAAAGCAAAATCTGATCCTGTATTAGTGATGTTTGATGATAGTGGATATGTGGGGGAAGGCGCTGGTGAGAGGGCTATGCGAATCGTTGCAACTGATCCCTCGATTGAGGTTCTTGGGATTATTGCAGTTGCTTCAAAAACGAGAAGGGAAGAATGGACAAAAGTAGATGTTAGTATTGACCGCTATGGAAATTTAACGTCTAAAGGTGTAGATAAATACGGTATGGAAGAGATGGAAATAGGCAAAGTAATGGGAGATACTGTTTATTGTATTGATGAGCTCGATGCTCCCATCGTTGTGGGGATTGGTGATATTGGTAAAATGGCCCAAGTAGACGACTATCGAAAAGGATCTCCGGTTACAAAACTAGCAGTAGAAATCATCTTAGAGAGGAGCAAATATCGTGACGAAAGAAAACGAACAGAACAAGAAACCGATACCTGAATCCGTTTCAGAAGTTGAACATTATATGAAAGAGCGTGTTGGTTTAGGGAAGAGTTTCGATTTAGGCGTTCGAAAAATTACGCTGTTAAAAAAAGATGTACATATTTATTATGTAAATGGACTCTGTGATACCAGTTTCATTATTCTAATAATGGAAACGTTAATTGAATTGAATGAAGCTGGAAAACTGACAACAAAAGTATATGATGTAGTCAAAAATAGTATTGCTGAACAATCTGTTGCTGAAATTAAAACGATGGATGAATTGGTGGATCAAGTGTTATCAGGTCTTATTGTAATCGTAGTGGATGGAACACCAATCGGAATTGTGGTTGATGTGAGAAGCTATCCAGGAAGACAGCCTCAAGAACCTGATACAGAAAAAATTGTACGCGGATCCCGTGACGGGTTTGTTGAAAATATTATTATCAATACAGCTATTACAAGACGGAGAATTCGTGATGAGCGGCTGCGCTTTGAAATGTTAAAAGTCGGAGAACGCTCTAAAGCCGATATTGCGATTGGATATATTGAAAATATCGCAGATCCAGGCTTAGTTGAGATCATTCATAAAGAGCTAAATTCGATTAAAATTGATGGCTTAACGATGTCCGATAAAACGGTCGAAGAATTTATTGTAAGACAATCCTATAATCCCTATCCACTCGTCCGTTTTACAGAACGGGCTGATGTGGCTGCGACTCATTTGCTTGAAGGTCATGTTCTTATTTATACCGATACGTCACCGAGTGTTATCATTACTCCAACTACCATTTTCCATCATATGCAGCATGCTGAAGAATTTCGGCAATCACCAGTTGTAGGTACGCTGATACGCTGGGTTAGGTTTTTAGGAATTTTCGTTTCCCTTTTTTTATTACCTGTATGGTTGTTATTTGTTTTGGAACCTACCCTTTTACCAGATAAACTAGAATTTATTGGACCGAATGAACACACAAAAATCCCGATTGTGCTTCAAATTTTTATTTCGGATATTGGGATTGAATTTTTACGAATGGCAGCGGTTCACACGCCAACCCCATTATCGACGGCGATGGGCTTAATTGCCGCTGTGCTAATCGGAC
Organism: uncultured Bacillaceae bacterium; assembly: GCA_963754185.1. Lineage (GTDB taxonomy): Bacteria > Bacillota > Bacilli > Bacillales > DSM-1321 > Peribacillus. The sequence continues at coordinate 354,452 of CAVWEP010000002.1, read as the reverse complement.
AAATTGCGATTGATGTTGGTTTATTTGTTCCTGAAGTAATTCTATATGCTTCTGTAGCAACAGTCGGAATATTTGTAACACCAAGCTATGAGCTAGGCATGGCTAATAAAATAGCACGAGTTATGCTTCTGCTTGCCGTTGTCATATTTAAAACGCCAGGTTTCATTATTGGATCGACACTGCTTATTTTACTTCTAATAGGTATGAAAACGTTAAATACGCCTTATTTATGGCCACTCGTCCCATTTCAGCCAAAAGCATTATCTCATATTATTTTTAGAAGACCATTTCCTGGTTCAATTGAACGACCAAGTATTGTCCATCCACAAGACAAATATCGTCAGCCAAAAGAATCTAAAGGTTGATGTTGTCAAAAAGTTATGGTAATTTAGGTTTATTCATAAAAAGCGAGAGAGATTAGATGAAATGAGGCTGACTAAAAGAAAGATGCCGAGCTGTGGTTCGACACTCTCATAGGTCTGCCTCATTCTTGTCATAAATCGCTTTTAATTTAGGAAGGTGGTACACTGATGTATTTGTATGGAACGGGACGCGTCAATGAACGAGGACATCTTGAAATTGGCGGAGTAGATACGATTGAATTAACTAAAAACTATGGGACACCATTATATGTATATGATATTGCCTTAGTTCGTGAACGAGCAAGAGGGTTTAAAAAGACGTTTGAAAAATTAGGCGTTTCCGCACAAGTGGCATATGCAAGCAAAGCATTCTCTTCGATTGCAATGATTCAAGTAGCCGAGCAAGAAGGTTTATCATTGGATGTAGTATCGGGTGGAGAGCTGTATACAGCCATAAAAGCAAATTTTCCTACAGAAAGAATTCATTTTCACGGAAATAATAAAAGTGAAGCAGAGCTACATATGGCTTTAGATTATCAAATTGGGTGTATTGTCGTTGATAATTTTTCAGAACTCCTTCTTTTAGAAGAAATTTGTACAAAACGAGAGCAAAAAATGAACGTGTTACTTCGAGTAACGCCCGGAATTGAAGCACATACGCATGACTATATTTTAACAGGTCAAGAAGATTCTAAGTTTGGCTTTGATTTAATGAACGGTCAAGCAGAAGAGGCGTTAAAATATGCCTTAAAAAGCGATTGGATTCATGTTCTGGGATTACATTGCCATATAGGTTCTCAAATTTTTCAAACAACAGGCTTTATTTTAGCCGCACAAAAAATCATTGGGCAATTAAGAAATTGGCAGGCATCTTTTGGTTTTCAACCACAAGTATTAAATCTTGGCGGTGGTTTTGGCATTCGTTATACAAAAGAAGATAAACCGCTTCCAGCTTCACAATATGTAGAAGAGATTGTACGTGAGGTGCAAGCACAAATTGCTGATTCTGCTTTGGATATGCCTGAAATTTGGATTGAACCAGGTCGATCATTAGTGGGTGATGCCGGAATTACCTTGTATGAAGTTGGTTCTGAAAAAGAAGTACCAGAAGTGAGAAAGTATTTAGCGGTCGATGGAGGCATGAGTGATAATATTCGTCCAGCTCTTTATGAAGCAAAGTATGATGCTGTGTTAGCAAATCGTCCTTTAGATACAGTAGAAGAAACCGTATCAATTGCAGGGAAATGCTGTGAAAGTGGTGACATGCTCATTTGGGACTTGCCATTGCCTAAAGCAGGTCGTGGTGATGTGTTAGCAGTATTTTGTACAGGAGCTTATGGCTATAGCATGGCTAATAACTATAACCGAATTCCTCGTCCAGCTGTAGTCTTCGTAGAAAACGGTGAAGCTCGTTTAGTTGTGAAACGTGAAACCTATGAAGATATCGTTCGTTTAGATTTAGCATTGCAAGAAGTTGTGGATTGTAAGTAATAAAGTGAATAGATAAAAAAGGGTCTGACCCACAATCTCTATATACAGATATAGAGTGTGGGATCAGACCCTTTTATGTTGCTAACCGGGTATATCCGCTTTTCTTATTTAAAGAGTGATGCGATTGCGTCAACTAGGCTGGCAAAGACTTCTTTAATTTTTTCAAGAAATGTTTGGCCTTCTTCTGATTGGAGGAAGGTATCTAGTTTTTCTTTTGCTTCGGTTAATTGATCGCCGACAGCGTTCCAATCAATATTTAATTCTTTTAGTTTATTAAATAAATCTAGTAAACTTTGCACTTGGTCCTCGTTTAGTGTGATTCCTAGCTCTTGGGCGGCAGCCTCAATGATGGCTCTAGTTTCTTCTTCTGTCTGAGGTGTATTTTCAGCCATTTTTTCTTTAATGTTTGTAACCAAGGCAGCTGCTTGTTCTGTGCCAATCTCATCACCAAGCTTAGCTGTAGTGACCATCTCCTGATTGGCTGCTTGTTTTACATCCTCTGGAATAACCTTCTCAGAAGAAACTTCATATGCTTTAATGATACCTGTTAATGCAGCTGTCCCAGATACAGAAAAAGGAGCTGTGACATAAACAGAAGCATCTTTCACACCAGCTGTTGCTAATGCATTAATATACATTTCTTCTGTAACCCAGTTAATATTCTTGGTTTCAACTTTTAATCCAGAGCCTGATTGCTCAAATGTAACAGATGAAGATGAGATGGCTTTGGTTCCAATTAAGGCTTTTGAAATATAGCTGCCTAAATATTGATGCTCTTCCGCATTGGATACCGTTATTGTTTGTACATCATTTGGAACATTCATTTCTGATAAAAGCATATTTTTTTGTTCGGTAGTTAAATTTTCGCCAAGAGTGACAATCATATCTCCAGCAGCTACATCCGCAAATGCTTTATACGGTACGATTAGACATAATAGAGCCGTAATAATCGTCCATTTCTTAATCATTTTACCATTCATATTTTTTTCCTCCTCAGCTTGGGTGAACGAATTATATTATAAAAGATGCCTGTAATAAAAAGCTGTACTCGTTTTACAATGTAGTAAAAAGAAAGGAAGATTGCAAGTAAAAATGTTCCACCGTACCCTCATATATTGTATCAAACACTACAATCAAGGGGAATAAAAGACTGATAAATAGAAATATTGTCATAGTTAGGTAAAAGAATTTGTGATAGAATAATCACGTAAATGAAAGAGAGGCGTCAGACAACATTTTAAAGGATGTTGAAACAATATTGATTTTTATGTATGATATTAAATATCATAGTGAAGCACCCTTTTATACTAGAATGTAGTATAAGAAAAGAGGGGTTTTCGGTATATTAACTTTCGCCATTAGGGAAGAGAAGTCTTGTTTTTCTAATAACGTAAACTGTCAAATAAAAAGGAAGTAACTAAAACGTTATGTGGTAACGAGGGATTATATGTTAATTAAGTATAAAAAAGCATACGAGAAGTTCGCGATGGGTTTATTGTCATTTATGCCTGATGAACGTGACATTAAAAAACTTCAACAAACGATGAAAAGCTATGAGACGGATGAAGATATGCAGTTATTTCTTTGGAAAGATGAAGAAATAATTGGTTTAATAGGGACAGAGCTCTTTGTAGAGTGGATAGAAATTCAGCATATTTCTGTTAATCCTTCCTATCGTCAACAAGGTATCGGGAAGTCCATGGTTAGAGCTTTAAAAGAACTTTATCCCGATAAAGAAATTAAGGCAAATGAGTATACGGCAGCTTTCTTAACTAAATGTGAAACAGTCGAAGCTGAAATAAACACTCAAACATAGAATAGAGATAGAGGGTGACGTTTGTCAGCCTCTATTTTTCAGTGCACGAATTTTTATTTGGCGCTCTCGTTCTTGAATAATCCCTGAACGATCCCGATTCATGTGCTTATTTATGATGTGAGGGTCAGTAAATGGGTTGTTGCTGCACCATATAAATCCCAATTGATTACATTGATCGATACATTGTGTGATAAGACGTTCATCAGTAAGCGGGAGATTGATGTTTTCGTAGGGCAGACAAGTAATCATTCGATCTCTTGTCTTTTTTAGCAATACTAGAAGCTTGTCTACATCTAGTCCAAGTTGTTGTAGTTCCCTTTTCTTGTGGTTTAAGATTTTTATTGCTTTTGTAATTGTTCGAATGGCACCGGGACGATTACCTCTTCGTTCATGATATAAAGCGACGGCTATTTGGATAAACCCTACCCAATGAGAGCTTCGGTCTCTAGGGCTCACTTTTTTCCAATGTTCTTCAAGAATTTCGTGACATTCAAAAAAATCCCGATCTCCGTGAAAATGAACTAAGTACGATACATATGCTTTCGGATAATTTAACATAGCTTCTCCTTTCATTCTTAATGATTCTATCACAAGCGAAAAGTTTTAAGAATAGGAAAGGCTGATTGCTTAGCAATCAGCCAAATTGTTATGGTGTATTAAAACCAAGAAGCACCGACAATAATTAACAAAATGAATAATACTACGATTAACGCGAAACCGCTGCCGTGTACGAAACCTGCACCACCCATAATAAGTACCTCCTTTTGATGCTTACTTTTTATTACATTTCTAGATTATGTACATTTGTGAAAATTGCTTGGGCGAGGGCCTAGTATACTAAAATCTAACCTTAAGATTTTTTGGATATTGGATAAATGATTGGAATCCTCTATACTAAGATAGGTAAGAATGGCGCAACTATGGGCTAATTTGATTTAAATATGGGGTTGTATAATGGGTTATAATATAAAAATTGATGCTTTTGAAGGACCGATGGATTTACTCCTTCATTTAATCAATCGCCTTGAAATAGATATTTACGATATCCCAATGGCTGAAATTACTGATCAATATTTGGGCTATATTCATACGATGCAGCATTTAGAACTGGATATCGCTAGCGAATATTTAGTAATGGCGGCAACATTACTGGCTATTAAAAGCAAAATGTTGTTACCTAAGCATGAGGATGAACCGATAATAGATGAAAATGATGAAAGTTTTGAATTAGATCCCCGTGATGAACTTGTTGAAAAACTATTAGAATACAAAAAGTACAAGCACGCTGCACTTACATTTAAAACGTTAGAAGAAGAGCGGAGTTTAATGTTTACGAAGCCACCAAGTGATTTATCAGAGTATGTAAAGGAAGCGGCTAGTGAGCAGCAAAACTTAGATATTACTCTTTATGACATGCTGGGTGCTTTACAAAAATTACTTCGTAGACAAAAACTACAAAAGCCCTTGCATACTAGAGTAACGAAACAAGAGATTTCTATCGAGAAAAGGATGGAAGAAATTGTATCTGAACTCAAGTTGATTAAGGGAAGAAAAAACTTTTATGAACTATTCACAGAACCAGTGAAAGGGCATATTATTCTAACGTTTCTTGCTTTACTTGAATTGATGAAGAAAAATGAGGTTAAGGTTGAACAAGAGAAAAGTTTTTCAGACATATGGATTGCAGCTAAGGATGGTGTAGAACCAGTTGGAAAGTAGTAAATGGAAGGGAATCGTCGAAGCCTTGCTTTTTGCATCAGGAGATGTTGGACTCTCCATTTCGCAAATGGCTTCTGTGCTTGACATTACAGAGCTTCAAGTAACGGATATTATGGAAAGTTTAAAGGAGGATTATGCCACAGATACACGAGGGATTCATATAGTAGAAATGGCCGGTGTATTCCAGCTTGCAACAAAAAAAGAGCATTCTGACTATTTAAAAAAGCTGATTGAATCCACGAATACACATGGATTATCTCAGGCAGCACTGGAGACATTGGCTATTATTGCCTATAAACAACCGATTACGAGAGTGGAAATAGAAGAAATTCGAGGAGTCAAAACAGAAAGACCTCTTCATACACTTGTTTCCAAAGTCCTTATTAAAGAAGTTGGTCGGGCAGAAGGACCAGGAAGAGCTTATTTATATGGTACGACGAAGGAATTCTTGGATTACTTTGGTCTTAAATCTTTAAAGGAATTACCGGAGATAACGAATCTACCAGAAGACAACTATGAGGCAGGGGAAGCAGATTTATTTTTTGAGAAATTTCAGCAATCAATTGAATGACATTTTCTCTTAAGACTGTGATACTATAAGATAAATTCAACTTTGATTTTCTAAGATGATCTTTTACTGGGGTGTATTTACTACTTGTTTTGGTTATGACAACAGGGATTTTGAATTACCAAAATAATAAAGCGACTTAAGGAGGGTTTGAGGATGGGAAATACGATTGTACAGTCTCAACTTAAGGATGTTCAAGTTTTTTTAGAAACAACAGTAGAAAGGCTAGAAAACTTTTTGAATGAAACAACATTTTCTAAACTCCAACAAGAAAAAAATGGAGATGAAAAATATTATAAAGGTATTTTATCAAGTCTTCGAAGATTGCTTGTTAATTGTGAAGAGGGATTAGAAGTCTGTCAGATTATTCTTAAAAATGAAATGTTTAATAAAGCAGCAGCTGAAAAAACGCTTTATAAAATTTATCATCAATGTATTGAGGAATATTTCTCTCCTAAGTCTGATCGCTGGTACGAGGATAGTCGTGCTGCATATACTGGGAAGAACTCAATCAAGTTTCATGCTGAAGTGCCAGAGAGCATCCTTGCTATTTTGAAAGAATTAGAAAATGGATTCCAAGCGATGCGCGAAGAATTAGAGTTTTATGAGACGGATTATCGTACGAAAATGATGCAATCTAAATAGTTAACCACTCCCTAACCTAAAAGTGTCATGGTTTTACGCTTAATAGATAAAAAACAGTGAGGGATTGTAACGGGTTCGGATTTGAAGTACAAAATAACAATTAGTAGTGAATTTAGCAAATAAAAATGATACCAAACCCACAGGCTAATCAGCATTAATATTAATACAGAAAAATGCTCAGAGCTTTTTATGCTCTGAGCATTTCGCTTTTTGTCTAGCTTCACCGGCTAGCTCAGCACGGAAAAAGATAAAAGCCCTCGAAAGGCAAAAAGCGTATCCGTGTCTTTTCCTATTTTCTTAGCGAGCTGACCAAGCGGGTTCCGCTTTTCTGATTGTCTAGCTCCAGGCACCCAGCGCCTACTGGACTTCCCGCTCCTCCTTACGATAAGTCAACATTGAATCACTATCGTTCTTCGTGTTTCCTTTATCTCATACGGAGCAGTCCAGTCCATACGTCGCTAAACGAGTGCCTTCCGCTTTTCTGTGCATATCTAGTTATTTTTTTCATATGTAGATAGAGAAGGTATTTTATGCGAAGGGGAGCTGTTTTTATGTCGCAAGTGAAGAGTTATGGTCAAGATGTAGAAAATTGGATTATGGAGATTACGGTCTTTTTAGAACGAAATGAGTTGACGGAGCAAAGGGTATTGGCTACCTTGGATCGTCTTTCACAGCTAGCATATCATTTACAGAAAGAGGAAGCGACAGATGAGGATATGCAAATGGTGGAAATGGAGTTGGCACATGCTCATCAAGAAATTATTGAGTATATCAATCAAAATAAGGAACGGCAGGATGGTCCTGCTGAACAGTCTGTGCCAATTGGAAAACATACGCTTCCCCTTCTCCCGTATCCATATAATGCATTAGAACCGGTTATTTCAGAGGAAATTATGCGCCTGCATCATGATAAGCACCATCAGGCTTATGTCGATGGTTTAAATAAGGCGGAAATAAAAATGAAGCAAGCAAGAGAAACGAATGACTATGCTTTAATAAAGCATTGGGAAAGAGAAGCTGCTTTCCATGGGTCCGGTCATTACTTACATACACTGTTTTGGGAAGTGATGAGTCCAAAGGGAGGAGGTCAGCCAAAAGGAGTATTGCTTAAACAATTAGAAAAGGATTTTGGAAGTTTTGCAAACTTTAAAAAGCATTTTAGTGAAGCTGCTAAGCAAGTTGAAGCTGTTGGATGGGCCATACTTGTCTGGGTACCACGCGCTAGACGATTAGAAATTCTTCAATCTGAACGACATATGATTTTAACTCAGTGGGATACGATTCCTATTCTTGTTTTAGATGTATGGGAGCATGCGTATTATTTACAATATAAAAATAATCGAGCACAGTATGTTGATCAGTGGTGGAAGATTGTCAACTGGCCATACGTAGAACGTCGTTTTCAGGAGAGCAAAAAAGCTAATTTGGAAAGGCTTATTGACATCATAGGCCGCTAACCGGGTACCTTCCGTTTTTCTTATCATAACTCTTGTCTCTTTGCATAAACTTGTACAAAAACAAGAAAAGGGACGAGGGGACTTCATGCATGTTCACGGTAAAGGTTTAGCAATGATAAGCATTGTCATCTTGTTATTTGCCACGTACTTTCCAACGACGGCTACTACTCAAACCATAGATGTAAGTGCGCAGAGTGCCATTCTAATGGATGAAATAACGGGTCGGGTTATTTATGACGTTAATGCACATGAGAAAAGCAGAATTGCTAGCATTACTAAGATTATGACGGCTATTTTAGCGATTGAATCCGGTGAGCTAGATGAAATGGTGACGGTAAGTGGTAATGCATTTGGAACAGAAGGTTCATCTTTGTTTTTGAAAGAAGGAGAAAAAATTAAGCTTGAGGATTTAGTGTATGGCTTGATGCTTCGCTCTGGAAATGATGCAGCAGTTGCTATTGCTGAAAAGGTTGGGGGAAGCCTGGATGGTTTTATTTGGTTAATGAATCAAAAGGCTGAAGAAATTGGGATGAAGGATACTCATTTTTCGAATCCACATGGTTTAGATACTACGAAAATCATTATTCAACCGCTTATGACATGGCTCTTCTGACTCGCTATGCTATGCAAAATGAAACATATGTGAAAATTGCTGGCACAAAAGTGCATCGTGCTCCAAACTCAACGGAAAATTGGGACTATGTTTGGAGAAACAAAAATAAATTGCTCACTGGATTATATGAGTACACGACAGGAGGGAAAACAGGCTATACAAAATTAGCAAAACGAACGCTTGTTTCGACGGCGGCGAAAAATGGACATGATTTAATTGCGGTGACGATTAATGCACCGGATGATTGGAATGATCATATAAGAATGTATGAATCGGCGTTTAGAGCATATAAGCCCATTGCGGTTTTAGCAGAGGGGGCTTTGACTGATTTGGATGTTAAATTATACAACAATCACGCGTACATTAAGAATGAATTTATCTATCCATTAACGCAAGATGAGCAGAAACAAATTCAAATAAAAGTCAAATTGTTGAAACCCAAAAAAGCATGGAATCAGCGTAAAAATATCCCAGAAATCGTAGGTAAGGCTTATATTTATCTCGATGGTGAAAAAATTGGTACACGCACTATTTTTTACGGGGAAACAGAGGAAAGTTTTAATCAGCAATCCTTTATCTCGTCTTGGAAAAGGATTTTTCAATCAATATTGGGAATGAAAAGCTATGGTTAACTATATTTGGGTAGGAATGACTGTAATCGGTGTTTTATTTGCAATGTTTAATGGAACGATGGATGAGGTGAATAAGGCGTTATTCGAGAGTGCAAAAGAGGCTGTTACCCTATGTATTGGACTCATGAGCATCCTTGTATTTTGGCTAGGGTTAATGAAAATTGCCGAGGTCTCAGGATTACTTGAGAAATTATCATTTTTATTTCGTCCTTTTATGAAATGGCTATTTCCTGACATTCCTGTTAATCATCCAGCAATGGGGTATATTTTATCGAATATGATGGCAAATACGTTTGGTTTAGGAAATGCAGCCACTCCGTTAGGCATTAAAGCCATGGAAGAAATGAAAGAATTGAATCATGGAAAAGGACAGGCAAGTCGTTCGATGATTACCTTTTTGGCCCTTAATACATCCAGCATTACCATTATTCCAACGACTGTCATTGCGATACGGATGAACTATGATTCAGCAAGTCCAACAGATATTGTATTTCCTACAATTCTCGCAACGGCTATATCGGCGGTAGGTGCCATTATCATTGATCGCTATTTTTACCATAGAAGGAAGAGGAACGGGAGGGAGTAACATTGTCCTGGATTACAACGATTTCTGTTTGGTTAATCCCACTCATTATTTGTATCATCTTACTTTATGGTACATTCAAGAAAGTCCCGACATATGAAACATTTGTTGAAGGCGGAAAAGAAGGTATTTCTATGGCGTTTTCCATCATTCCTTTTTTAGTAGGTATGCTTGTAGCGATCTCTATTTTTCGCGCATCTGGAGCTTTAGATTATGCGATTAATTTCGTAAGACCGTTGCTCTCCTTGTTGCATGTACCAGCAGAAATTGTACCATTAGCGATTATTCGTCCTATTTCTGGAAATGCAGCACTTGGAATGACGAGTGATTTAATTTCTATCTATGGGCCGGATTCATTTATTGGAAGACTTGCCGCAACGATTCAGGGTAGTACGGATACCACTTTCTATGTGCTGACAGTCTACTTTGGAGCGGTTGGAGTTAAGAAGATGGGTGATGCGCTAAAAGTTGGTTTACTGGCGGACCTTATTGGCATCATAGCAGCTATTACAGTAGTGAGTTTAGTATTTGGAACAAAATAAGGTTGACTGAACAGAGTAGATCTCTCTCTCTGTTTTTTTATATGTTAAAATTCTTATTTTTGGAAAAAATGGATATTCTATGCTACACTCAATGGAAACAGTAAAAGATGTCTCTTTTTTTAAAAGGCTATGTTAAAAAACCTTTTGTTTTTGCATCACACTATGTAATAATTGTATGATTGTGTGTAAGAATACGATTCAAACAAGATTATTATGAGGTGAAAATAAATGGAGCGACTGCAAAAGGTAATTGCTCATGCTGGACTGGCTTCGCGCCGTAAAGCAGAAGAATTAATTAAAGAGGGCAAAGTAAAGGTAAACGGTCAAGTGGTCAAAGAGTTAGGAATTAAAGTAGGTCCGAATGATAAGGTGGAGGTTAATGAAGTTCCTTTACAAAAGGAAGCACCTGTTTATTTTGTATTTTATAAACCACGCGGTGTTATTTCAGCGGTATCGGATGATAAAAATCGAAAAGTCGTAACCGATTATTTTCCACATATTAAAGAACGAATTTATCCGATTGGTCGTCTCGATTATGATACATCGGGATTACTCTTATTAACAAATGATGGGGAATTTGCAAATGCCCTTATGCATCCAAAACATGAAGTGGATAAAGTGTATGTGGCAAAAGTCAAAGGTATCCCACTTCGTGAAAACTTAAGAAAATTAGAAAAAGGCATCCAGCTTGAGGATGGTAAAACCGCTCCTGCGAAGACAAAAGTGTTGTCTATTGATAAACGGAAGCAATCAGCTATTGTCGAAATTACGATTCATGAAGGTCGGAACCGTCAAGTTCGCCGGATGTTCGAGGCAATCGGTCATCCTGTATTAAAATTAAAACGAGAACGATATGGTTATTTAACCCTTCATGGTTTATCTGCTGGCGATGCACGGGAATTGACTCCTCATGAAGTGAAACAAATGCGTGCACTCGCGTTAAACGAGCAAAAGAAAAAGTAATAGTGAATACGATCATTTAGGTGATTAGGAACAGCTTGTCACATTCACCTTCGAAATGTAAAAGTAATATGGTCATCCTGCTAGATGGTATAATGAAACATATACCTATTTAGCGGGACTTTAGGGGGGATTGTATGGATAAAAAAAAGCGACGCCTAATCACTAGAACGCTTATTTTATTTCTTTTAGGTGCTAGCTTTACTATTTGCACTTTATACGAATTTTACAAAAGATAAAAGTAATCAATTACAAATAGGAGCAGAGGCTCCAAACTTTGTCTTAACCGATATGGATGGCAAGCAACATAAATTATCTGACTATAAAGGACAAGGCGTTTTTTTAAACTTTTGGGGGACTTGGTGTAAACCTTGTGAATATGAAATGCCTTATATGGAAAAGCAATATCAAACTTATAAAGACAAAGGGGTTCAGATATTAGCCGTCAATGTAGGCGAATCTGACTATGCTGTGAATAGTTTCACCACAAAACATCAATCTCTCTTTCCCAATCATGATTGATGAAGGCCAGGAAGTGCAAGTGGCTTATCGAGTGAATCCATTGCCGGTTACCTTTTTAATAGATAAAGAGGGTAAGGTGGTTGATATGATTACGGGGAGTTTAACAGAAGAAAGCATTCAGCAACATATGGAGAGAATTAAACCATAATAATGGGGAGTTTTTGACATGAATGATGTTAGATGTGAATGCGGACATGTGAACCGAGCCGGCACTATTATATGTGAAGCATGTGGTAAAATCATTGGCAACCATCAAGATGAAAACAAACTACTAGATATGCGCTATGAGGGCAGTGCCAAGACGGTCGCAAACCTATAACAAATCGATAATCGATAAAATATGGAATTTCTTTTCTTCGGTAAAGGTTGGGGTATCACTTATTGTCATTGCACTTGTTGCATCAGCCATTGGTACTATTTTTCCCCAGGAGACATACATACCTAGTACCATTCCAGCTTCCGAGTATTATCAGCAAGAATATGGAACGCTTGGTGAATGCTATATTATGTACTTGGGTTTCATAACTTTACAGCTCATGGTGGTATTTATTGATTATTGGCATGTTAGGGACGTCCCTTTTAATTGCTAGTATCGATCGTTTTTTTCCTCTCTATCGTTCGTTAAAAAATCAACGAGTCGTTCGTCATGATAGTTTTATGAAACGTCAACGCGTTTATGGAATCACGAAATGGAAGGACGAGGAAGTTGATCTTGAGCAGCTTAAGCAAAAGTTAAAAAAGCGTCATTATCAAATTCGCGAAGAAAATGGAAGTATTTTAGCTGAAAAAGGTCGTTTTGCACGATGGGGTCCTTATGTGAATCATATTGGCTTAATTATTGTCTTAATTGGTGCTCTCTTGCGTTCTGTTCCAGGAATGTATGTCGATAAAGTCTTTGGTTGCGAGAAGGAGAAATGAAAGAAATCCCGGGAACAAACGGCGAATATTATCTAAAAAATAATCAGTTTATTTTTGAGGTATATGATAAAGAAAATAAAGAAGATCAAGCCTTTGTCAGAAGCAATTGACAAAACAGGGATGATTGCGAAAAACTATCAATCTAATGTTACCTTGTATAAGCAAGAAGGGGACGTATTGCCAGGTGAAAAACCGCAACTTGAAAAAGTAAAAGATGTTGAGATTAAAGTAAATGAGCCTCTAAAATATGATCATTATGCGTTATATCAAGTAGATTATAAGCTTGATGAATTCAGTAAAATGTCATTTCATTTAATCAATAAAAAGTCAGAAGAAAGTTTTGGTATGATTACAGTTGATTTGAATGATCCACAACCTACTTACTCATTAAAAAAAGGGTATTCAGTAGAATTAATGGAGTTACTTTCCTGATTTTGAGTTTAAGGAAAACGGAGAACCGACAACTAAAACAAGAATACCAAATAATCCAGCTTTTATTTTTAAAATGTATACGCCTGATAAGCCAGAAGGTGAAGTAAGTTTCGTCGCTATAAGAGAAAATGTTGAACCGCTGGGAGAAAACGTATACAAAATGGCTTTTGCTGGCGTTGAAACAAGAAATGCTACTGCTTTAACCGTACGTAAAGACTTAACACTAGGGATTTTGATTGCTGGTGGAATCATCTTTATGATTGGAGTTAGTACAAGGAGCTTATTGGAATCATCGTCGAATCTGGATTAAGCGAAAAGATGATGAAGTAATGGCTTGCAGCTCATACCAATAAAAATTGGTTTGGTCTAAAGCGAGATATTTCTGTTATAGTTGAAGCAACACCTCTTTGTGAACCAACAGATCAACTCGACGAGGATCTTAATAAGGGGGAAGTAATAAATGGCTGAGTGGAGTGGTAATCTTTTATATACTGCATTCTTTTTATATTTAATCGCTACTTTTCTATTTGGCGGATCGATTAAGGTAAAAAAAGAAGGGGAAGTCAATACACAAAATAAATGGGCTACATTGGGGATTGCAATTACAATCATTGGGTTTGTGGCTCAAATAGGCTACTTTATTACGAGATGGATTGCAGCTGGACATGCACCTGTTAGTAATTTATTTGAATTTACAACCTTTTTTGGGATGATGTTAGTCGGAGCCTTTATATTTATTTATTTTATTTATAAAACTCCAGCATTAGGGTTGTTTGCTCTTCCGATTGCCATTATTATTATTGCATATGCTAGTATGTTTCCAAGAGATATATCACCCCTTATTCCAGCGTTACAAAGTGATTGGTTACATATTCATGTAACAACAGCTGCTTTAGGACAGGCAGTTCTTGCCATTAGTTTTGTAGCCGCCATTATTTACTTGGTCAAATGTGTGGATCAATCACGTTCAAGTAAGACGAACTTTTTGGTTAGAATTTATTATGTTTGTCTTAGTATGTACCATTGGCTTTGTTTGGTGAGTTCTACATTTGCGATTTCATCCTATAAAGAGAAGTTTTACATGGGTCGATAAAAATGGGGCATCCGCCAAATGGAATATCATATTCCAGCGCTTATCGGACCAAATGAATGGGAATTAACTGATAAGGGTCAAATGGAACCATTGATTGAAGTACCAGCACTTGTGAATGCTAAAAAAGCTAAATACGGTAATATGGTCACTAGGTGCAGGAATTATTTTATATGGTACATTAGGCTAATTTTGCGAAAACGACTGGCGGCTGTTTTTCAACCAATCGTAAAAAATGTTAATATAGATTTAGTAGATGAAATTAGTTATCGCTCTGTATTAATTGGATTTCCCATTTTTACATTAGGAGCATTGATTTTTGCGATGATTTGGGCACAAATTGCATGGACTCGCTTCTGGGGATGGGATCCAAAAGAAGTCTGGGCATTAATTACGTGGTTGTTTTATGCCGCTTTTCTACATTTGCGGTTGTCGCGAGGCTGGGAAGGCGAGAAATCTGCTTGGTTAGCTGTCATTGGATTTGGAATCATTATTTTTAACCTAATTGCAGTGAATTTAATTTTAGCAGGGTTGCACTCGTACGCATAATGAAATAAAGAGTAAAAATGATAAAATGGGTCTATATTACAACCAGAAAGGGGCTGTCGGTAGAAATCGGAGTAATTTTTCTCGGTTTTTATTGAATGTCCTTTTTGTTGTGCTTGGATAAAGATTTTGTTATGTTCTTTTGAAAAGTGTGGCAAAATAGTGAATTATCTAATAGAATATTACTGCTTTTTCTGATATATGCCATTTGTGTTGAAAAAAAATTAGAAATAATAGTATTGATTTTGTAAAATATAATAGTAGAGAGGATGGTTGAATAATGGATAGTTCTGTGAAAATTTTAGTGGTGGATGATGAAGAAAGAATTCGCCGTCTTTTAAAAATGTACTTAGAAAGAGAAGAATACATAATTGATGAAGCGGATAATGGTGATGATGCTTTAGCCAAAGCATTAGAAAATGATTATCATTTAATCTTATTAGATTTAATGATGCCTGGTAAAGATGGGATTGAGGTTTGCCGTGAATTAAGAGAAACAAAGGCAACACCAGTCATTATGCTAACTGCAAAAGGTGAAGAGGTGAATCGTGTTCAAGGGTTTGAGGTTGGTACGGATGATTACATTGTCAAGCCATTTAGCCCACGTGAAGTCGTTCTTCGTGTTAAGGCGTTATTGCGTCGTTCTGCAAGCGTGAGTTTTGTTCAATCTGAGACGACAACAAAAGATATTATTGTGTTTTCTCATTTAACTATCGATAATGATGCTCATCGAGTTTTAGCCGATGGAAAAGAGGTTGCACTAACCCCAAAAGAATATGAACTACTGCACTTTTTAGCAAAATCTCCAGATAAAGTGTTCGATCGTGAACAATTGCTAAAAGAAGTATGGCATTATGAGTTTTTTGGAGATCTTCGAACTGTTGATACCCATGTAAAGCGCTTGCGTGAAAAATTAAATCGAATATCCGAAAGTGCTGCTAAAATGATTGTCACCGTTTGGGGTGTCGGTTATAAGTTCGAAGTTATTAATGACTAATGCTATGGCGTAGCGTTGTAGGAAAACTTTGGGGAACGATTTTGTTGTTAGTGTCATTTGTTTTGCTTGTATTATCGGTCTTGTTAATGGAGTTTTTAGGAAGATACCAAATAGATACAGTAGGAAATAATTTAACAAAAGTAGCCCAGCAAATTGTTTCTGTAACAAATGAACATTCTAATTCAGAAGCAGAAGATGTATTACAAATCGCTTCAGAATTAATTGGAAAAGATACGAAAATCCTTGTATTACATGATGAAGAAGTCATCTTTTCTTCAATAAATGATGTAAGCAATGAGATTACGCCTCAATTTATTAAGTCTGATCCCGATTTAGTAAACGTTTTTACGAATACAGAAATTATCAAAAAACAAATACAGTTACCTGGAGATGGAGCGAGGAATGAACAGATTTCCGCGATTGTCGTAGGAATTCCACTGACTTTAAATGGTGAAAGAGATGAACTGTTTTTATTTCAATCACTTGAATCTATGGAAGATACCATTCAGACAACGACTAGGTATATTCTATTAGCTGCTGGTGTGGCAATTATTTTAACGACTGTTTTTGCGTTCTTTTTATCAACAAGAATTAATGCTCCGTTACGAAAAATGAAGGAAGCGGCTCTTGCTGTTGCACGTGGGAAATTCGATACAAAAGTTCCAATCTTAACGCAGGATGAAATTGGAGAACTTGCGATTGCCTTTAATCAAATGGCAAAACAATTAAAATACAATATAACAGCGCTTAGTGAGGAAAAGGAGCATTTATCTAGCATATTAAGCAGTATGGCTGACGGAGTGATTACCTTTAGTAAAGACGGTACGATTCTTGAAGTAAATCCCCCGGCTGACCGCTTTTTACAGAGTGTGTATTTTGAAAAGGGGTTCTCACCTGAAGAAAGCAACAGTGTTCCTCAGGTTTTAATGAATTTATTTGACGAATCAGAGAGTCAAAGTAAGGAACAGGTTGGAGAGATTACCTTACAGGGGCGCGACTGGGGGTTAATTGTTAGTCCGTTGTATAGTAATGATGGAACAATTCGCGGGGCGGTAGCGATTATTCGAGATATGACAGCTGAAAGACGGATGGATAAACTACGTACAGACTTTATTGCTAACGTCTCACATGAATTAAGAACACCTATTTCTATGCTGCAAGGGTATAGTGAAGCACTTGTTGACGATATCGGTAATGAGGAAGATAAAAAAGAAATGTCTCAGATTATTTATGAAGAATCACTGAGAATGGGACGGCTAGTGAATGATTTGCTTGATATAGCAAATTTAGAATCGGGGAATATGGATTTAGCCTATGAGCATGTTGAATTAGCTCCGTATCTAAAAAGAATTACCGGTAAGTTTCAAGGAATCGCAAGAGAAAAAGAAATTACAGTGTCTGTAGTGCTAGAGGACGAAAAGATTAGTTGGGATTTTGACCCTGACCGTCTCGAACAAGTATTAACCAATTTAATTGATAATGCCATACGTCATACTCCTCCAGGCGGGATCATTGAAATAGGGCAACGTACAAGTGATCGAAGAGGACTTATGATTTATGTGAAGGACTCAGGCTCTGGTATTCCTGAAGAAGACCTACCATTTGTGTTTGAACGTTTTTATAAAGCAGATAAAGCAAGGACAAGAGGAGCATCTGGTACGGGACTCGGTCTCTCTATTGCTAAAAAAATTATTGGAGCACATGAAGGGTTTATTTCTGTAAAAAGTAAGCCTAACGTAGGAACGATGTTTAGTTTTGTGTTACCGCGAAAAATAAGATAATAATG
Organism: uncultured Bacillaceae bacterium; assembly: GCA_963754185.1. Classification (GTDB taxonomy): domain Bacteria; phylum Bacillota; class Bacilli; order Bacillales; family DSM-1321; genus Peribacillus. Next base: position 336,773 of record CAVWEP010000002.1, on the reverse strand, counting down.
AACGACAAGGTAGAGACCTTGAAAACGCTTTGAAATGATGAAAACCCACAGAAAAATTTATTTTTTCTGTGGGTTTTTTATATCGTGAAATAGTTCTAAAATAGACATTCTTTTCATACCATAAGCACGTATGAACTGAGGAGGTTTGAAAATGAGAGAGTATAGCGTGCGTTTTTTAATTGCCATGATTATAGGGATTTGTGTTTTATTACTGTTCATGACAGGAAAGTCGGATCAAACAGCAATAGCAGAAACCTCTTACATCGCTCATATCGTAGAAGAGTAAAGAGGATGAACGTACATACGTGTAGAGAGAGGTAATAGATTTAGAGAATAAATATAAAAATAGACTATTCATAAAATAAGAAATCATATATAATGAGTATGAAATAAAAATTTTATAGGTCTATCTTCGGGGCGGGGTGCAATTCCCCACCGGCGGTAATGAAGGATAACTTCTCAGCCCGCGAGCCTTTTTTGGTTGATTTGGTGAGATTCCAAAGCCGACAGTATAGTCTGGATGGGAGAAGATGGAGGTTCTGTAAAACGTTCAATCATGACATTGATACGTTTATTTGTTGAATCCATTTATTTATCCCTTTAATTCAGTAGGAATTAAAGGTTTTTTTATGGAGGCAACATGTCTACAAGAACCAATCCTCTTTTTCGGGGTAGATCGGAAAAGTGAGGAGAGAACTATGAAAACAAAGAAATTAGTTAGTTTGGCTATGCTGGCCAGCGTCTCGTATGTATTAATGCTTTTAAATTTTCCGCTGCCAGGTTTTCCGGTGTTTTTAAACATTGATTTTAGTGAAATTCCCGTATTAATCGCCGCATTATTATTTGGACCTGGTGCAGCCATTATCGTGGAGTTTGTTAAAAACTTATTAGACGCTATCATGACGGGGAGTTTAACGGCTATCCCAGTAGGACATATAGCAAACTTTATCGCCGGTCTTTTGTTTGTTTTACCTACTTATTATGTGTATCAAAAGATAAAATCGAAAAAAGGAATGACGTTCGGCCTCATTCTTGGAACGGTTTTAATGTCGGTCATGATGAGTATTTTAAATTATTATGTGTTCCTTCCTGCCTATACGATATTTATGGGGATGAGTGCGATGTCTGCTACTGAAACAAGACAATATATTACAACGGCCATTCTCCCGTTTAATCTTATAAAAGGCGTTCTTATTACATTTTTGTTTATGCTTATTTTTTCTAAAATGCAAACATGGATTTCTAAACAAAATATATATAAAAATGCGTGAAAATACGAAAACGGGCATGTTTGTCCGTTTTTTTTTACGCATTTTTCATTATTTACGATAAGACGAGTCGGTTCCGCCTTTCTAATAAAAAAGCCATTTCTATAAAAGAAATGGCTCAGTTATCTATTCAAATTTTAAAGCGTCACCTTCAAATGATTCGTCAGCCACTTTAATTGAATCTGTTGGACATCCTTCGAACGCGTCCATCATGTCATCTAATAAAACATCAGGAACTTCAGCAGTTCCTTGGTTGTCATCTAGAGTTACAAATGCAATCCCTTCATCATCATAGTCGTAAATATCAGGCGCAGCTGCTCCGCAAGCACCACAAGCGATACAAGTCTCTTTATCGACAATTGTAAATTTTGCCATGAAATAAAACCCTCCTAATTGAATACCACTTATATAACCATGTATACATGTGTTAATCTCTTTATTATTGTAAGACTGAATGCTGAACTTTTCAATAAAAATATACGGATGAGAATCTTTTAATGAATGAATTGTTACGTAATTTTTATTATTTAGTAAATTTTTATATATTTTTTTATATAGAAAATGAAGATTCATCTTTTTGGTAATCAAAAATAGGATTTTCTACAGAGTTTGGTAAAATATAAATAAGTTGAGAGAAAGTAAAGGATGTGACGATGCTTGCCCAATTATTTGACTACAATGATCCTTCACATCATTAAAAAATTCGAAGGCGAACGTTCTATAAATGCTATTTATCATTTGTTACAAGGGAAAAAATCATCACAAACGATACAAGATGCTCATTTATATGGATTAACGAATATTTTTGGAACGGTTCCACAATTTACTCGGCTTCAATTGCAATCAATTATTGAAAGGTTAGCTACCGAAAACTGGATTGCAGCACAAGAAAAACCTGAAGTGTTTATTGTATCAGCAGAAGGTATGGCTCAATTAGAAGAAACCTCTCCAATCCCACTCGGCTTAAATGGTTGGAAATATCAAAATACAGCCAATGCCTTCTGGAGCAGATTAAATTTACTTATTCAAACGCTCTCTTACATTATTCACAACGAAAAACGATTTTATCCGATTCAGCGTCATCCAAAAACGCAACAAGCCATCAAGCATTTTTTGCAAAAAAACAAGCAAAATCGTGAAGAATTAGCTGCTCAATTATATGGAGAATTAGTGTATCTCTTAGAAGTCCAAAGTGTAGTACACCAACAAATTTTTGTTAGGAAATTAACGGGAATCAATCGTGTTGGGGAGACGTTTGAACAAATTGCTAAAACAATGAATCTTGACCAATGGTATGTTCGTTTCTTATTTTTAGAGTGTATACATGTGATGCTAGAAGAAATGAAAAAAGATGTAAAGCAATATGGCTTGATAGTGATGCTTATGGACGGTTTGCATCAGTCAAATCTAACTCAGTCAACGCAGGCGACATTTGAATATATAAAGGAAGGTCAATCATTGTCAGAAATAGCTACCATTCGTCATTTAAAACGTAATACAATTGAAGATCATTTAGTCGAAATTGTATTAACGGATAAGACATTTTCCATTCATGATTATGTCCCAGGTGTTGTGGAAAAGAAAATTTGTGAGGCGATTAAAGTGCTGCAAACAAAAAAGTTAACGGTTATCAAGCAGTGGTTAGCAGATGATGAAATAAGCTTTTTCCAAATACGTCTCGTGTTAGCAAAAGTGGGTGATGATGTATGAATTTAGAGCGATTATTAGAACAGTATTTTGGTTTTACTTCTTTTCGTCCCGGACAAAAAGAGGTAATCTTATCCATTCTGAACGATGAACACACATTTGCCATGCTACCTACAGGATCAGGTAAATCTTTGTGTTATCAACTTCCTACATATATTTTAAAAAAGCCAGCCTTAATTGTGTCTCCTTTGTTGTCCTTGATGCAGGATCAGGCTGAGCAACTGAAAATGGGTGGTGAAAAACGAGTATTAACGTTTAATTCATTTTTAACTAATCAGCAAAAAAGGGATGCGCTGACTGGATTATCTCACTATCGTTTTATTTTTATATCTCCGGAAATGCTTGCATTAGATTATGTTGTGAAGGCGATAGATAAGCTAGATATTGGCCTGTTCGTTATTGATGAAGCCCATTGTATTTCACAATGGGGATATGATTTTCGTCCAGATTATTTGAACTTAGGAGAAGTTCGTGAACGTTTAGGAAAGCCGTTGACGTTGGCCTTAACAGCGACAGCGACTAGGGAAGTCAGGTTAGATATTATTGAAAAGTTAGGTATAACAGATGCAAAGCAAGTAATTTCTACGGTGGATCGCCCTAATATTGCCCTCTTTGTTGAAAAAATGGCCAATCACGAAGATAAATTGGCAAGATTATATGCTCTTATTAATCAACTACTAGGAAGTGGAATTATCTACTTTTCCTCTAGAAAAGTGGCTGAATCTGTTTCTGAGTATTTGCAAAGTAGGGGCGTGAAGCAAGTTGCCTATTATCACGGAGGAATGGAACAAGACCAAAGAATGCTGATACAACAGCAGTTTATTAGTGGACAATTAAGGATGATTTGTGCTACTAGTGCCTTCGGAATGGGCGTTAATAAGGCTGATGTGAGATTTGTGATTCATTTTCATTTACCTGTAACGATGGAGAGTTATGTTCAAGAAATTGGTCGTGCCGGTCGTGATGGTAGACAAAGTGTTGCCGTTATCCTGTATGGTGAAGGCGATGAAGGATTACCATTGCATTTGCTGGAACAACAGCTTCCAACAGATGCTCAAATTGAAGACATGTATTCGTATTTTGTGTCAGTTGGTATAGATGCTGTGAAGGTATCTATAACAGAGAAAGAACAGCTTATGCAGCGATTTGCTTTGAATGAAATTCAATTTCGTATTCTTGCTCAGCTTATTGGGGCACCACCTTATAGATTGTCGGAAATGGAATCATTAAAACAATTTTTTCAAATTCGGAGAAAGCAAAACATGTTAAACCTAGCTCAATTCATGAAATGGGTTAGTAACTCGGAATGTAGACGTGTGGAGATCATGAGGTATTTTGGTGAAAATTATAAATTGGATAATCCGCATTGTTGTGACAATTGCAGCGAAACGGTACAGGGCCTTTTAACACATCTTCCGACAGTAGCTGATGAAGAGAATGATGCATACTTTGATTGGAAGCACGTTTTAGCATCTATGTTGTTAAAAGCATAAAATCGATGGCGTACGATATGTAAAATAGTGTCTTAACGATTTTGCTTTTATTAGGTATGATGTAAGTAGGACTTATTTCGCTTTTTCGACTTATTTTTCGTTTTGAATCATTTCATCAAGAGAAGAAATGAAAGGGGTGTCAACTATGATTCCAAATAAAGAAATGAATAAGAGCATTGGACATATCGAGCAGACGAAGACAAAATCATCTCTTCCTAGCCGAAGTGAAGTACATAGGAAAAAAAAGAAAAAAAGCAAGGCTAAAATTAAGTTTCCATTGATTAAACTCTTAGTACTATTTTTTATTTTACTTCCGATTGGGTTTTATTGTATATATGCGTATCTTCAAGATCGCCCCGTGTATAAACAAAATTCTTCTGAAGCTGTAGGTGAATGGAATGCTAATCAAGAAAGTTTGGTAAGTATCTCTACAAGACAATAATTAAAAAGGGCGAATAGAGTATAAGTAAAGAAAAAAACATTCTGAAATCCGTTCAGGATGTTTTTTTCGTCATATATAAAGAATGCTTGTACATATAATAGGATAAACGTAATGATTTACGAAAATGGAGAAATTTAGCTCAATAATGATGATAGGATAGGAGGTTCAATGATGGATCCTGAGATTATTTCATTAGATAAGCATACTGATCAAGCGACGAGGCAGATGCTCCAACATGTAGTTGATCGAAAGCGTAAATTTGAAGCATTGCAAAGAAAGCATCGTACGTTATGTGGATGACAGTAGGTGTAGCCACTCTTTTTGTAGTTTATCTATATTTATTCGTGTTTATTCCTTATTCTTATTCCTTTTTTACTATATTTTCAGTTTTTGTCAATCAGATTTACCATTTATTCTTTTTACTTGGTACAATGGGCTTATATGGTTATTTATCTATGATAAAAAATAAAATGGATAAAGCTGAAAAAGAATATCAATTACTACGATGTGAAATTGTTACGAAAGAGTAAATTATTATGGGAAAATGAAGCTGAATGGAAAAATCGACATAAGGTATTTGAAATCATGAAGAAAAAGTTTGATATTAATCTGTATCATGAAAATAAATGATAAACTATTTTTATTTTATGCTGAAATATGATTAGATGTTGGAAGGTAGTTTGCGGTTAGGAAAGAAGGGAAAGGATGATTTTTTTTGTTTTATTTTTACTAATGGTTATAGTACTTGTAGTAGCAACTAGTATGATATTTATCATGTATAGGACGGCAAAGCTAGAACGCGTTCTTTATCAGGAGTTATACTTTGAGGATTTTCCAAAAAGTATGGAAGATAGTAAGATTTTTTTTATTTCGGATATACATCGACGAGTCATTTCGGATCGACTTATTGAAACTGTTAGGCACGAAGCTGATATTGTCATCATTGGAGGAGATTTGCTAGAAAAGGGTGTCCCTTTTGCTCGTGTTGAACAAAATATAGTGAAATTAAAAAAGATTGGCCCCGTGTATTTTGTTTGGGGAAATAATGATTACGATGTGGACCCTGGTGAATTAGAGTCCCTTTTGTTAAAACAAGACGTTACAATTTTAGCTAATGCGGCTGTTACTATTAAGTCAAGTGAAGAGGAAAAGATTACGCTACTTGGAGTTGATGATATTTCAATGGAGCGAGATCATCTAGACTTAGCTTTAGCAAAATGTGGTCATGACCATTCTTTTCGAATTTTGGTTAGTCATAATCCTGTAGTTAAAAAACAATTACTTGAAGAGTATGGAATTAGTCTTGTACTTTCCGGCCATACTCATGGTGGACAAATTCGCATATTTGGCTATGGCCCTTATAAGCTAGGTGGTACTAAATTTGTACAAAATAGCATGTTTATGATTAGTAATGGCTATGGTACGAGTGCCGTTCCTTTACGTCTTACAGCTAAGCCAGAAACTCATGTGTTTACCTTGAAAAGAGGGAACCATGCAGCGATTGGAGAGAAAAAGGAAATCCAATTGTAGCGTGCTCGTTGATACATAGGAATAAATCACTATCCGCTTTTCTTTGCACCTTGTTTTTATTTCTTCATATGATGTATGAAGATGGAATCAGGGGGCATTTTTTTATGAAGATGGAACGGATTACGAATAATAAAATTAAAATTTTTTTAACACTGGATGATTTATTGGATAGAGGAATCACAAATGACGATATTTTAGGAAATTCTCTTAAGGTGCAAAAGCTGTTTCAAGAGATGGTAGAGGAAGCGTGTGATAGCCTATGTTTTAAAATGAGTGGATCGGTTGCCATTGAAATATTCACTTTACCAGCTCAAGGATTAATTATCACCCTTACAAAGGAAGCGGAAGAACATTTTGATGACGAAGATGATTTCAACCTGCGTGTAAAATTCGATGATTGTCCACATATCTTATATATTTTTGATGACTTTGAAGATATCATTCAATTAAGTCATCAATTGAAAAATCAAGAATTATTGAGTAGTACGCTTTATTTTTATAATGAACACTATTATTTGTTAATTGAAAATGTGTTAGAGACTATTTATGATAAAATTATTTCCTTAGCTGCGGAGTATGGAAATGCTTCCACATTAACTTTATATAGAATGAATGAATATGGAGCATGTTTAATTAAAAATGAAGCGATTCAAGTGTTAACATCCTTCTTTCGTCATCCAAATAATTCATAAATTAGTTTGTATGTTAAAGCTATGCATAAGGGATATGAAGGTGTATACTAACATTTGAAGTAGTAAAATGGTTAATTACTATGATGATTTAGGGGGTACATAAATGGTGTCTAGGGAAAAGATCATGACCATTTAAATAGTGAAAAAAATGACGTACTAAGGTCGACACAGACCATTATACATAAAGCTCTAGAAAAACTAGGTTATCCTGAAGAAGTGTATGAGCTTCTAAAAGAACCTTTGCGCTTATTAACCGTAAAAATTCCAGTTCGTATGGATGATGGGTCTGTAAAAATATTTACAGGTTATCGTGCTCAGCATAATGATGCGGTTGGGCCAACAAAGGGTGGAATTCGTTTTCATCCTGATGTAACAGAGCGTGAAGTGAAAGCACTTTCTATTTGGATGAGTTTAAAATGTGGAATTGTTGATCTTCCTTTTGGGGGAGGTAAAGGTGGGATTGTTTGTGATCCACGAAATATGTCATTTCGTGAGTTAGAAAAGCTTAGTCGTGGGTATGTTAGAGCAATCAGTCAAATTGTTGGACCAACAAAGGATATTCCTGCTCCTGATGTGTTTACAAACTCTCAAATTATGGCATGGATGATGGATGAATATAGTCAAATTGATGAATTTAATTCCCCAGGATTTATTACGGGAAAACCACTTGTTCTTGGTGGATCCCATGGTCGGGAGTCAGCAACTGCAAAAGGTGTAACGATTTGTATAAATGAAGCTGCCAAGAAACGTGGAATCGATATTAAAGGTGCTCGTGTTGTGATTCAAGGCTTTGGAAATGCGGGAAGTTTTTTAGCAAAATTTATGCATGATGCGGGAGCAAAAGTAGTGGGTATTTCCGATGCTTATGGTGCCTTGCATGATCCAGATGGTCTAGATATTGATTATTTATTAGATCGAAGAGATAGCTTTGGAACGGTAACAAAGTTGTTTAAAAATACTATTACGAATAAAGAGCTACTAGAACTCGATTGTGATATATTAGTTCCGGCTGCTATTGAAAATCAAATTACAGAAGAAAATGCAAATAATATTAAAGCAAGATTGTTGTAGAAGCTGCTAATGGTCCAACTACTATTGAAGGAACAGAGATTCTCACAAATCGCGGAATTCTTCTTGTTCCAGATGTATTAGCATCTGCTGGAGGAGTTACAGTTCTTATTTTGAATGGGTACAAAATAATCAAGGTTACTATTGGACAGAAGAAGAAGTGGATGAAAAGCTAGAAAAAATTCTTATTAAATCATTTAATAATATTTATGATTTATCACAATCCCGTCGTGTAGACATGCGCTTAGCTGCTTATATGATTGGTGTAAGAAAAATGGCAGAAGCATCCCGCTTCCGTGGTTGGATTTAATCATGATTGAAAAGATGACAGAAAACTCCTATCATTAGTTGGTAGGAGTTTTTTATACTATCAGAATGTATATCCAATGGACGATAGCAAAGATGTGAGGGCCTTTAGGTGCATCGACTTTCGCCATTGGGACGATAAATCGTGTTTTTCTAATGAAAAGATACGTATAACATTTTCAATGAATACGGGTGTCTCGATGCAACAGCTAGCTTGCTAATAAAAGGATAAGAGATAGCCCTCTTCTTATTTTCTACGAGGACGTACGGGGCACCCAGCGCTTTTCTTAAAGACAAGGCTATACATACAACTAAGAGAGGATGAATTACATGCAAAGTGAAGAAGTGATTATTATAGGGGGAGGTCCATGTGGGCTTGCTGCAGCTATTGCTTTACAAGAAGTAGGTAAGCGTGCATTGGTTATTGAAAAAGGGAATGTGGTGGATTCTATTTACCGTTATCCAACACATCAAACTTTTTTTAGTTCAAGTGAAAAACTAGAAATAGGAGATGTGGCCTTTATTACGGAAAATCGAAAACCAGTCCGAAATCAGGCCTTATCATACTATCGTGAAGTGGTAAAACGAAAAAACATACCAGTAAATGCTTTTGAAAAAGTAGAACAGGTTCAAAAGCTTGAGAATGGATTATTCCATGTTCATACATCAAAAGCAGATTATGAAGCAACTGTCATTGTTGTTGCAACGGGATATTATGATCATCCAAATTATATGAATATTCCGGGTGAAAATCTTCCAAAAGTATTTCACTATTTTAAAGAAGCGCATGGCTATTTTGATTGTGATGTAGTGGTCATTGGGGGTAAAAACTCTAGTATTGATGCAGCGCTTGAACTAGTGAAAGCGGGCTCGCGTGTAACGGTACTTTATCGTGGATCGGAATACTCATCAAGTATAAAGCCATGGATTTTGCCAGAGTTCGTATCATTAGTCAAAAGCGGTGTTATTCATATGGAATTTAATGCTGAGGTAGATGAAATTACGGAAACACACGTAAACTATCATGTACATGATGAAAGAAAGTCGATTAAAAATGATTTTGTATTTGCGATGACAGGATATCATCCAGATCATCATTTTTTAAAAAGAATGGGCGTTGAAATTGACAGTGAAACAGGACGGCCTATTCATAATATTGAAACAATGGAGACCAATGTGAGCGGGATTTATATAGCTGGTGTCATTGCTGCTGGCAATAATGCCAATGAAATTTTTATTGAAAATGGTCGTTTTCATGGTGGGGCAATTGCGGCACATTTAGTTAGTAAAAATGACAAATAGGAGGCACTTTCATTTGTCTATATGTGATATGATGGAAGTGGAAGATTTGCGAGCATTTTCAGCAAACGATTATTCATGTACATTCATATCAATTAAAGAAGAGAGGTCAGCAAATGCTGGTCATTTTGTCAGCGGGAATTGCACCGGGATTAGCTTTGCTCAGCTATTTTTATTTGAAAGACCATTATGAAACAGAGCCGATTTCCGTTGTGCTAAAAGCATTTTTATATGGTGTTTGTCTCGTGTTTCCTATTATGTTTTTACAATATGTATTGGATGTAGAAGGAGTTTTTACAACCGATTTTGATACGGCTTTTTTATCAGCTGCACTTTTGGAAGAATTTTTTAAATGGTTTATCCTTATGGTTGCGATTTATCAGCATATTGCTTTTGATGAACCTTATGATGGAATTGTGTATGGGGCAGCTGTTTCTTTAGGATTTGCAACGATGGAGAATACCCTATATCTTCTGGCAAATGGGGTAGAGCATGCTTTTATTAGAGCGATTTTACCAGTGTCCAGTCACGCCCTTTTTGGTGTAATCATGGGTTTTTATTTGGGAAAAGCTAAATTTTTAGCAGTTAAAAGAAAGTATTATGTTTTACTAGCATTCATCGTTCCTTTTTTATTGCATGGGGTGTATGACTTTATCTTAATCACTCAGAAAATGTGGGTCTATTGGATGCTGCCCTTTATGATGTACCTTTGGTGGTTTGGCCTGAAAAAGGTGAAGCGAGCGCGCATTTTATCAGATTTTCATGCTGCAAAATCAATATCGAGATAAATAAGTTACGGAGTGTTGGCATAATTTGCCCACTCCGTTTTTTATTGACTTGGAATAAAAATACCATAACAGCAGAAAATAGGTGTACATTATTTTTTCAAAAGAGGAGTGTTTTTGATGAAAGGCATTTCGTCCAAATGGAAAGCGCTAATCATCTTTATCTGTGTGATAGGCCTGAGTGGATTGCTACTCTCTGATACTCAGATTCAAGCCTTTTCAAACCAAACCATTCAACGTGGTGCTGTCGGGGATGATGTAATTGAGCTTCAAGCACGGCTACAAAATATTGGCTATTATCATGGGAAGATTGACGGGGTATATGGCTGGGGAACGTATTGGGCATTAAGAAATTTTCAAAAAGATTTTGGTCTGCCCATTGATGGTTTGGCAGGAGCAACAACGAAAGCCAAACTAACAAAGGCATCTAATTTCAACAAAGCGTTTGTTCATGATCAAATTAATAAGGGAAATGAATTTACGTATTATGGCGGAGTCGATATTGAAAAGCAAATAAAGCCAAAAAAAGCACCAACTGCTTCTACAAACAAACCGAAAGAAAGTACAGCAACTAAACCGAAAGAAAGTGCTCCTACTAAATCTGAAGAAGGATCAGCAGCTAAAACAGCCAGTACATCTGCAAGTTTACCAGAAGGATATTCACAAAATGATATTCAACTAATGGCCAATGCTGTATATGGAGAGTCTCGAGGAGAACCTTATCAAGGTCAAGTAGCCGTTGCGGCCGTTATTTTAAATCGAGTCGAAAGTGCATCATTTCCTAACTCCGTTTCCGGTGTTATTTTTGAGCCGGGTGCGTTTACAGCGGTAGCGGACGGTCAAATTTGGTTAACACCAAATGAGAGAGCGAAAGAAGCGGTCATTGACGCCATAAATGGGTGGGACCCGACCGGCAATGCAGAGTACTATTTTAATCCTGATACAGCTACGAGTGATTGGATTTGGTCAAGACCACAAATTAAAAAAATTGGCAAGCACATATTCTGCAAGTGAAGGGGTGAAAATTATTGTTTAGGAATATAGTCATTATTGTATTAGCACTTACTACAGTGGGAGCTGGATTTTGGGGGTATCAAGAACATAAAGAAAAAAATGCGGTCCTTCTTCATGCGGAGAATAATTATCAGAGAGCTTTTCATGATTTAAATTATCAAGTTGATTTGCTGCATGATAAAATTGGCGCGACGCTCGCAATGAATTCTCGAAAGTCTTTAAGTCCTGCATTGGTAGATGTTTGGCGGATTACATCTGAAGCCCAAAATGATGTTGGACAATTGCCGTTAACGCTATTACCTTTTAATAAAACAGAGGAGTTCTTATCCGATATCGGGGATTTTAGTTATCGAACAGCTGTAAGAGATTTGGAAAAGGAACCATTATCTGATAAAGAATATGCGCAGCTTAAATCGCTTTATAAACAATCAGCGGAAATGCAAGATGAGTTAAGAAAAGTTCAATATATGGCTATGAAAAACAATCTTCGCTGGATGGATGTTGAACTGGCATTAGCATCTAACGATGAAAATACAGATAATACGATTATTGATGGATTTAAAACGGTTGAAAAGAAAGTAGCGGGTTATACGGAAGCAAACGCCAAAAATCCGACACTTTTATCCGTAAACAAAAAGGATGAAATCTACAAAAATATAGAAGGAAAAACGCTCAACAAAAAAGAAGCAATTGCTACTGCAAAAAGGTATGCAAAGCTTAATGGCGATGTAGAAGTAAATATTGAAGAAAATGGAAAAGGTTCGGACTATGGATTTTATAGTATAAGCCTGCTGGAGAAAAAAACAAATATTGAAGTGAATATGGATATTACCAAAAAAGGTGGTCATCCAATTTGGTATTTAAAGAATAGGGAAGTACAAAAGCAAAATCTAGATTTAAATCAGGCTTATAACAAAGCGCTTACATTTTTGAAAAAATATAAGTTTGATTCATTAGAGTTATTTGAGAGCTCACAGTATAACAAAATTGGCTTATTTAGCTTTGTAACATTAGTAGACGGAGTTAGAGTGTATCCCGATTCAGTGAAAGTCAAAATTGCGCTTGATGATGGTTCCGTTATTGGTTTTTCGGCTGAAGAGTACTTACAAGCCCATAAATTAAGACAAATTGGTGATGCGAAACTTTCCGTTAAGGATGCTAAAGCAGAAATCAATCCGAACGTAGAAATAATGGAGCAAAGAAAAGCGATTATTATCAATGATATTGGTGAAGAAGTGCTTTGTTATGAGTTTTTAGGAGTTATAGACAATGATACGTATCGTATTTTTATCAATGCCAATAATGGGCAAGAAGAAAAAGTTGAAAAATTGAAAAACGCTGAGCCAGTGTACGATAATATACTGTAAAGATTATTTGTTAGGGAAAAGCATGTAGTTGCTTTTCCTTTTTCCTATTATATGAAATAATAACTATACATCTATAAGAAAAGGGTTTTGTGAAGTTAGGGGGAACAGTAATATATTATGTTGAAAATTGGTGAATCACTAATGCTAGAACCGAAATATGCTACTAACAAAGAATCCTACAAATGTATGATTGTTGAAATTGGAGATGGTACATTCTGTATCGATTACCCTGTTGATGTTCAAACGGGAAAAGTGGTTTTTTTAATGGATGGTACAGAGTTGAAGGCCTCCTATCAGGACAATGAAAAAGGTACGTATTTTTTTGATACAGAAGTGTTGAATAAAATTAAGGGAAATATTCCAATGGTTCAATTATTGCTTCCCCCAGAAGAAATGTTTATAAAAATTCAACGGCGTCAATTTGTGCGTATAGAAACGAGTATTGATGTAGCTATCCATCCTATCGATGGCGAATTTTTTCCATTTAGGACCGTGACGGAAGATTTGAGTGCAGGGGGCGCTGCTATTCGATTACCTAAAAATATGGAACTGAATAGCGCAGCCTTTATTAATATTTGGTTGGCACTTCCATTGAATTCAGGAGAAATCGCTTATATGAAATTACTGTCGAAAGTAATTCGAATGGTTGATAAAAAAAATGGATTAAAGAGGCTATCTGTTCAATTTGTTGCTCCAGCTAAAAATGAAACTCAAATTATTATGAGATATATATTTGAAAGACAAGCGGAAATGAAGAAACGAGGATTAATCGGCTAAATGAATGAAATATAAGTATTATTTCCATACTGTTTAATAAGAGCCTAAAAGGGGATGCTTATGAAAACAGTAGAGCGAATTATTATAAAATTAATTATTATTCAAGCCATATTTCTATTTCTTATACAAGTTTTTTTGAGCTTTGAAAATCATGTTGTTCAATTATCAAAGCTTTCTGAGTATGAGGGAGTAAATAGAAATAACTACACGAAAATTATTGAAACATTTGAAGATATTTCTAAATAATAACAATTTGAGTGGCTTTTATTAATGATTTTTCTGTTTTTTGTGATAAAATAAAACAGTAACAAAAGTTTCATCAGGATTGTCAGGAATACAGGAGGCATTAATGAACAAGAAAATATCGATTGCAATTGATGGACCGGCTGCTGCTGGAAAAAGTACAATTGCAAAAATGATAGCAAAAACGTTAAATTACATATATGTTGATACAGGTGCGATGTACCGTGCTTTAACTTATAAGGCATTAAATCAAAAGGTCTCCCTTATTGATGAACAGGCTTTATATGATCTTTTAATGGAAACAGATATCGAATTGAAGTCTAGTGAAAATGGGCAACTTGTTTTCGTGGATCAACAAAATGTTACAGCTGAGATTCGCAATAATGAGGTGACAGGTTCCGTTTCAGAAGTTGCCCAGCATCGATTAATTCGGGAAGAAATGGTTCGTAGACAACAGCTTTTTGCAAAAAATGGTGGCGTTGTGATGGATGGCAGAGATATTGGCACACACGTTTTACCAAATGCAGAAATTAAAATCTTTATGATTGCTTCTGTTGAAGAACGTGCCGAGCGAAGACATCAAGAAAACCTACAAAAAGGTTTTCCTTCAGATATAGAACAATTAAAAGAAGAAATTGCATTACGGGATAAACAGGATTCCGAACGCGAGGTTGCACCATTAAAAAAAGCAGAGGATGCCATTGAAATTGACACAACGTCCCTAGCCATTAATCAAGTAGTTGACAAAATCATGTCTCTAATCAAAGAAAGGAGACATTGATTTTGAATTTGTACCCATTTGGAAAACAAGTTGTAAAAGCAATTTTAGCACCTTTATACCGAATCAAAATAATAGGAAAAGAAAACTTCCCTATGGACGGTGGTGTGTTAATTTGTGCCAATCATATTGATAATTTAGATCCTCCCGTTGTGGGACTCACTTGTCCACGGGATATTCACTTTATGGCTAAGGAAGAATTGTTTCATGCACCTATTTTAAAGCAGCTGCTACCGACCATTAATGTCTTTCCTGTAAAAAGAGGTTTGAGTGATAAAAAAGCGATTAGAACAGGCTTAACGCATTTGAAAGAAGGACGTGTGCTAGGGTTATTCCCAGAGGGAACAAGAAGTAAAACGGGGGAGATTGGTAAAGGACTTGCTGGTGCAGGATTTTTCGCATTGCGTACGAATGCAGCTGTTGTTCCTTGTGCTATTATTGGACCATATAAGCCATTTCGCCAGCTAAAGGTTGTTTATGGGAAACCGATTGATTTTACTACTTACCGTGAACAAAAAATATCCGCGGAAGAGGCAACAGAAGTCATAATGAATGAAATCAGAAGATTAATTTCTGAAAATAGATAAATCTTCTTACTTGACAATTTTCTGATTTTGTTGGAACTTATAAAAAAGGATATTAATCCCAAAAAAAGTGATAAAAGTATTATATAACCAATAAATAATAGAAAATCTGCTGAGCAGTCATGGGTTAAGGAGGAGTTTAGGATGACAGAGGATATGAATCAAGTAGAGGTTAATAGTTTTCAAGTAGGAGATCAAGTAAAAGCAGTTGTTGTTAAGGTGGAAGAAAAACAAGTAATTGTTGATGTTGAAAATAGTAAAACAGATGGAATTATTCCAATTAGTGAACTTTCAAGCCTGCATATCGAGAAAGCATCCGATGCTGTTGCTGTTGGAGATGTGCTTGATTTAGAAGTGACTAAGGTCGAAGAAGAAGCTCTGATTCTGTCAAAAAGAAAAATAGATGCTCTTAAAGCATGGGACGAGCTTGAGAAGAAGTTTGAAAGTGGCACAGTGTTTGAAGCAGAAGTTAAGGATGTTGTAAAAGGTGGTCTTGTTGTAGACTTAGGAGTTCGTGGTTTTGTACCAGCATCTCTTGTTGAAGATTATTTTGTCGAAGATTTTTCTGACTATAAAAATAAATCATTAACATTTAAAATCGTTGAACTTGAAAAAGACAAGAATCGTTTAATTCTCTCTCATCGTGCTGTTGTTCAAGCAGAAAAAGAAAAACAAAAGCTACATGTTTTAGATTCTTTAAAAAGTGGTCAAGTATTAGAAGGAACCGTTCAACGAATTACCGATTTTGGAGCATTCGTTGATATTGGTGGCGTAGATGGCCTTGTGCATATTTCACAAATATCTCATCAACACGTGGATAAGGCATCAGATGTAGTAGCAGAAGGGGATAAAGTTCAGGTGAAAGTACTTTCAGTGGACCGCCAAAATGAAAGAATTTCCTTGTCTATTAAAGATACACTACCAGGACCATGGACAAATATAGCTGAAAAAGCACCAAAAGCTTCTGTTCAAACAGGAGTAGTAAAACGTCTTGTATCTTTCGGAGCTTTTGTAGAGATTTTTCCGGGTGTTGAAGGTCTTGTGCACATTTCGCAAATTTCTCATAAACATATCGCTACACCACAAGAAGTGCTAAAAGAAGGACAAACTGTTCAAGTCAAAGTTCTTGAAGTGAATGAAGAAGATCAACGTTTATCTCTTAGCATAAAAGAATTAGAAACACCACAACAAAATGATAATTTTTCAGATTATGAGTTACCAGAAGAATCCAAAGGGTTTCAATTAGGAGAAATGATTGGTGACCAACTGAAGAAATTACGATAAGAAAAAAGCTCGCCATTTGGCGAGTTTTTTTCTTATTGCCAAACGGGAGCCTTCCGCTTTTCTTATTGTCTAGCTCTAGCGCCCAGCCCCTCGAGACGTTTCGGTCCAGCCGATGAAGTCAAAGAGCGACTTCATCCGAATGGCCCTCCAACGCTTTTCGGGGCTAACCAGGGCGCTTCCGCTTTTCTTTTATTGTCTAGCTCCAGGCGTCCAGCGACTAATGGACTTCCCGCTCCTCCTTACGATAAGTCAACATCGAATCGCTATTCGCTCTTCGTGTTTCCTTTATCTCATACGGCGCGGTCCAGTCCCTACGTCGCTGAACGGACGCCTTTCGCTTTTCTTATTGTCGTGCTCTTGCTTCTTCGGGGCCTTCTAGTCTAGTTGCTCCAGAGTACTTTAAGGATTGATCTCGATCTGATTCCACACGATGACTCTTTTTTAATTTTTTTTCTTGGCGATCTTTACCCAACTCTCAATCACCTCCTAATTGGTAAGGTATCTCATTTTCTTTCTTTTATACTTCGTGTATGTAATCTGTCCGGATGTCTAGCCTCCGTACATTGTCCTTTTACGTTTATACTTTCTGAAAACAAGCCATAATGATGGTAACAGGAGGTTTATACATTGGAAGGTGTATTTTTTTATTGGATTTTTTGGCTAGCCTGGGTATGGACAATGTTTTTTGTTCCCAAAATGGTTTCCATTCGTTTCTCTTTATTATTTCATTTGCTAGCTGTAATGGTTCTTTCTCGATACATAGTAAGCATTTATTTTTTTTCAGTCCAATTAAGCGGATTGTATATGTTCTTTGTTGGATGTATAGTGATTAGAAAATGTTCTTTTTTAAAAACATTAGCAGTTATAATTAATTGTTTTCTTATTGCAATGGCTTATGCAAGCTTTCAATTATTTATGTTACTCGATCCCATTTGGGTAATCGTGAAACCAATCTATTTACAATGTTTTTTCATGAATTACTTAGTAAATCTGTTGGTAAAGGATTGGCGGATTAGGGTGCTTGTTTTACTATTAGGAATGATTCTTGGTGATCTTGTATATGGAGGATTATTAACGTATAAATCCATGCCGTATGTATCATTATCCTTTGCGTGGCATGATGCAATTGTAATGGTATTAATCGTTCAGCTATTTTGGTCTCTGCTAGAGTATGTAAGTAAGTGGATCTATAGACAAACTCAAAGCAGGTTTTTATTAAAGCAAAAACAAGGGTAAATCCGCTTTTCTGATTGTCTAGCTCCAGGCGTCAGCGACTACTGGACTTCCCGTTCCTCCTTACGATAAGTCAACATCGAATCGCTACCCGCTCTTCGTGTTTCCTTTATCTCATACGGAGCGGTCCAGTCCATACGTCGCTAAACGGACGCCTTCCGCTTTTCTTATAATCATTGTTGATTTTTGAAAAGTTTGGTACTATAGGATAGTTAGTGTTTGAAATCGGTGTGGAGTAAATGAGCATGATGTAGCAAGGATAAGGGAATAGATGTTGCCTTTAGGCTTGTCAATTGACAAGCTATCTTTATTTAACAAGTGTTTTTATTTAGATAAAATTAAATAATATAGATAATGATGATTTCAAATTATATAGATGAATTTCATGATTTTATCCAGAAATAGAGAGTGGAAAGGGTGAGTTGCAATGCCGAAACCGGTTGTTGCTATAGTCGGTCGTCCAAATGTAGGGAAATCGACCATTTTTAATAGAATTGTTGGTGAGCGAGTGTCCATTGTTGAGGATATTCCAGGTGTAACGAGAGATCGTATTTATAGCTCTGGTGAGTGGTTGACGTATGACTTTAACGTTATAGATACAGGGGGAATTGATATTGGTGATGAACCGTTCCTCGAACAAATTCGTCAGCAAGCTGAAATTGCGATTGACGAAGCAGACGTTATTATTTTTATGACTAATGGTCGTGAAGGGGTTACAGCTGCTGATGAAGAAGTAGCGAAAATCTTATATAAATCCAAGAAACCAGTTGTTCTAGCTGTTAATAAAGTGGATAATCCAGAAATGAGAAATGACATTTGGGATTTTTATTCTTTAGGATTTGGTGAACCATATCCTATTTCAGGTTCACACGGTCTAGGTCTTGGAGATTTATTAGACAAGGCTGCTGAATATTTTCCTAAACATGATGGTCCGGATTACGATGAAGATGTCATTAAATTTTGTTTAATTGGTCGTCCAAATGTAGGAAAGTCATCGTTAGTCAATGCCTTATTAGGGGAAGATCGTGTCATTGTTAGTGATATTGAAGGAACGACTCGAGATGCTATCGACTCCCCGTATACATATAATGGTAAAGAATATGTCATTATTGATACAGCAGGGATGCGGAAAAAAGGAAAAGTGTATGAAAGTACAGAGAAATATAGTGTGCTTCGTGCACTTAGAGCCATCGAACGCTCTGACGTAGTGTTAGTCGTTTTAAACGCGGAAGAAGGCATTCGCGAGCAGGATAAGAAAATTGCTGGATATGCACATGAAGCAGGAAGAGCTGTTATTATTGTTGTGAATAAATGGGATGCAATTGAAAAAGATGAGAAAACAATGAAAGAGTTTGAAGAAAACATTCGCGCTCATTTCCTTTTCCTTGATTATGCACCGATTATTTATTTGTCAGCATTGACGAAAAAGCGGACGCATACATTAGTTCCTGTTATCGATAAAGTAAGTGAAAATCATGCTATCCGAGTTCAAACAAATGTGTTAAATGAAGTGATTATGGATGCTGTTGCGATGAATCCAACACCAACGCATAATGGACAACGTCTGAAAATCTATTACACGACTCAAGTAGCCATTAAACCACCTACATTTGTGGTGTTTGTAAATGATCCAGAACTACTGCATTTCTCATATGAAAGATTTTTAGAAAATAGAATTCGTGAAGCGTTTGATTTTGAAGGAACCCCAATTCGAATTTTTGGACGCAAAAGAAAATAGAAGAGGAGATGCTTGCAATGGGGAAAGAAAAGGTATCAATTACCATTCTTGGTGCTGGTAGTTGGGGAACCGCGTTAGCTATGGTTCTGGCTGATAATCAACATGAAGTAAGGCTATGGGGACATAAAGAGAAACAAATTGATGAAATTAATCAATCTCATACAAATGAAAAATACTTACCTGGGATTCATCTTCCGGAGGGCATAACAGGGTACTTTTCGTTAGAACAAGCATTAGAAGGTGTAGAGACAGTTGTTTTGGCTGTTCCGACTAAAGCATATCGCGAAGTGCTTGGAAACATCGCAGGGATTGCAACCAAGCCTCTAACGGTCGTTCATGTAAGTAAAGGAATTGAACCGGACACATTGCTCCGGATTTCTGAAATGATCGAAGAAGTAGCTTCACCTGTTTGGCTGAAAGATATTGTTGTCCTTTCGGGTCCTAGTCATGCGGAGGAAGTAAGTTTACGGCATCCTACAACGGTAGCCGTTTCTTCAAAAAATATGAAAGCCGCTGAATATGTACAAGACTTATTTATGAATCAACATTTTCGTGTCTATACGAATCCAGATTTGATTGGTGTAGAAATTGGTGGAGCTTTAAAAAATATTATTGCCCTAGCAGCCGGTATTACCGATGGTTTAGGTTATGGGGATAATGCCAAAGCTGCATTGATGACTCGTGGATTAGCGGAAATATCTCGGCTTGGAACAGCAATGGGAGCAAATCCACTTACCTTCTCTGGGCTAACAGGAATCGGGGATTTGATTGTTACATGTACAAGTGCCCATTCTCGCAACTGGAGAGCAGGGAATATGCTAGGGAAGGGTCAAAAACTAGAAGATGTACTTGAAAGCATGGGCATGGTGGTTGAAGGTGTAAGGACAACAAAAGCCGCTTATCAGTTAGCAATGAAATATGAAGTTAATATGCCGATTACGGAAGCGCTCTATCATGTATTGTTTGATGGACAAGATGTTAAAGACGCGGTAGATCAATTAATGTCGCGAATGAAAACAAATGAAATGGATGAGCTGTTTAATATTTTGGATAACCGACAACAAAATTAAGCGGTTGTACAAATGAGATAAAATAAAAGAATTTGCTTAAAATAGGCATTTGAGGATACCGCTTTCTATCTACTTGCATAAAATGCAACGAAAGTAAACTAGTAATTTGAACTCGGTTTTGGGGGATTTAGTCAAAGGCAGAAGATATTTGCGAATATCTTCTGTTTTTTGCGTAAATAAAAGTATAATAAGTAAAAATTTGTAATTTTAAATGGTGGTTGTGTTATAATAATTTTTGAAAAAAGGAGGATGATGGATGACACCTGGATTACAAAAAATGTGGATTTCATTTGTTGGAATGGGCTTTATGTTCATTTCGTTGTTCTTTATTTATATAAGTCGTTATAAATTAAAAGGATTTTGGAAAGGGCTTACAGGAATTATTGCATACATATTGATGCTTCTTGCCGGATTTATTATTTTTGTTGTAGTAGTGAGTGGGCCAACAAGTGGATAGTGGGGCGAAACAATGAATATGGTTAGGAAATGGATTATATTAATTGGAGTTACCTTTCTTCTAAGCGGTTGCTTATATCCGCAAGTGGAGAAATCGAAAAATCAATTATCCTATGAAACTCAAATTGAAATGGTTCAACATGCAGTTGATCAATTTCAAGAAGATGAAGGCGGGATTTTACCAATTAAAACGAAGGATGCCAAAACACCTATTTATCAGAAATATGTAATAAATTTGAAGCAGATATCACCGAGATATATGGCTGATCCTCCTGAAAATGCGTATGAAGCGGGTGGGTTTTTCCAATATGTACTAGTGGATGTTGAAAATGATCCGACCGTAAAATTACTTGATGTTCGTGTAGCTCAAGCAATTCAGGATTTATCCTTACGATTAAATATTTACCGACAAAAGAATGGATACCCTCCTTTTAAGGAACGATTAGCATCCCATGCTTTTACACTTGATTATGAAAAAATGGGGTTGGAAGAAGCTCCCACTGTTACAAGTCCTTTTTCACAAAAAGAACTTCACTTTATTATAGATGAAGAAGGAGATATTTATGTCGATTATACACCTGATTTATACGATGCTTTGCAAAAATATGAAGGAGTCATGAAGCCAGGTGATGATATTCGTGAAATTTTAGTGGAAACTAGTGACTTCGTACCTGCTTATTCTTTAGCTTATACAGTAGATGGAGAAAATAAACCGATATTGCTTGAAAAATAGTCCTTAATAATAAAATTGTCATAACCTTTTCTCTGCAAAATATATTGTAGGGGAAGGGTTATTTTTCTTCTTCTTAACTATTAAAATAACAATCCCTTATATACATGAATGTTGAAGAGGGGAGAAAGATAAAAAAATAAATGGAATAATTTTTTAGGACAACATCATAGATATGGAATATCCAATAGATATAGAAGTGGATCGTGTAATCCCAATATGCTAATTTCGGGAGGGGATACCTTGGAAAAGGTAGATATTTTCAAAGACATTGCCGAACGTACGGGCGGTGATATTTATTTAGGGATTGTTGGAGCGGTTAGGACAGGAAAATCAACATTTATTAAAAAGTTCATGGAACTTGTTGTTATTCCTAATATAGCATCGGAAGCGGATCGAGCGAGAGCACAGGATGAATTGCCGCAAAGCGCAGCAGGGAAAACGATCATGACAACTGAGCCAAAATTTGTCCCAAATCAAGCTGCGTCTATTCATGTTGCTGAAGGGCTCGATGTGAATATTCGACTTGTAGATTGTGTAGGTTATACTGTCCCTGGTGCAAAGGGGTACGAGGATGAAAATGGACCAAGAATGATTCATACACCTTGGTATGAGGAGCCTATCCCTTTTCATGAAGCAGCAGAAATTGGGACGCGTAAAGTGATTCAAGATCATTCTACTTTAGGTGTGGTCGTTACAACGGATGGAACAATTGGTGAAATTCCGCGAAGTGATTATATAGAGGCTGAAGAACGTGTGATTGAAGAGTTGAAAGAAGTAGGTAAACCATTTATTATGATCATTAACTCTGTACAACCGCATCATCCTGATACAATCTTGTTAAGAGACTCTCTACAAGAAAAATATGATATCCCTGTGCTTGCCATGAGTGTTGAAGGAATGAAGGAATCGGATGTTTTAAATGTGTTACGTGAAGCCTTATTTGAATTCCCTGTGCTTGAGGTAAACGTTAATTTGCCTAGCTGGGTCATGGTTCTCAACGAAAATCATTGGTTGCGTGAGAGTTATCAAGAAGCTGTAAGAGAAACGGTGAAAGATATTAAGCGTCTCCGTGATGTAGACCGTGTTGTCGAGCAATTTAATGAATTTGAGTTCATTGACCATGCAGCTTTAGCTGGCATTGAAATGGGGCAGGGTGTAGCGGAAATTGACTTGTATGCACCTGAACAATTATATGATGATATATTGAAGGAAATCGTCGGTGTGGAGATTCGAGGAAAAGATCATTTATTATCGCTTATGCAGGACTTTGCACACGCCAAAGCAGAATATGATCAAGTAGCAGATGCGCTTAAAATGGTAAAACATACAGGGTATGGCGTAGCTGCTCCTTCTTTAAATGATATGAGCTTAGATGAGCCCGAAATTATTCGTCAAGGGTCACGATTTGGCGTAAGATTAAAAGCGGTTGCTCCGTCTATTCATATGATTAAAGTGGATGTTGAATCAGAATTTGCACCAATTATCGGTACGGAAAAGCAAAGTGAAGAGTTGGTTCGCTATTTAATGCAGGATTTTGAAGAAAATCCACTCTCTATTTGGAACTCTGAAATTTTTGGCCGAAATTTAAGTTCCATTGTTCGTGAGGGGATTCAGGCAAAATTAGCGATGATGCCTGAAAATGCACGTTATAAATTAAAGGAAACATTAGAGAGAATCATAAACGAAGGTTCAGGTGGTTTAATCGCTATCATTTTATAATAAGAAACATGACGGTGGATTTAAGACCATCTAATCTAAAACGCAAATGAGATCACTCCTTTACGGGAATGGTCTTTTTTTGGTTGGTCTTGTTATTTAAACTTAATTAGTGTATATTACGTTCAAATTCCTATATTTTAGTATGTTTTAAGGTCTCATTGGATATAATAAATCCAAAAAACATGTAAATGAATAGTACAACCAAATATTTTTGCTATTGTGGAATTTTTTATGAAAAGATTCCCATAATTTTTATGAATTTCCTTGCTAATAGAATAGGATTTATGATAATCTACATACAGAAAATGCGTTAGAATAGCGATTTCTAACTATTTTTGATATTCTGAGCAATAACTATTTTGAATGAAATTTTAACCATTTAGTTTAGTTTCTTGAAGAGAATACTCAATTTGGAATGGATAACAAATTACTATTATTTATGTTTGTGATAATGATTTGTTACAAAGGTCCTTTTGGGAGGAGGTGAATGGCATGAACAAAACAGAATTAATTAATGAAGTTGTTGCAGTAACTGAAATTTCTAAGAAAGATGCTACAAAGGCTGTTGATGCTGTTTTTGATACAATCTTAGAAGCTTTAAAAAATGGAGATAAAGTACAATTAATCGGTTTTGGAAACTTTGAAGTACGTGAACGTGCGGCTCGTAAAGGTCGTAACCCACAAACTGGTGAAGAAATCGAAATTGCAGCTAGTAAAGTTCCAGCTTTCAAACCGGGTAAAGCGTTGAAAGATGCTGTGAAGTAATACTTATACATACGGGTGCTTTACCGTATAGAAGGACCACGCATTCACGTGGTCCTTTTTTTGCTTCTTTTTTTCTTTCTGTGTTAAGATAAAAGACAGTGTAAAATAAAAGTAAAGAAAATGTAAATCGTTATCCTTTATTCTTTGAGAAAGATGTACTTCTTTAAAAGATTTATATAAGAAATGAAATCGGCTTTTGTCATTTGAAGCGACAAGTCGTGTTTTTCTAATAATATGTGAAATACTAATGATTACTACTTAGATATATAACAGAGTTGGGCATATAGGAGGAAATAGTATGGCAAACGTAGATCATGCAAAAATTGAAGAAGCGGTAAAGATGATTTTAGAAGCAGTAGGGGAAGATCCAACGCGTGAAGGATTACTGGATACTCCAAAAAGGGTTGCAAGAATGTATGAGGAAATTTTTTCAGGACTAAGGCAAGATCCAAAGGAATATTTTGAGACTGTTTTCGGAGAGGATCATGAAGAACTAGTTCTTGTAAAAGATATTCCCTTTTATTCAGTATGTGAACATCATTTAGTTCCTTTTTACGGAAAGGCTCATGTGGCATATATTCCTAAAGACGGAAGGGTTACGGGTTTAAGTAAATTGGCCCGTGCAGTAGAAGCAGTTTCTAAACGACCTCAGTTGCAAGAACGTATTACGTCCACGATTGCTGATTCGATTGTGGATACACTCAAACCACATGGTGTAATGGTAGTCATAGAAGCAGAGCATATGTGTATGACGATGCGAGGCGTGAAGAAACCTGGTTCAAAAACAATTACGTCTGCAGTAAGAGGTACATTTGCTCAAGATCATCGAACTAGAGCAGAAGTGTTAACCTTTATTAAAGATTAACGAATGTAGAGGAGGAAAAATGAGTGAAAGAAATAAATTGAATAATGAATATGTAGTGATTAAAGCTTTGGAAGATAGTGTGAATGTAATTGGGTTAACAGAGGAACAGATACGAAGTTTCATCATTCTGAAAAATTGGATTCTGGTGAAGTCATGATTGCTCAATTTACGGAACATACATCAGCTATTAAAATTCGGGGACATGCAAAAGTTTATACGGCTGTTGGTGAGGTAGAAAGTGAGTCAAAAAAGGCATAAATAGATTTGAAATCAAGCGTTTTATCTAATTGTTTTTATGGTATAATAGTTTGTGTTTTATATATTAGTTATATAAATAGATCAGCTTTCTAAGTTGACTGAATAGAGATTGATATCAGGGGTTAGTTATTAAAAAATTTACCTTTCGGGGATGCAAGGTGATTCCAATTGTTAAACGTAATGAACGATATAAAAGAAATAAGACAATTAATAGAAACGAGAGCTTGTCATCCTTATTTACAAAAATATATGGATAAGCCAACGGTTGATGAAGATAAGCTATTATTGTTGTGGGGTTTGTTTAACGAATTGGATCTTTCAGCCGATGAACGGAACCATTATATACTTGCAACGATGTTAGTTCAAATTGCACTAGATACACATGAAAAAGTATCAAATACCAATTTAACACTAGAAAGTCCAGACAGACTAAAGAATCGCCAGTTAACTGTTCTTGCTGGCGATTATTATAGCGGCTTGTATTATCAAGTATTATCTGAAGTAGGGAATGTTGAATTGATTCGTTCTTTATCTAGCGCCGTTAAAAAAATGAATGATCATAAAATTCTTTTGTATCAATTAACGCTAACTAGTATCCCTTCATTTTTAAATAGCGTAAAAGCAGTAGAGGCTTCACTTATTTATAAAATAGCGGAATACTATCAAAAATCAGCTTGGATAAATAGAGCAGAGAATGTTTTATTATTAAAGCGTTTGTTGTTTGAAAAAGAACAATATTTGAATACGGGACAATCTATTCTTTTTGAAGGCCTTCGTATGATTTTATTTCCTACTATTCAACGAAATATACATTTGTCTGAAGAACAGGTGGAACAATTGAAGAATACGATGGATTCTTGTATTGAGGACGCAAATCATGCTGTAAAAAAATCAAAGGATGAACTTCCTTTAGAAAATGTTGAACTTCACCGACGGATTGAAGAGTTAGTATCGTCTACAATGCTTAAAGTGAATTCATATGTGAAAGAAGGGTGAGCGTTGGCACAATCTAAAGAACAAAAAGTTCATCATGTATTTGAAAAGATATATGGCAATTATGATAAGATGAATTCGGTCATTAGCTTTCAACAACATGTCAAATGGCGTAAAGTGACTATGAAGCAAATGAACGTCCCTAAAGGTGCAAAGGCATTGGATGTTTGCTGTGGGACAGCAGATTGGACGATTGCGTTAGCACAGGCTACAGGAACTGAGGGGGAGGTATACGGTTTAGATTTTAGTGAAAATATGCTTAAAATTGGGGAAGAAAAGGTAAGTCAGCTTAACCTTGATCAAGTCAAACTACTACACGGGAATGCAATGGAACTTCCTTTTCCTGATAATCAGTTTGACTATGTAACAATTGGATTTGGCTTGCGAAATGTACCAGATTATATGCAAGTATTAAAAGAAATGTATAGAGTATTAAAACCAGGTGGTATGGCTGTTTGTCTTGAAACATCGCAACCGACTTTGATTGGCTTTAAGCAATTATACTTTTTCTATTTTCGTTTTATTATGCCGTTATTTGGAAAGCTGTTTGCGAAAAGTTATCAAGAATATTCATGGTTACAAGAATCAGCCCGTGATTTCCCAGGGATGAAAGAGCTTGAAAGCATGTTCAAGCAAGCTGGTTTTGAGAATGTGAGTTTTAAGGCTCATACTGGTGGTGTAGCGGCAACTCATTTCGGGATCAAACCAATGTGAGCATGTTAGCAATGGACAAAGCTGGGTGGAATATATGAAATATAAAATGAAGTATTCATTTTTGAGTGCGGATTTACAATTAGTTGAAAAAGAATTAGAAGCAGCAATACATGCAGAGTCGGCTGTATTAACAGAAGCATCCCTTCATTTATTGCAATCAGGTGGGAAACGAATACGTCCTGTTTTTGTGTTGCTTTCCGCTAAGTTTGGGGATTACGATATTCATGTTGTGAAACATGTAGCAGCGACGCTCGAGTTAATCCATACAGCTTCATTGGTACATGATGATGTCGTCGATGATGCGGATTTACGCCGAGGATCTGTTACGATTAAATCCAAATGGGATAATCGTGTCGCTATGTATACAGGCGACTTTATTTTTGCTAGAGCGCTGGAGATTATGAGTGAGATTCATAATCCATTAGCACATAAAGTATTAGCAAGAACAATGGTTGAATTATGTTTAGGTGAAATTGAACAGATTAAAGATAAATTTAATTTTGAACAAAATTTGCGTACCTATTTAAGAAGAATTAAACGCAAAACGGCTTTGTTAATTGCTTCGAGCTGTCAATTGGGAGCGATTTCAGCTGGAGCCGATGAAAAAATTCATAAAAAGTTATATAAATTTGGCTATTATGTTGGTATGAGTTATCAAATTACGGATGATATTTTAGATTTTATTGCATCCGAAGAGGAGCTAGGCAAACCATCAGGTAGTGATTTATTGCAAGGAAATATTACATTACCGGTCTTAATTGCAATGAAGGACCCGACTTTGAAAGAGTTAATCAAAACTGTGAATGAAGAGACGCAGAAAGACGAAATGACAGCGATTATTGGGGCTATCAAATCTTCTGGAGCAATAGAGCAAGCAACGGAAGTAAGTGAGAAATACTTAAACAAGGCTTTTCATGAATTAGAGGGTTTACCAGAAAATAAGGCGCGAAAAATCCTGTCTCAAATTGCTAAGAATATTGGGAAACGAAAGTTTTAAACCTCAGAATGAAGCGAACAGAGAAGAGGAACCTGGTTGCCTTATGTTTTTATCAGTTTGGTATACACTTTTTGGAGCTAACTACCCATTAGAGTACATCTCTTTAATGGGTAATTAGCATGGTGTGGAACGGAATTTTTTCTCTATCTTTTTTTCTTTTTCTATGTTTATAGTTGATAAAAATGGTAAACAATGATAATATTTCTAAGGGATTGCCTGAAATAGGCCGAATATTTATGATACATAATGGGAGTGACAATGATGGAGAGAACATTTTTAATGGTTAAACCTGATGGGGTTCAACGTAATTTAATCGGTGAAATCGTTTCTCGTTTTGAAAAGAAAGGTTTTCACCTTGCTGGTGCTAAATTGATGATGATTTCACAAGAATTAGCGCAGCAACACTATGGAGAGCACAAAGAACGTCCATTTTTTGGTGAATTAGTAGATTTTATTACTTCAGGTCCTGTATTCGCAATGGTATGGGAAGGTGAAAATGTGATTGCTACTGCTCGTCAAATGATGGGTGCTACTAATCCAAAAGACGCGAATCCTGCTACAATCCGCGGTGATTTTGCAGTAACTGTTGGTAAAAATATTATTCATGGCTCTGATTCTCCAGAAAGTGCTGTTCGCGAAATTGGTTTATTCTTTAAAGAAGAAGAACTAGTTGAATACTCTAAATTAATCAATGAGTGGGTATACTAATTTTTATTAAAATTGTAAAATCAGCGAGTTTTTCGTTTAGACGAAAAACTCGTTTTTTATTTTGAAAGATAAAAAAGAACATTTTCGATGAGTATGGATGTCTAGCTTCAGTCTCTACGTCGCTGAACAGACGTATTAAGCTTTTCTTGTGACTAAGTTATATCTTACTAGTAAAGATTTAGTACTTTATACCGATATAAAAATAGAATATATCATATGAACAAGGGAGTTTACCTATGCTTGCGGAATACGAGGATTTTATTCAAAAAATAAAAAAAATGACAGGAATTGATTTGTCATTATATAAAGAAGGACAAATGAAACGGAGGCTTACTTCTCTCTATGAAAAAAGAGGATATAGGTCGTTTCGAGATTATTATCAAGCTTTACAAACTAGTCAGGAACTATTAATGGAGTTTTTAGATCGAATGACGATCAATGTATCAGAATTTTATCGAAATTATAAAAGATGGGAAGTGCTGGAGAAGAAAATAGTACCTTCTTTAGTAGCTTCATCGAAAAAGTTAAAAATTTGGAGTGCTGCTTGTTCAACGGGAGAAGAACCTTATACGATTGCGATGATTCTGTCTAAATTTATACCGCTAAGTCAGATTCATATTTTAGCAACAGATATTGATGAAAATGTAATGGCGAGAGCTAAATTAGGCTTATATCCAGAACGTTCCCTAGCTGAGGTTCCTGAGGAAATGAAAAAGAAGTATTTTTCTCGTGAACAGAATGGTTTTTACAAGGTAGCAGATGAAATTAAACGAACAGTAACGTTTAAAAAACATAATTTACTTGCTGATCCATTTGATTCAGGCTTTGATTTAATCGTTTGTCGAAATGTACTTATTTACTTTACGGAAGAAGCGAAAATACTATTATATGGTAAATTTAGTGGGGCCTTGAAAAAGGATGGGATATTTTTTGTAGGAAGCACAGAGCAAATTTTCAATCCTAATAAATATAGTTTTGAAACGGTTGATACATTTTTTTATAAAAAAATATAGTAAAGAAGCTGACATACTCAATCTAAGGTATGCGGCTTTTTTTGGACAAGGGGCGGAACTCCGCATATTATAGGGCGAACTCTGTACATATTCGGTATAATTATAGAGATTGTGAAAAAAATTATTTGATTCTTTAGAAAATGGTTGAGAAAGTGTAAAATAGCAGGAGGATAGAAAACAATCGTATAATTTTGTTTTATCATATTCCCACTTTTTTAAAAATTGTGGTATATTGATACATACATCCTTTAAAGTGCTAAAAGGGGGCATAAAGTAAAATGAGATATTTAACAGCTGGAGAATCACACGGTCCACAATTGACAACTATTATTGAAGGTTTACCGGCAGGAATGCCGATTTCAAATGAAGATATTAATGAACAATTGGCGCGCCGTCAAAAAGGTCACGGTCGTGGTCGAAGAATGCAAATTGAAAAAGATACAGCATTTATTGCATCAGGAATTAGACATGGGTATACTCTCGGGTCTCCTGTGCTTTAGTTGTTGAAAATGATGACTGGAAGCATTGGACGAAAATTATGGGTAGTGAAGCCATTTCTGAAGAAGAGGCAGAAGAAGTTAAACGAAAAATTACACGTCCACGACCAGGTCATGCTGATTTGAATGGTGGAATTAAATATGGTCATCGTGATTTAAGAAATGTATTAGAGCGTTCATCAGCGCGTGAAACAACAGTTCGCGTGGCTGCAGGAGCAGTGGCGAAGAAATTACTATCTTCACTTGGAATTGAAGTCGCTTCACATGTAATAGAAATTGGGGGCGTTAAAGCAAATCCAGCTCCGTATGATTCTATTCAACAATTACAAGAAGTAACAGAAGCATCACCTGTTCGCTGTTTTGATAAAGAAGTGGAACAACAAATGATGGATGCGATTGATGATGCGAAAAGTAAAGGAGATTCTATCGGAGGTATTGTCGAAGTTGTTGTTGAGGGAATGCCTATCGGAGTAGGAAGCTATGTTCATTATGATCGTAAGCTTGATGCTAAGCTAGCAGCAGCCATTGTGAGTATTAACGCCTTTAAAGGTGCAGAAATCGGTATTGGCTTTGAAGCTGCTCATCGTTTCGGAAGCGAAGTACATGATGAAATTGCCTGGGACAAAGAGAAAGGGTATTATCGTTTGTCCAATCGTTTAGGTGGTTTTGAAGGTGGAATGACGAATGGAATGCCAATTGTTGTTCGTGGAGTAATGAAGCCTATTCCAACGTTATATAAGCCGCTTCGAAGTGTAGATATTGATACGAAAGAAGTGTTTGAAGCAAGTGTTGAACGTTCTGATAGCTGTGCTGTACCTGCAGCAGCTGTAGTTGCAGAGGCTGTAGTTGCTTGGGAGCTAGCAGCAGCCATTATTGAACAATTTCCATCAGATCGCTTTGATCAATTAGCTGATTATCTAAAAGCATACAGGGAAGAAGTAAAGGAGTTTTAATTCGATGGAAGCTATAACGATTAAAACTACTTCAAAACAATATCCTGTATACGTGGGTAAACAAGCGATACAAAAGTTATCTGAATTCATTTTAAGTCAATTACCACAAGTAAATAAAATTGTCATTATAACAGATGAAAAAGTGGCTACTCTGCATCTTGAAACGGTCAAGTCGGTGTTAGAGACAACAGGAAAAGAAGTACTCCAGCATGTTGTTCCAGAAGGTGAACATGCCAAGACATTTGAAGTCTTTTATGAATGTCAAAGCTTCTGTCTCTCTCAGCAGCTAAATCGCAAGTCACTGATTATCGCGCTTGGAGGAGGAGCTGTTGGTGACCTTTCTGGGTTTGTTGCGGCTACATTTATGAGAGGAATTCCTTTCATTCAAGTACCAACGACCCTACTCGCTCACGATAGCGCGGTAGGTGGAAAGGTTGCCGTCAATCATCCTCTTGGGAAGAATATGATTGGTGCTTTTTATCAACCAGAGGCAGTCATTTATGATTTAGACTTTTTAAAAACACTTCCGGTACAGGAACTACGCTCTGGCTTTGCAGAAGTCATTAAACATGCGTTAATTGCGGATGTAGATTTTTATAACTGGTTAGTTAGTCATATTCATGATTTAGCAAACATCACGGATGAGCAATTTTTAACAATGATTAAAAGAGGAATTGAAATCAAAGCAGCTGTTGTCGAAGAAGACGAAAAAGAAGCAGGAATTCGTGCCTTTTTAAATTTTGGACATACGCTTGGACATGCAGTAGAAGCTTCAATGGGATATGGAAATTTTACCCATGGAGAGTCTGTACTAATTGGTATGGTGTATGCACTCGAACTTAGTCGGAAAAAGGCGCAGCTTGAGTTTGATGTTGCAGCGTTTGTTGAATGGGTTCAATCATTAGGCTATGTGACAGCTATTCCAAAGCATCTTCAAATGGATCAGTTATTGAAACTGATGAAAATTGATAAAAAATCTGTCACAAGTAAGGCTACATTCGTTCTATTAGAAACAGTTGGTTCGCCTTTACTAACGGAAATGAACGATGAGGAACTACTAAGCGAAATGGCGAATTTTCTCGAAAAATAATGGAAAGGGTGGAGTAGTGTGATAAGAGGAGTTAGGGGCGCAACGACGGTTGAACATGATACAGAAGCAGAAATAGTAGCTGCTGTAGAAGAATTAATGGCCGAGATGATTGCTGCGAATGAGATTGAACCAGAAATGGTGGCATCTGTATTTGTTTCAGCAACCGATGATATTCGCTCAATTTTCCCAGCTAAAGCATTGCGAAGCATGGATGGATGGAAGTATGTTCCTGTCACATGTATGGCGGAAATTTCTGTAGAAAATGCATTAAAAAAATGTATTCGAGTGTTGCTTCATTTAAACACGACAAAATCTCAGGCAGAGATTCAACATATTTATCAAGCAGGAGCAAAAATTTTACGTCCAGATTTAACGGATTAAAAATCATAAGAGGTGAGCGGAATGAAATGGAATAAGGCAGTGCTTACTTTAAAGCCATATCAGCCTGGAAAATCCACCGATGAGGTAAAACGCCAATATGGCCTAGAAAAAATTATTAAATTAGCTTCAAATGAAAATCCTTTTGGATGTTCTACTAAAGTAAGAGAAAGCATTCGAGAGTTTAGCAGTTCGTTTGCGATTTATCCAGATGGGTATGCGACCAATTTACGTGCTGCTGTGGCAAAACATACAGGAGTAAAGGAAACAGAGCTTCTATTCGGCAATGGTTCTGATGAAAATATTCAAATTATTTCTCGAAGCTTGCTTGGACCAGGGAAAAATACAGTGATGGCTACAGGAACATTTTCGCAATATCGTCATAATGCGACACTTGAAGGAGCAGAAATTCGTGAAGTACCGCATATTGACGGTGAGCATGATTTAGATGGAATGCTTGCTGTTATTGATGAAAATACAGCTGTTGTATGGCTTTGTACACCAAATAACCCAACGGGAAAATATATACCAGAACAAAAGTTGACGGCTTTCTTAGAAAAAGTGCCGGAAGATGTGCTAGTTGTGTTAGATGAAGCGTATTCTGAATATGTAGTGGCGGAAGACTATCCACGCACAAACGAATGGCATCACACATATAAAAATATTATTGTGTTAAGAACCTTTTCTAAAATTTATGGTCTTGCAAGTCTTCGTGTAGGGTACGGAATTGCAAATGAAGAGATTATTCAAAAATTAGAACCTGCTCGGGAACCGTTTAATGTTAACACATTAGGACAAATTGCAGCAATTACAGCGCTCGAGGACCAATCGTTTATTGATACATGTATTGCTGAAAATCGCAAAGGGATGGAGCAATATCATCAATTTTGTGCAGAAGAAAATCTTTCTTATTATCCGTCACAAGGAAATTTTATTTTCTTACATTTCCAACAAGACGCAGATGAAGTGTTCCAATATCTGTTGAACGTGGCTTTATCGCTCGATCTGGTAAAGGCTTTGGTTTCCCAACGAGCTTGCGTGTAACAATCGGTTCTGCGGAAGAAAATGCAGGCATGATTGAAGCGATTAAAGGATTCTTAAACGCTACTAAATAATAAAAGTATGGAGGAGAGTAGCGTGAATGGTAAGGTTTTTGTGATCGGTCTAGGTTTAATTGGCGGATCTTTAGCCATGGCTATTCGTCAAGCCCATAATCATGCTCAGATTGTAGGGTATGATGTAAACACGAAAAATGTCGAACTAGCTAAATTTCTTGGAATCATTGATCACCAGGTGGATTCTATCGAAGAGGGCGCGGTTGATGCTGATTTAATTATACTTGCTGTTCCTGTTAATCACACAGAGAAAATTGTCGTGTCATTAGGGGATATGAAGCTGAAAAGTCATGTCATTGTTACCGATGCGGGGAGTACAAAAGGGTACTGTCGTAGAGGCCGCTAAGCATTTGCTAGAGCGAGGAGTGACCTTTATTGGGGGTCATCCTATGGCAGGTTCACATAAAAGTGGGGCCGCTGCAGCAAAACCACTTTTATTTGAAAATGCGTTTTATTTGTTAACCCCTTCAGAAAATTGTAAGTCTGAAGCGGTTGAACAATTAAAAGAATGGTTAAAAGGCACCCGCGCTAATTTCTTGATTGTTAGTCCACATACACATGATTTGCTTACTGGTGTCATTAGTCATTTTCCGCATATTGTGGCAGCTGGACTTGTCAAGCAAGCTGAAAAATACAATCAGGAAAATGAACTTGTTTCTAGATTAGCAGCCGGTGGTTTTCGAGATATAACAAGAATTGCCTCAAGCAGTCCAGAAATGTGGCGTGATATTCTTTTACATAATCGTGATATTCTGTTGCATTTAATGGATGATTGGCTAAAAGAAATGGGAAAATATTAAAGAGTTAATGGCGAGTCGAAATAGTGAAGAAATTTATCGCTTTTTTTCGGATGCAAAGATTTTTCGTGATGAAATGCCCATTCACGCCAAAGGTGCTATTCCTGCTTATTATGATTTGTATGTGGATATTCCTGATACTCCAGGTAGTGTCGCTGAAATTACAAGCCTGTTAGCTCAAGAAGAAATTAGTATTACGAATATTCGTATTATTGAAACACGTGAAGAAATTTATGGGGTGCTTGTGATTAGTTTCCAAACTGATGAAGATCGTTTAAAAGCTGCGGAATGCAATCAAGAAATATACTTCTTATGAAACAATATTGGCATAATAAATAAAAGGTGAAGGATGATTGCATGAATACTAAAACATTACAAACAGACATACAATCATTACGTGGAGAAATTGCCATACCAGGAGATAAATCTGTTTCCCATCGTTCGATTATGTTTGGAGCCCTTGCGGAAGGAGAAACCGTTGTTACAAACTTTCTTCCTGGTGCAGACTGCTTAAGTACGATTGCTTGTTTTCAAAAAATGGGTGTATCCATTGAGCAAAATGGAAAGCAAGTTCGTGTCGTTGGAAAAGGATTTAATGGGTTAATCGAACCAGATGAGGTTCTTGATGTAGGAAATTCTGGGACGACGATTCGTTTAATGATGGGGATTTTGGCAGGACAAAATTTCTCAGCTGTATTGCTGGTGACCAGTCTATTGCCAAACGGACGATGACTAGGGTTGTGAAGCCTCTTCAAGAAATGGGTGCAGCAATTGATGGAAGAAATAACGGGGAATTTGCTCCACTTCATATTAGAGGGGGACATTTACATCCAATCTCTTATGTCTTACCAGTAGCGAGTGCACAAGTGAAGTCAGCCATTTTACTTGCTGGGCTACAGGCAGACGGCGAAACGGTCGTTATTGAACCAGAAGAGACCCGTGATCATACAGAACGAATGATTCGTCAATTTGGTGGACAAGTCGACAAAGTAGAGCAATGCCATTAAAGTACAGGGACATCAAGTATTAAAAGGAACAGAAGTCTATGTTCCAGGAGATATTTCTTCTGCTGCTTTTTTCATGGTTGCAGCAGCTATCACGGAAAATAGTGAAGTAGTTTTGAAAAATGTAGGTCTAAATCCAACAAGAACTGGGAATTATTGAAGTGATGCAAAACATGGGAGCCGATATTACGGTTGAGGAATTGCCATCAAATGGGGAACCAGTTGGCAATATTACTGTTCGCAGTTCAAAGCTAAAAGGAACAACGATTAGCGGGAAGTTAATTCCACGACTTAATTGATGAACTTCCGATTATCTCTTTGCTAGCAACGAAAGCTGAAGGAACAACGATTATTCGAGGATGCTGCTGAATTAAAAGTGAAAGAGACGAATCGAATTGATACGGTTGCTCATGAATTATCATTATTAGGAGCAAATGTTACCGCCAACTGATGATGGATTAATTATTGAAGGTGGCACAGCACTTCATGGTGGCAATGTTACTAGTTATGGTGATCATCGCATTGGAATGATGCTTGCTGTTGCGGCTTTAATTGCAAAAGGAGAAATAGAACTTGATGATCCAAGTGCTATTGATGTTTCATATCCAGAATTTTTTGATCATTTGAATCAACTCATTCAAGCATAAATGAAAAGCTTGTAGACGATAAATCGTTTACAAGCTTTTTTTCAGTGTGCTGAGCTAACATGAGCCAAAAATCGTTTTAGTCAACAATATTCTTTAACACAGTCTATAAAAAATAAGATGAATGAAAAGGATAATGAACATAAAACGGAGAATGTTAAATTATCCCTTTTTTTAAAGAATCATCATCTTTAGAATTATGTTATTGTGTCTAAAATGAGCAGTAAAGATGTTTAACGTACTGCTGAGGAACATTCATGAATGGCATTAGTAAAGGAGTATGTGGTAAACTAAGTACTGTTCTGACCACTCCCACGGTTAAAGCCGATGGGGTTCTTTCTCACAAACATCCCACTTACCCCCTTCCATAAAAAGGGGCAGAGGCGAGACTTGGGTGAGCAACTCTTGAGAGAAAGACAGTCTTTCAAAAGGGCAAGGTCGGTGCCGACTACGCCATTCGATTGGCGATACTTATATAGGTTTTGTCATTTGAGATGACAACATCATGAACGTTGAAAATTTTACATGATAGCACTGTATCAGGGTACTTTTCACCTCTTTAATTTGAAAGTTTATTAGGTAAGGGAAGGAAATAGGTATGAATTCAGTAGAGAAAGTGGTACAACTTTTAAAAAAAGGAGAATTAGCTGAAGCACATTCACATATAAATCGAATAACATCAACTGAATCAGCAGAGGATATTTTAATATTAGCTGAAGAAATGTCACAGCTCGGATTCATGGAAGAGGCAAAAGGGATATATGAGCAGTTGCTTGAATTATATCCTGGGGAAGGGGAACTGATTATTTCAATTGCCGAAATTTTAATTGATAGTGATCAAGAAGATGAAGCCATGTTAATGCTTGAAAACATCAGTCCAGAAGATGATTTGTATCCAAGTGCTCTATTGTTGGAAGCAGATTTGTATCAATTACAAGGAATGCCTGAAGTAAGTGAAAGAAAATTACTTCAAGCGAAAGAGCTATTACCAGATGAAATTATTATTGATTTTGCTCTTGGGGAATTATACCATCAACAAGGAAGAAATCCAGAAGCCATTTCTACCTACAAAAAAGTACTAGAGTATGAAGAGGAAATTGGTGGAGTTTCTATCCATCAACGAATTGCAGAGTCATTAAGTGGGACAGGCGAATTCGAGGAGGCCCTTCCTTATTTTGAAAAAGCACTCCATCATCAACTAGAAATTAATACGCTATTTGAATATGCCTTTACTGCATATCAAGCAGGAATGTATCAAACGGCCATAAAAAAATTCACTGAATTAAAGGAACTTGATCGTGAATATCATTCTATGTATTTATACTTGGCAAGATCCTATGAACATGTGGAAGATATTGATCAAGCATTAAGAACAGTTAAAGAAGGAATTCATGCAGATGAGTTTAACAAGGAATTGTACTTCTATGGTGGAAAACTTGCCTTGAAAAAAGGTTTAGAGGATGAAGCAGAACAATTTTTCAAGGAAGCTTTAGCGCTTGACCCGGGTTATTTAGAAGCTGTATTACTTTATTAAAGTTGTATATGCATCAAGAAAGATATGATGATGCATTAGAATGTATAAATGAAGTCCGTAAATATGGCGAGGATGATCCCCAATTTGATTGGATTGAGGCTGTTAGTTTATCAAAAAATTGAACAATATGATGAGGCATTAAATAGCTATCATAAAGCATATAATTACTTTAAGAATCAATGAAGACTTCTTAGAAGATTACGGTTTCTTTTTAATAGAAGAAGGGGATCAAGCCAAAGCCAAAGAAGTATTTACGAAGTTACTCCAGTTTAACCCAACAAATGATGAATATGTATCCATCGTAGAGCGGCTAAATGAAGATTCAGAGAATGTGTAAAAAAACTCTAAATGAAATTAATATCAATACAGAGGAGGGAATTCAGATGGCTACCCCTGTTTCTGTGAACGAAAAAAAAGATTTTATTCGTTGGTTTTTAAATAATTACCAACTAAAACGCAGGGAATGTGTATGGATTTTAAATTACTTAATGAGTCATGATCAGTTAATGAAGAAAGTTCATTTTGTTGAGAATGCCCAATATTGTCCTCGAGGTTTGATTATGTCGACCCATTGTGTTGATGAAGTACCATTTAGATTTTATAAATCCAATATTATGACTACGGATGCTGAAAAGTCTTTCCATGATATTCGCTTAAATCGAGACGAAGAGATTTTTATTCAGCTCAATTTCAAATCAGCTTACTCATCACATCAGTTTGTTGCCGTATTAGAAGAGAACCCGTATATGCCTAAATCCATGGTGTCTAGCGAAAAGGATCAACAGCTTGTTGAGCAATTTTTAGATAAAAGTATCTTGAACTTTCAAAGAGATCGTCTTCTAAAAAAAATAGACGAAGCACTAGATCAACATGATGAAGAAGCATTTCGATTATTAACAGAAAAATTAAATGCATTAAAAGTTCATTAATGAGTCTCTATGCCTTTCCGTTATTCGGAGAGGTTTTTTTATTTTCTTATACTATACATTGATAAATATGGAAATAATAATAAATATTCATGTTCAATAGGAAGGATATTCCAATGCTTTGTATAATCTTTAAATGAAGAGAGGTGGAGTAATAAATAGTAGGAGGAATGTCTAGCATGAAATGGAATGGTAAAGATTCCGACATGTATGTACAGGCTAAAGAATATATAGATACAGTAGTAGTACCGCTTATTCCGATTACATTTAATAATGAAATAAAACAATTAACATCTGCAAGCGACTTTATTTCTATGTTGTGTATGGAGATTGAAAGAACATGTAAAGGAAGAATTTTATTAGCACCTACATTCCATTATGTAAATGGCGATGTGGGGAAGGTAGATACGTTGCAAAATTGGGTGATGGAGTTGAATGAGGCAAAGTTCAAGCATATATATTTTATATCGACTGATAATGTTTGGAAAAAAGATGAAACCTATCTTTCGGGTTCATTTTTATGGATTCCGTCCATTTCTTTAGAACATGTAGAAATCAGTCAAGCACAGGATATGATTAAGCAGCAAGCTGCACAAATTATCGATATTTTTAAACATCATTGGGAAAAGAAACTGTAGATAGTAGTTGCCCTATTAGTCATATACAATTTCCTTATTTTAGGTTTTATGAATGTTGACCTTGAGAAATTAATGGGATATTATGGGAATATCCTAGTTTTATAGTGTTACTAGTAACAGGGTTAAAGAGCCTTATTTAGTAATGGAGGGGGGAGAATGTATGAGCAAGCGCAATGTTTCACGACGTCAATTCTTAAATTACACACTAACTGGTGTAGGTGGTTTTATGGCAGCGGGTATGTTAATGCCGATGGTTAGGTTTGCGATTGATCCAGCTCTTGCTGCTAATAAAGGGGGGGATTATATTGCCACTAAACTCAAGATAAGCGACTTGACGACTGAACCAACGCGTGTGGACTTTAGTTTTACACAAGCTGATGGTTGGTATGAATCTGATGTCACAAACACAGCTTGGGTTTATAAGCAACAGGATGGTACGATTGTTGCTTTGTCACCTGTTTGTAAGCATTTAGGCTGTACGGTTGACTGGGGAGGGGACAAGCAACATCCAGAACAATTCTTTTGTCCTTGTCACTATGGTAGATACGAAAAAAGTGGATTAAATGTGAAAGGAACACCACCAATTGGACCACTTGATATGTTTGAAATAAAAGAAAAAGATGGAATTCTTTATTTAGGTAAACATAAACCGAATCCGATTGGGGGGGCGTAAACATTGTTAACAAAACTTTATGATTGGGTTGACGAGCGTTTAGACATTACGCCACTATGGCGGGATATTGCTGACCATGAGGTTCCAGAACACGTTAACCCTGCACATCATTTTTCTGCATTCGTATATTGTTTTGGCGGGTTAACATTCTTTATTACGGTGATTCAAATCCTTTCAGGTATGTTCTTAACGATGTACTATGTACCAGATATTAAAAATGCTTGGGAATCTGTATATTACCTGCAAAATGAAGTTGCATTTGGACAAATTGTTCGGGGGATGCATCACTGGGGAGCTAGTTTAGTCATCGTCATGATGTTTTTACATACTCTTCGTGTATTCTTCCAGGGTGCCTATAAAAAACCTCGTGAACTAAACTGGATTGTCGGTGTATTAATTTTCTTTATTATGTTAGCGTTAGGATTAACAGGTTATTTATTACCATGGGATATGAAAGCGCTATTTGCGACTAAAGTTACATTAACCATTGTGGAATCTGTTCCGTTCATAGGGCCAGTACTTCGAGACATTAATCGCAGGAGATGCTAACAATCGTCGGAGCACAAACATTAACTCGATTCTTTGCTATTCATGTATTCTTCTTACCAGCTGCTCTTTTTGCTTTATTAGCTGCCCACTTTTTAATGATTCGTAAACAAGGCATTTCAGGTCCTTTATAAATAGTAGCTCAATGAAATTTTGAAAAATAAGGAATATAAAACCTTTTTATGAAGGAGGGGATTATTCATGCACCGTGGGAAAGGAATGAAATTTGTTGGGGATTCCCGTATCTCTGCAAGTAATCGGAAACCCAATATCCCGAAAGACTATTCAGAGTACCCAGGGAAAACAGAAGCATTTTGGCCAAATTTTCTATTGAAAGAATGGATGGTAGGAGCGGTATTCCTCGTTGGCTTTTTATGTCTAACAGTTGCGCATCCATCTCCTTTAGAGAGAATTGCGGACCCAACGGATACAGCGTATATTCCATTGCCTGACTGGTACTTTTTATTCCTATATCAATTATTAAAATATACGTATGCATCCGGTCCATATAATATCATTGGATCAATGGTCGTTCCTGGATTAGCCTTTGGGGCACTTTTACTTGCACCATTTCTTGATCGAGGTCCAGAACGTAAACCAGCAAAACGACCATTGTCAACTGGATTTATGTTATTGGGATTGGCGGGTGTTGTGTATTTAACTTGGGAGTCTGCTGCCCATCATGATTGGGAAGCGTCTAAAAAACAAGGGGCTATTGTTGAAGGCGCTGATTTTGATAAAGAGAGCGAAGGATACCAAATTTTAGATGCAAACGGATGTATTAGTTGTCATGGTGCTGAATTAACAGGCGGACCTGCTGCACCAAGCTTAGTTGATACTGGTTTAACACCTGAAGAAATCGCTGAGATTGCTGTTAAAGGTCAAAATGCGATGCCAGCAGGAATGTTTAAAGGTACGGATGAGGAATTACAGAAATTAGCGGAATTTGTCTCCAATTTATCTGCAAAATAATAGAGGTACGTGCTTGGACTATAGCTTTTGAGATGAGGAAAAGGTAAGATATTACGAAATCGTAGTATCTTACCTTTTTTGTGTATATTAGAAGGTAGAACATACTCGACGAGTACAGAGGCCTAGTTCCAATTAGGATTGAAAAACTTGGATTTTAAGGTTTAAACAGGTAAGATAATACTATATGAATGCTGAAAGAGGGAAAGATGAATGAATTGGATTTATAGTTTACTAGCTGATCGGAAAATTTTATTTGTTTTATTTCTCGTTAATATTTTTGGAACGATTTACGGGTATATGTGGTACGGGTATCAATTAGCGGAAACCCCAAGTATGTTTCTAGCCTTTGTACCAGATAGTCCAACCGCAAGTTTATTTTTTGTTGTTGTATTACTAGCCTTTTTGTTAAAAAGAAACTGGGGGCTTATGGAGGCTTTAGCGATTATTACGCTATGTAAGTATGGGGTTTGGGCAGTTATTATGAATCTGTTAACGCTTGCTACAACGGGCTCTTTATCATGGCAAGGGTATATGTTAATTGCCTCTCATTTAGGGATGGCCGTTCAAGGGATTTTATTTGCTCCTTTTTATCGAATAAAGCTTTGGCATTTTGTGATTGCTGCCATTTGGACCATTCACAATGATATTATCGATTACGTTTTTGAAATGATGCCTCGTTACGGTGATTTAATGCAATACATGAATTCAATCGGGTATTTTACATTTTGGCTCAGTATTTTTTCGATTTGGGTAGGATGGTATTTTGCCTATCGTAAAAATCGTTTTACGCTCACTATTTAAAAAGATGGTCTACTCTTGTTTTCTTTTACATATCGTGTAGTAGAGATATGAGGAGGGACAAGAGTATGTTCAAAAAAATCTTATTAATAATAGTCGTATGGTTCATGATTCCATCAAACTCAATCTTTGGACAAACCTCTTCAAGTTTAGACCAATTAGATGCTTTATCAGATAAAGCACTTGAAATGACGAAATTAGAGCGATATGAAGATTCAGAAAAGATGTTAACATACTTTTCGAATTTATTTTTGCAGGTTACGGCAGAAGAATCTATTTTTAATATGGATGAATTACGGATTATAACGGTTGCTCATAGTGAAGCATTAGAGGCTATTCAAGATGGAACAATGCCTAATAATGAAAAGGTAAAGTTGGTCACAAAATTTAGATTAGTTATTGATGCTGTTAAATCGACTCATCAACCACTTTGGACTAATATGGAATCCTCGATGATGGAAACCTTTACCCAAACAAAGGAAGCGTCCCTCCAGCAAAACCCAGAAAAATTTCAGCAAGAATTATCGATCCTCCTTGCTCAATACGATATGATTTATCCTAGTTTAAAAGTGGACTTGTCCTCTGAAACTATTCAACAATTGGACACGAGAGTTCATTTTATCAATCAATCGAGAACAAGTCTTATCACCAATCAACAAGCGCAACAAGAATTAGATGCCCTTCAATATGATTTGAAATCCATTTTTGAAAATATGGAAGAAGATGAAGCGGATCCATCACTATGGTGGGTCATTATTTCCACTGGCAGTATTATTATCCTTACCCTCTCATATGTTGGTTGGAAAAAGTATAAAGGGAGCCAAGAAGAAGTAAAAGCCAGAAAAAAACAAGATGACTAGAAAAGCGGAACCGGCTTGGTCAGCTCGTGAAGAAAATAGGAAAAGCCCCGGAAGGCGCCTTTTGCCTTACGAGGGCTTTTATCTTTTTCACAGCGAGCTAGCCGGTAGAGCTAGACAACTAGAAAAGCGGAAAAAGAACAGTTTATTTGACACTCATTCCTACCTTTCATAAAATGAACGTAACAATGAAAAGGGGAGGAAATTATGTATTTTATTTATTTGGCGATTATTATCTTAATCCCGATTTATGCACAAATGAAGGTGAAACGCACATACAAAAAGTATTCACAAGTGTCTGCTTCTTCAGGAATGACTGGTGCAGAAACAGCACGAGCTATTTTAGATCAAAATGGACTGTATAATGTTCGGGTAGAAGAAACTCATGGGGTATTATCTGACCATTATGATCCGCGTGATAAAACGGTTCGTTTATCTAGTGAGAACTATCATGGTCATTCTGTAGCTGGTGTTGCTGTTGCAGCCCATGAATGTGGGCATGCGATTCAAGATAAAGAAGCATATGCTTTTCTGCGTGTACGACATGCATTAGTACCAGTTGCAAATTTTGGTTCTAATATTTCTTGGATTTTAATTCTAATTGGAATCTTTGCTAATCTTTCTGGTTTGCTGCTTGTGGGAATTGTATTTATGTCCGCGGCTGTATTGTTCCAAATTGTTACACTTCCAGTTGAGTTTAATGCGTCCTCAAGGGCAATGGATCAAGTCGTATCTCTTGGTGTGATTCGCAATGATGAAGAGCGTGAAACGAAAAAGGTGTTAAGTGCCGCTGCGATGACGTATGTAGCTGCCGCTTTAGTTGCCGTATTAGAATTAGTTCGCCTTCTGCTTATGTATACAGGTATGAGAGAAGAAGATTAA
This sequence comes from uncultured Bacillaceae bacterium, assembly GCA_963754185.1. GTDB lineage: Bacteria > Bacillota > Bacilli > Bacillales > DSM-1321 > Peribacillus. The sequence continues at coordinate 292,570 of CAVWEP010000002.1, read as the reverse complement.
TATACAACAAAACGGGATTCCATGTTGGAGTCCCGTTTTTCTATTGTCTAGCTCCACCGGCTAGCTTAGCACGGCAGAAGAGAATTACCCTAAAAGGCAAAAAGCGCCTTTTGGGTCAATTCTATCTGCTTCACGAGCTGACCAAGCCGGTTCCGCTTTTCCTATTGCAAAGGATTTTTGTTTTCATCCAGTGTGAATCCTTCTCCTAATACATCATTGACCTCGCTGACCGATACAAATGCATGTGGATCAACAGAAATAATGGCATTTTTTAAACGGAAAAGTTCATTTTTACCAACAACACAATATAGAACTTCTCGTTGTTGTTTTGTAAAAGAACCGTATCCAGTTAATACGGTAACCCCTCGCTCCATTTCTTTCATAATTTTTTGGGCAATTTCTTCATTTTTTTCACTGATAATCATAGCGCCGCGTGCAGAGTATGCACCTTCTTGAATAAAGTCGATCACTCGTGCTGCGATAAAGACAGCCACTAGCGTATACATGGCTTCTCGTAAGCTTAAGTATGTAATAATAGATAGACCAATCACAAAAACATCAAATATAAACATAGCCCGTCCCATATTCATTCCTAATAATTTATTAGCAAAACGAGCAATAATATCGACTCCGCCTGTTGTACCGCCATATCGAAAAATGATTCCGAGTCCTACTCCAATAAAAACACCTGCGAATAAGGCGACTAGGATTAAATCATCTCCTAGTGGCATTTGAATTTGATATTTACCAAAAACCCAAATCCACAAAGATAAGCCTACCGTACCGATAATGGTATAATAAAACGAAGTTCTGCCTAAGTACTTCCATCCGATAAAAAATAGAGGAATATTTAGTATAAGATTGGAATAGGAGGGGTTAAACCCTGTTAATTGATAAATAATTAAGGTGAGACCAGTAAATCCACCTTCTGCTAAATTATTTTGCATATTAAAATGGACGAGACCGAATGAAAAAATGGCTGATCCAAACAATATGAAAAGGATATTCTTGATTCGTAAGTCCCTCAACATCATGTATGCCTCCAAATGGTGATAGTCATGTAATTGCCAATGTGAAACATTATAATTATACGGAAACGAATTTGAATCTTTTAAAAATGAGCTAAATAATCAACGGACATCGCCTTTCAACTAAATTATTATAGCGAAGTAAATGAGGATGAACAATTTACACTACTATTATTGGATAATTTATCTAGAATTATGAAGTTTAATCGTCAACTATACACTAAAATGTTGTCATCTGTGTCACTTTTAGCTAACATAAGAGGGTACATAATTAAATTGTTTAAGAATTGGGTGACAACATGGACAATCAAAAAACAATCCAAGAAATGCAAGCTGAAGTGGATCGATATATTAGTCAATTTAAAGAAGGCTATTTTAGTCCATTAGCGATGTTAGCAAGGCTATCGGAAGAGCTTGGTGAATTAGCGAGAGAAGTCAATCATTATTATGGGGAAAAGCCAAAGAAAGCGACAGAACAAGAAAACACTGTCGAAAATGAACTAGCTGATATGTTATTTGTCATTATCTGCTTTGCAAATTCATTAGGAATTGATCTACAAAAGTCACATGATAAAGTGATGCATAAATTTGCAACACGAGATAAGGATAGATGGACGAAAGTTGACGAGTAAAAGGAGTAGGAATATATAATGAGAAATATTAAAGTAATCATAGCTGGTCCAAGAGGGAGAATGGGCAGTGAAGCAGTAAAATTAGTACATAATACGGAACATTTTGAGCTTGTGGCAGCAATTGATCACAAACATGATGGAAGGAATTTAGGAGATATTGAAGGATTTCAAGGAATCCAAGCACCCGTTTTTTCCGATATTAATGAATGCTTTTCAAAAGTCGAAGCAGATGTGTTAATTGATTTAACGACACCAGAAGTAGGGATGTATCATACAGAAACAGCTCTAAATTATGGCATTCGTCCTGTGGTTGGAACGACAGGTTTTACAAAGGATGATTTAGCAAGGCTGGATGCCTTAACAAAAGAAAAAGGTCTAGGCTGTATCATTGCTCCAAATTTTGCGATTGGTGCAATCTTAATGATGAAGTTTTCGCAAATGGCGGCTAAATACTTCCCTGATGTAGAAATCATTGAAATGCATCATGATCAAAAGTTAGATGCTCCATCTGGAACAGCAGCGAAAACAGCGGATCTTATCACTTCTGTTCGGGAAGCTAAGATTCAAGGACATCCAAATGAAAAAGAAACCCTTTCAGGAGCACGTGGTGCAAATGTTGATGGTATGCGTATTCATAGTGTACGACTACCTGGTCTTGTTGCTCATCAACAAGTGTTGTTTGGAAGTGCAGGAGAATTATTAACCATTCGTCATGATTCATTAAATCGTGCTTCATTCATGACAGGGGTAAAACTTGCTGTTGAAACCATCATGAACCTTGAAGTTCTTGTTTATGGCCTAGAAAATATTATCGAATAATTCAACTAGGAGGGGAATTTTTATGAAAATTGCCTTAATTGCACACGATAAGAAAAAAGAAGATATGATTCGTTTTGTAACTGCTTATAGAGATATTTTTGAACAACACGAGCTATATGCAACTGGAACAACAGGAACAAGAATTATAGACGAGGTTTCATTATCTGTTCATCGCTTCCATTCAGGTCCGCTTGGTGGGGACCAAGAAATTGGTGCAATGATTGCACAAGATAAAATGGATATGATTATTTTCTTCCGTGATCCACTTACTGCGCAACCGCATGAACCAGACGTATCAGCACTCATTCGTCTTTCAGATGTATATCAAGTGCCGCTTGCGACAAATATGGGAACGGCTGAGGTGCTGGTAAGAGGGTTAAGAGAAGGATATATGGATTGGCGTAAATTAAGAGAAGATTAAGGTGAAGGTGAAGGTAATATGAAACAACAATCTATTGATATATTAGCTTTTGGTGCCCATGCTGATGATGTTGAAATCGGTATGGGTGGTACAATAGCTAAATATGCACAAATGGGTAAAAAGATTGTAATTTGTGATTTAACAAAAGCAGAAATGTCTTCAAATGGAACCGTTGAACGAAGAATAGAAGAAGCCAATAAAGCGGCTGACATGATAGGAGCTAAGCGAATCTCGCTGGACTTACCTGATCGAGGACTGTATATGAAAGATGAATACATAAATCAAATTATTACCATCATTCGTACATATAAGCCAACGCTTGTGTTTGCCCCGTATGTGGTCGATCGGCATCCTGATCATGGAAATGCATCACGATTGGTAGAAGAGGCTGTTTTTTCAGCAGGTGTTCGAAAAGTAATGGAAAATGAGGCATTTGGTGCTCATCATGTACAAAATATGTATTATTACATGATTAATGGCTTTCATAAGCCAGATTTTGTTATTGATATATCGGCATCTATGGCTAAAAAAATAGACAGTTTACAAGCTTATAAAAGCCAATTCAGTAAGAAGCGATACAACGGTAGATACGCCGCTAGTGAATGGCTATATTGAAACAGTAGAATCAAGAGAAAGATTATTTGGCAAAGAAGTGGGCGTAACATATGCGGAAGGATTTATGACGAAAAAGCCGCTTCTTGTTCATTTAGATTTGTTAGGAGAATAGTATGAAATTGAAAATTGGAATTACCTGCTATCCTTCAGTGGGAGGCTCAGGTGTAATTGCCACAGAGCTAGGAAAACTTCTTGCAGAAAAAGGACATGAAATTCATTTTATTTCAACAAGTCTTCCGTTTCGTCTCAATAAAATGTATCACAATGTGTACTATCATCAGGTGGAAGTAAATTCTTATTCAGTGTTTCAGTATCCACCATATGATTTAGCACTTGCAAGCAAAATGGCTGAAGTGATTCAACGAGAAAAATTGGATATCTTGCATGTCCATTATGCAATTCCTCATGCGGTTTGTGCCATTTTAGCTAAACAAATGGCTGGAACGAATGTGAAAATTGTTACGACACTTCATGGTACGGATATAACCGTGCTAGGATATGATCCATCTTTAACCAATTTAATTAAATTTGGTATTGAGCAATCTGATGTAGTGACAGCTGTGTCTCAGTCACTTGCAAATCAAACAAGAGAAGTCATCTCTCCTGATCAAGACATTCAAACCGTCTATAATTTCATTGATGAGCGAGAGTATCACAAATTGAATTCTGATCATTTACGTGAACAATATGGCATTTCAAAAGATGAAAAAGTCATGATTCATGTTTCTAATTTCCGATCAGTGAAGCGAGTGACGGATGTTGTTCATACCTTCCACTTAACAGCAAAAAAAGTTCCCGCAAAACTCCTGCTTGTTGGGGATGGTCCAGAAATGACCATTGTCGTAAAGCTTGTACAGGAACTGGGTATCGAAGATCAGGTATTGTTTTTAGGAAAACAAGATAACTTAGCGGAGTTATACTCCATTAGTGATGTGATTCTTTTATTATCAAAAAAAGAGAGCTTTGGACTTGTACTACTTGAGGCAATGGCTTGTGAAGTCCCAGCAATTGGAACAAATGTTGGTGGGATTCCTGAGGTTATTGTGGATGGTGAAACGGGCTATTTGTGTGAACTTGGTGATATTGAGACGGCTGCCTCGCTCGCAATTCAGCTTCTTAGTAATGATGAGCTTCATCAGCGGTTTTCGAAGGCTGCAGTTGAGCGTGTGAACGATACCTTTTGCTCACATCGTATTACTGCTCAATATGAAGAAATCTATCAGCAATTAGTAGGTAAATAATGGAGGGATGCTGATGGACTCGTTATTTGTAAGGGCAGTGCCAATACTAGAAAAAATTGAAGAAGCAGGATTTGAGGCCTATTTTGTAGGGGGATCGGTCCGGGATCAGATACTTGGTAGAGCGATTCATGATGTCGATATTGCCACGTCTGCCACTCCTCAAGAAATCAAATCCATTTTTCCTCGTACTGCAGATATTGGGATTGAGCATGGAACGGTTTTAGTGATTGCTAAACAGGATACATATGAAATTACTACTTTTCGTACGGAAAGTACGTATAGTGATTTTCGTCGCCCGGATTCCGTCCAATTTGTTAGATCGTTAACTGAAGATTTAATGCGTCGAGATTTTACTATGAATAGTATAGCCATGGATAAGAACGGGGATATTGTTGATCCATTTCATGGAAAAGAAGCGATTGAACAAAAACAAATTGTAACCGTTGGAAATCCTCATGAACGATTTCATGAAGATGCACTGAGGATGATGCGTGCACTACGATTTGTAAGTCAGCTTGGCTTCGAGATAGAAGATGGAACATTTAATTCACTTCGAGAAAATGGTAAACTTCTTCGTCATATTTCGATTGAGCGAATTTTAGTAGAAACGGAAAAGCTGCTAGAGGGTCCATACCGTGTAAATGCGCTACAGCTTTTACTAGAAAGTGGGTTGTATCAATTTTTACCAAGTCTATTTAATGATAAGGCGACTTTAGAAAAACTGATAACGTTGCCAATCATGAACCTTAGTGTCATAGAAATTTGGTCGCTATTATGTTTGCTTAGAAAAGAAGATGATGTGTCCGGATTGTTGAAGGTTTGGAGATTACCGCGGAAAACAATGAAATCCATTCAACGGACAGTTCTGTTTGCTAACAAGGAGCCTTTTTTTGCGAATCAAGTTTTTGAGCTTTTCCAAGTAGGTCTGGAAGAAGGGATTCAGGCGGCAAAAGTTCGTGCCGCTATGAAGGGAGAGAACGTATCTGAAGTAGAAGCTTTCGTTGGGGAACTCTATCAGAATTTAGTTATTAAAGATCAGTCAGAGCTCGTGGTAAATGGAGCTAATTTGCTACAATGGCGTAAAGAAAAACCAGGGCCATGGCTGAGTGAATATTTACAGCGAATCGTAGTAGCAGTACTTAATCTAGAAGTAGAGAATGATAAAGATAAGATAAAGGAGTGGCTAATCGAATGCAATCTGATGTAAGAACAAAGCTCATTGAAGCCTTTTCACATGCGGACGGATCATTTATTTCAGGCCAACAGATTGCCAATTATATTGGTTGCTCGCGAACGGCTGTCTGGAAGCATATTGAAGAATTACGAACCGAAGGATTTGGCGTGGAAGCTGTTAGGAATAAAGGGTATCGAATTGTTTTTACACCGGAAAAGGTGACGGCAAACGAAATACAGCTAGGCTTACAAACCAAAACATTAGGAAAAGTCGTACATTATGAAGAAAGTGTAGAAACGACCCAAAAAATTGCGCACACCCTTGCTAATGAAGGAGCTCCTGAGGGAACGCTCGTTGTGGTGGAAGAGCAGCTTGGTGGTAAAGGGAGACTTGCACGTAATTGGTACTCTCCAAAGTACAGTGGGATTTGGATGAGTTTAATTTTGCGTCCTGCTATTCCGTTTCATCAAGCACCACAGCTAACTTTATTGGCAGCTGTCGCTGTTGCACAAGCGATTGAAGGTGTAACCGACCTACAGCCTCAAATAAAATGGCCGAATGATATTTTGATCAATCGTAAAAAAGTGACGGGCATTTTGATAGAGCTACAAGCAGAGTCCGATCGTATTCATTCTGTGATTATTGGAATTGGAATGAATATTAATCAGCAAAAAAGTGATTTTCCAGAAGACTTACAAGAAACCGCCACTTCGCTTTTGATTGAAGGGGGCAAAAAAGTATCACGAGCAACAATGATTCAAGAAGTACTTGTTCGTCTTGAAGCTCTGTATGAGCAATTTTTAGTAGAAGGATTTTTACCAATCAAAAAATTATGGGAGAGTTATGCAATTAGTCTTGGCCAGGAAATAAAAGCAACAACGGTCAATCATACCATTATTGGAAAAGCATTAGGCATTACAGAGGAAGGGGTATTATTACTCGAGGATCATAGTGGTAAGGTTCACTCTATCTATTCAGCAGACATACATATTTGAACTACCCATCACACCGTTGAACGGGTGCCTTGCGCTTTTCTTATAAATTCTTTGTCGAAAATGTGAAGAAATGCATAGAAATTTATCGATCAAGTTGATATAATGGAATCCAAGTGGGCAGTATCAATTGAACTGCACCTTATTTTACAAAAAAATTTAAAATTCTGCCTTGATCCAAAGTGTTGGACGGGGACGGAGGGATGAAACTTTAAAAGTTAACGAAGAGATTAGCTAAAGAAAATAAAACTGTTTATCGAGCGAGTTTATTTGTTCACGCAGTTTTCTATTTAGTTAATCTTTTTTTGCGTAACGAAAGAGTAGACACCAGGGTTTAGACTGATGTTTCATCACCTCTATTAAAAAGGAGGCGCGTTATGAAATTAGCTGGAGAGTTCTTAAAAATGAAACAACAAAAAGAGAAAATTGTTATGCTTACGGCTTATGATTATCCATCAGCGAAGCATGCTGAACAAGCAGGGGTTGACATGATTCTAGTAGGTGATTCCTTAGGAATGGTTGTACTAGGCTATGATTCTACTATTCCTGTCACAATGGAAGATATGATTCACCATACAAAAGCAGTCAAACGGGGGGCACCTAATACATTTGTTGTCACAGATATGCCGTTCATGAGTTGCCATCTTTCACTTGATGAGACACTAAAAAATGCAGCACGTCTCATGCAAGAAGGAGGAGCGGATGCTGTCAAAGTAGAGGGAGCGGATGATGTGGTAGAGAAAATTGCTGCTATGACAAAAGCTGGTATCCCTGTTGTATCGCATCTTGGATTAACTCCACAATCTGTAGGGGTGTTAGGTGGTTATAAAGTGCAAGGAAAGAGCGTTGAAGCCGCAAAGCAGTTATTAGAGGATGCAAAGAAATGTGAAGCAGCCGGCGCACTTGCGATTGTGTTTGAGTGCATTCCGTACCAAGTAGGTCAATTAGTAACAGAATCCCTATCTATTCCGACCATTGGAATTGGTGCAGGCTCTGATACAGATGGACAGGTTTTAGTGTATCATGATATCCTCACATACGGTGTCGATCGAGTGGCGAAATTTGTTAAACAATATGGTAATGCTGATCAAATGATGAGAGAAGCTATATTAAATTATGTAAGTGAAGTCAAAATGAACCATTTTCCAACACGAGAACATTCGTTTACGATGAATGAGGAAGACAGGTTAGCTTTGTATGGGGGAACGAAATGAAGATTATAACAACCATTGCAGAATTACAACAAACCATTTATGAGGAAAAACAGAATGGAAAAAGTGTTGGGTATGTGCCAACGATGGGTTTTTTACATGAGGGACATGTAAGTTTAATGCAGCGTGCACGTAAGGAAAATGATTTAGTGGTTTTAAGTATTTTCGTGAATCCTTTACAATTTGGACCAAACGAAGATTTTGATTCGTATCCACGTGATATCGAACGTGACGAGAATATTGCTAAGAATATAGGAGTCGACTATTTATTTTATCCGAACGTAGAAGAAATGTATCATGGGACACCATCTGTTACGGTTCATGTGCAAAGCAGAACGGATTGCTTATGTGGGAAAAAGCGTCCAGGTCATTTTGATGGTGTTGCTACAGTATTAACAAAGTTCTTCAATATTATTCAACCAAATAAAGCTTATTTTGGGCTGAAGGATGCCCAACAAGTGGCGGTGGTAGAAGGATTAATACAGGACTTTAATTTTCCTGTTGAACTAGTTCCAGTCGAGATTGTACGTGAAGAAGATGGTCTTGCCAAGAGTTCACGAAATGTATTTTTGAGTGCTGAGGAACGACAAGAAGCGAAGGAATTATATCAAAGCTTACTAAAGGCACAGAATGCCATTACTGCAGGAGAGAGAAATCCAGATACCATTGTAAAATTGGTTTCAGATCATATTAGTGCTCATACGCATGGACTGATTGACTATGTTGAAGTGTATCAATATCCAGAACTACAACGGGTCACCACGCTATCAGGTCAAATCATTGTAGCGGTAGCTGTAAAATTCACAAAAGCTAGACTGATTGATAATATTACACTTACGGTATAGAGGGAAACTTTCATCAGTGGAAGTCTTCCAAAGGTGGTTCGTCCAACCGAGATAAATCATAGAAGGTAGGGGAGATTTGATGTTTCGTACAATGATGAATGCGAAAATCCATCGCGCTCGAGTGACAGAAGCTAATTTAAATTATGTGGGTAGCATAACAATCGATGAAAATATTTTAGATGCTGTAGGCATTTTAGCAAATGAAAAAGTAGCAATTGTTAATAATAATAATGGGGCACGTTTAGAAACATATGTGATTGCTGGGGAAAGAGGTAGCGGTGTTATCTGTTTAAATGGTGCGGCAGCAAGGCTTGTGCAGCCAGATGATATTGTCATTATTATTTCTTATGTTTTAGTAGCTGAGGAAAACATTCATGACCATAAACCAAAAGTGGCAATCATGAACGAAAATAATGAAATAGTAGAATTAATCTCTCATGAACCAGAAGCGACAATTATGTAAGTGAAAACCGACTTAAAGTGAGCTTTAAGTCGGTTTTCTTTATTTTGCTCAATATGATATAAAAAAAGTGAGACAATAGAGATGTAGGAAAGTACGTGAAGTTTGAGAGGTACAAATTATGACACAACGATATGTAGTAGTTGATTTAGAAACAACTGGAAATTCCTCGAAAAAGGGAGACCGAATTATTCAATTTGCGGCAGTAGTAATTGAAAATGATCAGATTGTTGATGAATTCTCGACCTTTATTCATCCTGAACAAGAGATTTCTTTGTTTATCGAAGAACTAACGGGAATTACGAATGACATGGTGAAAGATGCACCCATTTTTAGCGATGTCGTTGAGCAGATTGTAGATTTGTTACAAGGGGCTTGTTTTGTTGCCCATAATGTCCTTTTTGATTTATCATTTTTACAAGAAGAATTTTCTCGCTGTGGCTTTGAGCCATTTTATGGATCGACGCTTGATACGGTAGAGTTAGCCAAAATTTTGAAGCCTACTTCGGATGGCTATAAGCTTCATCAGTTAGCTAAAGAAGATCATATAGAGCATTTGCGTCCGCATCAGGCAGATAGCGATGCATACGCCACGGCTTTATTACTTTTATCCTTTAAGGAGAAGCTTTTACATTTACCCGTTATGACATTAAAGCAGCTACATCGTTTGTCCTTTTCTTTACAAAGTGAGGTAGCTGAATTAATGGAGGATTGTATTGCGACAAAGCTCGCTAAGCCTGAAGAATATGTGCCTCACCTTATCACATATCGCGGTCTGGCATTTAAAAGAGTGAATGAAGAGTTTGAGAAGCATGAGGGAGAAGTACATTTTCCATTTGATGATGGCAAGAAGATGAAGATGCTTAAAGAGACGTTCCCGGAATTTGAGCAAAGAGAAGGTCAACTTAAGATGATGAATATCATTTATCAATCTTTTGAACAGGGCACTCATGCAATGATTGAAGCGGGAACGGGAATTGGAAAATCTTTAGGCTATTTATTCCCGGCTATGTTCTTTTCTAAAAATCGAAAACAGCCCATTGTTGTTTCTACCTATACGATTCAGCTTCAAGATCAGCTCTTGCAAAAAGAAATTCCAAAGTTGAAAAAGATTCTCCCGTTTTCCTTTAAAGCAGTGCTCCTTAAAGGACGTAGTAATTATATAAGCTTAGCCAAGTTTGAACGTGCGCTACGTGAAAAAGAGGATCATTATGAAAGTGCCTTAACGAAGATGCAAATTCTTGTTTGGCTTACGGAAACAGAAATGGGAGATAAAGATGAGTTAAACTTATCGAGCGGAGGGCAGCTAGTCTGGAATCGATTACAAAGTGATGATCTTACCTATCCTGGATTAAAAAAACCTTGGCTTGAAATGGATTTCTATGAAAGAGCAAAACGTACAGCTGCCAAAGCAGATGTGATTATTACAAATCATGCTTTTTTAATGAGTGAATTAGTCAAAGAGGATGCTATTTTACCAAAGCAAGGGTATTTAATTATCGATGAAGCTCATCATTTAGAAAGAGCAGCGTCAAGACAATTGGGGCGTCGTCTGGACTATGTTTCTGTTAAAACAGTCCTCAATCGTCTAGGGACCTCTGAACAAAAACAACTTTTATATCGAGTGGAACGTATGATAGTCAACCATCATCTACATGTTGAACATAAGGGAGAGCATATAAATCAGAAATTACATGATTTTGCGTATGAGTTTGAACAATTATTTTACATACTAGCTCATCAAACAAAAAAATTAGCCAATAATACCATTCCAAATCGAATTGCATTTAAACTACATGAAAGAAAAAGTTGGCTACAAGCAACAATAGTAGCAGAACGATTAGTGGATTTGTTAGCATCCATTTTGGCTGTATTAGACGAGAAAATTACGGTACTAAAACAAAATGAAGAGGTATTAGGGAAAAATGCGTTATTTCATTTGAATGATTTGGAAATGATTATAGGTCAAATAAATGATACAAAGGAAACGCTCTATGAATTTTTTATTCAACCTAAAGAGGATTATATTTATTGGATTGATTATGTGAATAATGCAATTCAAAATGGAGTGGTATTGTATACACAGCCTATCATGGGCAATAAGGAAGTGTGGAATCGTTATTTTGGCAATCAAAAAAGTATGATTATGACTTCAGCCACTCTGTTAGTGAGACAGTCATTTCAGTATATGAAAACACAATTAGGTATCGCGGATGAAAATATCTATACAACAAGCTTCCCATCTCCTTTTCATTATGAGCAACAGGCGAAGTTTCTTGTACCGAATGATATTCCGGATATTCAATCATTAACAGTAGTAGAATTTTCGGAAGCAGCAGCGAATTATATTATCGCAGCTGCCCAAGCCGCAAAAGGAAGAACGCTGGTACTGTTTACTTCACATGAATTACTGCGTGCCACTTATTATACGGTAAAAGAATGTGGACTGCTTGATGATTATACATTACTAGGTCAAGGAATTTCAGGTGGAAGTAAAATGAGACTATTACGAAACTTTCAAAGCTTTGATAAAGCTATATTGTTTGGTACAACGAGTCTTTGGGAAGGTGTCGATATTCCCGGTGAAGATTTGTCATGTTTAATCATTGTAAGATTGCCATTCTCCCCACCGGATGAACCATTAACAGAAGCGCGATGCAAGATGCTTGAAAGAAAAGGTGAAAATGCTTTTTATGCTTACTCATTACCAGAAGCACTTTTACGTTTCCGCCAAGGATTTGGTCGTCTCATTCGCACATCAATGGACCGTGGTGTGTTAGTGGTACTCGACCGAAGGATTATAACAAGTAAGTACGGGATAGAATTTCAAAAAGCGCTACCACCTGTGAAATGGAATCAAGTGTCTATTAATGAAATGACAGATGTTATTGAAAACTGGCTATAAGGTGTTCGTTCATTACTATTCAAAAAATAATAGAAATTTTATAAAATAATAAAGAAAATAATCAATGAAACTGATATAATGTGGAAAGATGTCATGCCAACAATCCTTATCATATAAGCATGTATTGACAATTTTCAGGTATTTGGAGGAATGATTTTCATGGAAAGCAAAATTGAAGTTATTTCAACAGTAAAGGTTCAAAATTCACCCGATTTATATAAAATTGTCGATTGCTTAAATCGCAACCTGAAACGCCAGGATTTAATGTTCGGATTGGCATTGGATTCAGAAAATCAAGAACAGGCGATATTCACGATATATCGTACATAGGAAGAGTGAAAATATTGAAAAAGTGGGTCATTATTTCTTCTATTTTGGTCCTTTGTTTTCTTGGCTTTGTAACGGGCGCCTATATAAAAGCTATGCAACCTAAACATAAAGCCGAGGATCTTGCTTTTGAAATAGCTAAGGCGGAAGCAGGTTTGAAAGCGATGGATGAGTTTTACCTCTATCATGGAAAAGAGTCATACTCCGTTGTGGTTGGTACAACAAGTAGTAGGCAAAAGCAAATCGTGTGGATTCCTGACAATGACCGTGATAGGATCGTGATAGAAAATGTTGCAAATGGTAAAACAAAAGAAGAAATTCTTTCGATTGTGCAGCAGAATATAGATTCTGAAAAAATTATATCTGTTAAGCTAGGTATGGAAAATAGTGTACCTCTATGGGAAGTGACCTATAAAGATCGTTCTGGTAGATATAATTATGATTATTATGATTTTAAAACAGGAGAATGGCTTAAATATTATCGAAGTATATAGCAATAGTAGCTTGTAGATTAGCTTTAAAGGTGAAATCTACAGGCTTTTTCTCTGTTGCTTGTCTCATCAGCTAAGGGTATAATATGGAAAAGAAAAAAATGGAATTTATCACTATTTTTGGAGGGGACTATTCGTGAAAATTACAATAAATCAAGCTAGTCAATTTGTCGATCAGGAAGTGACGATTGGCGCATGGCTAGCAAATAAACGTTCAAGTGGGAAAATAGCATTTCTGCAATTGCGCGATGGAACAGGATTTATCCAAGGTGTTGTTGTGAAGGAGGATGTCGGGGAAGAGATTTTTAATCAAGCGAAAGCGATTGCTCAAGAAACGTCCATGTATGTAACAGGGATTATTCAAAAGGATGAGCGTTCGCCTTTTGGCTATGAATTACAGGTAAAAGACGTGGAGGTCATTTCTGAGTCTGTTGATTACCCAATTACTCCGAAAGCTCATGGGACAGAATTTTTAATGGATCATCGACATCTTTGGTTACGTTCAAAACGCCAGCATGCGGTCATGAAAATTCGTAATGAAATTATCCGAGCTACATATGAATTCTTTAACAAAGAAGGCTTTGTAAAAGTTGACCCGCCCATTTTAACGGGAAGTGCTCCAGAAGGAACAACAGAATTATTTGCGACTAAATACTTTGATGAAGATGCTTATTTGTCTCAAAGTGGCCAGCTTTATATGGAAGCAGCTGCGATGGCTTTAGGAAAAGTATTTTCGTTCGGCCCAACCTTCCGTGCAGAAAAATCGAAAACAAGACGTCATCTTATTGAATTTTGGATGATTGAACCAGAAATGGCCTTTGTTCAATTTGAAGATAATTTGAAGGTGCAAGAGCAATATGTAGCGTATATCGTCCAATCTGTATTGAAACACTGTCAACTCGAGCTTCATACACTGGAACGTGATATAACGAAGCTTGAACAAATTACAGCTCCATTTCCGCGTATCACCTATGATGATGCCCTTACATTTCTTCATGAACAGGGCTTTGATGATATACATTGGGGCGATGACTTTGGTTCGCCTCATGAAACGGCGATTGCGGAAAGCTATGACAAGCCTGTCTTTATTACACACTATCCGACTTCATTAAAGCCATTTTATATGCAGGCTGATCCAAATCGTGAAGAAGTGGTGCTTTGTGCGGATTTAATTGCTCCAGAAGGATATGGAGAAATTATTGGGGGATCAGAGCGAATTCATGAATATGAGAAACTTGAAGCGAATATCAAGCAGCATGGCTTAGATGAGGATGCTTATAAATGGTATATGGATCTTCGGAAATATGGTTCTGTACCTCATTCAGGCTTTGGGCTAGGTTTAGAACGTACGGTAGCGTGGATTAGTGGTGTCGAACATGTTCGTGAAACGATTCCTTTCCCTCGTTTGTTGAACCGTTTATATCCTTAATAGGTATTATAACCAGTTGTATACGATTGAACGTTGCTTTAAAAAGGTTATCGTATTGAGTTTGCGATAGCCTTTTTAAATGAAATCATTTCCTTGCTTGAGTAGTCGCTCTTTTTTCCCTTCGTTAAAATTATCCGCTTATTCCGTTGTCCTATTCATGATATACTGTATGAGAGGTGTTCAAAACATGATAAAAGATTATCTACATGCTTGGCTAAAGGAAGGAACACTTACGATTCCTCACTTTTTATTAACTCACTACAAAATGATGGGATTAACTGAACAAGAGTTAGTCCTTATACTTCAGTTACAAAATTTTATAGAAAAAGGTACCCCATTTCCTACTCCTGCTCAATTAGCAGAACGAATGACATTTCAAGAATCGGAATGTCTGTTTTTAATTCAAAGCTTAATTCAAAAAGGCTTTATTCAAATAGAAGAAGAAAATAGTCAAGAAGTTGGAAATGAAAAATACTCGTTAGAACCACTGTATGAAAAAATGTTATCCCACTTTTTATTGACACAAAAAAAGGGAGAAGTTAAGCAAGCAAAAGAAGCAGGGGAAAGTTTATACACAGTTTTCGAACAAGAATTTGGTCGTCCCCTATCCCCATTTGAATGTGAAACATTAGCGATGTGGATAGATGATCAGCATGAACCAGAAATTATTAAAGCAGCCTTAAGAGAAGCTGTTATTTCTGGAAAATTAAACTTCCGTTATGTCGATCGAATTTTATTTGAATGGAAAAAGAACGGAATTAAAACGCAAGAACAAGCTCGAGAACAAACACAGAAATTTCGAGCTCATCAAAGGCGGGAGCGAAAAACAGAACCCACTACACCTGTGAAAGATGTACCGTTTTACAACTGGCTCGAGCAGTAAAAGGAGACTGATATGTTAAATAATACTCAAATTTGCCATTGCTTGGATGTAATGGCGGAGATGTACCCAGATGCCCATTGCGAGTTAAATCATTCTAATCCATTTGAACTGGTCATTGCCGTTGCTTTATCTGCTCAATGCACCGATGTTCTTGTTAATAAAGTAACGAAACATTTATTTCAAAAGTATAAAACACCTGAAGATTATCTTAGTGTTCCTATTGAGGAATTAGAAAATGATATACGTTCAATTGGGTTATATCGAAATAAAGCAAAAAATATTCAAAAGCTCTCAAAAATGCTAATTGACGATTATAACAGGGAAGTACCTCGCGATCGCGATGAATTAACGAACTTGCCTGGAGTAGGTAGAAAAACAGCAAATGTTGTTGTCTCCGTTGCATTTGGCATCCCTGCAATTGCTGTAGACACTCATGTTGAAAGGGTGTCAAAGCGGTTAGGGATTTGTCGCTGGAAAGATAGTGTGTTAGAAGTAGAAAAAACATTAATGAAAAAGGTTCCTCGTGAGGAATGGTCGGATACGCATCATCGTCTTATTTTCTTCGGCCGTTATCATTGTAAAGCGCAATCCCCACAATGTGGTCAATGCCCGCTTTTAGAGCTGTGTAGAGAGGGAAAAAAGCGAATGAAAAAGGGGACAAGCAAATGAGTTCCAATGTCCAACTACATGTACCAGCAGAATTGAAATTTGCTTTGTTTTTTTCAGAACAAAGTGTAATGATTGATGTAAATGAACTCAAGGCATGGAAGAAGCCGTATACATTTACTCAATTTCCTTATGATTTTGCCTTTTTTCAGGGGATAGAGGCATATCAGCCATGGGCATATGCAGAGAAACATGTGTCTGTTCTTTTGACAGAGTGGAAAGCCATTGAGCTAGAATGTCAAACACTTTTTTCAGAACGAAAAGCAAAGATGACCTTAGAGCCGATGAAGGAGGGACTATCCCTCTTTTTCACTTTAATTTATTGGATCCACAAAAAACCAGTTGAGTTAGCAGGATGGGAAGGAAAAGTGAATGAGCTTCCGATAAAACCCGTTAATGTCGTTGAGAGATTAGCATTTATTGTTCAGCGTCCAACGCTTTACCATTCTTTTATCCAACTAAGTGAATTATTTCATGAGTTAGAAAAGCATTACGTGAAGAGTACGATAAAAAAATCGCCTAGACTTCATTAGTCTAAGGCGATTTTTTTTATTATCGATCTTCTTCATTATTACTTGGAGGTGTTTCGTTATTAGGAGAATTTTCCCCCTCAGTTGTCTCTTCAGGTGGTGTTATCTTCTCTGGTGGTGTTATCTTCTCTGGTGGTGCTGTTTCCTCTGGTATTGGATTTTTAGGTGTAGATCCTTCAAGAGTTGTACCTTCACCAGATGGGTCACCATCTATGTCTTCTCCATTTTGATCGGTATCTGTTTCGGTGTCGGTTTCCGTCCCATCTTCAGTTTCTGTTCCATCTTCGGTTTGCGTTCCATCTTCAGTTTCTGTTCCATCTTCAGTTTCTGTTCCGTCTTCGGTTTGCGTTCCGTCTTCGGTTTCCATTCCATCCTCGATGTCCGTTTCAGTACCTGGTTCTTGAATGATTTCTGTATCGTCCGTTCCTGGTATGCTGACAGATGTAGAAGCCGAGTTACTTGTTTGACCATCTACAATGGCGACGATAGAGAAGGTGTACTTGCTACCAGGCGTTGGGTTTTTCATACTTGAGAACGTCTCTCTTGTATTGTCAAGAGTCTTCGCTTGTCCACCGTCAACGGATACTGTTACTGCAAATTGCGCAGCTGTTGGATAGGCCCATGAAAGTTGAATCTCATTACTATCTAAATTGTATGAGGCAGATAGACCTGACGGTGCATCTAATTTTTTGTATTCAGTTGTTACTTGGGTTGGTTCATGTCCCTTTACATAGTACTCGTATGTTACTCTGCTGCTTGGAGTATATTGATTTGCTTTAATAGCGGGGTTCGAACCTTTAATAACCCCCACTTTCACAACACTGTTAGGCTGCTTAAAGTCAGCTGTTTGCTTGCCATTTGAGACATACTGCATGAGATTTTTGAAAATGGATTTTGGAATTCTCTGTGAAGATGGCCCGAGATAATCAAAATCCTCTTCTGAACTATTTCTATAGCCCCCCCAAACCGCGACTGTATAGTTTGTTGTATAACCAGCCATCCAGCTATCTTTAACAGCATTTGATGGGATGTTATATTTTGCTCGTTCTGCAGGTGTGAAGTTCGTTGATCCTGTTTTCCCAGCTAGTGGAAGACCAGGTACATTTGCTAATTGTCCTGTTCCATAACTAGTGTTTACAACGGATTTTAACATATCCGTTACAATAAAGGCTGTTGAATCTTTCATAACCGGTTCCGAAGCGATTTCATTTTTAATTTCTGTTTTATCACGTAAGACAATTTTCGTTACAGCATGTGGTTTGTTATAAATTCCGCTATTCCCAAATGCACTATAGGCCCCAGCTAACTCAAGGGTCGATACTTCCACACCACCACCGAGTGATGATGATTCTACGATTGTGTTGTTATTTGAAAATGAAATGCCTAAGTTATTTGAGAACTGTTTTGCGTTATCTAAGCCAACCTCTTGCAATGTTTTCAAGGCCGGAATATTTAATGAGCGACCTAATGCTTCACGCGTAGTTACTGAACCATAATGGCGTCTCGATGCATTATTAATTGGTGTACCATCACTATACGTGTAAGGTTCATCTAAAATTTGGTGATATGTTGACCAATTTAAATGCTCCACAGCAGGACCATAATCGACAATTGGTTTAATGGTCGAACCTGGTGAACGTTTTGTATCTGTCGCATAGTTCCAGCCACGTTTAACCGTTGTATTTCGCCCGCCACCAATAGCACGTATTTCGCCAGTTTGAGTATCTACTAATGTGATACCTACTTGCAAAGTTTCATTTGGATAGCTAATGACATCGTTGCTATTCAGCATATTAAATACATATTCTTGAGCATCTTTGTCAATTGTTGTATATACTTCAAGTCCATCGGTAAAAATGTTATAATCGCCCATTTTTTCAACTTCTTCGATGACTTGGTCAATATATGCATCATATGGGGTTGTATCCACTGTGCTCGTATCTTTAGGCTGTAGCCCGTCTTCAATGCTTTGGGCTTGTGCTTCTTTCATTTCTGCATCTGTAATATAACCATGTTTATTCATCAGATGTAAAACGACATCGCGACGTTCTTTTGCACG
This sequence comes from uncultured Bacillaceae bacterium, assembly GCA_963754185.1. Classification (GTDB taxonomy): domain Bacteria; phylum Bacillota; class Bacilli; order Bacillales; family DSM-1321; genus Peribacillus. Next base: position 273,842 of record CAVWEP010000002.1, on the reverse strand, counting down.
TTCAGGATGTTTATATGGATCGTAGCGACTTGGACTTTGTGGAAGACCAACAAGCATAGCTACTTGATGTAATTTTAAATCCTTTAAATCCTTATCATAATAGGTTTGAGAAGCAGTTAGAACTCCGTTTGAATTGTTAGCAAACCATATTTTATTGACATACATTTCTAAAATTTCTTCTTTTGTATATTTCCGTTCAAGTTGCAAAGAGAGCCACATTTCTTGAACCTTCCGTTTGACTGTTTTGTCAGGTGTTAAATACGATCGTTTTACAACCTGCTGCGTAATCGTACTACCACCTTGTGAACCAAACCCACCAGTGATATTGGCCATTACTGCACTACTTAAACGAAGAAAATCAACGCCATGGTGTTGATAAAAGCGACTATCTTCTGTAGCTAAAAAGGCATCTTCAACGAGCTCCGGAATGTCTTCGTAATTGACGTAATCTCGATTTTCTCTACCTAGTTCTGCAAGTAATGTTTTATCCTTGTCATATATTTTTGAAGCGACTGGGTCCTTCAACAAGCCTTCATCCAGCTTAGGGGCATCACTAATATAGTAGGCAAAGGTCCCAACTCCTACTAATAAGAAAATAATTCCAATTGCAACAAGAGTAAGAAAAATTCGCTTAAGCAATGTTTTAGGTTTTTTGTCTGATTTTTTATGAGATTTTTTCTGAGCTTGAGCTTGTTTTCGTCGTTCTCCTCTTGTTTTATAGTCTTCAGCCATCTAGCTAACCTGCCTTTCTAAACAAACCTTCCAAAAAATTTTAGAAAATGAGAGAATCTATTACTTTAATATAGTCAATTCTAGGTTGAAAGCCAAGAGGAATCTTTGTAGAAGTCTGTTTTACCTCTTCAAGAGAAATAGATTTCCGGCCACCTGCTTTCATTCTTTCCCAATAGCGCAATAAATCTTTTGTAATCATTAAGTAGATTTCATTTATAACTGAAAAACGAATAATAACAAAAGCAAAACCGCCTTGATGTGTGACCTGATTCATGTGCTCAATTTGATGTTCATGAAAGTTTTTAAGCGGGAAGGAGGTACAGCTTTTCGTTTCCTTTGCTTCAAAATCGATATATTTCCCTTTATATACGCCGTTATAGTCTGTTGTTGAAGCCTGCTTAAAATAGGCTTCTTTTATAACAGCAGCACTTCTTTTAGGGTAATGAACATCAACAATTTGGATAGGTGTCGGTTTTTTGTGAATAACTGCAATTCCCTGTACTAAATAGTATTGATTTGTTTCGTTTAAATCATCCTCCAATGTTTTACCGCGATTACTGTAACTTAATTCTTTAGGTAAAGAATGTTTTTCCTCTTGTGAATGAGAAATAAATTTGCGCCCATTGGGATAATGAAATGCCAACTTTAACCCTCCTTTTACACCTATTTTATGATAGCAAAAAAAGTGAATAAAAGGGGAATAAAACGTATCTTTTCTTTAGATGCTAGATAATAGTTATCCTTGAAAGTGGTGTTTTAAAGTGAACGATTGGCGACTTCTTAATAAGATAAGGCGTTTAACGAGAAAAGGAAATAGAGATAATATCTCAAGAACAAAGGCCTACGAGCATTTTTATAGGAAGTATCCTGAAATTAATTGGGCCTTATTAGCTGGATTAGTGTCTAGAAATGCTGGTTGGAATATGTGTGATCTTAAAGGGAATTGGCTACCTTTTTTTTTGACAAAACGCTTTCGTTATCAATTATTTTTAACGTATGAAGAAGCAAATTGGCGGATCTTTCAGGATGCTTATCCGCAACTCTTGCTTTATCACTTTTCAAGAAAATATAATAGACCTTTGTTTTATTTATGTAAAAAATTATATATCACTGCATTTATGGAAAAAGAATGGGGGAGGTTTTGGGAGAATCGAAATGAACGACGGTTGGCGTATGCTTTAATTATTAATGAACAACATATCATTGAAAAACCAGTTATTGAGAAGCGTACATTTGTTTTTCATTCTCTAGTATTTTTGTTACAAGATCAGCTTCATCATAGTAAGGTGTTGTTTCCTACTTGCAATGGTGAATTATATGGTTTTTCTGTATCCCATTTTCAAGATGTGGATGCTCGAATACATCTAGGAAAAAAATTGTATGAATTATTATTTTCTCCTCCATTATTTCCTTATTTTTATCAATTTGTTTCTCAAACAGAACCAAGTGGATCACGCTATGATTATAGTCAATATAGCCACTCTTTATATAAAAGACACACACCTATGCTTCGTACCGTATACCCTGTTATTACACATCGGCCAACAATAACAGATCAATGGGATGTAACATGCAAGATTAAATCAAAATGGTTTCGAAAACCCAAAATGCCCGCAACTATTCGAATGACAAAGTGAACGAAAAACAGACTGTAAACAATAAAGGGAAACGCCAGGATAGATATTTCCTGGTGTTTTCAACGTAGAGAACCGGGCGCCTTCCGCTTTTCTGATTGTCTAGCTTCAGGCGCCCAGCGACTACTGGACTTCGCTCTCCTCCTTACGATAAGTCAACATCGAATCGCGCTACCGCACTCTTTTCGTGTTTCCTTTATCTCATACGGAGCGCTCCAGTCCATCCGTCGCTAACCGGGCGCCTTCCGCTTTTCTATGTTGAGGGGCGATTTTCACCAACTAATTTTGGATTCCCACTTTGTTTTTTTACAGATTGATTTTGTTTTTTTTGCTGCAGCTCTTGTTTGCTATTACTAGACTTCATATGCATCATCCTTTTTTATGAGTATGGATTGAGATTTCTGTAGTAGTATTTGTGTCGAAAGAGTTAAAAATTCCTGAAATATGCACTTTTTTTGCCGAATTACTTCTAGTTTTGTCATGTAGGAAGGACTTAGGAATGAAAGAACGAATACTAACTAGTAAAGGCAGGAGGGATAAACGTGGGAAATAGAGACGTTGCACTAGAAGAAATGTTAGAAATGATTTCTGATATTCATTCAAGCCTCGATGGTTTAGAAAGAGCGTATGGTCTTGCAGTAAACACAGAACGCTGTAAATTATGGGCAGAGCAATATAAGATTGTGAATCAGGCACAGGAAGCGTTAGAAACGGTAGAGTTGTCTTTGAAGCAAAGCCCCGTTTATTCAGTAAAAATAGAAAAAGTATCGAATGGAATGAACATGACGCCTAATTTAGGGTATTAATCATATGGGAGCTGACCCAAAAGGCACAAAATGTGCCTTTTGGGTTGAGCTCCTTTTCTTTGGTATAAAAAATAAAAAAATCGGTCCAAACTGGTTGATGGAAGGTCACCACAACATCCCAAACCAGAAAGGACCGATTTTCTTATGAAACATGATCATATTTCTTTTAAAGAGTATACTATAGAAAACCTAAAATTACCAAATGATATAAGTGAACTCATTGCGCCAGACAGTATGGCTCGAGTGGTACATGAAATGGTGGAGCGAATTCCTATAGAATGCTTTCTGCCTTATTATTCCGGAGGCGGTCAAAGTCCTTTTCATCCTAAGTAGAAGAACGCTTTAAAGAAATGGTACATGAAATATGTGAATCTCTAAAAATTAAAGTTGTTGCTTTGGAATGTGACAAAGATCATACACACATGTTTCTAAACGCACTACCAACTTTAAGCCCTGCAAACATCATGGCAAGAATTAAAGGAGTGACCTCTAAACAGTTGCGTGAAGAATTTCCGCACCTACAACATTTGCCGAGTTTGTGGACACGTTCTTATTTTGTTTCGACTGCTGGTAATGTTTCGAGTGAAACGATCAAACGATACGTTGAAAATCAGAAAAAGCGTAACTAGAAAGGAGCTGAAACCTATGGCCAGCAAGAGTACACCAACTTATACAATCGAACTTTTGCTTCATATTCCGGTTTGGCAACAACACCGTTTGGAAAAGAGATTCAAGATTGCTCGGCACGTTTACAATTCTTGTCTAGGTGAAGCTCTCAAACGTCATAAACGTGTGAAAGCAGATCAAGAGTATCGTGCTTTGCTTAGCGAACCTACATCTGATGTGGACTTATGCAACGCACAATGGAATAACTTCGTTAAATTGTATAATCGTGAGATTGCACGATTAAAACAATCACCAAGCAAAACATTGCGTTGGTTTGTCGCATAAACACAAACCTGATTGGTCGTGACAACGCCCAAGAGAAGTCGGAACGATAAACATACAAGGAGTCCAAAAGGGCTTGCTTGGAGAAGTGTCTTGCTATACGCAATACGTCCGTTAATGTTCTAGGAAAACGTACACCAGTGCTTCGGTAGAAACTCTATCCGCAAGGAAAGATAAGGGTATCGTTGAGAAGTGTACTAGGCAACAGTTTGCCACTATACCCTAGAACCCCACTGCTTTAGCGGTGGGAGTTGTCAGGGGGAATACGCTATGTGGTAGTATGAAAAATCGATATTGGTTGATTATTTTTGAATAGGGGGAGAAGACATATGGATCGACGAGTAGTCATTTTAACGCAGCAATTAATTACTTTTGCTGAAGAAGCAGATTCGATATATGAAAAAGTACGTTCAGACGGGCAAGAAAAAGATTTTTATAAAGAGGTTAAACCCTTTGCGGATGAAGTCAAAAAGGTTTGTGAGGAATGGGAAATCGTCATGAAACAAGTAGTAACTGAAATGGAATTGAAGTACTTGTTTTCAGAACAAATTGAACAAACAGCTCAAAATCTAGTAGATGTTTCGATTCAGGCTTTTTTTCCAAAAACCAGTTATCAGCGATTTAAAAGTCATGTACAGTCTGTTTTATTTATTTTAAACAATGTAAAAATGGAGAGTGAACGAATTTTGTCTCAAAAGAACTAGGATATTCACTCTCGTTCCATTTTTTACATACCTTGTATAGTAGCTAATTTCCTGCAAAGGAGGAGAATGCTCAATGAGACCAAGTTATCATCAAGGCTATCCGAATCAGGGCTATCCTCAGGCTATGCCAAATTATTGGGGAGGCTATCCTCAAGATATGACTTACTATCAGCAGCCGATGCAATCTTATCCCTTTCAAATGGCGGGGGACAGTATGTATCAAAAACAGGGAGAAAGTCAGCAAGATTTTTATCATGTTGGACCATATCCAGATCAGCCAATGACGATTGGTGCGTTTCCTAGTGGAACGATGCAGCCTTTTCAAGTCCAACACCAATCCCAACAGCCGTTTAACCCATTTGAAAATCCACTGCAGCCGCAAGTAAAAAGGCCGCCACAACAACCATTCGCAAATCCTTATCCACAGCAGCAGTTTATGCAAAAGGCACAGCCATCCGGTTTTCAATCTGTACTTAATCAATTTAAAACACAAGATGGCTCTATGGATGTGACCAAAATGATGAATACGGCAGGACAAATGGTAAATACTGTTTCACAAATGACTTCGGTTTTCAAAGGTGTTGGGAGACTATTTAAGTTAAAAGTATAAAAAGAAAGAGACTCAGAGTCATTATACATGACTCTGAGTCTCTTTGTTTGCGTACTATACGTCGCTGGGCACCTTACACTTTTCTATTGTCTAGCTCCAGGTGCCCAGCGACTAATGGACTTCCCACTCCTCCTTACGATAAGTCAACATCGAATCGCTCTCGCTCTTCGTGTTTCCTTTATCTCATACGGAGCGGTCCAGTCCCTACGTCGCTGAACGGGCACCTTAGGCTTTTCTAATAAACGAATATTCGCTACACTGTACAAGTAGGGGGTGTATTGCATAATGAAAAAGAAATCACTTTCTGAGTTAATTGAAGAACTTAAAATAATGAACATATTATACATTGGCATGAAATTGAACCGAAGGAAGCCCGAACGAGAGAAGTTCCAAATCATGTGGATACGCGAATTAGAGATGGCCTTAAAGAAGCGAGGAATTCATCAGCTATATACACATCAATATACGGCCTTTCAAACCGTTCAAAAAGGGGAGAGTATTGTAGCAGTTACCCCAACAGCTTCAGGAAAAACACTTTGCTATAACCTTCCTGTTTTGCAAGCAATTGCCGAGAATGATGGTAATCGAGCACTTTATTTATTTCCGACAAAGGCCTTAGCTCAGGATCAAAAAAGTGAATTAAATGAAATCATTCATGAAATGGGAATCGATATCAAAAGTTTTACCTATGATGGGGACACATCACCAGTCATTCGGCAAAAGGTTCGAAAGGCGGGCATATCGTCATTACAAATCCTGATATGCTCCATTCTGCCATCTTGCCACATCATACAAAATGGGTAAGCTTATTTGAAAATCTAAAATATATTGTCATTGATGAACTACATACATATCGAGGTGTTTTTGGTAGTCATGTGGCAAATGTCATTCGACGACTTAAACGAATCTGTACATTTTATGGAAGTAATCCTATTTTTATATGTACATCGGCGACTATTGCTAATCCAAAAGAATTAGCTGAGCAACTAACAGGAAATCCGATGACGCTAATCGATGATAATGGGGCTCCTAGCGGTAGAAAGCACTTTGTCTTTTATAATCCTCCAATTGTAAATAAGCCATTAAATATTCGGAAAAGCGCAACGGTTGAAGTCAATGAATTAGCTAAACAATTTTTAGAAAATAACATTCAAACTATTGTTTTTGCTAGAAGTAGAGTTAGAGTGGAAATTATTTTAAGTCATTTACAAGAGCTAGTAAAAAAAGAATTGGGTGCAAAGTCTATTAGGGGCTATCGTGGAGGGTATTTACCGAAGCAACGTCGGGAAATTGAAAAAGGGCTGCGAGAGGGTGATATTCTAGGTGTAGTTAGTACGAATGCTTTAGAATTAGGTGTGGATATTGGACAACTTCAAGTTTGTGTGATGACAGGCTATCCAGGCAGTGTAGCAAGCACCTGGCAGCAAGCAGGTCGTGCTGGTAGAAGGCATGGTGAAGCATTAATTATTATGGTTGCCAGTTCAACTCCGATCGATCAATATATTGTCCAAAATCCAGATTACTTTTTTGATCGTTCGCCTGAATATGCTCGAATTAATCCAGAAAATTTGATTATTCTTGTCGATCATCTTAAATGTGCCGCATATGAATTGCCCTTTCAAGAAGGTGAACAATTTGGTCCAATTGAAGTACAAGAAATATTGGAATATCTAGTGGAGGAACGAGTGTTACATCAAAATGGTGATAAATTTTACTGGGCCAATCAATCTTTTCCAGCTACATAATATTAGTCTTCGTTCTGCTTCTCAGGAAAATGTTGTCATTATTGATCAGATCAGATATAGCAAATGTTAAAATTATTGGGGAAATGGATCGATTCAGTGCGATGACGCTTTTACATGATGAAGCAATTTATTTACATGAAGGGGTTCAATATCAAGTTGAAAATCTAGATTGGGAACATAACAAAGCATATGTAAGAGAAGTAGATGTTGAGTATTATACAGATGCAAATTTAGCTGTACAGCTAAAAGTACTAGAGATTGATAAAACGGTAAATCGTAAGCATTCATCTATTCATTATGGTGATGTGACGGTCAATATGCTCCCAACGATTTTTAAAAAAATTCGTTTAACCACTTTTGAAAATATTGGGTCGGGTCCGATTTATTTACCAGAAGAAGAACTTCACACAAGTGCCACTTGGCTAGAATTAACAGAATTAGACGAACCATTAACGGAAAAACAGTAGAGCAATTATTACTGGGTGTCGCCAATGTTATACAGCATATTGTTCCTATTCATGTGATGTGTGATCGAAATGATATTCATGTAGTGTCTCAAATAAAAGCGACACATACAGGATTACCTACGATTTTTATTTATGATCATTATCCAGGTGGAATAGGGTTAGCGGAAGATGTATATAAGCGATTTGACGAAATAAAAAAAGCGGCAACACATTTAATTAGTAAATGTCCTTGTGAAGATGGCTGTCCGTCTTGCATTGGAATGGAAATAGAAGGTATTTCTGCAAAGAAAAATGTATAGAGCTATTAGAGCAATTGTTAAAAATGAACGGACACAGTAGCTATGGTCATTGAAAATATAAATATGAGGTGTTTTCTTTTGTCCTTAAAAATGAAATTAAATCGTCTAAAGCCGCATATGAATATAGAGATGGAAGAGAAACCTGTTTCATCAAAGCTGATGAAACAGCAATCTAACCAAGTAAATATTCCATTTCTTGATAAATGGATTCAACATGATACAAGGATGTATTATTTTGATGATTCCTACTGTTTTATTCGAGAAGTTCGTTATCCATTGGATTATCAGCATGGTCAGTATTCCTTTTCACAATTACAGACTATTATCGAACAATGGAATAAGGCATCTCTTCATCATCCATTGTCAGCAAATGGACTAACTAGTGGCGATTTATTCTTTTTTGATACAGAAACAACAGGGCTTAGGTGGAGGAGCAGGTAATACGATCTTTTTATTAGGCTATGCGTTTCTAACAGAAACAGAAGTTGTGGTTCGGCAACATATTTTACCGCAACCAGGAAATGAAATTCCACTGTATCAAAGCTTTCTTGAGAGTATTAATTATGACACTCTTGTGACATATAATGGAAAAGCTTTCGATTGGCCTCAACTAAAAACTCAGCATACGCTTATAAGAGAGCATGTTCCCGAAGTTGCCTGAATTTGGACATTTTGATTTGTATCATGCCTCAAGAAGGCTTTGGAAAGATAAATTAGAACGTGTAAAATTATCTGCTGTTGAATCAGAAATTCTTGGTATTAAATCGGACAAATGATATCCCTGGGTTATTTAGCACCAATGATTTATTTTGATTTTGTTGAACGAAAAGATCCAGAAATATTGTTTGGGATTTTAAAACATAATGAGTTAGATGTATTATCGCTTATTTGTCTGTATATCCATATTTCTAAACAAATTTTACAAATCGATGGGTATAATGAGGAATCATTAAAAATTGCTGATTGGCTTGAGTACTTAGGAGAAAAGGAAAAGGCAGCAAATACGTATGAAACTGTCAGTAAAGTAGGGAACCAAATAGACCGGATTACAGCTAGTCATGCACTTGCGTATCAAAAAAAAAGAGAGAAACAATATAACTGAGGCTCTTGATATCTGGCAAGATGTTTCAATAAATGGAACTCACATGCAACGTATCGAAGCAAGCATTGAATGTGCTAAACTATTAGAACATCAATTTAAAGATATTACATCTGCCCTTGATTACACGGAAAAAGCCTTTCGGGAATTGGATCAGTTGAAAATCAGGATAAACCTAAAATGGATTGGAACTCTTGAAAAAAGACTAGAGCGGTTGAAGCGTAAACAGTCTAGGTGATATGATTAATAAAAAAATTAGGTTATTTTATTAGTACACGTATGCCCCTATATTCATAGTCTGTAAAGGAAAGATAATACTATGATGAAAGGGGACGTTTTAATGTTTAATCGCAACTCAGGGTGTAATAAACCATTTATGGGTGTATACGTGCACAATGGGGGTCAATGGGGCCTGGTCCTAATGTACATATGGAACCTTAAAGGGAAATCACACAGCACCAGGAATGGAGTCCATCACCATGGGTTTCACCAGCAGGAATGGGTCCATGTCCATATGGACCAATGGGGGTTTCACCAGCAGGAATGGGCCCAACTCCATATGGACCAATAGGGGTTTCACCAGCAGGAATGGGTCCAACTCCATATGGACCAATGGGGGTTTCACCAGCAGGAATAGGTCCAACTCCATTTGCGCCACCGTTTAGTCCAACTAATGTATTGCCAACTTCAGTAGCACCGACACAAGTTTCACCAACACAACAATTTGTAAATACAAATTTAATGAATACAGTTGTACCACATGTTCATCCATCACATACAACAACTGTGAATAAACATCTGTTTACACATAAACATTATTTTCCTCACACACAATCGGTAGTGAATCAATGTTTCAGTCAACATTTGGTGTGTCCTGGTCCAGGACCGATGGTAGCGCCATTCAACCCTTGCTGTCCACCAAGACCATTTGGCTTTTAAAAATATAAGGGCATTAATGCCCTTATATTCATACATAAGAAAGGATGCATGAACCTGTGAAAGTATTGTATATTACGGGTTATAAAGCTTTTGAATTAGGTATTTTTAAAAATGATCATGAAGCTGTTACATATATAAAGAAAGCAATTAGAAATCGTCTTCTGCCAATAGTGGAAGAAGGACTCGAATGGGTGATTATTTCTGGACAACTTGGAACTGAATTATGGGCAGCGGAAGTGGTATTTGATTTACGAAAGGAATACCCTCAATTAAAACTTGGCATTCTGTTACCTTTCTTAAAACAAGAAGAGTCATGGAATGAGACTAATCGTGAGTATTATCAATCCATACTTGCACAGTGCAGATTTTGTTGATGCAATTTTTAAAAAGCCTTATGAAGGACCACAGCAATTACGAATAAAAAATCAATATCATGGTTCAAAAAAGTGATGCCATGCTTATTCTTTATGATTCTGAAAAAGAAGGATCACCCAAATATCCATATTTGGAAGCACAAAAGCGAAATGAACAAAGTGGTTATCCGATATGGAAAATTAGTTTTGATGATCTTCAGCAGGTTGCGGAAGAAGAAAAATGGGCTAATGAATCATTTGAATGAATTGTTTCACTTAAAATGAGTATGTATCGTTGACAAATCCATGTAGATTTGAAAAAATATAATAAATTCGATTGATTAGTGAAAGTATTGAGGTGAAAATCTTATGCTATCTGATAAGATAAAATTAACAGCAAAAGATATTTTGGAAAAAGATTTTAAAACGGCAATGCGTGGTTATAAACCAGAAGATGTAGATCAATTTTTAGATTTAATCATAAAAGATTATGAAGTCTTTCATCAGGAAATTGAAGATTTGAGACAGGAAAATGTAAAACTTAAAAAAATAGCTGAATCGCAACCGACAAGAGTTAGTCAACCTGCACCGAGTGCAACTCCTGGAACAACAAACTTTGATATTCTTAAACGTTTATCTAACTTAGAAAAACATGTTTTTGGAAGTAAGCTCTTTGATTAATGCTCGAGAAAGTTGTTCAATATTCATTTTAGTGTCAAGAAGTTATATTATAAAACTACTTATTTCCATTGTGTTTTATTTAAAGTCGACTATAATAAAATTTGTTATGCTGACGTTTGGGTAATTGCTGTAGCATTTATGCTATAGAGGAAAGTCCATGCTCGCACGGGCTGAGATGCCCGTAGTGTTCGTGCCTGGCGAAAAAATAAGCTTGGGCAACAGTTTGAACTGTTGACGGCGGGAAAATGCCTAAGTCCTTTTTGGATATGGCATGAATACCTATAAAAGTGCCACAGTGACGTAGCCTTTCTAGAAATAGAAAGGGTGGAACGCGGTAAACCCCACGAGCGAGAAACCCAAATTATGGTAGGGGCGCTTTCTTTCTTGGAATTGAACGAGAAGAAGGACAGAAGCTATAGCTTCTGTAGATAGATGATTACCACCAAAGTACGAGATGAATAGTCGTTTGCAGTACTGCGGAACAAAACATGGCTTATAGAACGTTATCATACATTAATACAACAAGACAACTCTCCTATAGCAGGAGAGTTTTTGTTTTTTACAATCATGATTTGAATTTTTTTTGAATTTATCTGTAAATATAACTAAATCACTACACTTAATAAATAAAATCGATTATTATAGTAGAATACGTATAACAGCTAGAAGTAATCTAGGGGGACTAATAAGTGAAGTACATATCATCCAAAATTACTATTCTCGATATAGATTCACTACTAGAAACGATGCTGCAACAGCTAGGAGAAGGGGCACTCGTTTTTTCTAATGATGGAAAAATCCTTAATTCAAATCGTTTATCCCAAACCATTACAGGTTATGAGGAATTTGAATTGCATTGTATGTTTTTTTCTTCACTTTTCTTGAATGAGAATGATTATATAACAATATGTAAAACATTAGATAAAGAGAGTCAATATATAGATCATATAAAGCTGATTAGAAATGATGGGGAATCTTATACTAGTAAGGTTAAAATTAGTAAAATACAGCTTAGTCAAGCTGAGCCATTATTTTTGGTGCTATTTGAGAATAGTGCTTATCAAAGCATAATGGAAAAAGAGTTGTTTGTTGCTAGAAAAATTTATGAAAATATTGAAGAAGCCATACTATATACAGACCAAAAAAGTCGTATTCTATATGTGAATCCCGCTTTTGAAATTGCAACGGGCTATTCATCAGAAGAGGTACTTGGGAAAAACCCTAGTATTTTACAATCGGGTTATCATCAAAAGGAATTTTATCAAGCATTTATGGAAAGATATTAAAGAAAAAGGATATTGGAAAGGTGAAATTTGGAATAAACGAAAAAATGGTGAGATATATCCTGAGTGGCTAACGATTAGTACGATTACGAATAAAGATGGTGAAGTGACGAATTACGTATCTGTTTTCTCTGATATTACCGTTCATAAGCAACATGAAGAACAAATTCAAAAATTAGCGAATTATGATGTATTAACAGGGACAGCCAATCGATCGCTGTTAACACAAGAACTTCAACGTTTTATTGATATGGCGGGGGAACATAATCAACTGCTCGCTGTATTATTTTTAGATTTAGATCGTTTTAAAATAATAAATGAAACTCTTGGTCATCAATATGGAGACTTACTGCTGAAAAAAGTATCATCTCGCCTTAAATCGTTGCTAAAAAAGAAAGATCTCATTGGCTCGATTTGGTGGAGATGAGTTTGTTATTATTTTACCGAATATTAAGCATGGAAATGATGCTGTACAAATAGCGAATGACATTATTATAGCTCTTAAAGAGCCCTTTTTCTTAGAAAACAAGGAATTATTTATAACTACAAGTATTGGAATTTCTGTATATCCAGTGAACGGGGAGGACCCTGATTCGTTAATCAAAAATGCAGCAAAAGGGACGAATAAAGCCAAATCTAACGGTCGAAATAATTTTGAATTATATGATGAAAAGCTACATCCACAAAATCATTCTCGCAGAATGATCCTTGAAAATAGACTTCGAAAAGCTATTAACAATCAAGAATTAACCTTGAATTATCAACCTCAAGTAGAATTAAAGACAGGAAAGATTATAGGTGTAGAGGCGCTTTTACGCTGGCATAATCCAGAGTTAGGCTCAGTCTCTCCGGGTGAATTTATCCCGATTGCTGAGGAAACAGGGCTTATTATTCCGATTAGTGAGTGGGTCATTTTTCAGGCTTGCCAAGAAGTTAAGCGATTACATGATGCTGGGTATACTGAACTTAAGGTGGGTATTAATATTTCTGGACTTCATTTTAATCAAAGTGATTTTGTTAAAGATGTTAGCACGCTTATTGGGAAAGCGAATATCAATCCGAACTTAGTTGAATTAGAAGTAACGGAAAGCATGATTATGCCAAATGCAAAAGAATTAATTGATGAATTAGTTCATTTAAAGAATAAAGGAATGAAATTATCGATTGATGATTTCGGTACGGGATACTCATCACTAAGTTACTTGCAACGCTTTCCTATTGATGCTTTGAAAATTGATCAAAGCTTTATTCGTAATTTAACGGCGTATTTAGGTGATGCAACGATTGTTAAAGCGATTATCACGATGGCAAAATCTCTTCAATTAGCAATTATTGCAGAAGGAGTAGAAAATCAAAAGCAGATTGACTTCCTTCGAAAGGAAAACTGTGATATTATTCAAGGGTTTTATTTGTCTAAACCACTCCCTTTTTCAGAGCTAGAAAAGTTTTTAGAAAAGTGGGAACCGGAGATGTTAATTAGAAAGTAGGTATTTCTCAACATGAAAACATTTGATATCATTGCTACGTCAGCAATGGGACTAGAGTCTGTCGTAGCGAAAGAAGTACGAGACCTTGGCTATGACTGTAAAGTAGAAAACGGAAAAATTATGTATCAAGGTGATGAAAAGGCCATCGCTCGTTCTAACCTATGGCTTAGAAGTGCAGATCGGATAAAAATTAAGGTTGGTGAGTTTAAAGCTACTTCTTTTGATGAGTTATTTGAAAAGACAAAGGCATTAAATTGGGAAGACTATTTATCATTAGATGCGGAGTTTCCTGTTAGTGGGAAATCAGTTAAATCTAAGCTGTATAGTGTTCCTGATTGTCAAGCATTAGTAAAAAAGGCGATTGTAGATCGTATGAAAAGAAAATACAAACAAGTATCATGGTTTACTGAAAATGGTCCGCTTTTCAAAATTGAAGTGTCTATTTTAAAGGATATTGTGACATTAACCATTGACACTTCTGGAGCAGGTCTACATAAGCGAGGATATCGTAGTGGGCAAGGGGAGGCGCCACTTAAAGAAACGATGGCGGCAGCGTTAATCATGCTCACAAATTGGCACCCGGATAAGCCATTTATTGATCCATTTTGTGGTTCAGGCACTATTCCAATTGAAGCAGCTCTAATCGCACAAAATATTGCCCCTGGTTTTAATCGTGAATTTGTTTCAGAAAGCTGGAAATGGTTTGATCAAAAAGTTTGGGACGAGGTACGTATGGAAGCTGAAGATATTGCCAACTATGATCAGCCCTTAGATATTATTGGTTCTGATATCGATCATCGAATGGTGGAAATAGCGAAGAAAAATAGTTATGAAGCTGGTTTAGGTGATCTCATCGATTTTAAACAAATGCAAGTTCGTGACCTAACAACAAAGAAAGAATATGGTGTTATAGTTGGAAATCCTCCATATGGAGAACGACTTGGTGAAAAAGAAGCAGTAGAGCAAATGTATAAAGAGATGGGTCAAGCATTTGCAAAATTGGATACATGGTCGATCTATATCATTACCTCTCATCCTGATTTTGAAAGATTCTATGGGAAGCCAGCAACAAAAAAACGAAAGCTCTTTAACGGGTTTATTCGTACTGATTATTATCAATATTGGGGGAAACGGCCACCCCGGGAATCCAGTAATGAAACGGGTTTAGAGCGTAAATAATATTCGGTACACATATTCCGAAAAGTATACGTCATGTGTCCGTAATACTATTCCGACAAATGAGCCGGAAGGAAGCGGATAAAATGATACTTAAATTCGCCGTAAAGGAGTTCCTCGACGACCGTAAGTTTGCGAACCTTTCGCTACATACGCTAAGGAATTATAAGCGTATTTTGACAGCGTTCGAAACTTACTGTATAAGTGATGAGAATATCGCTAACTTGAAGGAAGTCACGCGTGGCACAATTAAAGGATTTCTTAACTACTGCCGTGATAAAGGTAATAGTCCGGAAACCATTAACGGAAAGCTACGTGTACTAAAGGTATTCTTTAATTACGCAATCGCTGAGGATTTTATATCGCGAGAAGTCGATTTATTCCGTAATATTAAGTTTTCAAAGTCAGATGAACGCATCGACGTATTTACGGACAAGCATGTAAAGCAAATCTTACATTACTTCGACCGCCAGTCACGTAATAAGCCGTTTCATGCCTATCGTAATAAAATAGCTGTAATTACGATGTTAGGGACGGGCATGCGCCGAGGAGAATTATGTAATCTGCGGTGGGTTGATGTAGACTTCGGAAATCACCTCGTCACTGTTTTCGGAAAGAAGCGTAAAGCTGTCAGTATTCCTATCGCCAAGAAATTGCGTAAGGAACTAGCCGACTACTATGTATATGTGCAGTCATTTTTTGACGGGAATCCGAGCCAGTATGTATTTTGTACGATGCAAAAGGGGCAACTTTCGTCAGAAACAATTGGCGCGGTATTCAAACGGTTGAATAAGTTGTTCAATTTCGAAGACGTTCGATTGTCGGCACACACATTCCGCCATTCTTTTGCGTCTAGGGCGTTGAAGAACGGAATGGATGCAATTACCTTACAACGCATGCTAAGGCACGAGACGCTCCAAATGACGCAGCGATACGTCAATATGTGGGGCGCTGATTTGAGCGACTCAAACGAAAAGCATAATCCGTTAAATGATATTGATTTATAATGGGAAACAGCGTCATCTTTCGGGGTGGCGTTTTTTTTGTGCATAAAAAAAGACGTCGGTTTTTATTTATCCGCGTCCTTTTCTACTTCTTCAATATGGAATAAATCTTCAATTGGAACTTTCAATGCTTTACTAACTGAAACTAAAACATCAATATCATATCTCGCTTGACTATCAAATCGGCTAATTGTTGGCTCGGTTACATCTGCAATTTGTGCTAGTTCTTTGCCTGTAATACCGCGTTCTTTTCTAACTTCGTTCATTTTTGGTATTGCTCTATATTTCGCCATTACAAGCCTCCTTATTAGTAATTACTAATTACATATTACACATGTGAAATTTTTTAGTCAATAAACGGTTGACTTACATATTACTAATTAGTAATATGTAATTTAAGATATTTCTAATTACTAATTAGTAATATGTAATAAAGGAGGTGAAAACCTATGAACTATCTATCCGAATATCAATCGTTTCAATCAAAGCAGCAAATGAACGAAGCTATTGCCGATCACCTAGCCGAGCATTACTACGAACTAAACGCCACGGTTCGCGAAGTTCTAAACGTTGTATCACGTCATGCCGTAAAGTTTCCAGGAGTTGCGCACCTAAAGGCGTCTACAATTGCAGAAATTATCGACAAGAGCGAAAAGACTGTACGTCGTGCGTTGAACAAATTACAAGAGTTAGGCGTCGTTAAAAAAATTGCTACTATGCGAAAAGTTACTGGAGGAAAAGGCGCTAATATTATAGTTGTCCAGTCGAGCGTGTCCAGTCGTCAGTTAAATGAAACACCTACGGAGAGTAAGGTGGAGCCGGTTAAAAACGAAACTGAACCATTTATTTCTTTAAGCAATAAAAGAATTACATATAAAGACACGGCAATCCCTTCACAGGCGTTAAAAGATTCGTTACCAAGCGAAATCTATAACGCTATGAGTCGCTACTTTAAAGCCGATGATATTTATAAATACTACGGAGTTCTTCTTCGTGCTAAAAAATCAATAAGCAACGACGTCATGATCGAAGATAATCCGGAACCCTTTGTTAATGCTTGGCACAACGTTATTTTGAAGGCGAAACAAGGTAAGCTCCAAAACATGGCGAACTATTTATATCGTGCATGGCAAGCAGCTACAACGAAAATAGTAAACGAACAAAGACCAGTAAACATTCGCCTGGTACCGAAATACGACTGGCTAAATGAAAAGCCAGCGCCTGCTAAACCGGACTATGACTGGTTAAATGCGTAAAAACCCCCTGCAATAGCTATTATAAGCTACTACAAGGGGTAAGGAGGAAAAAACCTGGGTATAGCTTTCCCTATAAACGTAAAAATAACCCCCTGAAACAGCTTTTTAGGGCTGTTACAAGGGACTGGAAATAAAGTTTTCGATGATGTTTTCGATGGTATAGATAGTTTTACCCTATCTGCCATAAAATAAACCCTCTGCGGCAGCAACAGAGGGCGGAGAGATGAGTAATTCTGGGTTACTCATGAGGTAATAATAGTATATTCCCTACAACTTACAAAACGCAAAATAAAACCCCCGTAAATTTACAGAGGGCCAGCGAGTACTCGAATACTGCGTTTCATGGGATACGAATAGTATTACCTAAATACAAAAATATAAACCCTCTGCAACAGCGCGTTAGTAATTACAGAGGGTCAGAAAACGCCTTACATTAAGTAGGGTAAGGGTAGTATTCCCGAATACAAACGTTATATGCGAAATAAGTCCGTAAACTAAAGGAGGAGTTTAACGATGAAAAAAAGAAGCAAGCAGCCTTCACAAGTACCGCCATTAGATGAGCGTCATTACTTGGCGATAGAACTAATGATTCAGCCGTATAGTAATCGATGGCTCACACGTCAGGAGATTGCGGATATAGTCGGAGTATCTCGTATGCAATTATATCGGTGGGAACAACGTAAGGACTTCCAAAAGGCGCTAGAGAAGCGTAGGAAGCAGCACTTAAAGGCGATGTTCCCTCGGAAGGATAATACGCTAGTAAAGCAGGCAATTAACGGAGACATTACGTCGGCTATTCGTATATTAGAGGCGTGCAAATTACTAGGATGAGCGCTTAATGGCGTCCGATTTACGGACAATGATGTAAAGTTAGTTTATATTGTTCGTTTATTAGTGTTAAATGTCGTTAAATCGACGTTTCAACCAACGAATATTACCGAAAATACGAACGGAAGGGTAGTTACAAAACGACACTTTTCCGCACGTTTCACCGGCAGAGGGTCAGGTTTAGACGCGTGGTCCAAACGTTTTGAGAAAGGTAATATGACGTAAGATATTCGGCATATCTCCGCAAATACACCTGCACACCTCGCCCTTTCCGAGCCTCCGTTAAAATATCGGGGGGGCGTTGATCTTTCCGACTATTTCCGATTTAACGTGCATCGCCGGGCTTCGAGTCTATAAAGGTATCAAATTTTGACCACAAACCTAAATAGAAAATAATAAAAAATTACTAGAACTATGAGTGCGAAAACACCTCCCCATGTAAAATTAGGATATTTATCTTCTTTCTGCTTTTCAGTCGACATAGTCCATCTCCTTTTTATACTTTCAAACACAAAGTAAATACTGATCCCTGCAATAGCCAAGCAACATAAACAGAGTGTTGCCATTCTTATGTTTTCTTTTTTCATTTGTATCACCTATCCGTAGTGTGGCTTGCTACTATGTGAAATATGAAGATGTATTCTAATGCTTGTCGGTTATGTAAAGATAATTTGGTATCATAACTTAAAAGTATTGACACCGTTTTGACGATGCAGTATTATCAAGGTATCAATCGGTGTCATAACTTAGGTTCATAAGTTAAGACGGAAAAAGGGGCGGTTATTTATGAAATACGGATATGCGCGAGTGAGTACAGTTTCGCAGGATTTAGAGGCGCAATTGCAGGCGTTAGAATCGGAAGGCTGCGAGAAGATATATAGCGAAAAGTTCACTGGTACGAAAGCAGATAGACCGGAGTTCCAAGCCTTATTATCGGAGCTAACCGAAGGCGACACGTTAGTAGTAACGAAACTGGATCGGTTTGCAAGGTCGGCTAGTGACGCCATACAAATCGTTAGAGAACTGTTTGAGCGGGGCGTAAAGGTTCATATACTTAATATGGGGCTAATCGAGAATACGCCTACTGGACGCCTTATCTTTACGATTATGAGTGGCTTCGCTGAGTTTGAACGCGATATGATCGTTGAACGCACGCAAGAAGGTAAAGCGATAGCAAAGCAACGCAATGACTTCCGAGAAGGACGACCAAAGAAGTACGGTAAGAAACAAGTAGAACACGCGTTAAAACTGTTAGAATCGCATTCATACAAGCAAGTCGAAGCAATGACAGGAATAAGTAAATCAACGTTAATAAGAGCGAAGAGGTCGGCGGAATAGGGGCCGGCTTTTTCGTGTGTGCGTGACCTCCAAGCCCCCATACTCAAACCCTCTCATCTGCTGTCCAAACATTCCGCGCAATAAAAAAATATTTAGGTGTCAAAAATTCACATTTACCCAGGGCGAGTGTTTTCATCGGACTCCAAGTCGCAAAAAATTTCCGCAAATCAAAAAATTACTTTGACTTTACCCAGGCGCAACTATTTCACGTTAACAGTAAGTCGAAAAAAATTTTCGCAATATTTTCTGACATCGGGGGGGTCTAACGGAATCTACAGGCAGCCCTAACGGTTACAAACGATTGTCGAAGCCGTGACAATAAACGTAATTGTAGTAATATCCGACCTATTTCGATACGTTTTTCCATAGTGCAAGCGTTAGTATATAAAAAAGACGCCGAAACTTATTCAGCGTCAAAAAGCGGTTGGTATTTATAGAACTCCATTAGCTCCGAAATGTCTTCGATTAGTTCCTTTTGTTGCAAAGAAATAAAAATTAAAGTTAGATAATTATTTGTGTCGTTTTCTTATGTAGAACATAGCATGAAGTAACCCATTGTAAGTATCTCCTTAAATATTAAGGAGTGATTGTATGTCTGGATTTGCTGGTGGAGGATTTGGATTTGCTGGCGGAGGTTTCGCCTTTATCGTCGTTTTGTTTATACTCTTAATCATTGTTGGAGCTAGTTTCTGCGGCGGTGGATTCTAAAAGAAAAAAGGCGACCGTCATTGGTCGTCTTTTTCGCGTTTTTCTATTTCGTATGTAAAAACGTTCTCAATTCCGTAATGCTTGACATTGCTTATACGCTAACGCATGACTTTTGTGAGCCGACAGGATTGGACGTAATGGCTACTGATACATATGCAGAGATTGCGGAGAAATATCCGTATTTTTAAAGACACTAATGAAGAAGATTGTGAAGGAATGTACTTAAACTAACTGGCAGGATAGCGAAAAAAGGTTTATATTAAAATAGATATTTTTAATAAAGTAGAGGGAGAGAACTTTTATGTTTTCTAATGAAGAAAGAGATTCTATTTATAAAGTTATTTATAACAGGAGAGATATTCGAAGTTTTTTGTCAACTCCTATCCCCGAAAACACGATACATAAAATATTAAACGCAGCCCATCATGCACCTTCAGTAGGATTTATGCAACCTTGGAACTTTATTGTAATTTCCTCTGACGAAGTTAAAGAAAAATTAGCTTGGGCGGCAGAAAAAGAAAGACAAGCATTAGCTATCCATTATGATGGGGAAAAAGAAATGAAATTTCTTGATTTAAAAATTGAGGGCTTAAAAGAAGCCCCTATAACTATTTGTGTAACATGCGACCCTACAAGAGGAGGCTCCCATGTATTAGGACGAAATTCAATTCCTGAAACAGATATTTTATCAACAGCCTGTGCTATTCAAAATATGTGGTTAGCATCTTGTGCTGAAGGATTGGCGATGGGATGGGTAAGTTTTTATAAAAAGAATGATATTCGAGATATTTTAGAAATACCACCACATATTGATCCTATTGCTCTTATATCTATTGGTTATACTAATGACTACCCAGAAAAACCTATTTTGGAATTAGCTAATTGGGAAAAAAGACGTTCTTTAGAACATCTTATTTTCGAAAATAAATGGGGGAGAAACTAAAGGTTTATTAAAGTAACGGGTGCTTTAGTGAAATATAGCAATAAATTTAAAGCTTGGGGATAGTCTTTGTCCTCAAGCTTTTTCTGTGCTAATTATCCTTTTTCTCGTCATCATCTATCAAAATTAATAATTCGCCAATTCCGATGTTTAAAACTTCGCAAATCCTGCCGATCGTGTCACGTTGGTATTGCTTAGTAACATCGTTATACAGGCGCCGAAGCGTTTCGAATTTTAGTCCGGTCATTCTCTCTAAATCACGGATTTTTATGCCGCGCTCATCCAGTATCGCTTTTAAGTTCGATTTAACTCTCATAAGTTGCGTCACCTCCTTCGTTAATTATATACGACATTTATGACTAAAGAAAGTAGTCGAAAATCAATTGACAACGTAATATAGTCGATGTATTATGATGATGTAGACAACAAAATGTAGTCGGAAGGAGGCATCAAAATGATAATAATATCTGCCGCAGTGCTAGCTGGTTGTCTCTTAATCACGTTTAATGAAGGTATTACCCAATGGGTAAAGAAATAAGGGAGGAATTACGAAATGATTAAGACAGAAGCGTATTTAGTAGACGGGTATATGGTGGTATTGGATTGTACATGGCTTGCGGATATTCTCCACGATTGCCGTAAGATACAAGTCGAAATGGGGACTTTCGAAGGTTACGTAAACGAAAACAACACCCCTATCGGAACGATTAAGACCGAAAGAGGCGCTGTTTTAAAGGTTGATGAAGATTATAATGCGGAATTAGTGTCCGCTTAATATAAACGACTTGATCCTGCTGCAACAGGGTCGAGTCCTTTTCACTTATAAAAATGTAACATAATTGTAATATTTGCGTCAAAACGACGTCAGCCTTAGAGCCTCAACGGATTTAAGAATTGTATAGCTTCCGTGAGCAAATGGGCGAATTATGTAGAAAATACGGTGCTAAATTCGATAAACGCCCGAATATTAGGCTTAAATCGAGTTTGACGACCCGTGTTATAATGAAGGTATAGGGACAAATTGTGTTTTTGCGTAGTTATCCCATTTTATTATCATTATTTCTTAATTTAATATTACTACCGTTTGTATTCGTTGTCAAGCGGAGTTATAAATTTTTTTTACTTAGAGAAACGTTAATCATGGGCTAACGCCCAGCAGTCGGCTAAAGCCTCCTGCAATCAATCTTTATTATCGTATATATCTTATTCGTAAATCATTTCCGAAAAGGGAATAGTTGGCGGTGAGTGAGCCCCGGTCTTGGGCGAACGAGGCGCAGGGTTTTGTAATAAAAACATACCCTATTTTCTTTTAAGGAAGAAACGCTGAAACCGTTGGGGCTGTAAGGTTCGCGAAAAATTTTAGGAAATCTTTTTCCTAAAAACGAAGTCGGGTAGCGAAAATTTAAGGAGGAATTTTAATGACAAAAATTAACGTAGTAGATTCGATTATGGGTAGCGGAAAGACATCGTGGGCAATTCAGCATATGAATGAAGCAAGCTCGCTAGAACGATTCATTTATATTACACCGTTTTTATCGGAAGTTGAGCGAGTACAAGAAAGCGTAACGAATCGCGATTTTATTGAGCCTAACAACGCAAACGAGGAGAAACGTAAGCTCCGCAGCCTTAAGGATTTAATCGTACATGGCCACGACATCGTATCTACGCATTCACTATTTCAAACGGCTGACGACGAGCTGATCGAACTACTTACCGACTCAGGCTATACGCTTATTTTGGACGAGGTAATGGATGTAATCGAGCCAGTTAACGTAAAGGCAAGCGATATTAAACGCCTTGAATCAGCCGGAGATATTCGAATCGACGGAAACAAAGTCCACTGGACTGGCGATGCTCATGACGATGGTCGTTATATTGATGTGCGACTATTAGCGCAAGCTGGAAACCTTTTTTATCATCGCGGCAAATTCCTAGTTTGGGCGTTCCCTCCGGCAGTATTTCGGGCGTTGAGTAAAGTAATTATTATGACGTATCTGTTTGACGGAAGCCTACAACGCTACTATTACGATATGTTTGGATTTGAGTATGAGTATAAGTCTGTTAGACGTAATGGTGAATTGTACGAGCTTGCACCGTACAACAAACGAGCCGAGAATCGCGCCGAGTTGTTCGCTTTGATTGACTTGTACGAAGGTAAATTGAACGACGTAGGCAGCCGTAAAAACGCGCTGAGCGCTTCATATTTACGTAATGCTGACGTTGAAGTATTAAAGCCGTTAAAAAATAATACGTATAACTTCTTTACGAATATCGCTAAAGCTAAGAAGGGTGATGCATATTATTCGACATTAAAGGAAATAGAGTCGCCGATTGCTCCTAAAGGGTATAAAGGAAGCGCAATCGCGGTCAATGCAAGGGCAACTAATGAGCATGCTGGGGCTTTCGCTATCGCTTACTTGTTTAATCGCTATACAAACCCACATATTAAGGCGTTTTTCCAAGATAACGGCGTATCTGTAAACGAGGATTTACTTGCGGCTGGTGACTTGCTTCAGTGGATTTGGCGTTCACGAATCCGCAACAATGAACCTATTAATCTATATTTACCATCTAGCCGTATGCGCGGATTACTGGAAGCCTGGGCAAATTACGAAATTTAAGGGGGAATCGGAATGGATAACGCTAAAATTAAGGAAATGATTAAGTCTGATCCGGAGGCCATTATTGGGGTAATTGAGCAGCGCGTCAGACATATCGATTATACCGAGGGTAAGAATAGAAATGACCTACTTGATTATATCGGCGCAAAAGTAAAAGGTCAGATTTGGCCATATTTACGGTTAGCTCGCTCGGTCAGAAATGGTTATTATCGTAGATGGGTCGAGTTTCAAAAGGGTTTAAAAGAGTACGGTTTAGAGGATATTCTCACACGAGATAATAATTACGAACCTTTGCCAGAAATAGCTCAAGGCGACGGAGGTTTAGTTCTGGACATTGAATTTTTTAACCATCTTCATGCAAAAGAAGATCGTGCCTATGAAGACTTATTCAAAGAAAGCTTTTTCGAATGGGCTAGGCCAGCTTTACTCTACGCTTTTGATAAAGTGGATACCAAAAAATCAGATAAAGAAATCGTTTCATATATTTGTAAAACTTTCTATACTATGTATGTTGATGTAAGGGCAAAAAGCCAAGGAATGAACCGAAAGCGAAGAAACGGTAAATGGGTTTATTACTACGTTCATGAAGTTAATGAATTTGAGTTTACTGAGAATGATGTAATGCAGGTGATTTTTCAAGATGATGAAAAAGACTTCCCAGCCCTTTCGAAAATTGTATCCAATCTAACCAAGAAGCAAGTTAAATTTTTGATAGACCTACACAATTATGTTAGAGAAGACGTAAGTAGTTTATCTTCTGAACAATTTCACACAAAATATCCGCATAAACGAATGAACTATAAACTAGTTTCGAAGGAATTAGGGTTATCCTATGAGTCTTTCGTCAAAACAATTCAAAGAATAAAGGGTAAAGTATCATAAAAATGTCCAATATTGACCTATACCTAATATATAGCGAAGAGGTAGAAGAGCAAATAAATATTTATAAAATAAAGCGATCTTATTGCCAACCGGCACTAGGTCGCTTTTTTGTGCTGCATAAAAACGGGAGGTGCGTGATGGAATTGATTACAGTAACAGAATACTACGGAAATGACTTTGTATCAGAAAGAAAAGCGTATTATTTTGGACCAGGACATATCGAATATATAGAGCAAGAGCCAGAACGAGGAGGCGATCAAGACAATGAAAGATTATGAAAGAATAAACGCATTAATAGCGTATTTAAACGCACTGACCGCAGTTTCTCAAAGTAATGTTCAAGTCTATACAGAGATAAGGCGGACAGTAGCGACACTAGAAAAACTATTAAACGACTAAAAAACGAGGGAGCGAGTGGGATGAGAGAGATTTTAGAACTATTAAAAGGTATCGACAACAAAATAAACGGGATTATCAAAGTTGGTGATCGTCGATGAATGAACCGCAATTATTTACTTGTAGAACATGCGAAAGCGAGTTGCCAGCCGAGGAATTTCGAGGAGATAGTCGTAAGCGTTACGGAATTATTTACGAGTGTAAAGAATGTAGGCGGGCTCGGATGTCTACAAATGGAGAGTATTTACGTGGAAGGCTCCGCAAGTATAAAAAACGAAGTGAGAGTTCGACTATGCTTATTACCGTTGAACAATTGGAGTCGTTAGTTGCGAGTCATTCTTGCGCGTACTGCAATGAACAATTAACGAGTAGCAATTCCACATTGGATCACATCCACGCCCTTAATTGTTACGGCGGGACCAATCTCGTCGAAAATTTAGTTCCGGTTTGTAGAGCATGTAATTCTTCGAAAGGTCAGGACCATGTCGCGGACTTTTATCGTAGGTCGGACAAGTTTACGCCGGAATTATGGCAGGCATTTACTCGAAGCTATGGAAGTCGTTTAGTTGGTCGGGAGCTGACCGAACTAGAAGGACGCCAAATGGCTCGGAATCTTATCGACGAAGCCGATGATTTGAGACGCAACGCGGAACGGAAAGCAGGCGTTGCGAATGGCTAATGAGTTGTGGAAGCACGATACCGGCTGGCTTTGCGGCTATACGGAAGACCGCGATTTAATAAGGAGAATCAAGCGTTATAAAAAAGATTGGTCGATTATGGCTGATTACTTTAAAGGTAATCGGCTTATTGGCGTTCAGTTCAAAATTCCGATAGAGCAGAGGCGTCCGGCTGAACGAATGTTTAACGCGTCAGTCTCTAGCGAAAATAAAGCGATATAAGGGGCGTAGGCGTGTCCGAGACGCTTACGCTACAAATACACTCGGAAGAAATTTAGGACGCTAGAATCGAGCGTTAGTCTTAAAAATCGGTTCATTACACACAATTCGCGGTGGGTTTGCATTGCAGAATAGGAGGCGATTAGCTTGGATAATGTCGTGTTCGTAACGATTGCTATTTTAGATAGGCACGATTCGGCATATGGGGCCGGTGTTTATATGGGGCGAAAGATCGACGACGATGATGATTTTGAAGTTTACGGAAATATGTCGCTTTTCTTACCAAAAGCCGAGTATCCGTCGATTCGTCAGTCCTTAATTCACATTTTCGCCGAAGTTTGTAAGTATTTACCGCCAGACGTTGACGGTGTGTGCTTTCGCTCAACGATCCCATATCTGCGCGACAGTATTCACAGAATGAAGCTAAAGGCAGGCGTGTTTTCTGACGGAGTGTCGATTTCGTTTAAGCATTTACGCACGTCTCCTAAGAAGTGTATGAAATTAGCGACAGACGCAGGAATGCGCGGATCGTCAGTGATAGAGATAGGAGAATTAACGTGAAAGCATTAGATTATTTGGAGCTTATCGCTCTAACGAAAGACAGGGTCCGCGGTCAGATAGTCCTTGACTCGATATATAAATTGGAGCCTGACACTGAATGGTACGAAAAACAAAGCCAAAAAATAGCGAAATATGACCGTAAAATCATAGAACTGACAAGGGAGCGAGGTAAATGACGTTTCTTGCCGTAGCTAACATTGAGAAAATTGAGTCTATGGATTTCGTAGTGTTGAATTTTTACGGCAATGATGGTCAGCTAGTCGATCAGATTATCCGCGAGTTCGAAGGTTATCTGGAAACGGTGGGATTAATTCGCCAAGAAGCCTACGTCCTGCTACAACCGCATTTAGAAGTATATACGTCAGACGGGAAGCTATTTGCCGCACTATTAGCCGAGCCAGGACTTGCTGTACAGCTTAAACATAAGTCTGAAACGGAAGATACGAAGCGTGCAATTACGCAAGTTGACGGAGTAATGCGGGACTTATACGGGTTAGAACCTGCGGAGAAGAAACCGCCGTTACCTAGATGGAGACGGTGGCTATTTGGCGTGCTTAAAACAATAACTAATTATGTAGGAGGAAATTGAAGATGATATTTACGAAATACGAGCAGTACAAAGCAGAAAATGCGGAACGATTGGTTAAGTCGCAAGAGTTACACGATAAAGCGAAAGAACTGCAGTTCAAAGTTGCTACATTGAAATCAGATTACGAAGCGAAGCTAGTCGATAGTGCGCTTAACGGCACGGATAACTCGAAAGACTTGGATCGTCTCGATACTGAAATCGCCAAAGTCGAAAAGGAATCGAAACGGGCTACCGAGATTTACAATCTTTACGCACAAACAAAAGTCGGTTTATCGGTCACAAAGGATGATGTTATCGAGGCTTGGAATAGCGAATTAAATCCGACGCACTACCAAACGAAGGTGCAGCCGGCACTGGACCGAATGGAAAGCATAAAAGCTGATTATCTCGAAGCAATGGCAGAGTATTTTGCAGCGATAAAGGAAATCACAGCTTTCCGTGAAGAAGTCAGCAGCTCATTCGGACAAGACTTTCCGTACAACTTCCATATTACGGACATTGAAACTACTCAAGAATATAACCGTTTTTTCGTTCGACAAAGTGATATAGACGAAGCTAAGAAGGGTGGAAATCAGTAATGAAAACGAATTTTAAGCAATTAGGAAACCTAGATGAGATGAAATTAATGGCCAGAGGCAACCCTATGAAAATAGCAGAATACGCCGTGAAGAAACGTGAATTTGAGCAAATCAAATCGGAGCATTTTAACGAAGAATTTCCCTTCGTAAATGGATTCGGCCAATCATACTTGGATGAGCTTAAAACGTATGCCGACGCGAATCCTGACGATCAGAGTGCGAAAATCCGGTATGAGTTGCAGCGTGAAAGATATAACGTACAAGAGGCGAATAAGACTTCGCACATTGATAAGCGCTTAGTAAAGAGTGACCTACGAGCAAAGCTACAAGCTGGCGAGCTAAAGGCAGCCGATTTAGTTGCAGCCGAACGCCTAGCAAGGCAGAGTAGTTCTCCCGACAATTTGACGCTTTATTCTATGGTTAAACGGACGCTTAAGGCTGCAGAGCAAGCACCGGAAGCAGAATAAACAACTACGCGCTTGAACCACGGTTAAAGTCGGCTGTGTGGGCACTTTAACGCAGTGGGAGCGTTATTCACCACCTATGGTCGGTATTTCTGCCAATCTATCGGCCTACCAAACTAAAACGAAAGAAGGAATTTTAATAATGGCGAGAATTGAAAGAAATACAATCACAGGTACAGGAAACGGAACCGTGGCTTTTGATGGCTGGCAGTTCGCGAATGTTTACAGTATTGGACCTATTGAAATCGAGTATATAAAAGACGGGGTAACTTCTAATGTTCCTCTGGAGGATGAAAGATTAATTATACAGCCAGGTGTTCTTACGGTTAACGTAAAAACGCAACCAGACAACGCTTGGGAATTCCGCCTTCAAAACTCGATACCGGAAGAGAATCAATCTGAACTTAAAATCTGGAAGAGTGGATCAGGCTCCACCAATATTTCGGCCGATGACAATATCGTTTTCCGAGGCCAAGACGTTGACCCCGCAACGGTTGACATCTTCGACTTAAGGGTTAACTTAGAAACGCTTAGCCAATTATTCACGAAAGCACTGAGTACTCACACGGTAGAGGACGCGGCTCGCTACGTAAAAATGAAGCAACTGTATCTTGATACGTTCGCCGAATAAGGCGTTTTTATGCCCGATGAACTGCGCTTGTCATTGGCGTATGTAGAGGGCTCTTAATGACGAACGACCTCCTATTTTGGGCGGACTGCTTACACCGATGGCAGTTCGCCTCTTTTTATTACGAAAATTCAACGAAAGGAGCAAGAGGGATGAACGAAAGTATGAGACAAAGTAGAGCAAGAAAGCACACGTAAAATACGGTTAACAGAAAAGCCGGTATGGTTATAGATATTTCGGGTATTTGTTGAAAATTTAGGAAAATTATCCTATAATATACATAATGAGAATAATCTACAACTAATCATTGTAAGTGAAAGCGTATTTCTCCGACGTTCTTTTCCGCCATTATTAATTTATCGGAGAAATAACCATACGGAGAGTGGTATAAATGCGAGCCCGTGTTAAACGTACAGAAGAAACGGCAGTATTGGAATTGCTAGCCTTTTTTGAGCAGAACGGAAGATTCAGTTCTAGTTTACTGATGCGAGATAATAGCGGTCTTGAGCGTTGGATAAGAGTCCATCACGAAGGTTTACGAGGTTTTTGCGAAAGGCACGGTATCAGTCATATACTGACCGAACCAAAGGTAACATCGTGGACAGTTGAGTTAGCTGTCGACACAATTAAGTCTATATACGAGAAACATCGTAAGCCTGTCGGACAATCGTTATTAACCCAAGAAGGGTGTGGCGGACTATATCAGTGGATTTATAAACATCACGGTCCTTATAAAGACTTTTGTAGAACGCACAATATACTCGAATATGCGTATGGGCAGGATACTTGGAATGACGCTAAATGCTTTAGATTAGTGAAGGATTATTTCATAAGCAATAGCGGGCCTATTAGTCCTGAAATGATTAAAAAAGCGAATAAGGGCGCTTATAATTATATATTCGAAAGTCATGGTAACTTTCAGAACTTCATAAACACATATGATTTGCATGATTATATTAACATCAAAGATATACGATACGATGACGAATTGGTTAAACGTCTTTTGAAAGAGGCGTTCTTCCGTAAAGGAGATCGTGTCAACGCAAAATGGTTGAATGATAACGGATATGGAGGAGCCTATAAGTACTTATGCGAGAAAGGCGACGGATCTTTTATTAAAGGATGCGAGATGCTTGGTCTATCCGAGTACGCAACAAGCGCGTATATGACGTGGACTGACGAGATTGCATTAGAAAAAGTGAAGAGTATGTACGAGGAAAAAGGCAACCCGGTCATATCCGCAGACTTCGTGAAGTACCGCCTTACAGGGTTGCGTGAGTGGATTTGTGAAAAATACGGGACATTACAAGCGTTTTTCGATGCCTTCGGAATATCCCACATGTTTGCGAATATGGCGCATATAGGACGTGAGTTATGGTCATTCGGAATGCAGTATCAAGAGTTAGCGAAAGAGGCTGTAGAAATATTGTTCGACGATGTAGTATACGATAAATGGGTGGAGCACTTGAGCATACGACCAGACTTCGTTATAGGTGAAACAGGTCTTTGGATTGATGCAAAGCTCTCGTCCTTCGCGTATTTTACGGACGAAACGGTTGAGAAGTATACTGCGCACGATTCGTGCAAGGAATTATGGTTATTATATCTGCGCGGGCACACATTTCGCATAGATAACCCGAAAGTAAAGATAGTATCAATCGAATCTTGGTACGATAAGTTAAAAATCGCGGGCCGTCTCGACTTAGTTGATAAATTCGAAGTATTAAGAGGCGAAGTAGAGTCTGCTGAAATACCGAAAAAGAAAAAGGCACCGTCATAATGGCAGTGCCTTTTTACGTGGAAAAATAACGAAAGGAGGACGCTAAGTGTTCGGATTTAAACGCGACAAAAAAGAAATCGAAAACGCCACTTGAACGTATAGCACGTTTCAGCCAGGCCCCGCCTTTTTTCGTGTTGCTACAGGCGTCTGTGAGCGAATTAGTTTCTTCTATTAATATGTACGGTTGTTTATTCGTCCGCATTACTTTCTTATCCGTACCTTTTATGATAATCTTAATAGGCGGAAAAGTATTCGGTACATAGTGTACGCAATACTATCGGAAAAATGACCGTGAGCCCTTGATACATTGGGAAGCCAGCAACAAAAAAACGAAAGCTCTTTAACGGGTTTATTCGTACTGATTATTATCAATATTGGGGGAAACGACCACCAAGAAACGTAGAAAATAAAGAGTAAGATTTAGTGGAGGATATGAGTGGGGATACTCGTATCCTTTTTTTTATTTTCTTTTAATTCGTGAATGAATGTTGCAGGAGAGCGGGGAAAAGTTATCAGTATATATTAGTTTGTTCTAGTTATGAATGGATAAGTACACCCCTGAAAATTGATGAATATCTGTTTAGTATATGTTCATACGTGTCCACGTCAACAATATAACTATAAACAGGTTTGAAACACGAACGGTGGTATAACATGTAGAGATCATCAATAATAACCGTATCGGTTAAAGTGAATTCGGAGTTGCATACGTTACAGCAGTGCATGGAGTTTGCCCTCTTTCGATGTTAGATTTAGTTAGTCATAGTTTAGCATGGATTAATTACTTGTAAAAGGTCGAATATTCAGTGAATTATGTAGAAATAAAGGGAAAGGTGAAAAACAAGGTATTAATTTGTAAACATCTTATGACATTTTCATCATAATTCACACCAGCCTTGCGTGTCATTACCTTTTCTGCTATCCTATAGAGGAATTATTTTTGTTCAATATTTAGGAAAGCCCTTTATATGAATGAGCAAGGATAGTAATACAATTGTGTGGTAAGCGCACTAGGAGGCAACAAGCATGGAACAAGGTAAAGTAAAATGGTTTAACGCAGAAAAAGGTTTTGGATTTATCGAACGCGAAAATGGAGACGATGTATTCGTACATTTCTCAGCTATTCAAGGTGAAGGTTTCAAATCACTTGAAGAAGGTCAAGAAGTAACTTTTGAAGTTGAACAAGGTCAACGTGGACCTCAAGCTTCTAACGTTAACAAAGCTTAATCAACTAAAACTCAGACAGGCTCTCATAAGAGGGTCTGTTTTTTTTATAAGGATTCATTGACCAATACAAAAAAATAAAGGATAATGTTTATTTGGCTTAGAATATATAAAAAGAGGAATAAATTATAGTTTCTTTATGAAAAATAGATAAGATGTTGAATGAAGGGGAGAACAAAATGCTTAAAACACTACCTTTTCCAATTACTAAAGAAGATTCTTTTTACGATAAGCTTTCCGAATGGATCGGTGATGTTTTTTACGACATTCTTCCCGATAAAGGATTCGAGCTTCGTGATGAACAAGTCTTCATGGCGTTTCAATTAGAAAAAGCATTTAAAGAAAAAAAGGTGATTTTTGCAGAAGCAGGTGTTGGTACAGGGAAAACACTTGTCTATTTGCTTTATGCACTTTGTTATGCTCGCTATACGAATAAACCAGCCATTATTTCGTGCGCGGATGAAACATTAATTGAACAGCTCGTAAAAAAAGAAGGAGACATTCAAAAAATCAAGGATGCCCTTGGGATTACAATGGATGTTCGACTTGCTAAATATCATGACCAATACATATGCTTGAAGAAATTAGACTATGCTGTGAATCACGTTGATTCAGAGGGAATAGATCGACTTTATGATGAATTGCCTTCGTTTGTTCATGATAATTCTTCCATGACTGCTTATACAGCTTATGGAGATCGAAAGCAATATCCATACTTAAATGATGAAGATTGGAATCAAGTGGGCTGGGATGCCCTGCAAAATTGCTTTACTTGTGAAAAACGTCATCGCTGTGGTCAAACATTGTCCCGCGACTATTATCGAAAAGCGACAGATTTAATCATCTGTTCTCATGACTTCTTATATGGAGCATATTTGGACAAAAGAAAAACGAAAGCGTGAAGGTCAACTTCCTTTATTGCCAGAGCATAGCTGTGTTGTTTTTGATGAAGGGCATTTATTAGAACTGTCAGCTCAAAAAGCGCTTACCTATAAAATTGGAGAGCAAACTCTCGAAACGGTATTGCAGCTATTATCTGCTAATCAGGTTAGAGAAGAAACCCTATATATTATTGAAGATTTAATTGATCTCAATGAGGAATTCTTTGCACTATTAGAAGAAAAAGCGGTTGAGATTAGTGGATCAGATCGATATGAAATTCCAAATTCACCACAATTAACGAGCTTTGCTGTCAAATTTCAACGTCAAATTGAAAAGTTGGAAGACAGCTTAGTGTTTGAAGCAGAAATGTATACAATAAATGAATATGATTTGCATGTAGCAGAAGAATATTTAGAGCAAATTGGCTATTCACTTTCCTTATTTGCTAAGAATGAACAAGCTATTACATGGTTTGAGGAAGTGGGAGAAACGAAAACACTTGTGATTATGCCTCGGTTAGTCCAAGACATTTTAGCAGAGCAAGTGTTCAATAAAAAGATTCCTTATATTTTCTCATCAGCTACTTTATCTGATAATCAATCCTTTCAATATATTGCAGATAGCCTTGGGATTCAAGAGCATCTTCACTTTTCTGTTGAGTCGCCTTTTGATTATGATGAGGTGATGCGTATTTATATGCCATCCTTTGACCAACATAATCAAGAGGATAAACTTGCGTACACGATGAAAACGATTGAAGAGAATAAAGGAAAAACGTTAGTGCTGTTTAAGTCAAATAGAAGAACTGCAATGGTTCCAAGAGCACTATAAGGAATCAGAGTATCCTTTCTATTTTGAAGGGGATGCAGAAATTAGTGAACTCGTGAAGAAGTTCCAGGAAAATGAGCATTCTGTTCTGTTGTCTTATCATTTATGGGAAGGGTTAGATGTTCCAGGGGCATCTCTTGAAAATGTTGTGATATTCTCATTGCCGTTCCCACCACATGACCCTGTCTTTGCTGCTCAAAGAAAAGCTGTGGATCAGCCTTTTGAAAAGGTGGATATGCCGTATATGCTTCTTAGACTGCGACAAGGTATTGGACGTTTAATTCGAACGAGTGAAGATCAAGGTTCTGTCCATATTTTAATGGAAAATCAAACTCCAACAGCAGTCGTTGAAAAAGTGATATCTGTGTTACCGACAACTATACAAGATTGATTCTAACAATCAAGGTGTTTATTTATACGCCTTGATTGTTTTTACTAATATAAGAATTTATAACATTTTCGATGCGCTTTGGTGGTGAACAAGTCGGTTCCGCTTTTCGTCTAGAATATGGTAAAGTTGAGAAAAGTGAAAGGAGGAGTGTAATGTGAATAATGAAATGAAAAGGGTTGAAAGAGATTTTTTAGAATATGTAAAAAAGATTTCGGCTTATAACGAAGCTCTTTCCGTTATTTATTGGGATTTGCGTACAGGTGCACCTAAAAAGGGAGTAGAGCAGCGCTCTGAAGTTATTGGGATGATTTCGTCTGAAGTATTTAAGATGAGTACGAGTGAGGAAATGGCTTTTTTTATTGCCAAACTTGCAGCAGAAGAAGCACAAACATCCATATCAGATATTACGAAAAAGGCTGTTGAAGAATGTAAAAAAGTGTATGAACGAAATAATAAAATTCCAGCAAATGAGTATAAGGAATTTGTTATTTTGCAATCCAAATCAGGGAGTGCGTGGGAAGAAGCGAAGGAAAAAGCTGATTTTTCATTATTTCAACCATATTTAGAACAGATTGTTACCTATACGAAAAGGTTTATTGAATATTGGGGCTATCAAGATCATAAATATAATACTCTTCTAGATATGTATGAACCTGGAATGACCGTAGAGGTTCTTGATCGAGTATTTGCACAGCTTCGTGAACGAATTGTACCGCTCGTAAAACAAGTAACGGAAAGTGAATTCCAGCCTAATACAACTTTTCTGTATCATCATTTTCCAAAGGAAAAACAGAAACAATTTAGTATTGAAATGTTAAAGGAGCTTGGTTTTGATTTTGAGGCAGGACGGTTAGATGAAAGCGTACATCCATTTGCCACAGGGATTAACCGTGGCGATGTGAGGGTGACGACCCGTTATGATGAACATGATTTTCGAGGAGCTATTTTTGGGACAATTCATGAATGTGGTCATGCCATTTATGAACAAAATATTTCAAGTGAACTAACTGGAACACTATTAGACGATGGTACGTCCATGGGCATCCATGAATCGCAATCATTGTTTTTTGAAAATTTTGTTGGTCGCAATAAGTTCTTTTGGGAGAAGCAATATGCCGTATTAAAAGAAGTAGCTCCTGGGCAATTTGGACAGGTTACACTAGATGACTTTTATCGAGGGATTAATGAATCTAAGCCTTCGCTTATACGAATTGAAGCAGATGAGCTTACATATCCACTTCATATTATGATTCGATATGAAATTGAAAAGGCATTGTTTGATGGGGAATTAGCAGTTACCGATTTACCGAAAGTTTGGAATGAAAAATATAAAGAATATCTAGGTATTGTTCCAGAGAATGATGCAGAAGGTGTGTTACAAGATGTACATTGGTCAGATGGTAGCTTTGGCTATTTTCCATCCTATGCATTAGGTTATATGTATGCTGCGCAAATGAAACAAGCGATGTTGAAAGATTTGCCTCAATTTAATGAATTATTAGCAAATGGTAACATAGAACCAATCAAAACATGGTTAAATGAAAAAATTCATCAGTATGGTAAAATGAAACAACCACTTGAAATTCTTCAAGGAAACAACGGGCGAAGGTTTAAATGCGCAATATCTAATCAACTATTTAGAAGAAAAGTATGGAGATGTATATAAACTTAAGTAGACAAAAGGCCTTGGGTTCGTTTCCAAGGCTTTTATAATTGTTTCATACAAGTGGAGAATAGTATAAAGTTTACAAATTATTGGTTAAAACTATTTTCATTTGTAAAAAATATAAAGTATAAAAAAATGAAAATTATACTTCAATGATTAATACGGCATTAAGCTTTCCTACATTCTCTAATGAAATAGGTAGGCTTAATGCGTTTTCAAACCCTGCCATTCGTGCCTTCCCAATAAGCACTGTTGGAGGGGTAATATCTATGATTGTGTTACTTTGTGCTAGTGTTGTAGCTAAATTGCCAGCAATCATGTTGCCGAGTTCAGCGGCAAAGGATTCTAGCATGGCTCCTTCAAGCGGCATTCCAAACATGGCTTCTCCTATTTTACTTAGACAGGTTTCCGATCCATCAATGATTAATCTTCCGGGTAAATCTCCTGACATTCCGATTAAAACACTGATTTCTTCTTGTTCAAAATATTGTTGGATTAATTTCGGTGGATTTATATCCATTTCAAGAGGTAGTACAGACTTTACTGCTGAAATTGTTCCGTTTAAAACGCTCGTTACTTGAGCACCGATGGCCATCGTCATTCCTCCATTTTTGTTCAATACAAACATCATAACAAAAAAATAGTTAAATATTACTATGAAATTTAAAAATTCACATAAAAAAATCATTGTACATACATTTTCGAATAGTTTACTGACCATTGGTTATATTAACCAATAAAATGGAAGAAAGAAGTGGTGAAATGGTTTATATTATCTCAGCCGCTCATGCAAAATTACCATTTTTATTAGCTCAAGACGATATTATGGAGTTTTCAAGAGAAATGTTTGGAGGGTCTTTTAACAATATTGAACGGCTATTACAAGCGTTTAAAAATGGTCAAGTGGAAAAGCGTTATTTTTCAAACAATTTGGACTGGTTTAAAGAGGAGCATACGTTTGCTGAAAAAAATGATTTGTATATTGAACAGGCTGTTCAATTTGGTATAGAAGCGGTAAAAAATTGTTTAACGAATGAGATTTTTTTAAAAAGAGAAATAGCAGCAAGTGAAATCGATGCCATTTTTTACATATCAAGTACAGGCATTGCCACACCGACCATTGAAGCAAGAATTATGAACATACTGCCGTTTCAACCGCATGTTAAACGAATACCGATTTGGGGACTAGGATGTGCAGGGGGAGCGAGTGGACTTTCACGTGCTTTTGAATATTGCACGGCCTATCCAAAAGCAAAAGTATTAGTATTGAGTGTAGAATTTTGCAGTTTAACGTTTCAAAAAAATGATGTTTCTAAAAGTAATATCATTGGAACTTCATTATTCTCTGATGGTGTTAGCTGTGTATTGGTATGTGGAGATCAAGCTTCTGTAGCTGATTTTTCCAAGCGGCAGCATCACTTTACCATCCTTGCCACTCAATCTACGCTTATGGCTCATTCATTAGATGTAATGGGATGGGATGTTCGGGATGAAGGGCTTTTTGTGATTTTTTCAAAGGATATCCCGACGATTGTGAAACAATGGTTAAAACCGAATGTGGATACATTTCTTGCTCTTCATGATATAAGGCTATCAGATATTCAGCACTTTGTAGCCCATCCTGGTGGAAAAAAAGTCGTAGAGGCGTATCAGGATGCTTTAGGATTCCATGAAAGGATGACAGAAATATCAATGAAGGTATTAAAGGATTTCGGTAATATGTCTTCAGCAACTATTCTTTTCGTATTAGAGCAATTTATGGAACGGGGTGGGGAAAGTGGTGAATATGGGATCGCCACAGCCCTTGGACCCGGTTTTTCATCAGAGCTATTGTTAATGAGGTGGACATGATGTTATTTAGTTGTTTAATTGGTTTTGTTATTCTACAAAGGGTAGTTGAATTAGTCCTAGCAAAAAGAAATGAACAACGATTAAAAAAGAACGGTGCTATCGAATTTGGGACAGGGCATTATCCGTGGATGGTGTTCCTGCATACTGGTTTTTTCTCTGTATTGATTATAGAAGTTGTAGCTTTTCAACGTGAAGTATCCTCTCTTTGGATGTTATGGCTTGCGATATTTGTTTTGGCTCAACTGGGAAGAATGTGGGTGATTTCTTCACTTGGCGAGTACTGGAATACAAAAATTATTGTACTACCTAATGCAAAAGTGATTGCTAAAGGACCGTATAAATATGTGAGACACCCTAATTATATGATTGTCGCAACGGAAATTCTGGTCATTTCGCTATTGTTTAACGCCGTTTTTACGGCGGTCCTCTTTTCAGTATTAAATGCTTGGATGATGAGTATTCGAATACCAGAAGAAGAACGAGCATTAAGAGAGCATACAGAATATGTTACGATTTTTCAGAAAAAATAAAAACCCATCTATTGAAAATGATTATCGTTCATGATACTATGTAAATGAAGATGAAAATTATTCTCAATATCAACGTACAGAAATATAGATGAAAACATGAACTAAGGATGGTGTTCAAGATGGTTTGGTTTTTTATTATACTGACAGCGATTACATATAGCTTTGTGATGAAATATGTATTACATCATATTCAAAAACCAGTTAAAGTAATGAATACAGTGAATCCATTAGAAAATGAACATATAGGGGAGCTTGCTTCCGTACATTCAGTCAGGTAAAAGAGCCTGGCTATTTTTTTTGTCATAAAAAGTCATTAGCTTAGCTGCAAGTGCCATCCTTTTTTTATACAATCGAAGTTTTTATAGGCATCTCTTTCGAAATCGTTTACAATAAGAGTAAATTAAAGAGATATAAGGGGATTGGAGACATGATGTTACAAACACAAAAGCAACAGTCAAAAATGGAGATTTTGACTGCACTATATGAACAATTTCAATCGGCAGGCGATATAAGCAATGCTGATAAAATGAAGCAGTTAATCATGAAATGTAATCAGGATGAATTTGTAATTGCTTTTTGCGGTCATTTTTCAGCTGGAAAATCCAGCATGATTAATTTCTTTCTACAAGATCAAGTCTTACCTTCAAGTCCAATTCCAACAAGTGCAAATATGGTAAAAGTACAAAAAGGGGAGAATTATGCAAAGGTATTTTATCACCATGAGCCACCTGTTGTTTTTCCAGCACCATATGATTTTAAGGAAGTAAAGAAATTTGCAAAGGATGGCGATTCTGTTTTAGCCATTACTATCAGTTCAAGTGAGTTCCCGCTTCCAGACTCATGTGTCATTATGGATACTCCAGGCATTGATTCAACTGATGATGCTCATCGTGTTTCAACGGAATCTGCTTTGCATCTTGCTGATGTTGTCTTTTATGTGATGGATTATAACCATGTTCAATCAGAAGTGAATTTCTTATTTACGAAGGAACTAGTTGATGCGAATAAACCGTTGTACTTAATTATCAATATGATTGATAAGCATGATGAAAAGGAGCTCAGCTTTGAAAGCTTTCAACAATCTGTAACGGAAGCCTTTGCGAATTGGAATGTGGTTCCAAATGGTATTTTTTATACATCGGTAAGGGATTTGCAAAATAAATCGAATCAGATCGAATATGTACGACAATTTCTTTATGATATGGCTGAGAATGGTGAAGGAAGCGGTACAGATACAATTATGCAATCAGCTAACGCATTGATGGATAAGCATCTTGCTTGGTTAGAAGAGCAATTTGAAGAGGAGCACGCAACAGATTTTGCTTTATTAGCAGAGCTGCCTGATGAAAAGCGTCAGGAAATGACGGAGCATGTAAGGAGTCTTCAACGAGAAAAACAAAGCATTCGTGGAAGTATAGATGGGGTGAAAGAACAATTCACAGAAGCACTGGAAGAGATTTTGAAAGGTGCATATTTGATGCCGGCTACCACTCGTGATTTAGGAACAGCCTACCTTGAATCAACGCAGTCTACTTTTAAAGTAGGGACGTTTTTTGCAAAGAAAAAAACAGAGGCGGAGAAAGCGGAACGATTGAGTCTGTTCCTAGCGGATATTCAAGAAAAGGCGAAAATTCAACTAGAATGGCATATAAAAGAAATGGCCGTTAAAGTATTAGCAGATGCAGAAGTTCATGATGGGAACTTGGAAAGTGCAGCGCAAGACTTGAAAATTTTGATTACAGAAGATTTCTTAAAGAGGTGTTTAAAGCCTCAGGCTAGTATGACTGGTGAATATGTTCTAAATTACACAAATGATTTAGCTAATGAGATGAAAAAAGAAGCACGTTCAGTAGCTAATGGATTTTTAAGTGACTTATTAGCTGTTATGACTAAAAAAGTGGAGCAAAAGCTAAGACAGCTGAATCAAGGTTTAGAAAGCTATGCTGAGTTTGAACGAGCACTGCGAACCGTTGAAGAATTAAAAGAAAGAGTTGCAGGGGTTAAAAAAGCTCTTCAGGACATTATGGAGGCTACTTCTACTATTTTCGAAAATCTAAATGTGGATCTGTTAGTACAGCAATGGATCGAAGAAGAAAAGAACGTCACCGTTAAGACGATGGACGTAGTCGAAACAGATAAGCTCAATTTGTCTAATCCATCTATTATGGCGGAGATTGAAGCAAGTGTAAGTGTAGAAGTACGAGACAAAAATAGTCATGTAAAAGGTAAGGATAAACTAACGGAAACAGCAGGAAGCTTACAAGAAGCTGCGACACTGATTCAACCGTTAAAAGGGTTTCATTCCCTGTATAAAGAGCTAACGGAAAAAGCAAGCCGCCTACAACAACAAACCTTTACTGTTGCTTTGTTTGGTGCCTTTAGTGCAGGAAAATCATCATTTGCTAATGCCTTAATGGGGGAAAGTGTGTTACCTGTTTCACCAAATCCGACTACAGCTGCTATCAATAAAATCATGGCCTCGAGCGCAGAGCATGCTCATGGAACAGCAACCGTAACTTTAAAAACGGAAACTATGCTGCTTGCAGATGTATCTCTAGCACTAGCTGCTTTTGGTAGACGAGCAGCAACACTTGATGAAGCGTATCAATATGCAGGCGACATTGTTGCAAAAGCAGATGAACAAGAGACGGGCAAAACGCATCTTTCATTCTTAAGAGCGTTTTATCAAGGACTTCCACCTTATAAGGAACAGCTAGGTACCATGATTACTGTTGATTTGGATGGCTTTAAGCGCTTTGCTGCTGAAGAGTCGAAGTCTTGTCTTGTCGATTTAATTGAATTGTACTATGATTGCGAAATGACAAAGCAAGGAATGGTGTTAGTCGATACACCTGGAGCAGATTCGATAAATGCTCGTCATACAGGAGCAGCATTTGAATATATTAAAAATTCTGATGCCATTCTATTTGTCACCTATTATAATCATCCATTCTCGAAGGCAGATCGTGAATTCCTAATTCAACTTGGTCGTGTAAAAGATTCATTTGCGATGGACAAAATGTTCTTCATCGTTAACGCAGTCGATTTAGCACAAACACCTGACGAAGTAGAGGAAGTTATGGAATATGTAACATCTCAATTAAGTGGATTTGGCATTCGCTTCCCGAAATTATTTCCTTTAACGAGTAAGGGAGCACTTGCCGAAAAACTGAATCCTGGTTCTTTTAGTCATACTTTCCTTCCGAACAGTGGGATTACTGCATTCCAATCACGCTTTGATGATTTCATTGAGCATGATTTAACAGACTTGGCAATAGAGTCAGCGGAGGCAGCGGTTATTCGAGCTGAGGAGCTTTTAGTCGATGTGATTCAGGCTTCGAAGCAAGATGAACAGGCAAAACGTAAAGCGTTAGTCACTTTGAGCGAAGAATTTGAAGCGATTTCTAACATTCTAGCAGATATTCCGAGCGATGCCGAGAAACAACGGTTGAAAAAGGAAGTTGAGGAGCTTACTTTCTACAGTAAGCAGCGTGTTTTCCTGCGCTTTACAGACTTCTTTAAAGAATCGTTTAACCCAGCTGTCATTAAAAATGATGGGCAAGACTTGAAAGTTGTGCTCAAACAAGCACTGAAGGATCTTCTAAAATCCATCGGCTTTGATCTTGCACAGGAAATGCGTGCTACTGCTCTTCGTTCAGAGCTATTTGTGAATAAATTATTGAAAGAAAAACAAATTTCCCTTTTACAGCAAATTCAAGAAGTAAGAAAGACGATTTCCTTGCAAACTTATGAAGCGTCTGAAAGAGAGATCCTTGAATTTAGGGTAGCCTTTGAAGATCTACAGGAAGAGGAGTTTAAAAAAGAATTAGCGCTATTTAAAAATCCGAAAGCCTTCTTTGAAAAAAATGAAAAAGTCCTTATGCAGGATGCTCTTCAAGCGCATTTAGATCAACCAGCTCTTGATTATGTGCATGCTCAAGGAGAGAGACTGTTTGTGGATTATACAAACATGCTCGAAGAAGAACTTAGTGTTATTCAACAAAACTATAGAACAGAAATCGCTGATATTTTTGCTGGTCTTCGTTCGGCTTTAGAAGAAAAAGTGGATATTCCGTATTATGAGGAAGTATTGGCGAAAATGAAGAGCAAGCATTCTTGAATTACCAATAAATAAAAGCTAAGAAAAAAAGCATCGATTACATGCGATGCTTTTTTTCTATGTGCTGGTGGGCATGAAAATTCATACTATCCTCCTAAAAATCATGATAAAATAGAGAAACATTATAGTAGAGGTGATACAGTGATAAATCATGAAAATGAACAGCGCTCAACCTTCATGCTTGTAGATGGGATGGCGCTTTTATTTAGGGCTTTTTATGCAACGGCTGTTAGTGGGCAGTTTATGATTAACTCAAAAGGAGTGCCGACTAATGCGGTTCAAGGCTTTTTAAAGCATTTATTATTAGCTACAGATCATTTTTCACCTAGTCATGTGGCAGTATGTTGGGATATGGGCAGTCAGACCTTTCGAAATGAATTATTTGACGGTTATAAAGCGAACCGCTCGGATGCACCAGTGGAGATGATTCCACAGTTTGATTTAGCAAAGGAAGCTGTTGAGGCTTTCGATATTCCGAATATTGGACTAGCAGGCTATGAGGCAGATGATTGTATTGGGACGATTGCTAAAGGGTCAGCTGCCCACAGTCATGTAGGCATTTTAACAGGTGATCAGGATATGCTACAGCTATTAGATGAGACTATTTCTGTTGCGCTTTTGAAAAAAGGGTTTGGCAACTATGAGGTGCATAAT
The DNA here is from genome assembly GCA_963754185.1 of uncultured Bacillaceae bacterium. GTDB lineage: Bacteria > Bacillota > Bacilli > Bacillales > DSM-1321 > Peribacillus. The sequence continues at coordinate 231,264 of CAVWEP010000002.1, read as the reverse complement.
CCAACTAGTTTTTATGAATGGAAAGGCATTACCCCAAGGCAGATGATTGATTTAAAGGCTCTAATGGGAGATACGGCGGATAATTATCCAGGTGTGAAAGGAATCGGCGAAAAAACGGCATTAAAGTTATTAATGGAGTACGAGAATATTGAAGGAATCCTAGCAAATCTGTCTTCGTTAACGAAAGGACAGCGTGCAAAAATTGAAGCCGAATTAGAAATGCTCCATTTATCGCGGCAATTAGCGGAGATTAAATGTGATGTGCCGATTACCTACTCATTAGCTGATGCACATTTTAGCTATGACGAGGAAAAAGTACGTCATCTATTAGAGCTTCATGAGTTTCGTTCAGTCATGAGAATGTTGTGAATTAGTAAGGTGAAATAAAGGAAAAAGTAGGAATGGAGGAAGATGTTCGGTTGGGACAGTCAGTAGAAGATTATGTCGCTTTTCTTGAAGGAAAAGGCTTTTCTTTTGGGAAAGATGCGATTGGATTTATTCATTTTGGAAAGCAATATGCGAATGCTAGTGATTTTTTAGTCAATACAGCGATTGAAATCACGCTAAAGGCACAAAAGAGTTTTGATGGAAGTTTTTATGTGTCACTGCTAGAAAACTTAAAGCAGCATAATATTAGAACGAAAAGGGAAGCAGAACAGTTTGCAAATGAATATGGCTTACTTTAAGAAAAATCGGACTCCATTAGAAGTCCGATTTTTGTCTAGCTCCAGGCACCTTCCGCTTTTCTTATTTCTTAGATGGTAATTCGGCAATGATCATTCCAAATAAAATAAATATACAGCCAGTAATAGATGCTGCGGTTAGCTTTTCCCCAATCCAAAGGTAGGAGGTAAGTGCGGCAAATACAGGCTCTGTTGCAAAAATTAAAGCAACTCTTGTAGGAGATATGTATGCTTGGAAATAGGTTTGTCCTAAAAAGGCTAAGGCAGTAGCAAATATAGCTGTTATCAGTAAAGCACTCCATACATCCCGCTGTAACATAACGCTCCAATCAAAGATCAAAGAAATATCTTCAAAGATCATCGCAGATAGGAAGGATAGGATGGAAACGGTACATAGTTGAACTAAAGTTAATGGCAGGGCACTGATATCACGTGCGTATTTGGCAGTCATAATAATCTGCATTGCAAAGCTAATGGCACATAATAATATAAGTAAGTCACCGACTCGAAAGGAGGAACTGTCCACAACGGTCAGTAAATAAAGTCCGATGGTAGCAGCTAGGACTCCAATGATGGCCTGTAATGAGAGCTTTAATCGTAATAAGATGACAGAAAATAAAGGCACCATGACCACGCTTAATCCTGTAATGAACCCTGCTTTTGCCGGAGTTGTATAGGCTAAACCAATTGTTTGAAAGGCATAGCCTAAAAAGAGCCAAATCCCAATTTTAAAGCCTGATCCTAAAAGCCTTTTTGTCCAGCGTTGCTTTTCTCTTTTGAAAAAAAGTAGATAAACAATAAGTAATAAGATAAAGGCCAGCATAAATCGAACAGCATTAAAGCTATGAGGCTCTAAAAAGGAAATCGCATTTTGAACCATGACAAAGGTAGCGCCCCATATAAAGGCGATGAATAATAAAGTCAAGTCAGCCATTTTTCGTGTCCTTGTTTAAACGAATGGCACGTCTTGCTAATTGATCAGCTGACTTATTTTCAATACTTGGAATCCATTTAATAAAAAATAATTCCAGTTGTTTCTCTAATTCTAGAGCTTGAGCAAGCAATGGCGCATACTTTTTATTTTTCGCAAAGGCTTTTTCCATAGCTGAATAAATAGCTTGTGAATCTGTACGAAAGGAAACGATTGAATAGTTATTTGTAACACAAATTTCTAATGCCTTAATAAGTGCATGATATTCAGCTTCGTGATTTTCCATTTCTCCAAGTGGAATGGAATAACGTTCAACATGGCCATTGTTGTTAATGAAAATACCAGCACCGCTTAGCCCGGGATTACCTGCACTGGCTCCATCAATATATACTTCAATCACATACGTTCACCTCGAAGTTTTTCATTCGGTATGCTATCATTATTTTTTGTAGAAAATAATCAGAAAACACCAGTTTAAGCATACTTTTAAATTATAGCGGGAAAATGCCAAAATGGATATAAAAAATCAAAAGGAGCTGGATGCGTTGAAAGTGCTCATTCACTGGACATATTTTTTTACTAAAACAGGAACAGCATCATTTCATTCGGACTGGTTACAAGCGGAGTCTGCCTTACGAATTGTAGAAGATCTTGAAAAAACAGGACGACTAAAAGAAGTAGAATTCGAAGATGAAGTGGGCACGGTATGGACAAAAAAAGAAGTAACGAAGCTCCTAACACAGGTCGAAACTGAACCACAAAATGTTACTGTTTATTTTGATGGTGGCTTTCGGAAGCAGGAGGGACTGTCAGGATTGGGAATCGCGATTTACTTTGAGCAAAATAAAAAGCAATGGAGAATTCGTAAAAATTCAGTTCTCGAGCAGCTAGAGTCTAATAATGAAGCAGAATATGCGGCATTTTATGAAACATTAAAACAACTCGAAGAATTAGGGGTACATCATCAACGCTGTGTATTTAAAGGGGATTCACTAGTTGTCTTAAATCAGCTTTCAGGAGAATGGCCATGTTATGAGCAACCGTTAAATCGTTGGATTGATCGAATAGAAGAAAAATTGGAGAAGTTATCGATCCATCCTATATATGAACAGATCTCTAGAAAGGCTAATCAAGAAGCAGATCATCTAGCTTCACAAGCGCTAAGTGGCGAAGACATTTTTAGTAAATTAGAGCTCAATCAATGAAAGGAATTGGACAATAAATGAATCGGAAAAAGATTTATGAAGAGTTAGAGGAGATTCTTTCTTTTTGTGAGGGGTGTTTCCTCCAAAAGCATTTTCGAAAAGAAAAAGGAAAAGCCTTTGCTCATCAATTTTGTTTATCACAATGTACAATAGGAGAAAAGTTAAGACAATTAGGGAAGGAACTAACCAATTCTAAGTGAGAAATAGTTCCTCTATCAAATCTGCCAAGCGTACCCCTTCTTCAAATTTTCGTTAGAAAATTTGAAGAAGGGGTACGCTTGGTTTTTTTTATTTTTTTGAAATATATCGGTCGCCTTTGGGAACGGATGTTTGTTATCCTGTCTAGGAGGGGAGCATTCATGAAAGGCTTCCTCTTATGACTGAGACATTTTATTTTGTCCTGACTGAAAATAGGCTTTAAGCATGACGTTGTTTTCAGTAATATCTGCCAATGTATAGCCATCAAGAACTCGAATAAATGCGTCTAATGCATCATTTAGAATAAACTTTAAGGAGCAAACGGGAGAAATGATACAGTTGTCGTGATCCTTAAAACATTCTACAACATGGAAATCCTCTTCTGTTTTGCGAACCACTTCGCCAATATTAATATCAGCTGGTGCTTTTGCCAATCGAAACCCACCGTTTCTGCCTCGAACCGTTTCAATATAGCCCATTTTTCCCAGGTTATACACAATTTTCATCAAGTGATTCTTTGAGATATTATATATTTCAGAAATCTCTTTAATGTTTGTTAGCTGCTCCTTACTTTGAGTAGCTAAATAGATTAAAACCCGAATGGAGTAATCGGAATAATTCGTTAATCTCATCTTAATCGCCTCACAATTTTTCCTAGCTTTCCTTTATCATAGCATAATTACCTAATTGTGAACATTTTTAAAACATTGAATAAATAGATCTAAAAAGATGTATTATAAATATTGCTTTATGAGCTAGTTAATACTATTATTAACGTATAAAACATGTATATAAAATACTTATTTAAAGAAAAGGGGTTTAATGATGTTATCTCAACAAACAATTGATATTGTCAAATCTACAGTACCTGTGTTAGAGGAATACGGTACAACCATTACTAAAACTTTTTATAAAAATATGTTTGCTGCACATCCAGAATTATTGAATATTTTTAACCAAGCCAACCAAGAACAAGGACGTCAACAAACGGCATTAGCCAATACGGTCCTTGCTGCTGCGAAATATATTGATAATTTAGAAGTGATTGTTCCAGTCGTTAAGCAAATTGCTCAAAAACATAGAAGTTTAGCAGTTAAGGCAGAACATTATCCAATTGTTGGAGAAAATCTATTGGAAGCGATTAAAGAAGTGTTAGGTGATGCAGCAACAGATGACATTATCAATGCATGGGGAGAAGCATATGGTGTGATCGCGGATGCATTCATTGGTATTGAAAGAGACATGTATATGGTAGCTTCTGAGCAAGCAGGTGGCTGGATGGATTATAAAGAGTTTACAGTAACGGATAAAGTACAAGAAAGTGATGTTATTACCTCTTTCTATTTAAGACCAGCAGATGGTACAAAAGTGCCAACGTATTTGCCAGGACAATATATTACAGTTCGTGTCAAAATTCCTGGGGAGCCATATTTAATGAATCGTCAATATAGTCTATCAGTCGCTCCAGGTCAAGAGTACTTCCGAATTTCCGTGAAAAAAGAAGCGGAAGGTGAAGCACATGAAGGAAAAGTATCAAATTACTTGCACAAATCTGTACAAATCGGTGATACGCTAGAAATTACAGCTCCTGCTGGTGAATTTACATTGGACCAAAAAGAAACTTCTGTTGTCTTTCTTGCTGGTGGAGTGGGAATTACTCCTTTGTTAAGCATGGTGCAAACTGTATCAGCTGAACAACCGAAGCGTTCTGTTCAATTTATTCAAGCAGTGAAGAATGGAACTGAGCAAGCTTTCAGAAATGAATTATCTAATATAAAATTAAATGATTACAAACTTTCTTTTGTCTATGAGAATCCTTCTGAGTATGATGAACAAAATGCTCATTTTGCTAAAAAAGGTTTCGTGGATCGTGAATTTTTAACAAGCGTAGTAGAAGAAATTGCGGATTATTATGTGTGTGGACCAGTTCCATTTATGCAAGCCGTCGTTCGTGCATTGAAAGAGTTAGGTGTTCAGGATGAAAACATTCACTTTGAATTCTTTGGACCAGCGATGCAGCTAGAAACAGCCCAAAGCGCAGTTACTGTTTGAAAATTAGACTACTAGCATTGACATTCTGATGAATATTTTGCATACTAGAGAAAAAAATGAACGTTAATAGAAGACTAGTATGTGAAATCTTACTGTAACAGAGAGCGGTGTTTATAGCTGGAAGACCCGCAACAGAAAAGGCACAGAACCTACTTCTTGAGTCCTATGCAAACATAGGCGCAGTCTCAAGCGTTATGAGGTTAAGTGGGATGCAGTCATATGCATCCAATAAAGGTGGTACCACGGAAAGCAGCCCTTTTCGTCCTTATTTCATAAGGATGAAAAGGGCTTTTTGTATATAGAAAAAGGCGTAGAGTTAGATGAAATAGAGTAAGCTTGAGTGATAAGATACAAATTGGAGGAAGTAATGATGGAGAAGAAGCGCATCGTTGTCAAAATTGGAAGCAGTTCATTGACAAACTCAAAAGGTGAAATTGATCAAGAGAAATTTTCAGATCATGTACAAGCAGTATCTCAGTTACGCAAGGCGGGGCATGAAGTAGTCCTTGTGTCGTCAGGTGCTGTTGCCACTGGATTTCGAAAGCTAGGCTATCCATCTCGTCCCGTTACGTTAAAAGGAAAGCAAGCAGCGGCAGCCGTTGGACAAAGTTTGCTGATTCAGTCTTATATGGAGCAATTAGGCCGGTTCGGCATTATTCCTGCACTGATTTTATTAACAAGAACCGATTTTTCAAATAAAGAGCGCTATAAAAATGCGTATGATACATTAACAGAATTGTTGGAACGAGGTATTTTACCAATTATTAATGAAAATGATACAGTATCAGTAGCAGAGTTAACATTTGGCGATAATGATATGCTTTCAGCGCTTGTAAGTGGGTTAATTCATGCGGACCAATTGATTATCTTAACAGATATTAATGGTCTTTATGATGCTAATCCGCATACAAATCCAGAAGCAAGGAGATATCATCAGATTTCTGAGGTAACAGATGACCTGTTGCAACTAGCTGGAGGCTCTGGTTCAAACGTAGGAACTGGCGGGATGAAATCTAAATTGTTTGCTGCAAAAACGGCGTTAACTCTCGGTGTTAAAGTATTTATCGGTACAGGCCAAGGCAGTGATAAACTTCTGCAAATTTTGGAAGGTCATGGTGACGGAACATATATCGGTCAATGATTTGCTTACAACGGTCAACAAAAATAAGCAATGGATTTCGCTTCATTCAACTGTTTCTGGGAAAATTTTTGTAGATGAAGGTGCAGAGCAAGCACTTGTGTCACAAGGTAGTAGCTTATTACCTGCAGGAATCTATGATATTCAAGGGAATTTTGAAAAAGGCGATGTTGTAGAGGTATATGGATCGAGTGGCTTACTAGGGCGAGGAGAAGTTCGCTATTCCGTTGACGAATTAACACTTGCGATGGGAAAACGGACGAATGAGCATGATTACTCATCGACTGAAGTGATTCATCGAGATCATTGGGTGAAAGCATAGTAGTTTAAAGGGGGATTTAGATATGAGTGAAATCATAACAAAAGGCAAAGCAGCAAAAGCTGCGAGTTATAGTATGAATGAGAAATCGACACAGGAAAAAAATGAAGCATTAGAAAAAATTGCTCAGCAATTATTGCTAGACAAAGAATATGTAATCGCTGAAAATCAAAAAGATTTAGAACAAGGGAAAAATAAAGGGCTATCAGACTCAGTGTTAGATCGAATTATGTTGAATGAAAAGCGGATTGAGGATATGGCCGCGGCGATTCGATTATTGATTGAGCTGAAAGATCCAGTTGGGGAAAGTTTAGAAACGATTGAAAAAGAGAATGGATTACTCATTAAAAAGAAACGTGTTCCATTAGGCGTTATCGGTATGATTTATGAAGCACGCCCAAATGTTACAATTGATGCGGCGACGTTATCATTAAAAACAGGAAATGCTGTCATTTTACGTGGAAGCTCATCAGCTAGCTTCTCAAACCAAGCACTTGTTGGATCGATTCATCGTGCTTTGGAGCAAACTTCGCTTCCAGTTGAGGCTGTACAGTTAATAGAAGATACAAGTCGCGAAACAGCGAAGGAGCTTTTCCATTTAAAAGAATACTTGGATGTACTAATTCCTCGTGGTGGCAAGAATCTAATCGATACGGTTGTGAACGAAGTCAACGGTTCCTGTTCTTGAAACAGGTGCAGGAAATTGCCATATTTTTATTGATGAAACAGCGGATTATAGTATGACAGAACAAATTGTGTTGAACGGAAAAACACAACGTCCTTCTGTTTGCAATGCAATAGAAAGCCTACTTATTCATGAAAGTTGGTTGGCAAAATACGGATTAGACTTATTAAACGTTCTTCATGATAAAGGAATTGAATTATATGGCGATCAAGACGTTTGTGCGGTTTTCCCAGAGGCTAAACAAGCGACAGAGGAAGATTGGGCAACAGAATATTTAGCGCTTAAACTAAGTGTGAAAACGGTGAAAGACGTAACAGAAGCAATTGCTCATATTAATGAGTATGGTACAAAACATTCAGAGGCGATCCTGACAGCGAATGAAAAACATGCAGCTATTTTCTTAAATGGTGTCGACGCAGCAGCCGTTTATCATAATGCTTCTACACGCTTTACAGATGGTTTTGAATTCGGATATGGGGCTGAAATTGGCATTAGTACGCAAAAGCTTCATGCTCGTGGACCAATGGGACTACCAGCATTAACATCAAGCAAATATTTTATTTATGGAAAAGGGCAAATTCGAGGCTAAAGGGCGAATTTGTAAAAAATAATAGCAATGGACACTTGGAATAGCATAATGATTTATTAATGAATTGTCATGTATTTGTCACTGATTTATCATAAAACCTGCATCGAGTATATTGATGCAGGTTTTACAATGATTATGGGAGCCAAGTAAGTTTATCTAAAATTACTTGCATGTTAATACTCAATTTCATCGTAATCTTTAGGCTGAGGTACCGGCTGTCTATTTTCTGGGTTAGCCATCTCAGTAATTGTTTGTAGCTCATTCTGTTTTTCCTTAACACTCTTATTATTTTGCTTGATTTGTTTTTTCATGTTTCTGAACCTCCATTTTATTCTCTTTGAAACTTAATACGTAACCCTTTTTAAGATTTCACCACGCTAAAAAAATACACCCACAAACTGATTGCTAATTCTTTTAATTTGAGTTCTCGAGAAAATATATATCTTAATAATCAAAACAGTTTTTTATATGACATGTCATTTTCGCAAATGGTATGATAAAAGAATACCCTTGAATTAGATTTAGGAAATGGAAAGTATCGTCTTTTATAGTTTTCATATATTAGGAGATGTAATAAATATGAAATTAATCATTGCAGAAAAACCGGATCAAGGCCTTAAGCTCGCTTCGCCTTTTTCCTTTAAAAAAAGGGATGGGTATGTAGAAATAGAGCCCAATCATATTTTTCCAAATGGGGCGCTGTTAACCTGGGCGATTGGTCACTTATGTGAGTTAATTTCCCCTGACGAATATGATGCGAATTGGAAAAAATGGTCCCTTGAAACGTTACCCATTATACCAACAAAGTTTCAATATAAAGTGACAAAGTCAAAATGGAAACAATTCACTATTATTAAAGAATTGGTCCATCGAAAAGAAGTCAATGAAATCATTATTGCGGGAGATGCGGAGAGGGAAGGGGAAGCAATTATACGAATCATCCTTACCCAATGTAAAAATCATAAACCGATGAAACGATTATGGATTTCCTCTCTTACCCCCAAATCGGTTGTCACTGGTTTTGAAAATCTCCTTGACGAACAGGAAACGAGGAATATTTACCACGAAGCGTTAAGTCGAGCATGTGCGGATTGGCTTGTAGGAATGAACGCATCTAGAGCGTATACGCTTTTACTCCAAAAAAAGGGGATATCAGATGTTTTTTCAACAGGACGTGTCCAAACACCGACACTAGCTTTAATTGTGAAAAGAGAAATAGAAATTGAAAATTTTAAATCAGAGCCATTCTGGGAAGTGATGGCTACCTTTAATATGGACCAAAAAGAATATCAGGGTAAATGGCATAATAATGGTGAATCACGTTTACAAGATGAAATGATGGCCCAGAAAATTGCCCAATTTTGTATGGGAAAAGAAGCGGTAATCGATTCTATTGAAAAAGAACGTAAAGAGTTTCAGCCGCCATTTCTCTTTAATTTATCTTCTTTACAAGCCACCGCTAATAAGATGTTTAAATTTTCGCCGCAAAAAACACTTGAAATTGCGCAAAAACTGTATGTAAAAGGGATTATTTCATACCCCCGCTCCGATTCGAGCTATGTTACAAAGGAAGAAGCAGCGATGTTTCCCGATACACTGCAAAAAATTAGTGGGTTAGACACTTTTAAAAAGTATTTTCCGTTACCATTTCAATCTCTGTTGGAGAATAAGCGGTATGTAAATGAAAAAAAAGTAACGGATCACTATGCTATTATTCCTACCGAGCAAGTGACAGATCCAGCTAAAATGTCAGCGGAAGAAGAAAAAATCTATACATTAATTGTTAAAAGGTTAATTGCGGCTCATTATGATAAAGCGATTTTTGACTATACGACAATCCATACATTGGTTGCAGGAAGAGCAACCTTTATTTCTAAAGGAAAAGAACAAATTCAAGAAGGTTGGCGTAAAGTAATCTACGGGAAAAAGAAGGAAGAAGATGTGGATGAAGATGAGCAAGATTTGCCTTCGCTACAAGATGGTGAAAAAGGGATTGTGCAAGATGTTAAAGTGAAAAGTGGGAAAACCCAACCACCTAAACGTTATACCGAGGGTCAATTAATTACGCTAATGAAGACCGCTGGGAAGCATTTAGAAGATGAAGCATTAGTGAAAGTGTTAAATAAAACACAGGGCTTAGGAACAGAGGCAACGCGAGCTGGGATTATTGGTGTTTTAACAAATCGTAAATATATTGAAGTTAAAAAGAACCAAGTGTTTGCTACGAATAAAGGAAAAGTACTGATTCAATCGATAGGTTCGAGTATCTTGGCTTCTCCTGAAATGACAGCCAAATGGGAGCAGCGATTAAATGAAATAGGAGAGGGAAAAGCATCAGCACAAGAATTTATGGAACAAGCTAAAAGACTCTCTCTTAAATTGATTGACGACGCTAAACAACAAAGTGCAGTGTGGACGTTTGAAAACTTTGATCTCAGTGAATTTAAACAAGAAAAAGGCAAGGGTCAAGGTAAAGCTAAAGGAACCAAGATGGGTACGTGCAAAAAATGTGATGGGGATATTGTAGATAAAGGTACATTTTACGGCTGTACGAATTATTCGACGACGAAATGTGATTTTACCATTTCCAAAAAAATCTTAGGAAAAACGATATCTCAGACCAACGTCAAGAAGCTGCTGAAAGAGGGAAAAACGGATATGATTAAAGGCTTTAAAAAAGGGGAGAAAACCTTCGACGCAAAATTAGGATTGGTTGAAAATAAGGTGCAATTTGTGTTTGAGAAGTGAATCTAAACAATGGTAGGGGAGGGCGGATTACGCCCATCCCAAATGTAAAAACAATCTATACAAGGTATAAAAAATATGGCATCATTAAATGGTGTCATGTCAAGGCAGTAATTGTTTAATGGTACTATTTATAGTACAATTTTCTTTATATGTGTTTGATTGGAGGATTTTGAATGCCTACACCGAGTATGGAGGATTACATAGAGCAAATTTATATTTTAATTGAAGAAAAAGGATATGCAAGGGTTTCTGATATTGCTGAAAATTTGTCTGTTCACCCATCTTCTGTTACAAAAATGGTACAAAAGCTAGATCAAGAAAAATATTTAATATATGAAAAATATCGTGGACTCGTCTTAACTCCAATTGGGAAGAAAATCGGTAAGCGTCTCGTGTATCGACATGAATTATTAGAGCAAATGCTACGGTTAATTGGTGTGGAAGAAGAAAACATTTATCAAGATGTCGAAGGAATTGAACATCATCTTAGTTGGAATTCTATCGATCGTATAGGTGATCTTGTAGAATACTTTGAAGGGTCGCCACAACGTGTTGAAGATTTACGAGCTATTCAAAAAAGAAATGAAGAAAGTACAAAATAAGTTCGCGAAGCGCGGCTTATTTTTTTACTACTTTTAGTCTTTTCTTCATATAAAAATAGTAGTCAGTATGACGTACCGACTACTATTTTTAACGGGCACCTTCCGCTTTTCTTAGTCCCATTCATAAGGAGTTAATTGGTATACATAGTAATTTAACCAGTTTGAAAATAACAAACTGCTATGACTTTTCCATCTGTGTAAAGGCTTCTTGCTTGGATCGTTACTAGGGAAATAGTTTTCCGGAAGTTGTGTATCCATTCCTCGTTCGTGATCACGGGTATATTCTTCAGCAAGTGTTGTAGAATCATATTCTAAATGTCCAGTAATCATAATGTTTTTTCCATCTTTTGACGCGATTAGTAGAACGCCAGCCTGATCGGATTCTGCTAAAATTTGTAGCTCAGGATGGCTCTTTACTTTTTTATATTCAATATCCGTATAACGTGAATGAGGTGCAAAGAAAGAGTCATCAAAGCCGCGAACAAGGTTTTCATTTGTCGCTAATAACTGGTGTTCATAAACACCAAAACATTTTTGGGGCAATTCGTATTTATTAATGCCGTAATGATGATATAAAGCAGCCTGCGCTCCCCAACAAATATGAAAAGTAGACGTTACATGTTCTTTTGACCAATTCATAATATCTTGTAGCTCTTTCCAATACGTCACTTCTTCAAACGGTAATTTTTCAACAGGTGCACCTGTAATAATCATTCCGTCATACTTTCGATACTGTATTTCTGAAAAGGGCTTATAAAATTGATCTAGATGAAATTTACTTGTATTCTTTGAATTATGTGTTTCTAGACGAAGTAGTGTGATATTCACCTGGATTGGTGTATTGCCTAATAGACGAAGTAACTGAACTTCTGTTTTTTCTTTTTCAGGCATTAAATTTAAGATTAATATATTTAAAGGTCGAATATTTTGACTAATCGCACGTTCTTCTTCCATGACAAAAATGTTTTCTTGTTCTAATATTTCTTTTGCTGGCAATTGACCTGGAATCTTAATGGGCATACTTTTCCTCCTCATCCCAATTAAATTAATAATATTTCTATTATATATAAAATTTGATAATAAAAAAGCACAAAAAAAAATCTTACGCATGTTGCTGGAGCATATCATGGTAAAATAAAGATTATCAATATAATGGATATATGTAAATGAGGTGAATGGAAGTTTGTTTGACCCAACTGCATTTGATAATATGAAGGTAGTATTAGAAGGGGCTGTCTATGATCGAGATATTTTGGGGGACATTTTAGTTGTCAAACGGGATGATTTCGTTAATCTAGCCACGCTTTCACGGCATTTTATGATGGAATTCCAATTAAAGGAACTAGGTTTTCCAAAGAAATGTAGGGGAGGTATTCGCTTATATGCCTCTCTTGAAAATTTAAGTTCAGAGCTTTTAACTCCGCATATAAATGAAATATCTAACGGTTCTACCGTAGAGATTTTTATTGTTTGTTCCGAAAAGGTAGAAAATGAACAGGCAGACAAAATATTTAATGGTTTGGAAGATATTTGGGGAAAGCAAAGAAAGATTCAATGGACAACATTAGCCACAAAAACAAATAAAAACAATCAATCTTTTTCCTCAACCTTTACCATTTCTTTTGATCGATTAGTGAAGGAAGAGCAAATGGATGACTTAGTGGATATGATTGAATACTTGATTCAGTCCTTACAATTATCAGAAACTCTTGTGAAGGCTTAACATAGCTTACGATCAACTTTGAAAAGTTGGGAGATTTGAATATGTCCATCTATCAGTTTCAAGTAAACAAAATTAATGGTGAAAAGATGTCACTTGAAGCGTATAAAGGCAAAGTGATGCTCATTGTTAATACAGCAAGTAAATGCGGTTTTTCTCCACAATATGGTGATTTGCAAAGGTTATATGACCAATATAAAGAAGCAGGCTTCATTATTCTTGGTTTTCCCTGTAATCAATTTCTTGCTCAGGAGCCTGGGGATCATCTAGAAATTGATTCGTATTGTAAACTGAATCATGGCGTGACCTTTCCGATGTTTGAGAAAGTTCATGTTATTGGGAAAGACGCACATCCACTTTTTAAGTATATTACAAAACATGCTCCTGGAATGATGGGATCAAAATCCATTAAGTGGAATTTTACGAAATTTTTAATTGATCAAAAGGGAAATGTTGTAGGTCGTTATGCTCCAAAAACAAAACCATTTGATATAGAAGAAGATATTAAGAAATTATTGCAGCAGTAAGAGCTTCAAGCCTGCTGAATATCAATAAATAGTGAGGAATGATTGTACGAAGATGAAAGTTTTTACGATGGAACAAGTAACAAAAACACAAGGCGAGAAGCTACTTTTTAAAAATATCTCTTTTTCCATATCTGAAGGAGAAAAAATCGGTATTATCGGTATTAACGGAACAGGAAAGTCGACACTGTTAAATATCATCGCGGGTCAGGAGGATAGCGATCTTGGGGAGAAAATTCATCCAAATGATTATAGTATTTCCTATTTGTCGCAAGACCCAAGCTTTGACGAGTCGTTAACGATGATGGAGTATATGTTTGCAAGTGATACGCCTATCTTTTCTTTAATCAAAAAATATGAACAAACTCTTCTTGCTTTACAACATGACCCGGAAAACCCTCACATTCAAGAACGCTTGATGAAAGAGCAACAGGAGATGGATGCGCTGAATGCATGGGATACAAGTGCAAATGCAAGAACCATTTTATCAAAGCTCGGTCTTCTTGATCATACGAAAACGTTAGGACAATTATCAGGTGGTCAAAAGAAGCGTGTCGCTCTCGCGAAAACGTTAATTGAAACACCCGATTTATTAATATTAGATGAGCCAACGAACCATCTAGACTATGAAAGCATCCAATGGCTTGAAGATTACTTAGCTAAATATCCACGAGCTGTTTTATTTGTTACGCATGATCGCTATTTTCTTGATCATGTGTCCAATAAAATTTGGGAATTAGCAAATCATAGTCTGTTTGAATACAAAGGGAATTATGCCTCCTTTTTAGAAGCGAAAGCGATTCGTGAAGAAAATGAATCAATGGAGCGCAGTAAAAAGGAAAGTTTGTTTAAAAAAGAATTGGCCTGGATTCGTAGGGGAGCAAAAGCAAGAAGCACTAAACAAAAGGCAAGAATTCAACGGTTTGAGTCGTTGGAATCAAGTTTGAAGAATAAAACCAATACAGACAATCTTGAAATAGAATTAAGCGGCGCACGACTTGGAAAAAAGGTTATTGAATTGAAATCCATTTCTAAATCATTTGGAACAGATACACTTATTAAAGATTTTTCCTTTCTATTTAAGCCAGGAGATCGCATTGGCATTGTTGGCAGTAACGGCAGCGGAAAATCGACATTATTGAATATACTCGCTGGTCGTGAAACCATTGATGCTGGAGAGATGGAAGTTGGTCAAACGGTTAAAATTGGGTACTATACACAAGAAAATGTTGATATCGATGAAAACGTAAGAATGATTGAATACATTCGTGAAACGGCAGATTCTATTCGCTTAAAGGATGGCAGTTATATTTCAGCTGCACAAATGCTTGAACGCTTTTTATTTCCGATGCATACACATGGAACGCCTATTCGTAAGCTTTCTGGTGGTGAAAAGCGTCGCTTGTACTTACTAAATATTTTAATGTCAGCACCTAATGTATTATTACTGGATGAACCAACGAATGATTTGGACACGCAAACGTTGACAGTACTCGAAGATTATTTAGAAACCTTTGCTGGTGTTGTGATTACGGTTTCTCATGATCGTTATTTTTTAGATAAAACATGTCATCAGTTGCTTGTCTTTAAGAAAAAAGCGGATATTCAATTCTATTATGGAAGCTATTCTGAGTTTTTAGAAGAAAAATCAGAAGAAACGGTTCTTGAAAAAGAAGTGGACACACAACCTGTTCAAAAGCGTCCCGAAAAGAAAAAGAAGAAGTTAACGTATGCTGAAACGAAAGAATGGGAAGAAATCGAAGGGAATATGGAGCAAGTAGAACAACGTCTTTCAGAAATTACCGTAGAAATGACCGCAGCAGGCAGTGATTTTGAAAAGGTGCATGTGCTTTTAGAAGAAGAAAGTAAGTTAAATGAAAAGCTCGAATATATGATGGAACGATGGGCGTACTTAGCGGAGAAATTAGAAGAAGAATAATAATAAAGGGACTGGCCAGCGAGCTTTGTTGGACCAGTTTTTTTATGAAATCTAATTGTATGTGAAATTTCCATACTTGTGTTAGAATCTAGTGAATTACAATGTCTTGAAAAGAGGAGTGAGTAGCATTGAAGATTAAATCGATTGAGCCTACACCAAGTCCAAATACGATGAAAATCAATTTAACGGAAGAGCTCCCTGCTGGTAAAAGTAATAATTATAAAAAGGGCGAAGCAGAACATGCACCCCAACTCATTAAAGAGATGCTTCAAATAGATGGGATTAAGGGGATTTATCATGTGACTGACTTTTTGGCGGTTGAGCGAAATGCCAAATACGATTGGAAAGAGATCTTGATTGGGATTCGGAGTGTCTTTGGAGAAGAAACAGAGGGTGGTGAGCAAAAGTCGCCAGTGTTGGACCATTACGGAGAAGTGACTGTGTTCATTCAGCAGTTTAAAGGGATTCCAATGCAAATTAAAATGAATGATGGAACTAGTGAAAAGCGATTCGCTCTTCCTGCTGCTTTTATTCAAGCTGTTACAGCTACACAAAACGCAAACGATAACATTGTAATGCTGCGAAAATGGAAGGATTACGGTGTACGCTATGGAAATATGGAGGAGATTGGCCAGGAAGTACTAGCTGAGCTAGTAGCTGCGTATCCAGAGGAACGGCTTCACCAATTAGTGGCAACGGCTCAAGCTGTGACTGACAAAAAAGAGCCCATTGTCAAACGACTGAAAATAAAGCTGACGAGCGAAATGTTAGATGATGCGAATTGGGAAAATCGTTATCGAGCGTTAGAGCAAATGGAGGATCCTATTGTTGAAGATATTCCTGTGCTTGAAAAAGCACTTGGTGATAGCAAGGCATCCATTCGTCGCTTAGCTGTTGTATATCTCGGTATGATCCAAGACAAATTAGTATTGCCGGGCATGTATCGAGCATTAAAAGATGCAAGTGCAGCAGTTAGGAGAACAGCGGGAGACTGTCTTTCTGATTTAGGCTTTGCGGAAGCGATGGGAGAGATGGCAAAAGCTTTAACCGATAAAAATAAGCTCGTTCGATGGAGAGCGGCTATGTTTTTATATGAATTAGGGGATCAATCTGTTTTGCTGGAGTTAAAAGAGGCTGAACACGATCCGGAGTTTGAGGTCGCCCTGCAAGTGAAATTGGCGATTGAACGGATTGAAAAGGGTGAAGAGGCGAAAGGTTCTGTTTGGAAACAGATGACCGAAGCGAGACAAATCGATCCTAAATAAAAAATGGGTAGTGCCGGTCAATAGAGAGTATGTTATATTGAAATAACATCCAAATAGACTTAATTATTTTGAAACTTTTAATTAGAATCAAAATTCTAACATTTTCAATTTTCTATTAATATGTTAGAATTTTTAAAGGATGATTGAACTTTATAAATCAAGCATTGTCAGTATGAATTGGAGGTAGTACATCAAATGACTGAATCAAAAATGAGAAGTGATATGATTACAAAAGGAGTGGACCGTGCGCCGCACCGTAGTTTGTTACGTGCAGCAGGTGTTAAAGAAGAGGATTTCGGCAAGCCATTTATTGCCGTTTGTAATTCTTATATTGATATTGTTCCTGGACATGTTCATTTACAGGAATTCGGAAAAATCGTAAAGGAAGCGATTCGTGAAGCGGGCGGTGTTCCTTTTGAATTTAATACAATTGGCGTAGATGATGGAATTGCGATGGGACATATCGGTATGCGTTATTCATTGCCGAGCCGTGAAATTATTGCCGATTCTGTTGAAACGGTAGTTTCTGCACACTGGTTCGATGGTATGGTTTGTATTCCAAACTGTGACAAAATTACCCCAGGGATGATGATGGCAGCTCTTCGCGTGAATATTCCAACAATCTTTGTTAGTGGTGGACCGATGAAGGCTGGTGTAGATAAAAACGGGAACCCTCTTTCATTGACTTCTGTATTTGAAGGAGTAGGAGCTTACCAAGCTGGTAATATTGGAGCAGAAGATTTACAAGATATCGAACAATCTGCTTGTCCGACATGTGGTTCATGTTCAGGAATGTTTACAGCAAACTCTATGAACTGTCTAGCGGAAGGCTTAGGTCTTGCACTTCCAGGGAATGGTACAATTTTAGCTGTATCTGAAGATCGTAAAGAGTTTGTGAAACGCTCTGCTACACAATTAATGGAGCTAATCAAAAAAGACATTAAACCTCGTGATATCGTAACAATCGATGCAATCGATAACGCATTTGCACTAGATATGGCAATGGGTGGATCAACGAACACCGTACTTCACACATTAGCGTTAGCGCAAGAAGCTGGATTCGAATATCCAATGGAACGCATTAATGAAATTGCGAACCGCGTACCACATCTTGCAAAAATTGCTCCAGCTTCAGATTATTTTATTGAAGATGTACACAATGCAGGTGGCGTTAGTGCAATCATTCATGAATTGCTTAAAAAGCCAGGTGCGTTTAATGGAGATTGCTTAAGTGTATCAGGTAAAACATTACGTGAAAATGTAGAAGGCTGTGAAATTTTGGATCAGAATGTCATTCATCCTTTAGATAATCCGCATTCTGAGCGTGGTGGATTGGCTGTATTATTTGGTAACCTAGCTCCTCAAGGTTCCATTGTTAAAGTCGGTGCAGTTGACCCATCTGTTGGTGGCTATCATAGAGGACCGGCAATCTGCTTTGATTCTCAAGAAGAAGCACTTTCTGGTATTATTACAGGTAAAGTGAAAGAAGGGAATGTTGTCGTCATTCGCTACGAAGGTCCTAAAGGTGGGCCAGGTATGCCAGAAATGTTAGCACCTACATCACAAATCGTTGGTCGCGGTCTAGGCGCAAAAGTTGGTTTGATTACGGACGGACGCTTCTCTGGTGCATCTCGCGGAATCAGTATCGGTCATATCTCTCCAGAAGCAGCAGAAGGTGGTCCGATTGCTTTTGTTGAAGATGGAGATATCATTGAGTTAGATATGAACAATCGTAAAATTACGTTAGAAATTTCTGATGAAGAAATGGAAAAACGTAAAGCGAACTGGAAAGGCTTTGAACCAAAAGTAAAAACAGGTTATTTAGCTCGTTATTCTAAACTTGTAACAAATGCTAGCTCAGGCGGCGTGTTGAAAATCTAATAAACGTGGAAACAAGGATTGGTTGAGTTTAGCTTAATCAATCCTTGTTTTTTGATGAGATAAGAAAGTATATGAAGTTAGTAAGCGTGCTTTTTGCATTCTGGTCATATATTATAGTATCTTTATATTGAATAATATTGTTTTTTAGGAGGAATGTAAGTATGTCAATGGCATATGAGGAATATATGAGACAAATGGTGATTCCAATGCGCGAGGAGCTTGTGCAAGCTGGTTTTCAACAATTACAATCGGCTGAAGAAGTAGAACAGTTTATGGAGTCTACAGAAGGTACAACGCTTGTTGTTGTGAATTCGGTTTGCGGTTGTGCTGCTGGTTTAGCACGTCCTGCTGCAACGCAAGCTGTGCAGGAGTCTGGACATAAACCAGATCATCTTGTAACTGTATTTGCTGGTCAGGATAAAGACGCTACAGCAAAAATGCGAGAATATTTTGGAGGGATTGAACCGTCTTCTCCATCGATGGCACTAATGAAAGGGAAAGAAGTAATTCATTTTATTCCTCGTCATGATATTGAAGGTCAGTCCATGGAAGTTATTAAAGAGAATTTATTAACAGCTTTTAATCAAGCAAAATAAGAATGTTTTAAATGCCTTGTGATGAACAAGGCATTTTTGCTGCATATAAGGGGAAGAAAATTATGCTGTTACATATGGAAAGAATGAAATGATTAGGTATTAGTGCTTTAGGAGGGGAGAATATGTTTTTAACAACAGCAGGACGAACGGATCAGGAATCGATACAACGAGCGCAAGCTTTTGCCCACCAGCTTGATATTCCATTTGTCCCACGTCGCAAGCGTTCTGTAAAAGCTACACAAGCTGCGGAAGATGGTGATGACTGTATTGTATATGGGAAAAATCGTTTGGAATTACATCGTTTCGAAGGAGATGAACCATTCTTTTTCCATCCTAATCTAGCTATGGTACGAATTAAAAGAATGATGAATGGAGAAAAGGATCCTTATCTTATTGCAGGAGAAATAGAAGCGGGTAGCACGGTCTTAGATTGTACACTTGGTCTTGGTGCGGATGCCATTGTAGCTAGCTTTGCAGTTGGACAAGCTGGAAAGGTGGTAGCGCTTGAAGATAATCGCTTTATTGCTTTTCTTGTTCGTCAAGGCTTACGTACGTGGGAAGATGGTGAAGACCATATCATTAAGGCGATGCGGAGAGTTGAGGTAAGGAATATCCATCATTTAGAAGCATTAAAAAAAATGGACGATGATAGCTTTGATGTCGTTTATTTTGATCCGATGTTTGAAGAAAGTATTGTAGAATCAAATGGAATTAGGACATTAACTCATCTAGCTGTTCCTCATCCGCTTTCGGAAAAAGTAATTGGAGAAGCAAGGCGCGTGGCAAGGAAAAGAGTCGTGTTAAAAGATCATTTTCGCAGTCCTCGCTTTGAACAATTTGGCTTTAACGTATATAAACGTAAAACAGCAAAGTTTCATTATGGTTTCATCGATATCCCTAGTACCTAAGTTAAGGCACTAGGGATTTTTACTGTGGACGAGTTGGTTCCACTTTTCTAATCAGCCATTGTTAAATAAACAAAATAACCAAGTAGCAAGATACAAAGCACAACCCCATAGAAACCCATTTCTATTCCCCCCTTTTGTAAAATGCTTCTAAGAGTATACCATTCTCGTTATTTTGTTTATTTCCTTTTTCGCTACTATTTATTCGAAATCTATTTTTTTAAACAGTATAATTATAATATCGAATAAATAGATAAAGATAGAACTTGAAAAAAGGAGGGGCGTTTTGAGTAATACAAAAAAATGGCTTAGAAAAAGTTTAGTTGTCTTAGTATCTATTTTAACATTTGGATTGGTTACCCCGTCCGATTTTACGTGGTTTGCTGAAGCACATACATTAAAAAATGTAAACAATAGGACTCAGGAAGACGCCGAAATATCTTATTCGCCTATTATTGAACAAGATATTTTTCATAGACAACAGTTTGTGGAAGAAATGAAAGAAAAAGCGGAAGAAAATGCGTATCAAAAATTCGGTGAAAAGATTCAACCTAAAATAAACGATGAATTTCAAACAGTGATTTTACCGAAAATAGAAGAAGCTATTGAAGAATTGGCTTCTCAATTTCCAGATGATCAATTGCAATCGTTAGCTATTAGTGAGAAACCGACTGGCGGAAGAGGTGAAAAGATTTTCCATATCTATGATACAAAGAGTGGAAAGGATCTTATTCGCTTTCACGTTCGCCAGGATCATATTCCTCTAGAAGGCTATTGGTTTAATTTTCATTATCATACGTATCATGATTCCTTTTCCACTCACTATGAACTAGGTTGTATCTATTGGGATACAAATACCCCGCCAAAATGGGGGAGTACCAATATCATTTCATAATTATGCTTGTCTTTAGTATATGAAATAGCATGATATAATATGATTGGATGAAAAAATATATTAGGGCATCAAGGGAATACTAAATTAAATGAACTATTCATCGGCAAGGATGTTTCTCCCTTGTTGGTGAAGGTTTCTTTTTGTTTAAAAAGAAGGAGATTTTGCAAATGTCAGAGTTAATTCAAAGCATCATGAGTACGTATTCTTTATTTTTTGATTGGCAAATGTGGGCGGAAGTATTGTCAGATCCTGTTAGCTGGGGATTAATTGGAACCCTTGTTTTAATGGAAGGATTATTGTCAGCTGATAACGCGTTAGTATTAGCTGTAATGGTTCGTCATTTACCTTTTAAACAGCGCAAGAAAGCCTTGTTCTATGGATTATTAGGTGCTTATGCGTTTCGTTTTATAGCCATTGGAGTAGGTGTCATTTTAATAAAACTATGGTGGGTAAAAGTACTAGGCGCTGCGTATTTAGCTTGGTTGGCCATTAATTATTTTCGAAGCCGAAATAAAGATGGACAGGAAGAAGAAGCTCGTGGTGTAGATCAGGCTAGTTTCTTATTACGGATATTTGGCGTGTTTTGGGGAACTGTCATTTCAGTCGAATTAATGGATATCGCCTTTTCTGTTGACAGTGTCATTGCTGCTTTTGGTGTAAGCCAAGAAGTTTGGGTATTATTAATTGGTGGCATGCTTGGTGTATTGATGATGCGGGGAGTTGCCAGTGTCTTTTTAAAATTAATCGATCGCATTCCTGAACTTGAAACAGCGGCTTATGTATTGATTGCTTTCATTGCCATTAAAATGCTTATCTCCATACCAATGATTGGCATTGAAATTCCTCATACTCTATTCTTTGCTATCATTTTGCTTATTTTTGCTGTCACTATTATCTTCCATTTTACCATTAAAAGGAAGAGGCATTCACATTTGTGAAAAAACAACTAGCGGTTTTTATCCTTGTAACTAAAGTGGATTTATATGAAAGGACAAACGTTTTCTATTAAGGAAGAATATCGGTCCCTAATAAAACAAAAAAGCTGAGCAGAGCTCGGCTTTTTTGTTATTAGGAAAGGATCATTTTGAAAAAAACATCAGCTTTCATCATTAGAGGTGAAACAATTTGTTTTTCTAATCTTTAAGGTGAAAGCGCTGTAAAAGAAACAAAAATGTTGTAAAAAACAAAGCTAAAATCAATAGAATGACCCAAATGGATGAAACAAGTGGAAATAACAAAAATCCGAGAAAAAGGGTAAACAAACATAAATCTAATAATAAAAAGATTTTTAAAGAGTACACATCTAAAAGATCCTCAACCATTTCTCTATCTTCTTCTGTAATTTGTTGTTTATAATATCGCCTCATTATAATCACCTTAATCAACTATATGAAACCTGTGATCAAAATGTTCTACATTCTAAAAAAATAGATTACCGAAATTTAACATCATAAAGTCTTATCCTCCCTATGTTATAATAGAATAATAAGTTGACAATATTTATAGTTTAGAGATTGCTATACATAGCAGGGAGGAAAGACTATGTATGAAATATAAAAAACGGATAATTAGTATGGTTTTTTTGATTGGCTTTTTTTCTTTTTACCCATTTTCTCACGCTGATCAAGAAGGGCGAGGTTGGTCTGACTTACCTAGTAATCACCCTCTAAAGCATGAAAAGCTATTGATGAAAAATGAAATACTGCAACAACTCTTTTTGTTTCCAAAATCCTCATTTGATGAAAAAGAATCTTTCCAAATGATTCAATCCATTCATAAATTGCCCTCATCTTTGCTTTTTAAATTAGTAGAAAAAGATGTAAAAATCAAACTGTTTAATGGTAGGCTAACAGATCAGGCGAGTGCAGCTCATCTAAAAGGAGACAAACCACGTGGATATGGAAGTGATGCCATATGGGATGATGTACCTGGTATGGGCGGATCACATACAGTATTAGTGAAGATAGGTGCAAGTGATAAAGGAAAGGGACATGGCTCCGTGAATTTAGAATTGCACGAGTTAGCGCATTCTGTTGATCAAATTGTTTATGGAGGGATTCAAGACGATGATAAATTTCTGAGTATTTGGAGAAAGGAAGTTCACACATTATTTCCTAATCAGCTCTATTTCATCAATTATCCCGAGGAGTATTTTGCTGAGGCGTTCGCTATGTATTATGTGAACCAAAAACAAAATCAATGTTTAAAAGAGTCGGCTCCACAAACGTATTCTTATATCAAATCTTTGAACTAGACGTAAGTTCTGATAGAATGGTAAAGATAAACATTGAAAAAGGTGGTTTACAATGAAGCAATATTTAGATTTATGTAAGCACATATTAGAAAACGGAACGGAAAAAGGCGATC
Organism: uncultured Bacillaceae bacterium; assembly: GCA_963754185.1. Taxonomy (GTDB): domain Bacteria; phylum Bacillota; class Bacilli; order Bacillales; family DSM-1321; genus Peribacillus. Next base: position 208,022 of record CAVWEP010000002.1, on the reverse strand, counting down.
GGACAGGCACGGGTACAATCAGTACCTTTGGATATCAAATGCGGTTTGATTTACAAGAGGGTTTTCCTGTACTTACAACAAAAAAATTAAGCCTACGTGCGATTATTCATGAATTGCTTTGGTTTTTGAAAGGTGATACAAGTATCAAATATTTGCAAGAAAATAATGTTCGTATTTGGAACGAATGGGCAGACGAAGAAGGAAATCTTGGCCCAGTTTACGGACAACAATGGCGTTCGTGGGGAACTGCGGATGGAAGACAAATTGATCAAATTCGAGACGTTATTGAGCAAATCAAAACGAATCCTAATTCTAGACGATTAATTGTAAGTGCATGGAATGTTGGGGAATTGGACCAAATGGCTTTACCGCCTTGTCACGCTTTTTTCCAATTTTATGTGGCGAATGGGAAGTTATCCTGTCAGTTGTATCAGCGTTCAGCGGATATTTTCCTAGGAGTGCCTTTTAATATCGCCTCTTATGCTCTACTAACAATGATGATTGCTCAAGTATGTGATTTAGAACCTGGTGAGTTCGTTCATACGCTCGGGGATGCTCATATTTATACAAACCATGTTGAACAGGTAAAATTACAAGTAACACGTGAACCAAAACCATTGCCGACAATGAAAATCAATCCGGCTGTGAAAGATATTTTTGATTTCGTATATGAAGATTTTGAATTAGAGAATTATGAAGCACATCCACATATTAAAGGTGAGGTGAGTGTATGATTTCTTTACTTGTTGCGATGGATCAAAACAGGGTGATTGGTAAAGACAATCAACTGCCATGGCATCTGCCAGCTGATCTTCAATACTTTAAAAAGGTCACAATGGGTCATCCCATTATCATGGGACGAAAAACATTTGATTCAATTGGTCGAGTGCTCCCCGGTCGTGAAAATGTCATCGTTACTCGAAATCGTGAATATAAGAATGAGGATTGTACCATTTTGCATAGTATAGATGAGATTAAGCAATTTACCGATGGGAAAGAGCAAGAGGTGTTTGTTATTGGTGGTGCAGAAATTTTCAAAGGAATTTTACCTGTAGCCGATCGACTATATCTTACTGAAATCGATGCGAGTTTTGAGGGAGATACGTATTTTCCGACCATTGATGATCAAGAGTGGAGACAAGTCTCAGTAACACCAGGAGTGGCTGATGAAAAAAACAAATATGCTCACCGGTTTATTGTTTTAGAAAGAGTATAAGTAGTATTAGTTTTGCTGTTAAAGTATTGAAATTTTCACAAAATTGATAACATCTCTTAATAAAAGTGCTATAATTATTGAATTATTGAAGTGGAAAGGATATGAATGGTTATGGATCAGACTGTAGAATTGAAGAAGGGGATTCAATTGGAAGATATTGCGATTGCTTATCAGGAATTAAAAGACATTGTCGCCCATACTCCTTTACAAAAAAATCAGCGTCTTTCTGATAAATATGAATGTAATGTTTATTTAAAAAGAGAAGACTTACAGCACGTACGTTCTTTTAAATTACGTGGTGCGTATTATAAAATGAAGAACTTAACGGAAGAAGAAATAAAAAATGGTGTAATTTGTGCAAGTGCTGGAAACCATGCGCAAGGGGTTGCTTTTGCATGTTACCATTTAGGGATTAACGGTAAAATTTTTATGCCAGCGACAACACCAAGACAAAAAGTGGACCAAGTTCAATTATTCGGTAAAGACAAAATCGAAATTGTTCTTGTTGGAGATACATTTGATGATTCGTTTGCAAATGCTATGGCTTGTGCACAGGCTGAGGGCCGCACATTTATTCATCCGTTTGATGATGAAATGGTAATTGCTGGACAAGGGACAGCTGCCGTTGAAATTCTCAATGATTGTGATGAAAAAATTGACTATGTGCTTGGTGCCATTGGTGGCGGCGGCTTAATGTCCGGTTTATCTACCTATTTTAAATATGTTTCACCTGACACAAAATGTATTGGTGTGGAGCCACTCGGAGCTGCTTCAATGACGTACTCCTTTGAAAAAGGTGAGGTAACAGAGCTTAATGAAATTGATTCGTTTGTGGATGGTGCAGCAGTAAAATGTGTTGGACAAATGACGTATCAAATTTGTAAAGAAAACCTGGCCGATATCATTGTTGTTCCAGAAGGTAAAATCTGTACAACGATTCTTGATTTATATAATGAGCATGCAATTGTTGCAGAGCCAGCAGGTGCTATTTCTGTAGCAGCATTAGATTTGTATAAAGATCAAATTAAAGGAAAAACAGTTGTTTGTATGGTAAGCGGTGGAAATAATGATATTAGCAGAATGCAAGAAATTAAAGAAAAATCATTACTATACGAAGGTCTGCTTTATTATTTTATTGTTAATTTTCCACAACGTGCAGGTGCGTTAAGAGAATTCCTTGATGAAGTGTTAGGACCAAATGATGATATTAGTCGATTTGAATATACAAAGAAAAACAATAAAGAGAACGGTCCTGCTCTAGTTGGTATTGAGTTGAAATATAAACATGACTATAACGGGCTTATTAATCGCATGAATAAAAAAGGCTTTACGTTTGTCGAAGTAAATAAAAACAATAATTTATTTAACTTGCTTATTTGATGTAAATTACTGGGTATATTACTTTTAATTGGAATAAAAAGGTAGTATAATCGGTATAGGTTAATGTTCACAATAAAAGGGGATGAATCTATGCCAAATATTGGAGTTCCAGGTTTAATATTAATCATAGTATTAGCGCTAATTGTATTTGGTCCAAAGAAGCTTCCTGAGATTGGACGTGCGTTTGGTCAAACGTTACGAGAATTTAAAAAGTCAACACGTGAATTAACAAGTGAAGAATTTGACGATGACAACAAAAAAGTAACAAAATAAACATCATGTAAGGTGTGAGATGAAATCATCTTGCACCTTTTTTTAAAACGGGGTAATCGGTTCCTTTTTTGTTAACGTTAAATTTTTAAAAAAGGCGTGGTGACTGTTGGAAGACAAAGAATTAAATATAATGGAACATCTTGATGAGCTGCGGAAGCGGTTAATCATTATCGTCGTTAGCTTTCTTGTATTTTTAATTGTCGGTTTTATTTTTGTCGAGGATATCTATAAGTGGTTTATTAAGGATTTAGATGTTACACTAATCGTCCTTGGTCCAAGTGACATTGTATGGATCTATTTTATGCTAGCGGCAGTTATTGCAGTAGCAGCAACAATCCCAATTTTGGCGTTCCAAGTATGGCTATTTGTGAAACCTGCCTTAAAGACACATGAATTAAAGGTAGCGCTTGCGTATATACCAGCATTATTCTTATTATTTATCGTGGGACTTGCCTTTGGATATTTCGCCATTTTTCCGATGGTTTATCAATTCTTATTGGATTTGGGTGGAGACATGTTCTTAACCAACTTTACTGCTGAAAAATACTTTAAATTTGTTTTTAATATGACGATTCCTTTTGCGGTATTATTTGAATTACCTGTTGTCATTATGTTTCTTACGTCACTCGGAATCGTAAATCCGTATGTATTACATAAAATTCGAAAGTATGCGTATTTTGTTCTTGTGGTTATTGCAGTATGTATTACACCTCCGGACTTTATGTCTGACTTTATTGTTATTATGCCACTTCTTCTACTATATGAAATCAGTATCTCGCTCTCCAAGATTGTGTTTAAACGACGTCAAAAGCGGGAAGCAAAACTAGAGGCAGACTATAGTTTTGAAGAGGTCGATCATCATTAATATTAAGAAGATACATTATTTTTCGAATAATCTTAAAGAGAATATTTTAACCTTTATTTCATATTGTGTATAATAAAAGTATTCTGAAAGATAAAAGAGGATTGATACTTTGTTGTTTAAATGCCTAGAGTTCAGAAATTGTCTTGGACATAAGGTAAGGATTACGGATGTCCCAGTTTTATTGCCTGGAGATTGCAATTATTTTATGGTACGTGTCAGGTTGGAGGTTTTCGTAAATCAAGTTTTCGATAAAAAGGAAAATAAAGAAACATACTCATTTAAAAATTATTTAGCGGCTGTTTTAAAATGGCCAGCTTATCACAAGCTTTTTTCAGAAGACTTACTTCATAATGCGTAATGAAAGATTGTCTATTCGCACTGCTTTTTAAATGGTTTTTATTTAAAAAGCGCTTCTTTGCTGATGCGGATTGACAGTCTTTTTTTATGCAAGTGGATATATAATCAATCATGAGAAATAGGATGTGCATCAATGGCAAAAGTTAAAATTGTAACAGATTCAACAGCAGATATGTCCTTAGAAGAATTTGAGAAATATAATATTACAATGGTTCCATTATCGCTATTGATTAATGGAGAAACGTACTTGGATAAAATAGAAATAGAGCAAAATGAATTTTTAGACAAAATGCGAAATGCTAAAGAATTGCCAAAAAGCTCACAGCCTGCGGTGGGTACGTTTGTTAACGTATTTGATGAATTGGGATCAGATGGAAGTGAGATTATCTCGATACATATATCAGGTGGATTGAGTGGTACCGTTGGATCAGCCCAAAGTGCTGCAAGTATGACGAAATCTAAAGTAACCGTTGTTGATTCAAAGTTCACTTCTGTTGCTCTCAGTTTTCAGGTTATAGAAGCAGCTAAACTAGCTCAAGAAGGTAAGTCTGTTGAAGAAATTGTAGAGCGTTTACATACGATCCAAAACAATACTAGATTAATGATTGTTATTCAGAATTTGGAAAACCTAATAAAGGGCGGTCGTATTGGAAAAATAACAGGATATATCGGATCATTAATGAATATTAAACCAATCGCAGTCTTAGAGGATGGAGTGCTTCACCCTGTTGCAAAGGGGAGAAGCCAATCACAAATTGTAAAGTATATCATTAAGCAATTTCAGCACGATCTTGAAGGGAAAAAGTTGAATGCAATGGGTATTGCTCATGCCAACAATTTGGAGTTTTGTGAAAAAATTTGCAAGTCTATTATGGAAATCACAGATCTTCGTACTATAATGATTGAAGATACAACACCTGTCATTAGCACGCATGCTGGAGAAGGTGCGCTTGCTGTTATGTATTATTGGGATTAAGGGGTAGCCTTTCTTCATTTTAAATGAACTTTGAAAACGTATAATATGGATGATATTAACTTATTTTGTATATTTTACTTTTAAAAGATTCTTGCTTTTGATAGAATGGTAGTAGTATTAGTTAATACATATAAAGGGCGGGAGAGCATGACGAAACGGAGAATGCTTAGTCTTATTTTAGGAAGTATTGCTCTATTTGCATTGACAGCCTGTAGCTCAAATGAAATTCCGAATGCAAAGAATTGGGAAATTGAAGAGTTTAGCTTTATCAATCAAGAGGAAGAGACCGTTTCTACTAGTGATTTAAAGGGTAAAGTATGGATTGCAGATTTTATTTTTACATCATGTGAAGATGTTTGCCTGCCTATGACTTGGAATATGTCAAAGCTTCAGAAAATGTTGAAGGATGAAGGGATTAAGAATGTGGAATTTGTTTCTTTTTCCGTTGATCCTGAAGTGGACAAACCAGAGGTGTTAAAGGCATATGGGAATCAATTTAATGTTGAATATTCGAATTGGCACTTTTTAACGGGGTATAAACAAAAAGAGATTGAGCAATTTGCCAGGGAAAACTTTAAAACAATCGTTGTAAAGCCAGAAGGTGAAGATCAAGTAACGCATGGTACAGATTTTTATTTAGTCAATCAAGAGGGAAAGATTATTCAGTATTATTCTGGGTTAGAAGAAATTCCATTTGATGATATTATTCAGCATATTAAAATATTGCAAAAAGGGTGAACAGGTCAATAGAGGCCTGTTTTTTCTTTTTGTAAGCCTTTGTTCATCATCAACAATTCGTATAATAGAACCTTTAGAAAAAAGAAGAATGTTTTTAAAAATAAGACAAAAGCTATGGCTGTTTGAGCATATTCATTTTAAAGAAAGTGCTTTTTAGAAAATTCCTTTTTTTTCATGTTATAATATTTTCAAGGAAGGTGAGGAGGATGAAACGAACAATCACCTGTCTTCTAGTATGTATAATTGGAGTGAGTGGGTGTGAGTCAAGACAAACAGAACAGACCATGACCGTTCAGACGAATGAAGAACACTCTAACGTATCCCAATTAAGCAAGAAGCAAGAGATTCCTGCAAGTAATAATCCAGCCCCCATTTTAGATCCTATTCCAACTCCAATTCCAGATTCTTTTTCAAACCCTACTCGTATTGTTTCACTCGGCGATTCATTAACACAAGGAGTAGGAGACGGGACGAATCATGGGGGCTATTTACCATATTTAGAAAAGAAACTTGAAAATGAGCCAGCTATTGATTCGGTAGAAATGATTAATCATGGAGTGAAGGGGAACCGAAGTGAGCAATTGCTAAAGCAGCTTCATAAAAAGGAAATTCGTAAAGATATTACACGTGCCCATTCAGTAGTCGTGACAATTGGTGGAAATGATATTATGAATGTATTTAAACAAAATTTCACAAGTTTGGAAATGGAACAGTTTAATTCTGCAAAGCGTGAATATGAAGCCGTTTTGGGTGAGATACTTGATAAAATTCGTACGTATAATCCGTCAGCGCAAATTTATTTGGTCGGTCTGTATAATCCATTTTCAAAACCATATGATGAATTATATGAATTAGATGTAATTGTTTCTGACTGGAATAAAAGTGGAGAAAGGATCATTGAGAAGTATGATTCGGCTTATTTTATCAAAATAGAGGATCTTTTTAACAATGCAACAGAAGATGTATTGTATACAGAAGATTTATTTCATCCTAATAATCGTGGATATGAGTTAATAGCCGCAAGAATATATAACAACATGGATCTTTCCACAATGGGAAGCGAGACGATAGAAGCAAGCGCTAAAGGGGATGAAAATCAATAATGAAAGGTAATATATGGAGGGTTGTTTTCTTTACCTTACTTGCTTGTAATATCTTAGTGATTAGTCTATTTTTTATTTTAATGAATTGGCCAGTTAAGGATAAACCGTTAACGAACCATGTAAGCAATGAACAGGACATTCAATTTGAAGTAAAAACAACACGAGAGGATTTAACACGTTTTATTAATCAATATTTAGAACAAAAGGGATTGACCCGTACATATCACTATGAAGTGTATATTGCGGATGTTGTTGAACTGCATGGGAAAATGCCTTTTTTTAATCGTGAAATTGATTTTGTCTTAACATTTAAGCCAGTTCCACAAGAAAACGGTGATTTAATTCTCAAGCAAGAGACTATTTCAATTGGGAAAATTAATCTTCCCGTTTCCTATGTGATGAACTTTATTGATCGTCAGTATCAAACACCTGATTGGGTAACTATTCAACCAGATGAGCAAATGATTTATGTAGCTCTTCATGAAATGAAATGGAAGAGTAATATACAGGTAAGGGCAAAACAATTTGATTTAGAGCATAATACTATCTCTTTTTTGCTGACGGTACCAAAATGATGAATGGAAAGGAAGCTGAATAGAATGAGTGAAAGATTAGAAAAAGCAACATTTGCAGGCGGCTGTTTTTGGTGCATGGTGAAGCCGTTCGATGAATTGCCAGGGATTGAATCGGTCATATCTGGATATACAGGTGGGACAAAAGAAAATCCAACCTATAAAGAAGTGTGCAGTGATACGACAGGACATTACGAAGCTGTACAGATAACATATAATCCGGCTATGTTTCCGTATGAAAAGCTCGTTGAACTGTTTTGGCAGCAAATTGATCCGACCGATACAGGTGGACAATTCTTTGATCGTGGACAATCGTATCAAACCGCTATTTTTTATCATAATGAAGAACAACGAAAAATAGCCGAAGCTTCTAAGGAACGATTAGAGCAGAGTGGTCGTTTTAGAAAATCGATTGTCACGCCTATTTTGGCAGCAAAGGAATTTTATTCAGCTGAGGACTATCATCAGCATTATTATAAAAAAGAACCACAAAGATACCAGGCCTATCAAGTGGGGTCTGGCCGAAAAGCATTTCAAGAACACTATTGGGGGAATAAATAATGAATCAAGAAGATTTGAAAAAGAAATTAACGCCGATCCAATATGAAGTTACACAAAATAACGCGACAGAGCCTCCTTTTCAAAATGAATATTGGAATATGAAAGCTGAGGGGCTGTATGTAGATATCGTATCAGGTACGCCATTATTTACGTCAAAGGAAAAGTATGATTCTGGTTGTGGTTGGCCAAGTTTTACTGCGCCAATTCAGAAAGAAGAAATTGTTGAGAAATTCGATACGAGCCATGGAATGCGGCGAATTGAAGTTCGATCGAAGACAGCTGATGCACATCTTGGTCACGTGTTTACAGATGGTCCAGCACCAACAGGGCTCCGGTATTGCATTAATTCAGCCTCATTAAAATTTATTCCGTACGAGGATTTGGAAAAGGAAGGCTATGAATCCTATAAAAAATATTTTGAATAACACGTAACACCTATCGCTCATATGATAGGTGTTTTTTTAGGAAAAGGGTCGGAGCTTCGCTATATTATTTTAAGGGTTATTTAATTTTGAGAAAAATGAAGTGAATAAGTCATTATTTATTTGGGCTTATGCTACAGTCCAACGCCTTTGTTTTGTAAATATTTTTTTTTGAATTATATAGTGTGGTTTTATAACTATGTTGATTTGAAGGGTCGGAGCTTCGCTAATTTGCCTTATGTAACGAGTGAAGGAAGGAAAGTGAAAAAAAATTAGGCAATTGCACAGACCAATGCGGGCGATTTTACATATTGTAAGGATGTAAAGAGAAATTAGAAATAAACAAGGAGTGAATGTTATGTACGGATATGGAGGCCCTGGCTTCGGTGGATATGGATACGGTGGAGGTTGTGGTGTTGGTTTTGGCGGAGGTTTCGCTTTAATCGTTGTGTTATTCATTCTGTTAATCATCATTGGAGCTTCCTTTTGCTGCTAAGTAAACCTAAAACCAGTCTTCAGTTGAAGGCTGGTTTTCTGATTTGTTTAGATACATTCTTTTTGTTACAATAACGGAATGAAATGATTTTTTGAGGGAGTGGATAGGGATGATACCTTCACGATTAAAAGCAGGGGATGAAATTCGCGTCATCGCACCATCTCGAAGTCTAGCAATCGTTAAAGGAGAGCAACGAAGGTTAGCTGAGGAAAGATTAACAGAACTAGGGTTTCATGTTACATATGGAGAGACTGCACTTGTACATGATGATTTTTTCTCGAACTCCATTGAAGATCGTATCGCTGATTTGCATACAGCATTTAAAGATCCAAACGTAAAGGGTATTTTCACTGGAATCGGAGGGTACAATGCTAATCAATTGCTACGATATATTGATTATGATGTAATTAGCGCCAACCCAAAAGTGATTTGTGGCTATAGTGACATTACAGCCATTTTGCTTGCAATTTATAAGAAAACGGGTTTAACGACATATGCGGGACCATATTTTTCTTCATTTGGAATGAAGGTTGGTCTTGAGTATACAATGGAATATTTTATAAAAGCACTGATAGAGGATGAGGCTTTTGAACTAAAACAAAGTGAGACATGGAGTGATGATCCTTGGCATCTTGAACAAGAGGATCGTACTTTTCATCCTAATCAAGGCTATATGATTATTCAAGAAGGTGAAGCCGAGGGGACGATTATTGGTGGGAATTTATGTACCATGAATTTACTTCAAGGAACAGAGTATATGCCTTCTCTGGAAAATAGTATTCTTTTTATTGAAGATGACGAGGAAAGTCATCCGTTCAGCTTTGATCGCGATTTGCAGTCTCTTCTCCATCAGCCTGATGCCGCTGGAATTAAGGGCATTATTATTGGACGTTTTCAGAAAGAGTCAGGCATGACAGATTATGCACTCCATGAGATCATTGCTTCGAAACAAGAGTTGAAGGGTATTCCGGTTATTGCAAATGCGAATTTTGGACATGTTACCCCATTTGCGACAATTCCAATTGGGGGAAATGCTTCTTTAGTTGTTCAAAATGGTCGTGCAATGGTGAATATCTCGTTTTAAAAATGTTATTACTTTTTAACTAAATAAGGTTTATTACGCAATATGTCGTTATATATACTTATTTTCTGATATAATGATAGAAGATTTTAATGAAGAAAAGGTGATTTTGTGTTATTAACCATTCCAGCATCAATTCGTTTAGAAGGAGTTTTGGCAAACTATAATAAAAAGGGTCGAGTGAGTCATACTTGCTCCGTATGTCAACAAGATACATCTAATGGCAATGCCACTAATTTAAATTATTATAAATTAGGGACAAAAAAAGTATGTGTATCTTGTATTAGAGATTTATTACGTCATCCGTCCCTAAAAGAATATGAGTATGTTCATTCAGCTGTTATTGATGAAAATGAATTCTACAAAAAAGTGCTAGCTATTTTAAAAGATGAACAGTTTTTGAAAAATATTCAGGAACAATCATTAAGTACAGTTTTTTAGCAAAAGTGAGGACTCAAGAAGGGTATAATGCAACCTTTTTGAGTCTTTTTTTCTTTTAAAATCAGAAAGTATAAAGTTTTCCGATACGTACTGGTGTTTAGCTCCACCGGCTAGCTTGCTGTGCAGAAGATAATTGCCCCTAAAAGGCAAAGAACGCCTTTTGGGTCAATTCCTATCTGCTTCACAAGCTGAACGAGCCGGTTCCGCTTTTCGGGGTGTCTAGCTCCAGGCACCCAGCGACTAATGGACTGCCCGCTCCTCCTTCCGATAAGTCAATATCGAATCACTATCGATCTTCGTGTTTCCTTTATCTCATACGGAGGAAATGAACACAGACTAAGACCGCCACGTCCTTATGTCTTCGTCTGTGTGACCCACATCGTGTGGGCCTCAGTCCTTACGTCGCTAAACGGGCCCCTTCCGCTTTTCTTTTAAAACTTCATCCTAATCCTACGAAAAACGCAAGATTTTTACAATTCCTTCATATACTCTACAACAGCTGAATTTTTCCAATCGAGGTGATGGTGATTTGCAGTCTTCTTTGATTACGCCTATTCTTGGAGCTATGTATCCGACTATTAGTCATGGAAAAGGAGTCTTTTTATATGACAAGTCGGGGAAAGACTACTTAGACGCCTCGTCAGGTGCAGTAACAGCTAATATTGGTCACGGTGTCGAAGAAATCCAAGATGCAATGATGAAACAAGCGAGCAGCGTATCTTTCGTCTATCGCTCGCAATTTACGAGTGAGGCTGCGGAACAACTTGCCCATAAAATAAAGAATGTAACAAAGGGAGATTTAGTCTATAGTTTTTTCGTCAATAGTGGCTCTGAAGCTACGGAAACAGCCTTAAAGCTAGCTATTCAGTATTGGCAAGAAAAGAATAAGCCAGAGAAGCAGAAAATTATTTCGAGATGGATGAGCTATCATGGGATTACACTTGGTGCTCTTTCCATGTCAGGGCACCCTATTCGTCGTAATCGATTTGCTTCCATTTTAGAATCCTATCCCTCTATTTCTCCTCCTTATTCCTATAGATGTCCGTATGAGTTAGATGATGCTGCGTATGGGCAAATATGTGCAAATGAATTAGAAACAACGATTCGTCGTCTGGGAGCTAATCATATTGCAGCGTTTATTGCTGAACCGATTATCGGTGCAGCTGGTGCGGCAATTGTTCCTCCAGATGGTTATTTAGAGAGAATCAAACAAATTTGTCAAGAGCATGATATTTTATTGATTGCAGATGAAGTGATGACTGGGTTTGGTCGAACAGGAAAAATGCTAGCTTGTGAGCATTGGGGAGTAGAACCTGATATTGTAACGTTTGGTAAAGGGATGAGTGGAGGTTATACTCCAATAGCAGCCGCTACCATGACCGAACAAGTATTAGAACCGATTCTACATGGATCAAGGTCGATTATTGGCGGTCATACATTGAGTGCCAATCCTCTTTCATGTGCAATCTCACTTGCCGTGCTTACCTACATTGAAAAACATAATCTTGTAGAAAAAGCAGCAGAAACAGGGGAATATTTAATAAAAGAATTAGAGAAAAGGAAAGCAAGATATTCGTTTATTGGTGACGTACGTGGCAAGGGATTATTAATTGGCATGGAGTTGGTTAAACATCAACAAACAAAGGAATCCTTTGTAAATCATGGAGAAGTGACAAATGAAGTGGTTAGGTTAGGAATGGAACATGGCATTATCATATATCCTGCTGCTGCGGGATTAGATGGAGTCACAGGTTCAGCGATCCTCATTGCTCCCCCCTTAACCATATCTCATGAACAATGCGATGAACTATTACGAAGATTGGACCTAACGTTACAAGCATTTGAAGAAAGATTCGTTTCGTCATAAGAGGTGATGAGATGGTTGAAAATCTATTTGGAAAAATAAGTACTTATGGAGATATTAAGTCTTTATTTAAAGATGAACAATCGATTCTATTCGGTGGATTTGGTGGAGTGGGTACTCCACCTGGCCTAGTGAATGCCATCTTAGAAACGAATGTGCGGAACTTATTGTTAATTGGGAATGATGCAGGATTTCCTCATATCGGCATTGGCAAAATTGTAACGGCAGAACGTGTTCGAAAAATGATTGTTTCTCATATTGGCTCTAATCCGAATGCTGGGAAGATGATGCATGAGGGAAAACTTGAAATTGAATTTTCACCGCAAGGCACGCTCGTTGAACGGATAAGAGCTGGCGGGATGGGGCTTGGTGGTGTTTTAACAGATATTGGTTTAGATTCAGATATTGTGAATGACGGAAAGCAAGTAGTTGAAATGAACGATAATCGGTATCTCGTTGAAGCTGCTTTAACAGCGGACATTGCAATTGTATACGCCAAGCAAAGTGATCCATATGGTAATTTAGTCTTTGATAAAAGTGCTCGCAATACGAATCCACTCGTAGCGATGGCAGGCCATGTTACGATTGTCGAGGCTGCTGAGATTGTTCCACTAGGTGCTTTACATCCTGAAGAAATTGTGACGCCAGGGGTGTTTGTTGATTATATCGTTCCATCAAAAGGAGTGGATTGGAAGTGGGTTTGGGAGCTGAAAGCCGAGAAATAATTGCTAAACGAGCAGCAGAGGAAATCTGTAATGGGATGCTTGTTAATTTAGGCATTGGCATTCCTTCACTTGTGCCCAATTATTTACCTAAGAATCATACAGTGATGTTTCATGCTGAAAATGGGATTGTTGGTATCGGGAATTCACCACCTTCAGGAGAAGAAGATTCCCATTTATGTCATGCAGGTGGGTATCCAATTACGGTTCGAACAGGGGCATCATATTGTGACAGTACCACTGCATTTGGGATGATTCGCCGTGGATATGTGGATATCACGATTCTTGGGGCTCTTCAAGTGAGTGAAACCGGTGATTTAGCCAACTGGATTATTCCGGGTAAAAAGGTTCCTGGAATGGGCGGAGCAATGGAATTAGCGGCAAAGGCAAAAAAAGTGATTGTATTAATGAATCATACTGACAAAAAAGGTCATTCAAAACTTGTATCAAGCTGTTCGATCCCCGTAACAGCTAAACGATGTGTGCATACGATCATAACGAATTTGGGTGTCTTTTCTGTGTCACAATCGGGACTTATTCTAACGGATATATTTGAGTCCTATACAGTGGAAGACATAAGAAAACAAACAGCTGCTTCATTTGTTGTTTCCAAACAACTCCGAACGATTAAGGAAGGAGGAAAGATATAAATGACATACGATCAGCAAATTTCTACTTGGCTAGAGGCTAATAGAAAAAATGGCATTCGTTTATTACAAAAACTAGTGCAAGAACCGAGTATACGCTATCATGAAGAGAGTACACAAGCGATTGTAGTTGAAAAATGTCGCCAATTGGGCCTTGACATTGATTTATGGGAAATTGGTGATGAAACCTTACGAAATCATCACCATTTTTATTGTGATCGAACTAATTTTATAGGAAATCCAAATCTTGTTGCTGTAAAAAAAGGAAGCGGCGGAGGAAAATCGCTCATCTTAAATGGTCATATCGATGTTGTACCTCAAGGGAATTTGGAGGATTGGGCGACAGATCCGTTTAGTGGTCTAGTGAAAGATGGGAAAGTATATGGGCGGGGAGCAACAGACATGAAAGGGGGAAATGTCTCTTTACTGTTAGCGATGGAAGCCATTCAGGAGTTAGACATACCGCTTAAAGGCGATGTGATTTTTCAAAGTGTGATTGAGGAAGAAAGTGGAGGTGCTGGAACGCTTGCAGCAATTTTAAGAGGATATCGAGCTGACGCAGCCATTATTCCAGAACCTACAAATCTTAAATTTTTCCCTGTTCAGCAGGGGTCTTTATGGTTTCGAATTATCGTAAAAGGCAAAGCTGCTCATGGTGGCACAAGATATGAAGGAAAGAGCTCCATTGATTTAGCGGTGAAGGTCATCTCAGAGCTCCAAAGGTTGGAAGAAGAGCGAAATAAACAGTGGAAGGACCATCCTCTTTTTACACATACCCCAATTCCCATTCCCATTAATATCGGAAAAATGATAAGTGGAAGTTGGCCATCTTCTGTGCCGGAAACGACGGTGCTAGAAGGGCGTCTAGGAATTGCTCCAACAGAAAAAATGGAAGAAGCTCAAAGGTCGCTTGAAGCAACAATCGATAGGCTGAATGGGTTGGATTCCTGGTTTAGCACAAAGCCAATTGAGTTAGAATGGTTTGGTGCAAGATGGCTCCCTAGTAATTTGCCATTAGATCATCCGTTACTTGGAACAGTCGCTAACCAATATGAGAAAGTAATGGGGAGTGAGCCTGTTGTGGAGGCGGCACCATGGGGAACGGATGGTGGATATTTATCAACAGTGGGGAGAATCCCTGTGTTAGTCTTCGGTCCTGGAGAAACAAAACTTGCTCATGATGCCAATGAATATATTGAAATAGATAAAATAATGGCCGCTGCTGAAATCATTGCTTTGAGTATTTTAGATTGGTGCGGTGTAGCCGAGTAAAAACGATTCAAAAAAGGGAGAAACATCATGAATGTTGAGATTATAGAAAAAAAAGTACAGAAACGGAATTATTCGCTGACACTTACGGTTGACCCGTTTAATAAGCGCGTACGTGTCGATGATTATTTAGGTGATGTGAGTAGCTGTGTAAACGAAGCGTTGCAGGCGGTGACAGAGATAGCTGCTGAAAAACTTATTTTTAAAGTACGTCAGGAACATGCATCAACTTTGATTCAATTTGGTTTTATCTATGAAGCAACGATTGATCAATTTTATTTAGGAAGCAATTGTTTATTTTTGGTGAAATATTTTACTGATGAGCGAAGGAATAGTAAGAATTGGATGAAGGAAGATCAGATTTTGCTAGATGTGTTAGCACGTCCAACTGACCTTACATTGCAAAAGCTACCAAACGGCTATGAACTTCGTAAGGCGGAAGAGTCGGATGCCAGTTTACTTGCGAGTTTATACGGAACGGTATTTGCCGTATACCCCACCCCGATGAATAATCCAGCTTATATAAAAAAGTGTATGAGCAATCACACCATTTTTTATATCGTCACATTTAAAGGCGAAATAGTGAGTACTGCAGCGGCAGAAATCAATGATTTTTATCATAATGCTGAAATGACGGATTGTGCTACGTTGCCAGAACACCGGCAGTTTGGTTTAATGAAGCATCTACTCGTCAAGCTAGAAGAAGAACTGTTAGCAAAGTATATTTTTTGTGTGTATTCCATTGCGAGAGCGCTTTCATTTGGGATGAATCTGGTCTTGCATCAACTTCATTATCAATACAATGGAAGATTGGCAAATAACTGCTATATTTTTGATACATTAGAAGACATGAATATGTGGGTCAAACAATTGAGATAACTGACTACTTTTCAGCACTTTTTTGTCAAGTTTTCAGCACTTCTTCATATACATTAGGAAAAGCATCATTAGATATGGAGGAGAAGGACTGTGCCTGTTTTTCATATAGATAAAGTTATGGAAGCCATTTTAGAAATGATTGATGAAGGAATACATGTCATTGATTTAGAAGGGAAAACCATTTTCTATAATCATGTTGCTGCCTCTCATGATGGTATGAATGTATCCGAGGTGCTTGGTGTGCCGCTGCTTCAAGCTTTCCCAGGATTAACAGGGCAGTCATCTACTTTGCTTCGTGTGATTGGAACCGGGAAGCCTATTTATCATCACGAACAATCTTATGTCAATCTATATGGCAAAAAAATTGAAACAATAAACACTACTTTACCTCTTTATGTGGATGACAGGTTGATTGGAGCAGTGGAGATTGCAAAAGATTATTCTAGTTTAAAGCAATTATCAGAAAGGTTAGTAGATATACAAACAGTAGAAAAGAAAGATACCGAAAAACGTGTGATTTCGAATAGTACGGTGTATAGCTTTAGTGACCTTTTAACCAATAATCCAGCATTTCAACACATTATTTTGCAAGGGAAAAGAGCAGCTCAGTCTTCATCCTCCGTACTCGTATATGGAGAAAGTGGTGTCGGTAAAGAGCTTTTTGTTCAAAGTATTCACAATGAGTCACATAGAAGACGTTCACCATTTATCGCTCAAAATTGTGCGGCACTTCCTGAGTCTCTTCTCGAGGCCATACTATTTGGTACAGCGAAAGGTAGTTACACAGGGGCTGTTGAACGGCAGGGTTTGTTCGAATTGGCAAACGGAGGTACGCTATTTTTAGATGAGCTTCAATCGATGCCGATTGAACTACAAGCAAAGCTATTACGTGTACTAGAAGATGGGGTAGTTCGTAGAATAGGTGGTACCAAAAGTATCGTCGTTGATGTGCGAGTCATTACAGCGATGAATGTTGATCCAAAAAAGGCACTTGAGGAAAATAAACTTCGACCAGATTTGTATTATCGTCTAAACGTGTTAAGCTATGAGCTTCCTCCGTTAAGGGAACGAAGAGAAGATATTTTGCTATTAGCTCATCACTTTTTACACGAGTTTAATAGAAAACTTGGACGAAAAATACAAGGGATGAATCAAGAGGTTCAACATTTCCTAAAGCAGTATCATTGGCCGGGAAATATCCGAGAATTGAAGCATGCCATTGAATATATGATGAACCATGCTGACACTAATTTGTTAACGGGTAAAGATTTGCCATCCTTTTTACAAAGTAATGGAATAAACCGGCTGAAACTTCTTCCTTTACGAGAAGCGTTAAAAGAAACAGAATCAAAACTGATTAAGGAAGCTCTCCTTCAAACAAATGGAAATGTACTACAAGCCTCTAAGTTATTGAATATCCCTCGTCAAACCTTACAATATAAAATTCAAAAGCATAAACCCTCATTTTCCCCTGATTAAATACAATCAGGGATTTTTTTTGAACGTTTTGGCATGTTCCTTGCATTTAATATGAGTATCAAGCTTCCAGGAGGTGTGAAACAGTAGTCAATAATATATACAAATACAAACAGAAAAATGTGTGTGAAAACGTTTATCTAATGACTTTAGTATTTGTTCTAAAAGTACTGCTGTTTGTGTTGTCAGTTCTTCTTGTATAACTTCATTTGTTTAAGAAGAGATGTTGATGTCCCTTATCTAGTCTTACTCTTTTTCTGATATTTCTATCGCTTCTATCCTGAAGGTATATTGTACAATTTAACTATACAATAATACGTTCCAGATTGGAGGTGATGATTATGAAAAGAGCATATAAAACGGAGATTCTTTTAAACGAAAAGCAACGTCAAAAAGTCCATCAAACCATTGGTGTTTGTCGGTATGTGTATAATTTGTATCTTTCTACTGCACAAGATCACTATAAAGAAACAGGCAAACATTTATCAGGCTATGATTTCTCCAAATGGTTAAATAATGTTCACACAAAAGAACAGGATACATGGATTAAAGATGTGTCCAGTAAAGCTGTTAAGCAATCCATTATGAACGGAGACAAAGCCTTCAAAAACTTTTTTAAAGGGTTAGCGAAATTTCCAAAGCTTAAGAAGAAGAAAAATCAGGATGTAAAAGCTTATTTTCCAAAGAATAATCCGACAGATTTACTAGTAGAGCGTCACCGTATTAAGATTCCAACTCTTGGATGGATTCCATTGAAAGAGTTTGGCTATATTCCTTCAAACGTAAAAGTAATTAGTTGTACCGTATCACAAAAGGCAAATCGCTATTATGTATCGGTTTTTTGTGAAGTTGAGCTGAAAGAACAAAGTCAAATCAAGACGCATGATGGCATTGGTGTGGATATGGGCGTCAAACATTTTGCTACATGCAGTCATCATCAAACTTTTGAAAATATTAACAAAGCAATAAAAGTGAAAAAACTCGAAAAGAGTGTAAAACGTCAACAACGAAAAATAAGTCGCAGTTATGAAGTAAATAAAAACAGAAAGAGGGGTGAATTCTGCGCTAAAAACAGGAAGAAGCAACTTGTCAAAATTCAAAAACTGCACGCTAGACTAGCCAATATTCGTAAAGAATATGTTCGATTTGTGGTCGATCAGTTGGTGAAAACCAAGCCAACTTATATCACGATTGAAGATTTAAATGTCAAAGGCATGATGAAAAATCGGCACCTTGCTAAAGCAGTCATGCAACAAAATTTTTATACGTTTAAAGAATGGCTGACTGCTAAATGCAAACAACATCATATTGAACTTCGTGTAGTAGGTAGGTTCTATCCATCTTCTAAATTATGTTCTTGTTGCGGAACCAAAAAAATAAAGCTGAGTCTAGCTGAACGAATATTCAAATGTGACGCTTGTGGTGTTGAGTTAGACAGAGATTTCAATGCTAGTTTAAATCTAAAATTGGCGAAAGAATACACCGTATTAACCTAACTAATGGGTGTATGTGTAGGGTGGGCTACATCCGAATTCACGCTTGTGGAGAGCCATATCAATGATAGTAGCGAGCAAGTTGGCGAGGTCGGGTTCGATGAAGCAAGAAACCGTCTAGCGTAGTTAAATGATGATATTTGACTATGTTTTTAGTAGCAGGAATGGCGGATGTTACATGATTTATATAAACCAACGCGGCATTGGAAACAGATTGAGCTTTGGAAGGACGTAACAGATGATCAATGGAATAACTGGCTTTGGCAGTTAACGAACACCATTAGGACAGTTGACCAATTAAAAAAAGTGATTAACTTAACTCCAGACGAGGAAGAAGGCGTTCGAATTTCTACTAAAACAATTCCTCTTAACATCACACCCTATTATGCATCCTTGATGAATCCAGATGACCCACGCTGTCCAATTCGTATGCAATCAGTACCGATCTCAGCAGAATTAAATAAAACGAAATATGATATGGAGGACCCCCTTCATGAGGATGAAGATTCTCCTGTGCTAGGTCTTACTCATCGATACCCCGATCGCGTCTTGTTTTTAGTAACGAATCAATGCTCGATGTATTGTCGTTATTGCACACGAAGACGATTTTCAGGGCAAATTGGGATGGGGGTACCGAAAAAGCAGCTAGATGCTGCAATTGGGTATATTCGTGAAACACCAGCTGTTCGAGATGTTCTTTTATCAGGAGGAGATGGTCTCCTGATTAATGACACAATCTTAGAATATATATTAAAAAATTTACGGGCTATACCACATGTTGAAATCATCCGGATTGGTACGCGTGCGCCCGTTGTTTTTCCGCAACGAATTACCGAAAACCTGTGCACGATTTTAAAAAAATATCATCCTATCTGGTTGAACACACATTTTAATACGTCTATTGAGATTACGGAGGAATCCAAACTAGCCTGTGAAATGCTGTCAGATGCAGGTGTCCCAGTTGGCAACCAAGCCGTCATTTTAGCAGGCATTAATGACAGTGTCGCGATTATGAAAAAGCTGATGTACGATCTCGTAAAAATACGTGTTCGTCCATACTATATTTATCAATGTGATCTTTCAGAAGGAATCGGTCATTTTCGTGCCCCAATTTCAAAAGGAATTGAAATTATGGAAGGGTTACGTGGTCACATATCTGGGTATGCTGTACCAACCTTCGTCGTCGACGCTCCTGGCGGTGGCGGGAAAATTGCCTTGCAACCGAACTACATTCTCTCTCAATCTCCTACAAAAACCGTACTACGTAATTTTGAAGGCGTCATCACAACGTATCCAGAGCCAGAGAATTATACACCAGGGCTTGCCGATGATTACTTTAAGGGGATTTATCCAGATGCAGAGGAGAAACGTTCTGATATAGGTATCTCAGGGTTACTGAATGATACCGAGTTTAACTTAGTGCCAGAGGGATTGAAAAGGCTTGAACGTCGGGAGGAATATGAAACAAATCCTGAGCATACATCCTTAAAAGACAACCGCGAAAAGCGGGATCAACTAAAAGAAAAGAAATTTCAAGCCCAGCTAAAAAAGAATACTTCAAAGAAAAATGGAGATGAATGACATGGAAGTTTGTCCATGGTGTGAAGTTGGAACTTTACAATCGGTAACAGATACGGTCTATTGGGAATTACCAGACGGATCAAGAGCGGTAGAAATAGACGAAACCCCATCTTTCTATTGTGATAATTGTCAGGCATTATTTCAGACTGATGAAACGACGAAGGAAATTGAAGATCAGTTGTTTTTAATTGATACGAAGCAGTTAGGGAAGCAGACGACGTATGACGAGTTAATGAAGATGAAGAGGGTGTTGAAGCGGAATTATTTTGATTTTACGTAGGAGAAGAGAATAGAAGGTTAAAAACATATATTCCTGTATGAAATGGGGATATATGTTTTTTATGGTTGGACGCTTTAAGAAATGGCATCAATCTTTCAACAGGCTACTCTTTTGTAAAAAAAAATTTGAAGTATATTTTCCTATATTAAACATATTTTAGGTATATTTTGGTACTATTGAATAGTCAATATTACCTAAAAAGGAGATGTTGGAATAGGAAGAGTAGAAGAATTTATTAATGGTGGAGAAACAAAGTGCGTCAGATTTAGTAGTGTAAAGGTATTAATTTGTTTGGAGGGCATTGGCTGAAAAAAGTGTGATTCATGTAGTTATATGAATAAATGTTATCGAAGAAGTATAGTGAGGAAGTAGTGATTGAGCAATTTAAATTGGCACTTATAAAAAAAGATAAGGCGATGTTGAAAGAATTAATCGTACCGACTGATTCTCGCTTGAAAGTAAATGACCAAAGTTTAGACGCTTTGTTTACACTTATCGATAAGGAACCATCGTTAATTCAAGAAATTGAAAGTTCCCTACGTGAAGAAGGATTAGGAAATAATTTATTTTTCTTACGGGAGGACGGCAAACATTATGGAATATTTGACCGTCATATAGTAGATACGACCGGTTATTTTATCACTTTAGAGGATGCGGGTGAAGAAACGACGATTTATTTAAATGACAGTGAAATTAGTGTATTAGATGGTACGGAAGAAACTAGAGAATTTGGCCCTTTTTTAGCAGGTTCTTATACTGTTAAAGGAATATCAACAGGGAACAAAAAAAGAGAAGACGCTATCGCTGTGACATTAGTGGGAACAAAAACCACAACAGATGTCTCCTTAAATATTGCATCTTCGGAAGATGAAAAAGAAAAAGTAAAAGAAAAAACAGTGATAAAAGAAGTAATCCGGGAAGTCCCATCAGGCTATTCCTATTATGTGATTCCACATAGCGATTATGCTTATTTAACATATTCAGATATTGCTGGGTTGTCGAATGGTGAGTTACGCTTGGCAAGGAATGAAATTTACGCCAGACATGGCTATATTTTTAATTCAGAAGAATTACAGAATTATTTTAATAGCCAAAATTGGTACATTCCAGACCCAAGTTATGATGGTCATTTATCCACTGTAGAGAAGGCTAATGTAGATTTCATTAAGTCATATGAATAGGGGTTTAATCATGAAAGCTTGGCCTATCATAGCTGTCTTAATCACTTGTTTAGTTTCAATTTTTCTTCTCAGAATAGATTCGAAATCAGAAAAGGGGATATTAAATACTATTTCAATGGAAAAAGTAGAAACTAGCAATGGTCAAGATAGTAATAATTTCACAAAGCCAAAAGAAGATCAAAATATTGAGATAAAAAATTCAAATTTAGTTGCTAATAAAGAGGAATTGGTAGAAGAAAAGTCAGAGGTCGCTACAACGCCAGCAAATCCTCCATCTACTATTGAAACAGAAGCAGAACCTTTTATTATCGTCATTGATCCGGGGCATCAAGCCAAAGCGAATCTCGAACAAGAGCCGATTGGGCCCGGTGCTAAGGAAACCAAATATAAAGTAAGTGGTGGAACAACAGGTGCTGTGACAAAGAACCCTGAATATGTGCTCACGCTTGAAGCATCTAATTTGTTAAAATCCTATCTAGAAAACAGAGGATTTCAAGTCATCTTGACAAGGACTTCTCATAATGTAAGCATAAGCAATCGGGAACGTGCGGAGATAGCAAACAAGAATGAAGCTGATTTGTTCGTGCGTATTCACGCAGACGGATCAGAAAGCCCTGGAACAAGTGGATTTTCTATTCTCGTCCCTGCAAAAGAAAATGCATATACAGCACCTGTTTATGAAGACAGTTACAGGGCTGCTCAAATGGTCCTTACACATATTTCAAAGGAAGTACCGCTTCACCAGAATGGCATCTTCTTCCGAAATGATATGGCAGGATTTAATTGGTCAAAGGTGCCTGTTATTTTACCTGAAATTGGTTTTATGACAAATCCTGAAGAAGATAAGAAACTGTCAGATGATGTTTATTTAGCAAACTTAATGGAATTATTGGCTTCTGGAATAGAGGAATATGCTAATTTTAAACAGAAACAAAAGAATTAAATTAATTCTAGACGAACTGAGTAGAATTCAATAAATATTGAAATATTTACATAATATAGGGATTCATTTTATTGAAGCAATATTTGAAAAGCATGGACGACCAATGATTGAAATTGGAAGTGTTACTGTTGAAAAGCAAGTACTTTTAATGAAACCCTTGCAAATAAAAAACTTCACTTTCCAGCTATAGACCTATTGCTGTTAGTTATGTAAAGAAATCTGTCCAGCCTAAGACATATTCGGATGGATAAATAATATCATTAGTAATAAAGCCATAGTAAGGGTTTTGCATGTCCTCATATTAATTGAATGATGTACTAAAAAGTCAAAATTATTAGGAGAATAAACTTATGGCATATACGTTTAATCCCCATTACTTCGAACAAAGGGATTCTTATCTTGATGCAATATATGCTGTATTAGAAAGAGGAATGGCTGCAAAGGAGGTGGTATGCTCGATAACAACGGGATTTCGATCCATACCATCCTTGAGAACTAAGCCTGGTCTTAATCCTTACCATGCATCCGTTGCTGATATTGGTTATGGATTTGATTCAGTGCAGGGAACGATTGATCGAATACGAATGGGTGAATCTTTTCCCCTTATAAATGAAACAATCTATTACATTGTCTAAAACTTAAGTTATATTTTTCTAGAAAGACCCTGTAAAAAGGTTAAGGTTAGGCTGAATAGTTTATCAAAATGGCAGACGGAGCATACATCGTTAAAAGATAACCGTGAAAAGCGTAATCAGTTAAAAAAAAGAAATTCCAAGCCCAGCTGAAAAATAATGCCCCAGCAACAAAGGGAGATGAATGACATGGAAATTTGTCCATGGTGCGAAGTCGGAACATTACAATCGGTAACGGATACGGTCTTTTGGGAATTGCCGGACGGATCAAGAGCGGTAGAAATTGATGAAACGCCATCGTTCTATTGTGATAATTGCCATGCGCTATTCCAAAGTGATGAAACGACAAAGGAAATTGAAGATCAGTTGTTTTTAATTGATACGAAGCAGTTGGGGAAGCAGACGACGTATGAGGAATTGATGAAGATGAAGCGGGTGTTGAAGCGGAATTATTTTGATTTTTAGTGGGAGAAGGGGATTTGCAAGGAGAGACTGTTTATGTGTAACTTTTAGACAGTCTCTTCTTAATTTTTAAGTTGCATAATTTGAGTTGAAGTCTTTAAATTTGAAAATTAATCATCTAGATATCAATTTAATATCTTCCCCATAGCCTAGCACTCTTATTGTCCTTAAATAATTTTACTTTTGAGTCTCTATATTTATTTACTTCAGATGCTCTTTTGTATTGAGTTGTCACTTCTACTAGTGCCTCAACCGCCGATTCAAATTCTTGGCGTGTTAATTCCTTTTTTGCTAAAGCTGCACAAAGGAATGAGAGTGCAATTGGCATAGTATCAACTTCAACATTTACATTAACGTCTACATCTGAATTTCCACTACGGTCAATGGAAGAAAGTAAGTTCGATTGAATATCGTTAAGAGAACGATTCTTTCTTCTTATGGATGCACCGAAAGGTTTTATGGAACGATTGAAGTCCTCATTTTCCATCAAATTTCCTCTTTTCAAAATTCTTTAAAGAGGTATCAGTTTAAAAAATACCTACTTTCGAATTCTAAAAATTTATTAATATTCTTCTCGTCGTTTGCGTTGTCTGCGTCGTTCTTGTACTTCTTGTTCTTGATCTTGCTCTTGTTCTTGGTCAGCTTCAGCACGCGAACGAACTCTTGATCTAGAGTCAGAATCTACATCAATGCAAATATGAACATCAGCATTCCCACTGTTTAAAATCTTTGCATTTGCATTGTTTCTATTTCGTGATGTATTTTCACTCTCCAGATCTGTATCTATATCATTATCTAAATCAACATCAATATCAACATTTGCTCTCGCTCTTGAATCTCTTTCTAATTTAGAACGATTTCTGTTTTTCCTTCTATTTCCATAGCCATCTCTATTCGAATCGTACCATGTTTGGTCCATGGGTTCTCCCCCTTTCGTCTCATCCTTAATACTGTATTCAACTAGAATAAATTAGGTAACCCGTGGTGTTTGATAAAAAAGAATAAAAAATAGCCCTTGCTCAAGCCTGACGAAATTCGTGAACCAATAGGTGGAACGGCTGAAGAGAGAGAATACATGAAATAAGTATTAGTCGTGCAAACAAAATGGGGGTAGATGTGATTCAAGTGAATCCGGCTTACACCTCCATTTCATCGAGGAGTTCCTTTAAAAGGTGATTTATCTTTCATTTATAAATGGGTTATTCAAGACCAAGAAGTTCAATATAGAATTGCTTATGAAATTTATGAAGATCGGGTTGAGGTTAAAATTATTCGTGTTGGTACAAGAGAGAATTTTTATGATGAATTGAAACATCGATTATAGAAGTTAAGAACTTAGTAAGCTAGGTTCTTTTTTGTATGTTTGAACAAACCGCATATTTTATATCTATAATAAAGTTTGTCCATGGTGCGAAATCGGAACATTATTATTTCTATTCATGTCTGGTATCTTTTTTTCAGGAATAATTATAATTAGAAGAAAAATGCAATTGCCGTTGCTTTTTTATTAGGAAAAACATACATCACATACCTACATATGAGGAGAAATACCTTTTTGTTTTGTATGGGCTTTTTCAGTGATCTCCTTAAAGCAGGAGGCGAAACCATCCAGCTAATTTTAACTAGGAAATTTATTTATTATCGGGAATCTTTTTATAAATTAGCTCGTTATTTATGATCTCCACATCTTGTTCGTTTGTGGGACCTCCATATAACTGATTTATTTCTTTAGCTAGCTCATCTAAAAATTCATCGGATATAATGGGACTATTTTCTTTGACCATGTAAATACTCCTTTGGTATTGGATCTTTTAAATATTTTCTAAAGCATAAATTACTATCTGCTTTACTAACATTTCCATTTACCACAATTTTAATCTTTTTACATAAAATTCATTTACTTTTGTTAGATACACGGAGTATTATAATCACAGTTTCAAATTTCTAAATCGCTGAAACCATTAGGTGCGGGGGAACCATTTTTGTGGATTGATACTTAATCCAAGGGGTGAATCCTTTTTTAGGTAGGGCTACTCAAAGGTCCGAATCCGACAGCTAACCTCGTAAGCGTTATATGAGAAGGAAGGTGGAGCTTGTGACGACAAAAAATGATGTGTCTACAGGTCTATTAACTATGACTTGTAGGCACTTTTTTTATTCATGTAAATATTGAACTTTTTGAGAAGTTAATATGTAAATGGGCAACATATAATGTATTAATACTATTGGAGGTGAGCAATAAATGATTTCATCCATAAAAAGGTTTTTAATTGGACGACCTTTGAAATCCAATGAATTAGGAGAACAGAAACTTAACAAAACGAAAGCATTAGCAATCCTTTCTTCTGATGCTTTATCTTCAGTGGCATATGGTCCTGAACAAATTTTGATCGTATTAGTTACGTTAGGTACAGTAGCATTTTGGTATTCCATTCCTATCGCAGTTGGTGTATTAATTCTTTTAACAGCTCTCATATTGTCCTATAGGCAAATCATCTTTGCTTATCCTCATGGAGGGGGAGCCTATGTTGTTTCAAAGAGTAATTTAGGAGTAAATCCAGGTTTAATCGCTGGAGGTTCATTATTGGTAGACTACATACTTAACTGTTGCTGTAAGTGTGTCTGCTGGTACAGATGCTATCACATCTGCCTTTCCTGCTTTACATGACTACAATGTGGAAATTACGATTGTATTTGTGATTTTTATTACCATTTTAAATTTAAGAGGAGTAACGGAATCTGCTTCAGTTTTAGCCTACCCTGTATACTTATTTGTTTTAGCGTTGTTTATTTTAATTGGAGTGGGTATTTATAATATTGTTACAGGTGGAGTTTCACCTGAATTACACACGTCCAATTGGTACGCCTGTGGCGGGAATCAGTTTGTTTCTTCTGTTAAGGGCATTTGCTTCAGGAAGTTCCGCTTTAACAGGGGTTGAAGCGATATCGAATGCGATTCCTAACTTTAAAGATCCAGCACCTAATAATGCTGCGAAAACATTAATGATGATGGGAGTCTTGCTTGCAGTCTTATTTTCAGGAATCGTATTATTAGCCTACTTTTATGGGATTGCCCCAAGTGCAGAGGTAACTGTTGTTTCCCAAATAGCAGAAGAAACTTTTGGACGAAATTTCATGTATTTCTTTATTCAAGGAACAACAGCATTAATATTAATCCTTGCTGCAAACACAGGTTATTCTGCTTTCCCATTGCTGGCAGTTAATCTTGCAAAAGATAAGTTTATTCCAAGAATGTTTCTTAGTAGAGGAGACCGATTAGGATACTCGAATGGCATCATCATACTTGGAATTGCTTCTATTATCTTAATCGTTGCTTTTCATGCCGAAACAGAACATCTTATTCCCTTGTATGCAGTAGGAGTGTTTGTTCCATTTACATTGTCCCAAACAGGAATGATGGTGAAATGGTTTCGTGAAAAACCTGAAGGATGGGTTCCAAAATTAATTATTAATACAATCGGGTGCAGTTATTAGTTTTATTGTAACCATTATGTTCTTTTTAACAAAATTTTCGCAGGTATGGTCAATCTTAATTTTTTTACCTATCATTGTCTTTGTTTTTCACCGAATTAGAAAGCATTATGAAGCATGTTGGTGACCAGCTAAGGCTTACAACTTGTGAACCAACTGTATCCATTGAAGGAAATGTTATTATCGTGCCTGTTGCTGGTATGACCACCGTAGTGGAGAATTCCTTAAATTATGCTAAAGGTCTCTCTCCTGACCAAATTATTGCGGTTTATGTTTCTTTTGAAAGAGACGACGAAAAAAAATTCGAAGAAAAATGGAAGAAGTGGCAGCCTGATGTAAGACTGGTGACACTGCACTCTCATTACAGAAGTATCATTAATCCTCTTACTAAATTTATTGATACAGTTGAACATAAAGCAAGTGAAGCGAACTACCAAGTGACAGTAGTCATCCCGCAATTTATTCCTAAGAAAGGCTGGCACAATATTCTTCATAATCAATCAGGGATACTGATTCGTACCCTATTGTTGTTTCGTAGACATGTGGCAGTCACCACTGTACCGTATCATTTAAAAAAATAATGAAATGTGGTCTTCATGTAATTTTATTAAATGGAGATAAAATAGAGATTAAAGAAGATGGAACAGTAATTATTTGCTAAATTCTGAAGTTTAATGTATAAAGACCTTACCCACTATTAAAATGAGGTAAGGTCTTTTTATTTATACCCACCGGTTGGCATAAAACGAATTCATTTCATGATTATTTTGAAGGATTTAATACTGGGCTGTAAGACTGAGCGTTAGAGGTTGCTCCACCATCAATTGATAATGTAGTACCTGTAACAAATGAAGTTTTTTCTGATGCTAACCAAATAACTGCTTCTGCAATTTCTTCTGGTTGAGCAAAACGATGTAATGGTTGTGGATCAAGGAACACTCCTTGTTCTTCTGGAGGTAAATCCAATACCATTGCAATCACGTTAACGACTACAACATTATGGATTGATATAATTTATTTCCTTTTGATAAATTGAATTTTTGGAAAATAGATTGACACCTTCGAAGGAATCGTGATATAACAAAATTAAGGTATTTTATTGCATAAAAGCATAAAAGCATAAAAGCGCGAAAGTATAAAAGATAAAAAAATGAATTACTAAAAAGCAGAATAAATAGGAGGAAGTTACTACCATGGAGAATCGTAGCAAAATTTTAGACTGTACCATTCGTGATGGAGGTTTGGTTAATAATTGGGATTTCAGCGTCGAATTTGTTCAAGACTTGTATAATGGCCTAAGTGCGGCTGGTGTTGAATATATGGAGATTGGCTACAAAAATTCCCCTAAGCTTCTTAACGCGACTGAGCCTAATCCATGGAGATTTCTTGACGATAACTTCCTGAAAGAAATTATCCCTGAGAAAAAATTCACAAAGCTATCTGCCCTAGTAGATATTGGGCGTGTAGATCCAAATGACATTCTACCACGTGAGCAAAGTATTTTAGATATGATTCGAGTGGCGTGCTATGTCCGCGAAGTGGATAAAGGCTTGGAACTTGTAAAAATGTTTCATGATTTGGGCTATGAGACTTCACTTAACATTATGGCTTTATCTAGTGTACCTGAAAATCAGCTTATTGAAGCGTTTGAAATGGTGAAAGAAAGTCCTGTAGATGTTGTATATATCGTTGACTCTTTTGGAAGCTTAGATCCTGCGGATATTGAGCATCAAGTGAAAAAGTTCCAAGCGATGATTCCTAACAAACAGCTTGGAATACATACACATAACAATATGCAGTTAGCATTCGCCAATACATTAACTGCGATGCGAAATGGGGTTACTTTCCTTGATTCGTCTGTTTATGGTATGGGTCGTGCAGCCGGTAACTGTCACACAGAGCTTCTCGTTAGCCATATACAAAAAACAAGCTATGAGCTTAAGCCAGTTCTTGGTGTAATCGAAAAGCATATGCTAGAAATGCGTCAAAAGTGGGAATGGGGCTATATCATTCCTTACATGATCTCTGGTACACTTAATGAACATCCACGTGTTGCCATGGCTTACCGTAATAGCGCCGATCGTGACAAATTCGTAGATTTTTATGACAAGGTAACATCACCTGAAGCCACTCCGGCTCCAGTGTCGAAATAGGTTAGATGACTAAAAGTACCTCTATTGATAGGTAACGGGTTCTCTTTAGGGGGACAAAATAAGCAAATCACATATAAAATCGCACACCTATTCGTAAATTGTGAGTAGGTGTTTTTTATTGATATAAAGCCATTTTCTAAATTTATTAATAAAAATCCCACTTATTTTAACATAAAATTAGCACTGTACAATAACCATTGTACAGAATGTTTTTAGTGCGATTTTGGGTGTTAAGAGTTATAATAAAAAGTTTAAAGAATGGGTATTAAAAAAGCGAAACAATAAAGTTTTTTAAACCCAAGAAAACCCAAAGTAGTGGAAATTCGCAGAAGAAACTATTTGGAAGTTTTGTTGAACAAGTTGTAAATTTTACATTTTAAAGTAAGAGCATTTCTTTGTAATGAGAAATGCTTTTTATTTTTGTCAAAATTAAAAGGATATTCAAATAACAATAATAATATGATAAAAAACAATACGAATTTATTGTAAAACGATAAACAATGTGTTAAATTCATATTGTCATTAAATAAGTGAGGTGCTTAATATGAATGTTAAACGAGGTTCAACCACTTTCTTAAAGGTAATTATTTTTCTGGCTGGAATTGCAGTGCTTGCTTTATGTATATTTTTAGTGCCCCATATGGCGAATTTCGCAGCAAAATTGTATCCAAATATTGCCCCAATGAAATATCTCGTTTTCATCGTGATGTATGGAGCGGCTTTGCCTTTTTACTTTGCTCTCTATCAGGCTTTCAATCTTTTACGGTACATTGACGAGAACACAGCGTTCTCGGAATTATCTGTAAAGGCGTTAAAGAACATAAAGTGCTGTGCGATTACAATCAGTGGTTTGTATGTATTAGGTTTGCCACTCTTTCGTTTTATAGCGAAGAAAGTTGACCCTCCTATTGGATTAATGGGACTCATCATCATTTTTGCTTCGTTGGTTATCGCCATTTTTGCTGCTATCCTCCAACGGCTTCTACAAGAAGCGATTAACATAAAATCAGAAAATGATTTGACGGTCTGAGGTGGAGGATATGGCAATTATTATTAATATTGATGTGATGTTAGCAAAACGAAAAATGAGCGTAACAGAGCTTTCGGAGAGGGTTGGAATTACTATGGCGAATATTTCCATCCTGAAAAATGGGAAAGCAAAAGCGGTTCGTTTTTCAACATTAGAAGCGATATGTAAGACTTTGGATTGTCAGCCAGGTGATATTTTGGAGTACAAAAGCGACGAAGACACTCAATAAAAACAGACAACAAATTTATTTAACTCCCATGAAAATTAAAAAAGCTCAAAAACTGAAAACGAGCATAACAAAATGGATCCAGTAAATACACAATGAAAGACTATCTTAAAGAATATAATACTGTACTAGTCTGCAGAGAAGAAGGGACCCTTTTACTGAAGGGTGCCCTCTCATTGCTTTAACTAAATATTGCCATTAATTTTTTTTCAATAGTCCATTGAGAGCCAGATCTGCTAAGAAACTTGTTGCTTCTTCTAATGGAATAATTTCTGCTATTTGTTTGACCATTTGAGGGTTTATCATATTTTGGAGAAAAATTTCAAATAATCTGGGATCACCCTCTCTAAAAATATTTTCCTTTTGTCCATTTGTTATAATCTCAGTATGTAGATTTTTTAACCCTAATAAAAAGGTTTCTTTAAATTCTTCTTCATTTTCCTTTGAGACTAATAAATCAACAATCATGGGGTGGATTTCTCCATATTTTTGAGTGATTTTTGTATAGCAAGCAAATACCTTTTTAACCTTTTCGACCGTTGATTGATTGGATTTTAAAGTTTGAACTTGTTCTTCATATATTTCTGAAATGACTTCATTGGCAACCGCATTTGCTAATTGGTGCTTATTGTTAAAGCGTCTGTATACTGTTCCTACACCTACATTTGCTTCCAATGCAACTTCTTCCATCGTTGTATCTAAACCTTTTTGGGCAAATACTTTTTTAGCTGCTTCAAGAATTTTAACCGCATTTTTATTGGCATCTTTTCTTTTGGAAGTAATGATAAATTCACTATCCATATTCTAATTTAGCTTCCCTTCTTCAAAAGTTATTAATAAGTCCTAATGTTATTTATTATAAAGTATTTAAAGGAAAAAAAGTATGAGAATGGGAAAGAAAATGATTGGCTATCTTATTGAATGCTATTAGAATGTTAGCAAATCGGAATGTATATTCCAATTGGGCAGAAAAAATAAATAAGGTAAAAGTACAATTATGGAAAAAAATGTTTGACTATCTTATTGAAAGTCTTTAGAATAACAAAAAAGGAATTTATATTCCGTTTTTAAAAGAACTAAGATTTGGAAGGGAAACATAGTTCCTATTAGGCGTTCGTTTAGGATTTGATATCTTCTCAAAGAGTACGAAGGGGGAGCAAATAAGACAAAGTGGTAATAATTTTTTGTTTTAAGAGAACGCTTACACCAAAACCTATTACAAGAGTTATTTTATTTTCAATATTTAGAATAATGAAAATATTTTAGAAAAAATAGTTGACCATCTTGTTAAAAACTAGTAAAATATCAATAAACCGGAATACATATTCCGTTTTTAAGAGACCTGAACTTGGAAGGAAAACACAGTTCCTATTAAGAGAGTTCATTTAGGATGTGATACCTTCTCAAAGAGTAAGAAGGGGGAATCACATTACCAAACAAAACAGAGCAGTCATAATTTTTTGTTTTAAGAGAACGTTTACATCAAAATCCATTTCAAAGAGATAGGGCATTTAAGAAAGAATTAAAAAATGGAAAAAAGTGATTGACCATCTTGTTAAAAACTAGTAGAATGTTAATAAACCGGAATACATATTCCGTTTTAAAAGAATTAAACTTGGAAGGAAAACACAGTTCCTATTAGGTGTTCGTTTAGGATGTGATAACTACCCAAGGAGTAAGAAGGGGGAATCACGTTACCAAACGAGACAGAGTAGTCATGATTTTTTGTTTCAAGGGAGAATGCTTACATGAAAATTCATGATAAGGGTTAGTTTATTTTAAATATTTTGAATAATCATAATAGTAAGTAAACTAACATGCTAGTAAAAATTAAATAATATGAGAGATTGCTATTTTGCTTACTCAAAAAGAAAAAGCTAGATTTGATGAACAGAAGATTTACTAGAAGGAATCATATAACGTTTTATCATATCAGCTTTTATTTCAGGATATTCAATTTTTATGAAATAAAGCAATGGATGAAAACGCTTAAATTTAAAGGGGAATGAGGAGGAGAACAATGACTAAAGAACTAAAATTCGTAGACACGACCCTACGTGATGGAACTCAAAGTTTATGGGCATCTGAATCTCGTATTGGTATGGTTGAGGCAGTTGCTGAAGATCTGGATCAAGCGGGGCTTGAAGTAGTAGAAGTGCCATTAATGCCATACAATTTTAAAAAAATTGTACGTGATTTAAAAGAAGATCCATGGTTGTTAGCCGAAATAGTTGGGGAGAAAATGCCGAATGCGAAAAAAGCATTTATGGGTGAACCAGGCCTTGTTCTTTTTGAACTATTAGAAACTCCTCCATCTGTTGCTAAGCTGTTCTATGATTTATTAATTGACCGAGGTGCAATTAATCGTGTACAGACCATGGCAAATATTTTTGGGAATTTAAAAACAGATTTCGAATGGTTTATGCCTTATCTACGCAGTAAAGGAGTAGAAACTGCACATGCCATTGCTTACAGTATCTCGCCAAGACATACAGACGAATACTTTGCAAACAAAACGAAAGAAGTAGTAGCAAATAAGCCGGATATTATTTATTTTAAAGACGCAGCTGGTTTGTTAACGGTTGAAAGTCTTAGAAGAATCTTACCAATTATTATAGAAAATTCAAATGGCATTCCTGTAGAATTCCATACACATGGTACGACAGGACTTGCAGATGAGCTTTATATTGAAGCGCTGAAACTTGGTGTTCGGACTCTTCATACTGGAATTCCACCATTAGGCGGTGGTTCAGGACAACCATCTATATTTACAACAATAGAAAATGCAAAATATTTAGATTTAGATCATAACGTAGATATCGAACGTATTCAAAGAGTTTCAGATCGTCTAATGGTGGTTGCGAAGGCAGAGAACTTACCAATCGGTGCACCTCTGGAGTACGATTACTCGCAATATATTCATCAAGTACCTGGCGGTGTTGCTTCAAATCTACGCCATCAGTTAGTAGGTATGAATCTTCAAGATAGAGTGGATGAAGTAGTGGAAGAATCCATCCGAATTCGTGCAGAACTCGGTTATCCAGTAATGATTACACCATATTCGCAATACATGGTGACACAAGCGGCAATCAATGTTGCTACTGGAGAACGCTACAAAGTTGTAATCGATGAATTGATTCAATTTGCAGCAGGTATATATAGCGAAGATTCAGGTTATTTAATGATGGATCAAAATTTAAAAGATAAATTCTTAAGTTTACCACGTGCAAAAGAATTACATTATAAGCCAGTTGAAGATGTGCCAATTAAGAAATTGAAAGAGCAATTCGGTGGTCCGACACTTTCAGATGAAGAGTTCATGTTGCGTTATATCATGAAAGGTACAAAAGATATTGAGGAGATGCGTAAAGCAGGTCCGTATCGTAAATATTTTT
This sequence comes from uncultured Bacillaceae bacterium, assembly GCA_963754185.1. Lineage (GTDB taxonomy): Bacteria > Bacillota > Bacilli > Bacillales > DSM-1321 > Peribacillus. The sequence continues at coordinate 173,816 of CAVWEP010000002.1, read as the reverse complement.
CAGCTTCAACACCTTTAGTTCAACTTTTAGACAAGTTAAGTAAACAACCAACTATTTCACATGTACAAATTCAAGGTCATCAAAGCTCACTAATCTTAACAAATAACTGATTATTATAAATTAACTGAAAATACAGGAGGAATGAAAGATGAGCAAAAATATTTTAGGTGTACTTAATGAAAATGATGTAAAAACGATTACAACTTTAATTGATAAATTAGAAGAATCTTCTTTTAATTTTTTAAAGCTAGAAAATCAAGACATTAAAATTGTTATCGGTAAAAATGGTGTAACAGAAACAGTTGAAAATAGTGTTCAACCTAGCGTTCAAAATGTAGTTAAAGTAGAACAAGTACAGGAAACAAAGCTTGAAGCTGCTCCAGCACTAGAAGTACCTGAACAAGAAACTCAGGTAGTAGAAGCTGCGCCAGCTGTAGACACAAATGAAGGAATTGTAACAATTAATGCATCGACTACTGGCTTATTCTATGCACAACCTGAGCCAGGTGCTGCCCCATATGTAAAAGTGGGAGACACTGTACAAGAAGACTCTACAGTTGGGTTAATTGAAATTATGAAAGTATATAGTGCAATTGCTGCGGGGGTGGCAGGCGTTATTACTGAAATTCATGTTGAAGATTCAGATCTAGTAGAAGTTGGACAACCATTATTCTCAGTAAAAGTAAAATAAATCTATAAGAAGAAAAGGGGACATTTGAATGGCAATTTCACGAATTTTCATTATTAATCGAGGCGAAATAGCAGTTCGTATTATTAGAACATGCAAAGTTTTAGGTATTGAAACGATAGTTGCTGTTTCAGAAGCGGATCAAGATAGTCTACCAGCAAGATTAGCAGATAAAGCCGTTGTTATTGGTCCAGGGCCTGCAACAAAAAGTTATCTTAACATTCCAACAATTATTTCGACAGCTGTATCAGTTGGGGCAGATGCGATACACCCTGGTTATGGATTTTTAGCGGAAGTGCCAGCGTTGGCTGAGGCTTGTGCGGAAAATGGTATTGTCTATGTTGGTCCACAGCCAGATCATATTTTGAAGATGGGGAATAAGCTTGTTGCCCGTGCCATTGCACAAGAATGTGATGTCCCTGTTCTTCCTGGTTCAGAAAAAGTAGCTTCATATGAAGAAGTCCTTCAAACGATTGAAAGAATTGGTTTACCAGTTATGTTAAAAGCAGCTGCGGGCGGCGGCGGTCGCGGTATGAAGATTGTTACAGATAGAGCGCAAGTGAAAACTGTTTTTGAATCAGCCTCTGCAGAAGCAAAAGCTGCTTTTGGAGACGGAACGATGTACGTAGAAAAATATATTGCCAATGCTCGTCATATCGAAGTTCAGGTGCTTGGAGATAAATACGGCAACGTGGTTCATTTGGGTGAACGTGATTGTTCGACACAGCGTCGTCATCAAAAACTAGTGGAAGAAGCGATGGCACCGATTATTTCGGAAGAGCTACGTAAAGATATTCGAGATGCGGCTGTCAAATTGGCTGAAAATATTTCTTATGAAAATGCCGGTACTGTAGAATTTATCGTCGATCAAGATGAAGCAACGTTCTATTTCCTTGAAATGAATACACGAATTCAAGTGGAGCATCCAGTTACTGAAACGATTACTGGTGTGGATTTAATTCAAGAGCAAATTAACGTGGCTAACGGTGAAGCACTTCCATTTGCTCAAGCAGACATTCAATTCACTGGCCATGCGATCGAGTGCCGAATTAATGCAGAGGCACCAGAGGAAGGGTTCCGCCCAACTCCAGGATTAATTACAAGATGGGAAATGCCACAAGGTCCAGGCGTACGAGTAGATACGCATTGTTACCAAGGGTATAAAGTACCGGTATACTATGATTCAATGATTGCTAAAGTGATTGTTCATGGAAATACCCGCGAACATGCTATTCAAAGAATGCTAGTAGCTTTAGATGAATTTACAGTAGAAGGAATCAGTACGACAATCCCATTTTTAAAACAAGTTTTGCAGGATGAAGATTTTGCAAGCGGTCATGTGCATACACGTTTGTTAGAAAAAATCATGGCTTAAATAGTCTTTAGAAGTATGCCCATTTTAATAGATTTCTATTGAAATGGGCAGTTTCATAACTAGTAAATGACTATATTAAAAAATCTTTTTTAATTGTTGATATAGATTAGATAAAGTTTTTCATAGATTCTAGTTTTAGATTTAATAAAAGGGGGATTTTATTATGGAAAAATTAATTATCACAGTAGCACCAACAGGGGATTTTGCAACGAAGGAGCATACTCCTTACTTACCAACGACACCACAAGAAATTGCTGATTCTATTTATGAATCATGGCAAGCAGGTGCAGCTATTGCTCATATCCATGTTCGAGATGAAGAAGGCATTCCGACTTTGGATTTAGAGAAGTATCGTGAAGTAAGAAGATTACTAGAAGAAAAGAATTGTGATATTATTATCAACTTTACGACTGCTGGAGGAGAACTTAGAGATGTAACAAAACGTTTTCCAGTTGTTGAATTACAACCTGAGATTGCTTCCTATGATGCAGGATCTTTCAATATAGGACCAAATGTATTTATTCATACTCCTGCCATGCTAGAGGAATTAGCTGAGAAAATGCTAGAAAATAATGTGAAACCAGAACTTGAAGTGTTCGATGTGGGAATGATTCATAATGCCTTACGGGTTGCCAAAAAAGGATTAATCAAACCACCTTTCTTTTTCCAATTTGTATTAGGGGCACAGGGTGGGATACCTGCTACACCTGAAAATCTAATGTTTATGAGAAATAACATTCCAGAAGGGGCTCTTTGGTCCGCTATTGGAGCGAGTAAAGATCAGTTAATGATTAACACACTGACGATTCTACTTGGCGGACATGTTCGTGTAGGAATGGAGGATGCTGTTTATTTCAATAAGGGAGAATTAGCAACATCTAACGCTCAATTTGTAGAGAGAATCGTAGAATTAGCTAAAACATTAGGTCGAGAAGTGGCAACACCTGATGAAGCTAGAGAAATGATCGGTTTAAAAGTAAAGAATGTTACAAACGCTTAATGATCAATGGTAGGCGTGAAGCCTCAAGTAGAGAGGAGTTATTGAAAATGATTGTAGAGTACTCGTTTAAGGTAAAATGGGGAGATACGGATGCTGCGGGAATTGTATTTTATCCAAACTTTTATAAATGGATGGATGAAGCGACACATGAGTTTTTAGCCGCCATCGGGTTTCCATCCTCTACCCTGTACAGTGAGCAGCAAGTGAGTGTTCCACTACTTGAAACGCATTGTCAGTTTAAGAGTCCGCTATTGTTTGAAGATCATGTGACCGTTTGCAGTAAAGTCGTGGAATTGCACCAAAAAGTGTTCAAAATAAGTCATACGTTTTTCAAAGAGGAAAAAATGGTCGCGGAAGGGTATGAAGTACGTGCCTGGACATCATTTAAAGAAAAGCCAAAGGCTCATCCGATTCCTGACGAGGTAAGGGAAAAAATGATGCCTGCAAATGCTGAGAAAGTAACGAATTGAAGCACATGTCCAAAGACAAGAAAAAGCAAGGCAAAGTTTTTAAGGTCGTATCATTCCTTTTGTGATTGTATTTATATAAGAGGAACAAAAGGATGTCCAGATGCCCCCACTTGTGGGCATCCTTTATAAAGTAAAAAGCAGAACCCCAAAATTATCTTTAAATCAATATACTTTCATTAGTAAAAAACAGAACCCCAAAATTATCTTTAAATCTATATACTTTCATTATAAGAGATTTGAAGTAAGCAGGAATGTATGATGGCTTTTGTAAAACTTTTAATTAAACTATTGATTGCCAGTATTGCAATGACAATCAGTAGTTTAATTTTTAGTCTTGAAATCATTATGATTTGCAGTACCAGTAATCGCTTCATCGTTAAAAAAAGAATATTTTTCTTTTATATTCTTAAAAGAACATATTTCCAAAATTTCGCAATAATTTTCCATTGTAAAATTAAAACAATGTCTATGATAGAAAGTATAAGAATTATTCATAACGATACTATTATTGTCATTTATTGGAGTATGACAGATATTACAGCAGATTGTCATTACATCACATTCTTTCATTTAAGATTATTTGTGTTAGATATTGTGAAACACTTCACAAATTATAACTTGTTCACATTTTATCATATAAATTGCTATAAACATGTGAACACTTTGTGAATAATAACTAGTGTCATAACTTGAAAAGAATTGACGCTGTTTTGATAGTGTAGTGATACCAGCATATTTTTGCAAGAAGAAGGAGATACACTGGTAGTCACTAAGATAGATCGTTTTGCATGGTCAACGGTAGACGCTGTCTCACCCATCCGCAGAAGGAGATGTTCTGCGGATTATGTGCTTTTATTGTTCATTTAGTTTATTCTGTATAAAACCTATCCATGTGCGTGTTGCATGAGAAATATAGCTGTTTTTTCGCCAAGCGATGGCTAATTGCCATTCAACTTGTGGATTCATGAGAGGTAGTACTTTTAGGTTTTCAAATTCATGGGAATCACTTAGAGGAAGGATGGTAATTCCATGGTTAATCGAGACCATTTCTAGCATAAAATTCCATTGAGAAGTTTCACAAATAATATTTGGTTTGCAGCCCATCCTTTTATACTCGTCTATAATCATATTATGGACGTTGAATTCTTCTCTAAGGATGATTAATTGTTCATTTACTAATTCTGACCATTGCACTACTTCTTTAGCGGCAAGAGGATGGTCTTGATGCACAATCACCCGTAGGTCTCCTTTCAAAAAAGGAAAGAAATCAAATGATGCTTCGTCAATAGGAAAGGTCATAACAGCCAGGTCTAAATCGCCGTCTGTTAGAGATTTTTTTAAATGATTTGCCCCATTCTCCAAGGCTTTATCATGTATAACCCAGATGGCTATATGTCTGCACAAATTATGGGAATGGGACGTCCCGCCTATAAATCTGGAAACTTGCACACAGGAACAATGGAAGAAATGGCAGCAGCAGCACATGGTTATCTAGCTTATTCAGGTCGATTTGAAGTAGATGAGAAAAATAACACGCTGACTCATTATATGGAAGTGAGCATGAATCCAACCTGGCTTGATCAATCTCAGCCGCGTATTGCACATATCTATGGAAACCGCATCGTTATATTTAATGGGTTAAAGCCAGAAGACAGACTTGTTTGGGAACGTGCTTAAAGACTAGAGAAGGTTCAAAAAACCATGTTCTAATACGTTTCCAATTAAATATGAAAAAACGAACTATAAGGGGATATAAATTATGACAACTCAAAAAGAACGTACAGTAATCGTAACAGGGGCAGCACAAGGGATTGGATATGCTATTGCAGAATCTTTCATCAATAATGGAGATTTTGTAGCAATCTTTGATTTAAACGAAGAAGCAGCTAAAGCTGCAGCTGAAAAGTTAGGCAATGCAAAAGGCTACAAAGTAAACGTAGCTGACGAACCAAGCGTAAAAGCTGCCGTAGAACAAGTGATTGCTGAACGTGGTACGGTTGATGTATTAGTTAATAATGCAGGACTTCAATTCATTTCTCCAATCGAAGACTTCCCTGTAGAAAAATGGGATCTTGTAAATGACGTTATATTAAAAGGAACATTCTTATTGACGAAACATGCACTACCAGCTATGCAAAAACAAAACAAAGGACGTATTATCAATATTTCCTCAGCGCATGGCAGAATTCCAGATGCTTATAAATCAGCTTATTGTGCTGCTAAATTTGGCCAAGTTGGCTTCACGAAAGTCACAGCACTAGAAAACGCATTGAAAGGGATTACATGTAATACGATTATGCCTGGACCAGTACGTACAGAATTAATCGAAAAGCAATTGCCAAAACTTGCAGAACAAGATGGAACAACGGTAGAAGAAGCGCTAAACCACCATATCTTAGGTAAACAATGGATCAAACGTTTACTAGAGCCTTCAGAAATTGCTGCAACAGCTGTATTCTTAGCTTCAGACGGTGCAGCAGCTATCACAGGAGAAGAAATTGGCGTTACAGGTGGTATTTAATCACCTAAATTCTGTTTAAGAAAACAACTTTTCTTGCAAATAAAAAAGAATCTGAAACTCTTCGAATCTCAGGTTGTAAAGAAAATCTATTTTTCTTTACAACCTTTTTTAATGGAAGTTTCACTTTATTTTATTTGAAAGTTTAACACCAGCCTCTTTAATCGTTTGGATATTGTTCTGTATTTGTATTTTTGTACCAATCATTTCGAGTGCAGCAATTGTTTCATTTCGTTTATTTTTTATTGGTACAGCTATCGTTGAAATGCCTATTTGGTTATCGTCATTACTTTGAATATAACCCTTTACTTGTAACTCATAGCGAAGTTTTGAAACCATTGATGGCTCTTCAATAAATGTCATGATATCAGTATCCTTTTTACTTAACAACAATACTTTTCCTGCACTCGTGCTAAGAAAAGAACATTGTTTTCCAATATAACAAAACTTACTAAAGAGAGGATTATCCACTTCAATTGCATTCAGATAAAAAGTAGATTCTTGAAAGATAATAGCTAGCGATGCTGACAAATTTGTTTGCGTGGCAATTTGTTCTAAGATGTCTTGAGATAGTTGAAATAAGCTCATCTTATTTCTGATTACTGATTCTAATGTACGAATGGAAATACCCAACCGGTATTTATTAGAAATGGTGTCTTTTACAACAAATCCTTCCGATCGCAAGGTTGTTAATAAACGATGCACTGTACTAGGTGCAATAGATAATATTTCAGCTAGTTCGTTTAGTTTATATTCAGGTTTTTCAACAGTGAAAATATTCAATAGCCGAAGTGCATTTTCTAGTGATGAGTAATTTTCTTTTGGTATATTCATCTATCGTTACCTCTCAACTCTTTTTATATATCCAAGTTTTTCTGAAATAAGTTCACTACATTGCATCAAATCATTTAAATGAATTAATGAGTTTATCTTGTTACTAGGTCCTGTTAGGCTAATCGCTGCAATTACTTCTCCAGAAAAGTCTAATACAGGGACGGCAATACTGGCAAAACCATCTGCTAATTCATCGGTACTTAATGCATATCCTTTTTTTACGATTATATCTAAATCATTTTTTAATTCTTCAATCGTTTTAACAGTATTGGAGGCGAATTGTTCAAAGCCTTGTTCATCTACTTTTCTTAATAATTCTTGCTGTAAAGGTTCTGGCGTGTATGCTAATAATACTTTGCCGCAGCCTGTGCAGTAGGCGGGATTTCGTTTTCCAATATGTGACGCCAAACGAGTAGAATACAAACTTTCGAATTTATCAAGATATAAAACATTTATTTCTTCTAAGACTCCGATGTGAACGTTTTCATCATACTTTTCCAACAATTTCGATAAGATAGGCCGGGCCTCCTTATAAATTTCCATGGTTGACGTTAATACACCGGATAATCGAACAATTGATAAGCCGAGTCGATATCTTTTAGAAATTGGATCTTTTTCTAAATATCCATACTCTGTTAATGTATTAATCAACCTTTTTGTATGACTGATATTTAATGACTTTTCTTTCGCTAGTTCAGTTAAGCTCCATTTCGGAGAGCTATCGGTGAAAAGTTGTAAAAGTTGCATCGCATTTTTGACTGTATGTATGATGTATTTTTCATTGACCGTATTCACTTTGTGTATGATGTATTTTTCATCCATAGAAATAATCTCCTTATTTATTAAATCAACCTATGAATCCGTTTTGAATCAAAATGCCAAATTTCTTTTTATACTTTAAGAAATTTTAACTTCTTTAAAGGATTAAAGTATAAGAAAAGAGGGCCTTTAGGTCATACCTTTAGGTACATCAACTTTCGCCATTAGGGCGATAAGTTGTGTTTTTCTAATATCAATTTTAATATAGTTGGGACGAAATTGTTATAATTTTATAAATTTTCTATCTATGAAAAAAGAAAAAAGTGTATGTATTGGGAAGGGACATTCTATTTGAATGATACAAGAAGGTACTTATAGAAAATTCTGTACATTTCAAAAATTGAAATTTTTTTGACATTTTGTCATATAGCAGAATTAAGTTGTTTTTATATGACAAAAATGTGTGTTATTATCATTCCAAGCATTAAATAATTAACAAAAAAAGGGATGGGAGTTTTGAGATTGCAAAAGGGGAAAGGATTGAGTGAATCAATGAATTATATTAAAAGTTTAATAGGAAGGTAGATCATCGTTTTAAATTAAGAGATGAAATTAGATTAGATTCAAAATGTTACCGTTTACATTTGCGGATGAAAGAGCTTTATATGTTGAAAAAAATTATGCTATTAATCGGTAATACGGAGTAAGAAGAACGATTGATCATGATTTTATATAGCAACTATAGCTCAATAAAGATGAAACCGATTTCTTAATATTAATAATAAAAAGGGTGGGGAATTATGGAAAAATTAATTATCACAGTAGCACCAACAGGGGATTTTGCAACGAAGGAGCATACTCCATACTTGCCAACGACACCACAAGAAATTGCTGATTCTATTTATGAATCATGGCAAGTGGGTGCAGCTATTGCTCATATTCATGTTCGAGATGAAGACGGCATTCCGACGTTGGATTTAGAGAAGTATCGTGAAGTAAGAAGATTACTAGAAGAAAAGAATTGTGATATTATTATCAACTTTACGACTGCTGGAGGAGAACTTAGAGATGTAACAAAACGTTTTCCAGTTGTTGAATTACAACCTGAGCTTGCTTCCTATGATGCAGGATCTTTCAATATAGGACCAAATGTATTTATTCATACTCCTGCCATGCTAGAGCAATTAGCGGAGAAAATGCTAGAAAATGACGTGAAACCAGAACTTGAAGTGTTTGATGTGGGAATGATTCATAATGCTTTACGCGTGGCAAAAAAAGGATTAATTAAACCGCCTTTCTTTTTCCAATTTGTATTAGGTGCACAGGGTGGAATACCTGCTACACCTGAAAATCTAATGTTTATGAGAAATAACATTCCAGAAGGAGCTCTTTGGTCCGCTATTGGAGCGAGTAAAGATCAGTTAATGATTAACACTATGACCATTCTACTTGGAGGACATGTTCGTGTAGGAATGGAGGATGCTGTTTATTTCAATAAGGGAGAATTAGCAACATCTAACGCTCAATTTGTAAAGAGAATTGTAGAATTAGCTAAAACACTAGGTCGGGAAATTGCAACACCTGACGAAGCTAGAGAAATGCTAGGTTTACAAGTAAAGAAGACTATAAATTCTTAATACGTAGTGCTAGCGGGAAGAGGTAAAACTTTTTCTTAATTACGCTGTATGTACGTTTCATGTAGAAAAAATAATAAGGGGGATTTCCATAAGATGAATTCAATAAGTCAATCAATTGAGCGTACAACAATCAAAAAGACAATGACGCGTATACTGCCATTTGTCTTAATATGTTATATCATTGCGTATTTAGACCGTGTGAATTTAGGGTTTGCTGCTTTAGAAATGAACGCAGACCTGGCTTTATCTGCAGAAGTTTTTGGTTTATTGGCAGGTATTTTCTTTCTTGGCTATTTCTTATTTGAAATACCGAGCAATTTGATTATGCACAAAGTTGGAGCGAGAGTCTGGATTGCTCGAATTATGATTACATGGGGGATCATCACGATTCTCACAGCATTTGTACAATCGGCTACACATTTGTATATTCTTCGTTTTTTAATGGGAATTGCTGAGGCAGGCTTTTTCCCGGGGCTTATTTTATATTTTACCTATTGGTTTCGAAGCCAAGAAAGAGGGCGTGCTTCTGCAATTCTTACTTTGGCTTTACCAATTGGTACCATTATAGGGGCCCCGTTATCAACCTGGATTATGGATAATATTGCATGGAATGGGATGGCGGGTTGGAGATGGATGTTTATTCTTGAAGGAAGCCCGGCCATTATTTTAGGGATTGTCGTATTATTTTACTTAACGAATCGTCCAAAAGATGCTAAATGGTTAACGGATGAACAAAAAAATTGGCTGGAAAATGAACTAGATAGAGAAAGAAGTCAAAGCCTTGCGGTAAATAAAGCAACGAAATTAGACATGATTAAAGATTCAAAGGTATGGAAGTTAGCTTTTATTTACTTTGCTCATTATACATCGATGTATGGTCTTGGCTTCTGGCTTCCTAGTATCATTAAATCATTTGCTGCTAATTCTAGTAATATGGAAATTGGTTGGTTAACGATTATACCAGCACTAGTTGGGATTCCTTCTATGCTACTCTTTGCATGGAGTTCCGATAAACGAAAGGAACATCGGAAACATTTGATTGGAAGTCTTCTTATTGCAGGAGTATGTTTTATTATGTCTGGTTTTGCAGATAGTGCAACGATGACGATTACCTTGATTGCCTTTGCAGCCATTGGACTGTATGGGTTTATAGGCACCTTTTTCTCCTTTATGACACTATTTTTTACGGAATCTACTGCACCAGCCGGCATTGCAATGGTTAATGCATTTGCGAGTTTGGGGGGCTTTGTTGGTCCAATGATCTTCGGACAGTTAGCTATTTCAACCGGGATGTTCACACTTGGTACATTAATTATTCTTGGTGGTGCGGTTATTCTAACACTGAAGAGAAATGAATTAAGTGGTGTAAAGAAAAAAGAGGATAAGGTAAAAACGATTTCTTAATAATCGCTATGTAGAGAAAATTGTAGAATGTTAAGTAGAGGGGAGTTAGTGAAAATGATTGTAGATTATTCTTTTAAAGTAAAATGGGGCGATACGGATGCTGCGGGAATTGTATTTTATCCAAACTTTTATAAATGGATGGATGAAGCAACACATGAATTCTTAGGGGCCATTGGGTATCCATCTTCGACCTTGTATGCTGAACAACAAGTGAGTGTTCCATTACTTGAAACGCATTGTCAGTTTAAGAGCCCGCTATTATTTGAAGATAAGGTAACGGTTCGTAGTACAGTTGTGGAGTTACACCCAAAAGTGTTTAAAATTAGCCATAAGTTTTTCAAAGAAGATGAAAAACTGGTAGCGGAGGGCTATGAAGTTCGCGCCTGGACATCATTTAAAGAAAAACCAAAGGCTTTTCTGATTCCGAATGAAGTACGGGAAAAAATGATGCCTGAAAATGCTGAGACAGTAAAGAGTTGAAGCATACGTTGAAAGATACAATAAAAGTAAGGAGAAGCTTTTTTTTCAAGTCGTATCATTTCTTTTGTGATTGTATTTATATAGGATGAACAAAAGGATGTCCAGATTTTACTTATGGACATCCTTTTTAAAATAAAAAAGCAGAACCTCAAATTTTCTTCAAAATTCCAAAACAATGAACAACTAGGGGGATAAAATCATGACAACTCAAAAAGACCGTACAGTAATAGTAACAGGGGCCGCTCAAGGTATTGGATATGCCATTGCAGAATGCTTCATAGAAAATGGAGACTTTGTTGCAATCTTTGATTTAAATGAAGAAGCAGCGAAAAGTGCAGCTGAAAAATTAGGAAATGCCAAAGGCTACAAAGTAAACGTAGCAGACGAAGAAAATGTAAAAAACGCGATTGATCAAGTGATTGCTGAACGTGGTACTGTTGATGTATTAGTTAATAATGCAGGACTTCAATTCATTTCTCCTGTGGAAGACTTCCCTGTAGAAAAATGGGATCTTGTAAACGACGTCATTTTAAAAGGAACATTCTTAATGACGAAACATGCCCTACCTTCTATGCAAAAACAAAACAAAGGAAGGATTATCAATATTTCCTCCGCTCACGGCAGAATTCCAGATGCTTATAAATCAGCTTATTGTGCTGCTAAATTTGGCCAAGTTGGTTTTACGAAAGTAACAGCACTAGAAAACGCATTGAAAGGGATCACCTGTAATACAATTCAGCCAGGTCCAGTACGTACAGAATTAATCGAAAAACAACTACCGAAACTTGCAGCACAAGATGGAACAACGGTAGAAGAAGCGCTAAATCACCACATCTTAGGTAAACAATGGATTAAACGTTTACTAGAACCTTCAGAAATTGGTGCAACAGCTGTATTCTTAGCTTCAGACGGTGCAGCAGCTATCACAGGCGAAGAAATCGGCGTTGCAGGTGGTATTTAATCACCTAAATCTCATTTGAGAAAACAACTTTTCTTGCAAATAGCAAAGGTTGTAGAAAATATCTCTACAGTTACGAAGCATTTTGAAGATTTTTATTTAAAAGCCGTTGAAATGGCTGGATATTTGCGAACCAATTTATCCACTTTCCCTGCGTTAGAAAAGATGAATGCAGATGTCACATTACCAAGGCTAAACGAAGGAAAATAAATATGAGTGTATGAAAAATTGAAAGGTGTAGGTACGGTTTGGAGGGAAGTTTTGAAAACCTATCGTAGTCATACGGCAAGGAGTTAGGTTCTTACCCTGCTTACTGGATTCTAATAAGAAGAGGGCCCCTTTACTAAAGGTGGTCCTCTTCTTATTTTACATAAATATTTCCATTAATTATAACCCCCTTTTATAACAGACCGTTTAGTTTTAGGGAATAAAGACCATTTTAATAAAGGCGAGGTAAGCGCCGTTGTAATAATTGCAATCAGGAACAAGATGCAATAATCAGTATTAGAAATCAAGTTACTACTTAAACCAATGTTTGCAAATATTAATAACATTAATCCTCGGGCATTCATTAAAGCCCCTATAGCACTAGATTCCCTCCAATTGTAGCCGGTCACTTTGGCATAAAGCATACATGCGAAATATTTGCTTATAAATGCCGCTCCAATAAACAGTAAAACAGTTCCTACATTATAACTGCTTGTAAAAGAGCTTAAATCTACATTAAAACCAGAACTTACGAAATAGATAGGAACAAAAAGTGTATTTACGAAATCTGAAATCTTAGTGTGTAAATCTTTGGTGACTTTATTTAATCTTGGTACTACTAATCCGGCTATAAAACCTCCAAAAATAGCATGAAGTCCAATTTTTTCAGACACAAGACTACTGCATAAAAAAACCAAAATAAATAATGCAAAACATTCTTTGTTTAACACGGAGTACTTTGTAACAATAAATTGTAGAATAGGTTTCACTACAAAAAACATCACTAATAGGTAAAGGATCATGTAAATAATGATACTAATACTGTTAACTGAAAAACTTAGGCTAGCTATAGAAAGAACAATTGGAAGCATCATCCAGGCGATTGCGTCATCTATACTTGCACCTAAAACAACAAATCTCCCCATCTTCGTGTGAACCATCTTTTGTTGGTCTAAAATTCGTACTAGCACAGGAAAGGCAGTTACAGAAATACTAGCTGACATAAACAAAGAGTAGACTAATTGAGTAGTAAACGTTTGTTCTAAAGAGGGATAAATATACCAACTCAGAACAAATGTCATAATAAAAGTAGGAATGATTCCTACCAGCGCAAGCTGTATAGCATTTTTTACTAGCTTATTCTCTATCTTTTCTTTGCCTACATCAATTCCTATAAGAAACATATATAAAGATATTCCGAGCTGACTCAGTACGTATAAATGTTCTTTTATATCTTCGTTAAATAGCCACTCTTGAATATTTGGAAAGAAGATACCCAAGAGAGAAGGACCCATTACAATACCGCCCACCATCTCTCCAACGACTTTAGGCTGACCTATCACTTTTGCTAGGGCACCAAATAACTGAGAAATAATAATGATGATTACTAAACTTAATAAGAAATGAAACAAAATCAGACGCTCCTTTTGCTTTATTAACTAAAAAAGTATATTTGATTCTAGCCGAAAAAATCTATTACACTTGGACATGTCCAAAAAGGAATAAAAACTAGTATACAAGTGTATAGTATACCTTTTTAATTGATATAACGCGTAAGTTTTTATCATTTCAAAGTAAAAAGATTTAAGTACATTCTTTTGTCTTTTATTTTTGCCTTTTTCCTACTCTATGCTTTAATCTTACTCGTAAATAAATGATTTTGGAGGGGTGTATGTGAGCAAATGGAGGGTTCAATTCATAACGATTTTCTCTGGATTGCTTAGTTTGCTATGTCTAGCTGGCTTTGGCTGGGCTGTAATAGACTATTCTAGTAAATCCGATTCAAACATTACAGTTCCGTCTGCACAACCTATTGAGAAGCGGACAGATGAATTCACTTTAGTTGCTTTAGGGGATTCATTGACGAGAGGGACCGGAGATGAAACGGGAAAAGGCTATGTTGGAACGGTAGCAGAGGAACTTGAAAAGAAATTTGACCAAAAAATTAACGTTCAAAATCTCGGTATTAAAGGCCTAGTTTCAGACCAATTAGTCGAACAAATAAAAGAACAAGAAGTGAGACGACAAATTGGAGCAGCTGATGCTATTTTAATGACGATTGGAGGCAATGATTTATTCCAGCAGGGAGGAACATTATTTAATCTAAATCAAGAAACTATATCAGAAATAAAAACGAATTATATCATGAATGTGGATGAAATATTTCAAGAAATACGACAAATCAATGCGTCAGCTCCCTTATTTATCGTTGGTCTGTATAATCCATTTATTGAAGTAGATGAAAATGGGGAGATGAATGCAATTGTTCGACAATGGAATTATGACACAGCTGAGGCCATGGCGAGCTATGAGAATTCTGTGTTCGTTCCAACATTCGATTTGTTTCAATTGTCTGTGAATGATTATTTATATTCGGATAAATTTCATCCGAATAGTGCTGGCTACCGTTTAATGGCAGAACGAATTGCTGCATTAATAAATTTGGAGGCAAGAGAAAATGAGTGAAGTGACATTAGATGTACATGCTTTAAAAAAGGTGATTCGAAAGAAAGAAATTATAAAAGATATTAGTTTCAATGTTAGAGAAGGGGAAGTGTTTGGATTTTTAGGACCAAACGGAGCAGGAAAAACGACAACTATTCGAATGCTCGTTGGTTTAATTAAACCAACGGCTGGTTCTATTCATATTTGTGGTTTTGATATTCAAAAGGAGTATAAAAAAGCGATGCAATGCTTAGGATGTATTGTAGAAAATCCTGAGTTATATTCCTTTTTAAGTGGGTGGGACAATTTGCTTCATTTTGCACGGATGTTGCCAGATGTGAAGGAGCAGAGAATCCAAGAAGTTGTTGAACTAGTCGGCTTGCAAAAGAGAATTCATGATAAAGTGAAAACCTATTCTCTTGGTATGCGTCAAAGACTTGGAATTGCTCAAGCGATGTTAAACCGTCCCAAGCTCCTTATTTTAGATGAGCCGACAAATGGTCTTGACCCAGCAGGCATTCGTGAGATGAGGCAATTTATTCGCATGCTTGCTAAAGAAGAAGGATTGAGTGTACTTGTATCTTCCCATTTATTAAGTGAGATTCAACTGCTATGCGATCGGGTAGCGATTATGACAAAAGGGAAGATCATCAAAGTAGGCACAGTCAATGACTTATTAGGCGTACAGCAACGAATGAGCTGGCGTGTGGAACCATTGGAGTTAGGGAGAACCATTTTACATTCCTATACGGAAGTAATGGAAACAGCTGATGGATATTTAGTTACAGCATTTGATGAAAAGGAAGTACCAAAGTGGAATACGGCTTTAACAAGTCAATCGGTCCAGGTTATTGAAATGAATCGACGACTTCCGACGTTAGAGGATTTATTTTTGGAGATTACGGACGGCGGAGGTGTAGATGTTGAATAACTTAATTCAAAATGAAATGATGAAGCTGCTTGCTAAAAAAAGACTTCTTATTATCGGGGTTATCGTTGCCATACTGGTTATTTTATTTACATATGCTCAATATAAGCAAGTAGAAGAACAAAGAGAAAAGCTAGGAACAGATGATTGGCGAACAGCTTTACAAGAACAGATTATTGATATGCAGAATCGCCTAGGATCAGGTAGGTTGCTAGACGAATGGAGAGAACAAATTCAAGTAACGATTAAGCAGCAGCAATATTATCTCGATCATAATATCAATCCTTCTGAGCCAGGAGCGGCAACGTTTACGCGAATGTTTATGGAAAATGCAAGTGATTTATTCATTCCGTTACTCGTGATGATTGTAGCAAGTGATCTTGTATCATCGGAGAATAGTCAAGGGACGATTAAATTGCTCTTAACCAGACCTGTACAACGCTGGAAAATATTACTGAGTAAATATGTTTCCTTGTTGTTGGCTATTTCTATTATTGTAGTGATGACGACAGTTCTGTCTTATCTATTGTCCGGAATGATTTTTGGTTATCAAGGCTGGAATGCTCCCATTATAACGGGTTTTGAAGTACAGGACGGAAATGTAGATACAAGCGGTGTGCGCTTACTTCCTCAATGGCAGCTACTATTCATGGATGTAGGATTAGTTTGGTATGTTGCGGTTGTAGTAGGTACACTTGCTTTTATGCTGTCTGTTCTCATTCGTAGCACTCCTGCAGGAATGGGCATTATGCTTGCCGCTCTCATATCAGGTGCTATCTTAACCAATATGGTATCCTCATGGGAATCGGCTCAATACTTTTTCATGGTCAATTTAACATTAACGGATTATTTAAATGGGGAGGCACCTCCTATTGAAGGAATGACCCTTTTTTCATCTATAGCTACGCTTTTTGTATGGTGGGTAGCAGCTCTAGTAATCTCGTTTGTTGCCTTCATTCGAAAAGATGTATATTAATTTGCAATCTTGTTAGCAACAAGACTAAGAAGGCTTATCGTACTAAGCCTTCTTTCATAAAGCAGGAGTTTGGTAATCTAAATTTTTAGTTACATTAAAGTCAAAATTATTTTAACCTCGTCTAAAAACGGGTTTATATGTGTTAGTGGTTTTTCCTATTAATTAGTCATTCAATTTTATGCCAGAGTCAAAGTGAGATAAATGACATAGCGGAGGAAGTTTTACATGACAAGGCTGTTCCTAATGGTCGTCGCATAATGACGATCGAAACGGGTTCAGTCTTTTTTGTTTTCTTATTTAGTTAATTAGTTCTTTTTTCATGCCGATTTATTATCTAGCAGAAATACGCATAGCTTTACTTTTTCAGGATAACTTAGAAATAAAACCTAAAAAAGAGAGGGGTACATATTATGAAAACAAAATGGGCTTTATTAGCTGTTCTCTCCACCATAGCCGCTGTGCTTACTGGCTGTGAATCAATAATGGTTCTAGATCCTAAAGGACCTCAAGCCCAAACGCAAGCCAATGTAATTTGGCTATCTATTGCGATAATGTCAGTTATTGTTATGGTTGTTTGTGCTTTTTTGATTTTTGTGTTGGTAAAATATCGTGACTCTAAACTACCTAAAGATTACGAACCACCTCACATTGAAGGGAGTCATCTTGTGGAATCACTTATTGTTGGGGTTCCAATTTTAATCGTCATTTTCTTCTCAGTGGTTACTATAATTACCAACAATAAAGTTGAAGCCACACCGGAAGAGTACAAAGGTCAAGATCCATTAGTTATTTATGCTTCATCATCTGACTGGAAGTGGCATTTTAGTTATCCGGAAAACGATATTGAAACAGTGAATTACCTATATATTCCAACAAATCGACCGCTTGAATTTAAACTGTATTCATTCGGACCTATCACGAGTTTCTGGGTTCCACAATTGGGTGGTCAAAAATATGCCATGGCGGACATGGTGACCACATTACACTTAGCTGCTGATGAAGCAGGTGAAATGATGGGCCGGAATGCAAACTTTAGTGGGAAAGGATTCGCAGAAAATATGTTTCACGTTGAAGCTATGTCACAAGATAAGTTTGATGAATGGGTAAAGGACGTTAAAACAACGGCAAAACCTATTACAGAAGCAAGATTTAATGAATTATTAAAACCTGGTCATGCGGGACAGCTAACGTTTACTGGAACGCATTTAGACTTCTCACCAGCTCCAGAAGGTGAACATGCTGGAGCACCATCATGGTTCAAGTGACTCGAACGCAGATTCAAAAGGTGAACATACGGAGCATGATGATAAGTCAAACAATAGTAAAGAAAAATCGGCACACAATCATGAATAGTTTCTTAGTTTATCGTAGGAAAAATATTTTCGGAAAGGAAACACAAAACTATGGGTTATTTCGCTAGATTTGCTGTACCTCATGCTAGTCCCGCAATTTACGCATCAATGATAGCCATTGGTGTTACTGTTTTTTTGATTCTTTTTGGTTTAACCCACTTTAAAAAATGGATCTATTTATGGAGTGAATGGCTAACAACAGTCGATCATAAAAAAATTGGCACTATGTATCTAATATCTGCTTTGTTGATGCTGTTTCGTGGTGGAGTAGATGCTCTGATGATGCGTGCTCAAACTGCCGTACCGGATAATAAATTATTAGATTCACAACACTATAATGAGGTTTTTTCAACACATGGGGTTATGATGATTATCTTTATGGCTATGCCGTACATTATGGCTTTTATGAACATTCGTAGTACCATTACAGATTGGAGCCCGAGATGTAGCATTTCCACGTCTAAATGCCATCAGTTTCTGGTTATTTTTTATGGGTGCGATGCTATTCAACATCTCTTTTGTAATTGGTGGTTCACCTGATGCAGGTTGGACATCCTATTTTCCACTTGCAGATAATGAATTTAGCTCGCATGTTGGAACGAACTATTATATGATTGGTATTCAGATAGCTGGAATAGGTACATTAATGACCGGGATTAACTTTATCACGACCATTCTTAAAATGAGAGCACCCGGTATGACATTAATGAAAATGCCAATGTTTACATGGTCTGCTTTCGTTACAAGCATTATTATCATTTTCGCATTCCCTGTATTAACGATAGCGCTGCTTATGGGAACTATGGATCGACTATTCGAAACCAAGTTTTTCACAATGACTGATGGCGGTATGGATATGCTATGGGCTAACCTGTTCTGGGTTTGGGGCCATCCTGAAGTATATATCTTAATACTTGCCTGCATTTGGTATTTTTAGTGAGATTATTCCAACCTTTTCGCGACGTAACATATATGGCTATCAAATCAATGGTTGCTTCAATGGTTTTAATCTCTCTTTATTCATTCTTTGTTTGGACGCATCATTTCTTTCACAATGGGTCAAACCGCATATGTTAATAGTATTTTCTCTATCACGACGATGGTCATTGCTGTTCCGACCGGCATCAAGATTTTTAACTGGTTGTTCACGATGTGGAAAGGTCGAATTAGGTTTACCGTGCCTATGCTTTATTCAATAGCTTTCATCCCTCTTTTCACAATTGGTGGAGTTACTGGGGTTATGCTTGCGATGTCGGCAGCGGATTATCAATACCATAATACAATGTTTTTAGTAGCTCACTTCCACAATGTCATCATTCCAGGTGTAGCATTTGCCGTGCTTGCTGGCAGCACTTACTACTGGCCGAAAATTTTTGGTTTCATGTTAAATGAAAGGATTGGGAAATGGGCGTTCTGGTTTCTAACTATTGGTTTTTCCTTAGCCTTCTTCCCTATGTATATCACTGGTTTAGATGGACAAGCACGTCGTATGTATACGTACTCTGAAGCAACTGGATATGGACCATTAAATTTTGTTTCCTTTATAGGGGCGGCTTTTATGGCTATCAGCTTTGTATTAATCGTGTATACGATTTACTACAGCATTCGCCATGCTCCAAGAGCATGTTGGCGATGATCCGTGGGATGCACGTTCTCTTGAATGGGCTACCCATAATCCAGTACCCGAGTATAACTTTGCTATTATTCCACAAGTGGACTCAAGGGAGCCATTTTGGGATGCTAAATACAAGGGGCATGAATTATTCAAAGGTGACTATGAAAAAATTCATATGCCTAATAACAGCGGCGTACCGTTTATCATGTCCTGTATCTTCTTTGTCTTTGGATTTGCGTTAGTATTCAGCATGTGGTTTCTTGCGATTATTGGCGTTAATCGGTATCTTTGTTTGCATGGCTCATCGTTCATTCGAAATTGATCATGGGCATTACATTTCTGTAGAAGAAATTAAAGAAACAGAAGTGAAAATGGGAGGTAGTCATAAATGAAAGTAGATCACTCGCAGCCTCTTGAATATAGTACGGAACAAAATCGTTTAAATATTTTAGGCTTCTGGGTTTTCCTTGGTGCTGAAATTATGCTCTTTGGAACACTCTTTACATCTTATTTTACATTAGTGGACCGTACAGGTGACGGTCCTACTGGGGCAGAAATTTTTGAGATCTTCCCAGTACTTATGGAAACCTTTTTGCTCTTAACAAGTAGCTTTGTTATCGGGCTTGGAATTCATGCCATGCGGCTTGGAAACAAGAAGGCTATGTTGACATTCTTTGTCATTACCCTTCTCCTTGGACTAGGATTCTTAGGCTTTGAAATTGATGAGTTCATTACCTATTATCATGAAGGAGCTACCCTGCAAACTAGTGCCTTTACATCGATGCTCTTTACAACATTAGGAACGCATGGAGCTCACGTCACACTAGGATTTTTTTGGGGATTATTTATTATCCTCCAAGTGAAAAAGCGTGGGTTAACGCCTGAGACAGCCAATAAATCATTCATTTTTTCTCTTTACTGGCATTTCTTGGATGTTGTGTGGATTTTTATCTTTACCTTTATCTACTTGGAAGGGATGACACGATCATGAGGGAATTATTTCCGACTAAACAGGTGTGGGGCTTTGTATTGTCACTGGTTTTGACGTTAGCGGCCCTTTCAGTTTATTTCTTCAATATGTCAAGAGCAACAGGCATGGCGATTTTTATAGTAACAGCATTTATACAAGCAGCTGTTCAACTCGTTGTGTTTATGCATGCTCGTGAAACAGAGGATAGCAAATCAATTTTCGCGACTCTATATTACGCCATATTCATTGCTTTAATAACTGTTTTCGGTACACTATTATGTATGATTTGGGGTTGGAAATATTAGTTTGATGTATTAAAGAGGGCTTCTCATCGCTCTCTTTTTTGTATGTTTGGCATTGCATTTTTAGACGCATATGTGAGCGGCGTATGATATATTTCATGAGCCTACTCTATTTTCAAATTATCAGGATGAAATATTTTCTAGAAAGGGGACAAGTTGTTGCGTTTTATTGTGTGAAGGGATATTAAGATGATATGTCTGCAATTTATTTCCCTTTTTTAATTCATTTTCAATCGCAAATAAGTACGTAATACACAAAAATGGGGCAAGCGAGAAGAAAAAAGACCTTCATCAGGGTTGTGAAGGACAAAACTGAGTCAAGCAAGAAGAAAAAAGTCCCTCATCAGGGGAGTGAAGGACAAAACTGGGTCAAGCGAGAAGAAAAAAGTCCCTCATCAGGGTTGTGAAGGACAAAAATGGGTCAAGCGAGAAGAAAAAAGTCTTTCATCGGGGTTGTGAAGGACTTTTTTCTTGCTGAATTTTCCCGTGAATTAAGTGATGAAAAAACATGCGAAGGAACAAGTGATTTGACCTGTTATTTCCTGTTTTGCACCCATAAGTAAACCCGTTAATAGAACATCATGGTTTTATTTTTTGGCACGCTGCGTTTTTAGCAACATTTCTTCAGTAGCTAATAAAAACATACCCATAATAAAGATAAAAACAGCACTCATTATTGTACCAATCCCTACACTTGTCGCATAACTATAGGAGCTTACAAAAAATCCATACAAGAAAATAGCAATGCCTATGATTAATATCGTACCGCCTACATATCTCACAGCATGTATCGCCTTTGGATATGATTCCATATCAGTTAACCTCCTGTTTTATATAGTATTCATAGAGTGTGTCAATAATAAAATTGACGTTTCTCTTGGTTTATTGTTTCTCACCTCATACAAATTCATTCCTTTTAATTTTCTGATTTCTACTCATCTTTTTACGAGCAGGACAATATATATGAATAGAAAAATATTTTGGTTATATAAAAGGAGAAGTCATTGAATAACATCTATCAAATACTGACAGAGCTCCATGCATCTTCCGAGGATTCTGTTTTAGCTACAATCATTCATGTAGAAGGGTCTGCTTATTTAAAGGCGGGGACGACCATGCTGATTAGGAAAGATGGTACAAGTCTCGGAGTCTTAAGCCCTGGATGTTTGGAAGAAGATATTATTCAACAGTCACATCAGGTCTTCAAGGGTAAGCGGTCTAAATTATGTGTCTACGATTTAAGCTATGAGGAGGAGCCAAGTCTAGGCTATGGAGTGGGCTGCAACGGGGTTCTTTTTATTTTATTAGAACGAATAGATGAATTATTTATTAAACATGTAGCAAATATGAGAAAAGAAATGGAGAATGGTAAAGCAATTATCTTAACAAAAAGCTTATCATATGATTTTTCACTTCTTCAATATGAATGGACAGCCTTGAGATATGAAGGGATGGAAGGTAGTCTAAACTGTGAGTTGCGGCTTGACCGAGAGAACGGCTTGTATTCATTTACTCACATTATTTTCCCACAGCCCCGTATCATCGTGTTTGGAGCAGGAATTGATGCAGTACCTGTGGCAAAATTAGCCTCCGCTTGTGGTTTTTCTGTTACGGTTTGTGATTGGCGTGAGGCCTTTTGCAATAAAGAACATTTTCCTGATGCTGACCGTCTTATCATAGGTTTTCCGAATGAGATTTTTCAAGAACTTGAATTGCTTTCAACAGATTTTGTAATCATCATGAGCCATAATTTCTATCGGGATCAAGAAATGATCCAATTGATCAGTGAGCATTCGGTCCGTTATCTAGGGCTGTTAGGCTCCAAACAACGGTCGGAATCCTTGCTTAAGAATGGATTCCCCAAACAAATATCAACACCGATTGGCTTGTCAATTGGCGCACAAGGACCAGAAGAAATCGCTGTTAGCATCATGGCTGAAATTATCGCATGCTATAGGGGAAAAAAAGTGACATGAAAAAACAGAAGCTCAATGCAATTTATTTGGCAGCTGGAAATAGTTGTAGAATGGGAAGAAATAAGCTTGCTTTACCATTAGGAGATTCGTTCTTAGGTTGCAAAGCTTTACAAACAGCGATAGATGTTCGTCTATTTGAAAAAATTTTTGTGATCATTAAAGCCGATGATCCCCTAAAGTGGATTCTTCCTTTAGAAAAATTAGACAGCCTTGTTTTTGTTCCAATACATGAATCTACCGAAGGGCTCTCTGTTTCTTTGAAGAAAGGTATAGAGCATGTGGTGGATTCTGGTGCAGATGGGGCAATGATATTACTCGCCGATCAACCCTTTATTACAAAAGATATGTTAAGACAGCTTGCGGCTGTTTTTCAGAATCATGCAGATTCTTCCTTTGTAGCGGCGAGTCATCAGAAAATTATTCAACCGCCACTCCTTGTTTCTAAAGAGATATTTTCTGAATTTAAACGCTTGAGAGGGGATGAAGGCGCAAGAAAATTATTTCGCGGCTCTAATGAGAGGAAAGGAATAACGATTGATGTTCAAAAAGAATTTCTAACGGATATCGATACCTATGAAGAATACCTATTTTGGCAAGGACGTTATACTTAAAAAGGGGGATTTACCTTGGATTTTATCGGGAAAGGTATCATTAGAAAGGACGCCTTGGAAAAAGTAACAGGGAAAGCGAAATATACAGCTGATGAATTAACTACAGGTACATTGCACGTTGAAAAAATAATTAGCCCTTATGCCCATGCATATATTAAACATATCGACAGTAGGGAAGCTCAGAAATCGCCAGGTGTTCGCGCCATCATAAAGGGTGGAAACCTTCCACTAACAGGAGAAGAAATTCGTGATCGATACCCCATAGCAAAAGATATAGTACGTTATCATGGTGAGGTTGTTGCTCTTGTCGTGGCCGAAACAAAAAAACAAGCGCGATTGGCCGCAAATTTAATCAACGTTACGTATGATCCTCTCCCTGTCGTTAATTCTCCGAGTGAAGCCCTTCAGGAAAACGCACCTATTTTACATAAAAATCTTGGTCAATATCAAAAAATTCCTGAAGCATATCCTCAGCCAGGAACCAATATTGCAAACTTTGCAAAAATAAGAAAGGGGAATCAGGAAAAGGGATGGGCGGCAAGTGAGGTGCAGGTCGAAGCCACCTATTCATTTGCTCCATCAGACCACGCTGCAATGGAGACACGTTGCTCCTATGCTCAAATTCATGCGAATGGGGATGTAGAAATCACATCATCCTCACAGGCACCCTTTATGATCAAAAGATTGATCAGTGACTATTTTGATATTCCAGTTGGCAAAGTGATTGTCCATACTCCGTTAGTGGGCGGCGCGTATGGAGGGAAGGCGTCTGTTCAGCTTGAGCTATTAGCTTATATAGCCTCCAAGGCAGTAGGCGGACGATTAGTGAAAGTTGAAAACTCTCGTGAAGAGGATATGCTCACGTCACCAGGACATATTGGGCTGGAGGCAAGAATTAAGCTTGGATGCACAAAGGATGGCAAACTTCAAGCAGCAGATATTCTCTATCTATGGGATGGTGGGGCCTATTCGGATAAAGCCGCGGATTTGAGCCGGGCTGGCGCAGTCGATTGTACGGGTCCTTATCGTATAGAGAATATTTTTTGCGATTCATTGTGTATGTACACTAACCATCCATATCCCGCCCCTTTTCGAGGATTCGCTCATTCGGAGGTTTTGTTTGCGTTCGAACGTACAATGGACATCCTTGCGAGAAAAATCAATATCGACCCGTTAGAATTACGCTTGAAAAACGCTATCCTGCCAGGTGATACAACACCGACTCAGGTCATCCTCAATAGCAGTACAGTTGGAAACGTGCCAGCGTGCATTAGAAGATTAAAAGAATTAATGAAATGGGAACAAGGACAGCTTATTAAGCTAGAAAATGGAAAAATAGTAGCAAAAGGTATAAGCTGCGTTTGGAAAAACTCAACGATCGATACAAATGCTAGCTCAGGAGTAATTATTACCTTTAATCCTGATGGAAGTGTAAATGTCATTTCTGGCGTTGTCGAAATTGGAACGGGAACAAAAACGATTTTAGCCCAAATCGTTGCTGAAAAACTACAAATCGAAATAGAACATGTCCATGTTCAAATGAATGTCCATACACAGAATACTCCAGAGCATTGGAAAACAGTGGCGAGTAGGGGGGCGTTAATGGCAGGAAGAGCAGCCCAATCTGCTGCAGATGATGCCATTCGGCAATTAAAGCACATCGCTTCTATTGTTTTGCGTTCTTCAACAGAGGATTTGGAAGTGGCTTCTGGTCGTGTCTATGTTCGTGGAGAGCCAACACACGGAATCGATATAAAAGAGATTGCGTATGGATATACCTATCCAAATGGTAATGCTATAGGTGGGCAAGTAATAGGGAGGGGAACCTATATGTCACGAGGCATAACTAAGCTGGACAAAGAAACAGGAGCAGGTAATCCTGGACCCGAATGGGCGGTTGGTGCACAAGGCGTAGAAGTCGAATATGATCCTCGTTACTTATATGTATAAAATTACAAAAGCTGTATCCGTTATGGATATTGGAAAAGTTTTAAATGAAAAGACAGCTCGAGGTCAGGTGACAGGAGCGATGAGCATGGGCATTGCATTCGCGGGAAGGGAAACCTTCTATTTTGATGAAGGCGGGAGAGTATTAAACCCTCAGCTTCGCACCTATCGTCCACTTCGTTTTGGCGAGCAGCCTGAATACATTTGTGAGTTTATTGAAACACCACATTTAGATGGTCCTTATGGAGCGCGAGGTGCCGGAGAGCATGGACTGCTTGGCATGCCGGCTGCATTAGGAAATAGTCTTTCGTTGGCAGCGGGAGTGGACTTAAATCGACTGCCTCTGTTGCCCGAATTGATTTGGGCTACACAGGGAGGGGCGCGTGCATGATTCCATATGATTTTGAATATCACCGGCCCACTACACTTTCGGAAGCTCTTCAATTATATGAATCTCTTGATAAAGAAGGAAAGGAGCCGATTTATTACTCAGGTGGTACAGAAATCATTACCTTGGCTAGGATTAATCTTGTCCAAACAAAGGCTGTCATAGATATTAAGGCGATTAGGGAGTGCCAAATGTCAGGATTCCATGATGGATTTCTGATTACAGGCTCCGGATTGTCCCTTACTACAATTGAGGAGGAAAATTATTTTCCGCTTTTACGTCAGGCTTCCCAAGGGATTGCTGACCGTACTGCACGCAATAAGATAACCATCGGAGGCAATCTGTGCGGACAGATTTTTTATCGGGAAGCCGTGTTACCGTTTCTTCTGACGGAGAGTAAAGTTTTGATCGGTGATCGAACAGGAGTCAAAGTCAAACAGGCTATGGACATCTTCAATGGAGGGCTGAAATTAAAAAAAGGGGAACTACTCATACAGGCTGTAACGACGAAGGCGGATGTGTCACTGCCCTACTACCATGTTAAGAGAAGACAGCAATGGGAAACTGGATATCCACTTATTACAGCAGCAGCTGTAAAAAAAGAGGGCCAAGTAAGAGTTGCTTTTAGCGGTGTTTGTCCATTTCCATTTCGATCTGTAGAAATGGAGCATGCTTTAAATAATCGGGAATTATCTACTGAAGAAAGAATCGAGCAGGCACTACGTATGGTACCACATCCTGTATTGGATGACACGGAAGGTTCAAAACAATATCGATTATTTGTTTTGAAAACGATTTTAAACGACATTTTATTAGAGTTAGGTGGGGGATAAATTGAGTGAAAAGCGGAGTATTCATTTAGATGTGAATGGGGAAGGTTACCAAGCAGACGTCTATTCTTCAGAAACGCTATTGGAAACATTAAGGGGAAAGCTTGGACTCACCGGTGCCAAGCCGGGTTGCTTGAATGGAGATTGTGGTGCTTGTACGGTTATAGTGGGGAAGCAGCCGATGAAGTCTTGCCTTATGCTTTCTGTGGAGGCGATTGGGCATAGAATTACTACGATTGAAGGACTGAAGGATACCCCTATCCAAAAAGCATTCATAAAACATTTTGCCTTTCAATGCGGGTATTGCACCCCTGGCTTTATCATGAATAGCCATGCCCTTTTATCAAATTATTCTGAGCCAGCTTATGAGCAAATAGAAGAATGGCTGCAATCGAATATATGCCGCTGTACAGGCTATGAGGAAATCGAAAAAGCCATTCTTTCAGTAATTGATGAACGGAGAAACACGAAGTTATAATGAACAAATATAGGCTTCAAGAATAGACTGACGGTAAGGGTGTGATGTTAATGGGGGGTGTAGACAATCAAGTAAGTGAACTTGAAAAAATCCATTCCATCCAACGTACCATCGACACAGTGGCTGCATGTACTATTATTAACAGGGCAGGTTACGATTAGTGGCGTCTTCGTTCGCCCAGGGAGGTTTTCAGTCTCCATCGGAGGCCCAATTTTCGGAGGGAGGCGCCTCGAAGGAAAGGATCATAGCAGAGCAGGAGGTATCGTCATAGATATGATAGATATTTTGCTCGCAATTTTTTTATTGAATGATGATATTAATGTTGAGGGGACTTTTATTGCCCCTGGGTCCTTTACTATGAATATAAGTGGCCCAATATTTGGCTTCCCAAAAATTATACCTGCATTGCCTAACCTTGAAAATGATTTTCAATTCTTCAAAAGCCAAGTTTCGGC
Organism: uncultured Bacillaceae bacterium; assembly: GCA_963754185.1. Lineage (GTDB taxonomy): Bacteria > Bacillota > Bacilli > Bacillales > DSM-1321 > Peribacillus. The sequence goes on along the minus strand of CAVWEP010000002.1, from coordinate 146,213 downwards.
CCATTATCAAGTTCCACCTGAATTATGGAGAAAGTCGAAAAGGGATGATCAAAATGTCTTTAACGGATTTACCTACAGTAAAACCCTCCGAAACTAGTGTATTCTTAATAGCTTTGCCGCTCATTATTTTCATTTTTTTCTTTACGCAATTCAAAACAACAGATTAATCATTACCATTAATTTTTAGCGTTTATCATAGTTAGACAAATAAAGATGGCTACCTGCCATCCTATTGTCTAACATGTTCAAGTATCTATTCTTTATCCGCAAATGTTACCTGCCTATGTTTAATAAGGTTCCGCATCATGTCCTTTTTCAATATGTGTTTTGTCTAGTTTTCATAAATCTATTCTTAGATTTTGATTTTTAGCAGGAGAGGGGAATGGGATGTGTAACGACATATTTGTTTGCCTAGTGGATAGGGAAGAGGCTAGATTACATAAAAAAATAACGCTTAGAAATACTCAAGCGTTGTTTTTTGGATTGATAGATGAATGGCTAAGTTTATTGTGATTTTCTTTTATATTGTTCAACAAGTCGATTCAGCCGTTCAATTTGGAACGCGTAATTATAAATGGATGAGCCGATGACAGCGAGTTGGATTTTTTGTATATGATGTTTGCTATCAGAATAAATAATAGTTTCTAAAAAAGAGCTAGTTTGTTTCATGAGATCATCTTGAAGTTGGGGTTCATCGATTTTTATTTTACCATCATACTTTAATAAAAAAAGCTCATGATATTTGATTAGCTGTTCTAAGTGTTGATCAAATAATAGATTTTCTTCGGTGTTTGGTTTACTTTGAAAATAAAAGTCATCGATATTTTCTAGTACAATAAATCCTTGTTGAAGCGATCTAAGCATTTGCTTAAACACAACGATTTGGCGTAAATCTATGTTGTTTAATTTCGCTATTTTCTCACGTTCTTCATCAAATAGCTTATATAGTTCTTCTAATTTTAGAATATCACTCTCTAATTGTTTCATTTGATCTTGAACCGATTTTTCTGTCATTTCATTAGAAATAGCGGTCCGCAAAAGGATGGACATATTTTGAAAAACAGTATGAACTTTCTCTATGTAATTTTTCTTATAATTTGGTGGAGAAACAAAAATATTAACTAATACAGCTGCTGTTATTCCAATGAAAGTAATGCCAAAGCGATGCAATGCATAGATCAAATCCTCACTTCCTGGTGCACTCATAACAGCGAGCACGGTGACCAATGTAAGGGAAATGGTTTCCTCCATCTTTAATTTTAAACTGATGACAATCACGATAATCATGACAAGGCCTATGGCGAATGGATCATTGCCAAGAAAATGCAAAGCAATAAGAGCGATAATGGCACCTAAGATATTTGTTTGCACTTGATTCCAAACATGCTTCCATGTTCGGTAAATCGATGGTTGAATCGTAAAAATGGCAGCTACTCCAGCAAGCATGGCTGATTCAAGGTTAAAGATCGAACAAACATATAGAGCAAGTGTAACTGCGATTCCTGTTTTAATAACGCGTGGGCCTAACTTCACAATGCTTACATCCTCCATTTCAGAGTCACTTTTTGACCTCAATTATGTAATTTCATAAATTACCCTTTCAAATATAAGGTGTAACGTCCATTTTTTCAATTTCTTTTGATGATAAGATGAATCATTCATTGTTGTTTCTATACATTTGTTATTGCTGAGGTAGTTGCGGCAATTGCGATTATATTAGTACCAAGTAAGAGAAATGAAATATTTGAAAGTCCGACTGCTATAAAACGTTTACTTCGTCTAATCAACGCTCTCCCAAAATTGGGTAGCTGCCTTTGAGATTGGTTCATCTTTTAATCTTAAAAAAACGGGCTCCATATAAAATCAAATTGTTTCAATTCAAAAAGCATTATATGTTCTAAAAAAAACGATGTATAATTCATTCTTGGAATAATAGATAAACCTAATCCTCTGTTTACAAGTGCTACAATCATTGTTATATCTTTGCACTCGATTATGATATTCGGCTTCAGATTATGTTCATTAAACACTTTGAGAATACTCTCATGTAAAAGAATGTCCTTCTATCGCCCCTAACATAATAAAAGGGAATTGAGACTATTTTTTCAAACGTCATATACTGCGATGAAAATAGATGTTACCCAACTTGTTGGAATAATCACAGACGATATGGCTGTTTTTTTAATATTTTCATCTTATATTGTTCACTATTGCTCGGATCGTAAAAGTAATGCAATATCAATTTCTCTTTGTTCTAGTCTTTTTAATAATTCTTCTGAGTTGCCTGTTGACTAATACTCATTTTCATATTTGGGATATTGTGTTCTAAACATACTAACATAGTCAATGAGTATATTTGAACATACAGATGATACACCGATTCTTACTGTTCCTGCTATACCTTGTTCAATTTCTTGAATTTGTTGCTTTACATCTTGCATTTGCATTAACATTTGATCGGCATATTGATATAATATTTTACCTGTTTCTGTAAGCTCCCATTTTTTACGATATCGATGGATTAAAGTCGTGCCAAGCTCATGTTTCAAGCTTTTTTAATAACTGACTAAGAGGCGGCTGCGCAATATGGAGTACTTCTGCCGCTTTTGAAATGCTTCCTTGTTTCACAATTTCTTTAAAGTAATTTAATTGTCGAATATCCATTTCATCTCTCCATTATATGTTTTTTAATATGATTAGTTTATCATATATATATTATTCATATCTTGAATTTGATGTTATATTTAATACTATATTCATGTTTTTAAGTATTTATATTAATAGAAAGTGAGCGGTATTATGAATCATTTTAATAGAACAATGAAGCGACTCAGTCTTATACGTGCTCGGCTTATTTTTTATGTCGTTTGGCGTTAGCCTGTCGATTCAAGCAGGATTTGGGGTATCGCCTGTGTCATCACTAGCGTATGCAAGTGCGCTAACGACTGGCTTATCGGTTGGTGCTACAACGGTGCTTGCAAATGTTTTATATATTATTATTCAAGTAATATTAAGTAAACGAATGGAGTTAAATGAATTTGCAGTTCAATTCATTATTTCGGTTTTATTCGGGTTCTTCATGGATGCAACGCTCCTCATTGTACAACTTTTCCCTACACCTGAAACCATCTTTGCTCGAATTGTATTATTTAATTGTTAGTTTATTCGTTGTATCTGTCGGTTTAATCAGTTATTCTACAGCGAGACTTCCATTAATGCCATACGATGCGTTAACTTTTGTAATTAGAGAAAAATTTAATTTGAAATTTAGTAAAGCAAAAATTTTAAGCGATTTAATAAATATTTGTGTTGCTGGTGCAATATGTTTAATTTTCATTCAATCATTAGGATCAATTGGAATCGGTACACTAATTGCCGCCTATTTCATCGGCAAAATTTTAGGTTGGATGATACCAGCATTATCAACAAACTCTTCTAGCACTGGGTATTTAAAACGGAGAAGGTTGCCTAAGGAATCGCAATAAAGGACAGACAAAAGGGGAATTTCTAATTTGTAGATGTACATTTAGTAAAGAAGGGTAAAATACTAAATCATACGGATTATTTTTTATTTATGATGATCATAACGAACTTATAGCAAAAGCCAATGGAATAATTTCTAGTCAATAATTTCTATAATATGGATTTTTTGTTCGCGATCGGGTTCGATTGTGAAATAAAGAAAGCCCAATTTCTTGAGAAATTGGGCTTTTAGTATTGGGATATCTTTAACGTTATAAATCCGCAGTTATCTATACTGAGGAGTAAAAAATTGATTGCGCTTACATCATATTTGTTATATTGTTATATCACTTGAAAGTATACCAATTATATACTTTATTATTATTTATTTCCATATTTTATAAATCGAGGGGATAGGGAGTGTTAGGGTGAGAATTGATATTTCTAAGGAGAGTTACAACTATAATTTAGATAGGAATAACGGGAAGATTTTTACATCATCATCGGCTTTTCGAATTCTTCGCCATCAACTGGCTAGGAATATAGGAATAGAGAGAATAAAAGGTTTTCTGTTTCAATTTGGTTGGGAAACAGGTGTACATGATGCGAAAGAAGCTTTGCAAATGAACTTAACGTTAGAATCTTTAATCAAACGTGGACCTATTGCAACATATTAATAACGGTCATATTAGAGGGATGATAAAGCATGATTGCTACCGTAGAATTTGATGAAAATCATAACCATTATATCTCTATTATTCAACTGGTACTTGGATTGATTCTTATGAGGCAGTAGGAGCATATAAAACAAATTAGGCCTATCTCAAAGGCGCGGTTTGTCATACACTTATTGGTTATACAAGTGGTTTTATTTCAACAATAATCGGAGAACGAGTTCTTGCTAAAGAGGTAACATGTGTGGGAAAGGGAGATTCAGAGTGTCGATGGATTATAAGAACACAAAGAGAATGGGAAAATGAAAGGGAAGAGGAACATCCATTTTTACAATCAAACACCTATTAAGGAGAATTAGAGTATACATATGAACAATTGCTAGAGCAACAAAAATTCATTACACGATTGTCTAATTTTCAAAAAAAATTAACGGAAGAGATTTCCTATGGAAGTAATTTGCAAGACAATAGCCAATATGGTATTTGACATCGTCTCAAATTCCGATTGCTATTGAAGATTTAGACTTTCAAACTATTACTTATTCGGGTTTATCAGAAGAAAAACAATCTGGAATTAAAAGCTGATATGGAACAATATATTCAAGAGAAAGTACAAAATATCTATTAAAAAGAACAGAGCAGAATCCTATTACCACTTTAGGAAAGAAAACTAATCAAAACCGCCTATACAGGAACGTCTCATATACTCCGATTCTTGTACAAAAAAAGGTTTTAGGATATTGCTCCTTTATTTATGATGACATAAAAAATGATAAACAAGAGGAAGATTATTTACTTTTAGATCGTGTTGCAAATGCGGCTTCTCTTATTCTGTTAAATGAGAAGACTAAGTTTGAATCCTTTGAGAGAATGAAGGGGAATTTTCTTAGAACAAATATTACAATGCACAATTCCCGGCAATGAAATAATCAAAAGAGGAAAATATACAGGTATAGACCTTGGACAGCCGTATTATATAGCGATAATGGAATATAAAAAAACGCAAAGTTCAATATTGTCTATTGAGGAAGAATTTCTTTTACAGGAACAAATTCTTGAAACTACTTTTCGATTACTTTAATAAAAAAAAGCATAATATATTGGTAAGTCAACGCGATGGGAATATTGATCCTATTTATTACGAAAGAAGCCGTCAAGAATGTCCAAAATCTATGATGTAATCAAACAATTTTATGATTATTTGATGCAAAAATATCCTCGAGGTGAATTTAAGTTTGGAATTAGTAATAAGGGTGATAATATTACATATGCATCAAAATATTATGAGGAAGCAACAATTGCATTACGGTTAGCAATAAAGAATAAAATTGTTCCATTTCAAACATTAGGAATCGTTGGAGTGCTGATTAATTCCAAAAATAAGGACGGAATTAAAATGATTGCAGAGCAAGAGCTTGGCCCTTTATACAATACGAACGATCCTAAAGCAATAGAGCTCATTAAAACCTTATACATTTACTTGTTTAATGGAGGAAAACTTGAGCAAACCATGAGTGATCTTTCTCTCTCAATGAGTGGATTAAGGCATAGGATTAATAAGATTGAAAGTTTGTTAGAAAAAGATCTTCGGGATTCAAATGAAATGCATCAATTGCTGCTGATTATTAAATCCTTAATTGCTTTAGGTGAATTAGATCTCGAATAGAAATATAGATCCTTTAGATATGTTGAAGATAGAGTGATTCATATGACTTCTGGCTAAAATGAGTCAAACATCAATAGTATTATATAATTGAGCCTTTCTGTAAAACGTCGACCATCCAGTTTTTTGCTGGTGGTCTTTCTTTTATGCTGAAGTATTTTAATCTCGGTGTCTGATAAGATGAACAAAAAATAGCGATAAAAAGAAAAATCATGAACAATTTTTGCTCTAGTCATGAAAATTCAGAAATTTACTAAACTGTAGATAATGGAGGATAAATAATATAAGCAAGTTTAAAACAGTGTAATTTGAAAGCGATATCAAGTAGTTAAACAAATCAGATACGATATTTTTCTAATATTAGTAAACTATCAATAAACAAAATAGAAGGGGTGTTAATATGGGAAATCAAACATTAAAAGAAAAAAATATAACAATTGAACAATTATTAGAGGGTGCGAAAAGAATCGGAAAACTGGCGGAACAAGAAGCACAACAAGCAGAGAAAAATGCAACGATTTCTGAGAATGTCGTTAATCTAATCAAAGAAACACAAATATCTCAGATTATGCTCCCTAAGAAATATGGTGGACCTCAAGTAGATTTGAAAACGTTCGCAAAGATTGTCCGTACCGTTTCCTATTATAATATTTCAGCAGCTTGGTTAACGTATCTTTATCCACTCCATAATATATTGCCTGCTTATCTTCCGTCAAAAGGAGAGATGAAATTGTCGAATCAAGGCGGATTAATCTGTGATGTATTCGCAGCCTTAGGAAAGGCAGAAAAGGATGGCGATGGTTATCGAATCAGTGGAAAGTGGAATTTTGCTAGTGGCTGTCTCTATAGTGATTGGATCGGTCTTGGGGTTAAGATCCAATTCCCTGATAGTGACAAGCCAGAAATTTGTTTACCAATTTTAAAGGCATCAGAAGTTCAAATTGTGGAAAACTGGGATACTTTTGGACTTAGAGGCAGTGGAAGTAACCAAGTCATTGCGGATAATGTATATGTCCCAATGGAACGTATTTTACGTCCAAAGTGCAGCAGATGCTACTAGAAGACCACCAGAGGAAGATTATGATCAAGGAATATCCTTTATATCATGTTCCATTCTATCCTACTTTCTATCTTGGATTTCCAAACATCGCACTAGGTGGTGCAGAACGATTAATTGAAGAATTTAAAAAAGCTACCGAAAAACGTGTTCGATTAATGGACGGAGTAAGAGAAAGCGAGTCTCCACGAAGCCAAAGGGTTATTAGCAGAAATGACGACACACTTTCATGCAGCAGAGGCATTAATGGATAAATATATTAGTTTATTAGAAAACTATGAAAAAGATGGTGCGACAACCCCATCTATCAGAATTCTTTGCGATTCGGACAAAAGTCATCGAAGACTCTGCACAGATATCGCGGTAAGAATTCTTTTAACACTTGGAGGTGGAGCTCTTTATAAAGGCGGTATCAATCGAATTATTTATAAGAGATATTTTATCAGTAGCTACACATAAGACATCTTTATATGAAGATTCCGTAGCTGCTTACGGAATAGAATTTATTTGGTTTTGATTGAGGAATTAGAGGTTAATGAGAGAACGAAACTTACATTTTGTTCAAAATATATATGTAAATAAAATTCAAAAATAGGAGGTTTCAAGAAATGGATGATCGTCAATTTCGTAATGCAATGGGGAAATTTGCAACAGGTGTAACAGTGATTGCAACAGAAGTGGAAGGAGAAGGAGTTCATGGTATGACAGCAAATGCTTTTATGTCCGTGTCACTTGATCCAAAGCTTGTTGTTATCTCAATTGGAGAAAAAGCAAAAATTCTTGAACAAAATTAAAGAAAGCCAAATATTTACAGTCAATATTTTAGCTGCTGATCAACAAGAGGTTTCCATGATTTTTGCTGGGCAACTAAAAGACCGTGAAGTCGTGTTTGATCGTCTTGATGGAAAACCAGTTATTCCTGGTGCAGTTGCACAAATTGCTTGTGAAGTTTCGGCAGAACATGTTGAAGGTGACCATACGTTATTTATTGGGAAAGTAACGGATATTCACCTTGAAGATTGTGAACCGCTTGTTTTTTATAGTGGACGTTATCGTTCATTATTACAAGAACAACCTGCCACATTATAGTGGCATGAAAGGAGACTGTATGGAAACAATTTATTTGAACCGAGAAAATTTGGGCAATTGGCAGGAAAAAGCAAGACCGAACGTGATGGCTCTTGGATTTTTTGACGGCCTTCATAATGGACATTGTGAAGTGATTAAAACTGCTTTACAGAAGGCGAAAGAAAAAAATGTATCTTTAGCGGTCATGAGTTTTTTTCCCCACCCGAAAACCGTGATTATCGAATGGGAAAAAACGAGTTTACTATTTAATGCCGCTTTCTGAAAAAGAGAAGATGCTCCAAAAACTTGGAGTGTTGATACGTTTTATATTGTTGAATTCGATAAAGAATTTGCTTCTCTTTCACCAGAAAAGTTTGTCGCCAAATATTTGATTCACTCTCGGTGTCGTCCATGCAGTCGCTGGTTTTGATTTTTCGTATGGCTATCGGGGAGTGGAAATATGGATCGGTTAAAAAGCGATTCTGGCGGATCGCATTGAGGTAACAAAAGTAGGAAAAGTGGAGTGTCATGGCGAGAAAATCAGTTCAACTTGTATTCGTGAAAGACTGCTAAAAGGGAATGTAGAGGAATTGCCTCATTATCTCGGACGCCCCTATAAAGTAAAATGTGACTGGGACGGGATTTTCATTAAACTTCAATCCCTATTATACGCTCCCAGCCTCCGGTCGCTATGCTGTCACATTGAAAAATGAGAATGCGATCTATGTCAAACAGAAGTAATTGTGATCAAGAAGGCCAGTTTACTAAAATGTATGACAAAGATTCCTTCATTTATGACAGGGAGAATATCCATTGTGTGGCATCGTCGCATCCGAGAAGAAAGACAATCTATTCTATGGACATCGTCATATCCGAGAAGACCATGTTCAAATTCATAATGAGAATACCAATCTATTAGTATTGATAATGCTTAAATACGGAATTTGTTTATGTAATACGGTTTATATTCTAAAAGGGAGTGGGGAAAATGGCTAAAATTATAGCAGGTATTGCAATGTCGCATAGTCCTATGATTATGACTAGTGAAGCAGGCTGGAGGAGAAAAAGGAAAACGATTTCTTCATACAACGAGAGGAAATGAAAAAATGGTTAGAAGATAGTGGAGCAGATGTGATCGTATTGGTTTCAGATGATCATTTTAATAGTTATTTCTACGATCATATGCCTTCATTTACAATTGGATTGGTGAATGTGAAGGATGGGGAGATTGGCAGATACCAAAATACAAAATTCCTGTTCAACAAGACTTAGCCAAACATATTCTACAAACAGGATTAGAAAACAATATTGATTTTGCTTTTACGATGTCAATGAAAGTGGATCATGGTCATACTCAAGCCATTTATTTTTTAAATTCAGATCTAGATATACCGGTAGTTCCAATCGCTGTTAATACAGCTGCCCCACCGTTGCCAACGATGGATCGCTGTTTCCAATTAGGTGAAATGTTACGTAAATCTATTGAGTCATGGGAATCAGTGATAAAAAAGTAGCGATTGTAGCTTCAGGTGGCTTATCTCATTGGGTACCTATTCCGAAGATAGATAGTGAAAAACCAGAGGATCAAAAATTGATTCACGTTTTAAAAAATGGTCGACAAGAAATAGAAGAGCTTGATGAATATTTACAAACCCGAAAAACGAGAGTAACTCGAATTACATCAGGTCCAGTGAATGAAGAATGGGATAGGGAGTTTTTACGTTTGATTACGGAAAAAGATTTTCGATGTCATTAAGAAAATGGAGTTCTGAATTTATTGAGGAAAATGGAGGAAATGGAGGACAGGAAATTCGACAACTGGCTTGTCTTATTGGGGGCTCTTCAATGCTTTGAAACAGATGTGGCTTTTTATGAGCCAATTCCGGAGTGGGTGACAGGAATGGCCATTGTACAGTTCAACCAATCTGTCGATCCTAATACAAGTAAAAAATCGTCTAAATATGAAATGAACATGTAATCATCAGTTGCTCTGTATTTATTTAAGTAAAATGTTGATTATACCAATAGGAACTATGAACTTTATATAAAAAGAACAAATATAAGTAGAGGATATTTTGCTCCAACTTTAGCAAGCGCTTTATTATTTTAAAAAACAAGGAGAGAGATTGAGATGACAATTTGGACAGATTTAGCAGATTTAGAATATAAACTTTATTATGTAAATGCTAACGGAATTAAAACAAGAGTTCTGGAAGCTGGCAAGGGGGAACCCCTTATTTTACTTACATGGTACGGGTGGCCATATTGAGGCCTATGCAAGAAATATAAAAGGTCTAAGTGAACAGTTTTCGCGTAATTTGTATTGATATGGTTGGACATGGCTATACAGAAAAACCGAACCGACCTTATGGGATTGATTATTATAGTGATCATTTATTAGGGCTTATGCAGGCATTGGATTTGTCAGAAGCGTTTATCTTTCAGGTGAATCATTAGGTGGTTGGGTAGCAGCTTGGTTTGCAGCACATCATCCAGAATATGTGAAAGCCCTAGTTTTAAATACCCCAGGAAATGTGAATAATAAGCCTGAAGTAATGGCAAAACTGAAGGAATCAACTGTTAAAGGCTGTTGTTGAAGCAAATTATGAAAATGTAAAAACGAGACTTGAGTGGTTAATGTATGATAAAAGCCAGGTAACAGAGGAACTAATAGAATGCCGATATAAAATTTATACACAGCCGAAATATCAAGAAGCAGTTTATAATATTGTATGTCTTCAAGATATCGAAGTAAGAAAGCAATACTCTTGGGACCCATCTTGGTGCGGTAAAATTAATGTTCCTACTTTATTAGCTTGGACGAGTCCATGATCCTACTTCAACTGTAGAAGAAGGAAAACCTCTTCAGGCAATGATTCCAAATAGTGAATTTACGGTGATTCAAGATGCAGGACACTGGCCTCAATGGGAAAAACCAGAAGAATTTAACAGCACTTTAACTACCTTCTTATTGGAAAAGGTTAAGGTTAAATAAATATATTTTCTTTATAAATAATAGATTGATAGTTTTTACTATTAAAAAACTACTCATTTCCTATTCAAAAAGATTTGAACTTTTCATTTATAAGGAGGGGGAAGCCCCTCTTTTGTTGCCAGTTTCATTTTATAGAAGGAGGTCTTCTCTTTGAGTAAACAAGTAACAGATCGAGTACATCATGCAAATGACCATTTACTTCAGGCAGAAGTAGAGAAGAAAGCGGTCACACCACTTACGGATCTATATCCAGATATGACAGTTGATGAGGCATACCAGGTACAAATAAGAGCCATTGACCAGAAAGTTTCGAATGGCCAACGAATTGTCGGCAAAAAAATTGGGTTAACTTCCCTTGCCATGCAGGAGCTGTTAGGAGTTGACCAGCCGGATTATGGACATCTACTGGATAGTATGGAAGTTCGTAATAAAGGCACCATTACTTTGAACGATCTTTTTCAACCCAAGGTGGAAGCGGAGATTGCATTTGTTCTCCATAAAGATCTGAAAGGTCCATCTGTCACTATAGAGGATGTTTTAGACGCAACAGAATACATTGTCCCTGCTTTAGAAATTGTGGACAGTCGAATCGTTGACTGGAGAATAAAATTACAAGACACCATTGCAGATAATGCTTCTTGCGGCCTCTTTGTGTTAGGGAATGAAAAATTTTCTGCAAATGAAATGGATTTGACAAAAATAGAAATGAACCTGTTTCAAAACGAAAAACTAATGAATACGGGATACGGTTCAGCCGTATTGGGTCATCCAGCAACATGTGTCGCTTGGCTAGCAAATAAATTATATGAATACGATGTCATTCTCAAAGCTGGAGAAGTCATTCTTTCAGGTGCACTATCTGCAGCAGTAATTGCACAAAAAGGAGATCGATTCACAGCCGATTTTGCTCACTTAGGAAAAGTTGAAGTTAGCTTTGATTAAATCAAGCCCAGGGAGGCAATTTTATGGCTCAAAAGGAATCAAAAAAAGCGTGGCTCGTGATTACCCTATTATTCTTTTTAACTGTTATTAGTAATGCAGATAAGGCAATTATCGGATTTGCATCTGTTCCAATCATAGAGGAATTAGGATTGACTCCCGAACAATGGGGGATTGTAGGTAGTGCATTCTTTTTACTGTATTCATTATCAGCTGTTCTAGGTGGTACACTCGCTGATCGGATTGGAGTAGGAAAATTGTAATCGTTGGAATGGTAGTTGTTTGGTCTCTTGTTCAGTTTTCAACTATATTTATATTCAAACTTTACTTATTTATTGATTACTAGAATTATTTTAGGGGCGGGTGAAGGTCCTTCCTATTCTTTAGCGATGACTGCAGCATCCAAATGGCTCCCTAAGGAAAAACGTGGAATAGGTATATCGTTGGTATCCATTGGCGGCCCTCTTGGAGTAGCAATATCAGCCCCTATTTTAATGCATCTTATCATAAATTATGGATGGCGTTCAGCTTTTATAGCTACTGGAATTGTTGGGGTTATCTGGATTGCTGCATGGTTATGGCTAGTAAAAGAGAAAAAGGAACCAAGAGGTGAAACTTCAGTGGTAAAAGGCGGTTCTGACTTATCTACAAATCTATCAGAATCAAAATTCTCATCTTTCTTGTTTTCTAAAAATTTCATCTTAATTGCTTTATGTGGTTTTGCTACCTATTGGTCATTTACAATTGGTTTAAACTGGCTTCCTAATTATTTGGAGAATGTTCGTCAATTAAGTGCAGAACAATTACAAATTGTTGTAGCCTTACCTTGGATTCTCATCACATTTCACAGATCACATTTTCAACCATTTCTGACCGTCTATTTCGTAAAACCCAAAAGTGTTGTTAAAGGGACGGGTATTTGTTCTTGGTCCTGTTCTGTTGGCGGGAGCAGTCTGTTACTTTTTTGGGACGATGGTTAGTTCTAACTTCATGGCAATTGCTTTACTATCCCTTGGTTTAACTTTTGGATGTATTACATTAGTTCTTGGACCAGCTATATTAATCGAACTTGTTTCTAAAAAACATCAAGGTAAAATTCAAGGTTGGTTTATGGCATTTACTTCATTAGGTGGTATTGCTGGACCGTATATTACAGGTATTCTTATTCAAAATTCTTCAAATCTAATGTCAGGGTTTCATCTCGCTTTTCAGGTTTGTGCATTCGTTCTTCTTATTTTTGGAGGATTGGTATGGGTTGCCGTACGTCCGAAAAAAGTTGAACATATTCAAGATGCACCGTTAACTGAAAATATACAAGGTTAAGGAAAGCACTAAACATGGGGTGATTTTGTGTTTCATGTAACAGAAGCAGCAAAAACAGAACTGCAAAATAGATTAAAATTAACAGATTCATAACCAAGTAATCCGGTTGCAGATGCGCAAAAGTTGTTTTATGAAACTGAAATTGACTTTTGAAGAATCCACTCAGTCAAATGATACGGAAATCATAATGGATGGTATGCAGTTTATTATTGACAAAGGTCAGTGCCATTATTTCAGTAATAAACGATTAGATTTTATCCCAGACCGGACTGGGTTTAATCAATTTGAGGTTATTTAATAGAACTAAGCAAGTCTTATCTTTTCTAAGTAATCATACAAAAACTACAAATTTTAGGTGGTCAAGCTTTTTACCCGATTACATCAATAGAAAAGATTGTACAGCGATTTTAAAATTTATATATTCATATTTAGGAGGAGAATTGTTTTGACAAAAGTGAAAGTTGCTATTCTTGGCTCAGGAAATATTGGTTCAGATCTTATGATAAAACTAGGTACGATCTGAAATTTTAGAATTAACTGCTGTTATTGGTATTGATCCACAATTCAGACGGATTACGCCGTGCAAGAGAATTAGGTTATGCAGCGGTTGATACTGGAATAGATGGGTTTCTTGCAGATCCGAAATTAGAAGCCGACATTGTCTTTGATGCAACTTCAGCAAAAGCACATCTTTACAATGCAAAGGTATTAAAAGAAGCAGGCATAAAAGCAATTGATATGACTCCTGCCGCTGTAGGACCACTATGTGTGTCCTAGCTGTAAATATTGAAGATCACTTAGATAAGGATAATATTAATCTCATTACGTGTGGTGGTCAGGCGACAATCCCAATGGTCTATGCTGTAAACCGAGTATGCTCCAGTAGAATATGCTGAAATTGTTGCCACGATCTCTAGTACGTAGTGCAGGACCAGGAACAAGGGCGAATATCGATGAATTTACCGAAACCACTTCACGTGCCATTGCCGAAGTGGGAGGTGCTAAAAAAGGAAAAGCGATTATGATCTTAAACCCTGCTGAACCGCCAATTCTTATGCGTGATACTGTTTATACGCTTGTAGAAGAAGGGAAAATGGATGAAGAAGCGATTAAGCAATCTATTAATGAAATGGCTAAAGTGGTTCAATCATATGTTTCTGGCTATCGTCTTCGTACAGAACCAATCTTTGATGGCAATAAAGTAACCATATTCCTTGAGGTAGAAGGTGCTGGAGATTATCTGCCAAAATATGCTGGAAACCTTGATATTATGACAGCCGCAGGTGTAAGAGTAGCAGAAGAGTTCGCAAAAAAAATAATAACGAAAGCAACAGTTTAATCTGTTGAAAGGGGTATTTAAAAAATGACAGATAATAGAGAAATTCTGATCACTGAGGTAGCGTTGCGAGATGGAAGCCATGCAGTTGCCCATCAATATACGGTAGATCAAGTACTTAAAGTTACAAAAGCATTAAATGATGCAAATGTCCCTTATATTGAAGTTTCTCATGGAGACGGTTTAGCTGGATCATCTTTACAATATGGTCTTTCAAGAACAAATGAAATGGAATTAATTGAAGCGGCAGTTTCTGTTGCAGATAAGTCAAAAATTGCTGTTTTTATTATTACCAGGTATTGGTACGGTGCATGAATTAAAAGAAGCGGCAAATTTAGGAGCAAAAATGGCGCGTATCGCAACTCATGTAACCGAAGCAGATGTGTCTCCACAACATATTGCTTATGCAAAAGAACTAGGTATGGAAACAGTTGGATTTTTAATGATGAGTCATATGGCTCCAGTTGATAAATTAGTAGAACAAGCAAAATTAATGGAAAGCTATGGGGCGGATACTGTATATGTAGTTGATTCAGCAGGTTATCTACTTCCAGATCAAGTTCGTGAACGTATTCGTGCACTTAAACAATCTGTAGGCATTAACGTAGGTTTCCACGGTCATAATAATTTATCTCTTGCGATGGCAAATACACTTGTTGCAATTGAAGAAGGAGCTACTCGGATTGATGGAAGTGTTCGCTGCTTAGGAGCAGGTGCTGGTAATACGCAAACAGAAGTACTTATAGCCGTTCTTGAACGGATGGGCATTCAAACAGGGATAGATTTATATAAAATGATGGATTTAGCAGAAGATATTGTTGCACCCATTTTACAAGTGCCACAAGAAATTACAAAAGATAGTCTAACACTTGGTTATGCAGGGGTATACTCAAGCTTTGCCCTTCATGCAAAACGTGCAGCTGAAAAATTTAATGTTGATTCTCGTGATATTTTAATTGAATTAGGTAAGCGTAAAGTTGTCGGTGGACAAGAAGATATGATTGTGGACGTCGCAGCAGAAATTGCAAAAGGAAAGAATAAGGTAGTATATTAAATTATGGTTCCTTGACTTACTATGGTATACTTAGAGCAATCGTTTAAGCTTAACACTTTTTACTTTACTTGTATCATAGTCCCTACTCGAATTTTGAGTACGGTTTTTTAAGTCATTTTTAAAACAAACACGTGACATTTCAGACCGGTTTTTTATGTAATTAAGTTAAGAATTTCGCTGTGCGAACAATTGTAGTATGTATAATTGAATAACTGATAATTAAAGGAAATAAAAAAACAGACTCTACTTAAAGAGTCTGTTTATAGATGTCTACGTTATTTTTATGATTAAGCTTTTTGAACGTTAGCAGCTTGAGCTCCACGTTGCACCTTGCTCAACGTCAAAAGTTACTTTTTGACCTTCGTCTAAAGATTTGAAGCCTTCGCTTTGGATAGCTGAGAAATGTACGAATACGTCGTCTCCATTTTCACGTTCGATAAATCCGAAACCTTTTTCTGCGTTAAACCATTTAACTTTACCTTGTTCCATTTTTGTTGCCTCCTAGTGCGTTTAACACACAATGTATTACTATTCTTGCTCAAAGTGATCATCAAGACGAAAAGTTAAACTTATACTATCCTTTACACTGAACAAAAATAATTCTTCTTTATGATAACATGAAATTGGGAAGAGATGCAAATTACTTTGTATTCAGATAATAAAGGTTAAGTTTGAGGATATTGGCTGAGGTGAAGGAAGAATAAAATGCAGTTTGGCAGATTTATTAATAATACAAAAATTATGAACCCCGGTTTCTGTGGCAGGGGCTTTTGAAACTTAAATTTTGGTTTTTAACGGTTAAAAAGTACCTGATCATGAAACGATAACTTCTGCTTCGTTATTGCTTAGAACTTTTTTATCTCATCTTTTTTCCAGTAATTTCAGTGATCTAACCCATTTTCCTCACTAATTAGTTCTTTTTGTTGTCTTGGTATACTTATATGTTCAAGTGGATTTTTAAGAAATCATGTCCATTGATTTATACATATAAAAAGCGTTCTTACTATGCAGAGAGAGTTTGTCGATGTTCAGTGGCACGATGTCATAACGTTTGGCTCGTTCATAATCAAAGAGATGCGTGAATAGAGGATATTTTCACCGTACAGGTCAATGGCAGATTGAATCACCGTATAGTCAATATTACTTGCAGTGTTTTGTAAGCGAGTGACAAAAATTATCATAAATATAATAAAAAGTTAATGTGTGTTTTACATCATGTATGTATTGTTGAAGAACCCTTAGATTTAAATTAAACGACTTTATTGTTATATTCTTAAGTGCGGTGAAGTATTTTACATCAAAAATTAAACAACTTTATTTTAACCCCGTCCTAAAGTCGGAACGGGGTATGTGTGTTTGAGGTTTTAAAATTAAACAACTTTATTGTCACTTTACAAAACGGGGCAGATGTGTGTAATTAAAAAAATGAAATACTGTATTTTCATGTAACAATAATACCCTAGATGAGTAGTTTTACTGTTCATTCAATTGTGCTGTAGGTAGCATATACAGTTTGTCATCTTTCTCAAGAGGTGTCCCGCGACCATCGGTGTTATTGCTGATGAAGTATAGCGTATTATCCTCAATATATACATCCCTAATCCTGCCGAATTCGGTAATGACTTTTCTTTTTTCCCCTGTTGCAAGGTTAAATTCTAGAATTGCAGTTCCTCTTAAGGCAGCAACATAAAGCTTTCCTTCTTTATAAGCGATTCCGGATGGCGCCCATGTATCATTTGCTCCGGAAGTAAACAATGGTGTTTCCATTCCTTCCTGTTGCTCAGTACCTGTGATAACCGGCCAACCGTAATTTTTTCCTGCTTGAATTTTGTTAATCTCATCGTTTGCGGAAGGACCATGCTCACTTTCATAAAGTGTACCATCATGGGACCAAGCAAGTCCTTGAGGGTTACGATGACCATAGCTATACACATAGGAATTGGCGAACGGATTGTCAGTAGGAATAGAGCCGTCAATATTCATTCTTAAAATTTTCCCGCCTAAGGATGTAACATCTTGTGCAATTTCTGGTTTTGTGGCTGCATCCCCGGTCGTTGCGTATAGCTTACCGTCTGGTCCTACCTCAAGCCTTCCACCGTGATGGAATTGACCACTCGGAATTTGATCAAGGAGCACCTTCGCTTCTTTCCATACGTTATTTTCCAGTCGGAGAGTGACAATGCGGTTAAATTGCCCGGATTGGTCTGTATATGTGTAATAGGCATAGGCTTCATTTGTTTCGTTAAAATGGGGTGCTAGCACAAAGCCAAGCAATCCAGCTTCTGCTGCGGTGGCTAGTCTTTTTTCAAGCTCTACTTTTTGCCTCACTGTTTTTCCATTTTTAACTTTCATAATATACCCGGGTCTTTCTGATATAAAAAAGGTGTTGCCAATTTTATCAATGGACCATGGTACGTTTAATTCATCTGCTATGATTTCTGGTTGTGCTAATGAAATGCTTGTTTCTTGATCCTCTATATTTGGTTTTTCTTCATTAGAACATCCTGTGAACAAAATAAATGCGAAACAAATAACACTTAACTTTTTATACATATTGCTCACCTCATCCTAAGAATTTTATAAAAAAGTGTTCGCCATACTATTTAATTGGCATCTGCTACATGTATTTACAAAGGATTTTTGGAGATTTGATTTAGTGTAAATATTTGCTTCCTTCCCTGATGCTTAATTTTGGGAGCTTGTTAGCTTCAATAAATTGCTTAACAGACTCAGGATTTGTTTTGGAATATTCTCGAAGTGCCCAGCCAATTGCTTTTTGAATAAAGAATTCCTTACTCTCTTTATTTTGCAAAATATAGCGGTAAAGGAGGTTTTCATCTGTTTTTTCTTTATATTTTAATTGAAAAAGAATTGCTGCCCTGTTCAACCAAAGATGATTTTCATAAGCCCAGCCCTCAATCGTTTGAGGAATGATTTCCGGAAAGCTAGCAGCAATTGTCCCAACCGGTTTCGGTGCCAAAGCATCAACCGAATCCCACCACGATTTTGTAGTAATTAGCTTTTCGAATAATGGAAGATGCGATTTGTCCAATTTCTTGATAGACCGTTCAATGTAATCTAGAGCGGCGTACTGGTATTCTCTTTCTTCTAGCTTCCATAAAGCTTCAATAAAATTTGTCTGCAAACCTTCCTTTAATATGCCGCTTTCTTGAAAAAATTGTTTCATAAGCTCTCTTCTTTTAGGCGTTTTAATGCCGAGAAAAGGGAAGTGATTCTTCATATACTTTTGCATAGGAATCGCATTTTCTTTATTTCTGTTTGCTTCAAATAAATGAACTAATAACTCAATCTTCATTTTGTGTGCTCCTTTTAGAATAACGAGAATGTTTATATGTAAGATAAGACGAAAAAATCAAGGTCAGGAGTGAGTGGAGGCATATCAACTGACTCCTTTTTTTGTATAATGTTATAAAAATATCATAATACAAAAATTTTTACATTATTATTTTTCTTTGCTATTAATATAGTGTAACAAATCATTTTGATAACGACGTACCAAAACTAGTTACAATTGTGGGAAATGTAAATCCTATGACAAATGGATCTTTAGGTGTAAATATTAGGTAGCAAAGAAGTAGTAGAGATAGGCTCAATAGCGGATACAATGATTTAAAAAATACATAAATGTGAGGTGCTTTGCTTGAACGATACGCTATTAGAAAAAATAAGTAAGAGAATGACTGGAAAAATAAGCCGTTGGGTTGTCATTGCAGCGTGGCTTATTGTGACCATCGTTTTATCACTGACCTTGCCCCCAGTTGGTGATCATACGAAAGACAATGCTGCCAATCTTCCTGCCGATGCAGACTCTGTAGTAGCAGACGAATTAATGAAAGAAGAATTTCCAAATTCTTTAGGAATTCCCGCCCTTCTTACCTGGCATCGTGAAGGGGGATTAACAGATGCTGATTTAGCAGAAGTTCAGTCTCTAACAAAAACCTTAACGGAAACACCGTTAAATCAACAATCATATGTACCACCACTACATCAAGTTCCTCTGCCTGCTTTAAAAGGCTCTGTTTCAGAAGATGGTACTACATTTGTACAGCCCATCTTTTTTGAAGAAGATGCAGAAACAGACGTGTTAGCAGCAAACTTAACTGACATGCAGGATATCATCAGCGGGCAGGTTAATGAAAATCCGTTTGAAGAAAAAACGGATTCTGAAAATCTTTCGATTCGCGTAACAGGCCCTGCCGGCATTGCGGTCGATACGACGGCATTATTCAAAGGTGCTGATTTTCAATTACTATTAGCAACAGTCATACTCGTGTTAGTGGTACTTTTGCTTATTTATCGTTCACCACTTTTAGCCATTATCCCGCTAGTTGGTGTAAGCTTTGCCTATGCTGTGACGAGTCCTATTCTCGGATTTATGGCGGACCAAGGATGGATTACGGTTGACTCACAAGCCGTTTCGATTATGACCGTTCTTTTATTTGGAGCCGGTACCGATTATTGTTTATTTTTAATTTCTCACTATCGTACTGAATTAAGAAAGCATGAAAACAAACGTCAAGCCTTAATTGCTGCTTTTAAGGATTCATCTGGTGCCATCGCCATGAGCGGCTTAACAATTGTGATTTCTTTATTAGCCTTACTGGTTGCAACATATGGTGCATACCAACGTTTTGCAGTACCATTTAGCTTATCTATTTTAGTCATGATGATTGCTGCTTTAACCCTTGTTCCAGCTTTACTAGCTGTGTTCGGGCGTGCTTCCTTTTATCCAATGGTTCCTCGAACAACACAGATGGAAGAAGCACGTGCTAAGAAAAAAGGAAAGCCTGTTAAACATCGTAAAGAAGCAGGCCGAATTGGTCAGTGGATTGGGCATATTGTGACAACTAAACCTTGGGCTGTTCTTGTAATTAGTTTAATCATCTTTGGTATACTAGCTGGATATTCATCACAAATTAAATATTCCTATGATTTGCTGTCGTCGTTTCCTGAAGAGATGGACTCGCGTGAAGGCTATGCTGTTATTTCTGAGGCCTTTTCTCCAGGTGAGTTGGCACCAACAACGATTGTTGTAGATACAGATGGTGAAGCACTGGACCTGACAAAAACATTATCGGATATATCCCTTGTAGATAGTGTGTCTGAACCTGTACCAAGTCAATCCAATCCTGATTTGCAAGCTTATGAATTAACATTCAATATTAACCCTTATGATATTGAAGCGATTCAATTTATCCCAGAGCTTCGAAATATAGTTGAAAAAGAAATAGAGGCTGCGGGGATTTCTAACGCTGAAGAAAAGGTTTGGATCAGTGGTCAAACCGCAACGGAATATGATAAAACACAAACGGTTAAGCGAGATGAGTTTACTATTTTTCCAATCATTATCGTCTTGATTGCTCTTTTACTTGTAGCATATTTACGTTCCATTATCGCTATGCTGTACTTAATGGGGACCGTCATTCTATCTTTCTTTGCTGCTATGGGCTTAGGCTGGATCATTCTCCACCATTTTATGGGTATCGAAGCGATCGAAGGAACCATTCCGTTATACTCCTTTGTGTTCCTTATCGCACTTGGAGAAGATTATAATATCTTTATGATTTCAAGCATTTGGCGTAAGAAAAAGTTCATGCCAATCAAGCAAGCGATTAAAGAAGGGGTTGCTGAAACGAGTGGAGTCATTACATCTGCAGGTATTATTCTTGCCGCCACCTTTTCCGTACTGGCAACTTTACCGATTCAAGTTCTTGTCCAATTTGGACTCATTACTGCGCTAGGCGTGTTGATGGACACCTTCATTGTTCGTCCATTCCTTGTACCTGCTATTACTGCCTTGTTAGGCAAACATGCCTTCTGGCCAAGTAAAGCAAATAGATATCAAGAAAAAGATTCGTCAAACTAAAAAGGCTATAGCAAAATAGTGGATAAAAACACTAGGATTTCACATGATCCTAGTGTTTTTTACTGTTATGAATGATTTCGTAAACAATTGAGGAATATAAGAATGTGCTTTGAAGAAAGGTGGCACTAATTTTATGAATATACTTAGGAGGTTTACAATGGGAATTTTAAGTGGAAATCCAACAGATGAACCGATGCACTATGGAGAGGTGTTTGGAACGTGGTCGTTTCTTACAGTGGCGAAAGGGTTAATCGCAGGTTATCAAACTCATGTAAATCATGCGGGAGATGAGGACTTGAAAAAATTACTTAAGGAGGCTATTGAAGGCGGACAACAAGAAATTAAACAAATTGAAACGTTATTAAAAGCAAATGGAGTCGCCTTACCTCCAACACCTCCAGAGCGACCTAATGCATGCTTAGAGGACATTCCTGCTGGAGCACGATTCCAGGACCCTGAAATTGCCATGATGCTTGGAGCTAACATTGCGGCAGGATTAGTAGCATGTAGTACCATTATCGGGCAATGCATTCGAGAAGACATTGCGATGATGTTCGGGCAGTTTCATCTTCAAAAGGCAGCACTTGGAGCTAAAGTTCTACGACTGAATAAAGAAAAAGGATGGTTAGTCGTACCGCCATTACATCATTATAAAGCGGAAGAGTGTTAGGGAATATAAATGGAAAGAAAGGGAGCAGAGCCCACTCTGCTCTCTTTTTACGGTTTTAAAATAACCTTTATACAATCATCTTCCTTATTATTAAAGATGCTATAGGCATGGGGAGCTTCTTCTAATGGGAGAGAGTGTGTAATAATAGCTGTTGGGTCAATTTCTCCTTTTACAATTTGTTGATAGATGGTTGGCATATAGCTTCGGGCATGGGCTTGCCCCATTTTTAAGGTAATATTTCTACTAAAGAATGCTCCTAAGGGAAACATATTATATAATCCACCATAGACACCGGTAATTTGTACAGTGCCACATTTACGAACGGCTTTTGTTGCTATTTGAATCGGTCCAAGTGTGCCGCCTTGTAATTTTAATTTTTGTTCCACATATTCTAGAGGTGATTTTTTTCCATCCATCCCTACGCAATCAATGACAACATCAGCCCCACCTTTTGTTAATTCTTTCAAGGTCTCCCCCATGTCATCGTACTGAGTGAAATCATAGATTTCTGTATGGTTTATCTTTTTAGAATGGGTAAGACGATAATCAAAATAGTCCACAGCAATTACGCGTTCAGCCCCTTTTTGCCAAGCGAATTGCTGTGCCATTAAACCAACAGGACCACAGCCTAATACGATAACGGTATCTCCCTTTTTAACGCCAGCATTTTCAACGCTCCAGTAGGCTGTAGGTAAAACATCCGATAAAAACAAAAGCTGTTCATCTTCTAGTTCACAATTTTCAGGAATTAAAAAAGGGGTGTAATTTCCAAATGGAACTCTTAGATACTGGGCTTGTCCACCTGGATAATTTCCGAATTTTTCAGAATATCCAAAATAACCACCTGAGTCATAATGAGGATTTGCGTTGTCGCATTGACTCTCAAGATGCTGCTCGCAATATGGACATGTTCCACATGCAACGGTAAAGGGGATGACGACTCGATCCCCTTTTTTAACTTTCGTAACCTCAGGTCCTACTTCTTCAACAATTCCCATTGGCTCATGCCCAATGACATATCCTATAGGGAGCGGAAAGTTTCCTTGATAGAGATGCAAATCTGAACCACAAATGGCTGTTGATGTAATTTTGACGATAACATCTTGAGGGTCGATTATACTGGGATCCTCTACTTCGTTAATAGCTATAGAATATTTCCCTTGATACGTTACAGCTTTCATAATAAAATAATCTCCCTCTTTATCCTTTTATTCCTTGCAGCCATTCTTGATAACACTCATCGCATAAAATTTCTTCTCGATCCATATTGGTCACTTGAAACGTTACGTGATGCATTTGGTGTTCTTCTGTCTCATTTGTACAATAGAAGCATGTTTGACTCATGATACCCCTCCTTTATAGATAAGTATTTCTAGTTTAAATCGATTAAGGGTTTCTATACTTAAATATAAAAATGAGGAAATGATAAAGAAAAAGAGGAGGTGAGTCATATGACGAACATTATAGATGGAATGGACGAAGCAAGATTTCAATCACCTAATCGGAATGGTTATAAACCTCAAGAAAAGAAGGTAAAAGAGGAAGAGAAAAAAATGCCAATGGTATTAAGAAATCTAAAAAATGGATCGTAAATTGGGGCAGAGTAAATTAACAGTAGAATAATAAAAATGACATGAGGAATGTGTAATGGATACAAATATGTCTTATGGGAATGATTACAAATATATTCCTGCAACGTCGATAGGTAGTGGGGTTGGTATTGAGGTATTGCCAGATGTATACTGTCATACTGTTCAAATTGTCAATATTAGTTTAGTCGGTCATCCTGATACGAAGGAGTTTGTATTAGTAGATGCGGGTATGCCAGAATCAGCAAATAAAATTATTTCAGTTACGGAAGAACGATTTGGAGCGAATAGTCGACCTAAAGCCATTATACTGACACACGGTCATTTTGATCATGTAGGGGCAATTATCGAGTTAGTTGATTATTGGAAAATACCTGCCTATGCTCACGAATTAGAATTGCCTTTTCTAACAGGGAAAAAGAGTTATCCAGAACCAGATCCAACTGTAGAGGGTGGCATGATTGCTAAATTGTCACCGCTATTTCCTAATGAGCCGATTAACTTAGGAAATCAAGTAGAAACTCTCTCATCTAACGGAAGTGTTCCTTATATGCCTGGATTCCATTGGATTCATACACCAGGGCACACACCAGGGCATGTCTCTCTTTTTAGAGAGAAGGATGGGGCGTTACTTGTAGGAGATGCATTTGTAACAGTTAAACAGGAATCTCTTTATAAAGTATTAACACAGGAACAAGAAATTAGTGGTCCTCCGAGATACTTTACGCCAGACTGGGAGCAGGCTTTCCAATCTGTAAAGAAATTAGAGGCTCTTAGACCTTCCGTAGCTGTAACAGGACATGGCTTACCTATGACTGGAGAGTTGTTAACGGACAGTTTAAAAAAGCTTGTTCAAGAATTTGATAATATAGCTCTTCCTGATTACGGAAGGTATATTGATAAAAATATCCATTAAGAAGGTGACCGGTCTTGGCAAGAAAAGCCAGTGAGCTTTTCTTGCTTGGTACCATCTCAAGGGCATGTGCTCATCTTACACTTTTATTATATTTCAGATTCTTTAGCGTCTTCTTTTGGGATTGCATTTTTGTGAAATGGACATGTAGAAATGGCCTTTTCATCGTCATGTAAAAAATATTGTTTCCATTCATAATTTTCTATATTGCCATAATGATTTAAGTGAGGATGTGCCGGAAGTGAATCGTAAGTGCGTAATCTTTTTCGAATCTGCTTTTTTATCTTTTCCGCATGTGTAGCATTTTCATTAAATTTGTTTAGCACCCATCTAGGAGTGATGGCAAGCATCATATATGGGAAATGTCTGCTATATCTTTTTTCATGTAGAGGAGTGGCACAAAAAATGAAATATTGTTCACCATGAAAACAATATTCCCATAAGTGTTCATTTGGGTCTACCGGAATATTCTCTGGCCAATTATATTCATCAAAATTACTCACTCTATTTAACTGATTCCAAAAAAGTTTTTCAAAATATTCAACGGATCCGTTTAGAATCAAATCTTGAGGTGTAAGAAAGAATACGATTAGCGAAGTATAATTTCCAAAGTCTCTAGAACGTTCTGTGTAATTTTTTAATAAAATAGCAAGCGTTTGAGCTGTAGATTCTTCTCTGGGATCACCACAAAATCCGTATCGCAGCTGATGTAAAGAGAAGCCTTGAGTTGCAGGAATACAGGGAAACAGTTTTTCTTTATCTGTCATTTTTGCTTTAAATGCTTGTAACGCATCTAATTTCCAACCAGTAAGGTTTCGTGCAGCATCTTGATTAATCAATAATAATGTCATTCTAAATACCTCCATTTGATGCATTATTATTCATACATCAAATGGATGGAAAGTTGTACATCATGTAATTGCTATCGATATACATAAGTATGAATTCTGCATTTTTGTAGAAAATAATGTCATAATAAATGTTTAGTTTTTATATCTGAAAAAGAGGTGGAATAAATGGATCAATCACTAGGATACTTGCGAGAAATTTTGGCCGGATATACAGAGAAGGATGAAATCGGAAAGAGAATTTTTGATAGAATTTCTACCCATGATTATTCAACGGAGGGGGAGTTTGTTAGAGAGCTAACGCAGAAAGAAAATCAGTATCTGAATCGAGTATTGTCTGAAGCGATTAAATATTCAAATCAAGAACAAGACGATGAACGAGCTCGTCAATTGAATGAAGTATATGAATTATTATTCATCTAATTAATGATAACGTAGGATATCTACTAAGCTCTAATAAAAAACAAAACAGGAAAGGATTCAGAGCTCCTTTCCTTGTTTTTATGCGGTAATAAAGAGAAAGAAAGGCTACCAAGAAGTTCTCGACAGCCTAGGGAGAAGGGGAATCAGGAAAGGTTCTTCAGGTGTTTTTTTAAGAATCTAGCTTGTGATTACTGAGATTCTTCTTCTAGCCCTTCTCTTCTTATTTCTATATCCTTTCCGTCAACATTATCGATTACGGCTTTAATTTCACCTTCCATGTAAGCATCAGATACTTGTTCATGGGTTGTGGCAAGTCCAGAAGATAATGTGTCCTTTCCTTTATAATCTTGGACATCATACGTTCTTCCAGCAAGTTTTAAGGCCTCTTTATTTATTCCATTGTCAGTCATTTTATTCTCTCCTTTCTTTCTTACTCTTATTTTGGCTAATTAGAAAGATTTTATGTGCATTTTATAAAGTAGGGTAACAAAATTGGAATTCATTCTGAGAAGCTGGAGAGCCTGTGTATAGCTAATAATGCTTGGATATACTGGGGTAGAAACACTGAAAAAAGTGGAGGAATAAACCTATGGCTACTGTAAGTAATCATTCAACTCGCTCTACCTATTTGTCCCGTAATCTATGGTCAGGTTTTTTGTTTGGGCTAGGATTTGTCGCTTTTTTTGATGAAATGATTTTTCACCAGCTCCTACATTGGCATCATTTTTATGACAAATCCACAACAGATATTGGTTTAGTCTCAGATGGGCTATTTCACGCTTTTAGTTGGTTTGCGACAATTGGGGGATTGTTCATGGTGGCTGACCTTCGCCGTAGACATGCATTTTGGTTGAAGAGATGGCAGGGTGGCATGATGCTTGGGGGAGGTGGATTCCAGTTATACGATGGTACAATTCAACACAAGTTAATGGAAATCCATCAGATTCGCTACGTAGAAAATGTGCTTATTTATGACCTGATATGGAACATTACTGCAGCTATAATGGTCACCATCGGCATCATACTAATTGTTCGGACAAGAAAAGAATCACAACTATTAGGAAGGGAAGTCACAAATGAACCATAATCCTATTCATTCTAGTAGTGGAAATTCCTTCGAGCTTATCTTGCTGTTACTATTTGTAATGATTGTGATTATGTATATCCTTGCTGCGATTTTATCAAATCGTCGCCACAAACAATGGCCCTTATACCGTACCGCCTTCTGGGTTTTAGGTTTTTTTTGTGTAGCTTCGGCAGTTATCGGACCCTTAGCAAATCGTGCCCATATTGATTTTACAGCGCACATGCTGGGGCATTTGCTCCTTGGGATGCTTGCTCCACTTCTTATAGTACTAGCTGCCCCGATGACGCTTATCCTGCGAACGCTCCATGTGAATTCAGCTCGACGTTTATCACGTATCCTAAAGAGTTGGCCAGTATGCATTCTTAGTAATCCTACTGTAGCAGCTCTTCTGAATGTTGGAGGGATATGGGTACTTTATACGACGGATTTGTACGGAGAAATGCAGCAGAATATGGTTTTACATGTGTTGATTCACCTACATGTATTTTTGGCAGGCTACTTTTTTACTATGTCTATCATTTATATTGACCCAACACCACATCGAACGAGCTTTATCTACCGTGCCATTGTGTTGGTGCTTGCTTTAGCCGGCCACGGAATCTTATCTAAATATATCTATAGTCATCCACCTAGTAACGTCCCTTTAGAGCAGGCACAATTAGGAGGCATGCTCATGTATTATGGTGGGGATGTTATTGATCTTATTCTTATATTCACTTTTTGCTTACACTGGTATAGAGCCAACCGACCTCGAGCAGTTGTACCTGAATCAGTTAGCTCATAAGCGTTTAAGTACACAATGATCTTTTGAGTAAGCCGCATTTTTTAACGGAAGCATGTAGCTTCACAACGTTTAAACTACTTTATTTGTACTGAACAGCATAAACTGCTTAGGAACGTGTCCATTTCTAAGGAGGGAATGATGTTTACAGTGATTGAAAAAGCGGTAATGATTATGGCCGTATTACGGTTATTTTCCGGTAGTATTGAGATTATTGCGGCCCTGCTGATATTGAGACTAAACGATATTGAAAAAGCCCTTATTGTGAATAGCTCATTGGCTCTCGTCGGACCTATTATTTTAATTGTGACAACTACAGTCGGGTTGCTGGGGATAGCTGAAAAAATTTCTATTTCTAAAATCGTCTGTATCTTTTTAGGGGTGAGTCTAATTCTTATTGGAATTAGAATTAAATGAATACTTATAAGGCTGTATTGTTTATATGCTATGTATAAGAGCTACTGGAAATTTAGCATGTTAGCGTGGACTTGGTAATTACTTAGACAAGCTAAAATCATATTACATATTTCGAAAGTAATGAAAAAGTCTATTTAGAGAAAAAAGAATTTGATTATCTACTCATAGATGGATAATCAAATTCTTTTTTCATTTTAGCTAGTAGCTATGTGTTAGCGAGCGAAGGTTAAGTGAGGGTAGTTCAATTTAAAAAGTACAATCTTTAATAATGTAAAAGAGCCTGTATCCCTTGGTGCCCAAAATATACTCCAAATCCAATTAGAGATGCTCCAGATAGGATAGAGATGGCTTTAAGCGTTTGATTATGTAAAAATTTTCTGAAACCACTGGTCAATGCTGCAATAAAAATATCCCAAAAGATAAGTCCGAGAAATATCATGCTACTGTATACAAGCAAAGTGCCCGTTCCATAACTTGCTGCTGTTTTGGCTAAAATCGAACCATAAATGCCTAACCAAAAAAGAATAGATAAAGGACTTGTTATTGACATAATAAATCCTGTCAGAAAACACTTAAATAAAGATTCTTTATTCCTGCTATAATTCAGTGTAAGCGTATTTGCACCAACGATACTTTCTATACCAGAATAAATCAGAATAAATGAACCGAAAAGCCATAAAAAGATTTGAATGATAGGTATGTTTATAAATTGAACGATTCCTAAATAAACAAGCAGCATAAAGAATGCGTCTGCAATCATGGAACCCGCCCCAACAATCCAGGCATGCCAGAACCCATTCTTAATTCCTTTATCTAAACGAGCAGAATTCACTGGACCTATTGGAGCAGCTAGTGATAAACCTAACAAAATATAGCCTAAAAAAACACTCAAAACATCTTCACCTCACTATCTAATACCTGCTTGCTCGTATCAATGTATTCAGGTGAAGAGACTTGTACAACTTTTTTTGAGCTTGAAAATAAAAAAGATAAAATGAGTCCTAGATAAACAGAAAGACCGACATTTTTACTCATTTAGTCGGCCCTTCTTGATTTCGCGTTAAGTATTTAAATCATTTAATCCCGGACTATGTTCATTTGGCATTTCAGGTAGTTCTGGAACAGGATATCCTGCAGGAGGGTCAACCACTTTTAATTCTCCACTGTTTCGACTTGGTGATTCTCCTTGGAATATCTCACCAATTCTTGTGTTATCTAATCTAAAATTAAACTGGGCATTATGAAATCCCATTTCTACATATTTTCTACATTCAGGATATTTGTTAATATCATAATTTGGAATTGGAAAAAGTTTCGCCCAATTAACGCCTAGCGTTTCTAATGCTTTTGCAAAAGCATTTTGATGGGCATTATCACGTACAATCAGGAATGCAAGTGTTTCTCTGAATGTTTTGTTCGAACTCATTTCATAAATTCTTGACTTCTGCAGAACACCTGTTGATTCCAGAACAAGGTTATCTAATAAGTCACTAATTAAATTTCCATGACTATACACATAATTTCCACTCCAAGGATTTCCTGCGGCGTCTACAGGCAATGAGGCCTGTGCACCCACTATGTAATGATGTGGATTGGCATGTAAAACAGCTTCATTTAATGGAGCACCATCTTGACCAGCATTACCAACTCCAGGATCTCCGGAACCATTTAGTAGCTGGTTGATAGTAGTTTGAACAAGTTCAACATGGCTTATTTCTTCAAGAAAAACTCCACGTAATAAATCTCTATACTGTTTGGCATTGCCACGAAAATTTGCACTTTGAAAAGAGTACTGCATCATGGTTCTCATTTCACCAAAACGTCCACCTAACGTTTCTTGTAAGACTTTTGCTGCAGCTGGGTCAGGCTGGTCGGGGACAATCATATTAATTAAATCCTCTTTATAAAAATACAAAATAAGAGCCTCCCTTTTAGTTTAAGTAACAATTAATATTGTTTGTTAGTTTTCCGTATCTATTCGTCTCAAGGTCTTTTAGAGTAATGGAAAATTTCTTGACTTTCTTTTGCAGCCCTATTTTACTTTCTTATTTGGAAAATAGTACTTTAGCGGCCTGAATGGCAAAATAAATACCAAACCCTATAAGCGAAAAGCCAGATATAACTGATATGAATATTAGGAGAGGCTTTGTTAAAAATCGTCGGAAGCTGCTAGCAATGAGAGCCATTGTTACATCCCATCCCAATATGCCGAGAAAAATGGCTGAACTATATAGAAGTAAATGGTTTAGGTCATATTTTGTTGCCGCATTTGCAAGAACGGACCCGTAAATTCCGAGCCAAAAAAGAATCGTTAGTGGATTAGAAACCGACATAAAAAAGCCTGATAGGAAGGAGGAAAAGTGAGAATCTTTTGCATGGCGTTCATCTACAGAAATTTTCCCTGCATGAAGGAGCCCCTCAATTCCCGTATAGGTTAAAACAAAAAAGCCAAAAAGCCATAAAAATGTTTTCATAAAAGGCAGTTCTAAAAAGTGAACAACACCAAAATAAACGAGAGCCATATATAGCATATCTGCTAATATAGCTCCCCATCCTAAAATCCATGCATGCCAAAACCCTTTTTTGATGCCTGTATCTAGCTGAGCTGCGTTAATAGGACCAATGGGCGCAGCTAAAGATAACCCTAAAAAAACATAACTAAAAAAAATAGCCAAAATATATTCACCCCACCACCATAATACATGCCTGCTTGTACAACTTTATTCAAAACAATCGACTGATAATCCTATTTTTTTTCGGAATTACTCATTATTGAAAATCGGGTTCTTTATTTGTCGATGTTTAAAAAATACAAGGAAAGGAAATATGGTGATTACGAACGAATTGGCTAGTCATTTCTTCAGGTTAGTTTTATTGAATGAGGGAGATGGTTAGATTAATAATACTTTACTTTGCTCTTTGATTTTTTCCATCCTTTTTTCATTTTTATGCATACTAAAGAGATGATAAAAACAAATCCCAAGCTTACAAAGAAACCGGGGCGAATTTCTTTTTCTAGTAATGTTCCGCTAATCGCAGCTACAATTAATGCTAACCCTGCAAATGCAAGGAGTTTATTCCATAATGTAAAGGTAAGAATTCGAAACGATGAAATAATGATAAAAAACCAGTTGTACAATAACAGAATTCCCGCTGCTGTTGTAATATACTCGTAAATCTTTCCAGGAAGTAGCAAGGCT
The DNA here is from genome assembly GCA_963754185.1 of uncultured Bacillaceae bacterium. Classification (GTDB taxonomy): domain Bacteria; phylum Bacillota; class Bacilli; order Bacillales; family DSM-1321; genus Peribacillus. The sequence goes on along the minus strand of CAVWEP010000002.1, from coordinate 114,827 downwards.
GTAATAATAGAGGCTAATAAACCTAAACTTGCAAGACCCAAAGAAGGAAGAGGGAGGCTCTTAAACTTTTTCATCTTTTTTGCAAAGAAAGAAGGTGCATCTCCATCATTTGCTAATGTTACAAGGAAGTTTGTCACTCCATATAAGGATGCAGTCATCGTTGAAAAGCCTGCTATGATAATTGCTCCATTAAATACATGAGGGAAAGAATGTGAGATGATAGTCAGCTAAAGCTGTGACAAAAGGACTTTCCTTTTCATGAAATGCATCAATGGAAACCATAGTAACCGCTAGTCCTAATGATAATACGTAGACTACCGTCAATGCGATGAGCATGACGGTCCCAGCTTTAGGAGCATCCTCTTTCTTTTTCAGTTGCATCGCCATAATACCGATGACTTCAATTCCTCCATAAGCGTAAAATGCATAGATAAGGGAAGACCAAAATCCTTTAAATCCATCACTAAAAAGTTCATCCATTGTATTAGGCAGCCCAGGCTGTTTTGTCCCGCCATTAATCCAACCGAACAATCCAGCAATCGCTAAAATGATAAACATGATAATAGCTGCAAATTTTATAAGGGCTAGTATATTTTCAATTTTATCAAAACCCTTTGTTCCAGTTAAAACAACAATAATGGAAAGAATGGCGTAACCTGCGGCAAAAACCCACAAAGGAGTAGTAGGAAACCAAAATCGTGAAAGAATGGAAAGTGCGGTCAATTGACTCCCCATAATTAGAATATTGGAACACCAATAATTCCATCCACAGCTAAAACCTGCCCATTGTCCATAAGCCTTGCCGGCATAATAACAGAAGGAACCCTCTTGTGGATCATCAGCCGTCATTTTTGCTAGTATATTAAATACAATATACGTTCCAACAGCTGCTAAAATAAAAGCAGAAAACAATAGAGGGACCAGTTATCTTTATTCCGATGCTCGAGCCGAGAAAGTAACCTGTTCCAATTGTACAGCCTACGCCAATTAATGATAATTGCCACCATTTTAAATTTCCCTGATTAGAACTTTTGCCTGATTGTTTATTAGAGCCGCTAGGACTACAGCTTACTTTATTCATTTAAAATAACCCTCCTTTAAATTCCCTAGCTTTATGAGATACATGAGGTGATTGGGGTTTTAACAAGAAAATCAAATGAAAAACCGTCAATGGAAGAAATTCTACCTCTCCACCAAGTACCGCTTATTAGCCGAAATAGGCTGATCGCCTGATTTTAGATAATTAGCATTTTTTAAATGAATAAAGGTTGGTGAAAATTGTCTTCCTCTTCTTTTTCATCTTCTTCTTGTTTTTGTTTTAAATAAGCTTCTTTCAAATCATTGTATTTTTTGAATATGATTTTTGACATGGTCTCATCATGTAATGCTTTGAAGCTGATTCTGTAATCCCTTCATAATAGGCGCTTGCTCCGATTAAGAAGACCTGAAATGACTACACCGTTAACATTTAGAGTTACGGCTACTTCAATCCCATCTTCCTCTACTAAATTAAAAACATTAGTAGATATTGCATCATCTGTCGCCATTTGTTCGGGCTCTTTTGTTGCCATTACATTCACCTCGACAATAATTTTTATACTAAATTGTATCTTGTCCGTAACTATTTAGATACATGAATAAATTTTTTTCCTAGACTTCTTCTCAGTGAACTTCTACTTAATTCCAGTATATGTTAGGCGAAATTAAGCAAAATCTTACTGTTGTGAAAAATAATATAGACAAGGTGAAAATGAAGATGGAAACAAGGAAGAAGCTCGATTTATTAGCATTATCATCAGTTCCTCTTGTAATGACATTAGGAAATTCGATGTTAATCCCAGTTCTTCCTATATCTCTAAAAAATTAAATATCACTTCTTTTCAAGTGTCATTAATCATAACTGTATATTCCATTGTCGCAATCCTATTAATTCCAATTGCTGGATATTTATCAGATCGATTCGGTAGAAAAATCATTATGGTACCTTGTCTGATTATTGCAGGTATAGGTGGAGCAGTTTCAGGTTGGGCTTCATGGAAGATGGAGGACCCATTTATAATGATTTTATTAGGGCGTGTTTTACAAGGGATAGGCTCTGCAGGGGCAGCTCCTATCGTCATTCCATTAGTAGGAGATATGTTTAAAGACGATGAGCAAATAAGTGCGGGTCTTGGTTTAACAGAAACAGCTAATACAGCAGGAAAAGTATTAAGTCCAATCATCGGTGCTTCGCTAGCGTCCATTTTATGGTTTTTACCTTTCTGGTTTATTCCTTTTTTTTGTGGAATCAGTGCATTGCTTGTGTTTTTTCTAGTGAAAGTTCCTAAGAAAAAAGAGCAGGAAAAACAAACGATTAAGGAATTTATCCATTGTGTTAAGGAAATTTTTAAGAAAAATGGAAAATGGCTTTTTGCCATCTTTGCAGTTGGTTGTATTATCATGTTCGTTTTATTTGGGGTTTTATTCTATTTATCAGACATGCTTGAAAAACAATACAATATAGATGGAGTAAAAAAAGGATTAGTATTAGCGATTCCGTTACTTGCTCTTTCGATAAGTTCATATGTTTCAGGTAAGAAAATTGGAGAAAGCAAACATGCAATGAAAATCGTGGTTGTCATTGGAATGAGCTTGGCGACAGCATCTTTTTTCGCACTAAGAGTCCAACATTCCCTTATTTATTTAATTGGGTTTTTAGTAATTACAGGAATTGGAATAGGGATGACATTACCAAGTCTCGATGCCATTATAACGCAAGGAATCGAAAAAGAACAAAGAGGAACTATTACATCCATCTATAGTGCTATGCGATTTGTTGGTGTTGCAGCAGGTCCCCCAGTTTACGCCTATTTTATGGCGATATCAGAGCATGTTATTTATTATATTTCCGGTGCGGTAAGTTTTCTTGCTGTGGTAATTGTAATGTTCTTTATTAAGACTAAAAAAGATTGGAAAAATGATCCTAAGAAAAAGCATATGCCAAAGCTAGCTTAAAACGATGGAGATTAAAATAAGGGAAACCCCAAAAACCCTCAGATTTGTGTCTGAGGGTTTTCTCTCTTTTATGAAGTTCTCGTTCATTCAAAGATTTAGTATCTTTAATCTTCCATAAAATATGTTAAATGAAAAATTAGTTTTACTATTTGGATGAAATCTCTACTCTTTAAACTTCAATAATAATTGGAAGAATCATTGGTTTTTTCTTAGTCTGGGCATATACATATTGTCCTATGGATTTTTTAATATTTTGTTTCATGATATTCCATTGGTATCTATTTGCTGCCTGTAAGTCATTAACGACTGTTGTAACCAAGCGATTAATCTCTTTTAGGAGATCCTCAGACATCTCGTGCATACACGAAGCCACGAGAAATGGTATCCGGACCAGAGATAATCGTTCTTTCCGTCTTTACTAAGAGTGATAACAATGACGAGCATTCCATCTTCAGAAAGTTGTTTTCGGTCTCGTAACACAATGCTTCCTACATCACCAATGCCTACCCCGTCTACATAGATATTCCCTGAAGGTATTTTTCTAGTTTGACGTGCAACTGAGTTAGTCAACATCGACAACATCACCATTGTTAATAATAAATGTGTTTCCTTCTTCTACCCCAACGGATTCAGCTAACAATCGATGATGGTGCAGCATTCTATATTCACCATGAATCGGAATGAAATATTTTGGTTTCATTAATGTCAGCATGAGTTTTAATTCTTCCTGATAGGCATGTCCTGAAACATGCATCCCTGTTACACTTCCAGATCCATAAATGACTTTGGCCCCTAGTGAATATAAGTTGTCTACGATACGAGAGACATTCCGTTCATTTCCAGGGATTGGGCCTGCGGCCATAATAACGGTATCGTCGGGGAAAATGTCTACATCCCGATAATTTCCGCTAGAAAGACGGGAAAGGGCAGCCATCGGCTCTCCTTGACTTCCCGTACAGAGGATAGCCACCTTTTCAGGAGCCATCTGGTTGATTTGTTGAGGATCAATTAGCATCCTATCTGGCACTTTCAAATATCCACGTTCGATGGCAACCGATACAACGTTCACCATGCTTCGACCAAGAAGCGCAAGTTTTCGATTTGTTTTTTGTGCAGCATCCACGACTTGCTGAATGCGATTGACATTAGAAGCGAAGGTAGAGAGAAACACTTTCCGCTCCGCTTTTCGTGAAGGCTTCTTCAATATGGCTCACCTACAAGTCGTTCTGAAGGGGCAGAACCGGGACGTTCTGCATTCGTACTTTCAGATAATAAAACTAAAACTCCATCAGTTCCAATTTTAGCCATTTTGTGAATATCTGAATATTGCTTATTTTCAGGTGTTAAATCAAATTTAAAATCTCCCGTATGGACGACAGTACCTTCTGGAGTATGAAAAACAATTCCAAGACAATCGGGAATACTATGGCTTGTTTTGAAAAAGGATACCTTTATCTCCCCGAATTGCAAGATTTGAATCTGAATCAATCTGGATGAGCTTTGTATCACCAAGAAGACCATGTTCTTTTAATTTTAATTCGATTAAACCGAGTGTGAAGCGTGTAGCATAGATGGGTACCTGTAATTGTTTTAAGATATAGGGAATACCCCCTATATGATCTTCATGCCCATGAGTTACAAGCAAGGCTCGGATTTTATCTTTATGTTCTTGTAAGTAACTAATATCAGGAATAATCAAATCAATACCTAATAAACTTTCATCTGGAAACTTACCACCACAGTCGATAATCACGATATCGTTTGAGTATTCGATTGCATACATGTTTTTACCAATTTCATTTATGCCACCTAGGGCAAAAATGGATAATAGATTTTCTTTTATAGTCAAATGTATACCCTCCCATTTTTAATAAGTATTTAGTAGTATTTCCTTTTAAGTCTGATTTATAAATGAAGATATTTATTTATAGTTGGGTGTATGAATACACTAGGATATAGAGTTTGAAGTAAGAATAACTTGAAGAAAAGTTTTGGATAGTACATTTGCTAATTGAACATCTTATGAAAGAAGCTTTTTAGCTCAATAATTGAATGTAAAAGAAAATATAACACGAGGGCGTGGTAGGGTAATGGAAGAAATACGTCAACAGAGATATTGTGAAAATTGTAAAAAGGAGACAGTACATGTAGTAAGAGAAGATGCAATAGAAATAGAATATATCTGCAACGAATGCAATCAGCAACAAGAGATAGTTAAGAACTTTTTTTAAGATAGGAACTTAGTTGTCTAGGTTCTTTTTTTTGTATAGGTAGCGATGGATTTTCACTGTGAGGAACAGATTTTGATGAAGATTGGATACCAGATTATGAGAAGCATGCTGCAGTTCATAAAAGTTTAGTAGATAACACGAATAGATAAAACATCACTAAACTTGTATATATATTTTATCTATCTATTTAATCATGGTAAAATAGAAAGAGTGTTTATTATAGAGTAAAGGAAGATGCATTTGAAAAAGTCAGTTAAAATTTTACTAGCATTATCTTTAGTGATAGTGATCTTCTTATTATTTATTGTCTTTAAAGGAATAATGAATTATTCAGAAGTAACGGATTCTACAGAGGCAAATGAGTCTAGCGAAGTGGCAAAAGAAATGAGCTACTTAAAAGATACAGAAAAAAACTTTATTATTAAAGAATTTATTAGTGAGGATAACAAATATATAAGATATATCCAAAGATATGTTGGTAAATCCGATGGCTATGATACATGGCATAGTGAGGAACCGACATTAGAAAAGGAAAATCAAAAAGGATTATTTTATGGAGATCTTAAAGTATTAGCATATCCAGTAGAAGTAGGTAAGGAATGGAACAATGATGTTTATACTTTTACAATTGAATCTGTAAATGAAACGATTGAAATTCCAGCTGGTACCTTTAAGAACGTGGTCAAAGTTAAAACAACTGAAAAAGGTGTAGAAGAATATACACTAACCTATTATGCAAAGGGAGTCGGCCAAATTCTAAGAGAATATGTAGATGCTGATGCTAAAAAGAAAATCACATATGAAATAGAAGAAATACAGGAAAAATAATGAAAGAGCATATGCCTTATTGTAACGCGATCCTAAAAAACTAATACAATCGATATGTAAAAGTGCCCTAATAGCTTAGCTGTTGGGCATTTTTTTTACGATTAGAATTCATATCTAATGAATGAGGGGCTAAAAAATATAGACTTTCGTCATGTGGGGTAAATAAGCTGTATTTTTCTAATAGACTTCTATTTAAAGTTTCGATATAGTAAAGTTCAAAATCAATTAATGTAAAACTAATTAGGGGGATCGTGTCGTAATTATGAAATCATTTTATTCATTTTTAATGAAATATAGACAACCAAAAGAAGTGGATGACATTACTAAATTTGCAAATCATGCATTTTTAGATCATAGCTTTCCGAAGCAATCCATTGATTATGATGAAATTAGTAGGTATTTAGAAATGAATGGAGATTATCTTGAGAGCATGACTATTTTTGATGAGGCATGGGACTTGTATTTGCAAAATCAAGTCAATGTTTAAATTTGTAGAAAAAGAAAAATAAGTTTCTTCTATTATATAGATCATTTTTTAGTTGTTGACTTTTATCTAAAAACATTTTATAATTTTATATAAATAGTGAACACTGTTTACTTTTAGTGGAATTGAAATCGATAGCTTTTAAGGAAAGATAGAAATAGTGTATCAATGAAATGATTTTAGATCATAAAAAGAGCACTGTGAGCAATTGATTAACAATTGCTCACAGTGCCTGTTCGTTTATGGATATTAAAATCATTAATTATGCATTCATTTTTAAACGTTTGTCATTCGTTATCTTCACGCTTTCTTTACTCTCTTGATAATCATAAGCACGTTTTACAGGAATGAAGAATAATAGCGATTGTTGCTAAGAAACCAGGAATGGCAAATACTAAAAAGTTAACTTGGATTGGAAGTGTCATACTTAACAAAATGCCTCCAATTGTTGGTCCGATTATGGCTCCAATTCTACCAACACCAGAAGCTATACCTAAAGCAGTTGAGCGTAAAAATGGTGGATAATATTGAGATACATAAGCATTCATAATATTCTGTGCACCAATTGTACATGCACCTGTAATAGCAACTAATAAAGAAATCATAAACATATTATTTTTAAAACCTAATAGTAGTAAAGCAATCGCTCCAATGGTATACATTGGAACAAGCATTTTCTTAGATCCGTATTTATCAGCTAATTTACCAATAATAATCGTTCCGATAATTGTACCAGCATGAAGGATGATTAAGAAAGAAAGACTTGAATTTAAACCATAACCAGCTTGCATCATTAATTTAGGTAACCATGTACTTAAACCATACACCATTAATAGACTCATAAAGTACGTAATCCAGAACATGCTTGTACTTAACGCACGTTTATTTTTGAAACAGTTGAACAACAGGCATACCTGGTTCTTTTTTCATATCCATTTGTTCGAATTCATCTTTTTCAGTATAGTTACCATTAGGATTAATTTTGTTCAAACTTTTCGTAATTGTGTTGTTTGTCCTTGAGATAGCAAGGAAAACAGCTGAATCAGGAAGTGCTTTCCAAAGGAATGGGATAAAAAGTAATGGTACTCGCAGCAACTAAATAGACAATTTCCCAACCGAATTCAGGAACTAAATAAATGGATAATGTCGGTGCTAACATACCACCAATTGAATATCCGCAAAGTACAAGGGAAACGGTTAAGCTTCTCATCTTTTCTTGGAGAATAGTCTGTCATTAAAGCGATTACATTTGGCATAATTCCACCAAGTCCTAAGCCGCCGATGAATCGATAAATAGAAAAGGAAGTCGGTGAGTCGGCTACACCGCATAATCCTGTGAAAGCACTAAATATGATAAAACAAGCCATGATTACTTTTTTTCTACCCATTCGATCGGCAAGTGGTCCAAAAAAGATTGCACCAATCATAACACCAATATAACCATAACTTCCTATTGCTCCTGCTTTACATTAGATAGTCCCCATTCTTCTGTTAAAACAGGTAATATCGCACCGTAAACAGCCAAGATCATATCCATCTAATATGATTAAAAACGTACACCAAAATAAAAGCATAAAGTGGAATTTATTGAACTTGCTGTTTTCAATAATTTTGCCTGTGTTAATATAAGCCATGTTGTGTCTCCTCCTATATATTATATGAATAAAACGCTTACATAAATTGGTTTACATTAAATTCCATTAATAGAAAACAAAGTTGCTATATAGTGATTATAATAATTATTAGAGAATATTACAATAAAAATATTTGGAAAAGGTGACAACGTTTTCATTTTTATCGATTAGCTAACAGCAAAAAAAGGTGATACAACAGCCTTTCTACTGCATTTAAAGAAAAATCTATAAAAAAGAGTAAGATTTATTCTTTATGGAAGAATAAATCTTACTCTTTAAAGGAAGGTTAAGATTGTTGATAGCCAAACAGGACTGAAATATCTTTAGATAATTGAAGTAAATATTGACTATATGGATCTTCCGGGTGTTTAGGAACAATTTCCGAAAAACCAACAACTGTGAGACAACCGATTAATTCAGAATTGTAATTGAAAATTGGTACAGAGGCAGAAGAAACGTGAGTGACAAGAGGTTCCTTTGCAAAAGTAATCATTTGTGATTGGATGACAGCTTCTTCTTTTATTAGTAATTCTTTTTGATGTTCAGATATCATGTGTAATTCAGATTTGTTTCCATTCTTCTACTAGAGCTGGTGTTTGAAGTGCTGAAAAAATTTTACCTGATGATGATAGAATAGGTAAACGTGTACCAATCTGGGCACCAATATTAAGACCACTCGTAACACTGTGAATACCAGCAATAACTGGCCCTGAATGTGTCCATACAGCTAATAGAGTAGTTAATGAAGTATATCGGCTACTTTCTTGAAGGTAAGGTGTCACCTGTGTAACTAGTTCTTGTTGACCAATAGCAGCTCTACCAAAGGCTATCATTTTAGGACCAAGTGTATATACTCCAGTTTTTTTATCTTTATGCAGTAATTCTAAATGCGTTAGAGTGTTTAAATACTTATAGAGATTACTTTTTGTGATTTGTGTAAGTTCTTGAATTTCACTAAATTTTAAAGGACGAGTTTGAGAGGCGATAATATCTAAAACCCCCATCCCTACTTGAAGTGATCCGATCATGGCAGGGTTTTTTTCGTTAGTCATCTATCATTCTCCTAGCTATAATATTTTTTTCTAGTATACCAAATGTATGCGCTTTCTAATAGGGGTGAAAAGTTAGAACCTAATTATACCAATGATTTTAAAATAAATCTCTAATTTTTGTGAGTAATTGAAAGAATAAAAAAATTGAAAAAATTTTAAAATCTTATTGACTTTTGTTCACAATTTAGATAAATTTAATATATAAATAGTGAACAATGTTTCCTGTTTGTGGAAATGTAAGCGTATTTATTATGGGAGTGGAAGAAGTGATGTGTAATCATTTTGAACATTTCAATAGACAGTTACTAATGGATGCGTTTACAGTATGGAATGGAATGTTGCATTAGCAGCTGTGCTATTCTAGCAAATTTGAAATTGTAGTAATTCTAAACAAACTATTCTTATGATAAAGGGGCAAATAAAGTGAAACTTATTACATTTACTCGTGAAGGAATTTCTAGCATTGGAGCAATTATTAATGAAGAGGTTGTAGATTTACATTTAGCATATAGAACACAATTACAACAAGAAGGTAAAATTCGCGCTCAAGAAATTGCAAACGCATTCGTACCTGCAGATATGACTGGCTTTTTACAAGGCGGAAAAGAAAGCATGGAGCTTGCGAAAAAAGCAGTTGACTTTGCGTTAACAAATAAACAAGTAGGAGACTACAAACTTGTTCATGCAGTAAGCGATGTAAAAGTAGGAGCTCCTGTTCCGAAACCAGGGAAAATCTTTGCTGTAGGACATAACTATCGTGAACACATTCTTGAGATGGGACGTCAAATACCATCACATCCAGTTGTATTCGCTAAATTCGATAACACAATTATCGGGCCACAAGATGATATTCCGTTTTATCCAATTTCAGAACAATTAGACTATGAAGCAGAGTTCGCATTTGTCATTGGGAAACGTGGGAAAGATATTTCTGAAGAAGAAGCTCTTGATTATGTAGCAGGTTATGCTGTATCAAACGATGTAACGTACCGTGACTTCCAACGCCGTACACTTCAATGGCTACAAGGTAAAACGGTAGACGGAAGCTTACCAATGGGACCTTGGATGGTTACTTCAGATGAGCTACCAGATCCACAAACATTAGAAATGGTTTTAACTGTAAATGGTGAAGAACGTCAACGTACAAATACGGCTAACCAAGTATTCACAGTTAAAAATCTAGTATCGTTCTTATCTAGCATTGCAACATTAGAACCTGGTGATATCGTTATTACTGGAACTCCTGGTGGTGTTATTCAAGCAATGGAACCACAAGTATGGTTAAAAGATGGCGATGTGGTTCGTGTTGAAATCGAAAAAGTTGGTGTTTTAGAAAATACAGTACGTTCTGTAAAAGGAGAGTAATAGCATGACGCAAAACGCAATTACTTCAACAAATGAATCGATTGATCGCATTCTTGAAACGGTTAAAGGCTTATCAGAGGAAACGATTCGTTGGAATCCAACTGAAGAAGAATGGTCAATTATGCAAATTGTTGCTCATATAGTCGAAGCAGTTCCTTATTGGCTAGATGAAATTGCTCAGCTTGTTCAAACTCCTGGTAAAGAATGGGGTAGAAATCATTTGCAAGAACGACGTCTAGAAGCAGTTAGTGCTGCTACAGTAGATGCCATTAGTGTAGATGAGATGGTACAAAAGCTTGAGACTGTTAAGCAACAAGTGAAAGAGGGTCTTGAAAACTTAACTGCTGAGCAGCTTGCAGCAGAAGCACCAAGTAGAAACCCCAACTTTGGTACAAAACCACTTTCATTTATTATTGATCATTTAATTGACCAGCATGTAAATAAACACGAGGGTCAAATTCAACGTAACTTATCTAAAGTAAGCAATTAAATATTATAGGGGGGTATGGATATGGCAGAAACAACAGAATTTATGAAAAGTCAGATTGTACAGGATTTTACTAAGGATATTCGCCAATATAATCTTGGGCCACTGTGGGAAGCAATTCCAGCATTAATGCATAAATCACCAGAACCACATGCACTAGCTTATCTTTGGAAAGGTAGCCTACTAGAGAAAAAGTTACTAGAAGCTGCGCAAATTTTTACACCAGACCGCGGTGGAGAACGAAGAGCCATTTATTTACAAAATCCTGGTTTAGACTATCGTCAACCTTGGGGCTGGGCTTCCACAACGCAAACTCTTTATGCAGCTGTTCAATTGCTTCAACCAGGTGAAGTGGCTCCATCTCATCGCCATTCACAAAATGCGCTTCGTTTTATTACAAAAGGTGAAGGTGCATACAGTATTGTTCAGGGTGAAAGGATCTTCATGGAAGAAGGAGATTTCTTAATTACACCGAAAAACCTTTGGCATGGACATGGTCATGAGGGCACAAAACCAATGATTTGGACAGATATTCTTGATATTCCAACAATCTATGCTTTAGGTGGTACATTCTTCGAGAATTATCCAGAACGAATTGAACAACCGAAAGTACCTGATAATTATGGTTCACAACGCTATGCAGCGGGTATGCTACGCCCTGTTGCTGATCGTAAGCCATCTATTGCACCACTAGGTTCATATAAATGGGAGCATACGTATAAGGCAATTGAATCGTTAAGCCAATTTGAGCCAGATGAATTTGAAGGATATGCTGTAGAATTTATCAATCCTTCGACTGGTACAACAGCAAACCCAACGATTGCGGCTTGGATTCAGAAGTTCCCTAAGGGCTTCCGTACAAAAGCACAACGTCATACACATGCATCGATCCATCAAGTATATAAAGGCTCTGGATACAGTATTATTAACGGCGTTCGTTTCGATTGGGAAGAAGGAGATTTCTTCTGCGTTCCGAACTGGGCTTGGGTTGAGCATGTGGCAGCTGAAGACACGTATTTCTTCACTACGAATGACCTTCCAATTATGGAAAAATTCGATGTTGAAAAACGCGAAGTGTATGATAAAAATAATGGTCAACAAGAAGTTACATCTGAGTTCAAACCATTATTACCTTAAGCATTAACAGGGGTTACTAATTTATTACTTTACAAGGCTAAGCAGCTCAATATCATTCGATTTTGCTGCTGCTTAGTACCTGTTTCTAATTAATGATTCAGAATAAAGGACAAATAGGAGGAATTTTCAATGACATACACAAACACTGAAAACACAATTTTAATCGCTGGTGGCGGAATTGGTGGTTTAGCAGCAGCTCTTGCAGCAGCTGAAGCAGGTCAAGCAACAACTGTTCTTGAAAGAGCACCAGAGTTTGGAGAAGTTGGCGCAGGTATTCAATTAGCAGGAAACGGTGTTGCCGTGTTAAAACGCTTTGGATTACTGGACCGCATTAATGATTTTGCTGTATATCCAAAACGATTAGTATTAAAAGATGCGTTTTCAGGAGAAGAGCTAACTGCTTTAGACTTAGGTAAAGAGTATGAAGAAAGATATGGCGCGCCATACATTGTATTACACCGTTCAGATTTACACAAAGTACTATTAGAAGCATGTGAAGCAAGCCCATTAGTTTCTCTTTATACAGATACAGAGATCACATCTGTTGAAAAAACTGCTGATGGTGTATACCTTGTAAATCAGCATGGTGATAAAATCAAAGGTAAAGCAATCATTGGAGCAGATGGAATTCGTTCAAATGTTCGTAAACATTTCTCTCAAGACGAACCTGTTAACTCTGCATATGTAGCATACCGCGGAACACTTCCAATTGAGCACGTTTCTGAAGATGCTGACATGGATGATGTAATTATGTGGGTTGGACCAAATCTTCACGTTGTTCAGTACTGTGTACGCCGTGGAGAATTATACAATCAAGTTGTTGTTTTCAAAAGCCCTACTTGGACACCTGAATCTACTGTATGGGGAACACCTGAAGAAATGGCACAAGTTTTTGAAGGTTGTTATTCAAAAGTTGCAAAAGCTCTTGAATTCATTAATAAAGATTTCAAATCGCCAATGTATGACCGTAACCCAATCGGCAATTGGACAGATGGTAATATCACACTTTTAGGAGATGCAGCTCACCCAATGCTACAATACCTTGCACAAGGTGGAATTCAAGCATTAGAAGACTCTGCAAGATTAGCTGATGCATTAAAAGCTAATGGTGAGAATTTTGAAGTCGCTTTCACAGAGTATCAAGAAGAACGTATCCCTCGTGCTTCACGTGTTCAAACAACTGCACGTTTCTGGGGAGAAATCATTCATGCTGTTGACCCAGTAGCAATCGCTCTTCGTAATGATACCTTTAAGAAACGTCAAGCAAATGACTTCTTCTATACGGATTGGCTACATGGATATAAACGAGAAGCAGCAGTATATCAAAACGAATTTGTGCCATTTGTAGATATTGAGAAACATATCGATAAAAAAGAATTAGAAACAGCAAAATAATAGAATAGAGAAACTAGTCCAAAACACCTCCAGTCATATACGACACGGAGGTGTTTTTTATAATATAAGAAAGTATACTTACATTTTGAACATTACCACTGGAAATTATTCAATTCATTCATCATTATTAATGTATATCATAACAAGATTGAGGTGTATGAATATGCATATTTATCACGGCTCAGACATTAAAGCGATTGATTTACAAGCTGAAAAGGATGGTTTAGATACGTTTACTTTAATGGAAAATGCGGGGATGGCCATTTTTGAAGCCCTACAAGTCAGAGTTTCAAAACAAAGTCGTATCGTTATTTTGGCTGGAAAGGGGAATAATGGAGGAGATGGGATTGTTTTAGCACGCTATCTAAAAACAAGCGGCTATATGGTGGATCTCGTGTTTCCTCTAGGAGAAAGTGCAACAAATGTATCAAAAAGGCATTTACAATTTTATCGAAATTGTGGCTACGAAACAGCTCAATTGAATGGTACATATGATGTGATTATTGATGCATTATTTGGTGTAGGCACAAGACTTCCGCTGCCAGATGGGGTAATAGAGTTGATTCAATGGGCAAATCAACAACATGCTTATCGAATGGCTATTGATTTACCAACGGGTGTTCAAAGTGATCATGGCAAAGCTCAAGTTGCTTTTCAAGCTGATGTAACACTAGGTTTACATGGTTTCAAGCCATCCGCTTTTTTAGAAGGTAGCATTGAATATTATGGGGAAAAACAAGTTCTTTCAATTGGCCTAGAGCAGACGGGATTGTGGCGAGTTTGGCAGAATGAAGATGTAAAAGAGACATTCTTACGCCGAGCAGGTCATGCTCATAAAGGTACGTTTGGGACAGGCTTATTAATCGCAGGTTGTGATGAAATGCCAGGTAGTGCGATGCTCGCAAGCCTTGGAGCGATGCGGGCTGGCATTGGGAAACTAGCTGTTGCTACTTCACCATTTGCATCGAGCATTATTGCTACACGGGTGCCTGAATGCACCTATGTTCATAATGGCTTGGAAAGATTAGCTCAAGGGATGAAATTGGATGGATATAAGGCCGTAGCCATTGGACCAGGACTTGAGGATGAGGCACTTATAGAGGCAGCATTACAAACAATATGGGAGAGTAATCTTCCCGTCGTGTTAGATGCAGGCGCATTAAAAAAACGCAAATATCCCAATAGGCAAGCACCTATTATTGTGACACCTCATCCACGTGAATTTAGTAAAATGACTGGAATTTCAGTACACGATATTCAATGTAATAGATTAGAATTAGCTTCAAACTTTTCAGTGGAAAATAAGGTTATTACCATTTTAAAAGGCCGAAATACGGTTATTGCTTTTCCAGATGGAGAGCTAATAGTGAATGTAACAGGCAATGCGGGTCTTGCTAAGGGGGGGACGGGTGATACGTTAACGGGTATGCTGCTTGCTTTTCTTTCCTCTTATCACCATGTAAAATCCGCCGTTGCTAATGCCGTTTATTTACATGGTGCAAGTGCTGATTACTATACTAAAGAAAAAGCAGCCGCAAGTATGCTTGCTAGCGATGTAAGTGAAAATCTAGCTTTTGTCATGAAAGAATTTGAATAGAAACCATGAATGCGAAGCCCTAGTCAATGTGCCTAGGGCTTTTTGATATAGTACATTTTCATGGTTTATTTAATCTCAAAAAAGATGCAGGATGAATGATTTATCCCTTTTTTCTTCTTTATTTGGGAGGTCGCCTATCTTTTTCTATTAACCTTGACATTCTTTAGCGCATATAATTTAGTAATTAACTACATTGTAAAGAAAATGTTAAGGACCATTTGAGGAGATGTCGCTGATGGGGAAAAATAAGCAACCTAAGTTTAATATAGGTGATACGGTCGTCATCACAATATATGGGACAGTTGGGAAGATAACAGATGTAAAGTTGCTCGATGGTACTTACGTATATGAGGTAAATTATAGCGATGGACTTTATGTTGAGAAGATACTGGAACATATAGATGATTATGATGGTGAAATATTATTTGAAAAAGAACAAATCAATATTGAATATAAATTTTTAATAGGTGATTTAGTACAAGTCGATGGGTATGAGCATGATTACTTTAAAATTGTTGGGTACCGTACGGAAATTTGGCGATATAAAGATAACGCTTGGGAAGATGTGATTTATGAGTTAATGAGAATTTCAGATAATGAATGGCTCGAGGCACATGAGGAAGAAATGACTTTAATTGCCGAAGCAACTCGTGCCGAGGCGATTATTCAAAAACTAGAAATCTTATATTCTTCAAATACAAAAGGGAATGAGCAATTAATCGCCAAACAAAATAATCCTCGTAAAGGTGAGAATAATAAGACTATGACGATAAAAGAGCACAAACAGCATATTGATGGTTTATTAGACTTATATAATGATTACCGTCGATTGTTTCACGAATTTGGTGATGATGAATATCGGCATATCATGAATATTGCTCTTGGAAAGCTGCATAAAGCAACTGAAGAATTGTATCCAAATCGTGATAAAAAGAAGGAAAAATCGTAGAAATTGTTTAATGGGAATATTTGTACATGATATATCATACATCTGTTATGGAGGGGGCGATGGAATGCGAGAAATTGAGGTTTTTATTGATACCGAAGAAATTGCAGAATTCTTTTTTTTAGAATTATTGAAAAGAGGGTATGTAACAACGGAGTTAGAAGCCGAAGATCTTGCAGACATCACATTCGATTATTTAATAAAAAAATGCATAATTGATGAGGAAATTGAGGAATAAGAAGAGCCTGGTTCCTTATTTTTCATAAAGTATAGTGTCTGTTTAACGGCGGTAAAATCCGTCGTTTTTTTAGGGTTAAGAGCAGAACCGCATAACAGACAAAGGTGAATTACATAATCTTCATCAATAATTTGTCATATTTTAATGGTGAATAAGAAGAGAATACAACTATAATAGAAGTAACGAAAAGAAGGGGTGGTAGGAGTGTCGATTTTTAATAAAGTATTAGCAAGCATTGGGATAGGTAGTGCAAAGGTTGATACCAAACTTGAAAAAAGTCAATATGTGTTGGGCGAAGAAGTTTCAGGCGTCATTGAAATTCAAGGTGGTTCTGTACAACAACAAATTGATGAGCTTTTTTTAACCTTACATACAAATTATAAGGCTGAAAGAGATGATCATACATATGAGAAAACAGCAACTATTAATCACTATTTAATCCATGAATCTTTTACCATTTTGCCAAATGAAAAGAAAGAAATACCATTTCGTTTTCAATTGCCATTTGAGACACCCTTAACAGTTGGTCATACAAAGGTTTGGATTAAGACTGGAATGGATATCAAAAATGCTCTTGATCCTAAAGATCAGGATTATATTCAAGTAATCGCTAACCCGTTAGTCCAAAATGTATTAACGGCAATCGGGGAGTTAGGCTTTCAATTAAGAGAAGTGGAATGCGAAGAAACACCTTTTCATTTTCATACAAGATCGACTTATTTGCAGGAATTTGAATTTGTTCCAGTTAGAGGAGCATACCGAGGTAAGATCAAAGAAGTAGAGTGTGTATTCTTTGTTAAAAATAATGATGAACTCCAATTATTGATTGAAATGGATCGAAAAGCCAGAGGATTAGGTCTGTTGTTTGGAGATATCGAAAAGAAGGTACGTCTTTATTTAACAAGTAATGATACAGGTGTGATTAGAGAGAAAATTAACGATGTACTGAGACAATATAGTTAATAAAAATAGAAGTTTTACTTTATATGTTAATGAAAAATCCGAATTTTTCGGGTTTTTTTCGTGTAACGGTAAAATAAGGTATTCAAATTTTTCTATTGCAGGAACAGTATGGTATAGTATGAATGGAGCATGAACCAATGTTGAGGAGGGGGCATGAGTATGAGTGTACATATTGGTGCAAAACAAGGTGAAATTGCCGAGACTATTCTATTACCAGGAGATCCATTGCGTGCAAAATATATTGCGGAAACTTTTTTAGAGAATGCGCAAATTTATAATGAAGTACGAAATATGTTTGGATATACAGGTACTTATAAAGGAAACCCTATTTCTGTTCAAGGAACTGGTATGGGAGTCCCGTCCATTTCTATTTATGTAAATGAGTTAATTAATGACTATGATGTGAAAACATTAATTCGAGTTGGTACGGCAGGAGCGATTCAAAAGGATGTCAAGGTTCGTGATGTTATTTTAGCAATGAGTGCATCAACGGATTCACAAATGAATCGTTTAACTTTTGGAGGAATTGATTATGCACCAACAGCTAACTTTGATTTATTGCGTAAAGCTTACGATGCTGGAGTAGCGAAGGGATTACAGCTAAAGGCGGGGAATGTGTTTACGGCGGATCAGTTTTATAATGATAATAGTGAGTTAGAAAAATGGGCGAAATATGGCATACTAGCTATTGAAATGGAGACAGCTGCTCTTTATACGTTAGCAGCGAAGTTTAATCGACAAGCCTTATCAGTATTAACGATTTCGGATCATATTATTACGGGTGAGGAAACGACGGCAGAAGAACGGCAAACAACATTCAATGAAATGATTGAAGTCGCATTAGAAGCGGCTATTGAATGAATTTATGATTTTCGTTTAATCATAAACCTGATAAAATAAGTATGTTACTGTACATAGATTGGGTTACATGAAAGTGGTGAAGTTTTTGTGGAAGAGGAAAACAAGGAAACGATAGAAACCAGGGAAGAAGGAAGATATATTAAAATTAAAAAATTTCCGTTTATCATGGGAATTTTTTTACTCATCTTTGTGACGGCAGGCATTACTACCATTGCTCTCACAGCTGGAGATGAAAAAGTTCAGTCTATCGCCCCTAGCAAATATCCACAATTTGAAAAATTATATTCAACGTATGATACGATAAAAAAGGATTATTACAAGGATATAGACGATGAAAACTTGGTTAACGGTGCCATTGAAGGGATGATTAAAGGGTTAGATGATCCTTATTCTGACTATATGGACCAAAAAGAAGCTAAAAGCTTTAATGAGAGTATTTCTTCCTCATTTGAAGGCATTGGGGCAGAAATTCAAGAACAAGATGGAAAAATCATGGTAGTTTCTCCTATCAAAGGGTCACCAGCTGAAAAAGCAGGTATCAGGCCCAATGATATTATTGAAAGAGTGGATGGTAAAAGCATCGAAGGACTTAGTGCAACGGAAGCCGTATTGAAGATAAGAGGGGAAAAGGGGACAAAAGTTGTCCTGACAATCTCGAGAGCTGGAGAGGCCAAACCAGTTTCTGTTACCATTGTTCGAGATATGATTCCAATTGAAACGGTCTATTCTGAAATGCTTGATGATGGGATTGCCAAAATTCAAGTAACTAGTTTCTCTGAACATACGGTAGAAGAGTTACATACTGCATTAGATGAAATGAGTAAGAAGGATATGAAGTCGCTCATCTTAGATTTACGCGGAAATCCTGGTGGCTTGTTAGACCAAGCTGTAGCCATGGCTAGCATCTTTGTTCCAAATGGAGAAATCGTTCTTCAAGTAGAAAATCGCGCTGGTGAAAAAGAAGTGCATAAATCTGAAAATAATGGTGAGTTTGATTTACCAGTGGTTGTGTTAATTGATGATGGAAGTGCGAGTGCCTCTGAAATTGTGGCAGCAGCTGTAAGTGAATCAGCTGATATCCCATTAGTTGGTGTCAAATCATTTGGTAAAGGCACGGTACAAAGTGCTCAAAATTTTAAAGATGGATCGAATCTCAAATTTACTGCTTTTAGATGGTTAACGCCTGAAGGAAATTGGATTCATAAAAAAGGTATTTCACCAGATATTGAAGCGAAGTTGCCTAATTATGCGAATTTACCATTCATTTCTGCAGACGATAAATGGAAGGAATCAGATACTTCAACTGAGGTGAAAACGGCTGAGGAAATGTTGAAGCAATTAGGGTATAATCCTGGTAAGATAGATGGTTTCTTCGATCAAGAGACAAAATTGGCTGTTGTGGAATTCCAAAGAGACCAAAAGCTAAAAGGTACAGGAGTTCTTGAAGGACAAACAACAATTCGCTTAATGCAGGAATTACGTGATAAAATTATCTCTAACGATACACAAGTAAAAGCAGCTATAAAGGAACTAAAAAAACAAATGAATGAAAAAGAATAAATAAAAAAAGCTTAGTAACTCATTATAAAGTTATTAAGCTTTTTTTATGAATAAGACGAGAAAGTATACAATGTTTGATGTGTATTGGTGTCTAGCTACATCGGCTAGTTCTAGTTACTAAACGGGCGCCTTCTGTTTTTTTATCTTTTTACAAATTTAGGGATATTCATAAGAAAGTCTGGTCTGATAATTCCATTTTCAGTAATGATAGCTGTAATTAGTTCGTGTGGTGTTACATCAAAAGCAGGATTAAATGTTTTACTATCCTTAGGTGCAATTCTGACTCCTTGAACATGAGTGATTTCTTTTCCATCTCTTTCCTCAATTGGAATTTCCAATCCGGACTGTTTAGATAAATCGAAAGTGCTTGAAGGAGCTGCTACATAAAATGGAATCTTATAATGTTGAGCTAAAATGGCAAGCCCTAATGTTCCAATTTTATTAGCGGTATCTCCGTTGGAGGTAATTCGGTCAGCCCCGACAATGATGGCATTAATGTTTTTTTCTTTAATTGTATGAGCAGCCATACTATCAGAAATGAGTGTTACATCAACACCTGCTTGTTGTAATTCCCAAGCAGTTAAGCGTGCTCCCTGAAAGACAGGTCTTGTTTCACAAGCATATACTTGTAGCGGAAAATCGAGTTCCTTCGCTAAATGAAATGGAGCGAGTGCTGTGCCGTAGCGTGCTGTCGCAATAGCTCCAGCATTACAAATCGTTAGTACCCGGTCTCCTTCAGAAAATAGTGAAAGTCCATTTTCACCAATTTGACGGCACATCGCTTCATCTTCTGCAAAAATGGTTTTGGCTTCAGCGATGAGTGCTGTTTTGGCTTCTTCGATAGATAGTGCCTGTAAAAGGACTTGCTCCATTCGATTGAGTGCCCAAAATAAATTCACAGCGGTTGGACGAGACGCTGCAAGTCGTGTAATTTGGCTTTTTACTTCTGATGTAAATTGATCCAATTCAGTAGCAGTAAGCCCATTTGCACCTAAGGCAATTCCAAACGCAGCTACAATGCCAATGGCCGGAGCACCTCTTACTTTTAAGGTAACAATACTATCAAATACATCTTCAATTGTATATAGATCAATAAATTCTGTAATACTTGGTAATACTTGTTGGTTCAAAATGGTGATGTGGGTATCATTCCATTTTACCGAATAGGGTAAAGCTGATGTTGTCATGAAAATTTCTCCTTTATAAAGCGGAATAGAAGGATTTAGTTTGTATCCTTCACGAATTCAAAGACCGCTGGAAAATCTATGCTGCTACGATTTTTAACTAAATACGTACCTACGGCTAGTGTATTTTTCTTTGCAAGGATACGTTGATTAGTATCGGAGATCCCCTCTAAATCTTTAACATGTGCAAGGCCGATTGTTCTTCTAATAAGTTCACAGCCAGCAAAACCAAAGCTATCTTCTTTTGCTTTTTTTAAGATGAATGCTAATAAGCCCTCGATGTTTTTGAATTCATCGTGGTTTTCATTCGTCCATAAATGGGTATACGTTTTTTCGAATGTTTTCCAAAATGTATCGATATGGGAAAGAACCACATCGCTTCCGGTTTCATCACGGGAAAGAGCTTGAAAGAGAAGGTTTCCAATAAATAAACCTAAGTCAAAGCCAATTGGTCCATAAAAGGCGAATTCTGGGTCAATCACTTTTGTTTCAGTTGCGCTTGCAAAAATACTGCCGGTATGTAAATCACCATGTAACAGTGCTTCTTGCTCGCTCATGAAGTTCTTTTTCAATTTGGCAACCTCAAGTAATAATTCCTGGTCATTCCATACTTTTTTTGCAGACTCTAATAACTCAGCCTCGACATCAGTTGGGGTATGGGCAAAAAAAGGATCGGTAAAGATGAAGCTTTCTGTAATTTTACATAGTTCAGGATTTGTAAATTGACGCGCTACTTCTTTTTTAGCAGATGGCTCTAAATAATAGTCTGAAGTGTAAAATAACGTCTTTCCTAGAAATTCACCAATATGCTGTGGAAGGAGTGGGTACTTTTCTCCTTCAATGAAGCCAGTACGAGCAATTTTTAAGTGTGATAGATCTTCCATTACCGTAATCGCAAGTGCTTCATCCGTATAATAGACTTTTGGAACATACGTTGGGCAGTGCTTACCGAAATTAATTAATGCATTAGCTTCGATTGTTGCTCGATTTAATGTAAGTGGCCAGCTTTCACCAAGCATTTTTGCGTACGGAACGGCTTGCTTAATAATAATTCCTTTGTTGGTTGCAGCATCTGTTACATGAAAAACATAATTTAAATTGCCATCTCCGATTTCCTTGCAATCTAACTTTGCACCGTCTAGCAATCCTAGCTTTTTGACGAGTGCAATCGCTGAGTCATTTGTTAATAATTCGAATGTTGACAAAGTTTCTCCCTCCGCTTCATTATTCTAAAAAAGTAAAAAGCCTCTTTAGTGGCAAGAGGCTTTGAAGATATGCTTCAAACCTCTTATCTTTCAGAAAGGATTCTTTCTGATGGAATTAGCACCGTGCCAGGTGGAACATCAATCCACTTTATTTACAACAAAATTACGGTCGGTTGCTGGGCGTCATAGGGCCATTTCCCTCAGCCTACTCTTGATAAGAGAAGATTTATTATTCACTTTACTAGCTTATTAACTTTGATAAAAATCATAACAACTATTTGAAAAGTTTGTCAATCGTTATGTTTCGTTTATGTTTGGAAAAATTTTGTTGGTAAACGATTATTTGACCACATATAGTAGGGGAAACGAAATGAACCAAAAATTATTTAACAAAACCAAAGTTTTAATAAAATTCGGGTCTGCGATCAGCGAATACTGGTATTTTGCTACGAACATCACTTACTTTAGCAAAATCAATCGTTCCCGTTAAAATTTCGACGTCTTCACCAGCTTCACTCACAATTTCTCCCCAAGGATCTACAATTAATGAATGTCCAGCAAACGTGTTATTTGGATCAGAGCCGGCTCGGTTTACTGCAACAATATAGGCTTGATTTTCAATAGCTCGACTGATGTTAAGCGCACGCCAGTGATCGAGTCGTGGTTTAGGCCACTCTGCTGAAACAAAAAGAACTTCTGCTCCTTTAGACGAATGGACTCGCAACCATTCAGGAAAGCGAATATCATAGCAAATAAAGCCTGCACATAGTTTATCATCAAACGTAAACAGTCCATCTTTTGCTCCAGGCTTCAAGTAATGGTGCTCATCCATCAATTGAAATAAGTGAAGTTTATCATAATCCTTGATACATTCTCCCTTGTTATTTATCATTAACAGCGTGTTATAGATACCTTCCGTTGTTTTTTTAGCAACGGAACCACCGACAAAATGAACGCCATATTTTTGGGCCATCGTTTGTAGAAATGCAATTGTATCCTGAGCTTGAGTATCTGCAATTTCATTTAGCCGCGTTAAATCGTATCCTGTTGTCCATAATTCTGGCAAGACAATCACATTTGGATTAGATTGAACTGCCTGTTCAATTAATGTTTCGGCGACTTGATAGTTGATGTCTGGTTGACCAAAGGCAATATCCATTTGGATACAGGCAATGTTCCATTTCATTATTCATACCTCCATAGTTTGAAAAATTTCCCTTTCAAGATTATTATAAACATATATCATTTTTGATTAGAACTTCAAGAAATTTCAGAGAAGGTGCATAAATGTTTCAATTTGAACAATCAAATGTATTAAAGACGTTACCTAAACAATTTTTTGCGTCCCTTGTCGCAAAAGTAAATGCCATTCAAGAGCAAGGTTATGATGTTATTAATCTAGGTCAAGGCAATCCTGATCAGCCGACGCCCGAGCATATTGTGAAAAGCCTGCAAGTTGCAGCAGAAAATCCAATCAATCATAAATATTCACCTTTTCAAGGGTATCAATATTTGAAAGAAGCGGTTTGTTCCTACTATAAAAGAGAATTTGGAGTAGAATTGGATCCGAATGAAGAGGTGGCCATTTTATTTGGTGGGAAAGCAGGATTAGTTGAATTACCGCAATGTTTATTAAATCCAGGGGATACCGTTTTAGTGCCTGACCCAGGGTATCCGGATTATTTATCGGGAATTGCGTTAGCAGGGGTGAACCCGGAGTATATGCCTCTTCAAGAGGGAAATGATTTTTTACCTGACTATGATTCTCTAGAGCAAGAAGTGACGCAAAAGGCAAAAATGTTGTTTCTGAATTACCCGAATAATCCAACAGGAGCCAGTGCAACGCCAGAATTTTTCGAGAAAACAGTAGCTTTTGCCAAAGAACATTCCATCTGTGTCGTCCATGATTTTGCTTATGGTGCAATTGGGTTTGATGGGAAAAAACCAGTTAGTTTTTTACAAACAGAAGGTGCAAAAGATATTGGCATAGAAGTATATACTTTGTCAAAAACTTACAATATGGCAGGGTGGCGAGTTGGATTTGCAGTTGGAAATAAAAGTGTAATTCAGGCAATTGAATTGCTTCAAGATCATTTATATGTAAGTCTATTCCCAGCTGTTCAAGAAGCTGCGAAAACAGCTCTTTTAGATTCACAAGACTGTGTTCGTGAATTAGTTGAAATGTATGAAAGACGTCGGAATGTTTTCATCAACGGATTGCGTTCCATAGGATGGGATGTGAAAGCACCAGCAGCGTCTTTTTTTGCGTGGTTGAAAGTACCAGATGGATTTAGCTCTGAAAGCTTCGCGGATTATTTATTAAATAAAGCACATGTCGCGGTTGCAGCAGGGAACGGTTTTGGAAGATACGGTGAAGGGTATGTTAGAGTTGGGTTGCTTACTTCAGAAGAAAGACTAGCCGAAGCCGTTCAACGAATTGCATCTTTGCATTTGTTTGACTAAAGTAGAAAGCAAGCCTACATTATAATATCAAAACTTTTTTATATTATTAGGAGGGAAGCCGATGAGTGAAGTTATTGCAACCTATTTAATTCATGACTACAAAGGCGATCATGAGAAGAAGGCCGAAGGGATTGCATTAGGACTAACCGTCGGTACTTGGACGGATTTGCCTAAATTAGAGCAAGAACAGTTAAAAAAGCATAAGGGTCGAGTGATATCTGTTGATGCTCTCCCACAAATGGATGCAACAAATGCCTATTTTGGTCGTACGGTCTATCGTTCTATGATTAAAATTGCGTATCCGGCTGAAAATTTCTCTGCGGATCTACCTGCTATTGTAACAACTGTATTTGGAAAGCTGTCCCTTGATGGAGAAATTAAATTGCTTGATTTAGATTTTGTTGGAGATATTCGCAAGTCTTTCCCTGGTCCTCGCTATGGAATAACTGGAATTAGAGAACAAATCGGGGTACCCGATCGTCCGCTTGTGATGAGCATTTTTAAAGGAGTGCTCGGACGGGATTTAGCGTTTCATAATGAACAATTAAGAGAACAGGCGCTTGGTGGAGTAGATTTAGTTAAAGATGATGAGATTCTCTTTGAACAGCATTTAACACCATTTTTTGATCGAATCCGTACAGGTAAGAAAATTTTAGAAGAGGTATACCAATCGACAGGACATCGAACACTGTACGCGGTTAATTTATCCGGAAAGACATTTGAATTACTAGATAAGGCTGAGCGAGCAGCTGAGGCTGGTGCAGATGTTCTGTTATTCAATGTATTTTCATATGGCTTAGATGTTCTCCAAGCATTACGGGAAGATGAGCGCAGTAAACTACCGATTATGGCTCATCCTGCTTTTAGTGGTGCCCTAACGTCATCCGAATTCTACGGTGTAGGCCATTCTTTACTTCTTGGTAAGCTAACTCGTCTTGTTGGAGCTGATTTTAGCTTATTCCCATCTCCGTATGGAAATGTCGCGCTCAAAAAAGAGGAGGCACTAGCAATAGGGCAAGCGTTAACGAGTAAAGAAGAAGAGTGGAAACAGGCTTTCCCAGTTCCATCTGCTGGCATCCATCCGGGAATGGTGCCTAACTTAGTAGCTGATTTTAGAATTGAAAGTGTGATTAATGCTGGGGGCGGTATCCACGGTCATCCAGATGGTGCAAGAGGTGGCGGTCAAGCGTTCCGTGATGCCGTAGCTGCTGTTTTGAACAATCAAACTTTAGAGGAAGCGGCTAAAGAAAGTCAGGCTCTTGCCAAAGCGCTTCAATTGTGGGGGGGAGAACCTACGGGGAAATAAATGAAACCAGTTATTTTTTGTGATTTTGACGGAACGATTACCCATTCAGATAATATCGTGTCCATTATGAAACACTTCTCGCCCGAAGGATGGGAAACCATTGTGAAACAGGTACTGTCTCAAAACGTTAGCATTTCTGCTGGAGTTGGAGAAATGTTTTCTTTGTTAGACAGCTCTCTAAAAGAAGAAATTATTGACTATGTCAAGAAAACAGCAAATATTCGCCCAGGCTTTGCTGAGTTTGTCCGCTTTACAAAGGAACAAGGCATTCCTTTTTATATTGTGAGTGGTGGAATGGACTTTTTTATTGAACCGCTCTTGAACGGTCTTGTTGATGAGGAACTCGTTTTTTGTAATCGTGCCCATTTTGACCAAGAGAAAATTATCATTGAATGGCCGCATAGCTGTGACGATTTATGCAAGGAGGATTGCGGATGTTGTAAACCTTCTGTTATGCGAAAGGTGAGCAATCCCCATCAATATAAAGTGGTGATCGGTGATTCAGTAACTGACTTTGCAGCGGCTAAGCAAGCAGAATTGGTCATTGCGAGAGATCGTTTATTAGAAAAATGCATCGCTGAAGGCATTCGCCATGAACCTTTTGATAACTTTTATCAAGTGATTGATATTCTTGAGAAGCATCTGGAGGTAAAGGCATGACGATTTATCAAAGAGAATGGGAACAGCTAAGTGAAATTAAGGCAGAATTAGCTCAACGAGATTGGTTTATGGGAACAAGCGGGAATTTGTCGCTTAAATTAGCGAACAGCTCACAATTTCTGATAACGGCGAGTGGAAAGGATAAGAAAAAACAAACTTCTGAAGATTTTTTACTCGTTGATTCAAACGGAAATGCTGTCGAAGATACGCCTTTAAAACCCTCGGCTGAAACGTTGCTGCATGTAGACATTTATCAGAAAACAAAGGCACAGTGTGTACTGCATGTACATACGGTTGAGAATAATGTGATTTCTGAATTGTACGGGGACAAAGGGAAAGTGACTTTTCAAGGAAATGAGATTATTAAGGCAACCGGTCGATGGGAAGAAGATGCTGAGCTTACGATTCCGATTATTCCTAATCCTGCTCACATCCCAACGCTTGTGGCTCGAATTTTCAAAATATATAACAGAGGATAATGGTGCTGTTCTTATTCGAAATCACGGTATAACCGTTTGGGGCCGCACTGCTTTAGAAGCAAAGAAGATTTTAGAAGCGTGTGAATTTCTGTTTCAATATCAATTGTTGTTGAATCAGCAACGGATAGTAACAGGTTAAATAAATAGAAAAGTGCAAGTAGTCAGATTAGCCCTGAATCCATGAGACTGGAGAGGCGGGGCTACTTGCGTTAATCATACAAAAAGTGAGGAATTATTCGTGGCATCCATTAGATTTCATGAAACAGACGCATTAGTTGAAAATGAACAAGAGGTTAAAAACTTTTTAGAGGGGCAAGAAGTTATTTTTGAAACATGGGATATTGAAAAGCTTCCTGCTGGGTTAAAAGAAAAATATGATTTAACGGATGCTGAAAAAGAAGAAATTCTTGCCACATTCCAAGCGGAAATCACTGAAATTTCTGAGCGCCGCGGTTATAAAACAAGCGATATTATTTCCTTGTCTGATGTAAATCCAAATTTAAACCAATTGTTGGAAAACTTTAAGAAAGAGCATCACCATGAAGATGATGAAGTTCGCTTTATTGTGAGTGGTCATGCGATTTTTGCGATTCAAGGAAATGATGAAAAATGGTTTGATGTACGTTTAAATCCTGGTGATTTAATTAGTGTACCTGAATCAACTCGTCACTATTTTACGCTTCAAGAAGATCGTCAAGTTGTGGCAATTCGCATTTTTGTATCCCCTGCAGGATGGGTTGCCATCTATGACAAAGAACCAAGTCAAGCCTAATTATGATGAAAAAGAAAAGCTGTCAAGAAATGTTCTTGGCAGCTTTTCGCTTTTGCTTAGAAAAACTAAGCTGAGAAACATAGCTTTGGAGGATTAGTCCTAGTACAATTAGAAACATGCCAACCCAGGATAGTAGAGAAGGCAACTCAGCGGATAATAATAGAACTTCTCCTATTACAGCGAATAATACTTCAAAAGCTTGTGTAGCTTCCACAACAGCTAATTTTTGCATATTGCCCCTTACTAAATCAGTTGCTTGAAAGAACAGGACTGTAGCTAATACACCTGAAGAAATTGCCACAATTAACGATTGTGTCGTTTGTTCCAGGCTTGGCATACCGGTAGTGAGTAAACCAAACAACGAAAGAAGGAACCAAAAGGGCAAGCTCGCTAAGGTCATCCCGAGTACACGTTGATAAGAGTCTAAACGTCCAGCGCATACTTCCATCATTTTGCGATTTCCAAGTGGATAGGCAAAAGAGGCAATGATGATAGGAATGATCCCTAATAATGCATGTTTCAACGAAATAGAGGAAGCGTATTCTAGTTGCATCATCACGATGCCTAGCAAAATAATGAGAGACATGCTTAGACCCTGAAAGGGTATTCTACCTTTCACTCTTTGAGGACCACTTGGAGTTGTAATTGTTATGTAGAAAAGCGGAGCAAGTAATGAACCAGATATGATGGTAATCTGCCAAGTGCTTGCGGTCAGCCATCCTGGTGCAAAAGCAGCTGCAAAACATAAAGGAGCATAAAAGAGTCCAAATCCTACAGAAGACCATAGCATCCATTGTGGCCATGTTTCTTTCATAATCATTAGCAGTGGTTTTAAGTTTTTTCGTACTAACACAATTCCCACTAAGAATGGAACCATGAATATATAGCGTAATGAGGCACTCCACATCCAATTGCCTCCAGATAGTTCTATGGCTCGATTCAAAATAAAAGTAATGGAAAAAAAGAATGCTGCACAAATACCTAAAATAATCGGACGCATCACATATTCCTCAATCTTTCAGTGAAATTCTATCAATTGAATAGTTGTTTAACGGTTTTTCATACAAAAATATGAAACTATAGATTATTCAAATATATAGCATCTTACATTTGTGTTCAAGATGAACCATACATATTTTAGTCTTAGTAACGAAATGTGTTACACTTTGAATAATAAGATGATTTATATATGGTAAGGAGCAAGAAAATGAAAAAAACAGAAGTATACATATTAGGTGGTTTTCTTGGTAGCGGTAAAACAACCTTGCTACGAAATATTTTGCAGCAGGAAAGAGAAACCGGAAGAAAGGTAGCTGTGTTATTGAATGAGCTAGGAAGTGTATCAGTGGATAGCTCTTTCATTGAAGATGATGTACCGTTAAAGGAATTATTTGATGGCTGTATTTGCTGTACGATTCAAGACAAACTTGAAGTTCAACTGCATGAATTAGTAAGCGAAAATGAATTGGATGCTGTTTATATTGAAACAACGGGAGCAGCACATCCTGTAGAAGTATTAGATGGCATTATGTCTCCGCTTTTTGCCCAAAGATTAGAATATAAGGGAATTATCACAGTGGTGGATTTATTAAGATGGCGAGATCGAGAACGCTTATCGCCGCAATTGCGTCAGCTGCTAGCTGAACAGATTCATCATGCCGATTTTATTTTATTAAATAAAAAAGATTTGGTTTCAGAGATGGAAGCAGCACAGCTCGTTTTTTCGGTACAGGCCTTGAATCCAGAGGCTACGTGTTTATTAACACAACAGGCTGAGGTGTCCTTAGCTTCTTTGCAGGGAGTAAAAAGAAAACAGTCTACGTCACATGGGCAGCTTGATGTACACCATCATTTACATTTAAGTGCCATTGTTTATTCTTTTGAAGGAAGTGTACATAAAGGTGAATTTGAAGATTGGTTAAGAAATCTTCCAGATACAGTGTACCGAATGAAAGGCTATCTTTCGTTTACGCAGTCGCAATATCCGTATTTGTTTCAATACGCTTATGGGATGCCGATGTATATGAATGAAATGATAAAAATGCCGTTAAATCTTGTGATTATCGGTGAGGATTTGAATGAAGGGCAATTAAACAAGCAATTGAAGGAATTAGAAAGTAAAGCGAAGAGATAAGTATCAAGGTTTCGAGTGGTACTGGTGTTTAGCTCGCTAAGAAAAAATAAGAACCACAAACAAGGAATGTTCAACCTTTAGGACCTCTTTTTCTTTTCTAGGCGAGCTAAACGGGTGCCCTCCGCTTTTCTCTGTCTAGCTCCTGGCACCCAGCGACTATCGGACTTCCCTCTCCTCCTTTCGATAAGTCAACATCGAATCGCTTTCGCTCTTCGTGTTTCCTTTATCTCAAACGGAGAGCTCTAGTCCGTACGTCGCTAAACGGGCGCCATCCGCTTTTCTTATTGACCAAGTTTTCCGAATGCGGCGAAGGTTTTTTCATCTTCAATTAAACCACAGGTGGCACATTGGACACGAATCTCTGGGCCGTTATAGGCTAAATGAAAGGGTTGGATGGTGTCATTGGTATACTGTTCAATGATTTCACCAGATGTCGGATCTTTCTTAATGGGAACAGGAACCTGCTGAATGAGATTAAAGCGAGATTTATTTGTACGACAATTTGGACAGCAATAAACTTGAGACACATGGTTCACTCCTTTTCACCTTATTCTTTTCTGTTGTCGCTAGGATTATACAAATTGAGGATTTATCGTCAGAAAAGTGATAATGGCAAAAATTCCTTTTCCATTTCATACTTTTTTCACTGATGGATTTTATCGTGTGAATAAAGCCAGAAGCCGTAGCAATGGTGGTTCAGGTTTAGGTCTATCGATTGTTAAGAAATTAGTAGAATTACAAAAGGGAGAATTGAAGATTGAAAGTAAAGAGAAGATTGGTACAAAGGTAAGCGTAACATTTCCTATTATTGCAACTGATTGAATATGAAATAAGATTATAAGGAGTCGTTGTGGATGAAAAAAAACATTGGATTACTTTTTGTTATTGTTTCCATTCTTGGAGGTTGTAGTAAGGAAGAAACGCAGGATCAACTCCCCGAAATGTTACATGTTGAGTTGCAGGTTTTGCCTAACTCAGCAGAAGTAAATGAAACCGTTACGTTTCAAGCGAAAGTCACCTATGGAGATGAAGTTGTTACGGATGCTAATGATGTTAGTTTTGAAATTGGACGTATCGATCAGGAGGAAACCGAAAAGGTTGAGGTGACAAACGGCGAAGGCGGTCTATATCAATACGAAAAAAAATTTAGTGAAGAAGGGACGTACTATGTTTACGCTCATGTAACAGCAAAAAGCATGCATACAATGCCGAAAAAAGAATTTATAATCGGTTCTCGAAGTACGAATGAAAAATAGTAAACATTTTATGTAATTTTGTAATATAGAAGTAAAGAATGTTACAAGAATCAGAGATTTAAAAAAGTGTCAATAGATATTTTTAAACAGGTTATGGAAATGAATCATAGCGTTTCCATTGACATCATGAATGTTAGGTTATTCATGATTTTTGGAAATTTGATCAAAAAGGTTGAAGGGACAAGGTATATTATCCTATCTTTCGAAGGTAGGATATATTTCTCTCGATTCTGTTTGTTTTTGGTAATTGATGGCTCAAATTTTACAGAAAAGCCGTGATATGATGATTCCAGAAAGACAACAACAGAATTTTAGGAGGAATCACATATGAAAAAGAAACTTCTATTATCTACGGTAACAGCTGCAGCCATCATGTTTTCAGGAGCAGCTTTTAATAAAGCAGAAGCGGCAGAAGTAAAATATTATCCTACTACTCAAGTAACTTATAAAGTAGCGACACAAGAAGAAGCACAAAAACTTACCCAAAAATATTTTGCTCAATATAATATTCAATTACCAGCACAATGGAAAGTGATTAAGGCTCCAACACAACAACAAACCACACAACCGGCAAAACCTAATACAACAACACAAAAACCAGTTCAACAACCAGCAAAATCTAATGTAACAACTCAAAAAACTACTCAACCAACTACAACAAACAATACTACGGCTAAAACGCCTGCGACATCACAACCAACTCAAACTGCTTCATCAGTAAGTGCTTTTGAAAAGAAAGTAGTAGAGTTAACAAATGCTGAACGTGCAAAACAAGGGTTAGCTCCACTAACATTAGATACAGAATTAAGCAAAGTAGCTCGTACTAAATCTCAAGATATGAAAAATAAAAACTACTTTGACCATAACAGCCCAACGTATGGTTCACCATTTGATATGATGAAGTCATTTGGTATTAGCTATAAATCTGCAGGTGAAAACATTGCAATGGGACAAACATCACCTGAACAAGTTGTGCAAGCATGGATGGATAGCCCAGGACACCGTGAAAATATTATGAATGCAAGCTTTACTCATATTGGCGTAGGTCATGTAGCATCAGGTAACTACTGGACACAAATGTTTATTGGGAAATAAGATTGCTAGATGAATAGAACGAAAGAACCCCTAAACGGTTTAAATGTTTAGGGGTTTTTATAGTTCTGAAATGTCGATCTCAGAATAATACATCTCGACTTGCTTTAGGAGACGTATTTCTAATATATGATCTTTGTATTGAATAGTAGAAAAATAGTAAATGTTTATGTAATTTTGTAATATAGAAGTAAAGAATGTTACAAGAATCAGAGATTTAAAAAAGTGTCAATAGATATTTTCAAACAGGTTATGGAAATGAATTATAAGAGTTTCCATTGACATCATGAATGTTAGGTTATTCATGATCTTTGGAAATTTGATCAAAAAGGTTGAAGGGACAAGTTATTTACTCCTATCCTTCGAATGTAGGATATATTTCTCTCGATTCTGTTTGTTTTTGGTAATTGATGGCTCAAATTTTACAAAAAAGCCGTGATATGATGATTCCAGAAAGAAAACAACAGAATTTCTAGGAGGAATCACACATGAAAAAGAAACTTCTATTATCTACAGTAACAGCTGCAGCCATCATGTTTTCAGGAGCAGCTTTTAATAAAGCAGAAGCGGCAGAAGTAAAATATTATCCTACTACTCAAGTAACCTATAAAGTAGCAACACAAGAAGAAGCACAAAAGCTTATTCAACAATACTTTGCTAAATACAATGTTCAATTACCAGCACAATGGAAAACAGTTCAAGCTCCAACACAACAACAAACACAAACACAAAAACCAGTTCAACAACCAGCAAAACCTAATGTAACAACTCAAAAAACTACTGCACCAACTACAACAAATAATAGTACTACTAAAGCGCCTGCTGCATCACAACCAACTCAAACTACTTCAGCAGTAAGTGCTTTTGAAAAGAAAGTAGTAGAGTTAACAAATGCGGAACGTGCAAAACAAGGATTAGCTCCATTAACATTAGATACAGAATTAAGCAAAGTAGCTCGTACTAAATCTCAAGATATGAAAGACAAAAACTACTTTGATCATAATAGCCCAACTTATGGTTCACCATTTGATATGATGAAGTCATTTGGTATTAGCTATAAATCTGCAGGTGAAAACATTGCAATGGGACAAACATCACCTGAACAAGTTGTACAAGCATGGATGGATAGCCCAGGACACCGTGAAAATATTATGAACTCAAGCTTTACTCATATTGGTGTAGGTCATGTAGCATCAGGTAACTACTGGACACAAATGTTTATTGGAAAATAAGATTGCTAGATGAATAGAACGAAAGAACCCCTAAACGGTTTAAAGGTTTAGGGGTTTTTATAATTCTGAAATGTCGATTTCAGAATAGTGCATCTCGACTTGCTTTAGGAGACGTATTTCTAATACATGATCTTTGTATTGAACCGTAGTTCCCTTTTTTCTTACGAGTGCAGGTAGGGGAATAACATGCTTGTCATCTTCATTTGGTACTCCATGAATGATGGACTGATTAGATGTATGAAGGATTTTCATTTTTTTTAGCCAATCCTCATCTTCAATGGGAATGCGAATATAGATAAATGAATGTGTTTCTAAGACATCTGCTTTGAGCGGATGAACTTGGGCTTGTTGGAATCTTTCTTTAACTGGGGCAGTTTGCTCCATCGTTTCTTGGATATTCTTTGGCATGGCCTCTTCAAAAACCTTCTCAATAAAGGATTGAACATCATTATGTTGAAGGTTTTTCAAGAAGCTGTTTTGATTTTTATGAGATGAGAAAAGGGTATTCCAGGGAAACATTATGAATTCCTCTCTTCGTTTGAAAAATATACGCTTATATGAATTACTGTATGCTCCATATAGGCGATTCGTTCACAATGCTAGAAAAATTCAAATGCTTTGAAATCAGGAACAAGATAGGTGTACATTATCCTATTTTTTTCACTTGACTGTTTAGAGCTATTTTCTGTTGAACGTATTTAAGTCTTGCAGCAAGGCCTATTGCTCCAATGGCTAAGCCGGAAATCAAACCAATCCAGTAGCCATCTGGTCCTAAATGAAGGGAAACGGCTAGTACATAACCAATGGGTAAACCAAGTATCCAATAGGATACTAGTGACAAATAAAAGGCGATTGTGACGTCCTTATAGCCCCTTAGTATTCCTTGTATAGGCGCTTGAATGGCATCAGATATTTGGAAGAAAATAGCGTATATTAAGAAGTGCATGGTAATCACCAATACTTGTTTGTCCTGTGTATAAATAGATGCAATCTGTTCACGAAAAAAGAAAAGGATAGCCGCACTAACAAAGGCCATTGTTAGTGATAAGGTGATGCCAATAAAACTATATGCACGAGCATCTTTATATCGTTTTGCCCCCACTTCAAAACCAACGACAATCGTCAGAGCCATTGAAATGCTTAATGGAATCATATATAACAGGGAAGCAAAATTCATCGCAATTTGATGCGAAGCAATGGTGATTGTGTTATATTCACTCATCAGTAAAGTAACCGCAGAAAAAATGCTTGTTTCAAAGAATATCGCAAGTCCGATTGGAACTCCAATTTTTAAAAGTGAACGCCATTCACCCCAAGAAATAGGGTAAAACTATTCGAAATACTCTATAGACGGAAAATGGGGGCATGCCAATGACAACAAGGATAGCAATAATCGCAATAATCCAATAGGTGATTGCGGTTGCATAGCCTGAACCAACACCACCCAATTCCGGGAAACCTAACTTTCCATAAATCAACAAATAATTTAAACCAATATTAATCGGTAATGCTCCAATGGTAATCGCCATCGTTATTTTTGTTTGTCCTAAGGCATCGATGAATGCCCGTAACGCATTATATATAAATATCGGAACAATCCCAAAGGAAAGGGCAATTAGATAGTCATGGGCAATTTGGCGAACAGATGTTTCTAAATTCATCATGTGTAATATCGGATTAAGGGCAAATGCTCCAACCAATAACACGAACAATGCTATCGCAATCGATAAATAAACGGCTTGCATGACCGAGTATGGAACAGACTTTGTTTGCTTAGAGCCGAGTAATTGTGAAACAACAGGAGTTAAAGAAATTAAAATCCCGCATAATCCCGTATAGACAGGTACCCATAAAGAGCTCCCGATGGACACACCAGCAACATCGACCGTGTGATAGCGACCTGACATCAAGACGTCAAAAAAGGTCATCGCATATAAGCCAACTTGGGTAACTAAAATAGGTATTAAGATTGAAAATAGTTGATGTAACTTAGCAGCTTTGGTGAATGTTTGAATCATGTTAGTACCTCTAATTATTATTTTGGAATATTGAAGAGATTATAACATAGGTTTATGAACGGAACGAAGAAATATCCTTTAACAAATTAGTTGGCGTATCGTTTAGATATGGTATTATGGAAATTAAGTGATTTTTTAGCTGGAAGGTGAACATATTGACAAAGAAAATCGTATTTACCGGCGGAGGTTCAGCTGGACATGTTTCTGTAAATACAGCGATTATTCCTGAGTTTTTAAAAAATAATTGGGATGTTACGTATATTGGCTCTGAAAACGGAATTGAAAAAACGATTATTGAAAAGGAATTTCCCAATATTCGTTATAAAACGGTCGCTGTAGGGAAATTACGGAGATATATATCCATTGAAAATATAAAAGATCCATTTCGTGTGATCAAGGGAATTTTTGATGCACGCCGAATTTTGAAAAGAACAAAGCCAGATTTCATTTTTTCTAAAGGTGGATTTGTGTCGGTACCAGTTGTCCTTGCTGGTAGAATGCTCAAAATTCCAATTGTAATCCATGAATCTGATTATACTCCAGGACTTGCAAACAAAATTGCGATGCCGTTTGCATCTAAAATTTTTACAACATTTGAAGAAACAAATGCACTTCTTCCAAAGGAAAAAGCGATGTATATTGGTGCAGTGTTACGAGAAGGTATTTTTACGGGGAATAGTGCTAAAGGGAAAGCTTTTTGTGGGTTTAATCATAGTAAGCCGGTGCTACTGGTTATGGGTGGGAGTCTAGGGGCTGTTCGCATCAATCGATTAATTACGGAGCATTTGAAAGAGCTGCTTGCGTCTTACCAAATTATTCATATTTGCGGTAAGGGGAATGTGGATGAATCGCTAAAACAAAAAGGATATGCACCGTTTGAGTACGTGTATGAAGAGCTTTTTGATTTGTTAGCTGCGGCCGATATGGTTGTCTCACGCGCTGGTTCTAATTCAATCTTTGAATTTCTTGGCTTACAAAAACCAATGCTACTGATTCCCTTAAGTGCTAATGCTTCACGTGGTGATCAAATTCTTAATGCTGCAAGCTTCGAAAAACAAGGATACTGTAAAGTCATTCAGGAAGAGGAATTATCTTTTGAGCATTTTTATTCCACACTAAAGCAGTTGTTGTCCGAAGCGGATCAGTATCAGGGAAAAATGAAACGAGAACGTCCGTTTAAAACAGCACCTGAAATGTATCAATTATTGGTTGACTTAATGAAATAAGAAGAAATATGAAAAAAAGGTTCGAATAAATTCGAGCCTTTTTTATCTTGCTTTAACGGGAGGGATACCCTTCCGTTGAAGGGAGTTTTACTTTATAAAAGAGATTTAAGCTTCTAAAAGATGTTGATCGTCGGTATCATCCTGTCTCAGAATATGCAAAGTGTATAAGTCCTTTGGTATCTCAAAAAGGTCGAATATTTCTTTATTTTCGTTTAATTGTTCATAAAGCATTCTTCGTGTTTCGTTCGCCTCCACAGCATATGGTAGTTTTTGTGCTGCTTTTAGGGAACGAATATTTTTTTTGCGAATTCGCATAAATACAGTTTCAATGCCAAGTTCAAAAAAGAGTTCTTTAAAAAAAGTCTCTTTTGCAAGTAGATTGTAGCCTTTGCCATGATAAGGTTTACCTAACCAAGTACCAAGAAAACCTGCTCTATCCTTGATATCATATAAAGATATACATCCAATTGGGTTATCCCACTCGTCTAAAATCGTTCTAGAAATTAATTCACCAGACTCTTCAGCTTCAACCATGTGCTTAGTAATAAAAACATACTCTTCATAAGAATCTGCCTTATGTCGTACATATGGAAAGACATCTGGATGCGTCATTAAATCATAAAGAGAAGAACAATCTACAAAATCTCTTTTCTTTAACATTTAAAGTCCCTCCTTTGAGGGCAGAATTATAGCGTCTGCTGCCCACCCTCGAAATTTTTTAAGTCGTTCGTCAAAAAATTTCGGGGTGGGAATCGAACCCACTAGGACCGGAAACCGGTGGCGCACCATTTGCCTTCCCTATTTTTATTGTCAGAAATATTATATGAAAAAATCTACTTACAAAGATATAATACAAAAAAATTAAAATTCTGGGAATAGTAAATTAGCCCGTTTTTTAACATTTTTTGTAAATTTAATGTGTTTTTTTTGTTAAGCTCCTATAACTTGTACTACATATGTCCTTTTTTTA
Organism: uncultured Bacillaceae bacterium; assembly: GCA_963754185.1. GTDB lineage: Bacteria > Bacillota > Bacilli > Bacillales > DSM-1321 > Peribacillus. The sequence continues at coordinate 77,058 of CAVWEP010000002.1, read as the reverse complement.
AAATTTACCCCAAAATTGTAGGAATAAGATAATAGCTCCAAGGAGCCAAACATAGATAGAAAAAATTTTTAATGAATGTTTTTTTAAGAAATCAATCATCCAGACTACTGCTAGATATCCGAAGAGGGCAGAGCTTAGTGTCCCAATAAAAAGCGATGTAAAAGGTAGTTGTTCTACTTCTCCAATGAAAATGGGCTTCATTTGAAAAAGGATTCCTCCAGCAATTGCAGGAATCGAGAGTAAAAATGAAAAGTAGGCGGCTGTAGCACGATCAAGCTTGCAGATTAATCCTGCAGCAATCGTTAAACCAGACCGAGATAGTGCGGGCATAATAGCTGCCGCCTGAAATGTACCAATCACCGCGGCATCTTTTATCGAAATCTTTTCCAATGTTTTGGATCCGGTCTTCACTCCGTCAGCAAACCATAAAATGATGCCAGTGGCGATAAATTCCCAGCCGATAGTGATTCCTGATTTAGATAACGAATCGAACCAATCTCCAAGCAGAACTCCTGCAATCACAGCAGGTATAGTGCCAACTATAAGGAGTCCGGTTAATTTTGAAAATGGTTTTTTTAAAATAGCAAAGACTTCTTGTTTATATACAACAAGTAAGGCAAGTAATGTGCCAATATGAAGCATCGTATCTAAAAAGATCCCTGCTTCATCTAGATGAAAGAGGTGTCTGCCTAAATATAAATGGCCGGTGCTAGAAATAGGCAAGAACTCAGTCAGACCTTGAATCATGCCGAGTATAAAAGCTTGAAATGCATTTAACAATCTTTTCCTCCCCTCCTATCTAATGTTTAGGACAACTAAAATAATGTATGAGTCTAATAGAAGAATATGAACGTATGGTAATTTTTTATTTTGAAAAAATTGAAACAAAATGGATGGCTCTTCGTATGAATACATATATGATTAAGAAAGGAGATATGATGTATGCCAACAAAAGATGAAAAATTATTAGCTGTCCTTCTTTATGTTCTTAGTTTTCCTACCCCTCTTCTTGGGCCACTCGTTATTTGGTTAATCAAAAAAGATTCACCATTTATCGATTATCATGGCAGAGAATATTTTAATTTTCTAATTTCCTACACGATTTATGGAATTATTGCAGGTATTCTTAGTTTAGTCGTAATTGGCTGGCTTATCTTGCCTATTTTAGGAGTTGCGGCTGTAATATTTACTATTATTGCTGCTATTCGTGCCTACGAAGGTGTAGAGTATCGTATTCCATTTATTTTTCGAATTTTATAGTTGTAAGCTAAGGCTGACTCAAATGGATGTGTCCCTGCAAAGCTGTTTTGATTGAACTTGTCTCTTTTTTGGGGATACAAGTTCGAGCGTTGGAAGGGAAACGTGAATCTTTTTTGAAGCAGTCTATTTTTCATAAAAGGGAATAAAGTGGTTTATATCGAAATAGATTAGTGAAATCAATTTAAAGGAGCAAAACATGAATATCCGTGATTATTATCAAAAGACTGCTAAAGCATGTTTTATAGTAGCCTGGATTTCACTAATACTCGCTATTCTTTTTTTTATAAGTCATATTTTTCAATTATTTCCTAAAGAAATACTGACGCTCGCTATCCCTCTCATTCTATTTAGTGTCATTCATTTTATATACTTCCGTATGTATGATAATCGGGTGGATAAACTAGAAAATAAAACGATAGAAACAAGTGGTGAGTTATTCTCTACAGAAGATGTGTTAGTTGTATTGATGCCAGCACCGACCTTACGTCTTCTATTATTTAATTCCAATGGTTTCCTTCTTGGGGAAATTCGTGATCAAAATATGCGTTGGTTTATGTGGCTGATTCCAAATTTCCTGTCCATTCTGCTACCTAAGAAGTACGAATTAGTAAATCATCAAGGAAATCTTTTAGGAAAGTATCATCTTAATGGTGGGCTAAGCAATTCAATGACCGTTTATAATGCGAACAATGGAATCATTGGCTATTATCAAGAAGAGTGGAAGAGGTCGTGGTTCAAGATTAAGGGAAAAATATGTAAAAAAGAAAGGGCTGAATGGATTTCTATTCAGTCGAAACTACAGCTTTATTCTTTACAGCTTGAGTCTGTAGAGGGAAAAAAAGTAGCTTTCTTTCAAGAAGGATGGATGCCAGTAGAATGGGAGAAAACATTCGAAGTGAATACGCCTATTATTACGTTTTCCTCCTTTACTAATGAAGAGGAAAGAATGATTGTACTCGGCTTTTTTGCTGCTGTATTACATCATCAAGATAATTGATTCCATTAATAAGAAATTAAATTTTGGTATATGATAATCTTTTTTGGTATAATGCTTTTTGAAGTACATAAGAAATCAGGTGAAAATGATGAGTTTATTAGAAGAAATTATCGGGTTTTAATGAAAAATTTGTGGAAAATGAAGAGTATGAAAAATATAGAACTGATAAATTTCCCCAAAAGAGAATGATAATTATCAGTTGTATGGATACACGACTTGTTGAGTTGCTTCCACAGTCTATGAATATCCACAATGGAGATGTAAAGTTTTTGAAAACAGCTGGCGCGATTGTTTCCCATCCATTTGGAAGTGTGATGCGGAGTATTGTTGTGGCCGTTTATCAATTAAAAGCTGATGAGATTTTTGTGATTCCACATCATGATTGTGGGATGTCCTACGTGAATACAGAAGAAATTATTGACAAAATGGTTGAACGTGATATTCCGAAGGATACGATTTCTACTATTCAACATTCGGGAATTGATCTTGAAAATTGGCTTCGTGGATTTGGCGATGTCTATGAAAGCTGTAGACATAGTGTAAGTACCATTAAAAATCACCCACTTATTCCCAATGATGTTCCTGTCCATGGTTTGATTGTTGCACCAGACACAGGAAAATTAGAGGTTGTCGTAGATGGCTACCAGAAGTTAGAGAGCAATAAGTAAGAGAGTGATTTTTTCTCTATAAAATGATATGTAGCTCAGGCGTGTGAAACAGTAGGTTCACACGCTTTTTCTTATATTTTCGTAATGACAGCTTTCTATACAAGATGCTATGATAGATGAATAATGAAATTCGAAATATCCAACAGAATAGGAATGAGATAAAATGATAATCGATCTCTTAAAAACACATGGATCAGGAAATGACTTTTTCATTATTGATGAATTGACAACTGATCTTTCATTTACTGAAGAAGAACGTCGCAATCTGGCAATCTCTTTATGCAATCGGGACAGTGAGCTTGGAGCGGATGGCATTTTATTTGTGTTAAAAAGTGATCATGTAGGTGCCGATGCAAGAATGCGTGTATTCAATGCAGATGGCTCTGAAGCATCTATGTGTGGCAATGGATTACGCTGTGTTGCTCGTTACGCCATCGATGAACTTGGCAAGGCGAAAATGGTTATTGAAACGATGAAAGTTGATTTACAAGTCGAACAGACTGAGGATATATATGAAGGAATTCCTACGTTTAAAGTAGAAATTTCACCAGTAAGCTTTAAAGTAAAAGACTTACCGCTTGTAATAGATCAAGAAGAATTATACAATGAGCTATTACCAGAATTACATGATACGCTTCTTTTTTCAGCATTAGCAGTGCCTAATCCACATTTAGTAACCATTACGGATACGGAAATGATTCAGTCTAATGTGCAAGAAGAGTTAGCAACAAGAGTGAATGGACCAAATGCTCTTTTTCCAGATGGTGTGAATGTGAGTTTCGTAAAAGAATTAGAAGCCCGAAGTATTTATGTACGCACATTCGAACGTGGTGTAGGCTTTACGAATGCTTGTGGAACAGCCATGTCAGCATCTAGCTTGGTTACTTGCTTAAACGGGTTAAATGCTCTAGAAACCGATATAGTTGTTTATAACAATGGCGGGAAAGTAAAATGTGTTGTGCATTATTATGAGGAAAAAGGTCAATACACCATTGATTTAATTGGTAATGCTACAAATGAATATACTGCTAAAATTGAAGTGGACCTTCAAAATCCGCAACAATATACACTGCTTTCAAAAGACATTTTTGATCAAGAAATCGAATTATACAGCAAGCTGCAAACAGAAGTGCAAAATTATTTGAAAAAAGTATTGTGAAAAATAAAATGAAAGTATTGAATTTCATTCACATTTCATGTAAATTAAGAATAATTATAATTTAAATGTTAAGAAAATTTTATATAAATCAATCTTATCGTGAGAGGGGGAGGGACTGGCCCAATGAATCCTCAGCAACCAGCTGTTAAGCTAAGGTGCTAAATCCAGCAAGCGGGTGCTTGGTAGATGAGAAGAATGTGTTAAAGCCTTCTTCTTTTTAGAAGGTTTTTTCTTTTTCAAACACAAGAATGGGGTGCACAAATGGATTTTCGTAAAGAACTGAAGGAAAGAATATTAATTGGAGACGGGGCGATGGGAACGCTTTTGTACTCTCGTGGTATTGATAATTGTTATGAGGAATTAAATTGTACCGAGCCTGACCAAATAGAGGCCATTCATCGTGCTTATTTGGAGGCAGGTGCGGATATTTTACAATCGAATACGTACGGAGCTAACTTTCACAAATTGAAGCGATATGGATTAGAAGATGAAGTGAGTCAAATTAACCGAAAAGGTGTTGCAATTGCTAAACAAGTTGCCAAAGGAAAAGCGTTTGTCTTTGGTACGATAGGGGCGAACTAGAACGATTCGCAAATCAGATTTAAGTCTTGAAGAGATTAAACGGAGCTTTAGGGAACAGCTATATAGTCTACTTATTGAGCAGCCAGATGGGCTATTATTCGAGACATATTATGATTTAGAAGAACTTGAAACAGTGTTACAAATTGCTAGACATGAGACGAATATTCCCATTATCACAAATGTTTCGCTGCACGAACTAGGAAATCTTACAAAATGGTGTACAGTTAAATGAAGCATTTCATCGATTGGAGCAATTGGGAGCGGATGTTGTTGGACTAAATTGCCGTTTAGGTCCACATCATATGATTCGTGCCTTTGAATCTGTACAACTTCCAGAACATGCGGCACTTTCCGCATATCCAAATGCAAGCTTACCTGATTATGTTGATGGTAGACTTGTATATGAAGCTGCCCCTGAATATTTTGGCACAAGTGCCCTTCAATTACGGGAACAAGGTGCATCGGTTATTGGTGGCTGTTGTGGAACGACACCATTGCATATTAAAGCGATGAAAAATGCAGTCGGTCATCTTACTCCAATTGTAGAGAAAAAAATGACACAAGCTCAAGTTGAAATTATTGAAGTTGAAGAACAGGAAGATACTCAGGTTTATATAAAAAAGCGAAAGTCGATCGAACCATTTTAGTAGAGCTTGACCCGCCTAAAAAATTAGGAATTGAAGGCTTTATGAAAGGAGCTTCAGTCTTGAAGGAGGCTGGAGTAGATACGATTACGTTAGCGGATAATTCGCTTGCTTCACCAAGAATTTCAAATGCAGCGTTAGGGTCGCTGTTGAAATCGCAGCTTGATGTGAATCCGCTTATTCATATTACATGCCGGGACCGAAATTTAATTGGACTTGCAGTCTCATTTAATGGGCTTACAAACAATTGGATTAGATGAAATATTAGTGGTGACAGGAGATCCTTCCAAAATAGGAGATTTTCCAGGGGCAACGTCTGTCTATGATTTGTCTTCTTTTGATTTAATTAGTCTAATTAGTCAATTCAATGAAGGGATTTCTTATACTGGACAAAGTCTTGGGCAAAAAACAAATTTCAAAATTGCCGCTGCATTTAATCCAAATGTGAAATATCTAGATAAAGCAGTGAAGCGTCTGGAAAAGAAAATTGAATGTGGAGCACATTCTTTCTTAACACAGCCTGTTTATTCACCTTCACAAATTGAAGATATGTATGAAGCAACGAAGCATCTAGATACACCTATTTTTATAGGAATTATGCCATTAACGAGTACAAAAAATGCCGAGTTTATCCATAATGAGGTGCCAGGAATTAAACTTCCGGATAATGTAAGACAAGCAATGGCAGCAGCGGGAAATGACCCCGTTAAAGCACAAAGAGAAGGCATTGCGATTGCTAGAGAGCTGGTCGATGCCGCAATGGACAAATTTAATGGAATTTATTTAATTACGCCATTCCTTCGTTATGAAATGACGGCAGAGTTAACCCGTCATATTAGAACAATTGACCAATCCCAAACTTCTGAGGTGGTAACATATGAGTAAAAAATTAATTAAAGAACAAATACAGTCCAAAATCCTTTTGCTCGATGGAGCGATGGGAACGATGCTACAGGCAGAAAACCTGTCAGCTGAAGATTTTGGTGGTGAAGAATATGAAGGCTGTAATGAATACTTAAGTATTACACGTCCTGAAATCATTCAAAAAATTCACGAAAAATATTTAGCAGCTGGTGCTGATATTATTGAAACAAATACATTTGGGGCGAACGAGTATTGTTCTTGATGAATATCAATTAAGCACAATCGCATACAGATTAAATAAAGATTCTGCACAAATTGCCGTAAAGGCATGTGAACAATATTCAACAGATGCTTGGCCACGATATGTGGCAGGTTCGATGGGGCCAACGACGAAAACATTATCCGTTACGGGTGGTACAACATTTGATGTGTTAAGAGCTTCTTATGAGGAACAAGCACTCGGATTAATAGATGGCGGTGTGGATTTACTTTTAGTGGAAACCTGTCAAGATATGTTAAATGTAAAAGCTGCGTTTCTAGGAATAGAAGGTGCTTTTGCGAAAAGCGGAAAAGAGCTACCTATCATGATTTCGGGGACGATTGAGCCGATGGGAACGACTTTAGCCGGTCAATCTATTGAAGCGTTCTATCTTTCTTGTGAGCATATGAAGCCACTTGCAGTTGGTTTAAACTGTGCGACCGGACCTGAATTTATGATTGATCATATCCGTACGTTAGCGAATTTGTCGAATAATGCAGTTAGCTGTTATCCAAATGCGGGTCTGCCTGATGAAGAGGGACATTATCATGAATCTCCAACTTCCCTTGCGGAAAAAATGAAACAATTTGCTGAAAAAGGCTGGGTCAATATTATTGGTGGATGTTGTGGGACAACCCCTGCACATATTGAAGAATTATCTAAGGTGCTTCGAGGATATCGAACCAAGACATATACCAGAAACACCACATAACCATGCTGTTTCTGGAATTGAGCCATTGATTTATGATGATTCAATGCGTCCTCTTGTTCGTTGGGGAGCGTACGAATGTTATTGGTTCACGTAAATTCAAAGAATTAATTCGTGAGAAAAAATTCGAACAAGCCTCCGAAATTGCCCGTGCACAAGTGAAAAAAGGAGCACATGTTATTGATATATGTCTTGCGGATCCTGATGATGATGAACTTGGGAATATGAAGGAATTTGTTGAAGAAGTTGTGAAAAAAGTAAAAGTACCACTCGTCATTGATACAACCGATGAACAAGTCTTAGAGCAAGCTTTAAAGCATCTCTCAAGGAAAAGCGATTATTAATTCCATCAATTTAGAGGATGGAGAAGAGCGCTTTGAAAAAATTGTACCGTTGATTCATAAATATGGGGCAGCTGTCGTAGTTGGAACAATTGATGAAAAAGGGATGGCCGTTGACGCGGAACGTAAGCTAGAAATTGCTACAGCGCTCTGTTGATTTATTAGTGAATAAATATGGTCTAAACCCTACGTGATTTAATTTTTGACCCACTTGTATTCCCAGTTGGAACGGGAGATGAGCAATATATTGGCTCAGCCTTGGAAACGGTGAAAGGTATTCAAGCGATTAAAGAAACGTTTCCTGAATGTTTAACGATTCTGGGAGTTTCAAACGTATCATTTGGCTTACCTCCTCGTGGGCGTGAAATTTTAAATGCTGTTTACTTGTATCATTGTACAAAAGCAGGACTTGATTATGCGATTGTAAATACAGAAAAATTAGAGACGATTTGCTTCAATTCCGGAAGAAGAAGTGAAATTAGCTGAAGCGCTTCTTTTTGAAACTTCACAGGACACATTAGCGAAATTCACTGAATTCTATAGAGGGAAAAAGGCAGAGAAAAAAGAGAATACGGCACAGCTTCCATTAGATGAACGATTAGCTAATTATATTCTTGAAGGCACGAAAGAAGGGTTAATCGAGGATCTTAAATCAAGCGATTGCTCGCGGTGATGCACCGCTCGACATTATCAATGGTCCACTCATGAATGGAATGAGTGAAGTAGGACGTCTTTTTAATGATAATCAATTAATTGTGGCCGAAGTTCTTCAGAGTGCCGAGGCGATGAAAGCAGCCGTGTCTCATCTTGAACCGCTCATGGAAACGTCGGAGGAAAGAGCGAAAAAAGGAACAATGATCCTTGCTACCGTTAAAGGGGACGTTCATGATATCGGGAAAAACCTAGTAGATATTATTCTTTCTAATAATGGCTATGAAGTCATTGATTTAGGAATTAAAGTAGGACCTCAACAAATTATTGAGGAAGTACGTAAGCATAACCCAACGTTTATTGGCTTATCAGGTTTACTTGTTAAATCAGCACAACAAATGGTGCTTACTGCACAAGATTTAAAGCAAGCAGGAATAGATACGCCTATTTTAGTAGGGGGTGCGGCTTTATCACGTAAGTTTACCGATTTTAAAATTTCTCCAGAATATGATGGGCCTGTTTTATATTCAAAAGATGCCATGGATGGACTAGCTGTTGCGAATGCTCTTCATGATTCTAATAAAAAATCGGATTTTCTTGAAGCAAATAAGGAGAGACGAGAAAAAGCGATAGCAAATGCAGCTATTGTTGCTAATATGGAGAAACCAGAGCGGAAACAAGCTGTCGTACCAGCCATCTCTGATGCACCTGTTCAAGTTCCTAAAGATGTAAATCGTCATGTTTTAAAAGACTATGACTATGATAGTGTTCAGCCGTATATTAATCGTCAAATGTTAATTGGACATCATCTTGGTTTAAAAGGTAAAGTGGCTGAAATGCTGAAAGAAGGAAATGAAAAAGCCATTGCTCTAAATACCTTAGTAGATGATTTGATTGAGTTCATTAAAAAAGACGAAGACTATGCCATTAATGCTGTATATCAATTTTTCCCTGCACAAAGTGAGGGGAATAAAGTGTATATTTATAATCCTGAAAATCATGAAGAAGTGTTGGAGGAATTTGATTTTCCAAGACAAACGGGTGGAGCACAGTTATGTTTAGCTGACTTTGTTAAACCTGTATCATCAGGGGAAATGGATTATGCCGGCTTCTTTGTGGTAACCGCTGGAAGAGGGATTAGAAAATGGGCAGACAAGTGGAAGCAAGCAGGAGATTTCTTGAAAAGCCATGCGATTCAAGCTCTTGCTTTAGAAACGGCAGAAGGTTTTGCGGAACGAATGCATCAACTGATGAGGGATGCTTGGGGAATCAGTGATTCTATTGACATGACTATGAAAGATCGCTTTGCGGCCAAGTATATTGGTCAACGTTTTTCTTTTGGTTATCCAGCATGTCCGAATTTAGAAGATCAGGAAAAACTATTCAGATTGCTAAAGCCGGAAGATATTGGAGTCACGTTAACAGAAGGATGTATGATGGAACCAGAAGCATCTGTTTCAGCCATTGTTTTTGCTCATCCAGAAGCACGCTATTTTAATGTAGAAAGTTAAATTTGATAAAGCAGCGGTATAAAACCCGCTGCTTTAATTTGTATGAAACGAAAGAAATTGTGCATTTTATGTAAGAGGGGTAAAGACCTGGGACATTCTATTTTCTTATTGTAGAAAGGAAGAACTTACATGAAGTTGCATATGCGAGATGTAATGATATATATCGTTTGTACAATGTTTACCATTGTTTTTCAAGCTGAAGGTGTAGCCGTCGCAACAAACGTGATGCCAAAAGAAGTGGTGCCATTTGTCGGAGCAAAAGAGAATGACAAGAAAGTATATTTGACTTTTGATGATGGACCGTCTCTTAATACGATTAAAATACTGGATATTTTAGATCGCTTTCAAGTAAAAGCTACTTTTTTTGTTATGGCGAATGAAGAACCCTATGCAAGTAAAAGGTATCGTGAAATAATTAAAAGAGGACATTCAATTGCACTTCATTCATACTCACATGATTATAATTTCATTTATCGTTCAAAAAATGATTTCTTTAAGGATTTAAAAAGATTAGAATTGTTATTAGAGCAAGAATACGGTGTAAAAACTCACTTCATTCGACTTCCGGGGGGGTCTGGGAATAAGCTGTTTAATCAAGCATCAACAAAACCTATCATTCAAGAGATCTTGCGGGAATTAAAGAAATCGGGTTATGTATATGTGGACTGGAATGTTGATTCAAAAGATGGAGACAGTCCCTTCACAAGTACCCAAGAAATTACGAGTAATGTGCTTAACATGTCTAAAGAGCATAAACAGGCAATTGTTTTACTTCATGATATTAACTCTATGAAAAATACTGTTAGGGCGTTACCAACTATTATCGAGGGATTAAAGAAAGATGGGTTCATCTTTGAAATCATTGATGAAAATACGCCAAAAGTACAATTTAATTAAAATGAAAACGTTTTAGTTAAGGAGATGGATGGGAAAATAATTTCGCGACCCTTGAGAAAGGACCATAGTTAGTATGCAACCTTCATTATTTTTATCGCATGGGACTCCATGGCTTACAATTAAAGAAAATAGATATACGGAATTTTTAAAGGAATATGTTGCTCAGCATAAAAAGCCAAGTGCAATTGTTATGATTTCAAGTCTTTGGAGCAGTAGTGAACAAGCTGTGTCTGCTATTAAAAAGCATGAAGTAAGTTACAATTTTACTTGCTGTCCGAAAGAGACGTATACGATGACATATCCAGCTGCTGGTGATTTCGAGCTATCCGATCGTATTCTCACCTTGTTATCTCAAGTGGGAATATTTGCTGAATTCGAGGAAAATAGGCCGTTGGATTATGCAAGTTGGGTTCCTCTACAAATTATGTATCCAAATGTAGATATTCCAGTTGTTTCATTATCGATTAATCCAAATCTATCTTGTAAAAGACAATATGAAATTGGAAAATCTCTTATTCCATTAAGAGAGGAAAACGTTCTAATAATTGGAAGTGGTGGTATTGTACATAATTTAGATTATATACAATACCACATGAGTATTGTCGAAGGATGGGCCATTCATTTTATTGAGTGGATGGAGGAAAAAATATTGAACTGGGATTTAGATAGTCTTTTTCGGTTTCAAGAGGAAGCTCCCTATGCTTTTGATGCTGTGCCACATATAGAGGAACTTATTCCGCTTATTATAGCAATGGGGGCAGGAGATCGAGATAAAACTGCGAAAATGTTGCATCGAAGTTTTCAATTTGGAAATGTTAGTTTATCAGCTTTAGAGTTTTCCTAAGGTATAAGAAAAGTAGAATTTCAGAATAAAAAAAATTTTTTATTCTGAAAAAGGCGACGTAAATAAGTAAAAAGGCTTGTTTAAGGCGAAATATGTTGAATTAAGCAGATATACAGAATAAAATGACGATATTTCTTTGATATAAGGTTTGGAAATTTTACAAAAAACGTGTTAATATAACACTGTGAAAACGTTTTATCCTTAACATTTTAATAGAATGACAAAAAATTTTGTTGTAAAAAGGAAAATTTCAACGATAAAGAAATTCGGGGATGGATAAAACACAAAAAAATGGAGAAATTTGGGGGTTTACAAAATGACCATCAAGGATGCTAAGGCATACGACCCATGGAAAGCTTTTTCTGGTCCAAACCTTGGGTACGTCATCGGCCAGTATGATTTATTTCAAACAAATCCAGAAGAAGTAGATCCGGAATTAAGAGGCTTTTTCGAAATTTCAGGTCCTCCTTCACTTGAGGCAACAATTGGAGCCGTAATTGCAAATGCAACAACACAGCCAGCAGGGGAAGCTTTGTCAATGGACAAAATTATGGCAGCTGTAAAATTAGCGGAAAATATTCGTGCATATGGGCATCTAGCTGCGGATATTTATCCATTAAAAGATACTCCTTTGGATACAAAGCTAATTGAAATGGAAACGTATGGATTAACAGAAGCAGATTTAAGAAAAATTCCTGCTAGCAATATCTGTCCAACATCACCTGCAAGTGTAAAAGATGGATATGAGGCTGTTGAATATTTGAAAAAACTTTATACAACAACACTAGCTTTTGAATTTCATCAGGTAAGTGATATTGAAGAAAAACAATGGCTTAGAGATATGGTTGAATCACGTGAAATTTTCACAACGTTAACAAAAGAGAGAAGAACAACACTCTTAAAACGTTTAATTGAAGTTGAAGGCTTTGAAAAGTTCCTTCATCGTACATTCGTAGGACAAAAACGTTTCTCTATTGAAGGAGTAGACGCACTAGTTCCTATTTTAGATAAAATTATTGCTGAAACAGTACAAGATGGGACCACTAATGTGAATATTGCAATGGCCCACCGTGGTCGTTTAAATGTACTAGCGCATGTATTAGGGAAACCTTACGAAATGATTTTCTCCGAATTCCAACATTCACCAAATAAAGATTTAGTTCCTTCAGAGGGTTCAATTGGAGTAACGTTTGGATGGACAGGAGATGTAAAATATCACTTAGGTTTAAATCGCCAAATTACTAGTGAGAATACAAAGAAAGTAAGACTTACGCTTGCGAACAACCCAAGTCACTTAGAAGTAGTTGCACCGATTGTAGAAGGATATTCTCGTGCAGCTCAGGACGATCGCACACAAAAAGGGTATCCAAAGCAAGATATTTCTAAGTCACTTGCTATCTTAATTCATGGTGATGCAGCATTTCCAGGAGAAGGAATTGTCCCAGAAACATTTAACTTAAGTGGACTGAAAGGCTATAAAGTAGGTGGAGCCATTCATATTATTGCTAATAATAAAATTGGTTTTACAACTGAAAGTGAAGATTCACGTTCAACTAGATATTCAAGTGACTTAGCTAAAGGTTTTGAAGTTCCAGTTGTCCATGTAAATGCAGACGATCCAGAAGCTTGTTTAGCAGCCGTTTTACTTGCTATTCGCTATCGTCAAAAATACAATAAAGATTTCTTGATTGACTTAATTGGTTATCGTCGATTTGGGCATAATGAAATGGATGAGCCGTTAGTAACTCAGCCTCAAACATATTCGTTAGTTCAAAAGCATCCAACGCCAAAAGAACTTTATGCAAAGCAACTTCTTGAAGCTGGAGTTATTACAGCTGAGGAAGTAAGTGCTTTAAATGAACAAGTAAATGCTAAACTTGTTGAAGCATATAATCATGTTTCAGGTAATAAACCAGAAGAAGAGTTTGAATTAGACCCACCTGAAAATATTATTTACGGTTATCCAAAAGTTCAAACGGGTGTCAAAGTTGAGGAACTAATGGAAATAAACGAGCAGCTCGTAAAATGGCCAGAAGGATTTACACCGAATAAAAAATTGGCAAAAATTTTAGAACGTCGTTTAGATTCATTTGGAGAAACTGGTAAAATTGACTGGGCACATGCTGAAACTTTAGCCTTTGCAACAATTCTAAAAGACGGTACACCAATTCGTCTTACTGGGCAAGATTCTGAGCGTGGAACATTTGCACAACGAAACATTGTTCTTCATGATAGTGTGGATGGTAAAACATATTCACCATTACACACAATTGAGTCTGCTAATGCATCGTTTGCGGTGTATAATAGTCCACTTACTGAAACAGCGGTAATTGGATTCGAATATGGATATAATGTATTTGCACCAGAAACGTTAGTTTTATGGGAAGGTCAATTTGGTGACTTTGCTAATACGGCTCAAGTTATGTTCGATCAATTTATCGCAGCAGGTCGTGCAAAATGGGGACAAAAATCAGGTCTTGTGATGTTGTTACCGCATGGCTTTGAAGGTCAAGGACCAGAGCATTCAAGTGCTCGCTTGGAACGTTTCCTTCAATTAGCTGCTGAGAATAACTGGACAGTTGCCAATTTAAGTTCGGCAGCGCAATACTTCCATATTCTTAGAAGACAAGCGAAGATGTTGGAAAAAGACGAAATTCGTCCACTTGTTCTGATGAGTCCAAAGAGTATGCTACGCAATCAAGTGATGGCATCTACACCAGAAGAATTCAGCAATGAGCGCTTCGAAACATTTATTGAAACAAAAACATTAGGTCAAAAGCCAAAAGCAGTAGAACGTATTGTATTTGCTACAGGGAAATTAGCTGTTGAATTACGTGATAAAGTTACTTCTGAACCAAATAATGAATGGATTCAAATTATTAGTATTGAACAGCTTTATCCATTACCATTCCAACGAATTCAAGAAGCGTTGAAAAAATATACAAACGTTAGAGAATTCATTTGGGCTCAAGAAGAACCTAAGAATATGGGAGCATGGTCATTCATCGAGCCAAGATTAAATGCACTTGTACCGGATGGACTTTCTGTATCTTATGTTGGAAGAAAACGTAGATCTAGTCCTTCAGAGGGAGATGCAATTGCACATAAAATCGAACAAAACCGTATTATCACAACAGCAATTACGCGCAATCTAGAGGAGGAAAAATAAGATGGCACAAGTTTTAGTACCAGAATTAGCAGAATCAATTACAGAAGGATCTATAGCACAATGGTTAAAACAACCTGGTGATCGAGTAGAAAAAGGGGATTATTTACTCGAGCTAGAAACAGATAAAGTAAATGTTGAAATTGTTTCAGACTACGCAGGAACACTTGCAGAGCAGTTGGCTGAAGAAGGGGATACCGTATTAGTTGGGCAAGCAATTGCTGTTGTTGATGAAAGCGGATCTGCTGCAGTTGCAGCTTCTAAAGCAGAAGTAGCTCCTGCTGTAGCAGAAGTAGAAGCACCACAAGCAGCACCAGCACCAACGCCAGTTCAAGCGGAAGCGGCACCACAAGCAGCTACGGCAGCATCTGGACAACCAGTTATCGCTTCACCTGCTGCAAGAAAATTAGCTCGTGAGAAAGGTATTGATTTAACAGCTGTACCAGCGGTTGATCCACTAGGACGCGTGCGCGTACAAGATGTGGAAGCTGCAAGTAAAGCACCAGTTCAAGCAGCACCTGCACAAGCTCAATCAGCAGCACCAAAAAAAGCAGCTCCAGTTGAAGTAGATGATGAGCGTATTGAAGTAGTTAAAATGACACGTCGTCGTCAAACAATTGCTAAACGCTTAGTACAAGTACAAGCTGAAGCAGCAATGCTTACAACTTTCAATGAAGTAGACTTGAGTGCGGTAATGGAGCTACGTAGCCGTCACAAAGATGCTTTTGTTAAACAAAATGACGTAAAACTTGGGTTCATGTCATTCTTTACAAAAGCTGTTATTGGAGCACTAAAACAATATCCTTTATTAAATGCAGAAATTAAAGGTGATCACATCCTGAAAAAGAACTTCTATGATATCGGTGTAGCCGTATCTACTGAGGAAGGTCTTGTTGTACCAGTTGTACGTGACGCAGATCGTAAGAGCTTTGGAGAAATCGAAAAAGATATTTCTGATTTAGCAGTTAAAGCACGTAATAACAAATTGGGTCTTTCAGATTTATCAGGTGGTACATTCACGATTACAAATGGCGGAACATTTGGTTCACTATTATCAACACCAATTTTGAATGCTCCACAAGTTGGTATCCTTGGAATGCACACAATCAAAACACGTCCAATTGCAGTTGGAGATAAAATCGAAAACAGACCAATGATGTATCTTGCATTATCTTATGATCACCGTATCGTTGATGGTAAAGAAGCGGTTGGTTTCCTAGTAGCTGTTAAGAATATGCTTGAAGATCCAGAACAACTTCTTCTTCAAGGTTGATTTATTTAAGCAAGAACCTCTGTCGGTAGGCAGAGGTTTTTTCAGCTATTCTTTAGAAAAATTAATTAAAGTGTACTTTATTTTTTGTATGGTATACTAAAATGAATAGGATTCATTCTATTTGGAAGAAGGAGGCTATTTGTTTGGCTACTACACATGTTTATTCTCGTAAAGAAGAGATTGCCAATGCGATCACTCACGGAATTGGAGTATTATTAAGTATTGCTGCACTTGTGCTTTTAATTATATATGCCGCACAACAAGGATCTGCATGGGATGTTGTATCGGCAACCATTTACGGTGTATCCATGTTACTTTTATATGCATCGTCCACTTTGGTTCATAGTTTCCCTGAGGGCAAAGTGAAAGACCTTTTTGAAATTTTTGATCATTCAGCAATTTATATCTTTATAGCTGGTACGTATACGCCGATTATGCTGCTTGTCATTAAAGGAGCAATGGGCTGGACGTTGTTAGGGATTGTATGGGGCGTAGCAGTCGTTGGTGTTGTCTTTAAAGCTTTTTTTGTAAAAAGATTTCTTTATATGTCAACCATTTTGTATATTGCGATGGGCTGGCTAATTGTGATTGCCTGGAAGCCTTTGGCAGCTACATTACCTATTGGAGGCGTTCAATTACTCATTGCGGGAGGATTGCTGTATACATTTGGAGCTATATTCTATGTATGGCGTGCTTTTCCCTTCCATCACGCAGTTTGGCATATATTTGTATTAGCTGGATCGGTAGCTCACTTTTTTGCTGTGTTACTTTATGTGATTCCGCTTTAAAAACAGGTTTTCGACGAAACCTGTTTTTTTATGTTAAAAGATACATATAAAATTCTCGATGAGTACAAATGTCCAGTCTTACGTCGCTACATAGGTGTCTTCCACTTTTCTAATATTATTATTCCTCCTCCTTAAGCTGTTAGCCTAAACAAACTAGGTGAATAGTGCATAGGCATAAAGAGAAAGAAAGGATTATAAAACTTGAGGAGGAAAAGATAATGAACAATGATTGGCAACAAGTTCCTTATGTTATAAATGAATATGATGAGGGACGTCCTTGGGGCTTTGAACGTAGACCTTTTGGTTTTGGAAGACCATTTGGCTTCGGTTTTGGTGTACCGTTTCTAGGCGGGTTGGCGGCAGGCGCATTACTTGGTGGAGCATTTGGAGGATATGGAGGATATGGATATGGAGGATATGGATATGGCTACGGTTATCCATATTATGGTGGTTATTATTGATGAAAAGTAAAAGAGTAAACAATCAGGAGCATTCATTAAAAGTTTGAGTAGATCATAACTTTTATACTATAAATGAACAAAGCACAGCGATTGAGAGCTGTGCTTTGTTCATGATATATTTATTTATACATTTGGGCAATTTGTGCTTGTAATTCTTTATCGCCTAAATATTCATCGTAAGATACTTGTTTATCAATTAAACCTTTTGGTGTAATTTCAATGATTCGATTGGCAACGGTTTGAATGAATTGATGGTCATGAGATGAGAAAATCATTGAACCTTTAAAAGCAATCAATCCATTATTTAAAGCAGTAATAGATTCTAAGTCAAGGTGGTTCGTTGGCTCATCTAGTAACAATACATTTGAGCCGCTAAGCATCATTTTTGATAGCATACAGCGAACTTTTTCTCCTCCAGAAAGGACACTTGCTTTCTTATGAACCTCTTCTCCGGAAAATAACATTCTGCCTAGGAAACCACGTAAGAAGTTCTCTGTTTGGTCATTTGGTGAGTACTGACGTAACCAATCAACTAATGTTAAATCTACTCCCTCAAAGTACTCAGCATTATCTTTTGGGAAGTAAGCTTGAGACGTAGTGACACCCCATTTGAATGAACCACTGTCTGCTTCCATTTCACCAGCTAAAATTTTGAATAAAGTTGTTTTCGCAATTTCATCTGAGCCAACTAGCGCAATTTTGTCATCTTTATTCATGATGAAGCTTACATTATCTAAAACTTTTACGCCATCAATGGTTTTTGTAAGACCTTCAACACGTAATAAATCATTCCCAATTTCACGATCAGGTGTAAAGGCTACATAAGGATAACGACGAGAAGAAGGTTGAATATCATCTAAGGTAATTTTATCTAATAATTTCTTACGAGATGTCGCTTGACTTGATTTAGATGCATTTGCACTAAATCGAGCAATAAAGCTCTGTAATTCTTTAATTTTTTCTTCTTTTTTCTTGTTAACATCTTGTGCCATTTTCAGAGCTAACTGACTTGATTCATACCAGAAATCATAGTTTCCAACAAATATTTTAATTTTACCGAAATCAAGATCGGCAATATGCGTACACACTTTATTTAAGAAGTGACGGTCATGGGATACAACAATAACTGTATTGTCAAAGTTAATTAAGAATTCCTCTAACCATTGAATAGCTTGTAAATCAAGGTGGTTAGTAGGCTCATCCAGTAACAGAACATCTGGCTTACCAAATAGGGCTTGAGCAAGTAATACCTTTACCTTGTCTCCACCTGTTAATTCAGCCATTTTCTTTGAATGAAGGTCTTCACCAATTCCTAAACCATTTAATAGAATAGCCGCTTCAGATTCAGCTTCCCAACCATTCATTTCAGCGAATTCGCCTTCTAGTTCAGCGGCTTTCATACCATCTTCGTCTGTAAAATCTTCTTTCATATAAATCGCATCTTTTTCTTGCATCACTTGATACAATCTTTCATGTCCCATGATAACAACTTTCAATACTTCTTCTTCTTCGTACGCGAAATGATCTTGTTTTAATACGGCAAGACGTTCGCCAGGTCCCATGCTAACGTCACCAGATTGAGGTTCAATTTCTCCAGAAAGTATTTTTAAAAAGGTCGATTTCCCTGCACCATTTGCACCGATTAACCCATAACAGTTACCAGGAGTGAACTTTATATTAACTTCTTCAAATAGTTTACGGTCACCATATCGTAAACCAACATTCGTTACAGTAATCATGTATTTACATTCCTCCAAAAAGACTATAATATCAACGTTTGTGGTGTTTTTTCACCCATATTTAACATTGAATTGCCAGAAGCACAGTTTACATCTATGTATTTTTTAAACTATACCTTGCTAAATTGTACCTTATTTCGATGAAAAGTTAAAGGTTTGTTGCGCTAGTTGGGTAAGTAAATCATTGATGTTGTCCCAAACGTATCCGACTTCTAGTAGCTTTTTCCCACAAATCGAAATGGGTTTAGAAGCCACTAGTTGACCACCTAATGATTCATAGAATCTACGATTTACATTTTCCTCTAATGCCCAGATTAGCAGGTTTTGATAATGTTTTTCTTCTAAAAATTCCACAACGACCTTAAATAACCGTTTTCCAATATTTTGCTGTTGATACTCTTCTAAAATGTAAATGGTGTATAGTTCTGCCTGATAATGGAAGGTTCTTGTTTGTTCAGGGCCGCCAGCAGCAAAGCCAATAATTTCTCCGGCTTCATTTTCGGCAACAAAAATGGCAATATGCAATGTGTGTAAATGTCTTTGCCAGCTTTTCTTTCGGTTTTCAATCGTCAATGAATCAAGATATTCATCTGGAATAAGTCCTTTATAGGTTGATCGCCACGTTTGCACATGTACATGGGCGATACCTGCTACATCACCTAATGTGGCTCGTCTTATTTTCATTAAAATCACACGCTTTCATTAAGTAATATAGATGAACGATATGATTGAGCGAAGTAATCATAAAGAGCCAATTCATTATTCTCATTGTCTTATACCATAATCTGAAACAGAGGTCCGTATTATTTTCTTTAGGAATAGATAAATGATACACTAATTCTACCATTAAGATAATATGTAGGGGAAAAGGAGTTTTATATGAATATTGATTTTACTAAAGAACAATATGAAACGCTTTTAAAAATGGTTCAATTAGGATTTTGGGTCACTTCTTCTAATGAAGATACTGGTGATCAACATGCATTTTCTGACATGGAACAGTATGTAATGTCATTTGCGAAAGAGTTTGATGTGGAGGGCGTTGAATATGATGGACAATATGGAGTGTATGATATAACGATTGAACGTGAGCGGGAACTTCATGGAGTCATTGATGTGTATGAAGAC
The DNA here is from genome assembly GCA_963754185.1 of uncultured Bacillaceae bacterium. GTDB lineage: Bacteria > Bacillota > Bacilli > Bacillales > DSM-1321 > Peribacillus. The sequence goes on along the minus strand of CAVWEP010000002.1, from coordinate 57,117 downwards.
ATGGTGTTTTGGGATAAACTTGCTTATTATTTAGCTAGACGTGATTTTAAAGCTGAAATGACCCGGCAACCTTTAGAAGAGGATGCTGCTTTTCAACGTTTACTTGAACTTGAAGAGGAATATCATCAATATTTCGAAAAACATAGTCTAGAGCAAGTAATAATTGATAAGAAAAGTAGATGATTGTTATATACATGCTTTGTAAATCGTGATAGATTCAAGTATGCTGTACAGGATATAGCTGCGTATACATATATAATAGAAAATACAGGAGGAATCCAATTTATGGAAAATATACAGGTCGGAAAGGCCGTTGAATTAGAAGTAGATCGTGAGACAGAATTTGGCTATTTTTTAACAGATGGTACAGATGATGTGTTGCTTCACAATAGTGAAATAGCAGAAGGAGCAGAGTTGGAAATTGGTCAGGAGGTTACGGTGTTTATCTATCTAGATAAACAAGGACGTTTAACTTCAACTATGAAAATCCCAGATATTCAAGTTGGTACATATGGTTGGGCAGAAGTAGTCAATGTTAGAAGGGAATTAGGCGTTTTTGTACATATTGGTTTGTCGAAAGATATTTTAGTTTCATTAGATGACCTACCGAATTTACAGCATTTATGGCCAAATGTAGGGGATCGTTTGTACGTTTCTTTGAAAACAGATCGTCAGGAACGATTATTTGCTAAACTAGCAACCGAAGATGTCATTCAAACTATTGCGGTGGAAGCTCCTTTAAAAGGTGTCAGAAACACAACGGTGAAAGGAAACGTATACCGTTTGTTAATGGTTGGTTCATTTTTTGTTTCCGAATTAGGCTACCGCTGTTTTGTTCACGAAAGCGAACGTAAGCAAGAGCCGAGATTAGGTGAGTTTGTCGAAGGTCGAGTCATTGATCGCAAAGAAGATGGCTCGTTAAATGTGTCGTTACTGCCCTTCAAACAAGACAAAATGGTAGAAGATGCTGATGTTATTTATACCTATTTAATGAATCGTGGCGGAGCGATGCCATATGGAGATAAAACATTACCAGAGGATGTTCAGTTTCATTTTGGTTTAAGTAAAGGAGCATTCAAGCGGGCTCTTGGTAAATTAATGAAAGAAGGAAAGCTTTATCAAGAGGATGGATGGACCTATTCGTCAGATCGGAAGTGAAATGACAAATAGACATACAGCCAGTGCAAAGTTGTTGTTGAAGCAATGGCTGTATGTCTAGCTTTTAAAAAAATTTTTTCTTATTTTGTTCTTCTTTTAAAATTTCAACTGCTTCACGGAAGCGCATCGAGTGAATAATTTCTCTTTCACGTAAAAAACGTAAGGAATCGTTAATATCAGGATCATCAGAAATATCGATTAGCCATTGATAAGTCGCTCTTGCCTTCTCTTCAGCGGCAATGTCTTCATATAAATCAGCAATCGGATCACCTTTTGCTTGGATGTAGGTGGCTGTCCAAGGGTTTCCAGCGGCATTATTATAAAAAAGAGCCCCATCGTGATTTGCATAATGTTCGCCAAGCCCGGCATCACGCATTTGCTGCGGTGTTGCATCTTTTGTTAATTTATATACCATCGTAGCAATCATTTCTAAATGAGCAAATTCCTCTGTTCCAATGTCCGTAAGAAGTCCGATGACTTTGTCGGGAATCGTATACCTTTGATTTAAATATCGTAGGGCAGCGGCAAGCTCACCATCTGCTCCGCCATATTGTTCAATCAGAAATTTGGCTAATCTGGGATTACAGGTGCTTACTTTTACCGGATATTGAAGCTTTTTTTCATAAACCCACATGAATATCCCTCCTTAAACTTGCCACGGCCAGGGGCCGCATCCCCAATCCCATGTGCTACCTGCAGGACTATTTCCGAATTGTAATAATGGCCCATACTTGGACTCGAACATCGCTTTGAGCTGGTTACTGTATTCGGAGTATTGATTAAATTGCTGTAAAGCATGCGCATCTGATGGATGGGTATCTAAGTAAAGGGTTAGCTCCACAAGAACAAAATCCGCTGCTTGAATTTGCTCAAGAAGTTGATAGTATTCTGCATCTATGTTTCTGTCCATTTAAGACTCCCTTTCTCGAAATGGATTGTCATAATGATCATAAAAAACCTTCCAAAGCGTTCCAGCCTTTAATGCTTCTTGAGGGGTGAATTGTTCAAGATTAGGTGGTTGAAAGTTCATATAAATATTAATGGGTGTACGATAAAACTTTTGCCCAATTGGTGGACACGGATCAAATGGACTATGAAAAGGAGTCCATGCTTTAATTGGAGTAAAATTTCGTTCTTCTTGGTTCATATTTTAGCCTCCTAAAAAAACTGCCTTTACAACACTATGCGATTTCAATGTGATTATGACTAAGTTATGACAAATGTGAGGTACTAGCAGTTCATGCTGCAAAAAAAAAGGTACAATAAAGGTGTAAATGATCGAAAAGGGGGATTTATTCTTTGATAAACAAAGCGCGTGAGTATTTACAACAATACTTTGGATATGAAGCATTCCGAAGCGGGCAGGAGGCCATTATTGAACGGGTGCTCGCAGGTAAAAACACAGCAGGAATTATGCCGACAGGTGGTGGGAAGTCACTTTGTTATCAAATTCCGGCACTTCTGTTACCTGGAATAACACTTGTTATTTCACCACTGATCTCCTTGATGAAGGATCAAGTGGATGCACTTGTTCAAAACGGAATCGATGCGACATTTTTGAACAGCTCGCTTTCTGCAAATGAAGCAAGACAGCGTATGAGCGAAATTAAACAAGGGAAATACAAATTGGTATATGTCGCACCTGAACGTTTGGACCATCCAGCTTTTCACGAGGAATGGCAGTACATAGATCTTTCCTTAGTGGCTATTGATGAAGCGCATTGTATTTCACAGTGGGGTCATGATTTTCGCCCAAGCTATTTAAAGATTAAAACACTCTTGAATGAGTTGCCGTCAAAGCCAATTGTCCTTGCTTTAACAGCAACGGCTACCCCCATCGTCACAGCGGATATTTGTGCAACACTTGAAATTGACGAAAATACAACGATTTCAACAGGCTTTGCAAGAGATAATTTATTTTTCTCGGTTGTCAAAGAGGAAAATCGTGATCAATTTCTTATGAGGTATGTCGAAAAAAACAAGCAAGAATCTGGCATCATTTATGCAGCCACAAGAAAGGATGTAGACACCCTCTATACAAGACTAATGAAGGCGGGTATTGGCGTTGGACGTTATCACGCGGGCATGAGTGAACAGGAGCGTACATTTATGCAGGAACAATTTATACGTGATGAACTTCCCGTTATGGTGGCAACGAGTGCATTTGGAATGGGGATTGATAAATCAAATGTTCGTTATGTCATCCATTATCAAACTCCAAAAAATATGGAGAGTTATTACCAGGAAGCAGGACGTGCAGGCCGGGATGGGCTAGATAGTGAGTGTATTCTGTTGTACTCGCCACAGGATTTACAAGTACAACGCTTTCTCATTGAGCAATCTCATCCAGAACCTGAACGAAGGGATGAAGAAATAAAGAAATTAAATAAAATGAAGGATTATAGTTTTACGGAAGGCTGTTTACAAGCGTTTATTTTACAGTACTTTGGTGAAGAGCAGATTGAGGACTGCGGACATTGTGAAAATTGTACAGATAAGCGGGAATCAATCGATGTGACACTGGAGGCACAGATGGTTCTCTCATGTATGATTCGGATGGGAGAACGCTTTGGAAAAACGTTGATAAGCCAAGTACTCACGGGCTCACAAAATCGAAAAATGGACGAATTTGGTTTTCGAAAGTTATCCACATATGGCATTATGAAAAATCAGTCGGCAAAAGATGTGGCAGACTTTATCGATTTTCTCACAGCAAGACAATATATTGAAATGACGGGTGGACAGTATCCAGTTCTTAAAGTGACGAATAGTGGAAAAGAAGTACTCACGAGCAAGACCAAAGTGTATCGTAAGGAAAGAAAAGTAATTGCTACGACGACTGGTGATCAGGAGTTATTCGAGAGCTTACGTCAACTACGAAAAGAGCTAGCAAGTTCGGAAAATGTGGCTCCGTTTATTATTTTTTCCGATGTGACATTAAGGGAAATGGCTGCACACTTACCAACTACCAATGAACAATTTCTTAGAATAAAGGGGGTAGGGAATCAAAAGTTCGAACGATATGGACAGGCATTTATGAAAGTAATAGAATCCTATCTTACCCAACATCCAGAGGTCGAACATTCATCAGCTCAAATAGAAGAAAAAAAGAGCAAAAGCAGTGTACCTACGCATCTAGAAAGTTATAAGTATTATCGAGAAGGGATGAGTGTCAAGGAAATAGCAACAATACGAGAGCTATCTGTTGTAACGGTTGAAAGTCACTTAATCAAATGTGCCGAAGAACGATTAGAAATGAATTGGGATGATATTTTTGCTCCAGATGATTATCGCTTAATTATAGATACAGCTAATCGCCTAAGTGCAGATAAGTTAAAGCCGTTAAAAGAGGCGCTTCCTGAGCACATTTCGTATTTTATGATAAAAGCAGCTCTTGTAAAAGCAAGTATGGGGGATTAATTATCTTTCAAAATGATAAATAAGTTGTTGCGTTGATGCGTATACTATAGAAAACCGACATAAGGAGGTTGCTCATGTATTTTGCTAAAAGAAATTCAGAGGAACCAGAAATAATTATAGAAAACACAGTTGTGTACGCTTGTGAGTCAGATACGTGTAATGGATGGATGCGGAAAGATTTTGCTTCTGCCAATTATCTATGTCCTATTTGTGGGGGGCAATTAATTGAGGAGATGCGTGAGCTTCCTAAAATTCAAACGGAATTTAATTCTTTCAAATGAGAGGTGAGTCCATCACCTCTTTATTTTTTTATACTATCAGAATTTATATCTAATGGATGATAGTATAAGAAATACATCGACTTTCGCCGTTAGGGCGATAAGTCGTGTTTTTCTAATAAATCCTATGTTACATATTCAGTTTTTTGTTTATTTGTGCGAAATGATGGGTTTACACGAATAAACAAAAAATCAGCAGAGCTAGATGGTATAGTCTTGAAAAATATTTACATATTGTAAATTATATGATAAGATAGTATCTGAATGGTTTTAAAGGCTTCATTGAAGAGTGATTTTTTATAAAGTAACATTTTTATTAAGAGCGCGGCTTATCCATGAATAAGCACTAAGAAAGATTTTTATTTCTCCACAAATAATCTTCATAAATTTCTTCGTACCCCTTTTCTTTAATTTTAATTTTCATTTAGAGTTACATTAGGAAAGATAGTTTTAATAAACATGTGCTTCCTGTTTTTTAACCTGATTCTTACAGGCGCGGTCTAGGAACCGTATGGATGAAAGAGAGGTAGGGCTTTCATTGTTTTAGGTGTAGGTTAAAAAATTACTCCAAACGTATAACACGGATGTATTCATCTAATAGATGAGTGTAGATATATGGTATAATGGATATGGATTTCTTTTTCACTATACGGTTCGTAGTGATCTCGTTCCGCTCAAATGAAAAGGATTTTTATACTTTAATTTTTTCCTGTTATAAAGAATTAAAGTATAGGGAAAATATCGACTTCCATTATGAGGATGATTAGTCGTGATTTTCTAATAAATCTAAGGAGTGAGATGAATGTATAGAAGAAATAATATGGAAGAAGTCATTCCTGAGGAAACAAAAGTATGGGAATGCATTTCCGATGATTGCAAAGGTTGGATTCGTGATAATTTTACAAGCAATGATGAACATATTTGTCCGTTATGCGGCAGTGAAATGAAGGCAGGAACAAGAATGCTTCCAGCCATTAATAATCCAAAACATTCTTCTTAAGCTAATAAAAGCACAAGTGCATGGGCACTTGTGCTTTTTTGCTAGCCGGGTGTCTTCCGCTTTTCTTTATGTCTAGCTCCACCGGCTAGCTCAGCACGGAAAAAAGATAAAAGCCCTCGAAAGGCAAAAAGCGCCTTCCGGGTCTTTTCCTATTTTCTTCACGAGCTGACCGAGCCGGTTCCGCTTTTCCTTAATGAATATCTTTTTTCTTAAATCGACCGCCACGTACTTCGGCGATATCACCAACGGCTAGAAAAGCAGAAGTATCATATTCTTTAACAATATCCTTTAATTTCGCTTCTTCCAGACGGTTGATGACACAAAAGATGACTTTTTTATCTTCTCCAGAATATGCACCTTCACCTGAAAGGTAGGTGACTCCGCGACCTAGTCGATTTATAATAGCATCTCCAATTTCTTGAAATTCATCACTAATAATCCATACAAATTTAGATTCATCTAAGCCAGCAATCACGATATCCATTGTTTTGTAAGCTACAAAATAAGCTAAAATGGAATACATCGCGCGATCCCAAGAGAATACAAAACCTGCACTTCCTAAAATAAAGATGTTGAAGAACATAACGATTTCACCCACTGAGAAGGGTAATTTCTTACTCGCTAAAATAGCTAGAATTTCTGTACCATCTAAAGAGCCACCATATCGAATGACGATCCCAATACCGATTCCAAGAACCATTCCGCCAAAAAGGGAAGCGAGTAGAATGTCTTGTGTAAAAGCAGGTACAGGATGAAGTAATGTTGTAGATATGGAAAGAATTACGATTCCATAAAGAGTGGAAATAGCGAAGGTTTTACCAATCTGCTTATAGCCGATGAAAAAGAAAGGAAGGTTCAAAATAAAGATGAAAATCCCAAGCTTCCAGCCAGTAAGGTAAGATAACATAATCGAAATTCCGGTAATACCCCCGTCGATTACGTTATTTGGAACTAGAAAGATTTCTAGACCGACACTCATTAATACAGCACCTATCGTGATTAAGAGTGCTCGTTGAAAAATTTGACGCCATGTTAGACGTTTATGCTGCGACTTTTTTTGGATTATTTCTGCCGCATCCTGATAGGTCATATCTGTCATGTAACTGAGTCTCCCCTTTTTAGTATTTTATTTTTTATTATAAACATAGAGATGTTGGTAATAAAGAAATTCCTATTGAATCCTCGACTTTTTTTGGAAGATTTATCATTTTGTAAATAAAAGTGTAAAGAATGCGAATGGTGGAGAGAAATATACATAATAGGTAATATTTGTTTTTGATGTCTGAATCTTTTTCAGTACAATAAAAGAAAGGGGAATAGAGGGGTGATAGAAAAAGTGGAAGTCAATATGTTTTCATCTAATAAAATTGTATTATTCATTTCAATTATTGTAACGTTCATTGCTTCTTATACAGCAATTTATCTGTTTATGAGAATGCGGGCAACGACCAATCAACGAAAACGATTTTTATTTGTCGGAAGTAGTTGTGTGTTAGGAATTGCTTTTTGGATTTTGAACTTTATTAATAGTGTAGTGTCTGTGGAGTATCGTATTGATTTACTAGATTTTTCTACTATTATTCTGACTTTGGCGATAGATATAGCCTTTATAGCAATCGCTTTCTTTAATTTAATGAAAAACGTGCTGAATTTCTTTCATATATTGTATGCTAGTGTTTGGTTAACAATGGCATTGTTTGCTAACTATATAATTAGTTTGTATCCTGTGCATGATGAATGGAATGTTAATCCGTCGTTTATTTTTGGGGCTTTTGTTATTATTGTTTGCATGTTTATTTTGACACTTATTATTTTATTTTATCCAAGTCGGTTTCATAAAGGAAATGCCTACTTTTTAAAAATTGTAAGCACTTTTATTATGACAGGTGCCATTATTCAAGGACAATATTTATTGCGATGGACGTTTCCCGTTGATTCTGCAGTAGGTAATCAGTATGCTCTTGTAAAAAATACGTCCTTTCTAGCGTATTTGCTTTTTTTTGTCGCTATTTTGCTTGTATTCGGTTTACTTATTTCAAGTATCATCATTAGCCGGAAACTAGCTAATAGTGATAATTATGTAAGAGATATCCGATTTGCATTAGATCAGTCATCGATTGTGGCCATAACTGACCCACGAGGCATTATTACTTATGCAAATGATAAATTTATTGAGATTTCAAAGTATAGCAAAGAGGAATTACTTGGACAAAATCATTCCGTCATTAATTCAGGGTATCATTCAAAGGAATTTTTTGGTAATCTTTGGAAAACGATTAAAGAAGGTAAAACGTGGAGCGGGGAAATCTGTAATCGCGATAAATTGGGAGAATTGTATTGGGTAGCGACAACGATTGTTCCATTTATGAAAAACGGAAAACCCTATCAATATATTTCGATTCGAACAGATATAACTAGCCGTAAGAAAGCGGAAGAAATGCTGCATCAACAAGATAAATTAGCCGCTGTTGGTCAGTTAGCAGCAGGTGTGGCTCATGAGATTCGTAATCCACTTACATCGATGAAGGGATATACAGAATTTTTACATTCGGAAGAAAAAGATTCAAATCGTATCGAATTTTTTGAAATCATTCTAGATGAAATTGATCGAGTGAATCAAATTGTTGAGGAATTTTTGGTTTTAGCAAAGCCGCAGTCCGTTCAATTAGAAACGAAAAATATTATTCCAATTATTCGAAATGTATTATCGCTTATGGAGTTTGACGCACGAAAAAAAAATGTCACTTTTTATTTTGAGAGTGCTCACGACTCGATTCTTGTGCGTTGCGATGAAAACCGTTTGAAACAAGTATTCTTGAATTTTGTGAAAAATGGTATGGAAGCTATGCCAAGTGGTGGAAAGATCATAGTAAGCATCGAATTAAAAGAAGGTGAAGTGCAAATTTCTATCGAGGATACTGGTGTCGGTATTCCACCTGAACGCTTAAAAAAGCTAGGTGAACCTTTCTATACAACAAAGAAAACGGGAAACGGTTTAGGATTAATGGTCAGTTTTAAAATTATTGAAGGACATAAAGGGCGTATTGTTGTTGAAAGTGAAGTGAATAAAGGGACAACTTTTAATATTTTACTTCCAGCTGATATTGCATAAAATTTTGTTTATTAAAATAATGTAAATGTTATAAGTAAGACAGAAGGATTGTAGCCTTCTGTCTTATATTTTTTATAAGGTAAAGACAGGTAAAAGAATATAAAAAGTTCAAGTGGTTATAATAATTGTGCATGAACAATAGAGGAGGAATTTTTATGACAAGTGTTCGAGACATTATGACTAAAAATGTAGAGTGCTGTACGGAGCAGGATAATATTTACGAGGCTGCTTTAAAAATGAAGCAAGATGATGTGGGAATGATTCCAGTATTAGATTCTAACCAATCACTAATTGGTGTTATTACCGATCGGGATATTGTGATTCGTTGTGTAGCTGAAAAAAGACCAAACTCTACTAAAATTACGGATGTCATTTCAACAAATTTAGTGACAGGGTCGCCAGATATGTCAATTGATGAGCTTGAAGAGTTAATGGCAAGTGAGCAAATACGAAGAATTCCAATTGTGGAAAATAACCGACTTGTAGGGATTGTTGCGCTTGGGGATTTAGCTGTTCGACGCGAAACAGATTCAAAAGCAGGCATTGCTTTAAGCGCTATTTCAGAAGATCATGATCAAAGTCAAATCCAGCATTAAGTACCAAAAGCTCTGTTAGCATGCTAACAGAGCTTTTGGTATACTAGACTTCATTATTCTACCGTATCTTCCTCTATTTGAATCCAGTCAACTGCCCATTTTTCAATTTCTTTAATGACGGGTGCTAATGCAAGTCCTTTTTCTGTTAATGAATATTCAATTCGAACCGGTGTTTCGGGATAGACATCTCGTTTTACGATTCCTTCCTGTTCGAGGTCTTTTAGTCGTTCAGACAGAATCCTTCCACTGATAGGGAAAGCGCCTTCGATATTGCAAAATCGTTGAGGGCCTTGAAGTAATTGATGGACAATTAGTCCCGTCCAGCGTTTGCTCAAAAGTTGCATTCCTTTTTCAAATCGGGGACAAAGCGTAGTCTTATTCATAAAAAATCACCCCCTGTATTATAGTATTAGTATAAAACAATTACACAACTTGTAACAACTTAACTTAATGAAATATAGTTGTTTCATATATGGAATTAATCAATGTATCCTTACTTACTTAAAGTAAGTTAGTTTTCGGAAAAAGTCAAGTTTTCAGCAAGATATAAAGTATAAACATGATTAAGGGAATTGTATTTTTTATGTATATTTTTAAAATTGCTGTTGTGATTTAAAATTATTAGGATTAAGATATAGAATAGTCAATGAAAAGGAGATGATAAGATGAGTGGAAGTCATGATCCTGAACCCAGTAGAATCGAGAAAGCTTATCTAATCCTAGTACATAAACTTTGTGTATGTAACAGGGCATCTTCCTGAACGGATAAATAGGCTTTCTCTTTATAGAAGAGGAGGCTAATTCATGATTGAAATGTATAAAACAAATGAAGAACGGGAACTAAAAACTGTTGATGAAATAGTTAAAGGTTCTTGGATTAATATTGTAGCACCAACAGAATCTGAGATTTCAGAAATCTGTATGAAATTAAATATACCGGTAAATTTTTTGAAAGATCCATTGGATGATGAAGAACGCCCAAGGATTGAGCGGGAAGATGGCCACTTACTTATTATTGTCGATTATCCATATATCGCGCATGATGATGCTGGATTTCCAATCTATGAAACGATACCAATCGGAATGATTAATGCTCCAGATTGTTTTCTTACGATTTCATTAAAAGACACACCCATTCTCACAAACTTCAAAAATAATAAAATTAAAGAATTTTATACCTTTAAAAAAACAAGATTTGCTTTGCAAATATTATTCGAGATTTCGATGTATTATTTACGATATTTAAAACAAATTAATAAAATTACAAATGAATCTGAACGAGAACTGCATCAGTCCATGAAAAATAAGGAGCTGTACACGTTTTTATCTTTAGAAAAGAGTTTAGTGTATTTCACGACTTCTTTAAAATCAAATAAAGTAGTGTTAGATAAAATTCTTCGTTTTAATTATTTAAAGATGTATGAAGAAGATAAGGACTTATTGGAAGATGTTATTATTGAAAATACACAAGCGATTGAGATGGCAGAAGTGTATACGTCTATTTTGAGCGGAATGATGGATGCATTCGCTTCTATTATTTCTAATAATGTAAATAACGCTATGAAATTTTTAACATCAGTAACCATTATTTTAACACTTCCAACTATGGTAGCGAGCTTTTTTGGGATGAATGTAGCTTTGCCATTTGCAAATAATCCATACGCATTTATATTTACGATGCTAATTGCTTTAGGGTTAGCAGGTACGGTAGCCTTTATTTTCTGGAAAAAGAAATATTTTTAATGATTTGTAAGCCAACTCTTTATAATGGGAGTTGGCTTTTTAGATGATTCCATACATAGGAAATGGTGAAATAGGAAACGATAGGATGGAGGAGGTGTTAGTATGTCAAGAATTGGTGTTGAGCAATCATTAACGAATGTACAGGCCGCTTTGCGTGCAAAAGGGTATGATATTGTAGAACTGAAACAAGAGTCAGACGCACAGGGGCTAGATTGCTGTGTAATTACGGGGTTGGATAAGGATGTACTAGGTATTCAAAATGCATCCACACAAGGTTCGGTTATTGCTGCACACGGGTTAACAGCTGACGAGGTCTGCCAGCAAGTGGATGAAAAATTGAGTGGCCTCCACTGAGAAAAGTGAAATTGTCTTGAAAGAAGACCAGGTCGAGTAAATGACCTGGTCTTCTTTACGGAGCCTTTGTAATAGAAATTTCTAATTCAATTTCAACATTCCCTTTTAGAGCACGGGAGATCATACAAGAGTCTTCTGCTTTTTGAGCTAATTTTTTTGTTGTTTGCAGTTGACGATCAGAAACATCTGAAGCTAAAACAATGGTAGGGCGATGAATAATCTTCTCATAAGTAAATATTCCTTTTGTTACATCAACAATTGCTTCTGAATTCATATGTAACGATTCTTTTTTGATGCCGCTGCGTTCTAACATCGCTGCTAACGTAATGATATAGCAAGTAGCTGCTGCTCCTAATAACATTTCATCAGGGTTTGTACCGATACCAGGGCCGTCCATTTCGGATGGTATACTTATGGTTGTTTGCAAGTTTCCTGATTTTATGGTACCTGTACCATTTCTTCCCTCTGGCCAATTGGCATGTAAAGAAAAATGGTGCTTTGTCATCTGTAACCCTCCTTTAGACTGTTACTCATTATACTACATCGGAAAAGAAAATCTTGAGTTTAACGATTATCATCGTCTAAACTTAAAAGTAGTGGAGTGTACTCTATAGGGAAGATGATAGACAACGGTTCACTTGATTGGAAGCATCAAGCTTCTAGTTGATTCGAGAAAATATGGCTATAGTCATAAAAGTGGAGGTTTATTATGATTTCTATTAATCCTGAAAGCTTGAGTGAAACGGAAAATTATAAATTTTTAATTGGTAGTATTATTCCAAGACCTATTGCTTTCGTGATTACACAATCGGAAGACGGTGTGGTAAATGCGGCGCCATTCAGTTTTTTTAATATTGTTAGTTCAAATCCACCGATGATTTCAGTATCCGTTCAACGAAGAAATGGCATGATGAAAGACACTGCAAGAAATGCAACAAATGGAAAAGAGTTCGTTGTTCATATTGTGGATCAGCTTATTTTGAATGATGTGAATGAAACAGCAGCAGAACTTGCTATGAATGAGAGTGAACTAACAAGAACAAACTTTACGTTAGTGGAGAGTGAACAAATTTCCGTTCCAGCTGTAAAAGAAGCGAAAATTCGTTTTGAATGTAAGCTTGAACAAGCTGTACAATTAACTGGTCCAAAAGGAGAAGTGGTGTGTGATCTTTTAATAGGTAGAATTGTCTGCTATCACATTGAACCGTCTCTCTATCATAAAGGAAGAATAGACGCAAAAGGACTACAGCCAATAGCGCGCCTTGCCGGCAATACTTACAGCAAGCTAGGCCAAACCTTTGAGTTAGAGCGCCCGTAGAGAGCTGCCGTTTTACGCGAATGAGTTCATTCAGACTTTTCATTTTCTTTCATAACCAATGAATGTTATCTTTAATAGAGAAGATAAAACTTGATTGTGGAGATGTAACGATGCACATTACTTCAATTTTACTTGCAATTATTTTAATCGTAAATATGTTACTTGCAATAATTGTTATTTTTATTGAACGAAGAGAGCCTAGTACAACTTGGGCTTGGCTATTAGTATTATTCTTTTTTCCTGTAGTTGGCTTTATATTGTATTTCTTCCTTGGAAGGAATTTGCGAAGTAAACATTTATTTCAATGGGAAGACAAGAATAAAATAGGGATTGAAGAAATTCTAAATAAACAATTAACAGAACTGTCAAGTGACGATTTTCCTTTTCGAAATCATTCAACTAGAGAAAATCGAGAACTTATTTACATGCATCTTCATACCAATGACGCGGTCTTGACAGAGGATAATGAAGTTTCCATATTTACAGATGGCAAAGCAAAGTTTCAGCAATTATTCAAAGATATTGAGCAAGCAAAAAATCATATACATATTCAGTATTATATTATTAAAGATGATGATTTAGGAAAACGATTCATTCACGCTTTGACGAAAAAGGTAAAAGAAGGGGTTAAAGTACGTGTTTTATATGATGAATTAGGGTCAAGAACATTAAATAAGAGGTTTTTTAAAGAGTTTAAAAAAGCAGGGGGCCGTGTGGAGGTATTTTTCCCTTCCAAATTAAAGTATCTGAATCCGCGTCTTAATTTTCGGAATCACCGCAAACTTGTCATTATTGATGGGGAAATTGGCTATGTTGGGGGATTTAATGTAGGCGATGAATATTTAGGGTTAGACCCGAAATTTGGCTATTGGCGAGATACGCATTTGCGCATTGAAGGATCCGCTGTTTATGCAACGCAAACTCGCTTTATTCTTGATTGGAATCAAGCCTCAAAGCATCATGATATCGTGTATCAACGAATTTATTTCCCTGATCTCCAATCAAAGGGTTCTATTGGATTGCAAATTGTGACGAGCGGTCCGGATTCAGAATGGGAACAAATTAAAAATGGGTATATTAAATTAATTTCATCCGCCAAAAAGTCGATCCTGATTCAGACTCCATATTTTATACCAGATGCTAGTTTGTTTGATGCATTAAGAATCGCTAGTCTATCAGGTATTAGTGTAAAACTCATGATTCCTAATAAACCTGATCATATTTTTGTTTATTGGGCTACCACTTTTTATGCAGGGGAGTTATTAAAAGCGGGTGCACAGGTATATATTTATGATAATGGCTTTATTCATGCCAAAACGATTGTCGTTGATGAAGAAGTATCCTCTATTGGTACAGCAAATATTGATGTGAGAAGCTTTAAATTAAACTTTGAAGTGAATGCCTTTATTTATGATGAAGGAATAGCTAAGTCATTATCAGATAATTTTTATAAAGATATCGAAGTATCAAGAGAATTAACGCTTGAGATTTATGGAAAACGTTCGAGAAAAATAAAAATTAAGGAATCATTATCACGGTTATTATCTCCTATTTTATAAGAATGAAAACAGCAGTTGAACTTGATTCGACTGCTTTTCTTTATGTCTAGTATGGGACGCCCAGTACTTTAAGTTTTCTATTTTGCAACAAGTCGCTGCTTTGCTAAAATAGGGATATCTGTATCAATGATGAGGAGTGGTTTTGTGGAAACGAGTTTATCTAATTATATACACTTTGTTCCTCCTAAGGGTGAGTTTGTTACGTTTGAGAATGATGGGGAATATGTTGCTAAAGGAGTCGAATGGAAGCTTTTTACGGAACGGTCGGTTAAAAAAGAGCTGCTATATAAAACAAATGGTCAGCAAGTCAAAGTGAAACTGATTGGTTATGAGGAATATGGAAATGGAGCGCAAACAATTGTTGTTCAATTTGAAGATGGAAGCCTTAGTTGCATTCATCCGGCTTATTTAAAAGAAATGCAAAGTTCTAGTTTTGGTAAAGAATCATTAACGGGAGAACATGCAGCGATTGAAGAAGAAGGTACTAACACAGGAAAACAAGCCACAACAGAATCTAGACAGGCAGCGACGGTGAATAAAGAAAAGCAAAAGCAAAAGCTAAAAAAGAACCTGCGAAACCCAAATTAGCATTACCAGAAGACAAAGTACATTTTACCGCAAAGGTTAAAGAGTTTACTTCCAAAATGAATCACTTTACAGGGGAGGAGGATGAAGTCATTTTACTCGAACACGTGAAAGTGGAGGGAGAAAATGAATTAGAAGTAGGCGATGCATGGTGCAGCTATAGTAAGACCTTAAAGAAGGCTGAATTAGCGGAAGGGGACGATGCTATCATTTGATGGCAAGATTGTAGAGAAAAAGTTCAATAAAGAAATCTTATATAAAATAAACAATCCTTCAAAAATAAAAACAGTAAAGAAGAATGGGGAGGAGTGAGATGAAGATTCGCGTATCTGCTGTACAGTATTATTTACATACGATTCACTCATTTGAGGAATTTGCAAAGCAATGTGAGCATTATATAAAAACGGCGCAGGAATTTGAAACAGAATTTGTATTATTCCCAGAGTTTTTTACTACTCAGCTACTATCCATTGGTAATGAAAAAGGTCAGAGCTTAACGATTGGGGAACTTCCACGTTTTACAGAACAATATCGGGCATTATTTAGTAAATTCGCCATTGATACAGGTATGCATATTATTGGCGGCACCCACGTTGTAGAGCGCGAGGGGCATCTTTATAATGTCGCTCATTTATTTTATCCAGATGGTCGAATTGCCGAGCAAGCTAAGCTTCACATTACGCCAACAGAAGTACATGAGTGGAATATGCGTCGGGGTGAAGGCTTGCAAGTGTTTGATACAGCTAAAGGACGAATTGCCATTTTAACCTGCTACGATATTGAATTTCCGGAAATTGTACGTATGGCCAAAGCAAAAGGTGCGGACATCATCTTTTGTCCATCATGTACGGATGACCGCCACGGCTTTCATCGTGTTCGTTATACGGCTCATGCACGTACAATTGAAAATCAAATATATGTTGTAACAACAGGAACGATTGGTTCCTTACCTACTGTGGACTTTATGCGGGCGAATTTTGGTCAGGCAGCTATTATTACACCGAATGATGTTCCATTTCCGCCAAAAGGGATTATGGCAGAAGGAGAGCTTAATCATGACATGATTATTACGGCAGATTTGGATTTAGATTTGTTATATCAAGTTCGTGAAAAAGGTTCGGTAACGACGTGGCGAGACCGTCGAACAGATTTATATGTGGATTGGGAAAAGGAGCACTAAATATGCCCTACTTTAGTGAGTTTTTTGTTTTTGACCAAAACAAACCGTTACCGGCTGTCCTTCGAAACTATAATAAAGGAGATTTTGAGGAACTCATTAACATTCAGTCAGAATGTTTTCCTCCGCCATTTTCAGAAGAATTATGGTGGAATCGAGAGCAGTTAGTTAATCATGTATCTTTATTTCCAGACGGAGCGATTTGTGTAGAGGTGAAGGGCGAATTAGCAGGCTCCATCACTAGTCTTTGCGTCGATTTTAATCCTGCTAAGCCACAGCATTCATGGGCAGACGTGACGGATGATGGTTATATTCGCAATCACCAACAAAACGGAAATACCTTGTATGTCGTTGATATTAGTATCCGGCCAAAATATCGGAAAGTCGGACTAGGCAAGTGGATGATGCAAGCCTTGTACGGACTTGTGATTGAGAAAAACTTGGACCGATTACTTGGTGGAGGAAGGATTCCAGGCTATCACCATGTATCGGAGATCATGACAGCGGGGGAATATGTTCAAAAAGTTCTGATAGGTGAACAAAATGACCCGGTGATTAGTTTTTTACTCAAATGTGGTAGACGTCCAATTGCTGTTGTTGAAAATTATTTAGAAGATGAAGAATCCCATAATTATGGGGTACTGATGGAATGGAAAAATCCGTTTCGCTAAACAAGCTTAGATGAATATTTGGTAGGTAGACTTGTGAATAGTATTAAATAAGAGTTATTACGATAAAAAGTGGTCACTAATGATAGTTAGTGGCCGTTTTTTATATCTTTTCATAGATACATATTCTATTAGTTGTCATTGTTCATATGAGACTATGGAAATATTTTTCCATGATTTAATTAGTTTTGTTTAGACTTCATCTCTAAAGCTGTTTAAAATGAAGAAAAGAAACATGAGGTGAAGAGTAGATGGATGTTAATGAAATGACAAGGAAACTAGTACTGCATACGCCCACGATACTAGGCGGTGAATCATTTGCTAAATTTGCGGTGCTTTTACCACTAGTAAAAAAGGAGGATGGCATTTACATTCTGTTTGAAGAGCGGGCGCATACTTTAAAGCGGCAACCGGGTGATATCTGTTTTCCAGGAGGCAGGGTTGACCGAGAGGATGTAAATGAAGAATATACCGCGATACGAGAAACAATGGAAGAATTGGGGCTAAAGCGAGAGGATATTGGTAAGCTTTATTCATTAGACTATATTGTTACACCGTTCAAAACGATTATTTTTCCGTTTACTGGTTTTATTGATAATATTGATGAAATAGAAATAAACAAGTCTGAGGTAGAGTCAGTTTTTACAGTTCCTTTATCATTTTTTATAGATCATCAACCAGAAATATATTATATTAACTACTCGGTGGAACCAGAGGAACAATTTCCAATTGATTTAATTGTTGGCGGAAAGGATTATCAGTGGCAGTCGAGGAAAATGGAAGAATATTTTTATCGTTATGAAAATCGCGTTATTTGGGGACTTACTGCCAAAATGCTGGCACATTTTATTGATATATTTTGCCGGTCAAAATGAAATAGGCTGTAATAGCCCCCTCGAATGATTAACCAAATTTTAATAAGGAGCCGGAAATGATCGTACGTCACTGAACGAGCCGGCTCCGCTTTTCGTATTACACTTGAAGGAATTTTATGCAAATTGGGTAAGGCACATCAATACCAGCCTGTAGAAGTGTGAGCTCTCCTGATTGCTGATTTCGTTTATACAAGGTTAAATTGCCGCTATCTTCATTGGATGCAACTAAAAAGTTTTCTGTTGGATCAAGTGAGAAGTCGCGGGGCCAATGACCTTCTGTGCTAATAATTTGTACTAAGCTGAGTTTTCCTGTACGTTCATCAACGGCAAAAACAGCAATGCTGTCATGTCCACGATTTCCCGCATAAACATAACGACCATCTGATGAAATATGGATGGCACTGCCTTGGTTATTAGCGACAAAATCCTCTGGGACAGAGCGAATCGTTTGCAACATTTCAAAGCTGCCTAAATCTTTATGGTATTGAAGCACAATCACTTCGGGACGTAACTCAGCTATGACATAGGCAAATGGTTGCTGTGGATGGAAAATCAGATGTCTAGGTCCACTGCCTGGAGTAACTTGAAGATTGTGTACTTTTTGGAGACGATGATTTTCGAGACGATATGTAATGATTTGGTCGATTCCTAGATCAACAACGGCAATAAATTTTTCATCTGGACTAAATGTTGCGAAATGCGCATGTGCTTTTTCCTGACGATCGGGGTTGGGTCCTTTTCCTGCATGGTGCACAGTAGATTGGACTGGGCCCACAGATTCATTCTCTAAAATAGAAAAAGATTCGACGAAGCCTCCTCCATAACTAGTGGTTACTAGAGACTTTGCATCATTGTCAATGCTAATGTGGCAATATGAATCATTTGGTGAAACCGATTTCCCAATTAGCGAAAGTTCACCGGTGTGTTGATTAATCGTAAAGCTAGCGACAGCTCCTTTTCCATCAGCCTTGTAAATGGAATATAAATGCTTTTGATCTTTGCTAATGGCTAAATAGCCTGGGTCCACTAGTTCAGCAACTAAAGTTGGTTCACTAATCGTGCTTGATTGAGGATCAAGTTGAAAGGAATAAATACCTTTGCTCGTTCCTTTTGTATAAGTACCAATATAGCCTATATACTTGTTGTGATATGTCATTTTGCTTCCTCCTACTTTTATTCCGTTTATTCAGGTTTATAACCATCAGTAGGGATCAAGAAGAGGCCCCACTGATGGGAGTTTCACTTTATCATACATCTTATCTCTGAAAGGATTCAAGGTAATTTACAGAAGGTTGTGAGAAGTATTATTAATATTCTACTTTATTAGAAGAGGTTTCCCAGGTTCTAAATGGTACATCGTAATTTGAGGAAGGAAGTCTAACCATTTTGAGGCTACGTTCATGAATAGGCTTTTCTAATTCTTGATAAATGAAATGATCAGCAAAACCAATTCCAGCCGCATCTTCCTTTGTAGATGCATAGTAAATCGCTTTAGGGCGTGCCCAGTATAAGGCGCCAATACACATCGGACAAGGTTCACAGCTTGTGTATACTTCACATTCGTCCAATTGGAAGGAACTTAAATTTTTGCAGGCATCACGAATCGCTTGAATTTCAGCGTGTGCTGTAGGATCGTTTGTAGTAGTTACATTATTGCAGCCTTTGCCGACAATAATTCCATCCTTTACAATAACGGCAGCAAAGGGTCCCCCGCCTTTTGAACGTACATTATCATTCGCTAGTTGAACGGCCAATTCCATGAATTTACTATCCAATTGAATCACTCCTTAATAAGTAATGAATGGCGTAGGGCGGGACAAAAGAAGATATATAAAATTATATAGTCAAAAAACAAAAAAACGAGTGAATTTTCAAAAAAATGTAAATATTTCCCCGGTAATCATCATTTAAATAATTTAGAAACAACGAAAAAGACTTTTTTATTGAAAAAGATTAAGATATAATTAGTAATTTTTTTAGGGGTGGTAGTAATGTTACATAAAAACATTGGAATACAAAATGCGGAACAAATAGATGTGATCTTAAAAGAACTTATTAGAAATGCATATAAGGAAGTAAGGAAAGAGGGGGTTCTACTTTGCATGGAATGCGGAGATGTGGATGTATATATTGCAGCGTCCCATCATGAACAACTTCAAGAGGCGATAAATAGTAATTTTCAATTAGATGAATATGGTGAAGTGCTGAATCGAGACCAATACGTTCAATTCATGGATGATTTACAAGAGCATTTTGTAAATCTTCATATAGAAAGTGGTTATTTCGATTTTTTCCCATCTGGCATATATGTGATAGAAGGAGAATCGCGTGAATCTGAAACAGATATGTTGGCACCTAAAAATCAGTTTTATGCTCCTTTTGAGGATGCTTTAAAATAGCAATCTAAAAATACGAAAAAATGCAAAAAGATATTGTGTTCTTAATAAAGAACATGTATAGTATAAGTAACAAGTAATCAGACTTTTGGAGGTAGCTTGTGAAATACTATATGGCAACGGATGATATAAATAATAAACAAGTTCGCTCGCTTATAAAAAAGCTAAGAACTAAAGGAATCCATTGTATTAATGAACGAAATGTGCTGAGCCAATTGACTGAGAAAAATATGAATGTACATATGGATAGTTCGAAAGAAGCCGCCATTAAGGCTGCAGATTTTATTCTTGTTTTTCTTACAGCAGGGAAGGGAAATTTATTTAATATTGGATATGCCCTAGCATTAAAAAAGAAAATATTGGTTTATTCTCCTGAGAAAGATCATTATCATATTGGTAAAAAGTCAATCTTTCACAATCTACCTGATGTTTATATTTGTAGCGGAACATTTTATCGATTAGAAAAAACAATTCGTAAGTTGTTTTTTAAACAGTATGGAGAAAAAGATTCATTACAATTGAGCAATAAATAAAAATTTTAGTGGATTACTCTAATACCCTCAAAAACTTTTTTTAATCAACGTATTGTATAGAAAAAGGGAGGGCTTATATTGGCAATAATCGATATAGATCAATTGTTGTTGGTAACAGAAGATTTAGAGGTTGATACGATTGTACATGGAATGCACATATATGATATTGATCAATTACTTGAGAGAACCAATGATTGGTAAAAAAAAGCATGATAAAAAGCATGCTTTTTTTTATTGTCATGAGAAGCGAGTTAGTTGCATTTGAAAATGAGCATGATACAATCACATTTGGAAACGATAAACATATAGTACATTATACATCTTGGGGGGGTGGATAGCGTGATAAAACATGAGGTGGATGAGTATTTACAGCAGGGGATTTACGGAACAAAGGAAATTAAACCTGAGGAACGAAAGAAATATCTCGGAACGTTAAGAGAACGTGTTATTGCTGTATTATACCAATCACAAGTGTTGGAAGAGGAAGTATACCCGGAAATTACTCAATTGATTAAGGATCATCCAAAGGCGTCTTTATTTCTTAATGGCAATATGAATTATACACATTTATCAAAGTATGTAGAGTTGGCTAATCGTTATAAAATTCGTTATAAGATTGTACTTAATAAAGACTATAACACAGATCTTGGACTTGTCCTTGCAGAAGAAACGGCAATCAATAAGGAAGATATATATATTGAAAAGAAAATGAAGCAGGAAGAAAAGTCAGAAAAGAAGAGCAATTTATGGGGACGATTGTTTGGGTTTATGAAGTAAGAAATAACGGGACGTGTACATATGTTTTTTGTTATGTAGTCCAAATGAAAGAGGCTGACCCTTTTAGTCAACCTCTTTCATTTGGACTGATTTATTGAGGACTTATTTAGCTTTTCTTGAACTCGTGTGTAGATAGGTAACATGAGCTTTTTTTGAATCCGTGCGTAGATAGGCAACATAGTACATGCCTGCTACAAGGATAGCACCACCAAATCCATTTCCTAAGAAAACAGGAACGAAATTGGTGAAATAATCTCCCCAAGTAAAAGCCCCTGCAAAAATAGCTGCTGGAATGACAAACATATTGGCCACAACGTGTTGAAATCCAATCGCAACGAATGCGGTAATAGGGAATAACAGACCGATGATTTTTCCAGTAGTATCTTCGGCGCTATAGGAAACCCAAACGCCTAAAGAAACGAGCCAGTTACAGCCTATTCCTGATATAAAGGCCATCCAAAATGTATCGTCTATTTTAGCTGTTGCTACGGCAATTGTTTTTTCAAGGTATACGCCTGTTTCGGTAAAACCAAGTAAATGACCAAAAAAGTACGCTACAAATAGAGCACCTATAAAATTTGAAATCGTAACTAAAATCCAATTTACTGCTAGTTGTTTAAAGGTAATTTTTTTAGCAAAAGCAGCAATAGATGTTGCCATCATCGTACTTGTTAATAACTCACCACCAGCCACTACGACTAGAATTAATCCTAACGGGAAAACGGCAGCGCCAATTAATGAACTAAGTGTTCCCCATTCATGTGGTAGCCCAGCAACAACGCGAATATAGAATAAATAACCTAATGATATAAATGCGCCTCCTAGAAATCCTAGGAATAATACGTTAAGTAGCGGTGTTGTTGCTTTTTTAACTCCTGTTTTTACAGCAATATTTGCCATTTCATTTGGAGTGTAATAACTCATAAAGTTCACCTCAGATATTTTAATAGAATCCTAATCTAACTATCGATGCATATGGATCGGTTTTTCATGCATACGATTTCCCTTAATTATTATCCCACCAGGGCTCTTACAAAAGAGGCTTATTTTCTTACCATTTTGTGAAATCTTTCACTATATAGTTTGAATAGTACGGAAAATAAGAACTATTATTAACAAATATTGTTAGAATAATAGATAGAAATAGTTTGAAAGCGGCTAAAATGAGAAAGTTTATATTCAAAATATTTATGATATTCCAAAAGATATTTGAAAAAGTTCCGAAAATTTTGTTATTAGGGGGTTGAACTTTGATTCATGAAAGGGGTAAAATACTTAGGATAACTAATATAAAAGAAAATTATATTCAACAAGGGGTTTTGGTAATGAACGAACATGATTTGGCAATCACACTTAGCAAAACAAAGAAGGAAAAACCACAAGCAGAACAGCTTGAATTCGGGAAAGTTTTTACCGATCATATGTTTATCATGGATTATCTGCAAGGACAAGGCTGGTATAATCCAAGAATCGTTCCTTATCAACCGCTCACACTAGAGCCTTCAGCGATGGTTTTTCATTATGGGCAAACGGTTTTTGAAGGGTTAAAGGCTTATGTAACTGATCAAGATGAAGTTATTTTATTCCGTCCACAAAAGAATTTTGAGCGCTTAAATAGATCAAATGCTCGTTTATGTATTCCAGAGATTGATGAAGAATTTGCACTTACTGCATTGAAAGAATTAATTCGTGTAGATCAAGACTGGATTCCAAAAGCAGAAGGTACTTCGCTTTATATTCGTCCATTTATTATTGCTACTGAACCTTATCTTGGTGTACATGTCGCAGACCGATATCAATTTATTATCATTATGTCACCTGTAGGGTCCTATTATAAAGAAGGAATTCACCCTGTTAAAATCGCTGTTGAAACAGAATTTACGCGTGCTGTTCGCGGTGGTACAGGGGAAGCAAAAACCGCTGGGAACTATGCATCTAGTTTAAAAGCTCAAGAGTTTCTGAAAACCTAGGTTACTCACAAGTTCTTTGGCTAGATGGTGTAGAGAAGAAATACATTGAAGAAGTAGGGAGTATGAATGTATTCTTTAAAATTGATGGGGAAGTCGTAACTCCAGCATTGAATGGTAGTATTCTTCAAGGTGTAACAAGTGACGTCTATTATTGAATTATTACAGCACTGGAATGTTCCTGTATCAGAACGTCGTATTTCTATGCAAGAAATTTATGATGCTTATAAAGCAGGAAAATTAGAAGAAGCATTTGGAACAGGAACGGCAGCTGTTATTTCTCCAATTGGTGAGTTTTTCTGGAATGATGAAAAAATGATCGTTAATAATGGTGAGACAGGCGAATTATCTCATAAATTATATGACACGTTAACAGGCATTCAAAGCGGGAAACTAGCTGATCCATTAGGGTGGGTTACTAAATTAGATTAATACGTGTTTACGAACCAGTATGATTGTGATCATACTGGTTTTTATGTTATATCATTCTTTTCATGCTGGGCTTATTTATCAATCGTCTTGTTTAACAAAGCTCAGGTGTAAGCCTTTCGGGCATAAATTGCAAGTGCTTATCTCATGTTATTTTTTTGTTGTTCGCATATACTATAAATAGAAGAAGTAGAGAGGAAGTGGACAGATGCAAACTTTTAAAACACGTGAAGAAGTGAAGGAAGAGGAAAAGTGGAATTTAGCAGATATTTATGAATCCATGGAAAAGTGGGAACAAGATTTTCAACAGATTTCAAACGAAATAGATCAGCTTAAACAATTTGACGGTGCGATTCAAAGTGCGAATGATTTATATGAGTATCTTACATTTAAATGAACAATTAGGCAGTGTTTACAATAAATTGTACGTGTATGCGATGCTGCAAACAGATTTAGATACAAGGAATAGTAAGTCTCAAGCATTACTTGATCGTGCAAGCCAGTTAGGCAGAAAAATAAGTCAAGCCACATCGTTTTTTATGCCATTTCTATTAAGTCTTGAAGAAAATACGTTAAAAGGATACATAGGAGAAGTAAAGGGCTTAGCTTACTTCGAAGAGGACTTATTAGATTCATATCGCTATAAAACCCATGTATTAACGAAAGAACAAGAGGCAGTGCTTTCGAAAGTCGGAGAAGCGTTTTCAGCACCGCAAAAAACATTTGGCATGATTAATAATGCCGATATTAAGTTTGGGGAAGTCACCTCGGAGACAGGAGAAAAGGTTGAGCTTACACGCGGAATGTATTCTAAGCTGATTGAGGATGAAAATCGTGATACACGGAAAGAGGCCTACAAAGCTTATTATCAACCGTATGTACAGCTGAAAAACACAATTGGCTCGACGCTTGCAGCAGCCATTCGAAATAATGTGAATATGTCCAAGGTGCGAGACTATCCGTCAGCATTAGAAAAATCGCTTTTTGGTGATGAAGTGCCAAAAGAAGTTTATGATAATTTAATTATATCAACAAAGAAAATTTAGCACCAATGTATAAGTATTTAGAGCTTCGCAAGCAATTACTCGGAGTAGATGAATTACGTGCATATGATTTAAGTGTTCCACTTGTTAAAGAAGCAAAAGAAGAAATATCCTATGAGCAAGGATTTGCGCTAATGCTCGAAGCACTAAAGCCACTAGGAGAAGAATATGTTGAAATTTTAGCAAGCTTTAAAGAAGATCGTTATATTGATGTCAGAGAAACGCCAGGAAAACGATCTGGTGCCTATAATATTGGCCTATATGAGGTTCACCCATTTATTTTACTGAACCATCGTGATGATCTTGATAGCGTATTCACATTAGCACATGAATGTGGGCATGGTATGCATTCCTATTTTAGCTCCAAGTATCAACCCCGTATTTCAGCGGGCTATTCAATTTTTGTTGCCGAAGTTGCTTCGACTGTAAATGAAATTTTACTCATTCGTCACTTATTAAAGACGACGAAGGAAACGGATAAACGAAAAAATTTTTATTCAATCATTTTATTGACAGCTTTAAGGGAACGTTTTTTACGCAAGTTATGTTTGCTGAATTTGAAAAAATTGTCCATGAAAAGGCAGAAAAAGATGAACCGTTAAATGCAGACGTATTTAATACAGTGTATGAAACGATTTTCCGGACCTATAACGGTGAAAATCTAGTCTTTGATGATGAAGTAAAATATGGATGGTCACGAATTCCACATTTTTATCGTCCGTTTTATGTATATAAATACGCAACAGGCTATACATCTGCGATTATTATTGCTGATCAAATTTTATCTGGTGACAAAGAAGCACTTGAGAACTACTTAACCTTTTTAAAAAGTGGTAGCTCTGAAAAACCACTTGAATTATTAAAAGAGCGGGTGTTGACTTAACAAAACCAGAACCAATTGCGAATGCTCTAAAGATTTTTAGTGATTTAGTAGATGAATTTGTGGCATTAATGGGAAAATAGTTTTTCATGGAATATTTGTTGAAAAAATGGTATAGTGAATTGTTATAAGCGAGGCTCAATCGATTTACGATTGAGCCTATTTAAGATGAAATCTAAAGGACGAGAAACATGAATTCTACAGTTGAATATATCAATGAATGGCAGGAAGCATTACAAGTAGAAATTCTTCATTTGAAAAAGTACGGTAGTACAAAATATGTCATTTCGAACGGAAGATTAGTATCTAGTGGAGAAACGTTTTCTTATTATTTTGAAACAAGTTTGTCTGTAAAAGTTCCTATTGGAAGTACTGATTCGGATTGAATGGGGCGGCATGAAAGAAAATGGAAGGATTCTTTCTACTGAGGGAAAAAGTATTATTTTAACGTTTGAACGATCGCTAGGTGATTTAATTAGTGAAGCATTTCTTTTTTATGATCCATGGGAGCTGCTTGAACAATTAATTTTACGCTTACAGGAGATAAAGAAAAGCAAGAGAAAGCGATTGCGGATCAAAAGGCTGATGGATCCGTCCATGCAAGCCAAGCATTCAGTAGCGAGTAATGGGACTGCTGTAAAAGAGCTATTTGTTCGGTCAAAATATAATCCCGTTACATTTGTGTGGGGACCACCAGGAACTGGGAAAACCTATACACTTGCACGGACAGCTGCCAATCATTATTTGAAGGATAAAAAAGTGCTCATTTTAGCTCATAGCAATCAAGCTGTCGATGTTTTGATGGCAGAAATCGCTGCTTTTGTTAAAAAGAAAGAACGATTCCAAGAAGGTGAAATGCTGCGTTATGGTAGCCAAATCGGAGAAAGCTTACATAAGCATCAAGACATTGTTTCTACTCAGTTAATTGAAAAACATGAACCTAGTTTATGTAAAGAAAAAGAGGAGCTTGTAGAAAAAAAACGTCTAGTAAAGCAGGATTTAGTTCAATCCTTTAGTATTCGGGATTCGGAACAATTAGTAGATATAGAAAAAAAGCTAGCAAGAATTTTAGAAAAAATTCGCCAAAAAGAAACGAGTTTTGTAAAAGAAGCACAGCTTATTGGGACAACTTTAGCAAAAGCTGCTAATGATGCTAGTATTTTTGAACAAGAATATGATCTTGTGATTTTAGATGAAGCAAGTATGGCGTATGTTCCACAGGTTGCTTTTGCTGCTGCGCTTGCTCAGCATATAATTGTTTGCGGTGATTTTAAACAACTACCACCTATAGCTTCAGCACGTGATGCGATTGTAAAACAATGGTTAAGGGAAGATATCTTTCATCGTTCTGGAGTTGTATCGATCAATAAAGAGATGGTCAGCTTCATCCCCATCTATTTCTTCTAAAAGAACAACGGCGAATGCATCCAGATATTTCAGCTTTCACCAATCATTATATTTACCATGATTTAGTTGGCGATCATCCAACAGTAAAAGAAAGCCGCAATAGGATTGTGAACGAGGCTCCGTTTGCTGGACAGGCCTCAATTCTTGTTGACACTAGCTTTTTTGGTGAGCATTGTGTATTTGAACGAATGTCTCATTCTCGAATGAATCCATGGCAGTTATTGCTTTCCTTTCAATTAATTCACGAAGCTTTTATGGGCGGAGCTCGTTCAATTGGCTATGTTGCTCCATATCGTGCTCAAGCTCAATTCATGGAACGATTACTAGAAGACATCTATGGGCAGGAGCGACAAAAGGCTGATATCATTTCAGCTACCGTTCACCGTTTTCAGGGGAGTGAACGAGATGTCATGATTTTTGATGCAGTGGATAGCTACCCGCAAAGTCGTGCAGGTATGCTACTCACAGGAAAAGATAGCGAGCGCTTAATTAATGTAGCCATTACGCGAACAAAAGGGAAGTTTATTCATGTATGCGATACCGAATTTGTTAAGAAGAATGTGTACCGGAGTAAAACACTACGGCAACTTGTCGAGTATCAAATAGACAAGGGGCAAATGATTCAAACCAATGAAGTTGGAAATTGGATTAAGCATCAGCATCCAAGGTTACAATGGATGCATGCAAGAAAAATTGAAAAAGTATTTGAAGAGATAACTGCAGCAAAACAGGAAGTCATTTTAGCTCTTCCAAATTCCTTTACCCTTCCTGATGCGTGGATAACCATGCTAAAGAATTGTCCACCAAATTTGAAGATAACGATTATCTCAACAAAAATCAATCGTGATCTCCCAGTAAATTTCTTGATTTCCCATTCTATAGCCTTTCCATTTATTACTATTGATCGAAAATATGTCTGGCTAGGGGTTCCTATTGAAGCGAGCAACCGAGTTAGGCCACCGTTTGTTGCGGCAAGAGTAGAATCAATTGTGTTTGCAGAACAGTTGCTAAATCAAGTGATTGTAGATGAATAATGACAACAAGGACCAGTTCATGAGCTGGTCTTTGTTTGATTGTTTTAATAGGATTCTTGCAAATTTCCCGATTAATCTTGCGAATTCTAATAGAAATCGTAGTTCGACTAATATTTATATTTGAATATAAACATCGTTAGAATACATGTTGCGTATACCCAGCAAAAATAAATAGTATAGAAGTTTTAATGAAGGAATTTTCAAGTTTTTGTATTTTAAGAAAAACCTCGCCAGAATATATAAAATCAACTCTATTCAAAAATGTGAAAGAAAACATAGATACAGTTAGTAAGGTACATTTGTAAACAAAAACAAATTGCATGCTAATAAATGGAGGGTTTTGCCTTATTATTTTAATTATCATTCGGTTATGTAGCGAACAGTCAACCAAAGCACTGTTCGCTTGTTTCTTTTCAGTTACGTCAATTTTGTTTTATTGCCGTCTTTTTTTCCAACAGATCCAACTGGAACCTGTATATTTGGTTGATAGCCAATGTCACTAGTAATTTTTACATTCGTATTACGCGACTTTTGTTCTTTCGCCATGATATAATTCCTCCTTTCTATTGAAGCCGTTTATATTGTTCCGCTAATAGCCTGAACTTAAACGAAAAATGTAATGAATACAACAACCGACATGTACGAACCAAGTTGAATTTTTCTCTAAATTCTTGTAGGAATGATTTTTAATTCAATATAATATACGTATAGGCTTAATTTTGGAGGAATAGAGAACATGTTACATATACGCAATGTGAAAATGGAAGATTTGCCACAACTTGTAGGGATTGAGAATCTATGCTTTACAAAAGAAGAGGCTGCGACGAAGGAAGCATTCCGACAGCGAATTCAGCTTATTCCGGATAGTTTTTTTGTAGCTGAAGAGGAGGGGGGCTCGTGGGATTAGTCAATGGCCCTGTTATCGAATCAGCATTCATTACGGATGACCTATTTAGTGATATAAAGGAAAATCAAGCATCTGGTGGTCATCAAAGTATTTTAGGATTAGCCGTGTCGCCTCATTATCGAAACCAAGGCGTGGCATCAGCGTTACTGGCACAGCTTGAAAAAGAAGCAAGAGTGAACAAGCGTGAAACGATTACACTCACTTGTAAAGAGGACTTGATTCACTTTTATGAAAACCATGGCTACCGTAACTGTGGTGTTTCAAGCTCTGAACATGGCGGAGTCATTTGGTACAATATGAGTAAAACATTGTGCATCCATTTGCCGAAAGAGAGAATATCATTCTGATACCACATATTGCTTTTTACTCTCAAGAGTCTTTACGAGATGGTATTATTGAATGTGCCAAAAATGTACGTGATTTTGCAGAAGGAAACTATGAAAAATGTGATATTGTGAATGGGGTTCACCGATAAGCTGACTGCCATTTTTCAAATTAAAGTCTTATTAGTAAACAGTGATTGACGCAACTGTTCACTATAATAGGAAAAAAGAAACAGTAGCATTATTATTATAAAGTCTCACGGAATCATTAACTTCTGTTAAAATGAGAATAATTATTTAATAAATAAACAGAACTGGAATGGTGAACAAGTCTTGAAAACTTTCAAAAAAGTGTATGTTGAAATTACGAGTGTATGTAACCTTGCCTGTAGCTTCTGTCCTCCAACGAGTCGCAAGGCGAATATTATTAAGCTAGATGCATTTAATAACATATTAGATCAGATCAAACCACATACGAAATATATTTATCTTCATGTTAAAGGGGAGCCACTTCTCCATCCAAGAATCGATGAATTGCTGGATGCCAGCCATGCCAAGGGATTTAAGGTGAATATAACGACAAATGGGACACTGATTAAAAAAAATAGAGAGAAACTATTGGGCAAACCAGCGCTGCGTCAAATGAACTTCTCGCTTCATAGCTTTGATGGACATGAAGGGTCTACGAATCGAGAAGAATACGTAGCTAATATCCTTTCGTTTGCTCGTGAAGCGGCAGAACATAATGTCATTATCTCGTTTCGATTATGGAATTTACAGCAAGATCATGCAACGAATGCTGAAAAGCGGAGAAATCGGGAAACGTTAGAAATCTTGGAGAAGGAGTTTAACCTAGATTACAAGATTGAAGAAAAAGTAGTACCAGGTAGCGGAGTGAAAGTGGCAAATCGAATCTATCTGAATCAGGACCATGAATTCCAATGGCCAAGTTTACAGGCACCAGAGGATGAGGGGAAAGGATTTTGTCATGCGCTTCGCAGTCAAGCAGCCATTCTTGTCGACGGAACGGTTGTCCCTTGTTGTCTTGATGGAGAAGGCGTTATTAATTTAGGTAATATCAATAGCACTTCCTTCTCTGATATTGTAGAGGGAGAAAGAGCCAATAACCTCTTCGACGGATTTTCCAGAAGAGAGGCGGTTGAAGAAATGTGCAGGAAGTGTGGATATAGGAAAAAATTTGGGGTTTAAAATTTTTTTAACACGATAGCGGCAGGATAACAAAAAAGTATCCGAGGAATGAGTTCAATAGTTCTGTTTGATTTGAATTTGAATATTATTAAAGGTACGTTAATTACATTCTTTCCAGCGATCGTATCAAGCGATTAAATAACAGGGGGAAAAATTTATATGGATGGTGTATTAAAAGTATCATCAAAATCAAATCCAAATTCAGTTGCAGGTGCCATTGCAGGCGTATTAAGAGAAAAAGGAAATACAGAAATTCAAGCAATTGGAGCTGGTGCTTTAAATCAAGCGATTAAAGCTATTGCAATTGCAAGAGGATTCGTAGCTCCTAGTGGTGTTAATCTAGTTTTTGTTCCAGCATTTACAGATGTTTTAATCAATAACGAACATAGAACAGCAATCAAATTATTAATAGGTCCTAGAAAACAACGATAGATTTATGATGAGACGATTAATAAAAGAATGATTTAAAAACATTCCCCTATTGAGCTAAAATGAAAAAAGCGACGACCATTTTTAAGGTGTCGCTTTTTTGTTTACTGGTTTATTTAATGTTGACTCATTGTACAGATGGATGAAACGTTTTAGCAATATGAGTTGTAACTGGACTATATTTTTCTTCTGTGCTTGCAGGATAGGAAATAGAAAACGCATTGAAAATCTCCTGACCAAAGAAGAATTTATTATAGAAAATTTGTCCATTTTCTTCATAAGAGATGACATACCAATCGTCGGTCAATTTTTGATAGGCAATGGGACCAGAGATGCTATTGATAGCTTCCTGGTAATAGGTTTGGATGGTTTGTCCATTGTTCACAATATTCGTATGACCACCATAAGCAGTCACTTCAAATTCCGCATTATAGAATCTTACTCCATCGCCATTGGTTGGTGGTGAATCCATCGTTAAACCGTCTGGATATTGCATGGAAAATCCAAAACGATCATTCACATAGGAACGATACGTAAATGTTTCTGTTTGTTGTTGGGTTTCTTGGCTTGCTGCGTTATTTTCGTTTTCGCTTCCTACAGTTTGTTGTACTTGTTTACTTTCATGTAAGGCTGCATCGACTCGTTCTGTTAGTTTAGTTACTTCAGATGTATAGTCTGCTAGAATTTTATTTGAATCGATATCTTGTTGTAAAAGCTTTATTTTCTCTTCTGCCATATTGTAGCTTTCTTTTGCGATAAGGCTTTTTACTAACTTAAGATTGTTCTGAAAAGAAGTCGTGACATTCTGGTCTGAAAGTATACGCTCTTTTAGGTTTTTTGCTTCTGACTGCAAGGTTTTTAATCCATTTCGATGATTAATGACAGAATGAAGCGAATCAAGTGCAGAATCATATTGTTTTTGTTTATAGGCGCTAAGTGCATTTTTCATTTGAGTAGCTTGATCGAAGTAGGAGGAGGCATCTTTATCTCCTTCCTTTTCTTTTAAGGCTAGTTCAAAATGAATAGCAGCCTGATGATAATCCTTTTCTATTAGACTCTGGATTCCTTTATCCATAGATTCCTGATAATTGTTGTTTGAACAAGCAACGAGTAAAAATAAACTGACAATGACAAGTGCTAGTATAGTAAATTTCGGTTTCATATGTGCTCCTTTCTTGGCGATTCAGCAACAAATTCAATTCTACTAAATGATTACGGCTTTGTCTGTTATTTTTGAAAGATTTTATCAAGCAGGAAGTATTGCTAATTTTGTAGAACTAGACTATATATATGTGAAACGGTGGTGTTTAGATGAATAGAAGGCTGATTGTCGTAGTGATTCTTCTCGGACTGACTTTAATGGGATGTTCGAATAATGGGATGGATGGAGAAAAGCCTCCAAAAGTTCAGATTGAGATTGGCGATGAAAGGTATGAAACGACGCTTGGCACGTATTGTTGGAATGGATCAGGAGACAGTGCCTGTGTGGATACGGCTGGGCCTGTTGATCTTTTAGCAGGTAAGGAGCCCATCAAAGTAAAGCCTGGTGAGAAAATATCGTTTGTTATGGATTATGAACTTAAACCAAATGAAATGACTGTCGTACAGATTCATGATAACAAAGAATCCGATGTGGTTATAAAGGGAAATGGAATCACAGCTCCTATGGAAAAAGGGGTTTACTACTATTCCTATGGAGTATGGTGGCTGGATGAAAAAGAGCCAAATGTATCTCAAGGTGATGCTTCGTATGCTTTTGTTTTGGAAGTAGACTAATTTATCAATTGGATGTAATTCTTCAGGGATATTTGGATTCTAGAAAAAATAGAATAGTACATAAAGTGTTTTAGCGGATACTCATTTATAAGGCATGGGGGTGGAAAGTAGCCTACCTTATAGAGGAATTCATTCAACCAATCTAGGATATGGTGGTGAGACCAGCTTCGCAAAGCTTATAAGTGAAAAGTATGGAGGGGATTCTTATGGAGAGAAGAACAGCAGAGCCATACAAAATTAAAGCAGTAGAACCTCTAGCTATGCTATCCTATGATGAACGAAAGGAAGCTTTAAAACGAGCGGGCTATAACACCTTTCTTATTGATTCAAGTGAAGTGTATATTGATTTATTAACAGATAGTGGAACCGGGGCCATGAGTGATCGTCAGTGGGGGGCATTAATGACAGGGGACGAAGCCTATGCCGGGAGCAAGAGTTGGAAAAGGTTAGAGCAAGCGGTGTGTGACATATATGGATATAAATATGTCTTACCTACTCATCAAGGACGTGGGGCAGAAAATATTCTATCCCAATTAAAGATTAAGCAAGGGGATGTTGTCCCTGGAAATATGTATTTTACGACGACGAGAGCTCATCAGGAGTTAAATGGAGCGACTTTTGTAGATATCATTATCGATGAGGCTCATGATTCAACGCTAGAACTTCCATTCAAAGGAAATATAGACCTTTATAAATTGCAAAAGGTGATATATGAAGTTGGGGCGGAACGCATTCCATATGTATGTCTTGCTGTCACGGTTAATATGGCGGGTGGTCAGCCTGTTAGTATGCAGAATATGCGGTGTGTATATGAGCTTTGTAAAAAGCATGACATTGATGTCATGCTTGATGCAACACGATGTGTAGAAAATGCTTTTTTCATACAGCAACGGGAAGAAGTATATAAAAATAAAAGGATTAAAGATATTTTAAAAGAAATGTTATCCTATTCAGATGGCTGTACGATGAGCGGGAAGAAGGATTGCTTGGTGAATATCGGTGGTTTTTTAGCGATGAATGATGAGGAACTGTACGCTCGCTCTCGTGAATTGGTTGTTGTGTATGAAGGAATGCCCTCATATGGAGGGATGGCAGGTCGTGATATGGAAGCAATGGCTCAAGGAATCTATGAATCTGTTGACGAACATTATATTCGCCATTGCGTCCATCAGGTCCACTATTTAGGGCAGCAGCTAATCGATGCAGGTATTCCTGTCGTAAAGCCAATTGGAGGTCATGCGGTTTATCTTGATGCCAAACAGTTTCTATCTCATGTTAAGCAAGAAGAATTTCCTGCTCAAGCACTAGCAGCAGCTCTCTATTTAGATTCAGGAGTCAGAGCGATGGAGAGGGGGATTGTCTCAGCAGGGAGAAATAAGGAAACAGGTGAGAACAATAGACCTAAATTAGAGCTTGTTCGATTAACCATTCCACGTCGAGTGTATACGAATAACCATATGGATGTCGTAGCTGATTCGGTTATATCTCTTTATCAAAAGAGACAGAACATTAGTGGGTTAAGGATGGAGTATGAACCACCGACTCTCCGTTTTTTTAATGCAAAATTTTCACCATTAACTCATGACCTATTATAAGACGTTAGACGAGAGAATGAGTCTCTCGTCTAATTTTTTTAATTCTTAAACAACTAAGATGAACGATACCATAAGTAAATGAGGTTTTTTATCATATCATCCTAAACAAATACATTAGTGAAAGAAATTGTTTAATTTGCCTTAATTACTTTCTATCTAGGAATGCATAACATAAATATATATTGGGAGAAGGAGGAAAAAGGGAATGATTGATTTAAACCAACTTAGTTGGATTTTCATAGGTGCAGGTCTTGTATTGCTCGTTGAAATTCTAGTCTGGCTCTATTGGCGTTTTTTTGGTGGCGGTTCTGTTCGAGATTATGTATCAGAAGAAGAGGAACCTGATGGAGATTACCGTATAATCAAACGTATTAAAACACCGACTCAACAAATCGCCTTGGTTGAACATCAAGGGCAAACGCTTATATATGCGAATGGAGATGTGATGTTTGGAACAACTGAGGATGATGATATATACGCTGAAGCATTGATTCATTTGCCTATGGCAGCTGCTGTTAAACGGGAGAACATTCTCATAATTGGTGGCGGTGGGGGTATTACAACAAGAGAAGTGCTTAAGTATCCTGAAGTGAAGGAGATCACGGTAGTAGATATAGACTCCATTATGATGGATTTTGGTAAAAATTTAGAACCTCTCGTCAAATTTAATCAAGGTGCATTAAACCACCCAAAAGTGCGTACAGTTATCGAAGATGGACGAAAATTCATTGAAGATAATCCTGGAAAATGGGATGCCATTTTCGTAGATATTCCGGAGCCGAGCGAGGGATGTCCAGGGCTAAGCCGGCTTTTCAGTTGGGAATTTTTTAGTCTCCTGAAAGAACGATTGGAACCAGATGGCGTGATTAATATCTCTTGCCCCTCATTAGCCATGATACCAGAGTATCTCTGGAGTGTACAAGCTACCTTAGTGGCAGCAGGCTTTCATGTATTGCCTTATCATTTTGATGTAATTGCGGAACATGGAGACGATTATGGATTTTGTATGGCGACAAACCGTCCGTTATTGCCTGACGATATCACCATTTCTATTCATACACGTTTCCTATCAAAGGAGAGAGTGCAGGATATGTTCCATTTTTCCTATAATTATACTAAAAGCAGGTCCAACAATAAAACTCAAATGGATAGTAACTTAGTACTTGTAGAAATTGTGGAAGATTACTGGGATGATTAATGCTAGTTTTCTAGTAAAAAGGCAAAAATGTGTGACCAGATCCTTTAATTCATTTTAGATCTCTAATAAGCGAACAGTACCTGTTCGCTTATTAGATTACGTATTGTTTACAAACTATACATTCTCAAATACTTATAAGTTTCACTATATTCTAGAAAAGTCAGCTTCACGTGTAAGAAGAGTCAACTAAAGGAATAGAAATGGAAAAACAGGTGCCTTTTCCGATTTCACTATCAACTTTAATTTCGCCTTTCATTGCTTTAATAATACTAAATGCAACCATCGTCCCGAGTCCTGTACCTTTATCCTTAGTTGAATAATACGGTGTGCCTAACTTTTCAATTTGTTCGCTAGACATACCTTTTCCTGTATCTTTAATAGTGATGACAGCGTGTTCTTTTACTTTCTGTACTTGAATGACTAATGTTCCCCCTAGTTCCATCGACTCAATGCCATTTTTCATAATATTTAAGAGGGATTGACGAAGTTCTCTGCTTTCTCCAAAAATATGAAGAGGACCATCATCTTTTTCTACTTGAATGACGGTATTTCTCATGGTGGCATATGGATTTAATACGTGTACAATGTAGTCAAGCTCTTTACTTAATTCTAATTTTTCTAAATATTCAACGGAGGGTTTGGCAAATGTGAGATAATCCGTGATAATACTTTCTGCTCGATTCAATTCTTCTAAACTTAACTGGATATATAGGTTCTTTTGTTCCTCTGTAAGATCAGGATTTCTTAGTAATTGATTAAATCCCTTTACTACAGTAAGCGGATTTCTCACCTCATGGGATATACTAGCTGCCATTTGACTTACCGTCTTTAATTCACCAAGCTTCTTCATCTCATCTTGGAGTTGCTTCGTTTCTGTGATATCACGAAGGATGATAGATGTTCCAATAATTTCTCGTTCATCTTCTGTACATCTGATAGAGGATATCGTAAGTGAGCCCTCAATGACAGTGCCATTCTTGAGGAAATGTTTTATTTCACGACGTGATACTCTTCGTCCTTCTTTAACGTCCATAAAGACTAGTTTCATTTCCTTTATTTGATCAGAGTGAACGAGTTTGAAATAGGATTCCCCGACAATTTCTTTACTAGCATATCCAAAAATTTCAGATGCGCCTAAATTCCAACTGGAAATCTTTCCATCCAATGTAACGCCAATAATGGCGTCATTAGAGGACTGTACAATCGCAATCAGATCTAGCATTTTATTCGTCGTATTCTTGTGTTCCTTAATTTCCTGCTTTAACAATTGATTCACTTGAGAAACTTCTTCCGTACGTTTATGTAAGATTTGATTTGCCTCCTCCAATTGGGAAGGACTTGGTATGAGCAAAGCTTTAGGAATAATCAACCAAAGCAATATGGCTGTAAATGTAGATACTGCAGCGGTTAATGCCTTCGCTAGTCCATTGATTGTATGGATGGAATGGGTTGGAAAAAGATATTCTATGATATGCATCAAGTGTGTAATTCCACATAGCATGATAAACATAATAAAACATATAAACACCCACGTAAACTCTTGGAGCTTCCTTTTTTTCAAAAAGACTAATAAAGAAATAGGAATCGAGAAATAAGCAAGGGCGGTCAATAAATCAAAAATTGCATGTGATTGTTCCGTCATATAGTACCACCTTCTAAAGTTCACAATTCTGTCTCATTCTATAATACTATATACCTGTCTGAAAGTAATGTAGGATTATTTTGGAAGTGTTAGTGAAAAAGAGATGAAATGATTGAGTCATGAAGAAAAGGCGAAGTATTCATAGAACGGTAGGTGATTTGTATCGGGGAAATGACCGTTCGGAAAAAGGGACAAGCCTATCATTTTCATCTTCAGGCATGTACTCAAAGCAAGTATATGCCTGAAAATGGAGATTTTTTGGATCACTTAGTCTCTAGTACTTCATCTTCCTTGTCGTCATAATACTGAGCTAACGCCATCAGTGCGCTACCCATTCGTTCATCCTGAGGCATGACAATTCGCTCAACGCCTTCCTCGCGTAAAGCTTGCCCAGTTACTTTTCCTACCGACAAGGCTACTGCATCTTTTGAAAAAGCATCTAGCACTTTATCCTTGACACCTATTTCTTCCGCATAGGAAAATAAAAAACGAACTTGAGGAGTACTTGTAAAACTTACAGCGTCGATTTGTCCTTCTAGTATTTCTGTAATAAGCTGTTCTAGAACTTCCGACTCAGGTGGAATATGTTGATATGGAAGGATTTCGTGAAAATCAGCTTCCTGCTGCTGTAACCATTGGACTAGCTTTGGTGCAGGATCACCATGAAGCTGAAGCGCCACGCGCAATCCTTTAAAATTATAAGGAGACAATTCCCTTACTAAACCGGCCGTACTACCATCATCATCACGAACGACTGGTGTTAGGCCAAGTTTTCTAAGCATATTTACGGTTTTATAACCACGAGCAGCAATTTTCATCCCTTTTAAAGATGTAAGAAATGCCTCTTCCTGCCCCATTTCCCGTGCAATCTTCACGAGCCGTTCCGTCCCAACCCCTGTAGTGACAATTAGCCAATCAAAATGTCCTTCTAAGATCCTCGTAATCTCTGATTTTACATTAGAATCATTTAGAAAAACGGTTCCTTGTGCAGGACGGAGCAGTGGAATACCGCCGAGATTTTTCACAATGGTACTTTGCTCCTCTGTTTTACGTGAGGCAACAAGGGCAATGCGTTTGCCTGTTAATTTTTTCAAATGTGTCAACTCCTACCGATAACTAAAATACGCTGTTTTTATAACGTGACGTACTGAGTATGGAGAAAAGTTTGATTCTCTCACGTATTTCATGAACAGCTTAAAAACAGTATAACGCATCTTCTAATACGAATCTAGAAAAGGCAGACTGTTTTGAAAAATAT
Organism: uncultured Bacillaceae bacterium; assembly: GCA_963754185.1. Lineage (GTDB taxonomy): Bacteria > Bacillota > Bacilli > Bacillales > DSM-1321 > Peribacillus. Next base: position 18,471 of record CAVWEP010000002.1, on the reverse strand, counting down.
GTTATATTTCATAACGTGTATCAATTATACATTGATGATGTTAAAAAGCCATTTAAACGTATATATAAAGGCTTTTTATACCGATTATTATGAATATTCAATAATAAGTTATTTAAAATTTCTGAAAAATAAGTCAAAAGTTAGTGTTTTTTGTAAATGCATGTGATAAAATCTAACATACAAAAAGCTTTATATCTTTAAATGGTAAACACGGTAGTTATTTATGATGGGGGACAAAAAACAGTGCTAATCGGGAATGGTATGGCAGGGATTCGGTGTATAGAAGAAATGTTAAAGATGGTACAATGAAAACGGGCGAAAAGTACTAAAGTCTTATATATGAAAATTAGGATAAAACATAAAGTACGAGGGGGAGTCCGATGTCATACGTGAATCCGGAACAAGTTGTAGAAAATATGGTCGGGGCAGGCGCTGCAAAAGTGAAACTCTCGATTTGGGATTTATTAATTAGAGGCGGATTAGCTGGAGCTCTTCTTGGCTTTGGTACTACCTTAGCATTTACGGCTGAAACACAATCACAAATGGGGATTTTAGGTGCACTTGTTTTCCCTGCTTGTTTTGTTATTGTTATTCTTCTTGGTTTAGAACTTGTTACAGGTAATTTTGCTCTCGTACCGTTAGCCGTTTTAGCGAAGAAGGCAACATGGCAGGAGATGTTGTCGAACTGGTTCTGGGTTATTCTTGGTCATGTAATCGGTGCTTCTTTTTATGCAGCATTGTATGTGATTGCCGCTACCCATTTAGGGAACATATCCGTATCTGATCATGCGGTTGCTCAAAAGCTTGTCAATGTGGCGGAAGCAAAAACGTTAACCTATTCGGCATTAGGTACTAGTGGATTATTTATTGCTTTTGTAAAAGGTATTCTTTGTAACTGGATGGTCGCTCTAGGTGCTGTTATGGCGATGACCTCAACATCCACATTAGGGAAGATTGTTGCGATGTGGCTGCCTATATTAATGTTTTTTGCACAAGGGTTTGAACATGCGGTGGTAAATATGTTTGTCATCCCTGCAGGAATGATGCTTGGTGCAGATATTACAGTAGCGGATTGGTGGTTATGGAATCAAATTCCAGTGCTGCTTGGGAATCTTTTTGGTGGATTACTATTTACCGGCCTTGCCTTATATGTAACACATCGAAGAGAAGAGAAAAAAGTTCTTATCAAAAGTGGAAGCGAGCACGCAACGAGAGTTAGTTAAGAAGAAAAGAAAGGAGATGTGAAACAAAAAAATATATAAACATAATCAAATATAAACAGGCATATGTAAGAATATGGAGCTATTCGTATTCTTTTTTCTAATTTTTTTATCTTCTCTATCTGACTGTTTATTGTACAATTTATTCATACACTGATAAGTCTATAATAGATGATGAAAAAAACCTATAAGATCCGAGGGTTCTATGAACAAAATCAACATCGAAAGCGAGGTGAATTCTGTACTAAAAACAGGCAGAAGCAACTTGTGAAAGTGTAAAAGCTGGACTGTCTAGTGTAGTTAAATAGCGATATTTGACTATGTTTTTAGTAGCAGAAATGTATGTATCCTATTACTCTTAAAATAGAAAATAAACGGTGTGTGGTTGTTGGTGGGGGGAAGATTGCTTTTTTTAAAATAGGTCCACTTCTTCAGGCAAAAGCATCGGTTACCGTTGTTAGTCCGGATATTATACCCCAGATTGAGCAACTGTATACTGACGGGAAAATTGATGTTCGTAGAAAAGAAGTTGAATACGAGGATCTCTATGATGCCTTTCTCATTATTGCCGCTACTGATTCTGCAGAAGTAAATGAAAGAATTTATGAACATACAAAGGATACGAAACTTGTAAATGTGATTACGAATTCAGAACAAGGTAATTTTCACATTCCAGCAACTCTCCATCGTGGCAAACTGCTAATCAGTGTATCGACAGGTGGAGCAAGCCCGATGTTAGCTAAAAAAATCCGTGATGATTTAGAAGAGCAATATGATGATTCATACGAAGAATATTTGGAGTTTTTGTATGAAGCACGGATGGCGATTAAAAACAGTGCATTATCAAAAGAAGAAAAAAGAAAGTTATATAAAGAAGCAATTAACGAAACGTATAAACATTCGCTAAAGGAAAGGTATCGATTTTTAATGAGACTGGAGCCTCTGGAGCAATAATTTGTTGAAGCCTGAAGAATGAGTTCTATATTAAGAGAGCCTATTCTTCAGGCTTTTATTTGGTTGGAGAGGGGATACTCTTGGTAGTCTAATCGCCAGAATGAATATCAGCCTGCTCCAAATTGAATACGCCTTACATTGTGTTACTTAATACCGCTTATATATTTTAAATAAACGTATCCCTTTGTTTTTCTGTACTGGATATAATGCCAAGAACCGCTTTTACGTAATACTGTAACTGTATAACCCTTTTGGAGTTTTCCTACTGAATTTAGAACTTGTTGAAGCTTTTTGTTTAATGAGTACATTGGTTGCATTCACTTTTCCAGTTTGTACTTTTTTGAACGAAAATTTCCGTGCGGCTGATGAGGTGGCTCCTTCCGCAGAATAGATTACAGTACAAACCTTTTGATAGATTCATCTAAGCCTTTTGCCATTTTTGTTAAACTAGTAATGGAATCTGACATATCATTAATATAAGTTTCTTGTTCAACTGTGAGTGTCGCGACCTTTTTGGTATGATCTGCTGCTTGGCTAGCAAACGTTGTTGTTTCTTCAACTGCTGCTACTAATTCTTCTGAGGAAGCAGACATTTCCTCTAAAGTCGTGGATACTTCTTTTATTTGTGCAGACACCGTTTGAATGGAATCTACGATGCTTTCAAATGAGTTTCCGGCTTCCTCAACTATTTTTATCCCATCTTTCACATTTTCTGTTACAAGGTTCATAGCTTCAACGCTTCGACTCGTATCTTCATTCATCGTTTCGATCAAGTGAGAAATGCTATTCGTCGATTGCTCCGACTGTTCTGCGAGTTTCCGAACTTCTTCAGCAACAACAGCAAATCCTTTTCCATGGTCCCCTGCTCTAGCTGCTTCAATTGCTGCATTTAACGCTAAAAGATTAGTTTGGGAGGAAATATCACGTATCATATTGATAATGGACGAAATTTCATTTGCTTGTTCTTCTAACGTTTTAATAGCGTTTACAGATAATTGTACAGATTGATTGATGACATTCATTTGGTTAATGACATTTTCGATACTCCGATTTCCTTGATCGGCATTTTGCAAGCTAATGGATGATAAATCAGAAACATTCGCTGATGTCATCGCTACTTGTCCAATGCCTTGTGAGATTTGTTCTAAAGTAGCGGCGCTTTCTTCGGAATATTGATATTGCGTATCCGCACCTTTTGATACTTCGTTGATGGAAGTTGAAATATGTTGGCTTACTTCACTTGCTTTTTGGCTATTATGGAATAATTGATCCGACGTCTGCATTAACTGCACAGAATTGGAATGGATGCCATCAATCACATTCCTTAAATCTTGGACCATTTTGCTGAACGCTTTTGTCAATGTCCCAATTTCATCTTGTCGACCGGTTTCAATCACAACAGATAAATTCCCTTCTCCAACTTGCTCTACTTGTTTGGTTAATCTCCGTAAAGGTTTTGTTAAATAATTGGTGAAAAAATAAATATATCCTAATCCGATGATTAAAATGAGAAGGGTAATGATGCCGGTTTTGAATTTATTGGCACCCATTTCTTCATAAACTTGAGTAGCATCTATATCCGCTCCGATGATTCCTAGTATTTCTCCTGTTTCGCTTTTAATGGGAGAGAATACCGATATTAACGCACCATATTCATCATCATTTGTCATTTCAAATTCTACCTTTCCGGTTTCAAAGGCTCGTTGCATAGCTAGATAGGAATCGGCATTCTCTTCCTTTTCGCCTAGCTCTGATGCATCATCAGAATTCAGTGGCATACCATCCACCATATAATAATAATCATACCCATTGTCAGTCTTTTCGCGTGACATTGTAAATAAATATTCCATATTGTTCATTTCTCGTATTTGGTTGAGATCTTCCCGTAGTTTGCTATAATAGGCTGTTTCACCTGAGTTGATCGTTATGTCTTTATACTGCTTAAGGTCAATGACATTTGCTGCATTTTCCACAGTACTGGCAGCTTGTTTACCGACAGAATCCTGTACTAAAGTCATAGAAGAACGATAAAGAAGTATACTCATGACAAGACATGTAACCAAAAGCAAAATAGAAAAAGTTAGTAAGAATTTAACCTTTAAGCTTTTTTTCATCATTAGTCCTCCGTTTGAAAATAATTCTGTTAATAGCTGTAGATATAGTAGGAATGAACTGATTCCTTTTTACTGTTTCGGAGTCATTATATAGGAATTAGATATTACTGTAAATTATTAAGTATGTAATAAGACACTGAACTTTCATGTGGTTAGTTCCTCTTAAATAATAAATTGGTAAATTATGATAAAATAGAAAATAATGATAGTGACACTTCTAAAAGTACGGAAAATAAGGTCTTCACAATATTGAGAGATTTTCAATACAGAATTTTACCAAAAAGAGGGGGAGTCAGTATGGTCGATCAACAGCATAAGGTGCGAGTGGTTGTTATCCAAGCTGCTTCTGTTATTATGGATCGAGAAGCATGTACAGAAAAAGCCATTTCATTAACAATCGAGGCAGGAGAAAAAGGGGCGAACATTGTTGTGTTTCCGGAAGCATTCATTCCGGCCTATCCAAGAGGGTTGACATTCGGAGCTACAGTAGGAAGCCGTTCTGTAGAAGGAAGAAAGGACTGGCTACGTTATTGGGAAAATTCGGTTCCTGTTCCAAGTGAAACAACGGAAAGATTAGGAGAGGCAGCGCGTAAGGCGAGGGTTTATCTCGTCATCGGCCTCATTGAAAGAGATACTGAATTTAGTAGCGGTACTTTGTATTGTTCCGTATTATTCTTTGGACCAGATGGAACATTGCTTGGGAAGCACCGTAAATTAAAGCCAACAGGTTCCGAACGATTAATTTGGGGAGAAGGAGATGGTAGTACCCTTCCGGTTTTTGCTACCCCGTATGGCAAAATAGGAGCGTTAATTTGCTGGGAGAATTATATGCCGTTAGCAAGAGCGGCTATGTACGCAAAAGGCGTTCAAATTTATATTGCCCCTACAGCCGATTCTAGAGATGTATGGCAATCAACCATTCGTCATATTGCAGTAGAGGGGAGATGCTTTGTTTTATCTTGCAATCAGTATGTGAATAAGAGTATGTATCCTGCTGATTTAGCTTGTTACGGAGACTTAGCATCGTCTCCTGATGAAATGTGTCCAGGGGGAAGTGCGATTATCGGTCCTTTAGGGGATTATATTCGAGAACCTGTTTACGGTAGAGAGGATATCCTTATAGCAGACCTTGATTTGCACGACATCGCTACTAGTCAATTCGATTTTGATGTAGTTGGTCATTATTCACGACCTGATGTATTTCAGCTCTTGGTGAATGAGGAGAAGAAAGAGAATGTAAAGTGGGAAAAATGAATGGTTTGGAATATAAGGAAAATTTAAGGCTGACTCCAAAGGTCGTTATGAACGAACTTTTGGAATCAGCCTTGTTTATGTATAACTTCTAAAAAAATGTTCGTCTTTTTATTTTTCGTTATTTTCCTTTTTGTTGTTTTTATTTGAAAGAACGAACAAGCCATTCGTCCCTCCCTAACATTCTATCGAGTGTTTGAGGAAGGGGACTTCTGACTAAGCTCGTTAAATTTGTGATTAGAAGAATCATATAATTGAAATTGTAAAGGTGATGTATAAGTCATATAACATGTAAAAGTAAGAACCAACTAAGGTTTTCCTGGTTTTATTCTTTATAGGAGAAAAAATCTGGAATAAGGATACATTTTTGTTTCACATTAGGAATATATATGACATATAATTCATGTAAGAAAATCTAACATTTTACTTGATGTTACGTTTCCTTACATGTATAATAACATTAGATTACAAGATTAACAGTGAAGGAGATGAGGTTCAATGGATGCTACAGTATTAATGGATAATCTGTGGGTCATGATTGGCGCAATTTTGGTTTTATTTATGTTAGGTGGATTCATATTACTTGAAGCAGGATCAACGAGAATGAAGAATGCTGGCCACATTGCTGGTAAAACAATCTTTACTGCGGGAATTGGAACATTAGTTTTCTGGGCTGTTGGATATGGTTTTATTTACGGAGAAGGAAACGCGTTTATAGGATTATCTAATTTCTTTTATGGTGATGTTTCAACGGTTGAGGAAGGGTTGACTCCCGCTGTAGATTTTATGTTCCAAGTCATGTTCGCGTTAGTTTCGCTAACGGTTGCATTTGGTGGCTTTGCGGAACGTGCTAAATTATCTGCTTATGTGATTTTCGCAGTTTTATTCTCGGCGTTGGTTTATCCAGTCGTTGCTCACTGGATTTGGGGTGGCGGTTGGTTAGCTGAACATGGTAAACAAGACTTTGCTGGTTCTACCGTTGTTCATTTAACTGGTGCCATGGCTGCTTTAGCTGCTACAATGATCTTAAAACCACGTATTGGTAAATATAATAAAGATGGTTCATCCAATAATATTGCTGGTCATAACCAAGTATTTACGGCATTAGGTGTTCTTATTTTATGGGTAGGTTGGTTCGGATTTAACGCTGGTAGTACATTCGGAGTTGCAGATGGATTCTTTGGATTTGTTGCATTAAATACACAATTAGCTGCTGGTGCAGGTGCAGTTGCAGCGATGTTTATCGCTTGGGTCGTAACGGGTAAAGCAGATGTTCCAACAACATTAAATGGTGCATTAGCAGGTCTTGTTGCCATTACTGCATCTTGCGGATTTGTTGAACCTTGGGCAGCTGTTGTGATTGGTCTTGTAGGTGGACTTATGGTTTTCTATAGTATGAAATTTTTTGATAAAGCAAGAATCGATGATCCAATCTTTGCCTTATCCGTTCATGGTACAGTTGGTGTTTGGGGTACACTTTCGAATGGACTATTCGCAGTACCTGCACTATCAACAGATATTGACTGGGGGCAAGCAGGTTTATTTTACGGCGGTGGCTTCTCACAATTAGGTGTTCAAGCACTAGGTGTAGCAGCATCAGGTCTATACGCATTCGTCGTTTCATTCATTATTCTAAAAGTAATGGATAAAGTAATGGGCGGGATTCGTGTCACTGAAGAGGAAGAAATCATTGGACTTGATTTAAGTGAACATGGAAGCTATGGTTATCCAGAAAGCATGCCTGAGCATAAAGAAAAAGCAGGTGTATAAAATGGTTGTTGTGAACCATTGGGAAAATGGTGAGCTTGAAAATCATCAAAACCGTTATCTTGAAATAAGACAGTGGAGAGATGAGCATATTCATGAAGTTTGTGAGGATCCAATCGCTCTTAATGGATTTCATGATAGGTTAATGAAGACAACTGTTCACAAAGCAATAGAGAAAATAGAAAGTGAGTTTGGGCCAGCCCCAGCTCACTTTGCTGTCTTTATTATGGGTAGTGGCGGAAGGTCTGAACAATCAATTTGGAGCGATCAAGATCATGGGATTATTTTTTCGGGTAATGGGGATTTCCAATCTTATTTTTTAAAGCTGGGAATCGAAATTTCGAATGGGTTACATGTAGTGGGATATGAATTTTGTGATGGAAAGGTCATGTCATCAAACCCGAAATGGTGCCACTCCATAGAGGCGTGGGAGAGGCAGATTAGCGATTGGCTGAATGAGGCAAGCTGGGAATCTCTCCGTTATTTTTCCACTTTCTTTGATTCTCGTGTTCTCATTGGGGATGATTCCTTTTTAGGAAGATTAAAAGAACTTGCATTTCAGCATTTAAAGAAAGAACCCTATTTATATATTCGTTTGTTAGAAAATATAAGTCATATGAAGAAGGGGCTTGGTATTCTTGGACAATTTTTACCGGATTCCTTCGGGAAAGAAACAGGTTCTATTAATATGAAGGAAGTCATCTTTTTTCCGTATGTCAATTCTTTGCGGCTACTCTCGCTAAAAGAGGAAATCTTATCTCCATCTACATTAACCCGTTTTCAACAATTACCTAATAGCTATGATCATATAAAACAATATCAATATTCTTTTGAAAAGCTCTTAACGTTACGTCTTTATTTTAAAAAGCATTCCACAAGTTATGAGGATGTTCATCTCTTACAGGTTGATTCTTTAACAAAATCAGAAAAGCAAGAGCTTAAGCAAATTATGAAAAAAGGTTACAAGCTGTTTGCTGAGACAAAACATATTATTCATAAAGGGTGTTCATTATGATTATGAATAATATGTTACGCTTTGTTAAACAGTTATCTGGAAGGCTAAGTCCGAGTATGTACACATCTATGGCACATCAAACCGATCCTGCAAGTATAGCGTTTCTTAGACAGATGCAAAGAGATGCAAAAGCCCAAGATGTTCTTAAGGTACCGTTCTCAGAATTAAAGGTGACGGTGTTTGATTTAGAAACGACAGGCTTTTATCCACAAAATGGGGATAGAATTTTATCGGTTGGTGCGGTTAAATTGATAGGAGATCAAATCATAGAGGATGAAACGTACTATTCCTTGGTCAATTGCAACGAACCGCTTTCAGAGGAAATTAAAGAGTTAACGGGCATTTGTGAAGCCGAGCTTGCCGATGCTCCTCCATTGGAACACGTTCTGAGAGAATTCTATCAATTTATTGAAAGTCGTCCGCTCGTTGCCCACCATGCTCATCATGAAAAAAGCTTTATGCAGCATGCCACGTGGTCGATGTTAAAGACGAATTTTCAGCATCGTATTATGGATACATCTTTTTTAACGCAAATCGTGGAGCCTGAAAAAGAGTTAAGGACGTTGGATGATTGCTGCAGCCATTTTGGAATTTCTATACAACAAAGACATCATGCCTTACATGATGCAATCGGAACAGCAAAGCTATGGGCAGAGGGTGTCCGTTTAACTCAAGAACTAGGTTTCTCTAATCTATCAGATGTATATACGCAATTAGCAAAAATACGCTAACGTTATAGATTTTCTGAATAGCATTGTCTTCGGGTCATAAGGTCATCCAGTTCACTCCTGGCTGACCATTTTTTTGTGGTATTATCTCATGCTCATCCTGTACAAGCTTTCCAATTATGAGAAATTTGTAAAATGATGATGTTTTCATACTTTTCAAGTATAATGAAAGCGTAGAAGGCTATTAGGACAGTGAGGATGGATGATAGTGAAACAAATAACGATTGAAAACTTGGCTCAAAAGTTTTCATTGAAAGTATTAATCGGTGAAAATCAGCTACAGAAAACGATTACGCAACCACGGGTGCATCGTCCAGGTCTGGAATTTGTGGGCCATTTTGATTTTTTCCCGAAAGAACGAGTTCAAATTTTAGGAAGAAAAGAAATTAACTATTTGCATAAATTAAGTAAAGAGGAACGTCAAATCCGAATCGGGAATATTGTCCATTATCACCCACCATGTTTTATCGTAACAGCTGGTGAAGAAGGACTAACATATTTAAAGCATTATTGTATAAGAGAGGAAATCCCCTTGTTAATCACAAACAAGCCTGAGACGACTTCAGAATTTATTACAAAGCTGGATGCATATATGGTCAAGGAGTTAGCACCAGAAATGACCGTGCATGGAGTATGTATGAACGTGTTTGGCATTGGGATATTACTTCGTGGTCATTCAGGAGTAGGGAAAAGTGAAACAGCACACACGTTGATTGGTCGGGGACACCGGCTAGTGGCTGATGATGTCGTCGTTCTAAAGAAGCTTAGTCCACAAACCCTTTTGGGTACTCATGATGAAAAGACAAAGGAATTTCTAGCTCTTCGTAGTATCGGATTGTTGAATGTGGTCCGCTCATACGGGCGACAGGCTTTTCAAGATGAAACCAGAATCACACTCGATATTAATTTAACGAAATGGGAGAAAGATGATTTAAATAACGAATTAGAGCATGAACCTCAATATACAGAATATATGGGCGTTAAAATTCCTTCCATTGAAATACAACTCCAGCCTGGACGTGATGTGGCGGGGTTAATTGAAGCGGCAGCTAATAACTGGTATTTAAGACAGCAAGGTTATAGCGCTGCAGAGGAGTTCATGAGCAGGATTGAGGCGGATATTTCGAATTCTAGTGGGGAATAAGTGGTTAGACAGTCATGATATATTCGTTATAACGTCTCGACACATGTGGAGTGCTGTTCACTACAAGTGCGTAAAGAAAAATAATAGATGCAACAGAGAGTAAGAAGCCTTTCCATCTGAAAGGCTTCTTTAAGTAACATTGAATTCATACTTAAGTTGTTTGGAGTTGCATCATAAGATGTACTAAGTTAGGTTGCAGAATTTGAAAATATTAAAAAGGAAGAGCATAAGAACAGATTTCATTAGGAATCCATATACCTCTTTCAAATAAATGCAATCTTTGCACCAGAACCGAGTTTTCGGTACTCAATCACATTAATCAAAAATAATTTCCGTACGGTAAATCTCCTCTAAGGTTTTACCTTGAGCTCGCTTTAACACTTCTACTCTTGCATTCAATTGTTTGACCATAAAAGCTTGACTATCTGACTTTTTTATACCAAATGGACTCACTTCTTCAAATCGCATCGTTTCACTCAATTCGATGGCAATCGGCATTAAACTGTGAAGCTTATTTAAAATATAATCCAATAAATAATCATTCTCAGAAATCAGACGTTGTAAGAGGAAGGTTCCAAATCCGATGTGCCTTGACTCGTCTCTTTTAATATAGCTAACCCCTTGGAGGAGACCAGGCATTTTGTTTATTTTAGCCAAGCTCTCGTAAAAATCCCAATACCCCGTTTCAGCCAGTACTCCTTCTGCAAACATATTATAAACAACGGAGGCATCGGCAATGGCTTCAGGAGATTGATCATGTAATAGACGGTCCATCGTTCCTGGCAATATCTCATCAAATACCTTTCGATAAGCAGGTGAAAGAAAAGAATTTAGCTCTCGCTTAATGCCAAGGTTTTGTAACACAAGATTAAAAAAGTCTGCATGTTTCGCTTCCTCGAATAAAAAACTGAGTTAAATACATTTCTTCCTCAAATTGTCCAGTTTTTGAAATCGCATAAATAAGTGGAAGAATATCATTCGTGACAGCTTCTTCACCACTGTAAAAAAAAGAAATGAGTTGAAGAAGAGCATCTTGTTGGTCTACATTTAATGATTCCCAATTAGCTTTATCTTGACTAAAATCAATATCGTTAGGGTTCCAAATTCCAAATTTTTTAGCCTTTTCATATAGTTTAAATGGCAATGAGTTTCGATTAATTCCTTCCTGACTAGTAGACACATAATGACGCATTCTCATTCCTCCTAAATGGATTATGATTTTAACGTGAAATGAAACGATACCATGATAAGTTTTTGAAGTTTAAATCTATAGAGGGAGAAAATTTACTATTTTGATGGAATAGAGAAGAAAGTAAGGGTGTTAAGAACCCTTTTTCTTTCGAGAATCATTAATCTCCGGTGGGACAAATAAAAAATTCCTTTGCCCCACCAGTTTTTTTATTTGTCGATGCGTGGGTCCGTTTCTTCACCAGTTTTTAAATCGATTACTTTTACAGGATTCTCTGGTGCAGGAATGGTCTTACTTTCTGGAGGTGTGGTTTTGTTTTCTACCCAATCAACCAGTAAATCAAAGGCTTGATGGGCATATGGCAGTAATGGTTGAAGCTCTTTTTCTGAATCTGTTGCCGCATTCCATACGAGACTGTCTACATGATTCCCATTTTCGATTGTGTAAAGTCGATGCAGTTGTTGTTTTCCCGCTTTTTTCACCAGTTTTTGATAACCTTCCGCATGAATTTCCGGAAAAATCAAAGCATCAAGTGAGCCAGTAATACTGATTAATGGGACATTGATATCTCCTGTATTTGAGATGGCTTTGATGTTTTCTTTTATCTCTTTCGGCCTTGTGACATATTTATAGTTTTCAAAGATATGGTCATAAGTACGATCTCTTACGCCACCAACAAAGTTTAAGTAATTTGGCCATTGAATTCGGCCCGGAGCTTCAGGGTCAAAATGATCCCGATAAATATTCAGTGTGACAAACCAATAGACTTGATCATGATAAGCCCATAACTTTTCTGATCCTTTTGGCAGACCTGCTTTATACAATTCTTTTATGGCTTTTTCTTTCTCCTTCCCAGTTCCATAAATTGCTTGCTCTGCATGGTTAACAACTGGAGTAAGTGCACTAATTAAATTTGCGTTTTTTCAGTCCAAAGAACGCCTTCCCAGTCTACTCCCCCATCAAATAGGCGTGGTTCCCCGGTTTTTTCAGGGCCATCATTTTCGAGTGCATAACGGACCACATAGCCGCCATTGGAAATTCCCATGGCATAGGTTGGCACTTTATGAGTTTCGGTTACTAAATCACTTGCTGGATTAGAAGAATCCGTTGGACTGATTAGTTGGTCATCGAAATTCTTAATTAAATAAGTTTGGGCAGCTTTTGTCACTTGGCGAAAACGCATGTTCCATTCAGCGACACTATCGTCTTCCTCTACAAGTGCATTTTTTACTTTCCCAAATGGGTCAGTCTCTAAACCTCTCCCTGCGTCCCTTTATCTATAGCAGCGAAGGCATAGCCTTTCTCGAGGACAAAGTCGCTGAATAAAAGGTCGGTAGAGGTTTCGTTTCTTGTTGCCGGGATCCCTGAAACTACAAGCTTTCCATTCCATTGATCAGGAACACGAATGACAAACTGAGCATCTTCGAAAATACCATTTACCTGAGTTCCTGATATTTGAGCGGGCTTATTCATTTGATGCCAGCCTGTACCTGTGGTGGCATCTCCCCAGTTGATAGGTGCCAAACCGCTGTTTCCAAAAAGAGTCGCTTGTTCAAGTTGCTTCGGATTGGCCGTTGTCAGCCAATTTTGGTCTTGTCCATCAAAATAGGTTTGGTGGACAGAATGAGCTCCAGGAATTAACGATTCACTTTCGCTGGCATGAGCGTGATTCTCTCCTCCAAGTGAATTCCATCCAAAGAAAATTGAAGAAGACAAAGTAAATGCCAAGATTCTCTGTTTCAGAACAACCACACTCCTTAATCTAGCCTATTTGTAATCTTTTCCATTTTACCCTGAATATTCTGAAAAATGATGAGTCTTTGGTCATTAATGGACAAAGAACGATAAAATTAATAATTAAAGTGGGTTATTTAAATCTAATCGGGCGAGTCATTATATTCAAAACGTCATGGGAAGTCGATGATGGGTTTATTATTAAAACTTACTATTCCAATTTCATCATACTATCATATTACTACTGAGATTAAAGATAATGGTACGATTATTTTTGTAGCGAAAACAACTGACAATGAAAAACAATCTATATTTAATATTAGTATTAATAGTGATGGTAATACCAATACAAGTCATTCCTTAGAAACGATTACAGAGATTACAGAGGATAGTTTAGAAGGTATTTCGAGTTTTTGGGCAAGCAATCCAGCCGAAAATAATTCAATTATGGGGAAGATGGTTTTAGCTAGTATTTGCTATTCAAAAGCGGATGGTAATATGAAGGCACCTACTACTGATTTTTTTAGAGATATAGATAGTAGCATTAACGAAATAAAAGACTATGATGTTATGTATTTACTTAAAAGTGAATTTATTAAATAGGATAGCAATACATTCTTAACATGGGCAAAGCGAAAGAACTTCAAAAATAGCTTGTAAAATTGACATTAACAGAGTTTTCCGATAATATTTTTATGGAAATCTATAAATAAAATTATAAATTATCCCATTTCTACAGCAAGGGCTTCTTCTCACCTATGATTTAATAAAAGCTATTACAAAAAATTTTAGTTGTTTGAGAGGAGTTTTTTTTATGCTATTAAAACCTTATGTAAAAAAATTCTTAGAAGGATCTCCATTAGCTAATTTAACAACTGTAGAGGACCTTATAAACTATCGAGGCATGTCATTAGAGTTCCTCCCTTCAGAGGAAGACAGACCAAAAGTCCAAGCTATTGAAAATCGTACTGTATTAGGACCTGATGGCCATTCTATTCCTATTCGAATTTATACACCTGATGGTGAAGGGCCGTTTCCTTTATTTGTTTTTTTTCATGGCGGAGGATTTGTTGTCGGAGATGTAGAAGAGTACGATGTGTTGTGTCGTATTTTAGCTCTTAAGACTGGTGCCAAAGTGATCTCTGTAGATTATAGACTAGCACCTGAACATCCATTCCCTGCTGCACCTGAAGATTGTTATGAGGCTACCAAATGGGTAGCTGAACATGTAGAAGAGTTAAATGGAGATCCCAATAATCTCATTGTGGGAGGGGATAGTGCAGGTGGAACTTTAACTGCTGCGGTTACTCTAATGGCGCGGGATCGAAAAACACCAAAGATCGCCAAACAAATATTAATGTATCCGGTAATTGATTACCATTCATCGGATGTTCCTTCAATCTATCCATCCTATTCGGAAAACGCTGAAGGATTTGGAGTTACGGATACTCATATGGGACTTTTTTGGGATTTGTATATAGAAAAAGAAGAAGATCGTCATCATCCGTATGCGTCACCTATTAAAGTTGTTGAAGTCAGTGATTTACCTCCGGCCCTTTTGTTCACAGCAGAGTACGATGTGCTACGTGATGAAGGAGAAGCATACGGTCAGAGGCTTCGTGATGCCGGTATTCCTATTACGGCAAAAAGATTCGAGGGAATCATTCATGGTTTTCTGCAATTTTTTGTTGATCAAGCAGAGGCCATTGAAGCTTTAGATCTGATGAATACGTTCATTCAAGAGAAGGCGCTGTCGCGTTCAAAATAGATGGCAAGAAACTGGTGAGCATCAGAAACTCTTATAAGATGACAAAAGAAGGACCTTCAACTGTTTTGAAGGTTTTTCTTTTTTATCAAAGTAAATTATGGGGGGATATTTGTGAACAGTGCCTGGCACTGTTCACAAATATCCCCCCATCTTCTTCCAAAATAAAGCATGATACTCATTCTGTTTAAATATAATGAGGTCAATTAGTTTTTTTTTTTGTGGTTTTGTTTTTTTTTTCGTTAGGTTACCAGGTCTTGCTAATCACGAGCGCGCAGCGAGGGCGCCGCCCTCCTAAGAAGCTGCAGAAGCCCCGTGCGTCATCCTCCTAAGAAGAACTGCATAAGCCCCATGCATCGTAACCTCCTAAGAACAGCGAAAAAATGTCCTCGCGGGGAGACAATTCTGGCCTGTTTCCCATGATGCCGCGATTACGATCGCGTAGACCAGCTGAGACGGTGCGGGACCGAGGGATCGCTCTCCCGGCGAGGCTGTTTACGCCGTTCACGACACAAGCCTTGGCACGACAGCGATCCCTCGGTCGCGCGTCGCTACGCTCGCGCTCCCTCAGGATGACTCGCG
The DNA here is from genome assembly GCA_963754185.1 of uncultured Bacillaceae bacterium. Classification (GTDB taxonomy): domain Bacteria; phylum Bacillota; class Bacilli; order Bacillales; family DSM-1321; genus Peribacillus. Next base: position 3,008 of record CAVWEP010000002.1, on the reverse strand, counting down.
AGGGGAAAGCGGCTTCTCCGACGACTCTACTTGTTGATGATCACGTAGCGCTCGAGGCGCTTCAGCTCCGCCGGCCGGCTCCGCACGTACTTGCCGATCTCGCGCTCGAACTGTTCCATCGACGTCCATGGCCGGTACTCGTTGAACTCACGCTTCCACTGCCGCGTCCCCACGCCGATGCCCGCGAACGAGTCCATGATCGCCTCGGTGAACGTGTTGAGATCGATCGGGATGAAGAGATACTGCTCGATGCGCGCGACTTCGGCGGCATTCATCGTCTTTCCGAATTCCGTCTGGAACTGGTCGAACGACTTCCAGGGCCGCGCCGCCTTGAGCGCCTTGAGCTTGTTCGCATCCACGCCGGGAATGAGCAGGAGCTCGGCATCGGAGCCGCGATTGAGGTCCACGTGAACGAACAGTCTTGCCGTAGAGCTCCGTTCGCTGCGCCTTGGTCAAGCCCTTCGACGCCGAGAATGCTGTCGAGCCGTCACGGCTCAGCATCGGACGCGCCCTTGAGCGACTGAGCGATGGCGGCGTTCATGTTCGGAAGCTTGACGGGATGTTCGATCTGGTAGCAGAGATTGCCGCTCATGAACGCCATCAGCGGGCCGGCGTGAAAGTTGGCCGATCCCAGCATCTGTCGCAGGTACCACTCGGCCTGGGTTTCGTTGTCGAACTCCTCCTTGGTGAACTTCTCCGCGCCGTCGGGGAAGTGCCCGCAGAAGATCACCATGTACGACCAGTAGTTGCGGATCAGGTTGGCGACCGCATTGGCGCCCATCGTGTGCTTCCAGTTGCGTCCCGCCAACGCGGGGAACACGATGTAGTCCTTGCCGACCTGCTTGCCGACCTTCTTGCCGATGATCTGCAGGTCTTTGCGCACCTCGGCCATGGACTTCTCGCCCTTGCGGAACTTCGTCGTCTCCAGACCGTGGGCCGCGACTCCCCATTCGAACAGCGTTCCGAGTAGTCAGGTTGTATGATGGGGTTGCCGATCATCCACTTCTCCCACCGCTGGTCGCGGGTGAGACGCATGATGCCGTAACCGATGTCGTCGTCGAGTCCGACGACGTTGGTGTACTTGTGGTGGATGAAGTTGTGCGACTTCTTCCAGTGCTCACTCGGTGAGGTGGTGTCCCACTCCCATTCGGTGGAGTGGATCTCGGGATCGTTCATCCAGTCCCACTGCCCGTGAATGATGTTGTGGCCCGAGTTCCATGTTCTCGATGATCTTGGCGGTGCCGAGCATGGCCGTCCCGACGCCCCACGCCACCTTGTTGCCGCTCGCGAACAGGACGGCCCTTCCGCCGACCGCCAGCGCGCGCTGCAATTGAATTGCGCGGCGGATGTAGCGGGCGTCACGCTCACCGCGTGACTCCTCGATGTCAGTCCTGATCGCGTCCAGCTCCCGCGCGAGTGCCTCGACGTCCTCGGGCGTGAGGTGTGCGTACTCGTTTGATGTCGGTGATGGCCATGTGTCCCCCTAGATCTTGAGCGTGCAGTCGCCGGACGCGGTGGACACGCAGGTATTGATGCGGTCCCCCGCTCCGTGTTCGTCGCCGGAGCGGAAGTCCCTGAACGTAACCGTCTTCCAGCGGGAGGACGCACGTCTGGCAGATGCCCATCCGGCAGCCGAACGGCATCTGGATTCCGACCTTTTCACCGGCCTCCAGAATCGACGTGGCGCCGTCGATCTCGATGGTCTTGTCCGAGATCGCGAACGTGACCGTGCCGCCCTCGCCACCCTTATCGGTGCGGGCGATGGCGAACCGCTCCATGTGCAGGTCGTCAGACAGCCCCGCGGCGTCCCACATCGTCTTCGACCGTGTCCAGCATGGGCGTGGGTCCGCATGCCCATGTCGGCCGGTCTCGCCAGTCCGGCACGAGTTCGTCGAGGTTCTCGAAGTCGAGCTTGCCGTCCTGCTGGGTGAGCTGCAGGTGCAGCCGGTAGCCGGGCTGGCTGGCCTCCAGGTCCCGCAGTTCGTCGTGGAAGATGACGTCCTCCGCGGTCGGCGCGGAGTGCAGGTGCACGATGTCGGGGCTCTGTCCGCGCGCGGTCAGAGAGCGCAGCATCGCCATCAGCGGGGTGATGCCGCTGCCGGCGCTGACGAACAGAATCTTCGGCGGTGGCGGGTCGGGCAGCGCGAAGTCTCCCTTGGGGGCCGCGAGCCGAACGATCGTTCCCGGTGTGACGCCGTTGACCAGGTGCGAGGACAGAAAGCCTTCGGGCGTTGCCTTGACGGTGATCGTGATGCGTTTCTTATCCCGCACCGGCACGGAGGTCAGAGAGTACGACCGCCAGTGCCACCGGCCTTCGACGCGCAGGCCGATGCCGACGTACTGGCCGGGCTGTAGTCGGCCGAGAATCCCCAGCCCGGCTTGATCGTGACCGTGGCGGAGTCCGCTGTCTCGTTGCGGACGTCGACGATTTCGCCGCGAAGCTCACGCGCCGTCCACAGCGGGTTGAGCAGTTTGAGGTAGTCGTCGGGCAGCAGCGGCGTCGTTGCTCTCGCCGCCAAACCGCGCAGGACGTTGACCTTCGGCGTGATCGCGGTGTCGATGTTCTTCGCCGGTTTGATGCTCCAACGCGCCACGTCGCGCAGCGTCGATGCCATACTCGGCCACTCCTCGCGTCGGATTGTCGTTCGGTGAACATATGTACACCCAGTACCCGCGTCCGCGCGAATTCACACCTCTTTATCGCTCAGAATGGCAAATTCGCCGACCTGGGCCGATGGTGCGCAGCACTATGGATTCACCGAATGCCGACCCACGTGCCCCACGCAAATACACGTTCGGCGTCATCGTGTCGCTCATCGCGATTGCGCTGTTCCTGGCGTTGTTTGTGACAGACGCGGTGCTGTTGCTCGTCAAAGCCGTCAGCGGCACTGGTTGATTCGTGCCTTCTTCAGGAGCGCGATCGGCGACCGTCCGGCCATGGCGAATTACTCGAGTCGTTCATCGCGCCGAGCTTCCCGCGCTAATCTCTTTCGATGATCGCGGGCGAC
>CAVWEP010000001.1:0-55549 GCA_963754185.1 uncultured Bacillaceae bacterium | reverse complement strand
TGGAATTGTTGAGCCTCGTCAGGGTTATGCCCATTTCTTTCAAGCTCGTATTGAAGTTCTTGATAGATGATATTGAAGCTTTTGTCAGCATTTGCTTCTAGTTGTTTCAAAACAGCTTGATATTTCGTTGTTATTTCTTGTTTTGTGCCTTTTCCGCTAATGTATTCAGCTTTGGCTTCTACTAGGAGCTGATCTAACTTGCTTGTTTCCTGGGCTTCTAATTCATTAAAGAGAGCAGTATACTCTTTTTCGATGGCAGCTACGGTTTTCTTTTTATCCTCGTTAGCGTTGGAAGAGGTTGAATCTTCTTGAGCCTTATTGGTAAGTTCGTTGGAGATTGGTCTAATGATTGCTTGGCTTTTTGGGAGGTTGCATCTATTTTCTGATTCCAATATATACCGCCTCCGATAAGTGTCCCGATGGTCACGATACAAACGACAATTAAGATTATGCGTTTCATGTTTTTTTCACTCCAAATGTATAACAGTCTTCTGTTAATCGTATCACAAAATCTATGAATATGTTATAAGTGTGTGGAATGAAATTTTTTACATAAATATAGGATAAAAGAACTGATATCTAAGTAATAAAAAAAGGGATAATTTCATTTTTTTAGGTAAAATGTTGTGTGTAATTCCCTTAAATGTTATTATTTGTTTATAAAAATAACATGAGATTAATTGTAGTAAATTAGGAGGTTTATATTTTAATGAAGAAAAAAAGTTTACTAACCGTGTTAGCCGCAACTACAGCATTTTCTGGCGTGGCAGTAGTTAGTCAGCCGCGGATACCGAAGCTGCGACAAGTGCTAAAAGTCAAGTTGCCAAAGCGGAAAAGCTTGCTCAAAAATTAGCAGCAGAAATTAATTATGATAAACGGAAAAAGATGTATCCTAAATCACCACTTGGTTTACCAAACTCAAACATATATAAACAAACAAAGGACGCTTATAATCAAGCGTTGAAGGCTGTGAAAAAAACAAAAGGAAATGAGAAGAAAGTTCTTCAAGCACGGATCGATAAAAATGTAAAAACAACGATTAATTATACTGTTAGATACATCAACGCTGTAAATACTGGAAGGAAGGTACTTGCTCAAAGTAAAGCATTGGACAGTAACGTAAAAGCCTATCAATTGAATAGTACGACTAAAAAAAGCTATGAAGCATTAAACGCGAACTTAAAGGAATTAAATAGACAAATTAAATATGTGTACGGTTCTGCAACAAGAAATGCTCTAACAAAAACGTATGTGAATAACAGTACATATACATATAATACAGCAAAATTTGCTTTCGGTATTAAAAGCAATACGGACAATCTTGCGAAAGCACTTGAGGAAGGCAATTATACTAAAGCACAATACTATAAAGATAATATCGATAAATGGATTGCTAATAATAACAAAAATAAAAATAAGAAATACGAATATGTATATGTAACATCCACACTTTATAAGAAGTTAGCTGCAGCTTATAAGCCGTTAGTTGCTCAACTAAATAATAGAGTCACTACTTATACAGCTGTTTCTACAAATGCTTCAAATCCTACTCAATTTGGAGGAACTGAATCTAAGCCATTGACGATTAATAATGATGTTGTCATTGTCGCTGGTGAAGGCAAATATATGAAGCTTCAAAATGTGATTGTAAATGGAGATGTAATTATCAAAGGTGATATAACAGGTGCAGGAACGGTAACCCTTGATAATGTCAAAGTAAATGAAACGAATTCAAAGGGCGGACAAATCATTGTTGATGATGTTGCTGAACACAGTTTATACCTAAATGGAGTACAAGCTGATGATGTGGTCGTAAATGACGCAAATGGTTCGAATATTGTTGCCCAAAGCGGCACACAAGTAGCTAATTTGATTGTTTCAAAGAAAGCTGGTGCTACCGGTACTGTTACATTAGAATCTGTTGCAGCGAATGCTTTTGGTACTGTAACGGTATCATCGAATGGAAATTCAGCTTCTAGTGGTATTGTCATTAAAGGTGACTATTCTAACGCAAAACTAATCGTAAATGGTGAAGATCAAAAAGTAACCGTTGCCCAAGGTGCGAAAGTCAATGAATTAGAAGTTCAGTCTAATGCGGTAGTGTCTGCTGAAGAGGGTGCGACAGTTACAAACATTACAATTGCAGCAGAAAGCGAAGGCGGAGAAATTACCCTATCTGGATCATTAAAAAATGTAGTGGTAGTAGTGAAGAACGCCAACGCTAAAATTATTGTTCCAACCGGCACAATAGTGGGTGAAATTAAAAAAGATCCATCTGTAACAGGTGAAGTCAAAGTTGACAACCAAGGAGTTATCAACAAAGCTGAAGAAGGTATTACAGTAGATGGGAATAAACCCGTGGAAGTTGTAAAACCAGATGACGACGATGACGATGATGATCAAACACCTTCACCAGGTGACCCAGATTTACTTATAACGGTAACAGGTACAGAATCTATAACTGTAGGGAATAATGCAGTAGTGGATTTAAGAGGAAAAGATGATAGTTTTAGATTTACGGGTATTACATTCCATAATGTAACTATAGGATCTCAATTAATTATTACCTCTGTTCAAGCGGATGACAGAAGTCTACCTGCACCAAACATACCCATTTCGGTAACAGCTACCACTGAGGTTACCACTAGGGACATTTTAGGTTCGTTAGATCGTGGAACGCCTGGAGTAAGTCTAGGTGCACTTAGAAACGAATTGAAAGCTGGACATGTTGTCGTTCAAGGTGTTGTACAGGAATCTGAAAAAGATTCTTATAATGTCTCTGTTACTATCTATTTAGGAAGCAGAGCCCCAGAGTGAAAAAAAGTCACAGTTACTTTTTGAATTGTGGATATCTTGTGGATAATTTGTTAATAAATGAATTGAATTTATCTAAGTAGGTAGGGAATCTGAGCAAAATGCTTGGGTTCCTTTTTTAATTTGATTGAGAGGGATAAAATGTTAGTTGAGAAAAACTATAGAATTATAGTAAAGTAGAGAGAGGACAGGTATTATCTTAATCGTACTTCCCAAAAACCTTATGGAGATGAAAAGGAGTTTATGATGAAAAGAAGGAATATAATTGTTATTGGTATTGGACTTTTAGTAGTAGTAGTAGGTATTATTGTGTTTGCTGTGGTTAATCAACAGTCTATTCCAGATAAGGAGACTCCGGTTTCTAGTAAGGATTCTTCAAAAGATTCTCAAAAACCTAAAGAAACTGAGCGTAAAGACGAATTACACTTTTCTTCAAGAGAAGAGGCAATGGACTTTGCATTGAACCGATTTACTGAAGAAGAAATTGCTATTTACAATAAAGCTGTTGAGAAGGGGTTAACACCAGAGCAACAGGAGCAAGCCGTCCAAATAGCATACCCGCGCTTCACCTCTGCAGAAATTGCTGCACTTGAGGAAGCACTAAAGTACTTCAGCGATGAAGAAGTTAAGGCTGTAGAGGAAGCAAGAAAGAAAGCTGAAGAAGTTAAGGCTACAGAGGAAGTAGGAAAGAGCGATGAAGAAGTTAAGGCTGTAGAGGAAGCAAGAAATTAACAGCTACTTTTTGAGTTGTGGATATATTGTGGGTAATATTATGGATAAATGCGTTGTGGAGTGAATCTCTGCAACGCATTTTTTTGTTTATAGTGATAGATGGTCATGCTATAAGTTTTGGTATATGTCACTAGTTGGGGAAGTCCCGTGGAGAAAATATCCAGGGGGCTTTTTTTAATATAGCCTAAAAATAAGGTAAAAAAATACGGCCAGTTTTGAAAAACGGCCGTATCCAATGGAAAAAAAGAAAACAATAATCGCAACAAAATTGCTTTCTAAGTCTAGTATAAGTAGAGTGTAAAATTTTGTCGATGGTTCGATAATCATAGTTCCTTTAGTATTTGATATTTTCTGAAAATTGATTAAGTTGCTTTTGATGGTGTGAAAGTATAAGACAAGACATCGACTTTCTCCATTAAGGTAATAAGACTTGTCAGACTTATTTACCAATAGATAAAAATTGTGTATTCTAGTTCATAGTAGTGAAAAATTGCGAGAATAATAGATATTAGATGTAAGGAGATTGTAAGAATGGAGAAAAATGCAACAAGGGGAAACGGGTTGTTTGTAGTCGGCTTGCTTGTTTCTTTAATCATATTTTTTGCAATGGTGGTGGGAGTCAAGAATGGTTCCATTTTTCGCTTTGATGACTATGTTCAAACTTTTTTTCAGGGAATAGAGAATGTTGTTCTGACTAAGATTTTTTGAAGCGATTTCAACGCTGGGAACGACTCTCGTTATTGGTGGGGGAAGCTTACTTTTTCTCTTATGGCTCTGGTTTAAGAAAAAAAACTACTGGGCGATGGCTATTTTTGCAATTGGAGTAGGGGGAGGAAATCTACTCAATAAATTTGTGAAGAACAGTATGGCGCGGGAACGTCCGGCAGGTAGTCTTGAAGCAGAAGCGGCGAGCTATAGCTTTCCAAGTGGACATGCCATGGTCGGCTTGGTTTTCTATGTGTTGCTGGTCTATTTTATAACAAAAGAACTAAAATCGAAATCAATTAAATGGGTGCTAGGCATTGCTGTAAGCGTGCTACTGCTCATAATGGGGGTAAGCCGTGTTGGCCTGTACGCCCACTACGCATCAGACGTCATTGCCGGCTACGCACTCGGAGCGGTATGGATGTTGATATGTGTGTATGCGTATAAGAAAAAGTCGCTGTGACTTTTTGAGTTGTGGATATAATGTGGATAAATTTGTGGATAAGTAATGGTGTAGAGTGGATGCTCTACACCGTTATTTAGTTTTAATAGGTTGTTTCTACGTTTTCTAGTTTTTCTAGTCTTTCTAACACTCTTCTTTTTTTATAGAGCATTGTAGCTACTTCTCCTACATCTTTAATGGCTGCTTTGTTCATGTATGCTCCGAAAATCATGCCAGCAACAGGAATCATTTGAAAGAGTTTTTTCCATCCGAAGTTGTCACGGTAGGTCATAAATACTTCTCGCCATCCTTGGAGTTGAGCGAAGCCTTGACCTCGTTGTGGATTCGTTAGCTCTTCTAAAATCGCCTTTTTTCCTACGATATCAGAAGAAGTAAATTGCATACATTTGATCATAAAGATACGTTCCTCTTGATCAGTGGGGTCATAGCCGTGTGCAACCGCTACTTCTTGAATCGTTTTCAGTGTAAGTCCTAGAATAAGCGGAATATCAATAGCTAGAGTAAATAACCCACCAATCCCAGTAGTCGCTCCTTGGATTTGAGCATTTTTGGCTCTGGTAGAGATAAAGGATTCGGCCACCTTCTCCATATCTGAAAGAGGTAATTTTTTAACTTCTTCAAAAGTAAGCTCAGTGGAGGATAAAACCTTTGCTGCTTTATTCAGTGTTGCCTCATTATTCACTAAATATTGACCACCGTTATCGATATAAGTCGCGATTTCATCTAACAGACTGTTGATTTTATCCTGAAGAAACTTAGGAGTTACCTTATCCAATAAAGCAAATGGGAGACGCCCAAGCTTTTCCCAAAAAAACAATCCCTTCTGATCCTTCTCCCATTTCTCAATCTCCTTTAGCTCTTTACGTAAATCTTCTCTATTCTCCATTAACATCACCTCTACCAATATAACATAAGTAACAGCTACTTTTTAAATTGTTAATAATATGTGGATAATTTTGTGGATAAGTTGTTTCCTATGGCTTTTTTATTTTGTTTCAAATTAAATTCTACTTTAGTATTTGTATATTTTCAAAAAAGAAGTCTAGTATGTTAAGTTTTATCAAAATATCTAACTCATTCCAAATAAGATTAAATATGTTATTATGATATAGTACATTTTAACTATTTAAGGACAAGGAGTGGGATAATGGTAAGGAAGAGTCAAAAAATTCTTTTAGGGCTTGTGTTTTTTATAAGTATGCTAGGGTTGTATTTATTTCCAAATTCAGCATCTGCGAGCACGGACGTATGGTTACATGATTTAGAATCATCGAGTCACAGTTACTATTTTAATGAAAATCGATGGTCTAGTGATTCTAATTTTTCAGATGTGCAAGGGAATCTATTAGCAAATGGAATAGGAATGTATACCTATAATGGAGGCGGAGCGCACGCTACATACAATATTGATGGCATGGGTTATACAAATTTCGAAGCGAAGATTACGCTTGATTCTAAGTGGCTTGTTGGAGATTACGGAAAGTCGGTTATTGGTATTTTTGCAGATGATTTATTATTGTATGAACAACAGCTCCCTAAAAATAAGGTACTAGATGTTAATTTGAAGTTACCAAAAACTACAAAGAATCTTAGTATTATTGTTAAGCAGCTTGAAGGTGCAAAGGGAACACAAAAAGTTGTAATCACTGATGGAAAATTTTCTTCATCAGGTGATTATTTGAATGTTTCTGATGTAACAACGTCTTTAAGCACAATTGGTGCTAAAGAAACTAGTTACTATTACTATACCGGAAATTGGAGCGAGTCTGGTTTTCAAGATATAAAGGGAAATGTCATTCCTTATGGATTAGCCATGCATACCTATGATGGTGGAAGAGCCTATGCCACTTTTAATATTGATCAGATGGACTATAACGTCTTCGAAACAAAAATCACATTAGATTCAAAGTGGGTATCTGGTGATTATGGAAAGACAGCTGTCGGTATATATGCGGATGATGTGTTATTATATGAAAAACAATTGAATGCCAAAACAGCTGTTCAGAAGGTCAAACTTCACATTCCGAAAGGTACAAAAAATCTTAAATTAGTTACGCAGCAAAATGAAGGGGCAAGAGGGACACAAAAAGTTGTTTTTATTGATCCGGTTGTCAAACAAACGAATGATAAGGTGAAAACCGTCGATAAGACTGTATCAGTGAATACAGTTGGTGCAACTAGTACCTCTTATTATTTCTATTCAAATACCTATGGCAGTAGTTCTTTTCAGAATATTAAGGGAGACCTTGTAACGTCTGGAATAGGCTTTTCGACTTATGGTGGTGGAGAGGCCTATGCGAACTACGATATTCAAAATATGGATTTTAATAGTTTCAAGGCAAAGCTCTCCCTAGACTCAAAATATGTTCAAGGGGACTATGGAAAATCAACGATTTATATATATGGGGATAACAAACTTCTTTACTCTAGGAATCTAACAAGATCTAGTGCTGTAGCAAACCTAACATTGCGCATACCAAGCAAAACGAAAACCTTTAAAGTATTAGTTAAACAAACAGGCGGTGCGAAAGGAACCCATGCTGTTATATTAGATAATGCAGTCTTTACAAAAATGAAGGTTTCTTCGACATTAAAGACCAGTCAAATTAAAGTTGTTAACTATAAGAACAAAAGTGATGTAGTGACCGTTTCATCCCTTAAAGCTGGAGACTATATTAAAGTCTATAACTCAAAAGGAACACTACTCGCTACATCCAAAAAAGCAACAAAATCATCTGTCTCAGTTAGCATTAAACAACTCAGCAAAACAAAAGGCACAATCTATGTAACCAAAACAAGTACATCATCACTAGAAAGCAGTAAACAAAAACAAAGCTACAAAGCAGAATAGCTTAAGTCACAGTTACTTTTTAAACTGTGGATAAAATGTTTATAACTTTGTGGATAAGCCATCAGGATTCGTTCCTGATGGCTTTTTTAGATGAGGGTATTGTGGTTATGGTGATTTGCAAAATTGAATTTTCTCTAGGAGATTTTTGAATTTTGTCGTTTTGCTAAATGAGTAGGAAAATAGTATGGTAAAACAAAAAAAGGAGAAGGAAAAGTCGCTGTGATTTTTTTTAGTTCAAATTAACTATTTAATCATTAATTAATGGTAAAATAGTAATAGATTATTTATTATATTTACCTATATTGGTAGTAAGGAGGAAGCTATGAAAAGTTAAATAAGTTTATATGTTTATTAAGTTTTGTGTTTATATGTAGTTTCTTTTCAGTTGGTTCGGCAAATGCGGCTAGTATAATGAAGTTGAGCCAAATAATGTGAAAGAGTCTGCAACAGAAATTCAACCTTTAGAAGATACAGAAGGAAAAATAGCTAATAATGAGGATATTGATTTTTACAAAATCACTCTACCTTATGAGAGCGAATTTGGGAGTCTATTCTTTTCTTGGTAATGACTATTATGATAATAGAAACTACTATGATTCGTATAAGATGAAGCTGTATGATGAAAGCGGAGAATTCATCCAAACGAGTAATGAATATAGTACATATGACGAAGGATCGTATGAATACTATTATTATCAAGAGCTGGCAGTATCATTAGAAAGAGGGACATATTATCTTGCTGTAGAGGTTACCGATGATTATTATGATCTATCGAATCAAGCTTATTTTTTATATCAGTGGGCTGAATTTTCTCCGGATTTTTCGATAGATTCGTTTAAAGCAAACCTTAGCTCACCACAGCTTGAAAATAAAACGATCTCTTTTCAAGCATCAAGTAAGACGGCAGGGCTGCAATATCAATTCTCAGTAAATGACAAAGTATTACAGAAGTTTGGAACATCCTCTTCTTTTAAATGGAAGCCATCTAAGGCTGGTTCCTATACTATTAAAGTAGAAGCGAGAAATCCAAACTATCCTTATGCAGTTATTTCAAAAGAATTGAAATATAATATAACAGCGTATAAACCAGATTTTAAAATTACGTCCTTAACTAGTAGTAGTAAGTATATTATTCAAAACAAGCAAGTGACATTATCGACGAAAACGGATAAGTCCAAGCTTCAATATCAATATACAATCAATGATAAAGTTGTTCAGAAATTTAGTTCTAAAGCAACTTATAACTGGAAGCCAACTAAAGCTGGAAAGTATAAGGTAAAAGTGGAAGTCCGAAGAGCGGAATACCCAAATGCTGTTGTTGTGAAGGCAGTATACTTTCAAGTGTATGATGGGAATGTAAAAATTACAGCACTGAAGCCTAGTCTTTCTTCACCTCGTCCATATAATAAAACGATTCAAATGGACAGCGAGCTCACATGGAGTCGATTTACAATATAAATTTAGTGTGTATTCTAATAAAAAATGGGTAACTATCAAAAATTATTCTTCAACAAGGACAGTGAACTGGAAGCCAACTAAAGCAGGAACGTATAAAGTAAGAGTAGATGTATGGAGTAAAGCATCTGGTAAAAAGGCATATAAAGTAGCAAACTATACGGTTTTTAAACCATCTGATTTTTCGATTACATCCTTTACAGCCAATAAAAAATCACCTCAAACGGCAGGTACCTATCTCACCTATACAGCGAAAGCAAAAGGTGCATATTTGGAATACCAGTTCCGTGTAAATAATGGTTACGGTTGGTATACAGCACAGGATTATTCGACTAAAAATACGTTTAGCACGTACCCATATACAGGGAATTTCAGAGTAGCGGTTAATGTTAGACAAAAAGGTACAACAAAGGTTAAACAAAAAATTGTGTCCATCCAAATTAAAGAAAATCCAAGTTATTATATGAGATCCAATTACGAAATAAATTATAACTATGGATGGTTAACGGTCAATAACTACGGATATAAAAACTTAAAAGTTACTAAATATCAGTTAATCAATAATGATAAAGTGATTTATACGTATACCCCGAAAGACTGGATTGTCATCGGGCGAGACACAGAAACATTCTATTATTACCCTAACAAGAAAGTAACGAGCTTTAACTACTACACCTACTGGAAAATCACCTACACCTACGACGGCATGCAGCATACGGCGTATTTGTATAGATAGAGTCACAGTTACTTTTTGATTTGTGGATAAATTGTTTATAACTTTGTGGATAAGTCATCAGGATTCGTTCCTGGTGGCTTTTTTAGTGGGATTATTGCGGATGTTCTGGTTTATGAAATTCAATTTTCTCTAGGGGATTTTTGAATTTTGTAGTTTTGCTAAATTAGTAAAAAAATAGTATGGTAGAACAAAAAAAGGGGGATACACATGCCATATAAACCTAGAATATGGTTGCCAGATCAATTTTATCATATTGGTAGTAGAGGAAATCGGAAAGAACCGTTATTTTTAAGCGGGGAGGATTACTCCAAATTCCTGCAATTGCTGACAGAGCTTCATGAGACATACCCATTCACTATTGCCACGTATTGCTTAATGACCAATCATTATCATCTCCAAATTTGTTCCTCAGAAGTTCCTCTTTCAAAAGTGATGGCATCTATTAAATAAGCGTTACGCCCATTATTTCAACAAAAAGTACGATAAAACAGGTCATTTGTTTGAAAAGCGCTTTTTTTCAAAGCCTGTTTTAGGTGCTGCAGGAATGACTAAAGTTAGCCACTACATTCATTACAATCCCGTGAATGCGTCCATCGTTCCACAACCTCAGCTATACCAATGGAGCAGCTACCCTTCCTACTACTACTCCTACACATCCTATCCATTTCTAAACAAAGAACCCATTTTAGCCTACTTTAACAACAGCCCCCAAACCTATCATAACTGGTGTGAAGAGTCACAGTTACTTTTTTGATTGTGGATAATATGTGGATAATTTTATAGTTATTTGTACTTATTTTTGAGAAGGAGTTAGAATTTGCTTCCAATTTTGTAGGTGAGGATCGATATTAGTAGTATAGGGAATTTGTGAGAATTATATTTTAGAATAGTAGTGATTTTATGGGAGGAAAAGTGTATGAGGAAAATAAAGTATTTGTTAGTTGCGTTGGTATTGCTGCTTTCTATGTTGCCAGCATATGGGGCGACAGCTGCTACGCAGGATTCGTTGATGACGGTGAAATTGAAAAATTATTTAAAACACAGACAAGTATTACTGTAACGTCTAATGGTACGTATCAGCTGGATGATGGCACTACGTTTATACAAAGTGGTGAGGAAATCCAGGTTAAGGTGGAGTCTGGTCAACTTGTTGTGTATAAAGGTTCGAAGCAAATGGGAGATATGATACGTTTTCGATTTCTCCAGTAGATTCAGAGTCGCTTTTATACATAAATGCTCGCTCCTATCAAGGGTCTTTTCAATTTACAGTTGAAAGCGAAAAATATGTCCGTCCGATTAATACTGTATCGATTGAGGAATTATTTAAAGGGAGTTGTTCCGAATGAGATGCCTGCGCTTTGGCATATGGAGGCTGTGAAAGCACAAACGATAGCAGCGAGAACATATGCGCTTCGCAATCAAAGTAGAGTCATTGATGATACCGTTTCTTATCAAGTATACGGTGGGGCAGAAGGACATCCTAACTCGAATAAAGCTATTTCAGAAACAACAGGTATAGTATTGAAATACAATAATAGTTTAGTAGATGCTGTTTTTTCATCTAGTAATGGTGGAGTGACGGAGCTGAATTCGAATGCTTGGGCAACTAGCCAGACACTTCCTTATTTTGCAATTGAAGAGGATCCGTTTGATCCAAAAACGAAATGGGAAATTAACATTGATAAACAGCAAATAGACCTATCAGGCAAGGATTTATCGAAGCCAGATGACTTGGTGGGCAAGTGTGAGTGAAAAAGACACCACAATCGTTCCGAATATCAAAACCTGGCTGAAAAATAACGGATATTCGAATAAGGATATCAAAATTACGGAAATTCCTATTTTATCATTAGGTGAGAAAACATCTGGCGGGCGAGTGACAAAAGGTTCAATTCAGGTTAATTTTTACGTAAAAGATTTAGTAGACGAACAGGGTACATTGAAGCCACAGACGGTTCAATTTACTAATGTGGCTGCGTCAAAGATTCGTGCAATAGTTGGCGCAAATAAGATGAAGAGTTATTTAGTCGATGAGTCTACTGCTACGGCTGATACGATCTTGATAACAGGTCGAGGCTATGGGCATGGGGTTGGTTTAAGTCAATATGGTGCGAAATATCGTGCTGATGCCGGACAAACCTATGAAGAGATTTTGCAATTTTATTATCCTGGCACAACGTTAGTAAAAGAATATAACGTAGTCGTCGAAGATAAAGCTGCTCCAAACATTACTGATGTTACAGTAGCTACTGATTATAGTACAAACAAGGTCAAAGTAGCGTATACGCTTGATGAAGCTGCCACAGTTTCAGTAGCTATTAAAGATGGAGATGGCAAAGTGGTTGCAACACCAGTAAATGAATCCGTAGTGGCGAGCAGTAGTCAAAGTGCAATTGTGGATATCAAAAATATAAGTGATGGCACATATACTGTATTCATAACGGCAAAGGATTCGAATCAAAATATTAATACGGTTACTAGCCCGGTAACGATTAAAAAACCGGTGTTATCAACTATGAACATTACAAATGTAGCAGTGACAGCTGATTACAGCACAGAAAAAGCGAAAATTGCGTACAAATTAAGTGAAAATGCTAAGTGACGGTTACAGTCAAAGATAGCAAGGGTAAAGTAATTGCTACGCCTGTCAAACAAAAGTTGCTCAAAAAAGGAAGTCGTGCTCAATCTTGGAGCTTTAGTAAAAATAGCGATGATACGTATAAAGTAACTATTACCGCTACCAATAGCAAGCAACAAACAAAACTAACGGCTAAAACGCTTAAAATTAAGCGAACAACAGGAAAAGTAACAGCCACTGTCCTAAACGTAAGTAACAACAAATCAACATCATCCAAAATTATCGCTAAACTCAAAAAGAACCAAACCGTTACCATCCTGGCCAAAGAAAGCAGCTGGTACAAAATCAAAATCAACAACACAATTGGATATGTAGCCGCAAAATATGTGAAGTAACAGCTACTTTTAGGAATGTGGATAACATGTGGGTAAATTTGTGGATAAATGAGAGAGAACGAGATTTCGTTCTCTTTTTTTATATAAGAAAGTATAAAATTTTCGATGTGTCTTGATGTCTAGCTCCGGCCCCTAGCGACTAATAGGCATTATTACATTACGACTCTAGAGAATATTACAAATGTGTGTCGAGGGGTAGTAGGAACGATGGATTAATGATTTTTGTAGAAAATATTGGTACAAGTGGCATATGATGTTTGTTAGAATGGGAGCATAAAGGAGGAGAAATCGAGTGAGTCCAATTAAGAAAAGAGTAATAGCATTAGGGGTTAGCTGTGCGTTGGCGATTTCACCATTTGCTAGTTTGAAAGCAGAGGCTAGCAGTGGAACTGTATCCGCGAAGTTGTCGTCTGTAAGCAATTTAGGGCAACTAGATGAGAATGAAAAAGAGGCAAATTATAGTGATGATACGATTATTGTGAAATATTCTCGTCCACTCAGCTTAAGTGATCATAAAAGAGCTGGTGGTATGGTCATTCAACAAGTAAGCGGATTAAAGTATGTGGCGGTAAAAGTTAAAAATAAGAACAAGCTACAGCAAACAATCCAAAATTATCAGAAAAATAGTAAAGTAGTTTCTGTTCAACTGAGTCCCATTTATAAGCAGACAGGAACCACAGATCCTAAAATCAGTGAACAATATGTTCATAGTCTGCTAAAAACGGCAGATGCCCAAAAACTTGCAGGAAAGAATGGAGTGAAAGTCGCTGTCATTGATACAGGAATTGACAAGAATCATCCAGAATTAAAAGGCTCCATCCTTTCAAGCTCAAACATCATCAACCCGATGAATACAACGACAGCTGACATACATGGAACTCATGTGGCTGGCATCATTGCGGCAAAAAAGGATAATGGCATCGGAGGCTACGGAATCAATCCAAACGCAAAGATTCTATCGTATGATGTGTTTGACGGAAGTATGTGGACGTTCGACTACACCGTTGCCAACGCAATCCTAGAAGCGGTCGACGAAGGGGCAGACGTCATTAATATGAGCCTAGGCTTTGCTATGCCATCAATGGTTTTAAAGGAAGCAGTAGAAAAGGCGATTAATAAAGGGGTTGTTGTCGTCGCGGCAGCAGGAAACACAGGCAACGATATGCCAAGTTATCCAGCCAGCTATGAAGGTGTCATTAGCGTAGGTTCTGTCAATAGCTCTAAGAAACTAAGCACTTTTTCTACATATGGTGCTTCTATAGATGTTGTCGCTCCAGGGGAGAATATCTATGCCCCATACTATGACACGAAAAAAGGATCCGCCTTTCAACGTTTAAGTGGTACATCGATGGCTTCACCGGCTGTGGCTGGAGCTGCGGCATTACTATTAACGAAGTATCCAAAGCTAACACCGGCTCAAGTGGAATATATTTTAGAAAAAACAGCCTCTGACCTAGGGGCAAAAGGCTTTGACCAAAAATACGGAAATGGTCTAATCAATCCGGTTGCAGCGATGAAATTTGATGTCAAAAAAATTCCTTCACTAGTTACTGAAAAGTGGGACAAACAGGAAATCATCAAGAAGGCACAGGGTATTACTCTGCCTAGGGAGGTCAAGCATTCGTTTACGAAGCCTTCCGAGCAGAAGTGGGTGAAATTCTCGGTTGAAGAAGGAGAATATATCCAAGCTTCTTTAGTCAGCTCCTCTCAGTATGATTATAAAATGAGTATTCATTTTTATGGTGAAAATGGGGAAGAACTGATTGATGTGAATGATGTAAAAGAAGGAAAAACGGAAGCCAAGCTAATTCAGGCACCATTTAGCGGAACAGTAGCAATCGGCGTAAAAGATGTGAATGGCAGCTATGACGATTCCATCAACAAGCAATCTTCCTTTACATTAAAAGTTGAAAAAGTATCTCCATTACCGGAAGATGAATCGACCCTTGAATCACCAATAAAAATCACAAGTTTGCCGTTTAATCAAGAGAACTTGTATATAACGGGTGAAAAAGGGGATTCGGATTATTTTCATTTTACGTCAAAAGAAGCGCAATTCATAAAGTTTGATGTTACAGGAATTCCTGGAGTTGATATTAGCGCTGGTGTGTATGACAAAGATCAGCTTTTTCCTCCGGCAGTGGAGGGCGAAGAAGCCCTGCCAAGAACTACCAGAAGGTGAAGAAATACCACAGCCTGATCCTGATGAAATGCCACCGTTATACTACAGCGAATAGTGGCGGAATCGGAGAAGGAGAAACATTATCTTTCCAAACGGAACCAAATAAAGAGTATTATGTAAAAGTAACGAATAAAATATCCGTCTATGATTATAAATTAGAAGATTTATTGTCTAATCCTACGGGAATTCTAGAGGAGAAAGAACCTGCTCAATCAGCTCTTCCATATCGTGTGAGTCTTGTCGGAAAAGTCATTCCAGCTGATGAAGATAACTATTCGGGCATGATGCCAACCACGGAAGAAGAGAATATCGTTAGTATGCTGCAAGAACAGAATGAAGAAGAGCGAATTGCCTTATTGGAAAGTGTGGCACTGCCGTATGAAATAGGCGGGACGGTACAAGGCTATCTGCAAAATACAATGGATCAGGATTGGTATATCGTAAATCCAACGAATGCGGGGATTTATCAATTTGATGTACCGACGCCAGCAACGGACATGCCGATTGTAGAATTGTATGAGATTGTTGAAGGAAAAGACGAAGACGGAAAGCCTTACAAATACTTAGCTCTGTTTCTAATAATATGGATTGGAACGGGTATGAGGTAAAAAATACATTCCTTACTGGTTTAAAAGCAGACAAAACGTATTTCTTAGCGGTTAATCCAAACTATATGACAGGCCAAATTCCATACGATGGCTATGAAATTGCGTCGAAGCTGCTTATTAAAAATCCTGGAGATGCCTATGAGGAAAATGAATTGCCGGAACAGGCTAAAAATTTTCCAGCTGCAGGTGTCAAAGCAAACTTTGCCGTATCAAATGACGTAGACACGTACTATTTTACTGCTAAAGAGACAGCGACATATGGGGTGAAATTCTCACGTACCTCACTTACGACGGATTTGAAAAATAAATACAGCCAAGAGTTATTAAGTCCATTTTATGGCTATATGATGATTACAGAAGACGTGAATAAAAATCGTAAAGCAGAAGAGAATGATTATGAACGTACAATGTATATGCTGAACATGACGGAAAATGGGACAACGACAGGCTCCTTTAAGGCCAAAAAAGGTCAATCTTATTTCGTCACAGTCAATAGTATGATAGAGTCTAGCGCAAGATTAACACTTTGGCCATATCAACTCAATATTCAAAGTGTGGCTAAAAAGGATGAAAACCCAACTTCAAAGGTGAAAAATAATACACCAACGAAACCACTTGCGATGAAGAAGGTTAATAGCAAGTTGTATACTGGAAAGGCGTCCTTTAACACGGGATTCGAAAATGGGGATGAAGATTGGTTTGTCTATAAAGCTGACCAAAACAGAGCAAGCTACGTTAACGCTTGATGCTGGAACGGGTATCGATGGTGTTATCGAGGTATACCGTAATGGCAAAAGAGTAGCTAAGGCTGATTATTATGGAAAAGACGACAATGAAATCCTAACGTTAACATTAACGAAAGGCACCTACTATATAAAAGTACGCGATCGCCAAGGTCATGCTTCTTTTGTACCGTACACCTTGTCAGTAAAACTGAAGTAATGGATGAGAGCTCCTTCGATTGATGAAGGAGTTCTTTTTAGCTAGATTCGTAGGTTGAAAGGACCTCTCAGCAAAAGAATCTGTCCAATTCATGTGAAAATCGAGCCAATTGTTAAGAAAATCTGTCCAATTCGGCTCATAATCATGCCGATTCAAAAAATCCTTGATTATGATTTCCTTACTTAATGTTAATATCTGTTAATCAACCAATATAAAGGCTATCTATGATATAATTTGACGTGTATGTACTATGAAATAATAGGAGAGAAGCCCCTATGTTAACTAGTGTGAAAAAGCTATTTAATGATAGTTCAAAAGATTTAAAGCGTATTAATAAGATTGTCGATAAAGTGAATAGTTTAGAAAGTAAATATGCAGGTGTATTCAGATGATGAATTACGGGGGATGAAAGACCATTTTAAAGAGATGCTGGAAGCCGGGAAAACACTCATTGATATTCAAGCGGATGCATTTGCTGTTGTTCGAGAAGCGGCAAAACGTGTGCTTAGGGTTGCGACATTATGATGTCCAATTAATTGGTGGCTTTGTGCTGCATGAAGGCTCGATTGCACAGATGAATACCGGGGAAGGGAAAACGCTTGTTTCGACTTTGCCGAGTTATTTGCATGCGCTTGAGGGAAAAGGCGTTCATATTATTACGGCTAATGAATATTTGGCAAGCCGTGATAAAGAGACGATGGGGCAAGTTCATGAATTTCTTGGGATGACCGTTGGCTTGAATATTTCCCAAATGGGCTCGCAGGCAGAAAAAAGTAGCGTATCAGCGGATATTACCTATGGTACAGGTACGGAGTTTGGCTTCGATTATTTGCGTGATAATATGGTCGTCCGTAAAGAAGATAAAGTGCAACGCGATCATCATTTTGCGATTGTCGATGAAATTGATAGTATCCTGATTGATGAAGCGAGAACACCATTAATTATTGCTGGAAAATCAAGTGAGGGACAAGAACTTTTTCATATTACGGCACAAATTATGAAGACATTCCGTGAAAATGAAGAATATGAGATATTCTCAGAAACGAAACATACGTTTTTAACAGATGAAGGAGCAACGAAAATTGAAAAAGCATTTGGCATTGATAACTTATATGACCCCGAGCATGTAAAACTGCTTCATCATGTAAATCAATCCTTGAAAGCACATGCTGCGTTGAAGCGAGATGTGGATTATATTGTAAAAGAAGGAAAAATTGAGTTAATTGATAAATTCACAGGACGAGTGATGGAAGGGCGTTCTTTTAGTGAAGGCTTACACCAAGCGATTGAAGCGAAGGAAGGCTTAGAAATTACCGAAGAAAATGAAACACAAGCAACGATTACGATTCAAAATTATTTCCGCCTGTATAGCTCATTATCAGGGATGACTGGAAGTGCAACACCTTCTAAAAAGGAATTCTGGGAAACATATGGTCTTCCAGTTGTCACGATTCCAACTAATAAACCGATTATTCGAGAGGATTTACCTGATTTAATTTATAAAGATCAGGAAAGTAAAATCAAGAAAATTGTGGACGAAGTCAAACGAATTCACAGCTTAGGGCGTCCAATCTTAATTGGAACAACATCTATCGAACAGTCAGAAGAATTGTCGACCCATTTGAAAAAGGAAAAAATATCACATCATATTCTCAATGCGAAAACAGAAGCAGATGAGGCTGAAATTATTGCTAAGCAGGTCAAAAAGGACAAGTCATGATTGCTACAAATATGGCTGGGCGTGGAACAGATATTTTATTAGATGAAGAAGTGAAAGAAATTAGGCGGATTATATATTATTGGAACAGAACGTCATGAAAGTGGTCGAATTGATATGCAGCTTCGTGGGCGCTCTGGACGTCAAGGAGACCCTGGTACCTCTCAATTTATTATTTCATTAGAAGATGATTTGTTTACGTACTATGATGAAGAACAGCATGAACGGTATTTGAAAAAAGCAAAAACGGACAAGGAAGGCCTAGTCATCGCCCCAGCTCCTGATAAGTATATGAAAAATGTTCAAGAAACGATTGAATATATGCATCAAGCTGCACGAAACATTTATTAAAGCTAGAAAATCCATTAAATGAACAAAGTAAAATTATTTATACAGATGCGCGATCGACTGTTAGATTTAGAAACAGAGGAAATGTTCCCAATTTTATTAGAGTATATCGAGAAATACACTCGCCAGCTCGTTTCAGCTTATTTTCCAGAGGAAGTCCCTGAAGAAGGTCAGGAACGTAAGCTAGACAAGTTTATTCAAGAGTTATCCTTAATCTTTACATCCTTAGACTGGCAGGAAGAAGATGTAGCTAAACTAGACCGAGAAGCTGTAGAGGAAAAAGTGCTTGCTGCATTTGAAGAGCTTACATCTTTTATTTTAAGTCTTCAAGAAAATGCAGAAATTGGTCAACAGCTAAGAAGCTTTATGTTGAATCAGATTGATATGAACTGGATGGAGCATTTAGATCGCTTAAGCAGCATTAAAGAGGGAATTAGCTTGAGTGGGTATGGACAACAAGATCCGTATCAATTGTTTGAAAAAGAAGCACTAGCTGAATTTCAATATCTTAATGAACGAAATAGAGGCTAGCATTAGTACTCATTTTATGGAGTTTATGATGGATGAGTCGGAAGACGAGAGTTTGTAGCGGTTGCAGAAGAGATGGAGGATGAGGAATAATGGCTTTTTTTAAGAAAAAGGAAAAAGCAGTAGCAGCAGTAGCTGAAGAAAAAATTGAAACAGCTACGGCGGAAGAAGCTATTTCAACAGCAGATGATGCTGTATTTACGACATTAGTGTTTCATGAAGAGGATGAGCTTTCAAAGGCTGAAACCTATGTGTTGAGATTTCATCATCAACAGCTGCCACCGCTTAAGCCAAATCAAATTTCCATTTCAGGTATTCGTCTGACAAGATTTGAGGAAGATGTCATTGTTGATGCCTTTATTCGTAATACTTTGGAAAAAGCAGTACGTTTTGAAATGGTTGATTTATTATTAATCGATGAAAAAAAACAACCATTGGCTAAAAAGACATTCGATTTATCGGAAATGGGCGAAATCCCAGCGTTATCATGTATGCCTTGGCGATTTTTCTTCGAGGATGAGGATTATAGTAGCCGACATTCCAGAGGAAGGCTGGAAAATTGCTTTTGAATTGAAACGTCAAGCAACAAAGCATACCTTAGATTTAGCACCAACTGGGATGAGTCAGCTTTCAGCGAAGCAACGTAAGCACTTAGAAAAAGTGAGTAGAGGGTCTTCCTAAGCTGAAGGAAGGTGAAGTCAACTTTATGGGACTTGAAGCTGCGCTACAGGAAAATGGGTCACTTGCTGTTACAGTACTGATTCGAAACGGCAGTAAGAGCAAGTCCATCAATATTGAACAGCTGCCATTAGTAGTTGAAGATGCTGATGGAGATCAAGTATGTCAAGGTGGATTCACTTTAAATGATTTTGAAGTAAAAGCCAATACAACGAAACCATGGACATTTATTTTCCCAGAACCATTAGTAGTAAAAAAACCTAATTTAAAATTGGAAAGTATACCACCTTCTGAGTGAGCATAGAGGAACGGGAATATATAGAAAAACGACTTAACATGTAAATAAAAAGGTACACTGAGCCACGAAAATGTTGCTTCTGAAAGTAAGCATCGATTTTTTCAAGAAGTAAATAAAGAGGCATTATACATATAGAGGTAATTGCCTTTTTGTTTTAAAAGTAGCCTCTTTTATTGCTGACGCTTAAGGTATGTAAGGGAAGCCTCTTGTAACTGTATGTAACCGATTATATAACATCATGTATTATACGTAGGGATTAAGAAAAGTCCGGCCAATTTACTTGAGTTATATCTCCATCAATTTTTTCAATGGTACGATATTTAAAGGGAATAAGTTCGCTTTCAGATTTTTTTGTGAAGGGGACAGCCACTTCATATGGGATTAATTCAAATTGTTCTTCTTGCTCAGAAATAAAATAGGCACCAACGATTTGTCCGTTATTTTCTAGACTTAATGTCAAAAAAGCAGGATAGTATGTTTCATCATTGGCTTTTAGAACAGCTTTTGCGGTTACAAGGTTGTTATCTTCTTCTTCTACTGCAGGATTGCTGATTTTATCTAATGCTTTAACAGCCCATCCTTGCTTCTTATAACCTCCGATAATTTTAGGAGGGTTCTCCTGTAATTTTTCTAAAAGGTTATTAGTTTGTTCCTGAATATTCATTTATTTCTTATTCCCTCCAATAACATTACTTATTGATTAATCTAATTAGTAATTATATCTATTTCTTATTATACACTGTCTATACCATATAATACACTTTCTTAGTTATATACGTAAAATTATCTCATCTTTTTTTGTAAAAATTAATATTTGTAACATAGATGTTATTAATCAAACGTTTGATTAATAAACATCTGAAATGCACAGAGTTATTCATGTATAGTAATTTCTAGAGTGTTGTTTTAATTGGTTTTGGAGCATTCATTCGTTCTTCATCCGAAACGATTAAATACCATACGCCATTGATATTTTGACCTTGACCTTCTAGTGTCAATTGCTCGATTGAGCCTAAAGCGCTTTTATAGTGACGCTGAATATCCATCATTTCGTCGAAGCTTAAATTCGTTTCAACGTTGTTTCCAAGTGCCTGTAAAATACCTTGATATTTGGTTAAAGAGGATAGGCTGGCTCCTTTTTTGATAACGGCTTCAATGACCTGACGTTGACGCATTTGACGTCCATAATCACCACGTGGGTCTTCTTTGCGAATTCTGGAATACATAAGAGCTTCTTCACCGTTTAATGTAAGGGTGCCCTTAGGAAAGTCAAAGCCCTTATATGAAAGGTCAATATCATTTTCGACGGTTACTCCGCCAACAGCGTCTACAATCTCCTGAAAGCCTTCCATGTTCATTTTAACATAATAATCGATAGGGATATCGAGGTAGGCCTCCACTGTATTAATGGCCATTGGAATTCCACCATATGCATACGCGTGATTCATTTTCTCTGTTGTACCGTGTCCGACAATTTCTGTCCTTGTATCACGTGGTAAACTGAGCATTTTTATCGATTTTTTCGTTGGATTGACGGTCATAACAATCATCGTATCAGAGCGGCCAATATCAGCTTCTCTTTCATCTACACCTAAAATGAGAATCGAAAAAGGATCTTGGTCTTGAAAGGTAATATCTTCTACACGTTTTTCACTTTTATGCTCGGTTCCTTGCATTTTATGAACCGCACCTTTTAGAGACTGATACACCATACCGGCATACACTCCACCGCTAATCAATAGGATGAAAAAAATGATGATGGTACTCTTTAAGACGGTACGCTTTTTCTTCTGCTTTTTTCTTGATTCACTTCTCATTCATCTTTTCCTCCTAAATGTTAATGATGGAACATATGGACAGTATGAAGTTAAGCAGCGCTTTGTTCTTCGGATGTGTCAGACTCTGATAGTGAATCATCAGATGGCGTCTCAGGCTGTTCTTCTTCTGGCTCCTCAACGGAAGAGGCTGCTATAAGTGCCTCTTTCCATTGTTGTAGGAATTGTTCCGTCAATTTAAATAGTTGATTTGTTGGTGCTCCTTGTTCCAGCTTTTCAAGCTCCGCCCACTCTTCCGCTGTAACAGGCTGCTCGTTTTTCGTTATTTTTTCATCAATCTGAGTTAATAGCGTATAACGTGAAAGGATATTCTCGATTGCTGGTACATCCTTTTGTACTGGATTTATATACTTTTCAGTAGCTAGTGTACGCACTCTAGTGGTTGCCATATTCTCTATTTTAGTTTTCGTCGTTGTGATTTCTTTTTCCAATTCGCTATAGGCTTGAACCGTAGACTCGCTAAGCTTGCCTGATTGGACGGATTGGACTAATGCTTTATGTGATTTAGAAAGATTTTCACCTGCTGTGACGGCAGCTCGATATTTTGCATAGTAATCGCGATAGGTCTTCGTAATCTTTAAAGCTGCATTAGGTGCTTTTTGATATTTAGCTGGCAGCTTGGCAATGGCTTTTTCTTGCTTTTTAATTTCTGCTACTGTTTCGTTGTACAACTTCAGTTGCGCATTTGTAACTTTTAAATCGCTTGTTTTCTTAATTCGTGTTTCATAGTTCGTTTGCAGCGATTTTGCTTTCGAATTGAACGCTTTAATTTTCTTCACTAACGCATTGCTTTCAGCAAGTTTTTGCTTATCATATAATTTTGTGCCTTCTTGGGCAACATATAGACCAACCGTTTCATTTTCGTTCCAGATTTTTTTGAAATATTTCAATGGCACATGTGTTTCGCCTACATATGGTGACACTTCAATCGTGTAAGCAGGTTTTTTGAGAGCGGTAGAAAACCAGTCACTAAACCCACCGCCACCTGTATAGGAGCTTGGTGAAATTAATCGATAGCCTGTCATTTGATTAAGCTTTTTAGCATACGTACGATCTCTCGTGTACTGGCTACCTGTTTGACCATATTTCCAAAACAGAATTTGACCGCTAGAGTGATAAGAAATCGCCATTTCAGGATCAATATCTTTTACAAAGCTAAGGACGGCTTTTGTTTCTTTAGCTGATTCAGGGCTTTTGCCTTTATAATTTTTAAATTTTGGAACACTGCCGCCGCCTAAGTACTTCCATCTAGCGTCGTATTGACGGTTTAAGTCTACTCCTTTGCCGTTTGCTTTCCAGCGTTTGAAATTTGTGCTGCCATTATTCATTTTAATAATCTTAGCGTGGTCTGCTTTCGGGAAAGACTTTAGACCCGTTTGTTGTAAGGTTACGCCGTCAGGATTCACCATAGGAATAAACCAAATCGTTGTATTATTTAGAATTTTTTTGACGTCATACCCATCAATTTTTTGATTTTTAACATAGGCATTTGCATATTTATCAATCATGTTCATATTGACGTTTGTTGTAATCCACTCACGTGCATGGTGTGATCCATTAATAAAAACAGTGGAATCTCCCTTACCGAGAGAAACGGCGTAAATCGTGCGGCCATATTCGGATTTACCAATGATTCGAGAGGTGACTAAGCCAGGATATGCTTGTTTTAATTTCTTAATGTCGTTGACCATTTTAGAATAGGAATACGTTTGATTCGGGTTGACTACATAATTTTGAGCAAAGGCTCCTTTTGAGAAAAAGAGAGACCCTCCAAGAAAAAGGAGAATCGATAATAAAAGTTTTAATTTTTTCATTTGTTCCACCTTACTTTATAAAATAGTATTCTAGTATCCATTTATTGATAGAAGGGGCTAAATAGCTTTTCCCCAAAAAAAACCGGCTTGTTGATAAGCGCGGTTAGTTAAAACGATTTCTTATAGCCTATTAATCTCTCTTTGTAATAAGTGCTAGTAACGGAACTAATTTGTACACCTTTACTAGAACTCGAATGGATAAATTGATTATCTCCTAAGTAAATGCCCATATGATTGATATTGGATCTGCTAGAGCCTGTTGCAAAAAAGACAAGATCACCAGCTTCGGGTGAAGATGTGTATGTTCCGTTTTTATAATAGGAAGCAGCTGTTTGTCTGGAAATGTCATAGCCGGCTTGTTTAAAGGCATAGTAGACAAAACCACTGCAATCAAAGCCTGCTGTTGTTGTACCAGCCCATTTATAAGGCGTTCCAATGACTTTTTTTGCTTCTGAAATGACTTTATTAATATCTAAGGCAGAAGTTGAAGATTCAGTGTTTAAAGAAGTGGTCGTAACTATGCCACTGAAGGAATTTTCAAGCTTTAACTTTTGACCGACTTTAATTGTGTTTGATTTTAAGTTATTTAAAGCTTTTAATTCAGTAACAGTCATACCAGTTTGTCTAGAAATTTTGGATAGGGTATCACCTTTTACTACAGTATATGTATTAGTAGTTACTTTTGTTGCAGATGTCGTTGTTTCTGTTTTCTCAGTCGCGACAGAGGCTTGTCCAGTTGTTGTTGTGCTCGAGGTGGATACGACTAATTTTTGCTTCACTTTAATTGTATTTGATGTTAGATTATTAATCTTTTTTAATGTTGTAACAGTTGTGTTATATGTTTTAGCGATTTTTGTAAGAGTATCCCCTTTTTTTACAATATAAGTAGTGCTCGATGCTGAAGCAGGTGCTACAAAAGCAGTCGAAAGAAGTGCCGCTGCTGTCGAAAGAGCAATGATTCTTTTTTTCACAGATTTTCACCCCAAATTTCTATCTTTTGTCCTCATTTTACCAAAGAATATGTTGGAAGTTATGTTACATTTATATTACAAAGGAGTTTAATAGGGATAATTGACTATTTTTAGGGGATATTTTACGACTATATTTCAACAAAATAAGAAGCTTTCCGCCATTTGGGAAAGCTTCTAGTAGAATTATAGTCTTTATTTTTTGACAGTAATTGTCATGGTTTGCAGTTTACCTACGCGGTTAGCAGCGTCAGTATATGGAAAACTTAAGTGTATATGTTCCTGGCTTGTACTTGCTGCTCACTGCTATTTTTTCCGTCCCATGTTAAGGTTTGGCTGCCACCGTTGACTGATTTCTTTGTAGCAAGTGTTTGTACTTTCTTTCCTGCTCCATCATAGAGAACGGCTGTAATCTGTGCTTTTTTATTAGCATGAAAAGGAATGTTTAATTTTTGTTTTGTTGTTGTAGAAAAGGTCATACTTTTCTTCGTTAAAGCAATAGCTGGCGGTACTTTGTCTGTGATTGTAACATTGGTACCGCTGTACCTCGTATGCTTGCCATTTGTTATTTTGACCATAATTCTTATTTTTCCTTGAGGTGCATAAGCCTGATTGTCCATCTCTCCGTTCCATTTTATTGAATACGTACCACCGTTCCATGCTTTGTTTGTGACAAGTTTACGGACGATTTTATTATTCGCATCTTTAATATATAAAGAGATTTTCACTCCCTTTTTTGCTGAAAAGGATAGGGATAATTGGTTTTTTCCGTTATTAGTAAATGCTTTACTAGATGTCTTAATAGTAGATAGTGGAGCAGGTGTTTCTGCTAGTGCCTGATTGGCATCCACTCGTCCATAGCCGAAATATCGATCCCATCCCTTTGTGCCAAGATCAACACTTGAATTTTGCAAGATATTTGTTACCTCTGCCGGTGAAAGATAAGGATTTTTCGATAAAATTAACGCCGAAACGCCACTCACAATCGGCGTGGCCATCGAAGTTCCATTTTCTGTTCGATAAGAATTTGTTGGGGCAGTCGAGTAAATATCGACGCCTGGTGCAGATAGATTAATATACGAACCATAGTTAGAAAAATTGGCTCTTGTATCTGATTTTGTCGTCGCACTTACGGCAATAACATTTTCATAGGCTGCAGGATATTGTTCTCGGCTTGTCTGGTCATTTCCGACAGCCGCTACTACGACAACTCCTTTTTTTACCGCTGATTGAATCGAATAATTGAGAACCTCCGTGTAATCCTCTGTTGTTAAACTTAAGTTAATTACTTTAGCGCCGGCTTTGACGGCATAATCAATACCTTCTGCAACGGTATAAATGTCGGCTTCTTCTCCTTCGAACACATTGACCGGTATAATTTTGACATTTGGAGCAATGCCGGTAATTCCAATTTATTTTTGGATGCGGCAATAATTCCGGCAACATGAGTTCCATGGATACTGGATGGTAATGATGTTCCACCTGTGACCGCATTATAGGGCTTGATTGTTTGGCCTTTTAAGTCAGGGTGTGTCACTTGAAGTCCCGCGTCAATTACAGCCACTTTGATATCCGATTTTCCAAGTGTCGTATTCCAAGCAGATGGCATATTAATTTTTGGTGCGTACCATTGTTTTGAGTAGCCGTGGTCTGCAGGTTTGTAGCTTGTTTGCACGGTATAGTTCGGTTCAATAAGCTCTACTTCAGGATTGCGTAACAACTGCTCCGATACATGATGTATATCGCTTCCAGAAGGTATCGATATAAGTGAAAAGGTTCCGTTACCAAGCTCGGAAAGTTGTTCGACCTGATTGTTTTCAAAAAAAGTTTCTTTTTGATTAGCTGATATAGAATCTTTAAATTTAACAATGAGTTGATTAGCTTGATAGTTTTCAAGTTCAGCAGTTGTTGATGCCTGTACTTGAGATGAATACGCTCGTTCTTCAGCCGAAACTGAGGACAAATTGAATAGAGACAGCGCAGAAATAATGAATATAGAAAGGAATATTCTCATCGTTGTCCTCCTTATCATGAAATAAGATTACTACTATTATTCTATCACGCTAACTCAGAGAATCCTATGGAGAAAGTGGTATTTCCATAGATTTTACATTTTTGATACACAAATCTTTGGCGAGATACGTTATTATATAAATATATGAATTTAGGAGAGGTGAGTTTTTGAAAAAGGCAAAATGGTTAATTGGAAGTATGCTAGCATTACTGATTTTTTTGGTTGCTAGTAGTGGTGTTAATCCTTCTAAAGCAGAAGCGAGTAGTAGTCATTGGAACATTACCTATTATTCGAAGTTAAACTTTGGTGGTTCTAAGGTACAAACAAAGGCAGACATCATCAACTTTTCTTGGGGAACGGGAGCACCGATTAAAGGGATACCCAATCATAAATTTTCAGCAAAAATGAAAAAAACGTATTCCTTGTCAAGCAGTGGTACATATCGTCTGTCAGGTAAGGCAAATGACGGAGTAAGAGTTTATGTGGATGGTAAAAAAGTATTTGATGATTGGACATATGGTGCCCATACGTTTAAGAAAGATTTGGTGCTGTCAAAAGGGAACCATACAGTGGAAGTTGAATATTTTGATTCAACAAGTACAGCTTATCTTACTGTAGGGTTGAAAAAGATAGCAACAGCGTCCACTGCAAAAGCTGCTTCTACAGCAAGTAGTAGTCAATGGGACATCGCCTATTATTCAAAATTGAATTTTGGCGGATCTAAGGTGCAAACAAAGGCAAGTGGTATCAATTTTTCTTGGGGAACGAAAGCT
This sequence comes from uncultured Bacillaceae bacterium, assembly GCA_963754185.1. Classification (GTDB taxonomy): domain Bacteria; phylum Bacillota; class Bacilli; order Bacillales; family DSM-1321; genus Peribacillus. The sequence goes on along the minus strand of CAVWEP010000001.1, from coordinate 28,115 downwards.
CCGATTAAGGGTATACCGACAAATAAATTTTCAGCAAAAATGACGAAAACTTACTCCTTGTCTAGTGGTGGGAAATACCGTCTGTCAGGTAAAGCGAATGATGGTGTGAAGGTTTACGTAGATGGTAAGAAAGTCATCGATTATTGGAAAAGTGGGTCACATACCTTTAGCAAAGATTTGATGCTATCAAAAGGGGATCATAAAATTGAAGTGCAATATTATGATTCAACAAGTACCGCATACCTGACTGTAGGGTTGAAAAAGGTAACCACACTTTCCACTACTAAGTGGACTGGGCTGTTTTTTCCAAGTAAAGACTTTACAGGAACGCCTGTAAGTGTGTCATACAATACATTGAACTACTATTGGGGTTCTAAAGCTCCTCATTCAAGTATTCCTGCAGGTAACTACTCCGCCATTTTCGAAAAGAAAATCGTCGTAACTAAAGATACGAAGTACATAATCATGGGGAAAGCGAATGACGGAGTAAGAGTGTATGTAGATGGGAAACGACAAGTCAGCTATTGGACTCCTGGTACACGCAATATTGAAAAAAATATTACCTTGAAAAAGGGTACCCATACGATTAAAGTGGAATATTTCAATGAGAAGAGTACAGCAAAACTAACGGTGGATTTAAAAGAGGCCTCAAAGGTGACGCCGTTAGAGAAATGGGACGTGTCGTTTTATAATAAGAAAGATTTAACAGGCACGAAGGTGAAACAAATAGCTAGTAAGTTAGAGTATAAATGGGGATCAGATGCGCCTGCTTCAGGTATTCCAAGCAATAATTTCTCAGCTCGATTTATCAAGCGTACAAATCTTTCAAGTGGTGGAACCTACGTGTTGTCAGGTGGAGCAAATGATGGCATTCGCATCTATGTGAATGGAACGAAAAAGGTAGACCTATGGAAAAATGGTACGCATACATTTAATGAAGAAATTGAATTAGATAAGGGAATCACGATTATTCAAGTGGATTACTTTGATAGTTCAGGGGATGCACGCATTCAGGTAGATTTAACGAAGAAGTCGAAGAAGAAATCCGTCGCCCATAGTGATTATGATATTACGCTATCTTCGGCATTAACGAAGCAAATGGCAGTTTCTCCACAAACGGATAAGAAGTATGGGGGATATATCCCACAAAGTACTGTTAAATTAGCTACAGGTACAGTTACAAAGCAAGTATCCGTTATTACAGCATCTGGTCGAACATTAAATACGCTTAAAAAGAATGAAAAAGTAACGATTAAAGGTAAAAAGACGATTGACGATATCGAGTATTATGAAATTGCAACAGGAGGGGGCAATGGATATATTCCACAAAGTACCGTTAAATTAGCTACAGGTACAGTTACAAAGCAAGTACCGATTATTACAACATCTTCTCGAGAACTAGGTAAGCTTAAAACGAATGCAAAAGTAACGATCAAAGGTGAAAAGATAATTGACGACATCGAGCATTATGAAATTGCAACAGGATGGGTCAATGCTTCGTCAGCAGATACGAAATATTATTTGAATCCAGACACGTTTAACGACGAAACGAAGCAAGAGTATTTCCAATATGCGAAGCTATCCAGCTTTTCAGCCTTAAATGAAGATGAAATTAACGAAAAAATTCTTGCTAGTAAAGGTATTTTAAAAAATAAAGCTTCCTCTTATTTGCAAGCAGCTTTTAAATATGATGTCAATGAAATTTACTTAATCTCTCATTCCTCACTTGAAACAGGAAATGGTACATCGCGATTGGCTAATGGAATTAAAGTAAAGGCCAAAACCGATGAAGATGGTAATGTTATTTATAAAGATGGCGAAAAGGACATTATCGTGCTAGATGATGATGCGACTGATTATGATGCCAAAGTGTATAATGTGTACGGAATAGGTGCGTTTGATAGTAATGCCATTTATTATGGTGCTAGACGTGCCTACAATGAAGGCTGGACATCGGTTAGTAAAGCCATCGTTGAAGGAACGCAATTTGTTGCTGAAAACTATATTGATGTAGGACAAGACACGCTGTATAAAATGCGTTGGAATCCGGACGCACTTGTTGAGCTAGGACGTCCAAGCCATCAATACGCAACAGACATTGGCTGGGCTGTCAAGCAAACAAAATACTTTGAGCAATTATATTCGCTGTTAGACAGCTACAAAATTGAATATGATGTACCGCGTTATGAATAAAATGTAGTGATAAGGCGTCTGACTCTATTTTGTGGAGTTAGGCGCCTTTTTATACGATTTTTTTGCAAGTCCTCCCACATTAAAATCCAGTTTTGTAAGGTTATTACCGTTTGTTTATCGGAGAATGAAATGTCAAGTGAAATGAAACAATAATAAAGAAATTTACAATAGAAGAGGAATTGTTACTAAATTTTAATGGAAGATTTTATAGCGCTTTTTTGAGAAAACAAGTATACTTTGTAGAGAATGAAAAAATGCGTGCGCTAGGAACGTTTTGTACGATAAAAAAGAGGTGTCATATGCTAATAGTGCTAATAGGGGCCTTGTTATTTTCTTTTCTAGTATCCATCTTTTTGACCCCGTATGTTGGGAAATTGGCATTTAAATTAGGCGCAACAGATCGACCGAATCATCGAAAAGTACACAATAAAATCATGCCGCGTATGGGCGGATTAGCGATATTTTTAAGTTTTATGATAACGTATTTTGTATTTAGCAAAGATTTTATGGAACAGCTGCCCTTTGTAATTGGTGCCTGCATCATTATTTTGATTGGCATGCTAGATGATGTCTTTGAATTAAAAGCAGCGCCTAAATTTTTGGGACAAATTTTTACCGCGTTAATTATTGTGTATGGGAGTAATCTACAAGTAGAGTTCATTAACCTTCCGTTCGGTGGTCGAATAGAATTTGGGATGCTTAGTGTTCCTTTTACTGTTTTATGGATTGTAGGGATTATTAACGCGATTAATTTAATTGACGGATTAGACGGACTAGCTGGTGGCGTGTCTACGATTGCTTTAACAACGATTGCTGTTATGGCGGTGTTAAATAAGGATTTATTCGTTGCACTGACTGCAGTAGCGGTAATTGGGGCAACACTTGGCTTTTTGAAATATAATTTTCACCCAGCGAAAATTTTTATGGGTGATACCGGTGCGATGTTTTTAGGATATATCATTGCCGTCATATCGTTGCAGGGGTTATTTAAAAACGTTACGATGATTTCGTTTATTGTTCCGATTATTATTTTAGGTGTACCGATTTCAGATACATTCTTTGCGATTATTCGCAGGTTAGTCAATAAAACTCCTATTTCTGCGCCAGATAAATCTCACTTGCATCATTGCTTATTAAACATCGGCTTTACGCATAAGCAGACCGTTATTTTAATCTATGCGATGTCTGCATCCTTTGGTTTAGCTGCTATTATTTTCTCATTTGCAACGTTATGGGGAGCCTTGCTCATTGTCGCCATTCTGTTGGTTTCAATTGAAATTATCGTCGAGAAAATTGGACTGGTCAGCTCCGACTATCAACCATTATTAAAAATATTTAATTTAAGAAATGTGAAGGATAAATCATAAAGGTCTGTCGCTATCGACGGCCTTTTACTATATTAACAGACTGCTAGTAGACTTCGTAGGAAGTCTTTTTTTTGTGCTAGAGGTAGTCGATTGGAAAAAATCATGCGAATTCATGTTGAAATCATGCGGTTTTATGAAAAAATCGTGCGGATTTCATCATTAATCATGCGAATTCGCTGAAAAATCATGCAAATTCAAAAATGACGACGAAAGAAGCAGCTCCGGCTAGTTAAAGTCCTGCTGTAGCCAATAAAAAAACGCCTCGAGGGCGTTTTCTATTGGTCAGTTATTGGTGTTTGAGCGGCTTCCGTTGTTTCAGTTGCTGGTGCGAGATTTAAATGAGATTGTAGGACGTATGCGACTTCTTCAACGGATGTTTCGTCTAGTTGGTAGTAGTATGTGCCGTTTATATATGAATCGCTACCGTTTAATTTTACTGATTCAAGATTCATACCGTTATCTGAAGTCATATAGTTAACGAATCCTTTCAATTGTGAGAATTGAAGATTTGTTGTCATATTGTCGCCGACTGCTTCCATAACATCCGTGTACTTCGTGACTGCACCTGCTGTAGTTGCCTTTTTCAAAATGGCTTTCAAAATTTCTTGTTGGCGTTCTCCACGTTGAATATCACTATCTTGTTTTCGAGTACGAGCAAGAGCTAAAGCTTCCTCACCATCTAACGTTTGAAATCCTGGTTCTAAATGAATGGCATCTCTCTTGTCGCCTGAATCACTTTCCGTAATCGCATATGGAACATTTGCTTCAATTCCGCCAAGTGCATCGACCACTTCCGTAAAAGCATCAAAATTCATGCGAACGTAGTAATCCACTGGAATATCTAATAATTCCTCAATGGTATCCATTGTTGCTTTAGGACCGCCTGCTGCATGAGCGGCGTTAATTTTCGTTGATGTTCCTTTCTCTGGAATATAGACGTATGAATCCCGAGGGATACTTAACAGTTTGATAGATTTTTGATCCTTATTAAATGTAGCTAAAATTAATGCATCTGAACGAGAATGCTCTTGTTGATTACGATGCTCACTATCGTCGATTCCAATGAAGAGCATGGAAAAATTGTCCTCAAGCGGGTTAACTGCTGCTTCCCGTTTAGCCGATGCATCGACAGGGTTGAAGGAACTTTTAAAAACGTCCTGAGCCTTCAAATATAAGTTAGCTCCGTAGGCTGTTGTTCCTAAAAGCAGTACAAAAAGAGGGACTAGCAAAAGTCGTAATTTACTGCGTTTCCTTTTTCTTTTCTTAACTCTATAAACACGTCTAGTAGTAGACATCCATGTTTCTCCTTTTTGGCAAAATAGCGTATGATTTGCTATTTCTCGAGTGTATTTGCTATATTATAAGATAATCCAACTTTAATTTTACAACGATTTTCCTTATTCGTAAAATAAAATTTTCTTTTTTCTAGGTGAACGTTAAGCTTTTGGAACTAATTTCTGTTCTAAATACAGCAAATCTCCTTCGCTAATGTCTGCTTGGCCGTTTGTTAGCTCAGTCATCCAGGCGATATACTCTTGCTTTTTTTCCTCTTCAGCAAAAATATGAATCATGACTTGGTCCAGGTATTCTATTTCTTTGATTTGATAAATAGAAGATCGTAATTCATTTTCAAGCTTACCGAGCCAGGTGTAGTCAATTTTTGTTGAAATAACACGCATTAATTTTCGTTCAACAATGCCAGTTGCCTCGACACCTTCCGAAGTGGCTTTGCTATAAGCACGAATCAGTCCGCCGGCGCCAAGCTTAATGCCACCAAAATATCGTGTTACGACAACGGTGGTATCTTTCAGCTTCTTCTTTTTAAGAACTTCAAGAATAGGGACGCCAGCAGTACCGCTAGGTTCGCCATCATCCAAAGCTTTTTGGATTTGATCGTTCTCACCGATTAAATAGGCGGAACAATTATGAGTAGCATCTTTATGTTGTTTTTTTATTTCACTAATAAAGGCTTGAGCTTCTGCCTCTGTTTCGGTTCGTGCCACATGGGCAATAAAGCGTGATTTTTCAATTACAATTTCATTTTCACCACGATTTTGTACAGTTAAGTAATAGGATAACATGTGTATCCTCCTTCCGTTCGAAATGGATCAATGTTTTATTATAAATAGACGAGAATACCCCTTCCTCAAGGAATGTGAAGGGCGTTAGCCCAATGAGTAGGGAGGGGATGAATCGCCTTCGGACAAGGGATGGCTACTTGCCATCTCGATTGTCCGACTGTTCGAGAGCATATTGAATGAGATAAATAATCGTTTGAGTACGAGTTGTAAAACCTTTCTTTTCTTTGAACTCATCAATACGTTTCAACAATTCTTTTGGATAACGCATATTCAAAACCTGCGACATAATATAACCCTCCTTGTGTATTGAAATAATACATAGTATAATTAATGTATATCATAATAATACACAAGGAGGAGGTGATAATCAATGATAGTCAATAAAGCCTATAAATTTCGCCTATACCCAAATAAGAAGCAAATCGAACTCATCAACAAAACCATTGGCTGTACAAGATTTGTATTCAATTTCTTTCTTGGCAAACAGAAAGACAAAGATGCTTATTGGTATATTTGTGAAGAAATGGTTCAGAACGGTCAACTTCCAGTAAATAACTGGAAGGGTGAATACCTAAATAAAAAAGAAACCGTTAAATCTCTTCCTGAACTAAAGCAACACTACGACTTCCTAAAAGAAGTAGATAGTATTGCTTTGCAAAAGTCTGTTGAAAACTTAGCAGATTCTTATGATCGCTATTATAGTAAGCAGAATAAACAACCACGTTTTAAGTCCAAAAAAAATCCTGTTCAATCCTATACAACTAAGCATACGAATGGAAACATAGCAGTAATAGATAACTACATCAAATTACCCAAACTCGGACTTGTTCGCTTTGCGAAAAGTCGTGAAGTGGAAGGTCGTATTTTGAACGCTACAATCAGACGAAATCCTTCGGGTAAATATTTTGTTTCCATAGGAGTGGAAGCAGAAGTATCAGAATTGCCTAAAACTAGCTCGGCTCTTGGCATAGATGTCGGCATCAAAGATTTTGCCATTCTTTCCGATGGAACCATATACTCTAATCCAAAGTTTTTCCGCACCCTAGAAGAAAAACTAGCCAAAGCACAACGAATTATGAGTAGACGAACGATAGGCGGTGCTAATTGGTACAAAGCCAAAATCAAAGTAGCACGTATCCATGAAAAGATTGTCAATGCACGAAAGGATTACTTAGACAAGATTTCCACTGAAATTGTCAAAAACCACGACATTATCGGAATGGAAGATTTGTCAGTATCGAACATGCTTAAAAATAGAAAACTTGCCAAAGCGATCAGTGAAGTGTCATGGTCACAGTTCAAAGATATACTTGAATATAAGGCAAAATGGTATGGCAAACAAGTAGTTACTGTTGCGAAAAACTTTCCATCTAGTCAGCTATGTTCTTGCTGTGGCTACCAAAATAAAGACGTTAAAAATCTCGCATTGCGTGAATGGGAATGTCCAAATTGTAATACTCACCATAATCGAGATATTAACGCAGGACAAAATCTTAAAAACGAAGCCATAAGACTTCTAACTGTCGGAACGACAGGGCTAGCCTAATCAATAACTAGTGGATACACTGGTGTTCTTAGGAATCTCCCATTTCAAACAACCCGTAAGGGTGTTAAGTGGTGAGTAGTTCAATATAAGGCTTTTGGCTTAATCGTGGCAATAGTATTCATGTTATACTAATTCCGTTGATTTCCTTCCTTTGTAGGAGAATGATGAAAGTCAATTTTTGATTTGTGAACTTTTTGTGACAATTTGATAATTATCGGCTTTTATTATAATTTTGAAGATTGTGTGACAAATTTCAACGTATTTTTGTTCGTTTTTTTGGTACAATATGTTCATAATGTTGTCCCTTATACTAGTTCTCTTCTCTTAAATGAGGTGGAAATCGGAGAACAGGTTCATGTAATGGAGGCAGTTGGGATGTCCATAAAAAATTTTGATGTAAAAGCTTTGGACAACATCTTAGAAAAGATGATTAAAACAGTAGATGAAAGCAAAGACTCAATCTTTGAAATTGAGGAGCAATGCCGCCGAGATTTTGAATCCTTAACAAAAGAGCTTGAGGACATTAAAGTGAGAGTTTTGTTTGTTATTGATGAAAGTGATGCGCTTGAAGTAAAAAGTCGGTTTGCTCGAAAACGATTATCAGAGGTAAGCAAGCATTTTAATAAATTTTCAGAAGAGCAAGTGCGTGATGCCTACGAAAGTGCTCATAAGCTTCAGGTAGATTTGCAGGTAAATCGTGAGCTAGAGAAACAACTGCGTAAACGACGGGACGAACTGGAGATTCAATTAAAGAGTTTGCAAAAAACGATTGGCAGGGCAACTCATCTTGCTTCGCAAACAAATGTTGTGTTGAATTATTTAACACAAGACCTTAAGCAAGTTGGAGAAGTGCTTGAAGCGGCAAAAATGAAGCAGGAATTTGGGTTAAAAATTATTCAAGCTCAAGAGGAGGAGCGTAAAAAGCTCTCTAGAGAAATTCATGATGGCCCTGCACAAATGATGGCCAATGTGATGATGCGTTCCGATTTAATTGAACGTGTTCAACGCGAAAGTGGACCAGAGGAAGCACTCAAGGAGATTCGCAGCTTAAAAGGTATGGTTCGTAATGCCTTGTATGAGGTGCGCAGAATTATTTATGATCTGCGTCCGATGGCACTTGATGATTTAGGTTTAATACCGACCCTCAAAAAATACCTGCAAACAACCGAAGACTATAATAAAGGTATACAAATAGAATTTTTTAATCTTGGACAAGTTATACGACTTCCGGATCAGATGGAGGTTGCTCTATTTCGACTCGTTCAGGAAGCTTTCAAAATGCCTTGAAGCATGCAGAGGCTAAACGGATTCAAGTCAAAATGTCTATTGCAAAAGAAATGGTTACTGTCGTTGTAAAAGATGATGGTAAAGGTTTTGATATGTCCGTCCAAAAAGAAGGTTCATTTGGTTTAATGGGTATGCGAGAAAGGGTAGACTTGCTTGAAGGTGCGTTTAGTATTGATTCTGCTCCAGACGTGGGAACGCTTGTTATGATTCAAATACCTTTTCATCATGAAAAATTAGAGAGTAAATCATAATTATACAAAATAGGATAGAGGAGGATGGAACATTGAAGACTAGTATCGTCATTATTGATGACCATCAGCTTGTTTCGAGAAGGGGTAAAACGTATTTTGGATTTTGAAGCATCGTTTGATGTTGTCGCGGAAGGCGATGATGGCAGCGAAGCGATGGATCTTGTGGAAAAATATCACCCAGATGTAGTGATCATGGATATTAATATGCCACATATGAATGGGATAGAAGCGACACAAATGTTAGTCAATCGCTATCCTGATACAAAAGTCATCATCTTGTCGATTCATGATGATGAAAACTATGTACAGCATGCTCTTAAAACAGGAGCTCAAGGGTATTTATTAAAAGAAATGGACGCAGATGCGCTGATTGAAGCGGTGCATGTTGTGGCAGAAGGAGGCTCTTATTTGCATCCAAAAGTCACGCATAATCTGGTGAAGGAATATCGCCGTTTAGCTGCTGAGGAAAATGCAGGTGGGGATTTTGCGCAAGCGCCTGAAATTAGAAGACCGCTTCACTTATTAACAAGACGTGAATGTGAAGTCCTTCAACTGTTAGCAGATGGACAAAGTAACCGAGCAATTGGTGAAACCTTATACATCAGTGAAAAAACAGTCAAAAACCATGTAAGTAATATTTTACAAAAAATGAATGTGAATGACCGTACCCAAGCCGTTGTCCTTGCGATTAAAAACGGCTGGGTGGAAGTGAAGTAAAGTTTATTAAACCTGGCTCTAGTGGGAGTCAGGTTTTTTTAATGCAAATAGAGGCGATTTCATTTAGAATATGAAGAAAGAAAATGGTTAAAGGATGGTTTTACTATGAAAACGGCAGTCGTAACCGACAGTACAGCCTATATTCCTAAGGAAATTCGGGAACATTTACATATACATATGATTCCGCTACAGGTTATTTTTGAAGGAGAAGTCTATGAGGAAGAAGTGGATTTGACGGCGGAGGAGTTTTACGAAAAAGTCAAGCAAGTAGAGAAATTGCCGACTACTTCACAGCCGCCAATCGGGAAGTTTGTTGAGCTGTTTCAGCGATTAGCAGAAGAGTATGATGCGGTCGTATCTATTCACTTATCAAGTGGAATTAGCGGTACGTATCAGGGTGCTTTAGCAGCTGCTGAAATGGTCGATGGTATTGAAGTGTATGCCTTTGATTCTGAGATTAGCTGCCGAGTTCAGGGCTTCTATGTCCTAGAAGCAGCGCAAATGGCGCTTGAAGGAAAAAGTCCGCAAGACATTCTTGCTAGGTTAGAAGAGATTAAGAAATCTGCTATTGCCTATTTTATGGCGGATGACTTAGCGCATCTGCAGCGCGGCGGTCGGTTAAGCAGTGCGCAAGCCTTGATTGGTAGTTTGCTTCAGGTTAAGCCGGTGCTTCATTTTGAGAACAAAGTCATTGTTCCTTTTGAAAAAATTCGCACCCGGAAAAAAGCATTGAAACGAGTATCTGATTTATTAGCGGCAGACGCCGCGAGCGGTGAACATTATAAGGCTGTTATTATTCAGGCCAATCGTGAAGAAGAAGCGCGGGAATGGAAAGCTGAGCTCGAAGCAAGGCTGCCGAATGTGGAATTTGATATTACCTACTTCGGCCCTGTCATTGGCACGCACATCGGTGAAGGGGCGATGGGCATGGGATGGTATAAGGTGTAGAGGAAGAGCCTGAGTGGGGCTCTTTTTTGTTGTGGAAGGCAGATTGGCGGGATTAATCATTAAATTGGCGGGAATATTTGAAATTTTGGCAGGATTAATGTTCAAATCGGCAGGATTTTTTTCAAATTTGGCGGAATTAAGCAACGAGGTTGCTCGACAACTGATTTTGAAACAATGGATTTTGTGCTTTGACAAAAAGTTCACAATATTTCAGCAGGATTTCTGCGTATGAAGGTTGAATGGTTATAGCAAACAAGTAAAAGGAGTGATACTTGATTGTTAAATCATGTAGTATTCCTATTAAAGTAACGCTAATCGAGATGATTTTAAGACGATTAGCGCTCGATCACCCAAAGCGGCCAGCATTAGAGTCGGAGCTTGGTAGGAGAACGGCTGGCTATTGGGGAGAACAGGTCCGTCCAGTTCTATTTTATAGATTCTTCCTACAAATGAGTATTTCATTTTCCACGATCTTCGACTTCCAGGCAAGCCGCACCCGTTTCAAATTGATCTTCTTGTTCTTTCTTCTTATTTTTTTCTCATTCTGGAAGTAAAAAATATGGCTGGTGAGCTGTTTTTCGATGATACCTTCAAGCAAATTATTCGAACTCTCAATGATCAAAATGAAGCATTTGATGACCCAGTTCTGCAAGTGAAATCTACAACGAAAAAAACTTCTGGCTGGCTCTCCATGAAACAATTTCCAATCGATACCTATTGAAACATTAGTTGTGAGTGCCAATTCAAAGGCTGTGTTACGAGCAGAAAATAAAGATTTATCAAAAATTTTGTGCGAAAAAATAGTTTAGTATTCAAAATCGAGGAGCTGATACAAAAGCATCAGCAAGAGATTATGTCGAAAAAAGAATTGAAAAAACTAGCTAATCCTTGATTAAAAGCACATACGCCACATATTCCGAAATTACTGGAAAACTACAATATTTTACCTGACGATCTTGCTACTGGTGTCCGGTGTCCGAAGTGCGGAGCAATCCCGATGACGAGAAAATGTGGCATGTGGCTATGTGCCACTGTTCATATTACTTCCCGTGATGCACATCTTATGGCACTTCGCGATTATGCATTGCTGATAAAACCGACCATTACGAATCGGGAATTACGAAAGTTTCTTCATATAGAATCTGATTCGGTTGCACTGAAAATACTGCGATCTAGTCATTTACCTTATACAGGTTCGACGAAAAATCGAGTGTATCATCTGAGTTGGCGGGATTAATAGTGAATGGGCAGGAATATTTGAAACTTTGGCGGGATTAATGGCTAAATCGGCGGAATTAGTTCAAAAGACATGACGGGATTAATTTGTTTGGATGAAATATTTCTTGATAAAAGTTCTTTAAAATTTGTTCTAGGACAACTAAAAAAGGAGGTATTTCCATTTGAAAACCACTTATTCCATGGAGCTCCAGCATCATTTATCCGGTCGCCAATTACTAGCTACTGAAATCCCTTTTCCAGAAGAAATTCTCCATGCACATGTACAACAAGGCTATGTTACCCAAACTCCTGGTATTCAAAACAATACTTGTCTGCGCTGCGGCAATCAAAACAAGCATTTATTTTACACGTTTCCATGCGCTATTTGTGGACAAGCGTGTACCTACTGCCGTTCGTGCATCATGATGGGGCGGGTGAGCGAGTGCACACCGCTTTATACGTGGTCTGGTCCGCCAGCCAACCTCACAATTCCTGAACAAGTAATGGCTTGGTCAGGCACGCTTTCTACAGGACAGCAAACGGCTTCCGATAGAGTGAAACAAGCTATTCTTGAAAACGAAGAAGTTTTAGTCTGGGCTGTGTGCGGTGCAGGAAAAACAGAGGTGCTTTTTGCTGGCATTGAAGCCGGGCTGCTCGCAAATAAACGGATTTGTATCGCCACACCAAGAACGGATGTGGTCCTTGAATTAGCACCCCGGCTGAAACGAGCCTTTCCTGCAATTGAAGTTGCTGCTCTATACGGCGGCAGTGAGGACCGCCACAAGCTTGCCCCACTTACGGTTTCCACTACACATCAGTTGTTTCGCTTTCAACAGGCTTTCGACACGATCATCATTGATGAAGTTGATGCCTTCCCATACTCAGCAGACGCCACACTTCACTATGCTGTCAATAAAGCGAAAAAACAAACCTCCGCTACCATTTATCTAACCGCCACACCATCGAAAAGATGAAAGCTCAATACCGCAGCGGCAAACTCCAAGCTGTTACGATCCCAGCACGTTATCATCGCAAACCCATTCCTGTACCAATGATGAAATGGTGCGGCAACTGGAAAAAACAATTTCAGAAAAAACAAATCCCGTCGCCTATTAAAGAGTGGGTCGATGAGCGGCTTCAACGGACAAACACCAATCTTATTATTTTTCCCCAGCATTACGATTATGGAACAGGTTCAACCTTTATTTCCAACTCTCGGGGCGGTTCACTCGCAACATCCAGCACGAAAGGAAAGAGTGCAGGCGCTACGAAATGGTGAAATCCAAGGTCTACTCACGACAACTATTTTAGAAAGAGGCGTCACGATTGAACGATTAGAGGTGGCGGTCATCGGTGCTGAGCATGAAGTTTTTACAGAAAGTGCCCTTGTTCAAATTGCTGGCCGAGTGGGACGTAGTTTTTCACATCCTACAGGCAATGTCACTTTTTTTCATTACGGAAAAAGCAATGCCATGGTTGAAGCAATTCAGCATATCAACATGATGAATCAAGAAGCAAAGAAGCGAGGTTTGCTAGATGAATTGTTATCTATGTAATGAAGAAATCAAGAGGCCGCTGACATGGACAAGCTTATTTCTGAACAAAAAAGAAAGCCCGATTTGCAGCGATTGTGAGGGGAAATTAGCTTGGATCGGTGGAGAAACGTGCGGCATCTGTTCACGCGAGCTCCATGAAAAATTTCGTCAAGGTACGCTTTGCTTAGATTGTGTCAGATGGGAAAATGATCCGGAATGGGCAGGCTATTTAACAAAAAATAGCTCGTTGTTTCATTATAATGATTTTATGAAAGAAGTGATTGCGAAGTACAAGTATCGTGGCGACTATGCTTTGGCTGAAGTGTTTGCTTTTTATGTAAAAGAGCATCTAGAAAAATTGGAGTATGACCTCATTACCGTGATTCCATTGAGTGAGGAACGCTTAAAGGAGCGTGGATTTAATCAAGCACAAGCTTTGCTTGATGTTTCCGAAGTGGAATGTACACCGCTGCTAACAAGGATTCATACGGAAAAGCAGTCGAAAAAGTCACGCCAGGAACGAATTTCGTTAGCGCAAGTATTTCAAATAATAGATTCCTCAAGTATACAAGGAAAAAGTATAGTCATTGTGGATGATATCTACACAACAGGCTCAACCCTTAGGCATGCTGCTAAAGCTCTTAAGCTAGCTGGAGCGGAAAAAATCCAATCTCTTACGATTGCTCGGTAATTTTTCACTAAATATCTAAAGTATTTGCCAATTTTTTCGATATAATTAGTACAAAAGGTCTAATTAAAGGGGAAATTAACATGAATAGTTTAGAAAACTGCCCGAACTGTGGAGCTTTATTTGTTAGAACGAAATTTCGAGATGTGTGTGATGCGTGTTATAAGGAAGAAGAAGTCCAATTTGAGAAGGTCTATCAATTTATTCGAAAAACAAAGAATCGTACGGCGACCCTTGCGGAGGTTGTTGAAGGAACAGGGGTCGAAGAGGAGTTAATTTTAAAATTTATTAAAACAGGAAGACTAAGAACGGCACACTATCCAAATTTAGGTTATCCATGTGAGAAATGTGGCACCATTATAAAAACAGGTAGGCTCTGTGGAAATTGTCTGATTCTATTCGTTCTGATTTAGATCACTTTGAAAAAGAAACACAGCATCAGCAGGAATTAAAAGATAAGAAAACTACGTATTTTACGAAGGATTTATAGAAAAACTGCAGGGAGACTTGCAGTTTTTTTCTATGAGGAATATCATTCGACACTAATAAACGAAAGATGTCGAGCGAAATATATGGTAAAGGATAAAAAAATTAAAATCATGGTCGATAATAGAAATAGAGACGAATCAAAAGCAGCTATGAGCGTATACACATAGTTGAAACGGATTTGAAAAAATCGACCAAAGGAGGTTTTGAAGAATGAAAATTAATGGTATCGGTTCGAATGGGAGTCAATCCTTATAATCTCCAAGCAAATAAACTAGAAAACGTAAAATCTTCATATAAAGCAAATCGAGATAAATTAGAGATTTCTTCTGCGGCTAAAGAAATGCAACTGGGTTCAAGTTGCAGATGAAAGACAGAAAAAAGTCGAGCAACTTAAACTTCAAGTCGAGAACGGCACATATGCCCTTAATCCAAAAGCGACTGCAAAAGGAATCATAGACTTCTACTCGAAAAATTAATCAAATGTTTGATTAAAATAGGCGGACGGATTTATTTCTCATTCGTCCGTCATTTTTATGCAGAGGAGGAAAATGAAAGTGTCCGCACAAACCATCATCACTGTACTTGAAAAATTAATTAAACTACATAAAAGCTTAAATCAGCTTGCTGAAAAGAAAACAACCATCATCAAAGAAGGAAACACGGACGCCCTCACTGCTCTCTTGATTGATGAACAAAAGCATGTAACAGCGATTACGCAAATGGAAAAAGAACGTGAAAAAGCCGTTCTTGCCTTTATGTCAGGTAAGAAAGCTACAATAGATGAAGTGATTGAGGTAGCTGAGCCAACAGAGGCAGACGCGTTACGACGTTTAAAAGAAGAACTTTTAGATGAAATAAAGAAATTAAAAGAATCAAAATGAATTAAATCAGCAATTACTGGTTACGTCCTTGCAATTTGTTAATTTATCACTAGATTTATTGCGACCACAGGATCGTAATTATAATTATGATAAAACCAATGGAGAACCACCGAAGCAAATGAAAAGTATGTTTGATTCGAAAGCATAAAGATAGGAGGTACTACATAGATGATTTCGACTTTTATGGGCTTGGAAACATCCAAACGAGGCTTAACGACGGCCCAAACAGCTCTATATACAACTGGTCATAATGTGGCTAATGCCAATACACCAGGCTATACCCGACAACGATTGAATTTAAATCCAACGACTGCCTTTCCTAGTCCAGGACTGAATAGCCCGAAGGTACCTGGTCAGCTTGGGACAGGGGTTGAAGCAGGATCTGTACAGCGAATTCGTGATAGCTTTTTAGATACACAATATCGTAGCCAAAATAGTGAATTAGGCTATTACAGCTCTCAAAGTGAATCGTTAATGAAAATGGAAGAAATTATGAATGATCCGACTGATAGCGGCTTGCTTACTACGATGAATTCGTTTTGGACGTCGTTAGAAGATTTAACGACTAATTCTAATAGTACTTCGGCACGATCTGTTGTAGCGGCAGCTGGTCAAATGGTAGCAGATACACTTAATTATTATCATACATCATTAACGAATGTTCAAAAGGATCTGCAATATCAAATCGGAGTTAAAGAACAAGAAATTAACACAATTATTTCTAATATTCATGATTTAAATAAGAGTATAAGTGAAATTGAACCTAATGGTTTTATTCCTAATGATTTATATGATTCAGCGAGATTTACTCGTCGATCAATTATCTAATCTTGTCAATGTGAAAGTCGAAGCCGTTATTCCAACTCAATATGGAATTGCTGATCGAGCTGTAGCGGAAGGATTGTATAATACTAGACTTAATCCTAGAAGATGGTACTTCTGTTAACTTAATTAGCGTTGACGAACACAGGGAATTAAAGGTATGTCAGAAGTAGAAGATTGCAAAGATGCAACGACGGGAATCGTTAACGGTGTGACGATCAAAAGTATTACAGGTTGGAGAGTAACATCATTAACGAACTATAAATTTTCTGGTGAACTTGCTGCGTTGATTGAGAGTGCCGGGTATGTAGATGAGTCGTGATGCCAATGAAGATTCAAAGGGAAATCTATGGACTACCAGACATGTTGCAAAAGCTAAATAATCTGACGGAGGCTTTTGTGAATGAGTTTAATCATGTACATCAGCAAGGTTATGCTTTAGGTGAGCTGATCCGATGACCCTAAACGTAACGGATCCTAAACTTCTTTATAATTGATTCTGATCCTCAACAAATGCAGCTCAAGAGATTAAAGTGAATCCAGTTATTCTTGAAAATGCTTCGTTAATCGCCGCTGCGGGTCAACCAGGTGGTGCGGCTGGAGACAATGAAAATGCTCATAACTTAGCGGAAATTAAATCAAAGAATTTTACAGAATACAATAATAGTAAGCTGCTTTACCTAGTGGTTTAACAGGTTCATTCGATGACTATTACTGCAGGAATCATTGGAGATCTTGGTGTAAATTCGGCAAGTGCACAAAAAAACCAAGCAAATACACAAACTTTGGTAGATTCGATTGATCAAAATCGTCAATCGGTTAGTTCTGTTTCCTTAGATGAAGAAATGACTGATATGATTAAATATCAACAAGCCTATAATGCATCGGCAAGAATGATTACAGTAATAAATGAACTGTTAGATAAATTGATTAATGGTATGTGAGCAATCGGTAGATCATAAATGAGGTGAAGAACGATGCGAATTACGCAATCTATGCTTTCTAATAATATGCTTAATAATATTAGCAATAGCTATGAAAGACTAGGTAAATTACAAGAGCAAATTACAACACAAAAGAAGTTTTCCAAACCATCAGATGATCCTGCAGCAGCAATGATGGGAATGACGTATCGGACAAACTTAAATCAAGTCGAGCAATATTCAAGCAATATTAGTGAAGCGACTAGCTGGACAGAAAGTACCGATTCAGCATTGAATCAAGCTATCTCAGCTTTACAAAGAATTCGAGAACTAGCTGTTCAAGCAAGTAATGGTACGTATGAGGAAAGTCAACGTGGGAGTATCGCTGAAGAAATTAAAGAATTGAAGCAGCATATTGTCGATATTGGTGATACACAATTGGGTGAACAGTATATTTTTAATGGATATAATACAAATACAAGACCATCGGATACCATTATTCAAGAACGGATCCAAATGCAGGGGCACCTAGCTATGGCACTGGTGAAATTCAAATTGAAGTATTTGATGGGATTAAGATTTCGATTAATACAAGTGGAAAAGTATTTGAAGATGCGCTTAGTGATACGGGATCTATTGAGAAATTATATAAAGCATTAAGTAATCCAAATACTGTGAATCAGAAATTACTAATTTAATTGGCGGATATCGATGACACCATTAATGAATTTATTGATACTCAAGCACAAGTTGGAGCCAAACAGAATCGAATTAATCTCATGGCTGATCGGCTTAGCGAGCAAGAAGTCATTGCTCAGAAAGTGTTGTCTAATAATGAGGATGTCGATATGGAAAAAGTCATTATTAATTTCACGACTCAAGAAAGTGTTCATAATGCTGCTCTTAGTGTCGGTGCGAAAATTATTCAACCTAGTTTACTTGATTTTCTAAGATAAAGCTATTCTTGATGAATAGCTTTTTTACAGTGTATAAGTGTAGGTGGCTTTTAAGTTAGCTCTTTTTTAAAGAGGTGAATGAAATGCAATTACCACAAATTAGAATGCAATCTACATTTATTCAAACGAGTATTCAAATTACAGATCCTGTGCAACGAATTGAACAGCCGAAAGCAATCCAAACGATTAAACAGCCACAAGCAATTGTCAATATGAAAGTCATCTCCTGGTCAAGCTAACGATTGATCAATCGGAAGCATGGGCACAGATGGATATTAAACCATATTTCTCAAGCGTACAGCAGAAAATGCTCAGATGGCTAAGCAAAAAGCATTAGAAGGTCTAGCACGACGAGCACGAGAAGGCGATGATTTGATGCATATCGAAAGAGGCGGCAATCCGATAGCGGCTCATGCAAAAGAAAATAGGAACGTCCAACAAAAACAATTTGGGCTTGGCTGGATTCCATCGCCTTTTAGTGTCAAAATGCATTATGAGCAAGCAAAGGTTCAGTTTGATGTTCAAACACAAAAGCCAATTATTGATGTTCAAATTAACAAGCCAATTCATGACTACACACCAGGTGATGTTAGTGTCAGCGTAAGTCAAAAAAATTCGTTACAAATAGATGTTATTAATGAATAAGGTAGTGATAAACAATGAAGATTCAGACAAAATTTCATGGGGAAATAGAGATTAAGGAAACAGATATTTTTACATTTGAAAGCGGGATTCCAGGGTTTTTAGACGAAAAAAAGTTCACGTTACTCCCATTAGATGAAACACCATTTTTCGTTCTTGCAATCGGTAACAACAAAAGAAGTA
The DNA here is from genome assembly GCA_963754185.1 of uncultured Bacillaceae bacterium. GTDB lineage: Bacteria > Bacillota > Bacilli > Bacillales > DSM-1321 > Peribacillus. Next base: position 9,388 of record CAVWEP010000001.1, on the reverse strand, counting down.
GCCTTTATTATGATGAATCCATTTGATGTATTTCCAACCTATGAAATTGATCTTTCTCAAGACGTACTCGATGAATTACATATTCAAACTGAACAAGATGTCACTGTATTCGCTATTTTAACCGTCCGAGAACCATTCGAAGATAGCACAGCTAATCTTCAAGCACCTGTTATTCTAAATATGAATAACAAACGAGGAAAACAATACATCATGAAGACGGATCAATATACAACTCGTCATTCCTTTATCCAACCTTCAGTACAAGAAAAACAGGAGGTCAAATAAATGCTCGTTCTCACTAGAAAACTCAACGAATCCATCATGATTGGCAACGACATTGAAATCACCATACTCGCCGTTGAAGGAGAACAAATCAAACTCGGAATCAATGCACCAAAAAATATCGATATTCATCGAAAAGAAATCTATCTCTCCATTCAACAGGAAAATAACCAAGCTGCTAAATACAGAAGTCAAATCTTTGACAAATTTCAGCGAATTTTTTCGAAAAAAATAAATTTTTTTACTAAATAGTTAGTAAAAAGAGTCGATATTAAACATGTAACGTTGAATAGTGATATAGGCGGCCGACTTATTCACTATTCAACTACATAAACCACATGGATGTGGGAACTTACAAACACTCAAGGAGGAAAATAAAATGAGAATTAATCACAATATTGCAGCACTTAACACGTATCGTCAGTTGGGTGCAGCAAATGCAATGCACAAGCAAAATCAATGGAAAAATTATCTTCAGGTCTTCGTATTAACCGTGCTGGAGATGATGCAGCAGGTCTAGCAATCTCTGAAAAAATGCGTGGACAAATTCGTGGTTTGGACCAAGCTTCTAGAAATGCTCAAGATGGTATTTCTTTGATTCAAACAGCTGAAGGTGCATTAAATGAAACACACTGCTATTCTTCAACGTATGCGTGAACTAGCTGTTCAATCTGCTAATGATACAAATACTGCTGATGACCGTAGAGAAATTCAAAATGAAATTAGATCAATTAGCTAAAGAAATTGACACGTATTGCGTAATACATACTGAATTCAATACAAAAAAATTATTGAATGGTGCTATGGATAAATCTTCTGCTAACTGCTGAAAGTGCTAACTACTAATGACTAAATTCAGGCGATTTAGCTACTAGTAGTATAGATTCATGTAACTGCTCTTGAACAGATAAAAATGCGTAACTACTTGGTATTGTTGGTGGTGACTACAGATTGATATTTCATACTGTAATTAATGGGTTACAAAGTATGATACTAATACAGTTGCGCTATTGCGGTACACTATAGCACCTAGATATCAACTGCATTGATGTGCTGCAGATACAGATTTGCTGTTCTGCTGGTACTGGCTGCGGAATAATTACTAGCTGCAGCAGGACGGGTATTGCAGGTGCTGATTAATGGATTAACTATTAAAATTAAAGATGCAGGTGATTCTGTTAAAGTAGGTGCTTCTAATGCATTATCTCGTTTCTCAGACATACAAGCTGCTACTGTTACGACATGCAGATGGTCAAGTCTGACTTTCCAAATTGGTGCTAACACAGGCCAAAACTATTAATGTGGCTATTAAAGATATGAGAGACAGCTGCTCTTGGATGTAGATAATGTTAAAGTTGGTAACACAAGAGTCAAGCAAACGTCAGCTATTACAAGCTATTGATGACTGCAATTAAAAAGTTTCTGCAGAACGTTCTAAACTAGGTGCTATATCAAAACCGTTTAGAGCACACAATCAATAACTTGGAACATCTTCTGAAAACCTAACTGCTGCGGAATCTCGTATCCGTGACGTTGATATGGCGAAAGAAATGATGGACCAAACTAAGAATTCTATTCTTTCTCAAGCAGCACAAGCAATGTTGGCTCAAGCTAACCAACAACCACAAGGAGTTTTCACTACTTCTTCGTTAATGTTCGCCCCATCGGCGTAAATTAGCTAAAAAAGGAAAAGACTTTAGGAACTTTTGAGGCCACTGAAAAAGTCCATATAGTTTGAATAAGCGAATCCTTTCTCGATTTTTTCGAGGAAGGGTACGCTGTTTTATTGTATAATAGTTGTACTAATTCTAGGTGGTGTTTCGGATGATTTCAAACCAACAACCTCTTAATCTCTAGTCCATTTATGGCGATTTACGATATCGTTGTGCCTAAAGATAATATGCTTCGTCAAATCAATGATCTTGTTGATTTTTCCTTTGTATACGAAGAATTAAAGAATAAATATTGTCTCGATAATGGTCGCAATGCAGTGCCACCGATTCGTATGTTCAAATATTTATTACTGAAATCCATCTTTGATTTATCAGATGTCGATGTTGTCGAACGTTCTAAATATGATATGTCTTTTAAATATTTCCTTGATATGGCACCAGAAGATGCGGTCATTAATCCAAGTTCATTAACGAAATTTCGCAAACTTCGTCTTAAAGATGTAGGTTTATTAGATATGCTGATTCAAAAAACAGTTGAAATCTGCACTGGAAAAGAAACTTATTAAAAGTAAATCCATTATCGTGGATGCCACACATACGAAAGCACGTTATAACTCAAAATCACCGAAAGAATTTTTAATGGAGAAATCCAAATTACTACGAAAAGCTGTTTATCAAATCGATGAAACTATGAAAGAAAAATTCCCTCCAAAAACAACAACGAACGAATTAAAAGATGAACTAAACTATTGCCAAAAAGTCATTGAAGCCGTTGAAAAAGAAGAAACCATTCGCCAATATCCAAATGTCAAAGAAAAGCTGAACTATTTAAAAGAAATCGTAGAAGATTACGAAGAACATCTCTCTTATTCAAATGATCCAGATGCACGTGTGGGTCATAAAACAGCGGACTCCTCTTTCTTTGGCTATAAAACACATATTGCGATGAATGATGAACGTATTATTACAGCTGCGGTTATGACAACAGGTGAAAAAAGTGATGGAAAATATCTACAAACCTTAATTGAAAAAAGTCAAGAAACAGGTATGGAAATTGATACGGTCATTGGAGATACAGCTTATTCTGAAAAAGATAATATTCACTATGCAAAGGAAAATAAATTACAATTAGTATCCAAATTAAATCCACTAATTACACAAGGAACTCGCAAAAAAGAAGATGAATTTGAGTTTAATAAAGATGCAGGAATGTATGTTTGTAAAGCTGGACATATGGCCATTCGCAAAGCACGTACAGGAAAAAAAGGGATTAATAAAAATCAAAAAGATACCTACTTTTTGATATTGAAAAATGTAAAGTATGTCCTTCAAGAGAGGTTGTTATAAAGAAGGAGCGAAAAGTAAAACCTATTCCGTGACCATTAAATCGACAGAACATAAAGATCAAGAAGCTTTTCAAGATAGTGAGGATTTTAAAGAGAAAGCAAAATAACGCTATAAAATTGAAGCGAAAAATAGTGAATTAAAACATAGACACGGGTATGATGTAGCCTCATCCTCGGGTCTCTTTGGCATGCAGATGCAAGGAGCCATGGCCATATTCGCAGTCAATCTCAAACGAATTATGACCCTAATGAAGGAATCAAAGTAAAAAATAGCATAGAGAAAGGCGACTTTTCGTTCAATTTTGAACGAAATGTCACCTTTTTATTTAAATTTATTTTACGAAATTAAAAACGTAAGTTTTTCAGTGGCCTCGGAATTTTGCTAGGGTCTCTTTTCATATAAAGCAGTACAAAGCTGTTTGACGGGAGGAACTAATGGATAAAGAAGAGCAGGAACATAAACAGTTTCTTGAACAACAGCTTGAATGGTGTAAAAAACAAGATCGTATCTTAGAAGAGATAGAAATGAAGCTTCATGAAATGAAAAAAATAGCCGAATATGCTCTCGAACATGAACTTACTCCGATAGAAATTGATCAGTTGAATGGTCAATTAAACGAATTAAAAAGTGAAGTTCATTTTTTAGAAAAGCAGTTACACTCTGTTGTCCATTAGAAAGAGAAAGGTGGTGTTTTCATGGATATCGCATTAATGTCAATGGCATTAAGTCAAGGACAAGTCCAGCAACAAGCTTCGATGTCAGTCATGAAAATGGCAATGGGAAATGCTGAACAGCAAGGTGAAGCTCTTCAAAAGTTGATGAGTACAACTGATGTAGCTGCCATTCAACACGCTGCTCAGCCGCATTTGGGTGGAAACATTGATTTGAAATTGTAAATAGAAATATTTGGAGTAGCCTTGATTGGGGGTTGCTCTTTTTCTTTTTGGGGTAAATGGGGAAGTAGATTATGTCTCGAAAGTTCAGCTACTCACAGCCTTGAAGATAGCTATCAATTATTGAAGCAGTTCTTAGTTGAAGTGGATAGAGAATATTTTGGCGGAAAATTTATATAATGCTGGATTAGTTTTGGAATATGAAAGAGACCTTAAGGCTTTCCAAAAATCTCTTTTCATTAGACTCTCTTGAATAGTAGTATATGTCTGTCTTTGGATAAGAAAATCAGATGCTCAGCTGTCTAACCATTCATTAAAGAATATTCAAAACTCACGTTATTTAAAAATTAAATTTTATTAAAAAAGGAAACGTTAGTTCCCTTTTGTGTTATGCTTATCTTGGGTGATAAAAATGGAAATAAACAAATATCAAAAACTTTCACATATGGATTTAAGTGAATACTCTCGTAATTAATTCCTATCATGATTTATTAAGTGGTCGAGTCCGTGCTTTGCCGACAGGGACATGGCAAAAGGATGAAAATGTGATTATCCTTATTCGTTATGTTTTAGAGGTAAAGCTTGGTTTATCGAAGGAAGAGATTCCTCAAATTACACGTGCTGTCATTCAGGAAAATAAGCTATGGGGAGCACTAAATCGGTTTAAGTCAATCCTTAAGCTGATTCATTTTGTTTATCCAGGTGTGTACCATGCATGTGATTTTAGCCGTGTTCCTGTTGATTATTGGGGAAATATTGAGCGAGTGAAAGAACGTTTTGAATGGAAACTTCGTCAGGAAGGTCTGACATTTGCCGATATACCATCTGTTATTAATTACAATACGCTTATAAAATGGGGATTTTCCAACCCGCTGAAACGCTATGGACACTCTCCTTTTCATTTAGTAGAAGCTATGTATCCAAACCTCTTTAAAGAAACTGACTTCAAGAAAGTTCCTCATCACTATAGTAAAGACACTACTGCATTGAAAAAACAATTTCTCAATATGCTTGAAAAAGAACAAATCTCCTTGGAAGATGTTCCTTAAAAGGTAAACCGCGATATGCTTGTAACGTATCGTTTTTCTAGTGTCCTGTCTTCTTATTCTAATTCTGTTTCTAAATTGATTACTTCTTTGTTTCCTGATGATTTTTCAATAGAGGATTTTCCAATGAGACCGAATGGTTATTGGAAAGATCTATCTAATGTTAGACAGGCAATTGAACAGCTATTGAAAGCTGATGGGAAAATGGAAAAAGACATTCCTATGTTCCTTACGAAAAAAAAGCTGCAAGATGCTAATCTTGGTGGGCTTCTTGATCATTTTCATGGTTCGCCAATTGAGATTGTTAACGCTCTGTATCCAGGGAAATTTGACATTACGGAATTTCAACGTGTACCGAACAAGTATTGGCATTCAAAGGGGAATCGAATTCAAGTATTGCGGACATATTGTCAAAAGAGAAATATTCATCGTGATGCTTTACCAACTTTAAATCGTGCCTATTTTCGTAAGCATTTTCCGAGGTTTATCAGTGTTGTAGATCGGCATTATGATAGTAAGTTCTATCAATGGATCATGGAAAGTTTTCCTGAACATCGCTTTTCACCAGAGGAATTTAACTTATTGGTAGGTGATGATGGCCAAACCTGTGATTCCAAAGAAGAGTGTGTACTTCATAATTTTCTAATCCAATCACTTGCTAATGCGAAAGTGAAGCGGGAAGCAATTCGTTTTTTGAATGAAGAATATAATGAAACGTACATCCCGGACTGGATTGTTGAACAGGGTGGCCGGAAGTATCTTATTGAGTACTTTGGTTTGTATAATTCCAATCTGTATAAGGGATATACGGAAAAAGCGGAGAGGAAAATCGCATTTTATCCTTCACTTCGTACATATACATTTGTGGCTATTTTCCCAGAGGATTTTAAGGGAGAGGGATTTGCTAAATTGGTGGAGATTTTACGACAGACGGGTATGGAGGTAATATCATGAAGCTGAGAATAGAGAGAGAACAAGTAATAGGTGAATCTACACTAAGTTCTGAAATAGAAAAACTTTTGTCTAAACGAATGATATTAAGTTACTTTGGCTTTTTGAATCGTTGTTGAAATGTTTCTATACTTATCTTGAGATTGGCTACTTTTAATGATGGCAGCAGATTTCTTTAGTGTTCAGGAAATTCTTACTCCTGAAAAATGAAGTAAGGGAGGAGTAAGGCATACACTTTGGACATTCAAAGGGCTTCTTAGAGTCAAAGTGGAAGAGACAATCTGAGGACTTATATCAAGAATAAACGCCTCACATTTCTGAGTAGAAGTGAGCGTTTGTTCTTTTTTTATGGTCTCGAGTTATTGCTCTTATCGGCTTTCCAAATGTATAACGAAATGATATTCGTTTCTTTTGTAATACACATATTTTCACCTTTGTTATTTTGAATGGGAGGATAGGGATTACTAGAGTGAAGGTTTATATTATTGTGGCATTTTGTGCTCTCACTTCTTTAACTATTCAATCATTTCCTCCCCATTCCCACCATTTTCCCATGAAAATTCCTCGTTTTCTGCCGATACAAAAGGTAGGTTAATCAGAACGGGGAGCGTTTAAGATGCAAATTCAAAATAATCATAGAATGACATCAAATATAATAGCGAATTCTTCTCAACCCAATGTGGGTGATGTACTTCAGGCGACTGTAAAAGAAAGAGTAAATAATCAGGATGCTGTTGTGTCTATGAAGGGAACTACTTCAACCGTTACATTTGAAGGGAAGGTTCCAGAACAGGAAAAGGTTTTCGTTGAAATTACAGGTAAAACTCCTGAAGGAAACTATACGGTGAAAGTTTCTGATAGAAGTGTAGCGACTCCTTCATCACAACAAAGTATTCCTCCAAATACAGATTCTCAGGTAAATGAGGCTATTAAAGCTTTTACATCACGAGGGATGACAGTTACGAAGGAAAATATAAGTGCGGTTAAAGAGTTTTTAATAAATGGAAAAGGCACGACTGAACAAAAAATGGATACGCTACGGATTATGGCACAGAAACAAATTGCTATTTCCGATATTACCTTAAAATCAGTGCATGAAGCATTAAATGGTAAGCCATTATCCCAGTCCTTATTATCTGTTTTAGATGAACTTGGAGTTGAGTATCAACCAAGTCGTTCTTCATCAATGACTTCTGAAAAAAGTCTGACGACTGTTCGAACAGAAGCTCAACGCGAACCAGATGTAGCAAAGGCGATTAAGATTGTTGAAGATTTCTTAAAAAATACAAGTCTAAATGAGGCAAGTAAAAAAACGTTGGAAAACAGTGTTTCACAGGCAAAACGATTATCTCAAGCTGGTCAAACAGTGAATGCTAAAGTACAGCTTGTTCAAAATTTAGTTATGGTTGAGAAGCAAAATGCAAGTTCAAATATAAATACAAGTGAACCTGCAGCAAATAGTGGAAGTTCAAAAAAGTCCTGTTGAGGTTGTGAGAAGTGTAAAAGAAAAAGTGGCACAGGAACCAAATCTGACACGAGCTCTGGATCAAGTGAAGGAAGCAGTAAAAAGTGCGAGTCTGCCACCGAAAGTAGTAGAGCAACTAGAAAAAGCAGTGCAGGATACAGCTAAATTGCAACAAGCGGGTCAAAGTGTCCAAGCGCGAGCAAACTTAACAAATGCTCTTAACGCAAATCGAGCAACAAGCTCAAGTAGAAGAAACGAAACCAAGCGAAGTGATTCGCCAGGTGAAAGAAAAAGTGGCGCAAGAACCGAATTTGACGCGAGCTCTTGATCAAGTGAAGGAAGTAGCGAAAAGTGCAAGCTTACCACCGAAAGTAGTGGAGCAACTAGAAAAAGCAGTACAGGATACAGCAAAATTGCAACAAGCCGGTCAAAGTGTTCAAGCACGAGCGAACTTAACGAATGCGTTAACGCAAATCGAACAACAGACTCAAGTAGAGGAAGCAAACCAAGTGAAGTCATTCCCCAAGTGAAAGAAAAAGTGACGCAAGAACCGAACTTAACCAAAGCAATTGAACAAACGAAAGAAGCGCTGAAAACGCCTGGACTGTCAATAGAAGCAGTTAATAAACTACAACAAGCAGTCCAAGAAGCGACAAAGCTTCAGCAAATTGGCCGAGTAGCACAGGCTAGGATTCAATTAAATGGTCACATCAATCAGCTTGTCCAATCATTAGGTATAACAGAAGAATCAATCGTTACTTCGACAAATGGTCCGAAAGCCGAACAGCAAACTGCTTCTGCAATTCGCAGGCACCAATGAAAACTACTGAAGAACAAAGACTTGAAACGGCTGTACGGAATTTACTTATAGATGTACAGAAAGAACCATCTTTAGCGAAAGTGTTAGATAAACAGCTGCCATGCTAGCGGAACATTGCTCGAATGAACATACCGAAGAACTAAAGCAAGCGCATAAAAAGCTCAGCAGTTAGAGGGAGCAAGGAAGAGAACTCGCTGTGAGAAGAGAAATCTCTAATGCCTTGTCTAAAATCGAACAAAATTCTAATAAGTCAGCAGCCTATTGTCAATGAAATCGACTATCTCAAGCCGAGCAATATGCGATTAAATGAAGCGATTCAAACCTTAAAAATGGATTCACAAAATGTGATGGTAACGGAAATTTCAAAAAAGTTATCACAATCGTTATTGATTTTAAACAATATTAAGTGATATTAGGAGGATTTTTGAGAATGTGTCACTGATGTTGGAAAACCGTATGCCACAAGCTAATGTGAAGCAAATCTTAGAATCAACCATCCATAAGCTTGACACGGCCATATTAAAGAGTGATGTCCTTCTTTATACCGATATGACGACAGAAAAGAAATTGCTATCCGCAAAAGCTCTCAATTAGCTGAAGCGAAGAAATTGCTCGCTAAAGGAGAAGCCGCTGAAGCCAAATAGATTAGTCAAAGAAGTAAAGGTAAATATTGAAAATATTATTTTCAAGCCTTCTGATGTCAAAGTGAAGCATTATGTATCGGATCAAACTTGGTTTAGAAGATTTTTCTTCAACGAAGCAAAAAACCGCTAACTGAACAAGCTGTTCAACCTTTTTCTGGACAAAGAGTCATCCTCACGTCAAATGTATGAAGCGATTCGTAAGCTTGGATTAAGTCATGAAAATGATGAAGGCTTTTCACTTATTTCTAAGTCAGGGGCTCCAGTCGA